>CAVPYV010000001.1:0-2821811 GCA_963710105.1 uncultured Chloroflexia bacterium
CTCGCCAACGTCCTCGACGCCGCCCGGCCCCTCGTCGGCCCGCCGCCCGACAAGCCTCCTCGATCCGGTGCCCGCGGCGGACCTTCGCCAGGCGATGACCGACGAGCTCCCGTCGCTGCTGGCCGATCTCCCGACCGACACCCGCAACGTCGTCCTCACCCTCGCCCGGGTCTGGACGACGCTCGCGACCGGCCAGATCCGGTCCAAGGACGCCGCGGCGGACTGGGCCCTGGCGCGGCTGCCCGAGGATCACCGGCCCGTCCTCGCCCGGGCCCGGGCGGTCTACCTCGGCGACGAGGACGAGCGCTGGGACGATCTCGCCGAACGCCTCGGTCCGTTCACCGACCACGTCGTCGCCGAAATCCGCCGCGCCTGACCCGCGGCGGGCGATCGCGGCCGTCACCGGTTCGCATCCTTTTCGGGCCCCACCCGGCGACGACCGCGGCGAGACGGCACGCCCATCCTCGACCCCGGGCGAGTCCCAGCGCGGGGCTCGCACCGCCAGCCCGGCGCGACGGACCGCGGCGGGGATCACGGCCCAGGGCGAGGAGGACCGGATCGATGAACAGCGGCGACACCGCGTGGATGCTGATGTCCACGGCGCTGGTGATGATCATGCTGCCGGGGCTGGCGCTCTTCTACGGCGGCCTCGTCCGCCGCAAGAACGTGCTCTCGACGATCATGCACAGCTTCTTCGGGCTGGCGATCGTGAGCGTCGTCTGGGTCCTCGTCGGGTTCAGCCTGGCCTTCGGGCCGGACGCCACCGGCAACGGCCTGATCGGCAACCTCGACTACGTCGGGTTCATGAACGTCGGCCTCGAGCCGAGCGCGGTCTACGCGACGACGATCCCGTTCGTCCTCTTCGCCGCCTTCCAGCTGATGTTCGCGGCGATCACGCCGGCCCTGATCACCGGCGCGTTCGCCGAGCGGAAGCGGTTCGCCTCGTTCGTCCTGTTCACGATCCTCTGGTCGATCGTCGTCTACTCGCCCGTCGCCCACTGGGTCTGGGCGACCGACGGCTGGCTGTTCAAGCTCGGCGCCCTCGACTTCGCCGGCGGCACCGTCGTCCACGCCAGCTCGGGCCTGTCCGCGCTGATCGTCGCCCTCCTCATCGGCAAGCGCGTCGCCAGCGCCGAGCGGATGGAGCCGCACGACATCCCGATGACCGTCCTCGGCGCCGGGCTGCTGTGGTTCGGCTGGTTCGGGTTCAACGCCGGGTCCGCGGTCACCGCCGGCGGGCTCGCGGCGAGCGCCTTCATCGTCACGAACACCGCGGCCGCCGCGGCGACCCTCACCTGGGTCGGTGCCAGCTACCTCCACCACCGCAAGGTCAGCGTCGTCGGGGCCGCCTGCGGCGCGGTCGCCGGGCTCGTCGCGATCACCCCGGCGTCGGGCTTCGTGACCCCCGGCGGGGCGATCCTCATCGGCCTCGCGGCCGGCGGCCTGTGCTACAGCGCGACCCTCCTCCGCGAGCGCCTGAAGATCGACGACGCGCTCGACGTCTTCGCCGTCCACGGCGTCGGCGGGGTCTTCGGGGCCGTCGCGACCGGGGTCCTCGCCACGAGCGCCGTCCAGGCCGCGTACTCCGGCCTGATCGACGGCAACGCGGGCCAGGTCCTGACCCAGCTCGTCGCCGTCGGGGCCACGATCGCCTACGCCGTCGTCGCGACGTTCGTCATCGTCAAGCTCGTCGACGCGATCCTCGGCATCCGGATCTCGGCCCGCGACGAGGAGCTCGGGATCGACCTCTCCACCCACGGCGAGGTGGCCTACCAGACCTAGCCGGCGGCCGGCGACGGCGCGCTCCCGAGCGCCGCGCCGGCTGCCCCGACGAGCACGACCGACCGCCCGGCTCCTCCCGGGCGGTCGGTTCGCCCTCCGCACCACCTCCGACGGAGACCGACCGATGGCCAACGAGCCCCCACAGCGCCGCTCGCGCGACCGCGCCGCGCCGCGCCCGGACGCCCTCGCTCCGCTCTACGACCCCGCGTTCGAGCACGACGCGTGCGGCGTCGGGTTCGTCGCCGACGCCGGCGGCCGGCGTCTCGGCGAGGTCCTGCCGCTCGCCCTGGCCGGGCTCGCCGCGCTCGCCCATCGCGGCGCGTTCGGGGCGGACGGGGCGTCGTCCGACGGGGCGGGCGTTTCGCTGCCGCTCGACGCGTCGGTCGTCGAGGCAATCGCGCCGCGGACGGGCCTCGCCGCCGAGCGTCCGGCCGTCGTCCAGCTGTTCCTGCCGCGGACCGGCCACGGGGCGCGCGCCGGCACGGCCCGCCGCCTCGTCGCCGAGGGGCTCGCCTCGGCCGGTCTCGAGATCGTCCGCTGGCGGACCGTGCCGACCGACCCGACGGCCGTCGGGACCGCGGCCCGGGCGGTCCGGCCGGCGTTCGTCCAGGCGTTCGTCCGGCGGCCGCTCGATGCCCGCGGCCGCGTCCTCGCCGACGCCGCGTTCGAGCGACGACTCGTCCTCGCCCGTCGCCGGATCGAGACCGCGGCCCGGGCGGCCGGCCTCGGCGACGCGTTCTCGATCCCCTCGGCGTCATGCCGGACGATCGTCTACAAGGGCCTCGTCGCAGGTGCCCGCCTCGCCGACCTCTATCCCGACCTGCTGGCGCCGGGCATCCGCGTCCGCTACGCCGTCTTCCACCAGCGCTACGCGACGAACACGCTGCCGACCTGGCGACTGGCGCAGCCGTTCCGGGCGATCGCCCACAACGGCGAGATCAACACCGTCCGCGGCAACCGCTCGCAGGTTCGCGGCCGGGCCGCCGACCCGGCCGGGGCCGCGGCCGCCGAGCTCGCCGCGGCCGGTCCGCTCGTCGGTGAGTCGGGCTCCGACTCGCAGTCGCTCGACGAGCTCCTCGAGCTCCTCGTGGCCACCGGCTGGGATCTCGGCACGGCCCTCCTCACGACCGTCCCGGAGTCGCTCCGCCTGCGCCGGACGCCGCACCCCAACGTGGCCGCGCTGCGGCGGCGGACCGCCGGCTTCATCGCCCCGTGGGACGGCCCCGCGGCGATCGTCTTCGGCGACGGCCGGCGGGTCGGCGCGATCGCCGACCGGAACGGCCTCCGCCCGATCGCCGTCGCCGTGACCCGCGACCGGCTCGTCGCGGTCGCCTCGGAGGCGGGGGCGATCCCGCTGGCGCCCGAGGAGACCGTCCGGCGCGGCCGGCTCGGGCCGGGCGAGCTGGTCCTCGTCGACCCGGTCCGCGGGCTCGTCCTCGAGGACGTCGAGGCGAAGGCCCACCTCCTGCGCCGGCTGCCGATCCACGACGCGCCGCGGACTGCCCACGTCGACCCGCCGGCCGGCGACGACGACTCGTCGATCGTGCTCGACGGCCCGCCGACCGCCGCGAGCCTCCGGTTCCTGGCCGGGCTCCACGCCGAGAACGCCCGGCTCGACATCCGGACGATGGCCATCGAGGGTCACGAGCCGCTCTGGAGCATGGGCGACGACGCCCCGATCCCGGGCCTCGGCCGGGTCGACCGTCCCGCCTCCGACCATCTCCGCCAGGCCTTCGCCCAGGTGACGAACCCGCCGATCGATCCCGAGCGCGAGCGCACCGTCATGGACCTCCGAATCGAGCTCGGCCGGCGGCCGGCGCTCCTCGGCGGTCCGCCGGCCGGCTCGCGGACGATCCGCCTCGAGCGGCCGTTCCTCGCCGACCTCCCGGCCCTCCTCCGCGACGTCCGGGGCCCGGTCGCCCGCCTCGACGCGACGTGGCCGGCCGGCGACGGGCCCGGCGCCCTGTCCGATGCCCTCGACCGCCTGGCCCGCGACGCGGTCGCGGCGGCGCGCGGCCGGACGGAGCTGATCGTCCTCAGCGACCGCGGCTTCAGCCTCGACCGTCTGCCGATCCCGGCGGTCCTCGCCGCGGGTGCCGTCGACGCGGCCCTGAGCGCGGCCGGCCTGCGCGGCCGGGCCGATCTCGTGGTCGAAGCCGCCGATGTCCTCGACGTCCACGGCGCGGCGATGGTCCTCGCGGTCGGGGCGACCGCGCTCGTCCCGTGGCTCGCCGTGGAGCTGGCGGCCGAGATGGCCGGGACCCGCGGCGCGGAGGCGCTCGACGCGGCGGCGACCGTCGGCAACCTGATCGGCGCGCTCGACACCGGCCTCCGCAAGACCCTCGCCCGGATGGGGATCAGCACCGCGTCGTCGTACATCGGCGGCAAGCTGTTCGAGACGATCGAGCTCGACGACGAGGTTCGCTCGCGCTGCTTCCCGGCGGCGCCGGCGTGGCCCGGACGGGTCGGGTTCGCGGCGCTCGCGGAGCGGCAGCTGCGCCGCCGCGCGGCAGCCCGATCCGTCGTCGACGGGACCGCGTCGAACAAGCTCCAGGACCCGGGCTTCGCCCGCTTCCGGGCGGACGGCGAGCTCCATCGCTACGCGCCGCGGATCGTCGCCGAGGTCCAGGCCGAATCGGGGTTCGCGACCGGCCGAAGCGGGCGTCGGCGCCGCGGCCCTCGGCGGGCCGACCGTCGTCCGCGACGCCCTCCGGGTCCGCCGGCCGCGCGGCGGCCGGCCGATCGCGGTCGACGAGGTCGAGCCCGCCCGCTCGATCGTCCGTCGCTTCGTCGTCAGCGCGATGTCGGTGGGAGCCCTCTCGCCGGAGGCCCACCAGGCCCTCACGATCGGCATCCAGCGGGCCGGCGGCGCCGCCAACACCGGCGAGGGCGGCGAGGATCCCGGCTGGTACGTCCCCGGCCCCGACGGCGCCCGCCACGACGCCCGGATCAAGCAGGTCGCCTCGGCCCGCTTCGGGGTGACCGCGACCTACCTCGCCCGCGGCGAGCAGCTCGAGATCAAGATCGCCCAGGGCTCGAAGCCCGGCGAGGGCGGCCAGCTGCCGGCGAAGAAGGCGACGGCGTGGATCGCCGCCCTCCGCCGCGGCCAGCCGGCGATGAGCTACATCAGCCCGCCGCCGCACCACGACATCTACTCGATCGAGGACCTCGCCCAGCTGATCGCCGACCTCCGGGCGATCAACCCGGCCGCCCGGATCGGGGTGAAGCTCGTCGCCTCTCGCGGCGTCGGGACGATCGCGGCCGGCGTCGCCAAGGCCGGCGCGACGTACGTCCACCTGTCGGGGCACAGCGGCGGGACCGGGGCGTCGCCCCTGAGCTCGATCAAGCACGTCGGCGCGCCGTGGGAGCTCGGCCTGGCCGACGTCCACCAGACGCTCCTCCGGGCCGGCCTCCGCGATCGCGTCGCCCTCCGGACCGACGGCGGCCTGCGGACCGGGCGGGACCTCCTGATCGCCGCGCTCCTCGGCGCCGAGGAGTTCGCCTTCGGGACGGCGATGCTCGTCGCGGTCGGCTGCGACATGGCCCGCCAGTGCCATCTCGACACCTGCCCGACCGGGATCGCCACCCAGCGCGAGGACCTCCGGGCGAAGTTCGCCGGGACGCCCGAGCAGGTCGAGCGGTTCGCCCTGGCCCTGGCCGAGAGCCTCCGGGTCGAGATGGCCGCGGTCGGGGCGCGCGAGGTCGGCGATCTCGTCGGCGAGTCGCGCCGCTTCCTGGCCGTGGATCGGCAGGCGGCGACGCTCGATCTCGACGCCGTGATCGGCGCCGGCCGGTGGGCCGCGTTACCCGCTCGGCGGGCCGATCCCGCGGGGGCCGGTCGGGACGTCGTCCGCGGCGACGCCAGCCCGTTCGAGCGCCGCCTGACCGCGGCCCTTCGCGGCCAGGCCGGGTTCCGGGCCGAGGGCCTCGCCGTGTCGACGGCCGATCGCTCGTTCGGGGCGGGCCTCACCGGCGCGATCGAGCGGGGCGAGCTCGCCGGTCCGATCCGGCTCGGGCTGCACGGCGTCGGCCGGCCAGTCGTTCGGGGCGTTCGCCGGTCCCGGCGTCGAGCTGCACCTCACCGGTCAGGCCAACGACTACGTCGCGAAGGGGCTGTCGGGCGGCGTCGTCGTCGTCGCGCCGGAGGCGGGACTCGCGGCCGAGCCGCGCCGCCAGGCGATCGCCGGCAACACCTGCCTGTACGGCGCGACCGGCGGCCGCCTCCACGTCGTGGGGCGGGCCGGGATGCGCTTCGCCGTCCGCAACTCGGGGGCTCGGGCGGTGGTCGAGGGCCTCGGGCCGCACGGCTGCGAGTACATGACCGGCGGGGCCGTCGTCGTCCTCGGGCCGGTCGGGGCGAACTTCGGGGCGGGGATGACCGGCGGGCGGGCCTACCTGCTCGATCCCGACGGCCGGCATCTCGCCGCCCTCGACGCGCGAAGCGTCCAGGGCGTCCGCCTGGCTGCGGCGATCGCCGCCCGGCCGGACGGCCCGGCCCTCGCCGCCGAGCTGGGCGAGCTTCTGGAGCTCCACCGGGAAGCCGGCTCCGCCCTCGCCGGGCGGCTCCTCGCGACGCCGGACATCGCTGCGGACGTGTGGCTCGTCGAGCCGCTGCCCGTGGCGGTCGAGCCGGCCGCGATCGGGCCGGCGTCGGTCCGGCCGACGACGCCGGCCGCCGCCCACGTGGGGAGTCGCTGAGCCGGAGCGGCCCCTCGCCAGCAGCGCATCGGCCGGTCACGAGGTCCGCAACCCGACTGCAACCGAGCAGCAACGGTCCCGGCGACGTTCCGGCGCGGCCCCGTGGGCGAGGATCGGGCGACGGCGTCGCGCGCGCCGTCTCGCCGTCCCCGGTTCCGAACGCATCCCCGAAAGCGAAGGCCGCCCGATGATCCACCCGTCCGATCCCGAGATCCGTCGCCCGGCTGCCGTCCGTGACGGGCATGGCGCCCCGGTCACCTGCTCGGCCTGCGGCTGCCGCCTCCGCGCCGGCACCGCCGACAACGACATCGCCTGGTTCCACTTCAACCCGCTCGGCGGACGCGACGCCCGCGGCTGCCGGGTCGACTGCGTGGACTCGCCGCACGACGTCGCGGGCTACCGCGCCACCTCCCTCGCCCTGGCCTGACCGCCGCCCGCCGGCTGTCGCACCGCAATCAGGCTGCGACTGCGTTCGTCGCGCATGGGTGCGTCAGCGCAAGGCGCGCCCGAGCACCGGAGCGAGCGGGCTCGGACGCCCGTGAGCGAGGAGCGCAGGGCGCAACGCGGCGATGGCGCGCCCAGGTGCGACAGCCCTCCTAGGCTTCGATCCGGTAGCCGACGCCGCGAACCGCCAGGATCTGCGGCCCGCCGGCGCCCTCGACCTTGGCCCGGAGCCTGGCGAGATGGGGCTTCAGCCAGAGCAGGTCGGGATCGGTCTCGGCCGGCCAACCCGCGCGGGCCAGCAGGTGGTGCGGGACGATGTCGCCGGCCGCCCGGACGAGCGCCTCGAGCAGGCGGAACTCGGTCGGGGTCAGCGTCAGCGCTGCCTCTCCGACGTGCGCCTCGTGGCGGGCCGGCTCGAGGATGAGGTCGCCGGCGCTGACCGGTCCGGTCGCGACGCCGCCGGCCGCCCGGTCGACCCGCCGCATCACCGCCGCGATCCGGGCGAGCAGCTCGGCCTTGCCGAAGGGCTTCACGAGGTAGTCGTCGGCGCCGATCCCGAGCGCCCGGACCTTCGCCTCCTCGGCGCTCTCGCCCGAGACGACGAGGATCGGCGCCTGGCCGACGGCCCGGATCTGGCCGGCCACGGTGAAGCCGTCCGGACCAGGCATCGCCAGGTCGAGCAGGACCAGGTCCGGCGACTCCTCGCGGAAGCGCTTCACGGCGGTCAGCCCGTCGTACGCCGTGATGACCTGGTGCCCCTCGGTCCCGACCAGGGCGGTGATCGCGCCGACCATCGCCGGGTCGTCGTCGACGACGAGGATGCGGAGCGGACGGGAGGCGATCATGGCGTCCTCATCGTGGCACGTCGGGCGGGCGGATGGAGAGCGGGCGGCGACGGGAGGGCATCAGACCGCGGCCACGGCCGGCAGGGCCACGACGAACCGGGCGCCGGTCGGCTCGGCGGGCTCGACCCACAGCCGGGCGCCCATCGACTCGCCGAGGCGCTTCGCCGCATACAGCCCGATCCCCGAGCCGCGCGCGGTATGGGTCTCGCGCCGGGCGTACGGCTCGAAGATCCGCTCGCGCCACTCGGCGGGGACGCCCGGGCCCTGGTCGGTGACGCCGATCCGGACGGAGCCCTCGACGAGGGCGTGGTCGATCGAGATCGTCGTCTCGGGCGGGGCGTACTTCACCGCGTTCTCGATCAGGTGCTCGAGGATCTGGCGGAGCCGCGGCGCGTCGGCGAGGGCGTGATGGCGGAGGCCCGGTCGGACGTCGAGGTGGTGCTGGCGGACGATCGGCTTGATCGAGGCGACGACCTCGGCAACGACCGCCTCGACGTCGACCGGGGTCACGTCGGCCTTCTCGGCCGGCACGATCCGGACCGAGGCGAGGATCGAGTCGACGAGCCGGTCCAGCCGCTCGACCTGGTCCATGGCCGCGTCGTGCCAGGCCTGGCGCTGGGCGCGCCGGTCCGGGTCGCGCGACTCGCGGCCCTCGAGCGGCGGGTCGTCGGCGAGGAGCTCGGTATAGGCGCGGACCACCGCGAGCGGGGTGCGCAGCTCGTGGGTGACGAGGGCGATCAGCTCGGAGCGGGCCTCGTCGATCTGGCGGAGCTGCTCGAGGCGCTCCTCGGCCTCGGTCTGCTGGCGGCCCTTCTCGACGATCCCGGCGAGGAGGTCGGCGATGGCCTGGAGCTGGGCGACGTCGTCGTCGCTGAACTGCCGCTCGCGCTCGGTCTGGACGTTCAGGACGCCGACGATCTGGTCGTTCCAGCTGAGGGGCACGCTCAGCATCGAGGCGATGAACCGGCGCTGGTCGATCCCGCGGACCCACAGGAAGCGCGGGTCCGACCGGACGTCGGCGATGACGAGCGGCTCGCGGGCGGCGGCGACCCGGCCGGTCACGCCCTCGCCGAACGGGACGCGGGCCCGGCCGATCTGGTAGCGATCGAGGCCGTTCGTCGCTGCCAGGGTCAGGTAGGCTCCATCGCGATCGAGCAGGTAGAGCGAGGTGACATCGGCGTGGAGCGCGTCGCGGGTCCCGTCGACGACTGTCTCGAGGAGCTCGTCCCACGTCCGCGCCGTCGTCGCGAGGCGGGCGACCTGATGGAGGAACCGGAGCTGCTCGAGCTGGCCCGGTCCCTCTCGCCCGTCGATGCCGGATGCCGCCATGGCGACCACGATACAAGCCTACGAGCGGATGGAGCCGCGGCAGGTTGCGGGGCCGGGTCGAGCGGGCTGCGGAACGGTTGCGGCGCAGCCGCGCCGGCGGCCGCCTGAGCGCCATGGACCGACCCGATGCGCGGCCCCCCGCGGCCGATGCGCGGTCCCCCGCGGTCCCGCGCCGTCGCACCCCGAACGAGGCCGTCCGCGCCGAGCCCGCGACCGTCGGGACCGGCCGGAGCCGCGATCCGCTCGGCCTCGAGATCCGCCTGCTCGGCTCGCTCCTCGGGCAGGTGATCGCGGAGCAGGCGGGTCGCGACCTCCTCGACCTCGTCGAGCGCGTCCGGCGGACAACGATCCGCCTCCGCCGCGGCGACGAGCCGGGGCTCCGGGCGGGGCTCGTCGCGGAGCTGGCGGCGCTCGACCCGGACCGGGCCGAGATCGTCGTCCGCGCGTTCAGCCTCTACTTCCGGCTGGTCAACCTGGCCGAGGAGCGCGATCTCGTGCGCGCCGCCCGGCGGTCCGACCGGGCACGGCCGCGGCCGGGTGCCCGTCACGGCGCGGCCGACGCGTCCGGGCCGGGCGACTCGTTGCCCGATGCCGTCGAGGCGCTGCGGCGGGCGGGCCTCGACGATGCCGGCATCGGCGCCGCGATTCGCGGTCTCCGGATCCAGCCCGTCCTGACCGCCCACCCGACCGAGGCCCGCCGACGGACGGTCCTCATCGCCCTTCGCCGGATCGAGCGCCTCCTCGGCCGGCTGGCAGATCGGGACATCGTCGCCGAGGACGACCGCGACATCCGGCGCCGGCTCCGCGAGGAGGTCACCCTCCTGTGGCGGACGCCGACCTGCGGGCCAGCGCCGTCTCGCCCCTCGACGAGGTCCGGACGGCGCTCGCCTTCTTCGACGAGACCCTGTTCATCGTCGTGCCGCGGGTCTATCGCGCGGCGGACGCGGCGCTCGACGCGTCGCCGGACGCGGCGTTCGACTCGTCGCCGGACCCGTCAGCGGCCGACCGGAGGGCGATCGCGTTCGCCGAAGGCGCCGACGCGGGACGGAGCGGGACCCGCCGGCCCCGGATCCGGCCGTTCCTCGCCTGGGACTCGTGGATCGGCGGCGACCGCGACGGCAATCCGGCGGTCACCGCCGAGATCACCGAACGGACGCTCCGGATCCACGCCGACCACGTCCTGCGCGGCTACGAGGCGGTCGCCACCCGGCTCGCCCAGACGATCGCCGCCGCGATCCCCCCGGAGCGGATGTCGCGGGCCCTCGCCCGCCGCCTCGCCCGGGATGCCGAGCTCCTGCCCGACCTCGATCGCCAGGTCCGCCGGCGCTACCCGGACGAGCCCTACCGCCAGCGGTTCGCGTTCGTCGCCGAGCGGCTGCGCCGGACGCGCGCCCACCTGACGGGTCAGGCGGCGCCGTTGACGGGCCGCTACGCGGACCCCGACGAGCTCGACGGCGAGCTGGCCGAGATCCAGGATGCGCTCGTCGCCGACGGCCTTGACCGGGTCGCGTGGGGCGAGGTCGCCGACCTGCGCTGGCAGCTCGCGACGTTCGGCTTCCACCTCGCCGGCCTGGAGGTCCGCCAGCACAGCGCCGTCCATCGCGCCGCCGAGGCGGCGCTCGCCGCCGGCGACCTCGATCGCGAGCTCGTGCCCGCGGTGACCGCCGCCGAGGTCCTCGAGACGCTCCGCACGATCGCCGCCGCCCAGGCCCGGTTCGGACCGCGCGCCGCCGGCCGTTACGTGATCTCGTTCACCTCCGCGCCCGCCGACGTGGGCCGCCTCCTCCGCCTCGCGGACGCCGCGGCCGCGGGCGGGCCGCCGCCGGATCTCGACGTCGTGCCCCTCCTGGAGGACGCCGCGACCCTCGAGGCCGCCGGCCCGATGCTCGAGGCGATCCTGGACGAGCCGGCGTACCGCAGCCACCTCCGACGGCGCGGCGACCGCCAGGAGGTGATGCTCGGCTACTCCGACTCGAACAAGGAATCGGGCTATCTCGCCGCGAACTGGCTGCTCCACCGGGCCCAGGCCGCGCTCGCCGGCGTCGCCCGGGCGCACGACGTCGAGCTGACCCTGTTCCACGGCCGGGGCGGGGCGATCGGGCGCGGGGGAGGGCCGGCGAACCGGGCGATCCTGGGCCTCGCCGCGGGCTCGCTCGAGGGTCGGCTGAAGCTGACCGAGCAGGGCGAGGTGATCGCCGCCAACTACGCCGACGCCGGGATCGCGCGGCGCCATCTCGAGCACCTCGCCGCGGCGACGCTCGTCGCCTCGTCGGCGGCCCACGCCGCGAGCCTCGCGCCACTGGAGACCGCCGGATCGGCGCTGCTCGACGAGCTCGCCGCCACGTCGCGGGCCGCGTACCGCCGGCTCGTCGAGGCGCCGGGGTTCGTCGCGTTCTTCCGGCTGGCCACCCCGATCGACGAGATCGCGAGCCTCCGCCTCGGCTCGCGGCCGGCGGCTCGCGGACGGGCCGCGGTCACGCCCGAGGGCGACCGCCCACGTCCGAGCGGGCCGGACGGTCCGGGGACCGGTTCCGACTCGGCGACCGGCTCCGAGTCGATCGCCGATCTTCGGGCGATCCCGTGGGTCTTCGCCTGGTCGCAGGCCCGGATCGAGCTGCCCGGCTGGTACGGCCTCGGGTCGGCGCTCGAGGCGCACGCCGCCACTCGCGGCGCGGCGGGGATCGCGACGCTCGCCCGGCTGTACGGCCGCTGGCCATTCCTCGCCAGCCTCCTCGACAACGCCGAGCTCGCCCTGGCCCGGGCCGACCTCGGCGTCGCTCGCCAGTACGCGGCGCTCGCCGGCGACGCCGGGGAGCGGGCCGTGGGCGGCGATCGAGGGCGAGTACGCCCGGACGGTCGGCTGGCTGGCCCGGCTGACCGGGCGCGACGTCCTCCTCGATCGCGAGCCGGAGCTGCGGCGCCGGATGGCCCTCCGCGACCCCTACGTCGACTCGCTCTCGGAGATGCAGGTAACGCTGCTCGCCCGGCTCCGCGCCAGCGACCCGGCCGACCCGGAGCGGGCCCGCCTGCTCCGCCTCGTCCAGCTCACGGTCAACGGGATCGCCGCCGGGCTGCAGCGAACGGGCTGACCGGCGTCGTCGACGGCCGCGACGCCGGTCAGGCTTGGCTCAGGCCATCGGGACCACGACCAGGTAGGCGGTCGTCCCGCCGGCCTCGACCTTGCTCATCACGAAGACGTTGTCGGAGACCTTGAGGTCGGCCGCGGCTGCCTTGGCGCCGTCGCGGCGGACCCGCGTGTCGCTGCCTAGGGCGACGGTGACCGAGCCGCCGCCGGCCTCGGTGATCGTGATCGAGCTCGCGCCGACCGCGGCGATCGTCCCGTGGTCGAGCTGGATCGTCGTGAGGCCGCCGGCCTTGAGATCGACGACGACGGTCGCGTGGACGAGCCGGTTCCAGGCGGCGAACCGGCGGATCGCGCCGCGAACGGCCGCCCGTTCGGGCGCCGCCGCCGCGGTCTGGTCGGCGGCGAGGACGGCGTCGATCTCGGTCGCGATCGCGTCGTCGCCGGCGGCGGCGTCGCCACGGACCGGCCCGGCGTCGGCCGGCGCCACGACGGCGGCGGAAGCCGGGTCGCCGCCGGCGGCCAGGCCGGCGGAGGCAGGATCCGGCGAGGCGGCCCGCACGAGGGCGAAGGCGGTCAGGGCGGCCAGCGCCACGACGGCGCCGCTGACGAGAACCCGGCGAAGGGGGAGGATCATGGTCGGAGCTCCTGCTGGCGATTCGGACGGTTGACGGCGCATCGCCGCCTGGGCTGACGATCGGGCGCGGGGATGAGCGTGGCGACCGTCGCCCGTAAGGCGCTCGTAAGGGGCGGCGCCTGCCGACCCGCCTCAGGCCGGGAGCGCGACGATGTCGCCGTGCGTTCCGATGAGCGGCTCCGCCGCCCCCCGGGCGAACCAGTACGCGGCTCCGGGGCCGGCCACCCGCCAGCCGGGCCGGCGCCCGGCGAACGCGTCCGGGATCGAGATCACCCCCGTCCGCTCGTCGAGTCCCAGGTAGCCGATCCCGCCGGGGGCCAGCTCGTCGAGCGTCTGCTGCCAGGCGGTCCGCCGGATGTCGTCGTAGTGAGGAACGACCGCGATGCCCCGGACGAAGCCGAGGCCGCGGATCCCGCCGGCCGGCGTCCAGGTCCACTCGGCGAGGGCCATCGCGCCGGCGCTCGCCCCGGCGATCACGGCGCCGTCGCGCCAGGCGGTCTCGATGGCGTCGAGCGCGGCCGTCCCCGCGAGCACGGCCGGGATCAGGTCGGGGTCGCCGCCGGGCAGGTGGATGAGGTCGGCGCGGGCGAGGCGGTCCAGCTCCGCCGGGTCCGCGGCGCTCGCGGCGTCGACGACCCGGGCGACCTCGACCGTCACCGAGCGAGCCGTCGCGCCCGCTCGGCGCTCGAATGCCAGCCGGCCGTTCGCGGCCGCCCGGTCCGGCAGCCCGCGACCGGCCGCGGTCGGCACGATCACGATCCGGATCGCGTCCGTGGCCGCCGGACGAGCGGTGGCCGCCGGATCGAGGGCGTGGCCGGCGACGTCGAGGTCCGCCGCGACGGGATTCCCGTCGCGCTCGCCGGGCCGGGCGGAACGGGCAGTCGCGAGCCGCCGCCGGGCCGCTTCCGTCGCGACCTCGAGGAGGGCGTCGAGGAAGGGCTCGTCTCCGGCGAGGTACTCGCCGCCGCCGTGCAGCCCGATCGGCCCGCTCATCGCGTCCCCCGTCCGGATCCGCCAGGGCGGCATCGGGTCGCCGCGTGCACGTCGCGCTCGTCACCAGGCACCGCGCGATGATACGGGGCCAACGTCTCCCGCCCGTCGCGCCTAGGATCCCCGGACATGCCCACCCGCCCCGGCGACGCCGTCGCCCGGATCGTCGCCTGGACCCGCCGCTGGGACGCGATCCTGCCCCTCCTCGCCGCCGAGCTGGTCGTCTGGCTCGGATTCGGCGCCCTGCTCCCGATCATGCCGATCTACTTCACCGAGCACGGCGTGGACCTGCGGACCCTGGGGATCGTCGTCGCCGCGTGGCCGGCCGCCCGCCTCGTCGGCGAGCCGATCTTCGGCTGGGTAGCCGACCGGACGCGACGCGTGCCGCTGATGGTCGCGGGCAACGTCGGCGCGGGGATCTTCCTGTTCCTGCCGCTCGTCCTCGTCGGCGCGGCGCCGTTCGTCGTCCTGCGGGCCCTGGCCGGGCTCGCCACCGCGATCTACGACCCGGCCGCCCGCGGCTACATCACGGACGCGACCCCGGCCGACCGGCGCGGCGAAGCGTTCGGGATGTACGGGGCCGCCCAGATGGGCGGGCTCCTCCTCGGCCCGGCGATCGGCGGGCTCGGCTCGGCCTTCTTCGGCGGCGTCGCCTTCATCTTCGTGTTCGGGGCGGTCAGCTCGTTCATCGCCGCCGCCGCGATCGCCATCCGGGTCCGCGAGCGGCCGCGCGTGGTCGATGCCGAGCGGCGCGGCATGCTCGACCTGACCGAGTTCGCCCACGAGCCCGACCATCTCGCGGCGCGGGCGACGCGATCGGAGGTGGACGGTGGTGGCGAGGATGGGGGGCTCGGCTCGGCCGGCGCCGCCCCGCGATCCATCGCCAACCGGATCCTCATCGCCGCGATCCTGTTCAACGTGGGTGGCAACTTCGCGGCCGGGACGTACGAGGTGATCTGGTCGCTGTACCTGCAGGGACTCGGCGCCGGGCTCGAGCTCATCGGCCTGACGTTCGCGATGTTCGGCCTGCCCGTCCTCGTCCTCTCGCCCTACTTCGGCCGGCGGGTCGACCGCGGCGGGCTGACCCGCTACATCGTCGCCGGGACGATCCTGCCCGTCGGGGCCGCGATCCTCTACACGCTGATCACGGATCCGCTCCTTGCGGTGCCCCTGATCCTCGTCGAGGCGACGGGGTTCGCGATGGGCAATCCCGCCCTCTTCTCCGTGGTCGCGGCGGGCAGCCCGATCGGCCGGTCCTCGACGGCCCAGGGTCTCTACGGGGCGGCGGGGACGCTCGGCTTCGTGCTCGCCTCACTCCTGGCAGGGACGCTCGCGGAGATCGACATCCGGGTGCCGTTCTACGTTTTCGCGGTCGTGATGACGACGTTCACGACGATCGGCTTCGCCGTGGGCGGCGTGCAACTCCGGCGCGGGCCGGGGATCGCGGCGGCGCGACGCTCGGGGTGACCCGGCGGACGCGGCGTCGGATCGCGCGATCGGCCGGGCCGACGGTCAGGCGGTTCGGGGCCGGCTGTCGAGCCGCTGGCGAAGGCCGACGGCGGGCGTCCCGAGCCGGCCGCGCAGGTCGCGCGGATCGATCCGCGGCGGATCGGTGCGCATCGTCACCAACGAGCCGGCGAGCCGGTCATGGAAGGCGCTGACGACCGTCGCGATCTCGCGGTCCGGGTCGGTGCGGTGGCGTCTGAACATGTCGGGGACAGTGCGCCGGCCGGTGCGCGTGGGCAACCCCGCCGTTCTGACCAGACCGCATGGGACCTTCGTCCGGGGTCGCGGAGCGGACCTCGCGCTGCAACTCGGCGGGCGCCTCGATCGCCGATGTTGCCCGGTGGACCACAAGCGACGTCGGGACCGGCGCCCGACCAAGCCCTCGGCGGGCTGAGCCGCCAGGCGTTGCCAGACGGACAACACCCGTCAGGCAGCGGGCCCGACCGCCTCCCTCTCGCACACTCCGACGTCACTTGTGGTCTGGGCCGCAACGAAGCGGGATGCCGAGCGCGTCCACGGCTCGCGTCGCGATCCTCGCGTGATCGCGTACTGGACGAGTACAGGCGGTGATCGCGTCCAGATACGTCCGTGACACCGGACCTGGGCGCGTGACGGGCGGAGGGGTCGGGCGAATCGAACGAGAGCCCCGCTACGCTGGTGGTGTTGAAGACATCAGCAGCAGACGGAGGCTCTCGATGGCGAAGTCTACGCGCAGCCGCTCGCCGCGCCGCGGGCGTGGGCTGACGGGGTCGGTCCGGATCTCGGCACCCGCCCAGCCGCGGCCGCTCGCGGCGGACCTGTCCCGGGCGGCCCGAGGACGCCTGGCGATGGTCGACTGGCATCACGCCCACGGGGCCAACGTCAGCCTGACCGCCCGCCACTTCGGCCTGGCCCGGCCGACCGTCTACCGCTGGCTGGCTCGCTTCGATCGGTTCCGTCTCGAGAGCATCGAGAACCGCTCATCGGCACCCCGTCGCCGGCGCCGGCCGACCTGGACGATCGACGAGCTCCGGGCCGTCCGGGCGATCCGCCAGACCTATCCGCGCTGGGGCAAGGACAAGCTCCGGGTCCTCCTCCGGCGAGACGGCCTCGTCCTGTCGGTCTCGATGATCGGGCGGATCCTCACCCGACTCCGTCGCTCCGGCGAGCTGCGCGAGCCGATCGGTCGCCGTCGGATGAGCGTCCGCCAGCGGCGCTGGCAGCGGCCCTATGCGATCCGCAGGCCGGCGGCCTGGGCGGTCGAGCGGCCGGGCGACCTGGTCGAGCTCGACACCCTCGACATCCGACCCGTGCCGGGCAAGATCTGGAAGCAGTTCACCGCCCGCGACGTCGTCTCCCGCTGGGACACGATCGAGCTCGGCCGCCAGGCGACCGCCCAGGCGGCGGCGGCGATGCTCGACCGGCTCGCCGAGCGGATGCCCTTCCCGGTCCGCGCGATCAGCATCGACAACGGTTCGGAGTTCATGGCCGACTTCGAAGCCGCCTGCGCGGCCCGCTCGATCGCCCTGTTCGTCCTGCCGCCGCGCTCGCCCAAGCTCCACGGCGCGGTCGAGCGGGCCAACCGGACGCACACCGAGGAGTTCTACGAGGTGACCGACAGCGAGCCCGAGCTCGAGGCCTTCCAGGCCGGGCTGCGGGCTTGGGAGGTCATCTACAACACGATCCGACCGCACCAGGCGCTGGGCTATCGCACGCCGGCCGAATTCCTGACCTCCGTCGGGGTCAAGGTGTAACGGACGTACTGGACGAGTACAGGCGGTTGACCGCGCTCCGATCGGTCGCTACCATGGGCAGTCGCGGGGTGGAGCAGCGGCAGCTCGTCGGGCTCATAACCCGAAGGTCGGCGGTTCGAATCCGTCCCCCGCAACCAAGACCGCATGCACCAGAACCCCGGGTCCGACCGCCCGGGGTTCATTCTTTGCCCCGTGCGGGTCCTGGCCCGCTACTCCCAGCGGAACCGGGCGGCGGCGAGGCCCAGCGCGGCGACCGCCCACACGGCAAGGAGCGCCAGGGCGCTGGCGATGTCCGCGCCGCCGACCGCGGCCGACCCGAGCGCGGACCGCAGCAGCTCCGACAGCGGCGCCGCCGGCAGCGCCGCCGCCATCGCCGCGAGCGGCGCGGGCAGGCGGTCGATCGGCACGACGACCCCGCCGACGACGAGGAACCCGAGGAACAGGACATTCGCCAGGGCGAGGACCGTCTCCGCCCGGAGCGTCCCGGCGAGCAGCAGGCCGAGGCCCGCGAACGCCGCCGTCCCGAGCAGGACCGCGACGACGAGGAGCCACGGCGAGCCGCCGCCGCCCGCCGACCAGCCGAGGACGAGGATCGCCGTCGCGACGAGCAGGGCGATCTGGACCGCCTCGACGACCAGCACGGTCAGCAGCCGGGCGATGACAAGCTCGGCCCGGCTGAGGGGCGACCCGCCGAGCCGCTTGAGGACCCCGTACGAGCGGTCGTAGGCGGTCGTGATCCCGAGGCTGACGAGGCTCGTCGCGACGATCCCGAGCGCGATCGCGCCGGGCAGGAGGAAGTCGACCGACCGGCCGGTCCCCGTCGGCAGGATCGAGATCGACGAGAACAGGACGAGGACGAGCGTCGGGATGACGATCGTCGCGAAGAGGTTCTCGCCGCGACGCAGGACGAGGCGGAGCTCCATCGCGGTCATCGCCGCGATCGCCCGAGCCGGCGAGGCGGGGCGACTCATCGCCTGCCTCTCCGGCCGCGCCGCGGCGCGGGGTCCGGTGCCGCTCCGGCGTCCTCGGCCAGGATCTCCTCGCCGGCCGCGCCGATCAGCTCGAGGTAGCGCTCCTCGAGCGACCCGCCGCCGGTCCGGAGCTCGACGATCCGGGCGCCGCGATCGGCGCACCAGGCCGCCAGCGCGGCGACGACCGCGGGGCTCGGGGGCGCCGCGCCGGCCACCCGGTAGCGACCCGCCCCGCCGTCGTCCTCGATGGATCCGGGGCTTGCGCCGGCGCGCCCGCCGACCGCGGCCAGCCGCTCCGTGAGGTCGGCCCGGTCGGCTGCTTCCAGCGGCGCGGCGAGCCGGAAGCGGAGCCCCGCCGATCCGGCCGCGGTGAGCTCGTCGGGCGCGCCGAGGGCGACGATCCGCCCCCGGTCGAGGATCGCGATCCGGTCGGCGAGCCGCTCGACGTCGGCCAGGTCGTGGCTCGTGAGGATGACCGTCGTGCCGCTCGCGCGCAGCCCGGAGAGGAGCTCGCGCGTCGCCGCCCGCGCTTCGACGTCCATGCCCGCGGTCGGCTCGTCGAGGATGGCCAGCTCCGGTCGCCCGACGAGGGCCAGGGCCAGCCCGACCCGCTGCCGCTCGCCGCCCGACAGACGCCGGTAGCGTGTCCGCGCGGTCGCGCCGGCCAGCCCGACGAGGCCGAGGAGCTCGTCGACGTCCCGCGGCTCGGCGTGGAACCGGGCGTGGAGGCCGACGACCTCGCGGGCGCTCATCCGGGGGTCGATCCCGCCCCCGCCCTGGAGCATCAGGCCGACCCGCGCCCGGTGGGCCCGACCCGCCCGGGCCGGGTCGGTGCCGAGGACCCGGACCGAGCCGCCGTCGGGCCGGCGGTAGCCCTCGAGGATCTCGACCGCGGTCGTCTTGCCGGCGCCGTTCGGCCCGAGCAGCGCGAAGATCTCGCCGGCCGCGACGTGGAACGTGAGCCCGCGCAGGACGGCCCGGCCGTCGTAGGCCTTGCGGAGGTCGGCGACCTCGACCGCGACTGCGGCACCGTCGGCGCCCATCATCGGCCGCCCCGCCCCCCGTCGGCCGCGCGGCCCGTCACCCGCCGCCCGAGATCATCCCGAACTGCCGCTCGAAATCGGCGTCGAGGATCTCGCCGATCTGGATCGAGCGGAGGACTCCCTGGCGATCGACGAAGTAGCTCTGGGGCCGGCCGAGGACGTGGTAGGCGGCCTTGACGACGCCACCCGGGTCGATGACCGTCGGCCACGTGGCGCCGTGGTCGGCGACGAACGCCCGGGCCGGCTCGACCGGGTCGTCGGTCAGGATCCCGACGATCGCGAGCCCGTCCGCCTGGTGCTGGTCGGCCTTGCTGACGAGGAGCGGGAATTCCGTTCGGCAGGGCACGCACGACGGGCCCCAGAAGTTGATGATCACCGGCCGGCCGCGGAGGGCGGCCAGGTCGAACGTCGCCCCGTCGAGGGTCGTGCCGGTGATGTTCGGGACGGGCTGGCCCTTGGCGACCCCGGCGCTGTCGCTCGGGGCGCAGGCGGCGAGCCCGACGATCGCGGCGGCCAGCAGGACCAGCCCGATCCGGGCGGCACGGGGCCGGGCCGGCGCGCGGTGGACGGTCATCGTTGCGGGCTCAGCCGCCGACGGTCAGTTGCCCGTTCATCAGCGCCGGATGGATCGAGCATTCGAACTTGTACGTGCCGGCCTTCAGGGGCGGGACGTCGAACGTCTTCACCGCCGGCCCGGCGAAATCCTTCATGTCGTAGACCTTCGCGCCGGACGCGTCGAGGAAGTCGACGTCGTGGTTCGTCCCGGCGTCCTTGTTGTCGAACGTGATCTTGAAGGGCGTGTCGGCGGGAGCGGTGAGGGTCGCCGTGTCGAACTTGATCCCCGACGCGGTGATCGTGATCCCGCCCGGACCGGGGCCGCTGGATCCGCTCGGTCCGCCGGACGGCGCCGGCGACCCGCCCGTCTCCGACCCGCCGGCGGCCGAGCGCGGCGGGAACCAGCCGGCGTTGAGCGCGACGGCCACGACGACGAGGAAGGCGAAGACCGACAGGAGGCTGGTCGGCCAGGCCGGCGCCGGCTCGTTCTCGAGGTGGCCCGTCGTGTCGGCGCGGATGACCTGGCGGTACTCCTTGCGCGCGTCGTTCAGCCAGCCCAGCAGCGACACGATCGTGAACACGACGCCGACCGCGAGGACCCAGCCCCCGAAGACGAGGCCGGCGAACAGGACGGCGACACCGAGCGAGGCGAGAATCGGCCGGAACGACGGGCCTGGCATGTGGACCCCCGGCGGCGGCCCCTCATGGATCACCGCCGGCAGCTGCGGGTGGTCGCCCGCGACGTGGTCGTAGTCGGTCAGGCCCTCGCGGCCCCAGTAGAGCAGCGTCAGCACGAGCGCGATCAGCCCGAGGACGAGGATCACGCCGTTGAAGACGAGGCCCAGGAACAGGAGGAACGCGCCGATCGCGGCGAAGATCGGGGCGTAGGTCGGGCCCGGCATGTGGAGGCCCGCCGGCGTGACCGGCTGGATCCGCCCCGGCCGTCGCCGGCGCGGGCCCACTCGCCGATACTGGATGAGCCGGCCGAGGAAGAACACGATGACGACGACGCCCATGAACACCGGCAGGAGCGCGATGAGAGCGCCCCAGTCGGGGATCACGAGGAGCTTCGTGAGATCGAGGATCCCGTTCCAGATGTCCTGGAGCAGCTGCATCGTCGGTCTCGGTCAGTCGCGGTCGGTCGGCACGGGTTGGCGCAGCCTCAGTCGTTCGGGCTGCCGGCGATCAGGACGTAGGCCATCAGGGCCATCGCCACGCCGAGGAGGGCGAGCATCGTGACCCCGGCATAGTCGAGGTGCCAGCCGCCGTAGTAGGGGACGGCCCAGTAGACCGCGGCGATCACCACGAAGATGATCCCGACGATCGCGGCGTTGCGGGGGTGCCGGAGCGGATGCATCGAGCCTCCCTGCCTACAGGATGTACAGCGTCGAGAACAGGCCGATCCAGACGACGTCGACGAAGTGCCAGTAGAGCGACGTCGCCTCGACCGCGTCATGGTGGCGCGAGCTGAACTGGCCGGCAAGGCCGCGGTAGAGCACGACCGAGAGCATGACCGCACCGGCGAAGACGTGGGCGCCGTGGAAGCCGGTCAGCGTGTAGAACGTCGTCCCGAACGGGGTGTCCGACACGCCGAAGCCGATCGTCGAGTAGTCGTAGATCTGGCCGATCAGGAAGACGATGCCGAGGACCAGCGTCACCCCGATCGCCCGGATGAAGCCGGCCCGATCGTCGCGCCGGATCGCCCAGACCCCGAGCTGGCACGTCGCCGAGCTGATGATCAGGATGATCGTCAGGCCGAGCGCGAACCACGGCTCGGCGTGGAGGTTGAAGGCCTCGGTCAGCTTTGCCGCGGCCTCGACCGACGCCGGGTCGGCCGGGTTGCCGGCCACGATCGGCGGCCACTGGACGGTCGAGGCGCGGACGCTGAAGTAGGCCGCGAACAGCCCCGAGAAGAACATCACCTCCGAGCAGATGAACAGAATCATCCCGAGGATCGGGTTGCTGATCCCGCCGCGGGCGTCGTGGGCCAGCCCGGCGGTCGGGTCGTGGGCCTCGCCGTGGGTCGTCAGGGCGCTGGCGTTGCTCGTCATCAGTGGCTCGCCGTCCGGCCGTGGCGGAGATCGAAGAGCGGGCGCTCCGAGCGGATCTCCGGGAGGTGGTCGAAGTTGTAGGGCGGCGGTGGCGAGCTCGTCGCCCATTCGAGGGTGTTCGCCTCCCACGGGTCGTCGCCGGCGGGCTTCCCGGCCCGGAGCGAGATGAACACGTTCCAGAGGAGCGGGATCATGCTCGCCGCGATCGTGAAGCCGCCGATCGTCGCCAGGAGGTTCAGGTCGTTCCAGCCGGCGTTCGAGGCGTAGTCGGCGATCCGCCGCGGCATGCCGGCCAGGCCGAGCTGGTGCATCGGAAAGAACGTCAGGTTGAAGCCGATGAACATCAGCAGGAACTGGGCCTTGCCGAGTCCCTCCCCGAGCATCCGCCCGGTCATCTTCGGGAACCAGTAGTAGAGCCCGGCCATCACCCCGAACACCGACCCGCCGAACAGGACGTAGTGGAGGTGGGCCACGACCCAGTACGTGTCATGGAGGGCGAAGTCGACCGGGACCGCGGCCGAGAACGCGCCGTTGATCCCGCCGATCAGGAACATCGACAGGAAGCCGAGCGCGAACAGGAGCGGCGTCGAGAACGTCAGCTTCCCGCGGAACAGGGTGAAGATCCAGTTGAACATCTTCACCCCGGTCGGGACCGCGATCAGGAACGTCATCAGGCTGAAGAACGGCAGGTAGACCGAGCCGGTCGTGAACATGTGGTGGGCCCACACGGAGAACCCGAGGGCGCCGATGCCGGCCGTCGCGAACACGAACGCCTTGTAGCCGAAGAGCGGCTTCCGGGAGAAGACCGGCAGGATCTCGCTGATCATCCCCATCGCCGGCAGGACCATGACGTAGACCGCCGGGTGGGAGTAGAACCAGAACACGTTCTGCCACAGGATCGCGTTGCCGCCGCTCGCCGGATCGAAGAAGTGGCCGCCGTAGTTGCGGTCGATGAACAGCATGATCAGGGCGCTCGTGAAGACCGGCGTCGCCATCAGGACGAGGACGCTCGTCACGAGGACGGTCCAGACGAGGATCGGCATCCGGAACATCGTCATCCCGGGCGCCCGCATCTTGAAGATCGTCACGAGGAAGTTCACCGCGCCGAGGATCGAGCTCGTCCCGATCAGGACGAGGCCCATGATCCAGAGGTCCTGGCCGTGCCCGACCGACTCGAGCGCCGAGTGGTTCTGGGCGAGCGGGCTGTAGCTCGTCCAGCCGGCGGAGGCGGCGCCACCGGTGGCGAAGCCCAGCAGGAGCAGGATCCCGCCGAGCGGAAGCATCCAGAACGACAGGGCGTTGATCCGCGGGAACGCCATGTCGGGGGCGCCGATCTGGAGCGGCACCACGTAGTTCCCGAACCCGGCCAGCATCGGGATGATGAACAGGAAGATCATCACCGAGCCGTGCATCGTGAAGAGCTGGTTGTAGAGCGACTCGTCGTGGAGCAGCTGGAGCCCGGGCTGGGCGAGCTCGGTCCGGACGCCGAGGGCCATGAGCCCGGCGAGGAAGAAGAACAGGAACGAGTTGACGATGTACAGGATCCCGATCTTCTTGTGATCGGTCGTCGTCACCCATTCGTACAGCCCGCTCCGGTAGGCGGAGGCGGCGGGCGTCAGCGTCGTGGTCGCCATCGGAGCTCCCTTACTGGATCGTGAGCGTGCCGAACATCAGGGTCGGGTGGATCGAGCACTCGAACTTGTAGGTCCCGGCCGGGAGCGGCGGAATGGGCAGGTCGCGCGCCTCCGGTCCCGGGAAGTCCTTCGTGTCGACCACCTTCGTCCCGCCGGCGTCGAGGATGTCGACGTCATGCGGGGTCCCGGCGTCCTTGTTGTCGAAGTGGATCGTGAACCCGGTCGCAGGCCCGGTCAGGGTCGACTGATCGAACTTCACGCCCTGGGCGGTCAGGTTGATCGTCGGCCCGGCCGCCGCGCCGCTCGGAGCCGGCGGCGGCGTGGCGTTGGCCGCCGCGACCTGCTCGTCGTACCACTTCTGGAACGCGTCGGGGGCGAGGGCGTGGACGTCGAACAGCATGATCCGATGGCCGAC
The DNA here is from genome assembly GCA_963710105.1 of uncultured Chloroflexia bacterium. Lineage (GTDB taxonomy): Bacteria > Chloroflexota > Limnocylindria > Limnocylindrales > CSP1-4 > CF-46. Next base: position 23,716 of record CAVPYV010000001.1, read on the forward strand.
GCCGCACAGCTCGGCGCACTGACCGCGGTACGTCTGGCCGGCGTCACTGGCCGGGATCTCGAGGTCGAACTGGTTGTCGACCCCCGGCACGACATCCCGCTTGAACAGGAACTGCGGGACGTAGAACGCGTGGATCACGTCCGCGCTGTGGAGGAACAGGTGGGTCGTCTGGCCGGCCGGCAGGAAGAGCCCGCCGGTGTCGCCCTGCGGCGCCGTCACCGAGAAGATCGCCTTGCTGTCGGGCTTCGCGTCGGCCGGCAGGTAGTCGAACGACCACTGGAACTGGCCGGCGACCGCCCGGACCTTGAGGTCGGGCTTGGCGTTCACCGCCTCGACGCTGTTGAGCGTCTGCCACGAGATCACGAACAGGAAGATGACGATCGCGGTCGGGACGAGGGTCCAGATCACCTCGGCGAGGTTGTTGCCGTGGGTCTGCGGAGGGAGCTCGTCGTCGCCGGGCTTGCGGCGGTAGCGCAGGACGGTCCAGATGATCAGGCCCTCGACGACGAGGAAGATCACGACCGCGATCCCGAACACGATGTCGTAGAGGTTGCGGATCTCCTGGCCCTCGACGCTCTTCGCCTCGGGCGGGAAGAAGCTGTTCCAGAACGGCTGGGCGTTGAGCGCGACCAGGGCAGCCAGCGCGACGAGGACGGCGGCCGTGACCAGCCAGCCGATGATCGCGGTCGTTGATGGCCTGCTGCCCGGGGGGGACGACATCGACAGTCCTCGAACTCGGTGGCGCCGGCACCCAGGGGCGGGGTCGGCGCAGCCAGGTGGAGATCGGAGCCGGCCAGACGGCCGCACCCGACACGGGTCGGATCGGCGCCCATCATAACGGAGCAGGCTCGGAGGGCGCGCCGGGCCCGCGTGGCGGGTCACGGTGCGGATCGGCGCCCCGGACAGCGCCCCGGACGGCGGCCCGCCGGCCGGCTCCGCGCGACCGTCCGGGATGGGTCCGGAGCCGGATCGTGCGAGGATGTCGGCGATGCGCCGAATCCCTCCCCGGACCCTGATCGGCCTGCCCCTGGGCCTGATCGCCGCGGGCCTGGTCGTGGGCCCCGTCCTCGCCCACGGCCCCGTCCCGGCCGACCCGCCGTCCCTCTCCAACCTCGTCCTCGGCTGGTCGTTCGAGCCGGCCGTCGTCCTGCCCCTCGTCGTCGCCGCGATCGGCTGGCTCCGGATCGTCGCCCGGATCGACCGCGCCCACCCGGCGAACCCGGTTCCCCGCCGGCGGACGGTCGCGTTCCTCGGCGGCCTCTTCGCGATCGCGGTCGCGCTCCTGTCGGGGATCGACGCCTACGACACGACGCTCTTCTCGATCCACATGGTCCAGCACCTGCTCCTGACCCTCGTCGCGGCTCCGCTGATCGCCCTCGGCGCCCCGATCACGACTCTTCTCCGGGCGGCCACGCCGAACGTCCGCCATCGGGTGATCCTGCCGATCCTCCACTCGCGGGTGATGAGGGTCCTCGCCTTCCCGGTCGTCACCTGGATCGTCTTCGCCGGCGTGATGTGGGGCACCCACTTCTCGCCGCTGTTCGACGCCTCGCTCGAGGACCCGCTGATCCACGATCTCGAGCACGCCCTGTTCCTCACCGCCGGCCTCCTGTTCTGGTGGCCGGCCGTCGGGCTCGATCCGAGCCCGTGGCGGATGCCCCATCCGGTCCGGGCGATGTACGTCTTCCTCCAGATGCCCCAGAACACGTTCCTCGCGGTCACGATCCTGAACTCGGGCGCCGTCCTCTACCCGCATTACGCGACGCTCGTCCGGTCGTGGGGCCCGAGCGCTCTCGACGACCAGCAGATCGCCGGCGGCCTGATGTGGATCAGCGGCGACATCCTGTTCCTCGCCGGGCTCGCCGCGATCCTCGCCGGCTGGATGCTCCACGAGAAGGCCCAGGAGGCGGTCGTCGACCGCCGTCTCGACGCCGAGCGCGACGCGATCCGCATCCGCGAGGCGCGTCTCGCGGATCGCCTCGCCCGCGACCGCGAGGCTCCCTGAGGCCGGCTCAGGCGGGGAGCGCTGCCCCGAGGAACGCCCGGTAGCGGTCCGGGTCGACGTTGCCCCCGGAGACGACCGCCACGATCGGTCCGGCGAGATCGTCCAGCCCCGCCTCCCGCGAGCGGAACGCGAGGGCGGCGACCGTCAGCGCCCCTGACGGCTCGGCGACCAGCCGGCTCTCCTCGGCCGCCAGCCGGACCCCGGCCGCGATCTCGGCCTCGCTCACGGTGACGATGTCATCGAGCAGCCGCGACAGATGGGCGAAGGTCCTGGGTCCCAGGGCGGTCGTCCGCGTCCCGTCGGCGATCGTCCGCGAGCTGTCCTCGGGCGACCAGCGGACGATCCTGCCGGCCCGCAGCGAATCCCGCGCGTCGGCAGCCAGCTCCGGCTCGACGCCGACCAGCCGCGCGGCCGGGGCGAGCGCCCGGATCGCCACGCAGACCCCACTCGCGAGCCCGCCGCCGCCGATCGGGACGAGGACCGCGGCCACGTCCGGCAGGTCCTCGGCGATCTCCAGCCCGACCGTGCCCTGGCCGGCGATGATCCGATCGTCGTCGTACGGCGGGATGATCGCCAGGCCGCGCTCGGCGGCGATCCGCTCGGCGACCTGCTGGCGCTCCTCGCTCGACGTGCCGACGACGACGACCTCCGCTCCGTCGGCCTCGACCCGGGACCGCTTCAGGCCCGGCGCGTCGGACGGCATGACGACGACGGCCGGCGCCCCGAGGAGGCGGGCGGACCGGGCCACGCCCTGGGCGTGGTTGCCCGACGAGTAGGTGATCACGCCGCGGGCGCGCTCGGCCGCGGTCAGGGACGCGACGGCGGTGTAGGCGCCGCGGATCTTGAACGCGCCGATCGGCTGAAGGGACTCGGCCTTCAGGAAGCGGCGCTCGTCCGGCCGCCCGAACGGCACGAGCGGCGTCCACACGGCGATGCCGCGGAGGATCGCGGCCGCAGCGCGGACGTCGTCGATCGTGACGAGCTGGGTGGCGTCGTCCATCTCAGCCGCCGCGGGCCACGATCCGCTGGCAGTCGATGCAGTGGGCCGCCCAGGGCAGGGCGTCGAGCCGCTCCGGGGCGATCGGGCGGTCGCAGCGGAGGCAGGCGCCGTAGGTCCCCTCGTCGAGGCGGGCGAGGGCGGCGAGGACCGCCTCGAGATGCAGGGTGTTGTGGTCGCGCAGGGCGAGGTCGCGCTGCTGCTCGAAGACCTGGCTGGCGGCCCCCGCCTGCGACCCGTACGTCATCGGCCCCGGCGCGACGATCCCCTCGGCGATCCCGGCCCGGAGCCGGTCGCGCTCGGCGACGAGGGCCGCCCGTGGATCGTGGAGGAGGGGATCGGTCATCCATCGATCGTACGCGCTCGCCCGGCCCGGCGGCGGCCGCAGGGCGCCGCCCGACGCGCCGGCAGAGCCCGGCAGAGCCCCGGCAGAGCCCCGGCAGGTCGCCGGCAGGTCGCCGGCAGGGCGCCGGCCGGGCGTTCGCCGTATACTCCCGGGGAGTACCGAAATCCGAGCACGCGGAGTTGTCCACATGGCGATCGAGAAGGATCCCGTCTGCGGGATGGACGTCGACACGAGCGCGACCGACCTCAAGCTCGAGCACGACGGCACGACCTACTGGTTCTGCGGCAAGGGCTGCTACCTCGAGTTCCGCGACGACCCGGAGCGGTTCCTCGACCCTGACTACCAGCCGTCGATGTGACCCGCCGGGTCGCGGCGGCGGCCCGCCGGGTAAGTCGCAGTGAAGCGCTGCCGGCGACACTGGCCGTGGCGATCCAGGGACCGGGCACTCCATCGGACGGGGTCGATCGCCTGCCATCGGCCGGCCGTGGCCGGAGGAGTGCCACCCATGCGCGACCGCGTCAGCCGCCTCGCCCGCATCCTCGCCCCGATCCTCCTGCTCGCCGCCGTCGCCCTCGCCGGCGAGGCGGGCCAGCGCTGGATGCACCCCTGAGCGTCAGGTCCGGCCGCCGGTCTCGCTGCCGGTCGTCAGCCGCGACGCGAGGTAGACCGGGATCGTCGAGAGGAGGATCAGGACCAGGGCCACGACGTTGACGATCGGTCGCTGGTTGGCCTGCCGGAGATGGTTGAAGATCCAGATCGGGATCGTCTCCTGGGTGCCCGCCGTGAAAGTCGTGACGACGATCTCGTCGAACGACAGGGCGAAGGCCAGCAGGCCGCCGGCGAGGACGGCCGTCCGGATCACCGGCCAGGTGATGTAGCGGAACGTCTGCCAGGTGTCGGCGCCGAGGTCCATCGACGCCTCCTCGATGTTGCGCGACGACCGCCGCAGGCGGGCCACGACGTTGTTGTAGACGACGACGATGCAGAACGTGGCGTGGCCGATGACGATCGTCGCGGTCGAGAAGCTGATGCCGGCCGTCCGGGCGGTGGCGTTCAGGGCGAGGCCGGTGACGATCCCGGGCAGGGCGATCGGCAGGACGAGCGACAGCGAGAAGACCTCCCGGCCGAAGAACCGGAAGCGATGGATCGCGAACGCCGCCAGCGAGCCGAGGACCACGGCGATCAGCGCCGACAGGACGCCGACCTGGAGCGACAGCCCGAGCGCGTCACGAACCGACGGGTTGTCCCACGCCGAGCCGAACCACTCGGTGCTGAACTCCTTGATCGGCCAGACCTGGATGCGCTGGGCGTTGAACGCGTAGAGGGCGATCGTCGCGATCGGCAGGTAGAGGAAGGCGAGGACCGCCCCGCTCGCCGCCCGCAGCAGCCAGCGCGTCATCAGAGGGCCTCGAACGCGCCGAGGCGCCGGGCGACGAACAGGTAGACGGCCATGATCGCGACCGGGACGAGGGCGAACGCGGCCGCCAGCGGCAGGTTGCCCGAGACGCCCTGCTGCTCGAAGACGATGTTGCCGATGAACTGGTTGTTGGACACCAGCCCGGGCGTGATGTAGTCGCCGAGGGTCAGCGAGAACGTGAAGATCGAGCCCGCGGCGAGGGCCGGCAGGACGAGCGGCAGGACGATCCGCCGGAACGTCGTCGCGTTCCGCGCGCCGAGGTCGGCGCTCGCCTCGAGCAGCGATCGCGGGACCCGCTCGAGGCCGGCGTAGAGGGGCAGGATCATGTACGGCAGCCAGAGGTAGGTGAACACGATCCCGACGCCGAGCTCGGAGGGGTACAGCCCGGCCGGGCCGAGCCCGACGAGGCCAAGGGTCCAGTCGAGCGGTCCGTTCGGGGCAAGGATGACCCGCCAGGCGTAGACCCGGACGAGGTAGCTCGCCCACAGCGGCAGGAGGCAGAGCATGAACAGGACCGAGCGCGTCCGGGGGCTCGCCGCCTGGGCCATGTAGTAGGCGATCGGGAACGCGATCAGCATGTCGGCGACGGTGACCGCGACGGCGAAGACGAACGTCCGGACCGCGACGGTCCGGAACGCCGGCTGGCTGATCAGCTGGCCGAAATTGTCGAGGGTCCAGTGCTGGACGACCCGGCCCGTGACCCCGTCGAACGTCCAGAACGCGGTCACCAGGAGGAGCGCGAGCGAGCCGAGGTAGACGACGCCGAACCAGCCGGCCGGCGGCGTGAGGAGGAGCAGGATCTGGGCGCGCGGCCGGCGGTACAGGGCCACCAGGGCGCGCCGCGCCACGCCACCCGGGACCGCCGGCGGGGCGGACCCCGGCGATGGTGCGTCCGGGTGGATCGCCGTCATCGGCGCGGCTCGAGACGCCCCGGACACCCGGCCGCGCGGCCGGGTGTCCGGAACCGGCGGGTCAGCTGCCGGCCTTGACCGTCTGGTAGGCGGTCACCCACTTGTCGTACGGGACGCAGGTCTCGCCGCGGCTGTCGCCGCAGCTCGCCTGGGGCGTCTTCCAGAAGCTGATCGAGTCGTAGAACGACTTGTCGTTGACGCTGTAGAGCGTGCAGAAGTCCTGGACCCCGTAGGAGCCGTAGGTCTTGTCGAGCTCGGCGCAGGCCTTCGGGTTGGCCGGGGCCTCGCCGAAGTACTCGGCGACCTGCGTCTGCACGTGCGGCGTGACCATCCAGGCCATCCACTTGTACATGCAGTTCGGGTGCTTGGCCTTCGACGCCAGCATCCAGGTGTCGGCCCAGCCGGTCATCCCCTCGCTGGGGACCACCGCGTCGACCGCCACGCCGGCGCCCTTGAGGGTGTTCGTCTGGTACGGCCAGGTCGTCCCCACGACGGTCGCCCCGTTCGTGAAGTTGTCGATCTCGTCGGCATAGCCCTCCCAGTACTTGCCGATGTAGCCGTGCTGCGTCTGGAGCAGGGCGATCGCGGCGTCGAACTGGGGCTGGGTCAGCTCATACGGGTCGGTGATCCCGAGCTCCGGCGAGTGGGCCTTCAGGTAGAGCGCCGCGTCGGCGATGTAGATCGATCCGCCGTAGGCGGTGATCTTGCCCTTGTTCGCCTCCATCTTCGCCGGGTCGAACACGACGTCCCAGCTGGTCGGCGCGGGAGTCACGAGGTCCGTTCGCCACATCAGGGTGTTGCCGCCCCAGCCGTGCGACACGCCGTAGTGCTTGCCGTCCACCGTGTTGAAGGTCGGCGACTGGAGGAACGGCGTGATGTCCTTGAAGTCCGGGATCAGGTCGACGTTGACCTCGGCCACGTCGCCGCGCGAGATCAGCGTGTTCGACGCGTCGCCGGAGGCCGAGACGCCGTCGTAGAGGCCGCCGCCACCGCCCGCCATCAGCGAGACCATCGCGTCCGACGTGTCGGCCGGCTTCACGTTGACCTTGGCGCAGTCGGGGTTGGCCGCGATGAACGGGTTGACCCAGTCGTATTCCTTGACGTTCGAGCCGTCCTCGGCGTAGCCGGCCCAGACGATGATGTCGACCTCGCCCTCGCCCGGCCCGATCGCGGTCGGCAGGTTCGAGCTCGCCTCGGCCGACGGCGGCGTGCCGGACTCGGCCGCAGTGCTCGGGGCGACGCTGGCCGGCCCCGACGAGCCGCCCGGGCTGGGGGTGGCGCCGCTGCCGCAGGCTGCCACGACGATGCCGAGGCTGGCGGCCACGGCGAACCACGCGCGCTGTCGCATCCGGTTCCTCCTCACGCTGACTCGATGGCGAAGTTGTGCTGCTGCTTCCAGATCAGGCGGACGGCCTTGCCGTCGAGGGCCAGGGCGTCCATCGACGACGTGGCCAGGTTCTGCTGGGTGACGACGAGGTCGGAGCCGGCCTCGAGGGCGACGACGAACCGCGTGTCCGGCCCCAGGTAGACCACGCTCCGGATGTGGCCGAGGGCCGAGGTCTCGTCCGGGCCGACCGCGTCCGACGGCTCGGCCAGGCGGATCTTCTCCGGCCGGACCGTGAACGTCCCGGACCGGCCGACGATCGCCCGGGCGACGTCGTCGCGGAGCAGGTTCGAGGTCCCGACGAATCCGGCGACGAAGGCCGTCGCGGGCCGCTCGTAGACGTCGGCCGGCGGGCCGACCTGCTCGATCCGGCCGCGGTTGAAGACGGCCAGGCGGTCGCTCATCGTGAGCGCCTCCTCCTGGTCGTGGGTGACGTAGATGAACGTGATCCCGACCTGCTGCTGGATCGCCTTGAGCTCGATCTGCATCTCCTCGCGGAGCTTCAGGTCGAGGGCCCCGAGCGGCTCGTCGAGGAGCAGCACCCGCGGCCGGTTGACGAGGGCCCGGGCGAGCGCCACCCGCTGGCGCTGGCCGCCCGACAGCTGGCCCGGCTTGCGTCGCTCGTAGCCGGACAGGCGGACCATCTCGAGCGCCTCGCCGACCCGTCGCGCCCGCTCCGGCTTCGGGACCTTCCGGACGACGAGGCCGTAGGCGACGTTGTCGCCGACCGACATGTGGGGGAACAGGGCGTAATCCTGGAAGACGGTGTTGACGTCGCGGGCGAACGGCGGCTCGCGGGTGACGTCGATGCCGTGGAGGAGGACCCGACCGGCGGTCGGCAGCTCGAATCCGGCGATCATCCGGAGCGTCGTCGTCTTGCCCGACCCGGACGGCCCGAGCATCGAGAAGAACTCGCCGTCCCGGACGTCGAGGTCGACCCGGTCGACGGCGACGAGCGGGAACGTGCCGCCGCCGCCGCCGCCGACCGACTCGGCGACGCGCCGGCCTGCGGCGTTGTCGCCGAAGGTCTTCGTCAGGCCCTCGAGCCGGACGGCCGGGATCGCGCGGTCGGCGTCCTGGGCCGGCGTCGCCGGGACCGATGTCGCGGGGGAGGGCGAGAGCGCCAAGCAGGTCCTCGTCGGCGGTGGACGGGTCGTGACGGGCGCCGCGGGGGCGGAGCGATGCCGCACTGTGCGGCGCCGTCCGCGCGGCTGTCAAGACGGGGCGCGGTCCGTCGCGCGGGGTGGTCGGCGAGGCGGCTCGGCGCGGCCCGGCGGCCGATCCGCGGCGATCCGCGGCGGGTCGGTCCGGCCGTCCGGAGCCGGGCGAGGGCGGTCGGCCCTAGACTGCCGCCCGTGCTCCCTCGCCGCGCCTCTCCCCGCCGCCTCCGGCCCGCACTCGGCCGGGCCCGCCTTCGCGCCGCGGCTCGTGCCGCGACGACCACCGCCGCGCTCGCCGTCGCGCTTGCCGTCGCGGGCTGCGACGCGGGCTCCCCGCCGGCGACGCCGCCGATCAGCCCCGGCTCGTCGGTGGCGCCGCGCGAGGTCAACATCGTCCTCAAGGACTGGGTGTTCCTGCCCGACCCCGTCGACGTCGCCCCGGGCGAGACCGTCCTGCTCCACATCGTCAACGGCGGGCTCGAGATCCACGAGGCCGTCATCGGCGACCTGGCCGTCCAGAACGCCTGGGAGGCCGCGGAGGGCGCTGCGGCGAACCCGCCGCCGGGACCGACCCCGCTCGTCAGCGTCCGCCCGGACGTCGCCGGGATCCGGGTCGTCGTGCCGTCGGGCCAGCGGGTGGACCTCGTCTGGACCGTCCCCCCGGACCCGGCGACGGTCGGCGCGCTGCTGCTCGGCTGCCACATCCCCGGCCACTGGGCCAAGGGGATGCGCGCCGCGATCCGGGTCGCAACCCCGCGAGGCTGACTCGAGTGTGGCGGTGCTAGGATTCGGGCTCGCCGCCGCGGCGGACCGACGAGCCACCACAGACCGGGTCCAGGAGAACCACCCTAATGACCTATGTGATCGCCGAGCCCTGCATCGACGTGCTCGACCTGTCGTGCGTCTCCGTCTGCCCGGTCGACTGCATCCATTACGAGGAAGGCACCGACCGGAAGCTCTTCATCGACCCGAACGAGTGCATCGACTGCGGCGCCTGCGAGCCGGAATGCCCGGTCAACGCGATCTTCCCCGAGGAGTCGCTCCCGCCGGAGTGGGCTGCCTACACGAAGGCCGACGCCGTCTGGTACACCGACAAGGCGGCCGCCCGGGCGATGGTCGACGAGCTCAAGCCGCCGGCCTGATCGCGGCGCGGCGGAGGCGCCGCCGAACCTGGACCGGGAGTCGCTGCGCGGTTCGGCGGCTCGATCAGCGAGCGCGGCCGGCCGACGGCTCCCGCGTGGCCGAGCGTGCCGGAGGCGATGCCCAATCGTTCGGCGATGCGGGCCGGAGCCGGGGTAACGCGCCGGGGTCGCCGACCCGGACGCCGAGCGGACCCGGATCCCGATCCCGCCTACACTCGATCCCTGATGCGGATCGTCTCCCTCCTCCCCTCGGCGACCGAGATCGTGTGTGCTCTCGGACTGGGCGACGAGCTCGTCGGCGTCACCCACGAATGCGACTGGCCGCCGGAGGTGGTCGGCCTGCCGGTCATGACCCGCAACGCGCTCGACCTCGAGGGCGCCTCGAGCCGGGAGATCCATCGCCGGGTCGGCGATGCGGTCCACGGCGGATCCGCGATCTACGACCTCGACGAGGCCGCCCTCGAGGCGGCTGACGCCGACCTGATCCTGACCCAGGAGCTGTGCACGGTCTGCGCGGTCGGCTACCGCGAGGTGAACGCCGCCGTCCGCGCGCTCGAGATGGTCACGACCGTCGTCTCGCTCGAGCCGACCTCGGTCGAGGGCATCCTCAACACGATCTCGACGGTCGGGGCGATGGCCGACGCGGAGGACGCCGCGGTCGAGCTGGTCGAGCGGCTCCGGGCCCGCCTGGGCGCGATCGAATCGCGGGCCCAGGAACGGCGCGAGGGCGGCTTCGTCGGCCCCCGCGTGGTTGGGCTCGAATGGCTCGACCCGCCCTTCGCCGTCGGCCACTGGGTCCCCGACCAGATCCGGCGAGCCGGCGGCTGGGATCTCCTCGGCCAGGACGGCAGCCCGGCCCGCCCGACGACCTGGGATGCGGTCGCCGAGGTCGATCCCGACCTGCTCCTGCTCATGCCGTGCGGCTTCCACCTGCGCGAGACGGTCGCCGAGTGGGCGGCGGTCGCCCGGCCCGAGTGGCTCGCCGAGCTGTCGGCGATCCAGCGCGGGCACCTCATCGCCCTCGACGGGTCGTCGTACTTCTCGCGGCCCGGTCCGCGGGTCGTTGACGGCATCGAGATGCTCGCCGAGATCTTCGACCCGGAGGCGTTCCGCGATCTCTCGCCCGCGACCGGCTGGACGCCGATCGCCTGACCGTGGCCCGACCACCCGCGGCGCCGCCGCCGACCTTCGCCTGCCTGTGGTGCGGCCGATCGTGGACGGTCCGCACCACGGACGATCTCGAGGGCTACGCGAAGCTCTGCCCCGACTGCCTCGGCAAGGCCGGCGACAACGCCTTCCTGCGGTTCCGGCTGCGGGCCGCGCTCGACGCGCGCGGGGCCGCATCGTCGGCGGGACCGGAAGCCCCATCGGCGCCGCCGGAGGCCCCGTCGGCGCCGCCGGAGGCCCCGTCGGCGGCACAGGCGGCCCCCGCCGGAGCATCGCCGACGGCGACCGCGACGCCGTCCGATCCGGACCTGATCGCCTACTACCAGGCGCGGGCCGCCGAGTACGACGACTGGTACCTCCGCCGCGGTCGCTACGAGCGGGGGCCGATCCACGACGCGGCCTGGAACGCCGAGCTCGACGCCGCCGGCCGCTGGCTCGACGGCCTGCCGATCGGCGGCCGGATCGTCGAGCTCGCCGCGGGCACCGGCTGGTGGTCGCCGCTCCTCGCCTCGAAGGGCGAGCTGTGGATGTACGACGCGGCGCCCGGCCCGCTCGAGCGAGCCCGGGAGCGGCTCGTCGCCCACGGCCTCCGGGCCCATCTCCACGTTCGCGATGCCTGGGCCGAGCCCGACGGCGCGCCGGCCGACGCCCTGTTCGCGGGCTTCTGGGTGAGTCACGTCGAGCGGGTCCGGACGGCGGCGTTCCTCGACCTGGCGGGCCGCTGGCTGGCACCCGGCGGCCGCCTCGCGATCATCGACTCATTGCCGGATCCGAGCTCGGCCGCCATCGACCATCCGCGGCCGGAGGGCGACCGCTCGCTGCGGCGCCTGAACGACGGCCGCGAGTTCACGATCGTCAAGGTCCACCGCACGCCTGACGAGCTCGCCGCGGCGCTGACGGCAGCCGGCTTCGGCGACGTCGAGGTCACCACCACCGGCCGGTTCTTCGTCCTGGCAACCGGTCGCCGCGCCTGACGGTCGCCCGGCCGCGATGGGCTCCGCCGAGCGGGCCACGGCTGCCGGATGCCGGCCAACGACCGAGCCTGCGGGGCGCTTCCCGGCCGGCATCCGTTGCGCTGGACGGCGTCGCCCGCCACGGCGGCGCGGAATCGCATGCGATACTCCGGCCCGATGACCCCACTCAGCGGCAAGACGATCGCGACCGTCGGATCCGGCGTGATGGCCGAGGCGATGATCGCCGGCCTCCTCCGGGGCGAGCTCGTCGCGCCCGACCAGATCGTCGCCAGCCACCCCCGCGCCGAGCGCCGCGAGCACCTCCACGCCGAATACGGAATCCGGACCGCGGCGACCAACGGCGAGGCGGTCGAGGGCGCGGACGTCGTCCTCCTCGGGATCAAGCCCCAGATGCTCGCGAGGGTCGGCCGCGAGATCGGCCCCCACCTCCGCCGCGGCCAGGTCGTCCTGTCGATCCTCGCCGGGGCGACGTCCGCCGCCCTGACGGGCACGCTCGGCCATGACCAGGTCATCCGGGCGATGCCCAACACGCCGGCCCGGCTGGGCAAGGGCGTCACGGTCTGGTACGCCACCCCGGAGACGACCGCGGAGCAGCGGGCCCAGGCGGCGGCCCTGCTCGGCGCCCTCGGGACCCAGATCGAGGTCGACGACGAGAAGATGGTGGCGATGGCGACCGCGGTCTCGGGCACCGGCCCGACCTACGTGTTCCTCGTCATGGAGGCGTTGATCGACGCCGCGGTCCACCTCGGCTTTCCGCGCCACCTCGCCCACGATCTCGTCGTCGAGACCCTCGAGGGCAGCACGCTGTTCGCGAAGCAGTCGCAGATGCACCCGGCGGAACTGCGGAACATGGTCACGTCCCCGGGTGGCACGTCGGCCGCCGCGCTCCACGAGCTCGAGTCGGGCCGACTCCGGACGGTCCTGTCGGAGGCGGTGTGGGCGGCGTTCCGGCGGACGATCGAGCTCGGCGACCAGCTCGAGGCGAGCGTCGGCCGGACGCGCCCGGCTGCCGGCCCGAGCCGCCGCGGCGACCCGCCGTCGGCGACGTGACGACCCTGGCCACGGACCGCCGCGTCGACCTCCGGCGCGACCCCCTGAGCGAGCTTCGGGCCATCGATTTCCGCGCCCCCAGCCGCGACTACTGGGCGGACGAGGCGGCCGTCCACGACCGGTTCGTCGCCGTCTGGGCCGGACTCGACGACGCCGCCTGGCGGCTGCCCGGCGCAGCGCCGTCCGACGCCGGCGGCCCCGACTGGTCGCTCCTCGACCACGTCGGCCACGTCGTCGACTGGTGGGAGCTCGCCGTCGGCTACATCGCCGATGTCGTGGACGGCGCCGACTGGCCCGCCGACGACGACTACTACGAGGCCGGCGACTTCAACCTGACGAACGAGCGACGGCGGGCGCGGTTCGCCGACGTCCCCCCGGCCGAGCTCCGGGCGCGCGGCGCGACCGCCCACGCGCGGGTCGTGGCGATCGCCCGCCGCCTGCCCGACGCGACGATCCGGGGCGACGCCGCGTGGGGCTGGGTCCACCAGGTCCTCCACGGCCACGCCCTCGACCATCTCACCGTCCTCGAGCCGTGGGCCGACGCCCTGCGCAGCCGGCAGGTCGGCAACGACCCGTTCGGGCCGGACCCGCAGCCGACTCGGGCGAGCCTTGCGGCCGACATCGACCGGTTCTGGGCGGCGGCGGCTCCCGTGCTCGGCGGGTTCGATCGGCTGATGGCGGCTCCGGACGAGGCGTGGACCGAGCCCACCGGCGACGCGTGGACCCTCGCCGACCACGTCGCCCACCTGGCGGGCTGGTTCGACGAGGGGGCGGCGGCGCTCGAGGCCCACCGGGCGGGCGGCGCCTGGGCCGACCTGCCGCCCGACGGGGTCGACGCCTTCAACGACCGCCAGGTCCGGGCGGCGCGAGGGACGCCGCCCGCCGAGCTGCGCCGGCGCTACGCCGCCGGCCGGTCGAGGCTCGAGGCGGCGATCGAGGCGATGACCGCCGAGGAGTGGCTGGATCCGGAGGGCTTCAGCTGGGCCTACGAGGATCTTCACGGCCATGTCCGGGCCCACCACGCGATGATCGGGCCGTGGGCCGTCCGGCGCGGGTGGCCGTCGCCCATCGAGCCGTCGGGCGCCAGGATGACCACGCGTTGACGTTCCATGCCCGCCGCGCGGCGGGCACCGAGGAGGACCGATGAAGCAGGCAGTCGGGACGGGTTCCCGTCCATCCGGCGCGACGGTGGCGGCCGCGACCGGCGGACTGACGATCGAGCGGCTCGTCGCCGTCGACAGCCCGCGCGAGTTCCGGCTGCATCCCCGCGACCGGCTGGTCGTCTTCAGCCAGGAGCAGGCCGGCGCCCGGCAGCTCGTCACGCTGCCGCTCCGCGGCGGCAGCCCGGTCCAGGTCACGGCCTCGGAGAAGGATGTCGCCGACCCGCAGTGGTCGCCGGACGGCCGGCGGCTGGCCTACACCCGCGACGACGAGATCCGGATCGTCGATGCCGACGGCTCGCGCGACGTCCTCGTCGCGAGCCACCCGGCCGGGCTGTCGATGCCGCGCTGGTCGCCGGACGGGCAGCGGATCGCGTTCCGCTCGCGCCGCCGCGGCTGGTCGCAGGTCAACGTCGTCGACGCGCCCGTTCCGCGCCGCGGACGCCCGGCCCGCGAGCCGCGCCCGCCCGAGCCGCGGACGCTGACCGCGATCGGCTTCGACGTCGAGGACTTCGCCTGGTCGGCCGACGGCGCGACGATCGCGGTGGCGACGTTCCGCGGCCCCGCCTTCGCCGTCGGCGAGATCCACCTCGTCGATGTCGCGAGCGGCGACGAGCGGCGGATCGCCGGCGGCGGCAAGGAGTGGGCGACCGGTCCGCGGGCGCTGCCGGGCGGCGGCTTCCTCTACCTCTCGGACGCCGACGGCTGGTTCCAGGTCGTCCGGGTCGCGGCCGACGGACGCGAGAAGACGGTCCTGACGAGCGGCCACCGCGAGCACGGCGAGCCGAGCGGCGGCTACGGCTACGCCGCCCTGCCGTCGCCCGACGGGAAGCGGTTCGTCCATCTCGACATCCACGACGCCCTGATCGACCTCGTCATCGCCCCGATCGACGGGGCCGCGCCGGTCAAGCGCGGACGCGGCCGACCGCCGAAGAACCCGCCGCCGGCCGTCGCCGCGGGGGCCGGCGCGATCGTCAGCCCGTGGCCCGGCGTCTGGCGCTCCGTCGGGTTCATGGCCGACGGGGCGTGGCTGGCGGCGATCGGCGAGAGCCAGGACCGGGCCCAGGACCTGTGGCTCCTGCCGGTCCCCGGCGTCGCCCCCGAGGGGTCCCGGCCGCGCCAGGTCACGAGCTCGATGCCGGCCGTCGTCGCGGCGGCGTTCCGCCCGGAGCGGGCGGTCGCGGGCGAGCGGATCTCGTTCAAGGCCCGCGACGGCCACCGGATCGAGGGCACCCTGTGGCGCCCCGCGGCCGCGACCGGCAAGCGCGGCGCGACCCGCGTCCCGACGGTCGTCTACCCCCACGGCGGGCCCACCTGGCAGGCCTACCGCGCCTGGGTCCCGTTCAAGCAGCTCCTCGTCCGGGAAGGCTTCGCCTTCCTCGACGTGGACTTCCGCGGCTCGACCGGCTACGGCCGGGAGTTCCGCAACGCCAATCACGACGAGTGGGGCCACGCCGACGCGTTCGACATGGTCGACGCCGGCCGCTGGGCCGCCGCCCAGCCGTGGTCGAACGGGCGGCTCGGGATCTACGGCGGGTCGTACGGCGGCTACCTCGTCCTGTGCGCCCTGGTCGAGGAGCCGGGCCTGTGGCAGGCGGGGGTCGACCTCTATGGCGACTCGGAGATCGCCGAGAGCTACCGCCACGGCGACCGGCCCGGCCGGCTCGATCTCGGGCGGATGATGGGCTCGCCCGACGACCCGGCGAAGGCCGAGGTCTACCGGCGAGGCTCGCCGCTCTACCGCGCCGAGCGGATCGAGGCGCCGCTCCTGATCCTCCACGGCCGCAAGGACAAGCGGGTCGTGCCGCTGATGACCGAGAAGATGGTCGAGGCCCTCGAGATCGAGGGCAAGTTCCACGAGGTCCACTGGTACGACGAGGAGGGCCACGGCTGGGAGCGTCGCGAGAACCGGCGCGATGCGTTCACCCGGATCCGGGCGTTCCTGCGCCGCCACCTGATGGACGACCCGGAGGCGGCGGCGGAAAGCGACGAGGCGGCCGCGAAGGCGGGCAGCCGGCGAGCGGCCTCCCGCTGATCGCGCTCGCTCGCGTGACCGCGATGGCGCGGCCCTAGTCGTTCCCGAGCCGGGGAATCCGACGCCGCCGACGCCGTCCGGCCATGCCGGCCTGGGCCGCCCCGGCCTCGCCCGCGGCGGCCTCGCCCCGGCCGGCGTGGGCCGTGCCGTGATCGCCGGGTCCGTCCACCGTGTCAGGCTTCGCCGAGCCTCCGTCGTCCGTCTCGGGCGCGCCCTCCTCATCGTCGTCGCCCCCGCGCCGCGGGATCACGCTGATCTGGCCGTTCGTCTCGAGGAACACGAACAGCGCCTCCTCGGCGTGCAGCAGCTGGTTCTGGCGGAGGGCGACGGCGAGCTCGCGGTCGCTGATCCCCTCGCGCCGGAGGTTCTCGACGAGGATCCGGCCGTGGTCGACGAGGAGGGTCGGCTCGCCGTCGAGGGCGTCGCGGACCGCCGGCCAGCGATTCGCGGCGGCGTGGAGGAGCAGGTCGAGGACGAGGATCACGCCGGCGGCCAGGAGCCCCCCGAGGAGCGAGGTGTTCTCGCCGACCATCGCGTTCTGGACCGCGTTCGCGATCACGAGGAGGACGACGAGGTCGAGGGTCGACAGCTGGCCCGCCTCGCGCTTGCCGAGGAACCGGAAGCCGAGGACGAGGAACACGTAGACGACGGCGGTCCGGATCGCGATGGAGATCAGGTCCGAACCGAGGTCGGGGAGCGTCACCGGCCGATCCTAGCCGACCGGTGAAGCGGCTACCATCGATCCGTGCCCGTCACCACGACGCTCCGCGCCGCCCCCGAGCGGGCAATGCGCACCTCGCTCCTGTGGCTGTCGCGTCGCCGCGCGGTGGGCCGGCTCGCGACCCGTCTGCCGGTGACCCGCTCGATGGTCGCCCGGTTCGTGGCCGGCGAGACGCTGGGGGAGGCGATCGTCGCCCTCGAGAAGCTCCGGGCGAGCGGCTTCCGGACGACCGTCGACGTCCTCGGCGAGGCCGTCACCTCAGTCGATGCCGCGCGGGCCGCTGCGGACGAGTACCTCGTGACCCTCGACGCGCTCGCCGCCCACGACCTCGACCGGAACGTCAGCCTCAAGCTCAGTCAGATGGGGCTGAAGCTCGACCCGGCGGCGTGCCGGGAGAACGTCAGCCGGATCTTCGGCCGGGCGGCCGAGGTCGGGGCGTTCATCCGGGTCGACATGGAGGACCACGCGACCACCGACGCGACGCTCGCGCTGTGGCGCGACCTCCGGCCGCTGAACGCCGGCCGCGGCGATTTGGGAGTCGTGATCCAGTCGGCGCTGCGGCGCAGCCCCCGGGACGTCGAGGAGCTGATCGCCGAGCATGCCCGGATCCGCCTGTGCAAGGGGGCCTACGTGGAGCCGGCCGGGGTCGCCTTTCCGGACAAGGCGGATGTCGATGCCGCGTACGAGGCGCTGATGCTCCGGCTCCTGCGCGAGGGCACGTTCCCCGCCCTGGCCACCCATGACGAGCGGCTGATCGGCCGGGCCGTGGCCGTCAGTCGCGACGAGGGGATCCCGCCGGACCGCTTCGAGTTCCAGATGCTGTTCGGGGTCCGTCGCGACCTCCAGGAGCGACTCCTCCGGGCCGGCTTCGGGGTTCGCGTCTACGTCCCGTTCGGGACCCAGTGGTATCCGTACTTCATGCGCCGCCTCGCCGAGCGGCCGGCGAACGTCGCGTTCCTCCTCCGGAGCGTCCTGCGCGAGGGCCGCGATCGCGCGCCCCGCGAGCCCGGCCCGCCGCCCGCCTGACCGGGAATTGAAGAGCCGCCCGATACCGGGCGGCTCATCGGAGCGTGTGCGAGGCGGTCGGAGGCCCGCCGGGGATGAGTGCTTCCGTCGACAGGACGGTATGGGTTACTTCCAGCGCTGTCCGGCTTCGAGCACGAGTGCCGAGCTGGCAAGCGCCGAAAGGATCAAGACGATCCTGAACCCCTGCGACTTGAGCTGGTGCAACAACGAACGGGTCCCTTCCTCGCCGCGCGCACTGGGTGACTTGCGCGGACTCCGAAGGTACGGTCGCGGCGCGGTCCTGGGAATAGCCCGTCAGTACCAGGACCCCCCAGCCGGTGGTCCTGGTCGAAGACCCGGTCAGGCCGTCCGGCGCCGGGCGAGGATCCCACGGAGCTGGACGAGATGCTCCTCGAGGTGGTTCACGAGGAACAGCTCGAGCGCGCCGCGGACGGTCATCTCGCCGCGGACCGGGTGGAGCGCGCGGCGCTCGCCGTCCGCCGTCGAGAGGCCGGCCACGAAGGCGACCGCGGGGTCCAGGCCGGCGTCGATGCCGCCGAGAAGATCGGCCGTCGAGCGCTGCCGGTCGGCCTCGATCCGGGCCAGCCGGCGAGCGTCGGTCGCGACCCGGCCGAACGGCACGGCGACGCCCGGGTCGCCGGCCAGCACGTTCCCCAGCTGGGCGGTCCAGTAGGGGAGCATCTCCTCGACGTGGGCGAGGAGCTCGCGCGGGCCCCAGTCGGCCTCCGGCTCCGTCCCCCAGACCGGGCTGAGCGGCCACGGCTCGCCCGCGACGAGCGGCTCTCGAAGGTCGAGGAGCGCGGTGCCGGCGTCGCTGAGCCGGCCGCTGAGGTCGTCCATCGCGCCCAGTCTCGCACGACCGGCGTAGCATGGGCGGCCAGACCATCCCGGCCCCGTGCCGGGTCGCCGTTCCGTGGCCGCGCCGGCGCCGTTCCGGCCCGGGTTCGCGCGCCGTCGGACCGCAGGGAGACCTCCCGATGACCGACACGATCAGCCGGGGCGCCGCCAACCAGGCGGGCGCCCACCTCAACCGGAACGCCTACGCCGAGGCCGCCGACTTCCTGCCCCTCAAGGGCATCGACCACGTCGAGTTCTGGGTCGGCAACGCCAAGCAGGCGGCCCACTACTTCCGCGCGCTGTGGGGGTTCACGCCGATCGCCTACGCGGGCCTCGAGACGGGTGTCCGCGACCGGATCAGCTACGTGATGCGGCGCAACGACATCACGTTCGTCCTGACCGGGGCCCTGTCACCCGACGGCGAGATCGCGGCGCACGTCCACCGTCACGGCGACGGCGTCAAGGACATCGCCTTCCTCGTCGACGACGCGACGGCCTCGTTCCGCGAGACGACGACCCGCGGGGCGAGGCCCGCGATCGAGCCCATCGAGCTCGACGGTGGCGAGGACGGCATCCTCCGCCGCTCGGCGGTCTACACCTACGGCGAGGTTCGCCACAGCTTCATCGACCGTAACGACTACCACGGCGTCTTCGCCCCGGGCTACCGGAAGGTGAAGAAGCCGGCGGCCGCGGCCCAGGGGATGAGCCTCCTCGAGATCGACCACTGCGTCGGCAACGTCGAGCTCGGCGACATGAACCGCTTCGTCGACTACTACCGCGACGTCTTCGGGTTCGCCCAGCTGATCCACTACGACGACAAGGTCATCCACACCGAGTACAGCGCCCTGATGTCGAAGGTCATGACCAACGGCAACGGTCGGGTGAAGTTCCCGATCAACGAGCCGGCGTCGGGCAAGAAGAAGAGCCAGATCCAGGAGTTCCTCGACTACTACCTCGACGCGGGGACCCAGCACATCGCCCTGCGGACCGACGACATCGTGACGACGGTCCGAACGCTGCGCGGACTGGGCGTCGAGTTCCTGGGCATGCCCCACGCCTACTACGAGCAGCTCGGCGAGCGGGTCGGCGACGTCGGCGTTCCGATCGACACGCTCGAGGAGCTCGGGATCGAGGCCGACCGGGACGAGGAGGGCTACCTCCTCCAGATCTTCACCCGCCCGATCCAGGACCGCCCGACGTTCTTCTTCGAGATCATCGAGCGCCACGGCTCGCGCGGCTTCGGGGTCGGCAACTTCAAGGCGCTGTTCGAGGCGATCGAGATCGAGCAGGCGCGGCGGGGCAACCTCTAGCCGGCGGCTCGGCGGCTCGGCGGCTCGGCGGCTCGGCGGCTCGGCGGCTCGGCGGCCCGGCCCGGACGTCGCGCATCCGCCCGGCCGTTCGCGGCTCAGGCGCCGCGACCCGCCTGGCTCGGCTCGACCGCGAACACCGTCCGGGCGCCGGCCAGGCCCTTCAGCTCGTGCTCGCCGCGGCTGGCGAGGTCGAGGCCCGAGCCGTCGAGCAGGTCGTGGGTCGTCGAGCTCACGAGGATCTCGCCCGCTCCGGCGAGGGCGGCGACGCGCGCCGCGGCATGGACGGCGAGGCCGCGAGCGGTGCCGCCGGCGATCGCGACCTCGCCGGTGTGGAGCCCGGCCCGGATCGCGAGGTCCAGATCGGCCGCCGCCTTGACCATCGCCGTCGCGCAGCGGACCGCTCGGGCGGCGCCGTCGAAGAGGGCGAGGAACCCGTCGCCGGTCGTGCCCATCTCGCGGCCGCGGAAACGATCGAGGGCGGTCCGCATCAGGTGGTTGTGCTGGAGGAGCAGCCGCTGCCAGGCCTGGTCGCCGATCCGGCTGAGGGTCGCGGTCGAGTCGACGATGTCCGTGAAGAGGATCGTCGCGAGGACGGTCTCGTCGTTCTCGTCGGGCGCCATCCCGAAGACGGCAGCGCTCGTGAACTCGACCGTGTCGAAGGAATCCTCGCCGGCGATCCAGGCGTCATGGCCGGGTGGGATCTCGTAGGCGTCGCCCGGGCCGATCTCCAGCTCGGTCCCGTCGTCCATCATCACGTGGAGGAACCCCGAGATCACATAGCCGACGTGGCGGTTCTGGCAGGAGCGGGTCTGGACGATCGGGGCGACGTCCGTCGACCAGCGCCAGCCCGGCTCCCAGCGGAAGCGGGCCACCGACGTCTCGTCGAGATTGACGATGTCGACCTGGCCGAGCGGGAACTTCCGGACGAGGTCGGGCGTGGACAGGCTCTTGCGCTGGAGGCGTGGCATCGCCGCGCATCTTCTCCCAGAACGGGCGTCCGCGGAAGGGCGTCGCGCACCCGACCGTCGCGCCGATCGCGTGCGGAGACGATCGTCGCCTGGCCTGCGCGCCGGTCGACGTTAGTCGTCGCCCACGACGCGCAGCCGCGGCGCCCCGTCGCGACCGTCGACGGCCCGCTCCGGCTCCGTCGGCCCGGCCAGGCCGTCGCCCTCGGCGAGGAGCGCCTCGATCGCCGCCGCGCCCATCGGCCGGGCGTAGAGGTAGCCCTGGCCGAAGCGGCAGCCGATGTCCGCCAGCCCGCGGGCCTGCTCCAGGTGCTCGATGCCCTCGGCGATCACCTCGAGCTCGAGCGTCCGGCCGAGGTCGACGATCGCGCGGGCGATCGGCGAGACCGCGCCGCCCACGGGCGAGACGAACGTCCGATCGATCTTCAGGATGTCGATCGGGAACCGCTCGAGGTAGCTGAGCGACGAGTAGCCGGTCCCGAAGTCGTCGATGGCGAGGTGGACGCCGAGGTCGCGCAGGGCGTCGAGGCGGGCGATCGTCGCCTGAGTCCGCCGCATCAGGCTGCTCTCGGTGATCTCGAGGGTCAGGCTGGCCGGCGGCAGGCCGGTCTCGTCGAGGGTCGAGCGGACCGTCGCCACGATGTCGTGCTCGCGGAACTGCCGCGCCGACAGGTTGACGCTCATCCGCAGCTCCGGCCGGGCGAGCCGGATCTGCCAGTCGCGCGCCTGGCGACAGGCCTCGCGCAGGATCCAGCGGCCGATCGGGACGATGTCGCCGCTCTCCTCGGCGAGGTCGATCCAGTCGCTCGGCATCAGGACCGGGCCGTCGGATGGGTGCCAGCGGACCAGCGCCTCGACGCCGTCGATCCGGTTCGTCGCCAGCTCGACGATCGGCTGGTAGTCGAGGCGAAGCTCGCCGCGCTCCTCGACTCCGCGCAGGCGGGCCGCCAGAGCCGCCCGCTCGGCGGCCCCGTCGCGGAGCGCGGGCCGGAAGATCTCGGCGCCGCCCCGCGACGATCCCTTCGCGGCGTACATCGCCACGTCGGCGTTGCGGAGGAGGTCGTCGGCGGTCTCGTCGCCGGCGCCACCGAGGGCGACGCCGATGCTGGCCGCGATCCGGACCTCGACGTGGCCGATCGGCATCGGCTGGCGCAGCGCGTCGGCCAGGCGCGTCGCGACCGCGAGCGCATCGGCCTCGCCCGCCACGTCCTCGATCAGGACCGCGAACTCGTCGCCCCCCTGGCGGGCGGCGGTGTCCGACGGCCGGAGCACCTCGACGACCCGCCCCGCGGCGACCGCCAGGACCTCGTCGCCGCGAGCATGGCCGTGGGTGTCGTTCAGGATCTTGAAGTCGTCGAGGTCGATGAAGAGCACGGCGAGCAGCCCTCCGGTCCGTCGGCTGCGGGCGACCGCGTGCTCCACCCGATCCCGGAACAGGACGCGGTTGGCGAGCCCGGTCAGGCCGTCGTGGAGCGCCTGGTGGCGGATCTGGTCGTAGAGGCGGGCGTTCTCGAGGGCCATCGCCGCCTCGCCGGCCAGCATCAGGGCCAGCTCGACCGCGCGCGCGTCGAAGGCGCCCTTCCGGACCGACGTCACCTCGACGAGCCCGATCGTCCGCCCGGCGGCGACGAGCGGGATCATCGCCATCGCCCGCTGGCCGATCGAGCGGAGGTAGGCGGCCTCGGCCGGGTCGGCGCCGGGGTCGTCCACCTCGATGACCAGCGGCCGCTGGTCGAGCAGCACGCGGCGGGTCGCCGGGTAGTCGCCGAGGGGGTAGCTCTCGTTGAGGGCGACCCGCCGCTCCGGCGGGTCGTAGCCAAGGGTCACGACCCGGTCGGTGGCCCGGTCCCAGTAGCTCAGGGCGCAGTCGTCGGCTCCGACCGCCCGCCCGATGTGGACGGCGATCCGGTCGCCGACGAGGCGTGGGTCGAGGGTCCGGGCGAGGTCGCCGGACATCGTGATGACGCTCCGCAGCCCGGCGGCCGTGTCCTTCAGGCGACGGCTGACCTCCCACAGGAAGATGGCCAGGAAGGCGTAGGCGAAGACGAGGGCGAGGAAGGCGACCGCGGTCTGGGCCTCGTCGGCCACGCCGCTTGCCGGGACGAGGCGGCCGACGAGGACGCTCCACGCTCCCACGAAGCCGCTCAGGACGAGCAGGCGGAGGACGATCCGGCTCCGCACGATCGGCGTCACGATGACTGCCGGCAGGAGGGAGCCGATCGCCATCGCCGTCGCCAGGGATGGCTGGAGGGTCGCCGCCGACCCGACGAGGATGAGCGTCGCGACCGCGATCCTGGTGATCGACGATTCGCGCTCGCTGCTCCGCAGGCTCGTGACCTGGCCCGCGATCCAGATCCCGAAGAGCCCCGCGCCGGCGCCGAGGATCACCGCTCGCGGCTCGCCGGCAAGGAGGCCTGCGATCGTCTCGAGCGTCCCGATCGCGACGGCGACGATCGCGATCAGGCGGATCAGGGCGACGAGGGCTGCGACGTCGCCCGGCGCGGTGACCGTGGCGTCCGCCGGGTCGGCCGCGCGCGTCGAAGCGCCGCCCGATGGATCGCGGGCGATCCCGGGTGGCGGCAGGCCGACCTGGGGCGTGGCGGGGCCCCGCGGCTCCGCGGAGTCGACGGGCCCGACCGGGTCGCGGGGCTCGGCGCGTTCGACCGGCTCGACGCGGTCCTGGGGCGGAAGGTCGCTCACTCCCGGCAGGCTCGCATCACCGGTCGGCGACGGGCATCCCCCGAATGACGCAACGCTCGCCGCCGATCGGGTGGTGGTCGACGGCGGCCCGGGCGCCACGGGCTGCGGCCCGGGCGCTGCGGGCTGCGGCTCGAGCGCTTTTCCGCGGCGGCTCGGCCGCTTCCGGCAGCGGCCCGGTCGCCGCCATCCGACGGTGCCCTACACTCGCGCCGATGATCCCGCGACGGCCCGTGTCTCGATGAAGGTCGCCCACGTCCGCGAGCGGCGCGCGCCCGCCGGCGCTCCGTGGCGGCTGGCCGCGGCGGCCCCGGCCGCCTCCGCCGCGTCGAGCGATCGGGGCGAGCCCACGGCCTGGATCGACCTCGAGGTCGCCCGCCGCCGGGCGATCGCCGCCGACCCGACCCTCGCCCACGATCGCGTCCTCCACCGCCGGCCGGTCACGACCCTCGACGACCACCTGGCCGGCGGTCTCCGGGTCGAGGCCCTCGCGGAGCTGGTCGAGGGCTTCGTCCCGCGCGGCGAGCCGGGCGACGACGATGCGCTCCTCGACCCGACCGATCTCGCCTTCGGCCCGCCGATCCTGCGGCCGCCGAGCCTGCGCGACTTCTACGCGTTCGAGGGCCACGTCCGGACGATGTGGGAGCGCCGCGGCGGCGAGGTGCCGGAGACCTGGTACCGGCTCCCGGTCTTCTACTTCAGCAACGTCTCCGAGATCCGCGGGCCCGACGAGCCGGTCTGGTCGCCTGCCGCCTCCGCCGAGCTCGACTACGAGCTGGAGGTCGCCGCGCTGGTCGACACGCCGATCGTGGATCTGCCCGAGGAGCGCGGCGAGGAGGCGATCGGCGGCTTCACGATCTTCAACGACTGGTCGGCCCGCGACCTGCAGCGCGAGGAGACTGTCGTCCGGCTGGGGCCGGCCAAGGGCAAGGATTTCGCGTCGACGATGGGGCCATGGCTGGTCACCCCGGACGAGCTGGCGTCGGCGCGCGCCCCGGGCGCGACCGGCCCGGATCTGGCGATGACCGCGGACGTGAACGGGCTCGAGACGTCGCGCGGCCGCTGGTCCGACGCCCAGTTCTCCTTCGGCCAGATGATCGCCCGGGCCTCGGCCGACGTCCGCCTCCGGCCCGGCGACCTGATCGGGTCGGGCACGGTCGGGTCGGGCAGCCTCCTCGAGATCCGCGACGCGACGCTCGGCCGGTATCTCCGGCCGGGCGACGAGGTCGTCCTCCGGGTCGACCGGCTCGGCTCGCTGCGGACGCCCATCGTCGCCCGCCCGGAGCGGCGCCCATGACCGTGGAGGCCGCGTCGGCTGCGGAGCTCACGTTCCGCCTGCCGGGCGGCCTGGACACGCCGCGGGTCGTCGTCGACCTCGCCCGCGTCGAGGCGAACATCGCCCGGCTTCAGGACGAGATGGACCGCCGGGGCATCGCCGTGCGACCGCACGCCAAGACCCACAAGAGCATCGCCGTCGCGCGGCTGCAGCTCGCCGCCGGTGCGCGCGGCATCACCGTCGGGACGCTCGGCGAGGCCGAGGTCTTCACGGCAGCCGGGATCGGTGACGTCTTCCTCGCCTATCCGCTGTGGGCGGCGGGGCCGAAGGCGGATCGGCTGCGGGCCGTCCACGACGCCGCGCCCGGCCTCCGGGTGGGCGTCGACTCGGCGGCGGGGGCCGAGCGCCTGGCCGCCGCGATCGCCGGCGGGCAGCGCCGGCTGGCGGTCCTGATCGAGGTGGATCCGGGCAATCACCGAACCGGGCTCGCCGGGCCCGAGGACGTCGTCACCGTCGCCCGCGCCGCCCGGGCCGCCGGGCTCGAGGTCGTCGGAATCTTCAGCCACGGCGGTCATGGCTACCGGATCGGTGCCGCGGCCGGCGCCGGGCACGACGAGATCCGTGCGCTCGACGCCGCCGCCGCGGCGCTCCGCGACGGCGGGATCGAGATCGCGACGATCAGCGCCGGCTCCACGCCGACGATGCTCAGCGCCGCCGCCGGGGCGGTCACCGAGATGCGGGCCGGGACCTATGCCTACGGCGATCGCCAGCAGTGGACGCTCGGGGCGATCCCGGCGGACGGCTGCGCGGTCGCGGTCGCGGCCACCGTCGTCTCCGTCCACGCCGACCGGGTCGTCCTCGATGCCGGGGCCAAGGCGCTGACGAAGGACCGGGCCGACTGGCTGACGGGCTTCGGCGCGATCGTCGGCTATCCCGGCCTCGTGATCGAGCGGGTCAACGACTACCACGGTGTGGTCGGCGCCCCGGCCGGGCAGGCGCGGCCCGCCCTCGGCGACGTCGTCGCGGTGATCCCGAACCACGTCTGCCCGGTCGTCGACCTCGTCGACGCGGCGGTCGCGTTGCGGGCCGACGGGTCGACCGCCGACTGGCCGGTCGACGCCCGCGGGCGGAGCGGCTGAGGCGTGGCCGCGGACCCGCGCCCGGGGGCGCTCCCCGGCGACCTCGTCCTCGAGCCGATGACCGAGGCCGACGCACCCGCCGTCCTCGCGATCTACGGCCAGGGGATCGCCGCGGGCTACGCGACGTTCGAGACGCGCGTCCCGGAGTGGCGGGCGTGGACCGCCTCGCACCGTCGCGACTGCCGGTTCGTGGCCCGCCTCGACGGCCGCGTCGTCGGCTGGACCGCGGTCGCCCGCTACTCGTCCCGCGAGGTCTACGCCGGGGTCGCCTGGGAGAGCGTCTACGTCGACGTCGCGGCGCGCGGGCGGGGCGTCGGATCGGCGTTGCTGGCCGCCCTGATCCCGGCGACCGAGGCATCCGGGATCTGGACCCTGATCGCGGGCGTCCAGGCGAACAACCCCGCGAGCCTCGCCCTCCACGAGCGGGCCGGCTTCCGCCGGATCGGGGTCCAGGAGCGGATCGGCCGCGACGCCGGCGGCGTCTGGCGCGACGTCTTCCTGCTGGAGCGGCGGAGCTCGCTCGTCGGCGGCTGACTAGACTGGCCGGGTCACCCCCAGGAGGCCTCATCCCGCATGTACTACGTCGCCCGCGGCAGCATCCCCCAGCAGCGCCACACCCAGCACCGCGCGCCGGACGGCTCCCTCTACGCCGAGGAGCTGTTCGGGGTCGAGGGGTTCACCGGCCGCAGCTCCCTCCTCTATCACCTCGTCCCGCCGACGCGGACCCACCGGATCGAGGCCGGGCCAAGGATCGTCCTCGAGGCGGCCGACGACGGCCTCCACCGCCACCGCCTCACGAAGACGGCCGGGCTCGAGCCGCGCGGCGACATCGTGTCGGGCCGGATCCCGCTGTACTTCAACCACGACGTCGTGTTCGGGGTCGTCCGGCCGGCCGAGGGCCTGCCCGAGGGGCGCTTCTACCGCAACGGCGTGGCGGACGAGATGCTCTTCGTCCACGAGGGCAGCGGGGCCTGCGAGACCGTCTTCGGGACGCTCCGCTACGGGCCCGGCGACTACCTCGTGCTGCCGATCGGCACGACCTGGCGGCTGGACCCGGACCCGGGCTCGGCACAGCGGATCCTCTACCTCGAGGCGCCGTCCGAGATCGAGCCGCCGAAGCGCTATCGGAACGACTACGGCCAGCTCCTCGAGCACAGCCCGTACAGCCAGCGCGACATCCACGCCCCGGAGCTCCGCGAGCCGGTGACGGACGTGGGCGAGTACGCGATCGCGGTCCGCTCGACCGACCGGATCACGACGTACCACTACCGCCACCACCCGTTCGACGTCGTCGGCTGGGACGGCTACCTCTGGCCGTTCCGCTTCAACATCGCCGACTTCCAGCCGATCACCGGCCGGGTCCACCAGCCGCCGCCGGTCCACCAGACCTTCCAGGCACGGAACTTCGTCGTCTGCTCGTTCGTGCCGCGCAAGTTCGACTACCACCCCCTGGCGATCCCGGCGCCCTACAACCACTCGAACATCAACAGCGACGAGGTCATCTACTACGTCGCCGGCAATTTCATGAGCCGGCGCGGGGTCGACATCGCCTCGTTCACCGTCCATCCGGCCGGGATCCCCCACGGCCCGCACCCCGGAACCGCGGAGGCCTCGATCGGCAAGGAGCGGACGGAGGAGCTGGCGGTCATGGTCGACACATTCCACCCGCTCCACGTCACGCAGGCGGCGATGGACCTCGACGACGGCGCCTACCCGTACAGCTGGCTGCCGCCGGAGGGCGAGGACGCGGTCGAGTCCGCGCGCGACCTGGCCGAGCGCGGGCCTGAGGCGTTCCCCGACTGACCAGACCGGCGCGCGCACCGCAGTCCACCGCGCCGTCGCCGCCGGAGCATGATGAGCCGATGACCGATCCCTTCGACCGCTCCTTCCGCGACCGGACCCTGGCCGGCGAGGTCCTGTACGGCGTGTTCCTCGACCTCGCCTCGCCGGCATCGGCCGAGCTCTGCGCCGCGGCCGGCTACGACTGGCTCCTCATCGACCTCGAGCACGGCGCCTCGACCGAGGCCGACCTGCTGGGCCTCGTCCACGCGGTGGAGGCCGGCGGGTCGATCCCGCTCGTCCGGCCGCAGTCGGGCGAGCGGATCCGGATCGGGCGGGCCCTCGACATGGGCGCCCGCGGGATCATGGTGCCGCGGCTCGAGTCCGCGGCGCAGGCCGGCGAGGCCGTCACGTTCCTGCGCTACCCGCCCGACGGGATCCGCGGCGTCGCGACCCGCGTCCGCGGCGCCGGGCTGGGGGCGGTCCCCCACGCCGCGATCCGCCGCCTGAACGAGCGGGTCGTCGGGATCATCCAGATCGAGTCGGCCGGCGGGCTGCGCGACGCCGATGCGATCGCCGCGATCGACGGGGTCGACGTCCTCTTCGTGGGCCCGGCCGACCTGTCGCACTCGCTCGGGATCGCCGGCCAGATCCAGCATCCCGACTACCTCGCCGCGCTCGACCGCGTCGTCGCCGCCTGCCGGGCCCACGGCAAGGCGGCCGGGATCCTCGTCTACGACACCGCCGTCGTCCCTCGCCACCTCGAGCTCGGGTTCACGTTCGTCGGGATCGGCGCGGACGCCGCGTTCGTCGCGACCGGTGCCGCCGCCTTCCTCGGCGCCGTTCGCGCCTGACCGATGGCCGTCGAGCGAACGCCCCGATGATCGTCCGGCTCAAGGACCGCCTGCGGCCGTTCCGCGGGGTCCTGCTGCCGATCTGGCGGCGGGTCGAGCCGATCGTGAGCGAGGGGTTCCCGCACTCCATCCCGACCCTTGCCCGCCTCGCGGCAGGGCGCGCCGGCGACATGTGGCGAGCCGCCCGGCGCCGGCCGGAGCCGCCGATCCGGCCGCTCCGCAGCCACGAGCTCGTCCGGCTGGCGACGACCGTGCCGTACTACCGCGCCCGGCGCGGCTACATGAGCGTCGCCGGCGTGGCCGCGGCCGATCTCATCGACCGCAAGTCCCTCCGGACCGCCCTCGAGCTCGGGCCGCACCTGCGGTCGCTGATCGTCGGCGCCGACGTCATGGACCTCTCGGCCCGGTCGGAGCTCCGGGCGGAGGGTCGGGTCATCGTCCAGGATGCGACCCGGCCGCCCTGGCCGGTCGGCGACAAGGCGTACGACCTGTTCGTGGCGCTCCAGGTGTTCGAGCATCTGGGGACGCGCCAGCCGGAGACCTTCCGCGAGGTCCGCCGGGTGGCCCGCAACGCGATCCTGTCGCTCCCGATCGACTGGGAGATGGACGACCCGCGGAACTGCCATCACCGCCTCAGCCACGAGCGGGTCCTGTCGTGGTTCGCCCCGGTCGTCCCGACCCGTGTTTTGGTCGGCAACCCGGGCCGGCGGAAGCGCCTGATCTACGTCTTCGAGGACCTGCCGGCACCCGAGGGGTCGGACGCGCCCCATCCGTCCGCCTGAGCGTCAGGGCCCGGCCTCGGCCTCCAGCGGCCGCGCCGGCTGCGGCGCCCCGCCCGGTCGCTCCGCCGTCTGGGCGATCAGCACGCCGGCGATCACGAGCCCGCCGCCGACGAGCTGGATCGGCCGGAGGGTGTCGTGCAGGGCGACGAAGGCGAGGGCGACGATGATCACCGGCTCGACCGTGCTGACCAGGGCGGCCTGGGCGGCCCCGAGCCGGCGCGAGCCGGCGTAGAACGTCTGGATCGCGAGGAACGTGCTCGCGAACCCGATCGCGAGCAGGAACGGCCACGCGGCTGCGTCGAGACGGTCCGGCGCGAGGGGCCGGCCGGCGAGGACGGCGCCGGCCACGAACACCGCCCCGGTCGCCGAGATCATCAGCGCGGTCGCCGCGGCCGCGTCGTCGGCATGGCCCGCCCCGGTCGTCTCGTGGGCGAGGCGGTCCGAGCGCTCCCCAGCGAGCCGCGCCGACAGGACGATCCAGCCGGCGTAGATCGCGGGAGAGGCGAGGATCAGCACGATCCCCGACGTCGGCGGGGCCGTCGCCACGTCGATCCCGCCCAGGGCGAGGACGACACCGGCCAGCGCGACCCCGAGGGCCAGCCACGGGCGGCGGCCGGCGAGCCGCGCGGCGTAGCGCAGCGAGAGCACGGCGACGATCGCCGGGTAGAGGTAGACGAGGACGCCGGCGAGGGACGCCGGAACCGTCTCCAGGCCGGCGTAATAGGTCCCGGCGTTGCCGCTGTACCAGAGCCCGAGTCCCACCGCGACGAGGGCCTGCCGGCGGCTGAGCCGGCGCAGCGCCGCCCGCCGTCGCGGGGCGGCGAGGAGCCAGGCCCAGGCCAGCACGGATCCGATCGCGAACCGCCACGCGAGGAGCTGCAGCCAGTCGAGCCCGGCCTCGTAGATCGGCTTGGAGAGCACGGTCCCCGAGCCGAAGCCCGCGGCCGAGATGACGATGAGGGCGACCCCGAGGGCGCGCTGCCGATCCACGGCCGGAGGCTAGCAGCCGATGGGCCTGCTTGCGGGCCACCGCACGGCGCGGCGCGCGCCCGGGCCGCCCTCGCCCGGGCCGCCCTCGCCCGGGCCGCCCTCGCCCGGGCCGCCCTCGCGATCGGCAGCCGGCCGCGCCGAAGTGGATACACTGGTGCACGTGACTGAGCTGACCGAGGGCGCCGTTGCGGCGCGCGTCCCGTTCCTCGTTGGCGAGCGCCTCCAGGTCGTCGTCCGGCGCGAGCCGGTGACCGTTCCGCCGGGGACGAGCCTCGCCGACTGCCTCGCCGCAATCCGCCGCAGCGGCACCGGCGATTCGGTCTTCGTCGTCGATGCCGCCGGGCACCTGGCCGGGGTCCTGACCGAGCGCGACATCTTCGGCCGCCTCGTCGGCGGAGACGTCGCCCCGATCGACCTCGATCAGCCGGTCGAGACGCTGATGACGACGACGCCGCACCACCTCCATCTCGAGGAGACCGTTCGCGACGCGATCGAGCTGATGCAGACGGGCCGCTATCGCAACGTCCCGCTGCTCGACGACGACAACGTCCTCCAGGGCGTGATCCGGCCGCAGGACATCCTCAAGTACCTGGCCGAGGCGTTCCCGGAGGAGCTCCTCAACCTGCCGCCCCGCCCGCACCAGACGATGAGACGAGCCGAAGGGGGCTGACGACGACGTGACCACGACCCGCGAGACCGAGCCGCAGACGCAGGAGCTCGAGCGCGTCACCATCCGCTTCGCCGGCGATTCCGGCGACGGGATGCAGCTCACCGGGACGCAGTTCACGCGGACGGCGGCCGTCTACGGCAACGACATCAGCACGCTGCCCGACTACCCCGCCGAGATCCGCGCCCCGGCCGGCTCGCTGCCGGGCGTGTCCGGCTTCCAGATCAGCTTCAGCTCGAGTGAGATCCACACCCCCGGCGACCAGCCGGACGTCCTCGTGGCGATGAACCCGGCCGCCCTGAAGACGAACCTGGTCGACCTCCCGGCGGGCGGCGCCCTGATCGTCAACAGCGACGCCTTCAGCGCCGCCAACCTGACCAAGGCCGGCTACGCCACGAACCCCCTCCAGGACGGATCGCTCAAGCAGTACAGCCTGTTCGAGATCCCGATCTCGACCCTCAACGAGCGCTCGCTCGACGGCCTCGACATGACGTCGAAGCAGAAGGACCTGACGAAGAACTTCTTCGCCCTCGGGATCATGTTCTGGCTGTATGGCCGGGACTACGACGGGACGATCCGCTGGATCGACGAGAAGTTCGGGAAGCGACCGGTCATCGCCGAGGCGAACACCCGCGCGGTCAAGGCCGGCTACGCCTTCGGCGAGACGACCGAGATCTTCCACACCCACTACCGCGTCGCGCCCGCCCACCTGGCGCCCGGGACCTACCGCAACATCACCGGCAACGAGGCGACGGCCCTCGGGATGCTGGCGGCGTCGAAGCTCGCCCAGCGGCCGCTCTTCTACGGGTCCTACCCGATCACGCCCGCGTCCGACATCCTCCACCAGCTGTCGGGCTACAAGAGCTTCGGGGTCAAGACGTTCCAGGCGGAGGACGAGATCGCCGCCATCGGCGCCGCGATCGGGGCGTCGTACGGCGGGGCCATGGGCCTGACGGCCTCGTCCGGGCCGGGCATCGCCCTGAAGTCGGAGGCGATGGGCCTCGCGGTCATGGTCGAGCTGCCGCTCGTGGTCGTCGACGTCCAGCGGGCCGGCCCCTCGACGGGCATGCCGACGAAGAACGAGCAGGCGGACCTGCTCCAGGTGATGTTCGGCCGGAACGGCGACTCGCCGATGCCCGTCGTCGCCCCGGCGACGCCCGGCGAGTGCTTCGACATGGCGATCGAGGCCTGGCGCCTGGCCCTGAAGTACGTGACGCCGGTCGTCTACCTGTCCGACGCGTTCCTTGCCACCGGCGCCGAGCCGTGGCGGATCCCGGCGCTCGACGGCCTGCCCGACATCGCGGTCCCGAACTGGACCGAGCCCGAGGGCTTCCATCCCTACGAGCGCGACCCGAAGACGCTCGCCCGGAAGTGGGCGATCCCCGGCACGCCCGGGCTCGAGCACCGGATCGGCGGCCTCGAGAAGGCCGACATCACCGGCAACGTCAGCTATGACCCGGACAACCACCACCGGATGCAGCTGCTGCGCCAGGCGAAGGTCGCCCGGATGGCCGACGACATCACCCCGCTCGAGGTCTTCGGGCCCGACCGCGGCGACCTGCTCATCCTCGGCTGGGGCTCGACGTACGGGGCGATCCGGAGCGCCGTCGAGCGGCTCAACGGCCAGGGTCGGAGCGTCGCCCACGCCCACCTCCGCCATCTGAACCCGTTCCCGGCCAACACCGAGAAGGTCCTTCGGAGCTACCGCCGCGTCCTGATCCCGGAGGTCAACCTCGGCCAGCTGCTGCTGCTCATCCGGGCCCAGTTCCTGATCGACGCCGAGGGCTACGACCGGGTCCGCGGCAAGCCGTTCACGATCGCCGAGATCGTGACCCAGGCCGAGCGAATCCTCGGCGTCGGCGACGGAGACTGACGAACGCCATGACCGAATCGATCCCGACCCAGCCCGCCCTCAGCCCGGAGAACGCCGCCGTCATCCAGCTCACCCGGAAGGACTTCGTGTCCGACCAGGAGGTCCGCTGGTGCCCCGGCTGCGGCGACTACTCGATCCTCGCCCAGACCCAGAAGCAGATGCCCGACTTCGGCGTCCCGAAGGAGAACATCGTCTTCATCAGCGGGATCGGCTGCTCCGGCCGGCTGCCGTACTACATGAACACGTACGGCTTCCACACGATCCACGGCCGGGCGCCGACCCTCGCGACCGGTCTCAAGGCCGCCCGGCCGGAGCTGATGGTCTGGGTGATCACCGGCGACGGCGACGCCCTCTCGATCGGCGGCAACCACCTCCTCCACTCGATGCGCCGCAACGTCGACATCACGATGGTGATGTTCAACAACCGGATCTACGGTCTGACCAAGGGCCAGGCCAGCCCGACCTCGGAGTTCGGCAAGAAGACGAAGTCGACCCCGGCCGGCACGGTCGACACGCCGATCATGCCGTTGACGATCGCGCTCGCCGCCGAGGCGTCGTTCGTCGCCCGCAGCGTCGACACCCACACCGAGCACCTCCAGCAGACCCTCCAGCGGGCGGGGATGCACCACGGCTCGACGTTCGTCGAGGTCCTCCAGAACTGCAACATCTTCAACGACGGCGCCTGGCGCGACTTCACCGACCGCGAGGTTCGCGAGGACCGGATGCTGGTCCTCGAGCACGGCAAGCCGATGGTCTTCGGCAAGGACCGCGACAAGGGCATCCGCCTGCGGGGCCTCCACCCCGAGGTCGTGACGATCGGCGAGAACGGGATCTCCGTGGCCGACCTCCTCGTCCACGACGAGCAGGCCGAGGAGCCGTACCTCGCGCTGATGCTGTCGCGGATGTTCTGGCCCGAGTACCCGGTCCCCGTCGGCGTCCTGCGGGCGGTGGCCCGGCCGACCCACGACCAGTTGATCGACCAGCAGATCTCGGCCGCGGTCGCGGCCTCGGGCGAGGGCGATCTCGCGGCGGCGCTCGCGGCGGGCGAGACCTGGACCGTGGAGTAGGGCCGGTGATCCGCTGCCCGACCTGCGGCTTCGAGAACCTCCTGGGCTCGGATGTCTGCGACAACTGCGGCTCGGACCTCGCCGGCCACGACACGCCGCAGTCGCCGACGACGTTCCGGGGCCAGCTCCTCGGCGAGCATCTCGACGCCCTCGGCATCGCGACGCCGGAGACCATCGACATCGACGGCAGCGTCGACGAGGCGATCCGCCGGATGCACGAGCGGGCGATCGACTGCGTCCTCGTCACCGCCGCCGGCCGCCTCGTCGGGATCTTCACCGACCGGGACGCCGTCGTGAAGGTCGCCGGCCAGCAGGACGTGGCAGAGCGCTCGATCGCGAGCCTGATGACCCGCGACCCGGTCGTCCTCCGCCACGACGAGACGATCGCGGTCGCGATCAACAAGATGGCCGTCGGCGGGTTCCGCCACATCCCGATCGTCGACGACGGCCGGCCGACCGGCGTCGTCACCGCGCGCGACGTGTTCCGCCACCTCGTGGAGTCGCTCGGCTGACGCCGGGCGACGATCCCGTGGCCGGTTCGACGACGCGTCCGCGAGTCGTCGTCCTCGGCGACGACCTGATCTGGTCGACGCGCCTCGCCGGCCACGTCCGGACGGCCGGCTTCGAGCCGCTGGTCGCCCGCACGGCGGAGGCCTTCCGGTCCGGGCTCGCCGGCGCGGACGGCGCGATCGTCGACCTCACCAGCCGGTCGTACGACGGCCTCGCCGCGATCGCCGCGGCCCGCGACGCGGCGATCCCGGTCCTCGCCGTCGGCCAGCACGATGACCACGTCCTCCGCCGCGACGCTCTGGCCGTGGGCGCCGACCGCGTCCTCGCCTACCGCAAGCTGTTCGAGGACGGCCCCGCGTCGATCGCCCGCTGGCTGGCCGCGGCCAGCGACGCGGCCGCCCGGCCCGCCCCCATCGAGAGCCCGACGGAGACCCCCGCCCGATGACGACCGACCCCGCCGGCCACCCGCCGATTCCCGCCGCGCGCTACGCCGACCGGCTGGACCGCCTCGCCGAGCTCGTCGCCGAGCGTGGGCTCGCCGCGGCCCTCGTCGGCGTGGGGCCCGACCTCGACTACCTGACCGGCTACCGGGCGATGCCGCTGGAGCGGCTGACGATGCTCGCCGTCGTCGCCGGCCGGGCGCCGGTCCTTCTCGTTCCGCGACTCGAGCAGCCGGCCGCCGCCGCCGGGCTCCGGACCCCGGTCGAGGTCGTCACCTGGATGGAGACCGACGACCCCCACGGTCTGATCGCGGATCTCGTGACGAACGGGCCGGCATCGTCGCGCGGGGCCGGCCCGGGTCCCGTCGTCGGCGTGTCCGACCGGCTCTGGTCGCTCCACCTGCTCCGTCTCCAGGGCGCCCTGCCGAGCGCGTCGTGGATCTCGGCGACGACGATCCTGCGGGAGCTGCGGATGGTCAAGGACGCCGACGAGATCGAGCTCCTGCGGCGGGCCGGGGCGGCCGCCGACCGGGTCGTCGCCCAGATCGCCGCCGGGCAGCTCGTCGGCCGGACCGAGGCCGACGTCGCCCGCGAGGTGCGTGCGCGGCTGCTGGCCGAGGGCCACGAGCTCGCCGAGTTCGCGATCGTGGCGTCCGGCCCGAACTCCGCCTCCCCTCATCACGACGCCTCCGAGCGGGTGATCCAGCCCGGCGAGCCGATCGTCCTCGACATCGGCGGCGCTCTCGGTGGCTACGGCAGCGACACGACCCGGACGCTGTGGGTGACCGGCGGCGACGACCGCAACGGCCCGACCGAGGAGTTCCGCCACCTGTTCGGCGTGCTGCTCGCGGCCCAGGCCGCGGCGACCGGCGCGGTCCGGCCCGGCGTCCCGGCCGAGGCGATCGACGCGGCGGCCCGCGACCGCATCGAGGCGGAGGGCTACGGCGACAACTTCTTCCATCGGACGGGTCACGGAATCGGCCTCGAGGGTCACGAGGACCCCTACGTCGTCGCCGGCAACGACGAGCCGATCGGCGCCGGGATGGCGTTCAGCATCGAGCCGGGGATCTACCTTCCGGGGCGCTACGGCGCCCGGATCGAGGACATCGTCGTCTGCGGCGAGGACGGTCCGATCGTCCTGAACAACGAGCCGCGCGAGCTGCGGGTCGTCGCCGGCTGAGGCGATCCGGGGCGGTCCGGCTCGGGCCGGGACCGGCCGGGCGCGGTATCATCGAGTGACGACGGGCCGGTCCGGCCCGCCCTCAACCTGAAGTCCTGATGCTCCCGTCCCTCCCGCGGCGCACCTCCGCCGCCGTCACGAACGCCGCGTCGGCTCACCGTCGCGGCGCGGGTCGCCGATGAGTCGGCGGCACCATGGCAACCGGCCGCACCGCTCGAACGGTCAGCCTCGCGCGACCGAATTCGATCCGATCGCGACCGGACGCGCCGCTGGCCGCCGCCGATCCGGGCGAGCGGGCCAGCCGGCCTCTGCCGCCTGCCGTTGCCGAGTCGTCCTCGAACGGGGCGCATCCGTCGACCGAGGCAACGGTCGGACCCGAGCGTGACGCCGACCGAACCCCACTGCCATTGACGCCGATGGCGCCCGATGGGCCGCCCGATGCGCCGCCCGCGCCGCCGGCCCGGACCGCGTCCCCTGCCGTGGCGGCGGATCGCCCGAGCCCGCCGGCCGCGGCCGCCGCGCCGCCGTCTCCACCGATGTCCACCGGCTGCACCGCCCCCCAACTCAGGCGCTTCATCAAGAGCCGACCCTACGTCCCGATGCACGAGCTGCGCCGCCGCTTCGGGATCGTCGGCGTCGAGGACGACGTTTCGGCGATCGACCTCGGCGACCACCGGATCTTCGTCGGCCTGCCCTCGCGCGAGGGCTCCCTCCTCGGCGAGCTGCTGCGCGGCGGAGACATCGGCTTCGAGCTCTCGCTCGACCCCCGGACGCCGGTCGTGATCGGGCTCTACCCGATGCGACCCGTCGCCCGCTCCTGAACCGTCCGCCACCCGCCGCCCGCTCCTGATCCGGCCGCGGGGCGGCGGCCGCCCCGCAGCGCGTACGATGCTCGCCGAGCCGCGCGGACCAGCGGCGGTGCGGGAGGTCACCCGATGGCGGTCGCCGACGACGCGATGGCGCGCGAGGCACTCCGGGCGAGCGGGCTGTTCGGGGCGGCCGACGAGGGCGCCCTCGATGCCCTCGTCCGGCTCCTCCGCATCCGCCGTTTCCGGCGCGGCGAGACGGTCTTCCACCAGGGGGATCCCGGGGACGCGCTGTTCGTCCTCGGCCAGTGGCTCGGTCAAGGTGGTCCTGCCCAGCGACGAGGGCGCGGAGCCGGCGATCGTGGCGATCCTCGGGCCGGGGGAGTTCTTCGGCGAGCTCGCGATCCTCGACGGCGCGTCCCACTCGGCCACGATCGTCGCGGTCGAGCCGACCGAGACGCTGGTCCTCCACCGCGACGCGTTCCTCGAGCTGATCGACACGGACCCGGCCCTGCGCCGGGCGCTCCTCGCCTCGCTGGCGGCCGAGATCCGGCGCTTGACCGGCCACGTCGAGGACCTTCACTTCCTCGACCTGCCGGGTCGGCTGGCATCGCGGATCGTGCGCCTCGCGACGAGCGCCGGGGTGACCGCCGGCGAGGCCCGGATCGCCTGGCCGTACACCCAGTCCGAGCTCGCCGGGATGATCGGCGGCTCGCGCCAGTCGGTGAATCGCCTCCTCGCCGACCTGACCGACCAGGGCCTCGTCCGGCTCGAGCGCGACCATCTCGTCGTCGTTGACGTCGAACGGCTGGCCCGGACGGTGGAGCGGTGAGCGACGACGGCCCGGATCCCCTCGGCGCGACCCTCCACGCGGTCGCCCTCCGTGTCGAGGCGGCGCGGCGTCTCTCGCCGCCGGCCGGGACGGCGGTCCTCCGGTCGGTCGTCGAGGCGACGGCCGCCCTGTTCGATGCCGAGGCCGCGTCGCTGGCGCTCCATGACCCGGCGTCGGACCGGCTCGTGTTCGTGGTCGCCGCCGGCGACCGCGGCCAGGGCGTCGTCGGCCTCGCGATCGGGCCGGGGGAGGGAGTGGCCGGCTACGTCTTCTCGACCGGTCAGCCGCTCGCCCTGTCGGACGTGGCCCGCGACGCGCGGTTCGGACGGGGCACCGCGGAGCAGACGGGCTACGTCCCCCGGTCGCTCGTCGCGGTCCCGCTCGTCGACGACGAGGGCGTCCTCGGCGTCCTGGAGGTCCTCGACAAGCGAGGGGCAGAGAGCTTCGACCTGCGCGACGTCGAGCTCGCCGCCGTCTTCGCCCGGCAGGCGACGGTGGCGATCCGGAGCAGCCGGATCGAGCGCGACACCGCGAGCCTCCTCAGCGCGGTCCTCGTCGCCGCCGACGGAGCGCTGGCGGCGGGTGCGGGGCCCGGCGAGGAGGCGGCGACCGCGGCCCTCGACGCCCTGATCGCGACCGAGGTCCGGGCCCTCGACGCCGACGGCGACGATCCGCTCTGGGCGCTTGCCGACCAGATCGCCCTGCTGCGGGCGGCCGATCCGGGCCAGCTCGAGCTCGTCCGCGAGCTCCTCGCGGTCCTCGTCCGGCGGGCGGACCGCGGCCGGCCGGGACGCCCCCGATGAGCCAGTCGCTGCCGGCCTGGAGCGAGCCGTTCGCCGACGCCCGGCGGCGGGACCTCGCCCGGGCGGCGACCCTCGAGCCGATCGGGCGCTCCTGGGCGTTCGGCACGGGAGACGGCGAGGGCGTGGTCGTCGCGATCGTCGATTCGGGCGTCGAGGGCGATCACCCGGCCATCGCCGGGCGCCTCCGCGAGAGCGTCCGCGTCGAGCTCGACGGGGACGACGCCACGGTCGTCGCCGACGAGGCGGTCGACGCGGTCGGCCACGGGACGGCCTGCGGCGGGATCATCCTGGGCCTCGCCCCGCGGGCGACGCTCGTCTCGGTCCGGGTCCTCGGCGCGGACAACCGCGGCAAGGGCCTCGCCTTCGCGGCGGGCCTCGAGTGGGCGATCGAGAACGGCGCGTCGATCGTCAACCTCAGCCTGTCGTCCCGGAGCGAGTCGCTCTACGCGCCGCTCCACGACCTCGTGGATCGGGCCTACTTCGCCAACGTCCTGCTCGTCTGCGCCGCGAACAACGTCGCGATCGCGAGCTACCCGTCGCTCTTCGCCGCGGTCGTGTCCGTCGCGGCCCACGACGTCCGCGATCCGGACGTCTGGTTCTACAACCCCCGGCCGCCGGTCGAGTTCGGGGCCTACGGCCTCGACGTCGACGTCGCCTGGAAGGACGGCGGCCGGATCGTCGCCACGGGCAACAGCTTCGCCGCGCCGCACATCGCCGGCTACGCCGCCCGGATCCGGGCGGCCCACCCGACCGCCACGCCGTTCGAGATCAAGACGATCCTCGCCGCAACGGCGACGGCCCCGCTCTGAGGGCGACGCCCGCCCGGACATGACGACGCCCCGTCCGGGATCCGGACGGGGCGACTGGACGACGGGATGACGCCGCGGTCGGGCGGCGGCCGGGTCAGCGGGGGGCGTTCCCGTCGGGCTCGACCTCGACCGCGATCTCGTCGCCGCCGGTGCCGGGCATTCCGGGCAGGAAGCGCTCGCCCTTGGTGTGGCCCATCGCGTGGCCCTCGACGTCGTCCTCGATCTCGCCGCCACCGACCGGTCGACGGATGTTGTCGCCGCCGGTGCCGGGCATGCCGGGCAGGAACTCGTCGCCGGCCGGAGTCCGATGACCCTCGACGTCCGAGTCGGTGCTCGCCGGGAGGCCGTCGTGGTTCGCGCCGAGGCCGTCGTCGTGGCCGTCGGCCGTCACCTGCTCGCGCGGCAGTCGGTTGAACTTCTTCATGTCGAGACCCTCCGGGATACGAGTCCGCTGGCTGTCCGGTGCTTCCGCTGCCCCGTCCGATGGGGCCACGATACCAAGCCGGGTCCGGGCGGCGGATGCCCCTCGCGACCGGCCGGCTGTCAAGTACGGCACAGCCCGGCTGCGGCGGGCCCGCCGAGGATCCCTCAGTACGTCTTGGGCAGCGCCTCGGCGGTCGGCCGCGCCGTCCGGAGGTCCTTCAGCGACGCCTGGTCGACGCCGGAGAACCGCGGCAGGTCGGCGTTCGTCCGGCTGAGGCGCTCGGTGAGGGTGGAGAGGAAGAGCGAGCCGAGCTCGGGCACGGTCATCAGGGCGCGAAGGGCCGGCGCCGGGACCTCGACGACGGTCGTCGGGTCCTCGGCGACGACGGTGGCCGTCCGGCGGCTGCCGGTCAGGGCCGCGATCTCGCCGAAGAAGTCGCCGGCGGCCATCGAGGACAGCGACCGATACCCGCCGTCGGGCTCGGGCGTGCCGGCCGCGGCCCGCCCGTCGAGGATGAAGTACGCCGCGTCGCCGACGTCCCCGACGCCGACGATCGTCGCCCCCGCCGGCACGTCGCGGACCGTGGCCGCCGCGAGAAGAGCCGCCCGCTGCGTGGCGTCGAGTCGGGCGAGGGCCGGCAGGTGGCCGGCGAGCCGGTCGAAGTCGGCGAGCGTCGCGCCGCGGACGACGACCGCCACCTCCGGCGCCGGCGTGGCGCTCCGCAGGGCCGACATCGCCCGCCGCCATTCGGCGGCCGGCCGGCCGATGCCGGGGACGACCCCGGTCCACAGCCCGGTCAGGACGAGGACGATCGACGACGCCACGACGAGGATCCGGACGTCGATGATGTCGGCCAGGCCGGCGAGGGCGATCCCGATGAGGAAGGTGACGTCGCGGACGACCGCGAACGCCGAGAACACCCGGCCCCGGAGCTCGCGCGGGGTCGCCCGCTGGAGGAGGACCCGGCGGGCGATCGACGAGGGGGCGTTGAAGAAGCCGGAGACCGTGACGAGCAGGATCGCGAGGGCGATCGACGTGGACAGCCCGTAGAGGATCCCGGCCAGGCCCATCGCGATCGTCGCGATGACGATCCACGACCCCTCCCGGAAGCGGTCGGCCCACCTCGCCATCATCAGGCTGCCGACGACGAAGCCGACCGACGTGAAGCCCTCCTGGAGGCCGTACTCGAACTCGGTCGCCTTGAGGGCGTCGATCGCGAACGGCAGGAGCAGCACGTTCCACAGGCCGAACGAGAAGTAGACCGGGATCCCGGTCGCGAGCAGGGCCCGCAGGATCGGCGTGCCGAAGAGGGTCGAGACGCCCTCCTTGAGGTTGGCGATGACGACGCCGACGCTCGTGTCCTCCTCGGCCTCGATCTTGCCGACCCGGACCGTGAGCAGCAGAGCGGCCGAGACGAGGAAGGTGACGGCATCGAGCCAGAACGCCCAGTCGATGTCGAACGCGGTCGCCAGCAGGCCGGACAGGGCGAAGCCGACCGAGGTCGCGCCGAACGAGCTGATCATGATCCACGAGTTGGCGGCGGCGAGCTCCTCGTCCGTCGCGACCTCCGGCAGGACGGCGTCGTTCGCGGGATTGAAGAACTGCGAGATCGTGCTGACCGCCGCGACTGCGACGTAGAGCAGGACGAGGGGCAGGTCGAGGATGAAGATGAACGGAATGAGGGCGACGATCCCGGCCCGGAGGAGGTCCGCGGTGACCATGATCTTGCGCCGGTCGTAGCGATCGACGAACACGCCGGCGATCAGGCCGACGAGAAGGGTCGGCACCGCGGTGGCGGCGAACATCAGCCCGACCATGAACGCCGAGTTCGTCTTCTGGAAGATCAGGATGCCCGCGGCCAGGTCGGTCAGGGCCGTCCCGATCGTCGACACGAGCTGGGCCGACCAGAGAAGCCGGAAGTCGCGCTTTCCGAAGACCGAGAACGCCGAGAGGCGCCGTTCCGGTGGGCCGGCCTCGCCGGGCGCCGGGGTCGGATCGGTGGCGGCGGCCGGATCGGTCACGGATGGGTCCCTCTCGCGCCGTGGGACGGCCGGCGCGCGCCGCATCGCTGATCCCCGTTGACTGGCCCGGAGTGTACCGAAGCGGACCGCCTCGCAGGCGCCGATCCGGAGCGGCCCGCCGGTGCCGGCCGGCCGCGGCCGGCCCGTCCCCCGGCGGAGGCGGCGTCACGGCCGTCAGTCGCGCGGCAGGCGCACCGGCAGGGTCACCCCTTCGAGGGCGAGAAGCTCGCGCTTGATCGCGAGGAGCTCGTCGCGGCTTCCGAACCAGTCGCCGCCGTAGCCGCCGATCGACCCATCGCCGGCGATGACCCGGTGGCAGGGGATGGCCAGCCCGATCGGGTTGCGGCCGACGGCTCCGCCGACCGCCCGGGCGGCGCCCCGCCGGCCGATCGCCGTCGCAAGGCGGCCGTAGCTCGTCACCTCGCCCCACGGCAGCCTGCGCACCCCGCCGAGGACGCTCCGATCCCACGCCCCGCGGTCGGCGAGATCGACGGGGATCGCCTCGAGCGACCGCGGGTCGCCGTCGAGGAACGCCTCGACTGCAGCGACCGCTCGGTCGAGGGCTGCTCCGCCTGACCGGCCGGCCGGATCGCGTCCCGTCCGCCGGGCGACGTCGGCGACGAACGGTTCGCGTGGCGACAGGACCGCGAGCCCGACGAGCGAATCGCCGCCCACCGCGACGTGGACGGGCCCCCATGGCGCCGCCACCGCGGCGACGTGGAACGGGCCGGCTGGAGCCCGGCCGCCCGCTGGACCGATGGCCTTGCCCCGCGAACCGGCGTTCGGGTCGCCGTGTGGCCGCGGCTGGTCTGCTGGCTCCCCTCCTGGGACACGACTCCATGACGTCATCCGGCCATGATCGATGGTCGCGTCGATCGCCGCTCCGCGGGGGCCCGCATCTGCAAGACGCCTGAAACGACCGTCCGGGACCGGCGCCGACGGCCGACACGCCTGCGGGCCGAAGGTCTCACCGGGGGAGCGAAGCGCGATGGTGCCTGAACCGGAACCACGACCGATGCTCGTCCTCAACCCTGCCGACGACGCGGACTTCGAGTCCGTCGCGCGGCGGCTGGTGGAGGACGGAGCGGCGGGCGACCCGGACCGGCTCCAGGCAGGCCTTCGCGATCGCTGGCCGCTCGCCATCGTCCGGCGGCGCGACCTGGCCGGCGAGCAGGCGCAGATCTGGTACGTCTACCGCGACGGTCACTGGATCAGGACCGGCGCCTGAGCCGGGGCCGACCGGCCCGTGCTCCCAGGAGGCACGCGATGAACGACCACCACGACGATCCACGGCTCGACAGCGCCCGGTTGCCCGACCCGGTCGGCGGCTCCGACGATGCGGCCGCGCAGGACCTCCGCGCGACCGCCGACGCGATCCGCGCCGACCTCACTCGTCTCGCCGCGGTCGAGGCCGACAAGCAGGAGCTCCACCCCGCGGATCCCCGCGTCGACGAGCTCTCGCTCGAAGCCGTCGCCCTCGCCGAGCGCCTCGGGCGCGCGACCAGGGCGGAGCGCCAGCTGGCCGACGAGATCGGCTGACCCGCCGCCGGCCTCCGGGCGGCCGCTCCTGCTCGGGCGGTCTCGCCGCTGACCCGGCCGCGGGCCGGAGCCCCGGCATCCGCGCGAGCGCCGCCTGCGGACCGTCGGTCGCGGCGCCGGACATGCACGGGCGCGAGGATCCTCGGGCGGTCTGCCGGCCGAAGCTCGTGTGCTATACTCCCGGGGAGTATGCATCCGACCGTCTCCAGCCCGCCCGTCACCCAACCCGCGCCGTCTCAGCCGCCCGCGGCGGTGGAGGTGGAGCTTCCGATCGCCGGGATGACCTGTGCCTCCTGCGTCAACCGGATCGAGCGGTTCCTCCAGAAGAGCGATGGAGTCGAGTTCGCGTCGGTCAACCTCGCGACGGAGACGGCCACGATCCGCTACCTCCCCGACATGACCGGCCGCTCGGAGCTGACCAGGACGATCGAGGCTGCCGGGTACGACCTGAAGCCCGCCCCGACCGAGCAGGAGACCGCCGCCCGGCGAACGCTTCGCGCCGCGGCCGAGGCCGACGACCGGCAGCGGGCGGCCGAGGCCTCCCGCCTCCTGCGCGATGCGACCGCCTCGATCGCCGTCGCGGTCGTGATCATGGCGGCGATGTTCTGGCCGCAGACGTCGATCCCGATGGAGACGATCAACCGCCTTGCCCTCGTCCCCGCGACCCTCATCCAGGTCCTCGCCGGGCGTCGCTTCTACGCGGCGGCGTGGCGGACCGGTCGCCACGGCGGCGCGACGATGGACACGCTCGTCGCGGTCGGCACGTCGGTCGCGTGGCTCTACAGCGTCGCGGTCACCCTGAACCCGGGCTGGGTCCATGAGGCCGGCCTCCATCCCGAGACCTACTTCGACAGCTCCACGATCGTCCTCGGGCTCGTCCTCCTCGGGCGCTGGCTGGAGGCCCGGGCGAAGACCCGGGCGAGCGGCGCGATCCGCCGCCTGATCGGGCTGCAGGCGACGTCGGCCCTCCTCATCGAGCCCGGCGGCGACCGCCCGGTCCCGATCGAGGAGATCCAGCCGGGCGACCTCCTGCGGGTCCGGCCGGGCGACCGCCTGCCGGTCGACGGCGTCGTCGTCGACGGCGGCTCGGCGGTCGACGAGTCGATGCTCACCGGCGAGCCGGTGCCCGTGACGAAGGCGGCCGGTGACGAGGTCTTCGGGGCCACGGTGAACACGACCGGCACGTTCAGCTTCCGGGCCACCCGGGTCGGGGCCGACACGGCCCTGGCCCGGATCGTCAGCCTCGTCGAGCGCGCCCAGGGCTCGAAGGCCCCGATCCAGCGCCTCGCCGACCGGGTCAGCGAGATCTTCGTGCCCGGCGTCCTCGCGATCGCGTCGCTCACGTTCGTCGCCTGGTACTTGTTCGGCGCCGAGCCGCGCCTGACCCTCGCCCTGACCTCGTTCATCGGCGTGGTCGTCATCGCCTGCCCCTGCGCGATGGGCCTCGCCACGCCGACCGCGATCATGGTCGGCACCGGTCGCGGGGCCGAGGCCGGGATCCTGTTCCGGGGCGGCGCGGCGCTCGAGCGGGCCCATCGAATCGACACCGTCGTCTTCGACAAGACGGGCACGCTGACCCTCGGCCGCCCGACGGCCGGCGAGGTCCGG
Organism: uncultured Chloroflexia bacterium; assembly: GCA_963710105.1. Taxonomy (GTDB): domain Bacteria; phylum Chloroflexota; class Limnocylindria; order Limnocylindrales; family CSP1-4; genus CF-46. Next base: position 68,419 of record CAVPYV010000001.1, read on the forward strand.
GCCCATGGCGACTGGTCCGCCGCGGAGGTCCTCGACCTCGCCGCGTCCCTCGAGGCCGGCAGCGAGCATCCGCTCGGGGCGGCGATCGTGGCGCTCGCCCGGCACGACGAGCTCGGCTTCCGGCCGGTCGCCGACTTCCACGCGGCCGCCGGCCATGGGGTCGAGGGCCTCGTCGACGGGCGGCCGGCGATCGTCGGCACCGCCCGCCTGCTGCGCGACCGGGGGGTCGACCCGGCACCGCTCCAGGCCGAGGCCGACGCGATCGCGGCGGACGGCCGGACCCCGGTCTGGATCGCCGTGGACGGCCGCCTCGCGGGGATCGTCGCGATCAGCGACCCGGTCAAGCCGGAGGCCCGTCGGGCGGTCGCCGAGCTCCAGGCCGCCGGCGTCGATGTCTGGCTCGTGACCGGCGACCAGGCGCGGACCGCGGCGGCCGTGGCCGCCCAGGTCGGGATCGGCCCCGAGCGCGTCCGGGCCGAGGTCCTGCCCGCCGACAAGGAGGCCGCGATCGCCGCCCTCCAGGCGGACGGCCGGGTCGTGGCGATGGTCGGGGACGGGATCAACGATGCGCCGGCCCTCGCCCGGGCCGACGTCGGCATCGCGATCGGCAGCGGCGCCGACGTCGCGATCGACGCGGCCGGGGTGACCCTCGTCGGCGGCGACCCTCGCGGCGTCCCGGCCGCGATCGCCCTGTCGCGGGCGACGATGGGCGTGGTCCGCGAGAACCTCTTCTGGGCGTTCGCCTACAACGTCGTCCTCATCCCTGTCGCGATGGGGCTCCTCGTGCCGCTCGGGATCACGCTGAGCCCGGCCCTGGCCGCCGCGGCGATGGCCCTCTCGTCGGTCGCGGTCGTCACGAACTCGCTGCGCCTGCGGACCTTCGACGCGCGCCCCGACGCCGAGCGCCGGCCGCCCCGCCGCGGGGCGATCGCCCGGTTGCGGCGCGGCTGGTACCTCGTCGCGGTCGCGGTGGCGTCGCTGGGCCTCGCCGGCGGGGTGATCGCCGCCGACCGGGCGATCGACGCGGGTTCGGTCCAGCTCGAGGTTCGGGCCTCCGATTTCCGCTTCGAGCCGGCCGACCTGACGGTCCCCGCCGGGCGCTTCGTCGTCCTCCAATTCACGAACGACGATCCGGTGTTCCATGACTGGATGGTCGACGGCCTCGCCAACGTGGACGCCGGCGCGCGGCCCGGCCAGACCCAGCGGCTCCGGTTCAAGCTCGACACGCCCGGGACGTACCGGATCGTCTGCTCGGTCGAGGGCCACGCCGAGGCCGGCATGGTCGGCCGGCTCGTCGTCACGCCGTGAGCGCCGCCGCCCGCGACCGGGTCGCCGCCGCCGGTCGGCCGGACCCGCGCGACCTGCCCGGTGACTTCGGCCACCGGCTGCGCGTCGACGTCCGGTTCGGCGACACCGACGCCATGGGCCACGTGAACAACGCGATCTACCTCACCTACGTCGAATTGGCTCGAGTCGACTGGTGGACGGCCGCGACCGGCGAGCTCCTCGAGCCTCCGACGGGTCGCACGGAGGGCCTGATCCTGGCCGAGGCCGAGGTCGCCTTCCGCTCGCCGGTCTTCTTCGGCGAGACGGTCGTCGTGGAGTCCCGGGCGACGCGGATCGGCCGGACGAGCCTCGGGCTCGACCATCGCCTGACGGCGTCGCGGCCGGGCGGTCCGATCCGGCTCGTCGCGACGTGTCGCAGCGTCCTCGTCTGGTACGACTACCGCGCCGAGACGCCGGCTCCATGGCCGGCCGAGCTCATCGAGCGGGTCGAGGCGTACGAGGGAACGCGCCTGCGGGCCTGACCGACCCTCTGCGACCGAGCGTCGGCCGCGTCAGTCAGTCAGGCGGCGGAAGACCGCGACCGCGTTCTGGCCGCCGAAGCCGAACCCGTGGACCGCGACCGTCTCGACCCGGGCCTTGCGCGCGGTCAGCGGGACGTAGTCGAGATCGCACTCGGGATCCGGGGTGCGGAGGTTGGCGGTCGGCGGGATCACCTGGTCGCGGATCGCGCCGATCGCGGCGAGCGCCGAGGCGATCCCGGCCGCGCCGACGAGGTGGCCGATCATCGATTTCGGCGAGCTGATCGCGACCTTCCGGGCATGGGCCCCGTAGGCCGCCTTGATCGCCCGCGTCTCGGTGACGTCGTTGAGCGGAGTCGAGGTCCCGTGGGCGACGATGTAATCCACCTCGTCGGGGGCGACGCCGCTGTTGCGGAGGGCGTTCGTCATCGCCCGGGTCTGGCCGCGCCCCGTCGGCTCCGGAGCGCTGATGTGGAAGGCGTCGGCAGTCAGGGCCCCGCCGAGGACCTCGGCGAGGGGCGTGGCGCCGCGCTCCAGGGCATGGGCCAGCGACTCGATGACGACGAGCCCGGCGCCCTCGCCGAGGACGAAGCCGTCGCGGGTCCCGTCGAACGGGCGCGAGGCCGTCTCCGGCGAATCGTTCCGCTTCGAGAGGGCGCCCATGTTGGCGAGGGCCGCGACGCCCATCGGGACGACCGGCGCCTCCGACCCGCCGGCGAGGACGACGTCGCACTCGCCGGTCCGGATCAGGCGGAGGGCATCGTGGAAGGCGATGACCGACGTCGCGCAGGCCGCGACCTGGGTCATCACCGGCCCGGTCAGGCCCCATTCCATCGACAGCATCGCGGCGCCCATCGAGCCCGACAGGGCCGGCACGGCGAACGCGGACACGAACCGCGGGCCCTTCTGGTCGTGGACGTGGGTCCCGTCGATGATCGCCTCGATCCCGCCGCCGCCGGTGTTCATCACGACGCCGACGCGATCGCGGTCCTCCTCGCTCATCGCCGCGAAGTCGATCCCGCTATCGGCGACCGCCTCCTTGGCGGCGCCCATCCCGAGGTGGATGAACCGCGTCATCCGGCGGGCCATCTTCGCGTCCATGACGGTCGTCGGGTCGAAGTCGAGGACCTCGGCGGCGATCCGGACCTCGAAGGCGGACGCGTCGAAGCTCCGGATCAGCCGCGTCCCGGTGACCCCGCCCACCAGGTTCGACCAGTACGTCGGGAAGTCGTTGCCGATGGGCATGACCGCCCCGAGACCGGTGACGACGGCGCGCCGCGACGGATCGGTCTCAGGCAAGGAAGGCTCCCTCAGGGCTCAGGGGTTGCGCCCGAATTGTACGGACCCATCCGCGACAGCCGATGTCAGTCGCCGTCGTATCGCTTGAAGATGACGGCGCCGTTGTGGCCGCCAAGCCCGATGTTGTTGCTCAGGGCGTACCGAATCGGCCGGGACGTCGCCTCGGTCACGACCCACAGGTCGCAGGCGGGGTCCGGCTCGCGGTAGTTGATCGTCGGTGGGATGCACTGCTCGGCGACCGACTTCACCGTCGCGAACGCCTCGAACGCGCCGGCCGCGCCCATCATGTGGCCGGTCATCGACTTGGTCCCGCTGATCGCGAGCGAGTGCCGGTCGGCCGCGGCGCGGTCGCCGAAGACCGCCCAGATCGCCTCCGCCTCGCGCTGGTCGCCAAGCGGCGTCGACGTCCCGTGGGGGTTGATCAGGTCGACCTCGTCGGCGGGAACGCCGCGCCGCTCGAGGGCCATCTTCATCGCCCGGGCCGACCCGGTCCCGCCGGCGATCGGCTGGATCATGTCCCAGCCGTCGGCGGCCGAGCCGTAGCCCACGACCTCCGCGTAGATCCGCGCGCCGCGCGCCTTGGCGAGCTCGAGATCCTCGAGGAACAGCCCGCCGGCGCCTTCGCCGAGGACGAACCCGTCGCGGGTCAGGTCGAACGGCCGGGAGACGCTCTCGAGCCCCTCGCCGGGGCGGGGCATCCCCATGCCCCGCATGTTCGTGAACCCGGCATGGGCCGTCTCGAGGAGCGGCGCCTCCGTCGACCCGGAGATCACCGCCACGCAGTCGCCGCGGCGGATCGCCTCAGCCGCCTCGGCGACGCTGTGGGTTCCGGTGGCGCAGGCCGACACGACGCACATGTTGTGGCCGATCGCGCCGGTCTCGATCGCGATCATCCCCGACGTGGAGTCGACGAGGGCGTTGGCGATGAACGTCGGCGGGACGCTCCGCGGGCCCTTCTCGTGCAGGTTGATCCAGGCGTCGATCATCAGCTGCTGGCCGCCGGCCCCCGAGCCGAACACGACGCCGACCTCCTCGCGGTTGGCGTCGGTGATCTCGAAGCCCGAGTCCTGGAGCGCCTGCTTGCCGGCCGCCACCCCGAACCACATCGCGCTCTCGCTGCGGCGGACCGCCTTGGCGTCCATCCAGTCGGTCGCGTTGAAGTCGCGGACCTCGCCGGCCGCCTTCGCCTCGTAGCGCGAGACGTCGAACTTCGTGATCTCCTGCAGGCCGGACCGGCCGTGGACGAGATTGCCCCAGGCGGTGTCGACGTCGTTGCCGACCGGGCTGATGACGCCGAGGCCGGTGACGACGACGCGGCGATCGAAATCGGGTTTGCGCACGCTCGAGGGATCCTTTCTGGAGACGGAGGTCAGGCGGTCGTCGCCGCTGCGAACGGGATGGCGAGTCGGTCGGGGGCGCCGGGATCGTCGAGGGCGATGGCCTCGGCGTCGGGTGCGATCCGCTTGATCAGGCCGGTCAGGACGCGGCCCGGCCCGACCTCGATGAACGCCGTCACGCCGGCGCCGGTCATCCGCTCGACGGCGGCGACCCAGTCGACGCCGGCGGTCAAGTGCTCGACGAGCTCGGCCCGGGCGCCCTCCGCGGTCGTGATCGGATGGGCGTCGGCGTTGGCGAGGAGCGGGACGACCGGGTCGCGGAACGTGACGCCGGCCAGCGCCCGGCGCATGCCCTCGGCCGCCTCGGCCATCAGCGGCGAATGGGCGGCCACCGACACCGGCAGGACGATCGCCTTGCGGGCGCCGAGCTCCTTCGCGATCGTCGCCGCGACGTCGATCGCGGCCCGCTCGCCGGACACCACGACCTGGCCCGGGGCGTTGCGGTTGGCGACGCCGAACACGCCGGCCTCCGACGCACGCGCGACGAGGGCGGGCAGTGCGGCGTCGTCGAGGCCGAGGATCGCCGCCATCGCGCCGTCGCGCCCCGCGCCCGACGCCTGCATCAGGCGGCCGCGCTCGCGGACGAGGCGGACGCCGTCCTCGAGCGAGATCACCTCGGCGGCGACGAGCGCCGAGTACTGGCCCATCGAGTGGCCGGCAGCGAAGGCCGGCGGGTCGGCCGCGATCCCGAGTGCCGCCCACCGCTCGCGGACCGCGGCGAGATAGGCGATCGAGACCGCCAGCAGGGCCGGCTGGGCGTTCTCGGTCCGATCGAGGTCTTCGGCGGGGCCCTCGGCGGCGAGGCGGCTGATCGGTTCGCCGAGGGCGGCGTCGGCCGCGGCGAGGACGGCGGCAGCCGCCGGCGACGCGCCGGCCAGGGCCAGGCCCATGCCGACCGACTGCGAGCCCTGGCCGGGGAAGACGTAGGCAGACGAGGTCATCCTCGCCAGCCTAGCCGCCGATTCCGCGCGCACGCGGGCCGGCCTGTGCGACAGTGCACGGACCGTCGGCGTTCGGGCTATCCTCGGGCCATGGTCGAGCCGCTGGCGCGATTCCGCGAGGTAGCCTGCCGATGACGGTCGAGTCGCGGTCGGCGGGTCGGCGGATCGCGCCGCCCCCGCCAGCCCGCGCGATCGCCCGCCGCTTCGAGGCGGACCTGTCCGCCACGGTGCTCGCGGCGGGGACCCGGATCTCGAACGTCCGCCAGATCTCCGAGCGGGTCGCCATGGGCCGGGCGCTGTGGCGCGAGCTCGTCATCGGCTTCGCCTCGCAGCTCGGCGAGATGCGGCTCGGGTTCACCCAGCTTGCCGCCCTCTACGTCCTCGCCGACTCCGGGACGATGACCATCGGCGATCTCGCCGAGGTGATCAACCGCTCGCCCTCGGCGACGAGCCGCCTCGTCGACGGGCTCGTCCGGCGGCGGCTCGTCGAGCGCCGGGTCGAGGAGGAGGATCGCCGCCAGCGGACGCTCCAGCTGACCCCCCGCGGCGCCGCCCTGTTGCGCGTCGTCGACCGCGCCCGGGCCGACCAGTTCCTGTCGGCCGTCCGCCCGATGCCGACCGCCGAGCGGGCCCTGATCGCGATGGGGGTCGCCGCCCTGGCGACGCACGCGATCTCGCGCCGCGGCCGGCTCATCAAGACCCGGCCGGAGTAGCGTCCCGGGCCTTGCGCAGCCGGCTCGCTCGCGGCGACGATGCCGCGGCCGGATCCCGCCAGTGCGAGAGGGCCATGGACCCCAACCTCCGAATCGTCCAGGAGTTCCGCGTCGAGCACCGCCACGCCGACGGCAGCTGGGCGCCGATGGAGCCGATCCATCACGACGCCGCGGCCCACGACGGTGAGCGCTCGTGGCTGCGCCGGGCGATCTTCCGCTGCGCGACCTGCGAGGAGACCGTCACGCTGACCGAGGGGGCCGACGAGGATGGCGCGCCGGACCGCCGCTGACGGCGATCGCTCAGCCGCAGAACCGGCGGACCACGTCGTAGAGGACGGGCAGGCCCCAGTGCAGGGCGTCGACGCCGACCCGCTCGTCCACGCCGTGGAAGCGCTCCATGAACCGCTCCTCCGGATCGAGGCGCAGCGGCGAGAAGCCGTAGGTCGGGATGTCGAGGACCGCGGTGTGCTTCGCGTCGGTCGCGAAGGGGACCATGAACGGGAGCGGGATCCCGGCGGGATCGTGGTCGACGATCGTCGCCGCGAGCAGCTCGTAGAAGGGGCCCGCGGCCGCCGCCGCGACCGGCGGGGCGTGGATCACGAGGTCGACGTCGACGTGCGCGGCGAGGTCGCCGAGCCGGCCGAGGATCGTCTCGCGCATGTCCGCCTCGGTCGTGCCCGGAAGGAGCCGGCAGTCGAGCTCGATCATCGCCTCGCCCGGGATCACGTTGTACTTCACGCCGGCGTGGATGATGTTCGGGCTGACCGTGTCGCGCAGCAGCGACCGGATCACCCGGGCCGGCATCTCCTCGCAAAGTGCGTCGAGGCCGGCCTCGCCGAGCCGCGGGTCGTCGCTGGCGAGCGCGCGGACGAGCCGCGCCCGGTCGCCGTCGAGCTCGTCCGCGACGCCGCCGAGGAACGCCTGCATCACCTCGCTCGGTCGCGGCGCGCCCTGGACGGCGAGACGGGTCACGACCGCGGCGGCCCGGACCGCGGCGTTGTCGTCGCGCGGCATCGAGCCGTGGCCCCACGTCCCGCGGACGGTCAGGCGGTAGACCGCGTAGCCCTTCTCGGCGACGCCGATCGGGTAGAAGCGGCGGCCGCCGAAGGTGGTCGCGACGGCCCCCGACTCGTTGACCGCGGCCGCGGCCCGGAACAGCTCCGGCCGCTCGGCGACGATCCAGCCGATGCCGTTGAGGCCGCCCGCCTCCTCGTCGGCGGTGCAGGCGAAGAGGACGTCGCGGGTCAGGCCGGGGATCGGGTCGGCGGCGGGATCGCGACCCGCGGCGCGAGCCTCGGCCGCGAGCATCCGGACGACGGTCAGCTCCATCGCCACGAGGTTCTTCATGTCGACCGCCCCGCGGCCCCAGACATAGCCGTCGGCGACGTCGCCGCCGAACGGGTCGTGGGTCCACAGGTCGGCCGGCGCGGGCACGACGTCGAGATGGCCGAGCAGGAGGAGCGGCTCGCCGCCGGTCCCGTCGCCGCGGAGGCGGGCGAAGACGGAGCCGCGACCCGGAATCGCCTCGAGGATCTCCGAGCCGAGGCCGGCGTCCGCGAGGGAGCCGGCGATCCAGCGCGCCGCCCGGGTCTCGCCGTCGGGCGCATCGGCTGGCACCGGGTTGACCGACGGGATCCTGATCAGCGAGCGCAGCGTCTCCACGAGCTCGTCGCTCGCCGCCGCCAGCACGCCGTCGCCAAGGTCAGACGAGGGCAGGACGTCTGCCGCGGGCATCGTCAGCCGGAACCGCCGACGAGGCCGTCGAGTCCGGCGAGGAGCGCGACCGTCCCGAGGACGAAACCGGCCAGGATGATCACGACGACCATGATCAGGAGGATCCGGAGCCAGCGGCGATCCTCGGCCTCGGCGCGCTCCTGGTCCGGATCGCGGCCGCCCGGGATGTACGGCGCGGAGAGTCCGCGCCGCCGCGCGGCGGCGTTCCGCTCGGTGTCGTAGGCCTGCGGGTCGGGGGGGACGGTCACGGTGTCATCATGCCCGATGGCGCCGGCCCGGCATCGCGGCGATGGCGCGACATGCCGGCCCCGTCATGCGAGCCGCTCGCGCAGGGGCCCCAGGCAGTCGCGGGCGACGTCGTCGAGGCCGGCCGGCCCGAGCGCCGCCGGCATCCCGAGCAGGACGTGGGTCGCGCCCGCCGCGGCGAGGCCGGTCGCCGCCTCGACGGCCGCCCGCCGTGCGGCTGCATCGCTGCCGGTCGAGACCTGGCCGACGAAGTCGAACGCGGCGGCGTCGCGCCCGGCGCCCTCGAGCGCCGCGGCGATCTCGGCGCGCTTCTCGGCGAAGTAGGCGATGTTGCCCGCGTGCGTGCCGGGCAGGACCCAGCCCGCGGCGATTCGGGCGGCGAGCCGGATGCCACGCGGTCCCTGGCCGCCGAGGTAGAGCGGCGGGCCGCCGGGCGTGAGCGGGGGCGGGGCGTTCACGGCCCCGGCGAGCGGGTGGAAGGGGTCCGGCCTGGTCACCCCCGGCGCCGTGGCGGCCTCGGCCGAGAAGAGCGCGGCCAGCGTGTCGACCGCGGAGACGAGGCGGTCGATCCGCTGCCCGATCGGCGGCAGGTCGATCCCGAACGGGTCGTGCTCGCCCTCGAACCAGCCCGCCCCGAGCCCGATGACGAAGCGGCCGCCGGTCGCGTGGTCGAGCACGGTCGCGGCCTTGGCGAGGAGCACCGGGTGGCGGAACGTGTTCGACAGGACGACGTGACCGACGGTCAGCCCCGGCACGTGGTGGACCAGCGTCGCGAGGAGCGTCAGGGCCTCGAGCGACGGCCCCGGCATCGCCGGATCCATGTCCGTCAGATGGTCGTTGAGCCAGCCGCTGTCGAACCCGCCGCCGGGCTCCGCGGCGAGCTCGCCGGCCCGCGCCCAGGTCCGATCGACCGTGGCCCAGTCGACGTCCTGCGGCGACGTCTTGAACCCGATCCGGACGGTCATCCGGCGCTGACGACCGTGTCGGCGACGGCGTCCCCGAGGGCTTCGGGCCGCGCGGCCCCGCCGAGGGCCCTGGCCATCCGGACGCCGGTCGTCACGGCGCCCTCGGACGCCGACGAGACGAGAGCGGCGTACTTTGCCAGGACCCCGCCCGTGTAGCGCGGCGGCCGGGCCGCCCAGCGCCGGCGCCGCTGCTCGAGGACGTCGGCCGGGACCGCGAGATCGAGGCGCCGGGCGTCGACGTCGATCACGATCTCGTCGCCCTCCTCCACGAGACCGATCGGTCCGCCGAGGGCCGCCTCCGGCGCGATGTGGCCGATCATCAGGCCGTGGGTGCCGCCGGAGAACCGGCCGTCGGTGATCAGGGCGACCGTGTCGCCGAGGCCCTCGCCGACGAGCGCGCCGGTCACGCTCAACATCTCCTGCATGCCGGGGCCGCCGACCGGGCCTTCGTAGCGGATCACCACGACGTCGCCGGGCGCGATCCGCCGGTCGCGGACGGCCGCGTAGCACTCGCCCTCCGAGTCGAAGACCCGGGCCGGGCCGCGATGCAGGCGCCGCTCGTGGCCGGCCAGCTTGACGACGCAGCCGTCCGGGGCGAGCGAGCCGCGGAGGATCGTCAGGCCGCCGGTCGGCTTGAGCGGCCGGCCGAACGGGACGACGACGTCCTGACCGTCGGTCGCGATCGCCGTCGCGGCGATCTCGGCGGTCGTCCGCCCGTCGACGTTCGGGCTCGAGCCGTCGATCCGGCCGCCGGCGAGCAGCTCGCGGAAGACGAGCGCCAGGCCGCCGGCCTCGTACAGGTGGCTCGCGGTGTAGCGGCCGCCGGGCTGGAGGTCGGCGACGATCGGGGTCCGGTCGGCGATCGTCCCGAACGCGTCGATGTCGAGCGGGATCCCGTACTCGTGGGCGATCGCCAGCAGGTGGAGGACCGCGTTCGTCGAGCCGCCGGTGGCCGCGACCGACGCGATCGCGTTGTCGATCGAGGCCCGCGTGACGAAGCGCGACGGCCGGACGTCGTCGCGGACGAGGCGCATGACCAGCTCGCCGGCCCGCAGGGCGGCCTCGTCCTTCGCCGGGTCCTCAGCGGGGATCCCGTTCATCCCGGCCGGCGACAGGCCGAGCGTCTCCATGACCATGCTCATCGTGTTCGCGGTGAACTGGCCGCCGCAGGCGCCCGGGCCGGGGCAGGACGCGCTCTCGACCTCGTACAGCTCGTCGAGGCTGATCGTGCCGGCGCGGTACGCCCCGATCGCCTCGAAGATCGTCACGACCGTCGCGTCGCGGCTGCCGTCGCCGCCCATCGTCGCCGAGCGGACGCCCGGCTGGATCGTGCCCGAGTAGAGGGCCAGGCCCGGGATGTCGAGCCGGCCGAGGGCCATCGCCGCCCCCGGCCCGGTCTTGTCGCAGCCGAAGATGCAGACGACGCCGTCGAACAGGTGGCCGCGGGCGACGAGCTCGATCGAGTCGGCGACGACCTCGCGGCTGACGAGCGACGCCTTCATCCCCTCGGTCCCCATCGACACCCCGTCGCTGACCGAGATCGTCCCGAACTCCATCGGGGTGCCGCCGGCCGCCCGGATGCCGGCCTTGACCGACTCGGCCAGGCGGCGATGGTTGTAGTTGCAGGGCATCGTCTCGATCCAGCTCGTCCCGACGCCGACGATCGGCTTCGCCAGGTCCTCGTCGGTGAACCCGATCGCCTTGAGCATGCCCCGCGCGGCGGCCCGGTCCGGGCCGTCGGTGAGGGCCGCGGAGTGGCGCTTGGCGGGATCGGACGGGCGTTCGTACGGGTGGAGCGGGTCGGGCATCGAGCGGTCTCCGGTGGCGTGACCGAGCGCAAGGGGTCGCCGTGCAGTGTAGAGCGCGGCCGCGGCGCGGCCTGCGTCCGGGTCCGGGACCGGGACGCCATCCCAGCGGCCGGCGGCCCCGATCCGAGCGGCCGGCGTGCTCGGGGCCGCCGCCGGAGCGGGCCGTCGGCGCCGCCGCGGAACGCTATGCTGCCCGGACGCAGCGGCGGCGGACGGCGCACGGTGGAGAGGGTGATGGCGACCGACGAGAAGCTCGAGTTGCTCAAGCGGGTTCCGCTCCTGGCCGGCCTCGGTCGGCGCGAGATCGAGGAGGTCGGCCGGCTCGCCGAGGAGATCGACGTGCCGGCGGGGCGGGTCCTGATGCGCGAGGGCGACACCGGTCGCGAGTTCTTCGTGCTCGTCTCCGGCGGTGTCGCGATCGAGCGCAACGAGACCCGGGTCCGGTCGATGGCGCCCGGCGAGTTCTTCGGCGAGATCGCCCTGCTCGCCGAGGGCCCCCGGACCGCGACGGCGACGACCGACAGCCCGGCCAAGCTGCTCGTCCTCGGCCATCGCGAGTTCCACTCCCTGATGGACCGCCACCCGGCGATCCGGACCTGCGTCCTGGAGGCGCTCGCCACGCGGATCCGGAACCTCGAGCCCGACGCGACCTTCTGACGGGCTCGCGACCCTTCAGGCACTCGCCGCCCCGTCGCGCGGCCGCGGCCGACGTCAGCTCGCGGCGGACCGCGCCAGCCGGGCGTCCATGATCGCCGCGCCGGCGGCGGCGCTCGTCGGCCCGGCCACCGCCGCGAGGAACGCCGCGGCGCCGATGCGGTAGACCGACCCGTCGTCGAGCGCGACCACGGTCGCCGTGCGGGGGACGGCGCGGAGGAGCGCGATCTCGCCGATCCCGTCGCCTGGGCCCGCCGTCGACACGACCCGCGCGCCATGACGGACCTCGAACCGCCCGTCGGCGATCACGAAGTAGTCGTCGCCCGGCTCGCCCTCGCGGACGAGGACCGTTCCCGCCGCGACCGTCACGGGGCGCATCGCCTCGGCGACGCGCTCGATGGCGGTGAGGGGGAGACGGGCGAACAGCGGGTCGCCGCGAAGGAGGGCGAGCTCGCGCTCGGGCAGGACGACGTCGGCGTCGACCGCGTGGAGGCGGGACCAGATCCCGACGGCGAGGACGGGCAGGATCGCCCCGGCGACGGCCAGGGCCCCGCGCTCGCCCAGCGCCTCGACGAGACCGGAGGCGACGACGCCACCGACGCCCAGGCCGAGAGCGGCGATCGACTCGAGGACCCCGAAGACGGCCATCCGCTCGGACCCCGCGACGCACCGCTGGAGAAGCGTGAATCCGGCCACGTCGAGCGTCGCGTTCGCGATCCCCGAGACGGCGAGGGCGGCGACCGCGACCCCGGGCTCGGGGACTGCGGCGATGACGGCCAGCGGCAGGCCCCACAGCGACAGGCTGACCGCGAACGAGGGGGCGAGGCGGGTCCGGCCGGCGAGCCGAACGGAGAGGAGCGCCCCGCCCAGCGTCCCCAGGCCGTACGCGGCGCCGAGGATCCCGACGCCCGGCTCGCCGAGCCCGAGGAGGCGGATCGCCGCGACGACCGTGAGGGTCGTCATCAGGCCGCGGACGAACACCTGGCCGGCGAAGCCGAGGAGGACGACCGCCGCGCCGCGCCGCCGGGCGAGGACGCGGACACCCGCCGTCAGCTCGCGGCCGATCGTCGCCGGCCAGCCGGACGCGCCCGACGTGCCGGACGTGCCGGCCGCCTCGTCCGCGCTGCGGGCCGCGTCCGCGCGACGGCGGGCCTCCTCGTCGGCGGATGGAGCGAGGCGCCCGAGGGTCGCGGCGGCCGTCAGGAACAGCGCGGTCGCGCCCGTGGCCGCGGCCGTCGGCCCGGCCAGGACGAGCATGCCGCCGAGGAGCGGGCCCACGAACGACCCGATCCCCTCGCCGGTGCTCGTCGCCCCGTTCGCCGCGAACAGCTCGTCCGGGGTCTCCGCGAAGGCCGGCGTCGCGGCAACCTGGAGGGGCCGGACGAAGGCCCCCGCCGACGCGGCGACCGTCGCCGCGAGGAGGCCGAGGGGGACCGGCCCGTCGGCGAGGAGCAGCGCGGTGACGGCGATGGCGCCGGCGGCCCGGACCGCGTGGGCGGCGAACAGGAGCTCGGTCGGGTAGCGCCGGCCGGCGAGGAGGCCGGCCAGCGGCGCCCCGACGATCGACGGCGCCATCCGGACGATCGTCAGGATCCCGACCCCGAACGGCCCGCCGATCGCGAAGGCCGCCACGAGCAGGGCGACGGTGAACGCGGCGTCGCCCGCGACCCCGAGGGCCCAGGCGATCTCGATCCGGCGCAGGCCGCGGTTGGCGAGGACGGCCCGGAGCCGTCCGGCCGGAGCGTGCCGATCGCCGGCCACCGTCGCCATCGTCAGATCGTGCGCACCCAGGCCTCGACGATGCCGCCGAGGGTGGACAGCCCGACGGCTCCCTCGCCGAGCACCGCATCGTGGAAGGCGCGGATGTCGAAGCGGCTGCCCAGCGCCGCCCGGGCCTCACCGCGCAGCCGCAGGAACTCGCGCTGGCCGAGCTTGTAGGCGAGGGCCTGGCCGGGCATCGCCAGGTAGCGGTCGACCTCGTTCGTGACGTTGTTCGCGGCGAGGGCCGTGTGCTCCAGCATGAAGCCGATCGCCCGATCGCGGCTCCAGCCGAGGGCGTGGAGGCCGGTGTCGACGACGAGCCGGCAGGCCCGCCAGGCGTCGAACGATGCGACGCCGAAGTGGTCCATGTCGCCCGACAGCAGGCCCATTTCGACCGCCAGCCGCTCGCTGTACAGGCCCCAGCCCTCGACGAACGCGGTCGGGCCGTGGAAGCGGCGGAAGGCGGGAATGCCCTCCAGCTCCTGGGACAGCGCGATCTGGAGGTGGTGGCCGGGCACCGCCTCGTGGAAGGCGAGGGTCTCCGCCTCGTAGCGCGGACGGGTCGCCGGCTCGCTCGTGTTGATGTAATAGCTGCCGGGCCGGCTGCCGTCGGCGGCCGGCTCGCGGTAGTAGGCGATCGTCGAGTGCTTCGCCTCGTGGGCGCCCATCTCGACCACGACGCAGGGGGTCCTCGGCAGGCGCCCGAACCAGTCGGGGATCGCCGCGTTCGCCCGGGCCAGCGAGGCCTCGGCGACGTCGAAGACCTCGGCCCGCGTGGCGAAATGGAGCGCCGGGTCCGACCGCAGCCGCTCGAGGACCGCGGTCCGGTCGGTCGTCCCGAGGAGTCGCCCGCCGAGCTCGCGGAACTCGTCGTCGATCCGCTCGGTCTCCTCGAGCCCGATCCCGTGAATGGCCTCCGGGGAGAGGTCGAGCGTCGTGTGGGCCCGGATCAGGCGGGTGTAGGCCGCGTCCCCGCCGGGGAGATGCGAAAGGCCCGGCCGGTCATCCCCGCGGGCCGCGGGCGCGAGCTCGTCGACGAGGAAGGTCCGGTAGCGCTCGAAGGCGGGCCGGATCCCGTCGCCCACGGCCCGCCGGACCTGCTCCGCCCAGGCCGCCCGCCGATCCCGCGGCCAGCCGTCCGCGTCGCCCGGGCTCGGGTCGTCGCGGTCCGGGTCGTCGCGGGCCGGGTCGACGAGGGGCCACTCCTCGGTCGGCCGGGCGAGCAGATCGTCGAGCTCGGCCACGACGCTCCGGACGAGGGCCTGCGGAGCGCCGACACCGCGGGCCAGGCAGTCCCGCGTGCTCGCGGTCAGCCGGTCGATCCACGGGCCGATCGCCAGCCAGCGGGCGAGGAGGGCGTCGCCCTCGACCTCGCTCCGGATCGGCTGGAAGGACGGCACGTTGAGGTAGCTGACCTGGGGCCCGTCGAGCGGGTCGACGCTCCACGCGTCCAGGCCGGATGCCGCGAGATCCTGCTCGGATCGGAGGAAGTCGACGAGCGCCGCCCGGGTCACCCGGTCGGCCGGCGGGAGCACGTCCCGATCGATCGCCGCGACCCGCTCCAGGAAGCCGCCGAGCCGCGCTTCCTCCCTGGCCAGGGCGCCCGGACCGTTGTCGCGGAGGCGGTCGTCGTGGCGACGATCGCCGAGCGCCGTCGCCCAGACGGGATGGGCCGTCATCTGGCTCTCCCACGCCTCGGCAGCGAGAACCGCAAGCGCGGCGGCCGCCTCCTGCCCGGGCGGTGGGGCGGATGAATCGGTCGGCGGGACGGTGGTCGAGGGGCGGGTCGGGTCGGCGGCGGGCTGGATCGGGTCGGTCATCCTCGGATCGTAGTTGGCCGGCGCCCGCCGCGCGGTCTCAGTGGATGCAGTCTCCGGTGTCGACCGCGCCGGTCCGGCCGATGTACGGCTGGATCGCGGTCGCGACCGACGTCGCGGTCAGGGCATAGCCGACGTTCTCGTCCGTCCGCGCCTCGGCGAACACGACGCCGCCGACCGTGCCGTCGGCGAGGATCAGCGGCCCGCCGCTGTCGCCCTGGTCGACGATCGCCCGCAGCTCGAGGATCCGGCGGCTGACCCGGCGCGACCCGTAGATGTCGCGGCCCTGGGCGGTGTACGCGCCGGCGACCGCCGCGGGCTCGACGAGGAGGCCGCCGCCGTGCGGGAACCCGAGTGTCGCCCCGATGGCACCGCGATCCGGGTCGACGGCGGCGAACCGGAGCGGGTCGACATCGAGGTCGCGGACCCACAGGAGGGCCACGTCGAGCTCGGGGTCGTCGAAGACCGCCACCGCCTCGCGCGGCGGGCCGCCCGGGACCTGGACCCGGATCCGGGATCCGCCCGCGATCACGTGGGCGTTCGTGACGATGTAGCTCCGATCCACCGCGAACCCGGTCCCCGACGATTGGTAGAGGCACGTCGCCGCCGACACCCGGACGGTGCTCCGCGTCGCCGTCGCCGCAATCCGCTGGGCGGCGGGATCGGTCGGCCGCTCGACATCGGGCGCGGGCAGCGGGTCGAGCCCGATGAAGAGGTCGGGGATGCCCGTGTCGTCGAGGAGCCGTCCGAGCTCCGCGGCGATCTCCGTCGGCGCGGGCAGCACGCCGTTGAGGCCGCGGACGAGGAAGGAGGTCTGGGCCTGGACGGCGAGATAGCGCATCGGCCCGGCCGCCAGCAGGCCGCCGACCAGCCAGACGACGAGGATCGCCTGGGCGGCCCCGACGAAGCCGCCGAGCACGCGATCGACGTGATCGAGGACGCCGCCGCGGAGCTGCCGGGCGATCGTCCGCCCGATCGCCGCCCCGATCGCCTCGCCGATGCCGACGAGGAAGAGGATCCCGGCGAGCACCACGATCGCCCGGAGCTGCACCTCGACCTGGTCCAGGAGGGGCTCGATCCACGGCAGGATGACGATCGCGAGCACGCCCCCGCCGAATGCCCCGACGAGGCCGCCCAGCTGGGGCAGGGCCCCGGAGCTGATGCCGATCAGGATGGCGGCGACGAGCAGGACGATCACGACGACGTCGAACACGTTCACCGTCGGGAAGTATGGCCGAGGCCGGCCGGTGGACGCCGATCAGGCGATCGTCAGCTCGATCGGTGGGGCGTCGCTCCCCGGCGAGGAGATCCGCCAGAGCCCGGGCTCGAGCTCGCCGAGGTCGACGATCGTCGCCTTCAGGAGGGCGATCTCCGGGCAGATCGCGGACCGGTCGCTGGAGCCTTCGATCGGCGTGATCCGGATGTCCGAGCCGGACCGCTCGACGCGGACCGAATCGAGGACCGAGCAGGGCTCGACCCCGCCGTACCAGGTGACCTTCACGAGGACGCGGCGGCCGTCGACCGACACCTCGAGGGCGGTCGCGACGACCGGATGCGGGTCCATCCGGCCCGGCTGCGGCCGGACGAGCTGCGGCTGACCGCCGCCGGGAACCGGGCCGCCGCCTCCGGGCGGCACGACGCCGCCGCCGGATCCGGGGTTGCCGGGCACCCCGCCGCCGGCGCCCGGATCGGTCGAGCCGGCGGGGGCTCCGGCCGCCGATCCCGGACCGGACGGGTCGCCGGGCAGCGCCCCGGTGTCGGGTCCGGCGCGCGCAGGCCGCCAGGATCAGCGTCGCGATCAGGGCCACGATCGGGATGGGGAGACGGCGACTCGTTCCGCGGGAGCTCGTCATGGCCGCGTGACGGCTCCGGAGCGGGCGCGGTTCCCGACGGTCGACCGCCGCCAGCGGGCGGTCAGCCCTCGCGCGCGGGGTCAGGCGGCCCCGGCCCGCGTGTCGATCCGCCCGGGATGCGCCGCCTCCCAGGCCTCGATCGAGGCCAGCCGGCCGAGGAGGTAGCCCATCTCGTCGGTGCCGCCGAGGAGCATCAGGCGGGCGAACGGGTCGACCTCGAAGGGGAGGTCCTCGTCGCCCGGCAGGTGGACGACCTGGGCCTCGAGGTCGACGGTCAGCTGGCTGTTCGGGTCGGCCGCCACCATCTCGAAGAGCTGGCGATGGCGCTCCGGCTCCACGACGATCGGGAGCAGGCCGTTCTTCAGGGCGTTGTTGCGGAAGATATCGGCGAACGAGGTCGAGATGATCGCCCGGATGCCCCACGCGGTCAGTGCCCACGGCGCGTGCTCGCGCGACGAGCCCGTCCCGAAGTTGTCGCCGACGAGGAGGATCCTCCGGTCGAGCATCGCCACCCGATCCATCACGAAGAGCGGCTCCTTCAGCCCGCCGTCCTCGTCGTAGCGCCAGTCCCGGAAGAGCGCCTCGCGGAGCCCGTCCTTGTCGGTCACCTTGAGGTAGCGGGCCGGGACGATCTGGTCGGTGTCGACGTTCTCCGCTGGGAGGGGGATCACCGCGCTCGTGAAGGTCCGGAACTGCTCGGCCATCGTCAGCGGCCCCCGACGGCGGCCAGCGCCTCGATCCCCGGCAGCGCCCGCGGGTCGCTGACCTCGCCGCGGACCGCCGACGCGGCCGCGGTGAGGGGCGAGGCGAGGAACGTCCGACCGCCCTTGCCCTGGCGGCCCTCGAAGTTGCGGTTCGACGTGCTGATCGCGTACTGCCCGGGCGACAGCTGGTCGCCGTTCATCGCGATGCACATCGAGCAGCCGGCCTCCCGCCATTCCGCCCCGGCAGCACGGAAGATCCCGTCGAGACCCTCGCGCTCGGCCTCGCGCTTCACCTCGTCGGAGCCCGGCACGATCATCATCCGGACGCCCGCGGCGACGGTCCGGCCGCGGAGGACCTCGGCGGCGAGGCGGAGGTCGCTGATCCGTCCGTTCGTGCACGAGCCGACGAAGACGACGTCGACCTTCTGGCCGAGGATCGCCTGGCCCGGCTCGAGGTCCATGTACTCGAGCGCCCGCTCGAGGGCCCGCCTGGCCGAACCGTCCGGCTGCTCGGCGGGCGACGGCACGCGGGCGCTGATCGGGATCCCCATCCCGGGGTTCGTGCCGTACGTGACCATTGGCTCAAGCGCCGACGCGTCGATCGTGATCGCCTTGTCGTACGCCGCGGTGTCGTCGCTCGGCAGCGTCCGCCAGCGCGCCACCGCGGCGTCCCACGCCGGGCCCGCAGGCGCGTGGGGCCGCCCCGCGAGGTACTCGAACGTCGTGTCGTCCGGGGCGATCAGGCCGGCCTTGGCGCCGCCCTCGATCGACATGTTGCAGATCGTCATCCGCTGCTCCATCGTCAGCGCCCGGATCGCGTCACCGGTGTACTCGAAGACGTGGCCGGTCCCGCCGCCGATCCCGATCCGGGCGATCAGGGCGAGGATCACGTCCTTGCTGCTGACGCCGGGCGCAAGCCGCCCGTCGACGCGGACCTCGTAGGTCTTCGGCCGGCGCTGGAGCAGGGTCTGGGTGGCGAGGACCATCTCGACCTCGCTCGTCCCGATCCCGAAGGCCAGCGCCCCGAACGCGCCGTGGGTGGCGGTGTGGGAGTCGCCGCAGACGATCGTCATCCCCGGCTGGGTCAGGCCGAGCTGGGGGCCGATCACGTGGACGATCCCCTGGCCCGGATCGCCGAGGCCGTGGAGGGGGATGCCGAACTCGCGGCAGTTCGCCGTCAGCTGGTCGACCTGCGCGGCTGCCATCACGTCGAGGATCGGCAGGCTCCGGGGATGGGTCGGGATGGAGTGGTCGGCGGTCGCCACGGTCCGCTCCGGGTGGCGGACGGTCAGGCCGCGGGCGCGGAGGCCGCTGAACGCCTGGGGCGAGGTGACCTCGTGGACGAGGTGGAGGTCGACCGCGAGGATCGCCGGGGCTCCCTCATCCTGGCCGACAACATGGTCGTCCCAGATCTTCTCGACGATCGTGCGCGGTCGGGTCATGGCGTGACGGCTCGCTCGTGTGCTCCTGGATGGATGCCAGAGGGTAGCAGGTGGCCTCCCGGGACGACCCTCGTCGCTCGACGCGGCCCGTCGCGCCCGATGCGGCCCGTCGCGCCCGGCGCGTCCCGTATGCTCGCGCTCGATGTTCATCCTCTACGCGATCCCCGTCGGCCTCGTCGCAGGCTGGCTCGCGGGTGGCCGCCTCGACCGTTTGGCGGAGGTCCGCTTCCGCCTGGCGCCGCTGGCCGTCCTCGCGCTCGCCGTCCAGCTGGTCCTGTTCTCGCCCCTCGCGGACGGCCTTCCGAAGGATGTCAGCCGGGTCGTCTACGTCCTCTCGACGGCCCTCGTCGTGGTCGTCGTCCTCGCCAACGTCCGCCTGGCCGGGGTCCCGCTGATCGTGCTCGGCGCGCTCCTGAATCTGGCGGCGATCGTCGCCAACGGAGGGGCGATGCCGGCCCGGCCGGAGGCCCTCGCCGCGCTCGGCTACGGGGTCGGCGGCAACACGAACAGCGTCGTCGTCGACCATCCGCTGCTCGAGCCCCTGACCGACGTCTTCGCGATGCCGGCCTGGATGCCCCTGGCGAACGTCTTCAGCGTCGGCGACGTCCTGATCGGCGTGGGGGTCGCGATCGCCCTCGCCGCCGCGATGCGGGGGCGGCCCGCCGGCGCGCGCCCCACCCTCGAGGAGCCGGCCGGGCCGCCTGCCTGACGGCGAGCGAGGTCGGCCACCGGCCCTCGCCGCGCGTGGTGCCGCGCCGCACCTCCGACGATTCGCTCGGCGGCGTAGTACTGCCGTCCGGTTCCGGTCCTGCTCGGGCCGGGCTAGGTTCGGATCGAGGACGCACGTTCTCCGCTGGTGCCGTCGTCCAGGGCAAACCCGTCGCGAGGCGGGGACGCAAAGCCAGGGATCTCCCTTCGGGGAGACCGCCCGGCCGCCGATCGCACCGACGTAGACCGACTCGAGGAGTCAGACCACCATGAAGACGAACCTGGCGTTCTTCAAGGGCCAGGGATTCCGGATCCTGCTCGCCCTGTCCGCCCTTGCCAGCTCCGCGCTGGTGCTCGAGGCCGGACAGCGCTGGGGTCGCTGAAATCCCACCGGCGTCGGCTCGGCCGACGGGGGGTGACGGGACCGTCGGGCAACCGGCGGTCTCGTGGTGTTCGGGGGACAGATCGGCCCGGGTCGGCGGCCGCGAGCGTGCGGCCGGCGGTCGAGCCCGACGGCCGGGCGCGGCGAGGCCTTCGGCCCGAGGTTGCAGGATCACCCCGCGCCTCGTAGACTGCGCGGACCGCCCGGGTTCGGCCGGGCTCGTTCGGGAGACCAGCTTGGCGCTGTTCGATGGCCGCAATCGACGCCACGTCGCCGTCGCGATCCGCGCGGACGGTCGGCGGGTGCAGCTGCCCCTGAACGACGCCGGTCTGTCGGACGGCTCCCTCCTCGGTCTCCTTCGCTCCCTGGTCGTCGGCCTTGAGAGCCTTCTTGGGCTCCTCATTACCGGCTCCCGGCGGGAGAACGGAGGAACTCGGAGGGACGGGCGCTAGGACGCACGAACCGCTGACAACCGAAGGGACCCTCGCCGGGTGGCGAGGGTTTTTTGTTGCCGCGCACACGTCGATCGTCCCGGGCGGGGCCCGGGGGAGCAGGGCAGGACGCCGGTCCGGGTGACGGCCGGCACACGCGAGAGGGCAGGCAGGGAACGATGACGATGACGAAGGGGGCCGACGGCCGACCGCCGAGTCCCGCCTCGGTCGGGTCGGCGGCAGCGCCGACCGCCCGGCCCGGGCGGCGGAGCCACGTCCCGGCCGACGGGACCGCCGCCGCCGCCGCCGTCGAGGCCGCCCGTCGGGCGATGCTCGACGACGCGCGTCCGCGGCACCGCACCCGGATCGGGGCCGACGTCGTCTGCGAGGCGCTCCTGCTCCAGGGGACCGACGTCTTCTTCAGCTATCCCGGCGGCGTGATCCTGCCGCTCTACGACGTCCTCGGCGACTATCCCCAGCTGCGCCACGTCCTCGTCCGTCACGAGCAGGGTGGGGCCCACGCGGCGGACGGCTACGCCCGGGTCACCGGCGAGGTCGGCGTCTGCATGGGCACCTCCGGCCCGGGCGCGACGAACCTCGTGACCGGGATCGGGACCGCCCTCCTCGACTCGATCCCGATGGTCGCGATCACCGGCAACGTCCCGTCGGCCCTGATCGGCAAGGACGCCTTCCAGGAGATCGACATCAACGGCATCACTCTGCCGATGACGAAGCACAACTACCTCGTCCGCGACGCCGACGACCTGCCCCGGGTCCTGGCCGAGGCGTTCCATATCGCCCGGACCGGCCGCCCGGGTCCGGTCCATGTCGACATCACGAAGGACGCCCTCCAGCAGGAGACGAGCGCACCCCACCCGACCACCGAGGAGATCGTCGCCGGCCTGCCCGGCTTCCGCCCCACCTTCGAGGCGAACGGCCGCCAGCTGAAGCTCGCCGCGGCGGAGCTGGCGAAGGCGCAGCGGCCGGTGATCCTGGCCGGCCACGGCGTCCTCCATGCCCGGGCCTGGGACGAGCTGCTCGCGTTCGCCGAGAAGGCTCAGATCCCCGTCGCCCACACCCTGCTCGGGATCGGCGCGATGCCCGAGGACCACCCGCTCAGCTACGGCTTCATGGGGATGCACGGCTGGAAGCACGTCAACCGGGCGATCCAGTCCGCCGACCTCCTGTTCGCGATCGGGATGCGCTTCGACGACCGGGTCACCGGCAACGTCCGGACCTACGCGCCGTACGCCCGGATCGTCCACGTCGACATCGACCCCGCCGAGATCGGCAAGAACGTCGCGGTCGAGGTGCCGATCGTCGGCGATGCCCGGCGCGTCCTGGCGGCCCTGCTGCCGATGGTCGACGCCGTCGATCCGGCGGCGCGGGCCGACTACTTCGCCGAGCTCGCGGCGTGGCGGGCCGACTCGGAGGGCTCGTCGTGGCACGGCTCGGGCGCCTGGCGCGACGGCGTCCTGTCGGCCGACTACGTGATCGAGCGGATCGGCGCCCTCACCGACCACCAGGCGACGTACGTCGCGGACGTCGGCCAGAACCAGATGTGGCTGGCCCGCTACGCGGGGTTCCGCAACCCCAACTCGCACGTCTCGTCCGGCGGCCTGGGCACGATGGGCTTCAGCGTGCCGGCGGCGATGGGCGCGGCCCTCGGCCGGCCCGACCGCGAGACCTGGGCGGTCACCGGGGACGGCGGTTTCCAGATGACGAGCCAGGAGCTGATGACCCTCGTCGCCGATCGGATCCCGGTGAAGATCGCGCTGCTCGACAACAAGAAGCTCGGGATGATCCGGCAGTGGCAGGAGATCATCTACGGCGGCAACTACCATTCCGCGCACCTGCCGGGGCCCGACTTCGCGAAGCTCGCCGACGCCTATGGGATCCCGGCCTTCCGAGCCCGGACGCCGGCCGAGGTCGACGACGCGATCGCGGCGGCCCAGGCCGTCGACGGCCCGGCCCTCGTCTGGTTCGAGATCGCCGAGGAGCAGAACGTGTTCCCGATGATGCCGGCCGGCAAGGGCCTCTCCGATTTGATCGAGAAGTGGGGAGGGGCGGACGAGTGAGCGGCGAATCCTCGGGCGGATGGCCTCGCGGAGCTCAGCCTCCGACCTCGGAGAGCGAGCGCCAGAATGCCCGCTGATCCCTCGTCCAATGGCCGCGTCGCCCCGGCCGCGGCCGACGCCGCCGATCCCGGCCCGGACCCCGGACCGGCCCATGCCGCGCCGCCGGCCCGGGCCCTGCCCGGGGGCGGCGAGACCCGCCGTCACACCCTGATCGCGATCGTCCTCGACAAGCCCGGCGTCCTCAACCGCGTGTCGTCGCTCATGCGGGCGCGGAACTTCAACATCGACTCGCTCGCGGTCAGCCGGACCGACCAGCCCGACGTCAGCCGGATGACGATCACGCTCCACGGCGACGACGTCGCGGTCGAGCAGGCCGCCAAGCAGCTCTACCGCCTGATCGACGTCCTCAAGGTCCAGGACGTCACCTCCGACGCGGTCGTCGCCCAGGAGCTGGCGCTCGTGAAGATCCGGGCGACCGACGGCAACCGGGCCGAGATCCTGAAGCTCGTCGAGCTGTCGAAGGGCCGGGTCGTCGACCTGGCCGGTGAGTCGGTCGTCGTCGAGGTCACGGGTCCCGAAGGCGACATCGACCAGTTCCTGGCGCTCGTGCGCACCTACGGGATCAAGGAAACGGTCCGAACCGGCGCCGTCGTGATGTCGCGCGGCTCATCGTCGATCGAGGAGGCTATCAAGCGATGACAGCGCGGATGTACTACGACAACGATGCCGATCCGCAGGCCCTCGCCGGCCAGACGGTCGCGATCATCGGCTACGGGTCCCAGGGCCATGCCCACGCCCGGAACCTCCACGAGTCCGGCGTCGACGTCGTCGTCGGCCTCAAGCCCGGCTCGAAGAGCCGGGCGATCGCCGAGGAGGCCGGCCTCCGGGTCGCCGACGTCGCGGACGCGGTGAAGGCGGCCGACGTGATCATGATCGCGGTCCCCGACACGCTCCAGAAGTCCGTCTACGACGCCGAGATCGAGCCGCACCTCCGGACCGGCCAGCTCCTGATGTTCGCCCACGGCTTCAACATCCGGTTCGGCCGGATCAGCCCGCCGGCCACGATCGACGTCGGGATGGTCGCCCCGAAGGGCCCCGGCCACCTCCTCCGCTCGGTGTACGAGGCGGGCGGTGGCGTGCCGGCCCTGTTCGCGGTCGAGAACGACGCGTCGGGGACGGCCCGGGCGCGCGTCCTCGCCTACGCCCGGGGCATCGGCTCAACCCGGGCCGGCGTCCTCGAGACGACGTTCAAGGAGGAGACCGAGACCGACCTGTTCGGCGAGCAGGCCCTCCTCTGCGGCGGCGTCTCGGCCCTGATCAAGGCGGCCTTCGAGACGCTCGTCGAGGCGGGCTACCAGCCGGAGCTCGCCTACTTCGAGACGATGCACGAGCTCAAGCTGATCGTCGACCTGATGTACCGCGGCGGGCTGAACTTCATGCGCTTCAGCGTCAGCGACACCGCGGAGTACGGCGACTACGTCTCCGGGCCGCGCGTCGCCGAGGGCGTCAAGACCGCGATGAAGGACGTCCTCGCCGACATCCAGAGCGGGTCGTTCGCCAGCCGCTGGATCGCCGAGCAGGAGTCCGGCGGGGCCGAGTTCGCGCGGCTCCGGCAGCAGGACAAGGAGCACCAGATCGAGCAGGTCGGGCGCGACCTGCGGGCCCAGATGCTGTTCCTCAACCCGGTCGTGGTCGAGGCCGGCGAGGCCCAGTCGTCGGTCGGGGCGGGAGCCAAGTCATGAGCGGCTCCGCGGTGGCGGCCGGCAGCGTCCGGATCTTCGACACGACCCTCCGCGACGGCGAGCAGGCGCCGGGCGCCGGGCTGACCGCGGCGGAGAAGCTCGAGGTCGCCCGCCAGCTCGCCCGGCTCAAGGTCGACGTGATCGAGGCCGGCTTTCCGGCCGCCTCGCCGGGCGACTTCGAGGCGGTCCGCCGGATCGCCCAGGAGACGAAGGGCGGGATCGCCGTTGCGGCGCTCGCCCGCTGCCGCGACGGCGACCCGCAGCGGGCCGTCGAGGCGATCCGGGTCGCCGAGCGGCCCCACCTCCACGTCTTCATCGCGACGAGCGACATTCACCTCAAGCACAAGCTCCGGATCAGCCGCGACGAGGCCCTCGCCGAGGCGGTCCGCTGGGTCCGCTACGGCCGCGAGGCGCTCGGCGGCGACGCCGAGATCGAGTTCTCCGCCGAGGACGCCTCGCGGACCGACACCGACTATCTCCTCCAGGTCTACGAGGCCGTCGTCGCGGCCGGCGCCTCGACGGTCAACATCCCCGACACCGTCGGCTACGCGATCCCGGCCGAGTTCGGCGCGCTCGTCGGCCGGGTCGTCGACCTCGTCGGCCGCGACGCCACGGTCAGCGTCCACTGCCACAACGACCTCGGCCTCGCGACGGCCAACACCCTGGCCGCGGTGCAGGCCGGCGCCCGCCAGGTCGAGGTCACGATCAACGGCCTCGGCGAGCGGGCCGGCAACGCGTCGCTCGAGGAGGTCGTCATGGCCCTCCGGACGCGGCCGACCCAGTTCCCGGAGCTCGCGAGCGGCGTCCAGACCGAGCAGATCACCCCGGCCTCGCGCCTCGTCAGCTACCTGACCGGGTTCGCGATCCAGCCGAACAAGGCCGTCGTCGGCGGGAACGCCTTCGCCCACGAGTCGGGGATTCACCAGGACGGCGTGATCAAGAACCCGCTGACCTACGAGATCATGACTCCCCAGTCGGTCGGGCTGACCGGCAGCCAGCTGACGATCGGCAAGCTGTCCGGCCGGCGCGGCCTCCAGGGCAAGCTCCGCGAGCTCGGCCACGACGTCGAGGGCGAGGCCCTCGACACGCTCTACCGCCAGGCGATCGCCCTGGCCGACGCGAAGAAGGAGGTCACCGACGGTGACCTGCTCGCTCTCGTCGAGCAGCGCGCGTCGGAGGTCCCGGCGTCCGTCGCCCTCGTCGGCTGGAGCGTCACCTCGTCCCACGGCGGCAACGCCACGGGCTCGGTGACCCTGACCGTCCAGGGCGAGGACCGCTCGGCGGAGGCCACCGGCAACGGCCCGGTCGACGCGCTCTACTCCGCCGTCGACCAGGCGCTCCACGGGGTGCTCGGCTGGCACCCGGTCCTGACCGAGTGGGAGATCAAGGCCGTGTCCGCCGGCGAGGACGCCCAGGGCCAGGTGCTCGTCCGCTGCCGGCGCTCGTCCGACGAGGGCCCCGGCGCGCTCGTCGTCGCGGGCCACGGCTTGTCGACGAACATCATCGAGGCGTCGCTGGACGGCTACCTCGTGGCCGTCAACAAGCTCCGCGGCGCCGAAATCAACGGTGTGGACGTCGCCTTCGTCGGCCAGCGGACGGCCGAGGAGCTGCCGTGAGCGACACGCGCTACCGGGTCGCGACGATCCCGGGCGACGGCGTCGGGCCGGACGTCGTCGCGGGCGCGCGCGCTGTCGTCGATGCGGCCGGGGTCGCGTTCGGCTTCGATGTCGACTGGACCGAGATCGCGGCGGGTGGCACCGCGATCGATCGATTCGGGGTGGCGATCCGGCCCGAGGACGTCGAAGCCTGCCGGGCGGCGGACGCGATCCTCCTCGGCGCGGTCGGCGGCCCGAAGTGGTCCGACCCGTCCGCGGCGGTCAGGCCCGAGCAGGCCCTGTTCGCCCTCCGCGGCGGCCTCGGGCTGTACGCCAACCTGCGGCCGGTCCAGGTCCATCCCGCGCTCATCGCCTCGTCGCCGCTGCGGCCCGAGCTGCTCGCCGGCGTCGACCTCCTGATCGTCCGCGAGCTGACGGGCGGGATCTACTTCGGCGAGCGACGCGAAGCCTCGGGCGCCGGGGCGGCACGCGACGCGCTCGACACCCTGCCGTACAGCGAGCCCGAGATCCGCCGCGTCGTCGAGCTTGCGTTCGAGCTGGCGACGGCCCGCCGCGGCCACGTGACCTCGGTCGACAAGGCCAACGTCCTGGCGACCTCGCGGCTGTGGCGGACGGTCGCCATCGAGGTCGGCGCCGGCCATCCCGACGTCAGCCTCGCCCACCAGCTCGTCGACTCGTGCGCGATGCTCCTGGTCAAGCAGCCGGCAAGCTTCGACGTGATCGTCACCGAGAACCTGTTCGGCGACATCCTCAGCGACGAGGCGGCGGTCCTGGCCGGCAGCCTCGGGATGCTCCCGTCGGCGTCGCTCGGCGAGCGGCGGACCGCGCACGGCACGTTCGGCCTGTACGAGCCGATCCACGGCTCCGCGCCCGATATTGCCGGGCGCGACCTCGCCAACCCGATCGGGACGATCCTGTCGGCGGCGATGCTCCTTCGGCTGTCGCTCGGGCGCGACGACGCCGCGAGCGCGCTCGAGGACGCCGTGGGTGTTGCCCTCGACGAGGGCCACCGGACGGCGGACCTCCTCCCGCCGGACGGCGACGACGCCGGCCTGCGGCGGGTCGGCACGACCGGGATGACGGCGGCGATCATCGAGCGGATCGCGATTCCGGAGGCTGCCCGGGCGACCGCGGCAGCCCCCTCGTGATCCACCCGATCCCGACCGCCAGGACAGGAACCCGCCGATGAGCACGAACCCGCCGCTCGACCGCCCGGTCATTCTCTACGACACGACCCTCCGCGACGGCACGCAGGGCGAGAACGTCACCCTCAGCCTGGCCGACAAGCTCCGCGTCGCGCGGATGCTCGACGAGTACGGGATGCCGTACATCGAGGGCGGCTGGCCGGGCTCGAACCCGAAGGACATCGAGTTCTTCAAGGCCGCCCGGGGAATGACCTGGCGGACCGCGAAGCTGGCGGCCTTCGGGTCGACCCGCCACCGCTCGAACACGGCCGAGAGCGATCCGAACCTGCGCGAGCTCGTCGCGGCCGAGACGCCCGTCGTCACGATCTTCGGCAAGAGCTGGCTGCTCCACGTCACCGAGGTCCTCGGCGCGACGCCGGAGGAGAACCTCGACATGGTCGCGGACTCCGTCCGGTTCATCGTCGAGCGCGGGCGGGAGCTCGTCTACGACGCCGAGCATTTCTTCGACGGCTACCGCGACGACCGCGACTACGCCCTGGCCACGCTCCGGGCGGCCCGCCAGGCCGGCGCCCGGACGCTCGTCCTGTGCGACACGAACGGCGGGACCCTGACCGACGAGCTTGTCCGGATCGTCGGCGAGGTCCGGGCCGCCCTCGAGGCAGACGCGGACGCCGCCGCCGCGCCGGTCACCTGGGGGATCCACACCCACAACGACGCCGAGCTCGCCGTCGCCAACTCGATGGCCGCCGTCGCCGCCGGGATCCGCCACGTCCAGGCAACGATCAACGGCTACGGCGAGCGGGCCGGCAACGCGAACATGGTCTCGATCCTCGCCAACCTCGCCCTGAAGACCGGCCACGAGCTCGTGCCCGCCGGGGGCGGCGCCCTGGCCGGCCTGACCGAGCTCAGCCGCTCGGTCGCCGAGATCGCCAACCTCAACCCGAACGACTGGCAGCCGTACGTCGGCCGGTCGGCGTTCGCCCACAAGGGCGGCGTCCATGGGGCCGCCGTCGCCAAGGTCGAGCGGAGCTACCAGCACATCGACCCGGCCGCCGTCGGCAACGCCGGCCGGCTCGTCGTGTCCGAGCTCGGGGGCCGGGCGAACACCCGGATCCGGGCCGAGCAGCTCGGCCACCAGCTCGAGGGCGTGATCGACCCCAAGGTCCTGAGCGAGCTCGTCAAGCAGCTCGAATCCGAGGGGCTCGCGTTCGAGGGCGCCGAGGCCAGCTTCGAGCTCCTGATCCGGCGCCACCAGGCCGACTACGCCGCGCCGTTCCGGATCCTCGACTACACGTGCCTGGTCGAGCAGCGCTCGGGGCGCGAGCTCCTCGCCGAGGCGACGGTCAAGGTCCAGGTCGACGGCGAGATCCTCCACACCGCGGCCGATGGCAACGGCCCGGTGAACGCCCTCGATGCCGCCCTTCGCAAGGCGCTCCGGGCGTTCTATCCGCAGCTCGACGAGGTCCACCTCTACGACTACAAGGTCCGGATCCTCGACGGCGACTCGGCGACGGCCGCCCGGACGCGGGTGATCATCGACTCGTCCGACGGGACCCGCGAGTGGTCGACGATGGGCAGCGACACGAACATCATCGCGGCCTCGGCCCAGGCTCTGGCCGACTCGCTCGAGTACGCGATCTGGAAGTCCGGGGCGGAGCTTCGCCGCCGCGACGAACGACACTTCACGACGACGTCTGCGGCCCCGGCTCCGCCGGCAACGTCGGCCACGGGAGGCAAGCGATGAGCGCCGATTCGACCACTGCTCCGGAGGCGCCGGCCGGCGACCCGGCCGACACCCTCCACCTCGCCCGCTGGACGGTCACGTCCGGCTCGAACGCGCGGAGCCGCGGCGCCGTCGTCATCGCCTCCGGGGATCACCAGTGGGAGGCATCGGCCGAGGGCAACGGCGCGGTCGATGCCCTGTTCCGGGCGGTCGACAAGGCGCTCGCCGGCGTCCTGACCGGTCATCCGCGGCTGCTCTCGTACGATGTCCACGCGGTCGCCGAGGGACCCGACGCGGAGGGCAAGGTCAGCGTCACGATCGCGCCGCCGACTGGCGCTGCGGGCGCCCGGGCGGAGGGCCGCTACACGGGCGAGATCACCTCGACGAACATCATCGCGGCCTCGATCGAGGCGTACGTCGACGCCATCAACGAGCTCCTCGCCGAGGAGCACTGGCAGGACGCGCCGGACGCGGCCGGCAATCGCAAGCGGGCGCGGGTCTCCGAGCCGACGGCCAAGGCCCAGCGCGCGGAGCTGGACGAGGAGGCCGGCCGGATCGACACGACCGACTGGTTCAATCAGTAGGTCTCGTTCCGTCGGTCTCGTCCCGCCGTGGCTCGCCGCGAACACCTGACGTGCACGTGGGACCTGTGGAACGCGGAACGAGGTCCAACCCGCCACGCTCTCGCGCCCCACGTGCAGGATGAGCTGATTCGCGCCGGCCAACGCCTCCCACGACGCGTGAACGGTCGTGGGTGCACGCCCGGGGTGCACGGGTCGGACGCGGTCGGCTGAGCGGGCCCGCGATCGGCGACACTGGGCGCATGACCGACGGGATGCGGGTCGTCTACCAGGGTGAGCCGGGGGCGTTCTCGGAGGAGGCCGTGATCGGCTACTTCGGCGAGGCCGCCGAGCGGTCGGCGGTGCCGACCTGGCGGGCCGTGTTCGAGGCCGTCGCCGATGGCTCGGTGAGCGCCGGCGTGATCGCGATCGAGAGCTCGCTCGCGGGGACGATCCGCGAGACCTACGACCTGCTGTCCGAGTTCTACGACCAGGGTGTCCGGATCGTCGGCGAGGTTGCCGTGCCGGTCCGGCTGGCGCTTCTGGCCATGCCCGGCCAGGTGCTCGACGACATCGGCCGCGTCTACAGCCACGGCCAGGCGCTCGTCCAGGCCGACGCATTCCTGCGTTCGCGCCCGTGGGAGGTCATGACGACCTACAACACCGCCGGGGCCGCCCGGGCGATCGCCGAGCAGCGCGAGCGTCGCGCCGCGGCGGTCGCGTCGCCACGCGTCGCGGCGCTGTACGGGCTGGCGATCCTGGCCGACGACATCCAGAGCGGCGACGACAACCGGACCCGGTTCGCGGTCCTGGAGCGGGTCGGCGACGACGGTCGGAGTGCCGCCGCGGCTCGAACGGCGTCCGATGGGCCGTATCGCACCACGCTCGTGTTCGCCGTCCGCAACGTCCCTGGCTCGCTCCACCGCTGCCTGGGCGCCTTCGCCGCGCGCGGCGTCAACCTCTCGTCGCTCGAATCGCGGCCGGCTCGGCGAGCCCCCTGGGAGTACGTGTTCTGGGTCGATGTCGACGCCGCGGTCGACGATCCCGCCTGCGCCGCCGCCCTCGACGACCTCCGCGCGGAGACCGAGATGGTCCGGGTCCTCGGCTCGTACCCGCGCGCCGTTGGGGCCTAGCCGAGTCCCCAATTCTCATCACGACGAGCGGTGACCGGTCGGGTAGGGTAGCCGGAGACTCCAGTCCGTCGATCCGACGGTCTGCGCGTCGGCGGGAGGGAACGATGCGCCGCTCGATGCTCCGTCGCCTTGCCACGGTCGCCGCGGCCGGCTGTCTCGGTGGGCTCCTGATCGCCGCGCCCGCCGGCGCGCGCCCCCGGCCGCCGAGCGCGGTCGCCCCGGCGGCCGTCGCCGTCGCCCCGGCCGGCCCGACCGGCCGGGTCGTCCACCTCCATGGCGCGGGCGAGCGGTCCCCCTCGACGCTCCGACCCGCCCGGCGGGTCGTCGTCGACGCCCTCCCGAAGGCGGCCGGCCGGGAGCGGGTCTACACCCCGAAGCTCCGCTCGGCCGGCATCCATGGCTCGACCGGCCCGGCGACCCGCGCCCCGCAGGCACCGCTCGTTGCCCCCGCGCCGACGCCGGCGACGATCGGCACTGCCAGCCCTGCCGTCGAGGCCGTCTCGACGAGCGGGGCCTCGTCGAACGTGGTGGAGCCGCCCGACCCGTTCATCGCGGCAGGCCCGGATCACGTCGTCCAGGCGACGAACGCCGGCATCCGGATCACGAACCGGACCGGCGGCGCACCGAGCGCCTACAGCCTCCAGGACTTCTTCGGGATCTCCGCCGTCGGCGGCGGCTACCAGGCCGAGGCCTTCGATCCGCGGGTGATCTACGACTCCCTCCACGGTCGCTGGCTGGCCAGCGAAGCCAGCTTCGACTGCTACCCCGACCCGGGGCATGCCACGGTCGGGACCGGCTACATCGACATCGCGATCTCCGATACGGCCGACCCCAACCTTGGTTGGAGCGTCCTGTCCCTGCCATACAGCGACACCGTCGCCGACTACCCGGGGCTCGGCACCTCGACCGACAAGATCGTCGTGTCCGCCAACGTGTATTCCCTCGTCGCCGACGGCGGTGCGCCGCTCGGCTGCGACGTCTCGGATCCGTTCATCGGCACCGAGCTCGACGTGGTCGGCTGGGCCCAGATGCTGGGCACAGGCAGCGTCGATGTCGCCTACCTGACGAGCTACATCGCCCCGGCCGACTTCCCGAACGAGTATTTCGCGTGGCGGCCTGCCCTCCAGTCGCCGGCCACGTCCGCGACCGTGTTCGGCGTCGGTATCCACGCGACCGCAAACGCCGACGTGGCCTGGTTCCGGATCACCGGCCTGCCGAGCGCGACGACGACGATCACCCGGGGCGATGTCGGTGCCGGACTGATCGCCCCGTTCGAGGCGGACGTCCCGGCCCCGGCCCAGCCCGGGGTGCCCTCGACGATCGAATCGGCCGTCGACGGCCGGGCGACGGACGCCGTCTGGCAGGCGAATCGCCTCGTCTTCGTCTCGACGATCGGCTGTGACCCGGCGGGCGGCGTGGCCGAGGACCGCGACTGCGTCCGCGTCAGCGAGCTGGCGGCACCGCCGAGCTCGCCGCCGACCGTCACCCAGGACCTCCTGATCGGGGAGGAGGGCCGCGACCTCTACATGGGCGGGATCGGCCTGTCCGGCGGCTCCGATCTGCACGTCGTGTGGACCGGCTCGTCGGTTGCCGCCGGCGACTACGCCTCGACGTTCACCGCGTACCAGCCGCGTGGTGCGGCAGTCAACACGCTGACCGGACGGCAGATGATCACGGCCGGGATCGGGACGTACCCCTCGACGCGCTGGGGCGACTACGTCGGCGTCGCCCAGGATCCGCAGGTGCCCGATGCCGTCTGGCAGGCCGACGAGGTCGCCACCGCTTCCGGCTGGATCACCGAGGTCTCCCAGCTCCGGACCTCGGCGGGGTCCACGTACGCGCCGCTGGCGCCGTCGCGGATCGTCGACACCCGGATCGGCACGGGGCTGGCCGGGGTCTTCGCGGCGAACGCGCCGCGGACGTTCCCCGTGGCGGGGGCCGGGACGGTCCCGGCCGACGCGGTCGCGGTGACCGGCAACGTGACCCTCGTCGGGCAGACCGCGGCGGGCTTCCTGGCGGTCACCCCGACCGCCACCGCCAACCCGACGAGCTCGACCCTGAACGTCCCCCGCGGCGACATCCGGGCCAACAACTTCACCCTCCCGCTCGGCCCGGGCGGGAGCCTGGCGGCGGTCTTCAAGGCGGTCGCCGGGAGCTCGACCCACGTCGTCGTCGACATCACCGGCTACTTCACCGCCGGCGACGGCGGGGCGACCTACCAGCCCCTGACGAGCCCGGTCCGGGTCCTCGACTCGCGGCCCGGCGGGACCGGCCTCGGCGGCGCCTTCACGGCCCGCGTCGGGCGGACCCTCCAGGTCGCCGGCGTCGGCGGGATCCCGGCCGGGGCCAAGGCGATCACCGCCAACCTGACCGTCGTCAACCAGACCGCCGCGGGCTACCTCGCGGTGACCCCGACCCTCCCCGCCGGGATGCCCGGCCTCGTCGACCCTGAACTTCCCCCGCGGCGACATCCGGGCCAACGGCCTGACCGCCGCCCTCGGCACCGGCGGGAGCCTCGCGATCACCTACGTCGCGGTCGCCGGGGCGCGGGCCGACGTCGTCCTCGACGTCACCGGCTACTACCTCGCCGACGGCAGCGGGCTGCGCTTCCACGCCCTCGCCCCGGGCCGCCTCCTCGACAGCCGCGCGACCGTCCTGACCGGCCTGGCCGGGCCGTTCAAGGCGAACGTCGCCCGGACCCTTCCGGCGGCCGGCCGCTGGGGGGTCCCGCTCGGGGCCAAGGCGATCACCGCCAACCTGACCGTCGTCGGCCAGACCGCGGCCGGCTTCGTGGCGGCCACCCCGGTCGCCACCAACAGCCCGCCGACCTCGACCCTCAACGTGCCGCTCGGCGACATCCGGGCGAACGGCATCACCGTCCCGCTGGGCGGCGGCGGCACGGAGGGCCTCGTCTACAAGGCCGTCAGCGGCCGGACCACCCACCTCGTCCTCGACGTCACCGGCTACTTCGAGTAAGGCCGGGCGGGCGGCGGGCGAAACGGCCGCGGCGCGCCGGGGCGAAAAACGGCCGCGGCGCCGGACATGACGAAGCCCGGGCCACGCCCGGGCTTCGACCGCTCGGGTTGTCGTCAGATCGCGCTGGCGCAGGCCCGGCACTTCGAGGCGTCGACCGCGTTCGCCTCCTTGCAGAACGGACACGTCTTCGTCTCGGGTGCGGCCTCCTCGTCCTTGATGAGCATCTTCGAGATCTGCCAGACGACGAAGGCGATCACGATGAAGGCGATGATCGCGTTGACGAAGGCGCCATAGCGGATGGCCACCTCCGTCTCGGCGTCGCCGGCCTTGAGGACCCACTTCTGGGCGGCGAAATCGATGCCGCCGAGGAGAAGCCCGACCGGCGGCATGATGATGTCGTTGACCAGCGAGTTGACGACGGTCCCGAGGGCCGTCCCGATGATGACGCCGATCGCGAGAGCGAGGGCGTTGGTCTTCAGCAGGAATCCGCGGAACTCGCTGACCATCTGGCCTCCCTTGCGCTGATGCCCGTTCGAACGGGACGCCGGATGGCGCCGACGGGGCCTAGTGGCTGACGATCTTGGCGAGCGTTCCGGCTTGCGCGATCCAGCCGGCGATCGTCTTCTCCGAGGGGATCTGGCGGACCGTGTTCGGTCGGGCCGCGTCGAGCTCCTGGAACGTGATCGCGAGGTTCGCCGCGTTGCGGCGCGCGAGCTCGGCGCACGAGTCGACGCCGGCCGCTTCCAGCAGGTCGGAGTACTCGGAGCCGACGCCGTCGATCCGCATCAGATCGGCGTGGTTGACCCACTCGAGGAGCATCCGCTCCGAGATCCCGGTGGCCTCGGACAGCTTGTCGCGGCCGGCCGCGGTCGCCCCGCGGTCGAGGAGGTCGTCGGTCGTCACGACCCCGGCAGCGGTGAGCTTCGCCGCGAACGTCGGGCCGATTCCCTCGACGTCTTCGATCTTCATTCCCCGTCCTCCTCTGGTGATGGCGGCATGCGGCCCGATGATACGCTTCGAGCCCCGCCCACGACCGCCCTCCAGAGCCCCGGAGCGACCATGGACCAGGCCTTCCGCGACGAGATGAGCACGGGCTACGGGCTCACCGAGCCGGGCCTCGTGCTCGGCAGCCCGATGCTCGACGGCGAGCTGGTCAACGACGCGCGTGTCCAGGTCGCGCTGTCGATGACGAACCGCCACGGGCTGATCGCCGGGGCGACCGGCACGGGCAAGACGAAAACCCTCCAGATCCTCGCCGGCGAGCTGTCGAAGGCCGGTGTCCCGGTGTTCGTCGCCGACATCAAGGGGGACGTCACCGGGATCGCCCTGCCGGGCGACGCCACCAACCCGAAGATCCAGGAGCGCTCGGCATCGCTCGGGTGGACGTTCGAGCCGGCCGGCCACCCGGTCGAGTTCCTGTCGCTGTCCGGACAGCTCGGGGCGCAGGTCCGGGCCACGGTCCATTCCTTCGGGCCGCTCCTCCTCGGCAAGGTCCTCGACCTGAACGAGACCCAGACGTCGATCCTCGCCCTGATCTTCAAGTACTGCGACGACAACGACCTGCCGCTGCTCGACCTCAAGGACCTCGAGGCGACGCTGAAGTTCCTCGCGTCCGACGAGGGCAAGCCGATCCTCGCCGACTACGGGGGGATGTCGCCGGCCTCGGTCGGGGTCCTCCTGCGCTCGATCGTCGTGCTGGAGCAGGAGGGCGCCGACACGTTCTTCGGCGAGCCGGAGTTCGACGTCGCCGACCTCCTCCGGACGACGGCCGACGGGCTCGGGATCATCTCGGTCCTCGAGCTTCGCGACGTCATGGACAAGCCGAGCCTGTTCAGCACCTTCATGCTGTGGATGCTCGCCCAGCTCTACGAGACGCTGCCCGAGGTCGGCGACCTGCCGAAGCCGAAGCTGTGCTTCTTCTTCGACGAGGCGCACCTCCTCTTCGACGGCGCGTCGGACGCGCTGCTCGCCCAGATCGAGCGGACGGCCCGCCTGATCCGCTCGAAGGGGGTCGGGGTGTATTTCGTCACGCAGGCTCCGACCGACGTCCCCTCGTCGGTCCTCGCCCAGCTCGGCAACCGGGTCCAGCATGCGCTGCGGGCCTTCACCCCGGACGATGCCGACGCGCTCCGCAAGACCGCCCGGACGTTCCCGATCACGACCCACTACGACGTCGAGAAGACGATCACGTCGCTCGGCACGGGCGAGGCCCTGGTGACCGTCCTGTCGCCCAAGGGCGTCCCGACCCCGCTCGCGGCGACGCGCCTCATCCCGCCGGACTCGCTCATGGCCGCCCTCCCGGACGCGGACCTCCAGGCACGGATCGCGGCGAGCTCCTTCAGCACGAAGTACGGCCGGACCGTGGATCGCGAGAGCGCCTACGAGCTGATCACGGCCCGGCTCACGGCGGCCAAGGCGGCCGCGGCCGAGGCGGCGGCGCAGCAGGCGGTCGCGGCCGGCGTGCCATCGACCACCTCGGGCGGGTTGAACACGATGACGCCGGCCCAGCAGCAGCGGGAGATCGCGCGCCAGGCCCGCGAGATGGCCGCCGCCCAGCGCGCCGCCGAGAAGGCCCGGGCCGCCGTCGAGAAGGCCCGCGCAGCCGCCGAGCGCCAGGCACGGGCCGACGCGCGCGAGCGCGACCGGATGGTCCAGACCGGGGTCCGGACCGCCGGCCGGGTGATCACCTCCAAGGCCGGCCAGGACCTGCTCAGGGGCGTGTTCGGCACCCTCTTCGGCGGCAAGCGCTAGGGGCTCGTCGCCGGTGGGCCCCGTTACGCCGCCGCCGGCGCCCGATTCCCGGCATCCGGGCGACGCTCGCCCGTTACGCCGCCGCCGGCGCCCGATTCCCGGCATCCGGGCGACGCTCTCCCGTTACGCCGCCGCCGGCGGTCGAGCTGAGCGTGAGCCGCCCGCGCCGCTCGTCGGCGCGGCCGAATTGCAGGCGACGCTCGCCAGGATGCCGATATCCCCGGCGGCACCGAGCCGGCGGCACCGAGCCGGCGGCACCGAGCCGGCGGCACCGAGCCGCCCGCCTCGACCGCCGCGACCGCCGCGCCGTCTACGCGAGGTAGTCCTCGAGGAGCCGCTCGATCTCGCCGAAGTGCTCGTCGCGGACGTGGTACTGGTGATACGCGCTGTCGTGAACGGAGACCGCGATCAGGTCCGCATCGCGAAGGATCCGGAGGTGGTGGAGGAGGCTCGTCCGCGGGATCCCCATTCGATCGGCGAGGTCCGGCGGGGTCGCCGGCGCGCTGGCGAGCTCGCGCAGGATCCGCAGCCGCGTCTCGTCGCCGATGGCCTTCCCGAGGGCGACGAGTCGGGCCGGCGGATCGAGCCGTTCACCGTCGTCGGGCGGGGCGGGGAAGGCGAACACGTTTGCGGCCCGGTGGTCGGTGACGACCCACAGCGGTCGGATCGCGATCGACGGCAGGAGCACGACGCTCGTCTGACCCGCCTCGGGGACGAAGGTCACCTCGGGGACCGCGCGCTCGACGACCCGCTCGAGCGGAAGCCCGGCGGTCGCGCTCGTGAACGATCGGAGCGATCGCGACATCGTCTCGGCGAGGCCGCCCTCGAGGGGACCGTAGACCTCGGCCTGCCATCGCCGGACGAGCCCGCCGAGCTCCGCCTGGATCTCGTCCGGCTCGGCCCCGAGCAAGTGACGGAGGGTCTCGCGCCAGGCGAGATCGTCCGGAAAGGACGTCCGGCGGAACTCCCGCCGGGCCGACCGATCGCCGCCGATCGCCGCCTCCATGACCGCGGCTGGTGTCTCGCGCCGGAAGACGCGACGGAAGGAGCCGGTCAGGTAGCGCAGCAGCTCGCGGGCATCGATCGCGCCGATCGCATCCGCGAACCCGCTCGCCGTCCGCGCCGCGGGCAGGTCGAGCGGCAGGCCGAGCAGGTTGATCCAGACCTCCTTGCCGTACCGATCGAGGGCCGCCAGGAAGCCGGCGTCGAGGTCCGCCGCTCGCGTCCGCCACGTCGCGCCCGCCTCGAGGCGGCGCTGGGCGCGCTTCTCGACGACCGCGAGCAGCGACATCGACAGGTCGGCAGCCGGCCACATCGCGACGGTCAGGGCCACCGCCGGCGGGCCGACACTCCGCGAGGCCGGACCGCCGCGAGCGCTGTCGATATTATTCGACACCGTTGACATTCCTCGACTGTGTCCGGCATGATCTCCAACGACATCCACGATACCGCACCGCCGCCGGCGGGCGGACGGCGCGCGGTCGGTCCTGGCCTCCCGGCTCGACCCGCGAGAGCGTCGGTCTCCCGAACCGACCTCCATCGCCGTCCGCCGCGCCGTCGGAGGCCGCGGGACCCGACAGCCGCGAGCCCGGGGCGCATCCCCCGGGCTCGTTGGCGTCCGGTGGCTCGTTGCGTCGCGGGACCTGCGCGCTCCCGGCCCGAGGTGGTCCGGCCCGATCCGGCGAGCCGCCGACCGCCCCGGTCCAGCCGACCGTCCCGGCGTCCGCGTCGCGCCGGATCGCGCGGTGCGGCGCGGCAACGCCGGCGGCCATCCGGACGCCCATGTCGGCCACACCGGGCTACGATCGGGGGGATGCGGGCGGCGGGCCGTCCATCCGGGGGGCAGACACGGGGCACGCGATGCGGACGATCGCAGTCATCAACCGCAAGGGCGGATGCGGCAAGACGACCACCGCGGTCGGCCTCGCCGCGGCCCTCGGCGAGGCGGGCCGGCGGATCCTCCTCGTCGACCTCGATCCGCAGGGCTCGGCATCGGCCTGGCTGGGGCCCGGCCCGAACGAGGAGCGCGACCTCTTCGACGCGTTCGTCGGCACCCGCGAGCTGGCGAGCATCGCCACGGCGAGCCGCGCCCCGGGCGTGGACCTCGTGCCGGCGTCGTCCTGGCTGGTGACCGTCGAGCGGACCCTCCAGGTCGACCTGGGCCTCGGCCTCATCCGGGCGATGGAGCGCCTGCCGCAGGCGTGGGACGCGGTGATCGTCGATTGCCCGCCGACCCTCGGCTACCTCGCCAGCTCGGCGCTCTGCGGCTGCCGCGAGGCGATCGTCCCGACCGCGCCCCACCGCCTCGACCTCGGCGGGCTCGACGACGTCCTCGCCGAGATGGCGCGCATCCGGCTCCGCCTCAACCCCCGCCTCGTCCTGACCGGGATCGTCGTGTCCCGGATGACCCGGACGAAGCACGCCCGGACGGCGCTGGCCGACCTTGCCACGGCCCATCCCGGTTCGCTGATGGACACCACGATCCGCGACAGCATCCGCGTCCCGGAGGCGGCCGCGGCGGGCCTGCCGGTCACGGTCCACGCCCCGGATTCGGGCGTCGCCGGCGACGTCCGGGCGGTCGCCGGCGAGATCCTCCGGCGCGACCCCGATCCGGATCCGCCGGCCGCCGTGCGGGCCGCCGGCGTCCGGCGGTTCGTGGGCCGGCTGGTCGGCATCCGCTCCTAGTCGATCCGGACGCCGGTCAGGTCCTCCGTCGGCGGCGGGTAGCGCGGATCCAGCTCGTCGAGCGTGTCGGCGACGATGTCGGCGATCGCCAGGTTGCGGAACCACTTCCGGTTCGACGGGATCACGTACCACGGTGCGGCGGCGGTCGAGCAGCGCTCGAGGACGTCCTCGAACGCGGCCACGTAGTCGTCCCAGCGCTTGCGCTCGGCGAGATCGCCGATCCGGAACTTCCAGCGCTTGTCGGGATCGTCGAGGCGATCCTGGAACCGCTCGCGCTGCTCGTCGCGATCGATCCACAGGAAGAACTTCAGGATCGTCGTCCCCGACGAGGCGAGGAGCTCCTCGAACGCGTTGATCTGGTCGAACCGCTCCGACCACACCCGCTTCGGGACGAGATCGTGGACCCGCACCACGAGGACGTCCTCGTAGTGGGACCGGTTGAAGATCGCGATCTCGCCCTTCGCCGGCGCCCGAAGGTGGACGCGCCACAGGTAATCGTGGGCGAGCTCGACCGGCGTCGGGACCTTGAACGAGGTGACCGTGCAGCCCATCGGGTTGAACGCCGTCATCACGTGTCGGACCGAGCCGTCCTTGCCGGCGGCGTCGATGCCCTGGAGGATGATCAGGACCGGGTGCTCCTGCTCCGCCCAGAGCCGGTCCTGGAGGTCGGTCAGGCGATCGAGCCCGGCCTGAAGCTCGTCGGCCGCCGACGCCTTGTCCCGACCGTGGGTCTCGTCCGGGTCGATGGCGGACAGGCGGACCTTCGCACCCGGCCGCACCCGGAGGCGATCGCGCAGGCTGGTCGACTTGGAGGGACTCACGGGCTGGACCTCGCGGCGGGCATCGACGGGGGCGCCGATAGAATGGCACGACGACCCGTTCGCAGGAGCTCCACGATGACCGCGACGACCGGCACCAAGCCCCATCCGATCTTCCTCGCCGGCACGTGGGTCGAATCCGACGACCCACTCGTCATCGCCAACCCGGCCGATCCGGAGCACCCCGCGGGCGCGACGTTCCACGCGACCGAGGCCCAGTACGAGGAGGCGGTCGAGGCCGCCGTCCGGGCGTTCGAGGTGACGCGGACGATGCCCGCCTACGAGCGCGGCGCGATCCTCCGCTCGATCAGCGCCGGCATCTGGGCGCGCCGCGAGGAGCTCGGCCGCCTCCTGTCGATGGAGGCCGGGAAGCCGATCCGCGACGCCCTCGTCGAGGTCGACCGGGCCGTGATCACGTTCCGCCTCGCGGCCGAGGAGGCCGAGCGGATGGTCGGCGAGACGATCCCGCTCGACGTGACCCCCGCCGGGAAGGGCCGGATGGGGATCACCCGCCGCTTCCCAATCGGGCCGATCGCCGGGATCAGCCCGTTCAACTTCCCCCTGAACCTCGCGGCCCACAAGGTCGCCCCGGCGATCGCGTCGGGCAACCCGATCGTCCTGAAGCCGCCGTCCAAGGACCCGCTCGTCATGCTGACGGTCGCCGAGATCATCGAGGAGGCCGGGGCGCCGGCGGGCAGCGTCAGCGTCCTCCCGATGAGCCGCGAGCTCGGCGACCGGATGGTGAGCGACGACCGCTTCAAGCTGCTCAGCTTCACCGGCAGCCCGTCGGTCGGCTGGCGGATGAAGGAGCGGGCCGGCAAGAAACGGGTCGTCCTGGAGCTGGGCGGCAACGCCGGCGTGATCGTCGACCGGAGCGCCGATCTCGACTGGGCGGTGAAGCGCTGCCTCGTCGGGGCGTTCGCCTACGCCGGCCAGGTCTGCATCAGCGTCCAGCGGATGTTCGTCCACGAGGACGTCTGGGACGCGTTCATGCCGAAGCTGATCGAGGGCGCCCGCGGCCTCGTGGTCGGCGACCCGCTCGACCCCCGGACCGACATCGGCCCGATGGTCGACGGCCACGCCGCGCAACGCACGCAGACGTGGGTCGACGAGGCCCTGGCCGCCGGCGGGACGGCCCTCCTCGGCGGCAAGGCGGACGGCACGTTCTTCCCGCCGACGATCCTCGCCGACGTCCCGGTCAGCGCCGCGGTCTGCTCGAACGAGGCGTTCGCGCCGCTCGTGGTGGCGTTCAGGTTCCGCGAGCTCGAGGACGCGATCCGGCGGGTCAACGACTCGATGTTCGGCCTCCAGACCGGGATCTTCACGAGCGATCTCGGAGCGGCCTGGCAGGCGTTCAACACGCTCGACGTGGGCGGCGTGATCGTCAACGACGTGCCGACCTACCGGGCCGACCACATGCCGTACGGCGGGGTCAAGGACTCCGGCCTCGGCCGCGAGGGGCTCCGCTGGTCGATCGAGGACATGACCGAGGTCCGGATCATGGTCCTGGCCTGGCCGAGCTGAGCGACGGAGGGGGACATGACGCTGCGGCTCGGGGGCTTCGGCGATCTCGGGCTGATCGAGCTGATCTGGGTGGCGATCACCCTGGCGGTGACGATCGGGATCGTCGTCCTGATCGCGCTCGGAATCCGCTGGCTCCTCCGGAACACCGACGGCCCGCCGCGCGGCAGCGTGGGACGGCCGGCCGAGGACGCGGCGCTGGCGATGTTGCGCGAGCGCTTCGCTCGCGGCGAGATCGACGCCACCGAGTTCGAGGAGCGGAAGCGGATCCTGGGCGGCTGAGGCGCCAGGGCCGGGCATGACGACGCCCCGGCGGTCGGCCGGGGCGTCGTCGTTGCGGCTTCGTGACCCTGCTCAGCCGGGGGCGAGCACGTAGACCGCATCGATCGCGACCGTCGGTCGGCCGCGCGTTCCGAGGGCCTTGACGATCAGGGTGTGGGTCCCCGAACCGGAGTTCCGGGCCCACAGGATCCGCCGCGGGGCGAAGGCCCGGGCGTACTGGTCGACGATCGCCACCCGGACGCCGTCGACGTAGATCGCGGACTTGCCGCGACCCGGCCCGACCGGTCCGATGACCGCGACCGACGAGCCGCTGAAGCGGAGCCGCGCGGTCGCCCCGGCCGCGCGGGTGTAATGCACCCTGCGCCCGAGGTAGGTCGCGTAGGCGGCAGTGCCCCAGCGCCCGCGATAGACAACCGCAGTCGAGGCGTCCGAGACGATCCCGGCGTGCCGCGGTCCGACGACCTTCCAGCTCCCGACCCGGCCGCTGCGGTCGACCGCCCGGACCCGGAACCGGTAGTGGTGTCTCGGCGCGAGGGTGACCCAGCGCGAGGTCGACGTCGCCGTCGCCAGGGCGAGGGACACGTAGGCCTTGCCGTCCACGCTCATCTGGAGGTCGTAGCGCCGGACGCCGTTGCTGCTCGAGAGCAGGCCCCAGCGGACGAGCGACGGCACCCCGGCGGCCGGAACCGAGTGCGGGCCGAGGACGAGCCCCGGGCCCGAGATGACGGGGTTCGCGGTCGATCCCGACGAGCCGCCCGACGAGCCGCCGGTCGTGGGGGCCGCCCCGCCGCCGTACAGCCAGTCGGTGAACCCGATCGAGCGACCCATCCCCGACGTCCGGGTCGGGATCGACGTCCCGTAGCGCCGGTTCAGGAGCCACGGCATCTGGCGGCTGGCGGTGGTCTCGTTCCAGCCGGTGCCTCCAGCCGCGCCCGATCGGGTGACGATCGCGGCGGCCCGCTTCAGGGCGGAGTTCGACCAGCTCCACGCGTCCGGGTAGCCGTTGCGATAGAGGAGCTCGACCTGGAGCCCGGCCCCCTGGATCGATTCGAGCTGATAGGGGATGCCCGGATCGGCCGGCGGCCAGCGGAGCGATCCGCCGCGGCTGATGTCGGTCGCGATCGCCCCGTCGAGGTTGATCCCGCTCCGGCTGCAGGCCGGGTCCTCGGGGGTGTACGTGGCGGCGCTCCCGGTGCAGGTCCACGAGAGGTCGTCGCTGTCGAGGTTGTCGGTGAACCCGGCGTACGCCGAACGGTCGCCGAGGAACCCGCGGGTGACCTTCGCCGCGGCCGCCAGATCGGTCGTGTCGCCGAGGTAGATGTCGGCCGCGATCCGGGCGGAGCCGGCGTGCGCGCCCCAGTTCCCCGGCGCCAGCTGGTGGGTGACCCGGATCGAGTTCCAGGTCGAGTGGCCGCCGATGACCTTCGTCCGGATGGCGCTCAGCCAGGTCCGGAAGGTCGTGTCGGAGGTTCCCGAGAGGTCGGCGAAGTCCGCGGCGAGGACGTACGCCGCCAGCTGCCGGCCGAGCGCCAGGGTCGCGTTGTTGCAGCCGACGACCTGGGTCGGCAGGGCGGCCATGACGCCGGCCCGGGCCTTCGTCCCGTAGCTGGCGATGCCCGTCCGCGCGTAGACCAGTGCCGCGGCGAGCGTCCGCAGGTGGTGCTGGGAATCCTGGTTGCACAGGTTCGGCGTCCCGAGCGGCGCGTCGGCGACCGCCTTGAGCCCGGTCCAGGCGGTCCCGCTCGTCGGCAGGGACAGCAGCTCCGCGCGCGGCATGAGGATGTAGGTGCCCGCCGCGGCCGCACTCTGGGTCGCGGGGCTGACGCTGCCGCCGAGCGCGACGACGCCCAGGACGAGGGCGAGGATCCAGCGCTGCCCCGGCCGGCCGGAGCGACTGCGCGCCGGCGGGTTGGTGCCGGAGGGGCGCCGAGCCGGTTGGTCGGTGACGGTCGTCCGCGAGGCGGACGTGGACGGGGACGTCGTCGCGGCGATCGTCCCGGGACTGACCTGCGAGGTCCAGCCAGACGCCCGCTGGGCGCCGTGGTCCACCGATCCCATGGTGCTCCTCTCTACCAGAACGCCGCCTGGGGGCGGCGAACGAAGGGATGAGTGAAGGGCCCGCAGGCCCAGCGGTCGTGTCGGACGCGCGATCGGTTGGTGCGACGGATGGTCGGGGCGCTGGGGGCACGTGATCGGGTCGCGACGAAGTGCAAGTCTGCCCCTTTCGGCGGGATCGCGCATCCCCCCGATCAACTAGCGGCCGGGACGCCTCGTGAGCCGCGGGGGATGGCTCGCAGGGCGTCCCGGTGCCCGCGACGGCGCGCCGTTCCGACCGCGGCCGTGCCGCAGACTGCCGCGATGGACGCCGCCCTCGATCCTGCCCTGCTCGCCCTTCGCGACCGCGCCCGCGGCTACGTCGTCGACGTCCTCCAGCCGCTGGAGGCGGAGTTCGAGCGCTCCGGGGGCCGGCTACCGGCGACGACCCGCGACGAGCTGAAGCGGGCCGCGATCGCCGCCCGCCTCCATGGCGGCTCGCTGCCGCGCGAGGTCGGCGGCCAGGGCTGGTCGGTCGTCGAGCAGGTCGTCGTCCACGAGCAGCTGGGGCAGGCGACCGGCGGCCTCTGGTCGTTCATCCCGGGGGCCTACAACGCCCTGATCCACGCCGACGCCGACCAGCGCCGTCGCTACCTCGACCCGAGCCTGCGCGGCGAGCGCTTCGGCAGCTACGCGATCACGGAGCCGAACGCCGGCTCGGACGCCCGAACGCTCGCCGCGACGGCGGTTCGCGACCGGGCGACCGGCGAGTACGTCCTCAACGGCGAGAAGTGGTTCGTGACCGGCCCGCCCGACGAGACCGATTTCATGATCTTCCACGGGCTCGTCGTCGACGCGCGCGGGGACGGCCGGCCGCGGCCGAGCGGGCCCGACGCGCAGCCGACCCTCTTCCTCGTCGACTACGACACGCCCGGCGTCACGATGAAGCACGACCCCGACTACACCCACACCTTCGCCGACCGCCACCCGCAGTTCGTCCTCGACGACGTCCGGGTGCCGGCATCGGCGATCCTCGGCGGGATCGGCCGGGCCGACGACCTGACGAACGAGTGGTTCGTCGAGGAGCGGATCCACATCGGGGCGCGCTGCGCCGGGGCGATGGAGCGTCTCCTCGGCCTGGCGGTCGACTGGGCGACGGGCCGGAGCCAGTTCGGGCAGCGGATCTACGACTTCCAGGGGGTCTCGTTCCCCCTGGCCGATTCGGCC
The DNA here is from genome assembly GCA_963710105.1 of uncultured Chloroflexia bacterium. Lineage (GTDB taxonomy): Bacteria > Chloroflexota > Limnocylindria > Limnocylindrales > CSP1-4 > CF-46. The sequence goes on from CAVPYV010000001.1 coordinate 113,370, forward strand.
GCCGACGCGTCGGCGGCCCGCCTCCTGACGCGCGAGGCCGCCGCGCTCGCGGACGCCGGGGCCGATCCCAAGGTCGTCCACGCCAAGGCGTCGCTGGCGAAGCTGTTCGCGTCCGAGGCCGCGTGGCGCTGCGCCGACCGTGTCGTCCAGGTCTTCGGCGGCCGCGGCTACATGCGCGAGTTCCCCGCCGAGCGCTACCTCCGCGAGCTCCGCGTCGACCGGATCTGGGAGGGAACCTCGGAGATCCAGCGGATGATCGTCGCCCGGGCCCTCGAGAAGCGCGGCGTCGACCGGGTGGTCGGGTGATCGAGCCGCTCGACTCGACGGCCGGCCGGCCGGCCGCGGCGCCCGCCGCCCCACCACCCATCGATCTCCGGCCCCTGTTCGCCCCGCGCTCGATCGCGGTCGTCGGCGCGTCGGCCCGGGGCGGGATCGCCCGGACCGTCCGCGACAACCTCCGGGTCCTCGGGAGCGCGACCCGCTGCCACTTCGTCAATCCCCGTTACGACGAGCTCGACGGCCAGCCCTGCCATCCGTCCCTCGCCGACCTCCCGGAGGTGCCGGACACGGTCGTCGTCGCGGTCAATCCCCTCCGCGCGGCGGCGGTCGGTGGCCGACGCCGCCGCGGCCGGGGCGCGGGCGGTCGTCGTCCCGGGCGGCGGCGTCGTCGAGGGCGGTGCGGCCGCGGCCGCGATGCAGCGCGAGGTCCGCCAGATCGCCCTGCGCCACGGGATCGCCCTGCTCGGCCCCAACTGCATGGGCCTCGTCGACCTGACGACGAACAGCGCGACGTACATCGGCGACGTCAACCCGTGGCTGCCCCGCGGCGGGGTCGTCGGGATCGCCCAGTCCGGCTCCGTCACCGACGCCTTCATCCACTCGGGCAACCGGATCGGCTTCTCGCGGATCATCGGCTGCGGCAGCGAGGTCGTCCTCGACGTCTGCGACTTCCTGGCCCACGCCATCGACGACGACGAATCCGAGGCGGTGATCCTCTTCGTCGAGGGCTTCAAGCGACCGGAGCGGTTCCTGGCCCTCGCCGACCGGGCGCTCGAGATCGGCAAGCCGGTCATGGCGGTCAAGGTCGGGCGGAGTCGCCAGGCGCAGGCCGCCGCGATCGCCCACTCCGGCTCGCTCGCCGGCGAGGCCCGCGCGACCGACGCCGCGCTGGCCGCGGCAGGGGTGATCCTGTGCGACGACCTCGACACCCTGCTCGAGACCGCCGAGCTCGTCGCCGGCTGCCGGCGGATGGGCCGCCGGGTGCAGCGCGGGCGGACCGGGGTCGTGACGGTCTCGACCGGCGAGGCGTCGCTGATCGCCGACCTCGCGCCGCGGACCGGGGTCGACCTCCCGGACGTGCCCCCGGCGGCGCGGGCCGCCCTCCTCGCCGCCCTCCCGACCCTCGGGTACGTCGGCAATCCGCTCGACCCGTGGGGCGCGACCGACGCGCCGGCGGCCTATGCGGCGGCCTTCGACGCGTTCGCCGCAGCCGACGCCTACGACGTCCTCGCCCTCGTCCACGACTTCCCGTACCGGTCGCTCCCGTCCGAGGTCGAGACCGCCCTCGACGTCGCCGGACCGCTCCTCGCGGCGACCCGCGATCGCCGGGACCTGCTCCCCGTGTTCATCTCGCTGACGTCCGGGGAGCCGACGCCCGAGATCGTCGAGGCGATGGCGGCGGCGGGCGGGGTGCCCGTCCTCCGCGGCGCGGTCGAGGCCTTCTCCGCGATCGCCGCGGTCGCCCGCTGGGAGGCAGCCAACGCGCGTCGCCGCGCCGGTGGCCCGGTCCGGCCGGGCTGGCCATCGATCGCGACCGATCGGACCCTGTTCGGGCACGATCCGAGCGTCCCGGGCCTCCTCGAAACGGATGCCGCCGGCGGATCCCCGCGGCCGGAGGTTGCCGCGCGCGCCCTCCCCGAGCGGGAGAGCCTCGCCCTGCTCGGCGCGGCGGGCGTCGCCGTCACCGATCCGATCCCGGCCGCCGATCCGGACGCGGCGATCGCGGCCGCCGCGACCGTCGGCTGGCCGGTCGTCCTCAAGCTGGACGTCGTCGGGCTGGCCCACAAGTCGGAGGTCGGCGGGGTGCGCCTCGGGCTGGCCGAACCGGCGGCCGTCCGGAACGGCCGCCGAGGAGCTCCTGGCACTGACCCTGCCGGCCGGCGTGGTGCGGCGGGGCCTGCTGGTCGAGCGCCAGCTCGAGGGCACGGAGCTCCTCCTCGGCGGCCGGCGCGACCCGACCTTCGGGCCGCTCGTCGTCGTCGGGCTCGGCGGGATCCTCACCGAGATCCTCGATGACGTGGCGATCCGGCTCGCCCCGGTCGACGAGGTCGACGCGGCCGCGATGCTCGACGAGCTGCGCGGGGCGGCGATCCTGGCGGGGGTCCGCGGCCGGCCGGGGATCGACCGCCCGGCAGTCGTCGCGGCGATCGTCGCCCTCGGCCGGCTGCTCGTCGCCAACGAGCGGATCCTCGAGGTCGACTGCAACCCGGTGATCTCGGGGCCCGTCGGCACGGCCGCCGCCGACGCCCTCGTCGTGGAGCTCGCCCGGTGACCGAGCCCGAGCCGGTCCTCCTCCGCGAGGAGACCGCGTGGGGCATCCGCCTGGTCCTGAATCGGCCGGCCAAGCTGAACGCGATCAGCGCCGAGCTGCGGGACGCCCTGGCCGGCGCGATCGCCGACGCCGCCGCCGACGAGCGGGTCCGGGTCATCGCGATCGCCGGCGCCGGCCGGGCGTTCTGCTCGGGCTACGACCTGGCCGAGGCCGCCCCGCCGACCGCCTGGGCGTGGCGCGACGTCCTCGCCCGGGACGTCGCGGCGACCCTCGCGATCTGGTCCTGCCCCAAGCCCGTGATCGCCCAGGTCCACGGCTACGCCCTCGCCGGCGGGCTCGAGCTCGCGATGGCCTGCGACCTGATCGTCGCCGCCGACGACGCCCAGCTCGGCGAGCCCGAGATCCGCTTCGGCTCGGCGCCGGTCACGCTCCTGATGCCGTTCGTCGTCGGCCAGAAGAAGACCCGCGAGCTGCTCCTCACCGGCGACCTGATCGGGGCGGCCGAGGCGGAGCGGATCGGCCTCGTCAACCGCGTCGTCCCGGGGGCGGATCTCGCCGCCGCGGTCGATGCGCTTGCCGCCAAGCTGGCCCGCGTCCCGCCGGACGTGATGGCTCCGACCAAGCTGATGCTCAACCGGACGATGGACGCCGCCGGGTTCGCGGCCGCCGTCGAGCTGGGCCTGGACCTCCAATCGTTCGTGAACATGAGCGAGACCGCCCGCGAGTTCGATGCGATCGTCAGGGCCGAGGGGCTCAAGGCCGCCCTGGCCTGGCGCGACCGGCGCTACGAGGAGCGCCTGGCCGGCGACCGCCGCGAGCCGCCGGCCGGCCGGGCCTGACGGCCGGCTCCGACCCGCAACGGGGATGGCCCGGGGCAGGAATTGGCTGAGCCCGGCGGATCCGGGTCGTGGGCAGCCGGCGGCTCGACCGAGCAGGGGTACCAGCGGCCGGTGCGGCGTTCGTGGGACGTCCCAAGTCCCCCGTGCGTGACCGGACCCACCCGGACCGCAGCGACCGGCCCGGACGGTCCTCACCGTCTGCGCAGACCATCGGGGGATTGGCGTTTCCGGTGCGACGGCGCATCGTTCTGACATCGCCGGACCGAAGGTCCGTGCACGGATCGACAGAGCACACCCGTCGCGAGGCGGGGCCGCAAAGCCACGGACCTCCCTGAGGTCGCCGGGTTGCCGAAACCGCTGGTCGTACGTCCCTGCGTCCGGCCCTCGAGCTCGACGTGGCCCCCTGCAGCCCGGTCTTCGGCCAGGAGGTCCACACATCGTGCGAAACATCCGCGTCGCCGACCCGCGCGACCGCATCGTCCCCGCGGCCCCGCCGCCGGCCCGCCGTCGCCGCCGCGACATCGCCGCGACGATCCCGATCCTCCTCCTGGTCCCGGCCCTGATCGTCGCGTTCGCCACCGTCGGCGCGACCGACCGCGGCAAGAGCGATCCGGCCGTCCGGGCCGCCGTCGGATCGACGAAGCCGGGCCATGCCAACGGCAAGAAGACGCCCGTCCCCTCGGCGGCCCCGACCGCCACGGCGACGGTGGTGCCGACCCCCACGCCGACGGCGGTCCCGACCGCGACGCCGACGACCGCCCCGACCGCCCCGACCGCCCCGACCGCCACGGCCGTGCCGACCGCGACCGCGGTCCCGACCGCCGCCCCGACGGCGACGCCCGCAGCGACGCCGACGCCGCCACCGGCGATCACCGTGGTCGCCACCTCCGCGGACTACATCCTGATCTCGCGGGCCGACCTCCTCGCCCGCCCGACCTCCGGCACGAGCTGGACCACCCTGAAGACGTGGGCCGACAAGGCGGCCGGCGTCCCGAGCCTGACCGACCAGAACGACCAGGACGACATCGTCGCCCTCGCCAAGGCGATCGTCTACGCCCGGACCGGGATCGTCTCCTACCGGACGGACGCCATCAAGATGCTCCGGTCGGCCGTCGGCACCGAGCTCGCCGGCGACAGCCTGGGCGTCGCCCGGAACGCCGCTCCGCTCGCGCTTGCAGCGGACTTCGCCAGCTGGCGCGACCCGGCCTGGATGGCCTGGCTCGGCGGCCTCCGGACGTGGGCCAACCCCGACCGCGGCTACACCCTGATCTCGAACCAGAATCGTCGCCCGAACAACTGGGGCACCCACGCCGGCGCCAGTCGCGAGGCGATCGACCTCCTCCTCGGCGACAAGACCGACCTCGCCAAGGCGGCCGCGGTCTTCAAGGGCTGGACCGGCGACCGGTCGAGCTACGCCGGCTTCAGCTACGGCGACCTGTCGTGGCAGGCCTCGCCGACGGCTCCGGTCGGGATCAACCCGGTCGGCGCGGTCGTCAAGGGGATGAACGTCGACGGCATCCTGCCCGACGACATGCGCCGCGGCGGCACCGCGACGACGGTCGGCTCGGCCGGCGTCAGCTACACCTGGGAGGCCCTCCAGGGCGCCCTCCTCCAGGCCGAGCTCCTGCGGCGGGCCGGCTACCCGAGCTACCAGTGGGGCGACAGCGCGCTCCGCCGGGCCGTGACCCGGATGTACGCGATGGGCTACCCGGCGACCGGCGACGACGACTGGCAGCCGTACCTCGTCAACCGCCGCTATGGGACCTCGTTCGCGGCCCCGGCGACGACCCACCCGGGAAAGGCGTTCGGCTTCGCCGACTGGCTGTTCCGCTGAGATCCGGCGGCGTGGTGTCGCGGCGCCACGCCAACTGCCGGCTGATCGCTTCCCGCGAAGGACCTCCGGTGCCCTCGGGCACCGGAGGTCCCATCCGTCCATAGGCCAATCGGCGAAGGTCGGCTACGATCGCCCCTGACTCCCAGATGAACTCATCCGGATCAGCGGGGACCAACCTTCCATGCCAGACGTTGCTTCGCGCCCTTCGAGCCCCAGCCGCCTGACGCGCCTCTCTCTCGTCGGCGTCATTGCCGTCCTCGCGTCGATCCTCGGGGCCGCCCCGGTGGCGGCCGACCCGGGCGTGCCGGTGACGGCCGGCTATCGCGACCTCCAGTACGGCGATCCCGCGGCGCCCGGCGCCGACGACGTGACCGCGGCCCGCAACCAGAGCAAGCTCTGGTTCAACGACTCGCGCTGGTTCGGGATCCTGTTCGACCCGCGCTCGACGCCGAACGCCAAGTTCCGGATCTACCGCTTCGACATGGCGACCCAGGGCTGGACGAGCACGACGATCGCGGTCGACGACCGGAACCGGTCGCACGCCGACGCGCTCGCGGTCGGCAACACGCTCTACGTCGCCTCGACCGGCGGGCCGTCGAGCGCGGCCAAGGACCTCCGCGTCTACAAGTACACCTACAACGCGACGACCAAGGCGTATGCCGCCGTGGCCGGCTTTCCGAAGCTCGTCCCCGGCACCTCCACGGGCACGGGCTACCCCGTGATCACGGCCGACAGCACCGGCCGCCTCTGGATCGCGTATCCCCAGGCGAACAAGATCATGGTCGCCACGTCCGGCGACGCCGGCGTCTCCTGGTCGACCCAGATCCTGCCCGGCCTCGGCAACGACGTGATCGCCGAGGACGTCGCCGCGATCGCGCCGATCAGCGGCTCGGGCGTGTCCGGCGTCGGCGTGCTGTGGGACAACCAGGCAGCAACCGACGACGCCTTCTACTACCAGGTCCACCTCGACGGGACGGCGGTTGGGACATGGCAGCCGCGCGAGACCGTCTTCGGCAGCGGGGCCAGCGCCTACGACGCCGACAACCACATCAGCCTGAAGACCGATCCGACCGGCAACGCGATCGCGGCCGTGAAAACCGGCCGGGACGGCGATCCGGCCCCGAACGGCAGCGATCCGCTGATCATGGTCGTCAAGCGGACCGGCGCGCCGAACGTGGCCGGCACGTGGACCAGCCACACGGTCACGACCGTGACGACCGGCGGTACCCGGCCCATCCTCGTCGTCGACGCCCAGCACAGCCAGGCGGACGTCTTCCTGACGAACCCGACCCTCGCCGCCGAGGGCGCCCAGGCGATCTACCGTCGGACGGCCAGCCTGGCCGGCCTCGACTTCGGCAGCTCGGCGATCGGGACCGCGGCGATCAAGAGCCCGACCGAGCTCTCGATCAACGACGCGACGTCCAGCAAGCAGAGCGCGATCGCGGCGAGCGGGATGCTCGTCGCCGCCAGCGACATCCCGACCCTCCGCTATCTCCATTCCTGCATCGGCGACCCGTGCCCGCTGATCCCGGTCGCGAACTTCAGCGTCGACAAGACGACGGGCGCCGCGCCGCTCACCGTCCAGTTCACCGACACCTCGACGAACAGCCCGACCTCGTGGTCGTGGTCGTTCGGTGACGGCAGCGCCGCATCGACCCTCCGCAACCCGAGCCACACGTACGCCTCGCCGGGGACCTACACCGTGAGCCTGACGGCCCGCAACGTCGCCGGCGCCAACGCGGTCACGAAGACGAACCTGATCACGGTCTCGGTCCCGCCGGCGACCGCCTACTTCCCGATCACCCCGGTTCGCGTCTTCGACAGCCGGACGACCTCGCATGTCGGCCCCCTCACGACCCTCGTCGCGAACCATGCCCAGACCGGCCAGATCGGCGGGCGGGTCGACCTCCCGACCATTCCCTCCGACGCGATCGCCGTGACGGGCAACCTGACCGTCGTCGGCCAGACGAAGGCGGGCTTCCTGTCGATCGGGCCGTCGGCCGGGACGCTGGGGGCGACCTCATCGCTCAACTTCCCGCTGGCGGACATCCGCGCCAACGGCGTGACCGTGCCCCTGAGCGGCGGGACGAACGGCACCCTGAGCATCGTCTACAAGGCGGTCAGCGGCTCCACGAACGTCGTGTTCGACGTGACGGGCTACTTCCGCAAGACGTCGGCGACCGGGGCCACGTACCACGACGTGGCCCCGACCCGCTTCCTCGACAGCCGGAGCGGCAACGGGCTCAGCGGGACGTTCAAGGCGAACATCGCCCGGACGTTCAACGTGACGAACCGCCCCGACGTCACGGCGGTCGACATCCCGGCGAACGCGACCGCGGTGACCGGCAACCTGACGGTGGTCGGCCAGACGCAGGCCGGCTTCATGTCGCTCGGGCCGGACGCCGGCGCGCTCGGCAGCACGTCGACGCTGAACTTCCCGCTCGGCGACATCCGAGCGAACAACGTGACCGTCAAGCTCGGGGCGGGCGGCACGCTCAGCGCCGTGTTCAAGGCGAAGGGCGGCACGACGAACCTGGTCTTCGACATCACCGGCTACTTCACCGCCGACGCGACCGGCGCCCGCTTCGTCGCGGTCAGCCCGGCCCGCGTCCTCGACACCCGCAGCGGCGGGACCGGCCTCACCGGCCAGTTCACCTCGGCGGTGCCGCGGACGTGGCAGGTCGGCGGGCTCGTCGGGATCGACCCGGCGGCGGTCTCGGTCATCGGCAATGTGACCGTCGTCAACCAGACCAAGGCCGGCTTCATCGCCGTGACCCCGGTCGCCACCGCGACCCCCAGCACGTCGAACCTAAACTTCCCGCTCAAGGACATCCGGGCCAACGGGATGACCGTCAAGCTCGGGAGCGGCGGGAAGCTCAGCGCGACGTACCGGGTCTCGTCCGGGACCGGCAAGACCGACCTCGTCTACGACGTGTTCGGCTACTACAAGTGATCGACTGAGGACGGGTCGACTCGACCCTCGCAACCGACGATGGACCGGCTCGCCTGAGCCGGTCCATCCGATTCCTTCTGACGGTTGCCGGTGATCCGGCCGGCGACCGCCGGCTCAGGCCGGCTGTGCCGGCGCTCTCCGCCGGGGGCCGGGCCGGCGCGGCTCCTCGATGGGCTCGGGAGCCCGTTCGCCGGTTGCCGCCTCAACCGCCGCCGGCGCCTCGGCCGCCGCCGGTGCCGCGACGCGCTCCTCGACAGCCGCCCGGACGATCCGCGCGGCAACGCCGCCGAGGGCCAGCATCAGCCAGTAATAGCGGGCGTACGAGAGGTGGAGGAAGACGCCGCTCGCGAGGTAGGCGAGGATCGCGAGCAGGAAGCCGGACGCGAGCGCCGCGAGGTCCGGCCGCGTCGCGAGGGCCGCCCGTCGCGCCCGGGCGAGGCCGACGAGGGTGACGACGACCGCCACGAGGAACGCCCCCAGCCCGAGGGTTCCCGCCTCCGCGGCGAGACCGAGGTAGAGGTTGTGGGCCTCGCGGTCCTGGGCTCGGACGCTCAGTCCGATCTGGTCGGAGTACTGGCGGTAGTACTCGGAGAACTGGCCCGGCCCGACGCCGACGATCGGGTGGTCGGCGAACACGTTGATGGCGGTCAGGTTCTCGGTCGCCCGGCTGAGGAGCGAGTTGTCGGCGCCGGAGCCGACGGCCTCATCGGAGAACAGCGAGGCGACCGTGCCGAGGCTGAGGACGCGGTCGGCGTACTGCGGGATCGCGACGAGGACGATCGCCGCGATGCCGACGGCGGCGACCAGGTAGCGGACCCGGATGTAACGGAGGACGACCATCGCCAGGAGCACGACCCCGGCGGCCACGGCCGCGCCGCGCGAGAACGTGAGCGCCATCGCCATCGTGGTCAGGGCGGCCGACCCGAGGGCGGCGATCCGAAGGACCAGCCGCCGCTCGGCGACGAACGTCATGAACCCGATCGGGACGAGCATCAGCATGACCTGGGCGTAGCGGTTCTTCTCGCCGATCGGGCCGGCCAGGCGCTCGACCCCGGTCGCGGTCAGCCCCGTGGCGCTCGCCTCGGTCTGGGCGAAGCCGAAGTAGTTGTTCCCGAACGTGCCGGTCAGGTACTGGTAGACCGAGATCGCGGCGATCACGGCCCCGACGACGAGGAGCGTCCAGACGATCGCCCGGAGGACCTCCGCGGTCCGGATCGTGTTCGTCAGGAGCAGGTAGAGCGCGACCCCCTCGATCGCGATCGTCTGGAGCGAGTCGGTCGCCCCGATGATGTCCCGGGCGGCGATCGTGGCGACGATCTCGACGACGAAGTAGGCGACGATCCACGGGAAGGCGGGCGTGACCACGACCGGCTGGCGGCGGACGAGCAGGTCGTAGGCGAGGGGCGCGGCGAGGACGGCCGGGACGGCGGCCGCGAGGGCGACGGGCAGGTCGTGGAACGTGACCATGACGACCGGCGCGTTGCTGTAGATCAGGCCGACGACGACGATCGCCGCGGCGTCCGGGCGGATCGCGACGACGGTCGCGGCGAGGCCGGCGATCGCGGCGCCGAGGGCGACGACCGGCTGGTTCGCGCCGACCGCGCCGATGACGATCGCGAACGCGACGAGGCCGAGCGTCCCCCCGAGCGCCCGCCAGAGCGGCCCGGAGCGGGTCGTGGCCGGGATGAGCGGCCGGGGCAGCGCGGCCGGCTCGTCGAACGCGGTCATCGGCCCGTCTCCGGGCGTGCGTCCGCGCCGGCCGGGTCACCCGCTGCGGGGCCGTCGTCCGGAGCGGGAGCGTCGGCGTCGGCGGCGGCGTCCGAGTCGGCCGGCTCCGCGCGGCGCGGCTCCCAGCGGTCGATCCGGCGGTTCGTGACGAGGTTCCAGAGGGCCTCGAGCGAGGCCAGGTTGACCATCGCGAAGAACGCCGCGAGCGCCGCCGGCCGGCTCCGACCGAGCCGGCTCCGCGGCGCCAGGAGGCCGACCGCCGCGAGGAGGTACCCGCCGAGCTGGCCGAGGACGACGAGGCGGTAGATCGCGCCGCCCCGGACCAGGCCGAGGCTCGTCAGGGCGATGACGGCGAGCGGCACGACCATCAGCCGCCGGAGGACCTTGTGCCAGAGCAGCTGGAGGCTGTAGAACCCGTGCCGCCGCGGGTCCAGCAGGGCGCGCCGGACGGCGACCCCCCGCAGGCCGCGGGTCATGATCCGGGCCTTCCGGCCGTACTCGAGGCGGGCGCCGGCCGCCGGCGGCTCCCAGGCGATCGCGTCCGGCGCGAAGACGAGGCGGCGCCCGGCGGCGACGACCGCGGTCGAGACGTAGAAGTCGTCGGTCACCCCGGCGATCACCGTGGGCACGAGCTCGCGGCGGAGGGCATAGATCGCCCCGGTCGCCGAGATCGTGCTGCCGGCCGAGCTCTCGGCCCGTTTCAGGACCCGGTCGAGGTCCCAGTAGCCGCGCTCGCCGTGGCTGTCCTCGCGGTGGGACCCGGCCGGCAGGTAGACCTGATTGCCGGCGACCCCGCCGACCTCCGGATCGGCGAACGGCGCCACGATCCGCCGGATCGCGTCCGGGGCGAAGGCGGTGTTGGCGTCGCTGAAGACGACGATCTCCGCGGTCGCCCGGGCGACGGCGGCGTTCAGGGCGTCGGCCTTGCCGACCCGTCCGAGCTCGAGGATCTCGATGGCGTGGCCAGGGTTCGCCGCCGCCCGCGCCCGGGCGATCTCCACGGTGCGATCCTCCGATCCGTCCGAGGCGACGACGACGCTGAGCCGGTCGATCGGGTAGTCGAGGGCGGCGAGGTTGTCGATGCGGGCGCCGATCCGGCCGGCCTCGTTGCGCGCCGCGATCACGACCGCGACGGTCGGCTCGATCGGGGCCGCGCCAACGGGCCGCGGCCGGAGCACGGCCCGGACGAGGATCAGGAGCGGCGCGCCGACGTAGGTGAAGGCGATGACGAGGGCGGCGCCCCAGAAGCCGAGCCGGGCGATCACGACGCGGCACCCCGGAACATCCCGACGAGACGGGCCGCGTTCGTGTCCAGGTCGAAGTCCGTCTCGACCTTCCGCCGCCCGGCGGCGGCCAGCTCCGCGCGACGGCCCGGATCGGCGAGGAGCCCGCCGATCGCGGCGGCGAGCCCCGCCTCGTCGCCCGGCGGGACCGTCAGCCCCGTCACCCCGTCCTCGACCAGCTCGGGGATGCCCGAGAGGTGGCTGGCGACGACGGCGACGCCGCTCGCCATCGCCTCGATCAGGACGACCGGGATGCCCTCGCGCTTCCCCTCCGCGGTCGGGACGCTCGGCGCGACGAGCAGGTCGGCGGTTCCGAGGAGCTCGACGATTCGGTCGCGGGTCTGCTGGCCCAGGAACTCGACGCGGCCGGCCGCGGGAACGGAAGCGGCGAGGGCCTCGAGCTCGGCCCGGTCCGGGCCGTCGCCGACGAACGAGAGGACGAAGGGCGTGCCGCGGGCGGCGAGGATCCGGGCGGCGGCGATCAGGTGGCGCTGGCCCTTGACCTCGTGGAGGGTGCCGATGCAGAGGATCCGGGCCGGCTCGCCGTCAGGCCCGCCCCGGTCGCCCTCGGGAGGCGCCGCCCGGTCCGTCGGGACGAAGCGCCGGCCGTCGATCCCGACGTGCACGACCACCAGGTTGGCGACCGGCCCGCCGCACGTCTGCTCGATCAGCCTGCGGTTGGTCTCCGAGATCGTGACGACGAAGGCGGCTTCGCGGACCTTCTGCGGCAGCATCGTCCGATCGACGTTCAGGTCGGACCCGTGGGCGGTGAAGCTGTACGGGATGCCCGTCAGGCGGTGGACGAGGAAGCCGGCCAGCGCCGGATGGTTGGCGAAGTGGCAGTGGACGTGGCGGACGCCGAGGACCTCCATCCGCCGCGCCATGTGGGCGACCTTGGGGAAGATCCCGATCCCGCCGAGGAGGAAGTTCCAGCTGCGGGCGGTCCCGGCGAGCATCGCCCCGAGCGCGCCGAGATAGCGGCGCGGGCGCCGGACGAGCAACGCGACGTTGGACGCCAGGATCGCCGGCGACAGGAACGGCAGGTAGTAGGCCCGCGGGATCCACGGGACGGCCTCGGCGTGGACCCGGTCGGTCCGCTCCCGCAGGAGCGGGAAGAGCTCCACGGCCGCGCCGTGCCGCTCGACCGCGATCATCTCGTCGAGGACGAACGTCTCGGTGAGCTTCGGGAACCGAGACATCACGTAGGCGACGCGGATCGGCGAGGCCGCGGCCCGATCGGCGGCCGGCGCGACCGACGCCGGGTCAGGCCCCATCGACCGCCGCCGCGTCGGCCGTCGCGGTGTCGACGGCCGTCGCCGTGTCGGCCGCCCTGGACTCCGCCGCGTAGCCGTTCGGGTGGGACGTCTGCCAGCGGACGGCCGACCGGGCGATGTCGTCGAGATCCGACCGGGCCTGCCAGCCGAGGAGCGCCCCCGCCCGCCCGGCGTCGGCCCAGATCGCCGCCGGGTCGCCCGGCCGCCGGCCGGCCTCGACCACCGGCACCGGCTTCCCGGCCGCCCGCTCCACCGCCGCGATCACCTCGCGGACCGAGGAGCCGCGGCCCGTCCCGAGGTTGAGGGTGAGCGAGCCGCCCCCGCCGGCCAGATGCTCGAGCGCCCGGACGTGGGCGACCGCGAGATCGGCGACGTGGACGTAGTCCCGGATCGCGGTCCCGTCGGCGGTCGCGTAATCGGTCCCGAAGATCGTCAGCGGCGGCCCACCGGAGACCACGGCCCGGACGACGAGGGGGACGAGGTTCGTCGCGTCGGTCGCGTCCTCGCCGTGCGAGCCGTCGGGCTCGGCCCCGGCCGCGTTGAAGTAGCGGAGGCTCACGTGGCGGAGGCCGGTCGCCTCGTACCAGGGGAGGGCCCGCTCGACGAGGAGCTTGCTCTCGCCGTACGGGTTCGTCGGCCGCGTGGCGGCGTCCTCGGCGACCGGCGAGCGGTCCGGCTCGCCGTAGACGGCCGCGCTCGACGAGTAGACGAACGACGGGACGCCGGCCCGGTCGACCTCGGCGAGGAGGGCCAGGGTATCGCCGACGTTGCGGTCGAGATAGCGCGCCGGCTGGACCATCGACTCGCCGGCGGCCTTCAACGCCGCGAAGTGGACGACCGCCTCGATCGCGTGCTCGCCGAGGAGCGTCCGGACGAGCGGCCGATCGGCGATCGACCCGACGACGAGGGGCGCCCGGCCGATGGCCTCGCGGTGGCCGTGCTCCAGCGTGTCGAGGACGACCGGCTCGTGGCCTTCGCGGAGCAGCAGCCGGACCGTGTGCGAGCCGATGTACCCGGCGCCGCCCGTGACGAGGACCCGCACGGGCGTCAGTCGGACGGCAGCCGGCCGGCGGCCGGATCGGTGGCCGGTCGCGCCGTGGGTGGCCGGCCGCGGCGCGATCGGCCGGACGAGGCCGACCCGTCGGCCGCCGTCCGGCGTGTCGCCGGGCGAGACGAGCTGCCGGCCGGGTCCGGCTGGGCCAGGTCGATCGGGCGGGCGACCGGCCGGGCCCGGAGCCGGTCGACGACGCGGGTCCGGGCGAACAGCCCGCCCTTCTCGGCGACGAGGACGCCGAGGATCGTCGCGCCGACCAGGCGGATCGACTCGCTGGCGAACTGGACGTCCTCGCGGTGAGCCCGGTCGCGACGGGCGACGACGATCACGCCGTCGACGGCGCGGGCGAAGGTCAGCGCCTGGGGCGCGTCCTTGATCGGCGGAACCGCGACGACGACGGTCAGGTCCGCCGCCAGCATCTCGTCGAGGAGCTCCCGGACCCGGACCGGATCGACGACGTCGAGGCGGTGGCGGCCGCCGCCGATGACCCGGACGCCGGGCTCGGCGCCGGCGTCGAGGATCGGCCGGAGCTCGCCGGCGAGGATCTCGCCGAGGCCGGGCTCGTCGGCCAGCCCGTGGAGCACGGTGAGCGACCCCTCGCGACCGCCGCCGTCGATCAGGACGACCGAGCGGCCGAGGCGCCCGAGGGCGGCCGCGAGGTTGGCGGCGACGACGGCCGCCTGGCCCTCCCAGTCGACGTCGGTGACGACGAAGGTCCGCCGCTGGCGGCCCTCGCCGGCAAACGCGACCTTGGCCGCGGCCAGCCGGTAGGCCGATGCGGCCCGCGAATCGGGCGCGGCGTCGACGACCAGATCGTCGAGCTGGGGCCGGTTGCCGGGCGGGACGCCGACCCCGCCGAGGGCCGGGGCGCCGGCCAGCCCGGCGAGCTCGTCACTGGTCCGGATCGTGCTGCCGAAGTACTCCAGGAGGAGGACGATGACCACCGCGGCGACGATCCCGGCGAGGGCCGCGAGGACGGCGATCAGCGAGACCTGGGGGGCGACGGGGTCGCTCGAGGGCTTGGCGAACTCGACGATCTGGATCAGCCCGGCCGGCTGGCTCAGGCCGTTCGAGGTGAGCTGCTCGAGCTCGGTGGCGAGGGTGTTGGCGAGATCGGCCGCGCGTTTCGGCTCGGTCGACTGGACCCGGATCGTGAGGATCCGGGTCACGTCGTTGGCCGTCGCCCGGGTCGCCGAGCGGAGGTCGTCCGCGGACATGTCGAGCCCGAGCTCCTTGACCGCCGAGGTGAGGACCGAATCGGTCAGGACGACCTGGGCATAAGTCTGGACGAGAAGGCCGCTTGCCCGGAGCGTGTCGGTGTCGGTGTTGATCGGGCCGACGAGGACCTTGACCTGGGACTCGTACGTCGGTGGCAGGCCCGAGGCCACGATGTACCCCGCCAGCCCGGCGATCCAGGCGGACACGATCAGGGTCCACCACCAGCGCTTGGCGACCGCCAGATATCCGGACAGCTCCACGCTCAACCCCTGTTCATCGACGGATGCCGGCGTCCTGATCGGGACGATGACCGACCGGTGAGTCCGCGCAGCCTATCACCGCGCCTCGGGAGCACCCCGCCGCGTCCCGGCCGGGCGTCCGGCGGCGACAGCTCACGGCAGGTCGCGGCCCTCATCGAACCGCCTGGGCGAGGATCAGCGACGGCGGCGTCGCCAGCCCGACGTTGATCCGGCGGAGCTGGAGCCAGCGGCCGTCGCGCAGGTCGTTCACGCCCCGCTCCGTCGTGAACGCCACGCGGATGCCGGAATCGCGGAGGGCCGCGACGGCCGCCTCGCGGACCGCGCCCGACGGATAGGCGAACGCGGCGAGGCGCGAGCCGGTCTCGCGGGCGAGGTCGTCGACCCCGCCGCCGATCTCGTCGGCCAGCGTCCGGTCGTCGACCCGGGTCAGGAGCGGGTGCGTCCGGGTGTGCGAGCCGAGGGCGAGGCCGGCGGCCTCGAGGGCGCGCAGGCCGTCCCAGTCGAGGCTGCGGCCGGTCGGCTCGGGCCGCGGCCGCGGCGGGAAGCCGAGCGCTGCCTCGAGCTCGGCCACCTCATCCTCGACCTTCGGATGCGGGATCGACTTCAGCCACGTCCGCGCGGCCCGATAGGCGGTGACCCGCTCCTTCGTGCCGGCGAGGGGCCAGGTCCGGCCGTCGATCGTCACGCCCGGCCGATCGCTCGCCGCGAACGCCGCCCACGCCCGCTCCCACCAGAACGCCGCCTCCGGGTTGTCCGGGAATGCGGTCGGCACGAAGAGGGCCGCCGGCAGGCCGCGCTCGACCAGCAGCGGCCAGGCCCCCTCGCCCGTGTCGCGGTAGGCGTCGTCGAAGGTCAGGAGGAGCGACCTCGCGGGGAGCCGGGCTCCGCCGGCCTGGCGCTCGAGGACCTCGTGGAGGGAGATGACCCGGAACGCCCGCCCGAGCACGTCGAGGAGCCGCCCGAACTGCTCCGGGGTGGCGCTCAGCAGGCCGGGCACCGCGCCGGCCGACGGGGCGACCCGGTGGAACGTCAGGACGGCCAGCACGTCGCGGCGGCGGGGCGCGACCCGGGCGATGGCGCGGGCGAGGCCCTCCGCGGGCCCGAGGGCCGCGACCGACCGGATGATCGACGAGCCGCGCACGGGTCAGGCCGCCCGCCGGCTCGTCAGCGGGCGGGCCAGCCGGCTGCCGATCGCCCGGACGACCGTCGCGGCCGTGCCGACGACGTCGGCGACAAACGGCCCCGGGTCCCGCCGCGAGCCGACCGCCTCGATCCGCGCGCCGCGGACGGAGCGCAGCCACGCGGCCGCGGTCAGGTCGCCGCGCCGGGCGTGGACGAGGGCCGACTGGAGGTCGTGGCGCCAGTAGATCCACTTGACGCCGCGGTACGTCTGCTGCGTCGCGGCCGGGAGCTCCTCGCCGAGCGCGTCGCGGTAGGCGCTGAGGAGCAGCTCGACGCCGCCCCGCTCGGCGATTGCCGAGCGACCCGTCGGGCGGCCGATGTTCGGCTCGATGATCAGGTGCCGTCCGGAGTCCGCGTCGCGCTTGATCTCGACGTAGCCGAGGCCGCGGTACGGGACGGACGCGAACAGGCGCAGGGCGATGTCTCGGACCTCGTCGTTGCGGACCTCCTCGCCGAGGCTGCTCGTGCCCGTGTCCACCGGCCACTGGCGAAGCTTGCGGGCGACGAAGGTGACCCGCGGCGTGCCCCTCGCGTCGTGGTAGCTGTTGACCGAGAAGAGACTGTCCTCGCCGCCGGCGATCCATGACTGGGCGATCACCGTGTCGCAGGCCGCCGATGCCCGCGCCCACGTCTCCCGCAGCTCGTCCGGGGTCCGGACGAGGACGGCCTTGACGTGCATTGCCGCCGTCCAGGCGGGGGACTTCAGGCCTGGCTTGACGACCGCCGGGAGCGGCAGCTCGCGGGCCGCCCGGTCGGCGTCCGCGGCCGAGCGGAGGATCATCGTCGGCGGGATCGGCAGGCCGTGCTCGAGGGCGTGCTCGGCGAACGGCACCTTGTCCATGAGCCGGGTCGTGACGTCGAGCGAGGGCAGGACGAAGCGGTACGGGCCGGCGAGATGCTCGGCCGCGCCGGCGATCGCCAGGACCGCGGCGTCGGTGCAGGGGACGAGGACCGCCGGGCCCGGCAGCCGCTCGGCGAGGCGGTCGAGGGCGGCGACGAGCGCGTCGCCCCTCAGCTCCGCCTGGACGATCGCCCGCGGGACCCGGGTCCTGGCGCAGAAGTGGCCACGATCGGCGACGAGCCCGACGATCGGGATGCCGCGATCGTCGAGGAGGCGCGCCGTCTGGAGGCCGGTGATGCAGTCGAGCCCGACGACGATCGCGGGCGGCCGGTCGCCGTCCCGGAGCGGGATCCGCGCGCCGCCGCGCGCCGCGGGCAAGGTCGCGGTCAACCCGCTCCCTCGTCCTCCAGGGCGATCGCGCCCTTCGTGTCGACGAGCTCGAAGATGTGGTCGACGGGCACGATGTCGGCTTCGACGTCGGCGGCGCGTCCGGCCCGAGCCAGGCCCTCGAGCGTCCGCTCCATCGCGCCGACCGCGGCCCGCATCGGCTGGTTCGCCAGGATCACCAGGTTGAAGCCGCGGGCGTGGAGCTCCTCCGCGGTGAAGGTCGGGAAGAGGGTCGGGACGCAGACGAGCGGCGTCTTGCCGAGGCCCTTCCAGGAGCCCAGGAAGCCGTCGATCTCCTGGAGGGTCTTGTCCCGCGAGTGGATCAGGATCGCGTCGACCCCGGCGTCGACGTAGGCGTCGGCGCGGGCGCAGGCGTCCTCGACGCCGTGGCCGGCGATCAGGCTCTCGACCCGGGCGATCAGGACGAAGTCGTCGCCGTACTGGGCCCGCTTGGCGGCGGCGAGGCGGCGCGCCTGCTCCTTCATCGGCAGCAGCTCGCGCCGGGTGTCGGCGCCGAGGAGGCTGTTCCGCTTCGGGAAGAGGTTGTCCTCGATGCTGATTGCCGAGATGCCGGCCCGCTCGTACTCGACGAGGGTCCGGACGACGTTGCCGAGGCCGCCGAAGCCGTTGTCGCAGTCGGCGATCACGGGCAGGTCGGTCGCCGCGTCGATCCGCTGGGCGGCGGCAAGGGCCTCCGAGAACGTCGTCAGGTTCACGTCCGGGAGGGCATGGGCCATCGTGGCCACGCCCAGGCCGCTCACCCAGACGGCGTCGAAGCCGTAGTTTCCGATCAGCTTGGCGGTCATCGCGTCGTGGGCGCCGACCGCGACGACGGCGCGATCGCCGGCCAGGCCGTCGCGCAGGCGACGGCGCTTGTCGGTGGCCCGGTTCATGAGGCGGCTCCTGCGGAGTTCATGTTCGACGAATCCTCTGCGCTGCCGCTGAAGCGGCGGATGATGGCGACGATCTCCCGGCCGATCTCCTCCTGGGCGTCGATCGTCTGGGCGCCGATGTGCGGGGTCAGGATGACGTTGGGCAGGTCGGCCAGGGGCGAGACCTTGCCCTCGCCCTCGGCGATGTGGACGTCGAGCGCGGCGCCGCGGAGGTGGCCGCGCGGGACGAGCGCCTCGTGGAGCGCCGCCTCGTCCACGACGCCGCCGCGGGCGATGTTCACCAGGTACGCCCCCGGCTTCATCTTGGCGAGCTCGGCCGCCCCGAACAGGTTGCGGGTCGCCGACCCGAGCGGGACGTGGATCGAGACGAAGTCGCCCTCCGCAAGCACCCGGTCGAAGTCGACGAGGTCGATGCCCTGCGCCGCGAAGCTCGCCCGCCGCTCGTCGCTCGGACGGTCGACGCAGCCGAGCGGGCGCATCCCCCAGGCGAGACCGAGCTGGGCGACCCGCGTCCCGATCGAGCCGAGGCCGACGATCCCGAGGCGCTTGCCCCGGAGGTTGTAGCCGACGAGCTCGGACTTGATCCAGTGGCCCGCCCGCAGCTGGCGGTCGGCCTGAACGATGCCGCGGGCCAGCCCGAGCATCAGCCCGAACGTCAGCTCGGCGACGGCCTGGGCGCCGGGCCCGGGGATCCGGTGGAGCTCGATCCCCCGCTGCTTGACGAGCTCGAGATCGAGGTTGTCGAGGCCCGAGCCCGCCCGGACGAGGAGCCGCAGGTCCGGCGCGCCGAGGGCCTCGGCGCCGAGCGTGACCCCGCTTCGGAAGATGATCGCCTCGCGGTCGGCCGCGGCGGCGGCCAGCTCGGCCTCCGGGGCGCCGATCGCCAGGCGGACGTCGTGCTCGGCCTGGAGCGCGCCGAGGGCGGCCTCGTGGATCGGGCTGGCGACGAGGAGCCTCATCCGGCGCTCCCGCCGAGGCTCGGCGCGGACGCGGGGGCCAGGCTCGGCGCGGCGCCGGCGGTCGGGCCGGCAACGTCGCCCGTGCCTTCCCTGGATGCCTCTTCGCTGGACGCGGCGCCCTCGAGCGCGGGAGGGTCCGCGTCGTCGGCGCCAGCCGTCGGGCGCGACGCAACCGCCCCATCGGGCGCGATCGCGACCGGATTCGAGATGACGGGCGAACCGGCCACGAAGGCCCGGATCCGCTCGACGATGTCGCTGACGACGTCGTCGACCGGCCGGTCGACGTCGACGATCGCGAACGCCGGAAGGACGGCGGCGAGGTCGCGGTAGTCGGCCCGCCGCTGCTCGACCGACTCGAGGGTGCCTTCCTGCTTGCGACCGAAGAGAACGGCGGCTGGCGCATCGAGGAGGAGGGTCAGGCCGGGCTTCGGGTAGCGCCGGAGCACGGCTCCGTGGATCCGCGAGGCGAGCGCCCGACGCGGGCCGTCCGCCGGTCGGACGTCCGCGGCGTAGTAGTCGCAGAAGAAGTGGCGGTCGAAGACGACCACCTCGCCGCGTCGCCGGGCTCGCCAGGCGAGGAACGCCCGGTACCACTCCTCGGCGATCCAGGCGCCGATCCGGACCACGCTGCGGGCCGTCGCCCGGACGCCCGATCGCCCGTCGGGCGCGACCTTCACCCGGGCCGTCATGTCCGGCCGGCGGCCGTCATGCTGTTTCGCGGCCAGGATCAGCCGCGTCGTCGGGAGCATCTCCGTGCTCGACTCCAGGTTGACGCCC
The DNA here is from genome assembly GCA_963710105.1 of uncultured Chloroflexia bacterium. Classification (GTDB taxonomy): domain Bacteria; phylum Chloroflexota; class Limnocylindria; order Limnocylindrales; family CSP1-4; genus CF-46. Next base: position 133,403 of record CAVPYV010000001.1, read on the forward strand.
ATGTACAGGTAGCGCGCGGCGAACGGCAGCGCCTCGGCGACCCGGCGGGCGACCGTCGATTTGCCGCTCCCGTCGGGACCGATCAGGGCGATGCTGGGCGGCCGGTTGACCGGGCGACGATCAGGCTGGCTCATTCGCTCGTTGGGACTCCCCGCGCTCGCGCACCGGCGACCGCCGGGCTGGACGAGTCCGCAGTGTATGGGACGAACGGCCGGTCGGGGCCGGACCTCCTCCGGGCGGTGGTGCGGTCCGGTGCGGTCACAGCAGGGAATTCGGTGTTCGAGCGCACCGTCGGCGGGCGCCCGGCGCTAGATGATGACCGGTCCTCGTTGACCTGGCGGCGACGATCGCTGCGGCTGACGCGCTCACTCCAGGGCCGGCGCGATCAGGCGATACAGGCCCGGGATGTCGGGTGGGTGGGCGTGCCGGACATCGAGGATCCCGGCCCTGGCGAACGCCGGGCCGAGGATCGCGCCGAGCCGGCCCTCGAGGCCCTCGAGGCCCGCGGCAGGGCGGTCGGGGAAGGCGTGCCGGAACGCCAGCCGGAGTGCCTCGAGGTCGAGCAGCTCGTGGGCGGTCGTCGCGGCGATCCGGGCGGCCGCCTCGGCCGGGTCCACGTCGCGCCGGATCGCGTCGCGGTCGGAGCCCGTGATGAGGACGACGCGGTCGACGGCGGCGGCCGCCGGGTGGACGGAGTCCGGCCCGAAGAGCTCCTCCACGGGGAACTGCCGCGAACGCTGCCGATCGACCACGGCCCCGGCCCGCCGGGCGGCCTCGCCGGGCGCGGTCCGTCCGAGTCCCGGCGCGCGGCCGACGCCGCCGAGGAACCGGGCGAGGCCGCCCGTGGCGGCGAGCCGCAGCCGGTCGTCGCGGCCGACCCGCCGCCCGATCGACGGCACCATCGCCAGCTGCCAGTCCCACAGCCGGATCGGCTCCGGCGGGCCGAACATCGCCGGGCCGTCGGGGTCGACGAAGATCCACTCGTCGCCGACGTACCGCGCGCCGTTTGACAGGAACGCGAGCAGCGTCTCGGACTTGCCGCCCTTCGCCCAGCCGCTGACGAGGACCCCTCGTCCGTCGAGGAGGAAGGCGCTCGCGTGGGCCACCGCGACGCCGCGAGCCAGGAGGGACGCGGCGAGGATCGGCAGGAGGAGGGGGATCGCCCGGCCGCCCGTCTCGGCGACGAGCGACGCCGGCGCCGAGCCGAGGGTGTCGACCGGGACCGCGACGCGGACGTCGCTCTGGCGCCGGCCGCGGGTCAGGACGAAGGTGTCGCCGATCGCCCGGGCGTCGGTCCCGACCCGGCGGACGGCGCCCTCCGCGGCCAGCCGGTCGACGAACCGGATCGTGACGTCCGGCTCGCGTCCGCGCGCAGCCACCGCCGGCGGGGTCGCCTCCGGCCCGCCGTCGCCGCCGAGGACCGGGAGCGGCCCGAGCTGGCGGCGGACCGCCCGCAGATCGCCCGGGCCGGCATCGACGAGCCGGACCAGGGCCCGCCCGCGCAGGTCGAGGTCGACGATCGCGGCGCCGGGCGGCTCGCCCTCGCGGGCAACGGCGGCCGGCTCGAGGCCCGCGTCGCCCGGCTCGAGGCCCGCGTCGCCCGGCTCGAGGCCCGCGTCGCTCGGCGTCCGTGCGGGATCGGTCGCGTCAGCCATCGCCGCCCGATCGGAGGAGCCGCGCCAGGACCGGGATCCGCCGCAGCTCGGGGAAGTACACGTCGAGGCGCAGGGTCGAGCGGTTGAGGCCCAGGACGATGATCGAGGCGATCCCGGCCAGGACCAGCCCGACGGCGAAGGGCGGCTCGAGCAGGTCCTGGATGAGCAGGAGCAGCCCGGCGACGAGCCCGAGCTGCAGGTAGATCCCGAGGATCCGCCGCTCCGGCCAGCCGATCGGGCCGCGGACGAGGCCGGCCTGGTAGAGGAGGTTCTGGATGACCAGGGTCACGGTCGTGGCGATCGCCGCGCCGAGCGCGCCATACGCTCCGATCAGGACGACGCTCAGGGCGATGTTGAGGACGGCGCTCACGATGTCGACCGCCACGATCAGGCGGACCGTTCCCTGGACGCGGAGGGTGAGGGCGTTGAAGCCGAGCGCCGCGTTGACGTAATGGCCGACCGCGAGGATTCCCAGGACGACCCCGGCGTCGGCGTAGCGCGGGCCGAAGAGGAGGGTCGTCAACGGCTCGGCCAGCGACAGGGTCAGGGCGAACGCCGGGAAGGTCGCGATCCCGATCCAGGCCGACGTCCGCCAGTAGAGGTCGTGGAGCCGCTCGCCCTCGTTGCGGGCGAAGAAGCGCGCCGCGGCCGGCACGAACAGGAACGAGAAGCTCTGGTAGACGAGGAGGTTCTGCTTCGCCAACGGCAGGACCGCCCCGTAGGCGGCGACCTCCGACGAGTTCGCCAGGTACTGGAGGAGGATCACGACCGCCGACGTCCGGAGCAGGAACACGACGTCGGAGGAGAGAAGCGGCAGGCTGAACCGGAACAAGGCGCCGGCCGGCAGGATGATGTCCCGTCGCCGGATCCGCTGGAGGATGCCGCGGTCCCGGAGGAGTTGGAGCAGCCGCACCGCGAACAGGCCGACGCCGAGGCCGCCGGCGAGCACGAAGCCGATCGCGAGGGCCTCGGGCGGCTGGCCGGCGACCAGGACGAGGACGACGGCCCCGAGCTGGAGGAGCGGCCCGACGATGTGCCGGCGGAGGGCGATCGACCGGGCGCTGCCGAAGATCGCGAAGCACGACAGGAGGATCGAGTCGAGGGCGCTGATCGGGGCGAGGAGGAACAGGATCAGCAGGAGCCGGCGGGCGAGCTCGTTCTCGACGAGCTCCGCCCCGAGCGCCGACGAGAGGCCAATCATCGCGATGAGCATCGCCACGCCGAGGAACGCGACCGTGCTGACGGCCACGACGAGCGACCCCGCGAGCCGGCGCTGATCGCCGGTCTGCTCGTAGATCGGGACGAAGCGCGAGATCGTCTTGTCGAGGCCCAGCAGGCCGACGGTCGCGGCCAGCGAGCTGACGGAGAGGGCGAACGCGAAGGCTCCGTAGTCGGTCCGGGCGAGGGCCCGGACGATCAGGACCTGGGTGACGAAGTCGAGACCGAGCCCGACGAAGCGCCCCAGGACGAGCAGGGTCGAGCCGCGAAAGTGGCGGGCCTCGTCGGCCAGCGCCGCGGCCTCGGCCGTCGCCGGATTGACGGCAACGCCCGTCTCGGCGGCGGGCTGGGGCGGCACGGGGCGACCGGGCCCCGCGGGACCCGGCCCGGCCGGCACGTCGCTCACGACCGCGGTCGTCCGGGGTGGGCGCCGGCCACGAGACCGGGATCCTCACCGTGCGTCCGCGTCGCGCGACTCGGGTCGAGGGCAGCCAGGTCGGCTGCTAGAGTCGGAACGGTGGACGACCGCGTGGCCCGGATCGTGGCCGACATCGAACGCGACCTGCCGGCCTGGCTGCCGGATGCCGACGTCCATGGCCCGGTGGTCGTCAGCAGCGAGCGCCGCCGGCGGACGTCGCTGATCTTGCGCCTCCGCGTCGGCGACCCGGTCCGATACCGGCTCTTCGTCAAGGCCACGCCGAACCGGCCGGCCCCGGCGCCGGCGAGCGGCGACCGGCCCCGCCTCGTCCCGGTCGCGGACCCGCGCACCCGGGCGACGCTGGAGCTCCGCGCCCTCCAGGCGGTCGAGGCCCGGCTCGGACCCGCCGGCACGGATCGCTTCGACGTCCTCCATCCCCTCGGCGTCGTCGAGGACGGCATGGCGGTCGTCATGCTGACCCACGAGGGGACGTCGCTGGCCCGGGCGCTCTCCCGCGTGTCACGCGGTCCACGGACCGACGTCGCGCCGGAAGCGCTGATGGAGTCGGCGGGCGTCTGGCTCCGGCTGTTCCACGACGCCCCGCCCGACCCGGACCTGCCCGTCCGCCAGGGCGACGCCGCGGACATCGTCGCGGCGATCCGCGCGTTCGGCGACTTCCTCCTCGGCCGGGGCGTCGATCCGGCGCTGGCCGGCCTCGTCGATCGCGGGCTGGAGGCGGCCACCGACCTCCACGATCCGCTCCCCGTGCGGCGAACCCACGGCGACTTCGCCCCGCGCAACCTCATCGTCGGGCCCGACGGGCGGCTGACCGCGATCGATCTGCTCGGTCACTGGCGGGCGCCGATCTACGAGGATCTGGCGACGTTCCTCGTGGCCCTCCACTCGGGACGGCAGATGGCGCTGACCGGCGGCCGGCTGCTGCGCCGGCCGCTGGCGGTCCTGGAGGAGCGCTTCCTCTCGGGGTATGCGGGGGACGGCGCCCTGCCGCGCCGGCCGATCGCGATCTACGAGTTCCTGCTCGTCGTCGACAAGTGGTCCTCACGACTGACTCGTCTGGAGGGCGCCGGCGGCCTTCGCCGGCTCGAGCGCCGCCTGCTCGGGCGCCACTTCCTCGGCCGCGCCCGCGCCGCGCTCGCCCGCCTCGAGACGACCTGACGGGGGTTCGGCCGGAGCCTTCTCGAACAGCATGATCCCGTAGCGGCAGAAGCGGCCGAGGCGCGGCCAGCGGCGGAGGAGGGCGCGATCGAGCGCCCGCAGGGGGCGCAGCTTCGTCCGGAAGCCGAACGCGCGCTCGACCATGCTGAAGAGCTGGACCGGCCGGATCTGGAGGCTCGCGAACGGCGCCCGCCACGCTCGGACGTCGGAGGCGGTCAACGGCCGATCCGCTCCGCGGTCGTGCTTGCCCGGATAGGGCAGGTGCTCGCGGGCGAACACGAGCAGGGGGTTCATCCCCAGCGGCTCGGAGAAGGCGGCCCGGCCACCGGGCCGGAGGATCCGGGCGAGCTCGGCGGCGCCGGCAGCCGGCTCGAGATGATGGAGGACGGCCTTGCCGACCGCGACATCGAACGACGCATCGGGGAACGGCAGGGTCTCGGCCGCCGCGACGACGAAGCGGATCCGGTCGGCGAGGCCCTGCCGCTCGGCACGTTTCCGGCTGAACTCGACGGATTCGGGTGACAGGTCGACCGCGGTCACCCGGGCCCCGCTCCGGGCGAGGACGACCGTCAACTCGCCGAGGCCGCAGCCGTACTCGATCACCTCGCGGCCGTCGAGGTCGCCGAGGAACGGGCCCATGCCGTCGAGGAGGATCTTGCCGCGGGTGTAGCTGGCGAGCGTCGTTCCCTCGGGGATCACCGGCAGATCGTCGAGGCTCGGGAGCGTCGCGTGGGCGTGGGCGTCCCACTTGCGACGCTCCGTGTCGTAGCGCGACTCGGGATCCATTGGGCCTGTCTCCGTCGTTCATCGGGTCGGAGGGGTCGGGAGGGGAGGCTACAATACCGGCCCCTTGGCCATCTCCCGCGAGGTGTCATGACGTCCGATCCCGGCGCGCCCGACGACCCGACCGTAGCCGGCGGGCCCGACGACGCCGCCGCCGGTCTCGGCGAGGAGGCGGTTCCGGCGGCCGAGGAGACCCCCGTGAGCCGGCGTGCCACGAGCCTCGGACGGCGGGTCCAGCCGCCGCGCAGCCGGTCGGCCAGCCGGCCCGCGTCAGTGTCCGCGAACGCAGCCGAGGTCGCGACGGCGCCCGATCCGCTCGCGCCCGATCCGTTCGCCCCCGAGCCCGATTCGCCGCCGTCGGAGGCCGACGTCGACCTCGCCGCGGCCGACGCTCAGCCGGGCGTCGGCGTCGAGCCCGCCAGGGGCGATCCGGGCACGACCGCCCGGTCCCGACCGGTTCGGGCCGGCTCGCGGCCCCAGCCGTTCGGGCGGCGCCGGGTGCTGCCGGTCGCGATCGTCGTCGCGATCGCCGCCGGCGTCGTCGTCGCGGTCCTCGGGTCGGCCCCGGATCTCCGCCCGATCGCCTCGGCCAGCGCGACGGTCGAGCCGGTCGCGATCGACGGCTACCTCGTCAGCGTCAGCGAGCTCCGCCGGCGCGCGGCCGACGCCGCCCGCGGCATCGCCCCGGTCGCCGCCGCGGTCGACGACCTGATGGCCTGGGCGGAGGACGCGGTCCGGGTCTCGCCGAAGCCGGTCCAGCCGCTCGTGGTCGTCGGCAACGACAACGTCCTGGTCAGCGACGCTTCGCGGGCCTACGGACTCGGCCTCGCCTACGTCGCGAGCGGTGACGAGCGCTTCGCGGCGGCGGCGGCCACCACGATTTGGGCCTGGGACGGTCGCGTCAAGTGGGCCGACGATGTCTGCCCGGACAACGGTGGCTGCCACACCACGCTGTCGATCAGCCGGGCCGCCGCCGGGTTCGCGTTCGGCGCGGACCTGATCGCCGGCTCGCCGACCTGGACGGCCGACGACATCGCGGCGCTCAAGTCCTGGCTCGGGACCGTCATCCTGCCGGCCGCCTCGGAACGGCCGAACAACTGGGGCGATGCCGGCACGTTCCTGCGGGTGGCGATCGCCGCCTACCTGGGCGACGAGTCCGAGTTCGACGCCGCGATCGCGAAGTGGCGGTCGCTGATGGACCTCGTCGAGGCGTCCGGCCGGATCCCCGAGGAGTCGCGCCGGGGCACCGCCGGGATCTCGTACACGCAGGAGGCGCTCCAGTACAAGCTGGCGGTCGCGCGGATTGCGGAGTCGCACGGGATCGACCTCTGGGACACGGTCGGGGCGAAGGGCGGCAGCCTCAAGGCCGCCCTCGACCGCCTGGCCTACTTCTCGAACCACCCGCAGGAGTGGCCCGACGCGAAGAACGCCGAGGTTCCGGCACCCGGGCCCGCCTGGGAGATCGCCTATGCCCACTGGCAGGACCCGGCCTGGGTCCCGTTCGTGGCAGCCGCCCGGCCATACGGCGATCGCGGTCATTCGGCGCTGCGCTGGACGACCCTGACGAACGGGATCCCGATCGATCCTCGGGTCGCCGGCGGATCCGGCGCGCCCGCCGGCTCCCCCCGCCGCCGCCGACGTCGACGCCGAGCGCCGGTGCGTCCGCCTCGGTCGCGCCGCCCACCACCCAGCCCGACGGGCCCGGTCCTGACCGACCTGGGCGCCCGTCTCGTCGAGACGGCCGCCACCGGCGACGTCCGGGTCCGGATCTCGTGGGCCGCTCCCACCGCCGCCGACGCCGTGCGCCTCGACTGGTCGTCGAGCGGTTCGTGGCACCGCCTGCTCGACAGCAGCCGGGACAGCGGATCGACGGTCGACGCCCGGCCGGCCGGGACGGTCGCCTACCGCGGCCGCGTCACCGACGGCGGGCAGGCCGGTCCGTGGCGCGAGCTCGCGGATGTCACGACCGAGCGAATCGACGCCGGTCCTGCCTCGCTCTCGCTCGACGGCGACTGGGCGATGGCGGCCGGCTCCGGCTACAGCGGCGGCCACGCCCTCTCGACGGATCGATCCGGCTCGACCGCGACCTGGCGGGGCCGGGCCGGGGATCTGCTCGTCATCGGCCCGGTCGGTCCGACCCGCGGCCAGCTCGAGGTGATCGTCGACGGCCGCTCGGTTGCGACGGTCTCCCTCCACGCCGCCTCCTACGCCGCCCGGCGGGTCCTGGCGACGATCCACTTCGACGGGTCGGGCGACCACGAGGTCGTCCTGAGAGCGGCCGGCCGGGCCGGGGCGTCGACGGTCGCGGTCGACGAGATCGTCCGCCTCGCGACCGCGGGCCTCAGCTCGCCAGGTGCCGCACCGTGACGAACAGAAGACCGGCCGTGACGGCCACGACCCCGGCCGGGATCACCGCCGCCTCGAGCGAGTCGGGGATCAGGTCGGTCACGCTCGTCAGGATCACGAGGGAGCCGACCGCGCCGGCGACGATCCCGACCGTCGCTCGGGCGGCGGGGACGGGGTGGTCCGGATCGCGGCGGACGATCGCGAGGATGAGGCCGCCGACGACGAGGGCGACGACGATGGAGATCTCGATGCCGGCCACGGCGCGATGATACGGGCCGCCCTCCGATGACGCCGACGGGCACCGGTCCGGGCCGATCGCGCCGCCGACGGCGGCTGGCAGCGCTCGCCGTCGTGGGCCTCGGGACGATCGTCGTGGCCGCGGTCAGCCTGGCCCTCGCCGGCGTCGATCGATCGCCGCGACCGTCGCCGACGACGACCGCCGCATCGAGCGCCGAGCCCTCCCGCGGACCGGCGCTCGCGCCGCCGCCCACGAGCCGGACCCATCTCGACGCGACCCTCGCCGAGGGGACTGCCGATCCGCTCGGCTCGACGATCGACAGCCCGACCTGGTTCGCCGACGGCGGGTGGTGGGGCGCCCTCCTCGATCCGCCGACCGGCCAGACCCGGCTCTACCGGCTCGCGGCGGACGGCACGGCCTGGCAGGACACCGGCCGGATCCTCGACGAGCGGGTCGGGGCGATCGCGGACGCGGTCTGGGCGGACGGCCATCTCTACCTCGCCACCGTCGTCCGCGACCGCTCGGTCGACAGCGCGGTGCGGCTGACGCGCTACACGCCCGATGCCGCCAGCGGCTTCCGGCCCGACCCCGACTTCCCCGTCCGGCTCACCGATCGCGGCGTGCGCTCGATGTCGCTTGCCCGCGACGGCTCGGGCCGGCTGTGGCTGGCGATCGTCCGCGACGGCGCCGTCCAGGTCGCCCACTCCACCGCGAATGACGTCGTCTGGACGGCGCCGGCGCCCCTGGCGAGCGGTGCCACGGTCGCGGACGACGACGTCGCGGCGCTCGTCGCCTTCGGGCCGGGCCGGCTCGGGATCGCCTGGACCGCCCGGGCCGCGAGCAGCGTCGCGTTCGCCGCCCGGGCAGACGGCGACCCGCCCGAGTCCTGGTCCGCCGCGGAGACGGTGACGAGCGGGCGGCCGCTCCTCGACGACCCGATCTCGGTCGCCGCGGTCGCCGACGGTTCCGTCCTCGTCAGCGTCGCCGGAGACGTCCGGGTGTCTGCCACCAGCCCCACCGCGGCCCGGCTCGTGGTCGCCCGCCGGACCGCGGCGGGCGAGTGGGCCGCCGCGGTCGTCGGCCGGGCGGAGGACCGCCATGCCTCGTCGGCCGTGCTCGTCGGTGGCGGCGCGACGCCGGAGATCGACATCGTCGCGACCCAGCAGTCGGCCGGCTCGCAATGGGTCCTGAAGCGATCGGGCCTGGGCCGCCTCGAGTTCGAGGCGGGCATCGGCGAGCCCGTCGCGGCGGCGGCCGGCGTCGCCCAGCCCGACCTCGGCGGGCCCCATCTGGCGAAGGAGGGCGCCGGCCCGGGGGCCGCGATCCTCGTGGTCGGCTACGACTCGACGCTCCACCGCTACGTCCACAGCCTGTTCACCCCGGCCCCCGACGGGTCGGCCACGCCGCCGCCCAGCGCGAGCCCCGGGTCCGCCAGCGGCAGCCCGCCGGCCGGCCCGATCAAGGCCCTTCCGCTCGTTCCGATCGACGACACGTTCGATCTCTTCGCGGTCGGGACGCAGGCGCCGAACGGTTGGCTGCCACGCGATGGCGATCCCGCCGCGAACGTCGCGATCGCCGCGGCCGCGGGCCACGGCAACGTCCTCGCGCTGCGGTCCGCGGCGAGCGACAACGTCCGGGCCTGCAAGTCGTTCGGCAGCGTCTCGGCGGGGATCGTCACCGTCACCGCCCTCGTCCGGCTCGGGGCGCTCGGGACCGCCGACGCGACGATCACGAGCGTTCGCCTCCACGGCACCGAGGCGGCCCTCGTCCGGTTCGCGAGCGGCGGGACGTTCGCCTACTACGCCGGAGCGACGAAGGTCCGGACGGCCGTGCCGTGGTCCGTCGGGACGTGGTACCGCTCGACCGTCCGGATCGACCTCGGCCGGAAGACCTACGACTGGCAGCTCGCCCGGGAGGGAGCGTCGGCGTCCCTGGTCAACGTCCGCGGGATCGCCTTCCGCGATCCGGCCGCGACCGCGGTCGACTCGGTCTGCGTCCAAACGTCGTCCGGCCGGGCCGGACTCGGACTGGACATCGACCGCATCACCGTGACCCGCTAGGCTTCCGGCCCATGCGACTCATCGTCACCGGCGCCGCCGGGTTCATCGGCTCCCACCTGTCCGAGGCGCTCCTCGCCGCCGGCCACGAGGTCGTCGGGCTCGACGCCTTCATCGACTACTACCCGCGGCCGGTGAAGGAGGCGAACCTCGCGATCGCGCGCGACGCGGCCGGCTTCGCCTTCCACGAGGTGGACCTCCGGACGGCCGACCTCGATCCGCTCGTCGACGGCGCCGACGCGGTGATCCACCTGGCCGCGATGCCCGGGCTGGTCCGGAGCTGGACGGACGTCGAGCTGTACACCACCTGCAACCTGCTCGCGACCCAGCGCCTGATCGAGGCGGTCCTGGCGCGGGGCGTCCCGCGCCTCCTCCACATCTCGACGTCATCGGTCTACGGGCTCGACGCGGTCGGCGACGAGACGACGCCGACCCGGCCGATCTCGCCCTACGGGGTCACGAAGCTGGCTGCCGAGCACCTCGTCCTCGCCAACGTCGCGACGCGCGGGCTGGACGCCTCGATCGTCCGCTACTTCTCGATCTTCGGCCCCCGCCAGCGGCCCGACATGGCCTACCACATCTTCAGCGAGGCGCTCCTCGACGGGCGGCCGATCCAGGTCTTCGGGGACGGCGAGCAGACTCGCTCCAACACCTTCATCGACGATTGCGTGGCGGGCACGATCGCGGCCATCCACGGGGCCGCGACCGGCGAGATCTACAACATCGCCGGCGGCGAGGAGATCACGCTCAACGAGGCGATCGCGACGATCGCCGCAGCGATCGGGGTCACCCCGATCGTCGAGCACGGCCCGGCGCGCCGCGGCGACCAGCGCCGGACCGCGGCCGACACGACCAGGGCCGAGCGGGCCTTCGGCTACCGGGCGACGACGACGGCCCGCGACGGCCTTGTCGCCCAGGTCGCATGGCACGTCGCGCGGCGATCCGGGACCCCGGCGGGTCGCTGATCGGCGCTGCCTGAATCCGCGTTCGCCGACCGTTCCGGTCAGCGGCCGGGGTCGACCGCCACGGCATCGATCCAGGTCGTCGCGGCCGATCGCCCAAGGTCGATGGCCAGCTGGGCCTGCGGGTCGTCGACGAGGACGTCGAACGTGAAGGCGATCCGGCTCCAGGTGGTGCCCACCGCGGCGATCCGGGCGACATAGGCGTCGCCGTTGGCGGCCGCAAGTCGAATCCGGACGTCGCGCGCCGCGCTCGCCCGGACGAGGAGACGGATCGTGTAGGTCTGGCCAGCGCGCAGGGCGACGCCCGGCTGGACGAGGCTGATGCCGGACCGCGAATCGGTGTCGGTCGCGATGTCGACCCGAGCCGCCGCGGTGCCCGCCCCCGGCAAGACCTCGTCGCGGCTGAGGGAGGCGTCGGCCGGCGGCACGATCTCGAGGATCCACGGCGTCATCCCGGTCTCGAAGCCGGGATTGACGATCAGCCCGCCCTCGACCGGCGGCGAGCCCGGGGCCGCGCTCGACGGGCGCGGCGTCCCCGCGGGCGACCCGGTGGGGGCCGGCGAGGCGGAGCCGGACGGGCCGGGCGAGGCGGGGACGGTGGCGGACGGACGGGGCGTCGCGAACTCGCCGTCGAGGATCGCCTGGGCGCGCGCCGTCAGCGGGGCGAGCTTGCGGATCAGCTCCGCCGATGAGCCGCCGGCCCGGATGTAGGCGGGGCCGTTCTGGACGCTCTCGCGGAGGGCCGCCCGGACGAGGTCGGCGAGGCTCCCGTAGGCGGCGTCGAGGTCCGATCCCAGGCGGCCCGCGATCGGATCGCCGAGGAGGAGCGTGACGGGCTGCGAGACAGCCGTGATCTGGGCGGTGATCCGCGGCAGGAGAACCGCGATCTCGGACACCCGGGGATCCTTGCGCTCGAGCTCCAGCTCGAGGCTCTGGCCGGTCGCCGCGAGGCGCTCGTTGACGACGACGACCGTTGCGAGGGCCGACCGGACGAGCGGCGTGAGGGGGTCCGAGGGCCCCGGCCGGACGCTCGGCGCGGCCGTCGCGCTCGGCCCGGGGCCGACCGCCGATCCCGTCGGCAGGCGGACCCCGATGAGGGCCAGGACGACGACGGTCGCCAGCACTCCGGCCACGGCCTCCGGCGAGATCCGGGCGATGACCCGATTCACCGCGCGTCGGCCGCCCGTTCCGGATCGCCGATCGCGGTCTCGATGTCCACCCCGCGCTCGAAGGTCAGGGAGATGAAGGCCATCGCGATGTCCAGGCGGGGATCGCGGGCGCTGATCATCAGGCGGTCGCCGAGGACGAACGCGTCGACGGCGGCCAGCATGACGTGATCGGCCAAGGTCGACGGATTCTGGTGCACGGGCCCGAGGATCTGGAGGTCGGTCCCGACCCGGGCGAGCAGGTACCGGTTGCCCGGCTGCAGGGAGCGGTTGCCGCCGATGTAGACGCCGCTGCCGAGGATCGCGACGGCGGTCGGCGGCGGGGCCGCGTGGGAGACCCCGCCATCGGGGGCCGGGCGCTCGGCGGGCCGGTGGCCGAGCTCGGTCGCATCCTTGTGCGGCGTCCACGTGCTGTCGTCCATGACCCGCACCGGATCACCGCTCCGCCGCCGGTCCGCCGAGCCCGGCGCGTCGTCCTCGGCCCGAACCGCGGCGGCCGCGCGGCCCTTCCGGGCTCGAGTTGCCGAGGGAGGTGCCGTCGCATCCGCGACCAGACGGAGCGCCGGTCGGGGGCCTGCCGGATCGGGCATCGGGCGGGCCATCGGCTCGGCCGGCGACTCCAGCGCGGCGGGCTCCTCGAGGCTGCCGGACTCGACATCGGCGCCGCACGCGGCGCACTGGCGCGACCAGCCGGTGACGGGCCAGCGGCACGCGGCGCAGCGCCCGGGCGGCGCGCTCAGGAGGAGGCCCGGCGCGATCGGTCCGAGCACCGCACCGAAGATCGCCCAGAGCGGGACGTTCCGCTGGCGCTGCCCGGCGAGCCAGCCGCTCAACGGCGCGAACACGCTCACGGACGCGACGACCAGGAGAAGCCCGAGCGAGACGTCCGGCAATCGGTCCCTCCAGTGCGGGTTTCCGTCGATGGGGCGCGGCCGCTCATGGTAGCCGGTGGTCGCCTCGTTGCCGCTGGTTCGCCGGCTGCGCCCAGGACGTTCGGACCAGTTGCCGGCAGGACCCGGCACCGGCGCGATTCTCCGCCGCTCGGGGCCATTGTTGACGAAGCGTTGACCAAAGGCACCGGAGTCGGTGCGGTGATGGGTACTTTTGTCGGGTTGCCGATATCCAGGGGAATTGAAGCCGATGGTCCCAGGACCTATGGTTCGGGCAGAGCGCGCGGGGGAAATGTCGGACTGGTGGCAGTCCTCATCCTTTCTTCATCGGTTCAGGCCGGTCCTCGGATCCTCCGTCAACGCGCATCGCCCGTGCGGTCGGGAAGGCCGCTCGTTGCCCGACCGCCTCGAGCGCGCGGGGGGAGAACTGTCCGTTGAAGATTGCCGGCGTTGGCCAGGGTTACGTCGGACTTGTCACCGCAGCCGGAGCCGCGGAATGGGGCCATGAGGTCGTTGGCGTCGAGATCGACGCCCACCGCCTGGAGGCCCTCCAGGCGGGCATCAGCCCGATCTACGAGCCGGGTCTCGCCGAGCTCGTCGCCGGTCACACGGAGTCGGGCCGCCTGACCTTCACGTCTGACACCGCCGCCGCGGTCGACGGCGCTGACGTGGTGTTCGTGGCCGTCGCGACGACCGATGCCCAGGGTGCCTGGGACTTCCGGACGATGCGGCGCTGCCTGACCGGTCTCGTCCCGCTGATGGACGACGGCTCCGTCCTCGTCATTCGATCCACCTGCCCGCCCCAGCTCGTCAGCGAGCTGCCCGGCCTCGTCGCCGGCCTGCGCGCGGCCGCCCATCGGGCGCCGCTCGCCCTCGCCTTCAACCCCGAGTTCACCCGCGAGGGGAACGCGGTCCACGACTTCCTCGAGCCGGACCGGGTGATCCTCGGGATCGCGGCCGATCCGACGGGGAACGGCGAGTCCAGCCTGCGCCAGTTCTACGGCCAGGTGGAGGGCCCGATCCTCGTCATGGGAGCGGTCGATGCGATGCTCTCGAAGCTCGCCGCGAACCTCTTCCTCGCGACGAAGATCTCGTTCGCCAACGAGCTGGCCGCGCTGTGCGACCTCCATGGCTCGCGCGTCGAGCGTGTCGTCGAGGGGATGTCCTACGACCCGCGCATCGGTGGGTCGTTCCTGCGGGCCGGGATCGGCTTCGGCGGGTCGTGCCTTCCCCATCAGGTCACGATGACCGTCGCCGACGCGGACGCGATGGGCCTCGACGTGCCGCTCCTGACCGCGGTCGACAGCATCAACGCCCGGCAGCGGACGAATTTCGTCGATCGCCTGGCCGCCCTGACCGGCGGTTTCGAGGGACGGCGGATCGCCCTGCTCGGCCTGACGTTCAAGCCCCACACCGATGACCTCCGGGCGGCGCCCGGTCTCGACATCGCCCGGGACCTGCTGGCCCGGGGCGCGGTCGTGACCGCGTACGACCCGATGGAGACGGCCCGTCGCCGGGCGGCGGTCATGATCGACGGCCTGATCGTGGCGGAGTCGACGATGGAGGCCGTCGCCGGCGCCGATGCGATCGGGCTCGTCACCGAATGGCCCGAGTTCGCCTCCCTGCCGTGGCAGGAGGTCGGCGAGGCCGTCCGCGGTCGGATCGTGGTCGACGGCCGCAACGCCCTCGACCCCGACGCGCTGGTCCAGGCGGGCTTCGTCTACAGCGCCTTCGGGCGCGGGCAGTCCGGAACGCCGGAGTCGGTCCCGGCGACCTCGCCCGTGCTCGTCGCGGGGTCGACCATCGAGGTCGGACCGGCGATGGCCCTGGGCGAGGGCTGACCCAGCGGCAGGGGAGACGACGATGGACACCGAAGATCGCGCGGCGCGGTTCCTGGGCATCACCGCCGTCTGCGGCGTGGTCCTCGTCTGCGGCTGGCTGGTCGGGGCGCTCGGGCCGGCGCTCGCCTTCACCGCGGGCGCGACGATGGCCACGGCAATCCTCCTGGTGACCCGTGCCGTGGGGCCGGCGGTCCGGCTTGCGGCGGGGACGTCCGAGCCGGCGGTCGGCTGGGCGGAGTTCCACCGCGAGCTGTCGCGGTCCCGTCGCTACGAGCGTGCCTTCGGGATCGTCCGGTTCGTCGGGGTGGCCGGCCGGCCCGTGAGCGAGCGCGTCATCCGCGACCGGGTGGCCGCCGTCTCGCGCCGGATCGACCGGGTCTGGCTCGACGGCAACGACCTGTTCGTCCTCCTCCCCGAGTCCGATGCCGCCGCCGTCCAGACGGCCATCGAGCGCGCCCGCTACCGGCTCGGAGCGTTGCTCGACGCGCCGGTCACGGCCAACTTCCCGGCGAACGGGATCACGAGCGGCTCGCTCATCGCCTGCCTCTACCAGGGCGATGCGTCGCCGGTCGCGATCGGCGCCCTCGCGCCGGCCGCAGCGAGCGGGACGATCCTGGACGCCCCCGATCAGGGTGATCTGGCCGAGGGCGCCACGTGATCACGACGCCGCTGGGCGGCATCCCCCGCTCGAAGCGGGTCATGGACGTGGCGATCTCCCTGGCCGCGATGCCGCTCCTCCTGCCGGTCCTGGCCGTCTGCGCGATCGCCGTCCGCCTCGATTCGCCCGGCCCGATCCTCTTCCGCCAGCAGCGGACGGGACTCCACGGCGTGCGGTTCGGGATGTTCAAGTTCCGGACGATGGTCGCCAACGCGGAGGAGCTGAAGCCGTCGCTGGCTCACCTCAACATCATGCAGCCGCCGGACTTCAAGATCATCGACGACCCGCGGATCACGCGGGTCGGCAAGTTCCTGCGCAAGACGAGCCTCGACGAGATGCCCCAGATCCTCAACGTCCTGCGCGGCGACATGTCGCTCGTGGGCCCGCGTCCGACGTCCTTCGCGGCCTCGACGTACCAGCTGTGGCACGCCGAGCGGTTGGAGATCACGCCCGGAATCACCGGGCTGTGGCAGGTCCGCGGCCGCAACGAGTCGACCTTCGACGAGCGGCTTCGGCTGGACGTCGAGTACCTTTCTAAGCGATCCATGCTCTTCGATTTCCGGATCATGCTGGAGACCGTGGGCTCGGTCCTGAACCGATCGGGGGAGTGATCATCGTGCATCCGTTCCGCGCCGCCGGCCCCGCGCCCGCCTCCGCCGCCGGCCGCCGCGGGCCTGGCCGCCGTGCCGCCGTCGTCGTGGCGGCCGCGCTGCTCGTCATCGGACCGGCGCTCGGCGTCGCCCGGCCGGCGGTGGCCGCGGTCGGCGACATCGGCTTCGAGGGGCCGTCGTTCACCGGCGCCGGCTCGGCGCCGTCGGGCTCCAAGCCCGAGAGCAAGCTCTGGTACAACGACGGCATCTGGTGGGGGACCCTCTGGAGCACCTCCGCCTCGGCGTTCCACATCTACCGCCTGGACCTCGTCGGGCAGCAATGGGTCGACACGGGCGTTGCCCTCGACGACCGCACCGGGACCCGCGACGACGTCCTGTGGGACGGCACGAAGCTGTACGTCGCCTCGCACCGCTTCTCCAACTCGCCGGCCTCCGGCTACGCCGTCCGGCTCTACCGGTTCAGCTACAGCGCGGCGACGAAGGCCTACAGCCTGGACGCCGGGTTCCCCGCCACGATCCACGACTTCAAGACCGAGACGTTCGTGATCGACAAGGACACGACCGGCCGGC
Source organism: uncultured Chloroflexia bacterium (assembly GCA_963710105.1). Classification (GTDB taxonomy): domain Bacteria; phylum Chloroflexota; class Limnocylindria; order Limnocylindrales; family CSP1-4; genus CF-46. Next base: position 149,992 of record CAVPYV010000001.1, read on the forward strand.
TGTGGGCGACGTGGGTCCAGAACCAGCAGGTCTACGTCAGCCACTCGACGACGTCCGACGCGACGTGGACGACGCCGTTCGTCGTCCCGGCCGCGGGCACGTCCGTGGACGCGGACGACATCTCGTCGGTGATCAGCTTCCGCCACACGGGCGACCCCTCGCGGATCGGCGTGATGTGGAGCAACCAGATCGACGACAAGGTCCACTTCGCCTTCCACAACGACGGCGACCCGGACAGCGCCTGGGACGACAGCAAGACCGCGATCCAGGGCAAGGGCTACGCCGACGACCACATCAACCTGAAGTCGATCCAGACGGACGGCTCGGGCCGGATCTACGCCGCGATCAAGACCGGGCTGACGAGCGGCAGCGCGCCGTTGATCATGCTGCTGACCTTCACCCCCTCGACGATGTCCTGGTCGAGCACCCCGGTCGGGCGCGTGTCCGACGGCCACACCCGGCCGATCGTCATGGTCGACGAGGAGCACAGCGTCGCCCGCGTCTACATGACGGGCCCCGTCCCGCCGGCCACGAGCGGAGATTCCGGCGGCGCGATCTACGAGAAGACCGCTCCGCTCTCCAACCTGACCTTCCCGCTCGGCGTCGGCACGCCCGTCATCAAGGATGCCGACAGCCCGGACATGAACAACGTCACCTCGACAAAGCAGAACGTCACGAGCGCGACCGGGCTGGTCCTCCTCGCCTCGAACGACACGACGAACCGCTACTGGTGGACCTTCAACGCCCTCGGCGGGTCGCCGCCGGCGGGCGAGGCGCCCGTCGCCGACTTCACCGCCAGTCCGACGACGGGTCCGGCGCCGCTGCCCGTCACCTTCACCGACCAGTCGACCAACCTGCCGACGAGCTGGGCCTGGGACTTCGACAACAACGGGACGACCGACTCGACCGCCCAGAACCCGACATACACGTACCCGACCCCGGGCACGTACACGGTGCGCCTGACAGCGACGAACGCCACGGGGAGCAATGCGAAGACGAAGACCGGGCTGATCAGCGTCGGCCAGGGCCTCAGCTTCACGACGTTCACGCCGATCGCCAATTCCTACGTCAGCCAAAGCAGCGCGACGAAGAACTATGGGACGAACGTCAGCCTTCGCGTCCGATCCGGCTCGTCGGGCTACCGCTCGTACTTGAAGTTCAGCGTGAGCGGCCTGTCGGGCGCCGTGGGCTCCGTCAAGCTCCGCCTGTGGGTCAACGACGCCAGCCCCGACGGCGGGTCGGTCTACCCGGTCGCGAACACCTGGACCGAGTCCGGCTCGGGCTCGATCACCTGGAACAACGCGCCGGCCCTGCCCGGCTCGCCGATCACGGCGATCGGGGCGACCACCGCCCTGTCGACCTGGACCGAGGTCGACCTCGGGAACGCGATCTCCGGCGACGGCACCTACAGCTTCGCGATCGCGAGCAGCTCGACGAACAGCGCGATCTACTCGAGCCGCCAGGGCCTCCACGCGCCCGAGCTCGTCATCGGCGTCAATGCCGGCGTGCCGCCGCCGCCGACGCCGCCGGTCGCCGCCTTCTCGCTGACCCCGACCGCCGGCACGGCCCCGCTGACCGTCCAGTTCACCGACCAGTCGTCGAACACGCCGACGAGCTGGGCATGGGACTTCGACAACAACGGGACGACCGACTCGACCGCCCAGAACCCGAGCCACCAGTACGCCGCCGCCGGGACGTACAGCGTCAAGCTGACCGTCGCCAACGGCGACGGCAACGACAGCCTGACCAAGACGAACGCGGTCACCGTGGGCGACGCGCCGCCGACGCCGCCGGTCGCCGCCTTCTCGCTGACCCCGACCGCCGGCACGGCCCCGCTGACCGTCCAGTTCACCGACCAGTCGTCGAACACGCCGACGAGCTGGGCATGGGACTTCGACAACAACGGGACGACCGACTCGACCGCCCAGAACCCGAGCCACCAGTACGCCGCCGCCGGGACGTACAGCGTCAAGCTGACCGTCGCCAACGGCGACGGCAACGACAGCCTGACCAAGACGAACGCGGTCACCGTGGGCGACGCGCCGCCGCCCGGTAGCACACTGACGTTCACGGCGGTCGCCGACACCCGGGTGATCCAGTCGTCCCCGAGCTCGAAGTCCGGGGGAACCGACACCAGCCTCCGCGTCCGGCTGGACGCCACCGGTTCGTACCACACCTACCTCCGGTTCAACGTCTCCGGTCTCGCCGGCACCGTCGCGTCGGCCAGGGTCCGGCTGTGGTGCACCGACGCCAGCCCCGACGGGGGGACGGCCTATCCGACGAGCTCCGCCTGGAGCGAGGCGACGACGAGCTGGTCGAACGCGCCCGCCGCGACCGGCGGCGCGCTCGGCTCGCCGGGCGCGGTCGCCGCCGGGTCGTGGGTCGAGTTCGACGTGACCGCGCTCGTCACCGCCAACGGCGAGGTCGACGTCCTCCTCGCCGACGGCAACACGAACAGCGCGTTCTACTCGAGCCGGGAAGGCTCGGATCCGCCGCAGCTCGTGGTGACGACCGGCCCGTAGGGGTCGCCCAGCCCAGAGGGTCGGGCCGCCGCCGCCGGCCGGCGATCACCGCCTCCGGCCGACGCCGCACCCGGGCTCCGGCCGACACCGCACACCCGATCCGGGCCACCCGCTCATCGCGCGGGCGGCCCGGCTTCGCGTCGGCGGGCGAACGTCGCCCCGGGCGGGACGTTCGTCCCCGTTCGAGGCGGTCCCGTGGTGCCACGCGGCCCCGCCGCGACGTCGTCGCGCACCGCCCTGATTCCACCGCATCCGCACGCGACCGAATGGGACCAAGGTACGGGTGCGGCTGGTCCCGTGGTCCCGTAGCGGCCTACGGCATTCATCTCGTTCACTGCCCATCTGAACGGCGTCACCCGTTCGGGCACCGCGAAGCCCCACGCCCGATACGGCCGCACGTCTCCGGGGGGACTGTGCAACCGCCGGCGCCGAACGCCGGCTGCCAGGCCTCGAATCCACGCATCGGGAAAGGGACCAGCACACATGGACACGCAGGTCACGGACCGCCAGGTCGAGCGCCGCCGCAAGCGCCGCCGCGGCATCGTCGCCCTCCTCGGGGCCGTCTCGATCCTGACGATCGGGGCGGGTTCGATCTCCCTTGCCCAGTTCACCGACACCGACTCGTCGACCTGGGACTTCACGACCGGGACGATCGACATCAACTCGAACCCGGCGGTCGTCACGGCCGTGAGCGCGATGATGCCCGGAGACACCTCCACCCAACCGCTGACGATCTCGAACGACGGATCGGCCGACCTCCGCTACGCGATGTCGGTCACGGCCACGAACGCCCTCGGCGGCGCCCTCGAGCTGACGGTCAAGGAAGAGGACGCCGGCGGCGGGTGCGCCGCGTTCACCGGCGCCACGGTGGTCGCGACCACGACCCTCGACGGGTCCGGCTTCGGCGATGTCACCCAGGGTGCCGACACCGGCGACCGGGACCTCGCCGCCGGCGCGAACGAGGTTCTCTGCTTCCGGGTCAGCCTGCCGCTCGCCACCGACGACACGATGCAGGGCGCCACCTCCACGGCGACCTTCACGTTCGACGCCGAGCAGACGGCGAACAACCCCTAACCCGACTTCTCCGGCTGCACCACCGGCTGCGGCTCGTCCTCCGGGACGGGCCGCAGCCCGGTCGCATCCGGACGGCTCACGGGCTCGGCGGATCCCGACGTCTGCCCGGACGTCACCGTCTTCGCCCAGAGCGGCAGGGTGAGCTGCCGCGCTCCACGCCTGGAGGCACGTGTCATGGGGATCCTCGCCGGCGCCACCACCGTGCTCCGCCGGATCGTCGATCTCGTCCTCGTCAGCCTGATCCTCGTCGTCCTGCTCGGCGTCCTGCTCGGCAAGGGCGCGCCGCTGATCGGGCGGCAGACGATCGTGATCGGCGGTGGCTCGATGGAGCCGACGATCGGTCTCGGCTCGGCGATCGTCATCCGCCCGGCCGACCCGGCGACGCTGGCCGTCGGCGATGTCGTGTCCCTCCAGGTCGGGCCGGAGCGGACCACGTACACCCACCGGATCGTGGCCGTCGTCGACCGTGCGGACGGACGCTGGATCCGGACCCGTGGCGACGCCAACGCGGCGCCCGATCCGACTCTCGTTCCGGCCTCTGCCGTCATCGGCCGGGTCGAGGTCGTCATCCCCCTTGCCGGCTACCTCCTCGCGCTCCTGTCGCTGCCGGTCGGCGTGATGTTCGTCCTCGGGCTCGCCGCGACCCTGCTCGCCGTCGCGTGGCTCCTCGAATCGGTCGAGCTCGAGGCGGAGCCCGCTGCCCGGCCCCGGATGTCCGCCCCGGCCGCAGCCCCGGCCGCCGCCGATCCCACCATCCCCGCGCCCGCGTCGGCCGCCGACCCGACCGCCGGCCGGCAGCCGCTCGAGCCCTGGCTCCTCCACGGCGAGCCCATCGCCGCGCGACCCGCCCGCGTCGCCCTCGCCGCCGCCGGGAGCGGTGCGGCTGCCGCCTTCGCCGCGGGCGCCGTCACCACCCCGTGGTCGGACGCCCGGCCATCGGCCCGGGCCGGGGTCCGGGTCCGGGTCGCCCGCCCGACGGTCCGCGAGCAGATCGAGCGAAGCCGCGAGATTCGCAACCGCCGAGCGAGCTGGACGCTTGGCCGCGGGGCCGACCGGCGCGCGGCCGACGGACGATGATCGGCCGCCGCCGGACCCGCCGCCGGACCGGCCTGCTCGCCGTCGTGGTTCTCGTCCCGGCGCTTCTGGCGTTCCGCCCCGTGAGCTCGCTGGCGCGCCTGACCGACTCCGACTCGAGCCTCGGCGCGATCTCGACCGACACGCTCGATCCGCCGACATCGCTCGCCGCGACCGGCGGCTCGACCGCCGCCCTCACGTGGGTCGCCACGCCGGACGCCTATGCGTCCGGCTACGAGCTCCGGCGGGCCACCGTCTCGGGCGGGCCGTACAGCGTCGTCGCCACGATCACGCCGCGGACGACCGTCGCGGCGAGCGACGCGCCGGCGACGAGCGGGACGTACTTCTACGTGCTCCGCAGCGCATTTCAGAGCTGGCGGAGCCTGGACAGCAACCAGGCCTCCGCGACGATCACCTTCACCCCGACCTCGACCGGGTTCCTGGCCTGCACGACGACGTCCAATGCGGCCGATACCGGCGGCGACGGGAACGGCTACGAATCGAACCCGACGCGCGCCTGCGTGACCGACGGCTCGGTCGCCACGGACGCGAGCACCGGCACGAACACGAGCCTCGTCTGCACGAACGCGGGCAAGGATCGGCATCGCTTCTGGGACTTCGGGCTCGGCGTGCCGGCGTCGGTGGCGTCCGTCGACGGGATCGAGGTCCGGCTCGACGTCGGCAAGAACAACAACGCCGGGACCAGCGAGGTGTGCGCCGAGCTCTCCTGGGACGGCGGCACGAGCTGGACCGCGCCGAAGTCCGTGCCCGTCACGAGCGTCGGTGTCTCGACGTACACCCTTGGCGCGGCCAACGACACGTGGGGCCGGACCTGGCTCGGCTCCGAGCTGTCGAACGCCGCGTTCCGGGTCCGGCTCACCGACGTCAGCGATCGGACGAACAAGGACTTCCGCCTCGATGGGCTCGCGGTCGGGGTGACCTACACGCCGTGAGGCCTCTGCGGGCGGGCACGCACGCCGCGCCGCCGCCGCGCCGCGACGAGATCGCCGGATCCGGGGGCACGCTCAGGCCAGAGCCTGGCCGGGGGTCGTCGCGTGGACCGTGACATGACTCAGTCCGCGGGCCGCCAGCGCCGCCCGGAGCTGGTCGGGCGTGCCCGCCAGCTTCGGGAACGTCCCGTAGTGCATCGGCGCGACGTCGTCGACGCCGAGCAGCTCGACGGCCATGGCCGCCGCGATCGGGTCCATCGTGAAGTGGCCGCCGATCGGCAGGAAGGCGAGGCTGGGACGGAACCGCTCGGCGATGAGCCGGAGATCCGAGAACACATCGGTGTCGCCGGCGAAGTAGAACCGGTCCCCGTCCTCCAGCTCGACGACGAAGCCGACCGGCTCGCCGAGGTAGAGCGGAGCCTCGGCGCCGGCGTAGATGTCACCCGCCGAGTGGTCGGCGCGGACCATCGAGACCTTCAGCCCGGCGACCTCGACCGTGCCGCCCTTGTTCATCCCGATCAGGCCGTCCTTGTGGGCGTAGTTCCGGCCGAGCCACAGGCTCAGCTCGTGGATGCACGGCCAGATCGGGCGGGTCCGGCTTGCGACCCGCAGGGCGTCGCCGAAGTGGTCGTCGTGGCCGTGCGTGACGAGCAGGACGTCGCAGCGCTCGACGGAGTCCGGGCTGCGGGGGCTGCGCGGGTTGCTGAACCACGGGTCGAGGAGGATCGTCTTGCCGCCGGGGGTCGTGACCTCCCAGCAGGAGTGGCCGTACCAGGTGAACGTGGCGGCTGGGTTGAGGGTCATCGGGCCTGCCTCGTGGTCGGATGGCGAGCGTGAGCGAGCCGGCCCGGTCCACGTCGGCGGGTCCGCGGGCCGGACCGGGACGTCGGGGAGATCATCGCGCGCCGGGCGGCCGGATGCACGGGCGGGTCGCCGGCGGGCCGCGGCGGTGGCCCGGGACAGTCCGGCGAGGTCGCTCGGATACACTCGGACGGTGCCCGCCGAACGCATCGCCGAGAACCTCGCGTTCATCAACTGGACCGTCCTGACCGGTCTGGCGTTCGGGTCGTTCGCGGCCGTCGTGCTGGCTCGCCTGCGGACCGACGCGACCCGCGGCTTCCTGTCCTTCACCGCCGGCTGCGCGGTCCTGATCGGCCTCCTCGCCTACTTCTCGGACCAGGCCCTGCCGCTGGCGACGGCCGGCACGCCGATCCCCGTCGACCCGGCCTTCGATCTCCCCCGGCGGACCGCGCTCGGGCTCTTCTGCATCCTCGCGGCGGCCTACGTCGTCGTCCTCGTCCGCGGTCGGCGAGCGCCGCTCCTGGCGGGCGCGGGCCTGGCGGCGGCGACCGCGACCCTCGTCTGCGGGGCCCTGGGCTGGGGAGGCGGGGTCCTGGAGTCGATCCCGCTCCTGCTCCAGTTCCTCGTCCTCGCCATCGCCACCGGCGGCGTGTTCGCCGCGATGATCCTCGGCCACTGGTACCTCGTGACCCCGAAGCTGCCCGAGGCCCCACTCATCCTGATCTCGCGGATCCTGCTCGCGGTCGTCGGACTCCAGGTCGGCCTGTTCGCGGTCTGGGTCGCGACCGGTGCCGGGCCGGGCGGTGACGGGCCGTTCGCCGTCCTGGTCGGCCAGTGGGCGATGTTCGTCTGGCTACGCCTGATCGTCGGGCTGCTCTTCCCGCTCGTCGTGTCCTGGGCCGCGGTCCAGACGGCCCGCAGCCGGTCGATGGAGTCGGCGACGGGCCTCCTCTACATCAACGTCGGCACGATCGCGGCCGGCACGATCCTCGCGGCCGGTCTCTACTTCGGGGCCGGTCTGCTCGTATGACGGCGGAGGCACGCGGATGAAGAACGACCACGGCTGGGTGCCGGGCGCCCGGGAGGCCGACTGGATCGAAGCGCTCGCCGGCCCGCTCCCGCCGGCGCTGGCGGCGATCGAGGCGGCCGCAGCGCCCGGCTCGATCCCGATCGTCGACCGCGACAGCGGCCGGGTGCTGTCCGCGCTCGCAGCCGGCCGCCGCCGGATCGTCGAGGTCGGGACGGCCTACGGCTACTCGACGCTCTGGCTGGCTCTCGGACAGCCCGCCGACGGGACGATCGTGACGATCGACCCGGACCGCGAGCGAACCGGCCTCGCCCGCGGCTGGTGGCGCGAGGCGGGAGTGGCGGACGAGCGGATCACGGTCGTCAGCGCCCCCGCGCTCGAGGCGTTCGCGGCCGCCGACCCGGCCCTGGCAGGCCCGTTCGATCTCGCCTTCATCGACGCCCTCAAGCCGGAGTACGGCGCCTACCTCACGGCGCTCGTCCCGCGACTGGCGCCGGGGGCGCTCGTGCTCGCCGACAACGTCCTGTGGAGCGGACGGGTCGCCGATCCCGCCAACGACGAGTCCCAGACGGAGGTCCTGCGGGCGTTCGACGCGGCCGTCCTCGGCGATCCACGGTTCAACGCGACGATCCTGCCGGTCGGCGACGGCCTGCTCGTCGCCGGCTTCCGCGGCTGAGGCATGGCTGCGCCGCCGGACGGGCCGCCCGCCGTGACCTCGCCCATGCGCGTCCGCGTCCGCCTGTTCGCGATCCAGCGCGAGCTCGCCGGGACCCGCGAGGTCCCGCTCGAGCTCGCGGCCGGGGCGACGGTCGAGGACGCCTGGGACGCGGTCGTGTCCCGCTTCCCCGGTCTCGGGCCCGGCCGGCCCTCGGTCCGGTTCGCCCGGAACGGCGACTACGCCGATCCGACGACGGTCCTTGCCGATGGCGACGAGGTCGCCTTCATCCCGCCGGTCAGCGGCGGCGCGGGCGATGCGACCCTTGGCGGTGAAATCCGGATCCTGGAGCTTCACGAGGCACCCTTCGCGGCGACGATCCTCGCCGACCTCGAGGCCCGCCTCACGACCGACCACGACGGGGCGGTCGTCGGGTTCGTCGGCCGAACCCGGGTCTCGCCGGGGACGCCGGCGCCCGGCCAGGAGGCCGAGGCCGCGCGGCATGCCGGCCGCTCGGTCGAGTCGCTCGCCTACGAGGCCCACGAGACGATGGCGTTGCGGATCCTCGCCGCGATCGCCGACGAGATCGCCGAGCGCTTCGGGGTCGAGCGTCTGGCGATCGTCCATCGCACCGGTGACGTCCCGCTCGGCGAGGCGAGCATCGTCGTCGTGGCGGCGTCGCCCCATCGCGACGCCGCGTTCCGGGCGGCCCGCTACGCGATCGACGAGACCAAGGCCCGGGCGCCGATCTGGAAGGCGGAGCGGTTCGCCGACGGGCAGGTCTGGATCGGCGCCCCGGCCCGGACCGGGCCCGACGCCTGAGCGCCGAGCGGATGGCGATCCGATGGGCCAGGATCGGGGCGCCGCCGCCGCGTTCCCGACGACGACGCCCGTGGTGACGCCGTGACCCCATACTGCGGACGATGACGACCGACCTCGGCCCCCTCGACCGGATCGCCGAGCGCGCGGCGACGCTCGCCGGCGCCTGGGCGGCCCGGGCCCGCGCGTCGACGACCGTCGGTCGGGAGCGGGCGCTCCTCCGGATGTTCGGGGTGACCGGCCTCGACGCCGCCGGCCGGCCGCTCGCCTGGTCGGTCGTCGACCGCTACCTCGGCGGCGGGCCCGGGCGGCTCGGCGGCGGGATCCTCCTGCCCTTCGCGATCGCCCTCGCCGAGTACGACCTCGCCCCCCAGCAGCTCGCCCTCGACGTCGCGTCGGGCGCGATCGACCTCGGCCTCGAGGCGGCCCTCCTCAGCGAGCCGGATCGGCGGGCGATCGCCGAGGAGGAAGCGCGCCGCCTCGTCGGCGCCGCGATCGAGCGGATCGACGCCAACCGGACCGCCCGGGCGGAGCTCATCGCCGTCCTCGGCGAGCCGCGCCGGCCGTGGATCGGCGCGGCCATCGGCGAGCCGGACCTCGCGGGTGCCCTCCACGAGGCGCGGATCGCGGTCGAGTCCGGCGCCGACCTCCTCCAGATCGAGGTGCCGATCGGGCGGGAGCTCAGCGAGCGACTCCGCCGGGCGGGTCGCGACGCGCCCGTCTGGACGCCGCGCGGCGGCGGGCCGCCCGACACGAACGTCATCGAGCAGGCCCCGAGCGGCAGCCAGCGAGCGCTCGGCGGCCTCCGCCGCGAGCTCGACGAGGCAGCCGCCCAGCGGCGCGGCTACGTCCGGCTCGGGATCGTCCCGCCCGCCCTCGGGGTGCCGGAGAGCGCGGTCGTGGCGGGCTTCGAGCGGATCGACCTCGCCGTCTCGGATCCGCTCGCCGAGATCGTGGACGGGCACGTCGCCCCCGACCGGGCCCTCGCCGACCATGCGTTCAGCCAGGCGATCCTCGCCCGGGCCGGGGTCGTCGTGGCCCTCGGGCCGGGGCCGCTCGTCGTGGGCCCGGATCTCGCCCGGGGGATCCCGTCCAACCCCTCGTCGCGGGCCGGCCGGGCGCTGGCGCTGCAGCTCGTGGCGGTCGCGATCGCCCGCGGCAACGGCCTGCCCGACGACCAGATCGCGATCGGCGGGCTGACCCCGTGGCTGGCCGGCGAGGCCGACCCGGTCGCGTCCGCGACCGCCGAGATCGCCCTCCGCCGGATCCTCCTGCCGACGATCGGGCTGCTCCTCGAAGAGCCCCACGCCGAGGACCGCGCGACGGGCGAGCTCTGGCCGGCGCTCGCGGCGGCGGTCCAGCCGAGGGACGGGACGACCGCGATCATCCGGCGCGCGCCGTCGGCGAGCGATCTCAAGGCCACCCGGATCGGCGCGACGGTGGCGGCCGGGTACGCCGCGTCGACCGAGGCGCCGGTGCTCGCCGGGACGGCCCTCGAGCATGCCCGGGCGACCGCGGCTGCGGCCCTCCGAACGCTCGACCGGCTGGCCGACGACGGCTGGCGCGCGGTCGTCGGCGACGGGCCGGCCGACGCGGCCGATCTGCGGCTCGGTGCGGATGCCGTGGCGGAGCGCTCGGAGGCGTTCGACCCGCTCGGCGCGGAGCTGGGGCGGGCGGCCACGGGCCGGTAGCCGGGCGACGGGTCCCGCCAGGTCCGCGCGTGCCGCCCGGGCGTGACCATGCTCGGCCCAAGGTCCGGGGTGGCCCTGGACCGTTCGCCGTAGGCGGCACGCTCGCCGGCGGGCGTCCTGGCCGGTCCCGGCTCGCGGGCGGGCCGGCCGCGGACCTTGAGGTCCTGTCGAACGGGGCTTGCGACGTCCAGGATGACGTCATGAACGACGTGAACCGCAACCTGCCCGTCCGACTGCTCACCGTCCCCGAGGCCGCCGAGCGGCTCGGCGTGATGATCGCCGACCTCGATCGCCTCGTCGACGACGGCCGTCTCGAGGCCGTTCCCTTCTCGGCGCGCGCCGGACGCCGCTTCTGGCCGGCCGACGTCGAGGCCGCCGCCGCCGGGCCGCGTCGGCTCGATCGACCCGCGGACGGCCCGGACGTCCCCGCCGGCCGGGACGCCGCGCCCGCAGCCGCAGCCGCCGGTCGCCGCCCCGCCCCGCCGCGCCGCGCCACCACTCCGACCCATCCGCGGTGGGCTCGCGATCGGGTCACGCCAGAACGCGTCCCGTCGACCTACCTCGCGTTCCGGGACGCCGACCACGTCACCAGCTATCTCCAGGCGCGGGCGACGCTCCTCCTGGACGCCGACCGATCGGTCCACGGCGTCGGTGAGGTGGCTGCGGCCGATCGCGAGCTCGTCCGGCGCTGAGCGCCGGGAACCTCAGCCGCCCGACACCGCCGGGATCACGTGGACGGTCGACGCCGGCGCGAGCGGCGTCTCGAGCGTGGCCTGGACGCCGTCCACGAAGACGTTGATGTGCTCGCGGAGGACCGGCCCGCTGTCGACGAGGCGGTTTCGTAGCCCGGGCGTCCGCTCATCGAGACGGTCGATCGCCTCGCGGACGGACGCCGCCTCGACCTCGGTCTGGCGGCTCGTGCCCGGGATGAGCGACACGAGCGAGCGCGGCAGGATCACCACCGCCACCGGTCAGTCGACCTCGATGGCCTGGACGCCCCAGATCGCCGGCAGGTTGGCCGCGATCGACTGCCAGGTCACGCCCTCGTCGAGCGAGCCGTAGAGCTGGCCGGTGCTCGTCCCGAAGTAGACCCCGGCCGGATCGCGTCCGTCGACCGAGAGCGCCTCGCGCAGGACCGCGACGTAGGCGTGCTCCTGGGGCAGGCCGTCGCCGTGGCGCTCCCACGAGTCGCCGCGATCGCGGGTCCGCCAGACCGCCAGGGAGCCGCCGGGCGCAAAGCGGCCTTCCTCGGGGTGGGTGAGCGGGATCACCCAGGCCGTGGCTGCGTCGCGGGGATGGGTTCCCATGACGAACCCGAACTCCGAGGAGAGCCCGGCGCTGACGTCCTCCCACGATCGCCCGGCGTCGCGCGAGCGGTAGACCCCGCAATGGTTCTGCTGGTAGAGGCTGTCGGGCTCGCCGGCCGCCAGCACGAGCTTGTGGACGCACTGGCCGGTCTCGGGATACGGATCGGGCGCGAAGCAGGCCGCGACGCCGCGGTTGCGGGCGACCCATGACGCGCCGCCGTCCTCGGTCGCGAATGTCCCGACCGCGCTGATCGCGACCCACATCCGCTCCGGATCGGTCGGATGGGGGACGATCGTATGGCAGATGAGCCCGCCGGCCCCGGGCTGCCAGTCGGGCCGGCTCGGATGGTCCCGCAGGGCGGAGACGTGGGCCCAGCTCGCTCCGCCGTCGTCGCTCCGGAAGAGCCCGGCCGGCTCGACCCCGGCGTAGATCGCGCCGTGGGCCGGCGTCACGTTCCAGACGGTCGGGATCTTGGGGCCGTCGTCGCCGTAGGTCAGGCCCTCTGACGAGTGGCTCCAGGTCGCGCCGAGGTCGTCGCTCCGGAAGACGGCCGGTCCGTACCAGGCGCTGCCGCCGGCCGCGTAGATCGAGCCGGTCGCGGGGTCCCACTGGAGGTCGTGGATCGGCCAGCCCTCGCACAGCGGCTCCGACACGGTCCACGCCGTGCGGTCGGCGCCCCCGTCGAGGATGAACGCCCCCTTGCGGGTGCCGACGAGGAGCAGGGTGCGGCTCATGTTCGTCCCTCCAGCGGTGTCCGGCCCGGTCGCGAATGCAGACGGCTCGCGGACCGGGTTCTCATCGATCGGTGCTCAGTTGCCGGCCTTGAAGGGATAGACGACCCAGCGCTCGGTCGTCACGACGTGGTGGTCGGGCGCTCCCGGCACCACGGAGTGGGCGGGCTTGTAGTGGAGGACCGCCGTCGTCGGCTCGCCGCCGGCCTGGCGGACCCGCTCCGTCACGGCGTGGATCGTCGTGCCGCTGTCCCAGACCTCGTCGACGATCAGGACGCGCTGGCCGCGGAGGAGCGGATCGGCGGGGAACTGGAGGAACGTCGGATGCGGGCCCGGCCTGCCCTCGTCGTCGTAGTACTCGACGGCGGCGACGAGGATGTTCCGGATCCCGAGCCGGTAGGCCAGCATCCCGGCCGGGACGAGCCCGCCGCGGGTGATGGCGAGCATCACGTCGTACTCGCCGCGAACCATGGCGGCGAGGTCCGCGACCATCGCGGCCAGCGCATCCCAGGTGACGACGTCCTTGTCGATGGCGACGCTCATCGCTGCCTGCCCTCCTCGCCGCTCACCCGCGCCCTGCCCTGTCGCGTCAGCCGTTCGCCCCACCGGCCGGCCCGGCCCGGCGGATCGCCTCGATCGACGCCGGGTCGTCGAGGGCCGAGAGATCGCCGGGATCCAGGCCGAGCCAGGCGGCCCGGACGACGCGTCGCATGATCTTGCCCGATCGGGTCTTCGGCAGGGCGGGCACGACGACGACCACCTCCGGGCGGAGCGTCTTGCCGAGGTCCGCCACGACCCGGGCGGCGATCGCGCCGCGCAGCCCGTCGTCATCGGCCTCGCCCCGGCGGAGGGTGCAGACGACGACGATCGCCTCGCCCTTCACGGCGTGGGGGACGCCGATCGCGGCCGCCTCGACGACGCTCGGATGGGAGGTCGCGGCGGCCTCGACCTCGGCCGGCCCGACCCGCTTGCCGGCGATCTTCAGCGTGTCGTCCGAGCGGCCGCGGATGTACCAGTAGCCGTCCTCGTCGACGACGGCCCAGTCGCCGTGGACCCAGATCCCGGGCAGCCGGCTCCAGTACGCCTCGACGTAGCGGTCGGGATCGAGCCAGAAGCCCCGCGTCATCCCCGGCTGCGGGACGCGGATCACGAGCTCGCCGACCTCGCCCCGGAGCGGCCGCCCGGCCGCGTCGACCACGTCAGCCGCGGTCCCGATGCACGGCCCGTTGAAGGACGCGGGCTTGATCGGGGTCAGCACGTTGCAGCCGACGATCCCGCCGCTGACCTCGGTCCCGCCCGAATAGTTGACGACCGGGCAGCGCCCGCGGCCGACCTCCCCGAAGAACCACCACCAGCTGTCCGGGTCCCATGGCTCGCCGGTCGAGCCGAGGACGCGGAGGGCCGCGAGGTCGTGGCCGCGGACGGGATCCGTGCCATGGGGGATCAGCGCCCGGACGACCGTCGGCGACAGGCCCAGATGGGTCACCCGGTGGCGCGCCGCCAGCTCCCACAGCCGGTCCGGGCCGGGGTGGTCCGGCGCCCCCTCGTACAGGATCAGACGCGCGCCGAGCAGCAGGGCGCCGGAGATCGCCCAGGGTCCCATCATCCAGCCCAGGTCGGTGAACCAGAACAGGCCGTCGCCCGCCCGCAGGTCGAACGTGTGGGCGAGGTCCTGGGCGGCCTTGATCGGGAACCCGCCGTGGACATGGACCGCGCCCTTCGGCCGGCCGGTCGTGCCCGACGTGTAGATCAGCATGTACGGCGTCTCGGGGTCCGTCTCGGGGGCCGGCTGGGAACCGCCCTCGTCGATCAGGGCCGCCTGCGCCGCCGCCAGCGCCTCGTCCCACCAGCGATCCCGGGTGGCGTCCCAGGGTGTCGCCGGGGCGCGCACGCCGAGCCGCCGCACGACGAGGACGCGGGTCACGCTCGGGGCGAGCGCCGCGGCCTCGTCGGCGATCGCCTTCATCGGGACGACCGAGCCGCGCCGCAGGAACCCGTCGGCCGTCACGAGGACGCTCGCCTCGCAGTCGCGCAGCCGGGCCGCCACCGCCGGCGCGCCGTAGCCGGAGAAGACCGGGGTGAAGATCGCCCCGATCCGGCCGAGGGCGAGGGTCGCGACGACCGTCTCGACGAGCATCGGCAGGAAGATCCCGACCCGGTCGCCCGGCCGGACGCCCTGGGCGGTGAACATCCGGGCGGCCGCCGCGACCGCGTCGCGGAGCTCGAGGTTCGTGAGGCGGCGGACCGCCCCGTCCTCGCCTTCCCACGCCACCGCCGCGCCATCCGGGTCGCGCGCGGCGCGTGGTTCGGTCGCCGCGGCCGCGTGGTTGAACGCCCCGCCGCGCCACCAGCGCGTCCACTCCGGGCCGCCGCTCGGGTCCATGACCTGGTCCGGCCGGCGCTGCCAGGCAAGGCCGAGGTCGTCCGCGGCGGCGCCCCAGAACCACGCCGGATCCGCGACCGCCCGGGCCTGGAGCGCCTCGATGCCGGGCTCGCCCGTGGCGCGCAGGAACGCGGCGAGGCGGGCGTCGGCCAGGAGGTCCGGGCTCGGCCGCCAGGCGGCGTCCGGCACGTCGCGGCCGAAGGTCGGGCGGTCGTCGGGCACGGCAAGAGCCTACGCCACCCGGCGTCGCGCTAGTGTTCGCGGATGACCGACCCGGGCCCGGACCGCATCGACCTCCGCTCGGACACCGTCACCCGGCCGACCCCGGCGATGCGCGAGGCGATGGCGCGGGCGGAGGTGGGCGACGACCAGTTCGGCGAGGATCCCTCGATCAACCGGCTCCAGGAGCGGGTCGCGGCGATGCTCGGCCACGAGGCGGCGCTGTGGTTCCCGACCGGGACGATGGCCAACCAGGTCGCGATCCGGACGTTGACCCGGCCCGGCGACGAGGTCCTCGTCCCGCGCGAGGCCCACGTCCTCTGGCACGAGACGGGGGCCGCCGCGGCGACCAGCGGCGTCCAGCTGACGGAGATCGGGCCGGCCGCGACCACGGGGCGGTTCACGGTCGACGAGCTCATCGCCGCGCTCAAGCCGCCCGGCCACATGCTCCTCCCGCCGACGACCCTCGTCGTCGTCGAGAACACCCACAACCGCGCGGGCGGAGTGGTGATCGAGGCCGCGGTCGGCGCGGCGATCGTGCAGGCGGCCCGGACGGCCGAGGTCGCGAGCTTCCTCGACGGGGCGCGGCTGTGGAACGCCGCCGCCGCCCTCGGGGTCGACGTCGCGCACCTTGCCCGGCCGTTCGACGTCGTGAACGTCGCCTTCTCGAAGGGCCTCGGCGCGCCGGGCGGCTCGATGCTCGCCGGCTCTCGCGCGTTCGTCGCGGCGGCGACCCGCTACCGGAGGATGGCCGGCGGCGCGATGCGCCAGGTGGGGGTCTTCGCGGCGGCCGCCGACCACGCCCTGGACCATCATCTCGGGCGGCTGGCCGACGACCACGCCAACGCCCGCCTCCTGGCGGACCGGCTCGCCGCGAGCCCGGCGATCGAGCTCGACCCGGCGGCCGTCGAGACGAACATCGTGGTCTTCCGGATGGCCGACGGCGCGCCCGATGCGCCGGCCGTCGTGGCCGCGGCGCGGGCCGCCGGCGTCCTGGTCGTTGCGTTCGGGGGCCGCTCGATCCGGGCCGTGACCCACCTCGACGTGACCCGGGCGCAGGTGCTCGAGGCTGCCGACCGGCTCGTCGCAGCGGCCGAGTCCGGCGCTCGCCGCTGACGGGCGGGGTGGGATGATCACGCGGTGACGTACGAACGCAATCCGGCACCCGCCCCCGAGCCGCCGGCGCCGGTCGTCGGGTCCGCGTCCCCGGGCGCCGGCCCGACGCCCGTCCAGATCCGGCTCCAGATCCTCTCGACCGAGCACTGGTCGCTGCTCGCGTCGCGCGGCCTCGCCTGGAACGAATCGTTCACCCGGGCCGGGATGTACCTCTCGACGCTGTCTGGCTCGCTCGTCGCCCTGAGCCTGATCGGCGGGATCGACGGGTTCAAGGACACGTTCTTTGTCGTCGCCCTGGTCGTGCTCCCCGTCGATCTCTTCGTCGGGATCGGCACGTGGCTCCGGATGGGCGCCGCGAACTACCACGACGCGATCGCGGTCGCCGGGATGAACCGGATCCGGGCCGGGTATCTCCAGATCGCCCCGGATCTGGCCCCGTACTTCGTGATGGGCGTTCATGACGACCCGCCCGGGATCGGGATCACGATGGCGGTCCCACCGGGCACGCCGTCGGTCGTTCACCTGGTCGCCGGCACGCCGACGCTTGTGGTGGTCCTCAACGCAATCGTCGCCGGGTCGATCGCCGCGATCGTCGCCAGCCGGTTCGCCCGGACCGACGGGCCGGCGACCGTCGCGATCGCCGTCGTCGTGGCGGTGCTCGTCCTGGCACTCGAGTTCCGCTCCGCCCGCCAGAACATCGTCCGCGGCCAGCGCGCCCTCGATCCGATGTTCCCGACGCCGCCGGACGGCGATCGGCCGGGAGCGTGACCGCCGGGCCGGTCGCCCACCGCCGGCGCGAGCGCCGCGCGTCCGGCGGCATCCCGCAGCTTCCGTTCCGGCGGCTGACCAACCCGTTCCGTCCCCTCGAGGTCCTGTCCGCGGATCACGTCGAGGAGATCCACCGGACGTCGCTCCGGATCCTCGCCGAGGTCGGCATCGAGGTCCTCGGCGACCGGGCGATCGACCGGCTGGCGGCGGCCGGGGCTGAGGTCGACCGGGCCAACCGCCGGGTGCGGATGGACGGTGCCCTCGTCGAGGAGCTGATCGCCTCCGCACCCGCCGAGTTCACGCTCCACGCCCGGAACCCGGAGCGGAACGTCGTCCTCGGCGGCCGCCACCTCGTGTTCTCGTCGGTCGGCGGGCCGGCCTTCGTCAGCGACCTCGACCGCGGCCGGCGAGCCGGCACCTGGCGGGACTTCCAGGACTACGTCGCCCTGATCTCGGCGCTCAACGTGATCCACCAGGAGGCGGGCGGCCCGCTCGAGCCCACGGACCTGCCCGTCGCGACCCGCCACCTCGACATGTACGCCTGCCTCGCGACCACCCTGGACAAGACCTGGCACGGCCTCGGCTTCGGGTCCGTCGTCGTCGAGGACGCCCTCGCCATCGTCGGCCTGGCCCGCGGAGTCACGCCGGACGACCTCGTCCGCGAGCCGTCGCTGATCACGATCATCAACACGAACTCGCCGCTCCGCCTCGACGGGCCGATGAGCGACGGCCTGATCGCAATGGCCGAGGCCGGCCAGGCCGTCGTCGCCACGCCGTTCACCCTGGCCGGGGCGATGACCCCGGTGACCCTCGCCGCGGCAATCGCCCAGCAGAACGCGGAGGCGCTCTTCTGCGTGGCGCTGACCCAGATCGTGCGGCCCGGCGCCCCGGTGGTCTACGGCGCCTTCACCTCGAACGTCGACATGCGGACGGGCTCGCCGGCGTTCGGGACCCCGGAGTACGTCAAGGGCGCGATCGCGTCCGGCCAGATGGCGCGCCGCTACCGCCTGCCGTGGCGGTCGTCGAACGCGACGGCGTCGCCCGTCGTGGATGCCCAGGCGGCCTACGAGTCGGAGATGGCCGTCTGGGGCGCGGTCATGGGCAGCGTCAACCTGCTGTACCAGGGCGCCGGCTGGCTCGAGGGCGGGCTGACCGCGTCCTACGAGAAGTTGATCGTCGACGCGGAGATCCTCCAGATGATGTCGGAGGTGCTCCAGCCCATCGCGGTCGACGAGGCGTCGCTGGGACTCGACGCGATCGCCGAGATCGGGCCGGGCGGGCACTTCTTCGGGGCCGCCCACACCCTCGAGCGGTACGAGACGGCGTTCTACCGGCCGATCGTGTCCGACTGGCGGAACTACGAGACGTGGCTCGACGACGGGGCCCGCACGGCGACCGAGCGGGCCAACGGGATCTGGAAGCAGCTCCTCGCCGAGTTCGAGCCGCCCCCGCTGGAGGCGTCCGCCGCGGAGGGCATCGCGGACTTCGTGGCCCGTCGCAAGCGAGAGCTCGGCGCCTGATCCCACCGACCGCCGGCTCGCAACCTGCGGCGTTCGACACCCGGTCCACCGGCCATCAGACTGGTCCGGCATGCCCAGACGACCAACGCCCGCCCGAGAGAGGGAGAACCCGATGGACCTCGCGACCCCGCCCGCGCGGCGGATGATCCTCCGTGCCGCCGCAGCGATCCTCCTCACGGCCAGCCTCGCGGCCTGCGGCTCCGCCGCGCCCGCCACGGCCAGCCCGAGCCCGAGCCCGACGCCGACCGCGCCCCCGACCATCGCCCCGAGCGTCGTCGCGTCGCAGGCGCCGTCGGCCGGCCAGAGCGCCGCCGCGGTCGACGCAGCCGAAGGCCTCGAGATCGGCGCGCCGTACACCCTGACCGCCCTCCCGGCCGCGCTCCAGCAGACGTTCGAGACGCAGATGGCCGCCGGCCTCGGCGCCTCCGGTGGCGCCTTCCAGATTGGCTTCCGCCAGGTCGACGGCGGATCGGCGACCTCGATCCTCATGGTCGCCCGCTTTCCGGCGGGCTCGGTCGGCGCCACCGCCTACCAGGCCGCCCTGGCCGGGATGGGGTCGAGCATGGGCACGACGTTCACGGCGACGACCGTCGACGGGGTCCCGGTCTCGACCGGCACGGCCGCGACCGGCGGGCTCGCGGTGTTCCAGGTCGGCGATCACATGCTCGTCGTCATCTCGCCGTCGGCCGCCGACAGCCTGCCGATCGCGACGGCCCTGATCAAGGCCAACCAGTAAGCGACTGCAATCTGGTTCCACGCGGCGTCGCGATCGCGGCGCCGGCTCGGCAAGCGCCACCGACCGTGGCCTTCGTCGTCGCGCCGATCCGAAGACCCTTCCGCCGGGATGGTCTTCGAGCATCCGGCGCCGGGCCGGCCGCCCCGTCCGGCCCCGCGCCTCTCCCTGTCTCGCCCTGCAACCCGCCATTGACAGACCGCGGGCGGCGGCGACACTTCCCGCATGCCGACGAATGTGGTTGATGCGCTTGCGCACGTTCCGATGCTCTCGAGCGTGGATCGCCGTCACCTCGAGAAGCTGGCCAAGGACTTCAGCGAGCGGACGTTCCCCGCCGGATCGGTCGTGGTCCGCCAGGGCGACGACCGCGGGATCGGCTTCTTCGTCATCGCCGACGGCGAGGCGGCGGTCACGGTCGACGGGGCCGAGGTCGCGACGCTCCGCGGCGGCGATCATTTCGGGGCGATCGCCCTGATCGCCGACCGGGTCCGGACCGCGACGGTCACGGCCCGCACGGACCTCCACTGCTACGTGATGACCCTGTGGGACTTCCGCTCGTTCGTCCAGGGTGACGCGGAGATCGCCTGGAAGCTCCTCGAGCAGCTCGCCCAGATGGTCCAGCGCTCCTCGGGCGCCAGCCACTGAGCGGGCGCGACGCCGGCCGTGCTGGGCCGCCTGTCCATCGCGGATAGCCCCGGGGCCATCTCGGCGACACCGCAGGTGATCGCGTCCCGGCGTACCCTGACGCCCACGAGCGTCCCAGGAGCCGGAGGGAGGCCAAGTCCATGTCAGACGAGCCGCTGCTGACGACCGAGGAAGCCTTGGCGCAGTGGCGGGCCGCTGAGCGATCCGTGGCCGTCGCCCGCCGCGGCCGGCTCGCTGCCGAAGCGGCGGCCGCCGCCGCCGACGAAGCCGCCGACGCCGCGGCCGCGACCGCCAAGGCCGCCCGCGACGCGCTCGATGCGATGGCCCTCGCCGAGACCTCGGCGGCCAAGACGGCGGCCACCGCGAAGGCGGTCACGCTGGCGACCCAGGCCGACCTCGCCGACGCCCAGGCCGAGACGTCGATGGCCGAGGTCGACGAGGCCGCCGCCCAGAGCCGTTACCGCGACGCGGCGAAACGGGCGGCCCGGAAGCGCTAGGATCGCGCCGGCAACGCCGTTCCGTGGTCGCTCGATCGGCGCACGAACCCACACGCATCCCCGGGGGACCAATGACAGCGGTTCGCAGCGTGGACGAGTATCTGGCGGCCCTGCCGGCCGACCGCCGCGCCGTCGTCGAGGGCCTGCGCCGGACGATCCGCGCGGCGGCCCCCGAAGCGGACGAGAGCATCGCCTACCAGATGCCGGCCCTCCGCAGCCACGGCGGGCAGTTCCTCGTGTCGTACGCCGCGTTCCGCCGCCATTACAGCCTGTTCCCGGCGAGCGCGGGCGTCGTGGCGGCGCTCGGCGCCGAGCTCGCCCCGTACCTGACCGGCAAGGGAACGATCCGTTTCGCCGCCGACCGGCCGATCCCCGCCGACCTCGTGACGAGGATCGTCGAGGTCCGGCTGGCCGAGAACGCCGCCCGCGCGGGCGACAGCGATCGCGGCTGAGGGCCCCTCAGAGCCGGCTGCGGATCTCCCAGAGGTCGGGGAAGACCGGCTGGAAGAGCGTCGCCCGGAGGTACTCGACGCCGCTCGAGCCGCCGGTCCCGCGCTTCGTCCCGATCGTCCGCTCGACCATCTTCACGTGGCGGTAGCGCCACTCCTGGATGCCCTCGTCGAGGTCGACGAGGCGCTCGGCGACGAGGGCTGCGTCCGGATCGCCCCGGTAGACCGCGACGAGGACGTCCTGGACGGTCTCGTCCGGCGCCGGAGGGAGGGCCGGGTCGCGCGCGAGCACGTCTTCCGCAAGCTCGTGGCCGCGCGCGGCGAGGAACCGCAGGAACGACCCCCAGACCGAGCGCCGTCGCTGGGCGGCCATGATCCGGTCGCGCCAGGCCGATCCCGCCGGGTGGGCCGCCGCCGCTCCGGGATCGCGCAGCCCGAGGACCGCCTCGACCTCGCGGAACTGGGCGGACTGGAAGCCCGATGCCGATTCGAGCCGATCGCGGAAGGACAGGAACTGGAGCGGCGTCATCGTCTCGAGGACGTCGACCTGGGCGACGAGCGTCTTGAGGATCTTCAGGATCCGGTTGAGCAGGTGGAGGGTCGTGTCGGTGTCGCCGGCCTCGAGCATCCGCTGGACCTCGGCGAGCTCGTGGAGGAGCTGCTTGAACCACAGCTCGTAGACCTGGTGGATGACGATGAAGAGGAGCTCGTCATGCTCGGGCCGCCCGTCCGGCCCACTCGACCGCGGCCGCTGGGCCGCGAGCAGCTCGTCGATCGCCAGGTAGGTCGTGTAGGTGACGGCCGCCTTCGTCACCCGGCCGCCTCGGCCGCGGGGTCGGCCGCGCGGGCGGCTCCATGGATCGCCGCCCGGACCTGCTCGTCGGTCGCCTCCATGTTGTGGATGCGGCGGCCGTGGTCGATCGTGGCGGCGACCACCTCGTCGACGGGTCCGCTCACCTCCCAGCCGCAGGCGCAGCGGTTGGTGACCGGTGCGGCGTCGTCCATCGAGATGTCCTCCTGTCGGGCGGGCGAGCTCGGTCAGCCGAGCGCGCGGAACGGTTCGGGCACGTAGTCCGCGAGGAGCGGCTTCCAGCCGGCGGGCAGCCCCGCCGCCACGACCGGATCGTCCGCCGCGAGCCAGGCGAGGTGGCGCAGGCCATGCTCGACGACGGCGCTGACCGCGATGTCGCGCGGCGCGGCGGTGGCCTCCGACCGGGCGAGCTTGGCGCGCCGGATCGGCACGCTCGCCATGTCGCCGACGAGCTCGCGGCCGATGACGACCACGAAACTCAGGATCACCGCGTCGCGGTCGCGCCGCCAGGACGTCGAGTGGACGAGGATCGGCGGGCCGACGACGTCGCGGACGATCCGGTCGACGACCTCGACGGGGTGTTCGGCGGCTCCCAGCTGGAGGATCCACGGCTGCGGCCCGTCCGGTCCGGTCAGCTGTGCCCGGTCGCCGTCGAGCCACACGACGAAGACCTCGGCCTGGACCGGGCTGTCGACGTCCCAACCGGCGGGTGCGCGCGTCACCCGGTCATCCTAGTCATCGGGACGCAGATCATGCCGGGTCTCGACGGCATCGATCCCTAGACTTCGGAGTCGTGACGAACCGCGCGATCGCCCACGCCCGCCTCCGGAACAGCCGGCTCGTCGGCTCGCCGCTCGCCTCGCCCGAGGCCGTCGTCCGCTGGTTCGGCGCGGTGCAGTCGCAGGACGTCCCCGGCGCGTTGTGGGCCGTCGCCCAGCGGATGCCGCCGTCGCCGACGCTGGCCGACGTCGGGGCCGCCTTCGACGCCGGCGAGATCGTCCGGACCCACGTCCTCCGGCCGACCTGGCACTTCGTCGCGCCCGACGAGCTGCGCTGGCTCGAGGCCCTCACCGGTCCGCGGGTCCGGCGCGCCAATGACCACGTCGGCCGCCGCCGCCTCGGGATCGATCGGGCGACATTCGACCGGGCGAACGAGGTGATCCGCTCGACCCTGTCCGGCGGGCCGCTGGCCCGGGACGTTCTCCGCGCGGCCCTCGTCGAGGCGGGGATCCCCTTCGCCGATCCGAACACGCTCGGCCACCTCCTGATGAACGCCGAGCTCGACGCCGTGATCTGCAGCGGGCCGCGGCTCGGCCGGCAGTTCACGTACGCGCTCGTGGACGATCGGATCGCGCCCGCGCCGCCACGCGATCCGGACGACGCCCTCCGGGAGCTGACGATCCGCTACTTCACGAGCCATGGCCCGGCCCTCGTCCACGACATGGCGTGGTGGTCGGGCCTGACGGTGACGGACGTTCGGCGCGGGATCGAGCTCGGCGGCGACGCGCTGGAGCAGCAGGCCATCGACGGCAAGGCGTATCTCGCCGGCCGCGACGGGTTCGAGCCCGGGCCGAGTCTCCGATCCGCACGTCCTGATGCTGTCGAACTACGACGAGTATCTCGGCTCGTACACGGACTACGCGCCGGTCTTCGCCGAGAGCCTGCCGAAGACGCGGACGATCGCCGACGTGCTCGGCGGCCACATCGTCGTTCGCGACGGCCTCGTCGTCGGCGGCTGGCGGCGCGGCCTGCGACCCGATCGGGCCGTCGCCACGGTCACGCTCCTCGTCCCCTTCACCTCGGCCGAGCAGGACGCCCTGGCGGAGGAGGCCCGGCGCTGGGCCCGGTTCATCGGCCTGCCGCTCGAGCTGGCGCTCCGGGCCGGTTGATCGCTCCCGTTCAGAGAACCAGCATCGCGTTGACACCCGGATCGCGCCCCCCGCTAGGGCCCGAAGGACCGCGCGGACGCGAGGGGTATCCCGCGTCCTGCCGGGGAACGCCTGCGGCGCGCCGGCGAGCGCCCGCCGATTGCGATGCCGATCGGCGCTCAGCCCTTCCCGCCGGCAGCCCGTTCCCGGCGGCGGTTGTGGCGGCGTCCCGGGCCGGCGTCGGACGCGGCGGGCTCCGGTGCCGGAGGCACGAGCGGAAGGGCGACGTCCGGATCGGCCATCCCGGAGCGGATGATCCGGAGCAGCTCGACATCGAGGCGCGGGTCCGTCTCGAGCTGGCGGTAGGCGGCGAGCCGGCGGTTCACCTCGTCGGTTGCCCGCTCGTCGATCTCCTTCGCCCCGGCCCGCACCCAGGCCTCGCGGTTGTCGCGATCGATCAGCGTCGACGGCAGCAGCAGCTCAGCCGGCCAGTGCTCCGTCGTGTGCGGGGCCATGATCAGGTGCTGGTCGGCCATCAGCTGGTCGATCAGCTCGTGGACCGGCAGGTCGTTCAGCTCGCGGACCTCGCGGACGAAGTGGAGTGCCTGGCCGCACATCGCGTCGTCGAAGACGAGCTTCGGGAGCGAGAAGACGAGAAGGAAGTCGAGCATCCCCGGGCCGCTCACGCTGTTCACGCCGGCCAGCGCCGCCAGCAGCGCCGACCCGAACGTCTCCGCCCCGGCCTGGGCGTCGAGGGTCTTCGCGTCCGACAGCGCCATGTACGACTGGGTCGGCAGGTCGAGCGCCTTCGCCACCGCGACGTAGGCGACGTCCAGCTGGAGCGCCTCGATCGCGGCCATCGGCGAGGACGCGATCTTCATGTGGAACGTGGCCGGCGCGCCGCCGAAGAGGACCGGCGCGCCCGGCCGGATCACCTGGGCCATCGTGATCCCGGCGAGGACGTCGATCGTGTGGAAGACGGTCGCCCCCATTAGCGTCACCGGCGCGATCAGGCCCATGAGCGTGACCGGCACGATCTCGACCGGGATCCCGGCCTCGACGCAGTCGATCAGGTTCTGGCAGGAGTCCTCGGAGTAGCGGAAGTTGCCGGTCGCGGTGATCGTGAAGATCGACATCGGGCGGGCGCGGAGGTCGTCCGCGCCGTCGCGGAACAGGGCCATCATCTCGGCCATCCGGGGCACGCCGTGCTCGGTGAACGCGCCCGACACGACCGGCTTGGTCGAGTTGGTCAGGCACAGGTAGAGCCGCCAGGCATCCGACACCTGGGCCTCGATATCGCCCGACGAGAACGCCGTCGCGAGGTAGGGGATGTTGGCGAGGCCGTCGCCGAGCCGGATGTACTCGGCGAAGTCGAGGCTCGTCGCGAGGCGCGCCTCGCCGGTCCGGTGGTCGAGGACCTTCAGCCCGCTCGAGCCCGGGATGAAGTGGACCCGGTCGCCGCCGATGTCGGCGCGCGGGGCGCCGGCCCGGTCGGACAGCGTGAACGACGACGGCGCCGTCCGGATCGCCTCCTCGACCATCGCCCGCGGGAAGAGGATCCGGCCGTCGTCGCGTTGCGGGCAGCCGGCCGCGACGAGGCGGCGTCGCATCTCCGCGCCGCGGATCTCGAAGCCGTGCTCGGCCAGGACGCGCTTCGCCTCGTCGAGGACGCGCTCGATCAGCTCGGGCTCGAGGATGTTCAGGCCGGGTCGCATCGCCGCTCCATCATGCCCGACCGATGGTGGCGCGCGGCCGCCTCGCCGACGGCCGGGTTGCGCGCGATGGTCCGCAACCGGTCGCGACGACGCGGCGCGGCAATGGACGTTCGTCCACGGCATCCCTTCGGATCCGGCGGTAGCCTGTGGTCTCCGCCAGGGGAACCAAGTACAGGAGGACCGATGCGCCGCATCATTCTCAGCCTCATGCTCGCCGCCTCCGTCTCCGCCGTGGCCGCCCCCGCGGTCTTCGCCCACGAGTGCGTGATCGCCAGCCGCTCCGCCCAGGGCAACATCGGCGCCCAGCATTCGTCGCGGTGGGCGACGCTGGGCCTGGCCGACGTGTTCGGGTTCATCAACGAGGAGGTCGGCGGGCCCGCGCTGACCGCCGGCCAGATCACCTGGGCGGTCAACGAGGCGATCGCCGAGGGCCTCCCGGCCGAGGGCTGGACGACCCGGACCGACAAGACGATCGGCGAAGGGTCGAGCAACCCGAACCTCGCCGACGGCAAGGGCCTCGATCACCTGGCCGACAGCGTCGGGCCGCAGATCGTCGGGATCTATTTCGCCGCCCTGAGCCACTGACCCGCTCCCACGCCAATGCCGGCCGCCGCCCCGATCGGGGCGGCGGCCGTACGATTCCCGTGGCGCCGCGCCGGGCCGGCTGGTCCGATGCGCCCACGGAGCGGAGGCAGTCGATGGGTCCGGGCGAGCGGGTGGTGTTCATCGCCGGGGCGACCGGCGGTCTCGGGACGGCGGCCGCCGCCGCGTTCGCCGACGCGGGCGACCGGGTCGCGCTGGGCGGCACGGACCGGGCGCGCCTCGAGGCGCTCGCCACGGAGCTCGGGCTTGCCGACGGCCGCTGGGTGGCGGCGGTCGGCGAGCTCTCGGACGGCGCTGGCGCCCGAGCGGCCGCAGCGGCCGCGACGGACGCCTTCGGCCGGATCGACATCCTGCTCCATCTCGTCGGCGGGTTCGCGGCCGGGACGCCGCTCGTCGACGTCGGCTCCGACGTGGTCGAGGCGATGCTCGACCAGCACGTCCGGACGACGGTCAACCTCGTCCAGGCGATCGTCCCCGGCATGACCGAGCGCGGCTGGGGACGGGTCATCGCAGCGGCGACGGCCGCCGCGGTCACGGCCCCCGCGAGATCCGGTCCGTACGCCGCCGCGAAGGCCGCCCAGGAGGTCCTCCTCCGCGCGCTCGCGAAGGAGGTCTCGCCGCACGGCGTGACCGTCAACCTCGTCGGCCTCCGGGCGATCGACGAGGAGCACGAACGGGAGACCGCGCCCTCCCCGAAGAACGTGGCGTGGACGACACCCGAGGAGATCGTGGCGACGATCCGGTTTCTCTGCTCGGATGCCGCCGCGGCCATCACCGGGGCGCGGATCCCGCTCGACGGCCGGAGCTGACCGGGTCTACGTCATTCGTCGCTGGACACGGACTAACGATACGCTATCGTACCGTATCGGAATACGGCGGCCGAGCGACGGCTGCCGGGTCCGCAGCCCAGGAGATCAGCGCCATGCCACCGACCGGACCGACGATCGACCCGCGGGTGCACGCCCGCCGCTGGGCGATCCTCGCCGTCCTCTCCCTCAGCCTCGTGATCATCGGCCTCGACAACACGGTCCTCAACGTCGCCCTTCCGACGCTCCAGCGGACCTTCGACGCGTCCGCGTCGGAGCTTCAGTGGATGGTCGACGCCTACGTCCTCGTCTTCGCCGGCCTGCTCCTCACGATGGGCGCCCTCGGCGACCGATTCGGGCGGGCGCTGGCTCTCCAGCTCGGGCTCGCGATCTTCGCGGTCTCGTCGGTCGCGGCGACCTTCTCGACCGAGGCCGTCCACCTGATCGCCGCCCGCGTCGCGATGGGCATCGGCGGCGCCCTGATCATGCCGAGCACGCTGTCGATCATCTCGAACGTGTTCCCCCGCGAGGAGCGGGCGAAGGCGATCACGATCTGGGCGGGCGTCTCGGGGCTCGGCGTCGGGCTCGGGCCGCTGATCGGCGGGATCCTCATCGAGAACTTCAGCTGGGGCGCGGTGTTCCTCGTCAACGTCCCGATCGCGCTGACCGCGCTGGTGCTCGGCGTGATCCTCGTCCCCGAGAGCCGGGACCCGTCCCAGGCCCGGCTCGACCTTCCGGGAGCGGTCCTCTCGATCGGGGCGGTCGGCGCCCTCGTGTACGCGATCATCGAGGCACCCGGCACCGGCTGGACCGATCCGCTGATCCTCGGCTCGTTCGCGCTCGCCGCCATCCTGGCTGCCGCGTTCGCCTGGCGCGAGACCCATACCGATGAGCCGATGCTCGACCTGGCGCTCTTCCGGAACGCCCGGTTCAGCGCCGGTGCGGGCGCGATCGCCCTCACGTTCTTCGCCCTCTTCGGGGTGATCTTCGGGCTGACCCAGTACCTCCAGTTCGTCCTCGGCAAGACCGCCCTCGAGGCCGGCGCGCTGATGCTGACGCTGGCGGTCGGGATCCCGGTCGGGGCCAGGATCAGCCTCCAGGCCGCCCGTCATGCCGGCACGAACCGGATCCTCGGCGCGGCCCTCCTCGGGATCGCCGCGATCCTCCTGAGCATCACCCGCTGGACGACCGCGACGGAGCCGTGGGTCGTGTCGGTCACCCTGTTCGTGCTCGCGCTCTGCCTCGCCAACGTCATGGCCCCCGCAACCGCGGCGGTGATGGGCGCGGTGCCCGAGGAGAAGGCCGGGGTCGGCTCGGCGATGAACGACCTCCTCCGCCAGCTCGGCGGCGCGCTCGGGGTGGCGATCATCGGCTCGGTGATGAACACGGTCTATCGCGATCGGATGGCCGACGCGCTCGGTGGCCTTCCGGCCCAGGCCGCCAGCGCGGCCGGGGACTCGGTCGGGGCGGCCGTCGCGATCGCCGGCCAGGTCGGCGGGACGGCTGGGGCGGCGCTGGCGGCGACGGCTCGGGCCGCGTTCGTCGACGCGCTCGGGCCGGCGGTCGTCGTCGCCGCCGCGATCGCCGTCATCGCGGCGGTGGTCATCGGGCGGACCATGCCGGCGCACCCGGCCGAGGCGCCTGCGGCCGGTCGGTGGCTCGCCGCGGACCGCGGATCGGAGGCCGTCGCGTCCGACGCCGGGGCTCTGGCGACGACCGGCTCCGGCGAACGGTGAGGCTCCGGCGCTCGGTCGGTCGCGGTGCGCGCCTCGTGCCCGCCGGTCGGCCGACGCTCGCGCCCGCGCCCGCGCTCGAACCGTCGCGTAGGATTCCGGCGATGACCCGACCCTCGATCGGCGCGCCCCTGGTCCCCGCCGCCGGATCGACATCGGCAGCGGCCCGCCGCGGCCGGCCGCGCGACCCCGCCGCCGACCGGGCGATCCTGACCGCCGCCTTCGACCAGCTCGTCGAGGTCGGCTACGGCGCCCTGTCGATCGAGGCGGTCGCCCAGGCGGCCGGCGTCGGCAAGACGACGATCTATCGCCGCTGGCCGGCCAAGCGCGACCTCGTGATGGCCGCGCTCGGCGTCGGGACGACGCTGGCGCCCCCGCGGCTCGACGTCGACTCGCGGACCGCACTTGGGCAGCTCGTGCGGCAGGTCGTCGCCACCCTGGTCGAGAGCGGGGCGCTGCGGGTCCTCGGCTCGCTCCTCGTCGAGGAGGGCCGCGAGCCGGGCCTCCTCGAGGCGTTCCGCCAGCGAATCCTCGAGCCGCGGCGGAGCCTCGTCGAGGCGATGCTCCGGGCCGGGATCGAGCGCGGCGAGATCCGATCGGACATCGATCCGCTCGTCGTCACCGAGATGGTCGCGGGAGCGGTCATCGGGCACCACGCGATCCTCGGCATGACCGCGACGGACGCGTGGGTCGAGGCCCTCGTCGCGCACGTCTGGACCGCGATCGCCGCGCCCGCGACCGTCTGACCGCTGGCCGATCGCGGTGCGGCCCGCGCCGCCGGTGGTGCTTCCCGGCACCGCGAATTCACCTGCCGTTGACCGGCCCTTGATCTCTTGCAATTCACGACTCCGCCAAGCGGTTGTATGGTCGGGCAACCATTCCGCGTGCCCCGGAGGAGGAACCGTGAAGCACCGAAGCGGGCGGCTGCGCGCCGTCCTTGCCTCAGCATCCCTGGTGTCGCTCACGCTGCTCGCGGCCGTGCCGGCCGTGGCGAAGGACAAGGGACCGCTCGGCAACTACAAGCACATCGTGGTGATCTACGAGGAGAACCACAGCTTCGACAACCTCTACGGGATGTGGGGCGACGTCAACGGCCAGCACCTGATCGGCCTGGCCGACGCCGACGCCGCCCACACGACCCAGATCGCCCAGAACGGGGCGGCGTACACCTGCCTGAAGCAGCTCGACGTCAACCTGAACACCGATGCGCCGGGCAACACGCTGTCGAAGCTCGCCCAGTGCAACCCGGAGACCGTCACCTTCCCGGACGGCTCCACGACGACGTATACGAGCCACTTCCTGAACGCGCCGTTCAACATCGACCAGTACATCCCGGCCGACGCGACGACGTGCCCCCGGCCGAACCAGGAGTTCAGCTTCCCGAACGGGATCATGAACGGGGCGCTCCAGGCGGACGGCGTGACGCCGGTCGGCCTGCCGGGCGGCTGCACCCGCGACCTCGTCCACAAGTTCTACCAGGAGCAGTACCAGCTCAACGGCGGCGCCCAGAACCGCTACGTGACCGGCAGCGACGCGGTCGGGACGGCGATGGGCTACTACGACACGACGGCCCTCCCGATCTACGAGTACCTCCACGGCAAGGGCGCCCCGCGCTACGTCATCGCCGACCAGTTCTTCCAGGGCGCGTACGGCGGGTCGTATCTCAACCACCAGTACCTGATCGCCGCTCAGCCCCTGCTCTGGCCGAGCGCGCCGGCGGGCCAGCATGCGGTCCTCGACACCTCGGGCATCCCCCACGCCTATCCGCTCCTGAAGCCGGACATCCCCACGTTCGACGGCAACGTCACCCAGGCATGCGGGCTGGCGACGACACGGGCCGGCCTGGCCTGCGGTGACTGGGCGGTGAACACCCTCCAGCCGCCGTGGGAGCCCCAGGGCACCTTCGGCGCGCCACAGCCGGCGACCGACGACACGACGACGGCGCTGAACATCGGCGACCGGATGAGCGACGCCGGCGTCAGCTGGGCCTGGTACGCCGGTGGCTGGGACAACGCGGCCGGCAACGTGGGCGGCCCGGGCTGGACGAACGGCTCGACGGTCGGGACCTGCACGGACCCGAACCACTCGGGCGCCGACGGCCAGTACCCGTACTGCCCCGACTCGACGTTCCAGTTCCACCACCAGCCGTTCAACTACTTCAGCCGCTACGCGCCGGGCACCCCCGATCGGGCGGCCCACCTGAAGGACGAGGTCGAGTTCCTCGCCGCGGCCCGCAACGGAACCCTGCCGTCGGTCAGC
Organism: uncultured Chloroflexia bacterium; assembly: GCA_963710105.1. GTDB lineage: Bacteria > Chloroflexota > Limnocylindria > Limnocylindrales > CSP1-4 > CF-46. The sequence continues at coordinate 180,769 of CAVPYV010000001.1, forward strand.
TTCGTCAAGCCGCTCGGCAACGAGAACGAGCATCCCGGCTACTCGAGCGAGCCGAATGGCAGCGACCATCTCGTCGACCTGATCAAGGCGATCGAGACCGGCCCGCAGGCGGGCAACACCCTGATCGTCGTGACCTACGACGAGTTCGGCGGCCAGTGGGATCACGTCCCGCCGCCCGGCCTCGGCACGACCGGCGCGCACGACCAGTTCGGCCCGGGCACCCGCGTCCCGGCCCTCCTGATCGCCCGCAGCTTCACGTCGTCGGGCGTCGACCACACCGTCTACGACACGACCTCGATCATGGCCACGATCGAGCACCAGTTCGGCCTCCAGCCGGTGGCCGCCCGGGGCGACATCGTTCCCCGCGACCGCCTCGCGACCGACCTCGGCAGCGCCGTCTCGACGGGGCGCAAGGGCCACTGACCCGCGGCTCCCGGATCACGAACGCAGGGCCCCGACCGCCGGTCGGGGCCCTGCCGATTCCCCGCGGCCGGCCTCGTTGTCCGGCGGTCAGGCTCCGGGGTCGATGCCCGGTACGACCTCGGTCGGATCGATGGCGGCCACGACCGCTCCGGGCTCGGGCACCACCGACTCGTCGGGCTCGCCGGACGGCCGCGCCCGATCGAGGTCGAGCGAGCGCAGCTCCGGCACGAGCCAGGCGATCGCGCCGACGACGGCGAGGGTCAGGATCCCGCCGCCGATCACGCTCGGCACCGTCCCGAACAGGCGGGCGGTGACGCCGCTCTCGAACGCCCCGAGCTCGTTCGAGGCGCCGATGAAGACCCAGTTCACCGAGGCGACACGGCCGCGGATCCGCTCCGGCGACAGGACGCGCAGGATCGTGCTCCGGATGATCATGCTCACCCCGTCGGTCACGCCGGCGAAGAACAGGGCGGCCAGCGACACCGCGAAGACGGTCGAGACGCCGAACACGACCATGCTCACCCCGAACCCGCCGACGCAGAACAGGAGCGTCCGCCCCGCGTGGCGGCTCGGCGGCCGGTGGGTGGCGACGAGCATCACCAGGAGCGCGCCCACCGACGGCGCGGTCCGGAGGACGCCCAGACCGACCGAGCCGACGTGGAGGATGTCGGTCGCGAAGATCGGCAGCAGGGCGATCGCGCCGCCGAAGAAGACGGCGAACAGGTCGAGGGCCATCGCCCCGAGGAGGACCGGCGTCGCGGCGACGTAGCGGATCCCGCCGAGCAGGCTCTGGATCATCGGCTCGCCCAGGATCCGGCCGGGGATCGGCTTGCGCGAGACGAGCGCCAGGCAGCCCGTCGAGATCGCGAGCAGCACGGCGATCCCGGCGTAGGTGACCGGGATGCCGACGATCGCGATCGCGATCCCGCCGACGGCCGGGCCGAGGATCGCGCCGCTCTGGCTGACGCTGCTCAGCATCGAGATCCCGCGCGTCGCCTCCTGCCGCGGGACGACCTGGGCCTCGAGCGCGGTCAGGGCCGGCCGCTCGAACCCGCTCGCGACGCCGGTCGCGAAGATCACCGCGAGGATGCCCGCCAGGGTCAGCCCGCCGGCGGCCGAGAGCGCGGCGAGGGCGACGGCGCTGATCGTCACCGCCGTGCTCGCCACGAGGACGATCGCCCGCCGATCGCGGCGGTCGGCGAGATGGCCGCCGAAGATCACGAGCGACAACGCCGGGATCGCCTCCACGAGCCCGAGCCAGCCAAGGGCCAGCGGATCGCGGGTGATGTCGTAGGTCTGGAAGGCGACGACCGTGGCCAGGGCGCTCGTCGCGAGGGCGTTCGTCGAGCGGGCGCCGAGGAGGGCCCGGAACTCGCGCAGGGCGAGGAGCGGCCGGGTCGGGCTCATCGGCGGACCGGCGCCGGCCGGCGGGCCGCGGGCGTCACGGGGCCGGCGGCCGTGGACGGGCGGGTGGCGTCGTGCGGACGGGCGGGTCCGGTCGCCGGTCGGGGGTGTCCACGTGCGGATGGTACGCAGCGCGGCGATTCGCGGCCCTCGCGGCGGCTGGGCCCACCCGCGGGCCCTCCGCTCCACCTTCGGCGGCCCTTCTCGGCCCTTCCGCGGCCCCTCCCGTGGCCACCCTCCGCGGCCGACCGTGCCACCATCGGGGCTGATGGACCACGGACCCACGACCGCCGGTCGCCACGCCGGCCGCCTCACGCTCGCGCTCGGCCTCAGCGGGGCGATCCTGGCGGCCGACCTCGTCGCCGGGATCGCGAGCAACTCGCTCGCGCTGCTGGCTGACGCCGGCCACGTCTTCGCCGACGTGTCGGCGATGGTCCTGTCCCTCGTCGCCGTCCGGATCGCGTCCCGCCCGCGCTCCGACGGGCGGACGTACGGGCTCTACCGACTCGAGATCCTCGCCGCCGCCGCCAACGCCGTGCTCCTCCTCGGGATCGCCGTCGTGATCTTCGTCGAGGGCGCCCGCCGGCTCGCCGCGCCGCCGGAGGTCGAGCCGGCCCTCGTCTCGGTCGTCGCCGCCGGGGCGATCCTGGCGAACCTCGCCGCGGCCCGCCTCCTCCACTCCGGGAGCCGGGCGAGCCTCACGATCCGGGCCGCCTACCTCGAGGTCCTCGGCGACCTCGCCGGCTCCGCGGCCGTGCTCGCCTCGGGCCTCGTCATCCTGGCGACCGGCTGGCGCCAGGCGGACGCGCTGGCGTCGCTCGTCGTGGCGATCCTCATCGTGCCCCGAACCGTCGCGCTCCTCCGCGAGAGTCTCGACGTCCTTCTCGAGGCCACCCCGCGCGACGTCGACCTGGACCACGTCCGAAGCCACATCCTCGACGCTCCCGGGGTCGTCGGCGTCCACGACCTGCACGCCTGGACGATCACGAGCGGAATGAACGTCGTCTCGGCCCACGTCGTCCTCGGGCCGGATGCCCAGGCCGGCGACGTCCTCGACCACCTCGGGACCTGCCTGGCCGACGACTTCGACGTCAACCACTCGACGTTCCAGCTCGAGACCCCCGAGCACGTCGCCTGGGAGGCCCGCGGGGCGGTCCCCCGCCACTGAGGATCCGCGGTCCCGCCGCGATCGGTCGCGCGATCGCTCAGCCGGGCGGGCCGCCGGGATCCGGATCGTCGGCCACGGGCGGCTCGAGCGGGCCCTGGCCGTGGAGCTCGACGAGCACGGTCCGCCCGCCGCGCGGGCCCTGCTGGTCGGCGGCGAACCGGACCTGGCCGGCCAGCGCCTGGCCGTCCCGGGTCGACCCGTGGAGCACGCCGTCGGTCGAGCCGTGACCGGTCTTCATCAGGACCCGGGCGGTCCACTGCTCGCGACCGTCGTCGTCCTCCCAGGCGTCGATCGTGCAGCTGCCGATCGGCGTCTCATCGAGGGTGACCTGGAGCAACTCGAACCGGCGATGCCTGCGAACCACGACCCCACGGTAGCAGGCCGGGCTCCGGGGCCCGTCCGGGCCATTCGGACCGACTCCCGAGGTGGTGGCCTTCGGCGGACGAGCCACCCCCTGCGGACGCTGCGGCGCCGGCGCTCGGCTCGTCCCTCAGGCGATCCCCACCAGCCGGGCGAGGACCGCCCCGCCGACCAGCGCGAGCCCCATCGAGGCCGCGGTCATCGCGACCGCCGACCGCCGCCCGAGCTCGGCCGCGAGGGCGGCGAACGTGGCCACGCACGGGAACGACACCGACGTCACGATCGCGAACACGAACGCCTGGCCCGGCGTCAGGATCTGGCCGAGGACGAGGGCCCCGCCGGCCTGGGCGGCGGCCAGCACGAGCAGGAGCTGGAGCGCGAGCTCCTTGCGCAGGACCCCGAAGACGAGCGCGATCCCGGCGATCCCGGGCAGGCCCAGGGTCCAGCCGACGACGCCGTCGACGGCCGGCGCGAGCGACGTGACCACGCCGAGCTCGAAGGCGAGCCCGAGGCCCAGCGAGCCCAGCAGCATCACCGGAGCCGCGGTCCGGACGAAGCCGCGGAAGCGGAACCACGCCTTGGCGGCGACATGCCGCGGGACCGGCAGGCGGAGCGGGGCGAGGTCGAGGACGAGCGGCGACTGGCGCCCGGGCAGGATGGCGTTCGCGCCGACGGCGGCGACGACCGTGACGGCCGCGATCAGCCCGAAGGCGGCGATGGCCGGGCCCGGGCCGGCGAGGGGGACGATCGCGGCGAGGACGATCGCGGAGCGGGCGCTGCACGGCACGAGCGTCGCCAGGAAGGCCGCGAGGACGCGTTCGCGGCGGGTCGCGAGGACCCGCGTGGCATAGATCGCCGGGACGTTGCAGCTGTTGGCCACGAGGAGCGGGATCGCCGCCCGGCCCGGCAGCCCGAAGGCGCCCAGGGCTCGGTCGGCCAGGACCGTGACCGAGGCGAGGTAGCCCGAGTCCTCGAGGGCGGCCACGATCAGGGTGAACGCCAGGACATAGGGGATGCCGACAGTCAGCATCGCCAGGACGCCGTCGTCGGCCGCCCAGAGCACGGCCCGGGCGAGCGACGCGTTCGGAAGCGCCCCGTGGACGAGCGCCTGGAGCTCGGGCGAGACCCACGTGGCCCAGCCCTGGCCGAGCAGGGCGGCTGCCACACCGCCCCCGATCGCGACGACGGCGAAGACCGCGGCGAGGACCGCCACGAGGAGCGGAATCCCGGTCGCGGGCCGGACACTGGCTGTGGCGAGCCGGTCGGCGAGGGGAACGCGGACGTCGCGATGGCGGGTCGCGGCGCCGACCCAGTCCCGGGCGGCCGCGCGGCGGTACGGCGCCAGGACGTCGTGCATCGCGATCGACGCGGCGCCGCGCGGCGAGATCAGCCCGGCGGCGACCGCATCGGCGATCGGCGACGCGCCGACGGCCGCCGCGCCGAGCGACGGCGAGATCCGATACGTCGTCGACGCCTCGCGTTCGAGGCTCCACTCGACCCGCGCGGGATAGAGCGGCGCGGGAACGGTCGAGCGCGGCGACTGCGTCCGATCGGCGACGCCGCGACGCCGCCGGGCCCGGGCGATCGCGTGGTCGATCGCTCGCCCGACCCCGCCGCCCTCGGCCGATGCCCCGTCCGGGTCGCGCGCGACCGTCGGGACGACGGGCATGAGGAGCCGCTGCGCGAGCAGCCCGACGTCGAGCTCGATGCCGTGCGCCGACGCCTCGTCGGTCAGGTTGGCGGCCACGACCACCGGCAGCCCGAGATCGCGGCAGGCGAGGGCGAGGGGCAGGTGGCGGGCGAGGTCGCCGGCGTCGGCGACGACGAGGATCGCATCCGGCCGGGCTTGGAGGAGGGTCATCCAGAACGGGTCGTCGCCGGCCGGGCGGTCCACGAGCGAGCGCGTCCCCGGGAGGTCCACGAGGAGCGCCCGGCCGGATCGCCCCCGGATCTCGCGCGCCTCGGCCGCGACGGTCGTCCCCGGCAGGTTGGCCGTCTCGACGTAGCGGCCGCTCGCCCGGGCCAGAAGGGTCGACTTGCCGACGTTCGGCCGGCCGACGAGGGCGATGACCGGCAGCCGATCGTCCGGACCGGGCTGCCCGGCGGCGGCGCGTCGCCTCATCGGCCGGCCTCGGCCGGCGCGTCGGCGACCGCGACGCTGATCCCGTCCGCGAGGCGCCGGGCCAGCGCGACCCGGGCCGTCCCGAGACGGACGATGAGCGGCCCGCCGAGCGGGATCCGGCGCTCGACGCTCAGCGTCGCGCCGGCGGTGATCCCGGCCTCGTCGACCCACGCGGCGACGGCCGGATCCATCGCGACCACGCGGGCCTCCACGCCCGGCTCGAGCCGGGCGAGCGAACGGGCGGCGGACCGGTCGACCATGACCTGATTGGACGACGGACGGACGTTCCGGCGGCAGGGCGGATCGGCCCCCTGAGCCCGGTCCGAAAGTGACCTTGTTCCCGGGACGCAAGGGCGCTTGCCGTGACCGCGCCCGGTCGGCGTTGGCCCCGGCACACCGCCAGAGTCAGCGGGGCTCGATCCGGAACACCGGGTGGTCGGCGGGGTCGGGCAGGGCCTCGAACGGCTCGCTCGTCCGTTCGCCCATCTGGTCGCGGAACGCGCGGACCACCCGGTCGTGCTCGCCGCCGCGGACCTCGGCCGCCTCGAACGGCTCGCCGGTCCGCCCGCGGCGGAGGACGCCCTCGCCGACCGTTCGCAGGTCGCGGACCCAGTCGGTCTCGCCGTCGGGGGAGACGAGGTAGTGGGCGCCGTCGAGCTCGATCGTCGCGACCGGCAGGTGGATCGGCCGGCCGCTCGCCTCGTCGAGGACCGTGAGCGTCGGGCCGCCGAGCCACGGCTCGGGCCGGTCGATCGGGTGCGCCGTCGGCGCCGGCCGGCGGGGTGGTGCCTCGGACAGTCTGGTCATCGGCCTGTTCCTCCGTCCGTCCGGGTTCCGCCTGCCACCGCGGGCTGGCGCTTGCCGGACGGGCTTTCTGACGTCGACGAGCTGGTGGCGGGCGCCGGCTGCCAGGCGAGCGCGCCGTGCCGGCAGCGCGTGATGCACAGGCCGCAGCGCTCGCAGCGCGCTTCGTCGATCGCGGCCAGCCCGTCGGTGACGTGGATCGCGTCGTACGGGCAGGCGAGCTCGCACAGGTCGCAGCCGTTGCAGTGCTCTGCGTCCACGAGCGGCGGAGCGGTCGCCCACGGCTCGACCAGCGGCCGCGTCGCGAGGCCGCGGATCGCCGCCGGCCCGGCGTGGCCGTGGCCGTCGAGCCAGGCGTCGAGCTCGCGGGCGATCCTGCCGAAGACGGCCGGGCCGCGGAGCATCGCCGCGGTGCACACGCCGACCGCCGAGGCGCCGGCCATGAGCATCTCGACCGCGTCGGCGCCCGACGAGATGCCGCCGACCCCGATCACCGGGATCCGGACGGCCCGGGCGATGTCGCGGACGCAGCGCACGGCGAGCGGCTTCAGGGCGGGCCCCGACAGCCAGCCCGTGCCGTCGCTGCCGCCGAGCCGGGGCCGGCCGGTCTCGATGTCGATCGCGAGGCAGGGCCCGAACGAGTTGATCGCGACGATCGCATCCGCGCCAGCCGCCTCGGCCTGCTCCGCGGCCCGGACGAGCTCGCGGCCGAGCGGGCTGAGCTTGACGAAGACCGGGACGTCGAGGGCCGCCTTCGCCGCCCGGATCGCGGCGATCATCGGCCCGGCGTCCTCGCCGATGTAGTGGGTGGAGAGCTCGACCGCGTCGGCGTAGGGGGCGACGAGCGGGGCGAGGCGGGCGATCTCGTCGGGGGCGTAGCCGAGGCTGACGATCAGCGGCACCTCGATCGTGCGGGCCGTCGCGTATTCGCCGCCGAGCCATGCCTCCGGCGGCAGCTCGGACCACAGCTCCGTGTTCAGCATCCCGTGCTGGATCTCGGCGATGTTCGGGGTCACCGGCCGGGCCGCCGTGACCGAGATCGTCTTGGTGACGACGCCCCCGGCGCCGCCCTCGGCGCAGCGCACGCAGGCCGCCCCGGTCCGGACCGGCGGGCCGGGCGCGGTGAGGATCGGGTTCGGGAAGTGGATCCCGCAGATCTCGACCGAGAGGTCGGCCATCAGGCGATCCCTCCCACGGCCACTCGCCGGACGGGCGTGAACGGATGGGGGCCGATGTCGTCCATGCGTCGCCAGAGGCCCCGCGCGGCAACGCGGGCGGCGGACGCGACCTCGGCCTCGTCGACCCGGGTCGAGCGCCGATCGGCGATGACGAGCTCGCCGTTCACGACGACGTCGCGAACGGCCGCCGCGGACAGGCCGAAGATCCAGTGGGCGGCGAGGGTCGACCCGTCGAACAGGGTCGGCGGCGGGGCGTCGAGCACGACGAGGTCCGCCGGCGCGCCTGGCCGGAGCTCGCCGAGGAGCGGCTCCCCGAACGCCCGGGCCGGGATGGCCGCGCCGGCCGCCAGGCGCCCGACCGCCCAGTCCGGCCCCACCTCGAGGTCCTCCTCGCGGCGCCGGAGGAAGGCCGTCCGCGTCTCCTCGAACAGGTCGCCGCCGATCCCGTCGGTCCCGAGCACGAGCCGGTCCCCGAGCGCCGCGACCGGCGCCCGGCCGACTCCGTTGTTCATGTTCGAGCGCGGGTTGTGGGCGACCGTCGCCCCGGCCACGCGGACGGCGGCGATCTCCGCCGGCCCGAGGTGGACGCCGTGAGCCAGAAGCGTCCGCTCGCCGAGGGCGCCTGCCCGGGCCAGGCGATCGACCACCCGGAGGCCCGTCCGAGCCACCGAGTCGTCCTCGTCGGCGGCATCCTCCGCCGCGTGGATGTGGACGCCCGTCCCGGCCGACCGGGCGAGCTCGGCGAGCGCGTCGAGCGTCGCGTCGGACAGGGTGAACGAGGCGTGGCCGCCGGCCATCGCCCGGGCGAGCGGCCGGCGGCCGGCCGCGACCGCGTCGAGGAAGCGGCGGTTCTCGGCGAGACCGGCAGCGGCTCGCTCGGGGCCGTCGCGGTCGGTCGTCTCGTAGCACAGCACGGACCGAATCCCGAGCTCGGCGAACGCGTCGGCGACGATGTCGAGCGAGCCGTCGATCGCGTTCGGCGAGGCGTGATGGTCGACGAGCGTCGTCGTGCCGGCACGGAGCGCCTCGAGGCCGGCGACGAGCGCGGACGCCCGGATCGAGGCGGGATCCAGGGCGCGGTCGAGGCGCCACCAGACGCGCTGGAGGATCTCGACGAAGTCCGTCGGCGGCGCCAGGCGGTAGGGCATGCCGCGGGCGAGCGCCGAGTAGGCGTGGGTGTGGGCGCAGACGTTGCCGGGGATCACGATCGCGCCCGCGCAGTCGATCCGGCGGACGGGCCTGCGCTGCCTCCGGGCCACCGTCGCCGCCGCCCGCGCCGGTCGGCGGCCCGACGCGGACGATCCGCTCGCCGTCGACCACGACGTCGGCCGCCTCCACCCGGGTCGGCCGGGTCGCGCAGGCTCGAGCGAGCGAACGACGAGGCCGCCCGCCAGGACGAGGGTCATCGCCGGCCTCCCGCGACGGGTGCGGCCGGAACGGACGGCACCTTGCTGTCATCGGCCCGATCGGATTCGTCGTGGGCCGTCGCCCCGGCCAGGCGCGGCAGGGCCGCCCGGGCGGCGGCGGAGTCGCGCATCGGCAGCGTCGTCCGCCACCGGCCGTCGTGGGCGTGGAGCGCCGCCGCGACGGCGGCTGCCGTCGGGACGAGGACCGCCTCGCCCGCACCCTTCGCGCCGTGGGGGCCCTCGGGCTGCGGCTCCTCCACCAGGATCACCTCCACCGGCGGCATGGCGGCCGCGGGCAGGATCCCGAGCGATTTCAGGGTCGTCGTCCGGACCTCGCCGTCCTCGACCACGAGCTCCTCGGTCAGGGCATAGCCGAGCCCCATGTGGACGCCGCCCTCGACCTGGCCCTCGAGGAAGAGCGGGTTGATCGCCCGGCCGACGTCCTGGGCGGCGATGACGCGCTCCAGCCGGCCGGCCTCGTCGAGCACGACGACCTGGGTCGCCCAGCCGTAGGCCATGTGGGTCACGGGCTCGGCGACGTCGCTGTCCGGCGCGGTCGTCCAGTCGACGACGTGCTCGCCGGCGATCTCGCGGCCGGCGAGCGCCGCGAGGGGCCGGCCGGCCAGCTCCGTCCGGAGGCGGCGGGCGGCGTCGAGCACGGCCTGGCCGCCGAGCGTCGTCGCCCGCGACGCGGTCGTCTCGCCGGTGTCGAGCTCGCGCTCGGTGTCGACCCGGACGTCGATCCGGTCGACCGCGATCCCGAGCTCGGTCGCGGCGATCTGGGCGAGGGCAGTGTGGATGCCCTGGCCCATCTCGGTCCAGGAGTGGTACAGGGTGAGCGTGCCGTCGGCCTCGGGCCGGAGGATCGCCCGCCCGCGCTCGACCATCCCGTTGCCGATCCCGGTGTTCTTCGCGCCGCAGGCGATCCCGGCGATCGGCGCGGCCCGATACGCGTCGCGGACGGCGAGGAGCGTCGCCTTGAGCCCGACCCCCGGCCCCAGCCGCTGGCCGGTCGTGAACTGGTCGCCGACGTCGAGGGCGTTCCGCCAGCGGATCTCCCAGCCGTCGATCCCGACGCGCTCGGCGAGCCGGTCGAGCAGGCCGTCGATCGCGAACGTCACCTGCGGCACGCCGAAGCCGCGCATCGCCCCGGCGGGCGGGTTGTTCGTGTGGACGGCGCGGGCCTCGATGTCGACCGCCGGCACGCGGTACGCGCCGCAGGCATGCCCCGCCGCGCGCTCCAGGACCTTGGCCCCGACGCTGGCGTAGGCGCCGGTGTCGCCGACGATCCGGGCCCGGACCGCGAGCAGCCGGCCCTCGTCGTCGCAGCCTGCCGTATAGGTCATCACGAGCGGGTGGCGCTTCGGGTGGGAGCGGAGGCTCTCGCGGCGGGACAGGGCGAGGAGGACGGGCCGGCCGGTCAGCCAGGCGAGGAGCGCAGCAGGGCCCTGGACCGTGAGGTCCTCCTTGCCGCCGAACGCCCCGCCGGTCGCGACCTGGGTGACCCGGACGGCGCCCTCCGGCAGGCCGAGGAGCGAGGCGATCTGGCGGCGGTCCTCCCAGGCGCCCTGGCCCTGGGAGTGGACCCGCAGGCCGTCGCCCTCGGGACGGGCGAGGCAGGCCTCCGGCTCGAGGAAGGCGTGCTCGATCCGTTGGGTCCGGAACGTCTCGGTCACGACGTGGGCGGCGAACGCCAGCGCACCGTCGACGTCGCCGCGCCGGATCGTCGTCGTCGACAGGAGGTTGCCCCGCGGCTGGACCGGCGGGGCGTGCGGGCGGAGCGCCGCGATCGGATCGGTGACCGGCTCGCGAACCTGGTACTCGACTTCGACGAGGGCCGCCGCCGCGCGGGCCGCGGCCCGGCTCGTCGCGGCGACCGCCGCGAGCACGTCGCCGACGCAGCGCGTCTCCTCGCCCTCGGCCACGAGGACCGGCCAGTCGCGCTCGATCAGGCCCTGGACCCGCTCGCCCGGGACGTCGGCGGCGGTGACGATCCGGACGACGCCCGGCTGGGCCGCCGCGCGCGTCACGTCGATCCGGGTGACGAGGGCGCGGGGGTGGTCGGAGAAGCGGAGGGCGCCGTGGAGGAGGCCCGGCTCCAGGAGGTCGGCGACGAAGGCCCGCTCGCCGAGGGCGAGGCCGCGGGCATCGAGCCGCGGCCGGCGGGCGCCGACGCCGTCGGAGGGCGACGACGCCGCGGTACCCGGCGGTCCGGTCACGGCGGCGGACGCCGGACGGCCCGCCTCGGAGGCGCCGCGGCGGCCGGCGGCCACCAGCTCGATCGCGTCGATCACCTTGACGTAGCCGGTGCAGCGGCAGAGGTTGCCGGCGAGAGCCCGGGCAATCTCGGCCCGCGAGGGGTCGGGGCTGCGGCGGAGGAGGCCCTCGGCCTTCATCACGATCCCGGGCGTGCAGAAGCCGCACTGCGATCCGCCGGTCTCGGCGAGGGCGTCGGCCCAGGCCGTTCGGCTCCCGGGATCGAGTCCCTCGACCGTCTCGACCCGGCGGCCGGCGACGCGCTCGGCGGGCTGGGCGCAGGAGACCGCGGGCCGGCCGTCGACGATCACCGTGCAGGCGCCGCACGAGCCCTCGGGAGCGCAGCCGTCCTTCATCGAGCGCAGGCCGAGCCCGTCGCGGAGGACGTCGAGCACGCTCGCGCCCGGGCGCGCGTCCACCGTCACCGGCCGTCCATTGAGCACGAACTGCATTGGTCGTCCTTCCCGTCGCGGCGGGCCGTCTGGCCCTGTCCCGGGCCCCGACGCACCTCCGACTCTAGGGAGGGCCATGGTCGCGGACCCGTGCTGTAGGTCCCGACCTCGGCCCTCACGTTGTCCCGATTCCGGCATGACCAGGCCGGCCCGGGACCCCACAGCGGAGGCAGTGATGCGCGACCTGGCCCAGACCCCCGAGGTCGTCGACCCGGGCCTCGTTCGGCGCTCGGCGCGGCGCCTCGGCGCGGCCGGCATCGTCCTGCCGACGTTCGCCCAGCTGGCGGACCCGGCCACGATCCCGGCCGACGTCGTCGAGCGCCTCGGGTCCGTCGACCCCGACGCCGCCGATCCCGCCAACCTCTTCCGCGTCCACTGGAACAACGCCGCCGATCGGCGCGGCGTCGTGGCCGTCCCCGAGCACGTCGTCCTCGGCCGCGAGCTGACCGGCGTCGACGCCCCGATCGTCGTCGCCCTCGGCGACCGCTTCCCGCTGATCGGCGCCCACAAGGTCCTCGCCGCGTACGCCTGCCTCGCCCCGCGGCTCGTCACCGGCGAGTTCGACCCGGAGCGTCACCGCGCGGTCTGGCCGTCAACCGGCAACTACTGCCGCGGCGGCGTCGCGATCTCGCGGATCCTCGACTGCCGCGGCGTCGCGGTCCTGCCCGAGGGGATGAGCCAGGAGCGCTTCGACTGGCTGGCCGACTGGGTGAGCGGGCCGGAGGACGTGATCCGGACGCCCGGCACCGAGAGCAACGTCAAGGAGATCTACGACCGCTGCGCCGAGCTCTCGACCGATCCCGCGAACTGGATCTTCAACCAGTTCTCGGAGTACGCCAACCACCTCGTCCACGCGCTCGTCACCGGGCCGGCCCTCGCCCGGATCGCCGACCACCTCCGGATCGCGCGGCCGGGCCTCCGGGTCCACGCCTTCGTGTCGGCGACCGGCAGCGCCGGGACGATCGCCGCCGGCGACTACCTCAAGGAGCGCGAAGGGTCGGCGACCGTCGCGGTCGAGGCGCTCGAGTGCCCGACCCTCCTCGATAACGGCTTCGGCGAGCACAACATCCAGGGCATCGGCGACAAGCACGTCCCGCTCATCCACAACGTGATGACGACCGACACCGTCGTCGCCATCTCCGACCGCTCGACCGACCAGCTCAACGTCGTCTTCAACACCCCGACCGGGCGCCGCTTCCTGGCCGATCGGCGGAAGGTCCCGGCGGAGCTGATCGCGGCCCTCGACGCCTTCGGCCTGAGCAGCATCTGCAACGTCCTCGCCGCGATCCGGGTCGCCCGCGCCCACGACCTCGGCCCGGACGACGCGATCCTGACGGTCGCCACCGACGGCGCCCGGATGTACACGACCGAGCTCGCCAAGGCCGAGGCCCGCGATTTCCCCGACGGCTTCGACGAGGTGGCCGCCGCGGCCGCGTTCGGCGAGCACGTCCTGGGCGGTGGCGGAGCGCGACTCGTCGATCTCGACGACGAGCGCCGGCGGCGGGTCTTCAACCTCGGCTACTTCACCTGGGTCGAGCAGCAGGGCGTGTCGTTCGCGGCGTTCAGCGCCCGCCGCGACCAGGCGTTCTGGCAGGGGTTGCGCAAGCTCGTCCCGGCCTGGGACGAGCTGATCGTCGAGTTCAACGCGATGGCCCGCCAGCCGGCCGGCGTGTCGTGACCCGGATCGCCGCCGTCGCCGAGCGCCCGTTCCCGCCGGATGGCCGATCGGTCGCGCCGCCCCGTGACCTCGCGACCGGATGGCGGTGCAGCGGCTGCGCCTTCACCGTCGAGCCCGGAGCACCGGTCCCGATGCGCTGCCCGGCGGCCGTCGCCGGCGACGACGTGGACCACGTCCTCGTTCGGACCCTGGTCGCGCGGGGGCTCGACCCGGCGGATGCGGGCGAGGCGAACCCGTTCGTCCGCTTCCGGCGCCGCTTCCACGCCTGGCACGCGACGCAGGCCCTGGGCTGGACCGACGCCGACTACGTGAGCCTCGTCGAGGGCCTCGACGCGGCGATCAGCCACGTCGACGGCCACGGCTTCGCGACGACGCCGCTGACCGACTCCGCCGAGCTCGACGCCGCGCTCGAGATGGACCCGGGCCGGGTCCTCGTGAAGGACGAGACCGGCAACGTCGGCGGTTCCCACAAGGCTCGCCACCTGGCCGGCACGATTCTCGAGCTCGAGGCGAACGACGCGCTCGCGCGGGCGTCGGCCGCGGCCGCCGGACGGCGCGAGCCCGATCACCCGCCGGCCCGCCTCGCGATCTCGAGCTGCGGCAACGCCGCCCTGGCCGCCGCGGTCGTCGCCCGGGCATGGGGCCGCGAGCTCGACGTCTTCATCCCGACCGACGCCGACCCGGCGGTCGTCGCCCGCCTCCGCGAGCTCGACGCCCGGGTCACCGTCGCCGAACGCGACCCGGACCTGCCCGGCGACCCGGCCTACCGCCTGCTCGCCGCAGCCGCTGCCGAGGGCGCGCTCCCGTTCACCTGTCAGGGCAACGAGAACGGCTTCGCGATCGAGGGCGGGTTGACGCTGGCCTTCGAGCTCGCAGGCCAGCTCGCCGCCACCGGAACCGTGCTCGACCACCTCGTCATCCAGGTCGGGGGCGGGGCGCTCGCCTCGTCCTGCATCCAGGGCCTGCGCGAGGCGGTCGCCCTCGGCGAGCTCGACCGGATGCCCCGGATCCACACCGTCCAGACGCGCGGCGCGTGGCCCCTCGGCCGGGCCTGGGACCTCGCCGCCGCCCGGCTCCTCGGGCACGAGCCCGACGGCCGCCACCGCCTCCCGCCGCGCTCCAACGCGACCGCCGACGAGCTGGCGCTCCGCGCCCTGACCGCCGACGGCGCGGCGATCCTCGACGACCTGCCGCGCCACCGCTCGGCGTGGATGTGGCCGTGGGAGACCGCGCCGCACAGCGTCGCCCACGGGATCCTCGACGACGAGACCTACGACTGGTACGCCGTCGTGCGGGGCATGGTCGAGACGGGCGGCCAGCCCGTCGTGGTCGACGAGGCAACGCTCACGGCCGCCAACCGGCTCGCCCTGCGGGCGACCGGAATCGACGTCGACCACACCGGGTCCGCGGGACTCGCCGGGCTCCTCGACCTTCGCCGCCGCGGCGAGATCGCGGCCGGCGAGACCGTGGCCGTCCTGTTCACCGGCGTCCGCCGGACCCATCCCGCCGGCTCGACCGGACATCCTGGAGATCGATCATGAGGAGCTTCCTGGGCCGGGACATCCTGACCCTCAAGGATTTCAGCCGCGAGGACTTCTTCCGCGTCTTCGAGGTCGCCAACGACCTCCGGCCGTACGCCCGCGACCGGCGCAACGGCGACCTCCTGAAGCACAAGACGCTGCTGACGGCCTTCTACCAGCCGAGCACGCGGACCCGCCTCTCGACCGAGGCCGCGATGCACCGCCTGGGCGGCGCGGTCCTCGGCTTCTCCGACGCGAAGATGACGCGAGCCGGCGACTTCTACCAGGAGTCGCTCAAGGACACGTTCCGGATGCTCGAGTCGTACGGCGACGTGATCGCGATCCGCCACTTCCAGGAAGGCGCCCCGGCCGAGGCGGCCCACTGGTCGTCGGTCCCGGTGATCAACTGCGGCGACGGCTGGGGCCAGCACCCCACCCAGGTCCTGACCGACCTCTACACGATCCTCCTCGAGAAGGGCACCCTCGACGGGCTGACCTACCTCCTCGTCGGCGACATGCGGATGCGGACGATGCACTCGATCCTCCATGCCCTGTCGCAGTTCGACGCCGAGGCGATCGTCGTCTCGCCGCCCGATCTCGCCCTGAAGCCGGAGTTCAAGGCCGAGCTCGACGCGATGAGCGTCGCCTACCGCGAGGCCGAGTCGGTCGCCGACGTCATCGGCGAGGCCGACGTCATCTACATGGAGCCGGTCGTCCAGGCCGACTACACCCAGGCGCGCGTCGAGCGGGCCGGCGGCGAGGTCGGGTTCACGCCGGACGCGTACCGGGTCACCGCCGAGCTGATGCGCCAGAAGGCCAAGCGCAGCTCGATCATCCTCCACTCGCTGCCGCGGATGGACGAGCTGACCGCCGACGTCGACGAGACCCGCCACCAGCGCTACTGGGTCGAGGCCGCCAACGGCGTCGTCCTCCGGATGGCCCTGCTCGCCCTGGTCCTCGGCGCGGCCGAGTAGGGGAGCACGACGATGCAGACGAACCTTCGCGGCCGCGACCTGATCAGCCTCCAGGACTGGACGAAGGAGGAGATCGACACGATCTTCGAGGTGGCGGCCCGGCTCAAGCTCGACCGCGCCCTCGGGGTCCCGCACCCGCTCCTCCGCGACAGGGTCCTCGCGATGCTCTTCTTCTTCTCGAGCACCCGGACCCGCGCGTCGTTCGAGGCGGGCATCGCCCAGCTCGGCGGCCACGGCCAGTTCATCGAGGCGAAGACGACCCAGATCGCCCACGGCGACACCGCCAAGGAGATCGGCGAGATCCTCGGCCGCTACAACGACGGGATCGCGATCCGCAACGTCGACTGGGGCGTCGGGAACGCGTACATGCAGGACGTCGCGGCCGCCTCGCGCGTCCCCGTCCTGAACATGCAGTGCGACCTCTACCACCCGTTCCAGGTCCTCGCCGACCTGCTGACGATCAAGGAGAAGCTCGGCGACCCGCGCGGCCGGACGCTGACCGTGTCGTGGGCCTACGCCGAGAGCTACCAGAAGCCGATGAGCGTGCCGCAGGACCTGATCCAGCTCGCGACCCGCTTCGGGATGAACGTCCGGCTCGTCCACCCGCCGGAGTACCGGCTGATGCCCGGGATCGTCGAGCAGGCCAACCGCAACGCCCGGGCGTCGGGCGGCTCGCTGGAGCTGATGGACGACTTCGACGCCGGGATGACCGGCAGCGACGTCGTCTACGCCAAGAGCTGGGGCCCGCTCCTGACGGCCACGAACGACGAGGAAGGCGCCGCCATCGGCGCCCGCTACACCGACTGGATCGCCGACGAGCGGCGGATCGGGCTGGCCAACGCCGACGCGATCTACATGCACCCGCTTCCCGCCGACCGCAACGTCGAGGTCGCCGACGCGGTCATCGACGGCCCCCACTCCGTCGTCTACGACGAGGCGGAGAACCGGCTCCACGTCCAGAAGGCCGTCATGGCCCTGACGATGGCCTGATGAAGAAGGAGACCGACATGGGCGATCGGACGCTGGTCGTCGCGATCGGCGGCAACTCGCTGATCAAGGATTCCAAGCACCAGAGCATCCCGGACCAGATCGCGGCGCTCCACGAGACGAGCACCCACATCGCCGCGATCATCCAGGCCGGCTGGAAGGTCGCGATCGGCCACGGCAACGGGCCGCAGGTCGGGTTCATCCTGCGCCGCTCGGAGCTGGCCGCCCACGAGCTCCACGAGGTGCCCCTCGACGTCTGCAACGCGGACAGCCAGGGCGCCATCGGCTACGAGCTCCAGCAGGTCCTCGGCAACGACCTCGGCCGGCTCGGGATCCCGCTCCAGGCAGTCACGGTCGTCACCCAGGTCGAGGTCGCCGCGGACGACCCGGCGTTCGGCCGGCCATCGAAGCCGATCGGGACGTTCATGGACGAGGAGCGCGCCACCCGTCGCCGCGAGGAGGACGGCTGGGACGTGGTCGAGGACGCCGGGCGCGGCTGGCGCCGGGTCGTCGCGTCGCCGCGGCCGATCCGGATCGTCGAGGAGCGCGCCGTCAAGTCGCTCATCGACGCCGGCTTCGTCGTGATCACCGTCGGCGGTGGCGGGATCCCGGTGGTCGCGGACGCCGCCGGCTGCCTCCAGGGCGTGGCCGCGGTGATCGACAAGGACTATGCCTCGTCGCTCCTCGCCCGCCAGATCGGCGCGAACGTCTTCGCGATCACGACCGCGGTCGAGCGGGTCGCCCTGAACTGGGGCCGGCCCGACCAGGAGTGGATCGACCGGATGACCGCCGCCCAGGCCCGCGCCTGGCTCGACGAGGGCGGCCACTTCATGGCCGGCAGCATGGCCCCGAAGATCGAGGCCTGCCTCGAGTTCCTCGCCGCCGGCGGCGAGGAGGCGATCATCACCCGGCCGGAGCTGCTCGAGGAGGCCGTCGCCGGGACCGCCGGGACCCACATCGTCGCCTGACCGGCGGCCCGACGGGCACGGCCGCGCTCGGCGCGATCGGATCAGGGAGCGGTGGAGCGGGAGACGGGGTTCGAACCCGCGACATTCAGCTTGGGAAGCTGACACTCTGCCAACTGAGTTACTCCCGCTCGGGAGGCCTCGAAGTCTAGCAATGGCTGCCGAGGCGTTCAAGAACGGGCCTGCGACGGAACCCGGCGCCGGCCCGGCCGCGGATCGCAGGCCGCGAGGAAGATCGATGACGACACGACCGACTGCAGCAACGGCTCTCACGGCCGGCCATCCGGTGGCCATCATCGCCGTCAAGGCCATCCATACCGCGGTCTTCCTTGCCGAGCTGGCGTCGATCGGCTGGCTCGTCGCGACCGGGCTCGTCGGCCGGCGCGACCGAACCGTCGCGGTCGCGGCAACGGCTGTCGCCCTCGAGTCCGTCGTGTTCCTCGCCAACGACGGAGTCTGCCCGCTCACCCCGCTGACGCAGCGGCTCGGCGCGGAGCGTGGCGGCGTGTCGGACATCTTCCTCCCCGACGCGGTCGCCCGCACGATCCCGATCTGGTCGACGACGCTCATCGTCGTCGCGGGCGTGCTCCATCTTCGCGCAGCGGCGCGGCGGCGAGGCCTCGGCCCGAGGTCGACCGAGCGCTGAACGTCCGGCTGGTGCGCCGGCCGCCCCGCCGGCGGTGCGCGGCTCCCTTGCTATCCTCCGGGGACCCTCTGCCGCTCCGGGGCCCCCACTTGCCGTCACCGCGTTCCGTCCGGCGCCTGCCCACCCTCGCGGCTCTGTCCCTGGTCGCCGTCGTCGCCGCAGCGACCCTGGCCGGCTGCGACCTGATGACCGCGACGACCACGCCGCGGCCGTCGCGGCTGGTCGCGACCGCGCCGCCGACGGCCGCCCCCACCCCGGTCGAGATCGACGAGGCGCCGACCCTCCGCCCGGAACCCGCCGGAACCGGACCCGGGCTCGTCGATGCCGCGAACGCCCTCGCCGACCTGGACTCCTACCGGGTCGCGCTGTCCAGCCGCGGCCTCGTGCCGGCCACGACCGAGGGCGGGACGGTCACGATGACCTCGACCCTCGTCCAGGGCGACGCGCCCGCGGCCCAGTTCAGCATGGCCGGCGTCGACGGCTTCAGCGGCGGGCGGCTCCAGGCGATCGTCATCGGCGACGAGGCGTGGCTCAAGGAAGGCTCGGGCGGCTGGGCGAAGAGCCCCGGCGGGGCGGCCGACTTCGACGCGGCGTTCACGACGCTCTCGCCGATCGACCTCGTTGCGACGTTCGACGGGCTGTCGGGAGCGCTCCAGCTCGTCGGGACGGAGACCCGCAACGGCCGGCGGGCGATCCACTACCGGACCGACTCCGGCGACGACGGCGCGCTCGAGGCGGGGTTGACGAAGGGCTCGGCCGACGCCTGGATCGCGGCCAGCGGCGGCTTCCTCGTCAGTCTTGCGATCGACGGGACCTGGGACGTCGACGGAACGCCGACCCGCGTCGTCCTGAAGATCGACGTCACGCGGGTCGACGACGGAGCGAACCGCATCTCGCCGCCCTGACGGTGCGCGTCCCGACCCGCGCGTGACGGCACGAGGGGCTCGCCCTGCTATCGTGCGGCCGTGGACCCGACTGCCGGCGGCGACCCTCGCGCCACCCCCGTCCGCCCCCTCGACCGACGCGGGACGGGGCCACTCGAGGCGACCTGGCTCGGCCGCGCGGACTACCGGCCGGTCTGGTCGCTCCAGAGGGAGCTGGCCGCCGCCCGCGCCGACGGCACGATCGGCGATCGCCTCCTCCTCGTGGAGCACCCCGCGGTCCTGACCCTCGGTCGCCAGGCCGACGAGAGCCACGTCCGGGCGAGCGCCGCCGAGCTGGCTGCCCGGGGCATCGAGCTGATCCGCGTCGAACGCGGCGGCGAGGTGACCTACCACGGCCCGGGCCAGCTCGTCGCCTACCCGATCCTCGCCCTGTCGCGCCGGGGCCTCCTCCTCCGGCCCCTCGTCCGAGCTCTCGAGGCGGCGATGATCGAGACCTGCGCCGCCTTCGGCGTGGCCGCCGGGCGGCGCGACGGACACCCCGGCTGCTGGATCGACCCGGATGGCCGCGAGCCCCGCAAGATCGGCGCCCTCGGGATCAGGGTCGAGCGCGGCGTCAGCTATCACGGGATTGCCCTGAACGTCGACTGCGACCTGGCCGATTTCGAGCTGATCGACCCCTGCGGGATGCCCGGCGTGACCTCGACCTCGATCGCCCGCGAGGCCGGGCGGCCCGCGGAGGCGCCGTCGACCGCCGAGGTCGCCCGGGCGGCCGCCGTGTTCGCCCGGTCGATCGCCGCCGGGATCGGCGCGGAGCTCACCGGGTTCGGTGCGGCCGACTCCGGTGGCGGACCCGTCAGCCGCCGGCCCGTGACGGCCGCGGCGGCCGGCTGACGTGACGGCCGGGCTGTTCGAGCTCCGCAAGGACGCGATCACCGGCTGGTGGGTCGCGACGATCGTCGACCGCGCCTTCCACCGCGACCGGTTCGCCCGGCCGGCAGACCCGGTCGACGACGGCGGCGACTGCCAGAACTGCCGCCTGCCCCCGGGCGACGGAGTCCGGCTGCGGACCCTCAAGGACTACGCGTTCCACGTCGTCGGGACCGATGCCCAGGCCCGCGAGCGCGACGGCAGCGTCGCCCAGGTCTCGCTCCAGGACGTCCGCGCCAGCGGCAGCTGGCGGACGATCGTCGCGCCGCCCGGCGAGCACCGCGCCCTCCACGCCGTCGGGAGCGAGATCATCGTCTCGCTCCTGTCCGGCTGCCGGACCGCCCTCGCGGACGGCCGCCGGACCGCCCTGACCGACCATCTCCAGGTCGTCCAGAACTGGGGCGCGCAGGCCGGCGCTCGGACGAACCACCTCTGCCTCGACCTGTACGACCTGCCCCAGATCCCGCACCGGATCGCCGAGGAGCTCGGCGGGGCCGCCCGTTTCGTCATCCGCGAGGGCGAGTGCCCGTGGTGCCGCCTCGTCCGGGACGAGTCGAACCGTCCGGACCGGCTCGTCTGGCAGGACAACGACACCGTCGCGTTCGCTCCGTTCGCCTCGCGCTCGCCGTTCGAGGTGTGGGTCGTGCCGCGCCGCCACGAGGCGGACTTCGGGCGGGCGACGGACGCCGACGTCGCCGCCACCGGCGAGGCGCTCCGCCAGGTCCTCGGCTCCCTCTCCGCGACTCTCGACGGCCCGCCCTACAACCTCGTCCTGCACACCGCGCCGCTGCGCGAGCAGGTCGACGCGACGTATCACTGGCACTGGGAGATCCACCCCCGTCTCCGCGAGATCGCCGGCCTCGAGCTCGGGACCGGTCTCCCCGTCAATCCGGTCTCGCCGGAGGACGCGGTCGAGGAGCTCCTCACCCGGACCCGACGGCTCGGGCCGGACCGGGCGGAGGCGTCGGGCTGATGTCGCCCACGCCGCTGGGAGGACGGCGTCACACATCCGCGGAGCGCGTCGTCTCTGGGCCACGGAGCGCGCGACGATCGCTGCCCGCCCCGATCCCGTCAGGACAAGGCTCGGAGGTTGCATGGTCGGCGCGCTCGACAACCGGATCGGCATCAGCCGGGGGTTCGGTGGGGGCGCGGCCGTGAGCGGCGTGTGGGAACAGGACGCCGCGGCGACCTTCGTCGAGGATCTCTTCGCGGCGCACCACGGCGAGATCTACGCCTACCTGATCCGGATGCTCCGCGACCCGGAGCTCGCCGCCGACCTGACCCAGGACGCCTTCGTCAAGGCGTACCGCAACTACAACGTCCTCGAGAAGCCGGAGAACGCGCGGGCCTGGCTGTACCAGATCGCCCACCGGGTCGCGCTCGACCACATCCGCCGCCAGAAGATCATCCGCTTCCTGCCGTGGACCGGCGAGAGCCACGGCTCGGCGCCGTCCACCGAGCGTCTCGTGATGGACGCCCACCTCTCCGGCGACCTCCAGCGCGCCCTCGCCCGGATCCCCGAGCGCCAGCGCGCGGCCCTGCTCCTCGCCGAGCTCCATGACCTGACCGGGCTCGAGCTGGCCGCGGCGCTCGGCGTCAGCCATGTCGCCGCCCGCGCCCTCCTGACCCGCGCCCGCGAAAGCCTCCGCCAGGCCCTCGCCGTCGAGCGCAAGGCCGACGCCGACGCCGAGGCGAAGGCGGACGCCGCGGCCGCCGCCGGCAGCGATCGCCACGCGGGGCCGAGCCGATGAACCTCGGCCGCGGCCGCGCCCGCCGACCCGACGACTGGCCGTCGAGCCACGTCCGGGCTCGGTCCGCCCTGTCCGATCGCCTCGACGCCCCGCTCGACCCGGCCGAGGCGACCTGGCTCGACGCCCACCTCGAGGCCTGTGCCGACTGTCGCGCGATCGCCGCCGGCTATGCCGCCCAGCAGCTCGAGCTGCGGGCCCTCCGGGACCGGATGCCGACGCCGCCGCGCGACCTGTGGGCGCGGACGGCCGCGGCGATCGAATCCGAGGCCCGGTTTCGCGACAGCCGAGCCCGGACGAGCCCATTCCGCAACCCTCGCCGCCTCGCCCCCACCGCTCTTCTCGCCGCGGCCCTCGTCGTCGCCGTCGCCGTCGGAACGCTGTACTCCTCCCAGCGTCCCGGCGGCGGCGGCGCGGCGGGGCCGTCGGACATCACGGCCCTCGCCTCGATTGCGGCCTCGACCACCCCGAGTGACGCCCTCGCCGGCCCGACCCCGATCCCGGTCGCCCGCAACATCGCCTACGTCGCGCGCGAGTCCGGCGGCTCGTTCACGATCAAGGTCCGCAACGTGAACCAGGTCTGCCCGCCCGATTCGGCGCAGCCCTGCGACACAAGCGGGACGGTTGAGGACCGACCCGTCAACCTCGACCAGGACGCGGCGACGGTCTTCGGCGCGCCGGATGCGGCCCGCCTGATCGTCGTCAACGACCCGGCGTCGACGAACAGCGGGACGATCTCGGTCGTGCCGCTCTCGAGCGAGGTGCCGATCCCGACGTCAAGTCCGTCCGCCACGCCGGCCGCGACCCCGAGTGTCGCGCCACCGAGCCGTTCACCGGCGGTCGCGTCCGCCACGCCGACCCTCCGCGCCACGCCGACCCCGACGCCGCGACCGAGCCGCTCGCCGGCAACGCCGAGCCCGACGCCGACCGAGACGGCGTCCGCCACGCCGACCGAGACCGCGAGCGCATCGCCGTCGCCGTCGGTCTCGATCACGCCCGCTCCCGACGGTGGCTCGATCGAGATCGCCCACGATGTCGTCCTCGTTGGCCAGTCCGCCGCGTATTCACCCAGCGGCCGCTGGTTCGCCTTCACCGCCCGTCCCTCCGACGGGTCCGTCGGCCCCGACATCTACGTCTGGAAGGTCGGCGACGGCCAGGCGAACCCGGTCACGACCGACCACCGCTCGGTGTTCGGGTCGTGGACGGACGAGATGATGGTCGGGAGCACGGTCGTCGACGTCCAGAAGGGAAACGGCAACTCCCCGACGATCGATCTCTCGCCGACGTCGTTCCTCCTCGACCCCGAGACGTCGACCACGACCGGGCTTCCGCAGACCGGCCGGGCGTGGCGGCCGGCGGTCGATCCGACCGGCCGACTGGCCGTCTACTGGGCCGGCACCCTGCGGGCGACAGACGGCCCCGGCTTCGCGCCAGATCGCGGCCGCCTCGTCCTCGGCGATTGGGGAACCGGCGCGAGCGCACCGTCGGGCGGCCCTCTCCCCACCCCGCTCACCGACGATCAGGGAGACGCCCGCCATGAGACCACGATCGCCGCGGGACGGATGGACGACTGGGACGCGCGCTGGGACGCCACGGGCACGCACCTCGCGGTCTGGATCGCCGACCAGAAGAACCCGGCGATCGGGCGGCTGAGCCTGTACTCGGTCGACTCGTTCGACGGGAAGATCGACCTGAAGACGCCCCTCCTCGACGCCAGGCTCGCCAGCGCCGGCTTCTCGATCTCGGATGGGCAGCTGGTGTGGGCCGAGGCGACCCCGGACGGCGGCGCGAGCGGCAAGATCCAGCTCCTCGCCTGGACCGACGAGGGCGTCGGCACGGTCGAGACGATCACCGGCCCCGTCATCGTCATCCGCTGACCCGAGGCCCCCGGCGGCATCCGCTGACCCGAGGCCCCCGGCGGCGCGCGCCGGCGGCAACGCCGCGATCGGCCGCGAAGGCGCGACAGCCCCCCGACTGCGTTCGTCGCGGATGCGTGGTCGAGCGCAAGGCGCCGACGAGCACCGGAGCGAGCGGGCGCCAACGCCCGTGAGCGAGGAGCGCAGGAGGCAACGCCGCGATCGGCCGCGAAGGCGCGACAGGCCCCCGATTGGCGGTATAGTCCCCAGATCGTGCGACCCTCCCGAGTGGTCGCGGGCGCGGCGCTCACCGCCGCCCTCGCCCTGGGTGCGTTGCCGGGTATCGCCGGATCGGCTGGGCCATCGCCCGCCTCCGTGCTCGACCCGTCGACGTTCCAGTCGGTCCAGGTCCCAGCGTTCGCGACGACCGACGAGGCGGTCGCCCCGCTCGACGACGCCTATCGCGCGGCCGGCGCCATCGACGCCGCGTCGCTGTTCGTGGAGCCCGGCAAGGAGCCGACGCGCGCCGTCCCGACCCGCCCGACCGTCGTGGTACCGGCCGCCCGGCTCGGGTCTGCCGTCAAGCCGCCCCGTTATCGGCTGACCGGTTACGCCACCTTCTACGGGAACGGGACGACGGCGATGCGGCTGCCGCGGGGGACGATCGTGATCGTCTGCGGTGCGGGCGGCTGCGTCGAGCGGGTGATCAACGACTACGGGCCGGCGGCGAGCGCCGGGCTCGGGCGGATCATCGACCTGTACACGCCGGACTTCTTCGCCATCTGCGGCTGCGGCTGGTGGGCCGGGACCACCTGGGTGACCGTCTCGGTCTACTGACCGCCTCAAGCGGCGCGATCGTGGCGACAGGCCCGCGGCGGTCCGGGAGCGGTCCGTTCGGCCCGTCCGGTGCCGCGCCGCCTCGGGTATCCTTGGCGCCGACCTTCGAACGGCCCCGTGAGGCCGCCAGGGAGCCCCGAGAGGCCCGGGAAGGAGCGATGAGCGGCCGGCAGATCATGACCGCGGAGGAGATCCGGCGGGCGACGGTCCGGATCTCCCATGAGATCGTCGAGAAGCAGGCGGGCACGGACGGCCTGGCTCTCGTCGGGATCCAGCGCCGCGGCGTCCCCCTCGCTCATCGGATCGCCGCCGCGATCGCCGAGCACGAGGGCGTGACCGTCCCGGTCGGCGCCCTCGACATCACCTTCTATCGCGACGACCTGTCGCTGGTCGCCCAGCAGCCGGTCGTCAAGGGCACCGATCTGCCGTTCGACCTGAACGGCTCGACGGTCGTCCTCGTCGACGACGTCCTGTACACCGGCCGGACGATCCGGGCCGCGATGGACGCGCTCGTCGACTTCGGGCGGCCCCAGGCGATCCGGCTCGCGGTCCTCGTCGACCGCGGTCACCGCGAGCTACCGATCCGGGCGGACCACGTGGGCAAGAACGTCCCGACGTCGCGCGAGGAGGTCGTCCGCGTCCAGCTCGAGGAGATCGACGGCGAGGACGGCGTGAACATCGAGCGGGCCGCCGAGGCGGTCCCGGCCGCATCCGTCGGATGACCCTGATCGACCGGGAGCCCGTCGCGCCGCCCGCCCTCGGGGTCCCGGTCGTCGATGCGCCGCCGGACGAGCAGGCGGTCGGCTGGCGCCATCGTCACCTCCTCGACGTCGACGCCCTGTCGTGGTCCGACATCGAGCTCGTCATGCGGACGACGGACGCGATGCGCGAGGTCCTCGCCCGGCCGATCGCCAAGGTGCCGGCGCTCCGCGGCCGGAACGTGACGATCCTGTTCTACGAGGCGTCGACCAGGACGCGGGTGTCCTTCGAGGTCGCCGCGAAGAACCTCTCGGCCGACGTCGTGAACATCGCGGCTGCCACCTCGTCGGTGACGAAGGGCGAGTCGCTCGTCGACACGGTGAAGACCGTCGAGGCGCTCGGGGCGCAGATGCTCGTGATGCGCCATTCCGTCTCCGGCGCGCCGTACCTCGCGGCCGAGGTCTTCTCCGGCTCGGTCCTCAACGGCGGCGACGGCTGGCACGCCCATCCGACGCAGGCGCTGCTCGACCTCTACACGATGCGGGGCCGGTTCGACGGCGGGTCGCTCGCCGGGCGCAAGGTCGTGATCCTCGGCGACGTCCTCCACTCGCGGGTCGCGCGCTCCAACATCTGGACGCTGACGGCGGCCGGCGCCGACCTCTGGCTGTGCGGGCCGGCGACCCTCCTCCGGGGGTTCGAGGCGTGGGCCGGCCGCGGTGCCGCCGACGGCCGCCGATTCCACGTCACCACCTCGATCGACGAGGCCCTCCACGACGCCGACGTCGTGATGGCCCTCCGGATCCAGAAGGAGCGGATGAGCGGCGGGCTGCTGCCGTCGCTCCGCGAGTACGCCGCGCGCTACGGGCTCACCCGGGAGCGCCTGGCCGGGGCCCGGCCGGATGCCCTCGTCATGCACCCGGGGCCGATGAACGAGGGCGTCGAGATCGCGCCCGACGTCGCCGCCGGGGCTCAGTCCGTGATCGAGGAGCAGGTCCGCAACGGGGTCGCCGTCCGGATGGCCCTCCTCTACCTCCTCGCCGGGACGGCATCGGCGTGACCGTCGTCGCGGGTTCGCCGGTCGGGGCGGTCGTCGCCGACCTCGAGATCTCGCGGGCGTGGCTGGTCGATCCTGCGAGCGGCCGCGAGGGCCCGGGCGAGATCGTCGTGACGGACGGGGTCCTCGAGGCGCTGACGTGGCTGGAGGGATCGGAGGCGGACGGCATCGACGACCACGGGGTCGTCGTCGCGCCCGGCTTCGTCGACCTCCACGCCCACCTCCGCGAGCCCGGGAACGAGGATGCCGAGACGGTCGCGAGCGGGCTGGCGGCGGCGGCCCACGGCGGGTTCACGACGGTCTGCCTGATGCCGGACACGACGCCCGCCCTCGACGACCCGGCCGTCCTCGCCCGGATCCGGGCCGCGGCGGACGCCTCGGGCTCGCCCGTCCGGGCCCTGGCCTGGGGGGCGGTCACCGCGGGCCGCGCCGGCGAGACGCTGGCGGCGCTCGGGGAGCTCGCGGACGCCGGGGTGGCGGGGTTCACGGACGACGGGTCGAGCCTGCGCAGCGCGACGCTCCTCCGCCACGCCCTCGCCTACGCCGGTGCCCTCGGGCTGCCGGTCGTCGATCACGCCGAGGACGTCACCCAGACGGCGGGCGCCGAGGCGAACGACGGGTTCGTCGCCACGGTCCTCGGGCTCCGTGGCTGGCCGGCCGCGGCCGAGGAGACCGCCGTCGCGCGCGATCTCGCGATCCTCGCCGAGGTCGTGCGGGACGTGCCTGCCACGCGGCTCCACCTGACCCACCTCTCGACGGCCGGCGCGCTCGAGCTCGTCCGGCGGGCGAAGGCCGCAGGGCTGCCGGTCAGCTGCGACGTGACGCCGCATCATCTCGCCCTCACCGACGAGTGGCTCGCCGGCGCCCGCCGCTGGGCCTGGGACGCGACCGGCGACCCGTGGGGCGACGGGACGGGCGCGATCGTCGCCGCGCCGTACGCGTCCTCGCTCCGGGTCGATCCGCCGCTGCGCTCCGCCGCGGACGCGGCCGCGTGCCGGGAGGCGCTGCTCGACGGGACGGTCGACGCGATCGCCACCGACCACGCGCCGCAGGCCAGCGTCGACAAGGACGTCGAGTTCGGCCTGGCCGCGCCCGGGATCAGCGGGCTCGAGACGGCACTCGGCGTTGTGCTCGCCGCCGTCGACGCCGGGCTGCTGCCGCTCGCCCGCGCGCTGTCTCTGCTCACGACCGGTCCCGCCCGCGTTCTGGGCGCGGCCGGGGATCGGGGGGCGGGTCCGGGTCTGATCGAGGGGGCGCCGGCCGACCTGGTTGTGTTCGACCACTCGGCGACCTGGACCGTCGAACCCGATGCGCTCCGATCGCGCGGCAAGAGCACGCCACTGACCGGCCGCGAGCTGCCCGGCCGGGTGCTGTTCACCCTGGCCGGCGGTCGCCTCGCCTACGAAGCCGCGGACTGACCGTCAGCCGCCGCTGAGCACGTCGTCGGTGTGGACGAGGCCGACGTCGATCGGATGGTCGAAGGTCAGGATGATCGTGTGGCGCTCGGCGGGGCCCGGCCGGCAGGTCGCGTCCGGACCGAATGACAGGCCGATCCAGGCCGTGCTCGTGTAGGTCAGCCGAAGCGGCTCGTCGCACACCCCGATCTCGAACCGGTAGGCGAGCTCCTCCGGGCGGTCGGTGGCGGCGACCTCGCGCAGCGGCCCATCCGCCGGCCCGATCCGGCGCCAGCCGCCGATCGTGGTCCCTGTGTCGACCCGAGCCGACACGATCGCGGCGCTCTGATCGGCGATCTCCAACAGGCTGACGGGCGAGGCGCCGACGGCCGGCAGGGAAAGATCGATCGTCGTCTTCAGCGCCACGCAGCAGCTTGGCCGATCCCAGACCCGGTCGCTGCCATCCGCGGTGAAGGCTGTCGTGACGACGCCGCGGGCCACGCCCGCGTCCGTCAGGTCGACGAGCCGGCGGATGACCCAGACGGCGGGCGAGCGGACGAGCTCGGTGTCCGCGTCGGCGATGTCCGGATCCATGATCGCCAGGTCCGCCCCCCGCAGGACCGTCAGCCAGGTCGCACGTGCCGGCCCCAGCTCGGCCTCGACACGGGCCAGCACGGCTTCGGGCGCCTCGGAAGCCGGTGTCAGGCGCACGGCGATGGCCTGCACCGGCGCTGGGGATGCGGAGCCCGCGCCGGCCTGCCAGACGAGGGCGTCGACGACGAATACCGCGTTCGCCGCGTATGTCCGGACTCGCGGGTCGGAGAAGTGCCCGAGGACGACGACAGGCCACGGCTCCGGCGTGCCGTCGGCCCAGGTGTCGGGCGTTGCGAAGGGCACGTCGACCGGGATGATCGGGTTGAGGTAGAAGCCTGTCGGCTGGCGGTCGAGATCGACCTTCTGCGGGTCGGCCCACAGCTGCTCCGGCCGATCCAGGAGCCAGTGGCGGCCCTGGCTGCACGGAATGCCGATGGGGCGCACGGGGTCGCGAAGCCCCGGACACGCCGCGGCCGGGTCCGGCGGGACGTACCAGCCGCGGACGGCG
Organism: uncultured Chloroflexia bacterium; assembly: GCA_963710105.1. Classification (GTDB taxonomy): domain Bacteria; phylum Chloroflexota; class Limnocylindria; order Limnocylindrales; family CSP1-4; genus CF-46. The sequence continues at coordinate 209,613 of CAVPYV010000001.1, forward strand.
ACCTCGGCAGCGTCGTGCTGGGGGTGCAGCTGGAGGGTCGTGGGGACCGTCGCCACGGCCAGCCCGAGCACGGACGTCGGAGCGCCCTCGAAGGCATCCACACCGATCGGCGCCGTCGCTCTTGCAATGAAGAACGCTCGGATCCGGCCGTCGGCATTCCAGAGGTTCAGGTAGGCCGCGTCGGTCGCGTCCTCGAACGTGGCCATCGCCGATCCGACCGCTGTTCCGTTCGGGATCGGTGAGATCGCACCGCCGGGGCAGGTCGTGTTCGTGAACAGCATTCCCGGGGTGGGGCAGAACATGCCACCGTGGAGGGCGATCCCGACGACCCGATCGGGTTGGCCGGCGAGCGCGACGATGACGGCATCGGCTGCCGCCTCGCAGTCGCTCGCGGCGAGGCTGCCACAGTCGATCGCCGGTAGCACCCGCTGCTCGCCGGCGACCTCAGTGACGTCCGTCGACCCGTCGACGACGAGGAACGTGTGGGCGGTCGATCGGCCGTCGGTCCGGACGGCCGTGGTCACCAGCCAGAGCAGGCGTTGGCCCGTGAGCGCCGGATCGCCGCTCAGGCCGGGCTCGACGTCGGCCAGGCGCTCGCCGGTCACGAGCTGGCGCGACAGGACGGTCTCGTCCGGCGCCACGGCCGCGACGAGCGCATCGACCTGGGCCTCGGTCGTGGTCGGCGCGACGGTGACCATCAGCCGCGTCGTCTCGTCGAAGCGGTCGTTGTCGAGACGGGTCGCGACCGGGCGGGCGGCGTCGCCCACGAACGCGACGCGGTCGACGACGAACGTGTCCGTGCAGGGGGTTTCGGGCGTCTCGCCGGCGGGACAGGCGGCGGCGCGGCGATCGTCGAAGTGGCCGACGAGGACCACCGACACGGGGCCCGCCTGCCCGTCGCCGCGGGGCGGAAGCGGCTGGCCGACGAGAGCGAAGGACGGGTGGAACGCCGGTCCGCTGGGCGGGCCACCTGCCGTCGAGTCGCCCGTCGTGGTCCACAGGATCTCGGCCCGCTCCATCAGCCACTGGAAGGACTCCGGGCAGCGGATGGCGGTCGGGTTCCGGTCCCCGGGCTCGAACGGACAGAAGACGCCGGGGACGTCCGACAGGAAGCCGGCGACCACGATCTCCCGGTCGTCGACCCCGCTGTCGCGCACGGCGAGCGCCTGGCTGACGGTGAGCGGGTCGCCGACGACCGCGCCGAGGTCGGGCGGCAGCGGCCCGGGGGCGGGCTCGCGGACGACCGGTCCGGCGGCGGTCATCTCGACGACGATCCCGCGCCCGTCCGCCGCGAGGAACGTCCGGACCGAGCGCGGCGCGCCGCTCCCGTCCGGGGCCGGGAGCGCCTGGATCAGGCGGATCACCGGGCCGTCGAGCGCGTCGGGGATGTCGGCCGGATCGATGAAGCTCGGCTCGAGCGCCGGCAGGTCGCCCGGCGTCGTCCGGCTCGAGGTCACGACGATCAGCCCCGGAACCGCCTGACGGACGGCCTGCTCCGCCTCCTCGCGACCCGGATCGAGGACCGGCGCGATCCCGACCGCGACGCCGTCGACCTCGACGACCCGGTCGACGAGGAACGACGTCCTGCAGGCGGCCTCCGAGCCGTTCGGGCAGGACGCGGCCCGCCGGTCCTCGAAGTGGCCGACCACGGTGACGGCCGTCGGGACCGCGTCGCCGACGAGCGGCACCTCACGGGTGCGCGGGAGGAACGTGAGATCGAAGACCGGGTGGAACGCCGGGCCCCGCGGGACGTGGACCGTCACGTCGTTCAGCGTCCGGGTCACGACCGACTCCGGGTCCGCCATGAGCAGCGGCCAGCAGCGCGGGGCGAGGAGGTGCGAGCCGGCGTCGAAGGCCAGGTCGCAGTCGCTCCCGACGGGCCGGCCGTCGGTGACCGGCCCCGGGTCGTTCGAGAGGTAGCCCGAGACGAGCATCTCCCGATCGTCGGGCGTTGCGCTGTGGATGGCGACGGCATCCGCGACCCCCAGCGGGACCAGGCCGAGCTCGCGCGCCACGTCACCGATCGCCCCGCTCGCGGATGGGCTCGCGCTCGCGGCGGTCGAGGGACGGTTCACGAGGAGCGCCGTCGCGATCCCCCCGACCCCGACGACGGCGACGATCGCGGCCGCGGCGGCGAGGAGCGCCCAGGGCCGGGTCGCCGGCCGGCCGCGCTCGGCGGCGACCCGCTCGAGGACCGCGGCGGCGAGGTCCGGGGGGACGGGCGGCGTGGCGGCCGCTCTCGCGGCGAACGCGGCGGCGACCCGCTCGTCGCCCCAGCCGCCGACGCGGTCGGTCATCGGCCGCGCTCCTCGTCGGCCCGGATCGCGGCCGCCAGGGCCTGCCGGGCGGCGAACAGCCGCGACTTCGCCGTGCCCTCGGGGACGTCGAGGATCAGGGCCAGCTCGGCGATCGGCCGCCCCTCGAGGTGGTGGAGGACGAGGATCGCCCGCTGCTCGACGGGCAGCGTGGCGAGCGCCGCGTCGAGGACGGCCGCGTCGTCCGCCGGGGCTCCGGCGGCGCGCTCGGCGAGGGCGACGACGGTCGAGGAGGGGATCTCGCGGATCCGCCGCCGGCTCCGGGCGCGCAGCGTCATCCGCGACGCGTTCACCGCGATCCGCTGGAGCCACGCGTCGAGGCTCTCCGGCTCGCGGAGGCGGGGCAGCTGGCGCCATGCCGCGACGAACGTCTCCTGCGCGGCGTCGCGGGCGTCGGCCTCGTTGCCGAGGATCGCGCTGGTCAGTCGGTACACGGCATCCATCCGGGCGCGGACGATCGTCTCGAACGCGTCGAGGTCACCGTTCCGGGCCCGGTCGATCAGCGACCGGTCGATCGCGGGTCCGATGCGCGTGTCCCTCCTGGCGCGTTCACCCATTCGATGCCGCTCGAGCGGGTTCGGTTCAACGGGACGCCGCGACCATCATCCGCCGCGCGCAACGCCGCTGCGTCGCGGGTCCGCGGACGCTAGGCTCGCCCGGATGGCGCGCATGACCGCCCGGCGGGGCTCGACGCTCAACCGCGACTACGAGCGACGCCCGTACTGGCACGCCACGATGCCGGGCCTGCCGTCGCGCCGCGATCGGCCGCTGCCGGACACCGCCGACGTGGTCGTGATCGGCGGCGGCTACACCGGGATCAACGCCGCCCGCGTCCTCGCCCGGGCGGGCGCCGCGGTGACCCTCCTGGAGGCCGAGCAGCTCGGCTTCGGCGGCTCGACGCGCAACGGCGGGATCGTCCACCCCGGCTTCAAGTGGAGCCCCGACCAGCTCGTCGCGCGCTACGGCGAGGACACCGGCGGGGCCCTGTTCCGCGAGACGATGGACGGCTACGAGCTCGTCAAGCGGCTGATCGCCGACGAGGCGATCGACTGCGAGTTCCGCGAGCGCGGCTTCCTCGACATCGCCTGGGCGCCGTCGCACGCCGAGCACCTCCGGGCGGAGGTCGCGACGCTCCGCCGGTTCGGCGTCGAGGCCGAGTACGTCCCGCGCGATCGGCTCCACGAGGAGATCGGCTCGAGCTTCTACCACGGCGGGCTCGTGTTCCCGCCGAGCGGCCTCCTCCACCCGGGCAAGTACTACGCCGGGCTCGCCGCCGCCGCCGACGCCGCCGGGGCCGATCTCCACGAGGGCGTCCGGGCCCGGACGATCCGCCGCCAGGCCGACGGCCGCCTCGTCGTCGAGACCGACCGCGGCGCGATCCTGACGAAGGACGTCGTCATCGGGACGAACGGCTACACCGACGGCGTCGCGCCGAACCTCCGCCGCCGGGTGATCCCGATCGGGAGCTACATCATCGCGACCGAGCCGCTCCCCGAGGACCTGGCTCGGATCCTCTCGCCGAAGGGCCGCGCCTTCTTCGACACGAAGAACTTCCTCTACTACTGGCACGTGTCCGAGGACCGCCGGATGATCTTCGGCGGGCGGGCGAGCTTCCTGCCGACCTCGGTCGACCGCACGGCGGCGATCCTCCACAAGGGCATGCTCGAGGTCCATCCCCAGCTCGCCGGCTACCGCGTGGAGTACGCCTGGGGCGGCAACGTCGGCTTCACGTTCGATCGGATGCCGCACGTCGGGCGGAAGGACGGGATCACGTACGCGACCGGCTGCTGCGGGACGGGCGTCGCGCTGATGACGGCGATGGGCACCGCGATCGGCGAGTGGCTCGGCGGCGGGCCGGCGCCGGTCCTCAGCCGGCTGCCGTTCCCGCTCGTCCCGGCGCCGTACGAGGGCCGGCCGTGGTTCCTGCCGTTCGCCGGCGAGTGGTTCCGCCTCCAGGACCGGCTCGCGCGGCGCGGTCGGGCCGGCGATCCGGACTCCGAGCGCGAACCGCGCACCTGACCGCCAACGGCCCGCCCGGCCCAGGCCGGGTCAGCCAGCGCCGGCGGCTCAGGCGGATCAGCTTCCGACCGACACCGGCTCGACCGCGTCGTCGGCCGGGCCTTCGATCCGGCCGAGGTTGACCATGAAGCGCGTGAACAGCGCGAGTCCGGTGCCCGCGAACAGGGCGAGGCCGAGCCACAGGATCGGCCGGGCCAGGTCGAGGTTCTCGCTGCTGATCAAGCTGGCCGGCAGGCTTCCGAGGTAGGCCTGGTCCGCCGCCTCCAGGCCGTAGACCTGCGGGACGATGTACAGGACGGAGGCGACGACGAGGAGGGCGCTGAACAGGCGGAATGCGGTGGGATCGTCATCGGTGTCGCGGATCAGCTTCACGACGAGCGCCCAGAACAGCACGACGGCGGCAAGCGGGGCGGTGATCGGCAGGCCGACCTTCAGGTAGAGGTTCGGCATCAGGAAGATCATGCTCAGCCCGAGGGTGATGACGAGCAATGCGTCGCGGAACAGGACGTAGGACAGCCACCAGACGTCGCCTCCGAAGCGGAGCGTCAGCCCGCCCAGGAACCGGATGACATACGGCCGGGCGAAATGAAGCACGAGGGTGAACGCCCACAGGATCGGCAGGACGGCCGCGACGGACAGGACCAGCCAGCCCGAGGCACCCGTCGTCAGGGCGGTGGCGAGGTCGTCGGCGTTCATGCTGCGGTCTCCTCGATCGTCGTCGTGGGCGGCCGTCGGCCGGTGCCACGCAGGTTGTAGAGGACGGCGATGACGCCGCACGCTCCCGCCAGCAGGCCGGACAGGTAGCAGAGGGGGAGGGCGAGATCAGGGTTCTTCGAGCTGACGAGCAGCGGCATGAGGACGTCGACCCGCTGCCCGGTGAGCTCCGTCATCTGGGTTCCGAGGAAATACGGAACGATGTAGAGGGCGGCGCCCAGGCCGATGAGGATCACCTGCCAGCGGTAGCCGTTCACGTCCCGGTCGCCCGCCGTGGTCAGCTTGATCAGCAGGGCCGCGAATGCGCACACGGCCGCGAGGCCGCCGGTGATCGGGAGGTCCTGGCCGGCGACGACGTCCGGGTAGAAGAAGATGAAGCTGCCGAGCAGGACCTGGACGAGGATGATGTCGCGCAGCCCGACGTAGATGATCCACCACAGGTCGGCGCCCAGCCGCAGGCTGAACTTGCCCGTGTTGCGGACCATGTACGGCCGGCCGAGGTGGAGCGCGACGGCGAGCATCCAGAGCACGACGAGCGCCGCCGCGATCGTCCCTTCGACGAAGTTCTCGCCCGCGTCGAAGAAGCCGGATACCTGGTCGGGAGTCATGCCATACCTCCTGTCGCTGTCGGGTGCTGCTCGTCGCCACGGGTCGGTCGGGAGACGGCGTCGCTCGCCGGTTGATCCTTCGGCGCGCGGTCGTCCGGCTCGCGGTCGTCCGGTCCGCGGCCGCCGATCACGTGGACGACGGTGCAGCCTTCGACCGCGTCGCAGCGGAAGCAGCGAGCTGCCTCGGCCCGGGCCATGGCCGGCTCGAACCCGCCCTGGGTCGGCGCGAACGATCGAGAGTCGACGATCGGCAACGCCGGGTGCAGGCGAGGGCGTCGCTCGAGATCGAGGTCGAGCTGGTGCTCGACCGCCGTCGCGTAGCGGACCGTTCGCAGGATCGCGGCCTCCCCATCGGGGACGCGGGCGAGGTATTCGTGGATGGAGCCGGCGGCCCGACGCCCGGCGGCAACCGCGTCGATGATGGTCTTCGGTCCGGACACGACGTCGCCGCCGGCGAAGATGCCGGCCCGCCCGGTGGCCATCGTCCGCGTGTCGGCGACGACGCCCGCCCAGGCGCTGACCTCGATGCCGGTCCCCTCGGGCAGGATCGACGGATCGGGCTCCTCGCCGATCGCCACGAGGATCGTCCGTGCGGCCAGGTCCACCTGATCGGGTGCCGCGGACGCTGCCACGTCGGAGTCCGCGGTCGCCGACGAGGGGTCGCCGCTCGCGGGCCTCGCGGTCCGGCAGCGGAGTGCGACGGCGGCTCCGTCGCGACTGACGACCTCGACGACCGTGAGCCCGGTCCGGATCACGACCCCCTCGCGCTCGGCCGCCTCGATCTCCTCGGCCTGGGCCGGCATGTCCGATCGGGCGCGCCGATAGGCGATGGTCACCGATCCGGCTCCCGATCGGAGCGCGGACCGAGCCGCGTCCATCGCCGTGCTGCCGCCGCCGACGACAACGACGTCCCCGCTCAGGGCCGGCGCCTCGCCGAGGTTCACGCGCTTCAGGAAGAGGGTCGCGGGGACGACCCCGGCGAGATCGTCGCCGGGGACGCCGAGGCGCCGGCTCTTGGAGGCTCCCGTCGCGAGGAACACCGCCCGGAAGCCCTGCCGCTCCAGGTCGCCGAGGGTGAAGTCGCGGCCCATGACCGCGTTCAGCCGGAGCTCCACCCCGAGCCCCACGATCCTGGCGATCTCCGCCTGGAGGACCTCTCGCGGCAGACGGTAGGCGGGGATCCCGATCGCCATCATTCCGCCCGGGACCGGCATCGCCTCGAAGACCGTCACCGGATAGCCGAGGCGCGCGAGGTACCACGCCGCCGACATGCCGGCCGGACCGCCGCCGACGATCGCGATCTTCTCTGGTCGACGCGTCGCGGGCGGCGCGACGGCGGGGAGGGAGCCATGCTCCGCCGCGAACCGCTTGATCGTGCGGATCGAGATCGGCTCGTCGAGCACGCCGCGACGGCAGGCGGCCTCGCACGGCGCCGTGCAGATCCAGCCGCAGACCGACGGGAACGGGTTGACTTCGGCGGCCACGGCTGAGGCGTCGTCATAGCGGCCCTGGGCAACGAGCCCCACATAGCGGCCGGCGTCCGTCCCCGCCGGGCATGCCGCCTGGCATGGTGCCTGGTGCGCCGTGTCACTTCTCGGCCGGGTGGCGGCCGGCCAGCCAAGCGGACGACGGCCGGGACGCTCCACGCGGTCGCTCCAGGCCGCCGGATGTGCGGGCTTGAGGGATTCGAGCGTGATCGCCGACAACGGCGCCCAGGTTTCGCCCGGAGCGTGTGGTCGGTGAATGGGTCCCTGACGCGGCGCGAGGTCCGTCGGGCCCGGCTGGGTCGCCAGGGTCATCACGGTGACCGGGCATTGCTCGACGCAGATCGAGCACCCGATGCACTCGCCGACCTGGACCGGGTGCTCCATCGTCCAGGGAAGGGCTCGGGCGAAGCCCAGGCCCGCCTCGATCCCGGGTCGCGCCGGCCGGCTCATGTCGAGCGCCTCGACCGGGCAGACGTCCATGCAGATGCCGCAGTTGATGCAGCCGCCGTGATCGATGTCGATCCGATAGCCCATGGCCCGCCTCCGTCCGTCGTGCTCGGCACCGCGAGCATCGGACGGGCGGCCAGCGGGCGCCACCCTCGTCGGGAGCGGCCGGCCCCCATCCCTTCGGGCTGGGAGCGGCGGGCCGTTCGGCACGGCCGTCGATCACCCGTCCCGGGTCAACCCCTCGCGCAGGGCGCGCGTCGCGAGCTCGGTCCGGCTCTCGGCGTGGAGCTTCTCGAGGATGTTCCGGAGGTGGAACTTGGCCGTGTTCTCCGAGATCCCCAGGCGTGCGGCGATCTCCTTGTTGCGCAGCCCGGCTGTGACCAGCCCGAGGACGTCGAGCTCGCGGGCCGTGAGCGGGCTCTGGATGTCGGCCGATTCCGCCCTCGGGCGGGCGAACTCGCGGATGATCCGGAACGCCGTCGCGGGCGAGATCGCCGCATCGCCCCGGGCGATCGACTCGAGCATCGCCCGCAGCTCTCGCGCCTCGAGGTTCTTGAGGAGGTAGCCGCGGGCGCCGGCCTTGATCGCCTCGAACAGGTCGTCCTCATCCTCGGACACGGTGAGCATGACGATCGCGATCGCGGGATGGTCGCGCGCGATGCGGCGGGTCGCCTCCAGCCCGGACGAGCCCGGCATCCGGACGTCCATCAGGACGACGTCGGGCTCGAGCTCGTCCGCCAGGCGGACCGCCTGCTCACCGTCGCCCGCCTGGCCCACGACCTCGTGGCCCCACGCCGCGAGCAGCGAGGCCACACCGTCGCGGACGAGGGCGTGATCGTCGGCGAGAAGGACGCGCATCAGGTCGCCTCGATGGCCGTGCCGCGAAGCGGCACCGCCAGTCGGATGAATCCGCCGCCCCTGTCGGCGGTGCCCCACGAGATCCGGGCGCCGATGTCGGACGCCCGCTCGCGCATCGCCGCCTGGCCATAGTGCGGCCAGGCGGAGGACTGCCAGGGGCTCGGCTCCGCGAACCCGCGACCGTCGTCCACGAGCTCGACGAGGAGGTCGTCGCCGACTCGATCGAGGCGCACCGCAACGCGTCCGGCCGCGGCGTGCTTGCGCACGTTCGTGAGGCTTTCCTGGACGATCCGGAACACCTGCGCCTCGGCCTCGGACCCCATGGCCACGGCGCGTGCCGCCGCCGACGCGTCGACGGTGACGACCAGCTTCGAGGCCTCGGCGAAGCGCCGGGCGTAATCCTCGATCGCGCCGATGAGGCCCAGCTCGGGGGTGATCGGGCTGCGCAGGCCGAGGATCGCCTCGCGGACATCGACGTAGATCGATCGGGCGGCGGCCGTCAGCTCGCCCAGCTGGCCTCGGGCATCGGCAACCCGGCCGACTGCGAGCAGCTCGTCGGCGGCCTGCGACTTCGTGCTCACGTAGCCGAGGACCTGGGCCAGACCGTCGTGCATCTCCCGGGCGATGCGCTCGCGCTCGGTCTCGACCGCAAGCTCGCGAAGGCGGGCCTGGAGCCGCGCGTTCTCGATGGCGATCGACGCCTGGTTGGCCAGCGATGCCAGCGTCTCGACGGCATCCGCGTTGAATGACCGCGCGCTCCGGGACCCGACGAGCAGGGTGCCGATCGTCTCGGAGCCCCGACTCAGCGCGCTCGCCAGGCGGCTCGTGGCCAAGGCCGGCGGGAGGAACAACAGCACCTCGTCGCGAGCCGCGGGATCCGGACCCGGGCCCCCGATATCGTCCGGGATCGGGCCGCTCGAGGCGGCCCGCTTCAGGCGACCATCGGCGTCGACGAGGAGGATCAGCGCGACGTCCGCCCGGAGGAGCGTCCGCGCGTTGTCGACGATCGCGTCGAGGATCAGGTGGAGGTCGACCAGGGCGGTGATGGCGACGCTCACCCGGTGGAGGGCCGCTGCCGAGACCGCGCGCGTCTCGAGCTCGCGGTTGCGCGCCGCCAGGACGGCCCCAAGCGCGTCGATCCGGCGATAGGCCGCTCCGGACAGGGCCAGGGTCAGAACGAACACCACGATGGTCACGACCAGCGCATCCCCCGGGAAGGGCAGGATCGGGTCGAGCACCGTGTCGCTGAGCGCCTCGATGACCCCGACCACCAGCGCGGGAAGGGCGACGATCAGCCAGCGATCTCGAGACACGGCCATCCCTCGACTCGATCGGGACGGGGCGCCGGACGGCGTCGGATCGAGGGCCTCACGATAGTCCTCGGACGGCCGTTCTGTGCGTGGTCCGGCCGCCGGCCGCGCGGCCCGCGGTCATCGCATACCCTTCCCGCTCGTGAGCCTCAGCAGCGAACCGGTCCAGTACAAGGGCGACGACCTCGACGCGGAGCGCGGGCCGGGCCTCGGCTGCTTCCGCTTCCAGTTGATCATCCTCGGGATCTTCGTCGTCCTCACGCCGCTCAGCGTCGTGTGGCAGTGGCCGGACGCCGTGAGCGCCGCGCTCCTGTTCGCCGTGGTCATCCTGCTCCTCGTCACCGGCCAGACGATCATCTTCCTGCTCCGCCTCGTGGCGGCGGACCGGCGCAGCCGGCGGCGACCGCTGGCGAGCGCGACGAAGACCGTCGGCGAGCTCGAGGACACGCCCGCGGAACCCAATCCGGCGGTCGACGCGGGGGCCGCGCCGGCGACCCCGCCTTCGGGCGAGTCCGGACCGGATCAACCGCCTCCGACGGACGAGGGGGCCGTGCGACAATAAGCGACCCCGGTGCGCGCCGGGTGCCGCCGGACCGATCCGGCGCCCTGGGATCGGTGGAGGAGGACCGCAGGACCGTGCCTGTTCTGGCGACCTACTTCTCCGTGCGCCGCGGTCGGGACGCCTTCTTCAAGTTCTACATGCGGACCCTGTTCGCCCGCCAGGTGCGCGAGTACGAGGCGAAATACGGGATCCGCTTCCTCGGTTGGTACAACGTCGCCCACGGCTGGGACTTCGACAACGTGATCCTGCTCGATCTCCCGGACTACGCGACACTGGACAAGCTCGAGGCGGATGAGGGCCTGCGGGCGCTCGGCCACCGTGCCGGCGAATGGATCTTCCAACGTCACCACTCGATGTTCCTGCGAGAGCGGATGGGTCCCGACCTCGAGTACCACGGCTGAAGCCGGGAGCCCCGATGACGATCCGACGCACCGCAACACCACAGCCGAACGATGGGAGGCGATCCGCCATGGACACGAGCCGCAACGACCTGCTCGGCGAGATCGCGGCCGACGCCGCCCTCGAGCGGTCCGATTTCCTCGTCCAGTCGACCGAGCAGCTGCGCAAGTTCCTCAACGCGAACAAGGAGCGGATCAGCGAGCTCGGTGGGCTGGTCCTGATCGACGAGGACCCCGACTACCTGTCGATCGCGCCGGACCTGACGTTCCGCAGCCGGACGCGCTACCTCGACGAGGTGACCGACGAGTGGACGGCGGAGACCGAGGTCATCGAGACCGCGGCCGAGCTCGTCGAGCTCTACAACCCGGCCGACCTCTACCAGGCCTTCGCCGAGGCCGCCCGTGAGGCGGCCGGCCTCGAGGCGGAGCCGACGGCCGAGGCCGAGGTCCTCGACGCTGCCGGGATCGGGACGGCCGAAGGCGTCACGGTCGGTGGCCACGACCCGTACGCCGCGGCCGCCGACGAGTGGGCCGCGACGCAGCCGGAGCCGGTCGAGGTCGACGACGACGAGCTCGCCGCCCAGCGCCTGTACGACCTCGCCCTCGAGTTCCAGGAGCGGAGCCAGCGCAACGAGGCGCGCCTCCTCGAGCAGTTCGAGGACGCGTCGTCGGTCCTGATCAGCAAAATCGGCGACCTGATCGTCAACGACGACGACGACGAGCGGCTGACCCTGACCGCCTCGGGCGAGTTCCGGGCCGAGGTCCTCACCGAGGAGGACAACGAGTGGCGGCCGCTGGCGAGCGCCGAGGAGCTCGTCGAGTACTACGACCCGACGGACGTGTTCGGCGACCTGGCGGACGCCCTCGCCGAGGCCTTCCCGTCGATTGCCCCGGAGGTCGCTGTCTTCGAGGCCGGAGCGGAGGGGGCCGCCGGCGAGGCGGAGACCGGCGACGACGACGACGACGACGAGGACGACGACGACGAGTCCGACGACGACGAGTCCGACGACGAATCCGACGACGACGACGAGTCCGACGAGAGCGCGCCGTCCGACGCGGCCGGCGAGGGCGACGGCGCGACCCCGGAGGGCGACGCCCGGCGGTGACGCTGCCCCTGGTCCGAGCCGGGCTGGTCGACAGCCGCGAGATCCTCCCGGGCCAGTGGCTGCTCTCGCTCCGCGCGCCGGAGATCGCGAACGCGTCGCGGGCCGGCCAGTTCCTCCACGTCCGGACGGCGGACGCCTCGGGCCTCGTGCTCCGACGACCGTTCCCGATCCGGACCGCGGATCCCGGGAGCGGTCTCGTCACGATCCAGTGCCGATCGGCGGACCGCGGGTCCGACTGGTTCGTCCGCCTCAGGCCGGGAGACGCGGTCGAGCTCGCCGGGCCGCTCGGCCGGCCGTTCGAGGTCGACCCGCGCTCGCGCCACCTCCTGCTGATCGCGGGCGGCGTCGGGATCGCGGCCGTCCGCGCCCTCGCCGACGAGGCGATCCGTGACGGACGCCAGGTCACCCTCCTGTTCGGTGCCGGGTCGGCCCGCGAGGTTCATCCGTCGTCGCTCCTGCCCGACGAGGTCGAGTACGTGATCGCGACCGCCGACGGCTCCGTCGGGCAGCGCGGCGCGGTCACGGACCTCGTCCCCGCCTACGAGGCGTGGGCCGATCAGGCGTTCGCGGCCGGCCCTCGCCCGATGCTGGCGACGCTCGCCCATCTGGCCGCCGGGCGGCGGGGGCGGCTCGGCGTGGCGACGCTCGGTCGGAAGCGCGGCGGCGGGCGGGTCGACCCGCCCGGGTCGCCGGCGGCCCGCCGCAAGGTCTTCCTCCAGGTCGTCATCGACCACTCGATCGGTTGCGCGGCGGCGACCTGCCTCGGCTGTGTCGTGCTCGGTGCCGGCGGCCAGCCGCAGCGCGCCTGTCGCGAGGGGCCGGTCTTTGCCGCCGACGAGATCGCCTGGGAGTCGCCCTGGTGAGGGCCAAGCGCAAGGTCACGACGACGCCGGTCACCCGTCGCGGCGGGATCCAGCGCGGCCCGACGCCGCGCCGGAAGCAGGGACCCGCGGGCTCGCTCCCGGCCCTGCCGGCGTCGCCGGCTCCCGCGCGTCCTGCCCCGGGCGCCCGCATCGATGCGGCGACGCCTCCGCTGCTGCCGCAGCCGCCCGTGCCGGTCGAGGTCGACCTCGCCGTCGACCTGGGCCGCGGGCTGATCCTGCGGACCCCGATCCTCGCCGCCGCCGGAGCGTTCGGGTACGGCACGGAGCACGGGGACGACGTGGACGTGGCTCGTCTCGGGGCGATCTGCACGCGGGGCACGACGCGTCGGGCGCGGATCGGCAACGCCGGGCCGCGGATGATCGAGGTCGCGGGCGGCCTGCTGAACGGCGTGGGGCTCCAGAACCCCGGGATCGACGCCGTCGTCGAGAAGTACGCGCCGCTCTGGGCGACCTGGCGGACGCCGGTGATCGTCAACGTGGCCGGCGAGACCGTCGCGGATTACGTCGAGATCGTCCGGCGCCTGGAGGGGGTGTCCGGCATCGCCGGCATCGAGCTGAACCTGTCCTGCTCGAACCGGGCGCGCGGCGGGCTGCAGTTCGGGCTGGACGCGGCCGCGGCCGGGGAGCTCACGGCGGCCGTTCGCCGCGCGACGGACCTGCCGCTCGTCGCGAAGCTGTCGCCGAACGCGACCGACGTGCGATCCGTCGCGCGGGCCGCCGCAGCCGCGGGCGCCGACGCGCTGAGCGCGATCAACACGGTCAGCGGGATGGCGGTGGGTCCGTCCCGGACGGGTCCGCTCCTCGGCAGCACCTACGGCGGGCTGTCCGGGCCCGCGATCCGGCCGATCGCCCTGCGGATCGTCCACGAGGTCGCCGGCGCGGTCGACATCCCGGTCATCGCGGTCGGCGGGGTGTCCGCGATCGGCGACGTCCTCGACTTCCTGGCGGCCGGCGCGGTCGCGGTCCAGGTCGGCACGGCGCTGTTCGCCGATCCGGACCTGCCGGCCCGGCTCGCCGACGAGCTGGTCGAGGCCCGCCGCCGGCGCGGGCTGACCACGTACGCGGACCTGGTCGGGACGGCCCAGGCGAAGAAGGCCGGCCCGCCGTCGACGAGCGGGGCCGAGTACCGCCCTTAGGGCCGCGGGCGCTGATCGGCGGAAGATTGGGTGAACCGCGACGCGGTCGCCGGACTCTGGAACAGTGACAGGTCGCTCGGGAGGGACGATTGGACCCGGCAACGATCCGGCGGGCCCAGACCGGCGACGTGGATGCGTTCACGGCGCTCGTCGCCGGGAGGGTCGAGGCGATGCAGCGGACGGCGATGGCGATCCTCGGTCACGAAGCTGACGCCCGGGACGCCGTCGCCGAGTCGGTGGCGGCGATCTGGCGCGAGTTGCCGCGCCTCCGAGAGCCGACTGCATTCGACGCCTGGACGACGCGGATCCTCGTCCATGCCTGTCGTCGACGGCTTCGCGGCCGCGGTCGGATGCGCGTCCGTGAGCTCAGGATCGACGCTGCCGATGCCGCGCGGAGCCTTCCGTCGGCGGCCGGGCCGGCCGACGAGGTCGCCGAACGGCTGGCGCTCGAGCGTGCGTTCGAGCGGCTCGACGGCGAGGCCCGGACGATCCTCGTCCTCCACCACCTCGACGGGCGCGGCCTCGGGGAGGTCGCCGAGATCCTGGCGATCCCGGTCGGCACCGCGAAGTCGCGGCTCTTCGCCGCTAGGCGCGCCCTCGAGCGCTCGTTGGAGCGCGAGCGATGAACCGGGTCAGCGACGCGGCAATCGAGGTGATGCTCGCGAGCCGGGCGGACCGGTCGCGGGCAGCCACCGCCGACCTGGCGGACCTCATCGCCGGCACTGCGCTGGCGGACCTCATCGCCGGCACTGCGCAGGTGAGGTCTCGGCCGACCCGGTGGATCGCCGCGGGCCGGCCCGCATGGGTCGCGGTCGCAACGGTCTTCGTGATCGCGCTCGCGTCGGCGCTCGTCGCGGGCTCGCTTCGAACCGGCCCATTGGCCTCGATGCACCCGTCCGGGCCCCTTCCGGCTTCCGGTCGCGAAGGGTCGCCGACTCAGAGTACGCCCGTGGTCGGTGCCGATCGATGGCCCGGCGGGATTCCGACGCTCCTCGGTGGGGCGCCCGTCTTCGTCGGCCTGGATGCCCAGCGCCAGCTCGCGACCCAATCGGACGACGCCGAGCTGCTCGTGGGCGGGTCGTGGCTGAGCGGCCCGGTCATCTGCACCGGCGGCATCTCGGTGGGTCCTGTCGACCTGAACCCGCTCGCGTTCCGCGGGTGCCCCAGGTACCGCCTCGAAGGCGTGCCAGGGAGGTTCCTGTACCCCCGCGACGTGCCCACCAACGCGCCGATCATTCTCCGCGTCCACACCCACGACCGGCGCGCCGACACCTGCTGGAACGTCGAGGCCTGCCGCCAGGTCGTCGTCGTCGACGGCGTGGCATGGTCTGCGCGTGACGCGGCGATGCCCGCCCCGATCGATGCCGCGTCAGCCGTCAACCGCGTGACCGCCATCCAGTTCGCCGAGCAACGGACGACGGCGCCGAATGAGATTACGTACGTCGATGAGGACGTGTTCGCCCTGCCGATCGCCTGTCACGACTTGCCCGAGCTGCTGTTCGAAATCCGCGGCGACCCGCGCGTACGGCTCGTTGCCGTCTTCGCCGATCCTGCGGCCCGTGCCGCGTTCCAGAACGCTGCCGGCGGCTCGCAAGCAATCCGGGCCATTGCGTCAGCGTGCCTCGACCCTGTCGATCCACCCGGGTCGGATGCTCGCTGGATCGGTCTGGACAACTTGCTCGTCCTTTCGGACACCGACGACGCGACTGCGGCCGAGATCCTGACCCAGCTCCGCAACACGACGGGAACATCCAGAAATCTCATCCCGTTGCCCGCGGGCGCCGATCTCAGCCGGGAGACCGTGAGCGACTTCCTGGCGGCCCGCGCCGCCGGCGAGTGGGATCACGCATGGGGCGAGCGGCTCATCTCGCCCCCAAGCGACGTGACGTACCCATACGGCGAGTTTCAGGAGGACACCCTCCGACGAGCGGCCGCGAACGCGCTCGACGGCTCGATGACGTTGATCGCCGCGAACGCAACTCAGACGGATGTCGGACCGACAATCTGGAGCGGGCGGCCGCCGGGGTCGGACCTGTGGGTGTACCGGGTTGACTACCCCGGCGCGACCGACCCGGCGCTGGCGAGCGAGACATTCGTCGTGATCCACGACCCGAAGAGCGGGTTTCGCGACTGGACCATGGTCCGACTCGCCGGAGCCGACTACCCATATGTCCCCGTCGAAATGCCGGCGCCGTTGCCTTCGGGAATCTCGACTCCGTCGCCGATCCCCGGAAGCGACGGAACCGGGGATACGCCGTGCGTTCCGGCGCCGGGTCCCTGCGGCTGAGGCCTCGCGCGATCACGGACCGCGGCCGCCTCCCGCTAGACTTCGGAGCCCATGACGACGATCAAGCCCGCCCTCGAGCTCGGTGCCCGAGCCGCGATCGCGCACCGGACGGAGGCGCTGCTTCGACGGGTCGGAGCGCTGCCGGACGGGCATGTCCGCCTCGGGTCGGGCGACCACCTCGGCGTCGCGTTCGACATCGGCGCGCTGCTCGCGGATCCGGCCGCGACGAGCGAGCTGTGCGCGTCCCTTGCGGGGGAGTACGGGCCGGGCGAGGGCCGGGACGAGCTTCGGGTCGACGCGGTCGCCGCGGCGTCGGCTGGCGCCGGATCGCCGCTCGGCGCCGAGATGCTCGCCTTCGAGACCGCCCGCCAGATCGGGGTTCGGGCGGTCCTCGGCGCGTCCGCGACGGCCGCGGGCGACGCGTCCCCGCGGGACGTGCGGATCCTTCTCGTCGACGACGCGGTCGTCAGCGGTCGCTCGCTGCTGGCGACCGCCGCGGCGATCGAGGCGGCGGGCGGCCAGATCGTCGGCTGCGCGGCGATCGGGGACCTCCGTGGCGGCGGCCCGAACACGCTGACCTCGCCGGCGACCGGGCGGGCCTACCCGTTCCGGGCGCTGTGGCGTCCGACCGGTCCTGCGTGGGCGCCCGGAGCCGCCACGTGCCCGCGGTGTGCTGACGGGACGCCGCTCAGGAGTGCCCAGGCAACCGGGGGCCCCGGTTGACCGCCTCGCCCGCCCCGGAACGCCCGCCCGGCCGCGGTCGGCTGGTCGTTCTGCTGGCGGCGGCCGCCGCGGTCGTCGTCCTCGTGGTCGCGGCCGTGGCGATCGCCGGCGGTCCCGCGCGCCAAGTCGAAACCGGCATCGTGGTCGCCGTGGAGGCGACCGGGATCACCTCGGTCCAGGGATTCTCGATCCGGACCGCGGACGGCCGAACGGTCGACTTCCGGGTCGGCGCGATCGAGAACGCCGCCGAGTTCCCGCCGGGCCACCTGTCGGAGCACAAGGTCAGCCTCGTTCCCGTCCGGGTCACCTTCGTCGATCGGGACGGCGGCCACGTCGCGCTCCGGATCGAGGACGCGCCCTGACGTGGCGGGGCGGAGCGATCGGCCGGACGAGTCGCACCGGACCCGCCTCCCGGCCCTCGGGCCGCGCGGCGAGGGCTGGGTCGCGGCCCAGCTCGTCCTCTTCGCGGCGATCGCGGGGCTAGGGCTCCAGGCGTGGCTGGGACGGCCGGCCGGGGAGGGGCCTGGGCCCGCGCAGGTCGCCATCGGCGCGGCTCTGATCGCCCTCGGCGGCGTCGTCGCGGTGGGCGCCCTGCGGGACCTCGGTCGGAACGTCAGCCCCTTCCCGCGTCCGGTCGCCGGCGCGCCGCTCCTCGACCGCGGCGCGTATGGCCTCATCCGCCACCCGATCTACAGCGGGCTCGTGCTCGCGGCGGCCGGCTGGGCGATCGCCACCGAGTCCATTGGCGCGCTCGTCTGCGCGGCGCTCCTGTTCCTCCTGTTCGATGGCAAGTCGCGCCGCGAGGAGGTCTGGCTCGCGGCGGCCCATCCCGGGTATGCGGCGTACCGCGCCCGGACGAAGCGCCTGATTCCGTGGGTCTACTGAGTCCGGCCGCCGGGGCTAAGCGGCCTTCTCGACGGCCTTTATCGCCGCCTCGATCTCGTCGGGCGAGAAGACGAGCTCGAACGAGGCGCTGACCTTGCCGTCGGCCCCGACCACGAACACGTACGGCTCGGTCGAGAGCTTGAAGGCGATCGTCGCGTCGACCGGGACGAGGTTGTTCTGGGCGTCGAGGACCGGCTGGAGCGACCCATCGCTGAACGTCAGCTGGTACGGCTCGACGTTGATGAAGGTGAGCTCCGGATGCGCGGCCGCGACCGGCTTGACCTTGTCGAGCGTCGGGCCGCAGGTCGCGGACTTGCAGAACTTCGGCGTCGCGAAGACGAGGACGAACGGCTTCTTCGCCGCCAGGGCGTCCGCCTCCGAGGTCTCGTAGAAGCGGCTCACGGGCTTGCTGTCGCTCGAGATCTTCGCGATGTCGCCGCCGACGTCGGCCAGGGTCGGGGTCTTGACCGACGGGGCAAGGTCGCCGGGCGACACGACCTCGACGCGGTCGCGGACGTCGAAGCCGAACGACGTCGTCTCGCTCGGCGAGCCCGGCGCGGCCGTCGTGAAGTCGGCCGTCCATTGGCCGGCCGACGGGAAGCTCGCGTGCCCGACGTAGACGCCGTTCGCGCCTTCGATCGCCCAGACGAACGTCTGCGCCGCGGGCGCGATCGCCTCGCCGTTCGGGCCGTGGTAGCCGATCGTCAGCGTGCGATCCGGGCCGGCGACCTGCTTCTGGCCGGTCGAGTCGGTGAGGGTGAAGACGACCCGGTTGTCGCCGACGCGGAAGGCGCTCGTGATCGGGATCGGGAGGATCGTCCGGGTGCCGGAGGAGGCATTCGGCGCCGAGCCCGGGGCGCCGCTCGCCCCGTTCGGCGGCCCGCTGGTCGTCGGCGTGCCGGAGCCGGCGGCGCAGGCCACGGCGAGGAGGGACAGCGCGGCCGCGGCGGCCACGAGGCGGAATCGGTGGGTCATGCCCGTAGCCTAGAACGGGTCGCTCACCGGCGCATTCGCCGGTCGTGGCCGAGGTCTTCGACGGCCGGCGACCGCCCGAATTCTCGGCATCCGGGCGAGGCTCGCCTGTTACCGCCGCCGACCGCCCAATTCTCGGCATCCGGGCGAGGCTGGCCTGTTAGCGCCGCCGGCCGGCCGAATCCTCGGCATCCGGGCGAGGCTGGCCTGTTACCGCCGCCGGCCGGCCGAATCCTCGGCATCCGGGCGCGGCTCGCCCGGTACGCCGAACCGGATCGGGCTCTCACGCAGGCCGGCGTCGCCGTGGCGCCCGAGATCTCTGGATCACAGGCGCCGCTCGCCCGGATGCCGAATCCCACAGCGTCACTGGGGCGGCGGGGGCCTTCGGGACGCCCGGGGGGCGACGGGAGCGGGCGGCGCGGGTCGGCGGCCGCGAGGCGGCGCGCGCGCCGCGGGCCCTCATCAGGAGCCAGGGCATCTGGAGTCACGCGGGTCCCGCGCGCTAGAATGGCCGACGGGTCGCGCCGGCAGGAGATGGCCGGCCGCCCGGCACCGCCACCGGCCCCGACCGCGCGTTCCCGAGGAGGACCGTGACCCGCTTCCAGAAGCTCGCTGCGGCGACCGTCGCGACGGCGATCCTGCTCGTCACGATCGGGGTGATCGTCCGGGCGACGGGCTCCGGCCTCGGCTGCCCGGACTGGCCGCTGTGCCACGGTCAGCTCATCCCCGCCCTCGACGACTACAAGGCGTGGCTGGAATGGATCCACCGCGCGGTCGCGGTCGTGATCGGGTTCGAGGTCATCGGCCTCGCGGCCCTCGCCTTCATCGACCATCGCGACCGGCGGACCCTCGTGGCGGCGACGCTCGGCGCGGTCGTCCTCGTCGGGTTCCAGGCCTGGCTCGGCAAGGAGACCGTCCTCCTGAAGAACTCGGGCGAGTCGGTGACCGCCCACCTCGCGGCGGCGATGAGCCTCGTCGGACTGCTCGTCTGGGTCTTCGTCCGATCGCTCTACGCCGCCCGCCTCGACGGGCGCGGCAGCCAGCGGTTCACCCTCGTGGCCGCGTTCGGGGCGGGATCGGTGTTCGCCCTGCTTCTGTTCGGCTCGCACGTCACCGCCACCTCGCAGTGGTTCGTCTTCCCCGACTGGCCGCTGATGAACGGGACGCTCCTGCCGGCGGTCACCGACGACAACTCGGCCCAGGTCCTCCATCGCTGGATCGCGGTGGTCGTCGGGGTGATCGTGGCCGCCGTGTTCGTCGCGGCCTGGCGGATGAAGCCGCGCAACCGGGTCATCGTCCGGCTGGCTGCGATCGCCGCGCTCCTCTTCCCGATCCAGGCGGTCATCGGCGGCCTCCAGGTCCTGACCCTCCTGTCGGGCTGGACCCAGACGCTCCACCTGGCCCTCGGGGCGCTCGTCTGGGCGGATCTCGTCGCCCTCGTCGCCGTCGCCTATCTCGACGGGCGATCGGCGGCGACCGAGCCGGTCGGCGGTGGCGTGGCCCGCCTTGGCGGCCGCGATGACCCCGCCGCGGAGGCGCCGCGCAGCCGGAAGGACACGCTGCGCGCCTACATCGCCCTGACGAAGCCGCGCATCATCGAGCTCCTCCTCGTGACGACGGTCCCGGCGATGGTCCTCGCGACGCGGGCGGTGCCGGGGATCCAGATCGGCCACTGGCTGTGGCTCACGGTCTGGACCCTCGTCGGCGGGACGCTCGCCGCCGGCAGCGCGAACGCGATCAACTGCTACATCGACCGCGACATCGACCTGCTGATGGCGAGGACGCGGCGCCGTCCGCTGCCGGCCCACGAGGTCGACCCCGAGCGGGCGGTCGTGTTCGGCCTGGCCCTCGGCGCGGTCGCCTTCGCCACGCTGGCGTTCTTCGTCAACCTGCTCGCCGCCTTCCTCGGGCTCCTCGCGATCGCGTTCTACGTCGTCGTCTACACGATGCTGCTGAAGCGCTCGACGCCGCAGAACATCGTGATCGGCGGGGCGGCGGGCGCGCTCCCGCCGGTCATCGGCTGGGCCGCGGTCACCGGCAACGTCGGCGTCCCCGCGCTGATCCTCTTCGCCCTCGTCTTCTACTGGACGCCGCCCCACTTCTGGGCGCTCTCGCTCCGGATCCGCAAGGACTACGCCGCGGCCGGGGTGCCGATGCTCCCGGTCGTCCGCGGGATCCCCGAGACGACGCGCCAGATCGGGCTGTACACGATTCTCATGGTCGCGATCTCGATCGTCCTCTTCGCGGTCGCCCGGATGGGGCCGGTCTATCTCGTGGCGGCCGTCGTCCTCGGCGGGCTCTTCCTCCGCCAGGCGTGGATGCTCTGGCGGCGTGGCAGCTCGGAGGAGGAGTCGACCGCCGGCGCAATCCGGCTCTATCGCTACTCGATCTCGTACCTGACCCTGCTGTTCGCCGCGATCGCCCTCGACACCCTGGTCCTCGGCGCCGTCGGCTGAGGGCGCCGGCCCGGATCACCCGCGCGGGTCACGGAAATCACCGTTGACCCGGCGCACGCTCGGGGCCCATCGCGCCGATCGGGGCGACCGGCGCGGGCGCGGGCAGGGGATACTGGGTCCGTGCCGTCCTCCCGTTCCCCCAGCCGCGAGCCCGTCCTGGTCTTCGGCGCCCACATCGCCGCCCTCGGGGTCCTCCGGACGCTCGCCCGGCGCGGCGTCGAGGCCTACGTCGTCGACCAGACCTCGAACATCATCGTCCGATCGCGCCACTACCGGCCGACGACCCCGAAACTGCCCGAATCGGCCGATCCCGCGGCGCTCTCGACCTTCCTCGAGTCGCTCCCGATGGAGCGTGCCGTCCTGATCGCCTGCAGCGACCAGTGGGCCCTCGCCGTCGCCGGCCTGCCGGCAGCGACTCGCGAGCGGTTCCGGGCGAGCATCGCGCCCCATGCCGCCGTCGAGCAGTTCGTGGACAAGGACCGCTTCCGGGCCCTCACCGACCGGCTCGATATCCCCCGCCCGCGGAGCCTCCTGATCGGCGAGCCGGCGGACCTCGACCAGGCGACCGACGAGGACCTCGCCAACGGCTTCCTCAAGCCGACCGAGTCCCACCGCCACAACCGGCGCTTCGGGACGAAGGGCTTCTTCGTCCATTCCCGGCCCGAGGCCGCGCGCCTCGTCGAGCAGGCGAGCGCCGACGGGATCACGTTCATGCTCCAGGAATGGATCCCCGGCAACATGTCGAAGACGTTCCTGATCGACGGCTTCGTCGACCGGGCCGGGCGGATCCACGCCATGGTCGCCCGGCGGCGCGTCCGGATGGACCCGCCGCGGCTCGCCAACACCTGCTCCGACGTCACGATCCCGCTCGACGACATCGCCGGCTGCCTGCCCGCCCTGAAGACGATCCTCGCGGCGACCGACTACCGCGGCATCTTCAACATCGAGTTCAAGCTCGACGAGCGAGACGGGGTCTTCAAGGTCATCGAGGTCAACCCGCGGCCGTTCTGGCTCATCGGCCACATCGCCCGGGCCGGCCTCGACCTGCCGTGGCTGAGTTATCTCGACGCGCAGGACCTCGCGCTGCCGGAGCCGGGGCCGTACCAGATCGGCCGGTACGGGATGTACGAGATCCTCGACGCGACCGCGATCGTCCGGGCGTGGAGCCATGGCCGCCGGCCGGAGGGCTCGGTCCTGGGGCCGTGGCTCCACGGCGACCGCGCGCTCTTCTGGTGGCGCGACCCGCTGCCCGCGGCGAGCGCCCTGCGGCAGGCGATCGGGCGGAGGCTGCGCCGCTCGCGCGGCGCCGCCGGCGTGCGCCGCGCTACTTGATCGCGACCGGGTTCACCGGCGAGCCAACGCCGCCCGTGATGGGCAACGGTGCCGCCGTCAGCAGGAAGTCGTACTGGCCGTCGGCGGCGCAGTCCGCGGCGAGGGCCTCGAGATCGAAGATCTCCCCGACCAGCAGGCCCATCGAGACGATCAGGATGATGTGGAGCGGCTGGAACACGTCCTCGGTCTGATTCGGGAGGACCTCCATGCCCCACGTGTCGGTCGCCACGGCCGCGATCTCGCGATCGAAGATCCACGGTGCCGTGTCGAGGGCGAGCCCCGGCGCCGGGCCGCCGGCGTAGGCTCCCCAGCTGCCGGCCGCCCGGCACTGGCCGATCTGGCCGGTCCGGATCAGGACGATGTCGCCGCGGCCGACGGTCACGCCCTGGGCCCGGGCGCAGGCCTCGAGGTCCGCGACGTGGATCTGGTCGCCGGGCTCGAGCCAGGGCACCCCCCGCGAGCGGGGGATGTCGAGCAGGACGCCGCGCCCGACGACCCGGTCGCGGGCGTTCGCGATGTCATTGAGGATCGCGCCCTTGCTGCCGACGGTCGTCGCGTCGTAGCCGTTGTAGATCCGATTCTCGAACACGATGTGGGCGAGCGAGTCCCACTGCGTGCCGGACTGGAGCGGCAGGATCAGGAGGTCGTCGGTGCCGCGGATCCAGCGGTCGCGGCCGCCGTAGAAGTCGCGGACGACGGTGCCGGTCGCGGCGGCGTTGCCGTCGCGGATCATCAGGTGGATCGGGTTGAACCGGCCGAACCCGCCGGTCTGCGGCCCGTTCTCGTCGAGCGGGATCGCCAGCGAGAAGGTGCGGCCGGTCCGGACGAGGCCCGCGGCCGCGCGGACCTCGCCCGGGCCGATGTGATTGAGCGTGCCCAGCTGGTCGTCCGCCCCCCAGCGACCCCAGTTCGAGCAGCGCTCGGCCAGCAGGCGGACGGTGTCGACCGTGGGGCTCTGCGGGATGGCGATCTCCCCTGCGACGATCGTCATAGCTCGCGGACGCGCACCCGGTCGTAGCGCGTCACCGGCGCGATCGCCTCGCGGTCGATGACGGCGTCGATGATCGTCGGGCCGCGCCGCTGGAGGGCGTCGGCGAGGGCCTCGCTGAACCCTGCCGCGGTCGTCACCCGGACGCCGTTCGCGCCGAAGGCCCGGGCGACGAGGCCGTAGTCGACGTCGACGAAGTCGTTGACCTCGGGCACGACGTGCCCGTAGAGGAGCGTCTGGACGTGGGCCTCGAAGGCGAGCGTCTGGTTGTTGAGGATCACGACCACGACGGGCAGCTCGAGCCGGACCGCCGTCTCGATGTCGCCGACGTGGTAGCCAAACCCGCCGTCGCCGGTGATGCAGATCACCTGCCGGTCGGGCGCCGCCATCTGGGCGCCCATCGAGGCCGGGAAGGCCCAGCCGAGCGAGCCATCGGCCCGGAGGAAGTGCCGGCCGGCGCTCTTCACCTCGGCCAGGGCCCCGGACCACGCCGCGGCGTAGCCGGTGTCGGCGACGAGGATCGCGTCGTCGGCCATCTGGTCCTCGATCGCGGCCATGACGGCCTCCGGGCGCATCCGCTGCCCATCGCTGCCGTCGACCGCTGCAAGGGCGGCTCGGCGGCTCCGCCAGGCGCTCCGCTCGTCGGACAGCGCCGCCAGGTGGTCGGCCGCGCTCGTGGCCCGGTAGATCTCGTGCCGCTCGCTCGCGTCGAGCAGGGCGAGGAGAAACTCGCGAGCATCGGCGACGATCCCGAGCCGGGTCGGGAAGTTGAGCCCGATGACGGCGGGGTCGACGTTCACGTGGATCAGCTGCGCGTCCGGGTTGATCAGCCGGTACGAGTCGGTGACGAGGCCGCCGAGCTGCGTCCCGATCGCCAGGATCACGTCGGCGTCGCGGAGCGCGGCGTTGGCGTAGTTGCGGGAGTAGCGGCCGACGCTGCCGAGCGCCAGCTCGTGCGTCTCGGCCAGGCTGCCCTTGCCGGCGCTGCTGGTCACGACCGGGATCCCGAGCCGCTCGGCGACCCGGCGGAGCGCGTCGTGCGCACCGGACTGGTGGATCCCGTTGCCGGCGAGGATGATCGGGCGATCCGCGGTCGCGAGGGCGAGCACGACGGCCTTCGCGTCGGCCGCGCTCGGCGCGGGCCGGTTGAGCGGCATCTGGAGCGGCTGCTCGAGCACGGCGGGCTCGTGGTAGTCGGCGATGTCCATTTCGAACAGGTCGCTGGCGATCCCGAGGTAGACCGGGCCGGGCGCCCCGCTGAGCGCGTGCCGGGCCGCCTCGCGGACGAGGCGCGGGACCTGGGTCGGGATCGTCGCCTCGACCCCCCACTTCGTGACCGACGCGAACATCGAGGGCTGGTCGAGCTCCTGGTACTCCTTGCGGGAGCGATCCGCCCGGCGCATCGCCGAGGTCATCGCGACGACCGGGCTGCCCGACCAGAACGGCTCCGCCATGCTCCCGGCGACGTTCGCCGCGCCCGGCCCGTAGGCGCCGTAGACGAAGCTCGGCCGGCCGCTGATCCGGGCGTACGCGTCGGCCATGTAGACGGCCGCCGACTCGGTTCGCGTCAGGACCTGGCGGATGCCCTCGGCCTGGAGGGCGATCCACAGCTTGTTGTCGCGGCCGGTCATCAGGAAGAAGTGCTCGACCCCGAGGGCCTTGAGCTCCCTGGCGATCGCGGCAGCCGCCGAGATCGGCGCGGGCGCCGGTTCGGCCGACTCGACGGGCGCGCTCGCGGGCGCCTCGAGGACCACCGACGCGGCGGGGTCGGTGGCACGCGGAACTGTGATCACGGATGAGCCCCCTCGGCGATGAAAGATGAGACCCCACTAGACCCGTCGGGGAGGGGCGCTGTCAATGGTCCCGGGCGCCTCCGCCAATGGTCCCGTTGCGTCGGGACAACGAGACCTCACCGGACCGCCCCACCGGCGCCTCGACACGGCCGCGCGGCAGGCTACCCTGCCCGTGGCCAACCACCGGGGAGGGAGCAGATGGACGTCGAGATCGGGCGGGAACGATACGAGGTCGTCGACGGATTCTTTCGGCGTCCGAAGGGCTGGACGTTCGTCGAGGTCGCCGACGTCGGGATCGACGCCGACGACAACGTCTACGTGTTCTGCCGCGGCAGCCACCCGGTGATGATCTTCGACAAGGAGGGCCGGTTCCTCGACGCGTGGGGCGAGATGAGCCACAACTTCTTCACGTTCCCCCACGGGCTCAGTGTCGGGATCGACGGCTTCATCTACACCGCCGACAGCCGCGACCACACCGTCCGCCGCTTCACCGCGGACGGCAAGCTCGTCCTGACCCTCGGCAACGCGAACCAGAACGCCCCGGCATTCAGCGGGACCCCCTTCAACCGGCCGACCCACGCCACGGTCGCCTCGAACGGCGACATCTACGTCAGCGACGGCTATGGCAACGCCAGGATCCACTGCTTCGATCCGCAGGGCAACCTGAAGTTCTCGTGGGGCGCCCAAGGCAAGGGGCCGGGCGAGTTCAACACCGTCCACAGCGTGTTCATCGACCACGCCGATCACGACACGGTGTATGCCGCGGACCGCTACAACAACCGCGTCCAGATCTTCACGCCGGCCGGCGAGTACCTCGGCGAGTGGGGCGGGCTGCGCCTGCCGCAGAGCGTCCGGAAGGGCCCGGACGGCTCGTTCTACGTCGCCGAGCTGTCTCACCGGGTGACCGTCCTCGGTCCCGACGGCACGGTTCGCGCCCGCTGGGGCGACGGGGTCGAGGTCGACGACGCCCCGATCGGCGGCGTCGAGCTGTCCCTGCCCGACGCCCCGGCCCGCAACCCGATGGTCCGCGGCCGGGTCCGCAACGACCCGGGGCCCGGGCTGTTCTGCGCGCCCCACGGGATCGCCGTGGACTCGACCGGCAGCTTCTACGTGGCCGAATCCTCGGAGTCGTGGATCGGGCTGGACCGCGGCAACCGGAGCATCCAGAAGTTCGTGCCGCGCTGAGCCCCGGTCGGCGTCCGTAGGGGGAAACCTTTCCCCCTCGTCAATGCCTCAGGAGTGTGTGACCGTTCGGGACCCGCTCGAACGGTCGGTGCATCCCCTGCCGGGGCCGGCTCGAGATCCGGTCGCCGGGGCCGAACCGCACTCGGAGCGACCGTGACGATCCAACCGCAGCGACTCCTCGACGGCCCCGCCATCGACGGGCGCCCGGAGCCGTTCGACGCCCATCTCGCCCGGCTCGGCGAGCTCCGCCCCCGCGAGGCGGCCCGCGACGTCGTGGAGGCCCTCGAGGCGAGCGGCCTGCGCGGGCGGGGCGGGGCGGGCTTCCCGACGGGCCGGAAATGGCGGGCGATGGCCGAACGGCGGGGCGGTTCGGCGGTCGTGGTCGCGAACGGCGCGGAAGGCGAGCCGGGGAGCTTCAAGGACCGGGTGCTCATGGCTCATCGGCCCCATCTCGTGATCGATGGGGCGATCCTGGCCGCCGAGGCGATCGGCGCGGACGAGATCGTCTTCTACGTCGGCGTCGAGCACGAGGCGGCGGCCCGGGCGATGCGCCGGGCCATCGAGGAGCGGGGCGCGCGCTTCGAGCGGCCGATGCGGATCGCCGAGGCCCCGGTCGGCTACGTCGCCGGCGAGGCCTCGGCGGCCGTCCACTGGATCGACAGCGGCGACGCCCGCCCGACGACGACGCCGCCGCGCGTCTCGGAGCGCGGGATCGGCGGTCGCCCGACGCTCGTCCAGAACGTCGAGACGCTCGCGTCGACCGCGCTGATCGCGCGCTTCGGCGATGCCTGGTATCGCTCGGCGGGCCGGGCGGAGACCCGCGGGACCGCGCTCATCACGGTCAGCGGGGCCGACCAGGCTCCGACCGTCACGGAGGTCGAGATCGGGACCACGATCGGCGAGATCGCGCGCGACGCTGGCGTCCGCGCCGAGGCGACCCGGGCGGTCATCGCCGGCGGCTACTTCGGGGCGTGGGCGCCGGCCGACGCCGTGTGGGACCTGCCCCTCGACCCGGTCGTCATGGCCGCGGCGGGCCTGGCCTTCGGGTGTGGCCTGGTCGGGTTCCTGCCGGCGGACGTCTGCGGCCTGGCCGCGACCGCGAAGATCATGGCGTTCATGGCCGATGAGAGCGTCGGTCAGTGCGGACCCTGCGTCCATGGCCTCCGGGCGATCGCGGATGCGACCGGCCGGCTTGCCGCTGGACGGGCGCGCGCGGACGATCTCGCCCGGGTCGAGCTGCTGGCCGCCCAGACGTCCGGCCGCGGCGCCTGCCACCACCCCGACGGCGCCGTCCAGCTCCTGACGAGCGCGTTCACCGTCTTCGGCGACGAGTTCACCCTGCACGCGGGCTCCGGGCAGTGCTCGGTCGGCGCGGCGCGGGTCGAGGCGGCTTGAGATGGACGCCCGCTTCCGCGTCGACTGGATCAAGTGCGACGGCTACGGCCTGTGCGGCGATCTCGTGCCCGACCTGATCGCGCTCGACGAGTGGCGCTACCCGATCGTGCTCCCGGGGCCGATCGAGCCGGGGCGGCTCCACGACGCGCAGCGGGCCGTCGACTGCTGCCCGATGAAGGCGTTGCGGCTCGACGCCACGGGCGAGGCACGAGCCGTCGCCGACCGCGACCGCCGCACGGCCTGAGCCGCCGGGCGCCGCCCACCCAGGGCCGATCGGCCCAGACCTCGCGGCCCGCATGGCCCTGCGCCGCGCCACCGGCGCATGCTCCAATGGGGGCACGGGCCGCCGTGCCCGCTGGAGGTTGAATGGATCCCGCACCGATCGACGAGACGCCGCGCCCGGCGGACGCCGAGCCGACGCCTGAACCGGCTGCGGCCACGGCCGCGCCGGCGGGACGCCGGCTCCCGATCGGCGAGGACTGGCTGGCGACCCTTCTGGGCCTGGGCCTGGTCGCGCTCGTCCTGCTCGGGGTCGTGACGAAGGCGATCATCCCGTGACTGGGGCGGCCGACCCGGCCCTGGCACCGGCTTCGATCCCGGCGCACACGACCGCCGCGACCCGTCCGAGCCTTCCGGCCTGGTTCCGGGCGACGCTCTCCCTGGGGATCGTCCTCGGCCTTGCCGGCCTCGTCCGCGTCCTCGACACGTCGATGCCGAAGTGGTTCGCCGGGGCGACCTGGGTCGGGTCGATCGAGTTTCCCGTCTACGCCATCGCCGTGGGGTTCGTGGCGGGGTCCGTCCTGGCCGCCCTCGGCTGGCGGCAGCATCTCGATCACGCGTTCCGGACCGAGCTCTTCATCAAGACCGGCCTCGTCCTGCTCGGGGCGTCGATCAACCTCGCGGTGATCGCCCGGGCGGCCGGCCCGTCGATCGTCCAGGCGACGATCCTGATCAGCACGATCTTCCTCGCCACCTGGTGGCTCGCCGGCGTGGCCGGCCTCGACCCGAAGCTGCGGGCGCTCCTGGCGGCGTCGGTCTCGATCTGCGGCGTCAGCGCGGCGATCGCGGCCGCCGGAGCGGTCGAGGCCCGCAAGGAGCAGCTGGCCTACGTGACGAGCCTGGTGATCCTCTTCGCCCTGCCGGCGATCTTCATCCAGCCCTGGCTGGCGGCCCAGCTCGGGCTGACGCCCGCCGTGGCCGGAGCCTGGATCGGCGGGAACATCGACACGACGGCCGCCGTGACCGCCGCCGGCACGATCGTCGGCGACGACGCGCTGAAGGTCGCCGCGATCGTGAAGCAGACCCAGAACGCGATGATGGGGATCGTCGCGTTCCTCCTGACCGTCTACTTCGTGACCCGGATCGAGCGGCGTCCCGGCGAGAAGGTCCGCTTCGGCGCCCTGTGGACGCGGTTCCCCAAGTTCATCCTCGGGTTCGTCATCGCCTCGGCCGCGGCGACCCTGTTCATCAACGGCGCGGCCGATCCCAAGGCCGCCGAGGCGACGGTCAAGCTCGCCGGCACCGACCTGCGCGTCTGGTTCTTCACCCTCGCCTTCGTGTCGATCGGCCTGGAGTTCCGGCTCGGCGCGATCCGCGAGGCGGGGATCCGCCCGATCGCCGTGTTCGCCGCGGCCACGGTCGCCAACCTGGTCGTCGCCCTCGGCCTCGCCTCGCTCCTGTTCCGCGACTTCCGGCTGGCCTGATCGCGCCGTCTGCAACGTCGCCGCGATCCCGGCGGGGGCCCGGCAGCAGATGGCGGAGCGGTCCGGCTGGCACACTCCGCGGATGGACCTCCACTTCCTCGGTGGCGCGACCACCGTCACCGGCTCGCAGTACCTCCTCGAGACCGGCCGCGCCCGCGTCCTGATCGACTGCGGGATGTTCCAGGGCAGCCCGAACGAGGCGATGCGCAATCGCGTCCCGCTCGCCTACGACCCGCGCACGCTCGACGTCATGCTCCTGACCCACGCCCACCTCGACCACTGCGGCCTGATCCCGCACGTCGTGAACGAGGGCTACCGCGGGCGAATCATCGCGACGAAGGGGACCTGCGAGCTGGCCGGGCTCGTCCTCCTCGACTCCGGCAAGCTCCAGCAGGAGTTCGCGAAGCGTGAGGCGCGCTGGGAGCGGAAGCACCCCGATCGGGCGGTCGAGGACGATCGCAAGGAACAGGCGCAGTACCAGGAGGCCCTCGATCTGGCGGCGGGCCGGATCTCCGCGCCACCCGTCCACGAGCGGGTCGACGATGCGCCGCCGCCGCTGGCCCGCGGCGCGGGCGACGCGTCCGGCGCCGGACTGCCCGACCTGCCCGACCTGACCCGCGGCGGCACGGTCGATGTCGAGGCCGATCTGCGGGCCCAGCCGGCAGCGGTCGACATCGACCTCGACGAGCCGCTCTACACCGCCGACGACGCCGAGGCGGCGATCCGGCAGTTCGAGGCAATCGGCTACGACGAGGAGCGCGAGGTTGCGCCGGGGGTCCACGCGACCTACCTCGACGCGGGGCACATCCTCGGGTCCGCGATCATCCGCCTCCGGATCGAGGCCGGCGACGTCGGGCATGGCGGCCCCGAGCGCGAGACGACGATCGTGTTCTCGGGCGACCTCGGCCGGCCGGACACCCCGATCATCCGTGACCCGACGGTCCTCCGCGACGCCGACTACCTGCTGGTGGAGACGACCTACGGCGGACGCGAGCACGAGCCCCAGGACGAGGCGATCCGGATCCTGGCCGAGACCGTTCACATGGTCGCCGACGCCGGCGGGGTGCTCCTCGTCCCGTCGTTCGCGATCGGCCGGACCCAGGAGATCGTGTATGCCCTCGATCGGCTTCTCGAGGAGGGCAAGATCCCACAGCTGCCCCTCTACCTCGACTCGCCGATGGCGTCGAAGGCGTCCGACATCTACCGCCGCCATGCCGAATACTTCGACGAGGACGCGCGGCGGCTCCTTCAGGCCGGCGACTCGCCGCTCGACTACCCCGACCAGACCGAGACCCGCGACGTCCGCGATTCGCAGAAGATCGCCCGGGCCCAGCGGCCGTACATGATCGTGGCCTCCAACGGGATGCTCACCGGGGGTCGCGTGCTCGGCCATCTCCGGACCCTGATCGGAGATCCGGCGGCGACCCTCCTGTTCGTCGGCTACCAGGGCGAGGGCACGCTCGGCGCCCACCTCCAGGCGGGGGCGAAGGTCGTGAAGCTCGACGGCCAGGACCGCCAGGTTCGCTGCCGGATCCGCTCGATCAGCGGCTTCAGCGCCCACGCCGACGAGCCGGAGCTCCTCGCCTGGGTCGGCCACTTCGCGGAGGGCAAGACGGCCGGCGCGGCGGGGTTCCCCAAGACCGTTTTCCTCGTCCACGGCGACCCCGAGGCCCAGATCGCGATCGAGCCAAAGGTCCGCGCGCTCGGCTTCACGACGAAGATCCCGCGCTGGCGGGAGACGGTGACGCTGGACTAAGGGGCGGCGGCGCCGCGGGCGCCGCGGGCGCCGGGCGCCAGGGCCGCGGGCGCCGGGTCAGCGGCGCCCGGCCCGGGCGGCTTGCCGCATATCGGATTCGCCGCCGGGGCGTTCGCGCCGGGCCAGGGGCGGGCGCCCGGCCCGGGCGGCTTGCCGCATATCGGGTTCGCCGCCGGGGCGTTCGCGCCGGGCCAGGGGCGGGCGCCCGGCCCGGGCGGCTTGCCGCATATCGGGTGCCGGGAGGTGCGGCAATTCGCCTCGGGTGGGCCGCGCCGGGCGGACCCGGGAAGCCCGGCCCTGGGCGGCTTGCCGCATACGGGGAGCCGGGTATGCGGCGATTCGCCTCCGGTGGGCCGCGCCGGGCGGACCCGGGAAGCCCGGCCCTGGGCGGCTTGCCGCATACGGGGAGCCGGGTATGCGGCTATTCGCCTCGGCTGGGCTCCCTCGGGCCGCCGACGCCAGCGCCGCCGACGCCGCCGCGGGCGCGGATCAGGCCGCCCGCAGCTCCGGTTCGGGGCCCCGCCGCCAGTTGCCGAGCCAGATGATCGCCGCCGAGATCACGACGAACCCGATCGTCACCGCGATCGCGGTGATCAGGACCTGGCCGTAGCCGCCGTTCTTCGGGTCGAGGAACGGGTACGGGTACCACTGGGCCGGATCCACGGCGCCGCGGACCATCGTGAGCGCGGTCCAGATCAACGGGTAGACGATCAGGACGCCGATGTCGCGCATCGCCAGCCGGGTCCGCGGCGAGTCGACGAGCCAGTCGACGACGACGATGATCGGGAAGATCTTGTGGAGGACGACGTCGACCCAGACGAGCTGGAGCTGCACGTCGACGCCTGGCAGCAGGACGATCACGACGAAGAACGTCACCGTCAGGTAGACCGCGGCGCCGGCCCGGAGCAGCTCGACGCCCCGAGACCGCGGACCGTCCGGGCGGGCGACGAGCCAGGAGAACGCCGCAACCCCGATGAGGTTGCTCTGGATCGTGAAGAAGGCGAAGAACCGCGTCGCGTCGAAGGCGCCGGCGTCCGCGAGGACCTTCGCCTGGGCCACGATCGCGGCCAGGACCACGACGATCGACAGGGCGCGGACGATCCGCAGGACGGGCCAGGTCTCCATGGCGCGATCGTGCGGGCGCGGAGGCGCCGGCGTCAAGGTGACCGCGTGGCGGTCGGCCGGGGTTCGAGCGCGCACGCGTCGTGGACCGTCCTCGCGCAGGCCCGAACACAGCGAACGAGGCGCACCGGTCGGGCGCCTCGTCCCTGTGTCCGGCCGGCCCGAAGGCCGGGCCACTCGATGGGCTAGTGCGTCTTCTTCGGCTCGTTCGCGTTGTGGTCGGACCCGGTTGGTCTGGCGACCGACGACTTGCCGCTCGCCTTCACGTCGCTGGCCGACGTCGCCCGGGCGGGCTTCGTCCAGCGCTGGCCCAGCGGAGTCGGCACGCTGACGCTGGCCTTGGCCGTGCCGGCGACATGTGCCGCCTTGGCCCCGCTCGCCGCCGCGGCACCGCCGCCACCGCCCTGGTGGACCTGGACGTTGCCGCCGGCCAGCGTCTGCAGGCCGGAGTCGTAGCCGTTGCTCAGGCGGATCTGGTACGTGTCGGCCGAGCCCGGCTCGCCGTTGTCCGTGACGTCGATCCGGTAATCGACCGAGCCGGCCCCGTCGATCGTCGCCGTGCCGAAGATGCTCGCCGACATCCCGTCGGCGGAGCAGAGGACGGCCTGGACGTCGATCGAGTGAAGGTTGAAGTCCATCGCCGGACCGTGGGCCTGGAACTGCTCCTCGCCGGTCGGGCCGGTTCCCTTGGCGTTGCCGCCGAATGTCGCCTTGTCGCCGTCGGTGGTCGTGATCCGGCCTCCGTAGGTGACCTTGCAGCCCTCGCTGCTGCCGGGCAGGACCCAGGTCTTCGTCGCGGTGGCGCTCGGCTCGGTGCCGTTCTGGGCGGCGCTGCCGTCGGTGTCGGCGAAGGCCGTGATCGTGTCGGTCCCGGTCAGCGCCGACGTGTAGCAGAAGGTCGCCTGGCCGGCCGAGTCGGTGACCACGGTCCCACTCGACGGCACGCGCGTGGTCGTGGGCACGACCGAGAAGTCGACCGTGATGCCGGGCGTGGCGTTGCCGAACTCGTCGAGGACGGTCGCCGTGACGCAATGCTCGGCATCGACCACGTTGGTCGCGCTCGCCGGCTGAAGATCGAGGGTCGCTGGATCACCCGGCGTGACCGTGAGGTTGACCGTCTCGACGGCGGTCGTCGGGCCGCCCGGATCCGTCGTCGCCGTGATCGTGCAGGTGTAGCTCGCCGACCGTCGTCGGGGCGGTGATCGTCTCGACGAACGGGATCGACTGGGGGCCCGTCAGCGCGCCGGTCGGGAACGGCGGGTTGAAGCTGAAGCCGATCGGGCAGCCCGATGACACGACGAGGTCCACCGCGTACGGGACGAGCTTCGCGTTGGCCACGATGAAGGGGCCGATCGATCCGGCGGCGAGGTCGTCGACGGCGGTCCCGCCGGTCGCGGACGCGAGCGACTGGTAGCAGGGGAGGGCGACCGACACACCGCCCGTCGTGTAGCGGACCATCAGGAGCGTGATCGAGTCGGCCGACAGGCCGGCCAGCGTTCCGGCCGTCGTGAGATCGTCGCCGCCGCCGGCGGCGCCGTCGCGGCCGAAGTCGGTCGGCGGAGCCGCCGCGCACGAGCCGAAGCCCGTCGCGTCGTGGGGCGTGGCGTCGCCGAGGACGACGAGGAACTGGCTGGCGAGTGGATCGCGACCGCCGGCGGCCACCGGCGCCGCGTAGGCGGCGTCCGAGTAGGCCTCGAAGAACGTCCGGTTGTACGCCTCCGGGAAGTCGCCGCCACCGTCGGCGCTCATCGTCGCGATCGCGGCCGAGAACGTCGCGCAGCTCGAGACGAAGCCCGGCGTGAGGAGCGTGTAGGGCACGTCGCTGCCCGAGCCGCTCGGCATCGCCGGGTAGTCCTCGAAGTCGACGGCAGCGAAGCGGGCGCCGGGGATCGACGCCTGGACCGTGGCGCAGAGGTTCGACGCGTCGGCCTGGGCCTGGGCGATCGGGCCGGTCATGCTCGACGTCGTGTCGATCGCGACGATGATGTCGGCCCTGGCCGGCAGCCCGTCGAGCGTGAGCGTCTTGTCGACCGTCGTCGAGGTGCCCGCGACGAGGGTCGTCGTCACCGGGGTCGGAGTCAGCGTGTCGACGGCCGCGACGGGGATCGCCGCCACGAGCCACAGGATGCCGGCCGCGAGGACGGCGGCGAAGCGCAGGCGCTTCGGCTGCGAAGGCTGCATTCGGACTCCCTGGGGACCGGGAACGGATCGTCCCGCCGGGTCTCCTTGCCCAGCCGACGGCCGCGATCGAGGTGGCCGGCATCCCGATCCCCCCTCGCTCCGGCCACGGCCGCGACCCCGGGATGGTGCGCGCGAATCGAGCGACTGCGGACCGTACTTCGGTTCAGCGCGCACGGCGAAGAGGTACCCGTCGCGGTCCCGGCCGGCGGGCTGGCGGGCCGGCGGGCCGGCGCGATCATCCGATCGCGGTCGGTCGCGCTCCCCGCCACCGCCTGACCGTCGTCGCGCCATCCGCAACACCGGTTCGCCTGATGGAACGCGAGAGGCAATGGAATCCCGCCGTGTGACGATCCGGGCATGCCGGACACCAGCATCCTGACGGCCGCGGAGCTCGAATTCCGTCCGGCGTCCCTACCGCGGCGCCCGCCTCCTCCCGCGCCGGGCGTACCACGACGCGGCGATCTTCGACTGGGAGCGCGAGCACGTCCTGCGCCGCGACTGGGTCATCGTCGGCCGGGCCGACGAGGCGCCCGATCCCGGGACCTACTTCCTGACCGAGCTCGACGGCGAGCCGCTCCTCGTCGTCCGCGGCCGCGACGGCGAGCTCCGGGCGTTCTACAACGTCTGCCGCCATCGGGGGACGGCCGTCGTCGAGGAGCCGTGCGGCACAGCCGTCCGCTTCCAGTGCCCGTACCACGCCTGGATCTACGACCTCGATGGCAAGCTCGTCCGGGCGAAGCACACCGACGACCTCGACGACTTCAGCTTCGCCGACTACAGCCTGGCGACGGTCCGCTGCGAGACGTGGCAGGGCTTCGTCTTCCTCAACCTCGACCCCGACGCGGCCCCGCTGGCGGCCCAGCTCGGGGACCTCGACGAGCACCTTGGGCGGTTCGACTTCCGGGACCTGAAGCCGGCACGGACGATCACCTACGACGTGG
The DNA here is from genome assembly GCA_963710105.1 of uncultured Chloroflexia bacterium. Lineage (GTDB taxonomy): Bacteria > Chloroflexota > Limnocylindria > Limnocylindrales > CSP1-4 > CF-46. Next base: position 245,176 of record CAVPYV010000001.1, read on the forward strand.
CGGCCAACTGGAAGTTCATCGCCGAGAACTACTCGGAGTGCTATCACTGCCCGCCGCTCCATCCGCAGCTGAACAAGCTCACCCCGTACGACGTCGGCGGCGACTACGCGCCCGACGGCGCGTGGCAGGGCGGCTGGCAGGAGCTCGTCGCCGGCGCGGAGACGATGGCCCTCGACGGCGGCCACGGCTCGAAGCACGGGCGGCCGGCGATGTGCGGGATGACCGCCGAGGACGAGCGCCGGATCTTCTACTACGTCCTGTGGCCGACCGCCTTCCTCTCGATCCATCCCGACTACCTGCTCGTCCACCGCCTCATCCCGGTCGAGCCGGGCCGGACGACGGTCGTCTGCCAGCTCCTCTTCGAGCCGGCGACGATGGCCCTGCCGGACTTCGACCCGTCCGACGCGATCGCCTTCTGGGACCTGACGAACACCCAGGACTGGCACGTCTGCGAGCTGCAGCAGACGGGCACCCGCTCCCGGTCGTGGGTCAGCGGTCGGTACTCCAACCAGGAGGCCTCGGTCCACGCCTTCGACCTCATGGTCGCCGAGTGCTACGCCGGGCTGCCGTTCAGCTCCGCCCGGACGGTCCGCGAGCGCTACGACATCCCGCCGCCGAAGGAGGCGCCGATCGGGACGATGGACGCCGGGGCCCGCGCCCGCGATGCCGCCGCCCGTGACGCGGCCGCCCGCGACGCGGCCGACCATGACGCGGCCGGGCGGGATCCCCACGAGCACGACCACCCGACGACGGGCCGCGGCTCCCACGAGCACGCCGCCGCCCGGACGACGGCCCGCTCGAAGGCGTCGTCCCGGCCCTGACCGTCAGCTCGCCGGCGCGTCCTCGACGAGGAGCGAGGTCCGCTCGGTCCGGAACGCCCCGAGCCGCCAGGCGATGAACAGGGCGATCGAGACGACCGCCACGATCAACGTCGAGATCGCGTTGATCTCCGGGGTGACCCCGAACTTGATCGCGCTGTAGATGTAGATCGGCAGGGTCGACGAGCCGACCCCGGCGTTGAACGAGGTCACGACGAGGTCGTCGAACGAGAGCGCGAACGCGAGCAGGGCGCCGGCGATGACGGCCGGCAGGACCAGCGGGATCGTCACGTAGCGGAACGCGCCCCACGCGCTCGCCCCGAGGTCGCGGGCGGCCTCCTCCAGCTTCGGGTCCATCCCCGCCGCGCGAGCCCGGACGGTCACTGCCACGTACGAGATGCAGAACGTGATGTGGGCGATCGAGATCTGGCCGATCGAGCCGACCCCGCCGAACAGCTGGAAGAAGAAGATCAGGAGGCTGATCCCCATGATGATCTCGGGGGTCACCATCGGCAGGAGCAGGAGCGTCTCGGTCGCCCCGCTGCCCCGGAACCGGAGGCGGGCGAGGCCCAGTCCCAGCAGCGAGCCCAGGATCGTCGACGCGATCACCGCGATGACCGCGACCTCCATCGTCACCCTCAGGGCGTCGAGCAGGTCCGAGTTGGCGAACAGCTTCGGGTACCAGTCGAGGGTCAGCCCGCGCCACACGAACGTCCGCCGCGAGTTGTTGAAGCTGAAGATGATCAGGACGACGATCGGCGCGAACAGGAACGCGTAGATCACGACCGCGAACGCCGAGAGCCAGCGGTTGCGGCCGCTCATCGGGGGCCCGTCCCGCGGTCGCGAGCGGCCCTCACGCGAACGTCTCCCGGCGGAGGGAGCGCAGCGCGAGGAGGGTGCCGCCGAGGGTCAGGATCATCAGGATGAAGCCGAGCGCCGAGCCGTACGGCCAGTCGCGGCCGCTCGTGAACAGGACCTGGACGATCTTCGCCGCGGTCGTCGTCTGGGCCCCGCCGAGCAGGTCTGGCGTGACGTAGTCGCCGATCGCCGGGATGAACGTCAGGAGCGACGCGGCGATGATCCCCGGCATCGTCAGCGGCAGGGTGACGTGGAGGAAGGCGCCGCGGCCGCTGGCGTACAGGTCGCGGGCCGCCTGGACGAGGTTCTGGTCGAGGCGGTCGATCGACACGAACAGCGGCAGGATCGCGAACGGCAGGAAGCCGTAGGTCATCCCGAGGATCACCGAGATGTCGGTGTTCAGCAGGATCAGCGGCTCGTCGATGAGCCCGGTCGCCCGGAGGATGCCGTTCAGCACGCCGTTGTCGCGGAGGATGATCATCCAGGCGTAGGTCCGGATCAGGTAGCTCGTCCAGAACGGGAGCATCACGAGGATCAGGAGGAGGACCTTCCGCTGGCCGCCGTAGCGCGAGATCCAGTAGGCGATCGGATAGCCGAGCCCGATCGAGAGGACCGTCGTGATCAGGGCGTAGCGGATCGAGTTGGCGAAGGCCGGCAGGTACTCCGGGCGGGTCGCCTGGATGTAGTTCTGGAGCCCGGGGTGGTCGAGCAGGATGTGGCCCGTGGCGTCCCGGGTGCCGAGGCTGACGACGAAGATGATCCCGAGGGGGACGAGGAAGAACGCCGCCAGCCAGACGACGCCCGGGGCGATCAGGACGACCGCCCCGAGGCGGGACGCGACGCGGCTCCGGCGCGAGCGCGGCACGACGAGGGGCGGACCCTCCTCGGCGAGCGCCGACGCGGGGGCCGCGGCGGTCGTCATCGGGGCGTCGTCGGAGCCGGTCGGTCCGATCGGTCCGGTCGGCCGGTCAGGCCTTCAGCGCGTTCCAGCGCTGGGTGTACTTGTCCTCGCCGAGCCCGAGCTGGAGCAGCTCCACGAGCTTGTCGAGGAGGGCGATGTCCGGGTTGACCGTCGGGTCCTCGAGGATCTCCTTGCTGATGAACTCCATCGCCGCCGCGTTGGGCCCCATGTAGCCGATGTAGTTCGTGTTCGCGGCGCTGACCTTGGCGTCGAGGTTGAAGTTGATCCACATGTTGGCGGCGACCGGGTGGGGCGCGCCGGAGGTCACGACCATCGTGTCGGAGCCGCGGATGGCGCCCTCCTCCGGGATCACGTACGTCACGTTCGGGACGTCGTCGTACATCTGGTAGACGTCGCCGGACCAGGCGTGGCAGATCGTCGCCTGGCCGCTGGTCATCGCCCCGATGTCGTCCGTCGTGTAGGTCCGGACGAGCGGCTTCTGCTGCTCGAGCAGGTCGGCCATCTTGTCGAGATCGGCGTCGTTCGTCGAGTTGGGGTCGAGCCCGAGCCGGAACGCCGCGACGGCGAAGACCTCGCGGTAGTCGTCGAGCATGGCGAGCTTGCCCTTGTAGGCCGAGTCCCAGAGCGATTCCCAGCTCGTCAGGTCGTCCGTGATCTTGTCGGCGTCCCAGCAGAACCCGGTCGTCCACCACATGTACGGCATCGAGTGCTGGTTGTTCGGGTCGTAGCCCGGGTTCTGCCACTGGGCGCCGAGGTTGACCGCGTTCGGGACGAGCGACGGCGTGAGCGGCTGGATGATCCCGTCCTTGACCAGCCCCGGGATCTCGGTCGAGGTCGGGTAGGCGACGTCGTAGCCGCCGCCCTTCCCGTCGATCCGGATCTTCGCCAGCATCGTCGAGGCGTCGGGGAACTTCTCGTAATGGACCTTGATCCCGGTGGCGTCCTCGAACTGCTTGACGGTGTCCTCGCCGATGTAGGCGTCCCAGTTGTAGATGACGACCTCGGACTCGGGCGACGGGACCGGCGTCGGCGACGGCGACGCCGACGGCGGCGCGGCCGAGGCCGGGCCGGTCGACGGCGGCGCCACCGAGGCGGGCACCGACGGCTGGGGCGTCGCCGCTGCGCCGCACGCGGCGAGGATCGGGGCGAGCGCCGCCAGCGGGCCGACGCGGGCGGCCGTCTCCAGCAGCTGGCGGCGGCTGATCCGCTGCGCCGCGAGGGCGCGGTAGAAGGTGAGCTCGAGATCGTGGTCCGCCTCCGTTGCGGCGGACCGCGGGATGCGATCGCTCATGCCGGTGTCTCCTCCTGCGCAGCGGGATGCTCGGCGAGGACCAGGGCGTCGCCGGGCGACCAGGTGATGTCCACGGCGGCGCCGACGGGGAGGCGATCCCCGTTCTTCGACGCCAGCGCCGTGATCGACAGCCCGCCGGACGAGCGGGCGATGTACTGGACGTTGCCCCCGAGATAGGCGACCTGCTCGACGACGGCCGCGATCGCCCCGGTGGGGTCGATCGCGGCGGCCGGGGAGGGGTCGCTGCCGTTCCGGGTGTGGAGGAGGATCGCCTCCGGGCGGACGCTGAGCTCGACGGCTCGGCCGACGGTCACGCCGACGCCGGCCGACGTCAGGCAGGACTCGCCCGTCGCAAGCCGAACGCGCGCGCAGCCGCCCTCGACCGCTTCGACCGAGCCCGTCAGGAGGTTGGATGTCCCGATGAAGTCCGCCACGAAGCGGGTCCGGGGTCGTTCGTAGAGCTCTTCGGGCGTCCCCAGCTGCTCGACCTTGCCGCCGTGCATGACGGCGATCCGGTCGCTCATCGTGAGCGCCTCCTCCTGGTCGTGGGTCACGTACACGAACGTGATCCCGACCTCCACCTGGACCCGCTTCAGCTCGATCTGGAGGGCCTTGCGGAGCTTGAGGTCGAGCGCGCCGAGCGGCTCGTCGAGGAGGAGGACGTTGGGACGGTTCACGAGCGCCCGGGCGAGGGCCACCCGCTGCTGCTGGCCGCCGGACAGCTGGTTCGGCTTGCGCCGGTCGTAGCCGCCCAGATGGACGAGCTCGAGGGCCTCCCCGACGCGGCGCTTCGCGTCGGCCCGGTCGACCCCCTTGCGGCGCAGCCCGAACGCGACGTTCTCATGGACGTCGAGATGGGGGAACAGGGCGTAGTTCTGGAACACCATGTTGACCGGGCGCTTGTCGGGCGGGTCGGTCGTGACGTCGCGGCCGCGGAGCTCGATCCGGCCGGCGGTCGGGAGCTCGAACCCGCCGATCATCCGGAGGGTCGTCGTCTTGCCACAGCCGCTCGGCCCGAGCATCGAGAAGAACTCGCCGGGGCGGATGTCCATCGTGACCCGGTCGACGGCGCGGACGTCCCGGAAGTGCTTCGTGAGGTCGGTCAGGCGGATCTCGGGCGTGCCGTCGGCGCGGTCGATCATCGCCGGGGGAGCCTAGGCGAGGATTCGGGAACGCGACGTCCGACGTCCCGGTGCGCGCAACTTCAGGCTCGGGCGGCACGTGGGCCGCACGTGTGCCCCACGTGGGCCGCCGCCTCCCGCGGTCGGCGGGCAGCGTTGACGACCCTCTGCAACGGCCGCCGCCGGGATGTTGACCGGATCGGGCAGGTTCCGGCGGTAGGCTGGACGTGATGACGACCGAGACCGCCCCCGCCCGGGACCACGATCCGGGTCCCGACGCGGCTGCCGCCCGCGTCGAGGCGCTCGAGACCGCCGCCGCGGAGCCGATCGAGGCGAGCGGTTCGCGGATCCTCGTCGGCACCGCTTCGTGGACGGACCCGACGATGACCGCCGCCGGCGTCTTCTACCCGTCCGGTGCCGACAGCGCCGAGGAGCGCCTCGCCTACTACGCCTCATCCTTCCCGGTCGTCGAGGTCGACGCGACGTACTACGCCCTCCCGGCCGAGCGGACCGCGCAGCTCTGGGCCGAGCGCACGCCGCCCGACTTCACCTTCGACTTCAAGGCCCACGCACTGATGACGGGGCAGGGGACGGAGACCCGCCGCCTTCCCAAGGCGATCCGCGAGGCACTCCCTGGCGAGCTCCAGGCGAAGACCCGGATCTACGCCAAGGACTTCCCGGCCGAGCTCTACGACGAGGTCTGGCGCCAGTTCCGCTCGGCGCTCGCGCCGCTCGAGGAGCGCGGCCAGCTCGGCTCGATCCTCCTCCAGTACCCGAAATGGGTGTTCCCCTCGAGCGAGAACCGGGCGCTGATCCTCGACGCCGTCGAGCGGCTGGACGGCTGGCAGGTCGCGGTCGAGTTCCGCAACGGCTCCTGGCTGAACGAGAAGAACCGCGACCGGACGCTCGCGTTCCTCTCGGAGCGGTCGGTCCCGTTCGTCATGGTCGACGAGCCGCAGGGCTTCAAGAGCAGCGTCCCGCCGGAGGTCGCGGTGACCTCGCCGGACCTGGCCATCGTCCGGTTCCACGGCCGGAACGCCGCGACCTGGGAGGCGAAGAACATCACACCCGCGGAGCGCTTCCGCTACCTCTACTCGCGCGACGAGCTGTCGGAGTGGGTCCCCCGCATCCGCGAGGCCGCCTCGCAGGCGAAGGAGGTCCACCTGATGTTCAACAACTGCTACGCGAACTACGGGACGACGAACGCCCGCGAGATCGCGGACCTGCTGGCGGATCTCGACCGCGAGATCGCCTGACCCCGGCCGATCGACCGCCCCCCGCGCTACGGCGCGAGCGTCGGGGCGCCGTCCGGCGGCGCGATCGCGATCGGGCCGCCGACCTTCGTGTAGTGGATCTCGGTGCTGCCGGTGATCGAGTCGGCGCCCTGGGACGAGCTGAACGTGCCGGACATCGCGACCGGGATGCCCGCGCCGGTGGCCCAGACATCGAGCGTCTCGTAGACTCCGCCCGACCCGGCCCCGCTCGGATCCGGAACGTCGCCCCGCGCCGACAGGTGATGGACGGACTGGCCGTCGACGGTCTCGACGCCGAGGTCGACGAGCTCGGTCGGGTCGTCGATCAGGGCGATCGTGGCGAGGAGGCCGTCGATCTCGGACGCGACGTCGGATCGGGGCTGGACCGTCCAGGCGGGCGCGCCGGCCGCCCGGGTCCACGCGACGTCGCCGACCGAGACGAGCTCCTGGTCGGTGGCCGGACCGCCGCCGGTCCCGGTCGCGTGGATCGCGACGTCCCGGCCGGAGATGTCGCCGGTCGCCCTGGCCGTCAGGTTGAGCGCGGTCGTGCCGCTGACCCGGCGGGCCAGGACGGACTCGTCGACGTGGGCCCGGAACGGGTCGGCGTGGAGAGCGGCGACCAGCGCCTCGGCGACCGGGCCGCCGGGCGGGGTCGTGGGCGATCCGGACGCCGCCGGCCGCGGTGACGACGACGCGACCGCGGCGGCAGGCGGTGACGGGGTCGGGCTGGCCGAGGGCGACCGACCCGACGTCAGCGCAGCGACCCCGGCGACCGCGAGGAGAACGATCGCGATCGAGCCGCCGGCGAGCCCGACGAGGACGATCGGGGTCGGCCGGCGCCGGGCCGAGGTCGTCGGCACCGCCTCCGCAGCGGCCCTCTGCCGAGCCGGCCGCGGCCCACGGCGCTTCTGCGCCTTCTTGCTCACGCGACGACTGCCATCGTCAGGCGCGAGGCTTGGCCGCGCGCGGCCGCGTCCGGGCGGCGATCCGCGACAGCGCCCCATCCCAGCCGGCGTCGAACGCCAGGCCGCGCTCGTCGAGGTCGACGACGACGGGGGCGTGGTCGGACGGGATCGGCGGGCCCTTGCGCGCCTCGCGATCGATCTCGGCCCAGACGATCCGGTCGGCCACGATCTTCGTCACGTAGAGGAGGTCGATCCGCATCCCCTCGTTGCGATGGAACATCCCTGCCCGGTAGTCCCACCAGGAGAAGCGCCCCGGCGCCTCCGGCATGGCCGTCCGGTAGGCGTCGACGAGGCCCCAGTCGCGGAGCGCCGCCAGGGCGGCCCGCTCCGGCTCGGACACGTGCGTCCCGCCGTGGGCCGCGACCGCGTCCCAGACGTCGTCGTCGGTCGGCGTCGCGTTCAGGTCGCCGCCGAGGACGAGCGGCTCATCCGGCGAGGCGGTCTCGTCGAGCCAGCGCCGGAGGCGCTCGAACCAGCGCAGCTTGCCGGCGTAGAACGGGCTCCCGACGACGCGGCCGTTCGGGGCATAGAGGCTGACGACCCGAATGCCGCCGCAGACCGCGGAGACCATCCGGGCCTCGTCGAACGGATCGAAGTCGTCCTCGCCGACCGCGACGGTGGCCCCGGCGCTGCTGTCGCGGACCGGGCCGTCGCCGAAGTTCGTGACGACGTCGGTCGCGCCGACCCGGCTCGCGATCGCGACGCCGTTCCAGCGCCCCTCGCCGTGATGGACGAGCTCGTAGCCCAGCATCCGGAACGGGAGCTCCGGCGCCTCGCTGTCGGCGAGCTTCGTCTCCTGCATGAGGAGGACGTCCGGCTCGGCGCGGGCGAGCCAGCGCTCGACGGCGTCGGTCCGGGCCTTCAGCGAGTTCACGTTCCAGGTCGCGATCCGCATGCCGACAGGGTAGGGCGAATCGGGGTCGCGGGCCGGAGCGGTCAGGCGCTCCTTTCTCGCGTCGCCCCTGCGGCGCCCCCGCGCCGCTCCGCGGCGGCGGCCGATCTCGCCAACCATGCATCTCCGGATTGGACGGCACGATCCTCGTGCGGCGGTTCCCGCGAGGGTGGTGGCCGGCACGCTGGGCGCCGCGCCAGCCAGTCCGCCGGTGAATGGATGGCCAGGTCCGGCTCGTGGGGCGTCCGTCCGGCACGGATCGGCGGCCCGGCCGGCACGGATCGGCCGGCCCGTCGCGTACGATGCGATCGTGGGCAAGGCAGCGAACGCAGCGGACCTGATCGAGCGGATCCGGGCGTCCGTGATCGGCGACCGCGAGGCCGTGGCGGGACCGTTCGGGCTGCGCCGGGTCACGTACGCCGACTACACCGCGAGCGGGCGCGCGCTCACGTTCGTCGAGGACTACCTTCGCGAGGCGGTCCTGCCGCTCTACGCCAACACCCACACCGAGTCGTCCGGCACCGGGCTCCAGACGAGCCGCTTCCGCGAGGACGCCCGGGCGATCATCCGGGCCGCCGTCGGCGGCAACGCCGACGACCACGCGGTCGTCTTCACGGGCTCCGGGATGACCGGGGCGATCAATCTCCTCGTCGGCGTCCTCGAGCTGCGGATCCCGGCCGGGCTCGACGAGCGCTACGGCCTCCGCGGCCACATCCCGGCGGACGAGCGGCCGGTTGTCCTGATCGGGCCGTATGAGCACCACAGCAACGAGCTGCCGTGGCGCGAATCGATCGCGGACGTGATCACGATCGGCGAGGACGCCGACGGCCGGATCGACCTCGCCCGGCTCGAGGCGGCCCTTCGCGAGACCGACGGGCGACCGCTCCGGATCGGGTCGTTCTCCGCGGCGTCGAACGTGACGGGCATCCTGTCCGACACCCGCGCGATCTCCGTCCTGCTCCACCGCCACGGCGCGCTGTCGTTCTGGGACTTCGCCGCCGCCGGGCCGTACGTCGAGATCGAGATGGAACCCCACCGGGCGGCCCCGGCTGGTTCGGCGGAGCCCGACGGAGACGCCGCGCTCGACTACAAGGACGCCGTCGTCATCAGCCCCCACAAGTTCATCGGCGGACCGGGGACGCCGGGGGTGCTCGTCGCCCGGCGCGAGCTCTTCCGCAACCGCGTCCCGACGATGCCCGGTGGCGGGACCGTCGCGTACGTCAACCCGCTCGAGCATGTCTACCTCGACGCCATCGAGCACCGCGAGGAGGGCGGGACGCCGGCGATCGTCGAGTCGATCCGGGCGGGCCTCGTGTTCGCCCTCAAGGAAGCGGTCGGGGTCGACGCGATCCGCCGCCGCGAGGAGGACTTCATCGGCCGGGCGATCGCCGCCTGGTCGGCCGAGCCCGGGATCGGGATCCTCGGCAACCCGCGCCTGCCGCGCCTGTCGATCGTCTCGTTCACGGTCCGCCACGACGGCCGCTATCTCCACCACAACTTCGTCGTCGCCGTCCTCAACGACCTGTTCGGCATCCAGTCGCGCGGCGGCTGCTCGTGCGCCGGGCCGTACGGCCACCGGCTGCTCGGGATCGACATCGAGACCTCGCACGCCTTCGAGCGCGAGATCTCGCGCGGCTGCGAGGGGATCAAGCCGGGCTGGGTCCGGGTGAACTTCAACTACTTCATCAGCGAGGCGGTCTTCGCGTACATCACCGAGGCCGTGGCGATGGTCGCCCGCGACGGCTGGCGGCTGCTGCCGTGGTACCGCTTCGAGCCGGCGACCGGGATGTGGCGACACGCGGCGGGGTCGCCGGAGCCGCCGCTGTCGCTCCACGACGTGTCGTTCTCCGGCGAGGGCGTGGCCTATCCGGCCCACCGCCACGAGGCCGGCGAGGAGGCGCTCGACGGGCACCTCGCCGAGGCCGCCCGGATCCTGGCCGACCCGGTTACGGCACTCGGCGCGCCGCCGGCAGCCGCGGGGCCGCCGCTCGTCGGCGACGACTTCGAGTCACTCCGCTGGTTCTGGCTGCCGGACGAGGTGCGCGAGGCGGTCGAGGCGGGGGACGGTGCCCGTCCGACCTGACGAGCGCCGAACGAGGCGTGTATCCGGACACGATCTGACCGGCCCGGGTGGTACGGTCCGCCCATGAGCACCTCCCTCCTCGCCGACGCCTTCGGCCATCACGTCTGGGCGACCACGCGGTTGATCGACGCCTGCCTCGAGCTCACGGCGGAGCAGCTCGAGACCGTCGTTCCGGGCACGTACGGGTCGATCCTCGAGACGATGCGCCACCTGGTCGGCGCCGACCGCTCGTACCTGTTCGTCGTCGGCGACGGGCGCCTGCCGGAGATCGGGGAGGCCGAGATGGACATCGCCGGGCTTCGCGCGGCGATGGCGGCGGCGGGGCCCGGCTGGGCGGCCACGCTCGCCGGGGACCTCGATCCCGAGGCGATCGTCACCCGCCACCGCGACGACGGGACCGCCAGCCACGCACCGCTCGGGATCCGCCTGGCCCAGGCGCTCCATCACGGCACAGACCACCGCAGCCAGATCTGCACGGCGCTCACGACGCTCGGGATGGAGCCGCCGGCGATCGACGCTTGGGACTTCGCGGAGGTGGATGGCCGCCTGACGGAGACGCCCGCCGCGACCTGAGCCGCGACCGGGGTTGACGCCAGCGCCCCGGCCGGCCCGGCCGGCATCGACCTACGGAAACGGCGCCTCGCAGTCGGTCGGGCCGCCGTCGGCCGGCGTCGCGGACCCGACGAAACGGACGCTCGCGACGAGCTCGTCCAGCTGCCGATGGAAGGACTCGCCGCCCGGCCCGCGGTAGCGCGCGTCGATCCGGTAGATCGCCGTGGTCGAGCCCGGGGCCGCGATCACCCACGTCCGCCACGCGTCCGAGTGGTAGTAGTCGGCCTGGCCGACCGCGTAGTCGGTGGCGAGCGTCGGCCGGCCGTCGACGCGGGCGAGCGATCCGGTGGCCGGCGGATCGTCCGGGCCGCGCCCGGCGAGATCGCTCCGATCGCGCCCCACCTCGCAGACGCTCGACCCGCCGAGGATCCCGGACCCGAGCTCGACGCTGATCTGGCTCGGCTCCAGCCGGATCGAATCGTGGCAGTTGAGATCGACCGGCAGGCACAGCCCCCACGGCTGCGTTCCGACGATGGCGAACGTCGACCCGAGGCCGGTCGACGGCCAGCCCTGGTCGTGGAGGATCCAGCCGGCCGGGTACGACAGCGCGATGCCGTTGGCGCTGAACGCCTTCGTCCCCGGCGCGAACGGGTCGCCGGCGCGGAGCACCGACCAGAGCGCGACCCCGATGATCGCGGCGACCACGACCAATGCCACGAGGCGGCGGGGCAGCGCGGCGGCGATGCTGGTCGGCGGGTGCGGTCATGGCCGAACCCTCGGCCGGGGAGTCGTCCGCGTCAAGCCGGGATTCCCCGCTGCCGATCGGATGGGTCGCTGGCGATGCCGGTTCCTCGCGGCCTTGACAGGCGCCACGCGTGTCCCACTCTTGATCAGTGAGCGGTCCGAGGAGCGAGATCCTGGGCGAGGGCATGACCCGGCCCCTGATCGTGTACGCCCTGTTCTCCGGAGTGACCTCGATGGCCCTGGGCGGATTGGCCCTCACGACCGGAACCCGTGGCTCGCCGGCCCCCGCCATCGGGCTCACCCTCCTGCCGCTCGTCCTCGTCGCGACGCTGCCGGCGGTGCTTGCTGACGTCGAGCTCGTCCGCCGCATGCGCCCCACGACCTGGATCGTCCGGGCGATCGCCGGCGCGCTCGCCTGGGGTGGCTGGTGCCTGTTCGTCGGGGCCGTCGCCGTCGTCCTGAGCGGGGTCGTGCTCGTGCCCGATGTGTTGGCGTCGGCGGTCGGGCTGGCAGCGTCGGTCGGCGCGGTGTTCTCGGTCGCCGCCTTCGGGCGCGAGCCGGCTCGAGCCGGCTACGCGCTCATGGCCCTGGGCGTCTGCGTGGTGGCGTTCGTGCTCGTCGTCGGACTCGCCATGGCGGGCCGATGGGGAAGCCCTGCCTGAGGCTCGGGCGATCGACGGTCGCCATCGGACGGCATCGTCCGCGCCGGCCGCGTTCGTTCAGTAGCGGCGGCCCTTCTGGCGGACCAGGTCGAAGGAGGCGGTGTCGGCGATCGCCATGACGGCCATCGTGCCGGCCTGGACGGGATCGCTGACGACGAGGTCGACGTGCTCGGTGATCGAGCCGACCATGTTCAGGGCGATGATCGGGACGCCGACGGCCCGCAGCTCGTCGGCCGCGGCGCTGATGTCGCCGCCCATGATCGAGCCGGCCAGGACGAGGAGCCGAGCGCGGGGCAGGTCGGCGACCGCGCGGACGGCCGCGGCGATGTTGGATTCGCCGACGAGCGGGATCGTGTCGACGCTGATCCGCTCGCCGCGGAGATTGTGGCGATCGGCCTCGCTCACGGCGCCGAGCGCAACCTGGGCGACCTGGGCGCCGCCGCCGACGACGATCACGCGCTTCCCGAAGATCGAGCCGAGGGCGCGCGTCCGGCGGATCGCCTGGACCTCGGGCAGGCCGTCGAGGGCGTCGAGGAGCTCGTCGGGGGTGAGGCCGTCGACCTCGACCTCGATCTCGGACTGGGCGGGGTCGGTCTCGAGCGAGCGGACCGTCGCGATCGTCAGGATCCGGCCGCCGCGCTCGCTGACGCGGGCGACGATCGCGGCGATGCCCTCCGGGCTCTCGAGGACATCGAGACGGGCGGCTGCGGCGTTCGCCTCGGCCGAGGGGGTGCGGGCCATCGTGCGGTGGGGGGCGTGCTCGGGCCGGGCGGGGGCGGCCTAGCGGCCGACGATGTCCGCGATCGACATCCGGCCGGGGTCCGACGCGCCGTCCGCGTCATGTGCCTCGTAGGCGATGCCGGCCGCGTCGAAGGCGGCGCGGGTCGCGTCGGCGTCACTCGTCTCGAGCATCAGCTCTCCGCCCGTGTCCTCCGCGATCCCGACGATCCCCGCGATGTTCACCCCGCGCTCGGCGAGGGCGGTGGCCATCCGGGCGAGCGCGCCCGGCCGATCGTCGAGCTTGACCGTGAACCAGACCGTCACGCGGGCACCTCCTGTGAGGGCCGATGGTACCCGGCCGGCGCCGCGGCGACCGCGGGCCCGTCGCGTCGATCCGGTCGATCACCACCCCCGGTGGTGGGTGGCGCCGGGCGGCCGGTCGGATCCGGCCAGCGACTCGGCGGGATGGTGAATGGCAGGATCCGGCGCCGCCGCGAGGTCGTCACGTCGAACCCGTTGCGCCGGCGGTGGCTGACGCCCCGGCTTCCACCACTCCGGGTGGTACCTGACGGGACCGCCGCCGATCCGCGCGCCGCGCCCCCGCGCCCCCCCGCGCCCCCGCGCCGCCGATCCGCCGCCGCGCCCGGGGCTACGATCCGACCATGCCGCCGCCCGAGCTGTCCGTCCAGATCTTCGGCCACGAGCGCGACCAGGGCACGCGCGCCGCGGTCCGCTTCTTCAAGGAGCGCCGCGTCGCGATCCACCAGGTCGACCTGACCCGCAAGCCGATCGCCCGCGGCGAGCTTCGTCGGTTCGTCGAGCGACTCGGAGCGCGCGCCCTCCTCGACGACGGCTCGCGCGCCTATCGCGACGGCGGCCTGGCGTACATGCGCCTCGCTGACGCCGAGATCGTGGAGCGGCTCCTCGCGACGCCGGCCCTCCTCCGGCTGCCCCTCGTCCGGTTCGGGAACGACGTCGCCGCAGGTCGCGACGAGGCCACCTGGAAGCGCTGGTTCACGCTCGAGCGCAGGGAGGGTGCCGGCTCGCAACCCTGACGGCGCTCGCAACCCTGACGGCGCCCCGGTCCGCCTAGCGCGACACCTGGACCAGCTGGCGGCCGCTCGCGACCCACGCCTCCATGCCGCCGTCGAGGTTGTCGATCGTGCGGTAGCCGAGATCGAGCAGCGTCTGCGCCGCGATGGCGCTCTCGTGGCCCGTCCGGCAGTACACGACGATCTTCGCCGCCTTGTCGGCCGGCAGCTCTGCCTTGCGCGCTGCGATGTCCGTGTACGGGATGTAGAGGTCGGTCCCGGCGATCTCGCCGATGTACGGCGTCTTCACGTTGAGGAGCGTGACGTCCTCGGTCGTGAGCAGCGACGCGAGCTTCGCGGGCGCGATGTTCGTCCAGTGGCCGCCGTCGGCCTGGACGACCGTGCCGTCCGATCGGCCGACCGCCGATGCCGATCCGGACGAGCCACGCGAGGCGAGGCCCCAGCCCACCGCGATCGCGACGATGAGCACGGCCACGATCGAGGCCGCGACGGCCCACTGCCGGTCGGTGAGGCCGGCGCGGCGCCGCGGGGGAGGCGGCACGCGTCGGGCTGAGGCGCGTCCGCCGGCGCGGGCGGCGGTCCGGGGTCGGGCCATGGCGGGACTCCTGGGTGCGGGCCGGGATCAGCCGGCGACGGCGACGGGGGTGCCGGCCGGCGGGACGGGCGCGTCGGACTGGAAGGGGCCGGTGACCAGGACCTCGTCGGTCTCCTCGACCCCGTCGGGGCTGCGGACGACGTAGCGGTGGTGGATCTCGACCATGCCGCTGGAGAGCGTCGCGCCGACGGAGCAGTACTTCACCGCCGAGAGCTCGATCGCCCGCCGGACGGCCGCGACGTCGAGCGACGCGCCGCTGACGACATGGACGATGTCGATCCGGCGGAACGCGTTGGGATGGTCGTCCTCCTGGATGCCGGACGCGTGGATCTCGTAGCGGTCGACCGGCTGGCGCTTCTTGCGGAGGATCGAGATCACGTCCATCGCCGTGCAGCCGGCGACGGCCAGGGGCACCAGCTCGGCGGGGCGCATGCCGGTGTCGCCCGCGCCGTTGTCGAGGACGATCCGGTGGCCGCTCCCGGACTCGGCGACGAATCGGAGGCCGTCCCCGGCGAGGGTGAGATCGGCGGTCTTGACAGCCACGGCGGACTCCAGGCGTGCTTGTGATTCGGATGCGGGCGACGGCCCGGCTCCATCGTCCGCCACGCCGGTGCCGGCCGAACCATCCGCTTGGCCCGGGTTCACGTGACCAATGGCCTGCGGCGAATACGTGCTTGAGACATATATTCGCGATGACCGAATAGTGGTCGTGGACATCTGATCGACATCGATCGACAGTCGCGATCGCCGGAAACAGCGAGTGCCGCGTCGGATGAACGACATCGATGAGCTCCAGGCGTCCCTCCTCAGGACGCTGGCGAGCGCCCACCGACTCCGGATCCTCCATCTCCTTGGCGATCGGCCGTGCGAGGTCAACGAGATCGCGCGCGAGCTCGGGATGAGCCAGGCCGCTGCCTCCCAGCATCTCGGGGCGATGCGTGGCGCCGGGCTCGTCGACGCGATCCGCGACGGTCGCAACGTCAGCTACCAGGTCAGCGACCGCCAGATCCTCTCGGCGTGCGGCCTGATGCGCAACGTCCTCGTCCGCCGCCTGTCGCGGCTCGGCGACCTCGCCGCCGCGGTCAGCGAGGAGACCGCCGTCTACGCCTCCAGCAGTCAGGAAGGTCATTCGTGAGCGACACCCTGTCCATCGTCCTGTTCTCCGGCACCGACGACAAGCTGCACGCCGCAGCGACGATCACCGCCGGCGCCGCCGCGATGGGCACGCCCGTCAGCGTCCTCCTCATGTACTGGGCCCTCGATGCCTTCCGGGCGGACCGGATCGCCAACGACCACGGCCTCTCCTACGACGCGTCGCGGCCGCGCTGGAACGAGCCGGTCGAGCACGTCGGCGACATCGCCTGGCAGGAGACCTTCCGCCAGGCCAAGGAGCTCGGGGACGTGACGATCCGGGCCTGCTCGGGATCGCTCGCGACGCTCGGCCTCGACGCCGCCGCGCTGGACCCGATGGTCGACGACGCCGGCGGGATCGCGTCCTTCCTCATGGCGGCCGAAGGCGGCCAGGTCCTCTTCATCTGATCGTCGAACCGCTCCACCAGCGCAGGAGTCAGGCAATGCCCTCCCAGGAAAAGCTCGTGATCATGGCAACCCACGGACCGCACGACGCCGAGCAGGCGACGATCCCGTTCGTGATGGGCTGCGCGGCCCTCGCCGCGGACGTCGCGGTCGTGATCGGGTTCCAGGCCGACGGCGTCTGCCTCGTCCACGAGGGCGAGGCCGCGACCGTCGAGGCGGCCGGGTTCCCGCCCCTCGCCAAGCTCCTCGACGACTTCCGCGAGCTCGGCGGAACGCTCCTCGTCTGCGCGCCGTGCGCCAAGAGCCGCGGCTTCCTCGAGACCCTCGTGCCCGGCGCGGAGGTCGTCGCCGCGGCCCGCTTCGTCGCGGAGGTGACCTCGGCCACGAACGCCCTCGTCTACTGAGACCCACCGGCTGCCGGGCCGCCGGCCCGGTCCCGCCCACCCACCAAGGAGACCCGCGATGACCACGATGACGACCCCCCTCAGCGACACCGACCTGCTGGCCCTCGAGAGCGCCAAGGTCGTCGACGCCCGCGGCAGCGCCTGCCCGGGTCCGCTCCTCGAGGCCAAGAAGGCGATGAACACCGTCCAGATCGGCCAGACGATCGAGATCTGGTCGAGCGACCCGGCGACGAAGACCGACATCGGCGCCTGGTCGGCGAAGGTCGGCCACACCTACCTCGGGACCGTCCCGGGCGAGGGCTACGAGCGGACCTTCGTGGTGCGCCAGAAGTAGGGACGGCAAGCCGATCCCGGTCCCCCGAAGGAGCCAGGCTGCGATGACCACGCTCGCCCCGGAGAAGCCGCAGGAGGCGCAACGGACCCACGTCCCGCGCATCCTCGTCTTCTCGACGAACAACATCTCCGACCCGGGCATCGACCTGGCCGGAAGCGCCCACATGACCTATTCGCCGGGCGTCGTGGTCATCAGCATGCCGTGCACGAGCGGGATCCGGCCGACCTGGATCCTCCACGCGATCGAGCACGGATTCGACGGCGTGTTCATCGCTTCCGACGGCGACGAGTGCGCCTATCTCGCCGACTGCTCGACGCGGGCGTCGGCGATCGTGGCCCGGGCCCAGGAGCTCCTCGTCGCGGCCGGCCACCAGTCGGCCCGGCTGAAGATGGCGGCGATCTGCTCCGTCTGTGCCGAGCCGTTCACCAGGCACGTCGAGCAGTTCGGCCAGGCGCTTGCAGCGCTCGGGCCGTCGGGAGACCCGTCATGACGGACTACGACGTCCTCGTCGTCGGCGCCGGGATCGGCGGCATGGAGTCCGCCCTGAAGCTCGGCGACATGGGCTACAGCGTCCTCCTCGTCGAGAAGGAGGCCAGCGTCGGCGGCAAGATGATCCTGCTGAGCAAGGTCTTCCCGACGCTCGACTGCGCGAGCTGCATCTCAACCCCGAAGATGGCGGCCTCGATCCACCATCCGAACGTCACGACGATGACCTACAGCGAGGTCGACGGCATCGAGCCGGCGGCCGACGGGCGGTTCCGGGCGACGATCACCCAGAAGGCGCGCTTCGTCGACATCGACGCCTGCACCGGCTGCCAGAAGTGCGAGACGGCCTGCACGGTGTCCGTGCCCGACCAGTTCAACGCCGACCTGGTCGCCCGCCACGCCGCCTACATCGCCTTCCCCCAGGCCGTACCGAAGAAGGCCGTGATCGAGCGGGCCGGCTCGTCGCCGTGCTCGTTCACCTGCCCGGCCGGCATCCAGGCCCACGGCTACGTCTCGCTCGTCCGGAGCGGCGAGTACGAGAAGGCGTTCCAGCTCGTCCTTGACGCGACGCCCCTCGTCGGCACCCTCGGCCGGGCCTGCTACGCGCCGTGCGAGGTGGACTGCACCCGCGGCGCCCTCGAGGGCCCGCTCCCGATCCGCCGCCTGAAGCGGTTCATCGCCGACGAGCACTACGCCCGCTTCGACGGGCCCGGCATCGAGGTCCCGGCGGCGAACGGCCACCGGGTCGCGATCGTCGGCTCCGGCCCGGCCGGCCTGACCGCCGCCTGGCAGCTCGCCCGCAAGGGCTACGCGGTCCGGATGTTCGAGGCCGCCCCGAAGGCCGGCGGGTTCCTGCGGCTGGCGATCCCCGCCTACCGCCTCCCGACCGAGGTCGTCGAACGCGACATCGCGAACGTCACGGCGCTCGGCGTGGACATCTCCGTCAATGCCCCGGTCGAAGACCTCGACCGGCTCCACGAGGACGGCTACGACGCGGTCCTCGTCGCCACCGGGACGCCGCTCTCGACCCGCCTCGGCGTGGCCGGCGACCAGCTCGATGGCGTCCTCGGCGGCGTCGCGTTCCTGCGGGCCGTGAAGCTCGGCGAAGGGGTCGACCTTGCCGACCGGCGGGTCGTGGTGATCGGCGGCGGCAACGTCGCGATGGACACCGCCCGCACCGCGCGCCGGCTCGGCGCCAGGGACGTGACCGTCGTCTACCGCCGGACCCGCGAGGAGATGCCGGCCCACCACGTCGAGGCCGACGACACCGAGAAGGAGGGCGTGCACTTCGTCTTCCAGGCCGCCCCGGTCGCGGTCCTCGACGACGGCAGCGGGGCGGCGCGGGCCGTGCGCTGTACGAGGATGACCGCCGGAGCCCCCGACACGTCCGGCCGGCGGCGGCCCGAGCCGGTCGCCGGCAGCGAGTTCGACCTCGAGTGCGACGTGGTCATCACCGCGATCGGGATGGCCCCCGACACCGCCGGCTTCGGCGGCCGGGTCGCCACGACCCCGGGCGGCGCGATCGCCGTGGACGAGCGGACCCTCCAGACCGACGTGCCGTGGCTGTTCGCCGCGGGCGACGTCGTGTCGGGCGCGTCCGACATCACCCGGGCGACCGGCCAGGGCCAGCGCGCGGCGTTCATGATCGACCGCTGGATCCAGGACCGGACGCTGGAGGGCTTCGACCTTCGCCTGCCCGTCGTCGACAAGGAGGCGGTCCTCGCCCGCCAGAAGGCGTACCGGCTGGCCGTCCCGGCCGGCCCGAGCGAGGTGATCAGCCCGGCTCCGACGGACTTCCGCGAGGTCGAGCTGCCGATGACCGAGGCCGAGGCGCGGGCCGGCGCCGGGCTCTGCCTCGACTGCGGCGTCTGCTCCGAGTGCGGCGAGTGCGTCGACGCCTGCCCCGTCGAGGGCTGCATCGACCTGCGCGCCCGCGACCAGGTCCGCGAGATCGAGGTCGGGGCGGTCGTCGTGGCGACCGGCTTCAACCTCTTCGCCGCCGACCTGAAGCCGGAGTACGGGTTCGGGACCTTCAAGAACGTGATCACCGGGATGCAGATGGACCGGCTGCTCGCCCCGACCCGCCCGTTCAACACGATCCTCCGGCCGGGCGACGGCAAGGTCCCCGAGCGGATCGCCTACGTCCTGTGCACCGGCTCGCGCGACGAGACGGTCGGCAACCCCCTCTGCTCGCGCTTCTGCTGCATGTACTCGATCAAGCAGAACCAGCTGATCATGGGCGCCCTGCCGATCGCCGACGTGACGGTCCACTACATGGACATCCGGGCCTACGGCAAGCGCTACGACGAGTTCTACGAGCAGGCCAAGGCGATGGGCGCCACCTACGTCAAGGGGCGGGTCGCGAAGATCACCGAGAGGGACAACGGCGACCTCGTCGTGCGCTACGAGGACATCGAGCACGGCGGGCAGCTCATCGAGGCCGAGTACGACCTGGTCGTCCTGGCGGTCGGCGTCCAGCCCAACAGCGACGCCCAGGCGCTCTTCCCCGAAGGCGGCCTGACGACCGACGAGTTCCACTACGTCGCCGAGACCGACGAGGACGCCAACCCCGGCCAGACGAGCATTCCGGGCGTGTACGTCGCGGGCGCCGCGTCGGGCGCCAAGGACATCGCCGACTCGATCCTGCACGCCGGCTCGACCGTCGCCCAGGTCGCGGCCTGGCTCGAGAAGGGACGGGTTCCGGCATGACCGACCAGGCGCGCCGCATCGGCGTCTACGTCTGCCACTGCGGCGGCAACATCTCGGACTACGTCGACGTCGATCAGGTCGTCGCCGCGGCCGAGGGCGAGCCGGGCGTCGTCGTCGCCCGCCAGATGATGTTCGCCTGCTCGGATGCCGGCCAGGGCGAGATGGAGCGCGACATCGCGGAGCAGCAGCTCGACGGCCTGGTCGTCGCGTCCTGCTCGCCGAAGCTCCACGTCGTGACGTTCCGTGGCGTCGCCAAGCGGTCCGGGCTCAACCCGTACGAGTACACCCAGGTGAACGTCCGCGAGCAGGCCTCGTGGATCCACTCGGACGACGCCCAGGGCACCACCGACAAGGCGATCCACCTCGTCAAGGCCGGGATCGCCCGGACGCTCCTCACCGAGCCCCTCGAGCCGATCGTCGTCGAGACGACCCAGCGGACGCTCGTCGTCGGCGGCGGCGTGGCCGGCCTGCGGGCCGCGATCGGCCTGGCCGACATCGGGCTCGGGGTCTTCCTCGTCGAGCGCGAGCCGGTCCTCGGCGGCTGGGTCGGGACGTTCGGGGCGATGTACCCGACCGGCAAGGACGGCCGCCGGCTCATCGACGAGCTGCTCGAGGGGATCCGCCAGCGGCCGTCGATCCGGGTCTTCACCGAGGCCGAGATGGTCAGCAAGACCGGCAGCTTCGGCAACTACACCGTCGGGATCCGGGTCGGCGGCGCTGCGCCGGAGAGCCTCTCGGTCGAGGTCGGCTCGATCGTCGTCACGACCGGGGTGGACACCTACGCGCCGGAAGCCGGCGAGTACGGCTACGGGATCGACGGCGTCGTGACGCTGCCCGAGTTCAAGCAGCTCGTCGACGCCTCCAGCGGTCCGCTCGTCCACGCCGGGCGCCCGGTCCGGACCGTCGCCTACGTCTACTGCGTCGGCAGCCGCGAGCCCGCCGGCGAGCCCGGCGCGAACGAGTACTGCTCGCGCTACTGCTGCGCGGCGACCGTCGCCGCCTCGGTCCAGCTCGCCCATCGCGACGAGGACGTCCGCCAGTACCACCTCTACCGCGACATGCGGACGTACGGCCGGTTCGAGACGATGTACACCGAGTCGCGCAACCTCGGGTCGGTCTACCTGAAGTTCGCCGACGACGCCCCGCCGACCGTGGCCCGGGCCGACGGCGGCGGCCTCCTCGTGACCGTCCGCGACGTGCTGACCGGCGGCGAGGAGCTGGCGATCCCGGCCGATCTCGTCGTCCTCGTCACGGGGATGATCCCGCGCAGGAACGAGGAGCTCGTCGGGGTCCTCAAGCTGCCGGTCGACAAGGACGGGTTCTTCAACGAGATCCATCCCAAGCTCCGCCCGGTCGAGACCGTCGTCGACGGCGTGTTCATCGCCGGCGCCTGCCAGGGCCCGAAGAACTCGAGCGAGAGCGTGGCCTCCGGCCTGGCGGCGGTGACGCAGAGCGCGGTGATCCTGAAGAAGGGCTTCGCCGAGCTCGACCCGCTCGTCGCGATCGTCCACGCCGATGCGTGCACGGCCTGCGGCCAGTGCCTGACGGCGTGCCCGTACGGCGCGATCGAGATGGACCCGACCGGTGAACGCCCGCTCGCCGTGATCAGCCCGACCGGCTGCAAGGGCTGCGGCGGGTGCGTTCCGATCTGCCCGGAGAACGCGATCGACCTGCTCGGCTACACCGACGCCCAGGTCACCGCGATGATCGACAAGCTCGTGGAGGTACCGGTCGCATGAACGCCCCGAATCGCGAGCTCCGCGAGGTGATCCGCGAGGAGCCGATCATGCGGGCCCGGATCCTCGAGCTCCTCGGCTCGGAGCCACGGACCGTGCCCGAGATCGCCGCGGCGATGGGCTGCCCGACCCACGAGGTCCTCTTCTGGGTCATGGGCATGCGCCGCTACGGCCGGATCCGCGAGGTCAAGGGCGCGACCGACGAGGGCTATTTCCGCTACGAGCCGATCGAGACGGACCCGTCATGACCGCCCTGGTCGACCCGAACCTCCTGGCCGACGTCAAGCGCTACGGCGCCGCCGACGTCTCGGCCTGCTTCAGCTGCGGAACCTGCACCGCGACCTGCCCGCTCGTGGGCGAGGACTCGACCTTCCCGCGGCGGATCATCCGCCTCGCCCAGGTCGGCCTCCGCGACCAGCTCCTGTCGAGCAAGGAGCTCTGGACCTGCTACGCCTGCGGCGAATGCTCGGAGTCGTGCCCGACCCAGGCCGAGCCGAGCGAGTTCATGGCCGCCGCCCGCCGCTACGCGATCGCCGGCTACGACCGGACGGGCCTCGCCCGGACGATGTACACCCGGCCGCTGCTGGGGACGGGGATCGCCCTGCTCCTCGCGGCGTTCTTTGCCCTCTTCATGTATGCCGGCCACGGCGCCCAGAGCAGCCAGACGCTCGACATCTTCGGGTTCATCCCGGAGGCGCTGATCCACAACATGGGGATCGTGGTCATGGTCCTCGTCTTCGCCGCCGGGCTCCTCGGCGTCGCGACGATGGCCCGCGCGGTCAGTCGGGCGGGCGGCGTCACCGTCCGCTCCGTGATCGGCAGCCGCGCCGCCCTGCGCCGCTCGGCGGCCGCGCTCTGGACGTCGCTCGCGGTCGAGACCCTCGGCCAGCGGCGGTACCGCGCGGATTGCGACAGCGACGCGGCGGCCCAGCCGTTCCTCCTTCGACGGTGGTTCCTCCACGCCTCGACGATGTGGGGCTTCCTCGGCCTGCTGGCCGCGACGATCCTCGACTACGGGCTCGACCTGCTCGGGATCAAGGAAACCGGGACCGCCGTGCCGCTCTGGTACCCGGTCCGGCTCCTCGGGACCGTCGCCGGCCTCCTCCTGCTGTACGGCGCGACGATGCTCATCGTCCAGCGCTGGCGCGGCCGCGAGCGCTCCGTCCGCCACTCCACGACGGCCGACTGGACCCTCCTGGCACTCGTCTGGATCACCGGCGCGACCGGCTTCGGGCTCGAGCTGGCGCTCTACCTGCCGACGGCGCCGACGTGGGGCTACTGGGTCTTCCTCTTCCACGTCGCGGTCGCCATGGAGCTCGTGATCCTCGCCCCGTTCATGAAGCTGGCCCACGCCGTCTACCGCCCGGTGGCCCTGTTCTTCCTGGCCCTCGCCGACGGCCGGCGCCGGGACGCGATCGACGGAGGGGCGTGAATGACCGAACCGCGACGTCGACCGGCATCCCTGCATCGCACGGAGATCTGACATGACCGCGAGCCTTCCCCGCGTCTCCCTCGAACACCACGACCGCCTGATGGGCCACCTCGACGCGATGCCCGCGGTCGGCGACCTCGTCGGTTCCGCGCCCGCTGCCGAGCT
This sequence comes from uncultured Chloroflexia bacterium, assembly GCA_963710105.1. Lineage (GTDB taxonomy): Bacteria > Chloroflexota > Limnocylindria > Limnocylindrales > CSP1-4 > CF-46. The sequence goes on from CAVPYV010000001.1 coordinate 268,506, forward strand.
CCGGCCGCGCGTCGCCGAGCTGGGCGAGTTCCTCACGGGCCTGCTCCTGCCGCACATGGACGCGGCCGAGCGCGCGCTCTACCCGGAGCTCGAGCGGATGCTCCAGAACCGCCACTCGATGACGCCGATGCGGCGCGAGCACGACGAGATCCGGGAGCTCGTCGCGGAGCTGGGACGGCTCGAGCGGCGGCTCGACCCGGGGCCGCTCCAGACGAGCGAGACCGTCGCCCTCCGGCGGGTCATCTTCCGGCTGTACTCGATGCTCAAGGTCCATCTCGCCGAGGAGCAGCTGTACCTCGCGATCATCGAGCACGACGTGTCGCCGGACGGCGCCGAGCGCCTGGCGGCCGCGATGGACCACAGCGGCCTCACCGCCTTCTGAGCGCAACCTTCGTCCGCGGGCTCGCCGCGACCGTCCGGGCTCGCAACGCTCATCCGGCGACCCGCCCGTCCCGAGCTCGCGCTCCGTTCGACGATCCCCGATCGAGGCGATCGGGGATCGGCCATTCCTCCGCGCCCGGCTGGCCTATCCTCCTGAGGCAGATGCATGCATGACGCAGGCACCGACGAGGGCAACGGCGTGGACCCGGACGGACCAGCTTCGACCCGCGACGCCGCCGGCGTGCCGATCCATCGCGGCTGGGCGCCGCTCGGCGGGCGCCACCGCTGGATGGAGCCCTTCGTCCTCGTCCTCCTCGCCGGCGGACCGGCCCACGGCTACGCGATCACGGCTCAGCTCGAGGAGATGGGGATCACCGGCGGCCCGGTCGACATCGGCCAGGTGTACCGGACCCTGCGCGACCTCGAGGACGGCGGCCTGGTCACGTCGTCCTGGTCGACCGAGCCCGTCGGCCCGCAGCGGCGCGACTACTCGCTGACCACGGCCGGCTACGCCGCGATCGATGCCTGGGCGGCGGTGATGAAGGAGCGCGCCCGCCTGATCGGCGAGTTCAACGCCCGGTACCTGGAGTCCGTGACGGCGCCGCGGCGGGGATCCGGCCCGGGCTGAGGCACGTCGCGTGCCCGCAGAGACTCGGAGGCTGGAGCGGATCGGCCGCGGTGGCTAGAGCGGCTCGGCCGCGGCGTGATCGAGCCGTCGCGCGAGCTCGTCCTTCTCGCCGGCCGAGAGGCTCCGGTCGAGGACGCCGAGATAGAGCTCCTCCTCGGCGAGGTGGACCTTCAACATCGCGTAGAGCCGGTACAGGACCCGCCGCAGGCCGATCTGGTCGAGGTCCGAGAGGCGCCCCGCCCGGACCTGCTCGCCGTAGTGGCAGAGGGCGCCGAACAGGCCCCGCAGATCCTCGTGCTCGCGCCGCATCGGCGCCATCGAGTGGCGGCCGCCCATCACCGCCTCGAGGCGGCCGTACAGCGCGGTCTCGATCGCCGCGATGTGGGGCACGAGCCGGCCGACGATGAAGCCGCATTCCTCCTGGAACGCGGCGGCGAACTCCGCCGGGGGGACCCGCCCGAGCGACTCGGCCAGCTCCGGCAGGCGATCGACGTGAGGCTCGATCAGCGCGTGATGCTCATGGGAGGTGTCGGGGAGGGATGACATCGTCGGCACCGTCTTCGGACGGGCAGCGCACGCTGCCCACGCGGCACAGTCTCGGCCACCGGCCGGCGCAGCGGACAGGGCCGACCGGACTCCCCGCCCGGGACGCTCCGGGTCGGATGCGGGCCGTTCGGCCGGATGCGGGCCGTCCGGCCGGGGCGACGCGATAGCGACCTCTCCGCGCCATCGCCGCCGTCCGGCGGCCGCCCGGCTACGCCGGCGTCACGGCGGCGATCACCCGGATCAGGCGCTCGGCTGCCTCCCGCGCGACGGCTTCGATCTCGGAGGCCTGGACGATGCCCAGCACGGACAGCGGGTCCATCGCCTCGATGATCGTGTCCGGCCCATCCTCGCGCAGCACGACGTTGCACGGGAGCAGGACGCCGACGGCCGGGTCGACGCTGATGGCCCGGTGGGCGAGCGGCGGGTTGCACGCCCCGAGGATCAGGTACGGCGCCTGGTCCACGCCGAGCCGCGCCTTCATCGTGGCCTGGACGTCGATCTCGGTGAGGACCCCGAAGCCCTCCGCCCGGAGGGCGGCCTCCACCCGAGGCCGGAGCGCGGCGACGGTGCCGGGGACGCGGGTCGCGAAGGTGAAGCTCGTGTCGATGATCATCGTGGCCTCCTGGCCTGCTCCGGGGCGTCCGGGCCATCTCCGGACGCCATCCGGGCGTTGCCGCGCTCGGTTGCTGTGCCGGATCGACTGTCGACCGGCCCGGCCGCTCGCGGTAGGGCCGTCCGGCCCGGCCGGCGCGGCCGGCGCGGCCGGCGCGGCCACGCGATCGGTCGGCCAGGCGTCCGCCGTCGTCAGGCGGATCGGCGGCGGCGCAGCTCCAGCCAGCCGACGACGGCGCCGGCGACGAGGCAGGCGGCGCCGATCATCGCCCAGCGGGTGTCGCCGACCATGAAGCTGCGGCCCGCGAGGAACCCCGTGCCCTGGCCGATCCAGACGAGGCCGATCGCAACGAGAATGAACGCCAGAATGGTGCGTGCGCGAATCATCACGGCTCCTGTGAGGGCATGCTAGTCCCATGAACGATCGAACACCCCCGGCCGGTTCGGGACGGCGCAGCGGCCGCTCGAAGCCGACCGCCGAATCCGATGCCGGCCAGGGCGCCGGCCGACCCACGAGGTCCAGCCGCCCGCCCGAGCCGGAGCGTCGGTCGGGGCGGATCGTCATGCGCGGCAGCGCCGCCGAGCGGATGGGCAAGCCGGTCGAGACGGAGGACGAGAAGCTCCTCGAGCGCCGGCCGAAGGAACCCGGCCGCCCCGCCTTCATCGACAGCGACCCGTGGCGCGCCCTGCGGATCCTGAGCGAGTTCGTCGAGGGCTTCGACGCCCTCGCGTCGGTCGGGCCGGCGGTGACGATCTTCGGCTCGGCCCGGGTGAAGCCAGGCTCCGCGGACTACGAGCTGGCCCGCGGGATCGCCCGGCGGCTGGCCGGTCACGGCTTCGCGATCATCACCGGCGGCGGGCCCGGGATCATGGAGGCGGCCAATCGCGGCTGTCGCGAGGGTGGCGGCCTGTCGATCGGGTGCAACATCGAGCTGCCCCACGAGCAGGGCCTCAACGCCTACGTCGACCTCGGCATCGAGTTCAAGTACTTCTTCGCCCGGAAGACGATGTTCGTGAAGTACGCCGACGCGTTCGTCATCCTGCCGGGCGGGTTCGGGACGCTGGACGAGCTCTTCGAGAGCCTGACCCTGATCCAGACGGGCAAGATCCGCGACTTCCCGGTGGTCCTCGTCGGGACCGCCTACTGGCAGGGGATGCTCGACTGGATGCGCTCGGTCCAGCTGGCGGCGGGCGCGGTCTCCGCGGCCGATCTCGCCCTGCTCAAGCTGACCGACGATCCGGACGAGGTCTGCGACATCATCCGGACGTATGTCGCCAAGGCCCATCCCGAGGATGCCCCCGTCGAGGACGAGATCCGCTAGGGCGCCGGCGCGCCGATGCGCGTGCCGGGCGACGTGGCCGCGGACCCGGGTGCGCCGAACCGGCGCGGCGCCCGCGTTCCGGGACGGACGCGGATCCGCGCCGCGCCGCGCCGCCGTCAGACCTCGGGGATCGTCACCTCGAGCCGGCCGTCCACGATCCGGACGGGGTAGTAGCGGAAGCGCCGGACGCGGGTCAGCCGGCGCGCCTCGGCCTTCGTGCCGGGCGGATCGACCTTGGGGTCCTTGCCGGCCGGCGACCACGTCGGGTGGGAGCGGCCGTCGGCGTCGAGCCCGCCCGTCGTCGGCATCTGGACGACGTCGCCCGAGCACAGGTCGAACCGGCCCTCGTGGAGTGGGCACTGGACGACGCAGCCCTCGAGGCCGCCGATCGAGAGGGGCGCCGCCATGTGCGGGCAGCGATCGTCGACGGCGACGATGCCGGCCGGGGTGTGGGCGACGAGCAGGTCGAGGTCGCCCTCGGTGACGCGCCGCATCGAGCCCTCGGGCAGGTCGGCGACGGGCCCCGCGTCGATCGGCCGGCCGTCCTCGACGCCGGGGGCGGTCAGCTCGATCGGGTAGGCGGCCGGGATCGGGAAGGTCGGGCGATCGATCGTCATCGGGGCGATCGTACCCCGGAACGGCGACGACCCCGGCGGGCCGAGGGCCGCACCGGGGTCGAGCTGGGTCGGGCGGAGGTCAGTCGGCCGCGGGCTGCGCCGTTCCCGTGCCCGGCTCCGTGCCGGTCGGCCGCGCCCCGGGCACGGGACGTTCGGCGCCCGTCGTGTGGCGAAGCGGGATCTCCCGGAGGGCCAGGACGGCGATGACGGCCAGGGCCGCGGCGCCGACGCCGAGCCACATGCTGTCCGCGATCGCGATCGTGAACGCGCCGTGGAACCCGTTCAGGAACACCTGCTGCATCTGGGCCGGCAGCTGGCTGAGGAAGTCCAGCGGGCTGGAGCCGCCGACGGACGTCAGCGCCCCTGGATCGAAGCCCGCGGGGGGCGTCGCCGGGACGAGGGCCTCCGGGGCGCCGGCCGCGACGATCTGGCTCCGCAGGAGGTCCCAGCTCAGGTTGATCCTGAACAGGGTGAACGCCATCGTGATCCCGACGGTCGTCCCGATCTGCCGGAACAGGGTCAGGTCGCTGGTGGCGGTTCCCAGCTCGTGGAACGGGACGGAGTTCTGGACCACGATCGTGAAGACCGCGAACGTCGGCCCGACGCCCAGGCCGGCGATCACCATCCAGAGCGCGAGGGTCAGGTCGTCCGTCCCGGCCCGGAGCTGGGTCATCAGGGCGAGGCCGATGACGAGGACGATGATCCCGACGACGAGGGTCGGCTTGTAGCGGCCCGTCCGGCTGACGATCTGGCCGGACAGGATCGACGAGAAGATCAGCCCGGCGAGGAACGGCAGCAGACGGTAGCCGGATTCGGTCGCGTTGGCGCCTTCGACGACCTGGAAGTAGAGGGGCAGGAAGATGATCGCCGCCCCGAACCCGAAGGTCGCCAGGAAGATCGCCACCATCGAGGCGCTGAACGTCCGGTTGCGGAACAGGTGGAGCGGGATGACCGGCTCGGTCGCCCGCCGCTCGACGAGGACGAAGACGACGAGGAACACGGCGCCGACAGCGCTCCAGATCCAGACGGCCGGGTCGCCGAACCCGCCGGTCTCCGCGATCGTGAGGCCGATGAGGATCGGGACGAGCCCCAGGACGAGCGTCGCCACGCCGAGGTAGTCGATCGAGACCTTCCGGGCCCTGCCGTGGACGTTCGGCAGGAGCCGCCCGATCACGAACAGCGCGACCAGCCCGATCGGGATGTTCACGAAGAAGATCCAGTGCCACCCGAAGTGGTCGGTCAGGTATCCGCCGAGGAACGGCCCGATGATGAACGCGAGCCCGAAGACCCCGCCGAAGAGCCCCTGGTACCGCCCGCGCTCGGCCGGCGTGAAGAGGTCGCCGATCACGGCCAGCGCGATCGGGAAGAGCGAGCCGGCGCCGAGGCCCTGGATCCCGCGGAACAGGATGAGCTGCCACATCTCCTGGCTCAGGCCCGACAGGGCGGAGCCGGCGAGGAACAGCACGATGCCCCCGATCAGGAGGGGCTTGCGGCCGTACAGGTCGGAGAGCTTGCCGTAGATCGGGACGCTGACCGTGCTCGTCAGGAGGTAGATCGTGACGACCCACGTGTAGAGGTCGGCACCGTTGAGCTCGGTCACGATCTTCGGCAGCACCGGCCCGACGATCGTCTGGTCGAGGGCGCCCAGGAACATGCCGAGCATGACCGCGGCGAGGATCTCGAACTTCGCGCGGCGGCTGAGGCCGAGCGCGGGATCCTCCAGTTCGGTGGGAGTCACGTTCTCGGACTCCGGGGGAAACGACTCCATCGGGGGTTCTCTTCCTCCTCCAGCGGGACGGACGGGATGCGGGGCGAAGGTGCCCGGGTCAGTGGTTGTGGGTGTGGAGATGCTCCGTGCCGATCTCGTCCACGACCGCGGCCCGCAGGTCGCCGATCGCGCCGAGCATGCGAGCCAGCTGGTCGGGGGTCAGCCGCTCCAGGATCGATCGCATCCGGTCCTGCTTAAGGGCCTCGATGGCATCCCGCTGGCGAGCGCCCTCGGCCGATGCGCGGACGATCACGACCCGCCGGTCGTCCGGGACACGAACGCGCTCGACGAGGCCGCGCTCCTCCATCCGGTCGATCAGGCCGGTCGCATTGCTGACCGACACGTCCAGCAGGTCGGCAAGGCGGCTCATCGGCAGGTCGCCGTGATGCTCGAGGACCCACAGGATGTGGAGGTGCGTCATGCTGATCCCGGCCTTCACCATCCGGCCGGTGCCGGCGCAGCGGAGGCTGCCGATCATCGCGTGGAGCTCGTCGACCACGGCGTCGATCAGCCCGCGCGGCCCCTCGGCGGCGGTCGCCGAGGTCGTTGCGGTCGCGCTGATCGACGGGTCGATAGTTCGCATGAGATGAATAATCTAGCGACCATGGACAATCGCGTCAAGGACGATGATTCTCCCGATCAGGAGAACCCGGAGGACGAGGAGGAACCGTGCGCTTCGCGCTGATGACCGAGCCCCAGCAGGGCCTGACCTACGCCGAGCAGCTGGCGATCGTCCAGCGGGCCGAGTCCGTCGGATTCGAGTCCTTCTTCCGGTCGGACCATTACCAGAGCTTCCCCGGGCCGTCCGGCGAGCCGACGACCGACGCCTGGGCGGTCCTCGCCGGCCTCGCCCGGGAGACGTCGCGGATCGGTCTCGGGACGCTCGTCTCGCCGGTCACGTTTCGACCGATCGGGAACCTCGTGAAGGTCGTGACGACGGTCGACGAGATGAGCGGCGGACGGGTCGAGTTCGGCCTGGGCGCCGGCTGGAACGAGCCGGAGCACCGTCAATTGGGGCTGCCGTTCCCGCCGATCGGCGAGCGGGCCGACCTGCATGGAGGAGCAGTTCGCCGCCCTCCACGGCCTGTGGGGCGAGCCCGACGGCTGGTCGTTCGCCGGCGCCCACGTCCGGATCGAGGACGCGGCGCTTCACCCGAAGCCCGTCGCCCGGCCGGGCCGGCCGACCTTCGCCAACGGGGCCGCCCGGCCGCGGCTGCTGACCGGCGGCGAGGGCTCGCCGCGCTCGATGCGGATCGCCGCCCGCTACGTCGACGAGTACAACCTCTCCTCATCGTCCCCGGACAAGGCGCGCCAGAAGTTCGCCGAGCTCGGCGCGGCATGCGCGGCGATCGGGCGGGATCCGGCGACGATGGGCCGCTCGGTGATGGCCGGCGTCCTGGTCGGCCGGGACGAGGCGGAGGTCGGGCGGCGGAAGGCGGACCTGCTGGCCGCGTTCGGGAACGAGTCCGGCGGCGACGAATGGTTCGACGCGCGCGAGCCGCGCTGGATCCTCGGGACGCCGGACCAGGCTCGGGCCATGGTCGCCCGGTTCGAGGCGGCCGGCGCCGAGCGGATCATGCTCCAGGACTTCCTGCCGCGCGACCTCGCCATGGTCGATCTGATGGCCGAGGCGCTCTTCTAGCGCGCCGAGCGAGGCCGCCTCAGCCGGCGGCCTCCGCCGCCGCGAGATAGACGGGATCGTCGCGCCGGATCAGGTCCGGGTTCGTGCCGCGGGCGCGGGCGATCCGCTCCGTCAGGAGCTGGAGCGGGGTCGCCGTTCCGAGGAGGGCCGCCAGCGGCGCCGGCAGCGCCTTCACCTCGTCGACCCGCAGCCGGCCGGCCGGCGTCAGGTCGGCGTCGAGCTGGCCGTGGATGTCGCGGGCGACGATCGCGGCGGCGCGGATCCCGACGACCTTCGCCGCGGCGAGGGCCTGGCGGGCGCGCCCGACTCGCGCCTGGCGGCCGTCGCGATCGGTCAGCAGGAGCACGAGCCCGGTCGAGGAATCCATCGCCGGCAGGTGGCCGTGAAGGAACGTCTCGAGGTCGCGCATCGTCGTCGGCAGCCAGGCGGCCTCCTCGATCTTCAGGGCGAGCTCCCGGGCGGCCGGCCGGTCGGCGCCCGACGCGACGGTGATGACCTGCGAACAGCCGGCGAGGATCGCCGCGATCGCCTCGGCGCCCGCCTCGTCGGTCGCTCCGGACGCCAGGAGGTCACGGACGAGGCCGGCATCGGTCGAGCGCCCGGCCAGCTCGTCCGCGACGGCCGCGGCGGCGACGAGGGGCGAGAGGTAGCCGACCGTGTGGCACCAGCCGTGGTCCATCTCGACGGTCTCGACGACGAGCTCCGGCGAGGCCGCGGCCGCGGCCGGCGAACCGGCGCTGCCGGTGATGATCGCCGTCCGTGCGCCGGCCGCCGCCGACGCCTCGAGGGCCTGGATCGTGGCCGTCGTCCCGCCTTCGTGCGAGATGCCGATGACGAGCCCGCCCGTCGGCGGGTCGAGGGCGAGCTCGAACGCCTGGGCGGCCCGGATCGTGGCCGGGCCGCTGGGCAGCCCGCCCGACCGGAGCGCCTCGCGGAGGATCTCGACGACGGCCTGCGCGGCGTGCTCGCTCGTGCCGCAGCCCGTCACGACGATCGGCGCGCCGCTGCTGGCGGCCTGGCCCAGCGCCCCGGCGAGCCGGCCGGCCGGGCCCTGCGGGTCGCCCAGCCGGTCGAGGATCCGCTCGGCCAGGAACGGCTCGGCCGCGATCATCGCGGTCATGTGGAACGGTGGGCCGGGCCGGGTCGAAGGCTGCGGCAGCTCGTCCCACGGATCGGGCGCCGGGGCGAGCGGGGCGGTCGGGTCGAACGTCGTCATCGAGGGAGTATGCCGACCGCAACGCCGACGCAATGCACGGTTCCGCCGATCGGCGGATGATTCGGGGGGAGACGGGTCCAGCTGGGAGAGACGATGCAAGTCGGGTTGATGGCGCCGCAGGGCTGGAAAGGCGAGTACGACGGCTGGGACGCCGCCGCGGCCTGGGCGCGGACGGTCGAGCTCGCCCGACAGGCCGAGGACCTCGGGTTCGAATCGCTGTGGGTCTTCGATCACTTCCATACCGTCCCCGAGCCGACCGACGAGATCACCTTCGAGTCCTTCAGCGTCCTGGCGGCGCTGGCGGTCGTGACGCGTCGCGTCCGGCTCGGCCACATGGTCGTCTGCACGGGCTTCCGCAACCCGGCCCACACGGCGAAGCTGTCCTCGACGCTCGACGTCATCAGCGGCGGGCGGTTCGAGCTCGGAATCGGGGCGGGCTGGAAGAAGGACGAGTGGCTGGCCTACGGCTATGGCTTCCCGCCGATCGGCGAGCGGATGGACGCGTTCGGCGATGACCTCGAGGTGATCACCCGGATGCTCGCCCCGGGGCGGGCGACGTACGAGGGCGTCCACGCCCACGTCCGCGACGCGATCAACGTTCCGAAGGGCATCCAGCAGCCGCGGGTCCCGATCATCGTCGGCGGCAACGGCGAGAAGCGGACCGCGGGCTACGCGATCCGGTTCGCCGACGAGCTCAACTACGTCTTTCTCGACGCTCCCGAGATCGCCCAGCGGATGGTCGACGTCCGGCGGCGCTGCGAGGCGGAGGGCCGCGATCCGGCGACCCTGCGCTTCTCGCTGTACGCCCGGGACGAGGACATGCGCGACGCCGGCCAGGCCCGGGTCGACCTCCTCGCCGGCTACGCCGAGATCGGGCTGGATCGGCTCGTGGCGTTCCCGACCCGCTGGTCGCCGACCGAGGAGGCCCAGGCGGCGTTCGCGGCGGACGTTCGCGCGGCCGGGATCGAGCTCGCGTCGGGCGTCCTCAGCGCCTGATCGCCGCGCGGCCTCCGAGGCGGCCGATCCGGCCCAGCGGGGCGTAGCGGAACCAGGCCCGCCCGACGAGGGCATCGATCGGCAGCGGACCGTACCGCCGCGAGTCGACCGGCTGGCCGGCGCCGGCCGCGAGGAGCTCCGCGTCGGTCGCGTCCGACAGGAGCCACGCCTCGTCGGGGCCGAGGATCAGGTGGCCGGCGTCGAGATCGACCCGGTCGCCCGGCCCGGCCGCGACGCGCTTGATCGCGAGGAGGTCCGAATCGGGCTCGCGGAAGACGACGACCGCGCCGCGCCGCGGCCAGCGGGCGGTCGTCGGGTCGACGAGGAGCCAGTCGCCGGGCTCGATCGCGGGCGCCATCGACGCCTCGCTGACGACGACCCGCCACGGGCCCCGGGCCCGCTCCGGAAGCGTCGCGGATCGGCGAGCCGCCCGGACACGATGAAGCCCCGCCGGCCGGCGGGGCTTCGGCTCGGTCATCGAGCGAATTCGGTCGCGCGTCAGGAGGGCCGGCCGTTGACCCGGGTCTTCTCCTCGCCGCCGGTCGCCTTCCAGGCCGCGTCGATCTCATCGATCATGTCGAGCAGCTTCTTCGCGTCGGCGATGTCAGTCGAGGCCTTGACCTTGCTGACCTGCTTGGTCGCGTTCCAGAACAGCTCGTGCAGGTTCGGAACCTTCTCGAGGTGCTCGGGCTTGAAGTAGTCGTGCCACAGGACGTCGAGGTGGTGCTTCGCGAGGTCGGCCCGCTGCTCCTTGATCCCGATCGCCCGGGCGGTGAAGGTCGGGTCGCTGTTGGCGCCCATCTTCTCGATGATCTTGTAGACGGACTCGGCCTCGATCCGGGCCTGCTCGGGGTCGTAGACGCCGCAGGGCAGGTCGCAGTGGGCGTGGACCGTCGTCGACGGGGCGAGGAACGCGCGCATTCGGAACATGGGTCTCCTTCTCGGGCGCTGAAGGGCTCTGGGGGTTCGCCTCATCGTGCGATCCGGAGCGGTCTACCGGAGTCTCGGAGCGTGTCGTCCGGCTGTCAAACGCCTACCGGATCGGGGTGCGCCGCGGGCGGCGCCAGCCGCGAGCGGCGCCGAGCGTCGGCGCCGGCGGCGCGGCGTGACGGCGCCCGAGTGTCCTGGCCCAGCGCAGGCGCGTAGCCGCATCTTCATGCGGCTATTCGCCTTGGACGGGCGGGGTGAGTTCGGCGGGGGCGACGTCGCCCCGAGGGACGCGCCACGGCCGGGCGCGGCCCGTGGCCGATCGGCGCCCGAGTTGTCCTGGCCCAGCGCAGGCGCGTAGCCGCATCGCGCGCGTGGCCGCCCACACGCGGGACGCCGCCTGCAGGCGCGTCGCCGCATCGCGCGCGTGGCCGCCCACAGGCGCGTCGCCGCATAAAGATGCGGCTAGTCGCCTTGGGCGGGCATGGAGAGTCGGGCGGACGCGCGTTGCCTCGCCCGACGGGGTCGACTAGCATCCCGGCAGGCGTTTCCGGCAGCGGGCGCCGGCATCGCCGGTTCCCGTTCTGCGATGGACGCGCCTTGTGGCTCCGCAGGTTCGACTCCTGCATCCGCTCGTCGCGACCGGGTCTGGCCCTCGAGGCAGCCGCGTCGGTGGCCATGCAGGCCTCGAGCCTCCGCCGCCGCCCCGGGACCCGCCGCGACGGGCACGACAGCAATCGCGCCCCGCCGGCCATGGCCGGCCGACCGGCGCCGACGACACGACCGCCGCGGGAGGAACTGGGTGGAATACGTCATCGCCGTCCTGCTCGTCGTGCTGATCGTCGTCGTCCTCATCCGGCCCGCGATCACGGTCGCGACCGTCCACGACTACCAGCGCGGGCTGCGCTACCGCTCGGGCCGCCTCGTCGGCCTGCTCGACCCGGGGACCCACGTCGCGATCCGGCCGTTCACGGAGATCCAGCTGCTCGACGGCCGCCCGACCTCGATGACCGTCCCGGGCCAGGAGATCCTGACCGCCGACGGCGTCGCGCTGCGGGTGAGCCTGACCGCCCGCTACGTGGTCGCCGATCCGGTCGCGGCGGTGACGAACGACCAGAGCTACGTCTCGGCGCTGTACACCGCCCTCCACGGCGGCCTGCGCGAGGCGCTTGCCGGTCGCACGGCGGACGAGATCATCGCGACGCGCTCGGAGATCGGGCCGGCGGTCGGCGGGGCGATCGCGAGCGAGCTGGCCCGGCTCGGCGTCGAGCTGCTCGGCGTCGACGTCCGAGACGTCATGGTCCCGTCGGAGCTGAAGCGGGCGTTCGCCGGGATCGTCGCGGCCCGGCGCGAGGGCGAGGCGTCGCTGGAGCGGGCCCGCGGCGAGACCGCCGCCCTGCGCAGCCTCGCCAACGCCGGCCGGCTGGTCGAGGACAACCCGGGCCTGCTGCAGCTCCGGATCCTCCAGCAGCTCGGGGGATCGTCGGGCAACACGATCATGCTCGGCCTGCCCGGCGCGGACGGTCGGGCCGACCCGCCGTCGGGACCGGCGACCGCCGCGGGCCGGGCGCGTCCGGCGGCCCGCCGCGCCACCGACGACTGATCGGCCACCTCAGCCACCGCCACCTCGGCCACCGCCTCCTCTCGCAACTCGCCAGTCATTCGCCCGCGGACTCGGCGGCGCGGTCCGCACGCTCTGTCTCGACCGCCCCAACGGCGATCCGTGCGTGGAACCGTGCCTGCCAGTCCTGGGCGGAATACCTGGCCCGAAGCCGCAACATTGACGCGCGGGGCCCGCGCGGTCGCGGCGACGAGGCGTTCGGTCGTCGGGCGGCCAATGTCGGCACGGGTCGACGACCCGGCGGGGCCGGTATCATCGCCAGGTGACTGAACGCGGACTGCCCCTCGCGGACGGCGCGCCGGCCTGCCCGTTCGTGGCCTTCGAGGACGATCGCGATGAGCGCGCGTCCGTCCCCGATCATCGCCACCGCTGCTACGCCGATGCGCGGCCCTCGCCGCGAGCCCTCGCCCACCAGGAGGCCTACTGCCTCTCGAGCGCCTTCCCGGTCTGCCCGACGTTCCAGGACTGGGCGCGGCGCGAGGCGGCCCGATCGCGGGGCGGCGCCCCGACCGCGCCGAGCGCCTCGGCCGGGATGAACCGGGCGGCCGCCGATGCCGCTTCCGACTCGGCCGACGAGGGAGAGGCGCGCGGCGGCAGGTCGTCCGGTCTCTGGGCCGGTTCCGCGTTCGCCGCCGCGGGCGGAGCAGCCGCCGCGGGCGGTGCAGCCGCGGCCGGACCGAACTCGGACGACGTCGCGGACGATCGGGCCGGGAAGGAAACCGGCGACGCCGACGCTCCTGCTTACGCCGACGCCGGTGACGTCGAGCCGGATGACGGCATTCGCCCGACGCCCGCCAGCGACGGTCCGACCGATGACCTCGTCCGGCGCAACCCGCCCCGCGACTGGGCGGCGCCGCCGCCGTGGCTCGCCTCCGACGAGCGACGCCGCCAGGACCGGGCCGAGCCGCCGGCCTTCCTCGGCCGCCGGGCTGGCGAGCCCGGCCAGGGGCTGGCCGGCAGCGCCGCCGACCGCCTTGCCGGCGGGCCGCCGCCGACGCACCGCGACGAGCCCGACGATCAGGACGTCTGGTCGAGCGACAGCCGGTCCGCCGCGGCCGCCGCTGCCGGGATCGCCTCCGATCGCCCGGGTCGACGGCCCGCGCCGCCGCTCGACGAGGGCTTCGAGGAGATCGAGGACCAGCCCCGCCGGCCGGCCCGCCGGTCGCGGGCCTACGCCCAGCATCTCGGCGGTCCAGACGGCCCCGACTGGGAGCATCCCCGGCGGTACGAGGCCTATCCGACGATCAAGACACGGGTCGGCATGCCGGCCGTGCCGCGGGTGATCGGCCTGGCTGGACTCGTGCTCGTCCTCGCCCTCGCCCTGTTCCTCCTGCCGGGGATCCTCGACCTCGGCGGGTCGGGCGCGCCGACGGGCTCCGCCGGCCCGTCCAGCGCGGCCCGACCGAGCGCGAGCGTCGCCCCGACCGAGCCGCCCGCGCCGACCCCGATCATCTACACGATCAAGCACGGCGACACGCTGTCGAAGATCGCCACCTCGCACGGGATCACGATCGAGGAGCTGATGGCCGCCAACCCGACGATCAAGAACCCGGACAAGATCAGCGAGGGCCAGCAGATCACGATCCCGACGCCGAGCGAGGAGCCGCCCGACACGATCGGGGAGTCGCCGGCGGCGTCCTGAGGCCTGGCGTGGGCGCCGCCGCGACCGCGGAGCTCTCGACGCGCGCCGCCGCGGGCCGCCGCGTCAGCGCGGGGCGAGGTTGATCGAGGTGATCTTGCCGGCCTCGACGCGGAACGTCGCGTCGAGGTGGAGCGAGGGGGCCCCGGGCCGGACGACGAGGACGTCCGCCTCGTACGTGTTGCCCGTGTCGCGGACGTCGCCCGGGATCATCCGCAGGCCGCTGTCGCCGCGCAGGAACCAGCCGCCGACCCGCTCGATGCCGCGCAGCGTCTGGGCGCTGTCGCCGACGTGGATTCGCATCTCGGCGTTCTCGGCCATGAGCTGGACCGCCGCCTCGCGGTCGCCCGCGTTCAGCAGCTCGAAGAACGTGTCCATCGTGTCCACGGCACCCACGGCCCGAGTGTACCCGTCATCATCTGGCGATGCCGTCCGAGCTGGCCCCCGCGTGGGCCCTCGACCCCTCGATCGCGTTCCTCAACCACGGCTCGTTCGGCGCGTGCCCTCGATCGGTCCTCGAGGCTCAGACCGCGTGGCGTGACCGGATGGAGGCGCAGCCGGTGCAGTTCCTCGCCCGGGACCTGCCGGGCCTCCTCGCCGTCGCCCGACGCGAGCTCGGCGCGTTCGTCGGCGCGGATCCCGACGATCTCGCGTTCGTCGCGAACGCGACCGGCGCCGTCAACGCCGTCGTCCGCTCGCTCCGGTTCGCGCCCGGCGACGAGCTCCTGACGAACGACCACGAGTACAACGCCACGATCAACGTCCTGCGCCACGTCGCCGAGCGGGACGGCGCCCGGGTCGTCGTCGTCCCGATCCCGCTCCCGGTCGAGTCCGAGGACGCCGTCGTCGGCGCGATCCTCGGCGCCGTCACGGACCACACCAGGCTCGCCCTCGTCAGCCACGTGACGAGCCCGACCGCCATCGTCTTCCCGGTCGAGCGGATCGTCGCCGGCCTCGCGGACCGCGGGGTCGAGACGCTCGTCGACGGCGCGCACGCGCCGGGAATGCTGCCGCTCGACCTCGGCCGGCTCGGCGCCGCGTGGTACACCGGCAATCTCCACAAGTGGGTCTGCGCCCCGAAGGGGGCCGCCTTCCTTCACGCCCGCCGCGACCGTCAGCCGGGGATCCGGCCGAACACGATCTCGCACGGCGCCAACGAGATCCTCGACGCCGCCGCGCCCGGCGGTCGGACGCGGTTCCGCGCCGAGTTCGACTGGCAGGGCACCCTCGACCCGACGGCGTGGCTCGCCGTGCCCGACGCGCTGCGGGTCGTCGGCGGGCTGGTCGACGGTGGCTGGCCGGCCGTCATGGATCGAAACCGGCAGCTGACGCTCCGTGCCCGGACGGCGCTCGCCGCGACCCTGGGGCTTCCCGCGAGCGCGCCCGCGCCGGCGTCGATGCTCGGGTCGATGGTCGCCCTGCCGCTGCCGGAGGACGGGCCGCTCGCCGCCGGCGCCGGCGGCTCGTCGCCGCTGGACACGGACTCCCTCCAGCGCCGCCTCGTCGCCGAGCACCGGGTCGAGGTCCCGATCGTGTCGTGGCCGGTCCCGGCGGCCGGGCCGGCGCGGCCGCGGCGCCTGATCCGGGTCTCGAGCGCCCTCCACAACGGCCCCGACGACGTGGATCGGCTCGTCGCCGCGCTCGCGGCGATCGCTGCGGAAGAGGCCGCCGCTGACGACGGTGGCGATCGAGCGGCCCGCCTAGAACCCGCCTAGAACCCGCCGCCCGAGCCGCCTCCGCCGCCGCCCGAGCCGCCGCCGCCGAACCCGCCTCCGCCGCCACCCGAGGACGACGGCGAGTTCCCGATCGAGCCGAGGGCCGACATCATCCCGCCGAAGTCCGGGATCGCCGAGCTCGAGAACAGCCCGCCGCTGCCCGCGCCGGCGCCGGCGAAGTCGCCGGCGAACGCGGCTGCCCCGCCGCCGGCGGAGGTCCCGTACCAGGTCGGCAGCCAGACGGTGCCCGGGGCGGTCCGGCCGTCGCGCTGGTCGTCCAGGGTCCGGCCGAGGACGTCCTCGATCTCCGCGTGCAAGCCGAGCGCCGTGCCCCACACGACCGCCTGGTCGGGCGTCTCGAGCCAGGGCAGGCCGGCCTCGGCAACGACCTGGTCCATCGAGCGGGCCTGGTCCATCGTCTTCTTCAGCGTCCGCCTGTAGGCCGCGAGCATCGCCCGGATCATCGCCCCCGGCAGCGACACCGCCGGCATCGAGCGGGACAGGACGGCCATGACGACCGCCCCGACGATCGCCCCGACCCCGATCAGGAGCAGCCCGTCGCTCGGCAGGTTGAAGCCGCCGACGATCGCGACGCCGCCGGCGATCCCGGCGATGACGGCCCGTCCGATCCAGCGGGTCACCGCCGCGGACGGCTTCTCGCGGAACCAGCCCCGGGCGACCGCCTCGGTCTCGAGGGCCTTGTCGAACGCCGGGACGGACGTCCCGAAGGCGAGGAGCTCATCCGGCTCGATGTAGCCGTCGTCGCCGGTGGCGATCGCGCGGAGCTTCGTCTCGGCGAGACGCTCGGCGGGTCCCAGGGCGCGGGCGGCGTTCCGGAGCTGGCGGGCTCGCGTCGCCGGATCGGGCTCGGCGGGCTCGGTCTCGATCCCGACCTGCTTCTTCAGCCCGAGCAGGTGCGATTCCTGGCGGAACGCGAGCTCGCCGCGGCTGGCGAGGTCGAGGAGCGCGGTGGTGAGCGCCCTGCGGCTCGAGCCTCCGTTCAGGACGAACACCGCGCCGGCCGGGGTCAGGGATTCCGGCGGGCCGGCCATGTGGATCGACGGATCGTCGAGGTAGACCGGGTCGCGCCCGTACTTCAGCCACGACCACGCCGCCCACCCGATGAGCAGGACCGCGAGCAGGGGAGCGACGACGAGCCCTGCCACGGCGTTCAGCTGGCGCGCCCGCTCGAGGGTCTGGGCGTGCTCGGGGGTGGCCGCCGCGTCGACCCGCTGGATCGCGACGAGGAGCGCCCCGTCGAAGTCGCGGTTGCGCAGCCGCGGCAGCATGTCGTCGTCGAAGATCGCCTGCTTCTCGGCGTTGTCGAGGAACGTCGCGCGGAAGCCCGGCCCGCCGTACAGGATCACCTGGCCGTGCTCGAGGCCCGGGTACATGTCGAACAGAATCACCAGGCCGTCGTCGAAGCCCTTCCGCCCGACGCCCCATTGGTCCATCAGCGCCCGCGCGTCGCGGTCGGCCTCCTCGGTCGTCCGGCCGTCCTCGACGACCTGGGTGTAGACCGCGACCTCGGCGCCCGTCCGGGCTTCGATCGCGTCGATCGACTTCTCGACCGAGGCGACGGTCGCGGGTGCGAAGATCGCGGCGTGGTCGTACACCGCGACGCCGTCGACCGGGTCGGGGAACGGCGGACCGGCGTCGATCGCGGGGCCGCCCGATCCGGTCCCGCCGCCGAGGCCGGACCCCGCGGCGGCGGTCAGGACCGCGGTCGCGATCCGGCCCATCCCGACGAGGAGGGCGCTGTCGAGGTCGCAGCCGGCGACGAGCGGGTCGATCCCCGTCCGGACGATCGCGTCGGCCGCAGCCGAGGGCAGCGCTCCCGCGGCGAGGGCGTCGCTCGCGGACAGGGCGACCGGACCGCCGCAGCCGGACGGATCCACGGCGAAGTACACGACGAGGCCGCCGCCGGCGAGGCCATCGCCGACCGCCAGCGCGGCGCGCAGCGCCGCGGCCCGGGCCGTCGCGTCCGCCGCGGCGGCCCCGCTCGAGGCCGTTTCCGACACGACGACGACGTCGGCATCGCCGATCGAGCGGATCGTCGCGGCGAGGTTCTCCGCGGACCGTTCGGCGTCGGGGCCGAAGACGCCGGCGAGGTCGTAGACCGCCTGGTCCGGGATCCGGACCGGCGTCGGGTCCGCGGCGGCGACCGAGCCGACCGCGAGGACGCACGCCACGAGCGCGCCGACGATGGCGACGCGGCCGGCCCGCCGCCGGGCACGGCCCGCCGCGAGGCGGGCGGGCGAGGCGGGCGGGCGAGGACGGTGCACGGCCTGAGCCTAGCGGGTCCGGGCGACGGCTGACGGGCCGAGCGGACCATCGGACAGGCCCGCCGCCGCCAGAGCCCGCCGCCGTCAGACCCCGCCGCCGTGTCAGCCGAGCGCGGCGATCGACCCCCGGCGTCGGGCGAGGACGAGCCGGCCGTCCTCTGCCAGGATGACCTGCGGCGGACGCGGCCGGCCGTTATAGGTCGAGGCGAGCGAGGCCGCGTAGGCGCCCGCGTCGCGGATCGCGACGAGGTCGCCGCGATGGAGCGGCGGGAGGTCGTGCTCGCCGAGGGAATCGGTCGACTCGCAGATCGGGCCGTGGACGGCCACGAGGGGCTCGGGCGGCTCCGGGGCGAGCGGCCGGCCGTCGATCGTCCGCGGCGGCTCGAGCGCGGGCGGCGGTGGGGCGGCCGGCCGGGGCGCCCCGACGGGCAGCGGCTCGATCGGCTTCCCGAGCGAGGTCAAGGCCACGATCGGGTGGATCCCGCCGTACAGCGCCGGCCGGATGAGCTCGGTCATGCCGGTGTCGAGGATCACCTGGCGCCCGCCCCGGTCCCGGACGTGGAGGACCCGTCCGACGAGCCAGCCGGCCCGGGCGACGACGAACCGGCCCGGCTCGATCGCCAGCCGAAGCGGGCGGCGGTCGGCCGGAATCGCGTCGAGGAGGGCCGGCAGCTCGCGGGCGAACCGCTCGGGACGCGGCCCGGGATCGCCGAGCGGCAGGACCGCGAATCCGCCGCCGACGTCGAGCGTGTCGACGTCCGGCAGCCCGCCGCGGAGGAGGCCGAGCACCGCCAGCCCGCGGCGGACGGCATCGCGCCAGGCGTCGACGGCCCCGAGCTGCGACCCGACGTGGAGGTGGACCCCGCGCGGGCGGACCGCGCCGCCGCTGCCGGCCAGCCGCTCGACCGTGGCGGTCAGCTCGGTCTCGGTCATCCCGAACTTCGACCCGCCGGCCCCGACCGCCAGCGCCGCCTGCGTCTCGGGGCTGACGTCGGGGTTCAGGCGGAGCAGGACGTCGATCGGCGGCCGGCCGTCCCGCCCGAGCCCGAGGCGCAGGGCGCGAACCGCGAGGGCCTCGGCCTCGTCGGCCAATTCGAGCGCCACCCAGAGCAGGGGATCGCCGGACGCGACGGCCCGGACGGCGGCGTCGAGGTCGGCGTCGGTCTTGCCGACCCCCTCGAGGCTGATCCGCCCGTTCGGCACGCCCGCCCGCCGGGCCGCCGCCCACTCGCCGCGCGAGACCACGTTCGCGCCGAGACCGGCCGCGGGCCTGGTCGCGAGGGCGATCACCGCGGCGACGTCGTTCGCCTTGACCGAGTACTGGCGGACCCACGGGTCGGGGAAGGCCTCGCCGAGCTCGGCGACGGCCGCCGCGACGGTCGCCGCGTCGGTCAGGTAGAGCGGCGTCCCGAACCGGGCTGCCGCCTCGCGAAGCCGGCCGGCGATCGCGGGCAGGCGGTCAGCGGCCTCGCCGATCGCCTCCCCGGCGCCGGTTCCCGGCACCCGCCTAGATCAGCTTCCGCGGCGACAGGGCGACGCTCGCGAGGGTCGACACGACGCTGATGATCACGGCCGCGACCAGCGCGCCGACGATCGCGTCGGAGTTGATCGTCGGCGGGAAGGTGCCGAGCTTGAAGCCGAGCTTCAGGCTGTCCGACGCGAGAGCGGTGAGCAGGAGCATCGCCGCGTTGATCACGAACCCGACGAGGCCGAGCGTCAGCAGCCCGATCGGCATCGACAGCGCCTTGACGATCGGCTTGATGTAGCTGTTGACCACGGCGAACACCAGCGCGACCGCGATGAGCTTCCACCACTCGTCGCCCCAGTTGAACGACAGCAGGTTCGAGGGCAGGACCTTGACGGCGACGAACAGGGCGGCGGCGTTGACCAGGATCTTGACGATGAGCTCGACCACGGGACCCTCCTCCGAAGCGATGGCGGCGCGCGGACCGGACCGGCCGGTCCGATCATCGCAGATGGGATCAGCGCGCGAGCGAGCGCTCCAGCCCGGCGCGCACGGCGGGCCACTCCTCGTCGATCACGCTGTAGTACGCGGAATGCCGCATTCGGCCATCCGGCATGACCATGTGGTTGCGGAAGATCCCCTCGAACTGCGCCCCGATCCCGAGGAGCGCGGTCCGTGACGGCTCGTTCAGTGAGTCGGTCTTGAACTCGATTCGGCGGCAGCCGAGGACGTCGAAGGCGTGGCCCAGCATCAGCAGCTTCGCCTCGCGATTTGCGCCCGTCCGCTGCCAGTCCCTCCCGACCCAGGTCCAGCCGATCTCGAGCCGGCGGTGCTCCGCCACGATGTTCAGGTAGCGGCTGCTCCCGATCGGCCGGCCCGTCGCCGCCTCGAGGGTCACGAACGGGACCTCCGTGCCGGCGTCGCGGCTCGCGATCGCGGCCTCCGCCCAGGCCCGGAGCCCCGCCTCGTCGGTCGGCCGGGCGAGCGTCCATTGCCACAGCTCCGGGTCGAGCGCGACCTCGGCCAGTCGCGGGACGTGGTGAAGCTCGAGGGGCTCGAGGCGGACGCGCTCGCCCTCCAGGGTGACGGGCTGGACCCAGCGGTCGGCGGCCATCGGCCGATGGTAGACGCTCCGCTAGACTCGACGCCCAGCCCGCTCGCGACGGTGGATGCGCCCGTCCGAGCCTTGCCGCTTTCGGAGGTCGCACGTGACCGAGTTCGCCGCGCGAGTCGACGCGTTCTTCGACGAGTACTTCGCGCTCGAGCCGACGGACGCGACGGGCGCCGGCAACCACGCGTACGACGACCGCTGGCCGGACGTCTCGGCGGCCGGCCGGGCCGCGCGCCTCGCCTTCATCGGGCACTGGGAAGCGGCCTTCGGCGCGTTCGGCGACGACGTCCTCGATGTCGACGAGCAGGTCGATCGCGATCTCCTCCTCGGCGTGCTCGGGTCGTACCGGTTCAACGAGGAGGAGCTGCGCGAGGACGCCTGGAGCCCGATGGCCTGGGTCTACCTGATCGGGCAGGGCTTCTTCGGGCTCGTCGCCCGCGAGTTCGCGCCGCTGGCGGAGCGCCTGGCGTCGATCGCGGCCCGGGCCGAGGGCCTGCCGGCCGTGACCGCCGCCGCGGCCGAGACCCTCGTCGGGCACGCCGGCCGGCCGGTGGACCGGTTCCACACCGAGACGGCCCTCGACCAGTGGCCGGGGATGATCGGCGTGGTCGACGAGGCGATCGACGCCGGTGACGCCGCCGCGGCGGCCGGCGACCAGGCGGTGGCGGCCGTCCTGCCCCGGCTCCGCGCGGCGCGGACGCTGGCCGCGGCCGCCCTCGACGACCTCGAGCGACGGCTGCGCGACGAGGTCCTGCCGCGGACCGCCGGCGAGGGCCGGCTCGGTCCGGAGCTGTTCGCCGCGAAGATGGCCCACACGATGCACGACCCGGCGATGACGCCGGAGCGGATCCGCGAGCGGGCCGAGCGCGAGTTCGCGGCGGTCCGCGCCGAGATGATCCGGATCGCCCGCGAGATCGCCCCGGCGTGGCTCGGCGACAGGCCCGTCCCGGAGGCCGACGCCGACGTCGTCCGGGCGGTCCTGGCGGCGGTCGCGATCGACCACCCGAAGGCGGACGAGCTGCTCGACTTCTGCCGCGCGGAGCTCGGCCGGATCGAGGCGTTCTGCCGCGAGACCGACCTCGTCGGCCTCGCCGACGAGCCACTCGAGATCGGCTGGACGCCGGTCTTCCTGCGGGCGTTCGGCGGGGCGATGCTCAGCTCGCCGGGCCCTCTGGAGAAGGGCCAGAAGGCGATCTTCTCGATCACGCCGATCCCCGAGGACTGGACCCCGGAGCAGGCGGAGTCGTCGCTCCGCGAGGACAACGCCCGGATGCTCCGGCTCCTGACGATCCACGAGGCGGTGCCGGGCCACTACCTCCAGGGCGTCTACGCCAATCGCTGCCCGTCGGTCGCCCGCTCGCTGTTCGGGAGCGGCGTCTTCGCCGAGGGCTGGGCGGTGTACGTGACCCAGGTGATGATGGACGTCGGATACGGCGCCGACGACCCGGCCCTCCTCCTGACCCATTGGAAGTACTACCTGCGGGCCGTCGTCAACGCGATGATCGACGTCGGGATCCACACCGCCGGCATGACCGAGGACGAGGCCGTCGGGCTGATGATCGACGGCGGCTTCCAGGAGGAGGCCGCGGCGAGGGCGAAGTACAACCGGGCGCGCCTGTCGTCGACGCAGCTCTCGACCTACTTCGTCGGGTCGACCCTGTTCTGGGACCTCGAGGACGAGGTTCGGCGGCGGGCGGCCGCGACGGCCGGCGCAGCCGCCGGCCCGGAGACCGTGCCGACGCCGCGGGTCGTCGGCGGCTACGGCGAGACGCCGGGGTTCACGTACCGGGCCCACCTCGAGGCGTGCATGAGCCACGGCACGCCGCCGATGCCCCTGCTGCGGCGGCTCATGCTCGGTTCCTGAACGGGCGGGGCGCGGTCGCCCGCCGCCCGCCGGCCCGGGGGGCCAGCCCGGCCGCGATCGCGTCGACCCGATCGAGGGCTGCCTCCGCCGCCGGCAGGAGGCGTCCGATCGCCGGCGAGCGGCGGGTCGCGCCGGTCGCCCGGTCGAGCGCGTCGGCGAGGTGGACGAGGGCGAGCCACCGCTCGCGGACGAGCCACTCGACGCCGTCCCACTCGTGGACCTGGAGGAAGGCCCGGACGTCGGGGTCGGCCAGCCACGCCGCGGCCAGGGTGGCGGCGTCGGCGGTCGTCCGCGGATGGGGCAGCTCGAGCGCGACGCGGGTCCGCTCGATGGCGGCAGGATCGAGGCCCGCCGCGCGGAGGGCGGTCGAGAGCCGCAGCTCGTCGAAGGCGCGGCGGGGGAGGGGCCGCAGCCGGACCGCCGCCCGGGCGGCGGGATCGACGTCGGCGGCCCGCGCGGCCGCGGCGGGCGCACGCGTGGTGCCGGTCCGGCGAACCGGACGCGGCAGCGGTTCGAGACCGGCGGCCGCCGCCAGCTCGGCCCGGCGGGCCGCGACATCTCCCGGCGTCATCGCCACGAGCAGCCGGCCGACCGCGGCGTGGACCGGCCGCAGGCGGTGGTCGGCGAGGGCGTCGTCGAGCGAGGGCACGCCGCGGCCGCCGAGCTCCGCCGCCAGCCCGGCCCACGGCGCCTCGGCCGTCGAGACGACCTCGCGAAGATCGTCGAGGACGCGGCACTCGTAGGCGCCGAGCTCGACGAGGAGGCCGCGGTCGCGAATCTCGCCGACGGATCGCAGTCCCTCGAGGCCCGACCGGCGGTCACGGAAGCGCAGCCAGCCGTCGGCCGGCCCCACGAGGCCGAGAGCCGCAGCGAGGGGGTCGCGGCGGGTGGTCTTCGTGCCGTCGTCCTGCTTGACCGCGAATGGCACCGACTCGCGGATCCAGCCGGCGACCTCGCCGAACCGGTTGTGGAACACGACGAGGGAGCGGTCGGCGCCGCGCCCGTTCGAGTAGGCGAAGACGTCCTCGACGATCGAGCCGTCGTCGGCGACGACGTCGAACAGCCGGAAGTCGGCCGAGCCCGCGAACCGCCGCCGGTCGCGGAGGAGCGGCACGATCTGGGCTTCGAAGTGGGCGATCAGCCCGGAGTTCGGCTGCTCGTCGAGGCGGGCCTGCTGGAACTCCATCCCGTACTTCTCGGTGAACCCCTCGATCTGGCCGTGGCCGACCATCGGCAGCCCGGGGAGCGTCGCCAGGAGCGTCGCCGCGCCGAAGTACTTGTCGCCGGTCCCGAACTGCTCGATCGCGGTCTCCTCGTCCGGGTTCGTGAGGAAGTTGACGTAGCGTCCCAGGATCGCCGGGTCGAACTCGACCGTGTCGCGGATCACCTTGCGGTAGCCGGCGTTGTCCTCGTCCCGGATCATGTGCATGAAGGCGCTGTTGTAGACGCGGTGCATCCCGAGGGTCCGGACGAAGTAGCCCTCGAGGAGCCAGAACGCCTCCGCCAGGAGGAGCGTGTCCGGCGCCTCCGCGGCCACCCGGTCGACGACCTCGCGCCAGAACTCCTCGGGCATCAGCTCGTCGAAGCGGGCCTTCGACATCGACCCGTGCTCGGCTCGCGACGGGATGCCGCCCGCGGAGCCCGGCTCCGGGTACCAGAGCCGCTCGACGTGCTTCCTGGCGAGGACCATCGCCGCGTCGAAGCGGATGACCGGGAAGCGCCGGGCGACGTCGAGGATCGTCCGGATGACCGTCTCCCGGACGTCGGCCCGGAGGAAGTCGAGCTGGGCCGTGTCGTTCCACGGGAAGCTCGTCCCGTCGTTGCCGTGGTAGAGGTAGCGCCGCTCGCCGGTCGCGGCGTCGCGCCGCTCGAAGACGACGGCGGCGTCGCTGTCGTCCCAGTAGTGATCCTCGATCCGGATCTCGATCCGCGGGTCGTCGGCCAGGTTGCGGCCCTCGAAGCGGTAGGCCGGGAACGGCGGCTCGTCCAGGCCGATGAACCGGTCGGGATGCTCGATCACCCAGCGCGAATCGATCCCCATGTGGTTCGGGACCATGTCGCTCGCCAGGCGGATCCCGTGCTGCCAGGCACGCGCCCGGAGCGCGCCCAGGGCGTCCTCGCCGCCGAGGTCGGCGGCGATCCGGTAGTCGTCGAGCGAGTAGGCGGAGGCGACGGCGTCGGCGTTGCCGCGCCAGCGCTTGATCCGCTCCGACGCCTTCGAGCGCTCCCACAGCCCGATCAGCCACAGGCCACTGATCCCGCGCCGGGCGATCGCCGCCAGCTCCTCGTCGGGGATCGCGTCGAGGGTCCGGATCTCGCGGCCGTAGCGCCGCGACAGCTGGTCGAGCCAGACGTAGGTGCTCTTCGCGAGGAGGACGAGCCGGGGCATCCACTCCTGGTCCTCGGAGAACCGCTCGGCCTCGACCTCCGCCCCGACGAACGACGGCGCCTCGCGCCGCCGCCGCCGCCTCCGCCGGCCGGACCGCCGAACCGGACGTGCAGCCCGTGCTCCTCCTCGGCCAGGACGCCGATCGCGATGTCGAGCCGGTCGAGGAGCTCGTCGAGCCGGCCGCCGAGCAGCCAGCCCCAGTGCTCGCGGACGAAGCGAAGCTGGCCGACGAGCGAGTCGGGCGACCGGCGGGCCGGCTCACGGAGCAGGTCGAGGAGCGACATCCCGTCGCCGTCGCCGTCCTCGCCGGCGAGGACGACCCCGGCCTGGTGCCGCTCGAGCGCCTCGATCGCGGCGGCGAGGCTCGGCGCCGGGAGGCCGCGCTCGTCGACGAGGGCGCGAAGCGGGGCCGCCGCCGGATTGTCGTTCGCGAGGTGGACCAGGAGGAGGTCCTCGAGGCGGGCGGGCGCCGGCCGGTCGACCCCGGGGAACGCCGCGGCGAACGCGCCGAGCAGGGCGTCCGTCCTGCGCCGCCCGACGTCGGCCCGGACGCTCGGCAGCGCCGCCGCGATCGCCGCATCCGGACGGCGCCGCGCGGTCTCCACGATCGCGAGGTGGGCCGCCTCGTGGAGCAGGCTCAGGGCGAGGAGCTCGCCCGGCAATGGTTGCCGCCGGCCGGGTTCGCGCTCCGCGTTCAGCCGCCCGACGATCGCCCGGGCGAAGGCCGGCGGGAGCGGCCCGGGCCCGACGTCGGCGGCGTCGAGGCGGAGCCGGGCAAGGGTGTCGCCGCGGAACGGGATTCGCTCCATGTCCCGCCGAGTCTGGCACGTCCGGACCGGCCCCGGACGGGATGGGTCAGCCGACGGCCACGCCCTCGCGGCGGCGGATGGCGTCGACGTGCTCGATCGAGCGACGGAGGAGCTCGATCCCGGCCGGGTCGAACTCGTACGACCAGCGACGGACTCGCTCCGATCGGGCGAAGCGCTGGTCGAGGCCGTTCGCGATCGCCTCGCGTGACAGGAGGATGAGGTCGGCGGTCCGGTCGACGAGGTCGAGCTCGCGCTCGTCGTCCATCGTCGCCGAGATCAGCTCCACGCCGGTCGTGCCGGACAGGGCGAGCGTCTCGGCCATATTGTCCGCGCCCCGCTCCGAGGCGCAGATCAGCCCGACCCGCGAGCCGGGCCGGAGGCCGGCGATCTCGTGGACGAGCTCGAGGTAGCCCGGTCCGACGAGCATCGCGACCACCGGGACCCGGCCGTGGACGAGGGCCTGGGCCTCGTCGGCGTGGAACGTCGTCGTCGCGACGAGGTCGTAGTGGAAGCGCTGGATCCGATCGGGCAGGTCGTCGAGGAGGGTGCCCTCGACGTCGATCAGATCGGGGAACGTGTCGCCCAGGCGCGCGGCGTCGTAGCCCGCATCGGCGTTGGTGCACTCGGCGAACAGGACCTGGACCTTCGGGCCGGGCCGCTTCCGCTCGGTCGCCGCGGCAAACGCGGCCGCGGCCACCTCATCCGCGCCGAACCCGGCCTGGGCCGCCCGGCGGAGCATCTCCGAGACGATCCCGGCGAGGGCCTCCGCGCCACGCCGCTCGGGCGGCCGATCCGCGACATGTGTCCCGGCGCCGTGGCGACTGGTGACGTACCCGGCGTCGGCCAGGCGGCGGTAGACCGCGCGGATCGTGTTGGGGTTCACTCGGAGCGCGGCTCCCATCTCCCGGACGGGGGCGAGCCGGGCTCCGGGCAGCAGCCTGCCGGAGTCGATCTGGTACGCCAGCTGCCAGTAGATCTGGGTCGAGATCGGGACATCGGAGTCCCGTTCGACATCGAGATCCGTGGCCGACGGCACCGATCCGATTGGCTCGTCCGGTGGGCCGGACGTACCGGTTGACATAGTGTGCTAGTCCAAGTACGATCCGAATTGGCCTAGTGAACTGTACCAAATCTCGCAGGTGACCCTCATGGACCTGATCATCATCGCGATCTTCGCGGCCACCGCGCTGCTCGGCCTCGCGGCCCAGCAGTGGGGCGTGGACTCGCGCCCGACCTTCGTCGATCCCCGCCTGGCGGGCCGGTCGACGGGCATCTTCTAGACACCCGCCCGACCGGCCGCCCCGGCGGCCCGTTCCTCCCGCCCATCCCTGCCGCCCGCCCGGGTGGCATCCCGATCAGCCCGCGGCGCGCAGGCCGCGGGCTGATGGATTCCCGGGACATGTCGCCCATCGCCGCCGCGGGACGAGCGCCGCGCCGCGTCAGTCGGCGGGCGGCGGCTGCCCGACGTCGGCGAGGGCCATCCGATAGATCGCGGCGCCGTCGATCCCGCGCGACGGCGAGCTGAAGGTCGCGAGGTCGTCGACCAGGCGCCGTTCGAGACGCGTTCCGGCGGCACCGTCGACGAGGCGGACGGCGCGGGCGGCGGCCCGCAGGACCTGCCGGGTCTCCGGCCGGATCGGGTCGTCCCAGAACCAGCCGTCGCTCGCGAACATCGCCAGCCGCCAGCGCTGCGCCTCGAGGAGCTCGAGGATCGCCGCCCGGTCGCCCGGCGCGGCTGCCGGCCAGCGCGCGGCGGTGAAGGCATCGGCGGCGACCGCGCCCGAGACGACCTCGACGTAGTCGTCCCGCGCGGCTTCCGCGTCCACCTGGCCCGGCCCCGGCCTCCTGCCGATCGCCGCGGACCCGGCCGCGGCGCCGAGCGCGGCGGCGGTGATCGCGTCGATCGCGCCGGCGAGGCGATCGAAGGCGGCCCGGAGCGGCGCCTTCCAGCGGCCGTCCTCGGCGTCCGGGCACTCGCCGCCCCAGCGGGCGACGCCGTGATGGCAGCTCCACGACGTTCGGTCCCGGATCCGGACGGGGGGCAACGGCGCATCGGCCGTCTCGGCGACGGCCGCGTCGAGCGTCACGACGTCGAAGCCGCGGTCGGCGGCTGCCGGATCCGGGCTCAGCAGCCGCTCGAGGAACAGGTCGCGGAACTGCTGGTGGTGGCCGTACAGCTCGCCGTCGGTGGCGATCACGGCCAGCGGCGCCTCGGCCCCGCCGGGGACGCCGGCCAGCCGTGGCGCGACCCGCTCGCGGCCGAACCGGTCGGCGTCCGACGTCGCCTCCGGCTCGAACGAGATCGCCGCCGACAGGCCGGCGTCGTAGAAGACGACGACGATGCTCGCGCCGTCGCCGAGGTCGACGCGGTGCGGCCGGCTCGTGTCGACGCCGGAATCGGCCGCCTGCCACGGCGCGAGGATCGTGTAGGCAATTCCCTGGTGGGCCGCCTCGCGGAGCGTCGCCATGTCGACGGCCGTCTCCGGCAGCCAGAGGCCCGCCGGCGACCGCCCGAACCGCAGCTCGAAGTCCCGGATGCCCCAGGCGATCTCGGTCCGCCGGTCCGCGGCGGACGCCAGCGGCAGGATCGCGTGGTGGTAGGGCTGGGCGATCGCGGTCGCGCCGTCCGCGACGAACCGGGCGTGCGTCGCGGGGTCCTCGGCCGCGAGCCACGCTCCGAGCGTCGGACCGAGGTTCCACGAGGTCCGGCGCAGGTTGCCGCGCTCGGCATTGGGCCGGTAGCACTCGCCCGCGACCCGCTGGTTCCAATCGTGGAACGGGGCAGCAGACGGCTCGATCGGGACCCGGCCGGTCCACGGGTCGAGGCGGGAGGGCTGGTAGAAGTGGGCGTGAACCGCCAGACGACCGCGTGTCACGCGGGGTGGGCCGCCCCGCCGGCCGCGGTCGCCGGCGCGACCGTGTCGCCCGCCTCGCCCGCATCGCCTGCCGATCCGTCCGCGTCGTCGGTGCTGCCGCCGGCGGATCGCTCGGCGGCGACCGTCGCCTGCTGTCCGATCCGGAGCGTCCAGCGCTCGCCCGGCCGGAGCCGGAGCGGCTCGACGAAGAGCGCGGCGCTGCCCTGATAGACGAGCTCGAAGCCCGCCTCCGAGTTCGAGACCGTCTCGATCGGGGCGATCCAGGCATCGACCGAGTGGTCCGTCCTCGTCTCGACGGCGATCCCGAGGAAGTCGTTGCCGGCGGCGACGCGCGTGATCCCGGACGCCTCGCGGGTGGCGTCATGGGCCGTCAGCCTGCCGTCGACCTCGAGCCAGGCCGACGGGTTGTGGCCGCCGCCGAGGAGCATCGTCGACCACTCGACCGCGATCAGGGCGTCGATCGGCGGATCGCCCACCGCGCCGCGATGGACGAGCTCGAGATCGAGCTCGAGGCGGGGGTCCAGCCGGCCGCCGCCGAGGGCGAGCGTCCGGGTCGCCTCGACCGGGACCGGCCACTCGCCCACCCGGATGGTCCCGTTCCGGCGCGCGACCAGGCGGTCCTCGTCGAGGTCGACGATCGACCAGGCTCCGTCGCGCAGGTCGCCGAGCTCGGCGGCGGCGCCGCTCGCCGCGTCAGCCGGTGTCGCGTCCGGGGGCAGGATCCGGACGAGGCCCGAGCGGCGCTCGTAGGCGTCGTAGGTCAGGTGGGCGAGCAGGCCCGCCTGCTTGACCCGGACGACGTCGTGGATCGATGCGGCGCCGTCGTGGTCGCCCTCCGACGCGACGTGGACGTCATCCGCGTCGTGCCCGGCCGCGATGCCGAGCTCGTGGCGGCGGAGCGTCTCGTGGTACGCCTCCGGCCGGCGGCGCATCACCGCGGCGAGCGGGTGGGCGGCCGCCCGGAGGTCCCAGCGGGCGATCCCGCCGCCCTCCTCCAGCTTGACGGTCACGAACTGGCCGGAACCGGCGAGGACGACCTCCTCGCGGTCGTCGAGATCGACGTCGCGCCGGATCCCGCTCGGCGCGGCGCCGCCGACGGCCAGGTCCTCGGCGGCGATCAGCCGGGACAGGGCCGCGACGCGCAGGTCGGGCAGGTAGATCCCGCCGAACAGGCCGTGCCAGTAGCAGTCGTTCGACTGGCCGGCGAAGAGGTGGTCGAGGGCGGTCGCGTGGGCCTCGCCGCGGGCCATCCCGTCGACGAGGTCGCTGACCGCGAGCATCTGCTTGTGGATGTCGTTGATCTCGCGATAGCGGACCTGGAAGTTGCGCCAGATCGCGCCGCGCAGCCAGCGGGCCTCGGGCCGGTGCTCGGCGCGGGCCCGGCGAAGGGCCGAGCCGAAGGCCAGGCCCTCGTCGGCCGGCAGGGCCCACTCGCCCATCTCGGCGTAGGAGCCGGTCGGGAGATAGACCCGGCCGACCGGGCGGTGACCGAGGGTCCAGTCCGACGGCGGCATCGTCGTCAGCCAGTCGGCGTTGGCGTCGAGGGCGTCGAAGAAGCGCTCGACCCAGCGGCCGGGTCCCCAGCAGTGGTCCCAGGTCGTGGGCCACGCCCCGAACTTCTCGCCGTCGTCGCCCATCGTGCCGAGCCGCTCGCCGTCCTCGGTCGCGTGGTCGCGGAGGTAGCCGATCACGTCCTCGACATCGGCGAACGGGATCCGGTAGCGGAGGCCCTGCTCGGTGCCGAAGACGGTCAGGACCTTGCCCTGGTCGTCGGTCGTGTAGGAGCCCCACAGGTCGTCCTCGGGGATGGCCGCCGCCCGGAAGTGGGCGTCGTCGAGGACGGTCCAGTCGTAGCCGGCCGAGACGAGGGCCGTCGGCAGGTCGGGCTCCCAGACCCGCTCGGCGAGCCACGCCCCGCGTGGCCGGCGCCCGAACGTCGCCTCGAGCTCGTCGGCCATCCGCGCCAGCTGGCCGACCCGATCGCGCTCGGGCAGGGCGGCGAGGACCGGCTCGTACCAGCCGCCGCCGACGATCTCGATCTGGTCGCGCTCCGCGAGCTCGGCGAGGCGGGTCACGAAATCGGGCCGCTCCGTCCGGAGCCAGGCGAGGAGGGGGCCGGTGTAGTGGAGGGCGACCCGGACGCCGGGGTGGCGCTCGAGGGCCTCGACCATCGGCAGGTAGGCGCGCTCGTACGTCTCGGCGATGACCCAGCCGAAGTTGCCCACCGGCTGGTGGTTATGGAGGGTCAGGGCCAGCGCGATCCGGCGAGTCACGCGATCTCCTCGAAGGTGGCGGTCCGATGGCGCGGCCGTGGCGGCCGGGGGCCCGCCGCGAACGGTTCCGGTTGCCCGGAACATTGTGGCCGCGGGCCATTGACGTCGCGACGGCGACTCTGCTAGGGTCCGTAAACCGGTTTGCTAAACCGGTTTTGCCGTCCAATGATACACATCCCGCAACCATCGACCGCAACGTCGGATGGGGCGGCGACCGGACGGACGGCGAGTGGCCCGGGCCCGAGGAGGAGAGGCTTGGAGCAGGTCGCCCGGCGAGTGACGATCGCGGACGTGGCGGAGCGAGCGGGCGTCTCGAAGACGGCCGTCTCGTTCGCGTTCAACAACCCCGACCGGCTGAACACCGCCACGGCCTCGCGGATCCTCGGCATCGCCAACGAGCTCGGCTACCGGCCCGATCCGGTCGCCCGGATGCTGACCCAGCGGCGGACCGGCTCGATCGGGATCCTGACTCCGCAGGACCTGTCGGTGATCTTCACGAACCCGTTCTTCGGGGCGTTCAGCGCGGGCATCGCCGCCGTCTCCGAGGAGCGCGGCTACGGCCTCCACTTCATCTCGCCCCTCCTCGGCTCCCTGTCGCGAGCGATCCAGCGCGCGACCGTCGACGGGGTCGTCGCCATCGGCCTGACCGACGACCATCCGGAGATCGACGAGATCCGCCGGGCCGGCCTGCCGATGGTGCTCGTCGATTCGGCGACGACCGGCGAGTCGGCCTCGGTCGACGTCGACGACGAAGGCGGCGCCCGGCTTGCCGCCGGCCACGTCGTCGAGCTTGGCCACCGCGACGTGGCGGTCCTCGCGATCGACGGTCCGCGGTCGGCCGCGATCGACGGCCACGGCGTCGTCGAGCGCCGCCTGCGCGGCTATCGCGAGACCCTCGCGGCCGCGGGGATCGACCTGCCGACGGATGCGATCGCCGTCGGCTCCGCCAGCATCGCCGGCGGGATCGAGGCCTTCGATCGCCTCTGGGACACCGGTCGCCGGCCGACCGCGGTCCTGGCCATGAGCGACGCGATGGCGATCGGCGCCATCCGCGCGATCCACCAGCGGGGGCGATCGGTCCCCGGCGAGGTCAGCGTCGTCGGCTTCGACGATGTCGACCTGGCCGCATCGACCGATCCACCCCTGACGACCGTCCACCAGCCCGTCCGGGGCAAGGGCGAGGCGGCCGTCCGGCTGCTGTTGTCGGTGATGGAGGGCGGGCATTCCGCCCCCGTCCACCGCCGGCTGGAGACGCGACTCGTCGTCCGGTCCTCGACCGGACCCGCGTCGCAGGCAGGCAGGGAGGTGACGGCGGGCAGACCGAAGTCAGCCTGACGAGTCGCGGAACCGACCGCCGGTCGCAGGCGCGATCGAACGAAGGCATTCGCCGCTCACGACGGCGACAACGGGCCGGCCCGGCCGGCCATCCATCAACTTCAGGAGGAGATCCACAGCACATGAACACACGACTTCGGGCGCTCAGCGCCCTCGGCGCCCTGGCCATCGTGGTCGGCGCCTGCTCGAGCGGGGCGACGCCGACCCCGTCGAGCTCCGGCACGGCCCCGAGCCAGCCGGCTCCCAGCACCGGTGAGTCGACGGCTCCCGCCGCCCTCAGCGGCGAGCTGACGATCTGGCACTCCTACGGCTCCGGCGCCGGGACCGAGGCGAGCGCCCTCAAGACCGTCACCGACAAGATCAAGGCCGCCAACCCGGATCTCAAGCTGACGATCCAGGACATCAAGTTCGACGACCTGTTCAAGAAGTTCGAGCTCGAGGCCGCCAGCGGCGGCGGGCCGGACCTCTTCATCGCCCCGAACGACAGCCTCGGCAAGGAAGCCCGTGCCGGGCTGTTCCTCGACGTCACCTCGATGCTCGACGGCAAGCTGGCGAACGACTCCCAGGTGTCGATCGACGGCAGCAAGGTCGACGGCAAGCTGTACATGGTCCCCGAGTCCCTCAAGGCCGTCGCCATGTACTACGACAAGTCGAAGATCGCGACCCCGCCGGCGACGACGGACGCGCTTCTGGCCGGCGTCAAGGACGGCACGATCAAGGCCGGCTTCGACGCCCACAGCTCGTACCACAGCTTCGGCTGGTGGGCGGCCTTCGGCGGCAAGCTCATGGATGACAGCGGCAAGTGCGTCGCCGACACCACCGGCGTCGCCGATGCCTACAAGTACTTCCAGGATCTCCAGACCGCAGGCGCCAAGTGGTACGACAAGTACGACGACCTCGCCAGCGACTTCAAGTCCGGCAAGATCGACCTCATCGTCGACGGGCCGTGGGCCTCGGGCGGCTACAAGGACGCCCTCAAGGACAACCTCGCGGTCGCGCCGATCCCGGCCGGCCCGAAGGGCGCCGCCGCCGCCGCTGACCGGCGTCGACGGCTGGTACATCAACACCAACGCCAAGGATCCCCAGCTCGCGGTCAACTTCGCCCTCGAGATGGTCAAGCCCGAGAACGAGCAGGTCTTCGTCGACACCGCCGGCCACATCCCGGCCGACAAGACGATCCAGATCACCGACCCGATCACGCAGAAGTTCGCCGAGGCGGTCGCGACGGGGTTCCCCCGCCCGCAGGTCGCCGGAGCTCGACAACTTCTGGGGCAACTTCGACAACGCCCTGAACCTCGTCATCCAGAAGAGCGAGGACCCGACCAAGGCGGCCACCGACGCGTGCGCGGCGATGAACACGGCCAACAAGAAGTAATCGCGACCGGGCTCGCCCGGGCGACCGGCTCCGCCGGCGCCCGGGCAACGGCCCATCGCACCGCTCCGCGACGTGCGATCATCGCGGAGCATCCCGCTTGCCCCCTCGACCCCTGGCCGCAACGAGGATCCGGTCATGACCGCCCCAGCGCTGTCGCTGCCGCAGACCCGCCGCCGGCGTCGCTTCACGCCGGACACGCGGACGGCGATGCTCTACCTCCTGCCGGCGTTCCTCGTCATGGGCGTCATCACCTTCTACCCGCTTGCTCTTCCAGACCTGGATGTCGTTCACCGACTTCCAGCTGAAGAACCTCAGCGGCAAGGTCGCGCCGAACCTGGTCGGGCTGGACAACTACATCCAGATCATCCAGAGCAAGCTGAACATCCCGAACTTCGAGTTCCTGCGGCTGCTCTTCTTCAACCTCTTCTGGGCGTTCTCGAACGTGGTCATCCACGTCGTCCTCGGCGTCGCGATCGCGCTCCTCCTGAACGTCAACGGCCTGCGCTTCAAGCAGATCTACCGGGCCCTGTTCATCCTCCCCGTCATCATCCCGCCGATCATCGTGGCGACGGTCTGGCGCCACCTCTTCGACCAGGACAACGGCGCGATCAACCTGATCCTCGCAGGGCATCGGCGTCCTCTTCAAGATCCCGCCGGACGCCTTCAGGATCGACTGGCTCGGCCAGGTCGAAGACCCGATCTCGTTCATCCCGCTGCCGCTCGCCTACTTCGCGCTGCTGACGGCGAACACGTGGCTCGGCTGGCCGCTCAACTCGGTCGTCGCCACCGGCGCGCTCCAGAGCGTGCCGCCGGACCTGTACGAGGCGGCCGAGATGGACGGCGCCAACGCCTGGCAGCGGTTCAGGGTCGTGACCCTGCCGTTCCTCCGGCCGGCGATGCTGCCGTACGCGATCTACGGCTTCGTCGTGACCTTCAACCTCTTCTACCTGTCGTTCTTCATGTCGGGCGGCGGCCCGTTCGGGCGGACCGAGCTGTTCGTCACCGAGGCCTACAAGCTGGTCAACGACTTCCAGCTGTACGGCGTCGCGGCGGCGTTCTCCGTCATCCTCTTCTTCCTGCTGCTCGGCGATCACCCTCGTCACCAACCGGCTGGCGCGGGCAACCGCCAGCTACGCGGAGTAGACCCGATGGCCCAGACCGACGTCATTCCCGACCCCGCCGCTGACGACCACCGACGCCGCGCCCGAGGCAGCCGGGTCCGCCTCGGCGGGCGATCGCCGCGCGGCCGGCCTGTCGCTCGGCAACCAGCTCCTCTCCAGGCACTCTGCCTGGTGATCACCGCAACCGTCCTGTTCCCGATCCTGTGGATCTTCTCGCTGGCGCTCGACCCGCGGAACCTGTCGCGGCCCGACAGCCTGATCCCGCCCGGGGCGTCGCTCGACGCGTTCGCCCGGGTGATCGCCCAGCCGACGACCGACGAGATCGGCCTCCTCGAGCTCGCCCGCAACAGCTTCCTGCTCGCGGCGAGCTTCGTGGCGCTCTTCTCCGTCCTGATCGGCGTCCTGGCCGCCTACGCGTTCTCGCGCCTTCGGTTCCGCGGCCGGGAGGTGCTGATGATCGTCGATCCTCGGCGTGCTGATGCTGCCGGCGGTGGCGACGATCGCGCCGCTGTTCATCATGCTCAACGGGATGAAGCTGGACCTGCCGATCCTCGGCCACGTCGCGCTCCGGACCTCGCTGATCGGGGTCGGCCTGGCCGTCGTCTCGGGGACGCTTCCGTTCGCGATCTGGAACCTCAAGGGCTATCTCGACACGATCCCCAAGGAGCTCGAGGAGGCGGCGGCGGTCGACGGCTGCACCCGCAACCAGACGTTCTTCAAGATCGTCCTGCCGCTCGCCACGCCGGCCCTCGCGGTGACCGGGTTCCTCGGCTTCGTCGCCGGCTGGACCGAGTTCTACTTCGTCTCGATCTTCCTCAACGACCCGACCCAGGGCTTCACCCTGTCGCTGGCCCTCAACAAGATGGTCGGCGCCTTCGGCCAGACGCCGTGGTCGGACTTCGCCGCGTTCTCGATCCTGTTCGCGGCGCCCGTGTCGATCGTCTTCTTCTTCTTCCAGAAGTACATCGTCGGCGGCCTCGCGGTCGGCGGCGTCAAGGGCTGAGCCCTGCTGCTCCGCGATCCGCATCGCGGCCCGGGTGGCGTCGCGCCTGGGTCCGCCGCCTGGCGCGCCGGAAGGGCGCTCAACGGCCTCGGCCGTGACGTTCGGCTCTCGACGGATCGGGCGGCGGGACCCATGATCGACGCGACGGCCGTGGGTGCGCCCGAACCGGCACGCCCGGCCGCCGCATTGGGGACCCGAGATGCCCTTCCCGTTCCTGCCGACCGGGGCCGTCGTGGCGGCAACGGTCCTCATCGGGGCGCTGACGGTCTTCGGGCTGATCCTGCGGGCGATGGACCGGGCGATCGTCGGCCTCCGCGACATGGCCGTCTCGACGCTCGTGTCCGGGATGAAGTCGTGGGGCGCCGCCGGTCCGGGGCGGCTGGCAGCCGAATCGCCGCGCGCGACGACGAGCCCGTGGTCGGCGACCGGCGGCTCGAACCGCGTCGCACCCGGCGCGTCGACCACCTCGATGGCGCCGGTCGGGACGACCGAGCCGCCGGAGATCGTCGACCTCGGCACGCGCTCGATCGACTCGGAGGTCGCCGCCCGCCGCTGACCGCTCCGCAGCCGAGCGCGACGCCGCGGCGACTCGGCCGCCACGGCGGGCTCGCGGCGCTCGCCGTCTGCCTCCTCGCCGCCGCGTGCTCCGGATCGACCGGGTCCCCGCTTCCCGCAAGCGCCGGACCGACCGGAGCCGGGTCGACCGTCTCGTCGGCGCCGAGCAGCTCGTCGGGCGGCGGCGGACCCGCCTGCCCGTCGTCGCCGCCGGCCGCCGAGCTCGCCGCGCTCGCCGCGCCGGCCGCCCTCGGCCAGCCGGGCTGGTGGCGCGGCCGGGTGTTCTACGAGGTGTTCGTCCGGAGCTTCGCCGATTCGGATGGCGACGGGATCGGCGACCTGCGCGGCCTGACCGCCCATCTCGACGACCTCAACGACGGCGACCCGGCGACGACGACCGACCTCGGGATCGAGGGCATCTGGCTGATGCCGATCGCGAAATCGCCGAGCTACCACGGCTACGACGTCTCGGACGAGCGAGCGGTCGAGCCCGACTACGGCAGCCTCGCCGACCTCCAGGCGCTGGTCGCCGCGGCCCACGACCGGGGGATCGCTGTGATCAGCGACCTCGTGCTGAACCACACCTCGGACCAGCACCCCTGGTTCGCCGACTCGCTGGCCGGCACCGGTCACGACGACTGGTACATCTGGTCGGCAACGAACCCCGGCTACGGCGGCCCGGACGGCCAGACCGTGTGGCATCCCGCCGGCGATCGCTGGTACTACGGCCAGTTCGGGGCCGGCCTGCCCGACCTCAACCTGCGCAACCCGGCGGTCACCGCCGAGATGGAGGCGGTCGCCCGGTACTGGCTCACGACGGTCGGCTTCGACGGGTTCCGGCTCGACGCGATCAAGCACCTGATCGAGGACGGCCGGACGCAGGTCAACACGCCCGAGACGCATGCCTGGCTCCAGGCCTTCCGCGACGCGATCCACGACACCGCGCCGAACGCGCTGCTCGTCGGCGAGGTCTACGACCTGGCCCAGGCCGTCGCGCCGTACGTGCCGGAGGATGTCGATCTGGCCTTCGACTTCGGCCTGGCCCAGGCCACGATCGACTCGATCCGGCGCGGCGACGCCGGGCCGCTGACGAGCGCCTTCGACGAGGACGCCGCGCTGTTCGGGCCGGGCGAGGGGGCCGACTTCCTGACGAACCACGACCAGGCGCGGATCGCGAGCCAGCTCCGCGAGGACCCGGCGTCGCTCCGCCTCGCGGCGGGTCTCCTCCTGACCGATGGGCCGACCCCGTTCCTTTACTACGGCGAGGAGATCGGGCTCACCGGCGAGAAGCCCGACGAGGACATCCGGACCCCTCTGGCCTGGACCGGCGACGGGCCTGCCGCAGGGTTCACGACCGGGACGCCCTGGGAGCCCCTCGTGGCCGGCTGGGAGGACCGCAACGTCGCCGACCAGGCCGCCGACCCGACCTCCCTGCTGAGCGAGTACCGCGACCTGATCCGGCTCCATGAGCGGCACCCGGCCCTGCGGGCAGGCGAGGTCGTCCGGTTGACGGCCTCCGATCCGGCGGTCTCGGCGATCGTCCGGGCCGTCCCCGGCGAGCGCCTCGCGATCGTCGCCAACCTGTCGGACACGGCGGTGACGGCTCCGGCGCTGGACCTCGAGGACGGCCCGCTGTGCGCCGGCACGGCGCGGGCGATCTACCAGACGAGCGCGTCCGATCCGGCCGCCATCGCGGTGACCGCGCCCGCTGTCGACGCGGCCGGCGGGACCCGGGGCTGGACGCCCCTCGCGACGCTCCCGCCGCGGAGCCTGACGATCATCGAGCTGGGAGGCTGAACCACATGCCCGTCGACGTCCCGGCCTGGGCGGCCGACAGCGTGTTCTACCAGGTATTCGCCGACCGCTTCGCGCGAAGCGGGCGGGTCACGGCGCCGGGGGCGTTCGAGCCGTGGGAATCGCCGCCGACGCACCACGGCTTCAAGGGCGGCGATCTCTACGGGGTCGTCGACCGTCTCGACGACCTGGCCGATCTCGGGATCAGCGGGCTCTACCTCAACCCGGTCTTCACGGCCGCCTCGAATCACCGCTACAACACCGCGGACTACTTCTCGGTCGACCCGCTCCTCGGTGGGACGGCGGCGCTCCGGACGCTCCTCGACGAGGCTCACACTCGCGGGATCCGGGTGATCCTCGACGGCGTGTTCAACCACGCCGGGCGCGGCTTCTTCCCGTTCCAGCACGTGATCGAGTCGGGGGCGGCGTCGCCCTATCGCGAGTGGTTCTACCTCGATCCGGACGTCCTCGACGGCCGGCGCGGCATCGACCCGTATCCGTCCGGCGATCCCGAGGGCCACCACCTCCGCGCCGGCTACCGGGCGTGGTGGAACTTCCCATCGCTGCCCAAGCTCCGCGTCCAGC
Source organism: uncultured Chloroflexia bacterium (assembly GCA_963710105.1). Classification (GTDB taxonomy): domain Bacteria; phylum Chloroflexota; class Limnocylindria; order Limnocylindrales; family CSP1-4; genus CF-46. The sequence goes on from CAVPYV010000001.1 coordinate 306,976, forward strand.
ACGGCCCGATGCGCGAGTTCCTGTTCGGCGTCGCCGAGCACTGGCTGCGCTTCGGGATCGACGGCTGGCGGCTGGACGTCCCGGCCGAGATCGAGGACGAGTCCTTCTGGCCGGAGTTCCGCCGGCGCGTCCGGGCCGTCCGCCCCGACGCCTACCTCGTCGGCGAGATCTGGACCGAGTCGCCGGAGTGGCTGACGGGCGAGCGGTTCGACGCCCTGATGAACTACCCGCTGGGTCTGGCGATCCTCGGCTTCGCCAGCGCCGGCCGGGTGGATCAGGCCGCGATCGACGGCCAGGCCGACTACCACCGGTTCCTCCACCCGATCGACGGACCGGCGTTCGGAGACCGGCTCCGGCACCTGCTGTCGATCCACGACCCGGCGACGACCGCCGTCCAGTTCAACCTGATCGGCAGCCACGACGCGCCGCGGCCCCGGACGGTCCTCGCCGGGGACGTCGCCGCGCTGCGCATCGCGACGCTGCTCCAGCTCGTCCTGCCGGGGACGCCGTCGATCTACTACGGCGACGAGCTCGCGATGGAGGGCGGCCCCGATCCGGACTGCCGGCGCGGCTATCCGGTCGCCCCGGACCTGGCCGCGCTCGAGACGCGGGCATTCGTGCGCGCCGCGGTCCACGCCCGGCGGGACCGCCCAGCGCTCCGCCGCGGGACTGTCGCGATCGCGGCGGCGGGCGGGCAGGCGATCGCCCTTGCCCGCGAGGCCGACGGGGAGCGGGCACTCGTCGTCGTGAACAGCGGCCGCGAGCCGGCCCGGCTCGACGTGGACGCGGGCCTCGTCGCGGGGCTGGCGCCGGTCGCCCTGCCGGGCGTGCCGGCCGGCCGGGTCATCGACGGGGGGACGGTCGAGCTGCCGGCCCAGGGGGCACTCGTCCTCGCCTGATCTGGGGAGGGATCGCCTCGGTCCGGCAACCGCACCCGCACCCGCGGCTTGACGGAGCGGCGCGCGGCGCGGACGCTTCCGCAGCCGCGCCATCCGGCGCACGCTTGGTTGGGGACGACGCATGCGACTTCCATGGCAGAGGCGAGCGGAGCCGAGCGTTGATCCCGGCCACCCGCACCCCTATCGCTCCAAGCAGGGCGGCGGGCTCGGCGAGGTCGCCGCGATCTACGGCGGCGGCCCCAACCTGGCGGGGCCGGGCGCCGTCGACCGGACCCGCGGTTGCGCCGTTCCGGGCTGCGGGAAGATGCGCGACGACCTGATCCACGCCCCCGCGGAGGAGTAAGCCCCGCGCGGCCATGCCGGACAGGGAACCCGTGGGCGCCCGCTCAGCCGCCCTGGTTGGCGACGGTCGCGGAGCGGTTGGCGGCGCGCACCTCGGCGGCCTCCTCGGCAGCCGCCGCGGCCGCCTCGCGGGCGAGGGTGGCGGCCGGCAGGTACATCAACTCGACGTAGTCGTGGAGCATCCGCGTCGTCGAGAAGCGCCACAGGGTCGAGGCCATCGAGCGGCGCATCGTGTCGACCCAGGCCGCCGGCAGGCCATCCGCGTCGCGCTCGTAGTAGCGCGGCACGATCTCGTCCTCGAGGAGCCGGTAGAGGTCCTGGGCGTCGGACCAGTCCTGGGCCCCCTCGTCGGGGTTGGTCTCACGCCCGCCGATCGCCCAGCCGTTGTCGCCGCTCCAGCCCTCGTCCCACCAGCCGTCGAGGACGCTGACGTTCACCCCGCCGTTCATCGCCGCCTTCATCCCGCTCGTCCCCGACGCCTCGAGCGGCCGGCGCGGGTTGTTCAGCCAGACGTCCACGCCGGCCACGAGGTAGCGCCCGATCCGGATGTCGTAGTCCTCGAGGATGAAGACCCGGCCGCGGAGCCGCTCCGAGCGCGACCGGGCGAAGATCTCCTGGATGACCTGCTGGCCCGGGCGGTCGGCCGGATGGGCCTTGCCGGCGAACACGATCTGGACCGGCCGCTCCTCGTGCCACAGGATCCTCGCCAGGCGGTCCAGGTCGGAGAAGACGAGCCCGGCCCGCTTGTACGTCGCGAAGCGCCGGGCGAAGCCGATCGTGAGGATGTCCGGGTCGAGCGCGGACTCGAGGTCGTCGAGGACGCCGGGGGCCTCGCCGAGGCGGGCGAACTGGTTGCGCAGGCGGCGCCGGGCGAAGATCGCGAGCTCGAGCTTCTCGCGCTGGTGGGTCGCCCAGAGCTCGGCGGTCGGGATCTGGGCGAGCTGCGTCCAGAACGGCCCCACGTCGCTCTCCTCGTCGAGGTCGTCGAGATCGGCGCCGAGCTCGCGATGGAGCGTTCCCTCCATCGCGTGGCCCATCCACGAGGGCACGTGGATCCCGTTCGTGATGCCGAGGATCGGGTGCGGCGAGATGTCCGACCACGTCGCGTTCGCCGTCCGGGCGTGGAGCTGGCTCACTGCGTTCGCATCGTTCGTCAGGCGGAGCGAGAAGCCGGTCATGTCGAATACCGAGCGATCGGCCTCGGGTCCCAGGCCGATCTCGAGGACCCGATCGATCGGGACGCCACCGGTCTGCGGCCGGCCGTCGCCGTCGAGGAGCGGCCCCGCCACCCGCCGGACGAGATCGGCGGCGAACCGCTCGTTGCCCGCGGACACCGGGGTGTGGATCGTGAAGACGCTGTCGCGCGCGACGCGCTCGAGGGCCGTCTCGACCCCCTCGCCGGCGGCGACGTACTCCCGCGCCCGCTCGGCGAGGAGGAAGGCGGAGTGGCCCTCGTTGAGGTGCCAGACGGCGGGCTCGATGCCGAGGGCGCGCAGGACGCGGACCCCGCCGACGCCCAGGACGAGCTCCTGGTGGAGGCGCATCTCGCGGCCGCGGACGTAGAGGATGTGGGTGATCGGGCGGTCGGCGTCGCCGTTCTCGGGGATGTCCGTGTCGAGCAGGAGGACCGGGGTCCGCCCGACCTGGACGGCCCAGACCGCGATCTGGACGTCGCGACCGGGCAGCGCCACGCTGACCGTGAGCGGCTCGCCGTCGCGGCCCTGGACCCGCCCGACCGGCAGCCGCGTCAGGTCGTAGTCGGGATAGGCGTGCTCCTGGTGACCGTCGGCGTCGATCGTCTGGTGGAAGTAGCCGCGGCGGTACATCAGCCCGACCCCGACGAAGGGCAGCGACATGTCGGAGGTCGTCTTCATGTGGTCGCCGGCGAGCACGCCGAGGCCGCCCGAATAGATCCCGAGCGACTCGTACAGCCCGTACTCGGCGCAGAAGTAGGCGACGGGCCCCGGCAGCTCGTGGGCGTGGTGGCGGACGTACCAGCGGTCCGATCCGTTCTCCAGGTAGCGATCGAAGTCGCGGAGGACGTCACGGACCTCGGCCATGAAGCTCGTGTCGTCGAGGAGGCGGCCCCAGTCGACCGGACCGGCCAGGACCGGGATCGGGTTGCGGTGGCGGGTCCAGACCTCGCGGTCGATCCGGCTCCAGATCACCCGGGTCCGCGGATGCCAGGCCCAGTACAGGTTGTAGGCGAGTGCCCGGAGGCCCTCGAGCTGCGGGGGGAGGCGGAACGAGGCGCCCGGGATCGTGGGCACGATGACGCGCGTCGGCATGAGTCCGCATGATAGCCGCTGGGCGGCGCGCGTGAACCGGTTTAGTCGTCGTCGGCGCTCGACGCTCCGCGTGGCAGGGGCCGCGGCCGGGATGCCGTCCCATCGGGCGGCACGCCGGCCCGCCGCAGCCGACTACGATGGACGGATGCCGCTCCGGATCGCGATGATCGCCGCCGAGTGCGAGCCCTGGGCCAAGACCGGCGGGCTCGGCGACGTCGTCGACGCCCTCGCCCGGGCGCTTCGCCGCGTTTCCGGCGCGACCTCCGGCGACGTCGAGGTCTTCCTCCCGCGCTATCGATCCGTCCCGGTGGCCCCGGACGCGATCGTCGGGAGCCGGACCCTCCGGGTCCCCGATCCGCAGGCTCCGGGCGGGACGACCGAGCTCGCGATCGTCGACGTCGTCGCCGACGGCTACCGGCTCCGGCTCGTCGACCATCCGCCCGCGTTCGACCGAGACGGGATGTACGGGCCGCCGGGCGGCGGCGACTTCGCGGACAACCCCTGGCGGTTCGGGCTCTTCTGCCGGGCCGCGCTGGAGACGCTGCGGACCGAGCCGGACCGGCCGGTCGACGTGATCCACCTCCATGACTGGCACGGCGGGCCGGCCGCGATCCAGCGCGACGCCTGGCTCGCCGACGACCCCGTCATCGGCCGGGCGGCGGTCGTCGTCACGCTCCACAACCTCGCCTACCATGGCTGGACCGGGCGCGACGAGCTCGGCCAGCTGGGGCTCGTGCCCGGCGGCGGCGTCCTCCCGCCCGAGGCCGACGGCGTCGACCTGATCCGCGAGGCGATCGTCCGGGCCGAGGTGGCGAACACGGTCTCGCCCGGGTTCGCCCGCGAGGCGCTCACGGCCGAGGGCGGCTTCGGACTGGCCGATGCGCTCGCCGCCAAGGGCGACCGGTTCGTCGGGATCCTCAACGGCCTCGACACCGTCGTCTGGGATCCCGCCACGGACGCGGATCTCGCGGCGACCTACTCGGCCGCCGACCTCGGCGGAAAGGCGGCCTGCCGGGCCGACCTCCTCGCCCGCCTCGGGTTCGATCCGGACGATCAGGCGTCGGCCGTGCTCGGGATGATCGGCCGGCTCGATCCCCAGAAGGGCTTCGACCTCGTCCACGACGCGGCGCCGCGCCTCCTGGCGGCCGGTGCCCGGATTGTCGTCCAGGGCTCGGGCGATCCGCAGCTCGCGGCCGGGTTGCGGGCGATGGCCGCGGCCGACCCGACCCGGGTCGCGCTCATCGAGCGGTTCGACCGGGCGATGGCCCGCCGGATCTACGGCGGCGCCGACTTCTTCCTGATGCCCTCGCGGTTCGAGCCGTGCGGGACCGGTCAGATGATCTCGCTCCGCTACGGGACGCCGCCGATCGTCCGGCGGACGGGCGGCCTCGCCGACAGCGTCGTCGACGAGCGCACCCGGCCGGGGGAGGGGACCGGGTTCGCCTTCGACGCGGCGACGCCGGACGCCCTCGCCGAGGCGTGCGAGGCGGCGCTGGCCATGCGCACCGCCGGGGGTCCGCCGTGGGCCGGGCTCGTGGCCCGCGGGATGGCCGTCGACTTCGACTGGGACCGGGGCTCGGCGCCGCGCTACGCCGCCCTGTACGAGCGGGCGGTCGGCATCCGCCGGAGCTGACGCCTCGTCGTGACGGGCCGCGCCCGCGCGAGGGTCCGCGACGCGACGACCGCCCGGGACCGGCGCGCCAATCGGACGTACCGGGCGGCCTCACCCATACGGACGATGCGTCTCGCAGCGCCCGCGCCACATGATCCGTTCAGGCCCGCTCCCGTCGGGCGCCCACCAGCACCGAGAGCCCACCTTGTTCGCCACTCGCCGCCTGGCCACGATGACGCCGTTGCGGACCCCGGTCCGCGTCCGCGAGGGACGCCGGATCCGGCGCCCGCGGACGCTCGCCGCCGCCGCCGTTCTCGTCGCGCTCGCCGCCCTGACCGCAGGCGGGCCGCTGGTCGTCATCAGCACCGGCCCCGCCGACCAGGGAGCTCCGGCCGCCATTCGCTGAACCGGGGCCGCGCGGGCCGAGCCCTGCCGGCCTAGATTTCTGGCATCCGGGCGAGCCTCGCCCGTTCCACGGTCGGGCCAGCCTTCGCCTCGGCCCGTTCACGCTCAGCGACGGCGATCGGCCTGCCCCGCGCACCCGTTGCCGGGCGAGCGTCGCCCGCATGCCGAGAATCCGGCCGTCGCCGCGGGTTACCGGGCGAGCGTCGCCGGAATGCCGAGAATCCGGCCGTCGCCGCGGGTTACCGGGCGAGCGTCGCCCGCACGCCGGGAATCCGACGCCGCGCCGCCGGAGCCGCAACCGCCCAGGCCCCGCCACGGCCGCCGCCGGGCCGCCACGGCCGCGCCGCCCGGGCCTCCGATCAGGCCGTGCCGTGTCCGACCGGGCCCGTCAGCTCGACCAGCAGCGCGCCCGTCGCATTGGCGACGACACTCTGCCCGGACCGCTCGACGAGCCGCTCGACCGAGGCCGTCGTCGTGTGGCCGTGCAGCCACAGCGGTGGCGCCAGGCGGTCGAGCAGCCAGCGATAGGCGCCGAACCCGACGTGGTACCGGTCGCCTGGGGCGTCGCCGACGCCGGCCGGCGGGACGTGGCTGATCACGAGAACCGGCCGGCCCCAGAGGTGTGCGGCGATCAGCCTCCGCGCGACGCGGAGCGTCTGGCGCCAGGCGCGCCACGGGCGGCGGCGGTTGTCGGGCTCACCGACACCGGGCCACTCCAGCCCGACGATCGGGATCCCCGCCAACCGGTCGATCCGGCCCGGCTCGAGCCAGGCGGGGGCGACCTGGGGTCCCTCCACCCATCCGCCGCCGTGGTCGTGGTTGCCCCGAACGTAGACGAGCGGCGTGTTGAACGCGTCGGCCAGGAATGCCAGCCACTCGGGCTCGAGGTCGCCGCAGCCGATGATCCCGTCGAGGCGGCCGACGGCCTCCCGGTTGACCGCAAAGCGGAGGGCGGGCTCGGCGAGGTCGGACGCGACGAGGAAGCGGATCGGGCGGCCGTCGCGATCGGCGAACGCCCGGCCGTCCGGCCACGGCACCTCGAGGCGGGTGATCATCGCTCCCGCTCCGATCCCGCGACCGATCCGCGGTCGGGTTGGGGCTCCCTGTTGCCCGCCGGCTCCCGATCCGGCGCCAGCCGGGTGACCGCCGCCCGGAGCTCCCGGCTGTCCTCGCCGAAGGAGGCGAACGACTCGCCCGGCTCCGACGGTGGCCGGCCCGGGTCGACGAGCTCGGTCACGTCGGCGTCGATCGCGCCCTGGCCGCCATACAGGGCGAGGGCCACGCGGTTGTGACCGTCCTCGACCCAGTAGCTCCCGTCGTAGGCGAGCACGTCGATCGGCGGCAGCACCGCGAGGCGGTCGGCCGCCTGGCGGAGGCGCTGCCAGCGGCCGCTCCAGTTCGGCGATCGGAAGGGGCCGAGCGGCAGGAAGTCCGACCCGCGCTGCTGGGCCCCGCCGACCGCGGTCCCGGCGACATCCGCGACATCGATCGTCCGCACGCCCAGCGCCCGACGCGTCCGGCTTGCCGCATCGGGATGGACGTCGAGGAGGTAGGGGAGGGGGATCCGGCCGAGGCGGCGGACGCGGCGAACGCGGGCGCCCGGCCGCTCGCTGAAGCGGCGAACCGTCGCCCCGACTGCTGCCTCGACGGCCGCGGCGGCGCTCTCCAGGCGGTCGCCCGCGCCACCGACCACCGCCGCGAACCGCCCCGCGGCGCGCGGGCCCTCTCCGTCCTCGACGGTCCGATCCGACGGGCCTGACAGGTGCGCGCCCGGCTCCGAGGCGCCCGGCTCCGGCGCGACCGACACCTGGCCCGCCACCGGCTCCTTCGCCACCGGCCCCGGCGCGACCGGCGCCTGGCCCGGCACGGGCGCGCCCGGCTCCGAGGCGCCCGGCTGGCGACCGACGTGCCCCCGGCCGCCGGACGCCGGCTCGCCGGTCGGCCGCCCGCCCGACGAGTCTTCGCGACGCCGCCTCGTCACGGCCGGTCCCCGAGCGCCCGCAGCAGCGCGAAGGTCGTCGCCTCCGGCCGGAGGCGCATCGGGGCGTGGGCGCCGCCTGCGATCGTGATCACGTGGTCCGGTCCGATCCGCGCCCCGATCGCCGCGGCCGCCGGCTCCGGCACGAGGCCGCCCCAGGCGGGCTCTCCGCGGACCAGCCAGACGGGGACGGCCGCCGCCGCCGGGTGGGCGAGGGCCGCCAGGCCGCCGTCCCAGTCGCCGTTCCGGGTGAGGATCGCGCGGACGGCGGGCTCGTCGAACTGGGTGAGTGCCTCCGCCTTCGCCACGATGTCGCCGTAGGGCCACGTCGGGTGGAGCCGGCCGAGAGCGTCCATCGCCTCGGCCACGTCGTCGTAGCGTCGCTCGACCGGGTCGTCGAGCATCGTCGCGATGGCCGCGACCGGGATCGCCGGCGGATCGAGCAGGACGAGGACGTCGGGGGCGAGGCCGCGGGCGGGCAGCTCGGCGACGGTCATCGCGCCCCAGCTGTGGCCGACGACGCGGAGACCGGGCCCCGCCAGCCCGGCCGCAGCGGCGAAGGCGGCGACGTCGGCGGCGTTGTCGCGGAACCGGTGATGGCCCGTCCAGGCTCCGGTCAGCCCATGGCCCGGCTGGTCGAGGGCGACGACGCGCCGGCCGAGGCCCGTGGCGAGGGCCGGCCCGATCCGCCACCAGATCCGCGACGACGCCGTCACGCCGTGGACGAGGAGGAGCGGCGGTGCCCCCGGCTTGCCCCACGCGCGGGTCGCGAACGGGATGCCGGCCGCGTCGACGACGCCGGTCTCGGGGCCGTCGGGATCGTCCAGGGCCGCGGCAACCGCGGCCGGCAGGTCCTCGCGGCCAGCGTGCAGGGCTGGCGCCAGATCGGACGTCGACACGCTCATCGATCGACCGTACCATGCCGCCCCGCGACGCAGCCCAGCGGCTAGAATTCGCCGCTCAGCCCAGATCGTCGGAGGTCCCCATGGCCAACCAGTTCGTCGTCGAGCTGAAGAACGTCCCCGGCGGACTCGCGACCCTGGCCGAGGCGCTGGCCGCGCACGGCATCGACCTCCGCGCGATCGGCGGCGGCGGGATCGGCGACACGGGCCACATCATCATGACGACGGCCGACGACGACGGCGCCCGGGCGGTCCTCGAGGCGGGCGGGTACACGTTCATCGAGGGCGAGTCGATCCTGACCGAGGTCGACGACCGACCTGGCGGCATGGCCCGCCTCTCGCGCGAGCTGGCCGACGCCGGCGTGAACATCTACGGCCACCTCTTCCTCGGTCGCTGGGGCGACCGGGCGATGTTCGCGTTCGTCGTCGACGATCCGGAGCGGGCCCGCCCGATCCTCGAGCGGAAGGCCTGAGCGGCCGACCGGGTTCGCCGGGGCCTGCGATCGGCTACCGTGAGGCCGTGGACGCATCCTCCGACCCGACGATCGCCGGCGAGGAATTGATCGAGGCGCTCGCCGCGGCCTGGCTGGCCGCCGAGGAGTCCCTTGCCGCCGGGAGCGGCAACCCCGCCCAGAGCGAGATCGACGCGCGTGACCTGAGCGCCCGATACGACGAGGCGATCCGCGCCGCCAGCCGCGAGGAGCTCCGCCTCGCCTGGGAGGCCGCCCGCAAGCTCCAGGGCGAGCAGGAGATGGGCTCGGAGGGGTGGGCCCGGGCCCGCCGACTTGCCGAGCTCCTCCGGGGCGAGTACCTGGCGGCCGATCCGGAGCGCGACCCCGCGACCTGAGCCGGACCGCCGCTCCGCGAACCGGCCCCGCGGCTGGGGCGGGCCAGCGCCGAGGGCGCCCCGGGGCCACGGAGCCCGGCCTGCCCGCCCTCCCAGCGCAGGGCCGTCGGCGGTGCCGAGTTCGGGCCATTCGGCACGGGTCCCGACACGTCGCCTCGCGCCAAACTCGCACTAAATCAGTGTGAGTTTGTTCGCAGGCCCGGGCGGTCACCGCCGGGCAGGAGATCCGAGATGACCCGCCACTCCCGTCCGATCGCCCTCCTCATCGGCCTGACCGTCGCCCTGGTGGGCTGCGCGGTTCCCGCCTCGCCGAGCTGGACCTACGCCCCGCCGGCGAGCGGCTCCACGACGGCGACGGGCTCGGCGCCCGCGCCGGCGATCGACGCCGGGATGCCGATGCCGGGGATGGGCACCATGGCCGGCGGCGGCAACGCGATCGCCGCCGGGGGCGAGATCGCGATCGAGGCGTTCGACCTCGGCTTCACCCCGAACGCGGTGGCGGTCGCCTCGCCCGGCTCGTACCCGGTCAGCTTCCACAACACCGGTTCCACCCTCCACGACGTGACGTTCGCCGACGGCACGAAGCTCACCGCCGATCCCGGCGCGACCGTCAGCGGCACGGTCAGCGTCCCGGCCGCCGGTCTCGGGTTCCTCTGCTCGATCCCCGGCCATGCGGCCGCCGGCATGAGCGGCGCGATCGCCGTCGGCGGCTCGACCGCCGCCACCTCGCCCGCTGCCTCGGCCGCACCCGCCACCGCCGCCGGCGCGCCGGTCGCCGACCCCGCCGCGCCGCCGTACGTCCTCCGCGACGCCGCCGCGCCGGCCGTCCTGGCCGGGACCGTCCACGACATCGACCTGCCGATCGTCGACGCCGACATCACCGTCGCCAAGGGCTTCGTCGTCCACGCCTGGACCTTCGGCGGGACCGTCCCCGGGCCGACGATCCGGGTCCACCTCGGCGACACCGTCCGCGTCCACCTGACGAACAAGGGGACGATGAGCCACTCGATCGACTTCCACGCGAGCCAGACCGCGATGAACCACCAGATGGTCGAGATCCCGGTCGGCCAGACCCTCACCTACACGTTCACCGCCGACTACGCCGGCGTCTGGATGTACCACTGCGGCACCGCGCCAACCCTCCATCACATCGCCAACGGGATGTTCGGAATGGTCATCGTCGAGCCGAAGGGCGGCCTGCCCAAGGTCGACCAGGAGGTCGCGATCGTCCAGAGCGAGTGGTACCTCGGCGGCCAGAAGGAGCCGGCCGACTACACCAAGGCCAACGCCGCGGCGCCCGCCCCCGACTTCGTCGTCTTCAACGGGATCGCCAGCCAGTACAAGGACAACCCGATCATGGTCACGACGAAGGGCCGGGTCCGGGTCTTCGTCCTCGATGCAGGCCCGAACATCGACAGCTCGTTCCACGTCGTGGGAACGATCTTCGACACGGTCATCAAGGAAGGCATCGTCCTCGCCAAGGGCAATGCCCAGGGCTGGGGCAGCCAGGCGGTCGACCTGTCGCCGGCCCAGGGAGCGATCATCGAGTTCAGCCCCCAGGAGGACGGGATGTACCCGATGGTCACCCACGCGTTCAACTTCGTCGGCCGCGGCGCCATCGGGATCTTCATGGCCGGCGACGGCGACCCGCTGAACTGAGCTCAGCCGTGCGACTCGAGCTCACCAAGCGCGCCGACTATGCGATCCGGGCCGTCGTCGCCCTCGCGGCGGCGGCGCCGGAGGAGCGGCTGAGCGTGCGCCGGATCGCGGCGGACCGGGCGATCCCGGTCCGCTTCCTCTCGCTCGTCATGGCCGATCTCGTGGCGGCCGGGATCGCCGAGGGCGCGACGGGCCGGTCGGGTGGCTACCGGCTCGGCCGGCCGGCCGCGGCGATCACGGTCCTCGAGGTCATCGAGGCGGTCGAGGGCAGCAGTCGCCGCCAGACCTGCGTGCTGCGCGGCGGCCCGTGCCAGCTCAACGGCGTCTGCGACGTCCACCACGTCTTCGCGGCGACCCAGGAAGGGATGCTCCGCCAGCTCGGCGGGGCATCGATCGCGAGCCTCCAGAGACCTCCGATCCGGCACCCGGCGGCGCCGGATCCGGCATCCGAGCCGGCGAGCCCGGGCCTCAGCCGCCCTTCTTGAGCGCCGCCAGCCGGGCGTCGACGTCGAGATCGTCCGCCGCGTCGTCGAGGCTGGCGAACTGGGCGTCGAGCGAGCTGGCCGCGACCTCCTGCATGCCGCGGGCCTGGGCCTCCTCGTGGCGGATCCGCTCCTCGAAGCGGGCGACCTCGCTCGTCGGATCCATGATGTTGACGCTCTTGATCGACTGCTGGACCTGCATCTGGGCCTGGGCCATCTTCGCCCGGGCGATCAGCTGGTCCTTCTTCTGGACGAGCTCCTCGCGCTTGCCGCGCATGACGTTGAGGCCGTCCTTGAGCTGGCTGACCAGGGCGGTCTGCTGCTCGATCTGGGGACCGAACGCCTTGACCTGGTCCTCGTAGCCGATCTGGCGCTTGATCGCGATCTTGGCGAGGGCGTCGAACCGGTCCGCGTCGGCGGCGTTGCCGGCGGTGCGGAGCTCGTCGGCCCGCTTCGACGCGGCGGCCGCCTTGGCGCCCCACTCGACGGCGGCCTCGCCGGCTTCCTTGGCGTCGTCCTCCTGGAGGCGGAGGTTGCCGATCGTCTGGGCGACCGCCTCCTCGGCCTCACGGATGCTCTCCGTGTAGTCGCGGACCATCTGGTCGAGCATCTTCTCGGGATCTTCGGCACCGTCGATCAGGGCGTTGATGTTGGCCCGGACGAGCTGGCCGACGCGTCCGAGCACCGAGGACTGGGCCATGGCTGCTTCCTTCCGTCGCTGTGGTTCCGTTGCCGGATTCCGTCGCTGTGGTCTCGCGCCGGCGGCGGCGCGGGTGGGGTGGGATGGCCTGTGGTGGGCGGTCGCCCGGACGCCGTCGAGGGCCCGGGCCCGCCGCGATCATCGTACCCCGGCGGGTGGCGGATGCCGTTCACCAGCGGCCTCCACCGGACGATCCGCCGCCGCCCCCGAAGCCCCCGCCGCCGGACGATCCACCGAACCCGCCGAACCCGCCGCCGCCCCCGCCGAACCCGCCGAACCCGCCGCCGCCACCCATGCCGCCCATTCCGCCGCCGAACCCGCCGTGACGGCCGCCGCCGGACAGGATCCCGCCGATGATCCCGCCGAGGATCGCCCCGGCGACGTCGGATCCCCGGCCGCCGCCGCCGCCTCCGCCGCCGCCTCCGCCGCCGCGGAACGGGTCGTCCCAGCGGTCGTAGTCCTGCTCGGCAAGGCGCTGCGCCTCCGTCGCCATCCGGGTGGCCTGATCCGCCTCGGCCAGCGAGCCCGCCGGGTCGGTCGGGCGGAGGGCGACGGCCTGGTCGAGATGGCGGCTCGCCTCGGCCAGCCTGGTCCGCGCCTCGGGCCCGATCCCGCCGCGGCGGCCGCCGACGTAGTCCGCCGCGCGGGTCACCGCGACCTGCGCGGCCCGCAAGCCGGCGTCGAGGCGGGCTGCCTCGCGGGCCACCTGCTGGATCGCCGTCCGGTAGCCCTGCTCGACCGCGTCCGCGAGGTCGTCGGCCTTGCGGGCCTTGTCCCAGGCGCCGGTCACGTCCGGCTTCGGCGGGTTCAGGGCGGTCCGCGCCTCGGCCAGGAGCTGCTCGGCCTCGACCAGGCGACGGGCCGCCTCGTCGTCGGGCGGTGCGCCGGCTCCCGCCGCCCGGGCCTGGGCGATACCGGTCTCCGCCGCCGTGAGCTCGGCGCCGACCTTCGACCGGGCCTCTTCGAGCTGGGCTGCGAGGCGGTCGATCGCGTCGAGGAACGCGGCGCCCTGGGCGAGGCCGTCCTCGCCGAGCCGGGCGGCCTGGGCCGCCTTGCCCGTGGCCCCGTCGGCGAGCGCCGCCGTGCCCTGGGTCGCGGCCTCGCGGACGGCGGCGATCCGCGTCCGGGCGTCGGTCGCGTTCGCGGCGACGGCCTGCCAGTCGGCGTCGGCGTATTCGCCGAGGGCGGTGAGGGTCGCCTCCGCGGCGGGCAGCCGGGCCGCGAGCGCGTCCGCCCGCGCCGGCAGCGACGCGAGGATCGACGGGGCCTCCTTCTCGAGCTCACGGAGCTCCGCAAACCGCTTGAGCTCGGCCTGCAGCCGGCCCTGGGCCGTGCGGCAGGCGACCACGAGGTCGGTCAGCATCCGCCGCCGGGTGGGCTCGTCCTCCGGCGTGGCGTCATCGAGGTGCTGGCGCAGGGTGAACGCGCCCTTCAGGTCGCCGCGCGCGGCGGCGATCGCGGCCACGAACGGCGCGGCGGCCTCGTCGCCGAACTGGGCCTGGGCGAAGCCGAGCTCCTGGTCCGAGTCGCGGATGGCATCATCGGTCTCGACGAGGCTCCGGTTCGCGAGCGCATCGAGATCGTTCGTCGCCAGTCCTGCGAGGTCGCCGTTGGGCTCGTTCGAGGCGACGCCGCGGGCCCGCGCCGCCGAGGACCGCCGGCCGGCGAGGAACCACCATGCGACGCCGATCCCGCCGACGACGAGGATGGCGAGAACGAGGGTCGTGACGAACGAGCCGCCGGAGTCGCCGGAGGCGGGCTCGGACGGTCCGCCCGGCTGCGTCGGGACGACCACCGCGGTCGGGACGACCACCGCGGTCGGGACGGGCGGCGGGGTCGCCGCGGCAGTCGCGCGCAGCCCGTCCGCCACCGCGGTGATGGCGCCGGCGTAGTCGCTCGCCCGGAGCGCCGGCTCGAGGTCCGTCGACAGCACGCGGTCGAGATCGGCGTCCGAGAACGGGACGACCGCGCCCTTCCACCAGCCGTAGGCCCGATCGTCGAGGGCGATCACGACGAGCAGGTCGGTCGCGCCGAGGCCGCTCGCCTGGGCCGTCTCGGTCGCGAACGCGCTCGAGTCCTCGCCGCCGAGGGTGTCCGTGTACCAGACCCAGAGCTGGGCGGTCGTCGCCTGCTGGAGCTGGTCGAGGCTCGCCTGGACCGTCTCCGTGCCGCCGCCGAGGACGCCGACGTCGTCGGTGATCGGGCCGGCCAGGCGGTGCGGAGAGGCGGCGATTCCGATGGTCGCGGCGGCGAGCCAGGCGATCGCGAGGATCGTGGTGACCATGGCCCGGGGCGCCGTGCGCCAGGAAGGGGTCGCCGCGGGCATTCCGCTCCTTCGTCGCAAGTGGTCGCGGGCGCCGAGCGCCTGCCGAGGAGCCATTGTCGCTCGATCGATCCGGTCATGACGTGGGCCGTCCGGCCCGACCGTTGACCGTGGGAGCCGCGCGCCCAGGCGGTGTCGGGACGGCGGGGGCGATCGCCGACGGGTGCCCGGCTCGACGGGTTGTCGTCATCGAGCAGGTACGCTCACTTGGCCGAGCGTCGGCTTTCCAAGCTCAATGCCAGGTCAGGCCGGGTGAGCCACCTGGTCGCGGCAACTCCGGGGCGAGCAGCGGCATTCCGTCGGTTCCCAGCGTTCCAGCGTGCAGCGCGCGACGTCGCGCAGATCGGCGGTGCGGTTGACGAGCCGGAGCCCGGACACGGCGTTTCGACGGATCAGGATCCGGGGTGGCCTTCGTGGCTGGCCAGCGTCCAAGTTGAGCCGTAACCGGGCCGCACGTCCCAGGTCAGAAGCGTCTTGCGCTTCCGCATCCTGGTCCGCTTGGCCGAGGAGCCGTGGGCGGGCCGGGTGCGAAGCGCCACGTGTCGAGGTGCTGCTGGATCGTGTTGAGCGTTCCGGCCCTGGCGGTGATGACCTCGTCGTTCCCGACGCGGGCGCCGGCGAAGACCGAGTCACCCTCGGCTGGCAATCATCGTGACGCCTGGTCGTGGTGCCAGACGGTGTGTCCGACCGGGAAGCCGTCGCGCGCCTGCGTCAACGTCAACAGGCAGCGCTCGATGCCGAACTCGATCATCGCCTGGTCGTCGAACCCGGGCCACGGGTCCTCGAGGTTCCGCTCGGCGAGGGCCTGCTTCGTGAGGGCTGCACGCAACGCGGGATCGTGGCGCTCGGTGATCCGTCCCGTCACGTAGAAGGCGTCATCGTGGCGCGGCGGCGGAAACGTCTCCGAGTGGAGCGCGTACCGGGAGTCACGGCGGAGGTCGTCCAACTTCGGACCGGGCACGATGAAGGCGTAGAGGCCCTCATCGGTGACCAGCGGGGAGATCGGATGGACACGCGGTCCCCCGTCGGCGCGAACTGAACCGAGAAAGGCGAGGCCCACATCGAACTCGAACAGCATCGAGGCGCCGAGGCTCGCCAGGTCGGGACGGGTGATTGCGAACTGCTTCCACGTGAGCACGCCAGCAAGGGTGCTGGACTGAATTCGCGTTCGCAACTGCGCGGGATGTGGTCAACGATCAGCCCGGTCGCGGACTGATCACGTTCACGCGAGCACGACGGAGGCGAGCGCTGCTACCTGACCCGGCCCTGGCATCGGCGCCGAAAACGAGTCAGCGGCGGCCCTGTGCGACGGAGGCGGTTCAGGCCGGGGCTCAATGCAACGACCAGTTCAAGGGCGGAGCGGCGATCCCTGAGCGTCCGACTTGCGTGGTAGCGTTTCCCACGCATCAGTCCTCCGTGGACTCAGGGCGGGAGTAGCTCAGTTGGCAGAGCGTCAGCCTTCCAAGCTGAATGTCGCGGGTTCGAACCCCGTCTCCCGCTCCATCCGTTCCCGATCCGGTCGCCTGGACAGCCTCGCGCGAGCACGGGCTGCTCGTTGCGTCGGCTGGAGGCCGGCGGGGCCGGCTCATCGGTCTGGATTCGGGCCCTCAGCCGATGAGCAGAGCGGCTGGTGCTCGAAATCATCCTCCAACGGACGCTTCGGACGATGCAGCGAGCACGGGCTGCTCGCAGGGAGCGCGGCCGGGCACCGGGCCACCCGCCGCCGGCCCGCCGCCGGCCCGGCACGGCCAGGTCCACGTGACCGTTGACCGAGCGGTCGGTCGTCCATTCGGCGCCTCGGCGGCGGCGGCGTGACCGACTCGCCGACGATCCGCGACGCCGAGCGACGAGCGGCCGTCGATGCCACGGAGAAGCGGCTGAATTCGCCCTCGCCGGTGCGATCCGAGCCCGCCCCGGTCTCCACGCGGAGACGGCGGACCTCTCGGCCGCCTACCGGTCCGGCGAGGCTCCGACCGATCCGCGCGGTCACGTCCACGACGAAGCGTCCGCAGCGGCCTACGCCGCGGCGCGGATGCCGGCCACGTACGCCGCCTGCGTTCGAGCCATGACGGCGGCGGCCGACCGCGCCCCGGCCTTCCGCCCGCAGACCCTCCTCGACGTCGGCGCGGGGACGGGCGCGGCGACGTGGGCGGCGACCGCGGTCTGGCCGGGCCTCGGAGAGGCGACCCTGATCGATCGCGAGCCGGCGGCGCTCGGTCTCGGCCGGCGGCTCGCGGCCGCCGCCGCGGCGACCGCCGGCGCGGCCATCCCCACGACGCTCGCGACCGCGACCTGGCGCCCGGCGGCCGCCGGCGACGGCGCCAACCTCCCGGCCGCGGATCTCGTCGTCGCGGCCTATCTCCTCGGCGAGCTCGCTCCCGACCGGCTGCCGAGGACGGTCGCCGACCTGTGGTCGGCCTCGACCGGAATGCTCGTCCTCGTCGAGCCCGGCAGTCGGGCCGGGTTCGCCCGGATCCGCGCCGCCCGCGCCGCGCTGATCGCCGCCGGCGGCCGCGTCGCCGCGCCGTGCCCGGGCGACGGGCCGTGCCCGATCGTCGAGCCGGCCTGGTGCCACTTCCTCGCCCGTCTCGATCGGAGCCCGCTCCAGCGCACCGCCAAGGCCGCCGCGCGGTCGTGGGAGGACGAGCCGTTCAGCTACGTGGCGGTGACCCGGGAACCGCCGGCGCCGGCGGCGCGGGTCGTCCTCGGGCGTCCGCGCCGGCGGCCGGGCGTCGTGGAGCTCCGGGTCTGCGTCGATGAGGGCATCGAGCTGCGGACGCTGAGCCGCCGCGACGGTCCGGGATGGCGGACGGCCCGCGACCTCGAGTGGGGCGATCCGGTGCCGCCGGCGGTGCTTGCTGCCGGCCGCCGCGAGCCCGGGCCACCGGACGGGAACCGGCCGGAACCGGCCGGGCCGGATCCAGAGCGGGCCGACCCGCCACGACCCGGTCCGGACCGACCACCTGGCGAAGGCTGACTCCGCCCGCGCCGCCGGCCGATGATCACGTTCGACGCTTCTCGCCGGCAGGTCCACACTGGGCCGAGAGTCACCCCGAATTCCCCCATTCGGATGATGTCGTCCGGATCATCGCTCGGCGACGATCTACCGGGCCCCGCAACTGGGGAACCCTCACGTCCGCTGCCCCGGATGCCATGAACACGCTCCATCGGCTCGTTTCCAGGATCCGTCTCCAGGCCGGCATCGGTCGGGCCGCGATCGCCCGCCAGCCGCGGCGGTTCGCCGCGGTCGGCCTCCTGACGATCCTCGTCGCCGCACTCGCGATCGGCGAGCTCACGCTCCTCGGCTCGGCCGCGCCGTCGACCGCGTCCCCGGCGCCGTCGTTCACGGTCCGCAGCGGATGGACCCTCGCCGAGCTCCAGCGGCGGATCGAGGCCGGCGAGATCGACGCGATCACGGCCGCGCCGGCAACGAGCGAGGAGCCGGCCGGGCAGCTCCTGGCCCGGACCAAGAGCGGCCAGGTGGTGGCGATCGACCTGTCGGTCGGCGCGAACGAGGCCGTCGCGGCACTGACGTCACTCGGCTACGGCAGCCTCCTGACGACCGAGGCGGTCGGCGTGGCCACGACGTCGCCGGGAGCTGCAGCGACTGGCAACGCGCTCGCCTACCTGATCCCCTTCGCCGCCCTCGCCATCATGATTCTCGTCGTCGTGCGGATGTCGCGGCGGACCCCCGCCGGCGGCCGGGACGGCAGCGCGACGTTCATGACGATCATGCCGCCCGACCCGGACGCGCCGCCGCCCGACCCGGCCGCCGCCGGTGACGGGTCGCTCCAGCCGGTCGTCCGGATCGCACTCGACGACGTCGCCGGCTGCGACGAGGCGAAGCTCGAGCTGACCGAGGCGATCGAATTCCTGCGGACCCCCGACCGCTTCCGCCGCCTCGGCGCGCGGATCCCGCGGGGGATCATGCTCTACGGCCCGCCCGGCACCGGCAAGACGATGCTCGCCCGGGCGGTGGCCGCGGAGGCCGGCGTGCCGTTCCACTACGCGTCGGGCTCGGAGTTCGTCGAGAAGTACGTCGGCGTCGGCGCGAAGCGGGTCCGCGACCTGTTCGCCCAGGCTCGCAAGCTCGACCGCGGCGTGATCTTCTTCGACGAGTTCGACGCCATCGGCAAGGCCCGCGGCGGCCCGAACAGCCATGAGGAGCGGGAGCAGACCCTCAACCAGCTCCTCGTCGAGCTCGATGGCTTCGGGTCGACCGACGACGTGATCGTCATCGCCGCGACGAACCGCCTCGACACCCTCAATTCGGCGGTCCTCCGGCCGGGCCGCTTCACCCGCAAGATCCACGTCGGGATGCCCGACGTGAAGGGCCGCCAGGCGATCCTCGAGGTCCACGCAAGGAACAAGCCGCTGTCGCCCGCCACGGATCTCGAGGAGACCGCCCGCAAGACCTACGGCTTCTCGGGGGCGATGCTCGCCGACCTCCTCAATGAGGCCGCGATCATGGCCGCCCGCCGGGGCGGCGACGCGATCGAGCCCGAGGACGTCCACGCCGGCTGGCTCAAGGTCGCGGTCGGGACGTCGCGGCGGCGCTCGATGGACGAGCGGGAGCGCTCGATCATCGCCGCCCACGAGGTCGGCCACGCGATCTGCGGTCGGGTCCACGGCGACAAGCGGCGGGTCGAGGAGATCTCCCTGTTCGCCCACGGCGAGGCCCTCGGCGTGACCGTCAGCAGCCAGGAGGACAACGACCTCCCGTCCGAGACGGACCTCCGGGCGCGCCTGATCGCGCTGATGGGCGGTCGCGCGGCCGAGGAGATCCTCTTCCACGAGGTGACGGGCGGCGCGGCCAACGACTTCGAGGCGGCCAACGCGATCGCGACCGCGATGGTCACGAGGTGGGGAATGGGCCGGGATCCCGAGACATCCGACGGCGGCATCTCCGGCCGCGGCAGCCTGTCCTTCTTCGTCCCGACCGGCAGCGACTCGCTGCCGTCGGAGATCCAGCCCGCCGCGACGCGTGCCATCCGGGCGATCCTCGACGAGGCCTACGCCCAGGCGAGCCAGACCCTGATCGCCCATCTCGAGACCCTCCGCCGCCTCGCCGCCTACCTCGTCGAGCACGAGCGGGTCGACGGGGCGACGTTCGACGAGCTGTTCGACGGCCGGATCGAGGTCCCCCGGGCCGGCGACGAGTGGCGGGCCGCGACCGCCCGCCCGCGTGCCTGGGCCGACGTCGTCGACCTCGCCGGCCGGCGGGTGCGACCGACGGCGGCCGTCGCCGTCGCGGCGTCGAGCTCGACCGACCCCGAGGCCTCGTCGCCTCCCGTCGCCGCTGCCACGGCGGCGACCGACGGCGCGGTGGCGATGCCGGTCGGTCCTGCGGTCTCGGTGGCGGCCGGCCCCACCGTCGCCGCGGCCATCGCCGAGCCGGCGCATTCCCAGCTCGCGGCTGCGACCGCCGCGGCGGCGCCGGACGTCCCGGACGCGACCCTTGCCTCACCGGAGATCGAGCGCCGCGAACCGGCCGCGTCGCGGTCCGCCCCCGGCCCGCAACGAAGCCGTGGCCGCCGCGCGGCGACCCGCCGGGTCCGCTCGGTCGCCGCCGGATGGCTCGCCCGCGCCGAGCGCTGGGTCCGCTCGTCGGAGCCGGGGGCGGACGGCCTGTAGGTCGCTCCGCGGCGTCTCATCCATCCGCGTGAGCCGTGCGCCTGACCAACGCGTGCCGCGTCCGTGCGAGGTTGCCTCGATCGGGTGATGGTCGATCGCGGCGCGGTCCGGCATCGTTCGGGCATCGAGGGTCTGCCCGTTCGCGGGCCGGCCGGCTGTCACGACCACCAGGAAGGCCGATGCAGACACCGGTGAGTGGATCACCCAGCTCTCGTTCCGAGGCGGACCGCGGCGAATTGTTCCTCGAGGTCGCCGGGGTCGAGGGTTCGCGCCTCAGGGTCTCCCAGGAGGGCCTGACCGTCCTGCCCTGCCCCGACGCCTCGTCCGGCCTCGGCCGGGAGGGCCGGTTCTGGGACTACCGCAACATCCGCGACCTGCGGCTCGACGACTACGGCTCGCTCGGCGTCGTCCGCGCCCGGATCCGCTCGACCGGCCATGAGCTGCCGCTCCTCCTCCTGGAGCCGGACGAAATCGTGTCCGCGCGGCGGGTGCTCGAGATGGTCTGGAACCTGATGGCGGCGCCGCTGTCGCAACGGGGGATCGCATGAGGCTCTTCGGCACCCGACCCGGCGCGCCCGAGGCGGCTCGCCCGGTGCCGGCCGGCCCGGCCGGCGATCGGTGGGTCTGCCTCCAGTGCGGGATGGTCGCCGGCGAGAAGGTCACCTTCTGCCGCCGCTGCGGGCTGCCGGTCGGCGCCCAGCCGCGCGCCGACGCCGCCCTCCCGAGCTGCCCGATCTGCTACGCCACCGTCGACGATGATGGCCGGCTCGCGTCGCACCGGCCGGACCGCCGCCGGATCGACCTCGTCGCCCACATGGCCGAGCACGACGATTTTCCGGTCGGCGACGACGACTACCTCGAGACGCTGCGGGCCGGCGACCTGATCCGGATCGACCGCTGGCAGGCTCCCTACGACCTCGTCCGCCGCTACCTCGTGACCGGCGCGATCGACGGCGGGCGCCGCCGCTCGTACCAGCACTCCGCGATCGTCACCGCGATGTCGCAGATCAAGCGCTGGGGCCCGGGAGCCGAGATCTTCGGCGACCAGGAGGAGTGGCGCGCCGCACGGCACGCGGTCGGGCTCCTCATGGACCGCTACCATCGCGTGGGACGGGCCCTGCCGTGATTGGCTGCCGGGCCGCGCGGCACGCAGGATCCTCCCGCATGACCGTGACCGTCCGGTCCGACCGCCAGACCCGCCGCCCGCGACCGCGGGCACCGGTGACGGGTCGGACGGGGTCGGGCACGACCTGAGCCATGGATTTCTACGAGACCCTCCAGGTCGACCGCCGCGCGGACGCGGAGGTCATCCAGGCCGCCTACCGGGCTCTGGCCCGGCGTCATCACCCCGATGTCGGCGGCGACCCGCGGCGGATGGCCGCGATCAACGAAGCCTGGGCCACGCTGGGCAACCCGGCAGTGCGGAAGCGCTACGACGCGACCCTCCGCCACGCCTCGGCCGTCGCCGCGGTCGCCACGGAGCCGCGCCGCGACGAGCGGACGGCGCGCGAGTCGGTCGGGGTCATGCACCGCGCGCCCGCCGCCCCGCGTCCGAGCAAGCCCGTCGAGACCCGCCCGGCCGAGCCCGTTCGACCGCGGACGCCGGGTGCGGGCCGGATCCTCGACTTCGGGCGGTACCAGGGCTGGTCGGTCGCCGACGTCAGCCGCCAGGACCCCGATTACCTGCTGTGGCTCGAGCGGACCCCGGTCGGCCGGTCGATGCGGTCGGACATCCAGCAGGCGATGGAGATGCGGCGCGGGGCGAGCGCGTCGGCGATGGCGACGGTCGTCCCCCGCCAGGCCCGAGGGCGCTGGTTCCGCTGATCGACCCGCCCGGGCATGAGCGGGCACGGTACCCTTTCGCGGGTGAGCCTGATCGCGACGACCGCCCTCACCAAGCGCTACCCGGGCGGCGTCACCGCGCTGGACGGCCTGAGCCTCGAGATCGAGCCCGGCATCGTCGGACTCGTCGGTTCCAACGGCGCCGGCAAGAGCACGCTGCTGAAGATCCTGCTCGGGCTGCTCGAGCCGACCTCCGGCACGGCGACGATCTTCGATCTCGACGTCGCGACGCGCGGGATCGCGATCCGCGAGCTCGTGGGCTACATGCCCGAGCACGACTGCCTCCCGCCCGACATGACCGCGACCGACGTCGTCTCGCATCTCGCCCTGATCTCCGGGCTGCCGCGGGCGGCGGCCCGCGAGCGGACGGCCGAGGTCCTCCGCCACGTCGGGCTGTACGAGGAGCGCTACCGCGCGATCGGCGGCTACTCGACCGGGATGAAGCAGCGGGTCAAGCTCGCCCAGGCCCTCGTCCACGATCCGCGGCTGCTGCTCCTCGACGAGCCGACCAACGGCCTCGACCCGGCCGGCCGCGACGAGATGCTCGAGCTGATCCACCGGACCGGGACGGAGTTCGGGATCGCGGTGATCGTCGCCTCGCACCTCCTCGGCGAGATCGAGCGGGTCTGCGACCACCTCGTGGCGATCGAGGGCGGGCGCCTCCTCCGCTCGGCGCCGCTCCACGCCTTCACCGAGCGGACCGGGTCGCTCGCGGTCGAGGTCGAGGACGGCCGCGAGGCGCTCGCGGAGCGGCTGGCGGCGCGCGGCCTGACCGTCGTCGTGGACGGCGCCGCGATCCTCATCGACCTCGTCGACGAGGGCCCGTTCGACGTCGTCCGCGACGCGGTCGTCGAGCTCGACCTGGCGCTCGTCCGGATGGAGCAGCGCCGTCACCGGCTCGAGGACCTGTTCCGGGACGGGCCGGTGCCCGGCGTCGCGGCCGGCGTCGCCGCCGCGGGATCGCTCCCGTCGGCGCCGTCGGCTCCGCCGGCCGAACCCGGCTCGGGGGCCGGCCGATGAGCGCGCTGCCGCCCGTGACCCGCGCCGGCAACATCTACGACCTGGGCTACCGGCGCTACGAGGGGGCCCGGCTCGGACGGGCCCACGCGATCCGATCGCTCGTGATCCACAGCTTCCGGACCGCCTACGGGATCGGCCGGAGCGGACGGGCCAAGGCCGCCCCGATCGCCTTCGGCGCGATGGCGATCCTGCCGGCCGTGATCATCGTCGGCGGCCTGACGATCGCCGCCCGGTTCGGCTTCGACCGCCAGCTCGACGACGCCGAGCTGATCGGCTTCAACAACTACTTCAGCTCGGTGACGGCGATCATCGCCCTGTTCTGCGCCGCCCAGGCGCCCGAGCTGTTCGGGCGCGACCAGCGCCACGGCGTGCTGGCGCTGTACTTCGCCCGGGCCCTTCGGCGGCCGGACTACGCCCTCGGCCGCCTCGTCGGGTTCATCCTGGCCGTGCTCCTCCTGCTGCTGATGCCGATGGTCATCCTGTTCCTCGGCCGGGTCCTCCTCTCGACCGACATCGGCGGCGCGTTCGGGGCGAACCTGCCGAACATCCCGCCGGTCCTCGCCCAGGCGTTCGTCATCGCCGCGCTCTACGGCAGCCTGTCGATGGCGGTCTCGGCGTTCACCCCGCGGCGGGCCTACGCGACGGCGGGGATCATCGCCCTGTTCGTCCTGCCGGGGCTCGTCGCCGGGATCGTCATCGGGATCGGCTCGAGCACCGTCGGGACGTGGCTCGTGATGGTCAGCCCGAACACGATCATCGACGGCACGAACGCCCTGTTCTTCAACCGCCCGCTCGGCGAGGAGTACTTCTTCTTCGACCTGCCGCACTGGCTGTTCCTGGTCAGCGTCGTGGTCGAGACCGGCATCGCGGTCGTCCTCATCGTCCGCCGCTTCGCCAGGATCACGATATGACCGGCTCCGCCGCGCGCCACGAGTCCGCGACGGGCGTCCCGCCCGACCCGCTCGCGACGACCGGCCCCGGCTCGCCCCCACCGGCGGGCGCCGGCGCGCCGTCCCCCACGGTCGTCGATCCCGGCCAGCCGATCGTCCTCGACCGCGTCTCGCGCTGGTACGGCAACGTCGTCGCGGTCAACGACATCAGCTTCAGCCTCGGCGCCGGGGTCACCGGCCTGCTCGGGCCGAACGGAGCGGGCAAGTCGACCCTGCTCCACATGCTCGCGGGACTCCTCCGGCCGTCCTCGGGGCGGGTCCTGATCGGTGGCCGGCCGGCGTGGGGCGAGCCGTCGATCTATCGCGAGATCGGCCTCGTCCCCGAGCGCGAGGCGGTCCACGCCTTCCTCACCGGGCGCCAGTTCGTCGACCTCGCCGCGCGGCTCCAGGGGCTGCCCGACCCGGTCGCGGCCACGGACCGGGCGATCGCCACGGTCGATCTCGCGGCCGCCGCCGACCGCGCCGTCGGGACCTATTCGAAGGGGATGCGCCAGCGGGTCAAGATCGCCGCCGCCCTCGTCCACGATCCGGCGATCCTCCTCCTCGACGAGCCGTTCAACGGAATGGACCCGCGGCAGCGGCTGCACATGATGGACCTCCTCCGGACGATGGCTGCCGCGGGCCGGACGATCCTCTTCAGCTCCCACATCCTCGAGGAGGTCGAGCGCCTCGCCGACGGGATCCTCGTGATCTACGCCGGGCGGCTCGCCGCGGCCGGCGACTACCGCGAGATCCGGCGCCTGATGACCGACCGGCCGCATACCTTCCGGGTCCGCTCGTCCGACGACCGGCGCCTCGCCTCCGCGTTCCTGACCGAGCCGGCGGTCTTCGGGGCCGAGCTCCGCGACGACCGCCTCGCGGTCCAGGTCTCGGAGTTCTCCGGCTTCACCCGGATCGTCGCCCGGGTCGCCCGCGACGCCGGGGTCCGGCTGTTCGAGGTCGCGCCGACCGACGACTCGCTCGAGAGCGTCTTCGAGTACCTGGTGACCCGCCGATGAGCGCCCGGACGCGGGCCGCCGTGAACCTCCCGGACGTGATGCTCACGATCGGGATGGTGACGGCGCGGGCCCTGCTCGGCCGGCGGCGGACCGTCCTCATGCTCCTCCTCGCGGGCGCCCCGGTCGCGCTTGGATTGCTCGTCCGGCTCGGCGGGACCCGCCCGAATGCGCTGAACTCGTCGCTCGAGGGCCTGCTCGTGTCGAGCGTCCTGCCGCTCGTCGCCCTCGTCTTCGGGACGGCCGCCCTCGGCAGCGAGCTCGACGACGGGACCGCCGTTCACGTCCTGACCAAGCCGATCCCGCGCTGGGCGATCGTGATCCCGAAGCTGATCGTCGCCGGCGGCCTGACCGCGATCCTCCTGTTCCCCGCGACGATCCTCGCCGGGATCCTGATCGGGGGGACCGGTAGCCGAGAGCTGGGGCTGACGTTCGCCTACGCGATCGCCGTCCTCGTCGGCTCGTTCATCTACGGCGCGATCTTCGTGGCGCTCAGCGCGGCGACGAGCCGAGGCCTCGTCATCGGCCTCGCCTACTCGCTCCTCTGGGAGGGGCTGCTGTCGGGTGCGCTGAAGGGGACCCAGCTCTTCAGCGTCCGCGAGTACATCCGCGGGATGGCCTCGGCGATCGCCCCCCAGGGCACGATCGAATCCGTGGTCGGCGCGAACGGCTTCGCCTTCGCCGCGGTCGCCATCGTCGTCGTGGCGGCCCTCGCCTCGTGGCGACTCGCCCGTTACGAGGTCCGCGCGGCGGAGTGACCGGCAGCCGCCCGCGCGGCGCTTGCCGCCGCGACCGTCCCAGGACCATCGTGTCGTGTCCGGGGGCGGCGGGCCGCGGCAGGATTCGGCCACGATGCCCGTCGACCTGATCGCCTTCACCGCCGATCGCCGCATCCGCGGCGCCATCCCGCTCGCCGACGACCGCCTCAGCGACATGCTGAACTCCGTCCCGCGCGTCGTGATCCGGGGCGCCGTGATCGGGGACCTCGTCGGCGGCGGTCCGGACCAGGTCGCCGACCTCACGATCGCCGTCGGCTCGATCGTCGCCGTCCTCGTCGCCGGCCGGCGGGGCGTCGACGCGCGGCGCCGCAGGACGGACGTCCACCGGGCCCGGGTCGGGCTGACCCGGTTCGTCGTGTCGGGCTCCCTCCACGTCCCGGCCGGGACGGCCGCTCTCGATCCGGGGAACCCGGCCGCCGTGCTCGCCGGCCGCGACATGCTCGTCCCGCTGACCGACGCGACGATCACCTACGACAAGGCAGACGAGCCGACGTCCGAATCATTCGAGACGATCCTCGTCAACCGCGCCCACGCGGTCTGGATCGACTTGGACGAGGCCGCCGGCGGGGACGACGCCGAGCTGGCGGACGAGCCGCTGCCGGTCTACCACGCGTCGATGGTGAAGGACTTCACCGGCGCCTGATCCAGCCCGACCGGCCGGCCTGCGGGTGCGGCGCGCGGCTCAGTCCCCGCTCGGGACGCCCATCACGCTGAACCCGCCGTCGACGTAGATCACCTCGCCCGTCACCGCCGACGACAGGTCCGAGGCGAGGTAGAGGGCCGTCCCGCCGACGTCCTCGGGGGTGATGTTGGCCCGCAACGGGGCGATGTCGGCGAAGCCGCGGTACATGTCCTTGAACCCGCCGATGCCGGCCGCCGCGAGCGTCCGGATCGGGCCGGCGCTGATCGCGTTGACCCGGATCCCGTCCGGCCCGAGGTCGGCGGCGAGGTAGCGCACGGACGCCTCGAGGGCGGCCTTCGCGACGCCCATGACGTTGTAGTTGGCGACGACCTTCTCGGCGCCGTAGTAGGTCAGGGTCAGGATCGACGAGCCGCGCCGGAGATGGGGCAGGGCGGCCCGGGTGAGGGCAACGAGCGAGTAGGCGGAGACGTCGTGGGCCAGGGCGAACCCGTCGCGCGACGTGTCGACGAACCGCCCGGTGAGGTCCTCGCGCTTCGCGAAGGCGAGCGCGTGGACGAGGATGTCGAGCCCGTCGTGGGTCTCGGCCCAGCGCCCGAACACGCGCTCGATGTCGGCGTCGACCTGGACGTCGCACGGCTCGACGAAGGTCGACCCGATCGATTCGGCCAGCGGCCGGACCCGCTTCTCGATCAGGGACTCGATCGACGAGAAGCCGACCTCGGCGCCGGCCTCGTGGAGGGCCCGCGCGATCCCCCACGCGATCGAGTGGTCGTTGGCCACGCCGAAGATCAGCGCGGTCTTCCCCGCGAGCAGCCCCTGGGTCGATCCCGGCCCGTGTCGTCCCATGCCCGTCCTCCACTGCCCGCCGTGGCGCGGCGCCTCGCAGGAGGATAGACGCGATCGGGCGCCCGGGGATTGCCGCCGTCGCCCGCGGATCCCGGCCTACTGCGACCGAGTCACCCGGACGTCGTCGAAGCCGGCCTCGACGATCCCGTTCCGGCCGACGTCGGCGGCCGAGAAGCGGAGGCTGACCGTCTTGCCGGCCCAGGCGTCCATGCTGATCGAGGCAAGGTGCCAGCCGGCCGTCCGCTGGAAGCCGCCGCGGGCGACGAGCACATCGGTATCGGTCGCGGTCGCGACGTCGGTCACCGTCACCCGCAGCTCGTCGCCGCGGACCGACGTCGTGTCGGTCGCGAACGTCCAGCGGAACTGGAGCTTCTGGCCGGTCACCGCGGGGATGAAGATCGCCGGGGAGGTGACGCTCGTCCGGCCACCGTCGACGTCGTTCGCCGCCGCCGACGATCCGGCGAGGACGCCGGTGAAGTAGCCGTAGCGGCCCGAGGCCGCCCGGTCGAGCTGCTTCGCCCCGGCGGCGGTCCGCGTCGGCTGGGGATCGCCGCGCTGCCAGCGGCCGCCCGTCGCGGTGTCAGCGCCGGCGGCGTTGACCCGCCAACCGCGGGCGACCTCGAGGTCGTCGTCGTAGGGCCCGCAGCGGGCGATCCGGACGGCGGAGCCGAGGACGCCGAGGGGGCACGAGGCCTGCTCCATGAGGTACAGGACGGCTTCCCGGTTGCGGCCGGTCTCGGGCGCGATCAGGGCGTCGTCGGGGTAGTCGTGATTGGACAGCTCGATCGTGTAGGCGAAGATGCGGTAGACGCCGTACTCGTCGTCGCGGGTCGTTCCGGACGTGATGTACAGATCGCTCGCCTGCTCGGCCCGGTAGCCGTTCGTCGCGGCCATGTGGCGGCCGATCGCCACCAGGGCGCGGTGGTCGTCGACGGTCATGTCGGGCGGGACGTCGACGTAGGTGTAGCCATAGGGCCACATCACGAGCCGGGCGTACTCGTGGAACGAGATCGCAGTCCGGATCTGCTGGCGGCCGTTCACGACCCGGCTCGCCAGGAAGTCGCGGACGGCGCGCGTCTCCGGCGCCGAGAAGGCGGACGGGCCGCGGTAGGTGATCGCGGCCGGGTTCGAGCTCGTCCGCCCGCCGCCGCCCCAGCGATAGCCGAAGTTGCGGTTCAGGTCGGTCCCGATCGCGGTCGTCCGCGCGTTCGGCTGGCGGTTCTTGCGCCAGAAGTGGAAGCGGCCGCCGGCGATGTCGTACTCCCCGCCGTCGGGATTCACCGCGGGGATGATCCAGACCTCGCGGTGGTCGACGATGTTCGTGATCCGGGCGTCGTGCCCGTAGCCGTCGACGAGCCAGTGCATGATCCGGAGGGTCATCTCGAGGCCCATGTGCTCGTCGGAGTGGGTCAGGCCGTCGAAGAGGACCTCCGGCTCGACCTCGTCGACCGCCACGTTGTCGGAGATCTCGACCGCCCAGATCGTCCGGCCCTGGTAGCTCGTCCCGATCGCGACCTTCCGGGCGATCGTCGGGTGGGCGGCCACGACGGCGTTCACGTCGGCGACCATCTCGGCGTAGGTGTGGAAGCCGGTGAAGCCGGCCGGGAAGTCGGCCGCTGCCGCGCTGGCCGGGACGGCCGCTCCCAGTGGCAGGACCAGGGCCAGGCCGAGGAGCACCGACCCGAGGCGGCCGCGTCGCGATCCGATCATGACGTCAGGATGGCGCGCGAACGCCGCCGCGCCAACCCCCGAAACGGTCCGCCTCGACGGCAGGACCGCCAGGGTCTCCGGCCCGGCGGCCCACTACGGGATCGCGTCGGCCAGGCGCCGGCCAAGGCGTCGGACTCGTGCCGGGAGCAGGCGCCGGGCCGCGTCGCGGATCCGGAGCGCGAGGCCGTGCCGAACCGGATGGCGGAACGGCCAACGCTGGCGGCGGAGGGCCCGGCGGAGCTCGGCGTCGTCGCAGCCGATCGCGTCGAGCCACGTCTCGAGCCAGGCGAGGAACGCGCCGCGGGCCGCCGTCGGACGGTCGTCGTCGGCGTGCTCGCCGGCCGCGATCCGGACCTCGCACCACGCGTCGGGATGCCGGCGATAGCGGTCCCACGCGGTCGATTCGACGAAGACCGGCCACCCGAGGCAGACCTTGTAGAAGAACGCCTGGTCCTCGTACAGGTCGTGGAACCGCGGCTCGAACCCACCGACGGCCGCGATGGCCTCGCGCCGGAGCAGGACGCCGCAGGTTGCCGGGGTGTCGGCCCGGCCGCCGAGGAATGCGCGGGCCAGCAGCGGCGGTCGGGCGACGGCGTCCGCTGCGACGCCGAGGCGGCGGACCGCGTCGCGAGCGGCATCCTCCGGCCGGCCCGTCCAGCCGTGCCAGTGCGGCGTCGGACCGTAGACCATCGCGACATCCGGGTGGGCATCGAGGATGTCGACCTGGTGCCGGAGCTTCCCGGAGAGGTACACGTCATCGGCGTCGAGGAACGCGACGAACCGGCCGCGCGCCGCCGCGATGCCGAGATTCCGCGACGCGCTCATCCCGGCGTTGCCGCCGCCGGGATGGCTCAGGACCCGGATCCGGGCCGGATCGGCGGCCGCCGCCCGCCGCGCGAACTCCGCCGCCTCCGCCGCGGAGCCGTCGTCGACGAGGAGGAGCTCCCAGCGCGCCTCGGTCTGGGCCGCGACGCTCGCGATCGCCTCCTCGAAGAAGGGCAGGGGCGGGTCCAGGAAGATCGTGATCACGGTGACCAGCGGAGTCCCGGGCTCCGGACCGGCGCCGCCCCGGACGTCGATCCCGGCCGCCGCGCCGACGACGTCGGTCATCCGCCGATTCCGCCCCGGTCGCGCAGGAAGCGGGCGAACGCGTCCCCGTCCATGTTCTCGACGAAGAGCCGCGGTCGCTGCCAGGGGTCGGTCGGGCTGGCCGCACCGTCGGTCGCCAGGAAGCCCGCCGCGAACCCCGCCTGCCGGACGAGCCCGGGCGTGCCGGGCCCGAGGTCCTCGCGGGAGCCGTGGGGATAGGCGAAGGCGTCGATCCGCCGGCCGAGCCGGTTGGACAGCTCGTCGCGGCCGGCGGCGATCTCGGCCAGCCGATCCTCCGGCGGGAGACCCGCGAGCCAGGCGTGGTTCGCCGTGTGGCCACCGATCTCGATCAGGGGATGGCCGGCGAGCCGCTCGAGCTCAGGGCCGCGCAGCGTCCGGTGCGTCGGCCGCGGGGCCGTCGCGAGGCCTGCCGCGGCGAGGACCGCCTCGGCCAAGCCGTCTCGCTCGGCGGGCGGTCGCGAGCGGAGGGTGGCCCAGACCTCGCGATGGACCGCCCGGTGGTCCGCGCCATTCCCGAGCGGCCAGCGGCATTCGGCTCCATCGATCCGGAGGCTGACCTCGTTCGCATCCCGGCCAGAGTCGAGCAAGGCGTGGGCCAGGGCGTCCCACCAGAACTCGCGGTCGCGGTCGATCGCGCGCGAGACGACGAAGACCGTCGCCGGGACGTCGGCCCGCTCGAGGGCGGGCAGGATCGTCTCGACCAGGTCGGCATAGCCGTCGTCGAACGTCACGACGATCCCGTCGCGCGGGGCACTGCCCGCGGCGATGGCGCGGTCGAGCTCGGCGCGGGTCATCGGCCGGGTCTGACGGGCGATGATATCGAGGTGCTCGGCGAAGTGCCCGGGCTGGACGGCGAGACGCCACGGGTCGACCGCCGCGTTGGCGACCCGGTGGTAGAGGAGGACGAGGGGGCCGGTCGGCGGCGTGAGACGCCGCCGGACGGCGCGGCGCGTGCGACTGACCACTCGCCGGATGCCCGTCTGCATCACGTCCCTTGCCGGGCGTCCGGCCGGAGGTCGTCGGACGGCCCGGCGGTCGGGTCGGCCGAGGGCCGCTTCGTGGCCCGGACCAGGATGCAGACCGGGTACGAGCGGTCATTCGCCGCGAGCTCCGCCGGCCGCAGCTCCTCGCTTGCGATGCCCTCGAGGAACGACACCGCGGCAAGGACGTTGCCGACGGCCTCGACCTCGAGCTCGTCGTCGCCGAAGGCCTCGCTGAACAGGCGCCGGACGCTGCGCTCGGTGAAGCCCCAGTACCAGGTGTCGCGCCATTCGCCCGTGTCGATCTGGCTGATGCCGGGCACGGTGAGGAGGACGACCCCGCCCGGCGCGAGGATCCGCCGAATCGTGCTGATCGCGGCCCGCACGTCGTAGACGAGGTGGAGGGTCTGGGTCAGGACGATGCAGTCGAAGATGCCGTCGGGAATCTGCGGCGCGTCCGCCAGGTCGCCGATGATCGTGGCTCCGGGGGCGTCGGCGACGACGTGGAGCACGTCGCTCCGGGTCACACGGGCGCCGCCGAACCGGCGAGTGTAGGCGGCGTCGCCGGCCTCGAGGACGCGGCCGCGGATGTCCACCGCGTGGGCTCCGAGGAACCGCTCGATATACCAGCGGTCCACGGGGAGCCCGCGCTCGAACCCGAAATGGCTGCTGATCGGCCGGGTCGCGCGCAGATCACCGAAGTCGACCCGACCCGGGCGGGGCTTGGAGCCCGGCCGGAGCCGGCGCAGGATTCGCCTCGGAACGACGCTCCGGATGAGCTCCCGGGACGCGACGGCAAGGCGCCGGACGGCGGTCACGGCCGGTCCACGACGACGCGGCACGTCACGCTGCCGTATTCGGACCCCGGCGTGACCCCGAACCCGGCCGACTCGAGGCTGACGACGTCGACCTCGAATGCGGGCTCGATGAGGTCGTACCCGACGCCCACGGTGTCGCCGATCCAGAGCGTGACGTCGTAGACCCCCGGGTTCAGGTGGAGCGCGTCGATCCGGAGGCGAGCGACGTTCCGGCCGGCCTCGAGCTCGAGCGCCTCGCCGGTCGCGAGGATGTCGGCGTTGACGAGCTTCGTCCCGGCCCGGTCGGCGAAGACGACGCCGAAGCTCGGGACCGACCGGCGCTCGGTGGCCTCGATCTCGAACACGAGCTCGAGCGGCCCGTCGGGGTACGGCTGGAATCCGGCCTCCTCGGAACCGCTCGTGTAGCGGACGGCCCGGAAGCGGGCCTCGCCCGTCCCGCGCCGCGGAGCCGCGGAGACGTCGATCCACTGCTGCGGGTCGAGCCGCGTCGCTCCGGACTCGCGTAGGTAGGTGGCGACGATCCCGCCGGTCGGGCCGTCGTCGACCAGCCGGCCGTGCTCGATCAGCAGGCTCCGCTCGCAGAGTCGCTGGATCACGCCCAGGTTGTGGCTGACGAGGACGACGGTCCGCCCCTCGCGATCCGCGATGTCGGTGATCTTGCCGAGGCACTTCCGTTGGAACCGCGCGTCGCCGACCGCGAGGACCTCGTCGACGAGCAGGATCTCCGGCTCGAGATGGGCGGCGACGGCGAAGGCAAGGCGCAGGTACATCCCATCGGAGTAGTGCTTGACCGCGGTGTCGAGGAATCGCTCGACCTCGGCGAACGCGACGATCTCGTCGAAGCGGCGGCTGATCTCCGACCGCCGCATCCCGAGGATCGCGCCATTCAGGACGATGTTCTCGCGCCCCGTGAGCTCGGGGTGGAAGCCGGTCCCGACCTCGAGGAGCGACCCGACGCGGCCGGCGATCCGGGCGTGACCGGCAGTCGGCTCGGTGATCCGGGCGAGGAGCTTGAGGAGGGTGCTCTTGCCCGCCCCGTTCGCGCCGATGATCCCGACCACCTGGCCGGCCTCGATCGAGAACGACACGTCGCGGAGCGCCCAGAACCGCTCCTCGCGACCGGCGCGCCGTTCGCGCCGCCCCGTTCGCGCGGCGCCGCGCCGGACATCGCTGCCGACCGTCCCGTCCCCGTTGCGATCGCGCTCCGCCGCGCCGTCGCTTCCCGGCGAGCCGCCGCCGGCCGCGCCGTCGCCGGCCGCGCCGTCGCCGGCCGCGCCGTCGCCGCCAGGTCCGTCGGCCGCGCCGGATCGCCGGCCGACCGCCCGCTCGCCGAGGCGGGCGATCGCCTCGCGCAAGGTCCCATAGCCGCCGGGCCGACCGAGTGCGTACTCCTTGCCGAGCCCCTCGGCCTGGATCGCGATCGCCATCAGACCACGTCCGCCAGGCTGCCTTCGACCCGCCGGAACCAGACCAGCCCGGCGGCGGCGACGGCAACGGCGACGATCGTCGAGACGACGAGCTGGGGTACTGGGGCCGGCGCGACCCCGAGCAGCGCCCAGCGCGATCCCTCGACGACGCCGACCATCGGGTTGATCGCGCTGAGCGTCCGCCATGGCTCGGGAATCAGGCTGCTCGGATAGGCGACCGGCGTGGCGAGGAGCCAGAGCTGGAGGAGGAACGGCACGACGTAGCGGACGTCACGGTAGCGGACGTTCAGCGCGGCGAGCCACAACCCGAAGCCGAGGGCGGTGAGGAACGCCAGTCCGGCAATCGGGACGACCCAGACGATCGCGAGCGTCGGGACGATCCCGAACGCGACCATCATCGCGACGAGGACCGCGCCGGCCACGGCGAGATCGACCACGCCGCTGAGAACCGCCGCGATCGGCAGGACGAGCCGCGGGAAGTAGACCTTCTTCAGGAGGTTCTGGCTGCCGACGAGGCTGTTGGACGCCTGGCCGAGCGCCGTCGCGAAGAACGTCCACGGGACGAGGGCGGCGAAGGAGAAGACTGGATAGGGGACGCCGTCCGACGGGACCTTGGCGAGACGGTCGAAGACGAGGCTGAAGACGACCATCGTCACGAACGGCTGGAGGATGGCCCAGGCCGCGCCGAGGACCGTCTGGCGGTAGCGGACCTTCAAGTCGCGCCAGACGAGGAAGTACAGGAGCTCGCGCGCCTGCCACAGCGCCCCCAGGTCGAGCGCGACGAGTCCGCTCCGCGGCCGGATGATCGTCACCCGCTGGGCGTCGCGGCCCGGGGACGGCGCGACGGTCCTGTCGGCGCCGGTCATCGGTCCGCCGTCCGGGCTGCGGGAACGTGCCGCCGCGCCAGCCATTCGGCTGCGCCGGCGAGAACCGCCAGCGCATAGACGAAGTCGCCGGCCGCGGCGAGTGGATCGCGCAGGGCGCGCCGGGGGGCGCGCCGCAGATGCCGCCATACGTCGCGCCGCAGCCGGTCGGCCATGTAGGCGTCGTGCCGCGAGGCGTGCTTGGCGAAATAGGCGCCCTGGCCCCGTCCATAGCTCCAGCGCAGCGGCAGGAGCGCCGACGGCGGCCGCCACGCCCGATGGACAACGACCACGGCCGGGTCGTGGATGATCTCGAACCCGGCCTCCAGCAGCCGGAAGCCGAGGTCGTTGTCCTCGGACGACGGAAACCGCGCACCCGCGCCGAGCCGCTCGTCGAACGGCCCGACGGCCTCGAATGCCGACCGGAAGAGGGCCATGTTCAACGGCAGCAGGACGTCGCAACCGGGCCGGCCGCGATGGACGACGCGCTCCGCCCCGATGCTGAGTGACGGGGCGAAAGCGCCGGGCCGTTCGGCATCCCCGGCGACGACGCGGCCGGTGATCACGGCGCCGGGTCCGGCGGCGACGGCCGCCGCGACGATCCGGCCGAACCAGTCGGGTGGGACCGTGACGTCGTCGTCGACGAACACGAGCAACTCACCGGACGCGATCGTGAGCGCCTCGTTCCGGCCGCGACTCAGGCCGCGGTCGGGGTGCCAGCGATAGCGGACGATCGGGGCTGTCCCTTCCCCCGGCGGACTCGGGTCGGGCAGACCGAGCGTCGGGTGGGCCTCGGCGCTCTGGTCCACGATCACGATCTCGTCGGGGACGTCGTCCCCGGCCTGCAGCGAGGCAACGACCGCGCTGAGGAAGTCCGGCCGGCCGCGGGAGCTGATCAGGACCGAGGTCCGCGGCCGGTCGGCCGTCGGCGCGCTCGCCCCGGCGCGCTCCGCCTGGCTCGCCCCGGCGCGCTCCGCCTGGCTCGCCCCGGCGCGCTCCGCCTGGCTCGCCCCGGCGCGCTCCGCCTGGCTCGCCCCGCTGCGCTCCGCCGGGTTCGCGCCGGTGCGGTCCGCCGTGCTCGCGGGCCGGGCTGCTGCCGCGCGTGACCGATCGATCGCCAAGGCTCGTGATTCCCCCTTCGGCCGGGATGACGGGTCGGCCCCGCGCCGGGTTCGGCTATTGTGGGCCATCGGGATCACGGGAGCCACGGCCGGTGGTGATCCGGCGCACCGGTTGCGGAGGGCGGTCGAGCGAGTGAGAAGCGGGGCGCGTCGTCGGCTGCTCGTCGTCGCCCGCAGCCTGCCGGAGCCGGCCGACGAGGGCTACCGCGTCCGCGTCGGCGGCCTGCTGGCCGGGCTCGTCCGGCACCACGACGTCACCCTGATCGCGGCCGCCGAACCCGGGCCGGCCTCCGCCGCGGTCACGGCCCGGCTTGCGGCCGCCGGCATCGCGGCGATCGTGGTTCCCGACGGGCTGTCTCGCCGCTGCCCGGCCGCGGCCGCTGGGCGAGCTGACGTTGGTCCCGCGGCTCGTCGCCGATGTGAACCCGGCGGTTCGCCACGCCGTTCAGGCGGCGGTCGCGTCGGGCAGCTTCGACCTCGTCCAGCTCGAGGGCAGCGAGTTCCTCGACGACCGGCTCGCCGGCGAGATCGCCCGGCCGGGATCCCGCTCGTCATCGACGAGCACAACGTCTGGTCCGACCTTGCCGCCGGACGGGCCGCCTGCACGGGCCGGGACCGCGCCGGATCGCCGGCCGGATCGAGACCGCCCGCCTGCGACGGCACGAGGATCGGGCGTGGCGCGAGCGCCGCGGTCGTGCTGTTCACGTCGGAGCGCGATCGTGCCGCGGCTCTCGCCCGGCAGCCGGGCATTCCGGCCGTGGTCGTCCCGAACGGCGTCGATCTCGAGCAATTCAGGCCCGTCGCCCCGGGCGCGGTCGACGCCGGGCGCCTCGCGTTCTTCGGCCTGCTGTCCTACACGCCGAACCGAGACGCGGTCGCCTGGCTCGCGCGGACCGTTCTGCCGCTGGTCCTGGCCCGCCGGCCGGATGCCGTCCTCGACGTGATCGGCCGCGGGTGCGCCGGAGACGTGGCGGGCCGGCCTGGGCCCCGGCGTTCGACTCGTCGGTGCCGTCGACGATATCCGGTCGGCGATCGCACCGGCTGCGGTCGTCGTCGTCCCGCTTCGCGCCGGCAGCGGAACGCGGCTGAAGATCCTCGAGTCGCTGGCCATGGCAAGGCGGTCATCTCAACGACCGTCGGCGCCGAGGGCCTGGCGGTGGAGGCCGGCCGGGATCTCCTGATCGAGGACGACTGCGGGGGGCATGGCGGCCGCGATTGTCGGGCTCCTGGACGATCCCTCGCGCCGGGACGGACTCGGCGCGGCAGGCCGGGCGTTCGTCGAGCGCGAGCATGGCTGGCCGGCGATCGGGGCCCGGCTGGCCGCGATCCTCGATGGCATCGCCTCGGCGCGCTCGATCGGACGGCCCACGACGGTGACTCCCGACCTCACCGTCGTGGTCCCGACGGTCGGCCGACCGGACGGCGCTGCGGACGTCTGCTCCGGGCTCTCGCCGGCCAGACGCTGGCGCTGGATCGGTTCGAGGTGCTCGTCGTCGTCAACGGCGCCGCCGCGGCGTCGGACGACCCCGCCCTCAGCGCGGCACTCGACGAGGCGCCCGGCCTCCGGCTCCGGAGTGATCCGCCGCCTGGAGCGAGGACGGGGTCCGGCGGCCAACGCCGGCGCGGCCGGAGGCGCGCGGCCGGATCCTCGTCTTCCTCGACGATGACATGGAGCCCGCCCCCGGGTCGCTGGCTGCGCATCTCGCTGCCCATCAGCGAGACCCGGGCAAATTGATCCTGGGCCCGGTCCCCGTCGCCCCGACGGATCGCGCCGCTGCCGCTCCCGGATACGTCGGCCGCCGCTTCGAGCGGCACCTCCGGAAGCTCGCCCGGGACGGGGCCGAGATCAGCCCGTCGGAC
Source organism: uncultured Chloroflexia bacterium (assembly GCA_963710105.1). GTDB lineage: Bacteria > Chloroflexota > Limnocylindria > Limnocylindrales > CSP1-4 > CF-46. The sequence goes on from CAVPYV010000001.1 coordinate 344,011, forward strand.
GTCTACACCGGCAACGCCTCGATCGCGGCAGCGCTGTTTCACGAGATCGGGGGCTTCGACGAGCGTCTCGTCGCCTACGGCAACGAGGACCGCGAGCTCGCCCGACGGTTGCGCGGCGCTGGCGTCGGCATGGCGTTGGAGCCCGCCGCCGCGGCCCGCCAGCGCTACGAGAAGACGGTCGCCGAGCTCCTCGCCGACCATCGTGCCAAGGGTCGGACTGCGGTCGCGGTCGTCCGCCACGACCCGGCTGCCCGGACCGACACGCGACTCGGGCGCCGCCGGAGCCTCCGCCGGGCATGGGCGAGCCGCGGGCTCGGCCGGATCGCGCAACTGCCGGCCGCCCCGGCCGCCCTCGATCGGATCGCGGCGTCCGGCGGCCGATTCGGTGCCGCGATCTCCGACCTGCTCATCGACCTCGCCGCCGATGCTGCGTTCGAGGCCGGCGTCCGCGAGGCGGAGTCGGCCGACGTCGACGGACGCGATCTCGAGGGCGACCGTCGCGGCGATCGCCCGGCCCCGCGGCGGGTCGCCCACGTCACCACGAGCGTCGCCTTCGGTGGCGCCGAGCGCGTCCTCGTGACCCTCGCCGGCGCGCTCGATCCGGTCGCGTGGCGCTCGGTGATCGTCCACCCGGCGAACGCGTCGCGACTGGCCGCCTCCGCGGAACGAGCCGCCATCGAGCACCGGCCGGTCACGGCCGCTCGCGGCGACCGACGCGGCGTCCTGGCGATCGCGCGCGCCGTGCGTCACCTCCGCCCCGACGTCGTCCACGTCCAGCGGGCGTGGCCGGTGACCGACCGAGCGCTCCTGCTCGTCCTCGGCGTCGTTCACCGCGGGCCGCTCGTCGTCACCGACCACCTCGGCGGCCCGCGTCCCACGTGGCGGCGGCGCCTCGCCCGGCGGGTCGCCGAGGCATCGGTCGACGCCTGGATCGCCGTCTCGCCGAGCGTCGCCGACGGCCTCCTGGGCCTGGGCGTTCCGCCGCGCCGACTGACCGTCGTCCCGAACGGGATCGAGCTCGGTCGCGCGGGCACCCCGTCGCGGCCCGCGACCCGGGTTCCGGCGCATCGCGGCGCCCCGCGGACGATCCTGACGATCGCCCAGCTCCGCCCCCAGAAGGGCCATGACGTCCTGCTCGAGGCGATGACCCGCCTCCCGGCCGACGTTCGCCTCGTGCTCGCCGGCGACGGCCCGCTCGAAGCGACGATCGAGGCGGCCATCGGGCGGCTCGGCCTCCGCGAGCGGGTCGAGCGGCTCGGCCACGTCGACGACGTCGGGCCGTTGCTCGCGGCGGCCGATGTCGTCGTCCTGCCGTCGCGTTACGAGGGCCTGCCGCTGGTGCTCCTCGAGGCGATGGACGCCGGCCGGCCGATCGTCGGGACCGACGTGCCGGGCACCCGCGACCTCGTCGTCGACGGCGAGACGGGGCTCCTCGTGCCGGCGGACGACCCCGCGGCCCTCGCCGCCGCCATCACCAGGGTCCTGGCAGATCGTGCGCTCGCCGGACGGCTCGTCGAGGCCGGCCGGACGTGCGTTCGCGACCGGCACGACGCGACGGCGATGGCCGCGGCAGTCGGCGACCGCTATCGGTCCGTGCTCGCATCCGGTCGGAGGACGGCCGGGGGCCGCGTCGGCGAACCGCCCGGGGCCGCGCCCGGGCGGGCGTCCGGCGGTCCCGACGCGACGCTGCCGCGGCACTCGCGCCTCGCCGACCTGCGAGTCCTGACGGACCGGCCCGTTCCCGGCCGAGCCATCGCCGGCGGGCGGCGAGCACTGGACGTCCGAGCGGCGCTCGAGCGGCTCGGGATCGACGCCGCCGTCCGGGATGTGCCCACGGAGCCAGGCCCGAACCGCGGCGCCGCGAGCGCTGCGGCCCCGGCCGCCGACGACCTCCTGGTGACCGACGACGGCTCACTGCCGATCGGCCTCATCCGCCGGCTCGGACCGGGCAGCTGGGCGATCCTCGCCGATCCGCGCGCATCGCCAGCGGTCCTCGCCCACCGTGCGATCGAGGCCGGCTTCGAGGTCGTCGCGGAGCTCCGGCCGTGGCCGTCGCTCGACCGCCCGGAGGCGTGGCTGCCGGCCGGCCGGGACGAGGCCCTCGCCCTCGTCCTCGCCAACGCTGCCGGGCGGAATCGCGTCCGGGCGATCCAGCGCCGGGCCACCGCGATTGCCTGGCGAGCCACCGGACGGCTCGGCCGCGGCGGCGGCGTCGTCGTGGCTCGCCGACCCGGTGGCGCCGCGCCCGGTGAGCCTGCCGCGCCCCGCGAGACCGAGGGCGCCCGGATCGTCCTGAGCGGCGGCCGCCGCGATCGGAACCGGATCGTGACGCTCGTGCTGCCCGCGCCGAGGGCCCGACCCGGTGCTGGTGTGGCGCGGGACCCCGACCGCGTCATCCTCCAGGCGCGCCTGCCGGTCTCGATCCCGGGCCTCGAACGGGAGGCCCGAGTCCTCGAGGCGATCGGTGGACGGATCGCTGGCGTGCCCGTTCTCCGGGCGATCCGAGGATCCGGTCCGGCGCTGGCGGTCGAGGCGTCGTACGTCCCCGGCAGGCGGTTGTCGGCGACGACGTCGTCGGCGCGGTTCGGCGTCGACGGTCGCCGGATCGCGGCGTGGCTGGTCCAGCTCGCCGACCCTGATCGACGCCGCTCGGCCACGGAGATCGCGGAGCTCTTCGCACCCGTCCGGACGCGGTTCGTCACCGGCCTCGGGCACGGCCTCACACCGTGGGAGGCGGCGCGGCTCGATCGGGTCCTTGGCGGCTTGGCCGATCTGCCGGCGGCGATCGAACACCGCGACCTCGCGCCATGGAACATCCGCGACGATCGAGGCCGGCTGGGGGTCCTGGACTGGGAGTCGGCGACGGTCGACGGACTCGCCGGCCCGGACCTCCTCTACGCGCTCGTCCATCTCGCCGCCGACGTCCGCGGGGTCGGCGAGGCGGGGCTCCCGATCGTCCGACGCGACCTCGTGCGATCGAAGGCGGTGCCCGCTCGCACCGCCCGCTCGGCGATCCGATGGTACGGTGCCGCGGTCGGGTTACCGCCCGACGCCTGGCACGGGATCGCCGTCCTGACGTGGATGCTGCACGCCGTCTCGGAGCACGACCGCCTCGTCGAGGACGTCGGCCCTGAAGCCGCGCGGGATCTGGTCCGGCGAGGACCGTTCGCGTCCATGCTGATCGACGAGCTGAGAGATGGGGGTCTCGGTGGCGGAACGCTCCTGGCGGATCCTGTACCTGACTGACGGGTTCCCGTATCCGCTCCTCTCGGGCCGTCTCCGCCACTACCACTTCATCCGGTCCCTCGCCGCCGACCACGACGTCACCCTCCTCTCGACGGTCGCGCCGGAGCATCCGGAGGGTCACGCTGCGGCGTTCAGCGATATCGTTCCGGTCATCCGGACGTTCCCGTCGGATCGGCTGTCGCGCTCGGTCCGGTCGAAGGTCCCCGAGCGCCTCCGCGCTCTCGTCGGCGAGGTCAGCGATCGAGGGGTCTCGGACCTGCTGACGGCCGCCGCCGACCTCCATCGGCAGGCGCCCTTCGACGTCGTCGTGAACGCTCGGATCGAGTCGCCCGTTCACCGGTTCCTGCCCGGGGTCCCCGTCATCCTCGACCTCTGCGACGCGATGACGTCGCTGGTTCGCGGGCAGCGGATCGTGTCGCCGCGCCGGGCGCGGTTGCGGCTCGCGATGAAGGAGGCGGTCATCTCGCGGGTGGAGCAGCGGATGCTCCTCGACGCCGATCTCGTCCTGCTCTCCACCGCCGACGAGGTCGAGCGGCTGCGCCGGTCGCACCCGGCCGCGTCCGCCCCGACCGCCATCGTGACGAACGGGGTCGACCCGGCCTACTGGCAGCGACGGACCGACCGGCTGGGCGACGCGATCGTGTTCAGTGGCGCGATGAACTACCCGCCGAACGAGGCCGCGGCCGTGACCCTCGTCCGCGACATCCTGCCTGCGGTCCGGGCGCGGGTCCCCGGAGCGCGGCTGATCCTCGCGGGCCGCGATCCCTCGGCCCGCCTGCGGGAGGTCGCGGAGCATGTCGCCGGGGTCGAGATCACCGGGACGGTCGACGACCTGCGCCCGTGGCTCGAGCAGGCGGCCGTCTTTGCCGCGCCGTTCCGGTTCGCCGCGGGCATCCAGAACAAGCTCCTCGAGGCGATGGCCATGGCGATCCCGGTCGTGACCGTGGCGGGGGCCGCGACCGGGGTCAGCGCCATCGGGTCGGAGCCGCCGGCGGTGACGGTCGCGCGGACGACCGCGGAATTCGCCGCGGCCGTCGTCGACGCGCTGCGCTCGCCCGACCCGCGGCCGGCGACGGCGGCCCGTGCGTACGTGATGCGGCATTTCACTTGGGCCGGGGCCACGGACCGCCTGACCGAGGTCATGGCGGAGTCGATCCGCGGCCGCCGGTCGGAGCCCTGACGCTCGCCAGCCGCGCTGGCGGTTCGGCACGAGTGCGGCGGCGGACGGAGTCGCCGCCCGGCGCCGCCTCGCGGGCCGGCAGCGCGGCCGGACGGCAGGACCGCCGCGGTCTCCGGCCCGGCGGCCGCGCTAGACTTGGACCACTGTCCCGAGGCCTTCGTCCGCTCCTGAGGTCCCACCGCATGACGACCGAGTCGCAGCCGCGTCTCAAGATCACCTACGCCACCCTTCGCGCCGACAACGAGCAGCTCCACGCCGAGTACGAGGCCGGGCTCGCGACGGCGAAGACGCTCCTCGACGGCCACCACCGGAACTTCGTCGGCGGCAAGGAGCGCGATGGCGACAGCGAGTTCACCGTCCGCAGCCCGATCGACCGCGACATCGTCCTCGGCCACTTCGCGACCGGCACGCGCAAGGACGTCCAGGATGCGATCGCGGCCGCGCGGAAGGCCCAGCCTGCCTGGTTCGCCCTTGGCTGGGAGAAGCGGATCGAGATCCTCCGACGGGCCGCGGAGCTGATCAGCCAGCGCCAGATGGTGTACGGCGGGCTGATGGCGATCGAGGTGGGCAAGACCCGGATCGAGGCGCTCGGCGAGGTCGAGGAGGCCGCCGACCTGATCCGCTATTACAGCAAGACGGCCGAGGACAACGCGTTCTACGAGCACCCGATGGACAGCCTCGGCGACGCGGCGGTCCACACGAAGTCGATCCTCCGCCCGCACGGCGTCTTCGCCGTGATCAGCCCGTTCAACTTCCCGATGGCGCTGTCGTGCGGTCCGTCGGCGGCGGCCCTGCTGGCCGGCAACACGGTCGTGTTCAAGCCGAGCTCGGCCGCTCCGATCTCCGGTGTCAAGCTCGTCGAGGCCTACCGCGAGGCGGGCGTTCCCGACGGCGTGATCAACCTCGTCATGGGCCCGGGCGAGACCGTCGGCGCGGAGCTCCGCGAGAACCCCGGCGTCGACGGGATCGTGTTCACCGGCTCGTACGATGTCGGGATGGACCTCTACCGGACGTTCTCACGACGCTTCCCGAAGCCGACGATCGTCGAGATGGGCGGCAAGAACCCGGCCGTCGTGTCCCGTCACGCCGACCTCGACGAGGCCGCCGAAGGGATCATGCGCTCCGCGTTCGGCTTCGGCGGCCAGAAGTGCTCGGCGAACAGCCGGGTCTACGTCGAGAAGCCGGTCCACGACGAGCTCGTCCGGCTCCTCGTCGAGAAGACCGAGGCGATCAGGATCGGCGATCCGCTCCTGCGCGAGAACTGGCTCGGGCCGGTCATCGACCAGCGCGCGGTGGACCGCCACCAGGCTGCCACCGCCGAGGCCCGCCGCGACGGCCGCGTCCTCACCGGCGGCGAGCGGCTGTCCGACCGCGGGATGGACCGCGGCTTCTACGTCGAGCCGACCGTCGTCGGCGACCTGCCCCACGACCACCGGCTGTTCCGGGACGAGCTCTTCGCGCCGTTCACGGCCGTCGCCGCGGTCGATTCGTTCGACGAGGCGATCCGGCTCGCGAACGATTCGGTCTACGGCCTGACCGCGGGCGTGTACAGCGAGGATCAGGGCGAGGTCCAGCGGTTCCTCGACACCTGCGAGGCGGGCGTCCTCTACGTCAACCGCCGGGCCGGGGCGACGACCGGAGCCTGGCCGGGCGTCCAGGCGTTCGGCGGCTGGAAGGGCTCGGGCTCGACCGGCAAGGCCGGCCTGTCGATGTACTACGTCGCCCAGTTCCTGCGGGAGCAGAGCCACACGATCGTCGACTGAGCGTTCGCCGGCGGCGCGCGCGAGCACGGCCCGTCGCCGGGTCGATCCGGCCAGATGTGCGCGGGGCGCACCCGCTTGCTCGGTAGCAGGGACGGGGTCTGTCAAAGGTGCGCGTGGGCAACGTGAGCCGGGTTTCTCGGGCCACGGATCCGCCTGAGGAGTCTCGGGCGCACATCTGACGGGAGATCGGCGGCAACGATCCGGCTGACGAGCTCCCGATGCCACATCCGCCGGGTTGGGCGCCGGGTCCGGCGGCAGCGCGTGTGTCAGCCGCACCCCTGACCAACGCTCCCCTCCGAGCATCCGGCGCGATGCCGTGGCCGCAACGGGCCGCCGGGCGACGAGACCATCGGCCGATGGAGACAGGCCGCTCGGCCCGTCGGGCTGGCCCGGGCCCTCTGCTATGCTCGGCAGGAATATCCAGTCTGCATACTCCGTATGCGTTCAGCGTCCTCCGAGGTGCCGTGTGTCGTCCGTCCCGAACCGTCTCGCCGGTGATCGGCCCGTCCCCGATCTCGTCACCGAGGTGCCCGGCCCGAAGGCCCGCGCTCACGTGGCGTACGACGAGACCTGGACCTCGCCGAGCCTGCCGCGCGCCTATCCGATCGTGCCGGTCCGCGGCGACGGCCTGACCGTCGAGGACATCGACGGCAACCTCTTCCTCGACTTCGCCGCCGGGATCGCGGTCACCTCGACCGGCCACGCTCACCCGCGTGTCGTCGGGGCGATCAAGGAGCAGGCGGCCGACCTGATCCACTTCAGCGCCAGCGACTTCTACCTCCCGATCTACGCCGAGACCTGCCAGCGGATCGCCGAGATCACGCCGGTCGCCGGCGGCCGCGCCCGGGCGTACCTCGGCAACTCCGGGGCCGAGGTCGTCGAGGCGGCGATCAAGCTCGCCCGCCACGCGACGCGCCGGCCGTATGTCGTCGCGTTCCTTGGAGCGTTCCACGGCCGGACGTACGGGGCGGTGTCGCTGACCGCCTCGAAGGCGAAGTACCACGCCGGGTTCGGGCCCATGCTGCCGGGGGTCTTCCACGCCCCGTTCGGCCGGGTCGAGGACCTCCGCTGGTTCGACGAGGTGCTGTTCGACAAGCTCGCTCCGGCGAGCGAGGTCGCGGCGATCATCGTCGAGCCGATCCAGGGCGAGGGCGGCTACCTCGTGCCCGAGGACGGCTTCCTGCAGGGCCTCCGGGCGATCTGCGACGAGCACGGGATCCTCCTGATCGCCGATGAGATCCAGTCGGGCGCGGGCCGGACGGGGACGATGTGGGCGATCGAGCAGTGGGGGGTCAAGCCGGACATCCTCCTGACCGCGAAGGGCATCGCCAGCGGCATGCCCCTCGGCGCGCTGGTCGCCCGGGCGGACATCCTCGAGTCCTGGGGCGCCGGCGCTCACGGCTCGACGTACGGCGGCAACCCGATCGCCTGTGCGGCGGCCCTGGCCACGATCGACCTGCTCCAGGACGGCCTGGTCCGCAACGCGGCGACGCGCGGCAGGCAGGCGATGGCGGGGCTCGCCCCGCTCCGCGACCGCTACCCGTCGCTCGTCCGCGACGTGCGCGGACGCGGCCTGATGCTCGGCATCGAGTTCGACACCCCTGAGCACGCCGAGGAGGTCCAGTGGGCCTGCTTCGAGCGCGGCCTCCTCGTCCTCGAGTGCGGTAAGTCGGCGGTCCGGATGTCACCGGCCCTGACCGTCTCCCAGGCGGAGATGGCGACCGCCCTGCGGATTTTCGGCGAGTCGGTCGCGGCGGTCGCCGGCGACGGGCTGGAGATCCTTGCCGAGGCAGCCGAGGCGGGCGCCCTCCACGAGGTCGAGGCCGCCGGCTGACCGCCCCGGGCTCCGAACCGCGGCGGCCGGCCGAGCGGCCGGGGCGGAGGCACGGCCGCCGCCCCGGACCGGGATCAGCCCTCCGTCGCGGCCCGGAGGCTGGAGAAGCGCAGTCGATCGGCCGCGAGGGCCAGCCCGACGAGCAGGCCGACGCCCATGACCGGGGCGCCGATCCGCTTGAGGGCGACCTGGTCGCCGACGAGCCCGACCAGGAACACGACGAGCCCGAGGTTGACCGCCCAGAAAACCACCGAGCCGGCCCACCGCCAGCGATCGGGCCGGTCGGCCGTGAGGACGTACAGCAGCCCGAGCATCAGGTTCGTGATCACGCCGATGAACGCGGCGTGATCGCTCGCCGTCAGCACGCCGCTGATCTGCGGGTTCGTGACATCCAGGCTCGGGTCGCTGACGATCCGGAGGACGACGTACAGGAAGATGAACGTCGCGGCGACGACGAAGATCGACGCGGTCGCGAGGTGGCGTCCGCCGGCGTCACCCGCCCAGTCGACGCGGACCGCTCGCGGCAGGACGCGGATCGCGAACAGGACGACCGCGATCAGCTCGACGAGCAGGTAGAGCCCGCCGGCCGGCTGGAGTGCAGCCTTCGGCAGGAAGAGCAGCGTGCCGCTGATGACCACCCCGCCGGCAAACAGCAGGACGAGCTGGGCGACGCCGCCGCGCGGCCGGTCCGTCGTCCCGAGGATCCGCCACTCGAGCAGGCCCATCGCGACGAGGATCAGGTAGCTGAACACCATCGCCGAGGCGTGGGCCCCGACGATGTCCGCCGAGGACGGGAAGGGGCTCGGCCCGCCCGCCAGCTGGAGCTGGCGGAGGACGCCGATGATCGCTCCGTAGGTGAAGGTCGTCAGCCCGAGCGCGATCGCGATCGCCGGGATCGAGCCCCGCTCGGTCGCGACCTGCCAGGCCCAGACGACCAGCCACAGGATCAGGAGCAGGAGGACGCCGCCGGCCGCAGCCCTTAGCCACGGAACGGCGACATAGAAGGCCAGGACGTAGACGGGGACGACGACCGCGAGCGACACCGCGAGACGCGGGTCGATCCGGCGGGCGAACCAGGCCGCCGCCCCGACGATCGACAGGCTGATCCAGCCGATCGTGCCGGAGTGGACGTGGGTCAGGATCTGGTCGTGGTTGAAGTCGACGGCGTCGGTCCCGTTGAGGATCCCGATCGCGATCGTGACGAGGAAGACGGCCATGGCCGTCAGGTACAGGCCGCGGACGAGCCGCGGCCAGTCCGCAGCGGGCGCGGACAGCGACATCTTGAACCCTCCTTCGATCCCTCCACCCCTCGCGCGCGAACGCCGCCGGCGTTGCGCGTGACGCATCCTAACGAAGGTCCCCGCGGCTCGGCAGGGCGTGTGCGCACGTTGGTGACCGATACTGGGCAGGTGACGCCGATCGCCTCCGCCCACGACCCGGATCCCGCTCGATGACGGCGTCCAAGGTCGCCTCGATGGCCGACGCCATCCGCGAGATCGTGCGCGACGGGGACACCGTCGCGATCGAGGGCTTCACCCACCTGATCTCGTTCGCCGCCGGCCACGAGATCATCCGCCAGGGCAGGCGCGACCTGACGCTCGCCCGGATGACCCCGGACCTGATCTACGACCAGATGATCGCGGCCGGCGTCGCCCGCAAGCTCGTCTTCTCGTGGCTCGGCAACCCGGGAGTCGGCGGGCTGAACGCGATCCGGCGCCGGATCGAGGCGAACCCGCCGCAGCTCGAGATCGAGGAGTACAGCCACTTCGGGATGGTCGCCCGGTACACGGCCGGCGCCGCCCGACTGCCGTTCTTCCCGCTCCGCTCGTACTTCGAGACCGACCTGCCGAAGGCCAACCCGTTGATCCGCCCGATCGAGTCGCCGTACGGCGACGGCACCGTCTACGCGGTCCCGCCGCTCCGCCCGGACGTCTCGATCGTCCACGCCCAGCGGGCGTCGGCCGGCGGCGACACCCAGGTCTGGGGCCTGCTCGGCTGCCAGAAGGAGGCGGCGTTCGCGGCCGAGCGGGTGATCGTCGTCGTCGAGGAGGTCGTCGACGAGGCCGTCATCCGGGCGGACCCGAACCGGACGATCATCCCCGGCCTGATCGTCGACGCGGTCGTCTGCGAGCCGTGGGGCGCCCACCCCTCGTACGTCCAGGGCGCCTACGACCGAGACAACCGCTTCTACCTCGACTGGGATCCGATCTCCCGGGACGAGGCCGCGACCCAGGCGTGGCTGGGCGAGTGGGTCCACGGCGTCGCCGGCCGGGCGGAGTACCTCGCCAAGCTCGGCGACGAGCGGATCGCGTCGCTCCGGCCGGGGCCGGCTCCGTCGGGCGCGGTCGACTACGGGGACTACCGGTGAGCGGGCTGATGATCCTGGTCGCGGGACCCTATCGCTCCGGCACGGACGGCGACCCGGCGCGGATCCAGGCCAACGTCGACGCCATGACCCGGACCGCCCTGGCGCTGTGGCGACGCGGCCACCTCCCGGTCATGGGCGAGTGGTTCGCCCTGCCGCTGATCGCGGCGGCCGTCGCCGACGGCGACGACGCGGCCGACGCCGACGCCGCGATCTTCCACCCGATCGCTGAGCGGCTCCTCGAGCGGTGTGACGGCTGCCTCCGCATCGGCGGGCCGTCGGAGGGCGCCGACCGGATGGTGGCCACGGCTCGGCGGCTCGGGAAGACCGTCTTCCTCGACCTCGCCGAGGTGCCCGCGCCATGACGCCGATCCGGGAGCCCGGTGAGCGCTATCTGCTCGTTGCGTCGGGCGAGCGCCGTCCCGGCCGTCACCGTGCGCAGTCGCTGCTCCGGTCGTCGGCTGACGGGCCGATTCCAGGCCAGTCAGGCGTGCCCGAGCGACGCAACGAGCACCCGCCGCTCGCCGGTCGGGCGGCGGCGCGATGAGCGCCGAGGCGACCTTCAGCAAGTCCGAGATGATGATCGTGGCCGCGGCCCGCGAGCTGGCCGGCCAGCGCGTCTGCTTCGTCGGCGTCGGGCTGCCGAACATCGCGGTCAACCTCGCCCAGCGGACCGTCGCCCCGGACCTCGAGCTCGTCTACGAGGCCGGCGTCTTCGGCGCCCGGCCGGCCCGCCTGCCGCTCAGCATCGGCGATCCGACGATCGTCACCGGCGCCACGGCCGCGACGAGCATGTTCGAGCTCTTCGCCTTCTACCTCCAGGGCGGGCTGATCGACGTCGGGTTCCTGGGCGCCGCCCAGATCGACCGGTTCGGCAACATCAACACCACCGTCATCGGCGACTACGACCACCCGAAGACCCGCCTGCCGGGCAGCGGCGGTGCCTGCGAGATCGCGATCAACGCGCGGCAGGTCTTCGTGATCATGCGCCAGAGCGCCCGCAGCTTCGTCGAGACGATCGACTTCCGGACGAGCCCGGGCAACCTCGGCGGGGCCGAGCAGAGCGAGCGGATCCGGCGTGAGCAGGGCTGGCTGGGGCGCGGGCCGAGCGTCGTCGTGACCGATCTCGGCATCTATCACTTCGACGAGACCGGCGAGATGCGCCTCGATTCGCTCCACCCGGGGGCAACTCTGGAACAGGTCCGCGAGACCGTCGGCTGGCCGGTCAGGGTGAGCGACGCGTTGGGATCGACCCCGCCGCCGACCGCCGACGAGCTCCGCCTGATCCGCGACGAGCTCGATCCGGAGGGCGCCTACACCCGCTGACGCTCGGGGCCGTCAGCCGACGGCGCCCGGATCAAGCCGTCCGCCGGATTCCGGGCGCGGCAACACGGGTTCGGTGTCGAGGGGTTCAAAGATGGGTGCCGGGCATCCCGTTCCGACACCCATCTTGCCGGAATCATCCGGCCCGGCCAGTGCCCGCCGGATGGGCCGGACGGCCCCTTCGGGACAGGCCGATCCTCACCATGGAGCGACAGCGAGCAGGCGGTCGAAGGTCCCGCCCGGGACGGCGCCGAGGCCCCGGCCCGTGGCGGCGTCCAGGCCTGCGATCGAGCCATCGCGGAGGAGGGCGTACAGGGCCCGGCCGTCCGGCGTGAGCCCGATCGATTCGACCGCGGAGCCGGCCAGGTCGTGGCGGATCGTCACGAGGTCGGCGGTCCGGATCGCGACGATGCCGTCCGGGCCCGCGGCGAACAGGGTCGCCCCGTCCGGTGCCGCGACGAGCCGCCGGCCGCTCGGGCCGACGTCGCCGTGGCCGAACTTCGCGAGCGTGAAGGGAGCGGACGCGCGCGGCCCGATCGAGGCGCTCCGCCGAACCGCCAGGCCGGTCGGATCGATGTCGACCGCGAGTCCGAGGCTCGCGTTCACGGCGAACACGGCCGATCCGTCCGGGCTGGGCGCCAGGCCCCAGTCCGTCGCGGCTGCGTCGTCGGCGGCGGCCCCGGTCGGGAGGTCGATGCAGATCGCCCAGGCGTCCGCGGAGTTGAGGAGATGGATGAAGGGGTGCTCCGGACCGCGGTACAGGGTCAGGACGGCGCCGTCGGCGCGCCGGAGCTGGGCGATCGGCGCGCCGGCCATGCGCTCCTCGGGATTGCCCTTGTCGACGATGACGGCGTCGCGGATCACGCCCGTCGCGACGTCCACGGCCCGCACCTGGTAGTGGCCGCCCTTGGCGGCGTCGAGGTGCTCGACGACGTACAGGATCCGGCCGTCGGGCGAGAGGGCGTCGTAGTCGAACGCGCCCTTGAGCTCGACCACCCGAACGAGGCGGAGCGAGGCGTCGGCGACGGTCGACACCACATCGCGCAGGTGATGCTCGACGATCGCGAATCGGGTCACCGCGGCCGACGCGTCGTAGGCGCCCTCGACGAGGGCGATCGTCGAGCCGTCGAGCGACCGGCCGACCGGGACGGGATCGAGCCCGATCGTCGGAAGCTGCCAGCGGCCGGGGACGCGGACCTCGGGCCCGCCGAGCCCGGGCTGGACGACGGTGTCGCGGATGATCGTCGTGGGGCCGTCCGCGGTGGCCGTGACGATCCGGGCCCATCTCTCCGACGGGCTGCCCGCCGGGAGCTCCATCGCGACCTCACCCGTCGTCGAGAGGACCAGCTGGAATCCCGGGTCGCCGCGCTGGCCGACGAGCAGCCAGGCCGGGTCGGCCACGATCGCGCCGGAGCCGGCCGGCACCGACGACGCGCCGGTCGCCGGCGCGGACCCGCCCGCGGCCATGGAGGGCGAGGCGGGCGCCATCGACGAGCCGCCGGGCGCCGCCGCTTGGCAGCCGAGGACGATCAGGCTCACCGCGGCGGCGAGGACGGCGCGGGGGAGGGGATCGGTGCGCATCGGTCGAGGCTCCTTCGACGGGACCCGTCGCCGGGCCGCTGGCCCATCTACACCGCCCCGGCGCCGGGCGTTCCCCCGGGCCCGCCGGGCGGGTCCCGGCCCCGCGTCAGCGGATCGTCTCGGCCAGTGCGATCGCCGCCGCGCGGTCGAGGCCCGACTCGAGGCGGTACGTCACGTCGCCGCGGGTCCAGATCAGCGTGTCGCCGATGCTCCGCCGGTCGTACACCGGCCGCCCGTCGGCGTCGACGAACACGATGTCGTGGGGCGCGCCGTTGATCCACCAACCGCCGCTGCCGGCGACCTGCACCGCGGCGAGCGTCGTGCCGGGCCCGATCACCTTCTGGAAGTAGGCCGCGTCGATCGAGCCGCGGAACTGGGTCAGGATCAGGCCGATCTGCGGGCGCCCGGTGGCCGGCAGGGACGGGCCGGCCGGCCAGACGAACGACAGGCGGCCGTCGTGGACCCAGGCCGTGGCCGGCGGCCCGACGCCGGTCGTCGCCGGCAGGCTGACCGGGATGTCGACCGCGCTCGCCGCGGACGCCACCGGGATCGGGTCGCCGAGGTCCAGCCCGGCGCCGAGCGGGCCGCCGATCGAGGGGCTCGGCGACGCGACCGTCGAGGGGCCGGGCGAGCTCGACGCGGTCGGACCGCCGGTCGCGGTCCCGACCGGCGTGGCGGTGGCCGGGACGATCCGGATGCCCGGCAGCCCGAGCCCGATCGCGCCCGCGACCGCGGCCATGACAGCGACGGCGACCAGGGCGAGCACGAGACCACGCGTGATCCGGCGCCCCGGCGCGGGCGCGAGCCATGAGGTCCAGGTCCGTCCCCGGCGACCCGACGCGGGCGCGCCCCGCTCGATCCGAAGCCTCGCCCTCCGGGCCGGGTCGGGTCGGTCGGCGCCGGCGGCACCGACCGCGACCGCCGGGATGGCCAGGGACCGGCCAAGGTCGCGCAGGGCGGCCGCCAGATCCTCGTCGGTCAGCGCCGGCCGGATCGGCCGGTTGCCCATCGGCCGGTCAGCCATCGGCCGGTCCTCCGCCGTCCACGGCGAGCCGGTCGCGGAGCCGACCGAGCGCCCGCGACAGGCGGGACTTGACGGTGCCGCGCGGCAGGCTGAGGAGCTCCGCCGCCTCGGCCTCCGACAGGTCGAGGAAGTAGCGCGCCGCGATCACCTCACGATCGTCGTCACGCAGGCCGTTGATCCCGGCGAGGAGCCACTGCCGGCGCTCGTCGGCGAGGACCGCCGACTCGGGCGATGGGGCCGCATCGTCCGGCCGGCGATCCTCGGCGGAGCGGAGGGCGAGACCGGCCCGCCGGCCGGCCGACCTCCGTCGGTTGCGCGCCTCGTTGGCGACGATCCGGAGGAGCCACGGCCGGAACGGCGAGCCCGCCCGGAACCGGCCGAGCGCCGCGTGGGCCTTGACGAAGGCCTCCTGGACCGCGTCCTCGGCGTCGCCGTCGGGCGCGAAGAGGTGCGCCGTCCGGACGGCCACCGACTGGTGGCGGCGGACGAGCTCCTCGTAGGCCATGACGTCGCCTCTCCGTGCGCTCTCGATCAGCTCGGCGTCGCGACGCCCGTCGTCGTCCAGTGGGCGGCCCTCCACGGTCAACCGTAGTCGATACACCACGGGCAACCGGCCGGTTCCCGAGGCGGCCGATCCGCGCCTGGGCCGGCGGCTCGGCGGGCGGCGCGGACGCGGCCGCGACCCCGGAAACGCGAACGCCGGGCCCGAGGGCCCGGCGTCGGAGCGAACCGCGGAGCGGTTACTTGAACTTGAAGTTCGCCTGCCGCGACGTCCCGTCGATCAGGCCGAGCTGGAGCTGGAAGCACTTGCCCTTCATCGTCTTCGCCGTCTTCCAGACGTAGGTGTAGACGCCGGTCGTCGCGTCGTACTGGAGGCCGCTCGTCGAGGCGGTCGAGACCTCATCGATCGTGTCGAGCGGCGCCGTGGCGCTGCACGCGATCGAGACGGCCTTCGGGTAGCCGCTCTTGAAGATCGCCAGGCCGCGGTCGCCGCCGAGCGAGAACTTCACCGGGATGGCCTGGCCGGCGGTGGCGCTGTTGAGGGTCGGCAGGTTGTCGACCGGCGAGAGGAAGCCGGTGAACGGCCAGGTCACCGTCAGCGTCGCCGCCGGTGTCGAGGACGAGCCGGTATAGGTGTCGTCGAGGGCGGAGGTGAGCGGGCAGACGCCGGTCGGCGACGGCTTGTCGAAGCAGGCCGTGACCTGGTACGTGCCGCCGGGCAGCGCGCCCGTCCCGACCGTCGCCTGGCCGTCCCGGTCGGTCAGGACCGCGGAGATCGACGACACCGTGCCGCTGACGACGAACCAGACCGTCTTGAACGCGATCGGGCTGGAGCCCGCCTTGAGCGTCGCGACGAACGAGCTGTTCGTCCCGATCGTCACGGTCGCCGGGCCGCTGAGCCCGGTGGTCGTCGCCAGCTTCGAGATCGTGAACGGATGCGAATCGCCGCTCGGGAGCCGCGCCGCGTCGCCGGCGAACCCCGCCGACAGGAGGTAGCCGCCGGGGACGCTCGTCAGCGGAACGGACGCACTGGCCACGCCGCTCGCGTTCGTGGTGCCGACGGCCTGGGCGCCGCCGATCGAGAAGGTCACCGGCTGGCCGGCGATCGGCGAGCCGTTGCTGGTCAGCGTCGCCGTGGCGGTCGCGCTCGAGCCGTACGTCCCGCTCGTCGGGCTCGCCGCCAGGACGACGGTCGTCGGGACGACGGCGCTGGTGGCCGAGGCGTCGAAGACCCGGTTGTAGGCACCGAGGTTGTCGGCGATCGTGACGACGCCTGCGCCGTTCACGGCCTGGACGATGAATTGGACGTTCCCGACGGTTGCCGACGGAACGGTGATCGAGCCTGTGTAGAGGTTCGGGTTGCCCGCGACGGGAGCGAGATCGACGGATTGCCACTGGTCGGTGCCGCCGCTGCCGGTCCCGGTGTAGGTGACCCAGACCGACTGGATGCCCGCGCTCGGATCGCCGGTGACGGTCGCCTGGAACGTCACGGTGGCATTGGTCGCGGCGGAACCGGTCGCGGTTCCCTGGATATTCGTGATGGCCGGCGCGGCCGCCTGCGCGGCGTTGCCCGTGTACGAGCTGTAGAACAGGCTCAGGTCGAGGCCGCTGTACTTGCGGAGGGTGGCGGTCGCTCCGTCGCTCCGGTACTGGGCGGGCATGACGAGGAGCCTGGTCGCGCCGCCGCCGGGGGCGAGGGCGTCGAAGTAGTTGGCCCGCCAGACCTGCGCCGGCACGAAGAAGGTCGAGGTGAACGGTGGCGGGTTCGGGCTCCCGATGAGGGTCGAGACGTTGCTGGTGAGGGGCGTCACGCCGGCCGTGTCGCTGTACGTGCCACCGCGGAACCCGACGCCGCGGAGGACCGTGCCGGCGACGCTGACGTCGGCGACCTGGAGCGGGAGGATGGGCGCCCCGCCGTTGACCGAGATGCCGTTCAGGCCGGAGAGGTAGGTGCCGTTCGGCGAGGCCGGCGAGCCCGCGCTCGTCGGAGTCGCAAGGTGGACGGTCGTGGACTTCAGGCCGAGGTTCGTCCCGGCCGGGCCGGCCACCGTCGTCGGGTTGATCGTCGACGAGGTCGTCGGCGCCGGCAGGCGGCCACTCGGCATGTTGACGCTGAGCATCGGCAGGCCGTAGAGGGTCGCCTGCAGGATCGACTTGGCGTGGAGGACCCGGATGTCCGGCGTCGAGGCGAGGTAGACCTGCTTGGACTTCGTGAGCGCCTGGCCGACCGAGACCGCGGAGTTGCCGATCAGGAGCTGGTGGGCGAACTCGGTGTAGATCCGCTCGCTGTAGTCGATGAGCTCGTCGTCACCGTACTGGTAGCCGGTGCCGGCGATCAGGGTCGCCCGCTTCTCGGCGAACGCCTGGGCCCAGTCGAGCGGCTGGGTCACGCCGGCGATCCCGTCGGCATCGACGAGGTTGTAGCCGGAGTGGCAGCCGGCGCTGAAAACGATCGAGTTCGTGAGATTGGCCGTGGATGCGGCCACGTCGGCGGAGCTCATCGTCGTCGCGAAGTCGGCCGCCAGGGCGAGGTTGGCGCTGAAGTGGCCGCCCATGAAGATCAGGTCGTGGCGCGAGCCGGTGACCGCGGTCTTCATCTGGTCGCCGGTGAAGGCGCCGGTGGCGGGTGTGCCGAAGTTGTTCGCGGCGACGAGGGCGTCACCGCTGGTTCCCGTGCCCGCGTCGAGCGAGGCCTTGACGCTGTCGGCGGTGTCGCGCAGGAAGTCGTAGCCCGTGACGAGCGAGGTCGACGGGGTCGGGACGACGCCGTTCGTCGTGCCCGTCAGGTAGGCGTCCAGCATCCCCGAGGCGTCGGCCGCGGTCTCCACGAGGCGGCCGACCGCAAGATCGGGGATCGGGAAGTTGTACACGCCCAGCGAGACGCTCACCGCCGACCCGTACTCGTCCTGGCCGAGGACGTAGTCGGAGCGGAGGCTCGCCTCGGACGGCGTCGTCGGGCCGACCGGCGGGATGTAGTCGCTCTCCGGTCCGAGCGCGTTCTGGTCCGGATAGCGGAAGAACGGAATCGTCCCGTCGCCGCCCACGAGGACGACGTACTTGATCGGGTTCGTGGCCCGGTAGGCAGAGACGACGTCCTTGATCGCGGACGCGACGAGGTTCTTGGCGTAGACGCACGCCGGGTGGGCCGTCGCCTGCGCGTTCAGGGCGGCGATCCGGGCGGATCCGCCGAACGTCGCGAGGTCGACGACCTGACCCTGCACGGAGCCCTGGCCGGCGAAGGTGGCGAGCTTCGTCGCGAGGGTCTGCTTGTCCGTCGCCGACCCGGGGATCCGCGAGGAGTCCCACAGGACGACGGACTGGGAGGTGCCACTCGGTGCCGTGAAGCCGTCGGGTGCAACGGGGTTCACGCCGGTGCAGACGCTGCCGCTCTCGGTGACCTGGAGGGAGAAGGGGCTGAGGCTTGCCGCGGTGTCCTTGCCGGCGATCGCGACGTAGAAGTCGCCCGTGTTCGTCCAGGTGTTGGCGTCGATCGTCTCGTTGCCCGTGCCGACGCTGTAGGACGCGCCGATCAGGCTCCGGATCTGGGCGTTCGAGTACGCGTCCGGGTCGATCGGGTTCTCGGTGCCGCCGACGAAGGCATTCCCGCCGACGAAGGCGTTCCCGCCGACAAACGCATTGCCTCCGACGAACGCATTGCCTCCGACGAAGGCGTTGCCGCCGACGAAGGCGTTGCCGCCCACGAACGCATTCCCCCCGACGAAGGCGTTCCCGCCCGACGAAGGCGAACCCGCCGACGAAGGCGTTCCCACCGACAAACGCATTGCCTCCGACGAAGGCGTTCCCGCCGACGAAGGCGTTCCCGCCGACGAAGGCGTTGCCGCCCACGAACGCATTGCCCCCGACGAAGGCGTTCCCGCCCACGAAGGCATTGCCCGCGAACTCGGCGCTCAGCTTCGTGAGGCCGCCGGTCGCGGTCAGGTCCGTGTAGGCCTGGGTGATGTCCTTGAACAGGAAGACGTCGTAGTCGGCCGGCAGGCCGGACAGGGTGAGATGGACCGAGGAGCCGGGCTGGACGTGGAACTTGTACCAGCGAGCGCGACCCGGGGCGTCGATGTAGCCCGTGGTCGGCGACCCGGCCGTGGTCCGGGAGCTGATGTCATAGGCGAAGGGCCACTGGTCGTTCGGCGGCGCGGCCACGATGCACGTGCCAACGAGCCCCGTGGTGGGGCTCGTGATCTGGGCCGCCACGTATGTCGACAGGGTGCCGGTGGCGAAGCTGATCGGGCCGGCGAACGCGGAGAGCCCTTGGGCGTCCGTCGTGATCGGCTGTGTTCCGAGCGAAGTCGCGCCCGCCCCGAGCACCCCGTTCGTGCAGCTCGATCCGGTCCGGAAGGTGACCGTGAAGGCCGACGATGGCGTGCCCTTGAACAGGCCCGCCAGGAAGAGGTGATCGGCGGCACCGGGGACGTCCGTGATCGATGCGGTGCTGCCGGAGCCCTGGAAGCCGGGGACGGCCGCGTAGAGCTGCGGGATTCCGGTGATCGCCCCAACCGTGATGGGGATGGTCACCGAGTGCACCTTCGAGGCGATCGTCCCGGTGACGGTCGCCGTGTAGACGCCGGGCGTCGCACCGACGGTCGCGGTCACGTGGAGCGCGAACGTCGACCCGGCGGGTGCCGAGGATTCGTCGAGGGAGACCGTCACGCCCTGACCGAACGGGACGACTGACGCGCTCAGGGCGATCATGCCGGTCCCGGAGGCGGTCGTCGGGATGGTGACGGTCGGGCTGGCCCCTGGGTTGACCGCGAGAGGGCTCGGGGTCGGGGCGCCGAAGCCGAAGTCGGTCGCCGGAGGCGGAGGCGGCGGCGCTGCGAGGTCCGGGTAGACCCTCACGTCGTCGAGCGCGATCCCGTACGGATCATTGGAGGGGTCGTTCGAGACGAACTCCAGCAGCGTGGAGGTGCCCGTCGCGGTGAACGTCGCCGCGCCGGCCGTCCAGGCCATCTGGGCGAGCGTCGGCGCAGAGGCGGGGTGATTGACGGCCGGGTGGGTGAAGGTTCCCTTCCCGGCGCCGTCCACCCGGAGCGTCATCGACGGGTCGTCCGGTCCGTCCCGATTCGTCGAGTACTGGAAATCGACCCGGTAGGCCTGGCCCGGCACGGTGGTCAGGGCCTGGGAGAGCGTTCCCGGACCGGGGGGCGCCTCGCCGTCGAGGTCGAGCGACTGGTTGCCCTCGACAGCAGGCCAATAGAAGCTCGGGACGGTCTGGACGCTGCCGGCGTCAACGCTCCAGCCCGTGAGGGCCGTGCTCGGTGCGCTGAACAGCTGGTTGTCGTTCGGGATCGCGTCCGGAGCGATCGCGGGGTCTTCGAAGCTGCCGTTTTCGACGATGTCCAGACCGACCTTGAGGGTCCCCTGGAGGAACGAGTTCAGGTCGCCGTTGCTGCCCGTGACCTCGAAACCGTAGACGTCGCCGCTGGCGACGGTGACGCTCGTCGTCCCGGTGTAGCTGAACCCGTTCGACGGCGTCGTGCAGCAACTCTGAGGGCCGGCGTTGACGAGCGACGTGTACGTCGTCGTGGCGCCGTGGGTGACGTAGGCCCGCAGGCCGGCGGTCACGTTGAACCAGGCGTGGAGGCCCGAGAACGCGTACTGCATCGTCTGCGTGCCGGCCGCCGACGCGGTCGCGTGGAGGGTCCACGTCTGGAGCGGGACGCCGCCGGCGACGCCGAGGTTGTAGCTGTAGTCGAGCTGGGCGAGGCCGCCGGTGCCGTCGTGCGGCACGCTGACGGTGCCCGGCCCGGAGGCCGTCCACGCGGTCGAAGGGACGGGCGCGGCCGCGACCGGAACCGCGAGGATCGTCGCCTGGGCGACGAGGAGGATGGCGGCGAACAGGCTGAGGAGGCGGCGAGTCGTCGGTCGCCCGGCGAGCGGCGAGATCAGGCCGGTTCGGGAGCGGCGCCTCGGATTCCTGCTGGCGACGGACACGTGGAGATCCTCCAAGACGAAACCCCGGATTCGCGGTGACGGCGGGCAAGCCGAACGGCGCGGACGTGGCTGCCCAGGGAACGCCGAGTATGGGACCTTTGGCACGGTCGCGATAGGTCATTTCACCTATTGCGTTGGACGACGAGCGCGCGAACGCGTCACAGGTGGTGCGTCGGCGCCCCGCCCGGGGGATCGATCAGGCCCGGCTGTCGCTCGCGACCCGGGCGGCCGCGCTCAACGCCGCGTCGACGGCCTCCTCGAACGACCAGCCGCGGCCGCGGGCAACGGCGTCGTCGGCCGCCTCCGAACCGATGGTCTCGCGGGCCGCGGCGAAGTGCCCCGCCAGCTCGACGTCGAGGGTCGGCGGCCGCGGCGATCCGATCAGCGCACGCACGGCCTCGGCACCGCCGAGGAGCTCGAAGCCGCGGATCTCCTCGCCGGCCCGGGCCAGCAGGACGCCGACGTCCTCCAGGATGAACGTCAGCGAGAACCGGTCGTCGAGATCGCGCTGGAGCTGGAGCGCCTCGGCGTAGCGGGCGGCGGCGGCCCCGTGCTTGCCGAGATCGCGCTCGGCGTTGCCGAGGGTGAACGTGGAGTGGGCGATCATCGCCCGGTCGCCCAGCTCGCGTGACAGGCGGAGCGCCTCCTCGAGGTGGGCGTGGGCGCTGTCGAGGTCGCCCGTCAGGATCCGGTAGTAGCCGGCGTTCATCTCGCCGATCCCGATCCCGCGCCGGTCGCCGATCTGGCGGCGCAGGGCGAGTGCGTCGTCGTTCACGGCGAGGGCCGCGGCGAAGTCGCCGTCGAACTCGGCGAGGATCGCGAGGTTCCCGTCGGTCGTGGCGACGCCGGCGAGGTCCGGGATCGTCTCGCGAACCCGGCGGCTGTCCTCGTAGCGGGCCTTGGCCGTCGCGTACTCCCCCTGGAGCTGGGCGATCACGCCGGCCAGGTGAAGCATGTCGCCGACGCCGCCGTCCTCGCCCAGGGCGCGGAACTGGTCGAGGGCCGCCTGCAGGCGGACGGTCGCCTCCTCGAACCGGCTCTGGCGCTTGGCGGTCTCGGCGACCGACGCGTCTGCCCAGGCGACCTGGGCCGCGTCGCTCAGCTCCGCGGCGAGGTCGCGCGCTTCGAGGGCGATCGACTCGGCCCGGCCGAGGTCGCCGACGACCTGGAGCACCTTCGCGAGCTTGAGCATCGTCGCGACCCGGTCGATGCCGTCGAGGAGCGGGACGAGCCGTTCGTAGTAGTCGATCGCGGCGACGTTGGCGTAGGCCGCCCGGGCGGCGTCGGCGGCCCGGGCGAGGTACGACCGCTTGCGAGCCTCGTCGTCGCTCCGCCAGAAATGGTGGGCGAGAAGGTCGAGCTGGCGGTCCACGGCATCGCCGGAGCGAGCCTCGATCGCCCGTCCGATCCGGCCATGGAGGGTCGAGCGGACGGCGAACGGCAGGCTCTCGTAGGCCACCTCCTGGGTCACGACGTGCTTGAAGAGCCAGGCCTGCTCCGCCTCCCGGTCGAGGTTCACCAGGTCCGCCGTGCGGAGGATGCCGAGGTTGCCGACGACGTCGTCGAGCGAGCCGAGCTCCGGGTACGCGTCGGGGAGCAGCGGCGCCTCGAAGGTCCGGCCCACGACGCTCGCCACCTTGAGGGTCCGGCGCGGTCCCTCGCCGATCGTGTCGATCCGCCCGAGGACGAGGCTGTGGAGGCTCTCCGGCAGCTCCACCTCGCGCACGGCGCGCTCGCTCGAGAGGTCGATCCCCTGGCCGGCGATGAACGTGACGAGCTCCTCGACATAGAACGGATTGCCGCCGGACCGATCCGTCACCAGCCGGACCAGGGCATCGCTCGGCGGGTCCTCGCGCCCGGCCACCTGCTCGAGCTTGGAGCGGATCAGCTCGGCCGCCTCGTCGCCGCCGAGGAGATCCAGGGCGCGCTCCGAGAACGACGGCAGGCGCTCGACGCCGAGCCCGCCACCGATGGCCTCCGCCGGCCGGTAGGCGAGGACGAACAGGACCGCCTGGCCGGCGGCGGCGCGGGCGAGGACCTGGAGCAGGTCCCGCGACAGCTCGTCGATCCAATGGCAGTCCTCGAGGACGATCGTCACCGGCTCCTCGGCCGCGCGCGCCCGGAGGACCTCCGCGAGGAGCGCCTCCAGCGAGGACTTGCGGAGCTTCGCGTCGAACGAGGCGGTGAGGTCCGTGTCGGCGATCTCGAGGCCGAGCAGGCCGGCGAGCAGCGGAGCGCGTCCGCGAAGGTCGGGATCGATGCTCGCGAGGAGCCGCTCGACACGCCGGACCTGGCGCTCCTCCGGCTCGTCGTCGTCGAGGCCGAACAGGCGCCGCCAGATCTCGCGCCAGACGAAATAGGCCGTGGTCGTCCCGAACGACTGGCACTCGCCGAACCCGACGAACAGCCCGCGCCGCCGGGCGGACCGGACGAACTCGGCGACGAGGCGCGACTTGCCCATCCCGGCCTCGGCGGCGATGCCGACGACCCGGCCGCGGCCGGCGGTCGCATCCTGGAGGGCGGCGTCGAGCGCCTCGAGCTCCTCGCTCCGGCCGACCAGGGGGAGCTCGAAGCGGGTCTTCCGTCGCGAGGCGCGCTCGAGCGAGCCGGTCAGGGCGTGGGCGACGACCGCCGCGGCCTTGCCCTTCAGGGTGAGCTCCGGGAGCGCCTCCCAGATGAAGGCGTCGCCCGCTTCCTCGCGGACGTCGTCGCTGGCGTAGATCCGGCCGGGCGGCGCGGCCGACATCAGCCGCGCCGCGAGGTTCACGGCGTCGCCGAGGCAGACGAACGTCCGCCGCATCCGGTGGCCGTATGTCCCGCTCCGGAGCCGACCGTGGCCGATCCCGATCTGGATGTCGGTCGCCTCGGTCGAGCGGTCGAGGTCGCGCAGCTCGAGCGCGGCCGAGGCCGCCCGGGCGGCGTCGTCCTCGTGGGCGGCCGGCGAGCCGAACACGCCGTACAGGTAGGCGCCCTTGTCGCCGAGGGTCAGCTGGAGGACGTTGCCGCCGTAGCCGGCCATGATCTGCTGGGCCCGCCGGACGAACACGTCGAGCTTCTCGATCGCGTCGTCGTCCTCGTCGTAGTCGATCCCGCCGAAGCGGAGGAACATCGGGTAGGCGGGGCGGAGCTCGGCGAGGAACTCGCCCCGTCCGGCCCGCATCCGCTCCCAGACCGCCGGCAGGAGCCACGGCCGGACCAGCTCGTCGGCCAGCGGCGGCGGCTCGCTGGAAGGCTGCTCCGGGGCCTCGACGGCGAGGCCGTCGACGACGCCGAACCCGGCTCCGGTCTCGTCGGTCCGGAGCTCGCGGAGCCGGACCCGCTCGCCGAGCGAGCGCACCGCCGACGGGTCGAGCACGACCTCGCCCTTCTGGGCCTGGTGCTCGGCCGCGGCGAGGTCGTCGACGAGGTGACCCGCCAGGACGTCGATCAGCTGGATCGTCGGGTCGCCGACGACGAAGCGCCGCGCCGGGCCGACCGCGACGGCGACCTTGACGGCGAGCCGGACGGTCGTCCCATTCGGGGTGACGATCGTGCCGGTCCGGTCCATCGCCTCCTGCATGGCGAGGGCGGCCGCGGTGGCCCGGAGGCCGTCGTCACCGTCGAGCCAGCAGGTGATCGCGTCGCCGGAGAAGTAGATGACGTCGCCGCCGTAGCGGTCCAGCTCCGCGATCACGGCGTGGAACACGCGGTCGAGGTTGGCGGTCAGCTCCTCCGAGCCGCGCTGCGAGCCGAGCTCGTTGGCGAGGGCCTCGGTGAGCGGGGTGAAGCCGGAGATGTCGGCGAAGAGGCCCGCTCCGTGGACGCGGTCGGGCATCTCGATCCGCTCGGCCAGTGCCCAGCGCCGATCGCGGGCGATGTATGCCTCCGGATCGTCGCGTGCCGCGGCGTCCAGGACGGCCGTGCCCGACACGGCGTCGGCCGAGGACGTCGTGGCCGTGGCGGTCATCGGGTCCAGGTCTGCCATCCTCGTCCTGACTGGTCCGGCGGGGCGGCCGGGCGCCCCCGGCGGCGCCCCAATCGTAGTCCTCGCCCGATCGGGGCGGGCCGGCGGCCCTACACTCTGGCCATGCCCCAATCACTCCCGGCCCGCGGCGGCCGCGTGTTCCGACGGTCGCTCGACCCGGCCCTGCCCGTCGCCGTCGAGGCGTCCGGCTCGACGATCCGCGACGCGACCGGCCGCGAGTATCTGGACGCGGCCGGGGGCGCGATCGTCGTCAACGTCGGGCACGGCCGGGCGTCCGTTGCCCGAGTCCTCGGGGAGCAGGCCGGCCGGCTGTCGTATGCCCACGGCTCCGCGTTCACGACCGAGCCGCTCGAGGCCTACGCCGCGGAGATCGGGCCGCGCCTGCCGGTCGACGATCCCGCGATCTACCCGGTCAGCGGCGGATCCGAGGCGATCGAAACCGCCCTGAAGCTGGCCCGCGCCTACCACCTTGCTCGCGGCGAGACCGAGCGCTGGGTCGTCTACGCCCGCTGGGGGAGCTACCACGGCAACACCCTGGGCGCCCTTGACCTGTCCGGCCGCCGCCCGCTCCGCCGCCCGTACGAGGGCTGGCTCGGCCGGTTCCGCCACGTCTCCGCGGCGTACCCGTACCGCGGCAGCGATCCCGACAGTCAGGCGCTCGCGACGGCCGACGAGCTCGCCGCCGAGCTGGAGCGGGCGTTCGCCGCCGCCGAGCCGGGATCGGTCGCCGCGTTCGTCGCCGAGCCGATCGTCGGCGCGACCCTGGCCGCCGCCGTCCCGCCCGACGACTACTGGCCGAAGATCGCCGACGTCTGCCGGCGCCATGGGGTCCTCCTGATCGCCGACGAGGTGATGACCGGGTTCGGCCGGACCGGGCGCTGGTTCGGCCTCGACCACTGGGGTGTCCGGGCCGACATCGTCGTCGCCGCCAAGGGCGCAACCTCCGGCTACTGGCCGTTCGGCTTCGCGGCGGCGTCCGGCGCGGTCCACGACACGGTGATGGACCACGGCGGCTTCGTCCACGGCTTCACTTACTCCCACGCCCCGGCCGGCGCCGCCGTCGCCCGCGAGGTCCTCCGGATCCTCGAGGACGAGGACCTGGTCGAGGCGAGCCGGCGGAAGGGCGACCGGCTGACCGCGCTGCTCGCGGATCGGCTCGGCGACGACGCCCACCTCGGCGAGATCCGCGGCCGGGGGCTGATGGTCGGGCTCGAGCTGGTCGAGGATCGCGAGACCCGCCGTCCGTTCCCCCGTGCGGCGCGGCTCACCGAAGCGGTCG
Organism: uncultured Chloroflexia bacterium; assembly: GCA_963710105.1. Classification (GTDB taxonomy): domain Bacteria; phylum Chloroflexota; class Limnocylindria; order Limnocylindrales; family CSP1-4; genus CF-46. The sequence goes on from CAVPYV010000001.1 coordinate 370,020, forward strand.
TCCGTCGCGCCCGCGACCGCGGCGTCCTCGTCTACTCCGGGACCGGCAACGCGAACGGCGTCGACGGCGACACGATCCTCCTCGGCCCGCCGTTCGTCGTCACCGAGGCCGAGCTCGAGCGGATCGTCGACGTCGTGGCGACGGCGGTCGAGGAGGCAGCGGCCGGCCTCGGCGCCGCCGCCGGCTGACGGCCGCGCGGTCGGGCCTGGCCGCGCCGCGCCGTGGGCCGGGGTTCGCCGCGCGCTCGGCGCGGTGCCCAGGCCCTCCGTCTGCGGTCAACCCCGGATGGACTGATCGCGGCGAAGGGTGCAGGATCCGGGTTGCAGCCCGCCCGGTATCGTCACGACGATCGAGGTCCGCCTCGCCGCCGGGCCGGCTGCGGCCGCACGGCGCGGCAGGGAGGGGGCGGCATTCGGTGATCGAGCGATCGCCCGGAGTGATGGCGGTGGGCACCGCCCGTCCGGCCGTCCACGTCCTCTGCGTCGACGACGAGCCGATGGTCCTGCGCCTGATGACGCGCCTGCTCGAGCGGCTCGGGATGGCGGTGACCACCGCGAATGGACCCATCGAGGCGATCGGCCTGTTCGACGGCGAGCGGTTCGACCTGATCGTCACCGACATCCGCATGCCCGGGATGGACGGCCACCAGTTCCTCGCCGAGATCCGGGCGCGCGATCCGGAGGTCCCGGTGATCGTCGCGACGGGTCACGCCTCGCTCGACGGCGCCATCCGCGCCCTTCGCGACGGCGCGTCCGGGATGCTCCTGAAGCCCTTCACCACCGACGAGTTCCAGTCCGAGATCGGGGCCGCCCTGGAGCGGTCGCGGACCCGCCACGCGGCGCTCCAGTACCAGTACGTCACCCCGATCCTCGACGGCGTCGCCCTCGCCCTGACCGCCGCGATCGAGGCTCGCGACCTCGAGACCGGCGAGCACTGCCAGCAGCTCGGGCTCATGGGCGAGCGGGTCGCCCAATTGTTCGGCCTGCCCGAGCTCAGCCGGACGACGATCCGGATCGGCGGCTACCTCCACGACATCGGCAAGATCGCGATCGCCGACCGGATCCTGCTCAAGCCCGGGCCGCTGACCGACGAGGAGTACGCCGAGATGCAGCGCCACTCGGCGATCGGCGGCGACATCGTCTCGACCCATGTCTCGATGGCGGACATCGCCGCTCTCGTTCGCCACCACCACGAGCGGTTCGACGGCGCCGGCTATCCCGATCGCCTGTCGGGCGACGCGATCCCGCTCGGCGCCCGGATCATCGCGGTCGCCGACGCGCTCAGCGCCCAGACGAACGACCGGCCGTATCGCCGGGCGATTCCCCTCGAGCAGGCGTGGGACGAGATCGAGCGGCATCGCGGCGACCAGTTCGATCCCGAGGTCGTCGACGCCTTCGCCGGCCTGATCGGGTCGTGGATCCTGCCCCGTGACGGATCCGCCGGCCGGACGATGCAGTTCGCCGCGGCAGCCGACGCCTGACCCGGGTCCGGCCTGCCGCCCCCGGCTGGCGGCATCTGCCTCAGCGCGGGCGGCCGCCGCGGACGAGGAGGAGGATGCCGATCGCGACGAGGATCAGCGGCCAGGCGAGGCTCGCGACGTCGGGCTTGACAACCTCGGAGCCGCCGATCAGGAGGAGGATCCCGCCGTATAGCGCCTGCCAGCCCAGCCCGCCGCCCTGCGTCGCGCGGACGGCGGCGACGAGCAGGAACGCGAGGCCGAAGAACAGCGTCCCCCAGCCCGGCCCGAGCGGCTGGCCGAGCCCCTCGATCGTGCCGGGCAGGGCCAGCGCCGTGAGGAACGCGCCGGCGTACAGGGCGATCGTGCCGCGCCGCAGGACCCACGCGGCCAGCGACGCAAGACCGGCCGCGAGGACGGCGACGTCGCCGAGGCGCTGGTAGTCGGGAAGCGCCCGCTCGACCAGCAGCAGCAGCCCGAAGACGACGAGGAAGATCCCGACCCATGGCAGGCCCGGCCGGCGGTCCTCGTCCGGCCCCCAGCGCCACGCCCAGGCCCGGACCCCGGGCTCGCTGGGCAGTCGATCGGTCATCGGTTCCTCCACCTCGTGCGGCGCCACGGCCGGCCGGTTGCCGGACGGCGCGAGCGGGGCGCCGATGGCGACCGGCCTCGCGAGTCTACGACCCGGCGAGCCCGGTCGCGCGCCGCCCGACCTCACCGGGCGCGGTCCCGTCCGGACTGTCGTTGCTCCCGCCGTCCTCGCCGCCGGGGCCGTCCGGGTCGTCCTCGACGTGGCTGAACCCGAGGCGGTCGGCGAGCCGTCCCATCGGCCCGGGCGCCCACCAGTTCCAGCGACCCAGCAGGCGCATCGCGGCCGGGACGAGGAGGACCCGGATGATCGTGGCGTCGACCGCGACCGCGATCGCCATGCCGACGCCGATGCTCTTGATCGTGATCGACTCGGCCAGGGCGAACGCCGAGAAGACGGTGACCATGATCAGGGCCGCCCCGGTGATCACGCCGGCCGTCCGGGCGAGGCCCTCGGCGACCGAGGCCGTGTTGTCGCCGGTCCGGCGGTAGGCCTCCTGGATCCGCGACAGGAGGAGGACCTCGTAGTCCATCGACAGCCCGAACAGGATGCTGAACATGATGATCGGGTTGCCGGCGACGGTGAAGCCGGGCGACGTGAAGCCGAGGACGTTCGAGAGGTGGCCCTCCTGGAAGATCCAGACGAGGGCTCCGAAGCTGGCCGTGATCGACAGCAGCGTCATCACGATCGCCTTGGCCGGGAGCACGACCGAGCCGAAGAGGAGGAACAGGATCAGGCCGCTCGCGAAGAGCGTCACCGCGACGGCCCACGGCACGGTCGCCCCCTGGCTGACCATGAAGTCGTGGCCCTCGGCGGCAAGCCCGCCCACCTGGGCGCCGACCCCGTCGGCGCGGATCGCCCGGACCGCCGGGATCACCTCGCCGCCGGCCGGGCTCACCGGGTCGAGCGGGCTGATCGCGTCGAGGCGCACGGTCGAGCCGCGGACGTAGGCGGTCCGGAGGGCGTCGCGAGCCGCGGCGAGCTGGGGCGGGAGCTGGCCGGCGGGCGCGGCGTACAGCGCCGCGAGCTGGTCGGGCGTCATCGGCGCGCCGGTCTGCGGGTCGGCGAGCGAGAAGGGGCCCTCGACCCGGTCGATCCCCTGGACGGCGTCGACCCGCGCGGCGAAGGCCGTCAGGCGGCCGATGTTCGCGGCCGACAGGGGATCGCCCGCGACGTCGGCCAGGATCGCGATCGGCGAGGTCTCGCCGGGCTGGAAGTCGTTCGCCAGGGAAACCGCGGCGTCGCGGCTCTCGAGTCCCGCCGGCAGCGTCGCGGCGTTCGGGATCCCCTGGCTCAGACGGAGGAACGGCGTGCCGGCGAGGAGCAGGAAGGCGACCGCCGGGACGAGGAAGGCGAGCGGCCGGGCCATGACGGCGCGGGCGACGTGCTCCCAGCGCGACCGGCCCGCGGCCCTCGCCGGCGACGCGACCGGCCGCCCGAGCCGCCGCCGGATCGCGTCGAAGAAGCCGGCCAGGCTCAGGGCGTTGACCCGCGGCCCGAGCATCCCGAGGACGGCCGGCAGGAAGGTCAGGGCGTAGAAGACCGACGAGGCGACGACGATCGAGCCGCCGATCCCGAACGAGCGAAGGGCCGCCGGCTGGAACAGGAGCAGCCCGGACAGCCCGATCGCGACCGCCAGCCCGGAGAAGGTCACGGCTTTGCCGCTCGTCGCGACCGTCGTCTCGACGGCCTGGGCGACCGTCCGCCCGCGGCGCAGCTCCTCGCGGAAACGGCTGACCATGAACAGCGAGTAGTCGATCGCGAGCGCCAGGCCGAGCATCGTCGCCACGTTCTGGACGTAGATCGACAGCTCGGTCGTCTGGGCGACCAGGTAGACGCCGGCGAGGGTCGTCGGGATCGCCAGCCCGGCCACGAGCAGCGGCAGGCCGGCGGCGACCACGGAGGCGAAGACGGCGAGGAGGATGAGCAGGGCGAACGGGCCGGACACGGCCTCGGCCTGGACGAGCTCCTTCTCGGACTGGTGGGCCTGGTCCTCGGTGAACGGTCCGACGCCGGCCAGCTTCAGGGTCGCCCCGCTCGGCTGGTCGATGAGGCCGCGGATCCGGGGCATTTCGTTGGCCGACTGCTCGTCGGTGATCGTCAGGCGGACGACGGCGTAGGCGGCATGGCCGTCGGCACTGATGAACCGCCGGTCGCCGGTCTGGGCGAAGCCGACGACGCCGTCCGCGATCGGATCGGCGGCGAGCCGGGCCAACGAGGTCGCGATCAGCTGCTGGAAGTCCGGCGACCCGGCGTCGGTGGTCGGTGTGCCTTCGAAGAGCGCGACGATCGACCCGCGACCGGCGCCGAACTGGTCGGCGAGGCGGGTCGCGACCGCGGCCGAATCGGAGTGGGGGTCGGTCCAGCCGCCCGAGACGAGGGCATCGGTGGCCCGCGAGGCGAGGCTGACCGAGGCGAGCGCCAGGGCGAGGGTGATCAGGGCGATCGGGCGACGGAAGCGGTAGACGAACGCGCCCCAGCGGGAGAACAGCATCGGGATGCCCCTTCGGCGGAGATGGCGGAGGTAGTGGGGGAACCTTCCGGAACATAGAGAATGAGCATTCGTTTTGTCAAGGCTTGTTGCCTACCCTCGACCTCGCTAGGCTTGGGGGAGCGACCGTTCTCCAGGAGCTCCCATGCCGCGCGTCTCTCCGCAGCACGAACAGGAAGTCCGCGATCGGATCGTCCGGGCCGCGCTCTCGGTGTTCGCCGAGCACGGCTTCCACCGGGCCACGATGCAGGACATCGTCCGCGCGTCCGGGCTGTCGGTCGGGGCGATCTACACGTATTTCAACAGCAAGTCCGAGCTGATCCTGGCCGGCTGCGACCTGATCACCGACCAGGAGCTCGCCCAGCTGAGCGGGCGGCTCGCGACCCTCACCGACTACCGCGAGCGGGTCGCGGCCGCGATCGGCTACTGGTTCGACAACCTGGCCGTCGAGCAGTCCGCCCACGGCTCCGGGTTCCTGCTCCTCCAGGCCTGGGCCGAGGCCGACACGGACCCGGCGATCCGGGAGATGCTCCTCCGCCGCCGGCGGGAGACCGTGACGGCCGTCGTGATGATCCTCCAGGAGGGGGTGATCCGCGGCGAGCTCCCCGCCTGGATCGATGTTCCGGCCGTGGGGCATGCCCTCGCGGCGCTCCTCGACGGGATGCTCGTCGAGGCGGCCGAGGCCGGTGCGTCCTTCCGCCGAGCCGACGCCGAGCGGCGCATCCTGGCCCTGCTCGAGACCCTCCTCGCGGCCCGCGACGCCGCCCGGCCCGAGCCGATCGCCCCCGCCGCGCCCCAGCCGTACGAATCCGCGCGGGCCGTCCGGGCCGCCCGGATCGCGTCGTGACCGACGACCCGGCCGGGCGGTCCGGGCCGCACGCCGAGACGGTCCTCGGCCCGGTCGATCCGGCCGACCTCGGCTGGGTCCTGCCCCACGAGCACACCGCCATCGCCCTGTGGCACATCGCCAACCGCTGGGACTACTGGGAGCTCCGCCGCGACGAGCCGGTCATCGTCGAGGAGCTGGCCGCGTTCCGGGCAGCGGGCGGCGGGACCGTCGTCGACCTCACCCTCGACGGCGTCGGGCGCGATGCGGCCTGGCTGGCCGGCCTGGCCCGGGCGACCGGCCTCCACCTCGTCCTGGCCGCGGGGTGGTATCGCGGCGCCCATTACCCGCCCGAGGCGCTCGTCGACCGCCGCTCGGTCGACGCGCTTGCCGACCTGATCGTTCGCGATGCGACCGTCGGGGTCGGCGAGACGGGGATCCGGGCCGGGATCATCGGCGAGATCGGGACCGACAAGCCGTGGCTGTCGGCCCTGGAGGAGCGGGTCCACCGCGCCTGCGCCCGCGCCGCCCGGAGGAGCGGCCTCGCGATCACGACCCACGCCGTGCAGTCGACGGTGGGGCTGGACCAGCTCGACGTCTTCGAGGCCGAGGGCGCCGACCTGTCGCGGGTCGTCATCGGCCACGCCGACTCCAACCCGTCGCTCGACTACCACCTCGCGATCGTCGGGCGCGGCGCGTCCGTCGAGTTCGACTTCCTCGGGATGAGCTTCACCCCGCTCGAGCGCCACGGGGAGGGCCGGATCGTCGACAACCTCCGCGAGCTCCTGGGCCGCGGCCACGTCGAGCGGATCCTGCTCTCGCAGGACGTCTGCCACGACAGCCAGCTCCGCCGCTATGGCGGCAACGGCTACACCTACCTTGCCGACGCGTTCCTGCCCCGGCTCCGCGCCGGCGGCGTGTCCGAGCCCGAGATCCGGACGATGACGGTCGACAACCCGCGCCGGCTGCTGACGATCGGCTAGCGTCACGCGGCGCCCCTGGCGCCGCCCGCGGCCGGCGCCCGTGGCGCCGTCCGCGGCCCGCGGCCGGCGGTCAGCCCTCGAGCGTCGCCTCGACCGACATCTCGACGTTGCCCTTGAGCGCGCGCGAGATCGGGCAGCCGTCCTTCGCCTGCTCGGCCGCGGCGGCGAAGGTCTCCTGGGTCGCGCCCGGGACGGACCCCCGGACGACGATGTCCGAGCGCATGACCGTGAACCCGGCTTCGAGCTTGTCGGCGCTGATCGTGACGGTGACGGCCAGGCTCGTGGGCGGCGTGCCGGCCTTGGCGAGGATGTTCGAGCAGGCCATCGAGTAGCACGAGGCGTGAGCCGCGGCGAGCAGCTCCTCGGGCGAGGTGACGCCCTCCGGCTCGCCGGTCCGCGACGCCCAGGTCGTCGGCTGGTCGCGGAAGATCCCGGTCGTCGCGGCGGTGACCGTCCCCTTGCCGGACGGGAGGTCGCCGCTCCAGGTGGCGGTGGCTCGTCGGGTCGTTGCCATGCTCGATGCTCCTTCGTTGGTTCGTCGTCGGCCGATCCGGGCCGCCCGTGGCGCCGCCGCCACGCCGTCCGGCGCCGGCGTCGATCTCCGACGCGCGACGCCCCGGCCGCGGCCGGTCGCCGGCCGCCGGCCGCCGGTCCCGATGGTCCCATAGGTGCCGGATCCGGTCCGGTTCGGTCGGCGTGGGTGCGGACCGGAGCGGGGCGGACCCCTGCTGCCGACGCCGTAGACGATCGACCGTACCAATCGGTCCGGGCGGCAGGGACGCCTCACCCATACCGTCGTCGCCCGCCGTCCGGGATGGTGGGGACATGATCTCGACGTCCCGCGCCCCCAGCCGAGGACGCCTCGCGTCCCTGTCCCTCGCCGCCCTCCTGGGCGCCGCGATCGCCGTCCCCGGCGGCGCGCTCGCCACGACGCCGCCCGTCGTCGACGCGGCGACCGTCAGCGCCGCCGAGACCGCGATGGTGGCCAAGCTCAACGCCGACCGGACCGCGCTCGGCCTCGTCCCCGTCCAGGTCGATCCGCGGCTGATGACGATCGCCCGGGCGCGCTCTGCCGACATGGTCGCCAAGGGCTACTTCAGCCACACCCAGCCCGACGGCCGGAACCTCTTCGCCATCCTCACCGCAAGCCACGTCACCTGGTACAACGCGGGCGAGATCATCGCCCGGAACAACTACCCGATGGACGTGACCGTCAACACCGCGAACCGCCAGTGGATGACCTCGCCGGGCCATCGCGCGATCGTCGTGTCGAAGGCGTACAACTACGTGGGCGTCGGGCTGGCCCTCAACCCCGAGACCGGCGAGAAGCTGTGGACCGCGGTCTACCTCACCGGCCCGGATCGGACGGCCGCCCGGGTCCGCGTCTCGACCCCGCGCGTCGTCGCCGGCCCGACCCGGAGCACTCGCTACACCCGCCTGTCGTGGTCCGGCTACGACCCCCGCCTCCAGGTGCTGACCGCCGGCCTGCGATCGTTCACGATCCAGCGCCGGATCGACGGCGGCCGCTGGGTGACGCTCGTCTCGTCGACGACGAACCGGACACGGACGGTCAAGGTCTCCGTCGGCCACCGCTACGAGTTCCGGATCGCGGCGCGCGACCGGGCCGGCAACCGCGGCCCGTGGGTCAGGAAGGTCGTGAACCTCCGCTAGCCAGCCTCCCGAGCCCGACGCCCGCGTCGCTGTGGCGCACGCGTCGGGCCAAGGGCTGCGCTGACCTCGCGGGCGAATGCCCGATGACGGGCCGCCGCCGGCCACGCCACGCGCTCGACGCCGCCGAAGCCGCGATGCGCGTCGAGCGCCGCCGCGAACGCCTCGGCGAACCCGGGCTCCGCGAGCGGCTCGAACGCGGCCTCCCACCACAGCCCGGCGATCCGCAGCCGGCCGGCCCTGCGCTCGATCCGCGGCTCGATCCGGCCCACGAAGCGGTCGCCGAACCAGACCGGGAGGACGTAGTAGCCCCAGCGCCGCCTGGCCGCGGGGACGTAGACCTCCCAGAGGTAGTCGAAGTCGAAGAGGCTCCGCAGCAGGTCGCGGTCCCAGACGAGGGGGTCGAGCGGGGCGAGGAACGCGACACCCGGCGGGGCGCCGCCCGGCGCGCCCGAGCCGGCAGCGATCTCCGTCTCGGCCCGATCGAGGAGCGGCAGCGACTCGGCCGGCACCCAGCGCGCGCCGCGGAGCCCCTCGACGGCCACCGCGGCGAGCGCGCCCGACCCGACGAGCTCGGCGTGGAGCTCCTTCCGCCCGGCGGACTTCAGGGCGAGCCCGTCCTCGGCGCCGATCGCCGTCCACGGGACGGAGCCCAGCCAGAGCTCGGCGCTGCCCGACACGCCGAGCAGGCCGTGGGCCCGGTAGCGCGACAGGAGCTTGTGGCGGAAGCGCTCGCGGATCGGGACGACCTGCTCGAGGACGTCCGCCGGGAAGAGGCGCTCGACGAGGTCGTAGACGCGGCGGTTGCCGTCGCGCCGGGCCAGGCCGAGGACCCCCGCCTCGGCGAGCCCCTCGAGGATCGCCCGGACCTGGTTCGTCGGCCGCCACGACCACTCGATCGCAGCCCGGGGCTCGATGTCGATGGCCGACATCGGGCCGTTCTCGCGGATCCGGCCCAGGAGCTCCTCGACGAGGGGAGCATGCTCGTCGAAGGCGCCGCCGTCGTGGACGATCCGGGCCCGGTCCCAGGCGACCCGGTACCACGGCAGATGGGCGGTCGGGACGAGCGAGAGGCCCTTGTTGTACGTCTCGTACAGCGCCCGCTCGCGGTAGAGGAGGTCGTCGGTCATCTCGCGGCGGTAGTCCGCCACCCGCGCCAGCAGGACGAGGTCGTGGTTCCGGCCGGCGACCTCGAGTGGATCGAACTGGATCGATCCGAGGCGGTCGAACGCGGCGAGGACGCCCGGCGCGCCGGTCGGCAGCGAGCGCGGCGGGGCGAGAAGGTGGTGGAGGGCCAGGTAGCGTCTCGCGACGGCCCGGCTGATCGGGCGCGGCCCGGGGTCCGCTCCCGCGGCCAGCCCGGCGTTGCCGGCGGCGACCCCGGCGGCCCCGCCGACCCCGGCGCCTTCCGGCGGCGCATCGGGGGCTGCCGGATCTGCCCCGAGCTCGCGGTCGACGCGGCGGGCTGGCCGGGCGAGGGTCGGGCTCGTGGTCATGGCGTCATCCTGACCGGCGTTCGTGTCAGGTCCCGTCATGGTTGTCGGCCCCGGCCGCGCCCGCCATGGCCTCCACCAGCCGATCGACGAACGGCACCTGGGTCGGCTTCAACTGCTGGCGCGCCTCGTCCGGGGCGAACCAGGCGACCCGGTCGATCTCCGGGAACACCTGGCGTCGACCGCTCCGCGGCGGCCACTCCATCTCGAACTCGTTCGAGATCGCCGCGGCGGGGTCGAGATCGCCTTCCACGGCCCAGCAGTGGACGACCTTGCCGCCCTTCTGGACGATCGTCCCGAGCGGGATCGGCGGCGAGCCGTCCGGCTGCCCGTCGGGCGCGGCGCGACCGACCTCCTCCGCGAACTCGCGCCGGGCGACAGCGAGCAGCTCCTCGTCAGCGGCGTCCGGCTCGCCCTTCGGGATCGTCCAGTGGCCCACGTCGCGGCCGGCGAAGAACGGCCCGCCAGGGTGGGCGAGGAGGACCTCGACGGCGCGCCCGGCCGGATCGCGGCGGCGGAAGAGGAGGATGCCGGCGCTCTGGCGGAGGACCATCGACGCATCGTACGAGAGCAAGCGACGGTTGCGCCCCGCCGGCCGCGCTCCCGCCGGCCGCGCTCCCGGCCGCGCCGCGACGCCAACGGGCCACCTCCCGGCCGCGGCCGGTCGCCGCTGCGATGCACCTGCAACCCCGGGGACCCGTGTGGCGGTCGGCGCGTCACGACGCCCGCCCGATCGTCAGGGGAGCACGCCAAACCGGAAGGAGAACCCCATGCCCGACCTCTCCCTGCCGGAGATCCACCTGCCGGACTTCAAGCTCCCGGAGGGTCTCCGCGACATGAACCGTCACGACATCCAGAGCGCGATCAACGACCGGATGCCGAAGAAGATCGAGCTCCCCGACGTCGATCTCTCGAAGGTCGACCTGCCGAAGGCGGTCGAGCAGCGCCTCGACCGGCTGGAGCGCGCCATCGACGGGATCGACCTGCCAAAGGCAGTCGAGAGCAGGATCCCCGGCCGGAAGCGGTCGAACCCGATCCTGCCGCTGGCCGCGCTCCTCGCCGTCGGCTCGATGTTCGCCGCCGCCTGGTGGCTGATCACCTCGCCGACCGCCTCCATCAAGGTCCGTGAGACGGCGGAGCGGGTCAAGGCCCGGATCACGGGCCAGGAGACTGGCCTCGAGCAATTCGACGACGACTCGGACCTCGGCAGCCTGCTTCCGAACGCCGCCGAGGCCCGGCCGACGATCGAGAACGAGACCTGGCCGCAGGCGATGCCCGATGCCGCGGACGCCGTGAGCGCCGGCAACGGCTCGGCGAACGCCTGATCCGGCAGCCAACGCAGCTTCTCGCACCTGAGCTCGACGACCCGGCCCGGCGGCCGGGTCGTCGTCATGCCCGGCCCGTGCCGGTCCGGCGCCCGTCCGGGATCAGGCGCCCGGCGGCGGCTCGATGTCGCCCGGAGGCCTCGTCCCGCGCCGATCGATCGCCGCGAGGATGGAGCCCTCGAGCTCGAGGATCCGTCGCTCGAGGGCCTCGACTCGCTTGAGGATCTCGACGTTGCCGGCGAGGAGCTGGCGGTTCTGGGCCTCCTCGAGGTCCGCTTCGGCCGCCGCGTGCTCGAGCGTCAGCCGATCGCGCAGGGCCGCCCGGTTGCCGGCCAGCAGGATCAGCGGAGCGGCGTAGGCCGCCTGGGTCGAGAACGCGAGGTTCAGGAGGATGAACGGGTACGGGTCGAACGGCCGGGTCAGCAGGTAGGCGTTGCCCGCGATCCAGATCGCGACGACGACGGTCTGGATGATCAGGAAGCGCCAGCTGCCGAGGTAGCCGGTGACCGCGTCGGCGATGCGGGCGCCGCGCGGCGCCTCGTCGACCATCGTCACGTTCACCGGGTGCTTGCTGCGACGCGGCATCGCGTCCTCCTTCGGCGGCGAGTCGAGGCGCCGGCGGCCGTTCGCGGTCGCTCGGCGGCGGTCCGGCGCGGCGGCAGCTCGGGCGGCAGCTCGGGGCGGCGACGTCCGCCGGACTCTGGCTGATATTGTCGGCCGATGACGATCGACGTACGACCGATCCACGACGACGAGCTCGAGGCATGGCTCGACTCGCTGACCATCGGCTTCCTCGACCGGCCGGACGTCGCGAAGATCGCCGCCGAGGTCCGTCCCCACTGGGATCTCAACCGGAACTGGGCGGCGATCGACGGCGCCCGGGTCGTGGGGACCACGCGGACCTGGCCGACCGAGCTGACCGTGCCCGGCAACGCGCGGATCAAGGCGTCGGCCGTGGCCGCGGTCACCGTCCGTCCCACTCATCGCCGGCGGGGACTCCTCCGCCGGATGCTCGGCGCGGAGCACGCCGCGTCACGGGAGCGGGGCGAGGTCGCGTCCCTGCTGTACGCATCCGAGTTCCCCATCTACGGCCGGTTCGGCTACGGCCCCGCCGTCCAGACCGCGACGTGGCGCCTGGACGTCTCGAGCACCGGCTTCCACGACGCGGCCGGCGGCCGATCCGGGTCGATCGACTTCCTCGCCCTCGACGAATCCGCGGTCGACACGATCCGGGGCGTCTACGAGGCGTGGCGAATCGGCCAGCCGGGCGAGATCTGGCGGCGGCCGGTGATGTGGCAGAGCGATCTCGGTCTCGCCGGTGCGGCGTGGGGCGAGGCGTGGAAGGGATTCCTCGTCGTCCACCGCGACGGCTCGGGCGCGGTCGACGGCTACGCCCGGTACCGCGGCCAGGAGACCTTCGAGCATCGCCAGCCGCGGAGCACCCTCGCGGTCGAGGAGATGCACGGACTCACCGACGAGGCGGAGGTCGCGCTCTGGCGCTTCCTCGCGTCCGTCGATCTCGTCTCGACCCTGAAGGTCGAGCGGCGCCATCCCGCCGATCGCCTTCCGTGGCTCCTGACGAACGCCCGGGCGGCGGAGATCGCCGAGGCCGGCGACGGGATGTGGGTCAAGCTCCACGACATCCCGGCGGCCCTGGAGGCGCGGACGTACGAGACCCCCGGGACCGTGGTCCTCGAGGCGATCGTCCGCGACGCCGGCGCGGATGACGGGGGCGCCGGACGCGTGCGGGTGGCGCTCGATGCGTCACCCGACGGCGCCCGCGCGGTCGCGACCGATCGATCCGCGGACCTGACCCTCGACAGCGCGGCGCTCGGGGCCGCCTACCTCGGCGGCACCCGCCTGGCCGACGCGGTCCTCGCCCGCGGCTGGGACGAGCACACCGCGGGCGCCCTCGCCCGGGCCGAGGGCATCCTCGCGACGCGCGACGCCCCGCGCTGCTCGACGTTCTTCTGACGGGCCGCGCTCCCGCCGGGTCCGTCAATCCCGGCCGCTCCAGATCGCTAGACATGATGCCGTCAATTCTCGATACTTCCTCGGGATGCGCGGGACAGACACCAGCAACTCGGCGAACGGGCGGCGGCGGCGCCGAGCGCGCCCGGCCGGGCTCGCCGGGATCGCGGTCGTCGTCCTCGCCGTGGCCGGCTGCGCGGCCGGCCCCGCGGGGTCCCGCGGCGCAGCGGCCCCGGCGGGCGCCCGCCTCGATCTCACCGTTTACGGCGCCGCGTCCCTGAAGGGCGTGCTCGAGCGGACGAAGACCGCCTACGAGGCCGCCCGCCCCGGCACAACGCTGACGATCTCGACCAATTCGTCGGCGACCCTCGAGACCCAGATCGAGCAGGGCGCGCCGGCCGACGTCTTTCTGTCCGCGGACACGACGAACCCGGAGAAGCTCGTCGATCAGGGTCTCGCGACCGGCGCCGCGGTCGCCTTCGCCGGCAACGCGCTGACGGTCATCGTCCCGAGCGCGAACCCGGCCGGGATCGTGACCCCGGCCGACCTGGCGAGGGCCGGGGTCAAGGTGATCGCCGCCGGCGACGCCGTGCCGATCACCCGCTACGCCGACCAGGTCGTCGCCAAGCTCGGGACGCTGCCGGGCTACCCGGCCGACTTCGCCGGCGCCTACGCCGCGAACGTCGCCTCGAAGGAGGACAACGTCAAGGCGGTCGTCGCGAAGGTCGAGCTCGGCGAGGGCGACGCGGGGATCGTCTACGTCACCGACGCGACCGCCTCGACGAAGGTCGCCACGATCGGCATCCCCGCCGACGCGAACGTCCCAGCAACCTATGCCGGGGTGGTCGTGGGGGCGTCCGCCCATCCTGACGCGGCCCGAGCGTTCCTGGCCTGGCTCACCGGCCCGGACGGCCAGGGAATCCTTGCCGGCTTCGGGTTCGTTCCCGTCCCCGTGGCGGCGCCATGACCTCGCCCGCAGAGCCCGCCGCCGCCCGACCGCGCCGATCGTCCGCCTGGGGTCAGCGCTCGGTGGCCGCGATCGGCGCCCTGATCGCGCTGTTCCTCGGGCTGCCCGTCGTGGCGCTCGTTGCCCGGGCCGTCCTCGACGGCTCCCTCGCCGCATCGCTGACCTCGCGCGTCGTCGTCGACGCCCTCGTCCTGAGCCTCGCGACCACGAGCATCAGCCTCGGCCTGACGGTCGCCTTCGGGCTGCCCCTGGCCTACGTCCTCGCCCGGCGGTCGTTCCCGGGCAAGGGCTGGCTCGAGGCCGTCATCGACCTGCCGATCGTCCTGCCGCCGGCGGTGGCCGGACTCGCCCTTCTGATCGTGTTCGGTCGCCGCGGGCTGCTGGCCGGGCCGCTGGACGCCTTCGGCATCGCGATCCCGTTCACGACGATCGCGGTCGTCCTCGCCCAGACGTTCGTCGCGGCGCCGTTCTTCATCCGCTCGGCGCGAACCGGCATCGCCGCCGTCGATCGCGACCTCGAGGATGCCGCCCGCGTCGACGGCGCCTCCGAGCGGCAGCTCTTCCGGTCGATCACGGTGCCCCTGGCGAGCGCGGCCCTGGCCGCCGGCCTGGTGATGACCTGGGCGCGCTCCCTCGGCGAGTTCGGGGCGACGATCATGTTCGCGGGCAACGTCGAGGGCCGGACCCAGACGCTGCCGCTCGTCGTCTACGGCGAGTTCCAGGCGGGCAGCCTGGACGCGTCGATCGCCGCGGCCGCGATCCTCGTCCTCGCCGCCTTCGGGGTCCTGGTCGCCGTCCGGGTGTTCCACTGGAGCCGCGTCCTCGACGCCCGCGGGTTCGGCTGAGGGTTCGACGCGCTCGTCCGGGACCTTCTCGGCGCGCCGCCGGACCGTCGCCGGGCCGTCGCGTTTCGGCCGCCCAATGCCCGTCGTTGACGCTGCGACGGTTAATTCCGATAATGTGACTCGGGATTACGACCGACCCGTGTCCGCGCCCGAGGGGCGCCCTTCCGGAGACCGAATGACCGCGACGCGCGACCTCGTCGCCGACCAGCGCGAACAGTTCGCGTTCCACGACGACATCGACTACCTCGCCCAGACGAAGCGCGGCCTGACGCGCGCGACGGTCGAGGAGATCAGCGCCTTCAAGAACGAGCCGGACTGGATGCTCCAGTACCGGCTCCGGGCGTACGACCACTTCATGAAGCGCCCGCTGCCGACCTGGACCGACGGCCTCGACCGGATCAACTTCGACAACATCGTCTACTACCGCAAGCCCTCCGAGCGCGAGGAGAAGTCGTGGGACGACGTCCCCGACAAGATCAAGCAGACGTTCGAGCGGCTCGGCATCCCCGAGGCGGAGCGCAAGTTCCTCGCCGGCGTCGGTGCGCAGTACGACTCGGAGGTCGTCTATCACTCGGTCAAGGAGGAGCTCTCGAAGCTCGGCGTCGTCTTCATGGGCACCGACCAGGCGCTCATCGAGTACCCCGAGATCTTCCGGAAGCACTTCGGGACGGTCGTCCCGGCCGAGGACAACAAGTTCTCCGCCCTGAACGCCGCCGTCTGGTCGGGCGGCTCGTTCGTCTACGTCCCGAAGGGCGTCGAGGTCCCGCTCCCGCTCCAGGCCTACTTCCGGATCAACGGCGAGAACACCGGCCAGTTCGAGCGGACGCTGATCGTCGTCGACGAGGGCGCCAAGGTCCACTACATCGAGGGCTGCACGGCGCCGATCTACGCGACCGAGTCGCTCCATGTCGCGGTCGTCGAGGTCGTGGCGCTGCCCGGCTCGAAGGTCCGCTACACGACGATCCAGAACTGGTCGAACGACGTCTACAACCTGGTGACGAAGCGGGCCCACGCCTACGAGAACGCGACGGTCGAGTGGATCGACGCGAACACGGGCTCGCGGAAGACCGTGAAGTACCCCTCGATCTACCTCCGCGGCGAGAACGCCACCGCCGACATCATCAGCGTCGCGGTCGCCGGCAAGGGCCAGCACCAGGACACCGGGGCCAAGGCGATCCACCTCGCCCCGAACACCCGCTCGCGGATCGTGTCAGAAGTCGGTCTCGAAGGACGGCGGCCGGGCGACGTACCGCGGCCACCTGAAGGTGTCGCCGGGCGCGACGAACGTCGTCGCCAGCGTCCGCTGCGACGCGCTGATGCTCGACGACATCAGCCGCAGCGACACGTACCCCTACATCGACATCCAGGAAGACGACACGACGATGACCCACGAGGCCACCGTCGGCAAGGTCAGCGCGGAGCAGGTCTTCTACCTGATGAGCCGCGGCCTGACCGAGAACGAGGCGACGAACCTGATCGTCCAGGGCTTCCTCGAGGTGTTCACCAAGGAGCTCCCGATGGAGTACGCGATCGAGTTCAACCGCCTCGTGAAGCTCGAGATGGAGGGGTCGCTCGGGTGATCGACGCGACCACCCCGGCGACGGCCGCGCCCGACGCGCCGGCCCGACCCACCCGGGCGCCGCGGCGCGCCCCGACCGAGCTGACCTTCGCCCTCGACGAGGCCTTCGTCGAGGCCCGCGCCGCGGCCGAGCCGGACTGGCTCGCGGCCGACCGGCGGGCTGCCTTCGAGCGCTATCGCGCCCTCCCGATCGAAACGAACCAGCTCTACACGACCTATGTCGACCTGCGCGCGGCCGACCTCGCCGCGGTGACGCCGTGGGACGAGCCGGGCGCCGCGCCCGACGGGCCGTCGCTCGACCTGCCCGCCGGCGCTGCCGGCTTCGCCGCCTTCCGCGACGATCGGATCGACGCGCTCGTGCTCGATGCCGAGGCGGAGGCGGCCGGCGTCGTGCTCGACAGCCTCGCCGGCCTGGTCACCCTCGACGAGGCCCTGGCCCGGCGCCTCCTCGGTGACGCTTCGACGCTGCCACTCGACGACCGGCTCGCCCAGCTGACCCGGGCCGGCTGGAACCAGGGCGTCGTCGTCCACGTGCCGGCCGGCGTCCATCTCGCCCGGCCGATCGTCCTCCGCTGGCAGACCGGTGAGCCGGGGCGGGCACTCCTGACCCGGACGATCCTCGATCTCGGCGAGGGCGCGTCGGCGTCGATCGTCGAGGAGCTCGAGCCGTCCGCGAGCGCGTCGGACCGGACCGGCGCGCAGGCCCTCTTCAGCGGCTCGCTCGAGGTCCATCTCGCCACCGGGTCGTCGCTCGAGGTGGCCTCGATCCAGGACCTCGCGACCGGCACGGTCGCGTTCCAGCATCGCCAGGCCGAGATCGGCGAGGGGGCGACGCTCCACTGGGCGCTCGCCCAGCTCGGCGGCCGGCTGGTCCGGTCGCGGGTGGACAACCGGCTGGCCGGCGACCGAAGCTCGGTCGAGCAGGTCGAGATCGTGTTCGGCGGCGACGACCAGCTCTTCGACCTCACCTCGTACACCCGCCACATCGGCCGCGACACGACCGGCAACCTCCTCTCGAAGGCGGCCCTCCTCGACGCGACGCGGTCCTACATGAAGGGCCTGATCATCATCGAGCCGACCGCGGTCGGGACCGACAGCTTCCTCGGCGAGTTCGGGATGAACCTGTCCAAGCAGGCCCGCGCGGTCGCGATCCCGTCGCTCGAGATCGACCAGCCGGACTGCCGCCGGGCGGCCCACTCGTCGGCGGTCGGACCGATCGACGAGAGCCAGCTCTTCTACCTCGAGAGCCGCGGGATCGACCCGGCCGAGGCGCGCAAGTTCATCGTCCTCGGCTTCCTCGAGCCGGTCGTCGCCCGCGTCCCGCTCGCGTCGGCCCAGGACACGCTGCGCGAGCTGCTCGAGGTGAAATGGGATGCCGGGGCGGCCGCCGCGGCGGGTCGCTCGAGCGCCGCCCCCGCCGCCTGATGCCTCCACAACCGCGGGGCCGCCGGTCGGCCGCGCCCGTCGCGTCGTGAGGCGGATCGACCTCGTCGGCGTCGACGAGATCGCCGACGGCGAGATGCGGATCGTCTACGTCGACGGCACCGACCAGGTCCTCGTGATCAACCAGGGCGGCGAGTTCACCGCGACCCAGGGCATCTGCAGCCACGAGTACTTCGAGCTCGACAAGGGCTTCCTGACCGCCGGCACGCTGACCTGCGCCCTCCACCTCTCGCGGTTCGACCTGTCGAGCGGCGAGCCGATCGACCCGCCGGCCGAGCTGCCGCTCGAGATCTACCCGGTCGTGATCGAGGACGGCCGGGTCCTGATCGAGGTCCCGGACGGCCCGCTCCCGATCAGCGAGCAGTAGCCGGAGGTCGCTCGCGCCGGGCGCCCCCAGGCCGCTGCCGTCTTGCCGCCCCGCCGCGGACCCTGCCGCCCCGCCGCGGACCTGCCGCCCCGCCGCCCTGCCGCCCCGTCGCGGGACCTGCCGCCCCGCCGCCCTGCCGCCCCGCCGCCCTGCCGCCCGCTGGCGGGGGTGCCCGCCCAAATCCTCGGCATTCAGGCGAGCGTCGCCCGTTACGCCAAGCCCCCCGATCAGGCCGCGGCCCGGCCGTGCGTGAGCCGCCGATCCGGGTCCGGCATGCGGGCGAGCGTCGCCCGGATGCCAAGAATCCGGGCCCCCACCCGCGTTAACGGGCGAGCGTCGCCCGGATGCCGGGAATCCGGACCTCCGCCGGCGTTAACGGGCGAGCGTCGCCCGGATGCCGGGAATCCGGACCTCCGCCGGCGTGAACGGGCGAGCGTCGCCCGGATGCCAGAAATCCGGTGCCGTCCGGGCTCGGGACTCCAGAGCGGGGCCGGGTCCGGGCAAACCGCGCCGCCCGCCGCCCACCGCCCTCCCGCCCGCCGCTCCGTCAGCCGCCGGCCCGCGGCACCAGCTGGAGCGTCTCCACGGTCGCCTCGCCGACGGCCGACGGGCTGAACGGCAACGGGACCGTCGCGCCGGTGAGCCAGTCGTCGATCAGGTCGCCGTAGTGCTTGTCGAACGGGTTGCCGCTCTGGCCGGTCGTCTGGACGATCCGCCCGCCGTCGAGGTCCGCCATGTCGATCGACAGCCGGTACGACGGCAGGTTCGTGACCGAGAAGACGCCGTCGATCCCGACCGGCACGTAGGACGGGTCGGCCGGGTCGGGGTAGGCCCGCGACGGCCGGTAGTAGGTGTTGTTGACCGCGCCCGCGGCGCCGGGCGCCGGATCCGGGCCCTTGTTGAAGTACCACTCGAGCGGCCCGATCCCGGATGATCCCAGCGTCGCCTCCTCGAAGCGGGCCTGGTGGAGGGTGCCCCAGGTCCACTTCGCGGGGTCGCCGTAGGCTGCCCGCAGCTCGCGCCCGGCCTCGTCGAGGGCGGCCGCCACGATGTCGTCGCGCGTCTCGACCCGGCCGCTCGTCGTCGTGTCGTCCCACCACGGCGAGCTGGGCTGGTCGAGGAGGGCCAGCGTCGCCTGCCACGAGGCCCCGCTCCCGACGTACTCCCGGGCGAGGTCGCCGAGGTCGTCGTCGAACAGGCCCCGGACGAGGCGGTACTCGAACGCGAGGTACGCGGCGCAGCCGACGCTCGCCGTCCCCGCGACCGGGCAGTCGAACGTCGACCAGTCGGCGATCCGCTGGGCGAGGAGCGCGCCGTCCTGGGTCGAAGGCTGGGCCGCGGCCGCGATCGGGGCGATCGTCTCCGCCCGGAGGACGTGGCTGTCGAACTGGATGTCGCGGAGGGTCTGCGTCGTCACCCCGCCGGACGCCGCCGCGTGGTCGAGGAGAGTCGTGATCCGCTGGGCGCGGTCGCCGGGGTCCCACTCCTTGGCGATGAAGTACGGATAGGCGGCGTCGACCGCCGCGTTGTTCGCCGTCACGATCATCCCGCTCGGCGGGTCGAGCTGCCACGGCAGGTCGTCGACCGGGATCGTCCCGACCCAGTCGTGCTTGCCGTCGCTGCCCGAGCGGATCCGCTCGCCGTGGTCGTTCGGGTCGGCCCGCACGGGGATCCGGCCCGGCAGGACATAGCCGATGTGGCCGTCGGTGTCGGCGTAGACGAAGTTCTGCGACGGCGCGCCGTAGGTCCGGAACGCCGCCCGGAACTCGTCGAAGGTCGACGCCGTGTTCAGGTGGTAGATCGCCTCGAACGTGCCGTCGACCGCGTCGGTCGCGGTCCAGCGCAGGGCGAGGAGCGGCGCGTCGGCGAGGCGGCTGTCGACGCCGTTGACGAGCGGCCCGTCGCGCGTCCGCCGGACGGCGAGGTCGACCGGGTCTCCGCCGGCCACCTTGATCGTCTCGTGGTGGATGTCGAACGCCACCAATTCGCCGGCGTCGAGGTAGGCGACGGGGTTCGTCGGATCCTGGTCGATTCGGAACAGGTCCTCGACGTCGGGGTCGACGTTCGTGGCGCCCCAGGCGATCGACGCGTTGTGGCCGAGGACGACGCCGGGCACGCCGGGGAAGGTGACGCCGACGACGTCGAACGGGCAGTCCGGGCCGACCGACCGGCAGCGCAGCCCATTCATGAACCAGACCGACGGCATCCCGATCCCGAGATGCGGATCGTTCGCGAGGAGGGCCGTCTGCGTCTGCGTGAGCGACGGTCCGACGACCCAGTCGTTCGAGCCGACCTGGTGATCGCCGGCGATGCCGTCGGCTCCGTCGAGGCCGGCGATCTCGAGGATCCGGCTGCCGGTGGCCGCCAGGTCGCGCCAGGCGGCGACGTTCGAGGTCGCGGAGGCGGTCCCGGCGGCAGCGCCCGCCGTGACGCCCCCGTCGGTCACGATGGGATCGACGGCGCCGGTCGAGACCGGGGCGACGGCCGCGCCGGCTCCACCCGATCCCTTCAGGCCGCTCGGCGTGATGACCGGTCGCGCCGGGTCGTAGGCCGGGAAGAGCTCGTCGGTCCGGGCCGGGTCGCCGAGCTGCTCGTCGGCCAGCATCCGGAAGATCTCGCTGTCGAAGTTGCCGCCGAGCTGCCAGGCCTGGACCTTCTGCCAGGCGAGGGTGTCGACCGCGGTCCACGGCTCGAGGGCATAGCCGCCGAGGCCGCCACCGAGCCCCGCCTTGAGCCCGGTCACGACGAACGGCAGCGAAAGTGACCCCTGGTGGTCGGTGATCCAGTCGTTGACGCCGACGGCGTAGGCGTCGACCGCGGCGCGCGCGTCCGGGGACAGGGCGGCGAGGTCGCGCTCGGCCGACTCCCGCCAGCCGAGCGTCCGGATGAAGCGGTCCTCCTCCAGCGTGCTCGCTCCGAACAGCTCGGACAGGCGGCCGGACGAGATGTGGCGCCAGACCTCCATCTGCCACATCCGCTCCTGGGCATGGACGTAGCCCTGGGCGACGAACAGGTCGTGCGGAGTCTCGCCCTCGATCCAGGCGATGCCGGCGGCGTCGCGGGTCACTCGGACGGAATGCTCGAGGCCGCCGATCGCGAGGCTGCCGTTCGTGGTCGGGAAGCCGCGGAGCGTCAGGGCCGCGATCAGCGCCGTCCCGCCCGCACCCAGCACGACGGCGAGGATGGCGACGATCCAGGCGACGCGCTTCAGGAGCCCGATCAGTCGCTGCACGCTTCGTCCCTTCTCACGCGTCCCGGTGGACCGGCGGGCCGGTCCGTGACGGCCCCGGGCAGTGTGCCCGCTCCGTCGCGCTCCGTCTCGCCCGTCGCGCGCCTCAGCGCGGCAGGTCGGTCCCGAGCCCCGCCGCCACGGCGCGGCGGACGATCGCGCTCCCGAACACGAGATCGGCGAGCCCGACCCCGAGATGGCTGACGAGGACCCGGCCGCGCGCCGGCCGGCCCGTTCCGGCGAGGATCGCCTCGCCCAGCGTCGCCGCCGGATCCGGATAGCCGTCGAAGGTGCCGGAATCGCGGTTCGCGAGGAACTGGGCCCGCTCGTCGACGAGGAATCGAGCCGCATTCCGCGCGACCGAGGCATGGACGTAGGTCGCGTAGTCGACCGCGACGACGAGCGCGTCCGGCCGGAGCCAGTCGTCCGTCAGGGCCTGGCGCTCGTCGGGCGGGGCGAAGGAGGCGACCGTCAGCACGACGTCCGCCGCCTCGCTCGCCTCGCGGGCCGTCGCCGCGACCGCCGCCACGCCGATGCCGGCCGTCCGACCGGCGAGGTCGACGAGCGCCGCGGCGCGCTCCGGGTGCCGATCGAAGGCGATCAGCTCGAGGCCGGGCAGGACGCGACCGAGGACGGCCAGGTGGCTCCGGGCCTGGACTCCGGCGCCGAGGACGGCGACCCTGGCCGCCCGGCCGCCAACCTCCGGGGCGAAGCGACCGATCGCGACGCCGCTGATCGCGGCGGTCCGCTCGGCCGTGATCGGGCCGGCGTCGAGGATCGCGATCGGGATCCCGGTCGTCGGGTCGGACAGCACGACGAGCCCGTGGATCGCCGCGAGGCCGCGCCCGCGGTTGGCCGGGAAGCCGGCGATCCACTTGATCCCGAGGAGGTCGTCCGCACCGTCCGAGTCCGGCCCGCGCAGCGCGGCCGGCATCGCGTGGGCGAACGACCCGGCCGGCCGCGGGTGGACCCCGATCTTCGGCGGCAGCTCGGCGTCGCCGACGAGCGCCGTCAGGGTCCGCTCGGCCAGGGCGAGCCGCTCGGTCAGCGGCGGCATCGCCGCCTCGACGTCGGCCGCCGAGAGGTAGCGGAGCGGTGGCACGTCGGAGGACGTCATCGGCCCGAGTCTAGCGCCGGGTAGCATTGGCCCATGTCCCCCGATCCCGTCCAGAGCCTCGCCAACCTGCGTCTCGAGCGCGACGCGATCCTCCTCTACGACGCCCTCGCCGCGATCGAAAAGGACCCCCAGCGGGCCGCGGCGTTCCACCGGATCGCGGGCAACGAGCGGCGCCACGCCGAGGTCTGGGCGACCAAGCTCCGCGAGGCCGGCGTCGACGTCCCGCCGGCGCCGACGCGCCCGCGCGCCCGCGTCGCGGTCATCGTCCTCCTCGCCCGGGTCTTCGGCACCCGCGCGGTGAGCGATCTCGTGACCGCCCTGGAGGGTGACGAGGAGGACATCTACGAGAGCCAGACGGCAACCCCGGAGATCGAGGCGATCGCCGCCGACGAGCGGGAGCACG
The DNA here is from genome assembly GCA_963710105.1 of uncultured Chloroflexia bacterium. Classification (GTDB taxonomy): domain Bacteria; phylum Chloroflexota; class Limnocylindria; order Limnocylindrales; family CSP1-4; genus CF-46. The sequence goes on from CAVPYV010000001.1 coordinate 392,772, forward strand.
CCGAGATCTGGCGCCGTCTGAAGGATCCCGAGTACCACCCCGACCGCGACATCGCCGCCCGCGAGAAGTGGCACCGCTCCGGCCGGTCGGGCACGCTCCGGGCGGTGATCTTCGGGGTCAGCGACGGCCTCGTCTCGAACCTTGCCCTCGTCATGGGCGTCGCCGGCGCGTCCGGCCCGGCGGAGACGACCGGCCGGTTCGTCCTGCTGGCGGGGATCGCCGGCCTGCTCGCCGGCGCGTTCAGCATGGCCGCCGGCGAGTACATCTCGATGCAGAGCCAGCGCGAGCTGTTCGAGCGCCAGATCGCCCTGGAGCGGGCGGAGCTCGAGGCGATGCCCGAGGAGGAGGAGGCCGAGATGGCCGCCCTCTACCGGGCGAAGGGCTTCCGCGAGGACGAGGCCAAGGCGATCGCCCACCGCCTCTTCGAGGATCCCGAGCGCGCCCTCGAGCAGCTGATCCGGGAGGAGCTCGGGCTCGACCCCGACGAGCTCGGCGCCCCGTTGGGGGCGGCGGCCGGATCGTTCATCGCGTTCGGGCTCGGCGCGCTCGTCCCCGTCGTCCCCTACGTCATCGGAAGCGGCGCCGTCGCGTTCGGCGTCGCGATCGGGCTGAGCCTCGTCGCCCTCTTCGCGGTCGGGGCCGGGGTCAGCCTCCTGACCGGCCGGAGCGTCCTGTTCTCCGGCGCCCGGCAGGTCGCCATCGGCGCCGCCGCGGCGGCCGTCACGTTCGTCGTCGGGAGCGTGATCGGCGTGTCGGTCGCCGGCTGAGCGGGTCGATGGACGTCGCTGCGCGCCTCCGCGCCGGCGGGCTCGACCCGTCGCCCTGGTCGAACGGGCCGGGCGACCGCTACGGCGCCCACGAGCACGGCTACGACAAGGTGATCGCCGTCGCGAGCGGCTCGATCACGTTCGGTCTGCCGGCGTCCGGATCGTCGGTCCACCTCGTGATCGGCGATCGCCTCGAGCTGCCGGCCGGAGCCCGACACGATGCGCTCGTCGGGCCATCCGGGGTCACCTGCCTCGAGGCCCACCTGCCGGCGGGCAGCCTGGCAGGCGTCGCGCGACGGGCGGCAGGGGAGTGGTGAGCGTCGCGCGCGACGGCTGACGTCGTCCGGCGTCAGACGCGCCAGGTTTCCGGACGGGACGCCGAACGAAGCCCCGGAACGATTCCCGGGGCTTCGTGGGGTAGGCTATCGAGCCCGGCTCAGCGGGCCGCGAAGCGTGCCCACAGGGCGAGGTGATCTCGAGGGTCCGTGTCGTGACGCGGATCCTCTTTGCCCAGCATGACGCTGATCAATGAGAACAGCGCCAGGAACCCGATTCCGATGAAGAACATCCGGGTGCCTCCGCTGCGTGATCGCCGCGGACCCGGTCGAACCGAGTCCCGTCGCTGGATTGCGACGGACCGACGATCAAAGTTGTCGTACTTTGTCATTCTACCTAACATATCGCGCTTTCACAACCGATCTACCTGACGAATAGGTACCAGATGCCCTCACCCGAACGCATGAGCACGAACGACGCCCGGATCCTCGACGTCCTCCAGCGGGACGGTCGGCGGCCGTACGCCGAGCTCGGCGCGGACGTCGGGATGAGCGGGCCGTCGGCCCACGAGCGGGTGAAGAAGCTCGAGGCGCGTGGCGTGATCAAGGGCTTCGCTGCGATCGTCGACCCGGCCGCCGTCGGCTACGACATCCTCGCGTTCTCGTGGGTCACCCAGGCGCCGGGAACCGTCGCCCACGACCTGACCGAGTCGTTCGTGGCGATCCCCGAGATCGAGGAGTGCCATCACATCACCGGTGAGGCGGACTACCTGATCAAGGTCCGGGCCCGCGACACCCGGGACCTCGAGCGGGTCCTCCGCCTCGTCCAGTCGACAGAGCACGTGTTCCAGACCGAGACCGACGTCGTGTTCTCCAGCGGGTTCGAGCGACGGCCGCTTCGAATCCCCGTCGAAACCGACGACGCGGCGGGAGCGTAACGATGGCTGGGGACCGTCCGCCGTCGGACGACGCGGCCCTCGTCCGCGAGGTCGCGGCGGGATCGCAGTCGGCGCTGGGCGCCCTGTACGACCGGTACGTCGACGCGGTCTACGCGGCGGCCAGCCGGCTCACGTCGGATCGGCAGGTCGCCGAGGAGGTGGTCCAGGAGACGTTCCTCGCGCTGTGGAACCGGGCCGAGCTCTTCGACCCGAGCCTCGGGTCGCTCGCGGCCTGGCTGCACACGATCGCCCGGAACCGGACGGTCGACCGGCTGCGGGCGGCGGGCCGCCGGCCGAATCTCATCGCGCTCTCGTCGGCCGCCGGCGCGGACGAGGACGCCGGCGCGGCGCTCGACCGGCTGGTCACGGCCGGCAGCGTGATCGGCGGAGCCGCGGTCGGCCTGGGACCCGAAGGCGAGCTCGCCTCGGCCGAGCTCCGCGACGTCCTCGGCAACGCCCTCGCGGAGCTGCCCGAAGCGGAGCGGACCGCGATCGTCCTGGCCTATCACGACGAGCTCACGCAGACCGAGATCGCCGAGCGCCTGGGATGGCCGCTGGGCACCGTCAAGACGAGGACGCGGCGAGCCCTCCTGCGACTGAGGGAAGCCCTGGCCGAGGAGCTCGGCCCGGGCGCCGGACCGGTGCCGATCTCGGTGCCGGTCCACGAGCGAATGGACGGATGATGGGAGCGATGGATCACGACGAGGTGCGCGAGCTGCTCGAGGACGCGGCGATCGAGCCGGACGGCCTCGAGCGGCTCATGGCCGGCGACACTCCGGCGGCGTCGATCGTCGCCGGGCACCTCGCCGGCTGCCCCGATTGCGCCGAGGAGCTGGAGCGGCTCCGGCGCTCGGTGGCCCTGATCCGGCCGGCGATCCGGGCGGTGCCGCCGCCCGAGCTCCGCGAGCGGACCCTCGCCTACGTGGCGGCGGTCGGCCGTCCGCGCGGCGCCGCCGCGGGACCGGCCCCGGTCGCCTCGGCGCCGGCCCCGGTTGCCTCGGCTTCCGCGGTGGACGACCTCGAGGCCGGCCGCCGGCCGAGCGCACCGATCCCGCTGCCCGTCCCCTCGCACCCGGCTCCGGCGACCGCCGACCGCGGACGGATCGCCGCCCCGAACCGCCTCGGCTGGCTGGCAGGCCTGGCCGCCGCCCTGATCGTGGCGATCACCGGGACGGCGTTCCTCGTGAACGCCAGCCAGGAATCCCGGACGCAGGCGCTCTCGGCCGAGGTGGAGGCGCTCGGCGACGTCGCCCGCTGGACCCTCCGGGTCGACGCCCAGCCCGACGTCCGGCGGATCCAGCTCGCAAGCGCGGCCGGTCAGCCGACGAGCGGCAACCTCGTCTACTCGCCGACGTCGACCGAGCTCGTCGTCGTGGCCGACGGGTTGCCGGCCGCTCCCGCCGGCAAGGAGTACCGCTGCTGGGTCGAGGTCGGAGGAACCCGCACATCGATCGGCCGGATGTTCTTCGGCGGGGCGCTCGCGTACTGGGTCGGCGAGGTGCCGGAGGTCTCCGGCTTGGCGACGGACGCACGCTTCGGCGTGTCGCTCGTCGATCGCGCCTCGTCGCAGGTCCCGGGCGAGAGCGTCCTCGTCAGCGACTGAGCGGTCAGGCGGGACCGCCGCCGGGATCGAGGGGTTCGCTCCCGCCGATCGGGTGGGCCATCGACCGCCGCTCCGGTGCGACGGTCGTCCCACCGATGGTGGTCGGCGCCAGCGGCCACGGCCGCGGATCCACCGCCGCCGGCTCGTCCTCGAGCCCGACCGGCTCGTCGGGCGGCGGGGCGGCGAGGTAGGCGGCATGCAGGCGGAGGATGTCCAGGACGTCCGAGTCGTCGACGTGGCGGCCGGCGTCGGTCATCGCCTCGGCAATCCACAGGGCCTCGCTCTCGCGCTCGCCCTCGGTCACATCGGCGTCGCGGCGCCGCGCGTCGGTGACGACGAGCCACACCAGGCCGGCCCCGACGACCAGCCCGACGATCAGCAGCCACCAGTTGAACTCGGCGTTCACGACGCGAGAGTACAGGCATCGCCCGTCACCCCGCCGGGAGGACGTTGCGGGCGCCGCGGTGGCGGCCGGCGACCGCGACCCGCGGACCGGACGCGACGGCGCGCCGGCCCGCCGCGGCCGCGGTGGCGCGGCAGCGGTCGCTCCGACCGTACACTCCGCGGATGATCGACTTCACCCCGGACTCCGTCTTCATCCGGATCCTCGGCTTCCCCGTCTACTGGTACGGGATCGCGTACGCGGTCGGTCTGGCGGCCACCTACTGGGTCCTCCTCCGCGAGGCCCGTCATCGCGGCCTCGATGAGAACCTCCTCGGGACCGGGATGATCATCGTCGCCGTCGCCGCCCTCGCCGGTGGCCGCCTCTACCACGTCATCGACCAGTGGCAGCTCTACGCCCCGCACCCGATCACGGCGATCCTTCCCCTCACGGTCCAGGCGGACGGCTCGTACGCGTTCTCCGGCTTCACCGGCCTCGGCGTCCCGGGTGGGATCATCGCCGGGACGGTCGCCGCCTGGCTGTACATCCGGCGGACGCACCAGCCCTTCTGGCAGTGGGCCGACGTCGTCGCCCCCGGCCTCTTCGTCATGCAGGCGATCGGGCGCTGGGGCAACTTCTTCAACCAGGAGCTGTACGGCCCGCCGACGACGCTGCCGTGGGGCATCAGGATCGACGCCGCGCATCGGGTCGGGGACTACCTCGACCTCAGTCGGTTCCCGGTCGAGACGACCCACTTCCATCCGCTCTTCCTGTACGAGTCCTTGTCCGGGATCGTGGGCGCGCTGGTCCTGCTGTGGCTCGCCCGGCGGCGGCGGTCGCCGCTCGTCTCGGGTGACCTGCTCCTGATCTTCTTCATCTGGTACGGGTTGACGCGCTTCGGCCTGGAGGGCCTGCGGACGGGCAACTGGACCTTCTTCGGGGTCCCGACGGCCCAGATCGTGACGCTCGGATTCATCCTGACCGGCATCCTCGGGCTGCTCTACCGCCACGGGCCCGGCCGACCCGCCGTCCTCGCGTCCGACCTCCTTCCGGACCGCTCGGGCAGCGGCGCCGCGGACGACGAGGACGCGTTCTGGAGCGACGACGACGAGGTGGATGACGACGACGAGGCGGACGACGAGGCGGAAGACGACGAGGTCGCCGACGACCCGCCGGTCGCGCCCGATGCCCGCGATCGATCGAACCTGAACCCCGGCGAACCCCCAGCGCCGCCGGCCTGACATGGCCGACGACGCCGGCCGGCCCGTGGGGCGACAGCGCCGGCCGCCGCCGGCTCGGGTCGCGCCGGAGGCCCTCGCGGAGGCCCGCGGGGGAGCCGTCGAAGGACTCGCCTGGCTCGGCCGGCCGCCGGAGTCTCGGGCGTCGTTCCTCTACCGACTCGTCCGCCTCGTCGCCCGGCTCATCCTGTTCGGGGTCTTCCGGTTCCGCGTGGACGCGACGGGCCGCGAGCACCTTCCGGCCGGCGGCTATCTCCTCGTCGGCGCGGCGCACCGCGGCTGGATGGACCCGTTCCTCGTCCTGCACGCCCTGCCGACGCAGCCGCGGGCGTGGTTCCTCGGCAGCGCGCCCTCGACGTTCACGACCCGCTGGCGGGAGGCGCTCGTCCATCGGATCGGCGGGCTCCTGCCCGTCTGGCGCGGCGGGATCGGCGTGGACCAGCACGTCGCGTCGGCCCGCGCGGTGATCGCCAACGGCGGGGTCTTCGTCCAGATGCCGGAGGGAACGGTCAGCGGCCCCGTCGGCCGGATCGGGCCGTTCCGGGTCGGCTGGGCCGTGATCGCCCTGCGGACCGGCGCGCCGATCGTCCCGATCGCGATGGTCGGTACCGAGGAGCTCTACCTCGGGCGGCGGATGGCGTCGCGGATCCTGCCGCCGACGAGCGTGGCCGGCCTGCTCGGGCCCGACTGGGATGGCGTCGCGCCGGTGCCCGGAAGCCGGGCCGAGCTCGACCTCGCCCGCCGGTTGAGCGGGGCGCTGGAGGACACGCTCGGCCCCGTCGTCGCCGAGCTCTGGCCGGCGACCGTTGATCCGCCGACGCACCCGCGCCGGCTCCGGCGGCGCCTGACGTGGCTGCTCCTCCGACGCGGCCGCCTCGACCGCGACGACGCGGCCGATCCCGGCCGCCCGGGCGGCGACGGGCCGTGACCGGCGCCCTGCGGCGCACGATCGAGGCCATCCGGACGCTCGGCGCGAACCGGGCGATCCTGCGCGTGGTCATCGCCTACGGCGGATTCACGATCGGCGAGTGGGCGACCTGGATCGCGATGCTCGTCTACGCGTTCGACCGGGGCGGGGCCGCGGGTGCCGGCATCGTCGCCCTGGTGCAGCTCGCCCCCTCGGCCGTCCTCGGTCCGATCCTCGCCGGGGTCGGCGATCGGTACCCACGCGAGCGGATGCTCCTCGGCTCGTACCTCGCCCAGGCGGCGGCGATGGCGGTCGTCGCGATCGCGCTGCTCGGCGACGCGCCGGTCCCGGTCGTCTACGGCCTGGCCGCGCTGAGCACCCTCGCGATCACCCTGACCCGGCCGGCCCACGGCTCGATCCTGCCCGCCCTGGCGCGCACGCCCGAGGAGCTCACCAGCGCGAACGTCGCCGGCGGGACGATGCAGACGCTCGGGGTCCTGGTTGCGCCCGCGCTCGCCGGCATCCTGCTGGCCGGCTTCGGGCCGGCCGCGGTTTTCGTCGTCGCGACGGTCGTCTGCGCGCTCTCGGCCGCCCTCGTCGGCGGGGTGCGGACGGAGCGGTCGACCGTGGCCCGGCCCGGAGCGAGCGCCGCGGCCCCGGCCGGCGCCGACCCAGCCGGCGGCGACCCAGCCGGCGGCAACCCAGCCGGCGACGGATCGGCGGGGGTCGCGGTCGAGACGGACGCGGTCGGGCTTGTCGAGGGCCTGCGAATCCTCGTCGTGCATCCGGGCTCGCGGACGATCGTCCTGATCGTCGCCGCCGGCAGCGTCATCGAGGGCGCGCTCGACGTGATCGCCGTGGTCCTCGCGCTCGACCTGCTCGGCATGGGCGAGGGCGGCGTGGGTCTGCTCGGCTCGGCGGTTGGCGCGGGCGGGCTGATCGGGGCGGCCTCGGCGGCGCTGCTCGTCGGGCGCAGCCGACTCGCCCTCCCGCTGGCCACCGGGCTGCTGCTCTGGAGCGTCCCGCTGGCGATCATCGGGGTGCTCCCGGCCCCCGCGGTCGCGGTGATCCTGTTCGTCGTCGCCGGCGTCGGCCGGAGCCTGATGGACATCGCCGGGCGGACCATGCTCCAGCGGGTGGCGCCCGAGCACGCCCTCGGCGGGATCTTCGGGGCCCTCGAGGGGCTCCACGACGTGATGCTCGCGACCGGCTCGATCGCGGTGCCGATCCTCATCACCCTGGTGGGCGTCCAGCCCGCGCTCGTCGTCAGCGGGCTCTGGCTGCCGCTCCTCGTCGCGTCGAGCTGGCCGGGCCTCCGGGCGGCCGACGACCACTCCGTCGTCCACGTCCGCGAGCTGCGCCTCCTGCGGGCCCTGCCGATGTTCGCGGCTCTCGCCCCGCCGACGATCGAGCGCCTCTCGGCCAACCTCGTCAGCGGCCAGGCTGCCGCAGGGGAGCTGATCCTCCGGGAGGGCGAGCCGGGCGACCGCTTCTACGTGATCGACAGCGGCGTCGTCGAGGTGGAGGTCGATGGGCGGGTCGTCCGGCTTCTCGGACCCGGCGAGAGCTTCGGCGAGATCGCGCTGATCCGGAACGTCCCCCGAACCGCCTCAGTCCGGGCGATCGAGCCGGTCGTGCTGTTCAGCCTCGCTCGCGCGGTCTTCCTCCAGGCTGTGACCGGGCACGCCGAGGCGCGTCTGGCGACCGACCGAATCGTCCGCGAGCGGCTCGACGCGGATGCGACCGGAGCGGGCAGCCGGTGACGGGTGCGGCGCGCGGCGGGCCGGCGGCAGGCCGGCCGGCGGCACCCGCTATCCTCGCGCCCATGCAGTACGCCGAAACGATCCTCGACCTGGTCGGCCACACGCCGCTCGTCCGGCTGAGCCGGGTCACCCGCGAGCTCGGTCCGCTCGACCGCCAGCCGCTGATCCTGGCCAAGCTCGAGATGCTCAACCCCGGCGGCTCGGTGAAGGATCGGATCGGACTGCCGATGATCGAGGCGGCCGAGAAGGCCGGGCTCCTGAAGCCGGGCGGGACGATCATCGAGCCGACGTCGGGCAACACCGGCCACGGCCTCGCGATCGCGGCGGCCCTCAAGGGCTATCGCTGCATCTTCGTCATGGCCGACAAGCAGTCGACCGAGAAGCAGGCCCTCCTTCGGGCCTACGGCGCCGAGGTCGTCCTCTGCCCGACGAACGTCGATCCCGAGTCGCCGGAGTCGTACTACTCGGTGGCGGCCCGGCTCGCCCGCGACATCCCCGGCGCGTTCAAGCCCGACCAGTACTGGAACATGGAGAACCCGACCGCCCACGAGCGGACGACCGGGCCCGAGATCTGGGACCAGACCGCCGGCCGGCTGACCCACTTCGTCGCGAGCGTCGGCACCGGCGGGACGATCACCGGCGCCGGCCACCATCTCCGCGAGCAGAACCCGTCGATCGTGATCGTCGGGGCCGATCCGGAGGGAAGCGTGCTGTCCGGCGACGTCGCCCGGCCGTATCTCACCGAGGGCGTCGGCGAGGACTTCCTGCCGGGGACCTACGATCCGTCGGTCGTCGATCGGTGGGTCCGCGTCAGCGACCGGGACGCGTTCGTCGCGGCCCGCCGCCTGACCCGCGAGGAGGGGATCCTCGCCGGGGGCTCGTCCGGGACCGCCCTCGTCGCGGCGCTGACGGTCGCCCGCGAGCTGGTCGATGGCGGCGAGGGCGCCGGCAAGGTGATCGTCGTCCTCCTGCCCGACAGCGGCCGGAGCTATCTCTCGAAGGTCTACAACGACGAGTGGATGCGGGTGAACGGCCTGCTGCCGACGACCGGCGGGATCGTCCGCGTCGCCGAGCTGCTGTCGAGCCGCGAGCGCGACCCGTCACGGCCGGCCGTCGTGGTCGCCCGGACGACCCAGCGGGTCGGCGAGGCGATCGCGACGCTCCAGGAGTACGGGATCAGCCAGATGCCCGTCTCCGAGGACGCCGAAGGCGATGTCGTCGCCGGGATCGTCGGCTCGATCAGCGAGAAGGCGCTGCTGGACCGCGCCTACCGCGACCCGACGATCGTCGAGCGGACCGTTGGCGAGGTGATGGAGAGCTCCCTGCCGCTGGTAGACGCGTCGGCGACCCTCGACGAGGCCTTCGCCCTGCTCAGCGGCGGCGCCCCGGCCGTCGTCGCCGTCCGCGGCGAGGAGCCGGCCGGGGTCGTCACCAAGCTGGACCTGCTGGAGTTCCTGTCGCACCACGCCCGGGGCTAGACGGTCGCCCAGCGCGGCGGATTCGCGGTCGTTTCGCGCAAGCGGAACAAGGCTGGCGGGGCCGTGGGCGCCCGACGACCCCGGACAAGCCGGGCCGTGCGCCCCGCGGCCTCATCCATCGCCGGCAGCCGCGCTCATCCGCCCGCCGCGGTCGCCCAGCGCGGCCGAATCACGGTCGTTTCGCGCAAGCGGAACGACATCGGCGGGGGCGTCGGGGCCCCGACCGCTCCGGAGAACCCAGGCGCCGTCGTTCCGCATGGGGTGAACGACACCGAAAAGGGGCCGCCCGAGCGCGCGCAGCCTCGGCGGCAGTCGTTCCGCATGGGGTGAACGACACCGGAAAGGGGCCGCTGGAGCGCGCGGCCTCGGCGGCGGCGGTTCTGCATGGGGTAAACGACCGAATGTTGGCGAACCTCGGCGGGCGAACAGGAGCGGGCGAACGGGGGGCGGCCGGGGCCGCCCTTTGTGTCGACACGATCCCCGCCTCTCACTCGACCGTCGGCAGGCCGACTCCGGTCCCTGCAAGCCACGCCGTGATCGCGCCGTGGCGGCGCGGATCAATCGTGTACAGGACGGCGCGCCGATCGCCTGGCAAGGCGTGGCCGCGGACAAGGCCCGCCTCCTCGAGCAGGCGGAGCTGACGCGACATCGCGGGCCGGCTCAATCCCAGGCTCGACGCGAGCCGTGAAGGCCGCTGCGGCCGCAGGGCGAGGGCGGCGATGATGTCGCGGCGTGTCGGGTCCGCGAGGAGCGCGATCCCGGTTCCGTTCCGCTTCGGCATCGGCCAACGATGGGCGCGGCCGCTCACCGGCGGCTTATCGGGCGGCGATCACGCCCACGGCAGGCGGATGGGCAGCAGCGCGTTCAGGAGCAGCCCAAGCACGAGCAGGCCGCCCGCCCGCCGGGTGTGGATGAACGCGGCACCGACGAACCACAGGGGCCAGCCGACGTAGCTGCGGGGCGGCGACTCCGGGCGCGGCGCGGCGAACGTCTTCAGGACCTCGAGGAGGCGCGGGATGCCGAGCACGACGAGCGCGACCCACGGCCCGATCCAGCCGACGAGGACGGCGCCGAGCACGATCGGGTAGAACGCGATCATCAGGACCCGGGCGACGTCGCGGGCGCGCCGCTCGCCGAGGATGACCGGCAGCGTCCGGACCCCCTTCTTCGTGTCGGCGGCGATCTTGTCGATGTGCTTCCCGAACAGGACGCTCGTCACGAGGATCGCGTAGGGGAGCGAGGCGACCCACGTCCAGCCCGGGATCTCGCCGGTCGCGACGAAGAACGTCCCGACGACCATCAGCGGCCCCCAGACGAGGAAGACGCCGGGCTCGCCGAGGCCGATGTGCTTGAGGCGGATCGGCGGCGCGACGTAGAACACCGAGATGAACAGGCCGGCGAGGGCGAAGGCGATCACCAACGGGCCGCGGGCGGCCGTCAGGAAGAGCATGATCGCGAGGTCGATCGCGTTCACGAGCAGGATCGCGGCGCCGAGTTGCCGCTTCGTCACCCAGCCGGACAGGATCGGGTGCGGCGCGTAGAGGGCGCGGACATAGTCGTCGGTGTCGACGCCGCCCTCGAGGTCGAAGTAGTCGTTGATCATGTTGTTCGCCGCGTGGGCGACGACGAGGCCCACGACCGCGAGCACGAGATACCGCCAGTCGACCTCGACCTCGCCGGTCAGGCGGGCCGCGCCGACCGCGAGGAGCGCGCCGATCAGGCCGGACGTCGCGGTCATCGAGAACACCGCGGCGCGGGTGATGACGAGCCACTTGCTGACGGCGTCGGGGTGGGTCATCCCCTCCGGCAGGTTGGCCGTGTTCAGGACGTAGCGCCAGGTCGCGAGCCGGCCGGTCGGGGTGGCCGGCACGGCCGCGGCCGACCCGGCCGGGGCCGGCGTCTGGACGGTGGAGGGCTGGGTGGCCATCGGGGAAGCTCCGGAGCGGCGGGTGACGGAAAACGTGCGCCTCAACGCTAGCACGATGGAAGATGCGGCGAGGCAGCCCGGTTGGATGACATCATTGGCCGGATGAGCCCCTCCGATCCCGCCGCCTCCGACGCGTTCGAGACCCTCGCGGTCCACGCCGGGGCCGAGCCCGACGAGACGACCGGCGCGGTGTCGCCGCCGATCTACCAGACGTCGACCTACGCCCAGGACGGCGTCAACCGGCCGCGCCGCGGCCACGACTACGCCCGGAGCATCAACCCGACCCGCGACCGGCTCGAACGTGCCGTGGCGGCGCTCGAACGGGGCACCCACGGGATCGCGTTCGCCAGCGGCTCGGCGGCAACGGCGGCGATCGCCCAGCTCGCGGCGAGCGGCGAGGAGATCGTGGTCGGCGACGACGTCTACGGCGGCACGTACCGCTACCTCGAGGCGGTCCACCGGCCGAGCGGGGCGGGGGAGGCCCGGTTCGCCGATCTCTCGGCAGGCCCGGACGCGCTCTGGGAGCAGCTGACCGCGAGCACCCGGCTCGTCTGGTTCGAGACCCCGTCGAACCCGCGCCTGAAGCTCACCGACATCGCCGCGGCCGCGACGGCGATCCGCGAGCGGGCCGCCCAGACCGGGGCCGCCCGGCCGCTCCTCGTCGTCGACAACACGTTCGCCTCGCCGGCCCTCCAGAACCCGCTCGAGCTGGGCGCCGACATCGTCTTCCACTCCGCGACGAAGTACCTCGGCGGCCACTCCGACACGATCCTCGGGATCGCGGTCACGCGCGACGACGCGATCGCCGAGCGGCTCCATTTCCTCCAGAACGCGATGGGCGGGGTGCCCGGACCGCTCGACTGCTTCCTCGTCCTGCGCGGGCTGCGCACCCTCCACCTGCGGGTCGAGCGGCACGTCGCCAACGCCACCGCGATCGCCCGGTTCCTGGCCCGGCGCGACGACGTCGAGCGCGTCTTCTACCCGGGCCTGGCCGAGGGACCCCACGCCCACCCCGGCGCGGCCGCCCTTGTCGGCGCCGGCCGCCAGATGCGCGGCGGCGGCGGGATGGTCTCGTTCGTCCCGCGCGGCGGCGGCCCGGCCGGCGCGTCCCCGGATGCCCCGGGCGCTCGCTCGGCGGCCGCGCGGGCCGTGGCGATCGCCGAGGCGACCCGCCTGTTCACGCTCGCCGAATCGCTCGGCGGGGTCGAGTCCCTGATCGAGATCCCGGCCGCGATGACCCATGCCTCGGTCGCCGGCTCGGCGTTGGAGGTCGATCCGGCCCTCATCCGGCTGTCGGTCGGGATCGAGCACGTCGACGATCTCCTCCGCGACCTCGCCGGGGCCCTCGATCGCGCCTGACGGCCCATCGGCGCGCCGCCGCCCTGCACACACTGCATGCAATCGCATGCCGGACGCGCTAGACTGACACACGGCTGAGATCCGACGGGACCGTTGGTTGCGGACAGGTTGCGACCCGGTTGCGGTAGGATGGCCGCCAATCAGACTGCGAAAGCCGACTTCCTCGCCTCCTCGAGCGCCCCGGCGCCACGGATCGCGAGCCACGCGCGGCCGGTCGATCGGAAGCGATTGTCCGTGCGCAGGAGTCCGAGCCGATGACGCCGTCCACTGCCCGCCCGAGCGCGACCCCCGCCGCCGCCGCCGCGCCGGCGATCGGCCGGAGCCTCCGGGCCAACCTCCCGACCGCGGAGCTCTACGAGGATGCCATTCGCGCCGGCGAGGGCCTCCTCGCCGCCGAGGGCCCGCTCGTCGTCCGGACCGGCAAGCACACCGGTCGTTCGCCGCAGGACAAGTTCATCGTCAAGGAGCCCGGCTCGGCCGCCAAGATCTGGTGGGGCGAGGTGAACCACCCGATCGCCCTCGAGCATTACGACCGCCTCCGGGCGCGGCTGATGGCGTACCTCGCGGACCGCCCGGTCTACGCTCAGGACTGCTTCATCGGCGCCCACCCGGCCCACCGCCGGAGCCTCCGCGTCTACACCGAGACGGCCTGGGCCAGCATCTTCGCCCGGAACCTGTTCCGCCGGCCGTCGGCCGCCGAGCTCGCCGACTTCGCCCCGAACTTCACGATCATCGACGTCCCGTCGTTCCAGGCCGACCCGGCGACCGAGGGGACCCGGACGGGCACCGCGATCCTCGTCAACCTCGCCGCGATGGAGATCCTGATCGTCGGCACCGAGTACGCCGGCGAGATCAAGAAGTCGGCGTTCACGGTGATGAACTACCTGATGCCCGACGAGGGCGTCCTGCCGATGCACTCGGCGGCGAACGTCGGCGCGGACGGCCAGTCGGTCGTGTTCTTCGGCCTGAGCGGCACGGGCAAGACGACCCTCTCGGCCGACCCGCAGCGGAGCCTGATCGGCGACGACGAGCACGGCTGGGGCGCCGACGGCGTCTTCAACTTCGAGGGCGGCTGCTACGCCAAGACGATCCGCCTCAGCCCGATGTACGAGCCCGACATCTTCCAGACGACGCGCCGGTTCGGGACGATCCTCGAGAACGTCGACCTGACCCCGGCGACCCGCGAGCTCGACCTGGACTCGGACCGCTTCACCGAGAACACCCGCGGCGCCTACCCGCTCCACTTCATCGGCAACGCCGACCCGACCGGGATGGCCGGCCAGCCGACCAATGTCGTCCTCCTGACCGCCGACGCATTCGGCGTCCTCCCGCCGATCTCGCGCCTCAGCCACGACCAGGCGGCCTACCACTTCATCAGCGGGTACACCGCCAAGCTGGCCGGCACGGAGGTCGGGGTCAAGGAGCCGCAGGCGACGTTCTCGGCCTGCTTCGGCGCCCCGTTCATGCCGCGCCACCCGGGTGAGTACGCCGCGATGCTCGCCGAGCGCCTCGAGCGCCACGGCGTCAAGGCGTGGCTCGTGAACACCGGCTGGAGCGGCGGGCCGTACGGCACCGGCGAGCGGATGAACATCGACCACACCCGGTCGATGGTCCGGGCGGCGCTGTCCGGCGCCCTCGACGACGTCCCGACCGTGACCGACCCGATCTTCCGGGTCGAGGTCCCGACCTCCTGCCCGGACGTCCCGTCCGAGGTCCTCCAGCCGCGCTCGACGTGGGCGGACCCGGACGCCTACGACCGCGAGGCGATGGCGCTGGCCCGGATGTTCGCGGCGAACTTCGCCGCCTACGCGGACGGCGTGCCGGAGTCGGTCCGCGCGGCCGGCCCGCTGGTGACCGACCTGGCCGGCGGCCCCGAGATCACGGTCGCGCGGACCCGGCGAGGGCTGACCGACACCACGGCGGCGGCCGCGCTCAGAGCGAGGGACGGACGAGCCCGGCGCCGGGCGTCTCCTCGGCGAGCCCGGCGACCAGTCCGCCGACGAGCGCGAGGAGGGCGAGCGTGATGAGGGCCGGCGGCAGGACGACGGCCAGCCCGACGATCAGCGAGAGGATCATCGTCAGCGACGCCGGGCCGGGACGGCCTCGATCAGGCCGGCCGCGACGAGCGCGCCGACGCCGAGCGCCATGACGGCCAGGTTGCCGGCGACGAACAGGCCGACGCCGACGAGGAGGAGTCCGGTGAAGGCGAGCGCGAGGCTCGCGGGAGTGCTCATCGCCCCACGATCCGGCAGCGCCGGGCCGACGGCCACGGACGGCCGTAGGTCCCGGTCGTCGACGTTTGTCGCATCGATCGTCGGCGTCCCGGTCGCACCGTAGAATCAGGCCACCACGAAAGGAGCCCTGCCCGCATGGCCAGGAACAAGGTCACCGTCATCGGCGCCGGCAACGTCGGCGCGACCACCGCCCAGCGGATCGCCGAGGCCGGCCTGGCCGACGTCGTCCTCGTCGACATCGTCGACGGGCTGCCCCAGGGCAAGGGCCTCGACCTCGCCGAGGCGGCCCCGGTCGTCGGTCATGATTCGCGCGTCGTCGGCACGAACGACTACGCCGACACCGCCGCCTCGGACATCGTCGTCGTGACCTCGGGCATCGCCCGCAAGCCCGGGATGAGCCGGGACGACCTCATGCAGACGAACGCGGGGATCGTCCGGGGCGTGGTCGAGGAGGCCGTCAAGCACTCGCCCGACGCGATCCTGATCATCGTCACGAACCCCCTCGACGCGATGTGCCACGTCGCCCTCCAGGCGTCCGGGTTCCCGCGCGAACGGGTCCTCGGGATGGCCGGCGTCCTCGACTCGGCCCGCTTCCGGTCGTTCATCGCCGAGGAGCTCGGGGTATCCGTCGTCGACACCCATGCCTTCGTCCTCGGCGGCCACGGCGACACGATGGTCCCGCTGTCGCGCTACTCGACCGTCGCCGGCGTGCCGATCACCGAGCTCCTCCCGGCCGACCGGGTGAAGGCGCTCGAGGAGCGGACCGCCAACGGAGGCGCCGAGGTCGTGGCGCTCCTCAAGACCGGCTCCGCGTTCTACGCGCCCGCGGCATCCGCCTTCGAGATGGTCGACGCGATCCTCCGCGACCGGAAGCGCGTCCTGCCGTGCGCCGTCCTGCTCCAGGGCGAGTTCAAGACGCGCGACCTGTTCGTCGGCGTCCCGGTCGTCCTCGGCCGGGGCGGGCTGGAGCGGGTCTTCGAGATCGAGCTGACCGCCGCCGAGCAGGAAGCCTTCGACCACTCGGCCGCGGCCGTCCAGGAGCTCGTCGACAAGCTCGGCTGATTCCCCCAACGGGGCGGTGCCCCCGGGCACCGCTTCGCGTGGCGACCCGTGCGAGGTCGTGACGGTCGCGCTACCCTGCCCGGGTTGAGCGGTGCCGCGACTGGCGTGGTACCCATGGAGGAACCGAGCGGATCGCGTGATGCGGCGCGAGCCCGTCCATTCGACGGAGGAACCCTGCATGCGCCGACGTCTTCTCGCGATTGCCTTCGCCGCCGGCCTCGTCCTGGCGAGCGCTCTGCCGGCGGCTGCGATCACCGGCAAGAGCTGGACTCGCGACTTCGACCATCCGTTCGTGGGCCTGGCCGCGTTCTACGACAACGACTGGGTCTTCATCCATCGCTGCACCGCCGAGCTGCTGTCGCCGCGCGTGGCGCTGACCGCCGGTCACTGCACGAACGATTCGAGCCTCCCCGGCGGCGCTGTTGCCGCTCATGCCCGAATCTGGTTCCTGCAGGACGTCGGGACGCATTACGACTTCACGACCCAGCACGACAACTTCACCGGCTACCCGGATTCGTGCACGGCCACCGAGGGCCCCCTGGCCGGCAACGGCTTGGGCGACTGGTGCGCCGAATCGAGCACCCTGTTCAATTACGGCTTCGACAATTTCGCCGGCTTCCCGAACATCCACGACGTCGGGATCGTCGTGCTCGACCAGGCGATTGCTGAGCCGGAATACGCGAGCCTTGCGCCGTCCGGAACGGTCGACGTCCTGCGTAACAAGAAGGGCGTCCAGGACGTGACGATGCGGGTCTCCGGCTACGGCCTGAGCTACAGCCTCCAGACGCCGGTCCGCGGGAATGGCGTCGGAACCGTCAAGACGATCTCGTTGCGGGAGCGGCTGCAGGCCGAAGAGATCATCAACAACCTGGGCAACCAGTCGACCGACGGCTTCTCGATCCAGGCCAACGGCAACGGCAATGACCGCGGCGGCACCTGCAGCGGCGACTCGGGCGGACCGGTCTTCTGGCCGGCCGATAGCAACCAGGTCGTGGCGGTCACATCGTGGGGCTACTCGAACGCCGGCTGCCGCGGCGTCGGGTTCTACTACCGGACGGATCGGCAGCCCGTCCTCGACTGGATCCAGCAGGTCGTCGGCGACGAGCTCTGGAGCGACATCACCGTCAACTGAGACCGATCGTCGACGATCGCCCGAGCGAGGCCCCGGCGTTGTCCGGGGCCTCGCCGCGTTGACCGGCAGGCGAGGGGACGCCGCGTGCGCCGCGCCTCCGCCGACCCGCCCCTCACCAGTTCAGCGGTGCAGCGCCGCACCAGCCGAGTGACCGCGAACCGGGGGCCGCTGCGGGTCGAGTTTGACCCGGGTCTGCGGCGGTCGTATCGTCGCACCACCGACGCGCCGGCCTCGGGAGGGCTGGCGATCTGCGTCGCCTCGGGGTTCCCGGATGCCGCCCTCGCCCGCGGTCGGGATTCGCGGGCGTGTGCCTCCGTTCGGGGTCCTCGTGGGTTGGAGGAGTTCAGGCGCTGCCTGAAGGGAGGCCCATGAACCGGAGGCTGCTCGCTGCCCTCGGATCGACCGCGCTGCTGCTCGGATCGATCCTGCCGGGGGCGACACTCGCCATCTCGCCGACGATCCAGGGAGGATCCGCGCACTTCACCGCCGACGGGGTCTACATCGTCCAGCTTCGGGACCTGCCGACGATCGCCTACGACGGCAGCACGCCCGGCTATGCCGCGACGAAGCCGGGCAAGGGTCACAAGCTCGACGTGACCTCGGCGGCCGCGCTGCGCTACGGCGACCACCTGAAGGCCAAGCACGACGTCGAGCTCAAGACCCACGGCGGGACGAAGCTCTACGACTACACGATCTCCAACAACGGGTTCGCGGCGCGCCTCACGGCCGCCGAGGCGAACAAGATGGCGGCGGACAAGGACGTCATCGCGATCGTCCCGGACGAGATCCGCACCCTCGACACCTCGTCCACCCCGGCGTTCCTCGGCCTGTCCGATCCGGGCGGGCTGTGGGACCAGGTCGGCGGCGTCGGCAAGGCCGGCGAGGACATCATCATCGGCGACATCGATTCGGGCATCTGGCCGGAGGCTCAGAGCTTCTCGGATCGCGTCGGCAAGAACCCCGTGAGCAGTGGCCTCGCGTACAAGAAGCCGGCGGCCAGCTGGCACGGCATCTGCCAGACCGGTGAGGACTGGAACAAGCACGACTGCAACAACAAGCTGATCGGAGCCCGCTACTACAACGCCAGCCTGGGCGGCGACGCCGGCGTCGACGCGACGCATCCGTGGGAGTTCAACTCGCCCCGCGACTACAACGGCCACGGGACCCACACGGCATCGACGGCCGGCGGCAACAACGGCATCCAGGCAACCGGCGCCGCGGCGGCGTTCGGCAAGATCAGCGGCATGGCGCCGCGGGCCAGGATCGCGATGTACAAGGCCCTCTGGTCGACGCAGGACGCGTCAACGGCCAGCGGCTCCACATCCGACCTCGTCGCCGCGATCGACCAGGCGGTCGCCGACGGCGTCGACGTCATCAACTACTCGATCAGCGGCACGTCGACGAACTTCCTCGACCCGGTCGAGGTCTCGTTCCTGTTCGCCGCCGACGCCGGGATCTTCGTCTCGCAGTCGGCGGGCAACTCCGGCCCGACGACGTCGACCGTCGCCCATCCCGGCCCGTGGACCACGACCGTCGCGGCGGGGACCCACAACCGCGACGGCCGCGGCTCGGTCACCCTCGGCAACGGCACGACCTACAACGGCGCCTCGGTGGCGACCGCGGTCGGGCCGGCGCCCCTCATCGACTCCACCGCGGCCGGCCTGAGCGGCGCCGATCCGACGGCCGTCGCGCTGTGCTTCTCGACCGCGACGAACGGCACGCCCGCCCTCGACCCGGCCAAGGTCGCCGGCAAGATCGTGGTCTGCGACCGCGGCGTCAGCGCCCGGACCGACAAGAGCCTCGCCGTCCGCGAGGCCGGCGGCGTCGGGATGATCCTCGTCAACACCTCGCCGAACTCGATCAACGCGGACTTCCACTTCGTCCCGACCGTCCACCTCGCCGACACCGACCGGGCCGCCGTCAAGGCGTACGCGGCGACGGCCGGCGCGACGGCGACGATCAACGCCGCCACGATCGTGACCGACGCCCCGGCGCCGTTCACCGCGTCCTTCTCGTCACGCGGCCCGCTCCTGGCCGGCGGCGGCGACCTCCTGAAGCCGGACATCATCGCCCCCGGCCAGGACATCCTCGCGGCCGTGTCCCCGGCGAACCCGACCGGTCGCGACTTCGACCTCTACAGCGGGACCTCGATGTCGGCACCGCACATCGCCGGCATCGCCGCCCTCCTGATGGAGCTCCATCCGACGTGGTCGCCGATGGCGATCAAGTCGGCGATGATGACGAGCGCGGGGGACGTCCTCGACGGCCCGAACACGAACCCGCTCGTCATCTTCCGCCAGGGCGCCGGCCACGTCGCGCCGAACGGCGCGGCCGATCCGGGCCTCGTCTACGACTCGAACATCAACGACTGGTTCGCGTTCCTGTGCGGGACGACCAACGGCGTCTCGGCCGGCACGTGCACGGCGCTCCGCAACGCGGGCTACTCGACCGATCCGAGCGACTTCAACGGCGCTTCGATCGCGATCGGTGACCTCGCCGGCAGCCAGACCGTCACCCGCCGGGTGACGAACGTCGGCGCATCGGCCGCGACCTACACCGCGACCGTGTCCGGCATGACCGGCATGGACGTGTCGGTCAGCCCGTCGACCCTGACCCTGAACCCGGGCCAGACCAAGTCCTTCACGGTCACGTTCACCCGCGGCACCGCCGCCCTGAACGCGTACGTCGGCGGCCAGCTGACCTGGAACGCCGGCAGTCATCACGTCCGGAGCCCGCTCGTCATCAAGCCGGTCGCCCTCGCGGCACCCGGCGAGGTGTCGGCCGACGGGTCGGCGACCTCCTACACCGTGAAGTTCGGCTATACCGGCGCCTTCACGGCGACCGCCCGCGGCCTCGTCCCGGCGACGACCAACAGCGGCTCGGTCAGCACCGACCCGGACGGGTCGTTCGCGCCGGTCGCCGGGCCCGACGTCGTGAAGTTCGACGTCGTCGTCCCGGCCGGCACGACGCTCGCCCGGTTCGCTCTCTTCAACGACGCCACGGCGCCGGCGAGCGACCTCGACCTGTACGTCTACCGGGGCACCACCCTGGTCGGCCTCAGCGGCGGCGGGACGTCGGACGAGCGCGTCGACCTCCTGAACCCGACGGCGGCGACCTACTCGGTCTACGTCCACGGCTTCGCCACCGCCAACCCGTCGACCTTCACGCTGTTCGACTGGCTCGTCGACTCGACGAACGCGGGCAACATGACGGTCACGGCGCCGGCGACGGCGACTCTCGGCCAGACCGGCACGATCGGGCTGTCCTTCAGCGGTCTCGCTCCCGCGACCCGCTATCTCGGCACCGTCGCCTACGCCGGCGCGGCCGGCATGCCGAACCCGACGATCGTCTCGATCCGCACCCCCTGACCCGCGACCGGGCGGCCCACGGCCGCGCGGCACGGAACGGCCCCGGCAGCACGCCGGGGCCGTTCCGATTCGCGGCCGGGCTCCGGAGGAGACGGAGGCTCGGCGAGGCGCGGGCCGTGGTTGGCCCGGCGGTCGCGTCGGCGATCCGCCGGCCGGGTCAGGCGCTGTTGACGAGGACGGGGGAGAACGCCGCGATCTCGAACCGGAGGTCCGCCGCCCGGTCGCCTGACCGCGCGACGGAGGCCGCCAGCGCGACCCGGTAGGCGGCGTCGGTCTCGGGCAGCGGCCCGACGGCCAGCTCCGAGCGGAGGATCGCGCAGACCCGCCGGTACTGGCGCACGACCTGCGAGCGCGAGCCCGTCCGCCCGTAGGCGGCGATGAGCACGGCGTGGGCCTCCTCGCGGAGCGGGTCGCGCAGCAGGAGCTCGCGGGCCGCGCGGCGGGCGCCGAGCGTGTCGTCGCGGTCGAGCCGCTCCCGGGCGACCTCCGCCAGGAGATCCTCGTAGAGGTCCGAGAGCCGCTCGCGGTCGGCGGCGAAGCACTCGTGGCCAAGGCCCTCGAGCAGGTCGCCGGCGTACACCTCCATCGCGCGCTCGTGATCGTCGGGTGCGGCACTCTCCGCGAGGCGCTCGAAGCGATCGACGTCGAGCTCGAGAGTCACGGCCGGATGGACCCCGATCGTGTCCTGGTCCGCCTCGACCCACGATTCCGGGTCGAGGCCGGCCGCCGCGAGGCTCGACCGGACCAGCCAGAGGGCCTGGCGCAGGGCCGACGCCGACGGCGCGCCGGCCTCCGGCCAGAGCTCCGCCGCCAGGGTGTCGCGCAGCCGCGGCCGCGGCCGGAGGGCCAGCAGGGCGAGGAGGGCCTGGGCGTGGCGGCCGCCGATCCGGACCGGGACGTCGTCCGCACGGAGCTCCAATCGACCGAGGAGGCGGATCGCGAGCGTGAGTCGAGCGCTCATCAGCTCCCCCAGAGATGGTTCGACGGCGGCGCCCGGTTCCCCCCAGAGGCCGGGCGCTGCCGTCGAGCGAACCGCCGTTCCCCCCAGGGTCGAGCGGTTCGTCTACCCCCGGGACGGCATCCCCTCGTCCGTCCCCGTCGGTCAGTGCTCCCCCCGGGACACGCCACCGATGGGTTGATCGTCGTCGCGCGGACGACCCTCCGGTGAGCGCAGCAACGACAGCCAGGGTGTCGGCCAGCCGACAGTCCCGACCTGAACGATTCGGCGCGTCTACACTGACGTCCACCGTGCCGACCGCCGTCCTCGCGTTCGACTTCGACCCGCTGCTCCATCTCGGGGACGGCGCCGTCCGCTGGGAGACGGTGGCGATCGCCGCGGCGATCTTCGCCGCGCTCGTCATCGCCGGCGTGGCCTGTCGGGCCTCCGGCCTGCGCGTCGACGACCTCCTCTTCGTCGTCCTCGGGATCGTGCCCGGCGCGGTGGTCGGCGGCCGCCTCGGCTACGTGCTGCTTCACCCGGCGTTCTTCGGCGAGGCGCCGGGCCGGGTCCTCGATCCGGGCGTCGGCAGCCTGGAGCTGACGCTCGCGGTCGTCGGCGGGGCGCTGACGGGCGCGCTCGTGGCGGTCCTCCTCGACGGCCGGCCGGGTCCGTGGCTCCGGGTCTCTGCCCTGCCGACGCTCGTCCTGCTCGCCGCCGGGAAGCTGGCGACGGTCCTGGGCGGCACGGGCCAGGGGCAGCCGACGAGCGGCGAGCCGGCGACCGCCTACCTCGGCCCCGGGCCGTGGGGCTCGCTCGGCCCGGCGATCCCGTCGATCCCGTCCCAGGCGCTCGAGGCCGCGGCCACAGGGGTCGTCCTCGTCCTCGTGCTGCTCGCCTCCCTGGCCCCCGCCCTGCGCCGCCCCGACGGGCGGCTCTTCCTGGTCGCCCTCGCCGGCTGGGCCGCGGCCCGCGCGATCGTCGCCTCGACCTGGCGCGATCCCGTCGTCGTCGGGCCGCTCCGCGCGGAGCAGGCGATCGACCTTGTCGTCGCCGCGGGCTCGATCGCGCTGCTCGCGGCCATCGCGGCTCGTGCGGGGCGGGCGAGGCCGGCCGAATTGGCTCCGGACGCGGGCCCGGGGGCGCCAGAGGCGCCTCGCTGAGGGTCAGTCCGCGGCAGCGCGGGGCGTCCGCTCCGGCCGGCCCTCGTCGGGCGCCGTCCCGCCGAGCGGAGCGGGGTCGTCGGCGGGGGGCGAGGCGAGCGCCGCAGCCAGGCGTCGCTCGGCTCGGTCGATGGCGTCCTCGAGCGGCTCGTCGAGCGCGGTCGCCGTCGCGATCGTGAGGCGGAGCGGGTGGTTCGCCGAGTCGAGCAGCGGCTCGACGGTCGCCCGGACCCGGCGCAGATAGGCCCGCGCGGCGAGCTCGCCGGTCGCCCGCAGGGTGATCCGGAAGCGACCGCGTCCGACGACCGTCACCACGTCGCTGCCGCGGGCGGCCGCGCGCAGGGTCCGCTCGACCGTCGCCGAGATGTCGTCCGCGGGATCGCCTTCGGGGGCGGGCGACTCGGCCTCGCCGGGACGCGCGGCGCGCTCGCCGTCGGCCGCGCGGTCGAGCGCGACCAGGGCGATCGTCGTCGCCCCCTCGGGCTGGGCCACGGGCCCGCCCGCGGCGGGATCCGTGGCGTCGGCGCCGGCCAGGAACGACTTGATCGAGCGGTTGACCTTCTCGTGGTCCTCGTCGAGCGGTGGCAGCGAGAACCGACGGCGGCTCCGGCGCTTGGCCGGGCCGGGGACAGGCGGCGCCGCTGGGTTGGCGGCGGTTTCCGCACCGTCGGCCTCGGCCTCAACCGCGCCGGGGATCGTCTCCTCGGCCCCGCCAATCGGTGGTCCGGCCGGCCGTCGGCCCCGCGGCGTCGCCCGCGGCTGCCGCCGGGCGGCGGGGGCCGGGCCGTGGGACCTGGCGGCGACTTCGGAGCCAGGATCGAGCGGGGCCGCCGGCGGCTCGTCCGCGCGCCTCGGCAGATCGGTCGAGGCCGTGGCCTGCGCGTCGGGCGTCCGGGCGGCCGCTCTGCCGGCGATCGCATCCGCATCCGCGTCGGTCGTCGCCGCCACCGCCCGAGCGGGCTCCGCCGGCAACGCCACCGCGGGCAGGAGGCCCGGGGCCGACGCTCCGCCGTGGGCCTCGACGTCGGCCGGCCCGGTCGTCCGTCCGCCGGGAGACGCGGCATCCGGGCCGGGAGACGCGGCATCCGGGCCGGGAGACGCGGCATCCGGGCCGGCTCGGCCGACCCCGCCCGACGCGGTCGGCCGGCCGGGCCAGCCGGCGCCGTCCGAGCGGGACGAGGTGCCGCGCATGCCGCGGATGGCGAAGGCGACGAGCACGGCGTTCGCGAGCAGCGTGAGCGTGAACAGCGGCAGGAGAAGATCGGCGGGCAACGACGACCTCGCGACGGGCTCTGGGGGCACCCCGAGTCTAGCCCGGATCGGCCGATCGCTCGCTGGCGTCCCGGACGGTGGCTTCGTCGCGGCGGGCGACGAGGAGCGTGAGGTCGTCGGACGGCTCGGCCGCGCCGCGGAAGTCCGCGACGTCACCGGCGATCGTCTCGACGATCGCGGCTGCGGTCCGCCCGACGAGCCCGCCGAGCACCGCCCGGAAGCGGTCCTCGCCGTAGAACGCGCCGTCCGCCGAGCGGGCCTCGGTCACGCCGTCGGTGTGGCCGACGAATGCGTCGCCGGGCTCGAGGATGAGCTCGAGCGGCGTCACCCCGAGGTCGGCGACCATCCCGACGAGACGGCCCGGCGGGTCGAGGATCTCGAGACGTCCGTCCGCCCGCAGCACGTGGACCGGGTCGTGGCCGGCCCGGACGAGGACGAGCCGCCCGGTCGCGGTGTCGAGGACGGCATGGGCGACCGTGACGAACAGGCCGCTTGCCCGCTCGTCCACGAGGATCCGGTTGACCCGGCCGAGCGTGTCGGCCGGTCCGTCGCTCTGGTCGGCCGCGGCATGGATCAGGCCGCGAGCATCGGCCATGAGGATCGCCGCCGGGATCCCCTTGCCGGTGACGTCGGCGACGACCAGCCCGATGCAGTCGCCGCGGTCACGGAGGCGGAACACGTCGTAGAAGTCGCCGCCGACCTCGCGGGCCGGCTCGTAGGCGCTGGCGATCTGCCAGCCATCGATCGCGGGAAAGCGGCGCGGCATCAGGGAGAGCTGGATCCGCCGCCCGATCGCGAGCTCCTCGTCGATCGCCCGCCGCTCGACGACCTGGCGCTGGAGGGCGGACCGCTCGATCGCCACCGCCGCCTGCCCGGCGACCGAGGCGAGGAGCTGCCGATCGGCGGCGCGGAACGGCGCCGCGGCGGACGGCCGGGCGAGGACGATCGTGCCGTGGTGGCCGCGGGCGGTCCGCAGGAACGCCGCCAGGATCGGCCCGAATCGCTCGTCCGGCGACGACTCGATCGCGGCGCACGAGCCGATCGTCGGATCTTCGCCGCGGAGGCGCCCGATCACGCCGCTCGCGTCGTCGCGCACCGCCGCGATCGCGTCCGCCGGGCCGGCGGAGGCGAGGACGGTCGCGTCGTCCGGTCCGAGGACGACGCCGAGCGTCGCCGCGAGAGGCCGCGCCACGGTCGAGAGGACGCAGCCGGCGATCCCGGCTGGGTCGACCGCGGAGCCGAGGGTCTCCGCGAGGCGGCTCAGCAGGGCGAGCTCGCGGAGGTCGTCGATCGCGGCCGCCGTGACGGCCCGCCGGGCAAGTCCCTCGCCGGCGGCGAGCTCGATCGCCCGACCCACCAGCTCGGCGACCCCGGCGGCCGTTCCGCCCGGCCCGCCGTCCGCGACGACCGTCCCCAGCGGAACGTCGCCGGCGACGATGGGCCGGACCGCGGTCGGCGGATCGGCGCCGCGGTCGGCGGATCGCGTCCCGGCCACGACGACGCCGGATGGGTCGAGGAGCTGTACGACGAGCCCCGGCACGACGGCGGCGGCCGCGTCGATCAGGGCCTCGAGGCCGGCTCGCGCGACGATCCGGTCGAGCCTCGGCGCGGCCACCGTGATCGGTCCGCGGCGCCTGCCGGGCCGGGTCAGGCCGACGTTGCGGCTGCGACGGCCGAGGCGCGGTCGGCGTGGACCGCGAAGAGGCCGAGCATCCCGCTCCGATCGAGCACGCGCTCGATCGAGGGCGGCGGTCCGGCCAGCGTCAGGCCGTCGTCCGGGCCGTCGGCGGTGCGCTCGCCGAGGTCGTGGAGGGCCTGCCAGCCGTCCTCGGGCGAGGTGGGCTCCTGGCCCCGGAGGAGGAGGGCGATCGAGTGGATCGCGACGAGGCCCGAGCTGCCCATGTACGTCAGGCCGGACAGGTCGAGCACGATCCGCCGGGCGCCGCCGTCGCGGGCCGCCCGGCCGGCGGCGATCACCTGCTCGAAGTTCGATCCGTCGAGCTCGCCGGTCAGGCCGATCACCGCGAGGTCAGCGCTCGGCCGCTCGGTCGTGATGTCCATCGCTTGCCTCTCCCGTCGTGCGTCGCCGCTTGCGAACCGTGACCTCGTTGCCGCCTCCCGGCAGGATACGGTGGTCGAACCCGTCCGTCAGGGCCCGGGCGAGATGGACGCCCATCCCGCCCAGCCGGCGGCGCTCCAGCGGGACGTCGAGCGGCGGCTCCGGGACGCTCGTCGGGTCGAACGGCGGGGCGTCGTCGCGGATCCGGAACGCGAGCTCGGCGGGGGTCTCGAGGAAGGCCACCTCGATCCGGCCCGGCCGGCCGGCGTAGCCGTGGCCGACGACGTTGCACACGAGCTCGTCGACCGCCTGGACGAAGTCCGCCGCGGTCTCCGTGTCGCCGCCGGACGCCGCGACGCGCTCGCGGACGAAGGCCCGGACGGCCGCCAGCTCGGCGACGTCGGCATCGATCGAGATCGCCGGCGGGCGGCCGGCCGGGGCCTTGGGGCTGGCGGGCACAGGTCGGGCCGAATTCGGAGGCGGTCGGTTCGGGCATCGGGCGGGTCGCGCGGCGGTCGCGTTGCGGGGCGGGCCGGCCCGCCTCAGCTCAGCCGGGCGAAATCGGCCGGAGCCGCGCTTGATGAAGCGGCCGTGGCCCTTCCGGCCGGTGAACGCGCCGTCGCGGACGATCACCGAGCCGCGGCTCATCACGATGTCCGATCGGCCGCGGACCGCGCGCCCCTCGTAGCACGAGTAGTCGCAGTCCATGTGGTGGGTCGCGGCGCTGATCGTGTGGCTCGCGGTCGGGTCGTAGATCACGATGTCGGCGTCGGAGCCGACCGCGATCGTGCCCTTCCGGGGGAACATCCCGAACAGCTTGGCCGGGGCGGTCGAGATGATCTCGACCCAGCGCTCCTTCGTGATCCGGCCGCCGACGACGCCGCCGTCGTGGAGCAGGTCGACCCGGTCCTCGACGCCGGGCAGGCCGTTCGGGATCTTCCGGAAGTCGCCGACGCCGAGGTCCTTCTGGCCGTGGAAGTCGAACGGGCAGTGATCGGTCGCGACGAGCTGGAGGTCGTCCTTGATCAGCCCGTTCCAGAGCTCCTCCTGGTGGTCGGCCGTGCGGAGCGGCGGGGAGCACACGAACTTCGCCCCCTCGAACCCGTTGCCGAGGTCGTCGAGACGACAGGAACAGGTACTGCGGGCACGTCTCGGCGAAGGCCTTCGTGCCCCGGTCGCGGGCGTCGCGGACGGCCTCGAGGGCGTCGCGCGAGGAGAGGTGGACGATGTAGACCGGGGCACCGGCAGCCTCGGCCAGGCGGATCACCCGGTTCGTCGCCTCGCCCTCGAAGACCGGGTAGCGGGCGACGCCGTGGTAGTACGGATCGGTCTTGCCCGACTCGGCGAGCTGGCCGGCGACGACGTCGATGGCCGGGCCGTTCTCGGCGTGCATCAGGACCATGCCGCCGTTCTTCGCGGTCTGCTGCATCGCCCGGAAGATCGCCCCGTCGTCGCTGAGGAAGACGCCGGGGTACGCCGTGAACAGCTTGAAGTCGGGAATGCCCTCGGCGACGAGCTGGTCCATCTCGGCGAGGGTGTCGTCGTTGACGTCGCTCATGATCATGTGGAAGGCGTAGTCGGCGACGGCGTTGCCCTCGGCCTTGGCCATCCAGACGTCGAGGCCCTCGCGGAGGGCCTTGCCCTTGCTCTGGACCGCGAAGTCGATGATCGTCGTCGTGCCGCCGAACGCGGCCGCCCGGGTCCCGGTCTCGAACGTGTCCTTGGCGAACGTGCCGCCGAACGGCAGCTCCATGTGGGTGTGGGCGTCGATCGCGCCCGGGATCACCCAGCGTCCCGCGGCGTCGATCGTGTCGTCCGCGGTCACGCCGTCGGCGGCCAGGTCGGACCCGATCAGGGCGATGGTCTCGCCGTCGACGAGGACGTCGGCCGGGGTCGAGCCGTCTGCGGTGACGATCGTCCCGTTCGTGATCAGCGTGCGCATGGATCCTCCTCCGACCCGGCCGCGGGATGGGCGAGCAGGGTACGTGACGAGGATAGCGAAGCGGCGGGTCGGCGGCCGGAGTCGGGGCGGAGGTCGGCGCGCCGAGGCTCCCGCCGACACGACAGATCCCCTCGCTGCTGAGGCCGCGGGCGCAGGCGGATCAGGGATACGGCCGCGCTGCAGGGGGAAGGCCGACCCATCGAACAGCGGCCGGCCGGCCAGTGGCTCGCGGAGCTGGACGAGGATCGGCGTGCCCCAGAAGTCGTAGAAGCCGCGGCCGCACTCCGGGTTCTTGTCATAGGCGGCACTGATCCGCATCGTGATCGTCACCGCCCACGGGGTGTACGTGATGTCGGGGGTCAGCCACGAGCCAGCCGCGGTGCCGTTGCCGAGGTCCTGGTCGAACGGGTGACAGGCCGGCCACCAGACCGGCCAGACAGGAACGACGGTGGTCGTCTGTGCCGTCGTCAGGTCGAAGCCGTGGCCGACCTTCAGCGGTTCGCGCTGCAGGACGATCTGGTTCATGAAGCCCCACGCGACGGGCTTTCCGGTCGGCATGATGCGGCTCGCGAAGAGGCCGCCGGCAACGAGGGCGATCGCGAGCACGGCCACCCCGGCAAGCGCGCGGGGGCGGGACGCGATCGCCCTTCGCCTGCGGTGCGCGACGACGACCAGGCTGCGCAGGAGCGTCCCGAGGCTGATCAGGAAGACGAACGCCAGGAACACTGCGATCGGGTCGAGGCCATTCATCGCGTGATGGCCCCGGGCCGGTCGAGACTCCGGGCAGCGGTGGAGCGCCGCTCAACCTGAGCTGGCCAAGCCGTCGTCGAGGGGCGACAGCCGTCGACGGTGCTCATGGCCGGACCATTGGCGAACGGTGCCGACCGTGCAATGACCCGCTGGTCCCGGTGGGCCGGCGGATCGGACCGTGGTCCGCGGACGATTCCGCCGTCCGCGGAGCCTCAGTTGCGAACGCGGTGCATCCGGGCGAGGGCGAGCAGCGCCGCGGAGCCGAGCAGGGTCAGGAGCGCCCCGGCCATGACCGGACGGCCGTCGCCGTGGAGGAGGTACTCGGGATCGACCGCCGGCAGCTGGCTGGCCACCACCGCGAGCGCGACGACGACGAGGAACCAGATGCCGAGCCGGACGACGCGGCGCTGGGTCCGGACCCGGCGGGCACCGGCTCCATCCATGTCCCAGTACGGGTCGTGACGGCGGGGCGCGGCAGGCAGGCGAGACACGGACAGGTTCCTCCGGCGGTGTGGTTGCGGGGCTCTCCGATCGTGCACCAGCGGTGGCGTTCCGCCCAGTCCCCCGATCCGGCCAGGGACCCTACGCAGAGTGCACCAGACCGGACGGGCGCACGCTTCCGGCGGTGACCGGGCGCACCGCCCCGGGCAGCCCTCCGCGCCCGGCCGCCGGCAGCGGCCTACCGCGGCCCGATCAGGAGGCGGCGGCCTCGCGGGCCCGGACCGCCGGAATGATGTCGCGGCCGTAGGTCTCGAGGACCGCCTCCTCGTCGCCGTTCATCAGGTAGATGTTGAACTGGTCGACGCCGGCCTCGGCGAGACGCTGGAGCTTGGCGAGGTGATCGTCGACCGAGCCGAGGACGCAGAACCGGTCGGTCACCTCGTCGCCGACGAAGCCCGCGTTCGACGAGCCGACCTCGGCGTGGTGGAGGTAGTCGTAGCCCTCGCGGTCGCGGATGTAGCCGGTCAGGGACTCCGGGCAGCTCCTCGCGGGGGTACTTGTTGACGAGGTCCACGACGTGGTTGCGAGACGAGGGCGGGGAACCAGCGGGTCCGCTCGCGGCAGTGCCGCGAGATCGCCGACATGGGCGGGCGCCGCGGCCTGGACCCGGACCGACCGGCCGGCCGGCCGGCCGCAGCCTCGGCCGCGCGGACCTGGCCGACGAACCAGGCGATCAGGTCCGGGTCGGCGAGCTGGAGGATGACCCCGTCGGCGACCCGGCCGGTCATCGCCAGGGCCATCGGCCCGTAGCCGGCGACCCAGACCGGGAGCGGCCAGCCGGACGTCCACGGGAAGTGGAGGTCGGTGCCCTCGTAGGCGATCGTCTCGCCCGGCGACGAGGGCGCGGATGACCCGGATCGCCTCCTCGAGCGTCGCCATCGTCGTCGGCGGCTTGCCCAGGACCCGCCGGGCCGAATCGCCGCGGCCGATGCCCGAGGTCCATCCGCCCGCCGCTCAGCTCGTCGAGGGTCGCCAGCGTCGAGGCGGTCACGCTCGGCTCGCGGGTGCCGGGGTTCGTGACGCAGGTCCCCAGGCGCATGCTGCTCGGTCGCCTGGGCCATGAGGGTCAGGACGGGGTAGGGGTCGCGCCACAGGACGTGCGAGTCGAAGAGCCAGCCGTAGGCGAACCCAGCCGCCTCGGCCTGGCGGGCCAGGGCGACCGTCTCGCTCGAGCGAGCTCTCCGGCTTGAGCGTGAAACCGAAGTCCATGCGACCTCCGTCTTCGAGGCGGTGAGGGTACACCGCCTGCACCTGACCTCAGGCCGTTTGCGCGCTCGCGGTGCCTCCGGTCGCGCTGCAACCGTGGGTGGAGCGGGATCGCGCGGGGATCTTCGCGTCGGATCCGATTCGCAGGATGGATCGCAGTAGGTGAACTCAATGCCTCCAGAAGGAGCAGCTCGCCCCGCCTAAGCGACGAGGAGCAGCGGATGTACGAGCACATGAAGGTCGGCGAGCCGAAGAGCAGCAGGTCCACGGAGCGCTCGAAGGCGATCGCCGCCGCGACGGTCCTCAGGCATGCCAACAAGCGCGACCACCCGAGCGAGAGTAGTCACTGGATGGCGAATCGGCGCCGCGCGCAGCTGAACACATCTTGACTGGAACCCCGGACTGGGCGGGCCAGAAATTCACGACGCGTCCTAGGCGCCGCGCTGTTCATTCGTCGACTCGATCGTTCCGACCTACAGATTTATGAAGCTCACCCAGATCCGGGACATGGATCGACCTTCAGCGCGGGGAACGCCGCCGAACGATCTGCGCCGAGGCGAGCAACAAGGTGATCGCGGTTGCACCGAGAACGACAGTCGCGAACCCTTGCCAGCGGGAAGTGGCCGCGCGCGATACGCCGAACGGAATGAGCCTCGCGCGCTCGGCCAGCCAGCGCACGGGGTCGGCAGTTCCCGGCGGGGCCTCAATGGCTGCCTGGTCGGGCTTCACGAGGCGCTGGTCCTCCGTGACAAAGCCGACCTCGAAGTCCGGGTTCTCCTGCATGAACCGCACGCCGGCGCCCGAAGCGCCGATGTCAACGACCTGATAAGTGGAGCGGACAACGGTGCTCTGGAGGGTGCCTACCGCGCTGACGACGGCCCAGGTGAGCACGATGGCGATGAGGATCGCGGGGAGGATCCGTCCCACCAGGGCGCCAACGCCGATCCCGATCGCGTACGCCACGAGCCCACGCATGACGGCCGGAGAGCCGAACAGGTCTGCGTCGGCGAAGGTCGATGACCAGATGTTGCCGGCGGTGCGGGCGTCGGCGAGGGCGCCGGCGGAAACCGCTGCGACCGCCAAGGCGATGACGAGCAATCCGAGGAACGGCACGACGATGCGCCAGAACCACCGAAGGCGCGATCCAGCGATGGCCCAAGACAGGGACGCCGTCCCGGCGTCGATCTCGCGGGCGACAATGGGGACCCCGAAGAGCAGGCCGACGGCGATCGGCACGACGCTCATGGCCGCCATGATCTTGCCGGCGTCGCCCTCGGTCAGGGCCGACCATGCTTGTACTGCTGCGGTGCACGTCTCGTCGACGGGGAGGCTCGCGATCCACCGACTCAGGCAGTCGGGCGTGGCGTGGATGGATGCGAAACGGCCGGCCGTGATCACCGCCGCGATGGCGATGCCCACGACGAGGACGAGTGCGGCGGTCACCTCGAAACGGTTGACCTTCAGGGCGAGCTGGCCGGCGACCAGCCAAGCCTTTGCGCGCTGGATCGTCATCCCGAGGGCTCGGTCGAGTCGCGACCCGCCAGGTACGCCATCACGATGTCCTCGAGTGGCGCTCGTTCGTCCGGAAACCGAGGTCGTTGGCGGACGACGGCCCGGTCCGGGCCGACGATGCCCGGGATCAAGCCGATGGCGTCGGCAGGCCGACCCGGCCGGAACGAATGGGTGGCGACGGCTTCTGCCGCGTCGAGGTCGAGTGCGACGCGCCCGTCGACGAGCACGATCAGACGGTCGGCAACGCCATCGATGTCCGCAACGACGTGCGACGACAGGAGAACCGTCCCGCCGTCGCGCTGGACACTCTCATGAAGGGCGCGCATGAACGTTCGGCGAGCCAGCGGGTCGAGGCTGGCCAGCGGCTCATCTAGGATGAGGATGGGCGCCCGCGTCGCCAGAGCGATGGCCAGGCACACTTGGGCCTGTTGACCGCCGCTCAGGTGCTGGACGGGCTTCGTCATCGTGACGCGAGCCCGCTCGAGGCGGTCCACAGCAACGGCCCGGTCGAACCCGGAGCGGAACGAGGCCGCGAGGCGGAGGTGTTCGTCGACCGAGAGCTCCCGGTAGAGCGAGCCCCCCTGGGGAACGTACCCGATATGAGAGAGAGCGCCTGCGCTGTCGATGACCGGATCGATTCCCATCACGGACGTTCGCCCGTGCGTCGGGCGCTCGAACCCCAGCCAGAGTCGGATCAGAGTCGATTTGCCGGCTCCGTTCGGACCGACTAGGGCCGTGATGCTGTTGACGGGGACGGCCAGGCTGACGCGGTCGATCGCTGGCAGGGTCTTGGGCCCGTACCGCTTGACGAGTTCGTCGGCGGTCAGGGCGACGTCGCGATCGGCCAAGGGGGTCGTCCGCGACGTCGCCATTGCTGAGCCGATGCGATCGCCTAGCAGTTTCCCACCGGAGTCGCGGGGCTCTTCGTGTATTGCTTGACCGAGCTCATCGAGTTGTCCGGTGAGACGTTGTAGAGCGTGTCCGGACCGATCTGGCCCCAGTACTTGGCCATCAGCGTCGTGTAGTTGGCGTTCGAGTACGTCGCGAAGCACTGCGTCCAGCCCAGCGAGACCTTGACGCTTGAAACGCAGTCGTTCCATGTGTTGCCAACGCATGTGCCGGGGATGGCCCCAAGGTTCGGAAGGTTGCCGCCGGACTCAAGGCAGAAGGACTGGCCGACGCCACCGCCGTTGGCATTCACGTATAGCGAGATGTGATTGTCGCTGCAAGCGGCCGTCACGGCGAGAGGACCGACCATCCCAACGGCGAGCCCGCTCATGGTCAGGATCGTCGCCACGACGAGGACTCGGATTCGGCGCATCGCGCACCTCCAGTACCTCGCGCACTCGGACGGCCTTGATGACCGCAACGGCCCCAACGGGATCGGCGCCAAGGCCCTCGCGCGCTGTCGGCGGGCCGACAATTAGAAATTGACCGCGTTGTGGCAGGCTATGGGCGCCCATAAGCTGGCGGTCGACGGGCAGGCCGGGTCCATCGGCTCCCGGCGGGCGCGAAGGTGTCGACAGACGTCCAGCCCGTTCGCGTCGACGACCCGAGATCCAGCGGGATCAGGTCGAAGCTGCCAACGGCGACGTCGAGGGCAGCCTGGCCGTGGTTCGCGGCCACCGGGTTCGTCGTTGGCGCGGCTCCCTTGTCGGCGTCGCCCGACTGGGCCCGTTCGGCACGGAACGGACCGACTCGAAGGACTGGAGCGGCCGATCAACAGCGGGGCTACAACACGTGACGTCGCCCAAGATCCCAAATCGCGGCGCTCGCAACGATGTCCGCGCCGATTGCGCCGATGCCAACGAAGGCGCGGATCGCGGCCGACCAGCTCCGCGAGCTCAGTGATCCCGCTCGTCGTTCGAGGTCACCGCCACTGGCCTACGGACGGACGAGGTCGTCGTACGCGTCCGGCCGGCGGTCACGGTAGAACTGCCACGTCTGGCGGACCTCGGTGATCTTGTCGAGGTCCATGTCGCGGACGAGCAGCTCCTCGTCGTGGGCCGAACCGAGATCGCCGATGAACTGGCCGCGCGGATCGACGAAGTAGCTCTGGCCGTAGAAGTCGTCGTCGCCGATGTCGGCCTCGATCCCGACCCGGTTGATCGTCCCCACGAAGTAGCCGTTGGCGACCGCGTGGCTGACCTGCTCGATCCGCCACAGGTACTCCGACAGGCCGCGCGAGGTCGCGCTCGGGATGAAGACCATCTCGGCGCCGTTGAGGCCGAGCGCCCGGGCACCTTCGGGGAAGTGGCGGTCGTAGCAGATGTACACGCCGACCTTGCCGACCGCCGTCTCGAACACGGGATAGCCGAGGTTCCCCGGCCGGAAGTAGAACTTCTCCCAGAAGCCCTTGACGTGGGGGATGTGGGTCTTGCGGTACTTGCCGAGATAGCTGCCGTCGGCGTCGATCACGGCCGCAGTGTTGTAGTAGATCCCGGACGCCTTCTCGTCCTCCTCGTACATCGGCACGACGAGGACCATCCCGGTCTGCTTCGCGAGGTCCTGCATCCGCTTCGTCGTGGGGCCGTCCGGGATCAGCTCGGTGTAGCTGTAGTACTGGGCGTCCTGGACCTGGCAGAAATAGGGCCCGTAGAACAGCTCCTGGAAGAGCATGACCTGGGCGCCCTGCTTGCTCGCCTCGTGGGCGGCCTGCTCGTGCTTCTGGATCATCGATTCCTTGTCGCCGGTCCAGGTGGCCTGGAGGAGTGCGCCTCGGACGTTGCGCGGCATGTCGGCCCTCACTCGAATCGCGTTCGTGGCGGTCGGAAGAACCCGAGGGTACATCGACGGGGGCGCCTCGCGCGCAGGGGCAGCCGGGCCGCGGCCGCACCGGCCGGCGTTCGCGGCGGCCCAACCTGCAACGAGGCTGCCACCCGGATCGGGCCGCGCGGGCGCAGGATGCGTCGCCCGACCGACGAGACTGCCCGGCGTGATGACGATGCGTGCCGCGGCCCGCCCAGCGGCCGATCGATCGCCGGCGGCCGGTGCCGCGCTCGCCGGCGGCGTCGCCGGCGCGGCGTCCGCGGCGTCGGCGGGCACGACGCGGGCGCTGGCCCACGCCACGCGGGCCGCCCACCGCGCGGCGCTGCCGCGCGGCATCGCCCTGGCCCGCGGTCGCGGGGCCCTCGCCGTCGCGCTCGGCGGCCTCGTCGGGTTCGCGGCGATCTTCGCCCTGGTCCGCGCCCGGCGGAGCGAGGCGGCGGACCTCGCCTGGACCCTCCGGCTCCAGCGCCGCCGCCGGCCGTGGCTCGATCGGCTGATGGCCGCGGTGTCGTGGCCCGGCTTCCCGCCCCAGAGCCGGCTGATCCCGCCCGCCGTGATCGGCGGGCTGTGGCTCGTCCGCTTCCGGACCGAGGCGGCGTTCGAGCTCGCGGCCTGGGGCACGGGCGGGCTCTCGACGATCCTCAAAGCGCTCATGGACCGGCCCCGGCCGGTGGCGGGGACGGACCTCCGGGTCGTCGCCGCGCCGCTCGGCGGATCGAGCTTCCCGAGCGGCCACGTGATCACGTTCATGGGCACGTACGGGTTCCTCGCCTATCTCGCTGCCACCCTCATCCGCGAGCCGGCCGCGCGGCGGCTGGCGACCGGCGGGCTGGTCGGGCTGGTCGTCCTCGTCGGGCCGAGCCGGATCTACGAGGGCCACCACTGGCCGACCGACGTGACCGCGTCGTACCTCCTCGGCACGACGTACCTGATCGTGGTCGTGGCCGCATATCGGCGGGTCAAGGGCGGCGAGCGGGCGATGGCTCGCGCGGACCTCGCTCCGCCGCCGCTCGCCGCGCGATGAGCGGCAACGACGATCCGATCGGAGCCCCGGTGGCGCCGGCGGGCGGGCCGGGCGGCTCGCGGGCCCGGATCCGGGTCATCTGGAACGCAGCCGCCGGGGTGAAAGGCGGGCTGCCCACGAACGGCGCCGACGAGGAGCGGATCCGGTCCCTGATGGCCCGCGCCCGGATCGGAACCGAGCTCGTCGTGACCGCCACGGCCGAGGACGCCCGGGCCGAGGCCGGCGACGCGGTCAGCCGCGGCTACGCCCTCGTGGTCGCGATCGGCGGCGACGGGACGGTCGGGGTCGTGGCCGGTGCGCTCCTCGGAAGTCGGACGGCCCTCGGGATCCTGCCTCTCGGGAGCGTGATGAACATCGCGCGGAGCCTCGGGATCCCGCGCGACCCGGACGCGGCCGCGGATGCGATCGCCCGCGGTGACGTCGCCGTGGTCGACGTCGGAGTGGTCGCCGGCCACCCGTTCTACGAGGCCGGCTCGGTCGGGATGAACGCGGCGATGTTCCGCGAGGCGCAGCGCATCGACCAGGGCGACTGGTCGTCGGTCGCGCGGACCGTCTGGGCCGCGATCCGCTACCGGCCGGCCCGGATGTCGATCGACCTCGACGACCGCCAGATCCGGACCCGGGCCCTGATGATCACCGTCTCGAACGGGCCGTACACGGGGGCCGGGATGACCGTCGCGCCGGGCGCCCGCCTCGACGACGGCCGGTTCGACGTCCGCGTCTTCCGCCGCTTCTCGAAGGTCCGGCTCCTGCGCCACCTCGTCTCGATCGCCTTCGGCCGCTACCGCTATGCCCCGGAGGTCGACACCTTCCGATCGCGGACCGTCCGGATCCAGAGCGCCAGCCCGCTCCCGGCGCGGGCCGACTCGCGCGACCTCGGGACGACCCCGGTCGAGTTCGTCACCCGGCCCCGCGCGCTGCGGGTCGTCGTCGGCGGCGACGGCGGAGGCGCCGACGGCTCGGCCGGCGCGGGGCGAGCCGGGATCAGCCCTTCGGGGTCCGCGGGTGCTCCATGAACCACTCCCGAAACTCGGCGCAGCGGCCATCAGGCGCGAAGCGGCAGACGAAGACGTTGCTGTAGGTCCGGCCGTTCGTGTAGCGCGACTCGCCCGTCGCCACGGCGACATCGCCGTCCACGGCGAGCGGGCGGTACTCCGCCTCCCACGAGCCGGGGGC
This sequence comes from uncultured Chloroflexia bacterium, assembly GCA_963710105.1. Taxonomy (GTDB): domain Bacteria; phylum Chloroflexota; class Limnocylindria; order Limnocylindrales; family CSP1-4; genus CF-46. Next base: position 429,516 of record CAVPYV010000001.1, read on the forward strand.
GTCCGGGTCCGTCGTCCAGTCGCTGACGATCGCGTCGCGGCCACGGACCGGCTCGCGATACGGCCCGTAGAAGTACTCGGCGTCGGCGCTGAACAGGGCTTCGATGTCGGCGGCGTCTCCGGATCGCCAGGCGGCGATGTACCGGTCGAGCCAGGACTGGAAGGCGGCGTGGTCCACGGCGCGTGCTCCTCACGGAAACGACGTAACCTGTCCACGCAAATATACAGGTTAGCAGCGCGGATGTCACTCGCCATGACCCCGGGTCGGGCCGTCCCGGGTCATGAGCCCGGGAGCGAGAGATCGGCCTCCCGACCGAACCGGTCAGGAGAACGTCAGGTTCGGCGCGTCAGCCAGCGAGGCACCCACCCGGTCAGGCCGCCCGTCGAGACGTATAGCCAGGTCCGGCCGCTCGCGTCCCGCCACGTGCGGACGACCGTCACGATCCGACCCGCCGGCAGGACCCTGATCCTCGAAGCGGACAGGCTGTGGCCGGTCCGGAGGGCCACGCTGGTCGAGGTGATCCGGGCCGAGACCGCGCTGGTGGTCAGCGCGGCCGTCGTGCCCGCGACCGTCGTGCCCGCGACCGTCGCGCCGCCGATCGGCGTCGTGGACATGCCGGTCCGGAGGTACGTCGTGAACGACACGGTCAGGGCGGTGACTCCGCGGACCGCGACGCCGCTGGTCAGCGTGCTGATCGCCAGCCCGCTGCCCAGGTAGATCCCGATGTGGGATCCGGAGCCCCAGATCACGAGGTCGCCGGGCTGGGGATTGCTGCGGCTCGCGCGTCCCCGGGCGCGGAACCAGTCATAGATCGATCGGGCGGACCGATAGGCGCCGTTGCCGATCGCCGCGCCGTCGCCCGCCGCCTTGAAGGCGTAGACCACGAGGCCGGAGCAGTCGAATGCGGATGGGCCGCTGGCGCCGTAGCGCCAGGGATCGCCGATCTTCGTCCGGGCGATCTGGATGATCTGCTGGGCTTCCGTGGTGGGCGTGGCCGCGGCCGCCGGCAGGGCGGGCGCCAACCCGAGGAAGAGGATCGAGGCGAGGAGGGCCGGGATGAACGCTCGTGCGCCCTGGGACGGCGCGGGCATGAGTTCCTTTCTACCAACACGTCGCGCTGCTGCACGACGGCGATGTGACTGGAGATCACCTGCGCACGTACAGAGGGACGGGGAAGGACGCAGACCGCCGAGCCGTTCCCGGCGATCCGCGACCGACACGCCGGACGCCGTGCCTGGGGGCACACGTCGGCTGCCGTGCGGCTGGCGCTCTTCTGGTTGGGTCCCTCTGGGCAGACCTGGGGGTCGTCGGTGGTCCAACTCTAGCACCGCCTCGCGGCGATTCCGCGGCACTCCGGTGCCTTCTGGCACCCGATCGTCAGGGGCTCGCAGTCGTCCGGCGCGGTCCGGCTCCGGCCGGATCCCGGTCGGGCGGGCCTGCCGTATGGGACAATGCCCACCCGGATCGAGCGCGCATCGGGCCCCGGCGGGACCGCGGCGGGCTCGACGAGGTCCGTCCTGTCACCCGCTGCCGCCCCGCGAGGTCGTGCCTCGGCGGCGACACGAGCCGCACCGAGGTCGAGCGACATGGCCGTCGAACCCATCACCGCGATGTCCTCCGAGGAGATCGTCCGGCTGTCCCGCGAGCACACGTTCTTCTCGTGGTCCGCCCAGGGCGCGATCGACCCGATCGCGATCGACCGGGCGGAGGGCGTCTATCTCTACACCCCCGAGGGCCGGCGGATCCTGGACTTCAACAGCCAGCTGATGTCGGTCAACATCGGCCATGGGGACCGCCGGGTCATCGACGCGATCACGGCCCAGGCGACGAAGCTCCAGTACGTCCAGCCGGCCTTCGCGACGGAGCCGCGCGCCCGCCTCGGGGCGAAGCTGGCGGAGATCCTGCCGGGCGACCTCGACAAGGTCTTCTTCACCCTCGGTGGCGCCGAGGCGGTCGAGAACGCGATCAAGCTCGCCCGGGCGTACACCGGCCGCCACAAGATCCTGGCCCGCTATCGCGCCTACCACGGGGCGACGCTCGGGGCGATGACGCTGACCGGCGACCCGCGCCGCTGGGCCAACGAGCCGGCCCTCGTCGGCGTCGTCCGCTACCCCGACACCCACCGCTGGGGCGATGCCGAGCCGCGACCGGCCGCCGAGGCGCTCCAGGGCCTCGAGGACGTCATCCGCTACGAGGGCGCCCACACGATCGCCGCGATCTTCCTCGAGACGATCGTCGGCACGAACGGGATCCTCATCCCGCCCGACGGCTACATCCAGGGCGTCCGCGAGCTCTGTGACCGGCACGGGATCCTGATGGTCGCCGACGAGGTCATGGCCGGCTTCGGACGGACCGGCAAGTGGTTCGCGATCGAGCACTGGGACACCGTCCCGGACCTGATGACGATGGCCAAGGGCCTGACGAGCTCGTACCTGCCTCTCGGCGCCGTGGCGATGAACCACCGGATCGCCGAGCACTTCGACACCGCCATGTACTACGGCGGCCTGACCTACTCGAGCCACGCCGTCTCGTGCGCCGCGGCGCTCGCCAACATCGGCGTGTACGAGGAGGACGGGCTGATCGAGAACGCCGCCCGCCTCGGGCCCGTGATGCGCCGCCACCACGAGGAGCTGGCGGCCCGCCATCCGTCGGTCGGCGCCCACCGCAACCTGGGGCTGTTCGGGATCCTCGACCTCGTCCGGAGCCGCGACCCGTGGACCCCGCTGACGCCGTTCAACGGGTCGAGCGACGAGATGAAGGCGATCGGGAAGTACTTCCGCGAGCACGGCCTCTACACGATGATCGCCAACAACTCGATCCACACGAATCCGCCCCTGTGCATCACCGAGGAGCAGCTCGCCGAAGGCTTCGCGATCATCGACGGCGCGCTGGCGATCGCGGACCAAGCGGTGACCGGCTAGCCCGATGGCGACGGCGACGGCGACCCGGGGCGGGCGGCCCGCCGCCCTCGCCGACCGGCCCGCCGCCGGCCGCGGACGGCGGGCGCTGACCTGGGTCCTGCTCGTCGTCGGCGTGGTCGTCCTGTGGGAGGGTCTGAAGCTCCTCGGCGGGACCCCGTGGCGGGCGCCCGGCGCCCTGCCCGGCCCGAACAACCCGATCCTCTGGAACCCGCCGTTCCGCTGGCCGTTCGTCAACGACCTGAACCTGCCCCACGTCTGGAACATCGGCCTCGCCTTCCTCGACCCGTGGCAGCGGGGCGCAGACCGCAACGTCGCCCAGTTCCTGTTCGATGCCGCGCTCTTCACCTGGCGGGAGGCGGCGCTCGGGTTCGCTCTCGGCGCGGCGATCGGCCTCGTCCTGGCCACGGTCTTCGTCCACTCCCGGCTCCTCGAGCGGGCGTTCGTGCCGTACGTGGTCGCCAGCCAGACGGTCCCGATCATCGCGATCGCGCCGATGATCACCTACGCCTTCGGCGGCAACGTGGCGTCGGTCGTCGTGATCGCGACCTACCTGACGTTCTTCCCCGTGACGATCGCGATGATCCGCGGCCTGCGCTCGCTCGACCCGCGGGCCCTCGAGCTCACCCGGTCCTACGCGGCGTCGGGCTGGGACGTCTACCGCAAGCTCCGCCTGCCCGCCTCGCTGCCGTACCTGTTCACCGCCCTGAAGATCGCCGCGACCGCGAGCATCGTCGGGGCGATCATCGGCGAGGGGCCGGGCGGGATCGCCAACGGCCTCGGCCGGGTGATCATCACCTACAACCAGTACTACATCACCGGGCCCGAGAAGCTCTGGGCGGCGATCATCGCCTCGGGGCTCCTCGGGATCGCCTTCTACCTGATCGTCCGGGCCGTCGAGGTCGTCGTCCTTCGCGGCCGGCCCGGCGCCGCCGACGGCTGACCATGCTGACAGGAGCGACCGCCGCATGACCGATCCGCAGACCGCCGCCGCCGGCGCCGGCGTCGACCCCGTCGTCCGGATCCGCGGGGTCGACAAGGCGTTCAACCGCGGCAACCAGGTCCAGGTGAGGGCCCTCGCCGGGGTCGACCTCGACGTGTCGCGCGGCGAGTTCATCTCGCTGATCGGGCCGTCCGGCTGCGGCAAGTCGACGCTGCTCCGGATCGTCGGCGACCTGATCGCCCCGTCGAGCGGGACGGTGACCGTCAACGGCAAGCCCGCCGAGCGGGCCCGCCGCGATCGCGACTACGGGATGGTCTTCCAGGCGCCGGTCCTGTTCGACTGGCGGACGGTCGAGGACAACGTCAAGCTGCCGCTCGAGATCCTCGGCCAGGACGCGGCGACGCGGACCCGCCGGGCGCGCGAGATGCTCGAGCTCGTCGAGCTCGGCGACGTCCTGAAGCTCCACCCGTATCAGCTGTCCGGCGGGATGCAGCAGCGCGTCGCGATCGCCCGGGCGCTCGCCTTCGAGCCGTCGATCCTGCTGATGGACGAGCCCTTCGGCGCGCTCGACGAGATGACCCGCGAGCGGATGAACGGCGAGGTCCTCCGGATCTGGGAGCAGACCGGGACGACGATCCTGTTCGTGACCCATTCGATCCCGGAGGCCGTCTTCCTCTCGTCGCGGGTCGTCGTGATGAGCGCCCGGCCCGGCCGGATCACCCACATCGTCGACATCGATCTGCCCCGGCCGCGCAACGAGGAGACCCGCGAGACGCGCCGCTACTTCGAGCTCGTCACGGCGGTCCGCGAGGCGCTCCGGTCGGGTGGCGGCAACGTCGACGACGCCGGCCGGGTCGGCGGCACCGGCTCGGCCGAGCGGACGATGGCCGAGGGCGCGGTCGGGTGAGCGCCGGCAGCGGCCCGCTGCCGCGCTCCGCCGCCCTGTGGGCCGGCCGGGCCGGCCGTCGCTCGGTCGAGGTCTACCTGCCCGCGCTCGCGGTCCTCGTCGGGCTGATCCTCGCCCTGGAGTTCGGGCTCACCGCCCTCCACGTCGAGTCGTTCCTCGTGCCGAAGCCGTCGACCGTCGCGGAGGCGCTCGGCGTCAACTGGTCGAGCGGCCGGTTCGCCCTCCTCCCGTCCGCCCTCGCGACGCTCCAGGAGGCCGTGCTCGGGCTCGTGATCGGGACCGTCGCCGGGCTCGTCGTGGCGTTCGCGACCGCGCGCTGGGGGACGGCGCGGGGCATCCTCCTGCCCCTCGCGGTCGCCGCGAACGCCGTCCCGATCATCGCCTTCGCCCCCCTCCTCAACAACTGGTTCGGGCTGATCAACCCGCTGTCGAAGGCCCTGATGGCCGCGGTCCTCGTGTTCTTCCCGGTCATGGCCAACGTGACCCGCGGCCTCGTCCAGGTCGAGCCGTCGGCGCTCGAGCTGATGCGCTCGTACGCGGCCGGCGAGACGACGATCCTGCGCAAGGTCCGGATCCCGAACGCCCTGCCGTACTTCTTCACCGCCCTCAAGGTGGCAACGACGCTCAGCCTGATCGGCGCGATCGTCGGCGAGTACTTCGGCGGCTCGAGCTCGGTCCTGGGGCGGGTGATCGTCCAGAGCGCCAGCGCCCTGAAGTTCGACGTCACGTGGGCGGCGATCCTGCTGGGCGCCGTGACCGGGATCGCCCTCTACGCGCTCGTCGTGCTCGCCGAGCGGCTGATCATCCCGTGGGCCGCCGCACTCCGGGGCGAAGGCTGACCGCCGCCCGACATCGAAACGCGGCCGGATCGCGGCGGCCCGGAGGTCGTATCCTTCCGCCTTCGACGAGGATCCCGTCGTCGGCAGGAGGGCGTGCTGCACCGGGGCAGCACGAATGAGGAGGTGTGCATGGACAGGAAGCGCGGACCGGCGCTGACCGCCGTCCTGGCGATCGTCTTCGCCGCGTGTTCGAGCGCCGCGAGCCCGTCACCGGCGTCGCAGGCGCCGGCCAGCGTCGCCCCGTCGTCGGCACCGTCGGACGCGACCGGATCGCAGCCACCGGCGAGCGCCGCCGCCGAGGCGGCCAGCGTCCGGCTCCAGCTCCAGTGGGCCCCGCAGGCCCAGTTCGCCGGCTACTTCGCCGCCGACAAGCTGGGCTACTACAAGGCCGAGAACCTGACCGTCACGATGGTCCCGGGCGGTCCGGACGTGGTGCCCCAGGTCGAGGGATCGAAGGCCGACGGCCCGGAGTTCACGATCAGCTGGGTGCCCAAGGTCCTCGAGGCCCGCGAGGCGGCCAGCCCGTCCGACCTCGTCGACATCGCCCAGGTCTTCCAGCGCTCGGGCACCCTGTCGGTGACCTGGAAGGACACCGGCCTCGACGATCCCTGCAAGCTGGCCGGCAAGAAGGTCGGCGTGTGGGACTTCGGCAACGAGTTCGAGGTCACCGCGGGCCTCCTGACGTGCGGCCTGACGCCCGGCCTCGAGAACAACGGCGATCCCACGAAGCAGTTCCAGAAGGTCATCCAGGCATTCGACATGAAGGCGTTCCTCGCCCGCGAGATCGATGCCGCCGAGGCGATGATCTACAACGAGTACGCCCAGGTGCTCGAGGCGACCGACCCGAACACCGGCCAGCTGTACTCGAAGGACCAGCTGAACATCATCAACTGGAACGACTACCGGGTCGCGATGCTCCAGGACGCGATCTTCGCCCGCAAGGCGTGGCTCGCCCAGGGGTCCAACCGCGACATCGCGGTCCGCTTCGTCCGGGCCTCGCTCAAGGGCTGGATCTACTGCCGCGACCACCCGGACGACTGCGTCCAGTACACGACGGACGCGGGCAGCCAGCTCGGGACCGGCCACCAGAAGTGGATGATGAACGAGGTCAACGCGCTCGTCTGGCCGTCGCCGATCGGGGTCGGGATGATCGACCCGGTCTTCTGGCAGCAGACGGTCCGGGTCGCGAAGGACGCGGGGATCATCAAGAACGAGCCCACCGTCGACGCCTACACCTCCGACATCGTCACCGAGGCCCTCGCGGGCATCACCGACGACACGAAGGCCGAAGGCTTCACCAAGGGCACGGTCGAGGTCACGCCGAACGGCAACTGACGGAGGCCGGCGGGTGGTCCGCCGGCACCCCATCGACTCCAACCACCGGCCGGTCCCGCCAGGGGCCGGCCGGTGAACCGTATCCGGACGAGTTCCTCGACCGGCTCGACCGACGCTCGGGGCTCGACCGGGCCGCCCGGCCCGACCTGGCCACGTATTCACCCTCGGACTGGCCGGTCCCATGCCACGAGGGCCGATCTCCTGGTTCGCACATCTCCCACGCTTGGCATCCGGCCGCGCAGTCCGGGGAGGAATATGTGGCGAGATCCGCCGCCTTGCGTCGACGGCAGGCCCGCGACCCGCGGCCCCGGGTTGATCGCCGGGTCTAGACTGGGATCGCTCGCCTCCGATCCACCGGGGACGACCCAGCGGCCCGATGCCCCAGCCTCGGCTCCTCTGGCCGCAGGCTCGGGCAGCGCCAAGACAGGGGCGAAACGGCTCGCGCGCGGCGACGCGATCGAGCGGTGCTCCCAGGAGGAGCCCCATGCCTGCCCGCGTCCGCCGCTCCCTGCTCGTCGTCGCGCTGGCCGGCCTGTGGCTCGTCGGGGCGGTCGCCGCCCCGGCCGAGGCCTGGTCCCGGCACTACAGCCGGGACCTCTACTTCGCCTCCGGATACGAGCGCCAGGTCGACAGCCGGACCTGCACGGCCGCCTCGACCGCGATGATGATGAACTTCATCGCCCGCCGCGACCTCCGCCTCGGGCAGCTCGCGATCCTCCGCTACGAGCAGCCGCGGGACGCCCTCCCCAACGCGACGCAGCGCGGCTCCGACCCGCTCGGCTGGTCGCGCGCCGCGACCTACTACTCGCGCCTCACCGGCAGGCCGACGACGTACGCCTGGGAGGCCTACGGCAGCGCGAAGGCCGCCCTGCGCCGGGCCGCCCGCCAGATCGCGGTCACGGGCAAGCCCGTCGGACTCCTCGTCCGCCACGGGACGCACGCGATGGTCATGACGGGATTCAGCGCGTCCGCCAATCCGGCCAGCCATGCGTCCTTCACGCTCTACTCGATCTGGGTCAGCGATCCCCTCGGCTACGCCCACCGCGCGTACAGCGCGGGCTCGACCCCGCTGAACAGCTACCTCCAGGCCGACGCGACGCCGTGGTACGACGCCGCGTGGTACGGGAAGTACATCGTCATCGTTCCTCGCGGCTGAGCTCCGAGGCGGTCAGCCCTCCGCGAGGAGGGCGGCGAGGCGATCCCACGTCTCGAGCGCGCCCTTGACCATGCCGGTCGCGAGGGCGGCGTCGATCGCCTCGCTCGAGCCCATGTGGCCGATCGAGGTGACCGTTGTCCGGCCCCCGAGGTCCTCGAACCGATGGGTCTCCGGGCCGCCCATCGGGCCGACCCCTTCGACGTCGAACATGAAGGTCCAGCGGAAGCCGCTCGGCGGAGTGACCTCGAGGTACTCGCCGTAGAAGGCGACGTCGTCGCGGCCGGCGGCACTGCTGACATAGCGCCAGCGACCGCCCGGCCGGACGTCCATCTCGACGACGGTCGTCGTCGTGCCGTGCGGGCCCCACCAGCGGGGGACCAGCTCGGGGTCGGTCCACGCCCGCCAGACGAGATCGCGCGGCGCGTCGAACGTCCGCTCCATGATGAGGTCGCCGCCCTCCGAGTAGATGGCGGTCGTCGCGGTGCTACCGCGGTCGATGCGTGTCGCGGTCATCGTCGTCTCCATGGCTCGGCTCCGGTCGGCTCTGGACGTCACGGAGGAAGGCATCGAGCCGATCGAAGCTCTCCTCCCAATGGCGGCGGTACTGGTTGACCCAGTCGGCGACATCGCGGAGCGGCGCCGCCCGCAGGGTCCGCGGTCGCCACTGCGCCTGACGGCCCCGCTCGACGAGCCCGGCTCGCTCCAGCACCCGAAGGTGCTTGGAGACCGCGGGCTGGGTCATCGCGAACGGGGCAGCGAGGTCGGTGACGGACGCCTCGCCGGCGGCCAGCCGGGCGAGGATCGCGCGGCGGGTCGGGTCGGCGAGGGCGGCGAAGGTGGCGCTGAGCGGGTCGCTCGTGGGCATCTCGTGCAATACCTAAGAGTTATATAACTGATAGCGACTATACAGCGTCCGGCGGCCGTGTCAAGCACGCAATCGATCCGCGCGGGAGGAGCGGCGGCGGTACCCTCGGCAGGTGACCGAGACGGATGCGGAGTACTGGGCCCGCTACTACGCGGTGACGGCCGAGCGCCCGGCGTGGGGGACCGTCCGCCGCGCCATCGAGCTCGCCGCCGCCGAGCCGGGGGATCGGCCGCGGTTCGCGGTCGACCTCGGGTGCGGGGCCGGTCGCGACGCGCGGGAGCTGCTCAAGGCGGGCTGGCGCGTGCTGGCGATCGACCGCGAGCCGGCCGCGATCGCGGAGGTCACGGCCCGGACCCCGCCCGAGCTGCGCTCCGCGCTCGAGGGCCGCGTCGCCGACCTGGCGGACGTGGAGGTTCCCGCCTGCGATCTGGTCAACGCGAGCCTCTGCCTGCCGTTCCTGCCGCCCGATGCGTACTGGCGGACGTGGCAGCGGATCCTCGACGCGCTGCCGGTCGGCGGGCGGGTCGCGGCGCTGCTCTTCGGGGACCGCGACGGATCGGCGGGCGATCCGGAGATGACCTGCCCGGCGCCGGCGGACATCCGGGCCACGCTGGACGCGTTCGAGATCGAGCACTGGGTCGACCGCGAGGAGGACACGACGACCGCGCTCGGCGACCCGCACCACTTCCACCTGGTCGAGCTCGTCGCCCGCCGCCGCGCCGCTGGGCCTTCGGAGGAGCGGCCAGCGCAAGTCGGCTCGTAGGAGTGCTCGCCCGCTCCAGGCCCGCTCCGGGCCGGCCCCGGATCCGGTCGGCGGGCCAACCCCTGATCAGGCCCGACCCGGCATTCGGGTCGCTGCTCGGTCCGGATCGAGCCGGTCGAGCTCGCGGCGCTCGGATCGCAGGACGGGCAGCCGGTCATCCGGCGCCGTCGCCTCCAGATCGTCGAGGATCACCCGGAGGCGCCGCCTGACCTGGACCTGCGACGCGCCGGCAAGGCGGATCTCCTCGACGGCGAGGCGGACATAGTCGTCCCAGGAGGGTCGTGGCAGCAGCAGCCGCGGCCGCCCATCGACGAGTCGCACCGGCGACGGGAGCCCGCGAACGGCGAGCCGGCGGAGCAGGTCGTGGATGCGGTCGAGCGCCTGGACCGCCGTGGTCGGGTCGTTCGTGCCCGGCGACAGGGCGCGGACGGCGACATCGACGAGCTGGCGGAACCCGAACGCGACGTCCTGCTCGAGGGTGCGCTCACTGCCGATGGCCGTGCCGGCGCGCACGGCGTCGCCGGCCTCCCGTGTCCACGAGCCCCACAGGCGCGCCAGCGGGGCATCCTCGGCGATGAAGTCGCCGATCCGCGGCACGAGCTCGGCGATCCGGTCCGCCTCGCCGACCACCTCGACGAGGCGCGCCTCGTCCACGCCGACCACGACGCCTGCTGCCGGGGACTTCAGGATGGCGTCGGGCGGTCCAGGCGGGACGGGCCAGGTGGGCCCGGCGTCGTCGCCGACGCGGTCCGGGTACAGCCGCTCGGTCGCGGCGACCGTCTCGTCCCAGATGTTGGCGATGACCGTGCTCGCCCGGATCGCGTGGGCCATGTGGTCGATGTACCAGACGAACGCGGCGACGCTGCCGAGGAGGAGGGCGAACGCGACCCACACGGAGATGGCCGGGACGAAGGCGGCGTCGCTCTCGACGGGCGTCCGGACCTCGCGGAGCACGAGGAGGGTGTACACGAACGTCGCCACGAACAGGCCCAGGACCACCTGGTTGCCGCGGTCACGGAGGAACGTCCGCATGACTCGCGGCGACAGCTGCGTCGACGCCAGCTGGAGGACGAGCATCGTGATCGTGAACACGAGACCGGTGAACGTGAGCATCGACTGGGCGATCGTGGACAGGACGCTGCGCGCGCCTTCCGGGCTGCCGCCGAAGCCGAAGGGGAGGCTCGCCGGTTCCGCCGCGACCGCGCGGTCCACCCAGCCGAGGACGAGCGCAAGGAGCCCCGCCGCGATGGCCAGCACCGCGGGCACGAACCAGAGGCTCAGGCGCAGGCGTTCGCGGAGGGACTGAAGGCGGCGCATGGCCCATGTTCGCCGCTCGGGCGTTCACCGCGGACGCGACCGGGACGGGCTCGCGTTGCAGGCGGGTCGCGATGAGCGGCGGATGCGAACGGTAGCTCGGCGCCAGGACGCCAGACGCCCAGTCCGGCGTCCGGGCCCGTCCGGGATCCGCGTTTCGTGCCAGCAACGACGCCGGGCAGACGGTCGGCAGGGCAGGGAGCCGATCCTGCCGGGTGGGAGCGGTGCGCCATGCGATCATCGCCCCGTGACGCAGACCGGCTTCGAGCACCTCGCCGCCCTCCATCGACTCGATGGGCAGCGGGTTCCCGAGATCGTTCGTACCCTGGCTGGCGCGGCGGAGCCCGAGCTCGTGTGGCGGAATGAGCTGGGTGGCCTCACCTTCCGCGTCGGCACGCGCTTCGTGAAATGGAACCCGGCATCGACGGGGATCGATCTCGACCGGGAACGGATCCGGCTCGAGTGGATCTCCCGACGGCATCCCGCGCCGCGCGTCGTCGACCACGGCGCCGAGGCCGCCGCGCGGTGGCTGTTGACGGAGGCCGTGCCCGGGGAGTCGGCGGTGGGCGACCGGTGGCGCGCGCGTCGCCCTGAGGCAATCCGCGCGATCGCGGCGGGTCTCCGTTCGATCCACGCGATCCCGGTCCACGACTTCCCGCCCGAGTGGACCGGCGAGACATGGGTCGGCAGGCAGCCGCCGTCCATCGGGTCCAGGCCGGCGATCGAGGATCCCGTCCTCGTCCACGGCGACGCCTGCGCGCCGAACACCCTCATCTCCGACGAGGGACGCTGGACGGGCAACGTCGACTTCGGGGATCTCGCCGTGGGCGACCGCTGGGCCGACCTCGCGATCGCGTCCCTCAGCCTCGACTGGAACTTCGGCGAGGGGCACCAGCAGGAGCTGTGGGACGCCTACGGCATCGCGCCCGACCCGGAGCGGATCCGCTACTACCGCGCTCTCTGGCACCTCGAGTCCTGAGCGCCTGAAGCGGATCGACCCTCCTGGCGACGAGAAGGGGCCGCCCGGGGCGGTGGCGACGGCGGGCGGCCAGGTCAGCCGGCCTTGCCCGTCCCGAATTGGCGGTCCCCGGCGTCGCCAAGGCCCGGCATGATGTAGCCCTTCTCGTTCAGCTGGCGGTCGAGCGCGGCGCAGTGGATCTCGACGTCCGGGTGGGCGCTCGCGACCGCGGCCACGCCCTCCGGCGCGGCGATCAGGTTGACGAGCTTGATCCGGACCGGGTGGACCGCGCCCCAGCGCTTCAGGACGTCGATGGCGGCCGTCGCCGAGCCGCCGGTCGCGAGCATCGGGTCGAGGATCAGGCAGAGGTCGACCGACGCCGAGTTCGGGAGCTTGTTGTAGTACTCGACGGGCTGGAGCGTCCGCTCGTCGCGGAACAGCCCGAGGTGCCAGACCTCGGCCGTCGGCATGAGCTCGAGCATGGCGTCGACCATCCCGAGCCCGGCCCGCAGGATCGGCACGAGCCCGATCCGATCGGCGAGCTCGGCGCCCTCCATCTCCTCGATCGGCGTGCGGACCGAGATCGGCCTCGTCTTGACGTCGGCGAGGGCCTCGTACCCGAGGAGCCACGACAGCTCGCGGACGACCTCGCGGAACTTCTTCGGCTCGGTCCGCTCGTCGCGCAGGATCGCGAGCTTGTGGAGGATCGCCGGATGGCTCGAGACGTGGAGCGTGGGCGGAGTCAAGACGGGCCTCCGGGTGGCGCGGCGCGGCCTGGCGGGCGGGACGGCGGACCCGTGGATCGTAGCAAGGCCGGCCTGCCGCGGCGACCGCCCGGCGACAATCCGGGCGTGGCCGGCCGCATCCGGGGCCGGGCGTCGTCGACCGCACGCGCTATCCTCGCGGGATCGTGACGATGACCGAGAACGCCGATTCCGCCCGGGCCGGAGGACGGCCGACCGCCGCGCGGCGTGCGGCTCGGCCCGGATCGCCGAAGCCGGCCCGGCGCCCCGGCCCGATCCTCGTCCGCCAGGTGCGGGGCGGGATCGAGGAGAGCGTCCACCGCGGCGACGTCGTCGAGGTCGCGGTCGACGGGTCCCTGATCCGCGGCCTGGGCGATCCGGACCGCGTGGCGAACCTCCGGAGCTGCGTGAAGCCCTTCGGGGTCGTCGCCCTGATCGAGGCGGGCGGGATCGAGGCGTTCGATCTCGAGCCGGCCGAGCTCGCGGTGATGGCCAGCTCGCACTCCGGCGAGGATCTCCACGTGCGGACGATCCAGGCGATGTACCGCCGGGCCGGCGTCAGCCAGGCGCTCATCGCGACCGGCTCGGAGGGCATGCCCCTCGACGCGCTGACCGCGGCCCGCCTGGCTCGCGACGGTGAGAAGGCGAGCCCGCTCCGCCACATGTGCTCCGGCCAGCACTCGGTGTTCCTCCTGCTCGCCCGCCTCCAGGGCTGGGATCCCGAGCGCTACTGGCTCGACGACCACCCGGCCCAGGTGGCGTACCGATCGGTCGTCGCCCGGGCGTTCGGGACGGCGCCCGGCCGGCTGCGGACCTCGATCGACGGGTGCGGCGTCGCGACCTACGCCTTCCGCCTCCGCGAGATCGCCCGCGCCTACGCCCTCCTCGCCGACCCGGCGGCCGTCCCTCAGACGGATGCGCGCTCCTCGCTCGCCCCGGCCCTGATCCGGGTCCGCGACGCGATGCTCGCCCATCCGGAGATGGTCGGCGGGACGCGCGACCGGCTCGACACCTCGCTGATGAAGGCCGCGCCCGGCCGGATCGTGAGCAAGGGCGGCATGGAGGCACTGCGCGGGCTCGCGATCCTTGCCGGCCCGCGACCCGGTGCGAACGGCGCATCGAGCCGCGGCGGGCAGGCGACCGGGACCGCCGCCGCTCCCGCGGCTGCCGCGCCGGCGCCGCCGGCGGCGACCGGGATCGCCCTGAAGATCGAGGACGGCGACGGCTACGAGCGGGGGACGTGGGCGGCGACGGTCGAGGTGCTCAGCCAGGCGGGCGTGCTCGACGGCCAGGCCCTCCGGATGCTCGCGCGCTACCACCGCCCGGTCGACCTCGACCCTCATGGCCGCGTCGGCGCGGAGGCGATCGCGGAGTTCGAGCTCGCCCCGCTCGGCGAGTTGCTCTAAGGCCGGCCGGCTCGCGGCCGCCGCCGCTCTCGACGCGTTCGGCGGGATCGGGGCATCCTTCGGCGGATGGCACCAAACGCCGACCCCTGGCGGACCCTCGGCCTCGCCCCCGGCGCGACCCAGGACGAGATCCGGCGCGCGTATCGGCGCCTCGCCAAGGCCAATCACCCGGACGCCGCCGGGGAGGCCGCCCTGCCGCGATTCCTCGCGATCCAGTCGGCCTACGAGCAGCTTGCCGGACCGGGGCGGATCCGTCGGGTCGGGGCGCGGCCGGGCGCGCGCGCGACCGACCCCCGACCCGCTGCCGACCCGCGCGAGCCGTGGCGGGCGGACCCCGACCGCGCCCGGGCGAGCGGGCGGGCCGACGGCCGGCGGACGCCGGGGGCACGACCCGCCCCGGGCAATCCTCCCGGCGCGGCTGGGCCGGGCAGGCCGCCGGCCGGACCTCCCGGCGCGGCGTCCCGCGGCGAGCCGGCGGGCGGACGCGCCCGGCGTTCGTCGACCCGTCGCCGGCCGGCGAACCGGGCGACGCCGGGCTCGACCTCGTACGAGGGCGCCGACGAGGAGCCGTTCGAGCCGGGCTGGACCGGCGCGACGTGGTACGGCGCCTCGAGCGGCACCTACTGGACGATCAACCCGAAGGAGTACGCCGACCCGCGGAAGCACGGCCCCGAGTACCAGGCTCGCGCGCGCCGCGGCCGAGACCCGCGGGCTCCGGAGGACCGTCCGGCTGACGGGCCGCTCGACGGGCACGCCGCTGAAGGGCCGGTCGAGGGGCCCGCCGAGCCGGCGTCGCCCGGCCGTCCGCCGTCAGCCGATCGACCTCCGGCCACGCCATCGGCCTCCGCGGCCGGCCAGCCGCCGGCCGACGAGCCGCCGGCCAGTGCCCGGCCGGCCGACTCCGGATCGGGCTCTGGGTTCACGGCCGGCCCGGTGCGACGCCCGTCGGGCGATGGCACCTGGACGGCCTCCGCGGCCGGCGCGCCGGCCTGGACCTCGCCGGGCGACGCGCGGCCGGCTGATCCGGCGGCGGGCGACCGCCTGTCCGGCGGCGCGAGCCGACACGGCGGCGTGTCCGGCCCATCGAGTCCGGCGAGCTCAGCGAGCCCGCCGGTCCCGCCCGGCTCGTCAGGCGGCCGCCTGGGCTCGTGGATCGAGCAGCCCGATCAGGGCGCGGCCCGCGGCCCGCTGCTCCGTCGCCCGACGACCACCTCGGGACGCCTCGGGATCGCCATCCTGGGCTGGGCGCCCCTCGGCGTGTTCGTGACCGCAGTGATCGACGGCACCACCGGCTGCGGCAGCTACTCGGCGGGATGCCCGGAGGTCTACGCGCCGGGAACGTGGCTCGTCCAGGCCGCGATCCTGTTCCTGCTGGTCGTGCTGCCGCGCCTCGCGTCGTGGTCGGCCCATGGGGCGATCGCGGCCCTGATCGCAGGCGTTCCCGCGGCGGTCGCGCTCAGTGCCGCGGGCGGCTCGAACGTCCGCGAGACGAGCGGTCCGATCCTGCTCGGCGTGCTGGCCGCCGCCTACCTCGGGGGCGTCGCCTACGCGATCGCCGTCACCCGCCGCCAGCGATCCGCCTGACCGGGGAACCGGGCGGCCGCCACCGCCCTGGCGCCATCCGAGCACCACCGCCGGCCGGCCGGGGCCGCGTACCATGGGCCGCGTGAACCGACGCCACGACGCCCAGGACCTGTCGAGCGCGGCGCAGGAGTACCTCCTCGCCCTGCGGGTGATGGCCGGTGACGGCTCCCAGGTCCGCGCGGCCCAGGTCGCCCGCCGGCTCGGCGTCTCCACCCAGGCCGCGAGCGAGATGTTCCGGCGGCTCGTCGCCGACGGCCTCGTCCGCCAGGCCGACGGCCGCGACCTCGTCCTCACGACCGCCGGGCGGGCCGCGGCGGACGCGATCTTCCGCCGCCACGCGCTGCTCGAATGGCTGCTGACGAGCGTGATCGGCCTCGGCTGGGCCGAGTCCGACGAGGAGGCGGCTCGCCTCCAGGGCGCCCTGTCGCCGCGCGTCGAGGCCCGCCTCGACGAGATGCTCGGCCACCCGCCGACCTGCCCGCACGGCAACCCGATCGATGCCGAGACCGCGCGGCAGCGCCCGAAAGGCGTCCCGCTGAGCGAGATCGACGGCGGCCAGCGGGCGACGATCTACCGGATCACCGAGGAAGCCGAGGAGGATCCCGGCCTGCTGTCCTACCTCGAGGCGCGGGCGCTGACGCCGGGCGCCCCGGTCACGGTCCTGGCCCGCTCCGAATCGCTCGACTCGCTGACTCTCGAGGGCCCGCGCGGCCGGGCGACCCTCGGCCTCCGGCCCGCGGCCCTCGTCCACGTCCTGCCGGGCGACGCCGACCCGGCGCTCTTCCACCGCGTTCCGGCCCGCTGACCCGCCGCTGCTACGCTCTCGTCCATGCCCGACCCCTCGATTCGCGTCCGCATCGCGCCCAGCCCGACCGGACCCCTCCACATCGGCACGGCCCGGACCGCCCTGTTCAACTTCCTGTTCGCCCGCCACGTCGGCGGCACGTTCGTGTTCCGCCTCGAGGACACCGACGTCGCCCGCTCGACCGCTGCGTTCGAGCACGACATCATCGATGGTCTCCACTGGCTCGGGATCACCTGGGACGAGGGGCCTGATGCGGCCGGCGGCGGGGACGTCGGGCCGTACGCGCCGTATCGTCAGATGCTCCGGCTCGCGTCGTACAGGGAGGCGTCGGATCGCCTCCTCGCCGCCGACCAGGCCTATCCCTGCTTCTGCACCTCCGAGGAGCTCGAGGCCGACCGGCGGGCCCAGGAGGCGGCGAAGCTTCCGCCGCGCTACGTCGGGCGCTGCGCCCACCTCACGCCCGAGGAGCGGGCCGCCCGCGCCGCCGCTGGGTCCCCGCCGGCGATCCGCTTCCGGGTCCGGCCCGGCGTCGTCGGCTGGAACGACCTGATCCGCGACCGGATCGAGATCGACACGACGAACCTCGGCGGCGACTTCGTCATCGTCCGCGGCGACGGCACGCCGCTCTACAACTTCACGGTCGTCGTCGACGACGCGGCGATGGCGATGAGCCACGTGATCCGCGGCGAGGACCATGTCAGCAACACGCCGAAGCAGATCCTGATGTTCGAGGCGCTCGGCTACCCCGTGCCGGTCTTCGGCCATCTCCCGCTGATCCTCAACCCCGACGGGACGAAGATGAGCAAGCGCAAGAGCCAGACCGCCGTCGACGACTACCGGGCGGAGGGCTTCATCCGCGAAGGACTGATGAACTACTTCGCCTACCTCGGCTGGAGCCCGGGCACCGAGGAGGACGTCCTCTCCGTCGACGAGATCATCGAGCGGTTCGACATCGGCAAGGTCCAGAAGGGCGGCGCCCGGTTCGATCGCGGCCGGCTCGAATGGCTGAATGGGCAGTGGATCCGGCGGCTCGACCCGGACGACCTGATCGATCGCCTCCGGCCGTACCTCCAGGCCGCCGTGGACGACGGGCGGATCGACCGCCTGCCGGCCGACGGCGAGCTGCGGGCCCTGCTGCCCGTCGTTCAGGAGCGGCTGCCGACCCTGTCGGCGATCGTCGACCTCGTCGGCTTCCTCTGGACGGACGACCTGGGGCTCGACGCGGCGCTCCTCGTCCCCAAGCGCTGGGACCCGGCGACGACCCGGGAGGCGCTGGCGGCGGCCCGCGCCGTCATCGCCGCCCACGACCCGGTGACCTGGGAGGCCGACGAGCTCGAGCCGCCGCTTCGGGAGCTCGTCGAGGCCCGCGGCTGGAAGGCCGGCGACCTGTTCATGGCGATCCGGGTGGCGACGACCGGGCGGACCGCGACGCCGCCCCTCTTCGACACGCTCGTCGCCCTCGGCCGCGACCGGACGCTGGCCCGCCTGGACGCGGCGACCGAGGCCCTCGCGAGCGTCGCCTGACGGTCGCCGGCGCGCCTCGTCGACCGCGGCGGGCAGGCTGAACCCGCCGGACGGCGGCCCGGTCGTCGGTCTGCAATCGGTCGTTAACACGGGGGCATAGGATTCGGGCTGATGGCACGAACGATCCTCGTCGTCGAGGACGAGACCACGCTCCGCGAGACGCTCGCCGACGCCCTCGAGGTCGAGGGCTTCCGGGTGATCGCCGCCGCTGACGGCCGCGAGGCGCTCAACCGCTTCCGAACCGACCATCCCGACCTCATCCTGCTCGACCTGATGCTCCCGGAGCTGTCGGGGATCGAGGTCTGCCGGATCATCCGCGCCGAGTCCGGCGTGCCGATCATGATGCTGACCGCGAAGGACAGCGAGCTCGACAAGGTGGTCGGCCTCGAGCTCGGCGCCGACGACTACGTGACGAAGCCGTTCAGCCTGCGCGAGCTCTCGGCGCGGATTCGGGCCCTGTTCCGGCGCTCCGAGCAGGCCGCGGCGCCGCAGGCCGGGCCGACCGTCGTCGATCTCGGGCGGGTCCAGGTCGACCTCGCCGGCCACCGCCTCCTGCGCGACGGCGAGGCGCTCGCGATCAAGCCGAAGGCGTTCGAGCTCCTCGCCTTCCTCATCCGCAATCCGGGCCAGGCGTTCACCCGGGACCAGCTCCTCGAGCGGGTCTGGGGCTACGACTACGCCGGCGAGACGCGGACGGTCGACGTCCACGTCCACTGGCTCCGCTCGACTCTCGAGGACGACGCCTCCGCCCCGAAGTTCATCCACACGGTCCGCGGCGTCGGCTACGTCTTCCGCCGCCCGGCGGAGCCCGTCCGCGCCTGATCGGCCGGCGGCGAGTGCCGTGGTCTCCGACCGCGGCCCAGCGTTGACCCGCCGATCACGCGCCGTTGACCGCGGCGGCCGACGCTCCGGCCATGCCGATCGTCGTCCGCCGCGGCCGCGCCGTCGCCGACCCGCGTTCCCGTCTCCTCCGGTTCGAACGCCCGGTCGCCGGTCCGTCCGTCGCGACGACGATCGGCAGCGACCCGCCCGGACCGGATCCGCGCCGCGAGCTCGCCCGGCTCGCCCTGGACCTCGTCGTCCGGACCGCCGAGCCGGTCGACCTGCCGCACCGCTGGTCGACGCCGACGTTCGGTCGCGAGGTCGACCGGACGCGGGCCCATCTCGCCCCGATCCGGTCGCGGGCGGGGCTGGTCGGCTCGTTCTCGCGGGAGGCGTCGATCTCGGCCACGCGCGAGGCGGCGGGCACGCCGCTGCCGGCCGGCCCGGTCCGCGTCGCCTACGCGATCCGCTGGCTCGAGCTGGGCGACGGGCGGGCCCGGCCGTCATGGCCGTCCCTCGTCGCGGGTCCCGTCGAGCTCGTCGCCGGCGCCCTCGGCCGGCCCGCGGAGCGCGAGCCCGCCTGAACGCCGGCCTCGCCTAGAGGAACGGCGAGATCGCGAAGTAGGCGAGCGCCGCCGCCAGCGCCGACGCCGGGATCGTCAGGATCCAGGCGATGACGATGTTGCCGGCGACGCCCCAGCGGACCGCCGAGAGCCGATCGCTCGACCCGACGCCGATGATCGCGCTCGAGATGACGTGCGTCGTCGAGACCGGCATGCCGAAATGGGAGGCGGTCAGGATGATCGAGGCCGCGGTCGTCTCCGCGGCGAAGCCGTGGACCGGGTCGAGCTTGACGACCCGCTGGCCCATCGTCTTGATGATCCGCCAGCCGCCGGCCGCGGTCCCGAACGAGATCGCCGTCGCCGCCAGCACGATCACCCACAGCGGGATCGTCGAGTCCGGCGGCAGGATCCCCGCCGCGATCAGGGCGAGGGTCATGATCCCCATCGTCTTCTGGGCGTCGTTCGAGCCGTGGCTGAAGGCCATGAACGCCGCCGAGATCACCTGCAGGCGCCGGAACCGCTCGTTCATCCGGCGCGGGTTGGCCCGCCGGAAGACGTTGAAGATCACGACCATCATCACGAACCCGATCGTGACGCCGAGGATCGGCGAGAGGACGAGCGGCACGATGACCTTGTCGATGACGCCCTCGACCTTGATCGCCGCCGTCCCGATCGACGCGGCGACCGCGCCGAGCAGCCCGCCGATCAGGGCGTGGCTGGACGAGCTCGGGATCCCGAAACGCCAGGTGATCAGGTTCCAGATGATCGCCCCGATCAGGGCCGCGGCGACGATCGTCTGACCGGCCGCGCCGTCGGGCGTCGTGGCGAGCCCGCTCGAGATCGTCTTGGCGACCGCCGTGCCGGTCAGCGCACCGACGAAGTTGGCCGTCGCCGACATGAGGATCGCGTGCTCCGGCCGGAGGGCCCGGGTCGAGACCGACGTCGCGATGGCGTTGGCCGTGTCGTGGAAGCCGTTGATGTAGTCGAAGAGGACGGCCAGGGCGATGACGGCCAGCAGGAGCAGGGTGAGACCGGTGGGCACGGCCGCAAGGCTACCCGATCGGGTCGGGGCCGGGCGGGCCCGGTGGCGCGCGGAGTCACCGCCGAGCGCGGCGGCCGACCCGCGCACCGGGTCGGGCGCGGGTGGTGCAGCCGGGACCACAAGGGACGAAGGAAGGGCCGGCTGGCCCGGTTCCGCCGTCGAGCGTTGCAGCGCGGACCACAACCGATGCCCCGGGCACCCGGCACACGGGATCCAGCAGTCATTTGTGGCCTCGAGGGCAACAGCCGATCCGGGGCCCCCGGGCCCTCTGGCACGCCCGCCGCCGCGCCCGAGCCACGCTCCCCGCTATCCTTCGCCGATGCGCCTGTCCCATCTCTTCTTCACCACGCTCCGCGACGATCCCGCCGACGTCGAGATGCCGTCGCACCGCCTCCTCCTGCGGGCCGGCTACATCCGCCCGCTCGGCTCCGGGATCTACTCGCTCCTGCCGCTCGGCAAGCGCGTCAATGACCGGGTCGAGCAGATCATCCGCGAGGAGCAGGACCGGATCGGCGGCCAGGAGATGGAGATGCCGGTCGTCCATCCGGCCGACGTCTGGCGGGCGAGCGGCCGGTACGACGCGATCGGGGCGGAGCTGACCCGGTTCAAGGACCGCAACGGCCGCGACATGGTCCTCGCGATGACCCACGAGGAGGTCGTCGGGATCCTGCTCGCCGACATCGTGAAGTCGTACCGCCAGCTGCCGATGCAGGTCTACCACTTCCAGACGAAGTGGCGCGACGAGCCGCGTGCCCGGGCCGGCCTGATCCGGGTCCGTGAGTTCGTCATGAAGGACGCCTACAGCTGCGACCGCGACGCGGCCGGCCTCGACGTCAGCTACCAGCTTCAGAACGACGCCTACGTCCGGACGTTCGAGCGGCTCGGGCTGAAGACCGTTGCCGTCGACAGCGACGTCGGGATCATGGGCGGGACCGAGGCGCGCGAGTTCATGGTCCTCAACCCCGCCGGCGAGGACGTCCTCGTCCTATGCGAGGCGTGCGGCTACGCGGCCAACCGCCAGGTCGCCCGAATCGAGCATCCCGTGGCCGCCGCGGAGGAGCCCGCCGCCCTCGAGGAGGTCGCCACGCCGGGCACGACGACGATCGCGAGCCTCGCCGCCTATCTCGGCATCCCCGCGACGCGGACGGCCAAGGCCGCGTTCTTCGTCACCGGCGACGGTCGTCTCGTCACCTCGATCGTCCGGGGCGATGTCGAGGTCAACGAGACGAAGCTGTCGAACGCCGTCGGCGCGACGACGGGGCTGCGCCCGGCGACCGCCGAGGAGATCAAGGCGGCCGGGATGGAGCCCGGCTACGGCTCGCCGATCGGCGCCCACGACACGGTCGTCGTGGTCGACGAGCTCGTCGCCCGCTCGCCGAACCTCGTCGCCGGCGCGAACCGGGAGGGGTTCCACTACCGGAACGTCAACGTCGGGCGCGACTTCGCGGCCGACACGACGGCCGACATCACGAACGCCCGCGAGGGCGATCCCTGCCCGACCTGCGGCAAGCCCGTGATCCTCCGCAACGGCATCGAGGTCGGCAACATCTTCAAGCTCGGCACGAAGTTCAGCGACGCCGCCGGCGCGACGTACCTCGGCGAGGACGGCCGGGAGCACCCGATCGTCATGGGCTCCTACGGGATCGGGGTCGGGCGGAACGTGGCGGTCGTCGTCGAGGACCACCACGACGAGAAGGGGATCGTCTGGCCCGCCGAGGTCGCGCCGTACGCCGCGCACCTCGTCGCGATCGGGGCGAACAAGGATCCGCGCGTCGCCGAGGTCGCCGAGCGGCTGCACGCGACCGGCGAGGCGGCCGGCTACTGGCGGAACATCCTGTACGACGATCGCGACGAGTCGCCGGGGGTCAAGTTCACCGACGCCGAGCTCCTCGGGATGCCCTGGATCCTGACGGTCTCGCCGCGCTCGCTCGCGGCCGGCGGGGTCGAGGTCACCAACCGCGCGACCGGCGAGCGCTCGACCCGCTCGATCGAGGAGGCCGAGGCGCTGATCCGCGGCGACTGACCCCCGCGGCTGACAGCCGCGAGGCCGAGGCGACTGATTCCGCGGCGCCGTCGCCGGCTCCCCGGCGCGGCCGATACGATGTCCGGCGATGCCGCCGCGACCGATGCTCCCCGCCGACGACCTCTACGCCCGGCTCCAGCTGCCGGTCGACGCGTCGTTCGAGGCCGTCGAGATCGCCTGGCGAGCGCTCCTGAAGCAGCACCACCCGGACGTCGCCGGGCCGGCCGCCGATCAGCTCGCCAAGCGGATCAACGTCGCCCACGACTGGCTGTCCGACCCGGACCTCCGCTCGCGCTACGACCGCGAGCGCCATCCCCGACGGGCGGCCGTGACGTCCCCCTTCGGCCCTGGCCGCCGCGCGCCCGGCGGCCGGCGGGCCGAGCCGCCCCGCCCGACGGTCCGCATCGTCCGCCAGGTCCGCCGTCCGATCGAGCCCGCCGAGGCGATCGCCCGCCACGTCGACCGGATCCGGCGTCTGACCGAGGACGAGCTCGACCGGCTGTCCCTCGCCGAGACGGCGCCGATCGCGTTCATCGCCACGATCTCGCGGTTCCTGCCGGCCGATCGCCAGGACGCCCTGAAGACGCTCGAGCCGATGATCCAGGAGGCGCTGCCGGCGCGCGGTCGCTGGGATGCCGCGACCCGCGACGCGGCGGTCGGCTTCGCCCAGGAGATCGTCCTCGGGCCGTTTCTCGACGAGCACCTCTCCGGCGCCTTCCGGGAGCGGGTCCGCGAGCGCCTGACGCGGGGCTGGCAGGCCGCCGTCGACCAGCCGCGATACGGCCCGAACACCGCAGCGGTGGCGGACGCCATCGGGCGAGTCGCCGCCCTCGCCCCAGCCGAGCGGGCGCGGATCGCCGCCTCGGCGCCGCGGACCGGCGTCCCGGCCGAGATGCCGTGGCCGCGCGGCCTGACGCCGACCGAGGACGACGGCCTGCGCGTCTCGTCGGCCCTGGCCCAGCGCGATGCCCTCGCGCTCCTGCCGGATCCGACTCCCGCGTTCGCCCGGCGCTCGCTGGCCCGGGCGATGCACGGCCTCGTCCTCCGCCACGGGTTCAAGGCGGCCGAGGTCGAGCGGCTGGCCGGGCCGTGGGCCCCGCTCGTGATCCCGCCGGCGGCGGCTCCCCAGGCGGCCCGCCGCCGCTGACCGCCACGCGAATCGAACGCCCATTCGACACGAGCGCGCCGGATCGGCTAGTCTGGCCTCCTCGTGTTCGATGGGCGCTCCGGTCAGCGCCCCGGTCCCCAAACCGCTGATCCCGATCCACCCGTGCCCTGACCGGGCCCCGCACGCTGCGGGAGGGCCCCGTCAGGAGTCACCGCACCCCATGTCCTTCGATGCCCTCGGGCTGACGCCCGAGCTCCTCCGCGCCGTCGCGGATCAGGGCTACACCGAGCCGACCCCCGTCCAGAGCGAGGCGATCCCGCTCGTCCTCGCCCGCCGCGACCTGCTCGCCGGCGCCCAGACCGGCACCGGCAAGACGGCCGCGTTCGTCCTGCCGATGCTCCAGATCCTCAACGGCGAGCGGACGCCCGGCTGGAAGGCCGACGGCGCAGCGCCCGATCCCCGCCAGGCCGAGCGGGACCGGCGGGACGCCGCCCGCCCGCCGATCCGGGCCCTCGTCCTGACCCCGACCCGCGAGCTCTGCCTCCAGGTCGAGGAGAGCGTCCGGACCTACGGCGCCCATCGCCGGATCCGCTCCGTGGCGATCTACGGCGGCGTCGGCTACGAGCCGCAGAACCGCGCCCTGCGGGCCGGACCGGGGATCGTCGTGGCGACCCCCGGCCGCCTCCTCGACCACATCGAGCAGCGCCACATCGACCTCTCCCGGCTCGAGATCCTCGTCCTCGACGAGGCCGACCGGATGCTCGACATGGGCTTCATCCGCGACATCCGCAAGGTCATCGCGCTGCTCCCCGCCGAGCGCCAGACGCTCCTCTTCAGCGCGACGTTCTCGGACGAGATCCGGCAGCTCGCCGGCGGGATCCTGCGCGACCCGGCGATGGTCCAGGTCACGCCCCGCAACACCGCGACCGAGCTCGTGACCCAGGTCGTCCACCCGGTCGACCGCGAGCGGAAGCGCGAGCTCCTCTCGACCCTGATCCGGACCGGCCGGATCGAGCAGGCGCTCGTCTTCACCCGCACGAAGCACGGCGCGAACCGCCTCGCCGAGCAGCTCGGCCGGGACGGGATCAACGCCGCCGCGATCCACGGCAACAAGAGCCAGGGCCAGCGGGTCCGGGCGCTCGACGACTTCAAGGCCGGCCGGGCGAGCATCCTCGTCGCGACCGAGGTCGCCTCGCGCGGCCTCGACATCGAGGACCTGCCCCACGTCGTGAACTACGAGCTGCCGATGGTCCCCGAGGACTACGTCCACCGGATCGGCCGGACCGGCCGAGCCGAGAAGACCGGCGACGCGATCTCGCTGGTGTGCGTCGACGAGGCGCCCCTCCTGCGCGACATCGAGAAGCTCCTCCGCCGGCCGATCCCGACCGAGGTGATCCCGGGCTTCGAGCCGGACCGCTCGATCCGGGCAGAGCCGATCCGCCAGCGGTCGGCGGGGCCGCGATTCGCCAACCCGGCGCGCGGCGTGGGGCCGCGCCCGGTCCCGGTCGCCCAGCGCGGTGGCGCGGCCGGCCATCGTGACCGCGGCCCGGTCGTCACGAACGGCGGAGCGATCCGCCATCCGGGCGCGCCGTTCGTCGATCGTGGCCCGGCACCGCGTCGCGACGGCCCGCGGCCGGGCGCGCCCGGCTCGGAGATCAATCGCGGCGGGGGCATCCCCGGCCCGCGCCGCGGCCGGCCGAACAACGGCGGCCCGCGTCCCGGCCAGAGCGGCCCTCGTCGACCGCTGACCGGCGGAGTCGGCATCGGCAACGGCCAGGGCTCGCGTCAGGGCTGGGCGGGGGGCGAGCGGATGGATCGCAACGGCGACCAGCGCGGACGCTCGGATCGCCCGCGCGAGGACCGCGGGCGCGGCCAGGGCCGTCCCGGCGGGCACTCCGGTGACGGGCACTCCGGTGGCGGCCGCCCCCAGGGCCCCGGCCCGCGCGGCTTCCAGGCGCTCCCCGGCGAGCGGCTGGCGCGCGCGGACCGTCGCGACTGATCGAGGTCTCTCTGCGACGGAACCGTGACCGACCTTGCGTCCCGGACGGCCCGCCGAGCGCTATCCTCGGGCCGGGCCCCGATCGACCGATCGGCAACCACCGGTGGAGGCGCCTTGGACGCCCGGATCCTGCTCGTCGAGGATGACCCGTCGATCCGCGAGGTGACCGCGATCGGGCTCGCCGCCGCCGGCTTCGCGGTGACGACCGCCGGCGACGGCGTCGAGGGTCTCGAGCGCTTCCGCGCCGAACCCTGCGATCTCGTGCTGCTCGACATCATGCTGCCGCGACTCGACGGCTACGAGGTCTGCCGCCAGATCCGGCGGACCTCGACCGTGCCGGTCGTGATGCTCACCGCGCGAGGCGACACGATGGACGTCGTCGTCGGGCTCGAGGCGGGTGCCGACGACTACGTCCGCAAGCCCTTCGACCTGCCGGAGCTGATCGCCCGGATCCGGGCCGCACTTCGGCGGGCCGCCGCCGGCGAGGCCGGGACGGAGCTCCGGCTGGGACCGCTCGTCGTCGATGTGGCCGGCCGGACCGTGACCCGCGACGGCGCCGACGTCCCGCTGACCCGGACGGAGTTCGACCTCCTCCAGGAGCTCGTCCGCCATGCCGGGCAGGTCCTCTCGCGCGACGTCCTGCTCGACCGGGTCTGGGGCTACGACTACCTCGGCGACTCGCGCCTCGTCGACGTCGCGATCCAGCGCCTGCGGGCCAAGGTCGAGGCCGACCCGGCCGTGCCCGAGCTGATCCAGACCGTCCGCGGGGCGGGCTACAAGGCAATCCGCTGATGGCCGCGATCCGCGGCGCTGCGCCCCTTGCCGCACCGGTAGCCGGGCGCGCGCTGCCGCCCGCCCCGCCCCGTCCGGCCTGATGCTCCGCGGGGTCCGCGCCCGGCTGACCGCGACGATCGTCTTCCTCGTCGTCCTGACCGCGATCGTCCTCGGCGTGGCGGCCTACGTCTTCGTCGACACCCGGCTCCACCAGCAGGCCCTCGACGACGCCCGCGACCAGGCCCGCTTCGACCTGTCCGTCCTGGCGCCGACCCGCCTCGACAACCCGCCGACTGAGGAGAAGATCGCGGCCCTCGCCGCCGACTTCCAGTTCCGGGCCCTGCCGACGATCATCGTCCCGACCGGGGGCGAGCCGTGGTACGAGCCGAGCACCCTGAAGGGCAACCTCGAGACGATCCCGGCCGCGGTCCGCGACTTCGTCGACCAGGGCCAGATCGCCTACTCGTGGCAGACCGTCGCGGGCCGGCCGAGCCTGGTCATCGGCGGCCGGTCCGGCGGGACCGGCCCGGAGATCTACTTCTTCCACGACGTCTCCGCGATCGCCCAGGCCCTCGACCAGCTGCGCCTCGCTCTCGGCGTTGGCGCCCTCGTCCTCGCGATCGTGGCGGTCGTCGCCGCCCGGGTCGTCGCCCGGGGGGTGCTGGCGCCCGTCGACGAGGCGAGCCGGGCAGCCTTCCGGATCGAGCGCGGCGACCTGTCCGCCCGGGTACCGGTGACCTCCACCGACGAGTTCGGCGTCTGGGCAGATCGCTTCAACCGGATGGCCGACTCGCTCGAGGACACGATCGTCCGGCTCGAGGAGGCCCAGACCCAGAACCGGCGGTTCGTCGCCGACGTCGCCCACGAGCTCCGGACGCCGGTCGCGGCGCTCGTCGCCGAGGCGTCGCTCCTCGGCGGCCACCTCGACGCGCTCCCGCCGGACGCGCGCCGGACGGGCGAGCTCGTCGTCCACGACATCGGCCGGCTCCGGGCGCTCGTCGAGGACCTGATGGAGCTGTCGCGCTTCGACGCGGCGGGCGAGGAGGTCCGCCTCCGCCCGATCGATCTCGGCCGGCTGATCCGCGACGTTGCCGGCGCCCGCCATCGCGATGCCGTGCTCGAGCTCCCGCCGGACCCGGTCGTCGTCGAGACGGACCCGCGGCGGCTCGAGCGGATCCTCGGCAACCTCCTCGACAACGCCCGCGAGCACGCTCCCGGAGCCCTCGTCGTCGTCCGCCTCCGGGCGACCATCGACGAGGTCCGCATCGCCGTCCTCGACCGCGGGCCGGGCGTCCCGGCCGATCGCCTCGGCCGGATCTTCGAGCGCTTCTACATGGCCGACCCCAGCCGCCGTGGCGGGAGCGGCCTCGGCCTGGCGATCGCCGCCGAGCACGCGGCGCTCCTCGGCGGCCGCCTCCGGGCGCGGAACCGCGACGGCGGCGGGCTCGAGATCGAGCTCGCCCTGCCCGTGACCCAACGGTTACCCGACGGCGATCCGATGGCGATCCCGGAGCGCGACGCTCATGGTCGATGAACCGCACCGCCCGGAGGGCCCGACCATGAATCGCCACCGCACCTCCAGCCTCGTCGCCATCCTGCTTGCCAGCGTCGCGCTCGTCGGCGCGTGCGGCGGCGCCACCGGCCCGCTTGGCAGCGTCCCGGTCGCCTCGCCCTCGCCCGACGCCTCAGTCGACCAGGGCAGCCCGGACGTCACGCCGGCTCCCTCGGACGAGCCGACGACCCAGCCCTCGGACGAGCCAACCGATTCGGCCGAGCCGGGCACGAGCCCGACCCCGTCCACCTCTCCCAGCCCGTCGGGCACCACGATCGTCCGGGCCTACTTCTGGCTCGGCGGCCTGCCCGACGCCGAGGGCCTCGTCGCGGTCCTCCGCGAGATTCCCGGCACGAAGTCCGTCGCGACCGCCGCGGTCAACGCCCTCCTCGCCGGCCCGACGGCGGCCGAGGCGGCCCGCTCGATCACGACCTCGGTCCCGGACGGCTCCCAGCTCCTGGGACTGTCGATCGCGGGCGGCGTCGCCACCGTCGACCTGTCGGCGGAGTTCGAATCCGGCGGCGGCAGCGCGTCCGTCCTCACCCGGCTCGGCCAGATGGTCTACACGCTGACCCAGTTCCCGACCGTGAAGTCCGTGGTCTTCCAGATCGAGGGCGTCACGAAGACCGTGTTCAGCAGCGAGGGCGTCGTCCTCGACAAGCCCGTCACCCGGACCGACTACATCGACCTCCTGCCCGCGATCTGGGTCGACCGCCCGGCGTTCAACGCCGCGATCGGCAATCCCGCCCACGTGACCGGCACGGCCAACGTGTTCGAGGCGACCTTCCGGATCGCGATCCTCGACGGCAGCGGCAAGACCGTCGCCGACGAGCAGGCGATGGCGACCTGTGGAACGGGTTGCCGCGGGACCTTCGACGTCTCGATCCCGTACACCGTGAGCAAGGCGCAGTACGGAATCCTGCGGGTCTACGACCTGTCGGCCAAGGACGGCACGCCGCAGGACATCCGCGACTACCGCGTCTGGCTGACGCCCAAGGGCTGACGCTCAGGGCTGACGCGGGAGCGCTGAACCGCTCCTCCTCGCCACGAACGCCCCGGGCACCGCCCGGGGCGTTCGGCTGTCCGGCCCGTGAACGGCACCGGAGGCGCGGCGGCCGGTCCTAGCGGCAGTTCGGGCGGTCGGTCTTCGCCAGGGCCGCGGCGTCGACGAGGGCCTGCGCCGCATCCTGGAGCGACTGCGCGGCGGCCGCCCCGGCCGCGTCATCGGACGGGCCCGGGGACGCGACGCTGGAGATGGCCGCGGACTGGTCGGCGGCGCTGGTCATCGCCGCCAGGGCGGCCTCGAGCTTTGTGGCGGCGGCGTCGTAGCACGGCTCGGCCGGGTGGTCGGCGAGCCAGGCGCGCTGCGACGCCACCCAGTCGCGCATCTGGGCGACGGCCCGCCGCATGTCCGCGGCCGTGCCCACGCTGGCGGCCGCGAGCTTCTGGACGAGCGTCCCCTCGGCGGCGGTCGCCTCCCGCAGGCGGCCCTCGAACTCGGCGAGCCTCGAGGTCAGGCCGAGCGTCGGCGACGGGCCATCGACG
Organism: uncultured Chloroflexia bacterium; assembly: GCA_963710105.1. Taxonomy (GTDB): domain Bacteria; phylum Chloroflexota; class Limnocylindria; order Limnocylindrales; family CSP1-4; genus CF-46. The sequence goes on from CAVPYV010000001.1 coordinate 459,004, forward strand.
GCGGGCGAGCCGGCGCCCCCCGACGGCAGCGGATCGCTCGTGCCGCAGCCGCCGACAAGGAGCGCGATGACGACGACCACGCCGAGCACGTGGAGCGGCCCGGCAGGCGGTCGTCGGCGGTGGGCGCTTGGCATCGTCGGTCAGGGGATACGGAGCCGGCGGGTCCCGGGTTCAGCCGCCCGTCAGGCGTGCTTGATCGTGATCCGCTCGATGATGTTGGCGACGTCCTCGGCCTTGTCGATCGTCTCCTCGAGCAGGCCGTAGATGTCCTTCCACTTGACGAGGTTGACGGGGTCCTTCTCGTCGATGAACAGCCCGGCGATGGCCGCCCGGACGATCCGGTCCCCCTCGTTCTCCAGGCGATGGACCTCGATCCAGTAGCGGTCGAGACCCTTGAAGCTCTTGAGGTGGGCGAGGGCGTCGTGGAGCAGCTCGGCCTGCTTGACGATGATCGCCGCCTGCTCCACCGCGGTCGCGGTCGGCGCCTCGATCCGGTACAGGACGAACGTGTCGGCTGCCTCCTCGATGAAGTCGAGGACGTCGTCCAGGCCGCTGATCAGCGCGTAGATCTCCTCGCGGTCGAACGGGGTGACGAACGTCGCCTCCAGCCGGTGGCCGATCTCGTGGCTGATCTCGTCGCCGCGGTGCTCGAGATCGCGGATCTCCGCCGCCCTGGCCTCGGGCTGGTCGTAGGTCCGGAGCATGGCCTCGAGGAGCCGGGCGCCGGCGAGGACGTTGGCGGCGTCCTCGACGAACATGTCGAAGAAGTGAACGTCACGGGGGATCAGCTGGAGACGCAACGAGGGTTCCTCCGGACGGAGATGGCGGCGGTCGGCGCCGGATTCGGCGGCGGTCGGGGCTCGCGATGGGCCGACGGACGGCGGTCATCCGACGGCGCCCGGGGACCGCTTCAGGGTACCCCGGCCGTGGCCCGCCTGTGCGATGCTCGGCGCGATGGACTGGATCTTCGTCGGCTTCGTCGGCCTGCTCGCGATCGCCCTTGCCGTCGCGATCGGGATCGCTCTCGATCGCGATCGCGAGCTTGAGGCGACGCGGGCGGCGCTCACCCGGAGCGAGCTCGTCGCAACGTCCGGATCCGGCGGCCCGGGCGCCGCGCCCGGCGCCGCGGCGCCGCCCGCCCGGCCGGGCCCGAGCGGAATCGTCGACGACGACCCGTCGGCCGATCTGCCGACCCTCGTCCGCCGTATCCGCGATCGGCTCGACGCGTCCGAGTTCGAGCTCGACCAGCAGGTCCGCAACGCGTCGTACCTGGCCGATCTCATGGGGGTCGGGATCGTCCGACTCGACGACCGCGGGATCGTCGAGCTCGCCAACGCCGCCGCCCACATCTTCCTCCGCCGCCCGCCCCGGACCCTCGCCGGGCGGACGGCGCTCGAGGCCTTCCTCGACGGGCGGGTCGAGGAGCTGATCGAGGCCGCCCGGGCCGGCAACGCGGCCTCCGGCGAGTTTCGCCTGAGCGGGCCGGACGGACCGATCCTCGTCGTCCGCGCCCGGCGCTCCCCGATCCGCGGCGTGTGGGTCGTTCTCGAGGACGTGTCGGAGCTCCGCCGACTCCAGCAGATCCGGACCGAGTTCGTCGACAACCTCTCGCACGAGCTCCGGACGCCGCTCTCGACGGTCAGCCTCCTCGCCGAGACGCTCGCCCGCGAGGCCGACGCGGCCGGGTCGGAGATCCCGTCGCGGATGCGCGAGCGGATCGCCAAGATCGAGCTCGAGACCGGCCATCTCGTCCAGATGGTGAACGAGCTCCTCGACCTCGCCCGGATCGAGGGCGGCGGGCCGCTCGTCCTCCTCGACGACGTCGATCTCGGGCGGATCGCCGGGGACGCCGCGGAGCGCCTCCGCCTGTTCGCCGAGCGCCAGGGCCTGCGCCTCGTCGTGGACGTGCCGGCGCGCGTTCCTCCGATCCGCGGCGACGAGGCCCGGCTCGGCCAGGTCGTGGTGAACCTCGTCCACAACGCCCTGAAGTTCGGCCGGTCCGAGGATCGCCTCGAGGGCGCGAGCGGGGCGGCCGCGGCGGCCGACGGCGGTGAGCTCGGCTCCGCGCCCGGCGGAGAGCCCGACGCCGCCGAGGTGCGGGTCGCCGTCCGGGCGGTCGGCGGCGAGGTCCACCTGACCGTCGAGGACCACGGCGTCGGGATCTCGCCGGCCGACCAGGCGCGGATCTTCGAGCGCTTCTACAAGGTGGATCGGGTCCGGGTCCGCGGCGGCGGGACGGGTCTCGGGCTGGCGATCGCCCGGCACGTGATCGAGCAGCACGGCGGGAAGATCCGGGTCGAGTCGGCGGAGGGGAGGGGATCGACGTTCACGGTCGCCCTGCCGATCGCCCCCACGGTCGGGGCGGAGGCCGCGACGCCCGACGGCTAGCAGCGGGAGGCTGGCTTCGGCGACCCGTCGAGGCGACGCGCCGCGGCGATCGATCCGCCGTCCCCGGCCGTCCCCGAACCGGGCACACTTCGAGGATGGATCGCCTGCACGTCGCCACGCTGAACATCCGCAACCTTGCCGACCGCTGGGACGAGCGCCTGCCGCTGCTCCTGGCCGACATGGCCGCGCTCCAGCCGGACCTCCTCGGCCTCCAGGAGGTGGTCTACGTCCTCCAGCAGGATCGCCTGATCGGCGCCGCCGGCCGCGGCCGCTACGAGTCGACCCGGGGCTGGGCCGGCCGGCCCGAGTACGGCAACGCGCTGCTCGTCAGGGAGCCGCTCGCCGCCGCCGGCCCCGACCGCCTCGACCTGGACCTGGCCCGTTCCGCCGTTCGGGCGCGGGTCGCCCTGGCCGGCGGCGCGACCGTGCTCGCCGTCGTCACCCACCTCCATCACGTCCCCGCTGACGAGGCGGCCCGCGACGAGCAGGCCGGCCGCCTGGTCGACTGGCTGGCCGGCGCACCGCCGACCGACGCGGTCGTCGTCGTCGGCGACTTCAACGCCGAGCCGATCGAGCCGGCCTACGCCCGGATGCAGGCGGCCGGGTTCCGCTCGGCGCACCTCGAGGCGAATGGCCGCGAACCCGACGTCACCTGGCCATCGGGCCTGTCCGGGCCGGCGATCGACACCGACGGGCCCCCCGGCTGCCTCGACTACATCTGGGTCCGCGGGGCGGTCGCGGTCGAGGCGTGCGGTCTCGCCTTCGACCGCCCGGCGGTCGGCGACCCGGGCCTGTACCCGTCGGACCATCTCGGGCTGAGCGCCCGGCTGATCGTCGGCTGACGATGGCCGCCCCGCCCGACGCGCATCCCGGCATCGCCCGGCGGACGCTCCGCCTCGCCCACCGCGGCGACTGGCGGCGGGCTCCCGAGAACACGCTCCCGGCGTTCGCCGCGGCCCTCGCGATCGACGGCTGCGACGGTCTCGAGTTCGACGTCCGGGCGGCGCGGGGCGGCGTGGCCGTGTGCTACCACGATGACACATTGAAGCGGGTCCACGGCCTCGACCGCCGGATCGACGAGCTGACCGCGGACGAGCTCGAGGCGATCGGCGTGCCGACCCTCGAGGCCGTCCTCGTCGCGATCCCGCGCCGCGCGTTCCTCGACGTCGAGCTCAAGGGGGACCCGGGGCGCGGCGCGTTCGAGGCGCTGGTCGCCGGCCGCGGGCCGGGCCTCGAGCGGGCCGTCGTCTCGTCGTTCGAGCCGGCCGCCCTGGAGCGGATCGCCGGGCTCGCCCCGACCTGGCCGCGCTGGCTCAACGTCGTCGATGCCGGCCCGGCCACGATCGCGACCGCGGTCGAGCTCGAATGCCGCGGGATCTCGGTCGAGTGGCACGCCCTCGACGCGGCCGCCGTCGCCCGCGCCCGGGCCGCAGACCTCGAGGTCGCGGCGTGGACCGTCCGCCGCCGTCCGACGTTCGTCCGACTCGAGCTCCTCGGGGTCGCCGCGGTCTGCGTCGAGGCGGCCGCGCTGGACGGCTAGCCCCGAGCCGGCGGCGCCCGACCCGCCCGGCAGCGCTGCCGGCGCACGCGACGCGACGCGCCATTCCCGGGCCGGGGACCTCCGGCCTATCCTCCGGCCGATGGGCGACATCGACCGGGCCGACCTCGTCGTCGTCGGGGCCGGGACCATCGGCGGCTGGGCGAGCTGGTTCGCCGCGACGTCCGGCGTCGGCCGCGTCGTCGTCCTCGAACGCGGCCTGGCCGGCCAGGGTGCCAGCAGCCGCGCCGCCGGGATCGTCCGGGCCCAGGGCGGGACGCCGGCGACGGTGGCCCTCGGCCGCTGGTCGATCGACTTCTATCGCCGCCAGGCCGCCGAGATCGGCACCGACTCCGGCTTCCGCGAGCTGGGCTACCTGATCCTTGCCGTGACCGCCGAGGACGAGCGGGCGGGCCGGGCGCGGGTCGCGATGCAGCAGACGAAGGGCCTGCCGGTCCGCTGGCTGACGCCGGCCGAGGCGGCGGCGATCAACCCGACCCTCGCGCCGACGGGCCACCGCGGCGGCAGCTTCCTCGAGACCGACGGCCACATCGACCCGCCGCGCAACGTCCGGGCGTACTCACTCGCCATGCAGCGGGCCGGCGTCGAGCTGCGCGAGCAGACGGCGTTCGTCGGCCTGCGCACGGAGCCCGGGCCGGGCGGCCGCCGGCGGGTGGTCGGGGTCGAGACGAGCGCCGGCCCGATCGCGACAGGCCGGGTGATCCTGACCGGTGGCCCGGGACTGCGGGCGGTCGGCTCGGCGGCCGGGATCCGGATCCCGGCCGGCGCCGTCCGCCACACGGTCGCGGTCCTCGAGCCGGACGAGGCGTTCGCCGTCGAGCGCCAGCCGATGGTCTTCGACATCGGCGCCGGGCTGTACTGGCGGCTGGAGGAGGGCGGGCTCCTGTTCGGCTGGAGCGATCCCAACGAGCGCCCCGGCGAGGCCCGCGCCGTGGACTGGGCGATGTACGAGGCGATGCGGGCGCGTCTCGCCGGGTTCGTCCCGGCCACGCGTGATCTCGCCCTGCGCAGGATCTGGGCGGCGACGATCGACTTCACCCCGGACCACCTGCCGATCATCGGGCCGGGCCTGGGCGAGACCGGTGCCGCGGTCGACGGCCTGACGGTGGCCTCGGCCGGCGGCCACGGGATGATGTGGGGCCCGGCGATCGCCCGAGCCGCCGCCGACCTCGCGATCGACGGCCGGACCGGCCTCGTCGACGTGACCGACCTGGGCCTCGACCGGTTCGACGCCGAGGGGCGGAGCCGCGTCGCGAGCGACCCGATCGCGCTGCCGTTCCCGGTCAGCGCGGGCGACTAGCGGAGCCGGCGGGACTCGGCCGGCGATCCCGCCCGGTCAGGCGGCCGGGGCGAGCGAGGGCCGGCCGAGGCGGACGAGGGTCTCGAGGGCGGCGACGACGCGGGCGAACCGCGAGGGGCGGGCGACGACGACGTCGTGGCGCGCCGCGTGGACCTCGCGCTCGTGGTCGGTGACGACCATCACGTAGTAGGCGGCGATCGGAGTCATGGCGGACAGGACCTCGGGTTCGGGTGCTTCAACGCCACCCTAGGCGCCGCCCCGAGCGGTCGACATCGACGCCAGTCGACAGCGGGATGGACATCCGTCGCATCGACGCCGGCGCGCGAAGCTCGGCGCTCAGCAGCAGCCCCCGCTGCCGCAACCGCAGCCGTCGGCCGACGCGTCGAGCAGCGCGATCGCCCGCGGCAGGACCGGCATCGCCGGCAGGCGGTCGGGCGCCTCGAGCGGCCGGGTCGCCTTGATGATCGCCCCGTGGAGTCCGTCCGCCACGGCGTGGGTCGGCTCGATCGAGACGTCGACGAGGCCGACCGCGGCCAGCCCGGCGCGGTACTCGGCGAACGACAGGGCGCCGGCGATGCAGCCGCTGAAGGTGCCGCGCCCGGCCCGCTCGGCGGGGCTCAGGTCGTCGTCGGCGACGACGTCGCTCACGCCGACCCGTCCGCCGGGTCGCAGGACGCGGGCGATCTCGGCGAAGACCGCGGCCTTGTCGGCCGCGAGGTTGATCACGCAGTTCGAGATCACGACGTCGATCGAGGCCGAGGGCAGCGGGATCGACTCGATCGTGCCCCGGACGAACTCGACGTTGTCGGCCCCGGCCTCCGCCGCGTTGCGGCGGGCGAGGTCGAGCATCTCGTCGGTCATGTCCAGGCCGATCGCGCGCCCGCCGGGGCCGACCCGCCTGGCGGACAGGAGGACGTCGATCCCGCCGCCCGACCCGAGATCGAGGACCCGCTCGCCGGGCCGGAGCTCGGCGACCGCGGTCGGGTTACCGCAGCCGAGGCTGGCGAGGACGGCCGCCTCGGGCAGCTCGGCCCGCTCCAGGGCGTCGTAGAGGATCTCGCCGAAGACCGGCGTCCCCTCGGCCCCGCAGCAGGATGCCTGCGCGGCCGAGTCGGCGCGCCGCCGCTCGACGGCCTTGGCGGCGTCGGCGTAGCGGGCCCGGACCTCGTCGTGGATCCGGTCCTGGTCTGCGACGGTCGCCTCACTCGCGACGGCTCCCTGGTCGAGCATCGGTGTCCTCCTCGGTCGGCGGCGCGGCGCCGGTTCGGTTCAGGCGGGGCAGCAGACGAGGTCGGCCTCGTCCCGGCGTGGCCGCGACAACCCGCGGATCCGCTCGAGCAGGCTCGGGCGCTCGACCCGCTGGCTCTCCCGGAACGCGTGGAGCTGCTCGCGATCGCGCTGCGCGTGGGCGTCTTCCAGGCGCGGGCCCCCGGCGATCATCCAGGCGGCGATGTTGGTGTCCATGGGATGCGTCTCCTTTCGACGTGACGGTCGCATCCTAGGGCCTGATATTGATACTTGTCAATATAGATGTTCGTCGATACACTGGCGGCATGCCGCGCTCGAAGACGACCCTGATCGACCCCGACGTCCAGCTCCTCCAGGCCCTCGGCCACCCCTCCCGCCTGTCGATCGTCCGCGAGCTGACGGCGGCCGGAACGGTCTGCGCCTGTGACTTCACGACCTGCTGCGACGTCCGCCAGCCGACGGTGTCGCACCACCTCCGGATCCTCAAGGAGGCGGGCGTGATCGAGGCCGAGCGGCGGGGGACGTCGATCTTCTACCGCCTCATGCCGGCCGCCGCCGAGCGCCTCCGGGCGATCGCCGGCGAGCTCGCCGGCTCGCCCCAGCTCATCCCGGTCGGGGCGCTCCGGCCGCCGGTCACCCCGGGGACCCGGCCCGCGGCTCGCTGACGATCCCGCGCCCGCGGCCGGGTCGCCCGCCCGCCCGCCTGTCGATCAGGGGCGGTCCGGATCTGGCAGGGCCACCCCGCCGCCGACGACGGGCAGGGCCCGGACGCCGAACAGGCGCGGCGCGAGGCGCATTGCCGCCCAGACGAGGAACAGCATCACGGGCACCTCGATCAGCGGCCCGACGACCGTCGCCAGTGCCACGGTCGGCGAGAACGCCGTGATCGCGATGGCGATCGCGATCTCGAAGTCGCGGCCCGTCGCGTTGAAGGCGACCGCAACCGCGTCGCGGTAGGGGAACCCGAGCCGCCAGCCGACCAGCAGGACCGCGAAGAACATCAGCCCGAAGAACAGGGTCATCGGGATCGCCATCTCGACGACGATCGCCGGCCGGCGCAGGATCAGGTCGCCCTTCAGGGCGAACATCACGATCAGGGTGAAGAGCAGCCCGAGGATCGACAGCCCGTTGAGGGCCGGCTTCAGGGCCTCCATGCCGGCCTCGCCGCGGCGCCGGGTCACGAGGATCCGCGTCGCGACCCCGAGGACGAGCGGCAGGCCGAGGTACAGGACGACGCTCTGGGCGACGACGGAGACGTCGAAGCTGACGGAGCCGATCAGCACGCTGGCGTAGACCGGGATCAGGATCATCTGGGCGACCGAGTTCAGGGCGACGAAGACGAGGGCCATCGGCGTGTTGCCCTTGGCCAGGAACGTGAAGATGATCACCATCGCGATGCACGGGGCGAGGCCGTAGAGGACGAGGCCCGTGTGGAGCTCGGGGTCGGTCACGAAGATGTTCGCCAGGGCCAGCATCACGAACGGCGCGACGAGGTAGTTGAAGGCGAGGACGACGCCGAGCTGACGCGGCGAGCGGAACGCCGCGCCGACCTCGCCGAGGCGGACGTTCGTCATCGCCGGGTACATCATCGCGAACAGCCCGATCGGGACCCCCAGCGAGATCAGGCCGGCGACGGTCGGCTCGAACGTCCCGCCGGCGATCGCCTTCAACGCGTCGATCGGCGGCGTCAGCGCGAAGTCCGAGATCGCCAGGGCGTTCCCGACCAGGATCCCCGCCGCCATGCTGAAGACGACGAAGAACGGCAGGAGGCGGAAGTCCTCGAGACGGACGAGGAACCGGGTCATCGATCGGCTGCGACGGCGGTCGCGGGGCGGCTCCGGGCGCTGACGTTCACGGGCGGCACCGATCGAGCGTCGCCCGGTCGGCCGCGCGGGGCAGCGTGCCGTCCGTCACGAACGGCCGGGTCCGAGGTCGCCTTCGTCGCGTCTCCGCGCGAGGAGATCCGGCGGGACGAGCCAGCGCAGCGTCCCGCGGCCGCCGGCGACCGTCCCCCGCACGTCGACCCGGGCAATGGCCCCCTTCTTCATCGTCAGCCCGTCGGCGCCGGCGAGCCAGCCGAGGAGCTCGCTGAACTCGGGGTCGTGGCCGACGAGGACGGGCCGGCCGGGGTCGCCAGCGGCGGCCAGGATCGCGTCGACCGCGGCCGGATCCAGGCCCCCGCCGAGCCGCTCGTCGATCCGGACCGCCACGCCGAGCGCCGTCGCCACGATGTCGGCCGTCTGGCGCGCCCTGGTCTTCGGCGAGCTGACGACCGCGTCGGGCAGGAACCCGACCTCGGCCAGGAACGCGCCGAGCCGCTCGGCCTGGAGCTCGCCCTTCTCGCTGAGCGGCCGGGCCGCGTCGTCGCCCGCCCAGGCCTCGGGATCGCCGGCGTCGGCGTGGCGGAGGAGATGGAGGCGGAGGTCGGGCCGGCGCCCGGACGGGCTCACGTCCCGAGCGCGGCGAGGAACCCGGCGATCCGCCCGCGGAGGTCGGCCAGGGTCGCCCGGTAGACCGCGAGCTGCTCCTCGTCGGTGCCGCCGGCCACGGCCGGGTCGGGGATGCTCCAGTGGGTCCGGACCGCCGGACCGGGGAAGACGGGGCAGGCCTCCGCGGCGTCGTCGCAGACGGTCAGGACGTGGTCGAACTCCCGGTCGAGGAACTCGGTCATCGACTTCGAGCGAGCCCAGCCATGCCCGATCCCGGCCTCGTCGAGGACCTGGATCGTCCGCGGGTTGACCGCGCCGGCCGGCCGGCTGCCGGCGGATTCGACGGCGACCCGGTCACCGCCGAGCTCGCGGAACAGGGCCTCGGCCATGATCGAGCGGCAGCTGTTGCCCGTGCACAGGACGAGGATCCGGACGGCCGGGGCGGCGACGTCGGTCATCCGCTCAGGCTACTCCGACGGTCGTCGTCCGTCCGGCGATGAGCACGAACTGGCGGATCCGCTCGGCGAGGAGGGTGAGGACGGACCGGAACGCGGCCAGCCGCTCGTCGTCGGAGCCCGGGACCGACGACGGGTCCGTGTAGCCCCAGTGGAGCGACTGGTCCGCGCCGGGGAAGACCGGGCAGATCGCCCGGGCGTCGTCGCACAGGGTGATCACGTAGTCGAACCGTTCCGCGGCGACCTCCGAGATCGGCTTCGAGCGGAGCCCGTCGTGGGGGATCCCGGCGTCCGCCAGGACGCGCTCGGCGAACGGATGAACGCCGGACGGGTGCGTCCCGGCCGAGCGCGCCTCGAACGCCCGCCCGCCGACGTGGCGGAGGAGGGCCTCGGCGAGGATCGACCGGGCGGAGTTGCCGGTGCAGACGAACAGCACCCGGATCGGCGGTCGGTCGTCGCCGGTCACGGGTTCAGGTCCTCGATCTCGCCGCTGGCCAGGAACACGACGTCCTCGGCGATGTTCGTGACCCGGTCGCCGATCCGCTCGATGTAGTGGGACGCGAACAGGATCCGCGTCCCGCGCTCGACGTTGTCGGGGTCGGCCCGCATCAGGGCGACGACCTCGTCGAACGTCCGGTGGTAGAGGACGTCGATCTCGTCGTCCCGGGCGGCGACGGCGCGGGCGGCGTCGACGTCGACGTCGACGAGGGCCCGCAGGATCTCGCCGACGAGCGTCGCCGCGAGCTCGCCCATCGCGGGCAGGTCGACGTAGCGCTTGAGCGGCGGGTGCGGGGCGAGCTTGCGGACCTGCTTGGCGACCGAAGCGGCGTGATCGCCCATCCGCTCCAGCTCGTACCCGACGTGATCGAGCGACAGGAGGAAGCGGAGGTCGCGGGCGACCGGCGACTGGGTCGCGATCGTCCGCGTGATCAGGCCCGAGACCTCCCGCTGCATCTCGTTGATCCGGCCGTCGGCGACGATCACCGCCGTCGCCGCCGCGGCGTCATGGGCGTCCAGGGCCGAGATCGCCGCCCGGATCGACTCCTCGACGTAGGAGCCCATCCGCAGGACGTCGTCCTTGATCTCGCGCATCTCGTTGTCGAGCATCTCGCGCCGCGGGTTCACGACGCCGCCCGCGGCGACGCCGCCGGCCGCGAGCGGCTGGGCCGGCGTCCGGCCGTCTCCGGCCCGCTCGAGGATGTCGTCGACCTGGGCGTGGATCGCGTCCCCCGACGCGTCCCGGCCGCTCGTCTCGTGCTCGCTCATCCGAACCGTCCCGACACGTAGTCCTCGGTCAGCTGGTGCCTCGGGTTCGTGAAGATCTGGCTCGTCTCGGCCATCTCGACGAGATAGCCGGCGCGGTCCTCGCCCATCGTGAAGAACGCCGTCCAGTCGCTCACCCGCGACGCCTGCTGCATGTTGTGGGTCACGATCACGATCGTGTAGTCGGCCCGGAGCTCCATCATCAGCTGCTCGATCTGGAGCGTCGCGACCGGGTCGAGCGCCGAGCACGGCTCGTCCATCAGCAGGACGTCCGGGGCGAGGGCGAGGGCCCGGGCGATGCACAGCCGCTGCTGCTGGCCACCGGACAGCGACGTGCCGCCCTGGTGGAGCTTGTCCTTCACCTCGTCCCAGAGCGCCGCCTGGCGGAGGCAGCGCTCCACCAGGTCGCGCTCCTCGGCCTTGCCGCTGGACGAGGCCGTTGAACCGGGCCGGTGCCGCCACGTTGTCGTGGATCGACATCGTCGGGAACGGGTTCGGCTGCTGGAAGACCATCCCGATCGCGCGGCGGACCGCCGCGGGCTCGACGTCCCGGCCGTAGAGTCGATCCCGCGGTAGGCGATCCGGCCCGTCGCCCGGGCTCCGGGAACGACCTCGTGCATCCGGTTGATGCAGCGCAGGAGCGTCGACTTGCCGCTGCCCGGACGGCCCGATGATCGCGGTGATCGCGTGCTCGCGGATCCCGAGCGACACGTCGCGGACGACCCGCCGGGGGCCGTAGAAGGCGTCGACGTCGGCGGAGCTCGACGACGTCGGACGCGACGGGCGCCGGGTCGGGCGATGGGACGGCGGACGCCGCGGAGGCGGGCGCCGGAGCGGTCGGGGAGGGGGCAGCTCGGTCGTGACCATCGTGTCCTTTCGATCGAATGATGCGCTCATCAGCGGCCGGGTCGGCGACGGCCGACGAGCCATCGCCCGAGCAGGTTGAACAGCAGGACGATCCCGACCAGGACGAGGGCGGCGCCCATCGCCCGGTCGCGGGCCGCCGGGAAGGCCGAGTTCAGCGCGTTCCGATAGATCAGGAGCGGCAGCCCCTGCATCGGCTCCCCGAGGTCGGCGGTGAAGAAGTTGTTGCCGAGCGCGGTGAAGAGGAGCGGCGCCGTCTCGCCGATGGCCCGCGAGACCGCGAGCAATACGCCGGTGAAGATGCCCGGACAGGGCCGTCGGCAGGAAGACCGCGGTGAAGGACCGCCAGCGGCTCAGGCCGAGGGCGCGGACGCCCTCGGCGATCGGGCCGCGGCGTGAGGCGGAGCATCTCCTCGGTCGAGACGACGATGATCGGGAGCATGATCAGCGCGAGCGCCGCGGCCCCCGCCAGCCCCGAGAAGTGGCCCTGGGCGACGACGACGAGCTCGTAGACGAAGATCCCGACGACGATCGACGGCAGCCCGGCGAGGACGTCGATCACGAAGCGGACCGCCGTTGCCGGCCGGCCGCCGATCTCGGCGTTGAAGATCGCGATCAGCAGCCCGATCGGCAGGGCGATGAGGGTCGCCAGGCCGGTCATCTCGAGCGTCCCGGTGATCGCGTTGCGGATGCCCCCGCCGACCTGGCTCAGGTCGCCCGGCGGGTCCTCGAGGAAGAACTCCGGGCGGATCACCCCGATTCCCTGGCTCACGATGTAGGACCCGACCGCGACGAGCGGGATCAGGGCGACGACGAACGCGGCCGCCGCCAGGACGAGGACCAGCCGCGAGCGCAGCCGGCGGGCGCTGCTCGTCGGCTGGAGGGCCAGCCGCGCGTCAGCCAGCACGGCCGGCTCCCAGCTCGAACCGCCGCCGGATCACGAGCCCGACGCTGTTGATGACGACGGCGATGACGAGCAGGACGACGCCGAGCGCGATCAGCGCCTCCGGGTGGAGCGCCTCGGTCGCCTCGTTGAACTCGTTGGCGATCACGCTCGCCAGGGTGAAGCCCGGGGCGAAGATCGAGCCGGCGATCTTCGGCGCATTGCCGATCACGAGGGTGACCGCGATCGTCTCGCCGATCGCCCGGGCGAGGCCGAGGATCACCGCGGCGAGAAGGCCGGTCCGGCCGATCGGGATCACCACCCGCCGGATGACGTCCCAGCGCGTCCCGCCGAGCGCCAGCACCGCCTCGCGCTGCAGCCGCGGCGTGGCCGAGAACACCTCGCGGGTCACCGCGGCGATGATCGGGATGATCATGAAGGCGACGATCACCCCGGCCGCGAAGTAGCTCGGCCCGGGCGTCGGCGGGCCGAGGAACGGCACGACCCGGCCGACGCTGTCGGCGACGCCCTTCTCGATCGGCCGGATGAACGGGACCAGGACGAGGAGGCCCCACAGGCCCCACACGACCGACGGCACGGCGGCCAGCAGGTCGACGATCACCGCCACCGGGCCGGCGATCCGGGCGGGCAGCAGCTCGGTCACGAGGAGGGCGACCCCACGGCCACCGGGACCGCGACGATGAGCGCGATGCAGGCTCGTCAGGAGCGTCCCGTAGATGAACGGGCAGGGCGCCGTAGATCTCGAACGACGGCGACCAGCGCTGGCCGGTCACGAAGCCGACGACGCCGAACTTGGCGAGGACCGGCAGCGTCGTCTGGACGCTCTCCGAGATCATCAGGCCGACGAGGACCAGGGCGAGGCCGGTGGCCACGATGCACGCCAGCCGGAACACCGAGTCGCCGGTGACCCGGCCGCGCCTGGCGAGCGGGTTCAACGGCGACGTGAGGTGGCGGGTGTCAGCGGGAGGGCTCGTCAATCAGGTGCTCCGCGAGTGACCGCCGCCCCGGGCGTTCGAGCGTGCCCGAGGCGGCGGAGGGAGGAGAGAGCGGGGTCAGGGCAGGAGCGGCGTCCCGGCCCAGTTGATCGATCGGACGGCCGCCTCGTCCTGGGCGAGGAGCGACGCGGGGATCGAGCCGTAGAAGAGCGGCGCGGCATCCTGCTGGCCGTCGTGGATCGCCCACCACAGGAAGTCGACGAGGGCGTTCGCCCGGTCCTGGGTCTTGAGGACCTTCGAGAGGTCCTTGTAGACGATGATCCAGGTCGTGCCCGCGATCGGGTAGCCGGTCGGCGAGTCGCCGTTCGCGAGGTCGAACCGGAGGTCGGCCGGGAACGTCGGCAGGTCGGCCGCCGCCTTGACCGAGTCGAGCGACGGGGTGATGAACGTGCCGGTCTTGTTCTGCGACGTCGGCGAAGGGGATGTTGTTCTTCAGGGCGTAGGCCAGCTCGATGTAGCCGACGCCGCCGGCGGTCTGGTTGATCCCCTGGGTGACGCCCTCGTTGCCGCTCGCCCCGAGGCCGGTCGGCCACTCGACGGTCTTGCCGGCGGACTTCTTGGGATCGCCCGCGCCGACCGTCGTGACCCAGTCCGGGCTGACCTTCGTCAGGTAGGTCGTGAAGATGCTCGTCGTGCCGGAGCCGTCGGAGCGATGGACGACGCTGACGTCGCTGTCGGGCAGCGTGACGCCCGGCGTTCGCGGCGGCGATCTTCGCGTCGTTCCACTTCGAGATCGTCCCGAGGAACAGGCCGGCGATGATGTCCGGCGTCATCTTGAGCGGGGCCGCCAGGCCCTCGAGGTTGTAGGCGACGACGACCGCCCCGAAGGTGGCCGGGATCTCGATGGCCTCGCCGTTGCCCGCGGCGGCCGCGATCTCGCTGTCCTTGAGGAACGCGTCGGTGGCGCCGAAGTCGACGGTGTTCTCGGTCCAGCCCTTGATCCCGCCGCCGGACCCGATCGACTGGTAGTTCAGCTTCACCCCGCACTTGGCGTTGTAGTCCTCGCCCATCTTCGAGAGGAGCGGGAAGATGAACGTCGATCCGGCGCCGTTGAGCTGGCCATCGCCCTTCGAGCAGCGGTAGGTGATCTCCTGGGCGGTCGGCTCGGACGAGGACGTCGCGGCCGACGGGCTCGCCACCGGCTGGCTGGCGGCCGGGGCGGTCGGGGCGACCGTCTGGGTCGCCGAGAGCGTTCCGCCGCCGCAGGCGACCGCGCCGACGGCGACGACGATCATCAACGCCGCGAGACGCTTCGTCGCGGGTGTGGTCACAGGCAATGTCCTCCTCCGTGGCGCGCGCGGCGCCGGGTGGCGCCGGTCGACGCCCAGGCCGGCTCGGGCCGGCGGTCGGTTCCTTGACGATGCGAGGTTCGGCAGGGGCGATGAACGACGATTTCCGGCAGGGTTAACGGGTCGTTAACAGGCGAAACGAGACGGCGGACGGCGGCGCGGGCGACAATGCCGGCGAAGGGGGCCCAGGAGGACACCATGCCGACCTCGTCGAGTCCGGATCCGGCCGCACCGGCCGCCACTGCCAGCACGGCACCCGCCCCTCGCGCCGCGGGCCCGAGCCGGCGGATGACGCCGGCCGCGGCGCTGGGCCGCCACGTCGAGTGGCTCGAGTTCGCGCTCGCCGCGGCGCGGTCCGAGGAGACCTGGCGCGCGGCCCGGCTCGACAAGGCCACCAAGCGCAATCGCGCCAAGCGAACGGATCGCCTCGCCGAGGTCCGCGACGAGATCGCCGAGCTCGCGGCGCTCCTCGACGGGATCCGCGGCCTCCAGGTCCGGGCCGCCCGGCCCAAGGCTCGGGGCCGGCGCGCCACGTCCGCCGGCGCGTCGCGACGACGGGCGTCGACCGCGGGCGCCGCTGCCCCGAGCGCGGCATCCTCCGACGCCGCTGCGGGGGCCGCGTCGGCGGGGCCGGCTGCCGCCGCAGGCACCGTCACGCCCCGGCCGCGCGGCCGACGCCGGACGTCGACCGCCGCCGCGACGACGAAGCCCGCTGCCTCCGCCGCGAAGAAGCCCAGCGCCGCCGCAAGGAAGCCGAGCGCCGCAGCGGCGAAGAAGCCGGCCGGATCCGCCGCCGCGAAGCCGAAGGCCGCCGCACCGAAGACCGCCGCCCCGCGGCCGAGGCGTCCCCGCGCGAACGGATCCGCGTGAGCGGCGGTCGCGTCCTGCGGCCGGCCTGAGCCGGCGGATCCGGCATGCCCCGGCGGCCCGGCGCGGCGATCGACCTCGGCTCGACGTCCGTCCACCTCCTCGTCGCGCGCCCCGAGCGGACGGGGCTCGTCGTCCTCGACGACGAGTCGGCGTTTCTCGGGCTTGGAGCCGCGGTCGACGGTCCCGGCTCGCTCGGGCCGGCCGGCCGCGCGGTCCTCGTCCAGACCGTCGCGGGATACGTCGAGCGGGGGCGGGCTCTCGGCGCCAGCAGGCCGATCCTCATGGGCACCGAGCCGCTCCGGCGGCTGACCGACGCCACCCGGATCGTCGCCGAGGTCTCGGCCGGGACCGGGGTGCCGCTGGCGGTGCTCGAGCACGAGGAAGAGGCGCTGCTCACCCTCGTCGGGCTGACGGCCGGGCGCGCGGTCCGTGGCGACCTGCTCGTGGTCGACATCGGCGGCGGCTCGAGTGAGCTCGTCGAGATCGGTCCGGGTCGCCTCGCCCGGGCGGCCGGGGTCCAGGTCGGCGCGGGCCGGCTGACGCGCCGGATCGTCGATCGCGATCCGCCGACCCTGGACCACTTCGCGGCGCTGCGACGGGCCGCGACGGAGGCGTTCGACTGGACCCCCACCCGGCCGCCGGCCGAGGTCGTCTTCGTCGGGGGGACCGCCAGCAACCTCCTGAAGCTGCTTCGCCGGGCCGGCAACCCCGACCGAGACGATCACCTCGACCGGGCCGCCCTCCAGGTCGTGCGGGAGATCGTCGCCGCCACGCCGGCCGAGATGCTCGCCGCGACCTACATGATGCGCGAGGCGCGGATCCGGCTGCTGGCGGCCGGTGCGGCGATCATCGAGGCGGTGCTGGACCGGGCCGGCATCGAGCAGGGCAGGGTCGTCGACACCGGGATCCGCGAGGGCGCGATCGTCGCCGCCGACCGGGCGGGCGACGGGTGGCGCGACCGGCTCGAGGAGCTCGCCCACGGCTGGATCGCCTGAGGCGCCCGCCTTCGCGAACCCTGGTGCCCACCCGCCACGGCCCGTTGGGAGCGGGGCGACCGAGCGGGCCGGCTAGAGACCGGCGAGGGCTCTCCCGAGCGACCGCCGGAAGGCGATCCCGGCGACGCCGCGCCACGCCCGGCCGACCGTTCGATGGAGGCGGGCGACCTCCTTCTCGCGGTTGACGAGGTAGCGGGCGATCGCCCCGCTCTCGGCGTCGCTGATGGTGCCGGCGTGCTCGACGAGGAAGCTCCGCGCCAGGTGGGCGGCGACGTCGGCGTCCTTCATCAGGCCGAGATGATCCTGGAGGACGGTGACCCGGGCGATGAGGCCGTCGGCCTCCGGCCCGAGCGCCTCGCGGACGAACTCGATCGAGTAGCGCAGCCACTTGCCGTGGATCCGCAGCTCGTGGAGGGTGTCGACGTCGGCCCAGCGCAGGACCGGCTCGTATGAGCGGACGTGCTCGTAGGCGGCCTGGATCCGGGACGCCGCCGTGTCACGGACGCGATGCGGCTCGGTCGGGACGACCGGACGGGAACCCGTCCCCTCGTGGCGCACGAACTCGGCGTAGTCGGCGAGCCAGCGGCGGTAGCCGGGCGAGTCCAGCTCGCGCAGGAGGAGCTGGCGGGCGTCGTCGCGATGGAGGCGCCAGGCCGCGAGGAGCGGCTCGAGGGCCCGCTGCTCGGCGACCGGCTGATCGGACCGGTAGGCGTCGGCGGCCTCGATCAGGACGTCCAGGTCGCGGACGGCCCCGAGCCGGGCGGCGACCTCGCGGAGCCGGCTGCGGTGCTTCTTGGTCCGCTCCGGCCGGAACGCCGCGCCGAAGACCCGCCAGGCCGCCCGCTGGCGGCGGGTCGCGACCCGCATCGTGTGGAGGTCCTCGGGATCGCGCCCGTCACGGGTGCCGGCCTCGCGGGCGATCATCCGGGCGAGGTGGAACCGGAGGACCTTCCGCCCGGCCTCGGCGACGTGGTCGTCGGCGAGGACGCCCGGGGTCTTGCCGACGACGAGGTGGGGGCGATCGGACTCGCCGTCCGGCGCCGATTCGCCGCCGCTCGCGGTCGCGGCGGCCTTGGCCCGGCGCTTCGGTCCCGGGCGCCGGGTCGCGCTGCCCGTCGCCGGGCCCGCGCTCGTCGCGGCGGCGCGCCTGCCGGCATCGGCGCCGGTGCGGCGGCCCAGGGCCAGGCTCGGCCGCGGCCTCCGGCTCGGCCGCCGCCCGCGCCGCGCCGGCGGTCTTCGCCGCGCCGGCTTCGTTCGCGCCGCCCTCGTTCGCGGCCTCGTCCGGCTCGTCCGACGCGGCTCCCCTCGCCGGCGCGTCGGCGGCGGGCGCCGCCTCGAGCTCGGCCAGGACGGCCTCGACGATCGATCCGATCGGCGGGACGGGCAGCGCGGCGGCGGGATCGTCGTCGATCGCGGCCAGGACGGTCGCGGCGCGGCGGCTCCGCTTCGGCTGGGCCGCCGCGACGGCCCGCAGCGCGGACTGGAGCTTCGACGTGTCGGCCGGCGCGAGCCCGGGATCGACCGCCAGCTCGCGGTCGATCGCCGCGAGCCCGGCCTCCCTGCCCTCGATCAGCTCGACCTCGAGCTCCACGAACCGGCCCACGACGCGGCTCCGGCTGACGGCATCGACCTCGTCGAGGCTGAGCTCGACCGAGGTCCCGTCGTGCTCGAGGATCCGCTTCCGACGGAGCTGGCGGATCGTCACGACCTCGACGAGCGGCGCGTCGCCGCACTGCTCGAGGATGAGCGACCGGGCGTCGGACGGCGGCCAGTCGCGGGGATGGGCCGTCCGATCGGCGGGACCCTCGAGCTCCTCGCGCCGATGGACGTTGCCGGTGCCGACGCGCCGGACCGACGACTTGACCGCCACCGTCGTGGTCTTGGCGGTCTGGCGGAGGCGGGCGGCGAACCCGGCCCGGGCCATCGCCCCGTCGGCCGTGTCGATGTAGCGATCCTCGACCTGGGTCGAGCGGACGGGCGACGTGGCCCGGAAGCCGGCGATCTCGTCGACCGCGAGGTAGCGGTCGCCGGCGGCGGCGTCGATGACGCGGTACTTCAGCTCGATCTCCAGGGGCGAGCCGGCGCGCCGGATCTGGCTCATCGGCTGCGCCGCGCGACGCGGGTCCGGCGCTCGGGGCGGGCGGCCGGTCCGGTCATGCCCGCGGGTCCAGCGATCCGGCGCCCGCCCTGGGGCGATGGGCGACGCTCGCGGCGGCGGTCGACGCGATCGCCCGGGCCTTCAGCTCCTCGTGGGTGTCGCAGGTCCCGAGCGCGCCCTGGATCTCCTCCGTCCGGCGCCAGCCGCCGTCCGGGCCGAGCTGCCACGAGCGGCGATCGTCGGCGAGCATGATGTCGATGATCTCGGCGATCCGGGCGCGGGCCTCGCCGTCCTCGACCGGGACCATCGCCTCGACCCGCCGATCGAGGTTGCGGTCCATCAGGTCGGCTGAGCCGATGTACCACTCCGCCTCGCCGCCGTTGGCGAATCCCCAGATCCGCGAGTGCTCGAGGAACTCGCCGACGATCGAGCGGACGGAGATGCCGGTCGAGACACCGTCGACGCCGGGCAGGAGCGAGCAGGCCGCGCGGGCGATGACGTCGACCCGGACGCCCTTCTGGGACGCGCGGTAGAGGGCCTGGATCGACGGCTGGTCGACGAGCGCGTTGAGCTTGACGACGATCCGCGCATCGTGGCCGATGGCGGCGTGGTCGATCTCGCGGTCGACGAGCTCGAGGAACCGCGAGCGGAGGCTGTGCGGCGCGACGAGGAGCCGCCGGAACGAGCGCTGCCGCGACAGGCCGGTCAGGACGTTGAACAGGTCGGTCACGTCCGCGCCGAGCTCGGGACGGCAGCTGAGGAGGCCGAGGTCGGTGTACAGCCGGGCGGTCCGCTGGTTGTAGTTGCCGGTCCCGATATGGACGTAGCGGCGGAGCCCGGAGCCCTCGCGGCGGACGACGAGGCAGACCTTCGAGTGGGTCTTCAGCCCGACGAGGCCATACACGACGTGGGCGCCGGCCTGCTCGAGCTTGCGGGCCCAGACGATGTTCGCCTCCTCGTCGAAGCGGGCCTTGA
This sequence comes from uncultured Chloroflexia bacterium, assembly GCA_963710105.1. Taxonomy (GTDB): domain Bacteria; phylum Chloroflexota; class Limnocylindria; order Limnocylindrales; family CSP1-4; genus CF-46. The sequence goes on from CAVPYV010000001.1 coordinate 478,635, forward strand.
TCTCGACGAGGACGACGACCTGCTTGCCCCGCTCGGCGGCCCGGATCAGGTCGCGGACGATCGGCGAGTCGCCCGAGGTCCGGTAGAGGGTCAGCTTGATCGTCAGGACCTCGGGGTCGTCGACCGCCTGGCCGATGAACCGCTCGACCGACGCCACGAAGCTGTCGTAGGGGTGGTGGACGAGGACGTCGGCAGCGCGGATCGCGGCGAGGACGTCGGCCGGCTCGTCCTCGTCGGGCGGTGTCAGGCGCGGCGGCGTGACCGGCGTCCAGGGCGGGCTCTTCAGGTCCGGCCGGTCGAGCTCGAGGATGTCGCGAAGCCCGGTCAGGTCGAGCATGCCCCGGATCTCGTAGGCGTCGTCGGGGCCGAGGCCGAGCCCGCGGAGGAGGATCTCCCGGGTGCCGGCCGGCATCGAGCGCTCGACCTCGAGGCGGACCGCCTCGCCGAAGCGCCTCCGCCGGAGCTCCTCCTCGATCGCCATCAGGAGGTCGTCGGCCTCGTCCTCCTCGATCGCCAGGTCGGCGTTGCGGGTGATCCGGAAGAGGTGGTGGTCGACGATCTCCATCCCGCTGAAGAGCAGGTCGAGGTTCGCCTCCATGATCTGGTCGAGCAGGACGAAGCGGTGCGGCTCGACCTCGTAGAGACGGGGCAGGATCTGGGGGACCTTGACCCGGGCGAAGTGGCTCTCGCCCGTCTCCGGGTCGCGCAGGCCGACCGCGATCGACAGGCTCAGCGTCGAGATGTACGGGAACGGGTGGCCCGGATCGACCGCCAGCGGGGTGAGGACCGGGTAGATCTCGTCGATGAACCGCTGGCGGAGCGCGGCGTGGTGCTCCGGGATGGCGGTGTAGCGGACGATCTCGATGCCGGCGGCCGCCAGAGCCCGCCGGATGTCGACCCACGCCGCGCTGTGCACGGCCACCAGCTCGCGGATCCGCGCCGCGCAGGCCGCGATCTGCTCGGCGGCGGTGCGGCCGTCGGGCGCCTTGGAGACCGAGCCCGTGGCGACCTGCTGGCGGAGGCCGGCGATCCGGACCTGGAAGAACTCGTCGAGGTTGTTCGCGAAGATCGTCAGGAACCGGACGCGCTCGAGGAGCGGGTTGCGCTCGTCGCGGGCCTCGAACAGGACCCGCGCGTTGAACTCGAGCCACGACAGCTCGCGGTTGAGGTACGGGCTGCTCGGCGATCCGATCTCGGGGCGCGCCCTCCGGCTGCCCTTCCCGCGAGCCCCGGCCGCCCGGGCGGAGGCGCGCGCCGTCCGGCCCTTGGCGGGCCCGTCGACGGTCCTCGAGGCTCCGCTGGAGGGGCTCATCGGAGTCGGGTTCGGGTGCCTCCCGGTGACCGGGCGTCGTCTGGCGCTCGGGCCGGGCAGGATAGCACGGGCCTCGTCACGATCCGGCCGCCGGCGGCGATCAGGGCTCGGCCAGGTACCGCCGCTCGCCCGTCCGGCGGTCGACGAAGACGCGCATCGCGACCCCCGTCGTCGGGTCGACGAACGTCTCCTCCGTCCGGCTGAACCGGGGGTCGAGCCGGTCGCCCGGCTCGCCGCCGCCCGGCCCGACCGATTCGAACGATCGCTCGGCCTCCTCGGATCGATAGCGGTTGCGCTCGATGGCGAGGGCGATCAGGGCGCCCGCCCCCAGGACGACGAGCCACAGGCCCGACGCGGTGGCCCCGCCGTCGCCGCTGGAGACCAGGCCGAGCCCGGCGACCAGGCAGAGGGTCGCGACCGCCGCGATCGCGATCCGGGTCGTCGCGCCCAGCACCGGGCGGCTACTCGGCGGCCTGGGCCGCGTTGGCGTCGGGCTCGACGACGACGGCCGTCCCGTAGGCGACGATCTCGGTCATCGTCGTCGCCATCTCGGAGCTGTCGAAGCGCATCGAGACGACCGCGTTGCCGCCCATCAGGGTGGCGTTCTTCACGAGGCGGTCGATCGCCTGGCGGCGGGTGTCCTCGAGGAGCGAGGTGTACTCCTTGATCTCGCCGCCGCCGAGCGAGCGGAGGCCGGCGATCAGGTTGCCGGAGAAGCCGCGGCTGCGGACGACGAGCCCGAAGACCTGGCCCTTGGTCTCGACGATCCGGTGGCCGGCGATGTAGGGGGTGGTCGCGATGATCATGCGTGTCCCTCGGTCGTGCTGGTGCCGGGCTCGGGCCGGGCGTCGTGCCCGTCCTCGTGCCGATGGCCGGTCTGGCCCCGTCGCGCCGTGCACTCCGGGCACGGGCACTGGTCGCGGAGCAGGTTGAACGTGTAGAACCCGGTCGAGTGGCCGTCGCCCCAGTGCGGCGAGACGGCGTAGTTGCCGACGAGGTGGATGTCGGTCATCCGCGTCTGCTCGGCGGTGAGGGTCGGCGCGCTGTCGAGCCAGCCGGGCATCCCCGCCTCGCCGCGGCAGTAGGCGCACGGGCACAGCCAGCGGAGGGCGGTGAAGTCGTGGACGGTGGCGTGGCCGTCGGCCCAGTCGATCGCCAGCGTCGCCGCGGCGCGATCGGCGTGGATCCGGACGGGGGCGGTCGGCGATCCCGAGCCGGGCGCGGCGACGGCCGCCCCGGACGCGGCGACGGCCGCCCCGGGGGCGCCCGCCGTGCTCGATTGCGTGGAATCCCGGTCGCTCGTCACCGGGTCATCATCGCACCTCCCGGGACCATCGTCCGGGCGCGACCCGGCAGCCGCCGGGCTATCCTCGGCCGGTGAGCCTCCTCGTCGACGACCTCCACAAGACGTTCGGCCGCGTCGTCGCCCTCGACGGCCTGTCGTTCGAGGTTCCGTCGGGCCAGATCTTCGGCTTCCTCGGGGCGAACGGGGCCGGCAAGACGACGACGATGCGGATCGCCCTCGGCGTCCTCGCGGCGAACCGCGGCCGGGTCGTCTGGGACGGCGTCGACACGCGTCGGCTGCCACGGGCGACCTGGGGCTACCTGCCCGAGGAGCGCGGCCTGTACCCGCGGATGGTCGTCATCGACCAGCTCGTCTTCTTTGCCTCCCTCCACGGCGTCCCGCGCGACGTCGCCCGCCGCGACGCGCTGGCCTGGCTCCACCGCCTGCGCGTCACCGACCTCGCCGAGCGCAAGGCCGAGGAGCTGTCGAAGGGCAACCAGCAGAAGATCCAGCTCGTCTCGGCGATCCTCCACAACCCGCCGGTCCTCCTGATGGACGAGCCGTTCACCGGCCTCGACCCGGTCAACGTCGCCCTCCTCCGGGAGGCGTTCCTGGAGCTCCGCGACGAGGGCCGGACGCTCGTCTTCTCGACCCACCAGATGGAGACGGTCGAGGCGATGTGCGAGTCGATCGCGATCGTCGACAAGGGCCGGGTCGTCGTCGGCGGGCCGCTTCGCGACGTCAAACGGGCGACCGGCCGGCGGATGGTCCACCTGTCCGTCGACGGCGACCACCGCCTCGCCTGGCTGGCCGGCGTGCCCGGCGCGCGCGTCCTGCGGCCCGGGATCGATCGGACCGAGATCGAGCTCGACGACGGGACGGAGCCCGACGCGATCCTCGCCGCGGCGATCGCCGCCGGCGCCCGGGTCAGCCATTTCGAGGTCGCCGAGCCGTCGCTCGAGCAGATCTTCATCGACCACGTCGGGCGGCCCGCCGACGAGGACGCCCACCTCGCCGCCGATCCGGTCCCGGCGGCCGGCGCCGCGACCGGCACGACCGCGGAGGACGCCGCGTGAGGGCGCCCGCCGAGCCGCCGCCGCCGCCGACGCGTCACGAGCCGGCGTTCCCGAACACGACCCACATCGCCCGGCGGGAGTACGGCGAGCTCGTCCGCTCGCGGCTGTTCCACGTCTCGACCGTGACCCTCGCGGTCCTCGCGATCTTCGTCGCCCTCCTTCCGATCGCCGCCCGGATGGCCGAGCGCGGCTCGGTGACCCAGGTCGCCGTCGTGGCCGCGGACCCCGATCTGTCGCAGCGCACGATCGGCGTCCTCGACCAGCTCCTTAACCAGTCCGCGGCCGGCGGCTCCGGGACGTTCCACTTCGTGCCGCTGACCGACGAGGCGGCCGCGATCGCGGGGATCGACGAGCGCCGCTATGACGCCGCCCTCGTCGCCACGCGGGCGGCCAATGGACGGCTGGCGTACAGCTTCCATCTCGGCGAGACGATGGGCGACAGCGCCCTCCAGCAGCTGTCGATCGGGATCTTCGGCGTGGCGGTTCTCGACTTCTCCGCCCGCAACCCCGTCAACGGCTTCCAGCTGCCCGTGCTCGACGTCCTCCGCCAGACCGGCGAGGGCGGCGGGTCGGCCCCGTACAGCGCCTCGAACTTCGCGAGCCGCCTGATCGTCGGCGCCGTGTTCGGGGTCCTGATCTTCATCACGATCGTGATCTACGGGATGTGGGTCGCCGCCGGCGTCGTGGCCGAGAAGTCGAGCCGGGTCATGGAGCTCCTGATCAGCGCCGCCTCGGCCCGCCAGCTCGTCGTCGGCAAGGCCGTCGGGATCGGCCTCGCCGGCGCCACCCAGTACCTCCTCGTGCTGACGCCGGGAATCCTGACTCTCCTCCTCGAGGACCGGATCGCGAACGTCCTGCTCGGGCCGGACGCCGGGATCGCCCCGTCGCTGCAGGCGCTGTCGCCGACGCTGCTCCTCGCATTCGGGGTCTTCTACGCGCTCGGGTTCGCCCTGTACGCCCTGATCTACGCGGCCGCCGGCTCGCTCGTCAGCCGCCCCGAGGACCTCCAGATCATCGCCCTGCCGCTGAGCCTGATCGCGATCGTCGGCTATCTCCAGGCGATCCTCGCCCTGACCGGCGGGATCACCGGGTTCATCCGGTTCGCCTCCTACGTCCCGTTCTGGAGCCCGTTCGTGATGATGACGCGGCTGTCGGTCGGGCGGGTGGAGCCGGCGGAGCTGGCGCTGTCGATCGGCCTGCTGCTCGCGACGATCGTCGTCACGGGCATCATCGCGATCCGGATCTACGCCGCGGGCGTCCTGCTCTACGGCCAGCGGCCCGGGCTGCGGGCGTACATCGCCGCGGCCCGCAACGGCTGAGGCTCACTCGTCGAAGAGCAGGGGCAGCCGGCTGATCAGGGCGAGGACGGGGGCGGCGGCCGTCGGCTGGTCCTCGAGGGAGAGCGTCGCCTGGGCGACGGCCGCTCCCGCCTCGTCCGTCGCGGCCGGCCCGATCGGGACGACCGGGATGAGCTGCCAGAGCCGGGAGACGACGCCGGGCAGGTAGGGGCTCGTCCGCTGCCGGGCGAGCACGCCGGCGATCCCCTGGGCCGCGGCCGCGGCGTGAAGGGCCCGGCCCTCGGTCGCGATCGCGGGCACGGCCACGACCTCGTCGCCGGGTCGCAGGATTCGCTTGAGGAGCTCGCGCCGGCGGTGGAGCGGCGTCGTCAGGAGCGCCCGGCCGTCGACGTGCAGGAGGTCGAACGCGAGGAACGCCACGGCGCGCCCCGGCCGGCCGGCGATCCGTCGCTCCAGCTCGGCGTTGTCCGCCCGCCCGGCGTCGTCCACCGCGACGAGCTCGCCGTCGAGGACGGCGGATCGGGCGTCGAGCCGGACGGCCATCCCGCCGAGCTCGGGCAGCGCGGAGCCGACGTCCCGGCCGCCGCCGTCGACGATCCGGACCGCGCCCCCGCCGGGCGCCTCGGACGGGCCGACGAAGGCGAGCGCCCGCAGCCCGCCCCAGGCCGGCTCGAAGAGGTGGGCCGCCGAGTCGAACGGCTCGGCCGTCGACCGGGGGAGCATCGGCCGCAGCCCGTCCGGCAGGTTCGGCAGCGTCGCGATCCCGGGCTCGAGCCGCAGCGACAGCTGATCGCGCATCGTCGGCCGATGGTAGCGCTAGACTCGTTCCCGTCGTCGACGATGCGGCCGGCTGCGGCCGCGCGACCCTGCGGCATCGCACCCGTGCCGCCCGCGACGCTCGCCCGCCCGACCCGTCGGACCTGCCCGGAGGCTGCCCGCCCGTGACCCGCTCGTTCCGCCCCGACGACCTCTACCGCTTCCGGATCGCCACCGATCCGCGCCTCTCCCCGGACGGCTCGCGGGCGGTCTTCACCGTCCAGACCGTCGCGCCCGGCAAGGACGGCTACCGCCACGCGCTGTGGTCGGTCGGGACGGGCGGCGAGGACGAGGCCCGCCAGCTGACGATCGGCTCGAAGCACGATCGCCACGGCCGCTTCTCGCCCGATGGGACCACCGTCGCGTTCCTGTCCGACCGCCGCCTCCAGGTCGAGGAGGAGCCCGCCGCGGGCGACGCGAAGCAGCGCGAGGACGGCCAGCAGGTCCACCTGCTGCCGATCGCCGGGGGCGAGGCGCGCCGCCTGACCGACCTGCCCCGCGGCGTCGACGCGTTCTGGTGGTCGCCCGACGGGCGCCACCTTCTCGTGACGTCCACCTCCCACGCGGCGACCCGCGACGAGGACCGCAAACGGCGCGGCAAGGGCGCCCCGCCGAAGCCCGGCGCCGCGCCCGAGTCGGACTACCACTTCATCGACCGGCTCGGCTACCACGCCAACGGCGCCGGATTCGTCTACCACGCGGTCGCCCAGCTCTGGATCGTCGACGCGGCGAGCGGCGACGCGCGGCGGCTCACCGACGAGCCGGGCGGGATCGCCGACGCGGCGTGGTCGCCCGACGGCCGCCGGATCGCCTACACGACGAACCTCCGCCGCGACCGCGACATCGAGCCGCGCGGGCACCTGGTCGTCGTGGGCGCCGACGGCACGGGTCGGACCCGGCTGACGGGCGACGCGGCGATCTTCGCGGCGCCGGTCTGGCTGCCGGACGGCGCGGCGATCGCCGCGATCGGCGGGTACCTGCCCGACAACTTCTACCGGAGCGACCTGTGGCTGATCGCCGCCGACGGCTCGGACGGCGCAGCGGCGGCCGACGGCCGGAACCTGACCGGCGCCCACGACCTGATGCTCGGCTCGACGATCAACAGCGACATCGTCCCCGGCGAGGTCGCCCGGGCGATCCCGTCGGGGGACGGCCGCTGGCTGACGTTCCAGGCGCCGATCGACGGCAGCGTCGAGCTGTGGCGGGTCGCGACCGCCGACGGGAGCGTCGAACGCCTCACGACCGGCCATCACTCGATCGGCGCGTTCGACCAGGTCGACCTGGGCGGCGGGCGGACGCGAACGGCCTGGTTGCGGACGTCGGCGACCGAGCTGAACGACCTGTGGGTCCGCGACGGGGCGACCGGCGCGCCGCGCCGCCTGACCGACCTGAACCACGACGCCTGCGCCGAGATCGAGCTGCGCGAGCCCGCCGAGCGCTGGGTGACCGTCGACGGCCGCCGGATCCAGGGCTGGTACCTGGCGCCGGTCGCCGAGCCGACCGACGGACGCGCGGGGGCGGGACGGAGGACGACCGGGCCTGGACCGCTCGTCACCGAGATCCACGGCGGCCCGCACACGCTCTACGGCTGGGCGCCGGTCCTCGAGTTCCAGCTGCTCGCCGCGAGCGGGATGGGCGTCTTCTTCTCCAACCCACGGGGCTCGGAGGGCTACGGCCGCGCCTTCAACGAGGCGAACATCCGCGACTGGGGCCCCGGCCCGATGCGCGACGTCCTCGGCGGCGTCGACGCCCTCGTCGCCGACGGCCTCGCCGACCCGGACCGGCTCGGCCTGACCGGCGGCTCGTACGGCGGCTACCTGACGAACTGGATCCTCGGCCACGACGAGCGGTTCGCGGCCGCGATGACCTGCCGCTCGGTGAGCGACATGGCCGTCCTGATGCTCACCGGTGACATCTCGCAGGGCTTCTGGTCGACGTACGAGTTCCGGACGACGCCCTGGGACGATCCGGCGTTCTTCCGCGAGATGTCCCCGATCGCCTACGCCGACCGGATCCGGACGCCGCTGCTCATCCAGCACGCTGAGCGAGACATCCGGACGACGATCGGCCAGGCCGAGGCGCTCTTCACCGTCCTCCGCTCGAAGAAGCGCCCGGTCCGCCTCCTCCGCGTGCCGGAGGAGACGCACGAGCTGACGCGGTCGGGGACGCCCTTCCGGCGGGCCGAGAACCTGGTGGTCGTCCGCGACTGGTTCCGCCATTTCCTCGTCGACGGGAAGCGCGGCCTGCCGCCGGTCCCGAAGGTCCACGGCGGGCGCTGACGCCGGTTCGCTACGGGCGGGGCGGCGCCGCTCCGAATCGCCGACGCGCGACCAGGATCCCGCCGGCCGCGCCGACCGCGAGGAGGAGCCAGGCCGGCGCGGGCGCGCCCTGCCCGGAGGGGTCGGGATCCGGGGTATCGGTCGCCGGCGGCGAGGCGGCTCCCGCCCGGACCACGATCGTGGCGGTCATCGCCGGGTGGATCGAGCAGTGGTAGGCGAACGTGCCGGCAGTCGGGAACGTCGCTGAGGCCGAGCTGCCTCCGGAGATCCGGCCCGTGTCGAATGCGCCCTCGTCGGCCGTGGCGGTGTGGCCCTGGGCGTCGGCGTTCGTCCAGGTCACCGTGTCGCCGACGGCGACCGTGATCGTCCGCGGCGAGAAGGCGAAGCCCGCGATGTCCACGCCGTGATCGGCGGCGAGGGCGATCGATCCGGCGCCGGAGACGGTCAGCGCCAGCGTTCCGCCGATGGCCGCGCCGGCGACCCGACGCCGGATCGAACGAGTCGTCATGCGTGATCCTCCAGGTCCCGCGGTCCGGCGGACGGTCCCACCGCTCCGCGGACGCTTCCACCGCTCTGCGGACGCTACGCCGTCCGATGCCGTCCGGATTGGCGGTCGTCACGGAGCCGGCCGGGGCCCGGTGTATCCTCGATCCCATGGCCACCGCCCACCGCACCGACACCCTCGCCCGGGAGCGCGCCCACGAGCTGGTCCGCTCGTGGGACGGCCGGCCCGGCGCGCTCGGCAGCCTCCTCGGGCGGGTCAGCTCGGTCGACCAGGTCGGGGTCGAGGAGCGGGTCGACGCCCTGAAGAAGCGCTCGATCAAGCGGCAGTCGAAGCTCTGGGCGCTCGACCTCGCGATCCGGATGATCGACCTCACGACCCTCGAGGGCAAGGACACGCCGGGCAAGATCCGGGCGCTCTGCGCGAAGGGGATGCACCCCCAGCCGGGCGACCCGACGATCCCGTCGGTCGCCGCGATCTGCGTCTACCCGGCGATGGTCGCGGACGCCAAGGAGGCCCTCCGGGGCTCGACGGTCAAGGTCGCCTCGGTCGCGACCGGCTTCCCGTCGGGCCAGACCTTCCGCGACATCAAGCTCGCCGAGGTGCGAGCCGCCCATGACGCCGGTGCCGACGAGATCGACATGGTCATCGACCGCGGCGCCTTCTTGAGCGGCGACTACCTGACCGTGTTCGAGGAGATCGTCGACGTCAAGGACGCCGCCGGCGACGCCCATCTCAAGGTGATCCTCGAGACCGGCGAGCTCGAGACGTACGACAACGTCCGCCGCGCGTCGGTCCTCGCGATGGCGGCCGGGGCCGACTTCATCAAGACCTCGACCGGCAAGGTGACCCCGGCCGCGACCCTGCCGGTGACCCTGGTGATGCTCGAGGCGATCCGCGACTTCGAGCGCCAGACCGGCCGCCAGGTCGGGATGAAGCCGGCCGGCGGGATCCGCGTCGCCAAGGAGGCGATCCAGTACCTCGTCGTCCTCTACGAGACGCTCGGGCCGCGCTGGATGACCCCGGACTGGTTCCGGTTCGGCGCGTCATCGCTCCTGAACGACGTCCTGATGCAGATCGAGAAGGAGCGGACCGGGCGCTACCAGGGCCCGGACCACTTCACGATCGACTGACCGCGCCGCGTCGCCGCTCAGCCCGCGCGCGAGCAGTGGCTGCTCGTTCCGTCGGCCGAGCCCCGGGGTCCGGCGTCCGTCCACGCTCCCGGCTCGGGCCTCGAACGACGTCCTGCGCAGCCGGCGCTCGACACGTCGTCCGGGCCGCCGTTCGGGCGACGCAACGAGCACGGGCTGCTCATCGGACGCCGGATGGGCGGACCGGTCGTCGTGCTCAGCCGAGCGCGGCGAGGTAACGCAGCAGCGGCACGGCCGCCGCGAAGCTCGTCGCGATCGTCGCGGGCAGGTCGGCCGACTGCGCCTCGGCGTCCGACAGCCGCCGCCCGAAGATCACGTCCTTGAGCTTGAGCGTCTCCGCCTCCGGATGGTCCGGCGGGAAGCCCGACGGCACGCGCTGGAGGGCATGGCCGTCGCGGCTCAGGCCGCCGAACGTGGCGCGGAAGGCCTTCGCGTCGATCAGGCGGTGGAGCTCGGCGGGCTCGTCGGCGACCCGCCTCCGGAACGTGTCGAGCCAGGCCTTCTCCGGGTGCCAGTAGCCGCCGCCGACGTAGATCTCGCCGGGCGAGAGGTGGAAGTAGCCGCCGCTCGAGTGGACGTTGGCCGTGTGGGATCGGCCGTCGGGATCGACGGTGCCGCCGCCCGGAACCTCGCCGGCCCACGGGAAGCTCGCCCCGACGTTCGTCTTGTACGGCGACTTGTCCTTGGCGAAGCGGACGTCGCGGTAGATCCGGAACGGTGACTTGGCAGGGTCGGCCCGGAGCGGGATACCGCGCGCCCGGAACTGCTCGGCGAGCGCGACGCAGAGCGCCTCGAGCGGCTCCTTGAGCAGGCGCTCGTAGTCCGCCTTGCGCGGCTGGAACCAGGCGCGCTCGTTGTTGGCGGCGAGCTCGGCGAGGAACTCGACGGCCTCGGGGCGGAAGCCGGTGAAGGTCGATTGGGTGGTGGCGACGGCCATGACGCGGATCTCCTGACAGCGCGGCGGACGTCGATCCTACGCCGGCCGGCTCACCCGCCGATTGTTGCCCGTCGCCGGCGCCGCGGACAGGGCTACTGCGGGATCACCGCGTCGGCTCCGCCGCAGGCCCAGAGCGTGCTGTCCGTGTTGAACCAGCGTCCCCCGATCCGGTACGTGTTGCCCCAGTCCACGACGGCGGTGTTGTGCGTGCCCCAGACGATGCCTCGGACGACCCCTTGATCGTCTCGAATGGTCGCCTCGCCCGTCACGCCCGGAACGATCACACCCGTGACCCACAGCTCCACCGGGCAGTTCTCCCAGCCCAGGTCGCCTCTCATGTGCGCCATCGCGCCGGACGGGGAGGAGTCGTGCGGCCGCGGGACCAGACCACAGCCGGCAAGCAGGATGACAAGCCCAAGCGTCGTGATGGCTCGATGCATGGAAGCGACTCCCGATGGCGACGGCTCGGACGCTAGCACTGGGCGTTGCGTGCGTCGATGGGCCGTTCGGGTCCTCCACGCGGAGCGGTTTGCATCGCGACGGCGCGGCGCCCGGTCAGTCGACTGCGCCGATCACGAGCCCGGCGTTCAGTCCGCCGAACCCGAACGAGGTGGACAGGATCCGCCGGTACGTCCCGGCCCGGCCCTCGCCGTGGCGGAGCAGGCCCGGCAGCAGCGCCGCGACGTCCGGGTCGACCACGTCCAGGTTGGCCGACGCCGGCACCCAGCCGTCGCGGATGGCCAGGGCGCAGATCGCCGCCTCGATCGCGCCGGACGCGCCGAGCGGGTGGCCATAGAGCGCCTTCGTGCCGCTCACGGGCACGGTGGCCGCCCGCTCGCCGAGGGCCAGCGCGATCGCCCGGGCCTCGGCGATGTCGCCGAGCGGCGTCGAGGACGCGTGGGCGCTGACCCAGTCGATCTCGGCGGGCGCCACGCCCGCGTCGGCCAGCGCCTCGGCGGCCGCCCGGCCCGGCCTCGCGGCCGTCGGCCCGCGGCTGGACCATGTGGAACGCGTCCGAGGTCGCGGCGTAGCCCATGACCTCGGCGTATGGCTCCGCGCCGCGCGCCCGGGCGACGTCCTCCGCCTCGAGCACGAGCAGGGTCGCGCCCTCGCCCATGACGAAGCCATCGCGATCGGCGTCGAACGGACGGCAGGCGCGCCCCGGATCGTCGTTGTGGCGATCCGACAGCGCCCGGATGATGTCGAACGCGCCGAACGCGAGCGGGCTCAGCGTCACCTCCACGCCGCCGGCGATCGCCGCGTCGATGTCGCCGGCCCGGATCGCGCCGAGGGCCTCGCCGATCGCGACCGCGCCCGAGGCGCACGAGTTCGCGGTCGAGAGGATCGGGCCGCGGACGTCGAGGGCGATCCCGAGGTTGGCCGGCGCGGCGCCGCCGAACACCGCCAGCGCGAGGTTCGGCGCGACGGCCTTGATCCCGCGCTCGAGGTACTTCTCGTGCTGCTCCTCGGCGAAGACGATCCCGCCGAGCGCGCTGCCGAGGTAGATCCCGATCCGCTCGGCGGCCGCCGCGCCGCCCTCGCCCGGCCGGAGCCCGGCGTCGTCGAGGGCGAGCCGCCCGGCGACGAGGCCGAACTGGCTGAACCGGTCGAGCTGGCGCGCCATCTTCGGCGGCATCCAGGCGAGCGGGTCGAAATCGTCGACCTGGGCGGCGACCTGGCTCCGGAACGGCGACGGGTCGAAGCGGTCGATCCGCTTGACCGGGGAGATGCCCGCCCGGAGGCCCGCCCGGAACGGATCGTTGGCCGTGCCGATCGCCGTGATCGGCCCGATCCCGGTGATCCAGACGCGGCGATGATGGCTGGTCATGACGATGGGTTCGTCGGCGCGCCGCCGGCGGACTGCTCGACGGCCGCGAGCGCCTCCGCCAGGGTCCGGAAGGTCGCCAGCGTCCGACCGGCGATCGGGCGCGTGAACAGCCGATCGACGAACGCCGCCCAGCCGGGGACGCGCGGTCGGAAGTCGTGCTCGATCTCGATCCGGCTCCCGCCGCCGGGCCGATCGTCGATCCGCCACGTCACGTCCATCCCGCCGGTGGCCCCACCGCGGTGGACGAAGCGCAGGCGGCGACCGCGTTCCTCGGACCAGGTCAGCGACCGCCACGCGACCGGCAGCCCGAGCCCGAGCACCGAGATGAGCGGCCGGCGGGCGACGAACGCGACGAGCAGCCGGCCCTCGCGATCCGGTGCCCCGAGCCGCCGCGCGGCGACGTAGTGGGGGAGGAGGTCCGGCCAGCGCTCGACGTCGCGGGCGAGCCCGAACACGACGTCGGCCGGCGCGCCGACGTCGATGCCGATCGTGCTTCTCACCCGCCCGGCTCGTGGTGCGTGGCGTCGCGAGACCCGACCTCGGGCGGTCGGTACTCCGGTTCGGGGATCGCCACGTCGGGCAGGGCGAGGCGGATCGCGTGGCGGGCCACCCCGACGATCCGGAGGTTCGGCAATGCGCCCGGATCGATCCAGGCGCAGGTGTCCGTCGACCCGTCGACCTCGTCGCGCAGCTCGCCGCCGATCGCCGTGACCCGGTAGAGGAAGCCGAGGAAGTGGAGGTCGGCGCCGCGGGCCGCCCGCGACCGGACGTAGACCTTCGAGAAGATGCCGAGGATGCCGTCGATCCGGCCGACGAGCCCGCTCTCCTCGGCGAGCTCGCGGAGGACCGCCTCGTCGGGATGCTCCCCGAACTCCACCCCGCCGCCGGGCAGGGTCCACGCGCCCGCCTCGACCTCGTCGGGCGAGAGCCGGCAGAGGAGGATCCGGCGATCGTCGTCGAGCGCGACCGCGTACGCGCCGAGCCGGGTCCGCGGCGAGGGCGGCGCCTCCTGGCCCTCGGGGTCGACCGGCGTCAGGGTCCGGCCGGGCTCCGACGGCAGCGGCCGCTCGTCCGCGCTCACGGCCGCGCGTCCGGGCTCACGGCCGCAGCAGCCCGGCGAGGAAGCGCGGGTCGAGCGCGCGCGAGGCGGGCACCAGGTCGCCGATCACGAGGCCCATCGTCTCACGGACCGCCGGTCGGGCGGCGAGTCGACGGGCGGCGTACTCGAGGACGGGCGGAACCTCGAGGAACGCCTGGACGAGGAGGCTGACGGCGTCCTTCGTCCGCGTCCGCCGCGCCGCCGATCGGTCGTAGCCGGGCAGGGCCGTCGTGTCGCCGCCGAGATGGCGCTCGGCCGCCGCGACGGCGTGCTCCGCCGAGCGGAGGGCGCGCTGGAGGCCCTCCCCGGTGAACGGGTCGAGGAAGCCCGCCGCGTCGCCGACGAGGAGCCAGCCCGGGCCGGCCCGCCGGGCGACCCGCGCTCCGACCGGCGCGGCACCCTCGATCGCGTCGCAGATCTCGGGTTCCGTCCACCGGACGGGATCGTCGTCGGCCGGCGGGACGGCGGCCATCACGGACCGGGCGACCGCTTCCGCACCCTCCGCCCGGAGCCGCCGCCGCCACCGATCGCTCGCGAGGACGATCCCGACGTTCACCCGCCCGCCGGGCACCGGCGCGAGCCCGACGTAGCCGCCGTCGAACACGATCATCCGGGCGTCGCGGGCCACCGCCGGCGCCGGATCGGCGACGTGGAAGGTCAGGGCCGGCCGATCGCCGAGCGGCGGGCGACGGGCGACGCCGGCGTCGCGGGCGACGACCGAGCGGAGGCCGTCGGCGCCGACGACGATCCGCGCCGCGATCGTCGAGCCGTCGGCCAGCGCCGCGATCCCGTCGCGGACGGATCGGACCGCGACCCCGGTGCGCACCTCGACCCCGGCCGCGCGGGCCAGGTCGAGGAGCAGCGGATCGAGCCGCGAGCGATCCAGGCCGACGGCCGCAGCGCCCGGCGAGCCGTCGTCGCCGTAGGTCAGCCGGAAGCGGGTCCCGGCCGGGGTCTCGACCCGCATCGCCGGGATCCGCCGGCAGATCGCGGCGAGATCGCGATCGGCGATCCCCAGGCGGGCGAGGAGGGCGACCGTCGCCGGCGACGTGAAGACCCCGCATGCCCGCCAGCGCCACCCCGGTGAGCGCTCGACGAGGACGACGTCGCGCCCGCGCCGCGCCAGCCCGATCGCCGTGGCGGCGCCGGCCGGCCCGCCGCCGACGATCAGCGCCTCGCGCCGCGCCGGGCCGTCCACGGCACCACCGCCGCCCGCCGCGCCGTCGTCGCTCATCGGCACTCCATCACCGGGCCGCGATCGCGACGCGATGCCCGGCGACCCCGACGAACGAGGCGACCGGCTCGAGGCCGGCTGCGGCGATGAGGCCCAGGAGCTCCGGCCGGGTGTAGGCGCGCCGGACCGACAGCGGGCCGTCATGGCGCGTGTAGCGGCTCGTCCCGATCGCATGGACGAGGAGCCAGCCGCCGACCCACGCGAGCCGGCCGCGGACCAGGTCATTGACGACGACGCCACGCCGGGCGACCCGCCGGAGCTCGCCCAGGAACGCGACCGCCTGGTCGGGCTCGAGATGGTGGAGAACGAGCGACGCGTGGGCGACATCGAAGGCGGCGTCGGGATGGGGCAGGAGGCGGCCGTCGGCGACGGCCAGGTCGAGCCCCGGCGTCCGCTCGATCGCCGGTCGCGCCCGGCGCGCAGCCGCGATGACCTCGTGACGGCTGTCGGTCGCGGCGACCATGAGCGTCCGGCCGGTCGCGCGCGCCGCGGCAAGCAGGCGCATCGGGATGTCCGCCGCGCCGGTCCCCACGTCGAGGATCGTCGCCGGCGGGTCGCCTCCCGGTTCGCCCAGGGCGCCGATCGCGCGTGCCGACAGCCGGGCGCCGCCCGTCAGGCGGTTGATCCGGGCGAGGTCGCGGAGGTTCGCCTCGAGGGCGGCGGGGTCGTCGAGCGGCCCGTCGAGCAGCTCGCTGACGCCGGTCAGGCGGTCCATCCGGGGAGGGTAGCGGTTCGCGCCCGTCGCGCCGCGCGCCGTCCGCCGCGGTAGCCTGCCGGGATGATCGTCGTTGCCGGCGAGTGCCTCGTCGACCTCCTGGTCCAGCCCGACGGGACCGTCGTCGCCACGCCGGGCGGCGGCCCGTTCAACGTGGCCCGGGCGCTCGGCCGCCTCGGCCGGCCCGTGGCGTTCCTCGGCCGGCTCTCGACCGACAACTTCGGGCGGATGCTCCGCGCGGCGCTGGAGGCGGACGGCGTGCGGCTGGACCTCGCGCCGCTGACCGACGATCCGACCCTCCTCGCCATCGCCGACATCGACGACGACGGCAGCGCGACCTACCGCTTCCATGCCGCGGGCAGCGCGGCCGCCGGCCTCACCGCCCGCGACGTCGGCGCCGGACTGCCCGCCGAGGCGACGGCGCTCCACGTCGGGACGCTCGGGCTCGTCCTCGAGCCGATGGCGGCCGCGGTCGAGTCCCTCGTGGCCGCGGCGCAGCCGGGTGTCCTCGTCATGGCCGACCCGAACTGCCGGCCGGCGGCGATTGCGGAGCCCGGAACCTACCGCGCCCGGCTCGGCCGGGTCCTTCGAAGGGTCGACGTCGTCAAGGTCAGCGTCGACGACCTCGCCTGGCTCGAGCCGGGCCTTGCCCCGCTCGACGCGGCGCGGGCGGTGCTGGACGGCGGCCCGTCGGTCGCGCTCCTGACCGACGGCGGCGGTCCGGTCCGGATCGTGACCCCGACCGACGTCGTCGCTCTGCCGGTCCCGGCCGTCGCCATCGTCGACACGGTCGGGGCCGGCGACGCGTTCGGCGCCGGGTTCCTCGCCGCGTGGACGGCGGCCGGTCGCGGCCGCGCCGAGCTGGCCGACCTGGCGGCGCTCGCCGCGGCGACGCGGTTCGCGATCGCGGTCGGGTCGCGAACGTCGGAGCGGCGCGGCGCCGACCCGCCCAGGCTCGTCGACCTCGTCGACATCGCCGATGCGGACACGGTTGCCGGGCGCTCGCCGGACTGATCGCCACGGACCTCGCGATCGGGCCGTCGGGCCCCGGGTGCCATAATGATCGACATGGCCACCCGAACCCCGTCCGACCGGCCGACCGAGCCCTCCTCCACGGACGGGTCGCGGGCCGTGACGCGGGTCGAGCACGCGCCGGCCAGCTGGGGCCTCGGCGATGGCGCCGCGATCCCGTGGGAGTACGCGCCGGCCCCGGAATCGCGCGACGTCGTGACCCTCCGCGAGCGCTACGGCCTGTTCATCAACGGCCGTGAGGTCCAGGCCAGCGACGGCGCCACCTTCACGTCGGTCAACCCGGCGACCGAGGAGCCGCTGGCGCTCGTCGCGAAGGCGACCGAGAAGGACATCGACACGGCCGTCCGGGCGGCCCGCTCCGCCCAGACGCGACGCTGGGGCAATCTCTCCGGCAAGGAGCGGGCGAAGTACCTGTTCCGAATCGCCCGGATCCTCCAGGAGCGCTCGCGCGAGTTCGCCGTCCTCGAAACGATGGACACCGGCAAGCCGATCAAGGAGTCGCGCGACGTCGACGTCCCGCTCGCCGCCGCCCACTTCTGGTACTACGCCGGCTGGGCCGACAAGCTCGAGTACGCCTTCCCCGGGCGGGTCGCGAAGCCGCTCGGCGTCGCCGCCCAGATCATCCCCTGGAACTTCCCGCTCCTGATGCTCGCCTGGAAGATCGCGCCGGCCCTCGCCGCCGGCAACACGGTCGTCCTGAAGCCGGCCTCCACGACGCCGCTCAGCGCCCTGCTGTTCGCGGACGTCTGCCGCCAGGCTGACCTGCCGCCGGGGGTCGTGAACATCGTGCCCGGGCCCGGCGCCGTCGGGATGTCGCTCGTGACCCATCCCGGCGTCGACAAGGTCGCCTTCACCGGCTCGACCGAGATCGGCCGGCTGATCTTCAAGGGCGTCGCCGGGACCGACAAGGCGCTGACCCTCGAGCTCGGCGGCAAGGCCGCGAACATCGTCTTCGACGACGCCCCGCTCGACCAGGCGGTCGAGGGCATCGTCAACGGGATCTACTTCAACCAGGGCGAGGTCTGCTGCGCCGGATCGCGGCTGCTGGCCCAGGAATCGATCGTCGAGCCGCTGATCGAGAAGCTCAAGGACCGGCTCGCCACGCTCCGGGTGGGCGACCCGCTCGACAAGAACACGGACGTCGGCGCGATCAACTCGAAGGCCCAGCTCGAGAAGATCACCGAGCTCGTCGCGGCCGGCACCGCCGAGGGTGCCGAGATGTACCAGCCCGCCTGCGACCTGCCGGAGCGCGGCTGGTTCTTCCGGCCGACCCTGTTCACGAATGTCGCCCAGAGCCACCGGATCGCCCGGGAGGAGATCTTCGGGCCCGTCCTGTCCGTGCTCACGTTCCGGACGCCTGAGGAGGCGGTCGAGAAGGCGAACAACACGCCGTACGGCCTGTCCGCCGGGATCTGGACCGACAAGGGCAGCCGGATCCTCCACATGGTCAAGCGGATGAAGGCCGGCGTCGTCTGGGCCAACACGTTCAACCGCTTCGATCCGACCTCGCCGTTCGGCGGGTACAAGGAGTCGGGCTTCGGGCGCGAGGGCGGGATGCACGGCCTCCACGCCTACGTCCGGCTCGAGGACCGCTGATGCCCACGGCGCCGCTGACGACCCGCCGCGACGTCGACGACCGAGGCGCGGGCCCTGTGGTTGCAGCCCCGGTGGCGGCGCCCTGGGTCGCCCCTTCGGCCGCGCCCTGGGTCGCCCCGGTGGCGGCGCCCGCCGACGCCTTTTTCCGGTCGTTCCGCGCAAGCGGAATGATCTCGCCGCGCGGGATGGTGTCGCGTCGGTGGAACGACCCCGGAATCGCCCGGCTGGGGGCGGACCGGGTCGCCCCGGTGGCCGCGCCCTGGATCGCCCCGGTGGCCGCGCCCTGGATCGCCCCGGTGGCGGCGCCCGCCGTCGCCTTTTTCCGGTCGTTCCGCGCAAGCGGAATGATCTCGCCGCGCGGGATGGTGTCGCGTCGGTGGAACGACCCTGGAATCGCCCGGCTGGGGGCGGACCGGTGAGCGCCACTGACCGGATCGACGTTCGCAAGACCTACAAGCTCTACATCGGCGGCGCCTTCCCGCGCTCGGAGAGCGGTCGCTCCTACCTGGTGAGCGCCGCCAATGGCGACCCGCTCGCGAACGCCTGCCGGGCCTCGCGCAAGGACCTCCGCGAGGCGGTCCGGGCAGCCCGCAAGGCGTTCCAGCCATGGGCCGACCGGACGGCGATGAACCGCGGCCAGGTTCTCTACCGCGTCGCCGAGCTCCTCGAGGGCCGGCGCGACCAGTTCGTGGCCGAGGTCGGGGCCGCCGAGGGCGTCCGCGCCGGCAAGGCCGCCGAGCTCGTCGACCGCGCGATCGACCGCTGGGTCTGGTACGCCGGCTGGGCCGACAAGATCGCCCAGGTCCTCGGCTCGTCCAACCCGGTCGCCGCGCCGTACTTCAACTTCACGATCCCCGAGCCGACCGGCGTCGTCGGGATCGTCGCCCCGGAGACATCGTCGCTGCTCGGGCTCGTGTCGCGGCGTCGCGCCGGCCCTCGTCGCCGGCAACGCCGTCGTCGTCCTGACCTCCGAGACCCGGCCCCTTCCGGCCGTCACCCTCAGCGAGGTCCTCGCCACGTCCGACGTGCCGGGCGGCGTCGTCAACGTCCTGACCGGGCTGAAGAAGGAGCTGGTGCCGGTGCTCGCCGGCCACGTCGACGTCGACACGATCGACGTGTGGGGCGTCCCGGCGGACCTCCGGACGGAGACGGAGCTCCTCGCCGCCGACAACATCAAGCGGATCGCGCGGCGCCCGGCCGGGATCAGCGACGCCCGCTTCGACTGGCTCGACGACCGCGCCGCCGAGCGGCCCGGAGTGGATCGCCGCCTACCTCGAGATGAAGACCGTCTGGCACCCGATCGGGGTCTGATCGAGGCGTCCTCCGCGCGCCGGGGTCCGAAGCTCGGCCGATGGTCCGGGGTCCCATTGGCCATTCGGTCCAGTGGCGCGCGGACGCACCGGTGGGCATCGTGTCCCCGATCGCACTCGCGATCCAGCCCTGCACAGGGATCGACTTGGACCACGCGCTTCCCCCGCCGCCCCGGCGCCGCCATGCCCTCGACCGTGACGTTCGGCGCGCGTCGGTGCCGCGACGGCGGCGAGCGGCCGACGAGCTGCTGATTGCCCTGACGACCCTCCGCCGCCAACTCGGCGGCGACGGGACGGACCCGATCCAGGCAGTCACGGACGCGGCGCGGCGTCTCCTCGAGGTCGAGGTCGCGCGAACGACGATGGCGGCCGGCGAGGGCCGCAGGCCGGCCACCGTCTCCGTGGACGGCCGGCGGCGTGCCGGATCGAGCCATTCGGCGATCAGCGCGGACGTCAAGGCCCGGGACGGCTCGGTGGTCGGCCGGATGACCGTGGCCGCGCGACGCGACGGCGCGCCGTTCGACGCGATGGACCATGCCCTGCTCGGGGCGCTCGCCCAGCTCGTCGCCGAGGTCCTCGAGGAGAGCACCCGCGAGCGCCGCCTTCAGGCGATCGTCGACCACGCCCCGACCGCGATCTTCCTCAAGGACGCCGACCTCCGCTACGTCGTGGCCAACCAGCGAGCCGCGGACCTCGCGGGCGCCGCGTCGCCGGACGTGATGATCGGCCGGACCGACGCCGACTTCCTCGGCCCGGAGCAGGCCGCGGAGATCATGGCCAGCGACCGGGCGATCCTGGCCGGGGGCGCCGCCCTCGACGACGAGGACCTCAACCACCTGCCCGGCCGCGACGCGATCCTGCACGCCCAGATCTTCGCGATCCACGACGGGCTGGGACGGCCGATCGGGATCGGCGGGGTCGTCAGCGACGTGACGGAGCGGCGCCAGGCCGAACAGGACCTCGCGGCCAGCGAGGAGCGCTACCGGACCGTGTTCGAGCAGGCCCAGGAAGGAATCGTCCTCGTCGACGACGAGGGCCGCCACGTCGCGGGCAACCCGGCCGCCTGCGCCATGCTCGGCATGACCGAGGCCGAGCTGGTCGCCACCACCGTCGGCGACATCGCGGTCGAGCCCGACCTCTGGGGCTCGTACCGCCGGGCGGCAGCCACGGGCGGGCGGTCCTTCGTGCGCCATGGCGACGTCCACCTCCGGAGGCGGGATGGCGAGCTGCTCACGGCCGAGTACACCGTCACGGCCCAGGGCGCGAACGGGCTCCACGTCGCGATCCTCCGCGACGTCACCGAGCGCCGCGCGCGCGATGCGGACGCCCGCCGGCGCCTGGGGTTGATCACCGCGATCCGGACGCTGCCGGCGGTCGAGGACGTCGACGACGGCGCGGCGGCGATCTGCCGCGCGATCGTCGACCACGGCGGGTTCGCCGGTGCCGCGGTCTTCGGGTTCAGCGGCATGGCCGGGACGGCCCTCGCGGCCGCCGCGTTCTCGATGGACGTCCGGCTGCCGCCTGAAGCCCTGTCCCTGCCGCCGGCCCTCGCCCGCAACATCCGGCGGCGGGTCCGTGGCGGGCCCTGGGTCGACGACTGGAGCGACCGGGCGCCGATCGGGGTGCCGCTGGACCTCGCGTCGATGGGCGTCCTCGCGACGGCCTGCATCCCGCTCGACGTCGACGGCCAGATCGTCGGGATGCTCTCCGTCGGCGGAACGCAGCCGGCCGCCGCCGTCACCGCCCGCCTCCCGGACCTCGTCGAGATCGGCGAGCTGGTCTCGGCGCGGCTCGCCGGGAAGCTGCGCGAGCGATCGCGGATGGGCCTCGAGCGGCGCCGCATCCGGCGGACGATCGCGCGGCGCGCGTTCCGCCCCGTCTTCCAGCCGATCGTCGACCTGGCCACGCGCGAGGTCGTCGGCTACGAAGGCTTGACCCGCTTCGCGGACCGGACCCCGCCCGACCGGGCGTTCCACGCCGCGGCCGCCGCCGGCGTCGGGATCGAGCTCGAGGTCGCGACGATCGAGGCGATCCTGGAGGCGTCGGGCCCGCTTCCCGCCAACCGCTATCTCGACATCAACGTTTCGCCGGACCTGATCCTCGCCCGCGAGCCCCTTCGGACCCTCCTCCGGAACGCGGGGTTCAACGTCGTCCTCGAGATCACCGAGCACGCCGTCATCGAGGACTACCGCGCGATCCGGCGGGCGATCGAGTCGCTCGGCGACCATGTCGCCCTCGCGGTGGACGACGCCGGCGCGGGCTTCGCGTCCCTCCGTCACATCGTCGAGCTCCAGCCCGCGTACGTGAAGGTCGACCGCGGCCTGATCGAACAGATCGACGTCGACCTCGCTCGCCAGGCGATGGTCGCCGGGCTCAAGGAGTTCGCCGTCCGGCTCGGCGTGACCCTGGTCGCCGAGGGCGTCGAGCGCGAGGCCGAGCGGGCGACCCTGCTCGAGCTCGAGGTGAGCCGGGCCCAGGGGTATCTCTTCGGACGGCCATTGCCCGCCGGCGAGGTGATCGCAGCCGAGCGCCTGCGGAAGACATCAGAATTCAGAATTGACTGAACGTTCTGAACGGTGTAGCGTCGTGGCGTGACGCCAGGCGAGAGCCAGTTCGTGGAAGAGATGGGCCAGTTCCTCGGGTCGATCGGCATGACGCCGATGTCGGGCCGGATGTGGGGCTGGCTCCTGATCTGCGAGCCGGCCGAGCAGACCGCCGCTGACGTCGCCGCAGCCCTCCACGCCAGCCGCGGCGCGATCAGCGGGACCGCCCGCCTCCTCGCCGCTGCCGGTCTGATCCGGAGGACGACGCGGCCGGGCGACCGGCGCGAGTACTTCAGCGCGCCACCGCAGGCGCTCGACTCGATGCTGTCGAGCGCCGGGGCGATCTACCGCCAGATGCGGGAGATCGCGGAGCGGGGCCTCGCCGCCACCGCCGACCGGCCACCGGCGGCGCGCGACCGGCTCCAGGAGTTCCATGACGTCATCTCGTTCGTCGAGCAGGAGGTGCCGCGCGTGATCGGGCGGTTCCTCGCGGAGCGGGCGGCGGACAAGCAGCGTCTCGCGGGCTAGCCATCCATCGGCATCCCGCCCGACTGGGCCGGCAGATCGCCGGCAGAAGGGACCATCGATGACCGCGATCATCCAGACAGAGAAGCTCACGAAGACCTACGGCGAGCACCGTGGCATCGTGGACATCGACCTCGAGGTCGCCAGCGGCGAGGTCTTCGGCTTCCTCGGACCGAACGGCGCCGGCAAGACGACGACGATCCGGACGCTGCTCGACCTGATCCGGCCGACGTCCGGCCGGGCGTTCGTGTTCGGGATCGAGACGACCACCGATCCGGTCGCGATCCATCGCCGGATCGGCTACATCCCCGGCGAGTTCGCCCTCTACGACCGGCTGACCGGCGGCCAGACGATCGATTACTTCGCCAACCTCCGGGGCGGCGTCGACCGCGAGTACCAGCAATCCCTCGTCGAACGCTTCGACATCGATCCCTCGCGCAAGTTCAAAGAGCTCTCGAAGGGCAACAAGCAGAAGATCGGGCTCGTCATCGCGCTCCAGCATCGCCCGGAGCTGCTGATCCTCGACGAGCCGACGTCGGGACTCGACCCGCTCGTCCAGCAGTCCTTCTACCAGCTCGTCCGCGAGGCCAAGGCCGAAGGCCGAACCGTCTTCCTCTCCAGCCACATCCTGTCGGAGGTCGAACGGACCTGCGACCGGGTCGCGATCATCCGTGACGGGCTCCTCGTCAAGGTCGACAGCGTCGAGGGGCTCCGCGATCTCGCCCATCACGAGGTCGAGCTGCGCTTCGTTGACGGCGTCCCGGCCGAAGCGTTCAGCGGCCTGCCCGGCATCTCGGACGTCAAGGTCGAGGACCACACGCTGCGGATGCGGGTGTCCGGCCCGATCACGCCGGTCGTCCAGGTGGCCGCCAGGTACGAGCTGCTCGATTTCGTCAGCCGTGAGCCGACGCTCGAGGAGACGTTCCTGGCCCAGTACGGGCATCAGCCCGACGAGGCGCACGCATGACCGCGAACGCGCACTCCACCACGGTCTCCACGAGCACCTGGAGCCGGATCTACGGCCTCGGGACGGTCTATGCGAAGACGCTGCGCGACTCCCGCCTGGCGATCCTCATCGTGAGCGGCCTGCTCGCCGGGATGTTCCTCGCGACCGGCGCCGCGTTCGGCCAGGCCTACAACACCGTCGAATCGCGCCAGGAGCTGGCGAATCTCGTCAAGAGTCTGCCGCCCGTCATGGCGGGCATCTACGGGGCTCCGTTTCCCTCCCACATCGACACGCTCGGCGGATCGATCGCCTGGAAGGGCGGCCCATCGCTGGCCCTGATGGCCGCGCTCTGGTCGGTCTTCGCGCTCGCCGGCACGCTCGCCGGCGAGGCCCGCCGGGGCAGCCTCGAGTTCGTGGCGACGACGCCGCTCGGCATGCGCCGGATCGCGATCGAGAAGCTCGCCGCCCATCTGACGGCGATGGCGATCATCGTGGTCGTCGTGACGCTCGCGGGCGTCGTCACGGGAACGGCGTTCGCGACGCTCCCGGGCGATGACATCCCGTTCGACGCCGCGCTCGGATTTGCGTTGTGGTTCGGCGTGGTCGCGCTCGCCTCCGGTTCGGTCGCGTTCGCGCTCGCTCCGCTTGTCGGCCGCGGTGCCGCCACCGCGATCGCCGGCGCGATTCTCCTCGGTGGGTACTTCATCAACGGCTACCAGGCCGCCGTCCCCTCGTTCGCCCCGCTCGCGAACCTCACGTGGTGGGGCTGGACGGCCCATCACCAGCCGCTGACCGGCCAGGCAGACTGGCTCTCGCTCGTCCCGGGAGCGGCGATCGCGATCGTCCTGTTCATCGTCGGGATCGAAGTCTTCGCCCGACGCGACCTCGGGACGACCACCCGCGTTCCGTGGCCGGGCATCCCGAGCAGCCTCCTCGGCCTGCGCGGCCCGGCGAGCCGATCGTTCGGCGAGCGCCTGCCGATCGCGTTCTCGTGGGGCCTCGGGATCGGTCTGTTCGCCTTCGTGCTCGGCGCCGCGGCTCTCTCGTTCACCAGCACCCTGAAGGAGTCCGCCCCCGACGTCTTCGAGGTCTTCAAGTCGCTGTTCCCGACGATCGATCTCGAGGGAGCCGGTGGCTTCCTCCAGCTGACGTTCGTGATGTTCGGGTTCATCCTGGCGGGCTTCGCCGCGTCCACCCTCGTCAATGGCTGGGCCTCGGATGAGACCGATGGTCGGCTGGAGATGCTCCTGACGACCCCGATGTCGCGAACCCGCTGGGCCCTCCGTGGCGGACTCGGCGTCTTCGCCGCGGTGGCCGTCCTGACCGCGCTGATCGCGTTCGGCGTCGGGCTCGGCTCGGCGTTGAGCGGCGGCGACATCGGCACGCCGATCGCCGGATCGGTCGTCATCGGCCTGTACGCCCTCGCCCTGACCGGGATCGGGCTGGCCGTCGGCGGACTGATCAGCACGTCGATCGCCGGCGAGGCCGTCGCGGCGGTCGTCATCGTGTCGTTCCTCATCGACTTCCTCGTTCCGGCCCTCAAGCTGCCCGACTGGATCCACCAGCTCGCGCTGACGTCGCATCTCGGCCAGCCGATGGTCGGGACGTGGGACTGGGCCGGGATGATCGCCTCGGTCGCGATCGCCTTCGGCGGCCTCCTGATCGGTGCGTGGGGGATCGCTCGGCGCGACGTCGCCCGCTGACCACGCGCTGCCATCACCTCGGCCGGGTCGGAGGTCCGACCCGGCCGGTGGCCGCCCGCCCCGCCCGCTAGGATCGAAGGCGTGGATCCCCTCGTCTTCGTCCTGGTCGCGGGCGCGGCCGTCCTCCACGTCACGTGGAACGTCCTCCTCAAGACCGCCGGGGATCCGCTTCGGGCGGCCGCGGTCGGGATGGGGGCGGCGGCGCTCCTCATCTGCCCGCTGGCCGTCGTCATCTGGCTGGCGACGGGCCGACCCGAGGTCCCGGGCTGGACGATCGGCCTGTCGCTCGTGTCCGGCGCCCTCGAGGCCCTGTACTTCGCGTTCCTCGCGGCCGCCTACCGGCGGGGCGACCTGTCGCTCGTCTACCCGCTCGCCCGCGGGACCGCGCCGCTGCTGGCGGTCGCGATCGGCGTCGGCCTGCTGAACGAGCGCCTCGGCACGATCGGGTTCCTCGGCGTCGCCGCGCTCCTCGTCGGGCTGATGAGCCTCCAGCGGCCGTGGAGGTACCTCCAGGCATCGGGCCGCGTCGGCGGGGGAGCGGCCGCCTTCGCGCTGCTGACCGGGATCACGATTGCCGGCTACTCCGCCGTCGACCGGGTCGCCGTGCGCGGGACCACTCCGTGGATCTACGCGGGCCTGATCTGGGCGAGCGGGGCGGCCCTCCTCTGGGTCTACACGTGGGCCTACCGGCGACGCCGCGCGACGGTGGCCCCGATCGCGGCCCGGTCGGCCGCGCCGTCCGCCGCCCCGGCCGCCCCCGACCCGGCGGCCCCGACGGTGGCCCGGGCAAGCGCGGCGCCGGCGCCGGCATTCTCGCGACGGCGGGCCGCCGGCGGCGGCCTGCTCACCCTCGCCGCCTACCTCCTGATCCTCGGCGCATTCACCGTCGCGCCCCTGACGGCGGTGACGCCGCTGCGCGAATCGGCGATCGTCCTCGCCTCGGGCTGGGGCGCGTTCCGGCTGCGCGAGGCGGGGGATCGCCGCGAGGCCTACCGCCGGATCGGCTCGGCCGGGCTGGTCCTCCTCGGCGCGCTGCTGCTGGCGATCGACTGATGGCCGACCCGCGCCCCGCCGTCATCGACCCCGACCGCCTCCGCGACCGCCTTCGCGCCCTCGACCCGGCCGCCGCGGCGCGACCGGACGAGATCCGCGTCGTCCGGGCGCCCGGCCGGGTCAACCTGATCGGCGAGCACACCGACTACAACGACGGGTTCGTCATGCCGGCCGCGATCGGCCTCGAGATCCGGATGGCGATCCGCCCGACCGACGACCGCCGCGTCGTCGTCACCCTCGACGACACCGGCGAGACCGCCGCCTTCGGTCTCGACGCGATCGGGCCGCCGACCCGGACCTGGATCGATTACCTCGCCGGGACCGCCTGGGCGCTGGCCCAGGCGGGCCGTCCGCTGCGGGGCGTTCGCGGCGTCCTCGCGAGCAACCTGCCGCGCGGCGCCGGCCTGTCGTCCTCGGCCGCTCTCGAGATGGCGGCCGCCCTCGCGATGCTCGGCGAAGCGGACGCGGGGCCGCCGGACGCGCGGGCCGTCGCCGGCCGGCGGGCCGAGAACGGCTATGTCGGCGTCCAGTCCGGGGTCATGGACCAGTTCGCGTCGGCGGCCGGCGTCGCCGACCACGCGATCCTGCTCGACTGCCGCTCGCTCGCGTGGCGTGCGGTGCCGCTCCCGCTCGCGGAGTGCGCCCTCGTCGTCTGCCACAGCGGCTCGTCGCGCAAGCTCGAGACCTCGGCCTACAACGAGCGCAGGGCCGACTGCGAGCGGGCGGTGGCGGCCATCGCGTCGCTCGAGCCGTCAGTGCGATCGCTGCGCGACGTCGACGAGGCGCTCCTCGCGCGGGCCGGGCCGCTGCTGGACCCCGTGGCAGCGCGACGGGCGCGGCACGTCGTCGAGGAGAACGCCCGGGTCCTCGCGACCGAGCGGGCCCTGGCCTCGGGCGACCTCGCCGAGGTCGGCCGGCTCTTCGCCGCCAGCCATGCGTCGCTGCGCGACCTGTTCGCGGTCAGCTCGCCCGAGCTCGACGCGCTCGTGGAGATCGCGACCGGCGTCGACGGCGTCGTCGCGTCGCGGCTGACCGGCGCGGGATTCGGCGGCTCGACCGTCAATCTCGTCCGCCGCGACGCGGTCGCGGCGCTGCGGGCGGCCGTCGAGCGCGACTACCGGGCGCGGACGGGGCTGACGCCGCGCGTCTTCGAGGTGGACGCGGTCGATGGGGCCGGCTTCGTCGATTGATCGGGGGCGCCGGTCAGACCGCCTCGAGCACGAACAGGCGAGCCCAGAAGTCGCCCAGGTCGGCGGCTTCGTGGCGCCCGACCTCGAGCAGGAGCCCGGCCGCCTCGAGGTCGTCGCCGCGCCGGACGAGCGCGTTGGCCCGGCCGATCGCGTCGTCCGCCGACGGCCACACCGAGACGCGGTAGTCGCGCTCCGGATCCAGGCCGCGGAGCCGGATCCGGTCGACCGCGGGCGCCGGCTGGTTCAGGACGCGGTAGAGGCCGACGATCGCCGTGGCCCGGTCGTCGGCCACGGCCATCCACGCGGTCGTGTTGCCGTCGCCCTCGAACGGCGAGCGGAGGCGGACGAACCGGCCGCGCTGGAGGACGTCGCGGTGCTCGCGGTAGAAGGCGATCTGGCCGCGGATCTCGTCGCGCTCGGCCGCCGACAGGGCCGTCGTGTCGAGCTCGTAGCCGAGCACGCCGAAGAACGCGACCGCGGCCCGCGTCGCGAGCGGCGCCAGGCGGCCCGTCTGGTGGTTCGGGGCGGCGGAGACGTGGGCGCCCATCGCGCTCGGCGGGTAGGCCAGGGAGGTCCCCCACTGGATCGAGAGCCGCTCGATCGCGTCGGTGTCGTCGCTCGTCCAGGCCTGCGGCGCGAAGGCCAGCATCCCGGCGTCGAACCGCTCGCCGCCGCTGGCGCAGCTCTCGAACAGGATGTCGGGGAAGGCGGTCGTCAGGCGCCGGTACAGCTCGTACAGCCCGAGGACGTAGCGGTGGAAGAACTCGCCCTGACGGTCGGCGGGGAGGGCGGCGCTCCACGGCTCGCTGATCCAGCGGTTCATGTCCCACTTCACGTAGGTGATCGGCGCGCTGCCCAGCACCGCGGCCAGGACGCCCTCGAGGTGGTCGACGACCTCCGGCCGGCCGAGGTCGAGGACGAGCTGCTGGCGGCCCTCCGTCCGGGGCCGCCCCGGGACGCCGATCGCCCAGTCGGGGTGGGCGCCGAACAGCTCGCTTCGCTCGCTGACCATCTCGGGCTCGATCCACAGGCCGAACCCGAGCCCGAGCCCCGTGATCCGGCGGGCCAGCCCGTCGAGCCCGCCGGGCAGCTTGCGCCGATCGACGACCCAGTCGCCGAGCGAGGTCGTGTCGTCGTCGCGCCGGCCGAACCAGCCGTCGTCGAGGACGAACAGCTCGATCCCGAGGTCATGGGCGACTGTCGCGATCGCGACGAGGCGCTCCTCGTCGAAGTCGAAGTACGTGCCCTCCCAGTTGTTGACGAGGACCGGTCGCGGCCGGTCGCGCCAGTGCCCGCGCGCGAGTCGCTCGCGGAACAGGCGGTGGAAGGCGTCGCTCATCGCCCCGAGCCCGTCGGCGGTCCAGACGAGGACGGCCTCCGGCGCCTGGAACGTCGCACCGGGCTCGAGGGCCCAGGCGAACGCCTCGGGGTTGATCCCGATGCGCAGCCGGGCCGTCCCGTACGGCTCGACCTCGACCTCGGCGAGGAAGTTGCCGGAGTAGACGAGGGCGACCCCGAGCGCCTCGCCGTGGTCCTCGGTCGTCCGCGGCCGGCGCAGGGCGACGAACGGGTTGTTGGCCGCCGACGAGATGCCGCGGTTGCTCGAGATCGACTGGCGGCCGGGCGTCAGACGCCGCTCCCGGACGTGCCGCTCGCGGGCCCAGGCGCCGGCCAGGTGGACCAGGTCCCAGCCGGCGTCGGGGAGGTCGACCGACAGGCTCATCGCGGTCGTCAGCCGCAACGACTGCGATCCGTCGTTCCGGATCCGGACGCTCCGGGCGATCGCCGCCACGTCGCGGAAGATCGTGGACGACAGCGTGACGACGAGCCCCGACCGCTCGTCGGCAAGGTCGACCTCGAGGGTCTCGGCCTCGTCGTCGGACTCGGCGTAGGTCGCCGGCAGGCCCTCGATCGGCGGCTTGCCCGGGAGGATCCGGTGCTCCCGATAGGCGAGCTCGAGGACGGTCGAGCCGTCGGGCTGCTCGACGACGAGGAACGGCACGCGGTAGTCGCCGCTGCCGGGGGTCGGGCACTCGACGGCCACCGGGTCGCCGAGCCGGTTCGAGAACCCCAGGAACGGCCGGGCGACGAGATGGCGGTACGACCGACCGGTCGCCAGCGGCGCCCCCAGGTGGAGGAGCCCGAGCGCGCCGCCCTCGTGGATCCCGAGGACGAGGCTCAGCCGCCCGTTCGCGAGGTGGAGCTGGCGGTCGTCGGGCCGCCACTCGATCATCGTCACCGCGGCTCGACGGCCGCCAGCGACCAGGACCACGCATACGTCCCCGGGCCGACGAGGTAGCGGGGGAGCGTGTCGGGGCCGCAGCTCGCCGTCCCGAGCCCGCGGTGCGCGACGTCGAGGTGGACGACCGTCCCCGGTCGGGCGACGAGCTCGACATCGTGGGTCGCGGCGTCGAGATCGGCGGCGCGATGGTGGGTCGCCGAGACCTGGAGCGGCCGATCGGCGTCCAATCGGAGCAGCCGGCCATCGGCATGGCGCAGCTCCAGCCGCCGGACGTCGGCCCGGCCGCCGTTCTCCTGCGGCCGGATGTAGGGCGTGGCGAGATCGGTCACGGCCGCCGTCCAGTGCCCCAGCCGCGCCCCGCGCTTGCGGTCGGGATACGACTCGTGCGGGCCACGCCCCGTCCAGGCGGCCTGCTCGAACCCCGGCCCGGTCTCCAGGACGACGCCGACGCGGGCGAGGTCCGGCAGGCCCTCGGGGACCACGACGCGCTCGTCGACGACGAATCCGTCGGCCGTGGCCCGGACGGTCCGCTCGTGGCGGACGACCGCCCCGGCCGCACCGCGGAGCTCGATCGTGACCACGGCCCGCGGCCCGTCGCGTTCGACGGACACGACGGTCCGGGTCAGTCGGTCGAGGCCGGCCGCGGCCCAGGCCTCGGCCATCCCGCCGATCCGGTCGTTGTCGGTCGGGGCCCGCCACAGCGAGAGTTCCGGCGATCCGTCGAGCCAGGGGTGGACGATCCGGCCGGCGTCGTCGACCGGCGCCGGGGCGTCCGCGAGGGGCACGTCGGCGAGGCCATCGGGCTCGCCGCGGATCACGACCTGGCCCCAGCCGACCTCGTGGCCCGCCGGTGCCCACGGCTCCTCTGCGGCGGTCCGGGCGACGATCGTCAGGAGAACCTCGCGGGCATCCGCCGCCGCTGCCGTCCAGCCGGGGATCGCGACCGTCGCCTGCTCTCCCGGCCCGATGTCGGGGAGGGCCAGGTCGCCCTCGCCGACGACCCCGCCGTCGGCGGTCAGCGTCCACGTCGCCGCGAGCCGGTCGAGGCGGCGCCAGTCCTGGCGGTTCTCGACCTCGATGCGGCCGGCCGCCGCCTGCTCGGGGCTGCCCGCGAAGCGGATCGGCGCGGCGAGCTGGCGGTGCTCGAACATCGCCGGCTTCGGCCGGCGGTCGGGCCAGACGAGCCCGTCGAGGACGAAGCTGCCGTCGTTCGGGGTGTCGCCGAAGTCGCCGCCGTAGGCCCAGCGGGTCGTCCCGTCGGGGAGCGCCTGGACGAGGCCGTGATCGCGCCACTCCCAGATGAACCCGCCCTGGAGCCCGGGCGTCGTCTCGATCGCGTCCCAGTGGTCGGCGAGGGTCCCGTTGCTGTTGCCCATCGCGTGCGAGTACTCGCACATGATCAGCGGCCGGGTCTGCGTGCCGGAGCCGGGCGTGGGCGACGATCGCGTCGAGGGTCGGGTACATCGGGCAGGCGAGGTCGCTCGCGTCCTGCTCCGCGGCCCAGTCGAACTTGATCGCGCCCTCGTAGTGGAGCGGCCGGGATGGGTCGGCCCGGCGCGCCCAGCCGGCCGCGGCGTCGTGGTTCCGGCCGTAGCCCAATTCGTTGCCCAGGGACCACGCGATCACCGCGGGATGGTTCTTGTCGCGCTCGATCATCCGGGCGACGCGGGTGACCCACTGGTTGAGGTAGCGCGGGTCGTCGCACAGCGTCCCCCAGAACGCGTGCGACTCGATGTCGGCCTCGTCCACGACGTACAGCCCGAGCTCGTCGGCGAGGTCGAGGAACGCGGGGTCGTTCGGGTAGTGCGAGGTCCGGACCGCGTTGAACCCGAACTGCTTCATCGTCACGAGGTCGGCCCGCATGTCCGCCACGGCCACGACCCGGCCCGTCCGCGGGTCGAAGTCGTGGCGGTTGACGCCGCGGATGAGGACCCGCCGGCCGTTGATCAGGAGGTCGCGCCCGGCGATCTCGACGCGCCGGAAGCCGATCCGGACGCGGGCGGTGTCGACGGCCTCGCCCGCGGGCGAGCGGAGCGTGACAACGATCTCCTCGAGCGCCGGCTCCTCGGACGACCACGGCCGGACGCCCGCGATCGCGAGCCGGTCCTCGATCCGGCCGATCGCCGGCGGGTCGAACCAGCGATGGAGGGCCGGCCAGTCGACGTCGCGCTCGGCCGGCGTGCGCGCGGCGTGGGCGGCGGTGCGGGCGAGGAGGTCGGCCTCCGCCTGGGCGAACCGGCGCTCGGCCTGTGGGGCGGCCGCGGTCGGGACGGCGTAGCGCCGCTCGAGCCCGGCGCCGGCCACCTCGACCGTCCAGCCGGGCCCCGGATCGCCGCCTGCCGCGCCGACGTCCACCCGCAGGTCGATCGTCCCGGTCATGAGGTCCTCGGCGAGCCCGCCGATCGCCCGGACGTCGGCGAGATGGGTCGGCCCGGTCGCGTACAGGACCACGGACCGGCTGATGCCGCCGTGCCACCACTGGTCCTGGTCCTCGACGTAGGTCGCGTCGGACCACTTCACGACGCGCAGCGTCAGGCGGTGGGTGCCCGGCCGGGCCACCTCGGTCAGGTCGAACTCGGCGGCGAGATGGGAGTCCTTGCTGAACCCGATCTCGACGCCGTCCAGGGAGACGATCAGGACGCTCTCGGCCGCGCCGACGTGGAGGACGATCCGCCGGCCGGCCCATGCCGCGGGGATCTCGAGGTCCCGCTCGTAGACGCCGGTCGGATTGTCCGCGGGGATCTCCGGCGGGTTCCCGGGAAACGGCATCTGGACGTTCGTGTAGTGGGGCTGGTCGGCGAAGCCCTGCATCGTCCACATGCCCGGGACATCCGTCTCGGCCCAGTCGGGTCCCGGCTCTGCGTCGGGTGTGCGGAGCAGCTGGAACCGCCACCGCCCGTCGAGCTCGATCCGCCAGGAGGGGTCGTCGTGGCGGAGGGCGTGCATCGGCAGGCGGTGGACGGCGGTGAGCTCGGGCTCGAGCCACGGCCGGAGACCGCCACCGACCGACACGCCGGATCCCGGTCGCGGGCCCGCCCCGCGCTCGGCCGGTGCGCAGCGCGCGCTCACGACGATCGCACGGTGGACGCGGCCTAGCCCTTCGTCGAGCCG
The DNA here is from genome assembly GCA_963710105.1 of uncultured Chloroflexia bacterium. Classification (GTDB taxonomy): domain Bacteria; phylum Chloroflexota; class Limnocylindria; order Limnocylindrales; family CSP1-4; genus CF-46. Next base: position 511,418 of record CAVPYV010000001.1, read on the forward strand.
AGGGTCAGCCCCGCGACGAACTGCTTCTGGAGCGCGAAGTAGACGATCAGCGTCGGGAGGGCCACCAGGACGGAGCCTGCCGCGAGCAGGTTGTAGTCGGTGAAGAACTGGCCGGAGAGGTTGTTGATCGCCGAGGTCACCGGGAACTTCGAGCCCGTCCGGAGCAGGAGGATGCCCCAGAAGAAGTCGTTGTAGATCCAGGTGAACTCGAGCGTCGCGAGGGCGGCCAGGGCCGGCCGGGCGAGCGGCAGGAGGACGCTCCGGTACGTGCGCCAGACCGAGGCGCCGTCCATGACCGCGGCCTCGGTCAGCTCCTTCGGCAACTGCCGGAAGTAGTTCGACAGGACGAACGTGCAGAACCCGAGCTGGAAGGCGATATGGATCATCACGATGCCGAAGAACGAGTCGTACCAGATCCCGAACTCGTTCAGGAACTCGGGCAGGGGGAGGGCGAGGTAGAGCCGGTACAGGGGGGTGATCACGATCTGCTGGGGCAGCAGGTTGCCGGCCGTGAAGAGCATCAGCAGGGCGAGGTTGAACCGGAAGCTGTAGCGCGAGACCGCGAACGCGAGCATCGAGGCGAGGAACAGGACGAGGATCATCGCCGGCACGACGACGACGAGCGTGTCGTAGAGGTGGAGCCAGAGGTCCATCCCCTGGGCGGCCTTGAAGAAGTTGTCGAAGCTGTACGTGCCCCCGACCGAGAAGTAGCCAAGCCGGTTCGTCTCGGCGTACGGCCGGAGCGAGGTGTAGAGCGTCCAGCCGAGGGGGAAGAACCAGAGGACCGCGATCGCGATCAGGAACGCATGGGTCCAGAAGCGGGGACGCTTCCGCCTGCCGGTGACGACCTCGGCCGTCCGCGACCCGCCCAGGAGCTCGTCGGCCATCCCGACCGCGGCCGTGTCGTCCGTCATATCGCCTGGTTCCGCATCGTGCGATACAGGTAGAAGACGATCGGCCCGATCGAGATCACGAGCAGGACGACCGCGATCGCCGAACCGAACCCGATCAGGCTGGCCTCACCGAGCAGGTTCGTGACGACGAGGACCGACAGGAGCTCCAGGCCGTTCAGGCCCTTGTTGATGACGTAGACGATGTCGAATGCCCGGAGCGACTCGATGATCGTCACGACGAGGACGACGACGTTGATCGGGGCGAGGACCGGGAAGACGACCCGGAAGAACGTCTGCCGGGCGTTCGCGCCATCGATCGCCGCCGCCTCGCGGAGCGTGTTGTCGACGCTCTTCAGCCCGGCGAGGTAGAGGACCATGATGTAGCCGACGTGCTTCCAGCTCGCGGCGACGAGGACGGCGGCCAGGTTGAGCCCCTTCGTCCCGAGCCAGTCGATCTGCTGCGGGGTATGGGCGATCCCGAGGGCGTTGTTGATGAAGCCCTGGCCCGGCGAGTAGATCAGCTGCCAGATCAGGCCGACGACGGCCAGCGACAGGACGACCGGCATGTACAGGACGCTCTGGTAGATCCGCGTCCCCCGGATGTTCTGGTCGAGGATCACCGCCATGAGCATCCCGAGGGGGGTGGCGATGAACAGGAAGACCGCCAGCCAGATCAGGTTGTGCTGGAGGGCCGGCCAGAAGGGCTGGTAGATCGTGACGAGGTTCTCGTAGTTCTTCAGCCCGATCCAGCGGATCTTGTCGAGCCCGCCGATGCCGTTCCAGCTCGTGAAGCTGAGGACGATCGAGCCGATCGCCGGCAGCCAGATCAGGAAGATATGGATGAACGCCGGCACGCCGACCATCACCCCGATCGTCAGCTTGTCGCGCCGGGTCAGGATGCTGTAGCGGCGCCGGCGGCGGCCCCCGGCGGCAGACGCAGACGCCCCGCCGCTGTCGAACGGCGGGGCGTAGGGCGGGGTGCTTTGGAAGGTCACGACACTCCCCGTGGGGTGGGCCGAGGCTCAGCTCGCCGGGGGCAGGCTGTCGTAGAAGCTCTGGATGCCGCTCAGGAACTTGTCGAGGTCCTGGGACGGGTTGCCGAGGAAGTTCTGCAGGAAGCCCTGCATGCTGTTCGCGCCGGCGAAGTCCGGGCGCGTGTCGCGGTCGAGGAACTGGGCGATCTTCTGCGCTCCGCCGATGATCTCGGCCATCTTCTTCTGGAACGGGGTGTACTTGCTCGTGTCCGCGTCCTTCGCCGCGGCCACGTTGTTCGGGCTCGACGCGAGGAAGATCCCCTGGGCCTCGCCGGTCGCGAGGAATTCCATGAAGGCCTTGGCGCCGTCGACGTTCTTCGCCTTGGCGCTGACCATGAAGCCGTCGATCGGGGCGTCGATCGCCGCCTCGGAATCGTACTGCGTCCCGAAGGTCGGGAACGGGAAGAAGTCGAGGTCGTCGTGGACGGCCGGATCGGTCGCCTGCTCGCCGGCGAACGTGCCCAGGAAGTACATCCCGGCCTTCTTGCCGATCAGGTCCTGGGCCGCTTCCTGCCAGGTCTTGCCGAGCGGCTGCGGGTCGAAGTAGGGGAGCAGCTCCGCCCACTTCGCGAAGACGGCCTTCGTCTTGGCGTCGGTCCACTTCTCCTTGCCGGCCATCAGGCCGACGTGGAAGTCGTAGCCGTTCATCCGCATGTTCAGGATGTCGAACGTGCCCATCGCGGGCCAGCCGTCCTTGTCGGCGAACGCGAGCGGGATCAGGCCGTCGGTCTTCATCTTGTCGCCGAGCGCCTTGAACTCGTCGATCGTCTTCGGGATCGTGTAGCTCTTCTCCGAGAAGAGCGACTTGCGGTAGATCACGACCCACGGGTAGTTGTAGAACGGGATGAAGTACTGCTTGCCGTCGTCCCCGGTCGAGGCCGTCTTGAACGCGTCGGAGTAGTTGCCGGCGATCTTGCCCCAGACGTCGCTGATGTCCGTCGCGAGGCCCTGGGCGGCGAAGAACCGCATCCGGTAGCCGGCGAACCAGGTGAACGCGTCGTCCGGCGTGGCCTGGAGATAGGCGTTGATCGTGTCCTGGAACTTGCCGTGCTCGACGGTGTTGACCGAGACATCGATGCCGGTCTTCGCCTTGAAGGCGTCGACGACGGCCTGCATCGCCTTCTTCGGGACCTCGTCGGAGTAGTTCGACCCGAAGGTGATCGAGCCGCCCGCCGAGGGCGGTGGGTTCGAGGCCTCGCCGCCGCCGGTCGACGGGGCCGGGCTGGTCCCGCCCGTCGACGGGGCGGGCGTGTTGCCGCTGCTGCAGGCGGCGATGAACGCCGAGACACCGCCAAGGGCCGCGAGCGCGGCGCCTCCCTTGAGCACCTGACGGCGTGTGATCGACTGGAGGCTGTCTGATTCAGCCATGCTCGCTCCTCCTCGGGGCCCTGCGCGGCGCGCGCTTGCGCGGAGCAGAGGCATGCCGGGATTGTCGCGATCAGTTCGGGCAATGTCAAGGTATACGATCGTATTCGAACAACGGAATATGTGCGACTTCGTTGACTTCAGGACGATGGGAGGCGAAGATGGGTCAGATGGGTGGAGGTCCAGGTCGTTCCGGCAAACCGCGGACGCGGCGCGCCGGCGTCGGCAGAGCCGGAACCGAGGGCATGCTCGCGCGGCAGCGTCAGGCGCTCATCCTCGACCGGGTTCGGGAGACGGGTGCCGTGCGCGTGGCCGAGCTGGCCCGCGAGCTCGGCGTGTCCGACATGACCGTCCGGCGCGACCTCGAGATCCTCCACGAGCACGGCCTGATCGAGAAGGTCCACGGCGGGGCGACGAGCCTGTCCGCGCTCGCCTCGTATGAGCCGGGGTTCGTCGCCAAGTCGGCGCTGCTGCAGGCCGAGAAGTCGGCCATCGCGGCCGCGGCCGCCGAGCGCGTCGAGCCCGGGATGGCGATCGGGATCTCGGCCGGGACGACGACCCACGCCCTGGCCGCGCGCGTCGCCGACGTGCCGGGCGTGACGATCGTCACGAACTCGATCCGGGTCGCGGACGTCCTCCACCGGGCGGGCCGGCGCGACCAGACGGTCATCCTGACCGGCGGGACGCGGACGCCGTCGGAGGCGCTGGTCGGCTCGTTCGCGGTGAGCCAGCTCCGGTCGGTCCACCTCGACCAGGTGTTCATGGGCGTCCACGGAATGGACGCCCGGGCCGGTTTCACCTGCCCGAACCTCCTCGAGGCCGAGACCGATCGGGCCCTGATCGACGCCGGACGGCGGCTCGTCGTCCTCGCCGATCACACGAAATGGGGCGTGGTCGGGATCGCCTCGCTCGGGTCCCTCGACATGGCCGACGTCCTGATCTCGGATCAGGGCCTTGCTCCCGATGCCCGCTCATTGCTGGCCGACGCGGTCGGCGAGCTGGTCCTCGTCGGCGAGGGCGACGGCGCCGCCGACGTGGCGACCGCGACCACCCCGACGTTCTCGCCGGCCTCTGGCGACCGTGCCCACTGACGACGCCGACCGGCGTGGCGCGCGGCCGGTCGAGCACGTGAACACGGCCGACGAGCTCGAGGCGCTGCCGCATCGCCGCTACGACCCCCTGCTCGACCAGTGGGTCCTCGTCTCCGCCGGGCGGACGCAGCGACCGTGGCTCGGGCGGCGCGAGCGGCAGGCCCCGACGACGTCGGTCGAGCACGACCCGGCCTGCTACCTCTGCCCGGGCAATCGCCGCGCGAGCGGCGCCGTCAACCCGGACTACGAAGCGACCTTCGTGTTCACGAACGACTTCTCGGCCCTCCGGCCCGACGTCCCGCCCCTCGCCCTCGACGACGGCCTCCTCCGGGCCGAGGTCGAGCCCGGCACCTGCCGGGTGATCTGCTTCGCCCGGCGCCACGACCTGACGCTCGCCGAGATGGCCCAGCCGGACGTCCGGCGCGTCGTCGACGTCTGGGCGGACCAGACCGCGGAGCTCGGCCAGCGCTACCAGTGGGTCCAGGTCTTCGAGAATCGCGGCGAGGCCATGGGCGCCTCGAATCCCCATCCCCACGGCCAGATCTGGGCCGGGACGGCGCTCCCCAACGCGGCGGCCCGCGAGGACGCGACGCAGCGCGCGTACCTCGCATCCCACGGGCGGCTCCTGCTGCTCGACGTGGTCGCCCAGGAGACCGGCGGCCCGCGGGTCGTCGCCGAGAACGACGACTGGCTCGTCGTCGTCCCCTTCTGGGCCGCGTGGCCGTTCGAGGTCCTCCTCGTCGCCCGGGCCCCGACCCGCCGGCTGCCCGACCTCGACGACCCGCGGCGGCACTCGCTGGCGGCGATCCTCATCGAGGTCCTGGGAGCCTATGACGGGCTGTTCGACCTGTCGTTCCCGTACTCGATGGGCTGGCACCAGGCGCCCTTCCGGACCGGCGACGAGTCGCACTGGCAGCTCCACGCCCACTTCTTCCCACCGCTCCTGGACGCCGAGAAGCGCAAGTTCATGGTCGGCTACGAGCTCCTCGCGGAGACCCAGCGCGACCTCACCGCCGAGGACGCCGCCGAGCGATTGCGAGCGGCCGTCCTCGCGGCGCCGACCGACTCAGGGCCCGCGCTCGACCCCGCGCCCGCCCTCGACGGCGCCGCCGCGGCCGGCGACTGACCGCCCTCCCGATCAGGAGCGCCCGGCGCCCGCCTGCGGCGCCCCGTCGAGCGCGATCGACCCCGCCTCGCCGCGGCTGAACAGCGGCCGCGTCCCGAACCGGGCGTTGACGAGGGCGATCCCGCCGATCACCAGAACCGTCCCGATCAGGGTGCTGACCGTGACCGCCTCGTTGAGAACGAGCGCGCCGAGGAGGATGCCGACGACCGGCAGGAGGTAGGCGACCATCGAGGTCCGGGTCGCGCCCCAGTGCTGGAGGATCCGGAAGTAGCTCAGGTAGGCGAGGCCGGAGCCCAGCAGGCCGAGCCAGACGACCGCGAGGATCGCCTCGGGCGCCGGGACCGCGGCGAGCGGGTGCTCGGTCAGGAAGGCGAGGGTCGCCGTCACGACCAGCCCGAAGAAGACCTGGAACAGGGCCGGGATCATCGGGCGGAGGCCGTGGACGTGGGCCTTGGCGTAGACGTTGCCGACCGCGTAGGAGATCGTCGCCCCGATGAGGGCGAGCTCGCCGACGGCGTCGGCCGAGCCGAGGTCGGTGACGTCGAGCCCGACGAGGATCGCCACGCCGAGGAAGCCGACGACGAGCCCGGCGACGCGGTTGAGCGTGACGGTCTCGCCCTTGAGGAACAGCGCCGCGATCACGATCACGAACAGCGGCACCGCGCCGTTGATCACCGCCGCGAGCGACGAATCGACCGTCTGCTCGGCGAACGTGATCAGGCTGAACGGGATCGCGATGTTGATCACGCCCATGACGAACAGGTGGCCGTAGATCCGCGGCTCCCGGGGGAGCGACTCGCGGGCCGCCGCGACGACCGTCGCGAGCAGGAGGAACCCGATGCACAGCCGGAACGTGATCAGCGTGAACGGCTGGAGGCCGTGGTCGACGCCGATCTTGATGAACAGGTAGTCGCTGCCCCAGAAGAAGCCGAGGGCGAGGAAGATCAGCCAGTCGAGACGCGAGCCGCGGGATGCCATGGGACCTCATGATCGCCGATCGGTTGGCCTAGCGCAATGGGCCAAACTGGCCTACTGCGCCGGGTGGTCGCCGATCGGAACACCGGAACCGGCACCGCCGTTGCAGGTCGGCGGCGCCGGGCTCCGCGATGATCGTCCCGGAACCTGCCGGATCGCGGCATGATTGCGGCGGCGCCGGGATGCCGGCCCGCGGCAGGGCGTCGGCCGGGGGCGGCGGCCGGGCGGCGGCCCGCGTCGCCTGGCGAGCAATCCATTCGAGGCGGAGGTGGCATGCGACTCTGGGGCGGCCGGTTCGCGGCCGGTGGCGACGATGCCGTCGCGGCGTTCGGGAGCTCGATCGAAGTCGATGCCGCGATGGCGATCGACGACCTTGACGGTTCGGTCGCCCACGTCCGCGGCCTCGGCCGGGCCGGGATCCTGACCGAGGTGGAGGTCGCGACCCTCGTCGCCGGCCTCGCCGACCTCCGCCGCGACGTCGAGAACGGCGAGCTCGCCTGGGACCCGGCCCTCGAGGACGTCCACCTCAACCTCGAGGCGGCGCTGACCGCCCGGCTCGGGCCCGTCGCCGGCAAGCTCCACACCGGCCGCTCCCGAAACGACCAGGTCGCCACCGACCTGCGGCTCTGGACGCGCCGGGCGATCGACCGCCTCGACGGCGCGCTCCTCGCGTTCGAGGATGCCCTCGTCGGGCTGGCCGAGCGCGACGGCGACGCCGTGCTGGCGGGGACGACCCACACCCAGCCCGCCCAGCCGGTCCTGCTCGGCCACCACCTCCTCGCCTATGTCGAGATGGCCGAGCGCGATCGCGGCCGGCTGGCCGACGCCCGCCGCCGCCTGAACGTCAGTCCGCTCGGGTCGGGCGCCCTCGCCGGCGCCGGCTACCCGCTCGACCGCGAGGCGACCGCGGCCGAGCTCGGCTTCGACGGCGTGACCGCCAACTCGCTCGACGCGGTCGGCGACCGCGACTTCGTCGTCGAGACCCTCGCGGCCGTGGCCCTGGGGATGGTCCACCTCAGCCGGCTGGCCGAGGAGATCGCCTGGTGGTCGAACCCGCGGTTCGGCTTCGTGCGGGTCGCCGACGCGTACTCGACCGGCAGCTCGATGATGCCGAACAAGCGGAACCCGGACCCCGCCGAGCTGGTCCGCGGCCGCTCCGCCCGGGCGATCGCCGCCCTGACCGCGATGCTCGGCATCCTGAAGGGCCTGCCGCTCGGCTACCAGCGCGACCTCCAGGAGGACAAGCCGCCGCTGTTCGGGGCGGTCGCGACGTACGAGGCGTCGCTCGGCGTGTTCGCCGGGTTGATCGCGACGCTCACGATCGATCGCGACCGGATGGCCGCCGCCGCCGCCGACGGCTACACGACCGCGACGACCCTGGCCGACGCCCTCGTCCGGCGGGGCGTGCCGTTCCGGGCCGCCCACCACGTCGTCGGCGCGCTCGTCGGCCGGGCCGAGGCGGACGGGACGCGGCTTCTCTCCGACGTGGCGGCCGCCGACTTCGCCGCGCTCCTCGCCGCCGCCGACGACGAGACCGCCCGCGGCCTGGCGTCCGATCCGGCGGCGGTCGCGGACCTGCTCGCGGCGGCCACGGTCGAGGGTTCGCTCGCCGCCGCGGACGTGATCGGCGGGACGGCTCCGAAGCGGGTCGTCGCGGCGATCGCCGCGGCCCGAGCGCGACTCGACTCGGGAGAGCAGGGCAGCCGCTCGTAGGTCATCGTTCGGGCCGGCCGTCGGTCGTTCCACCGATGACGCGCGGCCGGCGATCCGCGAGCGTGGCCCGTGAAGCCGGGCGGCAGGGGCCCCGGCGCACGGAGGCTCGCGCAGATGGCGACGTTCATGGACGTCCATACCGGATTCATCGGCGTGACCCGCCAGCAGCTCCAGGAGGCCCACGAGCGCGATCTGGCGATCGAGCATGACGAGGGTGTCCACTTCGAGCACGCCTGGCTCGACCCCGAGTCCGGCAGGTTGTTCTGCCTCGCGACGGGCCCGTCGAAGGAGGCGGTCATGCGGATCCACGAACGCGCCGGCCACCCGACGGTCGAGGTGTACGAGCTCCCGATCGAGGTCTGACCGGCCGCCCGGTCGCCGACCGTCGGCCGACCGCCGTCCGGGCCGGCGGACGCGGACCGGAAACCGACAGCCGCGTCCGTCAGCCTCGTCCTCAGCCCGGGGCGGCCGCCGCCTCGCGACGCCCGACCGTCGCCGTCCAGGCGGCGATCTCGGCTCGCCGGGTGACCCCGAGCTTCCCGAGGATGTGCTCGACGTGCGAGCTCGCGGTCTTCGGCGCGATGTCGAGCCGATCGGCGATCTCGCCGTTCGTCAGGCCCTCGGCGATCAGCCGCGCGACCTCGAACTCGCGGACCGTGAGCGGCCGCCACGGCTCGTCCTCGAGGCCGCGGCCGCGGGCGGCGCGGGCGAGCTCCTCGGCGCGGGCGTGGAGCGGCAGGCTGCCCATCCGCTCCGCGATCGATCGGACGCTGGCCAGCTGCGTCGCGGCATCCGCGAAGCGGTTCGACCGCATCAGGCACTGGGCCAGGTCGAGGCGCGCCCAGCTCGCCTCCCAGGTCCGGGCCCGGTCGTCCCAGCCGCGGACCGCCCGCTCCAGCGCCTCCCGGGCGGTGCCGGCCGAGCCCGCGGCGAGCCGGATCAGACCATCCGCGTGGTTCAGGGCGGCGCCGGCGATCGGTTCCCAGCCGGTGAGATGCTCGCGGACCCGGGAGAGCCAGCGCTCCGCGTCGGCCGGCCGCCGTGCGGCGAGCAGGGCCCGCGTTCCGGTCACGACGAACGGGATGAGGAGGGCCCGTTCGCGACTGTCGACCGCGATCGACCACGCCTCCTCGCAGCGGGCGATCGCGCCATCCGGATCAGCCGCCGCCAGATCGACCTCGGCGAGCCCCCAGAGGGGCGTGAGCATGAAGGACACCTCCTCCATCCCGCGACCGACGGCGAGCGATTCCTCGAGCCAGCGCCGCGCCTCCTCGAGCCGCCCGCGGCCGAGGGCCACGAGGCCGACGACGTCGAGCGAGCCGATCGTCCCGCGGACGCAGCCCCGATCGACCATCTCGTGGCGGGCCCGGTCGTCCGCGGCCTCCCAGTCGCCGGCCGCCCAATCGAGCAGCGCCGTCGTCGTCGCGATCATCTGGCGGCAGTGCGACTGCTCGATCGCGTCCGCGTACTGGAGGCCCTCGGCGATCGCGAGCGCCGCGCTCCGGTGGTCGAGGATCCGGGTGGCCATGATCGCGAGGTTCCGGAAGCCGGTCACGCCGACGGACTCGTAGCCCGCGTCGCGCGCGTCGCGGGCGGCCCGCAGCCCGTCCTGGAGGCCCGTCTCGTAGCGGCCCTCGGCGATGTCGATCCGGGCCCGCGTCAGCTCGTTCTCGAGGACCGTCTCGCGGTCGCCGAGACGCTCCGCGAGCTCGAGCGACGCCTCCAGGTCGACCCGGGCCGCGTCGTACCTCGACGCCAGGAAGTGGTCGCCGGCGCTTGAGCTCAGCACCCACGCTCGGGACCGGTCGACGGCTTCGCTCGGCTCCAGCTGGTCCAGCTCCGCCAGCGTCTGTCGGGTCAGCGCGTTGACGCGCTCGGTCGACGACCCGTCGCGGGCCGGCCCGATGGCCATCAGCATGAGCATCTCGGCCGCCTCGACCGGCTTGCCGGCCTGCCGGTACAGCTCGCGCCCGCGGACGGCCGCGGCCACACACTCGTCGTTCCGTTCGATCGCGCCCGCGGCTTGGCTGTACTGCGAATACAGGTCCGCCTGGTCGGCGATCTGCAGGTCGGCCGGCATGTTCGCGACGGCCCGCTGGTAGAGCTCGAACGCCTCGTGCCGGGCCGACATCCGGCTGGCTTCCTGGGCGGCCGTCAGCGACGTTCGGAACGCCTCCGGACGGTTGCCTGCCCGATCGTAATGGCGTGAGGCGTGAACGACGCTCGACGCCTCGAGGTTCATCACGAACTCGGCCGTCCGGGCGTGGAACCGACGGAGCTGCGACGGTGGGATCGCGTCGTAGATCGCGTCCCGCAGGAGCTGGTGGCGGAAGTCGTAGTAGCCCTCGTCGATGTAGTTGAACGGCCTGAGGAACGCCGCATCGACCAGCTCGTCGATCGTCGGCTCCAGATCCGCAAAGGGCCGGCCGACGATCCCCGACAGCACGTCCGGGCTGAAGCAGCGGCCGACGACGGCGCCCGCCCGGGCGACCGCGCGCGCGTCATCCGACAGCCGGGCGAACCTCGCCAGGACGGCGTCGCCGATGGTGTCGGGGACGCGGGCATCGCGGATCAGCCGTCCGTCGGCTCGGGTCTGGTCGTCGAGGGCGGCGAGGAGCTCCTCGATGTGGAGGGGGATCCCGTTCGTCCGGGCGTGGACGGCAGCGACGACGTCCTTCGGAGCGGGGAGCTCGCCACCCAGGATCAGCGTCGTCGCGACGCCGGTCTCCTCGACGGTCAGGTTCCGGAGCCGGACCTCCTCCGCGTGGCGCTGGCTGAGCAGGCGGGCCCGCCACTCGCGGTGGACCGCGTCGCCGCCGGGAAACTCGTCTGAGCGGTAATCGCCGAGGATGAGGAGGGGAAGGTCGGCGGCGTGCCTGGCGAGCTCGCCGATCACCTCGAGGCTCATCTCGTCGGTCCAGTGGAGGTCCTGGAAGACGAGGAGCGTCGGCCGGTCGATCGCCTCGAGGATCCGGTCGGCGACCGACCGGACGATGAGGCGCCGGCTGCCCAGCGCGTCGCCGTCATGGCGGCCGTCGATCGCGAGCAGGTCCTCCGACAGCGTCCCCCACTCGGTGCTGCCGCGCAAACCGTTGGCGAACTCGCGGATCGACCCGAGCGCCACCTGGAGATCCTGCGGGGCGACCGACCCGCCGTCGACGCGGAGGCCGGCGGCCTCGGCCTTGCGGATCGCCGCACGGACCAGGCGGGTCTTGCCGAGGCCGGCGGCGCCCGCGAGGAAGAGCGTTCGGCCGCGGCCCTTCACGGTCTCGGCGACCGCGTGATCGAAGAGCTCCAGGACATCGTCCCGGCCCACGATCACCGGACAGAGGACCGTTCCCGCGCGCGTCATGGCCGGCAGTGTACGGGGCAGGAATAGGCCCGTCATCGGTCGATCGACCGATGGAGTGGCTCGGTCCACGCGTGGCCGGGGCCCGGGGCGAGACGACGCCGACGTTCGAGGCGAATGGACGCCCGACCGATCCGCGTCTAGCATGCTCGGCGTACCGGCCTCACGGTCGGCAATGGGGTGGACATGGACCGAGTGCGCGGCGCCGTCAGCACGGATCGATCGCTTCTCCGGTGACCGAGGGTCAGCCGCGCCGCGACCCGACCGCCCTCGTCGATGTCCTCGGGCTGATCGCCGAGGGGGCGCCGAACGCGGTCGTCGCGGTCGACTCCCGGGGTCGGATCGCGCTCCTCAATCCCCAGGCGTCCGCCCTTTTCGGCTACCGCGCCGACGAGCTCCTCGGCCGGCCGATCGAGACGCTGATCCCCGACCGGCTCCGGGCGGATCACGAGACGCACCGCCGGTCGTTCCTCGACCGACCGCAGGCGCGGCCGATGGGGATCGGCCTCGAGCTCGCCGGGCGGCGCCACGACGGCACGGAGTTCCCGGTCGAGATCAGCCTCGCCCCGGTCGACGGCCCGGACGGCCGGATCGTCATGGCGACCGTCGTCGACATCACCGCCCGCAAGCAGATCGAGGGCGCCCTCGCCGAGTCCGAGCAGCGCTTCCGCGCGGTCCTCGAGGCGTCGCCGAACGCGATCGTGGCGATCGACGAGCTGGGCGCGATCGTCTACGCCAATCCCCAGGTCGGGACGACCTTCGGGTTCCCGGCCGACGAGCTGATCGGCAAGCCGATCGAGATGCTCCTGCCGACACGGGTCTGGGAGCGTCACGTCGAGCACCGGGCCCGCTTCATGGCCAACCCGACGGCCCGGCCGATGGGCATCGGCCTCGACCTGTCCGGCCGCCGGGCGAACGGCACCGAGTTCCCGGTCGAGATCAGCCTGTCGCCGGTCCGGACGAGCGAGGGCATCCTCGCGTTCGCAACGGTCGTCGACATCACCGCTCGCAAGACCCTCCAGCAGGAGCTCCTCCAGGCCCAGAAGATGGAGAGCGTCGGCCGCCTCGCCGGCGGGATCGCCCACGACTTCAACAACATGCTGACGGCGATCCGCGGCCACGCCGAGATCGTGCTGGCCGATCTCGCCGCGGCCGGCGGTTCGATCGCGACGGGCGACGTCCAGGACAGCGTCGAGGCGATCCGCGACGCGTCCGAGCGAGCGGCGACCCTGACGGCGCAGCTCCTCGCGTTCAGCCGCCAGTCGATCCTCCAGCCCCAGCCGCTCGACGTCCGGGCGGCCGTCACCGGCCTCGAGCCGATGCTCCGCCGGCTGATCGGCGAGCGGGTCCACCTCGCGATCGTGATCGATCCCGCGGTGGGCGCCGTCCGCGGCGACGCCGGCCAGTTCGACCAGATCATCCTGAACCTCGTCGTGAACGCCCGGGACGCGCTCGCCGACGACGGCGAGGTCGTGATCGAGGCCCACAACGCGACGATCGCCGACGACGACGCCATGCCGCACTTCGACGTCCCGCCCGGCGATTACGTCGTCCTCGCCGTCAGCGACAACGGCGCCGGCATGGACGTCGAGACCCGCGAGCACATCTTCGAGCCGTTCTTCACGACGAAGTCGATCGGCAAGGGCACCGGCCTCGGCCTGGCCACGATCTACGGGATCGTCCGGCAGTCGGGGGGCCACATCTGGCTCTACTCCGAGCCGGGCCTCGGGACCACGTTCAAGCTGTACTTCCCGCGCGTCGACGAGGCCGTCGAGCTGGCGCCGCAGCGGCCCGGGCAGGGCCGGCGCGTGGCATCCGGCCGGGTCCTCGTCGCGGAGGACGACGCGTCCGTGCGCGCGGTCGTCGTCCGCCTCCTGACCCGGGCCGGCTATTCGGTCGTCGCCGCGGTCGACGGGGCCGCGGCCCTCGAGCTGGTCTCGCACGAGCCCTTCGACGTGCTCGTCAGCGACGTCGTCATGCCCACGATGACGGGGCCGGAGCTCGCCCGCGAGGTGCTCCTCCGGTTCCCGTCGACCGGGATCGTCCTCGTCTCCGGCTACACGGCCGAGTCGCTGGAGCTGAACGCGCTGATCGAGCGCGGCGCGCAGTTCGTGGGCAAGCCGTTCTCGGCGACCGAGCTTCTCGACGCGGTTGCCCGGGCACAGGCCGCCGGCGTTCGGGGCTGAGCGTCGGCGCAGCGAAGCCCCGTCGCGACGTACCATCGCAGGGCGTTCCCCCGCGACCCCAGCGAGATGACGATGCCGACCCTCGACACGATCCGCCAGGCGCCCAAGGCGCTCCTCCACGACCACCTCGACGGGGGCCTCCGGCCGGCCACCGTCATCGACCTCGCCCGCGAGTTCGGCTACGCCGGCCTGCCGACGACCGATGTCGACGAGCTCGCCGCCTGGTTCCGGCGCGGCGCGGACCGCAAGTCGCTCGAGCTTTACCTCGAGACGTTCACCCACACGGTCGGCGTCCTCCAGGAGCGGGACGCGATCGTCCGCGTCGCCGCCGAGTGCGCCGAGGACCTCGCCGCCGACGGCGTCGCCTACGCCGAGGTCCGCTACGCCCCGGAGCTCTCGACGGAGCGCGGGCTGACCCTCGACGAGGTCGTCGAGGCGAACCTCGAGGGCTTCCGGATCGGGATGGACCGGGCGGCCGCGGCCGGGCACGCCGATCGTGATGAAGATGATCGTCACCGCGATGCGCCAGGCGGCCCGCTCGGTCGAGGTCGCCGCGTGCGCCCTCCGCTGGCGCGATGCCGGTGTCGTCGGCTTCGACATCGCCGGGCCGGAGGACGGCTACCGCCCGACCCGCCACCTCGACGCGTTCGACCTCGTTCGCCGCGAGAACTTCCACATCACGATCCATGCCGGCGAGTCGTTCGGCCTGCCGTCGATCTGGGAGGCACTCCAGTTCTGCGGCGCCGAGCGCCTCGGCCATGGCGTCCGGATCGTCGACGACATCACGATCCGCGACGACGGCTCGGTCGCGCTCGGCCGGCTGGCGGCGTTCGTCCGCGACCGGCGCGTGCCGCTCGAGATGTGCCCGACCTCGAACGTCCACACCGGCGCCGCGGCGACGATCGCCGAGCACCCGATCGACCTGCTCCGCCGCCTCCGCTTCCGGGTCACCCTCAACACCGACAACCGGCTGATGAGCGGCGTCACGGTCTCGTCCGAGTTCGCCGCCCTCGACGCCGCGTTCGGGATCGGCCTCGGCGAGATGGAGTGGATGACGATCAATGCGATGAAGAGCGCGTTCGCCCCGTTCGACGAGCGTCTCCGCCTGATCAACGAGGTCGTGAAGCCGGGCTACGCGCACCTGCGGGCGATCGAGAGCCGCGTCGTCGGGGCGGCCGGCTGAGGGCTCGCGCCCCGGCGGCGCGCCCCGGCAGCTCTTCCCCGCGGCTCCGCCCCGGCGCCTCCGCCCCGGCGGCCGATCCCGGGACGACTCAGCCGAAGCACAGATGAGCGCGACGCTGCGCCGAATCCGTGACCGACACGCCGGATCCGGCAGGGTGCCGTGCACGTTGAGGGTCGAATTGATCCACTGACGGATCAGCAGCGCGGGCTCCGGCAGCGCGGGCTCCGGCAGCGCTCGCGGCCAGTGCCAAACCTTCCGGCCGCCACTACCGGCGAACGCCGCCTCGAGGCGCCGTCCGGCGGTACCATCGGCGGCCGATGGAGCCCGACCCGACGATCGACCCGTTGCCCGCGCCCGGCGTCGCCGTCGGATCGCGCGTCGGCACCGTCGGGCGGGTCCGCCGAGCGCTCGATGACGGGCTCGGCCGCGGGTTCTGGACCCTGTTCTCCGCGTCCTTCGTGGCGAACCTCTCGGACGGGATCTTCCAGATCGCGCTGCCGCTCCTGGCCGTGAGCGTGACGAGCGAGCCCGGGCTGGTCGCCGGCGTGACCGTCGCGTCGCGCTTGCCGTGGCTCGTGTTCGCCCTGATCGCGGGCGCCCTCGCGGATCGGCTCGATCGGCGGCGGACGATGATCCTCGTCGACGCGGCCCGGGTGGTCCTCCTCGGCGGGCTGTCGATCGCGGTCGTCACGCACGTCGCCACGATCTGGCTGCTGTACGTCGTCGCGTTCCTGCTCGGCTGCTGCGAGACGATGTTCGACACCGCCGCGAGCTCGATGCTGCCGAACGTCGTCGGCAAGGACAAGGTCGTCGCCGCCAACAGCCGGCTCAACGCGGTCGAGCTCACGATGAACAACTTCGTGGGCCCGCCGCTCGGGGGATTCCTCGCCGGGCTGGCCCTCGCATCGGCGTTCGGGACCGCGGCGGCCGGCTATCTCGGAGCGTTGCTCTGCCTCGCCACGCTGCGCGGTTCGTTCCGGCCGCTCCGCGAGGGACCGCCGACGTCGATCCGATCGGAGATCGGGGTCGGCCTGACGTATCTCCGGCACCACAGGCTGCTCCGGACGATGGCGTTCGTCGTCGGCCCGATGAACCTCGCCTCGACCGCGGTCTTCGCGGTCCTCGTCCTGTATGTCGTGGCGCCGGGGCCGCTCGGCCTCGACGGCGTCGGCCTCGGCCTGCTGATCACGGCGCTGGCCGTCGGAAGCGTGATCGGGACGATCTTCGCCTCGCGGTTCGAGGCGGTCCTCGGCCGGGCGAACCTGTTCGTGGCCTGCATCGTGTCGCTCCTCGTCGGCGACCTCGTCTGGATCGTGGTGCCCCAGCCGATCCTCATCGGGATCATCCTCGCCCTGTCGGCGTCGGTCGGCGGCGCCTTCAACGTCGTCTTCGGCTCGATCCGCCAGCGGATCGTGCCGAACCACCTGCTCGGGCGGGTGATGGCCAGCTTCCGGGTCATCTCCTGGGGATCGCTGCCGCTCGGAGCGCTGCTGGGCGGCATCGTCGCCCAGTGGTTCGGGCTGACCGCCGTGTTCATCGGCGCGGCGATCATCCACGTGGCGCTGCTGCCGTCCCGGCTGATCCTGACCGACGCGTTCATGGCCCAGGTCGAGGCCCACGCCGCCGAGAACGCGGACGCGGAGGCGGGCTGAGGCCCGCGTCCCGCCTCGCCCGCCCGGCCCCCGCCCGGCCCCGCCCGGACCCCGCCCGGACCCCGCCGGATTCTCGGCATCCGGGCGACGCTCGCCGGTTACGGCCGCCAGCCCGCGAAATCCTCGGCATCCGGGCGACGCTCGCCTGTTACGACCGCCGGTCCGCGAATTCCTCGGCATCCGGGCGACGCTCGCCCGCATGCCAGGCGCGAGCCCGCCTGCCACGCACGACCGGCCCCGGCCACCCCGCAGCGGTCGCCGTTAACGGGCGAGGCTCGCCCGGATGCCGGAAACCCCGGGCTCGTGCCGGGGCTCGGGGCCGAGCCGCGCCCGGCTCGGAAGCCGCGCTGGGCCCGTCCCGCCGGGCTGACGCGCCGCGGCCGCGGGCTGGGGACGGCGTGCGACGCCTACCCCGCGGCCACCGGCTCCGACGGATCGGTGACCGTCGTCGGCAGGTCCGCGAGGAGCGGATCGGTCCACGTCCAGGCCGCCCCGTAGTGCTCGCCGACGGCGCCGTGGCGAGCGGCCTCGACCCGGAGCGGCAGCCCGAAGATCGAGATGAACCCGACCGCCGCCGCGTGGTCGAACGCGTCACCCGTGTCGTACGTCGCGAGGTTCTTGTCGTAGAGCGAGAGCGGCGAGCGCCGCCCGACGACGACCGCCGACCCGTGGTCCAGGCGGATCCGGACGTCGCCGCTCACGACCCGCTGGGCCGACGCGACGTAGCCGCGCAGGTCGCGGTGGAGGGCCGAGAACCACAGACCGTCGTAGGTCAGCTGGGCCAGCTCGCTCGCGACCGTCCGGTTGAACCGCAGCGTGTCCTTCGTGAGCGTCAGCCCCTCGAGCGCGCCGTGGGCGGCGTGGAGGATGACCGCCGCCGGCGCCTCGTAGATCTCGCGGCTCTTGATCCCGACGAGGCGGTCCTCGACGTGGTCGATCCGCCCGACGCCGTGGGCGCCGCCCAGGTCGTGGAGCCGCTGGACCAGGTCGACCGGCGCGAGCCGCTCGCCGTCGAGCGAGACCGGGATCCCGCCCTCGAACCCGATGACGAGCTCGACGGGCGGCGGCGCGTCGGACGGCGCGACCGTCCACTCGTACGCGTCCGGTGGCGGCGTCACCCACGGGTCCTCCAGGACGCCGGTCTCGCACGACCGACCCCACAGGTTCACGTCGATCGAATAGGGCGACGCCTTCGTGATCGGGATCTCGATCCCGCGCTCGTGGGCGTAGTCGATCTCCTGGTCGCGGGTCAGGCCCATCCCGACCCGCATCGGGGCGACGACCTCGAGCCCCGGATCGAGGGCGTGGACGGCGACGTCGAAGCGGACCTGGTCGTTGCCTTTGCCCGTGCAGCCGTGGGCGACGGCGTCGGCGCCCTCGCGCCGGGCGACCTCGACGAGGAGCTGGGCGATCAGCGGCCGGGCGAGCGCGGTCGCCAGCGGGTACGCGTCCTGGTAGAGCGCGTTCGCCTGGAGGTGCGGCCAGACGAAGTCGCGGACGAACCGATCGCGGGCGTCGACGACGTAGGCGCGCGACGCCCCCGCCGAGATCGCCCGCTTCTCGACACCCTCGCGGAGCGAGCCCCCGCCGACGTCGACCGTCAGGCAGACGACCTCGCAGTCGTACTTCTCGCGGAGCCAGGCCACGGCAACGGACGTATCGAGCCCGCCCGAGTAGGCGAGGACGACCTTCTTCATCGGGCGGAACCCTCCAGGGCGGTCGAGCGGATGGTGTCGAAGCGGTCGCGCCAGGCGAGCAGGCGCGGCTCGTCGGCGAACAGGACGAGGAGCGTGTTGTCCCCGGCGAGCGTGCCCTCCTGCTCGGTCAGCGACGACTCGTCGATCGCCTGGGCGATCACGCTGGCGGTGCCCGGCGAGCCGGTGACGAGCAGGATCAGCCCGCTCCGGCCGATCGTGACCGGGATGTCGGCGAGGATCCGGACCAGGCGCTCGTCGGTCGGCCGCGGGTCGGGCGGCGGGGGAGCCCCGCGCGCCGCGAGATCCTCGGGCAGGACGTAGGCGTGGTGCCCCGCGCGGGGTGCCTTGACGAGACCGAGCTCGGCGATGTCGCGGCTGACCGTCGCCTGGGTCACCGTGAAGCCGCGGGCGGCGAGGCGATCCGCCAGCTCCTGCTGGCTGCCGATCGGGTCGGCGCCGACGAGCGAGCGGATCGCCGCCTGGCGGTCGCGCTTCGAGCCGGCATTCGGCGCGCCGCTCGGCGCGGCCGGCGGCTCGGCCACGGCCGACGGGTTGCGCGTCGCGAGGGCCATCGAGCGGCCGCGCATCAGGCGGCGCCCACGGCCGAGCGGTGGTGGGTGATCCGCGTCCCGAACGACGGATCCGACAGGGCCCGCTCGAGGGCGCCGTCCGCGGCGGCGTCGGCGATGATCGCCTCCGAGCCGTCCCAGGCGAGCGCGGCGAGCGCCGCCCGGATCTTCGGGACCATCCCGCCGCCGATCACGCCGCTCTCGATCAGGCTTTCGGCCTCGCCGCTCGTCAGCGTGTCGAGCCGCCGCCCGTCCGCGTCGCGGACGCCGTCGACGTCGGTCATCAGGACGAGCTGGCGGGCGCCGAGCCCGGCCGCGATCCCGGCCGCGGCGTCGTCGGCGTTGACGTTGCAGACGATGCCCTGCTCGTCGCGGGCGAGCGGCGCGACGACCGGAACCTGGCCGCCGACGAGGACGGCGTCGAGGAGATCCCGGCGAAGGCCGACGACGTGGGCGACGAGGCCCATCCCGGGCACCCGCTCGCTGACGAGGAGCCCGCCGTCGACGCCGGACAGCCCGACCGCGTCGACCCCGAGGTCGCGGAGGGCGGCGACGAGCTCGCTGTTGACGACGCCGCGGAGGACCGCGGCCGCGACCTCGAGGGCGGCCTGGTCGGTGACGCGCAGTCCCTGCTCGAACTTCGAGGGGACGCCGAGCCGCTCGAGCCACTCGGTGATCCGCTTGCCGCCGCCGTGGACGAGGACCACGGGACGGCGGCGCGCGACCGCGGCCACTTCGGTGAGGACCTGCTGCTGGTCCGCGATCGTCGTGCCGCCGAGCTTGACGACCAGAATCTCACTCATTGGTCGACTCGCTCATGTCGTGTACTCGGAGTTCTCGATCACGTACGTCTCCGTGAGATCGCAGCCGAACGACTCGCCCGAGCCCTCCCCGAGGCCGAGGTCGAGCCGGATCAGGAGCTCGGGCCCGTCCATCGCCGCCCGGGCCGCCGCCCGGTCGAACGGCAGCGGGCCGCCAAGGGAGCCGTCGAAGACGAGGTGGCCGGCGATCGCGATCCGGAGCCGGTCGGGATCGAGGGTCGCCGCGGTCCCGGCCCGGCTCCGGGCAGCGGCCGGCGTCAGGCCCGCCGCCGCCAGGACGGCCTCGTCGGCGAGCGCCGCGTTGCCGGCGGCGCCGGCGATCCGGCCCCAGTTCGGGTCCCGCCCGTGGGCGGCGGCCTTCACCAGGGACGACGAGATGACGGCCCGGGCGACGGCCCGCGCGTCGGCGTCGTCGACCGCGCCGGAGACCTGGCAGGTGATCAGCGTGGTGGCGCCCTCGCCGTCGGCGGCCTGCTGGCGGGCGAGGTCGCGGGCGACCGCCTCGATCGCCCGGCCGAGCTCGGCGGCGGCGTGGCTCCCGGCCGTGATCGGGGCGGCGCCGGCGGCGCCCGGACGCGAGGAGGAACACCGTGTCGTTCGTGGACGTGTCGCCGTCGACGCTGAGCTGGTCCCAGGTCCGGGCGGCGGCCGGGCGGAGCAGGCCGTGGAGCGTCGCCGGGTCGACCGCGGCGTCGGTCAGGACGATCGACAGCATCGTCGCCATCCGCGGGTGGATCATCCCGACGCCCTTGGCGATCCCGGTCACCCGGACGGAGCGGACCGCGAGCCCGTCGGCGTCGGGCAGGGTCAGGGTGGTCGTGGCCGCCTTGACCACCGAGTCGGTCGTCCGGAGGGCCTCGGCCGCGGCCGCCAGGCCGTCATCGCTCGGTGCCAGCGTCGGCGCCACGGCGGCGATCCCCGACCGGACGATGTCGAGCGGCAGCCGCGTCCCGATGATCCCGGTGGACAGCAGGAGCGTCGTCGGCTCGTCCGTCCCGGTCGCCGCCGCGAGCATCGCCGCGACCTCGGCCTGGTCGGCATCCCCGGCCGCGCCGGTCGCGGCGTTCGCGCAGCCGCTCGTCGAGATGACCGCGGTCGCCCAGCCGTAGCGGCCGGCGCCCCCGGGCTCGGTGGCCGCGAGGTGGGCCTGCGAGAGGCGGACCGGCGCGGCCGCGAACGCGTTCGGGGTGAAGACCGCCGCCGCGGCCGCCGGGACCCGGCGCCCGTCGGGACCGGGGGTGGTCGCAACGAGGGCCAGGTCCGGTCGGCCGGAGGCCTTGATCCCGGCCACGCCGCCGGCGGCGACGAAGCCCGCTGGGATCACGGCTTGCCGCTCGACCGGCGGGAGGACGGTCGAGAGCGCTGGAAGCGGCACGCTGGTGGCGATCGTCATCGGTCCTTCGAGGCTACGGGGCGAGCGGCAGCTGCTCGAGACCGCTGGTCTCGGGCAGGCCGTGGACGAGGTTGAACGCCTGGACCGCCTGGCCGGCGGCGCCCTTGACGAGGTTGTCGATCACGCCGATGGCGAGGATCCGGCCGGTTCGCTCGTCGTGCTGGACGAAGACCCGGACGTCGTTGCTGCCGAGGACGTGCTTGGTCGCCGGGCTCGTCGCGACGACGGTGACGAACGGCTCGTCGCCATAGGCGGCGGCGTACAGGTCGTCGAGCTCGGCCTGGCTCGTCGGGCGGGTCGGCCGGACGTGGCCGGCCGACAGGATCCCCCGGGTCATCGGGATCAGGTGGGGAAGGAAGTCGACCCCGGTCACGCCCGGATTGGCGACGCCGCCGGCCGCGCCGAGGGCCGCCAGCTCCTGCTCGATCTCGGCGACGTGGCGATGCCCGCCGATCCCGTAGGCGTTGACGCTCTCGTTGACCTCGCCGAAGAGGAGGTGCGGCTTCAGGTCGCGACCGGCGCCCGAGACGCCGCTCTTGGCGTCGACGACGAGGTCGTCGATCAGGCCGGCCCGGGCGAGCGGGGCGAGGGCGAGGAGCGTCGCCGTCGGGTAGCAGCCGGGCGAGCCGACGATCGCGGTCGAGGCGTGGCGGAGGGCCCGGAGCTCCGAGCGGTGGAGCTCCGGCAGGCCGTAGACGGCGGTCGCGAGGAGGTCGGCGCGGGGGTGGTCGAAGCCATACCAGCGCGGGTAGTCGGATGCGGCGCGGAGGCGGAAGTCCGGCCCGAGATCGATCACGGCCGTGCCGGCGGCGGCGATCTCCGGGACGAGCGCGGCGGCGGTGCCGTGCGGCAGGGCGAGGAAGACGGCGTCGACGTCGGGCAGGTGCGACTCGACCGAGAGGCCGGTGCCGGCCAGGTGCGGATGGCTCGTCCCGACCGATTCGTGGCGGTCGCGGCCCTGGAGGCCGACGACCTCGACCGCTGGGTGGCGGGCGAGGAGCCGGATCAGCTCGGCGCCGACGTAGCCGGTCGCGCCGACGATCCCGACCCGGATCCTGCCTCCAGCGGCGGGATCCGGCCGGCGGTCCGTCGCGATCGCGGTCGACGCCTCGAGCCCCGCGCTCACCGGCGCGCCGGCGCGCGGAGGCGCGCCGCGTCCCTCACGGGGGACGAGGTCGAGGACGAGGACGGGGCGATCGGACGGACGGCGGCCATCACCGCATGACTATACATGGGTGCCGCATAGTCATGCAAGCGCTCGCGCGCCCCTGCCCGCCGCGCCGCTCGCCCGGCGGCG
Organism: uncultured Chloroflexia bacterium; assembly: GCA_963710105.1. Lineage (GTDB taxonomy): Bacteria > Chloroflexota > Limnocylindria > Limnocylindrales > CSP1-4 > CF-46. The sequence goes on from CAVPYV010000001.1 coordinate 533,762, forward strand.
CCCGTGCTCAGGCGACGATGTCGGGCCGCCGATCCGGGCCGGTCACCACGACCTCGCCCGACGCGTCCGCCGGCGCGGCGCCCGTGGAGCGCACCCGGAAGTGGTGGTGGACCTCGGTCGCGCCCGGCCGACAGCATCGCGTTGACCGGGCAGTATTTCAGCGCCGACAGCTCGACGGCGCGACGGACCGCCGCCTCGCCGACCACCGAGCCCTCGACGATGTGGGTCAGGTCGATCCGGGTGTAGACCTGCGGGTACTCGCGTGCGCTGCTCCGCCCGGACGTCGACCCGGTACGAATCGTAGACCTGGCGCTTCTTGTCGAGGATGGAGGCGACGTCCATCGCCGAGCACGCCGCGAGCGTGGCGATGACCGTCTCGACCGGCGACAGCTCGTTCCGCTCCGGGTCGTTGCCGAAGGTCATCGTCCGACCGGTCCCGGTGACGGCGCTGAACCGCATGCCCCCGTGATGGACGAGCTCGGCGCTGCGCTGCTTCACCCGGTCATCGTAGGGCAGGCCGGTGGAGGTTGGGCGGCGCCCGACCTCCCCGACCTTCCCGCCCAGCCCGCCCGGCCCGCCCGGCCCGCTCGGCCCGCTCGGCCGGCTCGGCCCGCCCAGCCCGCCCGGCCCGCCCGGCCTGCCCAGCCCGCCCAGCCCGCCCAGCCCGCATCGCGGGCCGGCGCCCGCCGTGCCCGCCCAGCGCGGATCGCGGCGCGGCGCCGAACCCGCCTGCCCAGCCCGCCCAGCCCGCCCAGCCCGCATCGCGGGCCGGCGCCCGCCGTGCCCGCCCAGCGCGGATCGCGGCGCGGCGCCGAACCCGCCCGCCCTGCCCGCCCAGCCCGGGCGAATAGCCGCATATTTTCGCCCTTGCTGCGGCGTCGGCCAGACCGCGTAAGCCCCGACGAAGTCGAGGTGAAGCCCGAGGTGACCGTCGTGCGGTCTCATTCGACGATGAATTCACGACCGGCTTCCGATCGGCTCCTCCAAGCCGCCCGCGCGCCTCCCGCCACGGCCGCATCGGGCCCTCCCGCATCGTCGCGCTCAATGCTCGCCGCACCTGGTTGCCGCCGGGATGATTCGTCTCGGCGGCTGGATCCGCGAATTGCGGGGCCGGGCCCAACTGACCCAGCACCAGCTGGCCCGACGCGCCGGCGTGAGCCAGACCACGGTCTCGCGTCTCGAGCGAGGAGTGCTCGAGGGACTCGCGCTCTACCGGCTGGTGGCGATCATCGCCGTCCTCGACGCTGCCAATCCGTACGGGCTCGAGAGCCCGATCCGCCGGTGACGGCCGCCCGCCGCCGCCCGGGGGGCCGCGTCCGATATGCGGCTAGTCGCCGCCGTGGCGGAGCCGGCGTGATCCGGCTGGCTCGATATGCGGCTAGTCGCCCTCCGTGCCGGAGCCGGCGTGATCCGCCTCGCTCGATATGCGGCTAGTGGCCCGCCCTGCGCGAGGAGACCTCGGCCGCGGCAGCGCTCACGGCGCCAGCGGACCTCGGGCCGCCCGACCCGGCCAGGTGCCGGCGCCCGATATGCGGCTAGTCGCCCGCACTGCGCGAGGAGACCTCGGCCGCGGCAGCGCTCACGGCGCCAGCGGACCTCGGGCCGCCCGACCCGGCCAGGTGCCGGCGCCCGATATGCGGCTAGTCGCCCGCCCTGCGCGAGGAGAACTCGGCCGCGGCAGCGCTCACGGCGCGCCAGCGGACCTCGGGCCGCCCGACCCGGCCAGGTTCCGGCGCTCGATATGCGGCCAGTCGCCCGCCCTGCGCGAGGAGACCTCGGACGCGGCAGCGCTCACGGCGCCGGCGCCAGCCGGCCTCAGGCGGAGCTCACCACGCAGTCGCGGTCGTCGCCTCGCTGATTCCCTCGGACTCGAGCCAGCGCTCGGCGTCGATCGCGGCCTTGCAGCCGTCGGCCGCGGCCGTGATCGCCTGCCGGTAGCGGTGGTCATGGACGTCGCCGGCGATGAACACGCCCTCGATCTTCGATCCGGTCTCGTCGTGGACGACGAGATAGCCCTTGTCGTCGACCTCGAGCTGCTCCTTGAAGACCTCGGTGTTGGGCCGGTAGCCGATCGCCACGAACAGCCCCTCCATCGGGACGTCGCGGATCTCGTCGGTGATCGTGTCCCGAACCCGCAGGCCCTCGACCTTCGCGGAACCGAGGACCTCGTCCACGGCCATGTTCGTGTGGACCTCGATCTTCGGGTTGTCGTAGGCCCGGTCGACCATGATCTTGGACGCCCGGAACGCGTCGCGGCGATGGAGCAGGTGGACCTTCGTCGCGAAGCGGGTCAGGTAGGTGGCCTCCTCGAGGGCCGTGTCCCCGCCACCGACGACCGCGATCTCCTTGTCCCGGAAGAAGAACCCGTCGCAGGTCGCGCACGCCGACACGCCGCGTCCGCGGAGCCGCGTCTCGCTCTCGAGGCCGAGCCACAGCGCCGACGCCCCGGTCGCGACGATGACCGCGTCGGCGGTGTACTCCACCCCGCGTGCCCACGCTCGGAAGGGACGCGTCGACAGGTCCACCCGCTCGACGTCGACGTCCATGATCCGCGTTCCGAACCGCTCGGCCTGCTCGCGGAACTTCGCCATCAGCTCCGGCCCGAGGACTCCCTCCGGGAAGCCGGGGTAGTTCTCGACGTCGCTCGTGATCATCAGCTGGCCGCCGGGCACGACCCCCGCCAGGACGATCGGCTCGAGGTTCGCCCGGGCGGCGTAGATCGCGGCGGTCAGGCCTGCCGGCCCGGAGCCGACGATCAGGACCTTCGTCCGGTTGGGGTCGCGACCCGCGCCGTCGTCCGGTCCACCGACCGGGCCGCCGGGGCGCGGCCGCTCGGCGGCCGGCGGGACGGCGGCGGGGGCACCGAACGAAACCGGATCCCCGAACGAGATCGGATCCCCGAACGAGACGGCCTCGGATGGCCCGCCCGAGCCGTTGGCCGGCTCCGCGCCGGGCGCGGCGGGGCCGCCGCCGAAGTCGATCGACAGGCCGCCGAACGGATCGGCCGGGGGCTTGGTGGCGGGCGGCGTCGCGGGGGCCGCCGCGGCCGGCTCAGGGGGCTCGGCGGGCGGGGTGGCGGGGGTCGGATCGTCGGACATCGCGGTTCATGCTAGCACGATCGCCATACCCCCTGGGGGTATCGGGCCGGCCGCGCCCAACCCGTTACAGGTCGCGGAGCTGCGGGACGATCTCCCGGCCGATCGTCTCCAGGTGGGCCGGGTCGTGGACGTCGGCGACGCTGAAGATGATGTGCTGCGCGCCCGCGTCGGAGAGCTCGCCGAAGCGGTCGACGATCTGGCTCGGCGTGTCCCGGCCGAGGTTGATCGACTGGAGGTTCGAGCGCTCGATCTCGTCGTAGTCGCGGCCGACCGCCTCGCAGTGCTCGCGGAGGACCTCGTACTTGTGGGCGATCGCCTCCGGGCCGCCGAAGACGTTGGTCGCGTCGGCGTACTGGGCGACGAGCCGGAGCGTCTTCTTCTCGCCGCCGCCGCCGATCATGATCGGGACCCGCGGCCGCGAGATCGACTGGGGCGAGTTCATCAGCCGCGTCGCGTGGTACTGGCGGCCGTCGAAGGCGGCCTCGGAGCCGCGCTCGCCCTGCCACATCTCGTGCGCGATCCGGAGGGTCTCCTCGAGCATCTCGAAGCGCTCGCCGAGCGGCGGGAACGGGAAGCCGAGGCTGCGCGATTCGTCCTCGTTCCAGGCCGCGCCGATCCCGAGCCAGGCGCGCCCGCCCGACAGGACGTCGAGCGTCGTGGCCGCCTTGATCCACAGGCCGGGGAGCCGGTAATGGACGCCGCCGACCATGAGCCCGAGACGGACGTTGCTGGTGTTCGCGGCGAGGTAGCCGAGGGTCGTCCAGCCTTCCAGCATCGGCTGCTCGGCGGGGCCGACTCCGCGGATCTGGAAGAAGTGGTCCATGACCCACAGGGAGTCGAGGCCGATGTCGTCGGCCTGGCGCGCGACCCGCCCGAGCGTCGGGCCGATCGCCTGGGCGCCGCCGGGCCAGCTGAACGAGGGAACTTGCAGTCCGAGCTTCACGCGGGATCTCCGTCGGGGGCGGGGGCTCGCGCGCCGGCGGGTGGGCGTCCGGTCGCGCCGAGTCGGTTGCAGAATGCTACTCGCCCGGCGCAGAGTGCGCTGGGCGACGTTTGGCGCCGATTCCGGGCGCCCCGTGCCGCGGGGGCGTGCCCGTGCCACGCTCGGGCGCCCACGCCGGCGCCGGCTCGGCCGCTCGGCCGCGCGCAGGCCCCCGCGGGGCGCGGGCGAGTAGCCGCATATTGGGCGCCCGGATCCGGTCGGGTGGATCGCCAGAACCGCGGGCTGCTCGGCCGCCCGAGCGGGCGCCCCGCGGGGCGCGGGCGAGTAGCCGCATATTGCCGTGCCGGCTGCGAACCGATCCGGCCGAGCGCGGCCCGGCCGGCTGAAGCGCGGCCCGGCCGGCCGAAGCGCGGCCCGCGCCGCGATCGACGCTCGCGAGTCGCCGCGAATATGCGGCTAGTCGCCTGCCGTGCGGGGGACGAACCGGCTCGCCGGAGGCCAGGGCCTGATCGAACGCCGCGAGCCCGATTGAACGCCGCGAGCCTGATCGGAAGACGGCCCTTGGATGATGAGGGACCGACGGGCGATTCGATTCCGGGCCGGAGCTTCGGATTCGTGTCGAATGCTGACCGGCCCGGAGCGTACGCTCGACGGATGACTGACCACTCCGCACCCACGCCCCCGCCGGCCACCGTCCCCGGGCGGCTCGCCCCATTCCTCGCCCAGTGGGACTACGTCGTCGAGGTCCTGACCGAGCGCCTCGCCGGCCTGACCGACGACGAGTTCCTCTGGGAGCCCGCTCCGGACTGCTGGACGGTCCGCCCCAACCCCGCCGGCGGCCGGAACCTCGTCGACACGGAGGTCTGGGCGCCGAACGGCGACCCGGCACCGCCGCGGACGATCGCCTGGTCGATGGGTCATCTCGGGTCGGGCGTCGCGATCCGCGCCGACTGGCTGGTCGGCGCCCACGCGGCGTCGGCGGAGGACTTCGACTGGCCGCTGACCGCCGACGCCGGGATCCAGTTGATGCTCGACGGGCTCGCGCTCTGGCGGAACGGCCTCGCGACGATGACCGACGCCGACCTCGACACCGTCGGACGAAGCGCCTACCCGGGCGGTCTCGACCCCGATCTGCCGCTGATCGAGATCGTCTGGTGGGTCGCGAAGGAGCTGCTCTGGCACAGCGCCGAGATCTGGTTCCTGCGCGACCTGTACGCGGCCCGGGAGCGCGTCACGCCGGCCTGATCGAGCCCGCCGGGATTCCGCCGGACGAGCTGAAGGCCGTTCTCGGCGCGCCGATCGCGATGGCACAATCCGGTTCGTGAACCTCCTCTTCCGGGTCCTGCTGCTGATCTGGGTCCTGGGCTACCTGTTCGTCTCGTGCGCGCCGATCCTCGGTGGCCACCTGCTCGTCGGCGCGGTGACGCTGGTCGGCGGGATCGTCCTGTTCGTGCCGTGGGTCATCGGGATCGTCGTGCTCGCGGGGCTGATCTGGGTCACGAACCCGCCGCGCCGCTGAGGTCAGTCGGCCGGTCGAAGCTCGAACGCCGGGTGGCGCCGGGCCGACGCGAGATAGTCGGCCGCCGTCGAGCCCCGGTCGACCTCGTACCAGCCGGCGATCAGCGAGCCGAAGACCGGGGCGCCCATCACCGGCCGCATCCCGGCCTCGAGGAAGGGCGCGGCAACCTCGGGCGCGAGCTCGACCGCCGTCATCCGCCGGTCGCGTCGGCCGCGCCGGATCACGGCCTCGCCGGCGACCCGCAGGTTGGCCACCCACTGGACCTCGCCGAACGGCGAGAAGACGAACTGGCGGCCGTCGACCTCGAGGATCGCGACCGGGAAGCTGCGCGGCTGGCCCGACTTCCGGCCGCGGACCGTCATCAGGACGTTCGGGCCCATCGGCAGGCCGAGGCGGAGGAGGCGATGGACGAGGGGGTTCAGGCGCTGGACGATCGAGGGGACGGCCGGGCGGCCGACGGCGTGGGTTGGCGTGGTCATTCGGGCGGGACTCCTGCGTGGCTACGGGCGTTTCCGGCCCGGATCGGCCGGGCTCGTCAGACTGGACACGGATCGCGGACGGGAAACGTGACCGGGTTCGGCCGGCCAGGCGGCCGGGCGAGCGGTCCCGCGGCTGCCGGTCACACATCGGCCGCCCGATCCGTGCTGGAGTCGATGGCACCGACGATGACGACAGAACCCGAGCGGCGCGCCTGGCTGGCGGAGGAGTTCGAGCGGCATCGCGGGCACCTCCGGGCCGTCGGCTACCGGATGCTCGGCTCGATGACCGAGGCCGACGACGCCGTCCAGGAGGCATGGGTCCGCCTCGACCGGCGTGACCCGGGAGGCACCGATGACCTGCGCGGCTGGCTCACGGTCACGGTCGGCCGGATCTGCCTCGACGTCCTGCGGACGCGGCGCGCGCGTCGCGAGACCTATGCCGGGACGTGGCTCCCGGAGCCGCTCGTGAGCGGGCCGGCGGGGGAGGGCTCTGAGCACGCCAGCCCCGAGGGTGGCGCGATTCTCGCCGACTCGGTCGGGCTGGCGCTGCTCGTCGTCCTCGAGACGCTGACCCCACCCGAGCGCCTGGCGTTCGTGCTCCACGACGTCTTCGGCGTTCCCTTCGACCAGATCGGGCCGCTCGTCGAGCGCACCCCGGCCGCGACGCGCCAGCTCGCGAGCCGGGCGCGGCGCCGGATCCAGGCCGAGGCGCCCTCGCCCGACGCGGATCTCGCCGTCCAGCGCGACGTGGTCGACGCGTTTCTCGCCGCATCGCGCGCCGGTGACTTCGAGGGACTCGTCCGCGTCCTCGATCCCGACGTCGTGTTCCGGACCGACGGCGGCGGGCACGGTCCACTGGCCCGGCCGCCGGTCATCGGCGCCGCGGCCGTCGCCCGTCGTCTGCAGGTGTTCGGGCCGCGTTTCGCGGGGTACGCCCGCCACGCGATCGTGAACGGAGCCGCCGGCTCCGTCGTGCCCGACGCGCCGGGCCAGCCGCTGATCGTCGTCGGGTTCACGATCCGCGGTGGCCGGATCGTCGCGATCGACCTCAACGGCGACCCAGCGAAGACGCGAGCCGCGGCCGCCGCGGCGGCGCTCCGTGCCGCGCCCGGCGACCGTGCCGTCGCCGCCGGCGGCCGTGCCGCCGCCGCCGGCGGCCGTGCCGAGACGGCGGGCCGTGCCTTGCCGGCCCGCCGTGTCGCCCCCAGCAGCCGCGGCGACTAGCCGCATATTCGGTCGCCAAGCCGGGCCGGCCGAGCGGCGTCCAGCAGTCGAGGCGACTAGCCGCATATTCGGGCCCGAGTCGCCATCGTTCGGCGCCCGCCGATCCGCCGATATGCGGCTATCCGCCCGGCGTGGGCGACCTGGATCGGCCACGGACGCCGCCGCCGGCGGCCGACGCGGCACCGCCGATCCGCCGATATGCGGCTATTCGCCCGGCGTGGGCGACCTGGATCGGCCGCGGACACCGCCGCCGCGGCCGACGCGGCACCGCCGATCCGCCGATATGCGGCTATTCGCCCGGCGTGGGCGACCTGGATCGGCCGAGGACACCGCCGCGCGCGACCGCTCGCGCGGCGGCGGCACGAAACGAGCCACCGATGAATTCCGCTGCCGGGCGTGGTCCAAGAACCTGACACCCGCTGTCCCATCCATGCCCCATCATTCGCCGTGCCCAACCCCCAGGAGTCAACCGATGTCGCATCCCACCGCCGACGCCGCCCTCAACCTCTCGCCGCGCGAGAAGCTCGAGATCCTCGGCGCGATCCTCCTCGCGATGTTCCTCTTCGCCCTCGACCAGACGGTGGTCGGGACGGCGCTCCCGAAGATCGTCACCGACCTCCAGGGCAACAACCTCTACACCTGGGCGGTCACGATCTACCTGCTGACCTCGACGATCAGCGGCCCGATCTACGGCAAGCTCTCCGACCTCTTCGGCCGGCGCCCGATCGTCATCTTCGCGGTCAGCCTGTTCCTGATCAGCTCCGCCCTGGCCGGCGTGAGCCAGAACATGGAGATGTTCATCCTGTTCCGCGGGCTCCAGGGCCTCGGCGGCGGGGCCGTCTTCCCGATCGCGCTGGCGGTGGTCGCCGACCTCTACACGCCGGCCGAGCGCGGCAAGTACCTCGGCCTGTTCGGGGCGGTGTTCGGCCTCTCGTCGCTGGTGGGGCCCGGGCTCGGCGGGTTCATCACGGACGCCTTCGGCTGGCACTGGATCTTCTTCATCAACATCCCGATCGGGCTCGTCTCGCTGTTCATCCTGTGGCGCCTCCTGCCGGCGATCCGCCGACCCGAGGCGGGCCAGAACATCGACTACCTCGGGGCCGGCGTGTTCGCCCTCGCGATCGCGCCGTTCCTCGTCGGGCTGACGAACAAGCAGACCGGGGCCTGGACCGACCCCGCCGTCGGCGGCCTGATGCTCGTCGGGCTTGCCTTCGGCGCCCTGTTCCTGTGGATCGAGTCGCGCGCCGCGGAGCCGATCGTGCCGCTCGACCTCTTCCGGATCCGGACATTCACGATCTCGGTCGCGGCGACGTTCCTCGCCGCGTTCGGGTTCTTCAACGCGATCATCTTCCTGCCGCGCTGGTTCCAGTCGGTCGCCGGGGCGAGCGCCACCGAGTCGGGCTACAACCTCCTGCCGCTGCTCGCGGGGATGATCGTGAGCGCGGTCCTGTCCGGCCAGATCGTCGCCCGGTTCGGCCGCTACAAGGTGCTGATGGTCGGCTCGCTCGGGCTCCTGGCGTTCGCGCTGTTCCTGATGACCAACCTCCGGGCCGACACCGACCGCCCGATCCTCTGGCTGTGGATGGTCATCGCCGGTCTGGGCATCGGCCCGTCGCTGGCGGTCTTCACCCTGATCGTCCAGAACGCGGTCGCCCGCGAGCGGATCGGCGTCGCGACGAGCAGCCTGACGTTCTTCCAGCAGATCGGCGGGACGGTCGGGCTGACGATCGGCGGGACGCTCTTCGCCGACCGACTGACGGCCGAGATCCCGACGCAGCTCGTCAGCGCGGGCGTGCCCCAGGCGCTGGTCACCCAGTTCGCCGCCGGCGGCAGCGGCGGCGGCCAGCTCGACCTGACCGGGACCGGCGATCTCGGCGCGCGGATCCTGGCCGGGGTGCCGGAGCCGTTCCGGGCGATCGTCGAACCGCTGATCCCGAACATCGTCAACGGCATCCACCAGGCGTTCTCGATCGCGCTCGCGTCGACATTCTGGGTCGGGATCGCGGGCGCCGCGGTCGCGGCGCTCCTGATCGTGTTCCTCCGCGAGGTGCCGATGCGCCAGACGTTCGAGGTCGAGGAGCTCCCGCGCGAGGCCGCGAGCGCGTAGGGCGGGGCCGGGTCGCCGGCTTCGCCGCGGCGGTCGCAGCCGGCCCCGGCGCGGGCCGGCGGCCACGCCCGCCGGGCGGGCGCCCCCGATATGCGGCTATTCGCCCGGCGTGCGCGACCCTGACCGACCGCGGCCGCCCACGCCCGCCGGGCGGGCGCCCCCGATATGCGGCTATTCGCCCGGCGTGCGCGACCTTGACCGGCCGCCGCAGTTGCGAACGACGGGCGCCGCCCTCTACCCTCGTCGAGTACGACTCAACGCACGGTGGGGTGCGGGTTGACTGGATCCGATTCGGGTGCGGACCGTCCAACCGGCGGGACCGACGACGGCGCCCGCTTCCGCGACGCCCTTGATCCCCGCGACCCCGACGAGATCGAGCAGATCGCCCACGTCGGGAGCTGGACCCTCGACACCGCGACCGGCCGGGCCTGGTGGTCGGCCGAGATGTACCGGATCCTCGGGCTCGATCCGGCCGGCGCCGCCGTCGACCTGCCCGACATCTCGAAGCTGTTCGTGCCACAGAGCGTCGAGCGGGTCACCGCCGCGATCGCCCGGACCATCGACACCGGCGAGCCCTGGCACGTCGAGCTCCAGCTTGCCGGCCCGGGCGGCGGCTGGGTCCTCAGCAACGGCATCGCCGAGGTGGACGACGCCGGCACCGTCATCCGGATCCGCGGCACGATGCAGGACGTCACCGCCCAGCGGACCCTCGAGGCGCAGCTCCGGCAATCGCAGCGGCTCGAGGCGATCGGGTCGCTGGCCGGCGGAATCGCGCACGACTTCAACAACCTGCTGACCGCCATTCGGGGCTACACCGACCTGGCCCGGACGTCGCTGGTGCCCAACCATGCCGCGGTCCAGGATCTCGACCACGTCCTCGCTGCCGCCGACCGGGCGACCGCCCTCGTCCGCCAGCTCCTCGCCTTCAGCCGCCAGCAGGTGCTCCAGCCGCAGGTCGTCGATCCGGCCGCGGTCGTCGAGGAGATCGTGCCGCTCCTGCGGTCCCTCCTCGGCGAGGCGATCGAGATGACCGTCCGGATCGAGCCCGACGTCGGCCGGATCACGGTCGACCCCGGCCAGCTCGGCCAGGTCGTCGTCAACCTCGCGGTCAATGCCCGCGACGCGATGCCGCGCGGCGGGAAGCTGACGATCGAGGCGAGGAACGCCGAGCTCGACGAGGCGTACGCGGCGAGCCACCCCGGGGCGACGGCGGGCGACCACGTCGTGCTCGCGGTCTCCGACACCGGCCACGGCATGGACGCCGCCACCCAGGCCCGGGCGTTCGAGCCGTTCTTCACGACGAAGGGCCCCGAGCGGGGGACCGGGATGGGCCTCGCGACCGTGTACGGGATCGTCCGCCAGTCGGGCGGGTCGATCTATCTCTACTCGGAGCCCGACCGCGGCACGTCGTTCAAGCTCTACTTCCCGCGCACGGACCGGCCTCTGACCGAGGCGGCGATGGCACCGGCCGCCGCGCTGACCACGTCGGGGACGGAGACGATCCTCCTCGTCGAGGACGACGCCGAGGTCCGCGGCTTCGCCCGGCGGATTCTCGCGGAGGCTGGGTTCACGGTCCTCGAGGCCGACCGGGGCTCGACCGCGCTCGAGGTCGCGGCGGGGGTCGTCGGCCCCATCGACCTTCTCGTGACCGACGCGGTGATGCCCGGGATGGACGGGGTGGAGTTGGCCCAGCGGCTCGGCGAGCTCCGGCCGGGGCTGCCGGTGCTGTTCGTATCGGGCTTCACCGAGAGCGCGGTCATCCATCAGGGCGTCGCGGCGGCAGGGGTCGAGTTCCTTCCGAAGCCGTATCGCGCCGACGAGCTCCTCCGGACGGTCCGCCAGATCCTCGACGCCTGACGGCGGGGTCGCGCCCGGCGCCCAGGCCGGCGCCCCGTCGGCGCCCCAGGCCGGCGCCCCGCCAAGAGGGATCGCGGGGCCCGGGCGAATAGCCACATATCTGAACCGCGAGGCCCGGGCGAATAGCCGCATATGCGGCTACTCGCCGCGGGTGCGGGGCGCGGGTGGGCCGGGCGCGCCATGCGCGTGGACGACGAAGCGGCCGCTCCGGCACCACCCAATCGAGGTGGCGGCGCCGGGGCGGCCGCTGCTTCGTCGCGTCTCGACGACGCCGAGACTGGCTACGCGGTCGCGGCGACCGTGCACAGCCAGCGCGAGTCGCGGGCCGCCGCGAGCCGGCCGACAGCGGTCGCGGCAGCGGTGCTCACTCCCGCTGCCGCAACCCCGGCCGACGCGACGGCGGAGCCGCACGAGACATTGGGGTTCCACGAGCTGAACATCCCCGACGGGTTGTCCTTGTAGAGCCAGACGTGGAGGGCGAAGAACGGCGGGATCTGGAAGCGCGCCGCGTCGCCGACCATGAGCTCCTGGCCGAAGAGCATCGGCATCGTGCCGGCAGCGTGGTTGGCATACCAGTCGGCCTGGAAGATCACGTACTCGAGGGCGACGAGGCGGAGCTTGCCGTCGCTGCCCGGCGCGTAGACGAGGACCTCGGGCTTCGTCGGGTCGAGCGTCCCGTCGAGCAGGCCGCCGTTGACCCAGTGGAAGCCCATCGCGCCCGCACCCGTCAGCGACGAGATGCACTCGTGGAGCGGGACGCCGGCGGGGAAGGCGCCGTACCCGGCCCGGCCGGCCTGGGTCAGGCTGTGGAATCGGGCGGTCGCCTCGCGGACCGAGCTGAGGTCGGACCGGGCGGAGGCACCGCCGATCGCGACCGATGCGAGGGCCATCGCCGCGAGCGCGGCCGCGGCGAAACGGGTCGGACGTCGGGTCATGTCACTCCCCTTCGATCACGGGGACGATGCTCTCGGCCACCAGGCCGTGGGCTTCGCGGTGGACCTGGTTGGCGGCCTCCGCGTCGGGGGCGTCGACCAGGCAGAAGATCTTCCCGCCGGTCTCGTCGACCCAGTAGCGGAGGTAGTTGACGCCGTGCTTGTCCTGCGTCCTGAGATCCGCCTGGTGGGCCTGGGCGACGTCGCTGGCCTTGACCCCGCCCTCGAGGCTGTGCGTGTCCATGAAAAGCGCCATGTGCGCCTCCTTTCGACCCGGAGGATCGCGGGCACGAGGGGCGGGACGCATCGGTTACATGACCGATGCCGGCCGACGGCGATGACCTAATTTGGCGGCCGGACGACCGCCTGGCGAAGGAGGACCACGCCCGACTCGAACGTCCGCGTCTCGATCGGCTCGAGCTCGATCTGCTCCTCGAGCGCGGGGAAGAACGGCGTCCCGGCACCGAGCACGACCGGGTGGACGTACAGGCGGACCTCGTCGACCAGTCCTGCCCGCAGGAAGGTCGCCGCGGTCGTCGGGCCGCCGACATCGAGGTCGAAGCCGGGCTGGCCCTTGAGCCGGGCGACCTCGTCGACCGCCCCGTCGCGGACCAGTCGGCTGTTGAAGTCGACCCCCTCGAGCGTCGTCGAGAAGACGACCTTCGGCTTGTCCCGCCAGATCCGGGCGAAGTCGACCATCGCCGGGGTGGCCTCGGGGTCATCCTCCGCGGTGGGCCAGTAGTCGGTCATCAGCTCGTACATCCGGCGGCCGTAGAGGAAGGCGCTCATCGCCTGCGCCTCGTCGTTGAAGGCGCGGTGGAGCTCGTCGTCGACGCGGACCCAGTCGAGGGAGCCGCTCGGGGTGTTGACGAAGCCGTCGAGAGAGACCGACATCGAGTAGATCAGCTTGCCCACGTGGCAAGCGTACGGCGCGACGGCGCTCGCCGCGGCGCGGGCGCGCCGGGGCGGGCGCGCCGGGGCGGGCGCGAGGGCGGGGCGGGGGCGGATGGGCGCGGTCCGGCCCGGCCGAGCCCGGTCGGACCCGTCGCGGTCCAATTCACGCACGGCGTCCAGAGGACACCGCGCAGCCAAGGCGACTCGCCGCATATCGCCCAGGCTCAAGGCGCGATGGCCAGGCCGTCTGGCGGCCCCGAGACGGCCGAGATATGCGGCTATTCGCCGGGGCTGGCGGGCGTCTGACGGCTCCGCGACGGCCGAATATGCGGCTATTCGCCGGGGCTGCGGGGGGCTGTTGGAGCGCCGGCCGCGGCCCGCGCCGGCCGGGGCCCGCGCCGGCCCGGGGCCCGCGCCCGCCCCGGACGGCCCGCCCACCTATGCCGGGACGGCTCGCCTCATCGAGACGAGCTCGACCCGGCCGATCCCCTGGAGGACCGCGGCGTCGGCCGGCGCGCTCGTGAACGCCCCTGGCGGCGACGCGGCGGCCAGCGCGGCGGCCAGCGACGCGGGCACGTACACGTGCCCGTCGGGCGCGACGTCGGAGATCCGCGCCGCGAGGTTCACGGTCCGCCCGAACACGTCGCCGTCGCGCACGATCAGCGGCCCCGCGGCGACCCCGGCGTGGCCGGTCGGCAGCCCCGCGGCCGGCAGGGCATCCAGAAGGGCCAGCGTCGCCGAGACCGCCGCGGCCGCATCGTCGAACCGCACGAGCACCCCGTCGCCGAGCAGCTTCACCAGCCGGCCGCCGTACCCGGCGACCACCTCGGCCGTGACCTCGCCGAGGCGCAGCGCCAGCCCCGCCGCGACCTCGTCGCCGCGCTCCTCGGTCAGCCGGGTGAAGCCGGTCAGGTCGACGAACGCGACGGCCGGCGGCGCGTCCAAGCGGGTCGCCACGAACCCGTGGGTCTCGAGGATCTCCTCGGTCTGGGCGACGCTGTACTCGTCGATCGCCCGGGTCAGGTGGTGGCTCGCGAGCCAGGCGCCGAGCTCCGTCGACAGCCGCGCAAACCGCGCCCACGGCCGGAGCAGCCGCTCGAACAGGGCGTCGACCGGCAGCCCGACGGCGTCCTCCCCGAGCCGGGCGGCCGCCTCGCCGTAGACCCCGAGCGCGCCGTCGGCCGACCGCCGGGCGCCTTCGCCGAACAGCCGGACCGCGCGCAGGGCGAGCTCGGGCTCGCCGGTCGCGACGACGATCTCGAGCAGCTCGCCGATCAGCGCCTCGTCGTCGGCCGAGAGACGTGCTCCCGGCTCCGGCTCGGCCAGCCCGAAGGCGGTGAACAGGCGGGCCAGGTGGGCGCCTCGCTCGCCGAGGGATGCCGCGAACGCCGCGTACGTTCGGCCCGACAGCTCGCCCGGCGGCGGATGGAGCTCGTCGTAGTAGCGGAGGCTGATCGTGCCGGCCCGGCTCGCGGCGAGCAGGGCGTCGAGGGGGACGCCGGCCGACTCGAAGGCGTTCAGAAGGCGGACGCGGTGGACGTCGCCCGGGTCGAACGTCCCGGCGGCGTCGCGCTCGATCGCGCCCGCGTCTGCCAGTCGCTCGACCCGTTCGCGGTCGACCCCGAGGCGGAGGGCGAGCTCGTCGGTCGTGATCCGGATGGGCGGCGGAGATCCAGAGACACTCATCGTCGGGATTGTGCGCGCCGCCGCCGATCAGGCGAACGGATCGCGGACGTCGATCCCGTCGAAGCGGCGGAAGTCGCGGTCGCGGGTGTAGATGAGCCGGACGCCGTGCTGCCGCATCAGGGCCGCGAGGTGGGCGTCGGGAACCTCATTGCCGCGCGGGCGCTGGCCGGCGGTCGAGCGGAAGACCGACCAGAATCCGTCGGCCTCGCCGGGCGCCCGGACATGCGGCCGGTCGAGCAGCAATTCGACGTTCCGCATCGCGGCCACCGGGGAGAGAGGGTTCGTGAGAAATCCCCGGATGCGTGACGATCCGGAGGTAGCCGAGCAGCACGGGCCAGAAGACGTACAGGATCTCCGGCCCGGCGGCGAGGCGGCGGACCAGCGCCTCAGCGCGACCGTGGGTCTCGGCCGTCGTGTCGGACGCGTAGACGAGGATGTTGGCGTCGATCGTCGCGCTCACCCGTCCGCGCTCACCCGTCCGCGCGGGTTACCCGCGTCGAGGACCCGCCGCAGCGCTTCCTTGTCCTCGAGGTCGACGAGCGCGGGGCCGAGCGCGGCGCTGGTCCACACGAACTCCGGGGCCGGGAGGTCGGCGGGCTCGGCGACCGCCCGGGCGAGGAGCTCGGATGCGACCTGACCCATGCTCTTGCCGTCGCGCGCGCTTCGGCGCCGGAGCTCACGGAGGACGGCCGGGTCCAGATCGATCGTCGTTCGGGCCATGATGCGTGATGCTGACGATCGGGCGCATCAGATGTCAAGCGGATCGCGACGTCAGCGGGGCGGCTCGATCTCGAAGACGTCGCCCTCGATGTCGGCCAGCTTGTCGGCGACGTAGCCGGCCGCGTCGCGGACGCCCTGGTTGTAGACGGGCGGCCCGAGCTCGGCCACGAAGAAGTCGAGGAGCTGCTCGGCGCGGAAGTCGCTCAGGGGCTCGTCGAAGTCGGCAGCGAAGTGACGCTGGATCGCCTCGACGAGCATCGAGCGGCGCTCCGCCGAGAGGCGGATCCGCATCGGGGAGGCGGGTCGGTCGGGGGTCGGCATGGCGCGATTCTGGCATCCTGAGCCGGGACAGACATGCGCCTTCCGCTTCTCGCCGCAGCCGCCGTGACGCTCTCGCTCGGGATTGCCGCCTGCGCGTCGGGGAGCCCGCCGGGGAGCCTGTCGAGCGTCGGCAGGCGAGCGGCCCGGCAGCGTCCGCGGTCGCCATCCGCAGCCCCGACGGCCTCGGCGCCGGGCGCGTCGCCCACGGAGGTCAGCCAGATGTCAACGTCGCCCTCGGACGCGCCGGCCGGTCCCTTCACCCTCAGCCTCGAGCGCGTTCGCCGACGGCGGCGCGATCCCGCGCGAGCTCACCTGCGACGGCGCGAACGGCTCGCCGCCACTGGCCTGGACCGGCGTCCCGGCCGGGACCGCGGCGTTCGTGCTGCTCGTCGACGACCCGGACGCGGGCGACTTCACCCACTGGATCGTGCTCGACCTGCCCGGCGCCGACGGCTCGCTGCCGGGCGGGCTCGCGCCCTCGGCCGCGACGCCGGAGCAGGGCACGAACGACTTCGGGAAGGTCGGCTGGGGCGGCCCGTGCCCGCCGTCGGGGACCCACCACTACCGGTTCACGCTGACCGCGCTCGGGGCGCCGCTGGGGCTCGCCGACCATCCCGGCGGCGACGCGGTGCGGGCGGCGCTGGCGAAGGCGACCGTGCTCGGGACGGCGACGCTGACGGGGACATACCGGCGGAGCTGAGCGGGCGGCGGCGGTGCGACCGACTTCCGGTGCGCTCCGACACCGGCCGTGACAACCGAGGTGACACGGCGCGGCCGGAGATTCGGCGCGGATCGGAGGTCGTCCGGGACTTCCGGGGAGTGGGGACTCTCGCCATGGGGCACATCACCGCGCCGCACCAGCGGTCGAATCCGCGCGCGCCCGCGCACCGGCGCGACCGATGAGTCCAGCAGGTCTTGACTCGGTCGCCTATCGTGTCGGGCAGGCCGCATCGGGTGGAGCGGCATCGGCTCGGTCGCGACGCCCACGGCGACCGGGAACTGGGGGTCTGGACGTCGTACCGAGCGCGCACACCGCCGACGTCGCCGAGCTTGACCGGCCGACGACGAGTTCGAGCGACTGCTCTCCATCGGAGCGAGCCGGGCGCGGCAGCACCCGGTCGTCATCGACGTCGGTCAGCCCGTGCCTGACTCCCGATCCATCTGCGCGACGCGCGAGCCCGAGATGCCGAGGATCTCGCCGACGTCACGCGTCGAGAAGCCGAGCCGCCGCAGATCCGCCGCGGCGCGGCGCGTGGATCGGGCAAGCTCGGAACGCAAGGCGTCGACCCGCGATCGTTCCTCGACCAGGCGGCCGACCTCGCCGGCCACGGCCGGCGGGATGAGGACGTCGTCAACGACCTCGATCCCCGCAGCAGCGAGGTCGTCCACCTCGAGGTGCACGGCGAGCGCGCTCCTCGCGTATCGCTTCGCCGCGGCCAGCGTCCGTCCGAAGGTCGCGATGTCCGGATCTCGGAACTGGACGATCCAGGCACCATTGTCGTGGGTGTACGTCGCCGATGTACTGCGCGCACTTCGGGTCAGTCATCGAGCGTCCCCTCCGCAGCCACATCCGGCCGAGCGCCGCCTCGCCCTGGCGCTCGATGCTTCGAAGCGTGCCAGTCGGGATGTCGCGGGAGTGGACGGGCACGATCACCGACGACCCGTCGTGCAGCCGCCACTTCTGGTGCGAGCCGTCACGATGGGCAATGCGGGCCGTCGGATCGAGCTGGCGCATGCGTTGGATCACCTCGCGAGGTCTCACGGTCGTGGTGAGAACCTCATCGACGCTAGCTGTAAAGCAGATTGGCAGTCAAGCACCGACCGTCGGAGCAGGGTCATCCGATGACGCTACCGACCGCCGCTCACCGCTCAGCCACCTCCGGATTGACCGCGGCTCAACAGCGGATCGTCGACTGGGACGAAGGACCGCTCGTCGTCATCGCCGCCGCGGGGACCGGCAAGACCCGGGTCATCGTCGAGCGGGTCGCGCGCCTCCTCGCGCGTGCACGGCACCCAGCCGGGCCAGCTTCCCCCAGAACCGGCACCGGACCACGATCCGTTCGCCGGGCCGCTCGTCCCGGAGCAGATCCTCGTCCTGACCTACAACGTCCGGGCCGCCCGCGAGCTCGCCGACCGCATCCAGGTCGCGATCGGAGCAGCCGCCCGCGCCCGGCTGCCGGTGAGCAACTTCCACAGCTTCTGCCACCGGATCCTGTCGGACAACGCCGACGAAGCCGGACTCGCAAAGAACCCGGACGTCCTCGACGGCATCGGCCGGGTCCTCCTCCTCCGCGACATCCGGCCGGACCTTCCGCTCGTCTACCACTCCGGCAAGAGCAACCCGTACCTTGATCAGGCATGCCCGACGACCTAGCCCCGGGCCTTTACGAGGCGCTCGTTACTGAGACCCTTCGAGTCCGGATCGAGCGCGCCCGAGAGGAGGGCTGGCTCGTCGAATGGACTGCGATCGACGACGCGACCTTGGTCGAAGTCCTCGCGCGGCACATTCATGACCGCGTTCGAGACCGGATCGGCGGGATCCCGAACTCGACCGACGATCGGCGCACGGTCCAGATCGATCTGGCCAACCGGATTTTCGAGGTGTTAGCCCCGTACACGACGGACCGTGAAGCCGCCGACGCGATCAACGCCGACGCTTGGTTGCTCACAGACGTCGACGCGCCTCTGGCCCCGGGTCGATCGCGACGGCCACTGCCGAGACCCGGGATCCCACTGCGAACAAGCGGACTCCTCGTCAACGGTCACAACGATCTCCAGATCGGCACGCAGGTAGGTCTCGAGATCCAGAGCGCCAACAAGGTCGACCTCGTCTGCGCGTTCGTTCGATGGGCCGGCTTGCGCCTGATTCGTCGCGAGCTCGAGGAGTTCCTGCTACGCGGCGGCGAGATGCGGGTGATCGCGAGCGTGTATACCGGGTCGACGCAGAAGCGCGCGCTGGACGATCTGGTCGGGCTCGGCGCCAAGGTGAAGGTCTCCTACGAGACATCACAAACACGACTCCACGCGAAGGCCTGGCTGTTCGAGCGGAACTCGGGCTACCACACCGCCTATGTCGGATCGTCGAACCTAACCAGTTGGGCCATGCTCGACGGTCTCGAATGGAACGTCCGGGCGACGGCGGTCGACAACGTGGCGATCATCGACCGGATCCGCGCGACGTTCGAGCAGTATTGGAACGAGCCGGAGTTCGAGTCCTACGATCCACGGGTCGACGGCGATCGCCTCCAAGCGGCGCTCGAAGCCGAGCAGGGCTCAGCTGCCGTTCCGTCCCCGTACCGACTGAGCATTCACGTCGAGCCGAAGGCGTTTCAGGTTGAGATGCTCGCCGCGCTGGACCTGGAGCGCCAGCGCGGCCACTTCCGCAACCTGGTGGTGGCGCCGACCGGCACGGGCAAGACGTGGGTGTCGGCCTTCGACTACCAGCGACTGCGCAAGGCCGGCTACGAACGGCTCCTGTTCGTGGCGCACCGCAACGAGATCCTCCAGCAGAGCCAGGAGGTCTTCCGGCGGGTCCTCGACGATCCGTCGTTCGGGGGGCGGTTCATTGGCGGCGAGCGGCCGGTGCATTGGGAGCACGTCTTCGCCTCGATCCAGTCGATCCATCGATCCATCGACCAACTAGATCCGAGCCAGTTCGACGTGGTGATCGTCGACGAGTTTCATCACGCGGAGGCCGACACCTACCGGAGGCTTCTCGAGCACCTGCAGCCCAAGGTGCTGGTCGGTCTGACCGCCACCCCGGAACGAGCCGATGGCAAGCTGATCCTCCACTGGTTCGAGGACCGAATCGCCTCCGAGATGCGTCTCTGGGAGGCCCTCGACAACGGCCTGCTTTGCCCGTTCCACTATCTCGGCGTCGGCGATGGGACAGACCTCCGCGGCGTTGGGTTCGAGCGGGGTCGCTACGTCACCTCAGAGCTCGAGGGCGTACTCACGGGCGACCACGTCCGCGCCAAACGGATCCTCGACTCGGTTCACGAGTGGGTCCTTGATCCAACGAAGATGCGGGCCCTTGGGTTCTGCGTCGGCATTCACCATGCGCGGTTCATGGCCCAGCAATTCAATGACGCCGGTCTGCCGTCGGTGGCCCTGGACGGCGAGACCGCGACCGAGACGCGTCTTGAGGCGGTTCGGCGGCTCCGACGCGGCGAGCTCAGGGCGATCTTCACGGTCGACATCTTCAACGAGGGCGTCGACATCCCCGAGGTCGACACCATCCTGCTGCTCCGACCCACGGAGAGCGCCACGGTCTTTCTCCAGCAACTCGGCCGCGGCCTCCGCTGGGCCGAAGGGAAGAGCGTCCTGACCGTCCTCGACTTCATCGGTCAGGCGCACGCGAACTACCGCTTTGACATTCGGTATCGAGCGATGGTTGGCGGGACCCGCCGGCAGATCGAGCGGTCGGTCGAGGCTGGGTTCCCGCTCATGCCGCCGGGGTGCGCCATTCGCCTGGACGAGATCGCGCAGGACATCGTGCTTGAGAACCTGAAGGCGAGCATCCGGAATACGCGACGCATGCTCATCGACGACCTTCGCGGGCTTCCGGCGTCCACGACGCTGCCGGAGTTCCTGGACGCCAGCTCGTTCGACCTTCCGGATGTGTATGCCCGGCCCGCAAGCGCCACGACGTTCACGTCGGCGCGCCGGGCGGCTGGACACCTCCGAGCCGCCGCAGCTCCCCTCGAGGGCGAGTACGCCAAGGCGCTCGGCAAGATGCTGCACATCGACGACGACGAACGCTACGAACGATGGCGCGTGTGGTTGACCGCGAACGAGCCCCCGTCGGCGGCCGAGTCGGGAACGCGAGACGAGCGCCTCCAATGGATGTTGTTCGCGGCTCTTGGGCAGCGGAAGCGCCCCCTCGCCGACCTGGGCGCTGTATTCCAAGAGCTCTGGGACGTTCCCGCAATGCGTGACGAGCTCGTCCAACTCCTTGATGTCCTCCGCGATCGCGGATACGCCGCAACGGATCCCATCGATCCGTACGGAATCGTGCCGATCCACAGTCACGCGACCTACATGCGTTATGAAGTCCTTGGCGCGTACGGACAGGTCAGCAAGGGCGCCATCCGGGAGAGCCGCGAGGGACCCCTCTGGTCCGAGGCGCACCAGACGGACTTCTTCTTCGTGACCCTCAACAAGACCGATGAGGACTACACGCCGACGACCCGCTACGACGACTACCCGATCTCACCGACGCTGTTCCATTGGGAGTCGCAGTCCGGTACGTCGACCGCGTCGCCAACTGGACAGCGCTACGTCAACCACCTCGCGCGCGGCTCCCGGGTGATCCTCTTCGTTCGAGAGAACAACGACGATGGCCGCGGCGAAAGCGCTCCGTTCGTGTGTCTCGGCCCAGCTCGACACGTCAGCCACAAGTCCGATCGCCCGATGCAAATCATTTGGGAGCTTGAGCGACCGATGCCTCCCGAGATCTACAGCCACGCGAAAGTCGCAGCCGGATAGAGGAGGACGGCCCAGCAGATCGATCGCGTCCGCGGCGCCAAGCGGCGTGGACGTCGAAGGAACACGGTACCAGCGAGCCAGCATCCTGGTATGCTGGCCCGATGAAGGTCACGATCGACTTGTCCGCGGAGCTCTATCGGGCAGTCAAGGTGGAGGCCGCCCGCTCGGATCGAAGCGTTCGCGACCTTGTCGACGAGGCGATCAGCGCCTGGCTTGAGGCGGTCGAGGACCGGGAGGATCGGGACTCGGCGGCTGCCGCTCTCGAGGAGTACCGCCGCGACGGAGGAGAGGCCGCGGAGTCATTCCTCGGGACGCTCGCGGCCGAGACCGCGGCCGCGTACGGCATGGACGAGGGGTGAGTCAGGGGCGCCATCGGGTCGACATCTCGCCGGCCGCCCAGCGCCAGCTGCGGCGTCTGCCGCCCGGCGACGCCGCGCGCCTCCGCGGCCCAATCCTCGCCTTGGCGATCCAACCGAGGCCGGTGGGCGTCGCCAAGCTGGCCCGAACGGAGTTCTGGCGGCTCCGCGTCGGAGACATGCGGATTGTCTACGAAGTGGATGGCACAGCGCGGCTGGTGATCGTCCTGAAGGTCGCCCGCCGCTCGGAGAGCACGTACCGGCGCTGAGATCACCGGACGCGCGATCTCAGGTCCGCCCGGTGACTCTGACGATGTATAATTCGTACATCATGAAGCGGACGCAGATCTACCTCGAATCCGACCAGGATCGGCGGCTTGCCGCCCGGGCCAGGGCCGCCGGGACGACGAAGTCGACGGTGATCCGGGAGGCGATCGAGACCTACCTGGCGACACCCGACGAGGACGGCCGGCTCGCCGCCTTCCGGGCCGCGATCGACGCGGTCGAGTCGCGGCCGGCATCGCTCCCGGACGGCGCCGCCTATGTCGAGGCGCTGCGGGCCGCGGACCGTCGCCCGGGACGAGGAAACCGATCGGCGCCGGCGATGACCGTCCTCTGGGACACCTCGGTCGTCATCGATCTGCTGCGCGGCCATCCACCCGCGATCGCCTACGCGCGCGGGCTCGTCGCGCCGCCGAGCTGCTCCGAGATCACGCGGGTCGAGGTGCTGCGCGGCCTGCGCAGCGGCGAGCAGCGGCAGACGGAGCGCCTGTTCGCCGCGATCACCTGGATCGGGATCGATGAGCCGATCGCCCGGCGGGCGGGCGCCCTCGGCCGCACCTGGCGTCGGAGTCACCAGGGGATCGCGACCGCCGACCTGATCATCGCCGCGACCGCCGAGCAGCTCGGCGCCGAGCTGGCGACGCTCAACGTCCGCCACTTCCCGATGGTCGCCGGGCTTGTCCCGCCGTACCCGCCTTGACGTTCAAGCGGACGCCACCGCCGCGCTTCACCGCCTGGTTCGTGCATCGGCCAGATCCATGAGCGAGCGGCTGTCCGGCAGGCAGCGGGTTCTGCTCGAGTGCTCCGGCGCTCGCCGGGCGTGTGCTCCCGCGCTACCGTGACGCCATGAACCCACTGACCGACGACGCCGATCTCGACCCCGAGATCGCCGACTGGCTCGAGATGAGCGAGCTCATTGCGACGCGCGACTTCTACGAGGCCGCGATCGAGGGGATGCCCGGCAATCCGCTCGGGTTCGCCGTGCGCGAGGTCGGCGGCGGCGTTGCCCTGGCGCTCGACGCCCAGGAAAACGCGTTCTTCAACCGGGCGCTCGGGCTCGGCGTCACGCGACCGGCGACCGAGGCCGACCTCGACGCGGCGATCGCCTTCTTCGACGAGCGCGGTCGGACGTCTGTCGCCATCCCGATCTCGCCGTTCGCGCAGCCGCCGGAGCTCGGCGCATGGCTGACGGACCGCGGCTTCCCCGCGAGTCGTCGCTGGCCGAAGCTGTGGCGGTCGCTCGCCGAGCTGCCCGAGGTGCCGCCGACCACGCTCCGGATCGAGTCGATCGGGCGCGACCGGGCCGACGACTTCGCGACGATCGTCAACGCCGCCTTCGAGTTCGGGGACGACATGCGAGCGGCCCTGCCGCCCGTGGTCGGCAGGGCCGGCTGGACGCACTACCTCGGCTTCGACGGCGACGAGCCGGTGGCAGCCGGCGCGCTGTTCGTGACCGGGGACATCGCGTGGCTCGGCTTCGGCGCGACGCTCGAGGCCGCCCGCGGGCGGGGCGGGCAGTCGGCGATCTTCCATCGACGCCTGTCGGACGCGAAGGCGGCCGGCTGTCGGCTCGCGTTCACCGAGACCGGGCCGGACACCCCGGAGGAGCCGAACCCCTCGTTCCACAACATGATCCGGCTCGGCTTCCAGGTCGGCTACGAGCGCCCGAACTACGTCCGTCGGCCGCCGGCCGAGTGATCGAACGCATCGGACATTGGTCCAGACCGGCGCCACCGGCGCGACCGTCGTGCTGCTCGTCGGCTTCGTCGCCGCCGCGTTCGATCCCGCCTAGGCCACCAAGGGAGCACTCCCTCATCGCGACGACGGAGCACGACGAGGCCCTACGGCCCGACCGTCGGCTCGTGGTGGCCGTCGGGGTACTCGCGGAACTCCGTCGCGGGGAGAGCCGTGAACCCGATCGCGCCCGGCTCGAACTGCGACCCGTAGCACACGCGCTGACCCCACAGTCGGTAGCGGCTCCCGTCGTTGGGGTCGTCGAACCAGTCCCCGATCGGAATCGGGTCTCTGGCGATCACGATGAACTGGACCTCGTCTGGCAGGCTGAGATCGATTCCCAGCTCGCGGAGGCTCTTCCAGCCAACGAAGCTGGTCGGGTTGTCGCCGACGCAATCGGCAACGGCGTACGGCGCGGGTGGCGGATCCGCGAACGGGAACGGGGTGGGCGTCGGGGTCGGCGCGGGGGTTGGCAAGGAGCCCGGGTCGAAGGAAACGATCCGGTCGAGCACGAGGCGCTCCTTGCAAAGCTGGCGCGTCACCGGCCGGCAGTCCGCCGCGCGCGGATCGTCGAAATGGCCGACGACGACGATCGGCACCGGTGGGAACAGCTGGCCGTTGACGTAGGGGAGGTTGAACAGGGCGTCGGCACCGGCGAGATCGTTGCCCACGAACGGCGTCAGCTTCGGGCCCGTCCCCACCGTGACGAAGCCGTGCTGGTCGACGAC
This sequence comes from uncultured Chloroflexia bacterium, assembly GCA_963710105.1. GTDB lineage: Bacteria > Chloroflexota > Limnocylindria > Limnocylindrales > CSP1-4 > CF-46. The sequence continues at coordinate 558,129 of CAVPYV010000001.1, forward strand.
CTCGATGTGCTCGTCGAGCTCGGTCAGGCCGAACTCGCCATCGTGACAGTAGTTCTCGAGCTCGCCCGTGCGGCCGTTGGGCGCCGCGCAGCTGTGCATCACCATCTGCCCGGACCAGAACCCGGAGATCGCAACGGGATGATCGCCCAGGGTGCCGGCGTCTCGCTGCGCGATCGCCTCCGAGATCGTCATGACCGGCAGGCCGTCGACGGTCGCCGGCAGGGAGGCTGCGGCTCGGACCGTCGGTGACGGCGGGACCGACGCGCTCGGCGGCGTCGGCACGGAGACCGACGGTTGTCCGCCCGAGAGGAGAACGGCGCCGGCCAGGGCCGCAGCGAGCAGCGCCGCGAGCGCGAGTGGGATCGCCCATCGGCGGCTCCGGCCGACCTGGAGTCGCGGGCGGCTGCCGGACCGGTCGCGGGGCACCGAGAGGATCCGTGTCCGGAGCGCGTCGGGCGCAGCGGGGAGCGCGAGCCCGCGCAGCCTGGCCACGAGACGCCGGTCGAGTTCGCGCTCGTCGATCATGGGTGCGCCTCCGCCTCGATCGGCTCCGCAAGCCGGTTCCGCACGAGCCCGATCGCTCGATGAAGCCGCGACTTCACGGTGCCGGCCGGGATCCCCATCCGCTCTGCCACATCGTCGACCGTCAGGTCGGCCCAGTAACGGAGGACGACAGCGACGCGCAGGTCGGCGTCCAGGGCGCCGACAGCCGCGAGGAGGTCGCGCTCGCCGATCAGCCGGTCGTAGACGTCGCCGCGCCGGTCGACGGCGTCCGGGTCAACGGGGACGAATTGGACAATCCGGGATCGCCGGAATCGATCGCGGCAGACATTGACGAGGATCCGGTCGAACCACGCCTGAAACCCGGCCGGGTCGCGCAGCGTGCCCACGCGATCCCACGCCTTGACGAACGCATCGTGCGTCGCATCCTCGGCATCGTTGAAGCTGCCGAGGATCAGGCCGGCCAGCCGATAGGCGCGGTCGAGCTCCTGGTCCGCGAGTTGCGCGAACCACGTCGCCGGGTCGGTCGTCGTCCGCTGGTCCAGTGCATCCCCCAGGATGGCGTCGGGTCGATCTTGCGCCTGTCCAGACGATCGGCGCGGCCCGTTCGTTCACGGTCGCTGCGATCACAGTCCCCGCGGCGTATCCTGCCCTCGTCCATCCAGAGTGGCCGAGGGACCTGGCCCGTCGACGCCACAGCAACCGGACCCCATGGGCACCGGTGCTTCCGCCAGGAGCGATGGAGACACAGCCATGCGTCCGCTCCCAAAGGGTCTTCGCCTGTGCGAGGCCTGCGGCGAGGCCCGCGGCACCACCAGCCGCGGCTGGATCTCGGCCTGCTACTGCTCGGGCGTTGAGTGCACCTGGTGCGGTGCCGTGGTCCGCCGGCCCGTCAGCGACTACTACCGGCTCGAGGACCACTCCTGGTGTGGCATGTCCCGTACTTCAACCAGATGAGTCACACCTGCCGGGCGCCGGCCGAGCGGCGCGTCGGGCGCCAATGGCACACCCGGACGCCGGATCCCGACGTCAGCCGCTACCAGAATGCGATGACCGAGCTCGCGTGGTCTCTGATCGCCGTCGACGAGCGGCCCCGCCGCTGAGGCGAGCCGGAGATGGAGCGAAACCCCGGCCCCTGTCACCGATCGGGGAAATCGGCTGCATGCCGGGGTTTCGCCCCCCGACGATGACGGGCGCGCCGGCCGCCTTCAATGGCCGGCGAGCGGTCGAGTTGCGGCCGCGCACCGAAACGAAGGCGGCCGCGCACCGGAACCTGCGACGGCGGCCCGTAGCGCCAGCGACCCGCCGCTCCCGGCCCGCGGGCGGCTCCCGCCGCTGCCGACGAGTGCCCCTTGCCCTTGGTCGGCGCAGCCGCCGACGTCGATGCGAGGAACTGCGGCGGGACGCGGACGTGCGTCGCCTGCTCGAACGCATAGGCGAGGCCGATCAGCTCCGGCTCCGACCACCGCCCGCCGATGAACGACAGCCCGACGGGCAGCGGCCCGACGTAGCCCATCGGGACGGTCACGGTGCCGTAACCGGAGACGGCCGACGGGCTCGACGACGCGACGAAGCCCTCGAAGCTGTCGCCGTTGACCGGATCGGTCACCCAGGCCGGGTTGTTCGTCGGCGCGACGATCGCGTCGAGGTCGTTCGCCGCCAGGGCCTCGTCGATCGCGGCCTGCACGACCGGCGTCGTCGCCGCGCGGATCGCGGCGCAGTCCGCGTCGCGGCCGTTCGTCGCCTCGGCGAGGTCGAACACGAAGTTGTTCCACGGGCCCTCGAGCTCGGGATGGGCGTTGTTGAAATCGATCAGGTCCGCCAGCGTCTTCGGGTAGCCGGCGGCGGTGTGCGCCGCGAGATACGACGCGATGTCGGTCTTGAACTCGCAGAGGAGGGCGTCGAACTCGCCGTCGAAGCCGGATCCGAAGTCGATCGCGACGGGGTCGACCACGGTCGCCCCGAGGCTCTCGAGCTTCGCCGACGGTCTCGTCGAAGATCGCGATCGTCGGCGGATCCGCGACGCTCGGGTCGTACGCGTCACGCCAGATCCCGATCCGGGCGCCCTCGAGGGCGTGGGCGTCGAGGAACTGGGTGTAGTCGCGCGAACGCGTGGCCGGCCTGGTCGGCGGTCGCCGGGTCGGCCGGGTCGACGCCGGTCAGCGCCCCGAGCAGGACCGCGGCGTCGGTGACGTTGCGGGCCATCGGGCCGGCGGTGTCCTGGTCGGCCGAGATCGGGACGATCCCGCTCCGGCTCCACAGCCCGAGCGTCGGCTTGATCCCGACGATCCCATTGGCGCCGGCCGGGCAGACGACCGAGCCGTCGGTCTCGGTGCCGACGCCGACAGTGGCGAGATCGGCCGAGATGCCGACGCCGGTGCCGGAGCTCGAGCCGCAGGGGTTGCGATCGAGGACGTAGGCCAAGTTCGTCTGGCCTCCGATCCCGCTCCAGCCGCTCGACGACGGGCCGGACCGGAAGTTGGCCCACTCCGACAGGTTCGCCTTGGCGATGACGATCGCGCCGGCCGCTCGCATCCGCTGGACGATGAAGGCGTCCGACGGGGTCGAGCCGGCGAGGGCCCACGAGCCGGCGGTGGTCGGCATGCCGGTCGTGTCGACGTTGTCCTTGACGATCACCGGGATCCCGAGGAGGGGCTGGTCGGCGCCGGCGCGCCGGGCGCGATCGGCCGCGCGGGCGTCGGCGAGGGCGGTCGGGCTGACCCGGATCACCGCGTGCAGCTTCGGGTTCAGCTTCGCGATCCGGTGGAGGTAGAACTGGACGAGCTGGACGGACGACAGGCGGTGGGCGTCCATCAGGGCCTCGAGCTGCGGGATCGTCGTCGCGTCGACGTCGATCCCGGCGACGCGCGTGTTCGTCGGCGGCGGCCCGGCGAGGGCCGCGGGCGCCGTTGACGCGCCGACCACCCCGAGCAGGAGGGCCGCCAGCGTGGTGAGGACGAGGAATCGTCGAACCGGACTTCGCATCGCGGGACCTCCACGGAATTGGTGGATCGGGCGCGGTCGGGCGTCTGGGGGTTCACGTCTATGGAACGCCGGGTGTCAAGGGACGGCTGGCGCTCTGGCGCCGGGTCGAGGGAGCGAACGGCGCCTACGATCGGCTCGACATGGTCCTTCTGCTGAGCGTTGCGACGTTCGTGGCGATCGGCGCCGCCGCCATCGCGCTGCCGTCGCTCCGGAATCCGCGGTTCGTGGGCTTGCTCGTCGTCGTTGCCGTCGTGTTGATCGGCGCGGCCTTGCTGCCGGCGCGGGCTCGGGCCGTGATCGACGTTCCGGCTCTGGTCGTCCTGCTCGTTGCGTTCCTGGTCCCCGAGCGTGTCGGGTTTGGGTCGATGCGCCTCGAGGAACGACGCGCCGACGATGCGTTCCTGCGCGCGTACGGGCTCGCGGCCGGATCGGAGGCGGGGGCCGCCGAGGCCGCGGTCGGCATCCTCGACGAGGTCCTCGACAACGATCGCTCCCTGGACGCCGCCTGGCGGGCCTGCCTCCGGACCGAGCGGCGGGCGCTGCTGGTCAGGCTCGGATCGAGCGCCCTTCCGGCGTCGTCCGCGACGCCTGCCGACTCGTATCGAGTCGCGGCCGTTCACCTGCTGAACGATCTTCGGCTCCGCCGCACGCTGGGGTTCCAACCGCGGAGCGGGCCGTTCGACGAGGCGATCGTGCTGCGGTCCTACCTCGAGGACGCGCGCTCGATCATGCCGCCGGGGCCCATCGGACCGGATCCGACGCCGCCGGGCGCCTGGCGCGGAGCGGTGGACGCGGCGATCACGGAGCTGCGGGCGGTTCCCCTCCGCGATGCCGGCGCGCAGGCGGTCCGAACATCGCTCGCCGACACACTCGCCCTGGAGGCTGCGATGCGCATAACCGCTCCGACCGCGACCGATCAGGTGACATACGACCAGCTGAACGCCGAGCTCGACGAGCACTGGCGGCGTCTGGACGCCCCGCTGTGGGCCGCGGCTGGCCGGACGCCGCCCGGCTGACAGGTCGCCGATCGCGCGCCTAGACTCGGTGCCGCGATGACCGATTCCCACCGGCTCCGGCCGGACCATCACCCGACCCCGTTCTCGGCCGACGAGATCCGCCTCGCCTGCCCGCCGGGGCGGACGGTCCGCTCGCTGGTGGAGGAGGCCCGCCGCGAACCGTACGTCCAGATCACGCGGTTCGTGTCGGGCGACGCGGAGGGCGCCGAGCAGGAATCGTGGACCGAGACGCCCGACGGCGTCCGTCTCAGCGAGCCCGTCCGACGCCGCTCGACCTGGCTCGGCTTCCAGGGCCACGCCTCGATGCCGGCGACGACGACCGACATCGCCGAGGAGGAGATCGACATTCCGGCCGGCCGGTTCGCCTGCCTTCGCTACACCCGTCGCGACGGCGACTCCGTGAGCACGTTCTGGTTCGCGAAGGTCGCTCCCGGGATGCCGCTGAAGTTCGAGGAGCGCGAAGGCGGCGAGCTCGTCTACCGATCGACTGCCCTGGAGAACCTCCCCGGCTGAGGGCGCTCGGTTGAGAGCCAGAATCGATGTCGCGCACCTCGTTGGGTAGGCGCCCGCCGCGACCCGCGCTCTACGGTCCGACGATGAACACGCAGAGCACGGTCGCCCCTCGCATCGCGACCACCGACAACGGCTCGAACCGGCGCGAGGGCCGGCTCCACCACCTGCGCCGTGGCGCCGCGACCGGCGTCATCGGCATCGCGGTCGCCTTCGCGCTCGGCGCCTGCTCGCCGGGCTCGTCCGCACCGGAATCGATCTCGCTGCCGAGCGTCGGCGCGCTGCCGAGCGTCGACGCCTCCGCGGTGGCGAGCATGGCGGCCGACGCGGCCCTGACGGCGCTCGACCAGGTCGACGCCGCGATCACCGCCAGCCAGACCTCCGGCGCGCTCTCGGCCTCCGACGCGACGACGCTCCAGCAGCTGACCGCGGGCCTCCGGACGAGCCTCGAGACCGGGACGCCGTCGGCGGCCCAGACCGCGTTCGGCAGCCTGAGCGCGAAGGTCGACGAGGTCGCGGCAACGCTGCCCGCCGACGCGAGCACCCAGCTGAAGGCGGCGGTCGACAGCCTGAAGGCGGCCCTGCCGGCCGGCTGATCGGGTCCTTCTCTCCGCCGGCCGACGCCGGCACGGAACACAGCGATCGGGCGAGGTCCCCGGGGGGAGGCCTCGCCCGATCGTCGCGTCCGGGTGGGGATCGCGCCGCGCCTGGGCGCTTCAGCGATTCACGAGTGGTCGTTCAGCTGGCGGGTCGACTGCGGCTGCTCGCCGCCGCCTCGATCTGGCCAATCATTCCGCCCCGGACTGGCCGGGGCGGTTCCACACGCGGGGCGGGAGCAGTGCGGCCCGTGCCGAGCTTGGGGTGCGCGCCACGGAGTCCCGGGGTGAATAGATGGCCAGGTCCGGGGTGAATCGACGGCCAGCTACGGCGCGCGGGGGTGCCGCGCGGAGCCTGCGCTGAGACCTACGAGCGGTCGGCGTCCCCGTCGCGGTCGCGCCGCAGCCAGCTCATCGGCCGGGAGATCGGCACCGACTGGAGGACCGGCGCCTGGGCGCTTCAGCGATTCACGAGTGGTCGTTCAGCTGGCGGGTCGACCGTGGCTGGTCGCCGCGCTGGCGACCCCACGACCCCGCGAGGTATCCGATGATCGCGCCGACGACGATTCCCGAGATGACGTCCATGAGAGCACTCCTTCACCAGCGCTGACCCCTCCGTGCGGCTGGCATGGATTGGCGGCCGGAAGACCGTCCGGACACGGTCTCCCGGCCTGAGTACGAGGCTGGTCGGGGCGGGCTAGGCGACGGTCCCGCCGGTCCGCGATCGGCCGCTGACGGCGTTCCAGATCCAGACGGCGATCACGGCGCCGATGACCGCCACGACGATCGTCGTGACGTTGATGCCGGTCACGTAGTCGCCACCGGTGACGAGTCCCGCGAGGAACCCGCCGACGATCGCGCCGATGATCCCGAGGACGATGTGGCCGAGCACGCCGAGGCCCTCGTCGCCGCTGACGAGCATTCCGGCGACGTACCCCGCGATGGCTCCGACGATCAACCAGGCGATGATGCCCACGGCGCTGGCTCCTTTCTCGCGGGCCGTCCGCGACCGCCAGGCTGCGATCGAACCGACCCTGCGTTCCCTGTTGCTATCCCTGTGTCATCTATTGTCACAAGGTAACGATCGGGCGTTCCCGGATGCGCGCGACGGGCTCGAGGGCGTGTTGCAGCGCCATTACGGGTCGACGCGGCGACGCGGCGGCTCTGGTTGATCGCAGGGCGGGTCCCACCCGCCGGTTCCGCAGGAGCGAGCGGGGCCTACGAGCGGTCGGCGTCCCCGTCGCGGTCGCGCCGCAGCCAGCTCATCGGCCGCGAGATCGGCACCGACTGGAGGACTGGCGACTCGTCGCTCGAGCTGACTGGGGTGGTCGCGTCGGCGGGCTCGCCCGACTCGGATGCATCAGCCGCGGCCGCGCCGTCGGCGGTGTCGTCGCTCGGTGCCGGGCGCTGGCCCGACCACGCCTTCCACGACTCGGCGAGACGAGCCGAGGCGGTCGAATCCATGACCCCGACCGCCGCCTCACCCGAGCCCTCGGCGTCGGGCGTCTCGGCGACGGTCGGCTGGCCGGCCTCGTGGCCGATCGCATCGAGCGCCGGGAACGCCGGCCGGGAGCTGGCGTGGCGGGCGATCGCCACCGGGTCCGTCTCGGCGTCGAGGCTCGCGAAGAAGGCGTCGACCTGTCCGCGGTACGTCGCGATCGCGCCCTCGACGGCCTCGACCTCGCGATCGATCTGCGCGCCGTGCTCCTTGAGGCTGACCTCGAGGTCGTCGCGGAGGGCCGCCGCGCGTCGGTCGTGCTCGGCCTGGATGCGCTGGCGCTCCTCCTCGGCCCAGGCGTCGATCGCGGCGAGGTCCGCGTCGGCGAGCTCGCGCATCCGCTGCGCCTCCGACTCGCGGCGGGCCTGGATCGTGGCGAGATGGGCCTCGCGGCGACGGTCGGTGTCCTCGCCGACCCGGGCCCGTTCGGCGCCCGCGGTCGTCTGCATCGCACGGACGAGCTCGGCGAGGAACGCCGCTCCGTCGTCGGCCGACTCCGGGGTGGCGGCTTCGGCTGCGGTCTCGGCGGCGGCCTCGGTGGCGGCGTCCGACTCGGCGGTGGTGAGCTCGGCTCCCTCGGGAGCGTCGGACTCCGCAGTCGCCTCGACCGCCGTCACCTCGGCGTCGGCCGCGGGCGCATCCGCGGCCGTCTCGCCGCCCTCGGCGGGTGCGGCGGCGTCCGGATCGGCCACCGCGATGGCGGCGGCGTCATGGTGCTTGCCGTTCGGACTCTGCGCGCTCGCGGCGTCGGCTCCGGTGAGGTCGAGGTCGGACGCTGGATCGTGGCGCTGCTCGGACATGGTCGCGACCTCGTGCTTCCGCGCTCCGCGACGTCCCGAGCGTCGCATGACTCGCGGGTCGCCGATGGTAACCCCGTGGCCCGCAACGGGCAACGGCCGGATGGTTCTGCTTGTCGGGAACGACCCGGGAATCGCCATCGTGGGGGGCGAACGGGCCGCGCCCCGACGATGGAGGCCGGCCCCTCAGCCGCTCGTCCGGTCGAGCTCCTGCAGCAGGTCGTGGGCGGCAAGCTCGATCGCCTTGTGGCGCCACTCCGAGGCGCGGTACACGCACGCGATCAGCGCCGTCCGGTGGATCCGCCGGAAGTCGCCGACGACGAACGCGTAGCGGGCCTTCGTCTCGTCGGTCGCGCCGTCGGTCAGCCCGAGGTGCCACGCCGAGTACTCCTCCCACGAATGCCGCTCGAGCCAGGCGTTCTCGTCGGCCGCGGTCGGGGCAACCTCGCCCCAGTCGCTGTCGAGGACGTAGTGGTGGGCGGCGATCAGCCGTCGGGCGTGGTCGACGGCCCGGTCGTTGAGGGTGTAGCTCGCCATGGTCACGGCACCTCGTCGAGGAACGGCGCGACGGCGGCGACGAGCGCCGGCGCGACGTTGATGTCGTAATGGGTGATGCCCGGCAGGATCGCGAGGCGGTGCTTCGTCATCCCCGAGCGGTCCCAGCTCGCGTCGCGCAGGCCGCCGCCGAGGAGCTCGAAGAACTCCACCGCGTGGCGGGGCGGCAGCCCGTCCGCGTCGCCGGCCACGAGGATCGTCGGCGGCCGCAGCCCGCGGACCTCGTCGGTCCAGTCGTAGTCGTCCTTCAGGAGCGCCGTCACCTGGCCGACGAGGACCGGCCAGTCGGCCGGGTTGGGGGCGATCGCGGTGTACGTCGCCCCCATCGGCGTCTGGAGCAGCATCGGCGCGACCTCCGGGCCCATCGCGTCCATTCCCGCGCTCATCTCGGGGTGCCAGCCACTGCGCCGGGCGACGGTCGAGACGAGCGCCAGGCGCCGGATCCGATCGGGATGCTGGATCGCCATCCGCAGCGCGACCGCACCGCCGAGCGAGAAGCCGAGGAGGTCGACCGGCCCGAGCCCGAGGCTCGCGAGGAGCGCCGCAACGTCGTCGGCCATCGACCTGAACGCCATCGGCCGGTCCGCCGCCGGCGAGCGGCCGTGGCTCTGGAGGTCGACCCCGATCACCCGCCGCGTGGCCGCCAGCGCGGCGACGTTCGGGCCGAACATCTCGACCGACCCGAACCCGCCGTGGAGGAGGGCGAGCGGGGCCGGCCCGCCCTCGCCGAACGCCTGCCAGGCGAGCTGGACCCCGTTGACCGACGCGATGCCCGCGGCAGTGGGTGCGGGAAGGCCGGGCGCGGTCGTCGGGGCGGCGTCGGTGCTGGCCATCGCGGGCTCCTCCTGGCTGGGCGGCAGGACGCGCGGGTGGCGTCCAGTGTCCCTGAAACGAACGAACCGGTCCCGGCTCATCGGTCGGCCGATGAGCCGCCGCCTGCGCCGACCGCCGGGAGAGCCGCCCACGGGTCGTCGCCCGGCGAAATCGCCAGATGAGCCGGGCCTGCGATCATGGGGCCATGTCAGCCAGTCCGACCGCGTGCTGAGCGCGCCGCCGCTCGAGGACCACCTTCGAGCGATGCTCGGCCCGGACGCGGTGTTCCGCGACGACCAGCGCGAAGCGATCGAGGCGGTCGTCGGCGACGGGTCACGGGCGCTCGTCGTCCAGCGCACGGGCTGGGGCAAGAGCCTCGTCTACTGGATCGCGACCCGGGTCCGGCGCGACCAGGGCCGCGGGCCGACCCTGATCGTCAGCCCGCTCCTCAGCCTGATGCGCAACCAGATCGCGATGGCGGCCCGGCTCGGGCTCGAGGCGGTGACGATCAACTCCGGCAACGTCGGCGAGTGGCGCGAGATCGAGGGCCGGCTCGAGCGGGACGAGATCGACGTCCTCCTGATCTCGCCCGAGCGCCTCGCCAACGAGGGCTTCACCAGCCGCGTCCTGCCGGCGATCGAGCGGACGATCGGGCTGCTCGTCATCGACGAGGCCCACTGCATCTCCGACTGGGGCCACGACTTCCGGCCCGACTACCAGCGGATCGGACGGCTGCTGCCCCTGCTTGGGCCGGTCGTCCCGGTGCTCGCGACGACGGCCACGGCCAACGACCGGGTCGTCGCCGACGTCGCGGCCCAGCTCGGCGAGCACGTCGCGATCATCCGCGGGGCGCTCGCCCGGGACACCCTTCGCCTCGACGCGATCCCGCTCGCCGACCAGGCAGAGCGGCTGGCCTGGCTCGCCGAGAACGTGCCCCGCCTGCCGGGCAGCGGGATCATCTACTGCCTCACCGTCGCCGACACGGAGCGCGTCGCGAACTGGCTCCAGACGCGCGGCATCGACGCCCGGGCGTACAGCGGGCCGATGGCCCAGGCCGACCGCGAGGCCCTCGAGGACGCCCTGATCGCGAACGAGATGAAGGCGCTCGTCGCGACGGTCGCGCTGGGGATGGGCTTCGACAAGCCCGACCTCGGGTTCGTCGTCCACTACCAGCGGCCGGGCTCGGCGATCGCCTACTACCAGCAGGTCGGGCGGGCCGGGCGGGCGGTCGAGCGGGCGTACGGGATCCTCCTGTCGGGGCGCGAGGACGACGAGATCGCCGACTGGTTCCTGCGGACGGCGTTCCCGCCGGTCGAGCGGATGCGGGACATCCTCGCCGCGCTCGAGGGGGTCGATTCGGCCTCGATCGGGACGGTCCAGCGGGCCGTCAACCTGAGCCGCAACCAGATCGACCAGGCGCTCAAGCAGCTCGAGCTCGACGGCGCGATCCGCGAAGACCGGCGGGCGGTACGCGCGGACCGCCGCCGCCTGGGAGCCGGACGAGGAGCGGATCGAGCGGGTCACCGCGACCCGCCGGATCGAGCTCGAGCAGATGCGGGCCTACGTCACGACCGACGGCTGCCGGATGGCCTTCCTGACCGGGCTCCTCGACGACCCCGCGACCGGGCCCTGCGGGCGGTGCGCGAACGACGTCGGCAAGGGGATGCCCCACGCGGTCGATCCGGTGCTCGTCCGGGCGGCGGTCGACGAGCTGCGCCGCAGCCTGCGCCCGATCGAGCCGCGCAAGCGCTGGGTCGAGGGGACGGACAACGCGCCCGGCGGCTCGACCGTGATCCCGGAGCCGAACGAGCCGGGCATCGCCCTGTGCGTCGCCGGCGACGCCGGCTGGGGGCGCGAGATCATGCGGGCCCGCGGCGGCGTCGGGCGGTTCCCCGACGGGCTCGTCGTCGCCGCGGTGCGGGCGATCCGCGACCGCTGGCAGCCCCAGCCACCGCCGGAGTGGGTGACCTCGATCCGGACGCGCGGCGAGGGGCGGCTCCTGACCGGGTTCGCCGAGGCGGTGGCGGGCGAGCTCGGGCTGCCGTACGTCGACTGCCTGACGACGGCGGACGGCCGGCCGCAGGCGGCGATGCAGAACAGCGTGCTCCGCCTCGAGAACGCCCGATCGAAGCTGACGCTCGACGCCGCGGCCGTCCGGCCGGGCCCGGTCCTGCTCGTGGACGACGTCGTCGACAGCCGCTGGACGATGACCGTCGCCGGATCGCTGCTGCGAGCGGCCGGCGCCGGTCCGGTCCTGCCGTTCGCCCTCGCCGAGGCACGCGGCAGCGAGGGCTGGCAGGGCCACCGGCGGCCGCCCGGAGGTCAGATCCCGGACGCGCCGAGGAGCGTGCCGACGCCGTAGGTCACGACCGCCGCGACGAGCCCGAGGAGGAGCTGCCGGGCGCCCGAGCGGATCGGGTGGCGGTGGGTGAACTGGCTGACCCCGACGCCGAGCAGGAAGAGGGCGACGAGGCTCGCGAGCAGGCTCGCCCAGAACGCGACGGGGCCGGAGCCGATGAGGTAGGGCACGACCGGGACGAGGGCGCCGAGGGTGAACGCGACGAACGAGCCGAGCGCGGCGCTGATCGGCGACCCGATCGCCCGCGGGTCCAGCCCGACCTCCTCGCGGACGAGCGTCTCGAGCGCCCGCTGCGGGTCGGCGAACATCCGGTCGGCGAACTGGGTCGCCTCCTCGCGGCTGAGGCCGCGGCCCATGTAGATGCCGACGAGGATGTCGTACTCCTGGGTCGGGGTCTCGTCGAGCTGGCGCCGCTGGAACTCGACCTGGTACTCGAGCAGCTCGCGCTGCGACTGGACGGAGATGTACTCGCCGACGGCCATGCTGAAGGCGCCGGCGAGGAGGCCGGCGACGCCGGCGAGGACGATGATCCCGGGCGCCGGGGCAGCGCCCGCGACGCCCATGACGAGGGCGAGGTTGCTGACGAGGCCGTCGTTGCCGCCGAACACGACCGGGCGAAGGATGCCCGCCGCCCGGGTCTCGTGGGGCGAGTGGTAGACGCCGGCGGCCACGATCCGCCGCCAGCGGATGATCTCGACGAGGGCCCCGAGCGGGCCGGGGCGGGGCAGGGGGGCGGGATCAGGAGGCATCGCGTCCATTGTCGCCCCTCGCCGGGCCGACCGGCCGGGCTGATCGGCCCGGGTCCGCGTGTCGATTCGGCCCGTCGCTGCTGAAGCGCGCCCTGGCGCTACGCCCCGATGCGCTCGATCCCGACGAACCCGTCGAAGCCGGCGTCGAACGTCAGGATCCGGTTGATGCCCCGTCGTTGCATCACCGCCAGGTGGACCGCGTCGCGGGCCGACAGGGTCGGCGTGGTCGAGACCAGGCGGCGGGCGCGGGTCACGTCCTCGACCTCGATCGGATGGATGACGTCCACGACCCCGACGATCGCCTCCCAAGCCGGGCCGATCGCATCGCGCCGGTCGATCGCGACGTAGCGATGGAGCAGCTCCTGGAGCACCTCGGCATCGGTCGCCAGCGGCTCGTTCTCGACGATCGCCTGCTCGAGGAGGCGCCGGGCGGTCGTCTTGTTCGGGTGCGCGGCGCCGACGAGGTACATCGGGATGTTCGAGTCGACGAAGATCACCCGACGCCGCCGGCGCCGTAGCCCCGCTCGATCTCGTCGAGCATCGTCTCGATGTCGCCGGTCGGGAACGAGAACGCCGCCGCCGTTCGGACCGCGCTCAGCTTCTGGCCGACGTCCGCCCCCAATTCCGCGTCCCGCGCGGCTCGGAGCGACCGCCGGACCCACTCGGCGGTCGTCATTCGGTGTCGACGGGCGAGGCGTTGGAGCTCGAGCAGCTCATCGTCCTCGAACAGGACCTGCAGGCGCTTGGTCATGACATGACACTACGCGACTCATCGTGATGAGTCAACGCATCCCCGCCCGCTCGAGCCAGACGCGACGAAGCCCGGGCGGCCCCCGACCGGCCCGGGCTCCCTCGCACGGGAGGAGGGAGAAGCTACGCGGCGGCGCCGGCCTCCGCGAAGTCGTCGTACGCCTCGGTCGAACCGGCAACGACGCGCGTCCGGCCGCCGAGCCCGAGGGCCGCGACCGCGCCGGCCGCGACGACGACCGCTCCGAGCTGCATCGCCGGGATCAGCCCGTCGACGTAGGTCTGGCCGGTCGCGTAGCCGCCGTTGGCCGAGAACACCGAGGCGAGGACCGCGACGCCGAAGACGCCGCCGAGCTCGCGGATCGCGTTGTTCGCGCCGGACGCCTTGCCCTCCTCCTCCGGCCGGACGGCCGACAGGACGACGTTGGCGATCGGGGCGAAGAACAGGCCCATCCCGATGCCGGCGAGGATGAACGCCGGGACGATCGCGACGTAGTCCACCGTCGGGGTGATCACGACCGACATCCAGCCGAGGGCGATCGCCTGGAGGCTCATCCCGACGACGAGCAGCGGGCGGGTCCCGGTCCGGGCCGACAGGAGCCCGGCGATCGGGGCGACGAAGACCGGCATGATCGTCCAGGGCAGGGTCCGCAGGCCGGCCTGGAGCGGGCTGTAGTGCTGCACGACCTGGAAGAACTGGGCGAGCAGGAAGATCGAGCCGAACATCCCGAACGTCATCAGCATCGAGACGACATTGGCCGCGCTGAACGCCCGCGAGCGGAAGAGGCGGAGGGGGAGCATCGGCTCGGCGCTCCGTGCCTCCCAGGTGACGAACCCGGCGAGGAGGACGATTCCGACCGCGAACGAGCCGAGGATCTCGGGGCTCGTCCAGCCCTGCTCGTTGGCCCGGACGAGGCCCCACACGACCGCCAGGAGGCCGCCGCTGACGAGCCCCAGGCCGGGCAGGTCGAGGCGGGTGGACGGGCCGCGGGTCTCGGTCAGGCGGGCGTAGGCCATCGGGATCGCGACGAGCCCGATCGGCACGTTGACCCAGAAGATCCACTGCCAGGCGAGGCCCTCGGCGATCGCCCCGCCGACGAGGGGCCCGATCGCGATCGCGAGGCCGGCGATGCCGCCCCACGCGCCGAGCGCGACGGCCCGCCGCTCGCGGGGGACCGCGGCCGACAGGATCGTCAGGCTCAACGGGCGTCAGGATCGCGCCGCCGAGGCCCTGGATCGCGCGGGCGACGATCAGGACGCTGACGTTCGAGGAGAGCGCGGCGATCGCCGAGCCGCCCGTGAAGATCGCGAGGCCGACGATGAACAGGCGCTTCCGGCCGAACCGATCGCCGAGCGCCGCCCCCGTCAGGAGGAGGACGGCGAACGTCAGGGTGTAGGCGTTGACGATCCACTCGAGCTCGGCCAGGTTGGCGTTGAAGCTCGCCCGGATCACGGGCAGGGCCGTCGTGACGACGAGGTTGTCGAGGGCGGCCATGAACAGGGCGATCGAGCTGATCGCGAAGGTCCACAGGACGCGGTGACCGGGTGCGGGACGGGATGCAGCCACGGGATGCTCCTTGCTAGTTAGCAGTTGCTAAGTACGTGAACGAAAAAAGGGGGTCGGTCGGATCTCTCGGCTCAGAGGCCGCCCTCCAGGTCCTCGAGCATCCAGCTCTTCGGATTGCCGGCAAGCTCGACGGCGGCGGCGATGTTCAGGAGCATGCCCTCGGCGAAGAACCGATGGAGCTCGCCCGGGGTCGCACCGGAGAGCTGCATGACCCGCCGATGGAGCCGCCCGAACTCCTCCCGGACGACGACCTGCACGTCCGGGTCCGCGCAGGCGGCGTAGGCCTGGAGCTGGACGAGGAGCTTGGCCCGATCGGCGAGGAGGCCGTGATAGGACAGCCCGATCGCGTCGAGCACGGAGTTGCATGCCGGGTTGTCGCCGGGCACGTAGTCGCGGGCGGCCTGCTCGAAGGTCCGGCGGGTGTCCTCGAAGCAGCTTCGGACGACCGCGAGGAACAGGTCCTTCTTCGTCCCGAAGAGCTGGAAGACGTAGGGCTGCGAGACGCCGGCGCGGCGGGCGATCGCGTCGGTCGAGGCGCCGACGAGGCCGCCGGTCGCGAACTCCTCGACCGCGGCCGCGACGACGGCATCCCGACGCTCGTCGGCCGTCATCCGGCCCGGGCGTGGGCTGGTGCTGGAACGGGCTGCGGCGGTCATGGCTGGTAACTTAGTGATTACTAAGTAGCTTGTCAAGGGGCCGTCCCGAGCCCCGAACGACCCGGCGTGTCGCCGGGTCGCTCGGAGTGGTCGCGGGGCCGTCAGTCGATCGTGCGATCGAGGACCTCAACCGAGACGTCGGCGGCGGCGACCGGGCGGTCGAACGTGAGGGCGACCACGCGGTCCTCGCCCATCGCGTCCGAGTACGGCACCGGACCGGCCTGGACGATCGTGACCTGGAGCCGGCCGTCGACGATCGCGACCCCGAGATCGAGGACGTCGTCCTTCGGGAGGCCGGCCCACGTCACGAGGATCGTTCGGCTGCCGTTGTCCGCCACGAGCGCGTCGTGCCAGCGGACCGACATGCCGTCGCCGGGCGTGCCGGAGGCGGCCTTGACGAGATCCCCGGTCTGGTCGTGGATCAGCGCCTTCACCACGTGGCCGGTCGCACTCGCCACCACGATCGTGCCGATCCCGTCGGACGGGCTTGCGGTGGGCGTGGCGGGCGCCGACGGAGAAGACGGCCTCGGGCTGGCGACGGGCGCCGAGCTCGGCGGGGTCGAGGGGCGGTCGGATGGCCGCGGGCCGTCCGCAGGGCCGGGGCGCGAGACGACGACCGCGGCAACGAGGCCGACGACGGCGACGACGCCGAGGGCGACGGCGACGAGCGGCTGGACCTGGCCGCGGGCGGATCGATGGGAGGGGGTCATCGGTGGTTCCTTGCTTGGCTTCCTGGGCCTCGTGCGTCTGCACGGTGGGCTCGCCCCATCGAAGCACTTGCGTGGTTGCGCAACCATGCAGCCTCGTCTCATGCGGGCCGGGACCCTCGACGGGAGTTGAGCGAGTCACCTGTCCGGCCCGGTGACGGCCGGATGACGATGGTGCCGACGCGCCCGCGGCACGACGATGCCCCCGGGTCACGGGACGCACAGACGCGTGAGCCACCCGCCGCAACCGGAGCCATCATGACCGCCCCCTCCACCTTCTCGAGCGAGCCGCGCCGGCCGGGCGTCGCGAACGCCGTCGTCATCGGCGTGATCGCCGCGATCGCCGTCTTCGGCCTGTTCATCGCCGGCGTGACTTTCTTCGGCCTCGCGATCGCCTTCCCGATCGCGGTCCCGATCGCGAACCAGTTCGACGTGTCCATCTCCGCCGCGGACGCCGCGCTCGCGGAGCGGTTCGCCGACCTCTGGTGGGTCTTCGGCGGCCTGTCCGTCGCGAGCATCGCCGCAGCGGTCGTTGTGGCCGTCAAGGCGATCCAGCACCTGTCGCCGACTCCCCGCGACTGACCGATCCCGAACGACCGCGGCCGGCACCGTGCCGGCCGCGGTTTCGCGTCCCCGGGCGAACGGGACGAGCGCCCGCGCCCGCGCCGCGCCGTTCGCGGCTTGCCGGCACGGCATGATGAGCCGGTGAGTTTCCCTGGATCGTCCCCGGTCGCCGCGATCGCCCGCCGCGCCGCGGCGCTCGACCGGCGGACCGCCGTCATCCTGTCGGTCGCGGTCTGCCTGATCCCCCTCGTCTTCGTCCTCGTCGTCCCGCATCCGCTCGAGCAGCCCCTCGGGGTGGACTTCGAGCTCTATCGCGATGTCACCGCCCGCTGGCTTCACGGCGGACCGTTCTTCGAGCCGTACCAGCTCGCCGGTCCGTACGACATCCGGGCCGGCGACGTCCTCTACCCGCCCGTCGCCCTGTGGCTGTTCGTCCCGTTCTCGTCGCCGGCCGGCATCCTCGGCTCGCTCGCGGCGGTCGCCTGGTGGGCGGTCCCGCTCGGGCTGACCGCGGCGGCCGTCGTGCGCCTCCGCCCGATCCCGGCCGCCTGGCCCCTGATCGCCCTGTGTGCCACGAACCCGACGACGCTGCTGAAGGTCTGGACCGGCAACCCGGTGATCTGGTCGATGCTGGCGATGGCCCTGGCCGTCGCCGGCTCGTCCCGGATCAGCGCGCCGTTCGTGCTCCTGAAGCCGTCGCTCGCCCCGTTCGCGCTGTTCGGGCTGGGCCGGCGATCGTGGTGGCTCGGGCTCGGCCTGCTCCTCGTCCTGTGCCTGCCGTTCGGCGGCCTGTGGGCGGATTGGCTGGCGTCCGTCGCGAACTCGCGCGGCGGCGGGCTGCTCTACTCCGCGCTCGAGATCCCGATGCTCCTCCTGCCGCTCGTCGCGTGGCTCGGGCGGACGAGGGGCGGGTAGCGGGGTCGCGGAGGGTCGCGGAGAGGCCGCGGGACCGCGCCGCAGTTGGCCAGATATTCGTCCGGGGACTGGGCGGGGAGGCCCGGCGCTTGACGGTCGTGCTCCACGGGTCCGACCGCTGCGGGCGACCCGTCCGACGAGTCCGGGGGCGAATGGCTGGCCAGATTGCGACCCCGGGGCGCGCGGCGCCCAACCCTCAGTCGGCGAGCAGGTCGCGGTCCTCGGGGTGGCGCTTCAGGAAGCCGGCGATGAACTCGCACTCGGCGACGAGCCGCAGTCCGCGTGCCCGGACGTCGTCGAGGGCGGCCCGGGCGAGTCCGCGGCCGACGCCCATCCCCTCGGCTCCCGGGAGGACCTCGGTGTGGACGAAGACGATCGGGCCCGTCTCGTCGGGCAGCTCGTATTCGGCGATCCCGACCATCCGGTCTCCGAGCCAGGCTTCGTAGCGGCTCTCGTCGGGGTTGTCCTCGACCATGAGGTCGGCGACGATCGGGGAGGGCTCGGTCATTGGCGGCATCGTAGACCTCGGGCCGCGAGCCCGCCCGGCGGGCTTGATCGGTCGGTCACCGATCGGTTACGGTAACGATCTGATTACCGATCGGCGTGATGCGGCGGCCGCTCGGATCCATCCAGTCTGCGAGGGAGATGCGCGATGGCGACCGGCACCGGGACGAAGGCGGATCCGTGGGTCCTGAGGACGGCCCCCGGCACGTCCGAGTACACGATGTACCGCGACGACGCGGCCGACCCGCCCCAGATCGTCTGCATGGTCGGCTCCACGAAGCTGACCTACGACGCGCGGGCGATCGACGAGCTTCACGCGATGCTCAAGGCGCGCGGCGACTGGATGGACCTCGGCGGCGCGGACGAGCAGAAGCCGGCGCCGGAGGGCTCGGTCGAGGCGTGGGGCCGCTCCGAGTCGAACCCGCGCGGCGGTTGGTACGGGCTGAAGAAGGGGTATCGCGGCCGGTTCGGCGTGTACCTCCCGCCGCTGCTCGAGGCGCTCGGGCTCGTGGAGCTGACCCACGACCCGAAGAACAACCGGGTCCGCGCGAAGTAGCCCGATGCGTCCGCGCCCGGCAGCGGCCGGCGACCCGTTCGAGGCGCTCGGCGATCCGAACCGGCGGGCGATCGTCGAGCTCCTCGGCGGCGGCCCGTCCGGCGGCCGCTCGGTGGGCGAGCTGGCGGAGGCCCTGCCGATCAGCCGGCCGGCCGTGTCGCGCCACCTCCGGCTGCTGAAGGCGGCCGGCCTCGTCGTCGAGGAGCCGCGCGGGACGCGTCGCCTGTACCGGCTCCACGGCGAGGGTCTCGTCGCGGTCCGGGCCTACCTCGATCGGGTCTGGGGCGACGCCGCGGCGCGGTTCCGGCTCGTGGCCGAGAACACCGCACCCGCGCCGCGCCCGACCCCGTCGCGGGCCTCGCGCGGGGCACTGCGCCCGGGTGACCGCCCGTGATCGAGCCGATCCGGCTGGCGATCGAGGTCGCCTGCCCGCCCGACCACGCGTTCGCCGTGTGGACGGCCGGGATCGATCGCTGGTGGCCGGCCGACCACACCGTCAGCGGCCGCGACGACCTGGTCGTCGTCCTCGAGCCGCGGGCCGGCGGGCGGATCTTCGAGCGGGAGCCGGACGGGGCCGAGCACGACTGGGGCGAGGTGACGATCTGGGAGCCGCCCGCCCGCCTCGGCTACCTCTGGCACCTCCGCCGGGATCGCGCGGACGCGACCGAGGTGGAGATCCGATTCGTCGCCGCGGGGGAGGGGACGCGGGTCGAGATCGAGCACCGCGGCTGGGAGGTCCTCGGGAGCGAGGGCGAGGCCTGGCGCGACCGCAACCATGGCGGCTGGGCGACCCTCCTGCCGTGGTTCGTCGCGGCCGCGACCGCGGCTCCCTGAGCCGTCCGGACCGTCGCGCCGCGAAGCCGCGATGCAGGCGCCGGCAACGGTCCGATGATCGCGGTGTGGCATGCTGCACCTGCGCGCAACGCGCCATCGACCAACAATCGAACCCAGGAGGACCGCTCAGCCAGTGCCGCCCCGCAAGCGCCGGACCGTCTACCCACCGCCCCGCAATGCGACCCGCCCGCCGCGACCCGGCGAGCCAGGAGGGCCCGGTGGCCCACCGCTCGGGGAACCGTACGTCCGGCCCACGGTGGCGTCGATCAACCTGTCGGCGAGCACCGGCCGGGCCGGCCTGAAGGTGGGCGACCGGGTCCGGATCAACGGCACGGGCCTCTACTCGGGCGAGTTCGCCACGATCGAGAAGCTGACGACCGGGCCGATCCCGTCGGCCGTCGTTCGGACCGAGGCCGGCCGGACTCGCCAGGTGCGGACGATCGATCTCGAGCCGGTCGCCGCCCCGTCGCCGCCACCGCCGGCCGCCGCCGGGCCGGGCGCGAGCGAGGGCTGACCCCGGACGCGCCCGGAGGTCCGGTGATGGCCACCGCGACGCGACCCGACGCCGACCGCCTGCTCGACGACCTCAACGCGTCCCAGCGCGAGGCCGTTCTCGCCACGAGTGGGCCGGTCGCGATCCTCGCCGGCGCGGGAACCGGCAAGACCCGCGTGATCAGCCGCCGGACGGCCTACGCGATCGCGACCGGCGTCGTGCCGGCCGACCAGGTCCTCGTCGTCACCTTCACCGACAAGGCGGCCCGCGAGATGGTCGAGCGACTGGCCGGGCTCGGCCTCGGCAGCGTGGTCGCCCGGACCTTCCACGCCCACGCCCTCTCCCAGCTGCGGTTCTTCTGGCCGTCGCGCCACGACGGCCAGCCGCTGCCGGAGCTCCTCGACTCGAAGATCCCGCTCCTCGTCCGGGCCGCCCGCGGCCTGCCGCCGCCGTTCAAGTTCACCCCGATCCGGGACCTCGCGACCGAGATCGAGTGGGCGAAGTCGCGGGGCATCCGGCCGCAGGGCTACGTCCAGGCGATCGGCTCGCGCGAGCCGCCGATCCGGGCCGACCTGATGGCCGGCGTCTTCGGCGACTACGAGCGGGCGAAGGAGCGCAGCGGCCGGATCGACTTCGACGACCTCCTGGCCGAGACGATCGCCCTGCTCGAGACCGATGCCGAGGCGGCCGAGGTGATCCGCTCCCGGAAGCGCTGGTTCAGCGTCGATGAGTACCAGGACACGAACCCCCATCAGGAGCGCCTCCTCGAGCTCTGGGCCGGGCCGAGTGAGGACCTCTGCGTCGTCGGCGACGAGGACCAGACGATCTACACGTTCACCGGCGCGTCGTCGTCGTACCTGACCGGGTTCGCGGAGCGCCACCCGGGCGCGCGGACGATCGCGCTGACCGAGAACTACCGCTCGACGCCGCAGATCCTCGCCTTCGCCAACCGCCTCCTCGCCGCCGACGGCCGGACGAAGGCGCTGAGCGCGACGCGCGGCGACGGCCCCCTGCCGTCCCTCGAGGGCTACCCCGACGGCGGCATGGAGCTGGCCGCCCTGACCCGCTCGATCCGCGGCCTGCTCGGGGCGAGCGGCGCGGACCGGATCGCGCCCGCCGAGATCGCCGTCCTCGTCCGGATGAACGCCCAGCTCGCCCCGATCGAGGAGGCCCTCACCCGGGCCGGGATCGCCTACCAGGTCCGCGGCGTGCGGTTCTACGACCGGCCCGAGGTGAAGGCCGCGACCGCGGCGATCCGCGACCTCGACACGGATGCGACGGGTCGAGCGCTTGCGGCCGGGATCCGGACGGTCTTCCGCGAGGAGCTCGGCCACGAGCCGGGCGGGGCGTCGGCGGGGGACGGTCCCCGCGGCGACGAGGCCCGCGAGCGAGCCGCCGCGCTCGAGACGATCCTGGCGATCGTCGACGAGGTCGTTCGCGCCGACCCGGCCACCGATCGGGCGCGGATCCGGGCCGAGCTGGAGCAGCGCGCCGACCACGAGCGCAACGGCGCCGCCGACGGCGTGAACCTCCTGACGTACCACCGGGCCAAGGGCCTCGAGTGGGACGCGGTCTTCCTGCCGATGCTCGAGGACGGGACCCTCCCGATCCGCCAGGCGCTCGACGACGACGGGGCGATCGCCGAGGAGCGGCGGCTCCTGTACGTCGGGATCACCCGCGCCCGGCGCCGGCTGTTCCTGTCATGGGCCGACCGGCGCGAGACGCGCGGTCGCGAGGCGCGCCGGACGCGGAGCCGGTTCCTTGCCGGTCTCGCTCCGGCGGCGGCTCGCTCGCCCGGCGCGGGCCGGAGCCACGGGGCGGGGCGGGGCCTCCTGCCGGGCCCGACGACCGTCCGACGGCGGCCGGCGGCCGGCGAGGACCCGCTGTTCGACGCCCTTCGCGCGTGGCGCACGGATCGAGCGCGGGAGGAGCAGAAGCCGGCCTACGTCGTGGCCTCCGACGAGACGCTGGCCGCGATCGCCGCCGCCCGCCCGGCCAGCCTCACCGCGCTCGAGCGGGTCAAGGGCATCGGGCCGAACAAGCTCGACCGCTACGGCGCGGACCTGCTCGCGATCGTCGCCGCGGCCGAACCCGCGCCGCCGGACCCGCCCGCCTCCGCCTGACCTCTGCGGCGCGGCGGCGCCGCGGCCCGAGCCAGCGCGACGCCGGCACCGCGGGGCGGCGCCGGCGTCGGTGGGTCGGCAGGTCGGCCGTCGCCGACGTCAGTCGTCGAGGCTCGCCTGGATCGCCGTCTCGACCGTCGCCGCATCGACCGGCCGGTCGAAGGTGAGGATCACCTCCCGATCGAACCCGATCGCGTCCGTCGGCTCGGTCGGCTCGGGCCGGATGAGGAGGAGCCGGATGTGGCCGGCCGCCCCGTCCACAAACAGCGCGAGCCGGTTGTCGATCGGGAAGTCGACCCACGTCACCCGCAGGGTGCGATCGTCGACGTTGACGACGGCGAGGCCGTCGGCCGTCGGGTTGTCGCCGGGCCGGCCGCTGACGGCCGCGATCAGCGACCCGCTGTGGTCGACGACGTCGAGCGAGACGGCGTGGCCATCGAACGTGTCGAGGTCCACGGCGAACGGGATCGCGTCGTGGCCGCCCTCGCCATCGCTCGGGGCGAGGGTCGGTCGCGGCGTCGCGACGGGCGTCGCGACGGGCGTCGCCACCGCGGTCGGTTCCGGCGTGGCGGCCGGCCGGTCGGACGGCACCGGGGTCGCGGTCGGCACCGGGCTCGCGGTCGGTTCGCCGGGCGTGGCGCCCGGGCTCGCGGCGATCGCGACGACGGCGACCGTCGCAAGGACAAGGCCGGCAAGGAGGAGGGCGGCGGGGCGGAGCGCCCCCGCGGGATCGTGGAACCGGGACATGGATCGTCCGTGACCTTTCGCTGACGCAGATCGGGCTGCCGAGGACCGGCCATCTGCCGGGCTCGCCAGGTACGAGGTCGGAGATCGGCGGCCTCTTCAACGGAACTGCCGCCGGCGGCGCAGTTCCGAACGTTCGACGATGGCGGCTACGTCATCCGTCGCGCGACTGCGCGGGCCATTGGTCGCGGCAGGCCGGCGGAGCGCCATGGGTCTCGGCCGGTGCGGCCGTGCACCGCGCAGTGCGTGGATGACCGGTGACGTGTCGTTCTGGCGACTTGACCGGCGCGACTCGCCGCGGTTTCCTTGCCCGAACCCCCAGGTCGCAACGGAACGGGAGTGGAGATGCGGATCCAGCGTTCAGCCTCGGTCGCGGCAACCCTTGTCCTCGCGGCCCTGCCCGTCCTCGCCGGCGGCGCCCTCGCGGCCGGCAACGGAGGTGGTCCGGCCGCCGAGCGGGCCGAGCACAACCGGATCGTCAGCTTCTGGACGCCGGCCCGGATGCAGGCGGCGACCCCGCGCGACTACGCCTTCGACAGCGTCCGCGGCTACCACATCGCCCCGCAGGCCAAGCCCGGCGGCGGCCACGGCGGCGGCGGTGGCGGCGGCAACACGACCGGCGCCTCGTGGCCGAACGGCAAGGGCAAGGTCTACCGGGCCACCGGCAAGGTGTACTTCGTCATGGGCTCGAGCGCGTACGTCTGCAGCGGGACGGCGCTCAGCAACAGCCGCGGCGGCACGGACGGCGTCGTGATCACGGCCGGCCACTGCGCCTACGACGAGACCGCCCACGCGTTCGCCACCGACTGGCTGTTCATCCCCCAGTTCGACAGCAACCCGACCTTCACCTGCGGCAGCACGGCCTACGGCTGCTGGACCGCCAAGGCGCTCGTCGTCCATGACGGGTTCGCCTCGGCCGGCGGCTTCAACAACACCGCGATCAAGTACGACTGGGCGTTCGCCGTCGTCGGCGGCGGCGGCAAGACCGCGTCGTCCAACCTCGACCTCGACGCGACCGTCGGCAACTTCGGCTACAGCTTCTCCGAGATGTCGCTGAACACGGTCGCCGACGCGTTCGGCTATCCGGCGGCCGGCAAGTACCACGGCAACGACCTGACGTACTGCCAGGGGCCGACGACCCGCAATTCGAATGCCGGCACGAACAACTACAAGCTGGCGTGCAACATGACCGGCGGCTCGTCGGGCGGTCCGTGGTTCTCGGGGTTCAACACCTCGACCGGCGACGCGGGCACGATCCAGTCGCTCAACTCGTACGGCTACTCGGGCCAGTCGTCCATGTACGGCCCGATCTTCAACGCGAACACGACCGCGACCTACAACGCGGCCGGCACGGCGACGTCGAACACGATCGTCCACTGACCCCCTGAGGCCTCGACGGCGGGCGGATCGCACGGCGGTCCGCCCGCCGTTCCGCGTCACGGCGCTCCGTCGAATCGGGCACGCTGGGTCCCGATGGATCCGGTCACCCTCCCGCCGCCACGGCCGCCCGGCGAGGGGCCGCCCGGCGGGGGAGCGGGAGCCCCTCGAGACGAGCCGCGGCCGGCGTCATCGGGCGGGATCATCCGGCCGGCGATCGTCTACGCGACGCTCTTCGGGGCCGTCGGGGCGTTCGTCCCGTACATCGCGATCTACCTGCGCTCGACCGGCCTCGACCTCGGCACGGTCGGGTTGCTCATCGCCCTCCACGCGGCCGTCAGCCTCGTCGCGGCGCCGAGCTGGGGCGCCGTCGCCGACGGGCTCGGCGACGTCCGCGGGCCGATCCTCGCGGCGGGCGTCCTCGCGGCCCTCGCCGCCGTCCTCGTCGCGATCGCGGCCGCGCCGCTGGCGCTCGCCGTCGCGATGATCCTGCTGGCGGCGTCGTCGGCCGGGATCATCCCGCTCGTCGACAGCCGCGCCGTCCGGATGGCCGGCCAGCGCGACCGCTTCGGGCGAGCCCGGGCGTGGGGATCCGCCGCGTTCATCGTCGTCGCGGTCGGGACGGGTGTCCTGATCGGGCGGACCGGACCGCCCGGGATGTTCCTCCTGTACGCGCCGCTCCTGGCCGCGACCGGGCTGGCCGCCTGGGCGCTCCTGCGGCTGCCGGAAGAGCCGCGCGGTCGTGGCGGGCGGCGCGGGCTCGCGCTCCGGCGGGTCGCCGGGATGGCCCTGACCGGCCTGTCAC
Organism: uncultured Chloroflexia bacterium; assembly: GCA_963710105.1. GTDB lineage: Bacteria > Chloroflexota > Limnocylindria > Limnocylindrales > CSP1-4 > CF-46. The sequence goes on from CAVPYV010000001.1 coordinate 583,100, forward strand.
CCGCGACGATCCTCGGCGTCCTCCGCCAGCCCCGACTCAGGGTGTTCTTCCTGGCGGTGACCGTGATCTGGACCTCTCACGCGGCGCTCCAGGGCTTCGTCTCCTTGCGGGTCGTGGCGCTCGGCGGCGACGCCACGATCGTCGCCGCGACGTGGTCGCTGGGCGCGCTCGTGGAGGTTCCGTTGATGCTCGCGTTTCCGGGCCTCGCGCGGCGGCTCGGACCGGAGCGGCTCATCGTCGTCGGCGGGTTCGCGTTCGGCGTGCGGGCCCTGCTGACCGCGCTCGTCCCGTCGGCCGAGCTGGTCGTCGCCGCGGCCGCATTCGGCGGCGTCGGCTTCGCCTTCGTCTACCTCGGGACGGTGAGCTGGGTCGCCGGCAGCGTCCGGCGCGAGGTCCAGGCGACGGCCCAGGGGATCTTCAGCGGGACGTCGGTGAGCATCGGCGCGATCGGCGGGTCGATCGTCGGCGGGGCGATCGGCGGGGGCCTCGGCCTCCCCGCGCTGTTCGCGATCGCGGCGGTCGGCTACGCGACGGGCGCGATCCTCGTCTGGGTCGCGATCGGCCGGCGAAGCGCCCCGTCGGCCCGGCCGGCCTAGCGGGCGGGCTCGATCCTCGTCGCCTCGCCCGGGGCCAGGGCGCGAACGTCGAGACCCGGGGCGAGCCGCGTCCGCCCAGGCGACGAAGCGGTTCGCGGGCTCCGTCAGGCGGCTGCCGAGGAGCCGCTCGACGCGCGGCGGGTAGAGCGTGCCCCAATGGATCGGGACGGCGACGCGGGCACCGAGCGTCCGGGCGACCTCGGCCGCCGTCCGCGGCGAGAGGTGCCCCGGACTCACGTGCGGTCCCCAGCTGCCGACCGGCAGCAGGGCGATGTCGACGCGATCGGCGAAGGCCCGCATCCCCGGAAACGGCGCGGTGTCGCCGGCGAAGTAGATCCCGGCCTGGGCCGGGCCCTCGATCAGGTAGCCGACCGCGGCCGCTCGCGGGGCGCCCGGCCATCGCCAGTGACGCGCGGGCACGGCCGTGATCGTCCAGCCGGGGGCGATCGTCACCGGCTCGCCGATGAGGACCTCGCGGGCCCGCAGGCCGATCCGGCGGACGATCCCGCCGAGGCCGCGCGGGACGATCACGAGCGGATCGCCGGCGATCGACGTCAACGACCGCCGGTCGAAGTGGTCAGGGTGGGCGTGGGAGATCGCGACGAACCCGATCGGGCCGATCGCGCCGGGCTGCGGGGTGGGGCCGTGGCGGCGGAGCGGTCCGAGGCGGTCGCGAAGGAACGGGTCGGTCAGGATCCGGAGGCCGGGCAGGTCCAGCAGGACGGAGGCGTGACCCAGGTACGTGACGCCGACCGCGGGCCCGGTCGATTCGCGCGCCGATCCCGCGGCGAGCTCGGCGAGCTCGGCGGCCGATCCGCGGGCGGAGCCGGTGGTCGGTCCGGCCGGCGGCGTCACCGTCGCGCGCGCACCCGACGCGCCGCCGCGATCGCACGCCCGCCGACGGTCCGTTGATCGCCGAGGATCGCGATCGGCTCGCCCGCCTGGCGCCAGCCCGCGACCGCGTGTCGCCAGCCGCGTCGTCGCTCAGCCGGATCGCGCGGCATCCGGAGCCAGGTCACGATCCCGCCGGCGACCGCCCCGAGGGCCGACTCGAGGAGGTCGGCCATCGTGTCGTCGTAGGTCAGGTCCATCCCGTCGGCGCCGGCCTTCATCGCGACGTATTCGGCGATCTCCCAGACGGTCTCGCCGGCGATCGCGGTGCCGGTGCCGGCGAGGGCGGCCTGCCACGGCTCGTCGGTCCGGGTCGCAAAGAGGGCGCCGGCCACGCCGCTCACGATCGCGGCGTTCAGGAAGTGGACGACGTCATCGAGGTGCGCCTCCTCGTACAGCCCGAGGGCGTTCCCGCCGGCGTCGATCAGGAGCGGCAGGGTGACCGCGAGGTCGAGGCCGCGCGGATAGCGGCCGCGGTCGGGGAGGGCGCGCCAGACCGCCGGGACGATGAAGAGCGCGGCGGTGTAGCCGATCGCCCGCGTCCGGATCGCCTTGCCGCGCAGGCGCGGCGTGTCCGCGTTCACGAACCCATCGATGGCGCAGGCGATCGTGGCCGCCTTCGTGGCCACGATCGCGACCTCGAGCGCCCGGTCGAGCCAGGTCGGAGGACGGATCGCCAGCGGCGTCCGGCGCTCGCCGTCCGGTTCGCCGACGTTGGCCGGGTGCCCGACGGCCTCGGGGGCCTCGCCCGCGGTCGCGCGCGGCGTCCCGGGCTCGGCCGCCGGGCTGGGGGTCTTGCTGCTCACGATGCGAGGTGTACCCGATCGGGCGTCATCGCGACGGCCCCGCGGGCGCCGGGCGCGTTGCAATCGCGCTCGACCCGGCGGCGCGACCGCACATTGCATCTACCTGACAATCCACATTCAGGGTGGATAACTCGACAGACTCCCATTGCAACAATCCCGATGTGGGGCGCCTCTTGAGAGAACAATGGATACCGACGCTCGCTCGTTCGCCAGGCTCCGCCGCCCGCTGGTTGACGCTGTCGACTTCGATCGCCGGTTCGGGGTCGCCCGGCCGCGACTCGAGCGGATCTGCGGCTCCCTCGTTGGCGCCGGCGATGCGGCCGATGTCGTTCACGACACCTACATTCAGGCGCGTGCGCGCCTGGGCCAGCTCCGCGATCCCGGTTCCCTCGAGGCTTGGCTGACCCGCATTGCCGTTCGTGCGTGCTACGACCTTCATCGCCGCGGACGGAGGACCGTCGCGTACCCGATGGCGGTCCTCGAGGCCCCGGCCGGCCGCGACGCGGCGCTGGTCGAGCTCGTCGAGCGCCTGCCGCCCGCGGACCGCACGATCATCGTCCTCCATTACGGCCACGGCTATGGCCTTGATGAGATCGCTCGGCTGCTGGACCTGAACTACGCGACGGTCCGGAGCCGGATCGCCCGGGCCAGGATTCGCCTGTTTCGGGAATGGACGGGGGCCGACCGATGATGCGGCCGCGGGTGGGTCGACGATGGGCGGGTCACATTGCGGACGACGTGGTCGCCGCGAGCCGAGAGCCGACGAGCCTGGAGATGAGCCATCTCGCCGCGTGCGCGGCGTGCTTCGCAGCCATTCGCCGCGGGCGCGCCTTCGACCGCCAGCTGGAGGCTGCCGTCGCGGTCCTCCCATCGCCGCCCCTGCCGAACGAGGTCCTGACCGTGCCGATGCCAGCGATCCACCGCCCGCCCCGTCCGTCGCTCATGAGTTGGGGGGTCATCGCCGCCCTGGCTGTCGCCGCTGGCCTCGTCGGTTGGTCCATCCTGCCCCGGACGGAGGCCGGGACCACCGCCCAGCCATCGCTCGAGAGGGATCCCCACCTCGTGGTCACGCCCGATGCCACCTGGCGGATCGGCCTTGTCGGCCGGACGGTCGAAATCCACCGAATGGTCAGCGCCCGCGCCGGCGAGGAATCCATGGCGCGATGGGATCTGGGGGACTTCGTCAACGGCGGAGCGTCATCGATCCTTCGTTGCCCGCGCGCCGAGGGCGGCTGGCAATGGGCCGTGTTCGGCCATCAGAGCGACCGGCTCCCGCTGACCTACAGCGGTCCCCCGGCGGCCTGGAGCTGGGCGCCGGACGGACTCTGGCTGGCCGTTCTCGACGCGACGACATCCGAACCTGCGGGACGGGCCGACATGAAGGGGGCCGACGGGCGGGTCGTTGCCGGCATGGGCCACTTCGTCATCGAATCAACCGACATTCGACAGCCGTCAGGCTGCTACATCTCCGGCTGAACGTCGACGACGAGGGTCAGCCGAAGAGGTCAAACTCGCGCGGCATGATCGCGTCGCGGATCGAGCCCTCGCCGAGCAGCGGCCGGGCACCGCGCACCACGGCGACCGGCCGCCCGGCGACCTTGCCGAGGGCCAGCTCGGCGGCGGAGGCGATCTCGTCGGCGGACGCCCGGATCGTCGACTTCATCACCCGCCCGTCGGCGTCGGGCGTGCCGCGGAGGTCCTCGATCGGGATCAGGCCGGACACGCCGATCGCGACATCGGTGATGCCCCAGCGCCACGGCCGCCCGAACGAATCCGACACGATCACCGGGACGTCGACGCCGAACCGCCCGCGAACGGCGGACCGAATCGCCGCGGCCGACGCGTCCGGGTCGTGCGGCAGGAGGGTGACGACGTGGCCGCTCGCCGGCCCGACGTTCGACGCGTCCACCCCGCCGTTGGCGCAGACGAAGCCGTGCTCGGTCTCGGTGATGATCACGCCGCGCTCCATCCGGACGATCCGCCGCGCCTCGCGCAGGACGACCTCGACCTGGCGCGGGTCGCGGTCCCAGCGCTCGCCGAAGGCGACGGCCTCGGGCCGCGGCTCGACGGTCGTGAGATCGACGACCGCTCCTTCGGCCTTGGACACGATCTTCTGGGTGACGACGAGGACGTCGTCCGCTCGCAGCGGGAGGAGGCCGGCGGTCGCCTCGAGCGCATCGCCGATGATCCTGCCGAGGTCGGCACCGGGCACGATCTCCGGGATGCCGCCGATTCCGATCGCCTCGACCCCGCCCACGTCGCGGACGTCGGCCGGCGGGCCCGAGGTCGGCGGTCCGGGCGCTCGGCGCGGTGCCCCGGCCGGGACGTCAGACGGCATCGACCGCCTGCCGCGGCTGGTGCTCGACCAGGCTTTCCTCGGCCAGGAGCAGGTCGTCGGGCGTGTCGAGGTCGAGCGCGAGCGGGCCGTCGAGGACGACGAGATGCGCCTCGGCCGCTCGCGCCCCGGCCTCGTGGGCGATCGCGCTGTCGCCGCCGAAGCAGAGGTCGATCGCGTCGGGCGGGGCGATCAGGAGGGCGTTCGTGCCCCGTCCGTGGCGGTCCGGGACGAGCGCGACGAGCGGCCGCCGCGGATCGTCGAGCGCGGCCGCGACCGCGTCGATCGCGGCGGACGAGACGTCGGGCAGGTCGATCGGCAGGATGAGGATCGCGCCCGCCCCGCCGGCGACCGCCTCCGCCCGGGCGGCGACCAGCCCGTGGTTCAGCCCGCGGTCGCGCTGCAGCAGGGGTCGCGCGCCGAGGTCCAGGGCCAGCGCGCGGATCGTGTCGTCGGGCGTGATCACGAGCACCTCGTCGACGCGCTCGGCGGCCACCGCGGCGGCGATCGTCGCCCGAGCCAGGCGGAGGGTGAGGTCGAGCCGCTCCTCGGCGTCGAGGACGGCCCCGAGCCGGGACTTGGCGCCGGTCAGCGCGCCGACCGGGACGATCGCGACGAGACGGGGCGCGCCGTCGGCGGTCGGGGGATCCGAGGAGGGAGCGGGCATGACCTGATCGTAGGCGAGATCAGACGACGCCGAGCGCGGCGAGGATCGCCACCGCCCCGAACCCGAGCAGGACCGACCCCGACAGGCGGTTGATCCAGACGAGGACCCGCGGCGTCATCCGGCCCCGCAGCCGCCCGACGACCGCGGTCAGGACGACCCACCACAGGCTCGAGCCGAGAAAGACCCCGAGCGTCAGGAGCGCCGCGTCGAGGCCGCCCCGGCCGGCCAGGCCGAGCCCCGCGAAGATCCCGGCGAACGACAGGATCGTCATCGGGTTCGTCATCGTCAGCCCGTAGATCGACAGGAACGCCGCGGGCAGGCCCGGCCGGTCGTCGGTCTCGGCGGCGCTCGCGGCCGGCCGGGCCCGGATCGTCCGGATCGCGAGCCAGACGAGGAACGCCCCGCCGACGAGGGCGAGCGCGGTCCGTGCACCGACGAGCACGGCCGTCACGGCGGTCAGCCCGAACGCCGCGACCGCGCCGTACGAGGCGTCGGCCGAGGCCACGCCGAGCCCCGAGACGAGGCCGTACACCCGGCCGTGGGCGATCGTCCGGCGGATGGTGAGCAGGCTGATCGGGCCGACGGCGGCCGCGATCGTGAAGCCGACGGCGAGCCCGCGGGCGAGGAACGTGGGATCCATGGGTGGCGCTCCGTGGCTGGTGCCAGCGGTCCGGGCGGAGGTCCTGAGCGGCGAGGCATGAAAAGGCCCCCGGCCGAGCCGAGGGCGGTGGTGGTCGATGGGCGCCCGATCGGGCGCGCGTCGTCAGGCCAGGCCGTCCCTCGTCGAGGGCTGCTGCTGGCTCCGGGTCGCGCGGGCTCCGGTGGTCGTGCGCACGGGTGGACTGTGCTGACTCGGCCGGGCCCTGTCAAGCCGCCGTCGCAGGCACTCGGCCGAACCGCCGCGGCGCGCCCGCGACACCGCTGACATGGGGCACCATGCCGCATTCGGTTCACGGGCGCGCCGCCAGATCAGGAAGCCACCCCCCAGAGGGCCCCGGGCCTCCTCACCGGGTCGCTCATGCAGGCGGAAAGGTGACCTGCACCCGGCGCGCAGACGGTGCAACGTGGTGCGGCAGCTGTCATGACGTTCTGTCATCTCGCCGTCCGCGGGTCCAGGCCCGCCGGACGACGGACGGTGGTCAGGACGAGGTGGCCTCGCCCTCGCCCGGCGCCCAGCCGGCATTCGAGAACGTCGGGACGAACCGGTAGCCCTGGCCGGGCACGGTGGCGATGAACCGCGGGCGGCGGTAGTCGTTCTGGAGCTTGATCCGGAGGCTGCGCACGTGGCGGTCGACGATGTTGCTCTCGGTCACGAAGTCCGGTCCCCAGATGGCGTCCAGGATCTCCTCGCGGGTCACGACCCGACCGGCGCGGCTCGCGAGCAGGTACAGCAGGCTCTGCTCGATCGGGCTGAGGTGGACGACCGAATCGCCGGCGCGCACCTCGCGGTTGACGATGTCGATCCGCATCTCGCCGAGGCTGATCGTCGGCACGATCGGGCGGTCCTTGCCGGTCACTCGACGGGCGATGACGATCGCCCGCGCCAGGAGCTCCTCGGGCGAGAACGGCACCGTCAGGATGTCGTCGACGCCGAGCTCGAACGCCCGCAGCTTCGTCTTGAGATCGCCGCGCCGGGTGAGCCCGAGAACCGGGGTCAGGCTCCGGCGCATCGTGTTCGTGGCACCGAGCCGGAGCAGGAGGCCGGCGCTGTCGTCGTGATCCATGTCGATCACGGTCATGTGCGGCGGCCACTCCTCGAGGATCCCCTCGGCCTCGGCCAGGCTCGTCGCGCGGCGGACGACGAACAGGCCGTGGTTGAGGGTCAGCTCGATCAGGTCGGCGACGATCGGGCTGTCGTGGAGGATGAGGGCGCGATGGGCGTCCTGATGCGCGACGTTCATCGGGTCCGACGCTACTGCGCCACCGCGCGGATGGCAACCACGAATTGACCGCGGCCGATCGCCCGTCGGTCACTCGACCGCGGCGAGCAGCGCGGACGCCAGGCGCGTCCGTGAATCGTCGTCGGTCATGATCGTGTCGGTCACGACGGCCCGGACGCCGAGCTCCTCGACCGCCGGCCCGAGGACCGCGTCGACCGTGTCGAGGACGAACGCGTCGATCAGCCCGACGTAGCCGCGGGCGACGCCGAGCGCCGTCGGCTCGCGGCCGAGCGAGGCGAGCATCCGGTCGGCCGGGCCCTTGAGCGCCCGACCGCCGACGATCCCGCTGACCGCGACGATCGCGGCGCCGCGGGCGCGGGCGGCCGCGATCAGGTCGGCCATGCCGGGGACCGCGAGGATCGGGCCGACCGAGACGATCGGGTTCGACGGGGCGATCACCACGATGTCGGCGGCGGCGAGGGCAGCGACGACCTCGGCGGTCGGCCGGGCGGCCTCGATCCCTTCGAACCGGACCTCGCGAATCTCGGGCGCCTGGCGGAGGCGGACGAAGTAGTCCTGGAAGTCGAGCCAGCCGTTGTCGGTCCGGACCCGGGTCCGGACCGGCTCGTCGGCCATCGCCAGGATCGTCGCCCGGATGCCCAGCGACCGCTGCAGCCCGAGCAGGACGTCCGTCAGGCGGGCTCCATCGCGGAGGCGGGCGGTCCGGACGATGTGGGTCGCGAGGTCGAGATCGCCGAGGCGGAACCAGCCCTCCTCGCCGTACCGCTCGAGCGCGCCCATCGTCGCCCAGGTGTCGCCGGCGAGGCCCCAGCCGAGCTCGGGGTTCTCGAGGCCGGCGAGGGTGTAGAGGACGGTGTCGTGGTCGGCGCAGACGAGAAGGCCGTGGCGCTCCGTGTCGTCAGCCGTGTTCACGATGACGGTCAGCCGTTCGCCGACCACGGCCAGGAGCCCCTCGGCGAGCTTCGCCCCGCCGACGCCGCCGGCCAGCTCGACGACCCGGCGACCCGTCACCGTGGCGCCCCGAAGCCGCTCAGCGCCCCGAAGCCGCTCAGCGCCCCGAAGCCGCTCAGCGCCCCGAAGCCGCTCAGCGCCCCGAACCGGCGGATGAGCCCCCTCCGCTCGTGAGCCGGATCCCCCTGGCCATCGATCCGGCAAACGTGCGCCCGGAGCGCATCTGTACAACGCGAAGCCTCGCGACCCTGACGGATGTGCGTCACGCGCTCGCGAACCACGTCAGGATGGGAAGTCGGCGGGATTGCGGTGCGTGGCACGCACCTCCGACAATCGGCGAGCGCAGCCCGCCCTCCCGCTGCGATCGGTCGAGCGCTCCGCTCGGACGAGGAATCCGGCACAGGCGCTTCCTGCGCTCATCCGACCGCCGTCCCGAGCCGGGCGGCCACGTCGGCCATCCGCTCGATCGTCTCGCGGTCGTAGGGCGCCGGCATCCGGACGATCACGGTCGAGAAGCCGAGGTCGCGGTACGGCGCGATCGCCTCGGCGACCACCTCCGGCGGCCCGTCGAGCTGCGGTCCGGCGCCGGCATTCGCGACGCCGTTGATCGTGAACCGCTCGGCCGCGGCGGCCCGGGCGGCCTCGACCGTGTCGCGGATCGTGATCGGGAAGCTGACGGTCAGCTCGATCGCCGAGCGGTCGCGCCCGACGGCGGCGCAATGCTCGTCGAGGATCGCCAGCTTGCCTCGGACCTCCTCGAGCTCGCCCGAGGTGTTCCACGCATCGGCCCGTTCGGCGACCGTCCGGAGCGTCTTCCGCGGGCCGGACCCGCCGACGAGGATCGGGAGGTGCGGCTGGACCGGGCGCGGCTCGCACAGGGCGTCGCGGAGGGTGTAGAAGCGGCCCTCGTGCGTGAAGCGCTCGCCGTCGAGGAGCCGCCGCAGCAGCATCACCGACTCATCGAGCCGGTCGAGCCGCTCGCCGACGGTGGCGCCCCAGGTCTCGTCGAACCCGAAGGCGTCGTGCTCGCGCTCGAACCACGCCCCGCCGATGCCGAGGACGGCCCGGCCCCCCGAGACGTGGTCGAGCGTCGTCGCCAGCTTGGCCGTCAGGCCCGGGTTGCGGAACGTGTTCGCGCCGACCATCAGCCCGAGGCGGATCCGGCCGGTGACGGCGGCCGTCGCGGCGAGCGTCGTCCAGCCCTCGAGGATCGGCTGCTCCCACGGGCCGAAGATCGCGAGAAGGTGGTCCCACGTCCAGACCGAGTCCCAGCCCGAGTGCTCGGCCAGGAGCGCGGCGTCGCGGAACTCGGGCCAGGTGGTGTGCTGGGACCAGAGCTGGGCGCCGAATTGCATCGTCATGACGTCAATGATCGGGGATCGAGCCGACCTCTGCCCGGCACTGATCGGGCACGGGGGCCACCAGGCCGTGGGCGATCAGCCGGCGATGGCGCGCGAGTCGCTCGCCGTCGGTCCGGTCGACCGGCCTCGGCGCGAGACGCCGCGACTACGGTGCCTGGCGGCTGCCCGGGCAGGCATCGATCGCGGCCGCTAGGGCGGGCCCGAGCGATCGGGAGAAGGTCGCCGTCATGTGCTCCGCGTCGCGGTAGACGATCATCCCGTCGATCACGACCGGGATCGGTCCGTCGCGCCCGATGGTGAACCGCGCCGTCAGGTCGATGACCGCGCCGCCGCCCGCTTTGGCGGCGGCCGCCTCGACCTTGCCCAAGTCGTGGCCGAGGCCGACGGCCCGCGGAATGGCGCAGGCGTCGATGCTCGTCCGATGGGCGGACAGGCAGCCTGGAACGTCGGCCTTGGCGGTCGGGGTGTCGACGATGATCGCCCGGTCGCCAGGGATCCGGGCGAGCATCCGCCCGACCGCCGCGGCCCGGATCGCCACGGTGTCGGCGGCGGCGTCCATCGGGTGGATCGCCATCCGGCTCATCGAGATGAGGGTGAGCTGCGGCTTGATCGCGCGGAGCCTCGCGATGGTCGCCTCGTTGAACGCGGCGCACTCGCGGTACTCGCGCTTGAGGGCGAGATTGCGGACGGCCATGTCGATGAACGGGCACGACACCTTGACGAAGGTCACGATCCGCCATCCTTCGTGGCGAGCGAGCCGGTCGAGGGCCGGGAACCACTGCGCTGCATGGGAGTCGCCGACGAGGGCAACGGTGAAGGTCGCGGAAGCCCTGCCATACGCGCAGTCGGGGGGGCTCGCGACCCGCTCGAACGCCAGGCAGCCATCGACCCGCAGGCGCTCTTCATCCGAGCGGGCATTCTCGAGGGCGGGCGCGACGTCAGCCGGGAGCACGCCGCTTGCCGCGACGGCCGCATCGCTTGCCGCTGCCGCCGGTGACGGTGCGGCCGCCTCGGACCATGCCGACGGGGACGGTGTGGCCGGCGATGCCTCGGGACGATCGGCGGTCGCGGCTGCGGGCGGCATCGTCGCAGCGGCAGTCGCGGTGCGCCGTCGGCGCCGTCGTGGTCGGCGGGGTCGATCCCGAGACCCTCGCGATCTCGTCGATCCACGGTTCGTCGCCCGGGTCGGTCCTGGCCGTGGCCGCGCCAGCGGACTGGCCGGAGGCGGCCACCGTGCCGACCGTCTGGACTCCGACGCTCGGGCCGGCGGCGATGACGACCACGGCGGCGATCGCCGCCAGTCCGAACGACACCGTTCGGCCGGGTTGCCTCGCCAGGCGGGGCAGGCCGGTCCGGAACGGTGTCTCGACAAGCCTGTAGGAAGCAAAGGCCGCCGCGATCGAGAGGCCGACGAGTCCGGCCCGGGCGAGATCGTCCGCTTGGCCGCCCATCACGAACGGAGCGAGGACGAGGATGGGCCAGTGGACGAGGTAGAGCGAATAGCTGATCCTGCCGAGGAAGCGCAGCGGCGCCGTCGACAACAGGCGGCCGGGACCGAGTCGCCGACTTCCTCCGGAGAGCACGAGCACCGTTCCGATCGCCGGCACCAGCGCCGCGCTGCCGGGCCACGCAAGGGTCGAGTCGAACGCCAGGGCGGAGGCCGCGATCGCCCCAAGGCCGGCCCAGCCGGCCAGTCCGACGAGCCGCTCGGGGAGCCGCCCGAGGCCGACCGCGCCACAGGCGAGCAGGCCGCCCATGCCGAGTTCCCAGGCCCTGGTCGGCAGCAGGTAGAACGCCCAGTTCGCGGCCGCGTCGGTCAGGAAGAGGTTCGCGCCGAACGACAGGGTCGCGACCGCGACGAGCGTCACGGTGACCCGCCGGCGGGCGTGGAGACCGCGCGCGACCAGGAGGATGAGGGCCGGCCACACGAGGTAGAACTGTTCCTCGACCGCGAGGCTCCAGAAGTGGAGGAACGGCGACGGGGCGCTGACGCTCGCGAAGTAGTCGCCGGCAGCCATCGCGAAGCGCACGTTGCCGATGGACAGGGCAGCGGCGGCGCCATCGAGTCCGACGTCGGGCCGGTCGAGCGGGGCCACGAGATTGAGCGCGATCAGCAAGGTGGCGACGAGGACGACGGTGGCCGCCGGCAGGAGGCGGCGCACCCGCCGGGCGTAGAACGCCAGAAGCCCGATCCGGCCGGTCCGCTCGTGCTCGCGGAGCAACAGACCGGTGATCAGGAAGCCGCTGATGACGAAGAAGACGTCGACGCCGATGAAGCCGCCGCTGACGCCGAGCAGCCCGGCGTGGAACAGGACGACGACGATGACCGCGAGGCCGCGGACGCCTTCGACGTCGGAGCGAAAGCCGGGCTGCTCGGGGCCGCTCACGGCATCCGTGCGCCCAGGACGGCCATGAGCGCCCGATCGAGGGTTCCGCCCGGCGCGCCGAGGATCGTCCGTGAGAACGTGGCGGTGAAGTGCTCGCTGTCGCGGAACTTCGTGATCGTGCCGACCTTCGACGGGCATGGCCATCGCGAGCAGGTCGCCGAGGTCAGGCTGATCGTTGCGTCATGGCTGACGCCAGTGCCGATCCGCTCGATGACGCCGAGGCTGAGATACGAGGCCGTCGGCTGGCGCGCGATCGGCGCGTCGACGATGACGCGGACGGTGCCGGGGACCCGGAGCAGCATCCGTCCGAGGGCCAGGCCCATGGCGGCGTTGGACGTCTGGCTGGACAGGGCCGGGTGGATTGCCCGCCGGCTGTTGACGACCAGCGTCAGCGCGGGCCGCAGGACCGCGAGCCGCTTGAGGACGTTCGCGTTCCACGTCCGGCACTCGGTGTATTCGCGACCGAGGAACACATTGCGTACCCGCATGTCGACGAAGCCGCATGAGACCTTCACCAGAACGACGAGCTTCCAGTGGCGGGCTCGGGCGATCCGCTCGATGGCCGGGAAGAGATGGGAAGCGTGCGAGTCACCGACGAGCGCGACGACGACCCTGCTGGACCGGTCGCCGTAGACGCACGCCGTGTTCGGGGTGACGATCCGCTCCCAGGCAAGGCAGTGCTGGGTCCAGAGAACCTCGCGGTCGGTCGCCGGACTCGACGCCGCCGCTGCGTCGTGCCCGATGGACGGCCCGACCACGGGGGCCACGATCGCGACGAGGACGGCCGCGACGAACGCCAACAACTGGTCGCGCGATCCCATCGATCCCGTCCTTCCGGACCGTAACGGGCGGCGGCCGCGCCCACGCGTTCGAGGCCAATCCCGGACGCGAGCAGGAGCCCGCCTGTTCCGGAAGCCTCGATCGCCGCCGATCGGCCCGATATGACCTCAACGTCCGAGGGGTGACCGCGGCGGTCGTCCGACCCGGAGCTGCGTCAGTCGACGTAGACGCTCCGCCTGTACACTTCGGCGAGGGAAACCCAGGGTTGTCGGGAGAGTCATTTCACATGGGGTCGCCGAACAGGACTGCGCGATCCCGTTGGCGACCGGCAGCCATCCTCGGCGCCGTCGCGGCGTCCACCTTCTTCGCGGTCTCGAGCCTGCTGGCAGTCAGCCCACCGCCGCCGACCTTCGACGGGGCGGTCCTGGATGCAATGGCGACCCCGGAGCAGACCGAGACCGCTCCCGCCCCCGCGACCCTGGCCACGTCGGAGGTTCCGAGCCAGGCGACGCGGTTGCCGGGACCGCGGCCGACGCGCCCGAACGTCGACGTGCCGGAGGCGGAGCCGCTGATCGTCCGGCGAGCACCGGAGGCGGTGGCGGTCACCGTACCGACGCACGGCACGGCCGCGTTCCTCGGCAATTCGTACACGACAGGCTGGAACGGCGCCGGTCTCGGAGCGCGTGGCTGGCCGCGGATCGTCGCCGCGACCGAGGGCTGGAGCGTCGTGAACCTGGCCGTCGCCGGGACCGGATTCCTGAACCAAGGCTGGACCAACCAGCCCGTCGGTTCACGCGTGGAGGCGGCGATCCGGGCGAAGCCCGACATCGTGTTCGTCGCGGCCGGCCACAACAATTCGCGCTGGTCGGTGTCGGCGACCGCGGCTGCGGCGCGCTCCGTGATTCGATCGCCTTCATGCGGCGCTTCCTCACGCGCTCATCGTGGTGGTTGCCCCGATCTGGCAGGACGGAAGCCCGCCGTCGCGCTGTATCGGACTCCGTGACCGCCTGCGGCCCATGGCGGCAGCGGTGGGCGGGATCTTCATCGATCCGCTCGCCGAGGGCTGGTTCGCCGGCGCCGCGCACCGGTTCATCGGGCCCGACGGCATCCATCCGACGGACGCCGGCCATGCCCGGATCGCCGCCCGGATCCTGGCGCGGCTGCGTTAGCGGCCTCCGCGGCCTTGGCGGTGTGTGGATGCACCTACGCGGAACTCCGCAGGCCATCGTGACCCGCCGCGCCCGGGCGAACGCTCCAAGGGTCAGGTAGCCGGGTCACGATCCGAGCGCGATGCTGGTCCGGCATCCGGGTCGAGAGCCGAGGTCGCCGCCATGGACTCCGTTGCGCGCAGCCGTGCCAGCCGGGCGTCATGGCGCCGTCGGTTCCTGGCGATGACCCTTGTCGCCGCGATGGTCGCCATCACCGCGGTGATCGGAACGGCGGCCGCCCCGGCCGAGGCGTCGACGACGTTCTCGATGGACCTCTACTTCCGGGGCGCGTACGAGCGCCAGATCGACGGGCGGACCTGCACGGCGGCATCGACCGCGATGATGCTCAATCTCATCGCCCGGAGGGACCTGCACCTGGCTCAGATGCCGATCCTGCGCTACGCCCAGCCGCGGGACGCGTTGAACGACCGGACCCAGAAGGGATCCGACGCGCTGGGCTGGTCGAAGGCGGCGACGGCCTTCTCCCCGCGATCCGGGAAGCCGACGACGTACCAATGGCTGGCGTACTCGTCGAAGACGGCTGCGTTGACGAGCGCGGCCCGCCTGCTGGCCACGACGCACAAGCCGGTGGGGCTCGTGATCTGGGCCGGACGACATGCTGTCGTGATGACCGGATTCCGTTCGACTCGGGATCCCCGGACGGGCGCGTTCCGCCTCCTGGCCGTGTGGATCAGCGATCCGTACGGCTCTTCGCACCGGCTCTACAGCCTGGCATCGGCGCCCCTGACCCGCTATCGCCAGCTGGACGCCACGAAGGCGTACGACCGAGCCTGGTACGGGAAGTTCGTCATCGTGGCTCCCACGCCCGCGAAGCCGGCGCCGACTCCCACGCCGACACCCACGCCGACTCCCACGCCGACACCCACGCCCACGACCTCGCCGACATCTCCGCCGCCCGCGGCCACTCCGACGCCGACGCCGATGCCGGCGGCGACAGCCGCACCTGCCGGTTCCGTGCCGTGATCAGCCGCCGGAAGGCGGGTGGCTCAGCCCAGCTCGCCGTGGCATCAGGCGGAGCCGTCGTGCAGTCCGTCGCCACCCTCCATCCCGCGTCGAACCTGCAGGTCGCTTGGACTCGGGCCGTGACCCTCGGCTTGACCGCGATCGCCGCCGCCGCGCTGTTCCTCGTCGTCCTGCTCGGACTGATGCTTGTGGCGATCGCCGTCGGCCCGACGACCTACGGCACGGTCGGCAGCCCGATCTGACCGGCCGCCGTTCAGGCGGTCAGCTTCGGCAGGACCTCGCGGCCGAACACCTCGATCCACTCGGCCTGGTTGCGGCCGACGTTGTGGAGGTAGATCTGGTCGAAGCCGAGGTCGAGGAAGCGCTGGATCTGCTCGCGGTGCTTCTCAGGATCGGACGAGATCAGCATCCGGCCCTCGAAGTCCTCGGGCCGGACGAGCTTCGCCATCTGCTCGAAGTCGAGCGGGCTCCGGATGTCCTGCTTGGGGAACTTCATCCCGCCGTTCGGCCACTCGAGGACCGCGTTGGCCATCGCCTCCTCGTCGGTCGGCGCCCAGGACAGGTGGAGCTGGAGGATGTACTTGAAGTCGTCCGGGTCCTTGCCGGCGTCGCGGCAGCCTTCCTCGCACTTCGCCCGGATCATCTCCAGCTTCGACTCGGGCGCGCCGACGGTGATCAGGCCCTCGGCGTACTGGCCGGTCTTCTTGGCCGTCACCGGTCCCGCCGTCGCGATGTAGATCGGCGGCGGCTCGGCCGGCATCGTCCATAGCCTGGTCGACTCGAGCTTGAAGAACTTGCCCTCGTGCTTGACGTCCCGGTCGCGACTGCCGAACAGCTTCTTGATGATCTCGATCGCCTCGAACATCCGGGCGATCCGCTCGGGCGTCTCCGGCCAGTAGCCCGCGACGATGTGCTCGTTGAGGGCCTCGCCGCTGCCCAGCCCCAGCCAGTGCCGCCCGGGGTACATCGCGGCGAGCGTGGCCGACGCCTGGGCGATGATCGCCGGGTGCATCCGGAACGACGGGCAGGCCACACCGGGGCCGACATCGCCCGTCGTCCGCTCGCCGATGGCGGTCATCACGTTCCAGACGAAGGCGGCCTCGCCCTGCTGGGGGACCCACGGCTGGAAGTGGTCGGCGGCCATGACGCCGGTGAAGCCGTGCTGCTCGGCGTCGGCCGAGTAACCGACGACCTCCTGCGGCCCGAACTGCTCGAGCATCGCCGCGTAGCCGATCTTCGGGGTGGCCATCGTCAGTCTCCGTACTCGAACGTGCTCTCGACGGCGACCCGGAACGTCACCCGGTCCTGACCGGCGTACTCCGCGGGATCCTTGCCGTAATGGCGGGCCATCGCCTGGATGTCGGCGACCGCCGGCTCGCCGCGGCGGATCTCCCGGGCGATGCCCTTGACCCCGACCCAGTGAGTCGGCACGTCCGCGTCCATGACCGCCAGCGACAGGCGGCCGTCGCGTTCGAGGTTGCGCGGCCAGTGCCGGCCGCGGCGGCTGTTGATCAGGACGTCGTCGCCGTCGAGCGCGTACCAGACGATTGCCTGGTGGGCGGATCCGTCGGCCGCGATCGTCGCGAGCGCCGCGTAGCGCGGTTCGGCGAGAAATCGCCGGATCGCGTCGGGAAGGGGCGTGGACGTGGCGGGGGCGGCATCGGCGGGCATCGCTCGATGGTACGCGAGGTCGGCAGAGCGGGCGGAGGAGGGGGCGGGGGAGGGGGTTGGAAGGCGCCGGGACCGGTCGGCGTGGTCGGCCGCGCGCTGCGGCTCCTGCCGGGCCGCGCGCCGCGGCTCGGATCGGCTCAGGCGGGGCGGTCGGCGACTCGCCGGGGATGCGCCCGCCCATCGACCCCGCGGACCTTCCGCCCGATCGCGCTGCGTGCGGCGTCGAGGCGGAGCGTCTCCATCCGGCGCGGCGCCAACAGCTCGGCCGCCGGCTTGCCGATGAGGTAGCCCTGGCCGAGGTCGACGCCGAGCGCGGTGAGCAACGCGAGGTCGGCCCGCCGCTCGATCCCCTCGGCGAGGAGCTTCGCGCCGATCCGCCGGCCGAACGACACGAACGCCTCGACGAGCGCCTGCTTGGCGTCGTCGCGGGCGATCCCGTAGGCGATCTCTCGGTCGATCTTGATGACCGAGGGGCGGAGGGCCGCGATCAGGCTGAAGCTGGCGTAGCCTGCGCCGGCGTCGTCGATCGCGAAGCCGAACCCCCGGCGACGGAACGACTTGACCTGCTTGACGAGCGGCCCGATGTCGGAGACGGCCTGCTGCTCGGTGCACTCGAGCGTGATCTGGCGGGGATCGAGCCCGGCGTCCCTGACCATCGAGGCGAAGGCGGCGGCCTCGAACTGGCTGTCGAGGAGGCTCGCCGGGGTGAAGTTGATCGCCAGGTGCGGCGCCGGCTTGCCGGCGGCGAGCCGGGCGGCCTGGAGGGTGCCCAGCCGCTCGAGGATGATCCGGACGATGAATCCGTCGAGCTCGATCGTCCGGCCGGTGTCCACGGCGGCCTGGACGACCGACCCGATCGGCGTCTCGAGGCCCGGCATCCGCGGCCGGAACAGGCACTCGTACTCGACGAGCCGGCCCGTCACGAGCTCGACGATGGGCTGATAGGCGATCGAGTGGACGTTCTTCAGGGTGAAGAAGTAGTCGAGCATCTTCGACTGCATCATCTGGCTCGACTGGGCCATCCCGATCCGGTCGGCGAGGCCGGACTGCTGGACGGCTGCCGAGAGCCCGAGCAGGTGCCGCTCGCCCTCGGGGAGGGCCCGGTCCAGGCTGACGAGACCGTACGCCGGCGAATGGACGGCCGCCGCGATCTCCGCGACGCGGGCGTCGGTCAGGTCGCCGGCCGAACCGGTGACGACCATTCCCGAGTGGAGCTCGTAGGCCCGGCAGTCGGGCAGGGCGTCGAGCACCCGGTGGGCGAACCGGACGTCGCGCGACCAGAGCAGTCGCACATCGTCGTCGTCATGCCTGGTCCCGAGAAGGAAGCGCACCGGGGTCACCGTGGCGGGTCATGGCGCGGCCTCGACAGGACACGTCCGCGCGTCGACCCGCCCATCCTACGCGCGCCCGCGGCTCTTCCGGACCCTCCGACGGTCCGGGTCGCGGCTGGCCCGGAAGTCCCATGCGCCGGGGCCGCCACGAGGCTGCAACGGCGTCGCCGAGGGTCCGAGTCGGCCGCCGCCGAGGCCCGGACGTCGGCCGCCGCCGGGTCAGTCCAGGCGCTCGCCGGCGCGGACGGCCACGTCGAGGCGGTTGGCGGGCGGCGCCAGTGGGCAGGCCCACTTCGGGTCGAACGCGCACGACGGCTGGAACGCGAAGTTGAAGTCGAGGACGAGCGTGCCGGCGGCCCGGTCGCCGCCGAGGTCGGCGCTCTTCGCCGCGTCGAGGAGGTAGCGGCCGGCACCGTACGTCTCGGCCCCGTTGGTGACGTCGCGGAACGGCAGGAAGAGGCCGCCGGCGTAGCCCTCCATCCAGTACAGCTCCAGCCGGCGCGGTCCCGCGGCGAACGGGATCGTGACCGCCCCGAAGCGGCGGAAAGCCATCACCCCGCCCGCGCTGACCGGGAGGTCGACCGCCCTGGTCGAGGTGGGCGACGACGCCGCCGAGCCGGGCCCGCCGGCGGCTCCTCCGGCCGGCCCCCCGCCGAAGGCGATCGCGCCGGCGCCGGCCAGGCCGGGCAGGGTCGAGGCGGACGGCACGCCGCCAGGCGCGGCCGCGGTCGAGGTGCCGCCGTCGGCGCGCGACTCGATCGCCAGCTCGAAGCGCAACGCCGGGTCGTGATCGAAATGACGAGCGAGGAAGGCCGGCCGCCGGTCGGCCGGGACCGGTGACTGGGGGTGCTCGCGGTAGAGCCGCTCGCGGACGGACCGCCAGTGGTCGAGGGCCGCGACGGGATCGGTCGCCGCGATCCGCCGGACGTCGGCGTACAGGGAGCCGACCTGGCGGCGCCAGTCGGCGAGGGTCAGGATCGCCCCGACCTCGGCGGGCTCGCCCGCGCTCACCCTGCGCCCGTCGACGGGCCGGGCCGGCCCGGATGCCCCTCGCCCGCGGCGGTCGGCCGTGCGGCGGTCGGCCGCCCGGGGTTGCGGGTTCGCCGCGTCATCACGACCGGCGCTGGAGCGAGCGCAGGAGGATCAGCCCGCCGATCACGATGAGCAGCACCGGCCAGATGGTGCTCCACTGGATCCGGGGCATCGCCACGCCGAGCGTCCGGTCGAGGAAGAACCACGCTCCGACCGCGATGAAGGCGAGCCCGACGAGGATGGTCGCCATCGTCGGCCGGCGGTCGCGTCGATGGTCGCCTGCGCCGCCGTCGCGCGGCGGGAACCAGGCCGGCTCGCGCCAGCCGCTGTCGGCGGGCCGATCGGGATCCGCGCGGAGGGGCGGCCCGGACGGAGCCGGCGCGGGCGACGGCGTCAGGTTCGGTCCGGCGGCGGCAGGCGATGGCGTCGGGGCGGCGCCGGCCGGCGTCGTTGCCGCGTCGGCCGGGGGCGGCGTCACGGCGTGCGGCTGGGTGTCGTCGAGCGGGTCGGTCATCGGGCGCTCCTCTGGCGGCCGGGTCATCGTAGCGGCGGCGGCTGACGCTCGCGATCCGGCCCGGCGTCCCGACCGATCAGCCGTGCGACAATGCCCGCCGATCGAGGCGGCCGGGCGGCTGCCATTGCCCGGACCCGGACCTCGCACGATGCGCGGCGACCCGCGGCCCGGCCCGGACGAGGAGGCAGCGACGGTGGTTGCGGACACGGCGGAGATCGGCGTCTTCGGGGGCTCGGGCTTCTACTCGCTCCTCGACGACGTCCGCGAGATCAAGGTCGACACGCCGTACGGCCCGCCGTCGGACTCGTTCTTCCTCGCCACCGTCGGCGGCCGGAGGGTCGCGTTCCTGCCGCGCCACGGCCGGCGCCACACGATCCCGCCGCACCGGATCAACTACCGGGCGAACGTCTGGGCGATGCGCTCCCTCGGGGTCAAGGCGGTGATCTCGCCCTGCGCCGCGGGCTCCCTCCAGGCCCACGTCAAGCCCGGCGACTTCGTCCTCTGCGACCAGTTCGTCGATCGGACGTCCGGTCGCGAGTGCACGTTCTTCGACGGCCCGATCGTCAGCCATGTCAGCTCGGCCGACATCTACGACCCGGTCCTCCGCGGCGTCGCCGCCGAGGTGATCCGGGAGCACGGCATCTCCTTCCACGAGACCGGCACGATCGTGATCATCAACGGGCCGCGCTTCTCGACGAAGGCCGAGTCGAAGTGGTTCGCCGACGCCGGCTGGGAGGTCATCTCGATGACCCAGTACCCCGAGGCGTACCTCTGCCGCGAGCTCGGGATGGCGGTCGTCAACATCGCCCTGATTACCGACTACGACGCCGGCGTCCTCGAGGGCACCGAGGCGGTCGACGCGCGCTCCGTCCTCGAGGTCTTCGCCCAGAACGCCGAGCGGATCCAGCAGGTCGTCCTCGACATGATCGGTCGGTTCCCGGCCGACCTCGACGCCCTCGGCGCGCGCGCCGTCCTCGAGCACACCCGCGGCGACGGCCACGCGGCGTCGCCGGAGGACATCCGCCTGTTCGAGACGGGGCTCTAGCGGGACCGTGACCGAGCGCCTCCCGATCGGCGTCACGCTCCGGACGATCCGGGCCGAGCCCGGCTGGTGGCTGGACAGCGCGCGCCGCCTCGACGAGGCGGGCTACGCCGGCGTCTGGGCGTGGGACCACTTCATGGGCCGCGGCGACCTGTCGGCGCCGGTCGTCGAGGGGCCGACGATCCTCGCGATGGCGGCCGGCGCGACCCGCCGGATCACGGTCGGCACGTTCGTGGCGAACGTGATGAACCGCCACCCGGCCGTCCTCGCCCGGATGGCCTCGACCCTCCAGATCGCCAGCGGCGGCCGGTTCATCCTTGGGATCGGGATCGGCGGCCACCCGAAGGAGCACGCGGCCTACGGCATGCCGTTCCCCGACGCGCCGGAGCGGGTGGCCCGGCTCGAGGAGGCGATCGCGGTCATCCGGGCGCTCTGGACGGGCGGGCCGGTGACCCGCGAGTCGCCGTTCTACCCGCTTCAGGATGCGGTCGCCTTCCCTGTGCCCGCGCCGCCGCCGCCGATCATCCTCGGCGGTGAGACGGCGGCCGGGGCCCGCCTGGCCGGCCGGATCGGCGACGGCTGGTCGACGTTCGACGACAACTTCGCCCGGAACCTGCCGCTCTACCTCGAGTCGCTCGAGGCGACGGGCCGGGCGCGGGCCGACCAGACCGTCCTCGTCGGCTTCCAGGGCGACTGGCTGGGCGAGGCCGACATCGCCGAGACGGAGTGGGTCCGCGAGCCCCGCGCCGCGTGGGAGCGCTGGCGCGAGATCGGCGCCGACGGCGCGATCGTCCTCGCCCGCTCGACCGCGGACGTCGACGCGCTCGTCGAGGCCGTCGGGCGCTGGTGATCCGGGGCAGCCGACGCCGCCGGCCCGGTCCGGCTCGATCCATGGCACCATCGAGCCTGCGATGACCGCCCCCGCCACGACCCCCGCCCAGCCGGTCCACACCCACCCCTGCGCCCGCTGCGGCGACCCGGTCGGGATCGACGTCGGGCTGTGCGAGCGTTGCAACCCGCTCGGCCTCAAGGACAGCGCGAGCTCGCAGGTCCACGGCACGGTCTTCCTGGCGATCGTGCTCGGAGTCGTCGGCCTCGCCTTCGCGGCCAGCCTCGCGGTCTCCGGCATCGGCCCGTTCACGGCGAAGGTGACGGCGATGCGCCCGGGCGCTACGGGCGGCGCGATCGTCGCCACGATCGAGGTCCGAAACGACGGCCGCTCGACCGGCAGCGCGACCTGCCGGCTGAGCGACCCACTCGACGCGGCGCTCCTCCACACGACGGTCGTGTACAGCCCGCGGATCGCCGCCGGCGGGACCGTCACGTTCGACCAGGAGGTCGCCTACGGCAGCGTCGATCGCCCGCTCGCCGTCAGCTGCAACGGCCCGTGACCGACGTCGGCGACCCACCGAGTCCCGCCCGCCCGGCCGATCCGCCGGCCGACGGGTCCCGCTGGGCCGGCGAGCTGGCCTTCGCCGTCGAGACCGCCGCCGCTGCGGGCGCCGTGCTGATGGAGCGCTACGAGCGGCTCGAGCAGATCGACCACAAGAGCGCGACGGACGTCGTGACCGAGGCGGACCACCTGTCGGAGGCGCTCGTCATCGACGCCATCCGCGCCCGCTACCCCGGCGACGCGATCCTCGCCGAGGAATCCGGGGCGCACCCGGCCCCCGAGTCGCGACCGGTGAACGGGCGGACGTGGGTGATCGACCCGCTCGACGGCACGGTCAACTACGCCAGCGGGCTGCCGGTGTTCTGCGTCTCGATCGGGCTCGTCGTCGACGGCGTGCCGGTCGCCGGGGCCGTCCTCGACCCGACCCGCGGCGAGACCTTCGCGGCGACCGCCGACGGCCCGGCGACCCTCAACGGCCGCCCGATCCGGGCGACGGCCGACGCCCGCCTGGCCAATTCGGTGATCTCGCTGTCGCTCGCCGGCCGATCGGTCGTGAGCCGGGCGCGGGCGATCCGCAAGGAGGTCCGGGCAGCCCGCTCGATGGGCTCGGCCTCGCTCGCGCTGGCCTACGTCGGCAACGGCCGGTTCGACGCGTTCATCCAGGAGTCGAGCCTCTCGCTCTGGGACATCGCCGCGGCCGGCCTGGTCGCGGAGCGGGCCGGCGCCACGGTCACGGGGTTCGGGGGCGGGCCGTGGTACGAGCCCGCGAAGGCGACGCGGACGATCGGGATGATCGCGGCGCCGGAACCGTTCCACGCCCGACTGCTGGACCTCGCGAACCGCCGCTGAAGGCCGGTTACGCGTTCCGCCAGCGATGCGGCCGGTTGCGCAGCCGGGCCAGCCCCCAGCGGTCGCAGAACGCCTCCCACTCGGCCCGCGGCGCGCCGTGCCACTCGAGCTCCGCCGCCGTGCGCTGGGGCAGGGGAGCATCGAGCCGGAGGCGGGCCAGGGTCCGGTACAGGATCGCGGCGTCGTGCTGCTCGACGAGGACGGCGGCGAGGCGCACCGCGCCGGCGACCTTGACGTCCCACTCGCTGGCCCGTGCCGGGACGGCGTCGATCGAGCCGTACCGCCAGAGGACGGCCGCCGCCGATTTCGCGCCCCAGCCCGGCAGCCCCGGGAAGCCGTCGGACGAGTCGCCGACGAGCGCCAGCCAGTCCGGGATCGAGGCCGGCTCGACGCCCCACTTCTCGAGGACGCCGGCGCGGTCGTAGGTGATCGCCCGGCGGCGGTCGCGGAGGACGATCCGCTCGTCGACGACGCACTGGGCCATGTCCTTGTCGGGGGTGCAGATGACGATCCGATCGACCGCGGGATCGGCGGCGAAGCGGGCCGCCGCCGCCCCGATCGCGTCGTCCGCCTCGAACTCGACCATCGGCCAGAGGACCACGCCGAGCGCCTCGATCGCCGCCTCGGCGATCGGGAACTGGGCGAGGAGCTCGGGGTCCATCCCGGCCGACGACTTGTAGCCCGGGTAGAGGTCGTTGCGGAACGACTCGATCACCCGGTCCGTCGCGCACCCGACGTGGGTCGCGCCCTCCTCGCGCAGGAGGTACAGGAGCTGGTCGCACAGCCCCGAGACGCCCGACAGGTTGACGCCGTCCCGGCCGCGGACCGGCGGCCGCGGCGCGTAGAACGCGCGGAACAGCTCGTAGGTCGCGTCGACGAGGTGGATCTCCATCGGGTTGCCGGCTCAGGCCGTCGGGACGACCCACGGATGGCAGCCGGCGTCGACCATCGCCTCGGTCGCGCGTTCGCCGTCGCCGGGCCGGAGGTTGACCGCCGCGACGGCCTCCTCCAGGAAGAACGCCTCGTAGCCGAGCTCGATCGCATCGAGGGCCGTCGCGTTCACGCAGTAGTCGGTCGCCAGGCCGCACACGACGACGCGCTCGACGCCGCGCTCGCGGAGGAGCGCGTCGAGCGGCGTGGGTCGCGTCTCGCCCGTCAGCGGGTCGCGGGTGGTGAAGCCGGAGTAGCCGTCCTCGCCGTGGACGCCCTTGCGGATCCGCGGCTCGTCGGCGGCGGCGTCGAGGTCCGGGTGGAGCTCGGCCCCCCACGAATCGGCGAGGCAGTGGACCGGCCAGATCCCGCCGTCCTTGGCGAAGTGGGGAGTGGTCGGCGGGTGCCAGTCCTGGGTGAAGACGACCGTCGCCCCGCGCTCCCGGGCCGAGGCGATCGCCGCGTTGATCCGGGGGATGATTGCGGCCGCGCCGGCGACGGCGAGGGAGCCCGCCGGGTCGGCGAAGTCGTTCTGGACGTCGACGACGACGAGGGCCGTCCGGCGGTCGTAGCGCTGCATCTCCCTACGCTAGCAAACGCGGGCCGACGCCAGCGCAGACGCCGAACGACGGCGCCCCGATGGCGCCGTCGTCGGCTGCGAGGAGGGGCGGGTTCGCCGCCGCCGGCGGTCTGCCGGCGGTGGCTGGTCAGATTCCGGTCAGGCGGTGGGCTCGCGCCGGAACACGCCGACCGCGGCGAGGATCAGCGCCTCGAGGACCGTCCAGCCCACGAGGGCGAGGACCGCCGCGATGTCGAGGACCGACCCGCCCGAGTCGAGGTTGTTGACGTTCAGCATCCCATTGAACGGGGCGACGAAGATCTGGCTCGTGTTCAGGATGAACGCGACCAGGTCGTTTCCCTCACGGGCGTTCAGCAACAGCAGAACGATCCGCAGGATGATGAAGACCTGGACGATCCCGAACAGCAGGATCACGATCCGCCCGGCGAGCTCACCGCCGCTGGGCGTGCGGGTCACCCGCCGCTCGACGACGCTCGAGCCGCGGTCGTAGACCGGGGCGACGACCGCGGGGTCCTCCTCGCGAACGACGCGTTCTTCATAGGTCATGGCCGATTGCCTCCCATCCGGTGCCGCCGAAGCGGCGGGAGACGAGCGTCGCGCATGGGGCTTTGCGCATCGACCGGCCCACCCAGCCACGGTGTTGCAGCAAGGTGACGGTTCGAGCGGCCGCGGGCTGCATCCCGCGACGGGCGGCCGGACATGGAACGGCGCCCGTTCGGGAGAACGAGCGCCGGAAGTGTCATGAGGCGAAGCTCAGCCGACGCCGGCCTTCGCCTTGTCGTTCGCCTCGACGGCGTCGTCGCCGATCTCGGCCGGCTCGTCGGCGGCCTCGTCGGGTCCGCCACCGGCGGTGCCCTCGACGTCGAGGAGGTAGCCGATGCCCTGGAACGTCCGGATCCGGCCCGGCTCACCCGGCTTCGCGCCGAGCTTGCGGCGGACGCGGCTGATCCAGACGCGGAGGTACTGGAGGTCGTCGCGGTATTCGGGCCCCCAGACCTTCGTCAGGAGCTCGGTGTGGAGGACGACCTTGCCGGGGTGGGTGGCGAGGTGCTGGAGGAGGAGCCACTCGGTCCGCGACAGCTGGACGAGCTCCCCGCCGCGGCGGACCATCCGCCGCTCGAGGTCGATCTCGACGTCGTCGAAGGCGACGACCCCGGCCCCCGGCTCGACGCCGGTCGAGCGCCGGATCACGGCCCGGACGCGGGCCGCCAGCTCGTCGGGGTGGAAGGGCTTCGCGATGTAATCGTCGGCGCCGAGGTCGAGGCCCTTGGCCTTGTCGGCCGTGGCGCCCTTGGCCGTGAGCAGGATGACCGGGACCGGGCGCTGCTCGCGGAGCTGGCGCATCACCTCGATGCCGTCGAGGTCGGGCATCACGATGTCGAGCAGGACGATGTCCGGGCGGATCTCCTCGGCCTTGGCGAGGGCGTCCTCGCCGCCGGTCGCGGTGACGACTCGGAAGCCTTCCTCGCTCAGGGCGATCGAGACGAGCTTCGTGATCCGGGGCTCGTCATCGGCGACGAGGACCAGGGGCTGGGTTCCCACGCGACACCTCTCTTGGCGATCGTGATGACCGGATGGTGACGGTTCGGAGCGCGGGCCGCGCCGTCCGTTCGGATCGGCGCGGCCGTGCTCGACCTTGGCTCGCGAACGTTCAGGAGGCAGCCGGCTCGGGCGCCTTCTCGGTGGGGGCGGCGGGCGCGTTGCCGCCGTTGTCGATCGTGTTGTTGTTCGTCGTGGTCGAGCCGGCGCCGGGCCCGAGGGCGACGTACCAGACCGCCGCGAGCAGGACGATGATCGCGATGATCCCGACGATCGCCCCCATGCTGCTGCCGCCGCGTCGATCCTCGACGACGACCGTATCGTGTTCGTGGGTCATGAGTGGTCTCCAGTCGTTTCGGGGAACGGCCGCCTTTCGGCGGACTGCCGGTCGGCTCGACCGGCTTGGGCCCCGACTCTGCCGCCCGGTCCGTTCCGCCGGGTCGGCTGCGACATTGCAGAACCGTTGCACGGGCATATCAACTCGGCCCCGGCCGACCTCGCCCGGCTGTCACCGGACGCCAGCCCGGGTGGGATCGGCTACGCTGGCGGCGATGAGCTTCGACACCGCCGATCTCGCCCGGCTCGCCGCCGCGCAGGAGGTCGAGATCGAGACGCAGGCGCCCGACGGCCCCGCTCCACCGGACGGTCATCTGGGTCGTCGTCGATGGTGACGAGGCGTTCATCCGCTCGTATCGGGGCCCGACCGCCCGCTGGTACCGCGAGGCGCTCGCCAACCCGGCCGTGGCCGTCCACGTCGACGGCCGGCGCCTGAACGCGACGGCGATCGCGGCGACCGACCCGGATTCGATCGAGCGCGTGTCGGCCGGCTTCCGGGCGAAGTACGCGTCCGATCCGGCGACCGGGGCGATGGTCGCCCCGGACAACCTGCCGACCACCCTCCGGCTCGAGCCCGCCTGAGCCAGCCCGTCACCGCATCCCGCGAGGCAGCGATGTACTTCGACGAATTCAAGCACCAGCTCCCGGACATCGACCCGGCCGAGACCGACGAATGGCTCGCCTCCTTCGACCAGCTCGTCGAGCAGGAGGGCGAGAGCCGCGCCCGCTTCCTCGTCTACAAGCTCCTCAAGCGGGCCCGCCAGCTCCACGTCGGGCTGCCGCCGCTGACCCAGACCCGCTACATCAACACGATCAGCCCGGAGCAGGAGCCGTTCTTCCCGGGCGACGAGCAGATCGAGCACCGGATCCGGCGGATCGTCCGCTGGAACGCGGTCGCGATGGTCCTCCGGGCGAACACCCGGTTCGCCGGCATCGGCGGCCACCTCGCGACGTACGCCTCGGCCGCCTCGCTCTACGAGGTCGGCTTCAACCACTTCTTCAG
This sequence comes from uncultured Chloroflexia bacterium, assembly GCA_963710105.1. GTDB lineage: Bacteria > Chloroflexota > Limnocylindria > Limnocylindrales > CSP1-4 > CF-46. Next base: position 610,187 of record CAVPYV010000001.1, read on the forward strand.
GGGCAAGGACGGCGACACCCCCGGCGACCAGATCTTCTACCAGGGCCACGCCGCGCCGGGGATGTACGCCCGGGCCTACCTCGAGGGGCGCCTGACCGAGGACCAGCTCGACCACTTCCGGCGCGAGACCGTGCCGGGCCAGGGCCTCAGCTCCTATCCCCACCCGCGGCTGATGCCGGACTTCTGGGAGTTCCCGACGGTCTCGATGGGCCTCGGCCCGATCAGCGCGATCTACCAGGCCCGCTACAACCGCTACCTCCAGAACCGGGGCCTGCTCGACACGAGCCGGTCGCGGGTCTGGGCGTTCCTCGGCGACGGCGAGACCGACGAGCCCGAATCGCTTGGCGCGCTCCACGTCGCGGCCCGCGAGGGCCTCGACAACCTGACGTTCGTCGTGAACTGCAACCTCCAGCGCCTCGACGGCCCGGTCCGCGGCAACGGCAAGATCATCCAGGAGCTCGAGGCGGTGTTCCGCGGCTCCGGCTGGAACGTGATCAAGGTCGTCTGGGCCCGCGAGTGGGACGAGCTCCTCGCCCGCGACGTCGACGGCGTCCTCGTCGAGCAGATGAACAACACCCTCGACGGCGAGTTCCAGAAGTTCTCGGTCGCCGGCGGCGCCTACATCCGCGAGCACTTCTTCGGGCCGGACCCGCGTCTCCGGCGGCTCGTCGAGCACCTCTCCGACGACGATCTCGCCAAGCTCCGCCGCGGCGGCCACGACTACCGCAAGGTCTACGCCGCCTACAAGGCCGCGACCGAGTCGACCGGCGCGCCGACGGTGATCCTCGCCCACACGGTCAAGGGCTGGACCCTGGGCCCGGGCGTCGAGGCCCGCAACATCACCCACCAGGCCAAGAAGCTGTCCGAGGCCGAGCTCCGGATCTTCCGCGACCGGCTCGAGCTGCCGATCCCCGACGCGAAGCTCAAGGACGCGCCGTACTACCACCCCGGACCCGACTCCGAGGAGGTCGACTACCTCCGCGAGCGGCGGAACGCCCTCGGCGGGCCGCTCCCGCGGCGGGTCGTCCGGGCCAAGCCGCTGCCGAAGCCGGCGGCGACGATCGACGCCGAGTTCGGCGCGGGCTCGGACACGGCCGTCTCGACGACGATGGTCTTCACCCGCCTCCTCCGGAACCTGATCCGCGACAAGGAGCTCGGGCCGCGGATCGTCCCGATCATCCCCGACGAGGCGCGGACGTTCGGCATGGACCCGCTCTTCAAGGAGGTCGGGATCTACGCCCAGCTCGGCCAGCGCTACGAGCCGGTCGACTCGGATCTCGTCCTGTCCTACCGCGAGGCGAAGGACGGCCAGGTCCTCGAGGAGGGCATCACCGAGGCCGGCTCCATGGCCTCGCTCCAGGCCGCGGCGACCTCGTACGCGAGCCACGGCTATCCCGTGATCCCGTTCTACATCTTCTACTCGATGTTCGGCTTCCAGCGGACCGGCGACCAGATCTGGGCGCTCGCCGACGCCCGGGGCCGCGGGTTCATGATGGGGGCCACGGCCGGCCGGACGACCCTGACCGGCGAGGGCCTCCAGCACGACGACGGCCACTCCCACGTCCTCGCCCAGACGCGTCCCGAACGTCCGGGCCTACGACCCCGCGTTCGCCTACGAGCTCGCCGCGGTCGTCCGCGACGGGATCGAGCGGATGTACCACCGCGGCGAGGACGTCTTCTACTACGTCAGCCTCTACAACGAGAACTACGCCCAGCCGAAGAAGGCGGCCGGGATCGACGAGGGCATCATCCGCGGCATCTACCGCTTCGCCGAGGCGCCGGATCTCGGCCCGAAGGCCCACCGAGCGCGGCTCGTCGGCTCCGGCTCGATCCTCCAGCAGGTGATCGCCGCCCGCGACCTCCTCGCCGAGAAGGCCGGGATCGCGGCCGAGATCTACTCGGCGCCGTCGTTCCCGCTCCTCCGCCGCGACGCCCTCGAGGCGGAGCGCTGGAACCGCCTCCATCCGCGCGACCCGGCACGCGTCCCGTACGTGGCCGAGGTCCTCGGCCCGGACGGCGGCCCGATCGTCGCGGCGACCGACTGGATGAAGGCGCTGCCGGACATGGTCGCCCGCTGGCTGCCGCCGTACTACGTGTCGCTCGGGACCGACGGCTTCGGCCGGAGCGACACGCGGGAGGCGTTGCGGACGCTGTTCGAGATCGACCCGCCGCACATCGCCGCGGCCGCCCTGGCCGAGCTCGCCCGCTGCGGGGCGATGGCGCCCGACAAGGCGGCGAAGGTCATGGCCACGCTCGGCGTCGACCCGGCGAAGCTGGACCCGGCGGCCCTCTAGGCTCCCGGCCCGGGGCGCGAGGGCCGAGGGGGCGCCGGCCGGCCGCCGCGCGGGACTCGTCCCGGCGTGGCCGCCCCGCTCGTCACGCGGCTGATATGCGCGCCCGGTGCGGCGATGCGCGGGCGCGTCCGGATCGACCCTACCGTCGGAAGGGTTCACCGCCGATCCGCCGGTCTCCGTCGGTCGGCGCCCGGTGGCCCAACAGGGAGCACGAACCATGACGCACCACGATCTGAACGATCCGAACCGGCCGCTCGACGCGGCCGACAACCGCCCGCTCGACGAGGACGTCGACCCGGGCGCCGGAACCGACGAGCACGGCAACGAGGCCATGGGCGCCGGCGCCGGCGCGCTCGCCGGAGCGGGCGTCGGCATGGCCGTCGGTGGCCCTCCGGGTGCGGTGGTCGGCGGCGCGATCGGCGCGGTCGGCGGCGCGGTCGCCGGCGAGAGCACCGAGGGCAATGACGAGGCCGGCGCCGGCGCCGGCGGCCTGGCCGGCGGTCTCGGCGGGGCGGCCGTCGGCGGCGCGATCGCCGGGCCTCCCGGCGCGGTCGTCGGCGGCGCCATCGGTGCCGCGGGTGGCGCCGGCGCCGGTGACAAGGCCGAAGAGGACACGACCGACGGCGACGGCGTCGCGCCGGTCGACCAAACCCGCTACTAGCCCGTTCTCAGCCGGTCGCGGCCCCGTCGAGCGCGACGGGCCGCGGCCGTTCCATCTCCGAGGCACGTCGTGAAGTCACTGAGAATCGCCCAGGTTGCGCCGCCGATCGAGCGCGTCCCCCCCGAGGCGTACGGCGGCACCGAGCGGGTGATCTTCGAGCTCGCCACCGAGCTCGACCGGCGCGGCCAAGAGGTCACCACCTTTGCGTCCGGCGATTCCGACGTCCCGGGCCGCCTCGTCCCGACCGTGCCAAGCGCCCTCCGCCCGGCGGGCCACGGTGGCGACCCGGGCGGCTACATGATCGCGACGATGCTCCAGGTCCTCGACCGCGAGCGAGAGTTCGACCTGGTCCACAGCCACCTCGAGTGGTACTCCCTCGCGCTCCGCCGGGCCGCCCACCGGCCGCTCGTCGCCACGTTCCACGGCCGCCTCGACCTGCCATGGTCGCGCGGCGCCTTTGCCGACCGGCCGGGCGGGATGGTCGCGATCAGCGCCTCCCAGGCGTCGGTCCATCCGGAGGTCCCGTGGACGATCGTCCATAACGGGCTGACCCTCGACGACTCGCCGTTCGAGCGCCGCCGCGGCGACGCCCTCGTGTTCGTCGGCCGGGTCACGCCGGAGAAGGGGATCATCGAGGCGATCGAGATCGCGAAGCTTGCCGGTCGCCGGCTCAAGATCGCCGCAAAGGTCGGCCCCACTCCGCACGAGCAGGAGTTCAACGAGCAGGTGTTCGAGCCGGCCCTCAAGGCCGCGGGGCGTCGCGTCGAGTTCCTCGGCGAGCTGTCGGGGGCGGACCGCGACCGGCTCTTCGCCGAGAGCTACGCGGTCCTGATGCCGGGCTCGTGGCCCGAGCCGTTCGGGCTCGTCGCCATCGAGGCGCTCGCCTGCGGCACGCCGGTCCTCGCCCGCCGGGTCGGTGGCCTCGACGAGATCATCCGCGACGGCGTGGACGGCTTCTTCGGCGACGACGCGACCGAGCTCGCGTTCCTCGTCGAGCGCGTGGCCGGGCTCGACCGGGCGGCGATCCGGGCGTCGGTGATCGACCGGTTCTCGGCGGCGAGGATGGCCGACGGCTACGAGGCGCTCTACGCCCGGATGCTGGGCGTCGCCGACGACGACGCCGATCGAGGCGGCGACGGCAACGTGGTCGAGATCCCGGCCCATCGCCGAGGCACGGCGTCCGATCCGGCGGGCGGCGAGGCGACCTCGGCCTGAGGGCCGGCGCTCGCGAGGTCGACGCCGGATCCGGCTCGACCCGGTAGCACGGCGCCCGGGCCCGCCGCGGCGACGCCCGCCTGACCGTGGTCGTCAGGCCCGGGCGATCACCCGCCGGAGCAGCAGCCACGCCCCGCCGATGTAGGCGACGGCCAGCCCGACCAGCACCCACAGCTGCCAGACGACGACCGTCCCGCCGCGGAACATGAAGTCGCCGAGCAGGCGGATCCCGTTCGCGACGGGCAGGAGGTAGATCAGGGTCCGGACCGGCTCGCTGAACTCGTTGATCGCGAGGACGAAGCCGGAGAAGAACACCGACGCGAGCAGGACGAGGAGCGACAGCTGGACGGTCTGCGGCTCGGAATCCGACACGGCGGCGATCAGCAGGCCCAGCCCGAGGGACGAGGCCACGAGGAGACCGGCGACGATCGCGATCCAGCCCGGCTGCGCGAGGATCGGGACATGGAGCCCGACGACGAGGAGTCCGATCGTCAGGACCGCGACGGCGCCGGCGAAGAGGCCATAGGCGATGAGCTTCCCGGTCACCAGCTCCGCGGTCGTGATCGGCGAGATCCGGAACAGCTCGAAGAGGCCGCTGTTCCGCTCCCGGACCACCGACAGCGCGATCAGCGTGATGGCCATGTGCTGGAGGATCAGGGCGAGAACGGCCGGCGCGAAGTACTGGACCACGGTCGGCGCCGACTGGGCGACGTTGTCGACGGACGCCTGGGTCGGCGCCGCGATCACGTCGGCCGGGATCCGGGCCGCATCGCTGACGCCCTGGCTGATCGCATAGCCCTTCGACTCGACGACCGCCTGCTCGATGACCTGGCGGTTGACGGCAGCCTCGAGACCGCGGGTCAGGAAGATCGCGTAGCTCTTCTCGACCGGGTCGGTGAGGTTGACCCGGACGTCGATCGGCGTCCGCTGCCCGCTCTCGAAGTTGGCCTGGGCGTTGGCCGGCGCGACGACGACGACGTCGACCTGCTGGTTGGCGAGGCGATCCATGGCGGATGCCTCGTCGGAGGTGACCGAGTCGATCCGGAGGCCCTCGCCGGCGACGTCCTGGTAGACCTTGGCGTCGGTCGGCAGCCCCGAGTCGGCGGGCAGGACGACGATCGTGTCGAGCGGCCGTCGGTAGCCGCTGTAGCCGGCGCCGAAGAGGGCCATGATCAGGAACGGCCCGAGGACGAGGCTGACGAGCGCGCCCGGCCGGCGGAGGATCGAGACGAGCTCCTTGCCGACGATCGCGAGGATCCGGGTGAGGGTCTTGAACAGGCTCATGCGGCGGCCTCCGTGGCCGTCGCGGCGGCGCGCTCCTCTGCTGCTCGTCGCTCGTCGTCGCGGGCGACGAGGATCGCGAAGATCTCGTCGAACGAGAGCCGCTGCTCACGGGCCGATTTCGACCTCGCCGCCGGCCGCCTTGATCGCCTCGACGACGAGCGGCAGCGAGCTCCCGGCATCGTCGACGACGACCCGCAGGTGGCGTGGACCGTCCTGGGTGACCTTCGTCACACCGGCGGTGCCGACGAGGCTGCTGCCGTCGAACAGGGTGGCGGTCTCGATCTCGAGGAGGTCTCCGTCCGTCGCCAGCCGTCGCAGCTCGTCGGGCGGGGCGAGGGCGATGATCCGCCCGTTGACGATCATCGCGACCGCGTCGCACTCGTCCGCCTCGCTGACGTGCTGGGTCGTGACGAGGAGCGTCCGGCCGGCGTCGCGGAGGCGGTGGAGCTCGTCCCAGATCGTGCCGCGGAGCAGGGGATCGATCCCGGCGGTCGGCTCGTCGAGGATGATCAGCTCCGGCTCGTGGACGAGGGCACAGGCGAGCTCGAGGCGGCGCTGCATCCCGCCCGAGAGATGGCCGGCCTGGCGGCCGCGGGCGTCCCACAGGTCGACGGTGTGGAGGACCTCGCGGACGCGCTGCCGCCGCCGCCGCCAGAGCATCCCGAACAGGCTCGCCACGAAGTCGACGTTCTCGCCGGCGGTCAGGTCCTCGTACAGGGTGAAGGACTGCGGCATGTAGCCAATCCGCTCCCGCTCCCGGCGCCGGAACCGCTTCGGCGGGCGGCCGAGGACCGACACCTCGCCGGCGCTCGGCGCGAGCGCGCCGGTCATCATCCGGATCGTCGTCGTCTTGCCCGAGCCCGACGGGCCGATGATCCCGAGGATCGTGCCCCGCGGGACCGTCAGATCGATCCCGCTGACGACCTCGCGGTCGTCGAAGCTGCGGGACACGCCGTGCATCGCGACGACGAGGTCGGCATCGGTGGCGGGCGACGCGGGCCGCATCGAGGGGGCCGCTGCGACGGCGGCGGGCGTTGCGCCATCGGCGGGCACAGCGGCATCGGCGGGCCGGGCCGTGGCTGCCTCGCCGGTCGGGGTCGGGGGCTCCCCGGTCGGGGCCGCCTCCGCGACCACCGGATCCGCGCCCGACATCTCGGCGGCGGACGGCTCCGCGACGGACTCCGCGACAGCGGACTCCGCGGGTTCGGACGGAGCCGGGTCAGCTGCCGCGGAAACAGGAACTGGTTCGGTCTGGGGCTCGATCAATCGGGGATCCGGAGCCATGCGTCCTCCTGGGGGTCTGGGTCCATGGCCGCACTTCGCAGCCGGAGTCTGCCGAGCGGCCCATCCCGCGGATGTGCGTCGGCGCGGCGGCGGCGCTACGAATGCGTGACGACCGAGCCACGGATCACGCGAGCGGGCCGTGAGCCTGAGCCGGCGGGGCTGCAACGCGGCTGGCACCGCCCCGACCGGTGAGCGTCGCGTCGCCGACACGCCGGGTCGCCGACGCTCCCGCTCGATGAACGCCGCTGACCGACCATGACCGACGATCGGGCCAGTCTCGCCGGGCTCCGCCATGCCAGCGACGATCGGCCGGGCATCACCCGACGCCGGGCCGGACGGGGCTTCTCGTACCGCGACCCCGACGGGCAGCTCGTGCGCGAACCGGAGACGATCGCCCGGATCCGATCGATCGTCATCCCACCGGCCTGGACGGACGTCTGGATCTGTCCCTGGCCGAACGGTCACCTCCAGGCGACCGGACGCGACGCCCGGGGCCGGAAACAGTACCGCTATCACCCGCGCTACCGGCGCCGTCGCGAGGGCGCCAAGTTCGAGCGGCTGATCGCGTTCGCCAGGGCCCTGCCCGCGATCCGGGCCGGGGTCGACGAGGACCTCGCCCGGCCGGGCCTGCCCCGCGAGAAGGTCGTCGCCGCGGTCGTCCGGCTCCTCGAGCTGACGCTCATCCGCGTCGGCAACGACGAGTACGCCCGCCTGAACCGCTCGTTCGGGCTCACGACCCTCCGCGATCGCCACGCCCGGATCGAGGGCTCGTCGATCACCTTCCGCTTCCGCGGCAAGTCCGGGCTGCAGCACGAGGTCGGCCTGCGCGACCGGCGCCTCGCCGGTGTCGTGAAGCGCTGCCGCGAGCTGCCCGGCCAGGAGCTCTTCCAGTACGTCGGCGAGGACGGCGAGCCGCGCGACATCGCCTCGGACGACGTGAACGCCTATCTCGGGGCGATCGCTCCGGGCGTCACCGCCAAGGACTTCCGGACCTGGGCCGGCACGGTCCTCGCCTTCCGGGCGCTCCGGGCGACGGGTCGCGGCGAGAGCGATCGAGAGAAGCAGCGCAACATCGCTGCGGCGATCCGGGCCACGGCCGAGAACCTCGGCAACACTCCGGCCGTCGCCCGCCAGGCGTACGTCCACCCGGCCGTCGTCGACGCCTATCTCGACGGGCGGATCCGGACCGCGCTCGTCGAGGCGGCAGAGGAGACGGACGACCCGCCGGGGTCGACCGACCCGGACGAGGAGCGGGCCGTGATCGCGCTCCTCCGGGCTCGGCTCCGTGAGGACGCGGCTCGATCCCGACCAGGCAGGACGACGCGGCCCGGCTGACGGCCGGCGAGCGCCGCCCCGCGCGGCCGGCGCCACGGGTCGGCCGCGGGTCCGCCGCGGGGTCAGCCGCGCTCGTCGACGCGGAGCGCGAGGCCCGTCTCGAGACCTCCGTTGGGTCGGTTCCGGGCCCACACCCGGCCACCCATCGCCTCGACGAGGTTGCGGCAGACGAACGGGCTGACGCCGGTCCCGGCGAGGCGGCCGACGGCCGCCGGGTCCGGCAGCTCGAACGCCCGCTCGAGATCCTCCGCCGAGAGGGTCGGTCCCCGATCGAGGACGGTGACCCGGACCTCGCCCGCCGCGGTGTCGGCCGTCATCTGGATGATGACCGCTCGCTCGGGTCCCGGGCCGGCGTAGCGCAGGGACGGGAAGAGCAGGTTGCGGCACGCCTGCTCGACGTACGTTGCGTCGCCGTGGATCGGCGGAAGGTCCTCGTCGGCGCGGACCTCGATCGGGGCGTCGGCCACGCGCTCGTGGGCCAGCCGGACCGTCGCCCCGACCGCCCGCTGGACGAGGACCGGCTCGTCGAGGGGTTCGAGGACGCGGCGCTCGAGCCGGGCCAGGACCAGGAGGTCCTCGACGAGGTCGTACAGGCGGGCCGCCTCGGAGCTGATGTCGCGGGCCAGGGCGCGGGTCGCCGGCGGTGACAGGGTCGGCCGCCGGGCGAGGACCGACGAACCGGCGTAGATCGTCGTGATCGGCGTCCGCAGCTCGTGCGACAGGACCGACAGGAACGCCTCCCGGATGGGCCGCAGGTCGGAGGTGTCTGTCACGTCGCGCAGGACGAAGGCCGTGTGGCTCGGCGGGTCGTGGTGGGCTCCCAGGCCGGTGCCGGCGATGACCGGCGATCCCTCGACCGTCGGCGCCGCCGCCAACGGGTCGCTGTCGGCGACCGGGGCGCTCGCGGGGGTCGGGCTGGGCGCCACGGGATCGGGCGGCAACGCCGTCTCCTCGATCTCGAGCGGGACGCTGCGCAGCGCGAACCATCGATTCGGCTGATGGCGCGGCCGGACAGTCATCGCCCGCCGGTCGTCGGACCGTGCCGGGAGTGGCCGGCCGCGAGGCCGCTCCGGCGCGACCTCCTCGAATCGCGACAGGAGGTCGGCCCGGTCGCGGACGGGCTGCTCGGCGAACAGTCGGTCGGCCGCCGGATTCGTGAGGCTCAGGCTGCCGTCGGACTCGGTGACGAAGACCGCCTCGGGCAGCGTCTCGATCACCGCCCGGACGCGGCCGAGGTCGACCGCCGCCTGCGGTGCGCCGACCGGCACTGCCGCGGCGATCGCGCCGGCGACCACGGCCTGCGCATCAGCCAGCCGCTCCCGGCTGGACGAACGCCGGTCCCGGGCATCGTCAGCGGGCTGACGGTCCGGAGACCTGTCCCGGCCCAGGTGTCGATCGAACATGACGTCAGGATCACCGTCCCGGTCCGACGGCGGGGTTCCCGGCCGCTCGGCCGGCCTTGCGGCTCCATCGCAGCCGTCGCCCTGCGATTCGAGCGCGGCAACGTGGGTGCCCGCCCATTCGCCATGTCCCGGGCACGAAGAGCGCCCCCGCCGAACGGGGCCCGGCGGGGGCGCATCTGCGTGCGGTTGGGGCGAGCCTCAGACGGGCCGGTCCTGGGCGTCGTCGGTGTGGCGGCGGACTTCGTCGCCGGCGTTGCCCAGGGCGTCGCGAACGTCGTCGCCGGCGTTGGCGACCTTGTCCGACAGGCTCTCGGAGCCGTCGGCCTTGCGCCACGTCTCCTTGGCCTTGTTGTCGACGTTCCGCATCGTCTCCTTGGCGTCGGCCTTCGTGTCCTCGTATCCCATGTCAGGTTCCTCCCGTCGGTGAAGCCGGTGATCCGGCCGTGCAAGCAACCTAGCCGGGTGGGCCTTGCGCCGGCCTCGGCGCGGGAGAGGCGGGATGACAGCGCGCTTGCAGTCGACGGCTGTCACGCGCCTGCAATCGGGCCCGCCGACCGACGATGCCGGCTGCGCGCCGGCGGGCCGTAGGGTCGGAGCCGTCCACGCATGCATTTCCTTCCGGAGGTTCCCGACATGGCCAGCCAGACCAGCAGCGGCACCAGCACCAGGACGCCCGCCGCCGACGATCTCGGGGCGACGGCGAAGGGCATCGCCAGCGATGTCGCCGACAAGGCGGTTGCCGCCGCCCAGCGCCTCCCGGACGCGGCGAGCGCGACCGGCGTCCAGCTGGAGCGGGCCGGCCAGATCATCCAGAGCGAGTCGGACGAGGTCCTGGCGGTCGGGACCTCGCTGTCGCTCGGCCTCGCGATGGGGCTGCTTCTCGGCGGCGCCAACCGGCTGCTCGTGATCCTCGCCCTGATCCCCGCCACCGCGATGGGGTTCACGCTCTTCGACCGCCACGGCGGAACGCGCGGAACCCGCCCCCGCGTCTGACGATCCGGCGCCCACCGGCGCCGGGCAAGACAGCAGGAAGCCGGTCGGCTCGTGCCGACCGGCTTCCTTGTGCGTGCTCGGTGCATGCCTCGCGTTCGAAGGGGCGCGGGGCTGGGGCGCGCCGTCCGGGGCTGGCGCGCCGTCCGTGGCTGGGGCGCCGTCCGTGGCCGCACCGGCCCCGGACGTGCGGAACGCCCGGAGGAGGGGGCTCCGGGCGTCCGCGGGATCGGGGTGAAGGCGCCCCGTCACAAGCGCCTCCACGGGAGTGTTCGGTTGGTCCAGCGGCGGGGCCGCTGATGTGGTCCTGATGCTAGGAGGACCCCGCCGCCGGAAGCCTCTCGGGGACCGGCGCCGACCTTGCATCCGCATAACGGTCCGGGGAACCGGTCGGGTCGTCCTCCACGATCCGGGCGGCGTCTGGATCGTCGGATCGCGCCCCGTCAGGAGGAGTCTGCGCGGGCTGGATGGGAAGAAGGCGGGCTCCCGGACCCCCAGTGGTCGAGAGCCCGCAGAGCCAGTGTCGGGGGCGCCTCCTGTCGGGAGCGTCATCCCTTTCCGGCGGGAGGTTGCAGCGGCCTCTTGCGGGCATTGCAGTCGGTGACCGCACGCCCCATCGGGTCGACCGCGCGGCGGTGCCGCGCCACGGTCGGGATCGCGGCGAGCGACGCGGATCTCCGACCGTCAGCTCATCGCGTCGGCGGCCAGGATCGCGAGGACGGCCTCGCGGAGGTCGCGCGCGGTCGAGTCGCAGCGGGTCGGCCGCGGGGCGTCACTGCGCGGCCCGACGAGGATCGTCCGGAGGCCCGGCTGGCGATCGCCGCAGGAGTCCGGGTCGGCGGTCATGAACCAGGAGCCCCGCGCCGGATCGTCGGGCAGGGCCGAGAGGTGGCCCGCCCACGCCGCGAGCCCGGTCGCCGGGTGGTCGAGGTCGGCGACGAGGACGAGCTCGTGCCCGGCCTCGGCCAGGTGCAGCAGACGCTCGGCCGCCCCGGGCTCCTGGGCGGCCGATCCGTCGACGTAGATCGTGTGCATGGACGGACCGTAGCGGCACGCCGGCGCCACCCGACCCGTCCGCATGGCCAAGCTGCTTGCAGCGGACTGGCAATGCGCGGGGCGCTCGGACCGGGCTTCCGGCGCCCGGACCGCCGGACGGCCGAGCCCGAGCCGCCGCCGACAGGGCGGGTTCCGCCGGGAATCGAAAACGCCCACCTGGGCAGATGGGCGTTCTCGAGCTGGTGCGGAGCAGGCTCCGCGGCGCGGGATCAGATCGCGCCGCGACCCGTCCGGCTGCGACCGGTGACCGCGCTCACGACGACGACGACGATGATCGCGCCGATGACCGAGACGACGATCGAGCTGATGTCGAGCGGGCCGTCGATCGGCTTGGTGTTGAACAGGACACTCGCCAGGAACCCGCCGACGAGCGCGCCGACGATGCCGAGGACGATGTGGCCGATGACGCCGAGGCCCTCGTCACCGCGGACGAGGAAGCCGGCGAGGTAGCCGGCGATGGCGCCGAGAACGATCCATGCAATCAGACTCATCGAGGAGGACCTCCATCCCTGTATCCAGGCTGCGTCCCGGGACCCGGGACGTGATGGATGATCGGATGGCGCGGCGGTCGGATCGACAACGGTGCCGGCCATCCACATTGCAACGGCCTGACAGCAGGACCATCGTCAACCACGCGCTCGCCCGTCGCGGTCGATCCGGGCCGCGATCGCCCGAGGATCCGGCCATGGGGTCGGGGGGCGCGGTGGTCGGCCGCCGCCGCCCGGGCCCGGACAGACAGATGCGGCGCCGTCGACGTCGTCGTCTCGCCCAGCGCCGCATTGCCTGACGGCCGGTGCGAGCTGGCGAGCCCGCCTCGACCTGGGTCCCCGATCGCCGCGTCTTCGAAGGGTCTCCTCCCGACGACGCCGGAGCCGGTCTGGAGCATCGGGCGCTCGGCGTTGCGGGCGGCCATCGGCCGGCGCCTGGAGCATTGCACCGGCGTTGCACCGATCCAGGCCCGCGCCCGCCCCCGCCGGTGTCGGCCGTCCGAGACATGGCAACGCCCCGGGCTCCGTCGGAACCCGAGGCGGTTGGAGCGCGCGAGAGTCCGGCTCGCGCGCGGCGGCGCGGTTCGAGCCTACGAGGCGCTCGGCTCCATGCTGGCTTCCATGCTCGGCTCAGCCGACGGCAGCAGGTCGGACGACGCCGGCGTCGAGGCCTCGGTCGAGGGGACGTTGAGCGTCGGATTCGCGGTGCCGGCTGGCGTGTTGCAGGCGACGACCGCGCCGCCGAGCGATGCCGCGAGGGCGAGGGCAAGCAGGATTCGCTTGAACATGTTCGGGGGTTCCTCCGTGTCCTGGGATGCAGGCCGTTCCGGGGCCTGTGCGCGGTCGCGTGGTGACCACGGCGATCGACGATAGGCACCAATTCCGAACGTCCGCCTGACCTGCTCGACGCGATCCCTTGCAGTCGCCTGACATCCCGACGGGCCTCGCGGCAGGTGGGAAATCTCGCGTCGCGTCGGCTCCGGCCGCGTCGCCGGAGGAGGACCGCTCGGACCCCCGGCGGCGCGCCGTCCGTGCGTGCAACGGCCGTGATACGAGCGGCGCAGCCGGACCGCCGCATCTGCGACCGCTCGGCGCCGATGCTGCGATCACTGCGACGACGCTGCCCCATACCGGTGGCGTCGTCGGCCAGTCCGGCGCAGATCCGCGCCGGCTCCCCGGGGTCGCGACAGGAGAGAACGATCGATGATTCCGCAGACGACGCTCCGAACCGCCGAGGCCGACGCCGAGGACCGCTCGATGCGGGTCGTGGAATACGCGCTCGCGTTCGTCGCCGCCCTGGCAGCCGGGATCCTCGCCTTCGTCCGCTGAGAACCGCGCCCCCGCGACCCTCGCCGAAGCGCGCCGCGAACGGAGCTGACGACGGTCAGCCCTTGGCCCTGGCGACGACCGACGCGTCGGCGGTCGCGATCCGGTTCTCCGCGGCGGGGCCGCGGTCCGCGGCATCCGGCTCGTCCGCCGCGTTCGACTCGTCGGCGGTCGATTCGTTCGCGGTCGGGTCCTGGGCGACGGGCGTCTCGCGCGCCTGGAGACCCTCGATCAGGACCTCGCCGACGGCCGCGATCGGGACCGCGAGGAGCGCTCCCACGAAGCCGCCCGCGGCGCCGCCGATCAGCACGCTGAGGATCACCAGGAACGGCGAGATTCCGGTCGTGTTCCGCATCACCAGCGGGACGAGGACGTTGCCTTCGATCAGCTGGAGGACGACGTACACGCCGGCGACCTCGAGGGCCAGCTCGGGGGAGACGGTCGCGGCCACGAGCACGGCCGGGATCGCGCCGAGGAGCGGCCCGACGATCGGGATCGCCTCGGCCAGCGCGGCGATCAGGCCGAGCAGGAGCGCCGCCGGCACGCCGAGCACTGTGTAGGCGATCGAGGTCCCCATCCCGATCGTGCCCATGAGGATCAGCTGACCGCGGACCCACATCCCGAGCCGCGTCTCGGCCGCGTTCCAGACGTCTCGGGCGCGCTTCCGGCGATGGCGCGGGACGAACGCCAGGGTGTACCGCTGCAGCCGGGCGTGCTCGGTGAGCCAGAAGTAGACGACCGTCAGGAGCGTGAGCACGGACGTGATCGTCTCGGCCACGGTGAGCCCGACCTGGACGACCTCGCCGGGGGCCGGTGGCGGGCTGCCGCCGGGCTGGAGCGCCCTCGCGGCGGCGTCGATCAGGGCGGCGACGGCCTGCGACAGGGCAACCGGCCGGACCGTCGCCGCCCACTGCCGGGCGCGCTCCACGAACGGCGGCAACGAGGCGAGCGTCCGCTCGAGCTGGGTGATCGCGACCGGGACGATGACGAGGGCCATGCCGATGACGACCGCGAGGAACGCGCCGTAGACGAGCAGGATCGCCGGGCCGCGCCCGATCGGCAGGTGGCCGCGGATCCAGGCGATGACCGGCTGGAGGCCGGACGCGAGGATGACCGCCACGAACACGAGGACGATGACGTTGATCGCGGCCGCGCCGAGAGCGAGGAGGCCGAGCACGAGGGCCACGCCCAACGCCAGGCCGGCGCCCCGCCGGATCGATCCGCCGAAGCCCTCGTTGAGGATCATGGGGCGACGGTCGGGGGCGGGCTGGGCGCCGGCGTCGGAGCGGGCGTCGGGGCAGGCTTCGCCCCCGCCGCCCCCGCCGCCCCCGCCGCCCCCGCCGCCCCCGCCGCCCCCGCCGCCCCCGCCGCCCCCGCCGCCCCCGCCGCCCCCGCCGCCCCCGCCGCCCCCGCCGCCCCCGCCGTGGTCACCGGGGCCGCCCTTGGGCGTCTCCGTCGGATTCGGCGTCGGCTTCGGCGCGCAGGGTCCGTAGAGGGGGCCGCCCCAGCCGGTGCGCTTCCAGAAGTAGGCCGTTCGCGTGTCGTACGGGCCCTTGACCCCGACGCCGCGCCGGGCCCGGGCCAGCCAGTTCGCCACATCCCGGTCCCACGCCTTCGGACCGAGCTCGGCCTTGACCGGATCGACCCGCCAGCCGCCGCAGGCGCGGATGTAGAGCAGGCCCGGCGGGTCGACCTGCTGCTTCGCCCCCGGCTGCGTGCCCGAGATGAACCATTCCGTCACTGTCGCCCGCGTCCACGGCCCGGGCTTGCCGCCGGTCCAGGCGTCGATCTTGGCCTTGACGACGCCCTTCGGCCGGGCGAAGCCGGCGACCGCCTGCTTCGCGGTCAGGTCGCGGACGAACGCCCGCCACAACGGCGCCGCGGCGGTGAGGGACGTCGCTGGCTTCGCCGACTTCGGGTTCGAGTGGTCGCTGTTGCCCATCCAGATTCCGACCGCGAGGGCCGGCGCCGTCGGATCCTTCGGCGGGGCCAGGAACCCATAGGTCGCCAGGTCGCGAGCGTCGTTGGCGGTGCCCGTCTTCACCGCGGCCGGCCGGTGCTCGCCCTTCGGCCCGTTGCGGAGCTCGAGGACCGCCGACCAGATCGGGTTCTGGCGAGGATCCGTGTTGCCCTGGAGGATGTCGGTGACGAGGTAGGCCGCCTGGGGGCTCACGGCTTGGACGCCGGCCGGCTTCGGCGCCTCGTAGACGACCGCCCCGCTCGCGTCGCGAACCTCGAGGATCATCCGGGTCGGCACGTGGACGCCGCCGTTCGCGATCGCGCCATACGCCGAGGTCAGGTCGATCGGGCGGAGCTCGACCGTCCCGATCGCCCCGGCCAGACCGGCCTGGAGGAAGGCGTCGCGGCCGCCGGCGAAGCGGATCCCGAACTTGTCGGCGCGATCGGCCACGGCCTCGCTCCCGACCCGCTGAAGGGCCCGGATCGCGGGGATGTTCAGCGAGTACTGGAGGGCCTTCCGAACGAGGACGGGCCCGCGGTCGAGCTGATCGGCGTCGCGCGGCGTCCAGCCCTTCCCGAACTGGGTCGCGATGTCGAGCAGGAGGCTGCCGGGCGTGAGCGCCCGGGTGTCGAACGCGCTGGCGTAGACGATCGGCTTGAACGCCGACCCCGGCTGGCGCGCGCCGTCGCCGGCGGCGTCGTACTTCGGCTCGAACTTGGGGCTCGCCAGCTGGTCCTGGTAATAGCCGGCGCTCCCGGCGTAGGCGAGCACGTCGCCGGTCCGGTAGTCGATCGCCACCAGCGCCCCGTTGTGGAGGTCCTTGCCGCGCAGCGCCTGGATCCAGCGGCGGTCGCCGGCGCCGATCTTCAGCGACTTCAGGAGCGCGGCCGACGCGGTCGACTTCAGGTTGGGCGCGATCGCCGCGGCGGCCAGCCACTTCTCGGCCAGGGCCTGGGCGTCCCAGTCGAGGCTCGTGATGACGGTATAGCCGCCGGTCTCGATCGACGCGTCCGGTCCGAGGATCGCCTGGAGCTGCCGCCGCACCTGCCAGGTGAAGTGCGGCGCCTTGAACTCGAGCGGCACGTCGCCATGGAGCACGACCGGCTCGGCGAGGGCCGCCTTCAGTTGGGCCGACGTCAGCCGCGTCCAGCGCGACGCGGACAGGTTCTGGAGGATCCAGTCGCGCCGGACGACCGGCGGCGCGGTGGCCGGGACGACGAGGTTGCCGTCCGCGTCGGGCTTGGCGAAGCGATACGGATCGAAGGTCGAGGGCGACTTCGGCAGCCCGGCGAGGAGCGCCGCCTGGGCGACCGTCAGCTTCGAGAGGTCGGTCACGCCGAAGTAGATCCGGGCGGCGGCGGCGATCCCGTAGGCGTCGTGGCCGTAGAAGATCTCGTTGAGGTAGGCGGTGATGATCGTCTGCTTGCCCGCTTCGCCGGGATAGGCCTCGGTCAGCCGCGACGACTGGATCAGCTCCTTGGCCTTGCGGATGTAGCGGTTGGCGCCCGGGGCGATCACGTCCTGGGGCAGGAACCGCGCCCTGACGAGCTGCTGGGTGATCGTCGAGGCGCCGCGGTCGCTCGTCCCGGCGGCGTTGTCGGCGGCCGCCGCGAGGATCGCCGCCGGATCGAAGCCGCTGTTGTCCCAGAACGTCCGATCCTCCGCGGTGGTCGTCGCGTCGAGGACCAGCCGCGGCACGTCGTCGAACGCGACGACCCGCCGCTGCTCGCGCTGGAACCGGCCGAGCTGGACCTTGCCGGTCCGGTCGTAGACCTTCGTCGGCTGGGCGAAGGACAGGCCCGCGAGGTTCGTCGGATCCGGCAGGCCCTGGGAGAGGACCGACACGGCGGACACGGTCCCGACGACTGCGATCCCGGCCAGGAGCAGCGAGCCCACGAGGAACGTGACGATCGCTGCGGCGATGATCGTGGTGAGCCGGCCGCGGCCTCCCGTCGGGGCGTCGTGGCCCGGCCGGCGGCCGATCGCCGCCCGGCGGTGGGCGACGCCGCCCGTCCGCCGCTCCATCACCCGATAAGCGCGGCTCCGCCCACCCGCTGGGGCGGCGGGCAGGGACGACCGGACCGGGACGCGCTCGTACACCGCGTCAGGATCGGACCGGCGGCGTCACGGCCCGGTGGGCCGAGCGTCGCGCAGGCCTTGCAGAACCGTGACGGAGCGGGCGGTCCGCGAGCCGCGCCGAGCGGCGCCGAGCCGCGCCGGGCGGTCGCGTGGTGCCCGAGGCGCGTCAGGATGCCCTGCGATCGCGATGCAAGGGCGCTTGACCACTCGGAGCCACGGCCGGTAGATTCGGCGCCACGCCAGCCATCGGCATCCCGTCGCCCTGCGGCTCGGGCGCGGCCGCAAGGAGCACGAACGACCGTGGATCTCGGGTCCTACACCAGCGGCCTGCTGACCGGCCTCCGCGAAGGCGTCGAGGCGGCGCTGATCGTCAGCATCGTCCTCGCCTACCTCGTCCGGACCGGGCGCGGCGATCGTGCCGGCCGGGTCTGGCTCGGGACCGGGCTCGCCGCGGCCCTGAGCCTCGCCGTCGGGGTCGTCCTCTTCGCGACCGTCGGCGCGTTCGAGGAGCCGTACGAGCAGATCTTCGAGGGCACGACGATGCTCGTGGCCGCCGCCGTCGTGACCTGGATGCTGTTCTGGATGCGCCGCCAGGCCGGATCGGTCAAGGGCGAGCTGCAGGCCGCCGTCGATCGCGTCGCCGGCTCCGGCGGGTCGTGGGGCCTCGCCCTCCTCGCCTTCACGGCCGTGATCCGCGAGGGCCTCGAGACCTCCTTGTTCCTCGTCGGCCAAGCGACGTCGGCGCGGTCGGAGGCGGTCTGGATCCTGCTCGGCGCGCTGACCGGGCTCGTCGTCGCCGGCCTGATCGGCTACGGGTTCTATCGCGGGAGCCGCCGCCTCAACCTTGGCTCGTTCTTCCGCTGGACGGGGATCGCCCTCGTGTTCATCGCGGCCGGGCTGCTGAGCCACGGAATTGGCGAGTTCGTCGAGATCGGGGCGGTCGGCAACGGGTTCTGGACCGCGACGGCCTACGACCTGACGTCCGTGCTCCCGCACGAGACCGGGATCGGGGCCTTCCTCCGGGCGATCCTCGGCTACTCGGCGGATCCCGCGATCCTGACGATCACCGCGCATGTCGCGTACCTCGTCGTCATCCTCGGGCTGTATCTCCGGCCGATCCGTCGCCCGCTGCCACCGCCGACCGCGCCTGCGGGCGCGACCGTGGAGCCGTGACCCGGTGACGCCCGGCCGGCCCGCCGGGCCCGCGCCCGACGCGCCGTCGATCACCGTCCCGGGGCAGGGGAGCGTCCGGGTCGTGCCGGACGTCGCCGACCTGCGCCTGGGCGTCGTCACGACCCGTCCGACCGCGGCGGACGCCCGGGCGACGGCGGCGGCGACGATGCAGGCGGTCCTCGATGCCGTGGCCGCGGCCGGTGTCGAGCGGGCCGACCTCCGGACCACGCTCGTCGGGCTCGACGCCGTCCGCGACTACTCCTCGGAGCGCGGCCCGGTCGTGACCGGCTACCAGCTGACGAACACGGTCGAGGCGACGATCCGGGCCACCGATGCGGTCGGCCGCGTGATCGACGCCGCCCTCGCCGCAGGGGCGACGAGCATGGACGGCCTGTCCTTCCGGCTCGCCGACCCGACCGCGGCGCTCGCCGAAGCCCGCCGGCTCGCCGTCGCGGACGCCCGGGCGCGGGCTGAGACGCTGGCCGCCGAGGCCGGGGTCGGACTCGGGGCGGTGGTCGCGATCGTCGAGGGCGGGGCGCTGCCGCCCGGTCCGCCGCGGCCGATGGCGGCCTTCCGAGCCAAGGCCGAGGCGGACGTTGCCACGCCGGTCGAGGCCGGCACGAGCGAGCTCACGATCGGGGTGACGGTTTCCTTCGCGATCGCCTGAGCGCGGAGCCGACCGGTACGGTCGCGGTCGCCGCGGGGGCGGCGCGGTCGGCCGGCGCGGCCGTCAGCGGCGCTCCGCGGTCACCTGCAGAATCGCGCCGCCCGAGATGTCGGCTGCGTACAGCTCGCCTGCCTCGTCCTCGCCGAACGCGCTGAGGTTCGCGCCGCTCTCGGCGACCTGGACCGGCGACTGGTAGTCGTCGCGGGCTGCATCGATCGCCCAGATCCGGCCGCTGCAGTAGTCGCCGAAGACATACCCCCCGACGAGCGCCGGCTCGGCCGTGCCGCGATAGACCGCGCCGCCGATCACCGTGCAGCCGAGATCGTGGCCGTAGTCGCTGACCGGCCGGATCAGGGACGGGTCCTCGCAGCCGTCCGCCGGCTCGTAGCAGTGGGTGCCCTCCATCCGGTTCCAGCCGAAGTTCGTGCCGCCCGGCGATCCCGCCCGCTGGATGTCGACCTCCTCCCAGGCGGTCTGCCCGACATCGCCGATCCAGAGGTCCCCGGTCGCCCGGTCGAGGCTCATCCGCCACGGGTTGCGGAGGCCCCACAGCCAGATCTCCGGCCGCCGGCCGCCGGTGTCGAGGTACGGGTTGTCGGCCGGGATCGTGTACGGCGGGTCGGCGCCCGGCCGACCGACGTCGATCCGGAGGATCTTCCCGAGGAGCGTCCCGAGTGACTGGCCGTTGCCCTGCGGGTCGCCCCCGCTGCCGCCGTCGCCGAGGGAGACCAGGAGCATCCCGTCCCTGTCGAAGAGCAGGGCCCCGCCGTTGTGGTTGGCGAAGGGCTGGTCCACGTGGAGGATCCGCGTCTCCGACGTCGGGTCGACCCGGTCGTCGGCGGCGAGCCGCACCTCGAACGAGGAGACCTGAGTGTCGCCGTTGCGATCGGTGTAGTCGACGAAGACCCGCGGGTCGGTGGGGAAGTCGGGATGGAACGCGAGGCCGAGGAGGCCGCGCTCGCCGCCGCTGCTGATCTGGTCGCGGATGTCGAGGAAGGGCACGGCGACGAGCCGGCCGTCGCGAATGATCCGGATCCGTCCGCCCTGCTCGGCGACGAACAGGCGGCCGCTGCCATCGCCGGCGTTGGCGATCGCGAGCGGCGCCCGGAGGCCGCCGACGAAGGGCACGAGCTTGACGGCGACGCGCGTCGGATCGAACGGCGGCGCGCTGGCCGGCGCGGGCGGGGGACTGCCACTGCCGTCGATGGATCCCGCGGCACCGCTCGACCCGCCGGCGGCGGCCGAGCCGCCCGCGCTCGCGGACCCGGCGCCGGCCGCCGTCGACGGCCGGCCCGTCGGTCCGCCGACCCCGACGCCCGGGTTCACCCGTGGCCGCGTGGCGACGACGACCACGAGCATGATCGCGGCAAGGAGGACGAGCGTGGCGAGCACCGCGCGGGCCGGCGCGCGGCTTGGCGGCTGCGGCGGCGCGTGGTCGGGCAGGCCCATCGATCCATCGTACGGTCGGCGGCGGTTTGCGGTTCCCGGCGCTGCTAGCCTTCGGCGCATGGATGCCTTCGAGCTGGCCGACCTCGCCGCGCGACGCGAGGCGAGCGGCGCACCCTATCTCGAGTTCCTCACGGTCCCCGACCTGAGCGTCGGCCTGTACGTCCTGGCCGCCGGCCAGCCGGACCTCCAGCAGCCCCACACCGAGGACGAGGTCTACTACGTCGTGTCCGGTCGCGGCCGGATCACGGTCGGCGACGAGGTCCGCGACGTGCGGCCCGGATCGATCGTGTTCGTTGCGACCGCCGTCCCGCACCGCTTCCACGACATCACCGAGGACCTGACGCTGCTCGTCGCCTTCGGGCCGGCCGAGGGCTCGCGCGCGACCGGCTGACAGAGGGCTCGGCCGGCCGCCTGACGGGATCCGGCCCGCTCCGCCTAGCGGCCCCCGCCGAAGCCGGCCCGCTCGGCGAGGTCCGCCAGCTCGAGGGCCAGCTCGGCGCCGCGCCCGACCTCGTCGTGGCGGAAGTAGACGAACGCGTCGACGCCGTCGGCAAGGAACGGCTCGAGGCGGCCGATCCAGCGGGCCAGCTCCGCGGCGTCGTAGTCCGGCCGGCGGAGGCGCAGGTACAGGAAGGATCCGGTCCGGCGGATCGTCGGCGGCTCCGGGTCCGCCTCGAGGTCTGTCGTGACCAGGGCGGCGCCCGCCGCCCGGATCGCGGCGAACACCTCGTCGACGTGCCAGCTCGGGTCCTGGAACTCCATCGCGAGGGGAAGGTCGGCCGGCCACGCGCCGAGCAGACCGGCGAGGCGGTCGTCGTCGCGGGCGACACCGTCGGGGACGCGGAACAGGATCGTCCCGAGCCGATCGCCGAACCGTCGGAGCGGGGTCGTCAGCCACTCGACGCTGTCCGACGGGTCGACCCGGAGGGCCCGGAACGAGGAGCCGCGCTGGGCCTTGACCGCGAACCGGAAGTCATCGGGCGTCGCCGCCAGCCAGCCGTCGACCGCGGCCGGGCTCGGCTGGCGGTAGAACGTGTTGTTCAGCTCCACCGTCGCGAGGCGCGAGCCGTAGTGGCGGAGGAGGTCCGGTGCGCGGGTCCCGGGCGGGTAGAACCGCGGTGACCAGGCCGGATAGGCGAAGCCGCTTGTGCCCGTCCGGAGCCGGCCGGCCACCGGCGTCAGGCCTCGGCCGGCTCGCAACCCTCGTGGGTCGATCGCATGGCGGAGCCGAGCGGATCGGCGACCCGCCCGAGGCTCGCCTCGAGATCGGCCAGGGCGGACGCGTCGAGGCGGTCGAGGAAGTAGCGCCGGACGCCGTCGAGATGGGTCGTTGCCGCGGACCGCAGCCGGTCGAGCCCGACCGTGGTGAGGACCGCTTCCTGCCCGCGGGCGTCGGTCGTGCAGGCCGCGCGCTCGACCGAGCCCGCCGCCTCGAGCCGGTCGACGAGACGGGTGATCCCGCTCCGCGACAGGATGACCCGCTCGGCGAGAACGTTCATCCGCACCCGCCGGCCCGGCGAGTGGGCGATCTGGAGGAGGGCGTCGTACTCCGCGAGCGAGAGGCCGTGCGCGGCCTGGAGCTCCTCGTCGAGGCGCCGCGTGATCCGGGCGTGCGCGTGCAGGAAGTTCCGCCAGGCCCCCATCCCCGGCGTGTCGGCGATCACGGCAGCGCGGGCAGCGGGGGCGGAGCGGCCGGCTGGGGATGCTTCGCGGCCGGGCGAGAGGGGCGGCGTCGACATGTCCTCCGCATCGTACCCCGCCGCCTCGATGATTGACAAGGCAACGATCCCGTCCGACGCCGCGACCGCCGAGATCGTCGTCGCGGCGCCCGAGCCCGCGCGGGCTCACCCCGGCGTCGCCGGACCTCCGGGCGGTTCCCGCGACCCGCGACCGACTACGATCACGACGGACCCGCGCGGGTCCGCCGTCTCGATCCGTCCTCTCCGCCGTCCGTGTCCTGAGGGTTCGTCCATGACCGCATTCGACGTCGAGGCGCTGCGCCGCCAATTCCCAGCCCTTGCGATCGAGGACGGCGGTCGGCCCGTCGCCCTGTTCGACGGCCCCGGCGGCACCCAGGTCCCCGACACGGTCGTCGCGGCGGTCGCCGACTACTACCGGACGTCGAATGCCAACCACGATGGGCCGTTCCTGACGAGCCGCCGGAGCGACGCCATCGCCGACGAGGCCCACCGGGCGATGGCCGACATGCTCGGCGCAGCCTCGGCCGAGGAGATCAAGCTCGGCGCGAACATGACGAGCCTGACCTTCCACGTCAGCCGCTCGATCGCGGCGACGATGGCGCCCGGCGACGAGATCGTCGTGACGATCCTCGACCACGAGGGCAACGTTGGGCCGTGGAAGGCGATCGCGGCCGACCGCGGCCTCGTCGTCCGGACGGTCGACATCCACGATGCCGACGTGACCCTCGATCTCGACTCGCTCGACGCGGTCCTCGGGCCGCGGACGAAGCTCGTGGCCGTCGGCTACGCCTCGAACGCCGTCGGCACGATCAACCCGGTCGGTGAGATCGTCCGGCGAGCCCATGCGGCCGGCGCGTGGACCTACGTCGACGCCGTCCACGCGGCACCGCACCTCGCGATCGACGTCCGCGCGCTCGGGACGGACTTCCTCGCCTGCTCGACGTACAAGTTCTTCGGCCCGCACGCCGGCGTCCTGTACGGCCGGGCCGAGCTCCTCGACACGCTGCCCGCCTACAAGCTCCGGCCGGCGTTCGACCGGTTCGAGACCGGGACCGCCAACTTCGAGGGGCTGGCCGGCGTGACCGCGGCCGTCGACTATCTGGCGGGCGTCGGCGACGCGTACGGGGGCGCGGCGGCGGGTGCGCCGCGCCGGGAGCGGATCGTCGCGGCGATGGGGGCGATCCGGACGTACGAGATGGACCTCTACCGCCGCCTGGCCGACGGGCTGGAGGCGATCCCCGGGCTGACGATGTACGGGCTCACCGACCGGGCCCGGTTCGACGAGCGGACCCCGACCGCCGCCCTCCGGCTCGCGGGAATCTCGCCGCGGGACGTTGCCGAAACCCTCGGGGCGGAGGGGATCGCGGTCTGGGACGGCGACTTCTACGCGACCGGCCTGATCGAGCGGCTGGGCCTCGCCGACAGCGGTGGAGTCGTCCGGATCGGGCTGACCCACTACAACACCGCCGCCGAGGTCGATCGGCTCGTCGAGGCGCTCGGGCGGATCGCCGCCGGGGCGCGGACGCGGGCCGCGGTCGCCGCGGGCTGACCGACCCGCCGTCCGGCCGCCCGTCGTCACGCATCGCCGCCGCGCCCGCCAGATGGCCACCGTCGACGTCATCGTCATCGGCGGCGGGGTGTGCGGCACCGCGAGCGCGGCGTTCCTCGCCGAGGCCGGCCTCCGCGTCCTCCTGTGCGAGCGGGCGGCGATCGGCGCCGGCGCGTCCGGCCGCAACTCGGGGATCGTCCAGCACCCGTTCGACCCGGTCCTGGCCGACCTGTATCGGCGGACGCTCCGCGAGTATCGCCGCCTGACCGACGATCCCGGGTCGGCGTTCCGTCTCGACCGGGAGCCGGCCGGGCTCCTCTACGTCGGACGCGACCGGGCGATCGCCGAGCGGACCGCCGCCGACTGGGCGGAGGCGTGGCCGGCATCCGCCCCGGAGGTCCTCGCCGGGGCCGATCTGGCCCAGCTCGAGCCCGCCCTCGCCCCCGACCTCGTCGCGTGCCGCCTCGCCGTCGGGTTCCCGGTCGCCCCGAGCGCCGCGACCGAGGCGTTCGCCGCCATCGCCCGAGCGCGCGGCGTCGAGATCGCGGTCGGCGGGGACGCCCGGCCGGCCGTCGCCGATGGCCGGATCGTCGGCGCGCTGCTCGACGGGCGGGTCGAGCCCGCCGGCGACGTCGTCGTTGCGGCCGGGCCGTGGACGCCGGAGGTCATCGACCCGTCGGGTGCCTGGCGGCCGATCCGGCCATCGTGGGGCGTCGTCGCCGGCATCGCCCTCGCCGCGGCGCCGCGCCACGGGCTCGAGGCGATCGACATCCACATCGAGCCCGCCACGGGCGCATCCGAGCCGGCCGGACGACCGCCGTCGGCGTCGGGCCCGCCCGCCGCCGGTGCGGAACTCGCCGCGGCGGTCGAGTTCAGCCTCGTGCCGGCCGCCGGCACGAGCGCTCTCGGCTCGACGTTCCTCGCCGCCGAGCCCGACCCTGCCTCGTATCTCGACGCCCTCCGCCGGGTCGGCAGCCGCTACGTTCCGTCCGTGGCCGACGCGCCGCTCGTCGGCCTCCGCCGCTGCGCCCGGCCGGTCAGCCGCGACGGGCGGCCGCTCGTGGGCGCCGCGTCCTGGGCAGCCGGCCTGTTCGTCATCGCCGGGCACGGGCCGTGGGGGATCTCGACCGGCCCGGGCTCGGCGCGACTCCTCGTGGACGCGATGCTCGGGCAGGCGGGTGGGCCGATTCCCGGCGCCCTGGCCGTCGACCGCTTCGGACCGCCGCCGTTGACGCCGGCGGCGGCGCCGACCCCGGGCTGATCAGGTCCGCCAGGATTCGCCGTCGAACAGGAAGAAGGTCAGCTGGGACCACCGTTCGCGGAACGCGTCGCGCCGCTCGGCCAGGGACGGCCCGGGAGCGGGAGCGGCGCCGGTCTCGACGATCGCCGGCGGATCGGCGACCCGGGCGGGAGGCGCCGCGCGGGGGTCGATCGCGCCGCCCGCCCGGGCGAGCCGCGGCGCCGCGCGGACGATCCGGGCGGAGGCGACGTAGCCGCTCATCGCCGCAGCCTAGCGCGAGGACCGGCGGCCGGGAAGGGGTCGGCCGTCGTATCCTCGCCGGTGATGACGACCGAGCGGATATCCGGCGTGCGCAGCTCGACCGCTCCGCTCCGCGAGGTCCTCGTCAAACGGCCGGGGACCGCGTTCGGCCGGGCGTTCGACGATCCCGCCCACGGCTTCCTCCGGCCGGTCGACCTCGTCCGCGCCCAGCGCGAGCACGACGGCCTCGTGGGCGCGCTCGACGAGCTCGGCGTCCGCGTCCACGTCCTGGGCGACGGCCCGGCCGACGACCTGCCCGACGACCCCGATCTCGTCTACGTCTTCGATCCGCTCCTCGTGACCGACGCCGGCGCCGTGCCGCTCCGGCCGGGCAAGCCGAACCGCTCGGGCGAGCCGGCGATCGTCGAGCGATGGCTGGCCGCCCGCGGGGTCCCGACGGCCGGCCGGATCGAGGCGCCGGGCACCGTCGAGGCCGGCGACACGGTGTGGCTCCGCGACGGCCTCCTCGTGGTCGGGCGGACCCTCCGGACGAACGACGCCGGCGCCCGCCAGCTGGCCGCGATCGTCGGCGGCGAGGTCCGGATCGTCGACCTGCCGTGGTGGCGCGGCCCGGCGGAGCTGGTCCACTTGATGTCGGTCATCTCGCCGGTGAGCGACGACCTCGCGGTCGTGTTCCTGCCGCTCCTGCCGGCCGGGCTCCACGCCTGGCTCGGCGAGCTGGGGATCGCGCTGGTCGAGGTCCCCGAGGCGGAGTACGCGACGCTCGGCTGCAACGTCCTCGCGGTCCGGCCGGGGGTCGTGATCGTGGCCGAGGGCAATCCCGTCACGCGGCGCGCCCTCGAGGCGGTCGGGGTCGAGGTCCACGCGATCCCGCTCGGCGAGGTCGGCGAGAACGGCTCGGGCGGGGTGACGTGCCTGACCCGGCCGATCCTGCGGGCATGAGCGGCCCGATCGCGGCGCTCGAGACCGCGGCGGCCGCCGTGGATCCGGTCGCCCTGCGGGTCGAGCTCCAGGCGATCGTCCGGATCCCGAGCATCACCGGGCAGGAGCAGGCGGTCGCCGCGGAGCTGGCGGAGCGACTGGGCGCGGCGGGGATGGCGGTCGAGACATCGTTCCCGGATCCGGCGGCGATCCGGGCCGACCCCGCCTGGCCGGGGGAGGAGACCGAGCGCTCGGTGCTCCCGGTGATCATCGGCCGAATGGGCCGGCCGGGCGGCAGGCGGGTGATCCTGTCGGGCCACGTCGACGTCGTCCCGCCGGGCGACCCCGCGACGTGGTCGACCGACCCGTGGGGCGGCGAGGTTCGCGACGGACGGCTGTTCGGCCGCGGCGCGTGCGACATGAAGGGCGGCGTGGCGGCGATCCTCGGGGCGGTCCGGGCGCTCGCCGCGTCGGGGGCGGCCGCCCGGCTCGGCGGCGAGCTCCTCGTCGCGCTCGTGCCGGGCGAGGAGGACGGCGGCCAGGGCACGCTCGCCGCGATCCGGGCCGGGGCAACCGGCGATCTCGCGATCATCACCGAGCCGTCGAACCTCGAGATCGTCGTCGCCCACGCCGGGGCGATCACGTTCCGCCTGACGGTGCCCGGGCGGGCGGCCCACGCCAGCCAGCGCCGCGAGGGCGTCTCGGCGCTCGACAACCTGTTCGTCGTCCTGCGCGCGCTGGAGGCCGACGAGACCGCCCGGAACGAGGCGGAGACGGACCCGCTGATGAGGGCCCTCGGCCTGCCGTACCCGACGATCGTCGGGATCGTGAGCGGCGGCGAGTGGGCGTCCACGGTCCTCGACCGGATCGTCGTCGAGGGCCGCTACGGGGTCCGGCTCGGGCAGACGCCGGCGGACGCGGCAGCGGACCTGCGGCGGGCGATCGACGCGGCCAACGCCGGCGACGCGTTCCTGGCCGGGCATCCGGCGACCGTCGAGATCGTCGGCGGCCGGTTCGGCTCGGGCCGCGTGCCGTCGGACCATCCGCTCCCGGTCGGGCTGGCGGACGTCGCCGAGGCGATCACGGGCTGCCGGCCGGCCCTCCTCGGCGAGCCGTACGGCGCCGACATGCGCCTGTTCATCGGCGAGGGCCGGACGCCGTGCGTGATGTACGGCCCGGGCGACGTCAAGGTCGCCCACAGCGCCGACGAGCATGTCCCGCTCGCCGAGGTCGAGGAGTGCGCCCGGGTGCTCGCCGCGTGGGTCGTGCGCGAGCTCGGAGTCGTGCCCGGATCGGCCTAGGCTGCCGCCGGGCGCTCGACCGCGCTTCTCCGGGCGATGACGAGGAGCGCCGGCACGACCACGATCGCCGCGCCGAGCAGGCCGAGCGTCGCGTAGCTCGCGGCGGCCACGACGACGCCGGAGCCGAGGCTGGCCGCCGCCGCGGAGCTCCAGATCAGGCCGTCGGTCAGGCCCTGGAGGCGGGTCCGCTCGGCGAGCGACAGGCCGTGGGTCAGGAGGGCCGAGCCGGCCACGTAGCCGAGGTTCCAGCCGTAGCCGAGCAGGAACAGGGCGACGAAGAGGAGGATGCCGCCGTCGACCGGTGCAACCGCGGCGAGGATCGCGGCGAAGGCGCTGACGACCATCCCCGCGAGGATCACCGGGACCGATCCGAGCCGGTCCGTCAGGCGCCCCGACAGCGGCGACAGCCCGAACATCCCGAGGGTGTGGCCGCTGATCACGATGCCGACCGCGGCGAGGTCGTGGCCGTGGGCGGTCATGTGGAGCGGCGTCATCGTCATGATCAGGACCATCACGACCTGGACCGTGACGAGCGAGAGGATCGCGATCGGCACGCTGGGCCGGCGGAGGACGGCGGCGAGCGAGGCCGGGGTCGAGCGCTCGGCGTCCGGGTGGTCGTGGCGCGACGACGCGTCGGCGAGGGCGTACGGGTCGGGCCGCAGGGCGAGCACCGTCAGGACGGCGGCCGCCCCGACGAACGCGACCGGGACGAGATAGGCGCCGGCGAGCTCGGGCAGGCCGAGGCTCGTGGCGATCGTGCCGGCGGGCGCCGCGAGGTTCGGGCCGATGACGGCGCCGACCGTCGCCCCCCAGACGACGATCCCGATCGCCGAGGCGCGGCGGTCCGGGGCGAACAGGTCGGCGGCGACGTAGCGCGAGAGCTGGTTGGAGGCGTTCCCGAAGCCGATCAGGACCGTCCCGACGAGGAGCAGCGGGAGCGACGAGCCGATCACCGCGAGGGTCGCGACAAGCGCGCCGGCGACGCCGACCGCGTAGCCGGCCGCCAGACCCGCCCGCCGCCCGCGACGGACCATGAGCTGCGACAGCCCCACCGCGCCGGCCGCGGCCCCGAGGACCACCGCGGCGCCCGGCACCCCGCTCCACGCCGTGCTCCCGGCGATGTGCTGGGCCGCGATCGACGACACCGTCGAGGCGGCGATGTGGCCCGTGCTGCCGAGGGCGACGCCGGCCACGAGCGACCAGTGGGTGCGCCGTCGGAGGCGGTCGAGGGTGGACGGCGGGAGATGGAGGAGGGAGGTGATCACCGCGGCAGGATACGTCGCCGGCGGGGCCTCACCGCAGGCCCAGCGTCAGGACCTCCACGACGGCGGCCGGGGCCGGGCTCGATGGCTCCGCCGCGGGTGCGTCGGGGCGGGCGAGCTCGGCGAACCGGCAGAAGGCGTTGGCGAGCCGCATCTGGGCGGGCGTCCGCGCCCGGACCCGGAGCAGATCGGGCGCGGCGACCACGACCGCGACGCAGCGGGCCCGCGAGGTGGCCACGTTCAGGCGGTTCCGGCTGTACAGGAAGTCGATGCCGCGCGGTGCGAGCTCCGGCGACGAGGTCGTCATCGAGTAGAGGCTGATCGGCGCCTCCTGCCCCTGGAACTTGTCGACCGTCCCGACCCGCGCCTGGGTCGGCAGGCGACGCTTGATCGCCCCGACCTGGGCGTTGTACGGGGCGACGATCAGGACGTCGCTCCAACCGATCGGGCGCTGGGTGCCGGTCTCGTCGATCCAGCTCGACCGGCCGTCGACGATCCCACGGGCGAGCGCCGCGACCGCCTCGGCCTCGGCCGGCGACTCGTTGTCGGCGCCGACCGAGGGGCTGTCGATCCAGCGCGGCCCGACCCCGTCGAGGGCGGCGACCGCCGAGCCGAGCCGCTGGCCGGCCAGGTGCGGCTCCGGCCGGAGACGATCGTCGTAGAACGCCTCGGAGGTGAAGACGCAGAGCGCCGGGTGGAGCCGCCAGGTCGTCTCGAGGAACAGGCCGCGATCGCCGGGGATCGTGGCGTCGCCCGCCAGGACGTGGGCCAGGGCAGACTGGTCCGCGCCGGGAGGGTGAGAGCCCTGGACCGGCTGGTCGAGCTGCTGCGGGTCGCCGAGCAGGACGATGCTCTCGGTGGCCGGCGACATCGCCAACACGTTCGCGAGCGAGATCTGGCCCGCCTCGTCGACGAAGAGGACGTTGATCGCGCCGCCGAGCTTCGATGACGCCCAGAGCCAGGACGTGCCCGCCGCGAGGTTGACGTCGCCCGAGTCGAGCCGGGCCCGGACATCGTCCGCGTTCTTCGCCCGGACGACCTGCGGATCGTCGACGACCTGGCCTTCCGGGCCGTGCTGGATCGCCCGGATCGCGACCGGCCCGCCGGCCGCGGCCTTCAGGACGGCGGTGAGGAGGTTGCCGATCACCTTGTGGCTCGTCCCGGTGATCCCGACGCGCTGCCCGCGGCCGATCAGGGTGCAGATCATCCGGGCGCCGCTGTACGTCTTGCCGGCGCCCGGCGGACCCTGGATCGCGAGGGTCGTGCGGTCGAGCTCCACGACGAGGCGGCGCGCGGCGTCGAGATCGGGCTCTCCCTCGCGGCGGAGCGGCTCGCCCGCGGCCTGGCCGGCCCGCGGCGACCGGCCCAGCAGCAGGTCCCGCGCCGCGAGATGCGGGCCGTCGCCCTCGATCCCGTTGTCCGCCACCCAATCGCCGATCTCGATCAGTCGCTCCTGGTGGGCCGTCGTCCGGACCCACGGCAGGGGCACGATCGCGGCGGGGTGCGGCGCATCGACGGGACGCCGGATGTCGACCGTCAGTCCGGCGGGGTCGATGTCGACCACGTCGCCGGCGCGCCAGTCCCACGGGCTCGCGTCCGGCGCCAGCTGCTTCCGGGCAGGGTCGAACACCTCGCCGCGCCCGAGGTCGAAATCCTGCTCGGGGAAGGCGTACCGCCACGCCTGCTTGCCCTTCCTGACCTCGTCGAGCGGCCCGATCGGCGTGAGCTGGCCGATCGGGTCGTCCTCGTCGACGAGCTGCGCCGGCGTGAGGTCCATCAGCCGGTGGAACTCCCACCACATCGCCTTGTCCTCGCGGCGATGCCAGCCGAGGAGCTGCGCCAGCAGCCAGCGGGCGTGCTCGGCGGGCGTGCGGGCGGCCGGATCCGTGGGGACGACGGCGGGATCCGCGAGGCGGTCGACGAGCGCGGCCACGCGCGCCTGGGTCGCCGAGAGGTCCGCCGGGACGACGGCCTCCCGCGGCGTGGGACGGGGGACGACCGCGCCGCTTTCGTGGGCGAGCTGGGTCCGGAGCTGCTCGAGCCACTCGCGCAGTCGGGCGGTGCTGACGACGTCGTCGCGGTTGTAGCGCTCGATCCGCTCCAGTTGGGTGGCCGCCGGACGCTCGCCCTCGCCGAGCTCGAGCCACTCCTCGAAGGCGACGATGCTGCTGCCGGCATCGCGCAGGTCGACCTCGCGCTCGAACCCGTAGAAGGGCTCGAGCTTCTTGATCGAGTAGCTCTCGACGGACGCTCGCAGCGACTGGCGGACGACGCGGTAGAGATCGACGAGGACGCCCTCGCGGAGCAGCCGGTCGACCTCGTCCTCGCGCGTCCCGTAACGACCCATCAGGCGCTTCAGGCTGGTCGGCTCGTACGGCGCGTAGTGGTAGACGTGCATGTCCGGAAAGGCCGCCAGGCGGTCCATGAGCCGATCCATCAGGTCCTCGAACGCGCGCCGCTCGGTATCGAGCGTGAACTCGCCCTTCGCGTCGCGCGACCAGATCGCCGCGAACGCGCCGTCGCTGTCGAGCAGCCCGAAGAGGTAGTCGAGCCCGTCGTCGAACGCGTACGGGTCGCCCTCGATGTCGAAGAACAGGTCACCCGGCGACGGCGCCGGCAGGCTCGCCAGGCCGCGCTCGGCCTCGATCGACCCGCCCGGATCGGGCAGGAGCAGCTCGTAGCGGGGCCCGACCCGGCGGCCCTCGAGCTGGATCCGGGCCTGCTCGCGGACCCTGAGGAGCGCCGAGGCGTTCGTCCCCTCGAGCGGCGGCTCGAGCGGCAGGGCGAGCTCGCCCAGCGCCTCCAGCGTGGCGAGGCCCCGAGCCTGGAGTGCCCGGCGCTGACGGGCACTGATCCCGGCCACGAGGCTCAGGTGGTCGTCCGCGCGGCGCCGGATCGCGCACTCGGCGGCCCAGCGGCAGACATCGCAATGCTCGACGGGATCGGGATACGTCGTCGCCGGGGGGTACGTCGGCGGGGTCGCGTCGCCCATCGTGGCGAGGAAGCGGTCGCGGACGCTGCGGTAGTACGCCAGGTAGTCGTCGACGCGCAGACGCTCGACCGCTCGGGCGCTCCCGCCGAGCGCCACGTGCATCCACTCGGGGCGGACGCCCTGGAGGACCTCGAGCTGATCGATGTACGAGCAAATCTGGAGGACGGCGCTGGCCTTGACATGGCGAGCGAGCTTGGTGTCGGCGACCTCGTAGTGCCACGGACCCCAGCGCGACGGACGGCCGGCGTCGTCGACGCGGAGGAGGAAGTCGGCGTGCCCGCGCCACGTCCCATCGAAGAAGGTCGCCTGGTAGATGACATCGGCGCCGCCGGCCATCGCCTCGATTGTCGCTGCGGCCGCGGCGCGGAGCTGGTCGCCGCGATCCGCGATCGACCCGTCGAGGTCGATCCGGACCGTGGTCCGACCCGCGGACTCGAGATCGGCCAGGTAGCGCGCCTCGTGCTGGAAGCCGCGCCGGCGGATCACGTCGAGCTCCGGATCGTCGCGGATCGGGCGCTCGACGAGCCCGCCGAGGGCCGCGCGCTCGAGCTGGGTCAGGTGCTCGCAGGCGAGGTAGGCGACGAGATCGGTGGCGGCGTAGACGGGCCGGCCGTCGATCGTCTGCACGCGGACACCTTAGCCCGCCGCCGTGTCACCTCGCCTGTCACGGATCGACCGACCCTCACGCCCTGTCCCGCCCCCGGCGGCGCCGTCGGCCGCCGTGGACCGCCAGCTCCACCTTCTCTGACATACGGATCTCACGCGGTCGATAGCCGCTCGATTCCTGTCAACCGCCCACCACCCGAGCGGTATGGCAGAACCCGGCCCCGTCCCACGCTCCGCGCGGCGCGAACGGCTCACCGCCCGCCGCCTTGCGACCTCCTGGGATTCGGTTGTCAGGAACCGGGGCCCACCAGGGCAGCGCCCCGAACCGTCGGCCGCAGACCGCGCGACCGGGGCGTCAGGCCGGCCGCAGGTCCCGCCACGTGTCGAGCGCCCACTTCCAGTCCTGCGGGTCGTCGATCTCGATCCGGATCGCGGCGCCCCGGCCGCGGACGGCGCTGAAGCCCTCGACGGTCGCAACCTCGATCCCCGAGCTCGGGTCGGAGGACAGCCGCGCCCGGCCGCGGACGACGCCGTCGTCGTGCTCGATCGCGTCGCGCCCGAGATGTCCCGCGACCTGTTGGAGGAAGCGATCGGCCGTCATCGGGTGGCCGCCCTCGGCCGTCTCCGTCCCGGCGAGGGTCACGCTCCGGCCGGCCTCGCCGCCGGTCCATTCCTCGGCGGTCCGGACGCTCGTGAAGGAGCCCGGCACGTCGAGGGCCCAGCCCTCGTGGACGATCGTGACGGGCCTCCGCCGGTAGCCGATTGGGGCCGGGCCGCCGGCCTCCGGCCCGCCGACGAGCGGCCCGGCGCCGCGGTCGAGGAGGGCCCGGGTCGCCGGGTCCGGCTCGCCGCGGAGCTGGAAGAGCTCGCGCCATTCGCGCCACGGCCAGGTCAGCCCTGGCTCGAGCGGAAAGGCCCGCCGCAGCGTCCCGAGGACCTCGTCGACGAGGCGGACCTCGTCGGCGTTCGTCGGCGGCCGCCAGCGGACCTCGAGCCAGAGGAGGGTCATCGCTCGGCCGAGGAGGTAGCGCGCGTCCATCGCGTCGGCGACCCACGGCCAGACATCGGCCGCGACGCGCGGGTCCGCGAGGGCCCGCTCGAGCCACGCGTCGTCGCGCGGCCCGAGGACCGTCGCGACCGCGCCGTCGAAGGTGAATCGCGTGCCGGGCGGCGTGGCGAGGTGGAGGCCGGTCGCGCCCTGCGCCCGGGCGTCGCGGACGGCGAGGAGCGCCGATCGGAGCCAGCCGAGATGGCCGCGCTCGGCGTCGTGGCGGTCGCCCGATCCGAACGCCCCCGTCGGGTCGATCGAGGCCGGCTCCGGTCCCGCCTCGGGAGTCGCCGGTGACCCGCCGGGAACCGCGACCCGTCCGACAGCGCCCGGCGCCGGGGTGGCCAGCTTCGCCCAGGTGATCCCGAGCTCGTCGCCCAGCCGGTCGAGCAGGCTGGCGACATAGGTGTGGTAGCCGGGCCCGACGGGGACCGTCATCGCCGACACGACGACCTGGCCGGCGTCGGACGCCTCGATCCGGACCGGACGGGCCGCCGGATGGAGCGTGATCTCGATCGCTCCGTCCGTCGTTCGCCTGCCGGCGACGTGTCCGGGCAGAGCGTCGACGGTCGCGTCGGGCAGCCACTCGTCGATCGCCTGCAGGAGGGCCGCGCCCGTCGGGACGCGCCGCGTCGCCCCGCGCCTCCCGGCCTGGCCGACCGCCCGGATCGTGATGGACAAACCGCGTGACCTCCTGGGACGTGCGCCGGGCTCGGACGATAGCCGCTCCGCGCGCCCGGCGGAAGGGTCCGCCGTCCGCCGATCGTCCTGTCGGCCCGATCCCGGCTTCGCTATCCTCGCCGGGTGACGCGCCCGCGCGATCCCCAGCCTCGACCGCCCGGGTTGAACCCTTGGCAGCCGACCCGCGAGGCGCTGATCGACCGCCAGATCCGCGAGGCCCGGGAGGCGGGCGCGTTCGACGACCTGCCGTATCGCGGGGAGCGCATCCCGCTCGAGGACGACAGCGCGGCGGGCGACTGGGCGCTGGCCCACCACATCCTGAAGAACGCGAACATGGTCCCGCCGTGGATCGCGACCGACAAGGAGGTCCGCGACCTGCTCGCCCGGCGCGACGCGATCCTCGCCCGGGCGCCGCGGTCCGCCGCGTCGGCGATCGGGCGGGAGCGTGACCGGGCCGAGCTGCGGCGGGTGGTCGAGGCCGCAAACCGGGCGATCGCGATCCTCAACAGCGAGGCGCCGACGGACCGCCAGCATCGCCGCCGCCTCGACCTCGCCGCAGAGCTCGAGGCGCTCGACCGCGCGCACGGCGAGCCCGTTGACCCGGACAGCCCCGGCGGTCGACCCTAGCCGACCAGCGCGCCGACGACCTCGTCGAAGACCGCGGTGTGGCGGTCGACGTCGGCAGCCGTCGTCGCCGGGCTCATCAGGGCCATGTTGTGGAACGGCGTCATCAG
Source organism: uncultured Chloroflexia bacterium (assembly GCA_963710105.1). Classification (GTDB taxonomy): domain Bacteria; phylum Chloroflexota; class Limnocylindria; order Limnocylindrales; family CSP1-4; genus CF-46. The sequence goes on from CAVPYV010000001.1 coordinate 645,146, forward strand.
GACGCCCCGGTTCATCACCGCCAGGTGGAGGTAGCGCTCGAGGTCGTGGTCGGCGTGGGCCATCTGCTCCGCGCCGTCGCGCGGCGGGGTCGGCGTGAAGTGGTACTCCGCCCGCGCCCCGAGGCGGGTGACGTGCCACGGCACGCTTCGGTCTCGGATCACGGCGTTGACGCCGCCTTCCCAGCGCTCGGCCAGCGGGATCATCCGCTCGAACGCCGCGGCGGTGAGGACCTCGCCGAGGGTCGACCGGATCGCGGCCAGCGACAGGGCATAGCCGGCGAGCGTGCCGCCGACCCCGCCGACGTCGGCCCGCGGCGGCCAGGCGGCGCGAACGCGCTCGGCGACCGCCGCGCTCATGCCGTACGTCCCGGCCGGGATCCCGCCGCCGATCGTCTTGCCGATGACGAGCATGTCCGGCTCGAGCCCGTCGCGCGCGGTCATCCCGCCGGGGCCGGCGCAGATCGTGTGGGTCTCGTCGATGATCAGGAGGGACCCGGCCCGGCGGGTCAGGTCGCGGAGGGCGGCGTGATAGCCGGGCTCGGGCAGGACGATGCCGACGTTCGTCAGGGCGGGCTCGACGAGGACGGCGGCGACGTCGCCGTGAGCGAGCTCGCGCTCGAGCGCGGCGACGTCGTTGAACGGGACGACCCGGGTCGTGAGCGCCGGCTCGACCGGCGGTCCGATGTTCAGGTCGGTCGCGACGACGCGCCCGTCCCGGTCGAGGGTAGCGAGCGCCTCGTCGACCGAGCCGTGGTAGCACTCGTCGTGGACGAGGATCTTCGGGCGCCCGGTGATCCGCCGGGCGAGCCGGATCGAGAATCGGTTCGCGTCGGTCGCGGTCATCGTGAACTGCCAGAGCGGCAGGCCGAACCGGCGGGAGAGCTCCTCGCCGGCCGCGATCGCATCCTCGGTCGGGAGCATGTGGGTGATGCCGCGGCGCATCTGACGCTCGACGGCGGCGATCGTCGGCGCGGGGCCGTGGCCGGCCATCGCCCCGGTGTCGCCCAGGCAGAAGTCGACGTAGTCGTGACCGTCGACGCAGCGGAACGACGCCCCGGACGCCGTCTCCACGAACAAGGGGAACGGCGATGCCCACTCGGTCATCCAGTTCATCGGGACGCCGTCCAGGAGCGATCGCCCGGCCCGCTCGTGGAGCGCCGCGGAGCGCGGGTGGGCCCGAGTGAAGCGGTCGGCCTCCGCGACGGTCAGGCGGGCGAGGCGGTCACGGTCGACGGACGCGGCGGGAGGCGGTGGGGTCGGCATCCCCACGAGGATGCGTCAGCCGCGTGAAGCGAGCCGGACGATCCCGTGAGGCGCGACGATCGCGCGATCGGCGGCGCATGGCCGCGATCGCGATCAGTGCATGTGGCGGGTGAAGCCGCAGATCGGGCAGGTCGCGACGTTGCTGTCGGCATCGACGACGAGGTACGACGTGCAGCCGTTCGTGCTGCAGTAGGGTCGGCTGGCGGTCGACGCCCGGCGGCGCAGGCGGCGCATCGCGACGGACCGGCCGGCCACCGATGCGGTGGTGGTGCGAGACATCATGGGGAGGTTCTGGTTCCTTCTCGGCCGCTCGATCCGCTGGCGCTCTCTGCGCTCTGCGCGGCACGGGGGCCGTGGCTTGTTCGGTCCGCTCATCGGACGGCTCGGTGTCGGGAGCCGGAGCGGATGGATGGGTTCCTGACCCGGGGCATCGGGGGAGCATGGTGGGCTCGACCGGTGGACGCCACGACGGGTGACGCCCTGAAATCATGGGGCCTGACCCCAATTCCGTCAACTGGCCCATCCGGGCCATCCCGAACTGTCGCGTATCGGCAACGCCCGGCGGCCGGCGGGGCGATGCGCCGTCAAGCACGGCGAGGTGATCGTCGGACGATGGACAGCGAGACCCCGCGCCACGCGACGATCGTGGCCGTGACGACCGAGGACGACACCCACGAGCCGGTCCGCAAGCGTGCCGCCGCGCTCGCCCGCGATGCCGGCTCGACCCTGATCCTGTGGGCGGCCGACGCCTCGATCAGCCCGCTCGAGTCGCCGCTCCCGACCGACTGGTCGGGCGACGGCGAGGAGGAGCAGTTCGGCGACCGGCTCGGCCCGAACGATCTGATGGCGGCGGGCCACGAGCGGCTGGCTCGCCAGGTCGGCGAGCTCCGGAAGGACGGGATCGACGCATGGGCCTGGCTCCCGGACACGACGGACGCGACCCACCTCGCGACGTACGCCACCGGCCAGGGCGCCAGCCTGGTCCTTGTCTCGAACGCCGACCGTGACCTCGTCGCCGACCTGCGCGAGCTCGGCGAGCGCGGCGTCGACGACCCCGTCGGGCTCCGCGGCGTGCAGGTCGAGGCCGTCCCCGGCTGACCACGGCCGGGAACGCAGCGACCGCCCGCTTGCGGCCGGGCGAGCGTGACGGCGCGCTTGGTTGCGAAATGTCAACCATCGCCGAATCGAACCGAAGTTGCGCCCGCCCGTTTCCCTTGGCAGACTCCGACGGTCCGAATGCAATCCGACTGACGGAGGGGTCCCTTGCCGACGTCCCTGATCGCGCGCGCTCGCCGCTCCGCGATCGCCTTTGCTGCTGCAGCCGTGCTCCTGGCGAGCCTCGTGCCGACGGTGGCCGCGGCGAGCGTGACGATCACGACGCCCTATCCTTCGATCGCGGTCGCCCCCGGCTCCACGGCGAGCTTCGACCTGACGGTGACCGCCGAGCGCGACGGGGTCGTCAACCTCGCCGTCGTCGGCGCGCCGAGCGGCTGGAAGGCGACCCTCCACGGCGGCGGCTTCGTCGTCCAGGGCGTCACCGTCACTGCCAACAAGCCCAGCACGGCCCGTCTCGACGTCGTCATCCCCGGCGACACCACCGTCACGAGCGGGCAGCTCCGGGTCGAGGCGACGGGGAGCGGCGGGGCGGCGACTCTGCCGATCACGATCGCGGTCAACGCCGACGTCGCGGGCGACATCACCCTGACGACCGCCTCGCCGACCCTGACCGGCTCGAGCGACTCGCCGTTCACGTTCGACCTGACGCTCACCAACGGCTCGGCCGAGGACCAGACGGTCTCGGCGACGGCGACCGGCCCGGCCGACTGGACGATCCAGACGAAGCTCTCCCAGGCGAACGCGGCGAGCACGGTCGTGAAGGCCGGCAGCTCGACCACGATCACCGTGACGGCCACGCCCCCGACGAACGCCCCGGCCGGTCACACGGATCTCCAGGTGACGGCGACCGCCGGTACGAAGACGATCAACGGCAAGCTCGGGATCGACATCACCGGCACGTACGCCCTCAGCCTCTCGACGCCGAACGACCTCGTGTCGGCGCACGGCGCGGCCGGCAGCGGCACGACCCAGCAGGTCGTCGTCAAGAACACCGGCACGGGCGACCTGACGAACGTGAAGATGACCGCGACCCAGCCGTCGAACTGGAAGGTCGACTTCGACCAGGCGACGATCCCGACGATCCCGGCCAACCAGGAGGTCACGGTCACCGCGACGATCACGCCGACGGGCGAAGCCGTGACCGGCGACTACAAGGTCACGATCAGCGCCGCCTCGGACGCCGTGGCCGGCGCCAGCGCCGCCAGCGGCGATCTGGCGATGACGTTCACCGTCGAGACCTCGCCGCTCTGGCTGCTGGCGGGCTTCGGCCTGATCGTGGTCATCCTCGCCGCCCTGTTCTACGTCTTCCGGACCTACGGGCGTCGATGACGGCGCCGTCCACCCGGCCGACTCGCAAGAAGGTCGGCCGGACGCGATCGGCCGCCGGAGGCGATCCTGCGGCCTCGACCCGGCGGGCCCGGGTCGAGGGCGATGACCGGCCGCGGGCACCGATCCGGACCCGCGGCCTCACGAAGAAGTACGGCGAGCTCATCGCGGTCGACCATCTCGACCTCGAGATCCAGGCCGGCGAGATCTTCGGTCTCCTCGGCCAGAACGGCGCCGGCAAGACGACGACGATCCTCATGCTCCTCGGCCTGACCGATCCGACCGAGGGCCAGGCCCGCGTCGTCGGCCTCGACCCCGCCCGCCGGCCGCTCGAGGTCAAGCGGCGGGTCGGCTATCTGCCCGACGCGGTCGGGTTCTACGCCGACATGAGCGGGCGCGACAACCTCCGCTACACCGCCCGCCTGAACCGGATCCCGCGCGACGAGGCGGAGGCGGCGATCGACGAGGCCCTCGAGCAGGTCGGCCTGTCCCATCGCGCCGACGACCACACCGAGCAGTACTCGCGCGGCATGCTCCAGCGCCTCGGCATCGCCGACGCGCTGATCAAGGACCCCGACGTCCTCATCCTCGACGAGCCGACGACCGCGATCGACCCGCTCGGCGTCACCGAGATCCTCGACCTCCTCCGCTCGCTCGTCACCGAGCGCCAGATGGCGATCCTCCTGTCGAGCCACCTCCTCAACCAGGTCCAGTCCGTCTGCGACCGGATCGGGATCTTCGCCGCCGGCCGGCTGATCGGGCAGGGGACGATGGGCGACCTGTCGCTCCGCTTCGGCGACGACATCGCCCACGTCGAGGCCGAGTTCGAGACGCGCGACGAGGCCGGCGCGGCCCGGGTCCGCGAGGTCCTCGCCGCGATCCCCGGCGTGACCGACGTCGCGGCCCCCCGCCGGACCGGTGACGCCTGGCTGCTCACCGTGACCCCCGCCAGCGATGAGACCCGGGTCCGCCGGGCGGTGCTCGCGGCCGCGGGCGCGACCGGGCTCGACCTGACCTCGGTCCGGTCGGTCGCGCCGTCGCTCGAGGAGATCTACCGACGGGCCGTCGAGCGGGCCGCCCACGGCCATGCCAGGGACGTCCGATGACCGCCGACAGCTCGCCGGTTCCCGTCACGCCCGCGTTCGAGCCGGTCGAGGCGCCGGTCGACCCGGATCCCGCCGGGTCCGCCCCCGCGGCGTCCGGCCGGCGCCGCCGCGACGACGGCGCGATCCCGTCGCGACGCGAGCGATCGGTGCCGCATGCCGGCTGGATGGTCGTGGCCGGCAAGGAATTCGCGGATCATCTCTGGTCGGCCCGGTTCGTCGTCCTCCTGATCGTCCTCGGCCTCGCCGCGCTGATCCCGATGTACTTCGCCGCGGACACGATCCGGACGGCGGCGTCGCAGGTGACCGGCCAGTCGTCGATCTTCCTGTTCCTGTTCACCCTCGGGCCGACCGTCGGCGACACCGGCGTCCAGCTGCCGGCCGCCTGGGAGTTCATCGCGATCGTCGGGCCGCTGCTCGGGATCGCCTTCGCGTTCGACGCGGTCAACGGCGAACGGGCGAACGGCACGCTGCCGCGCCTCCTGTCGCAGCCGATCTACCGCGACGACGTGGTCAACGGCAAGTTCGCCGCCGGGCTCGCCGTCATCGCCCTCGTCCTGACGTTCATCGTCGGCGTGATCGCCGCCTTCGGGATCATCCGCCTCGGGATCGTGCCGAGCGCCGAGGAGCTGCTCCGCATCACGTTCTGGCTGATCGTCACGTTCGTGTACGTGGCGCTGTGGCTTGCCTTCGGCCTGCTCCTCTCGGTCCTGATCCGGCGGGCCGCGACGTCCGCCCTCGTCGCGTTCGGGACGTGGCTCCTCCTGACGTTCTTCGGCGGGCTGATCACCCAGCTGATCGGCGGGTTCCTCGCGCCGGTGACGGGCACGATCGAGCAGCAGGCCCAGAACCTGTCGGTCCAGCAGACGATCACCCGGCTGCTGCCGGACACGCTGTTCCGCGAGGCGTCGCTGGCGATCCTCAACCCGCAGGTCGCGGCGGTGTCGAACCCGGCGACGATCGGCGGGTACGAGCAGGCCGCCCAGCGGATCCCGTCACTCCAGTCGTTCGAGCAGAGCATCCTGCTCGTCTGGCCGCACATGGTGACGATGGTCGCGCTCGCGGTCCTGTGCTTCGCCATCGCGTATGTCCGCTTCATGCGACAAGAGGTCCGCGCTTAGGGGGAGTGGCGGGACTTCCGGCTTCGCGCCGGAACGACGCTGGCGGCGTTGGCCGCTGCGCTCCTCGCTCACGACCGTCCGAGGTCGCTCGCTGCGGTGCTCGCGGCCGCCTTGCCAGCCTCGCCCCAGCGCGACGAACGCAGTCCGGCTGTCGCGCCGGAACGACGCTGGCGGCGTTGGCCGCTGCGCTCCTCGCTCACGACCGTCCGAGGTCGCTCGCTGCGGTGCTCGCGGCCGCCTTGCCAGCCTCGCCCCAGCGCGACGAACGCAGTCCGGCTGTCGCGCCGGAACGACGCTGGCGGCGTTGGCCGCTGCGCTCCTCGCAAGCTCGATGTCTTGTCAAGCGGCGAGGCTGAGCCAGTCATGCTGCCCCGCTTGGAGCAGACGGAAGACGGGCCGGGCGATGCGGTGATTGAGACAGCGCATCGCTTCGGCCCGGGTGATGCCCTCGGAGCGCTTGCGGGCGCCTTGGCGGGCGGGTGATGCCAGACCTGGACGAGGACCTGCCCCGGGATCGTTCCTCTCGGTGATGAAACCAACGCCGCCTCGCTCCTCCAGCCTGACGGGTTGATCGTGCCACGGCCGTCGCGAACCCGTCGGCAGGGGTTGCGAGACGGCAGCCTAGACAGCAGCCGAGATGCTGGCGAGACGCCGGGTCCATACCTTGTTGTCGAGGGGGTACCGCGCGGGTCAATCGGGTATGCATTCCGACCCGGATCCGACGCGAAGGACGTGCTCAGTCGAGACAGCCTCGAGTGCCCACGCATCGTCCTGTTCGTTGTTCAGGCGAGCCACCTCGCCCAATCGCGTTCTGAACGGTCCTCGCGGCCGTCCGGTCCTCGTGGAGAACCCATGTCTCGAATGCATCGCCGTCTGGGCGTCGTCACGCCACTGGTCGCGATCCTCCTGCTGCTCTTCCAGGCGCTTCCGGTCTCGGCCGCGTCGCCGAGCACGCCCGCCGCCAGCTCGAAGTCGGGCACCGTGATCCGATCGATCTACGTCTCCGAAGCCGACGCCGAAGCGGCCGGCCTGGTCTCGCCGAGCACGGCCCGCAGCTCGTCGACGGGCGGACGGAACATCTCGCCGGAGGCCGGATGCCTCTTCGACTGCATCCACGTTCGCAACGTGGCCTTCTGGTACAACGGTCAGGTGCTCGAAACGACGGCGACCCTCAACAACACGACAGCGAACCCTGCGACGCTGACCCTGGGCAAGACCCTGTCGGTTTCCAACTCGTTCAGCGCCAACGTGAGCGTTTCCGCGAGCGTGGTCACGGCCGGCGTTGGCTTCAGCGTGACGAGCACGGTCTCGATCAACTACTCGGCCTCGGCGAGCGTGCCCGGCCATACCTGCGAGAAGATCCTCGCCTACGAGCTGTACAAGGTCTACACGTTCAAGGTCTGGCAGGAGCCGTTCATTGGGAGCGACATCCTGATCGGCAACGGATGGGCCCAGAATCGCAGCGGCGTGCGCTACGACATCGTCTATTGCTAGGCCCCGCCCGATGACGCACCGCAGCAGCGGCTCGTCGTCCCCATAAGCGCACCATCCCCGGCGACGCCTGTTCATGCGTCGCCGGGGACCCTCTGTAAGGAAACCCGGCCGCACGGCGTTGTACCAGGTAGAGGGAACCGCAGGTTGATAGGGATGGGTGCGCATGCAGGTTGTGACGATGAGCCATAGCACCGCGGACCTAGCGGACCAGGCGATGCTCGATCTCGTGTCCGCCGCCTACCCCAGGATCTACCGGTACGCCCGGTACCTGCTCGAACCGGACGACGCCCAGGACGCGACCCAGGCGGCACTCGAGCACCTGTGGAGAAATCGCGGCAAATACCGCGACACCGGCAAGGATGTCGGCGAGCGCTGGGTGATCCGCGTCGCGATGAACAAGATTCGCGACGAAGCCCGCCGGAAGCGCCGCCAACCCCTCCAGGTCTCCTCGGACGATCTCGAGATCGCCGTGGGCGACGGGGCAAATGCCCGGGCCGAGCGCTCCGAGCTGCAAGCCGCGATCCGCGCCCTGCCCGCGGCGGATGCGGACCTGATCGCCCTCCGGTTCGCCGCGGATCTCCCGATCGAGCAGATCGCCGAGCTGGTCGGTCGCTCGCCGGGCGCGGTGACCGTCGCACTCCACCGAGCCATCCAACGTCTCAAGATCGGAATGAATGCAGGGGCCCACGATGCATGACATGGACAATTCAGAGCTCGAAGGTCGTCTCTCGAGCCTCCGCCATCGCGTTCCTCCGATGGACACGGTGTGGAACCCGACGGCTGTCGCCCGTCGTCGCCCGGCACGGCGCCAGATCGCCGTGTGGCTGGCGCTCGCCGCGGCGCTGACCATCTCGGCAGGCGTCGTCGCAGGCGGCTCCGGCTGGTTCAACCAGTTCGTCCCGAGCGCCAACTGCGCACTGGGAGAGCCGGCATGCGGTGCGGACGCCGCGCAGGTCGGGATCATCGTCGACCACACGACGGACGTCACCGCGGTGAACGTCCTGGTCAAGAGCGGCCTGTCCACGGCGCGTCTTCGTGAGATTGCCGTCGCCAAGGCAGCCGAGCAGACGACCCACCGAACGATCGTCTATCTCCTCCGCGATCTCCCGTCGGGAGCGCTCAACGCGAACTTCAGCAAGCTCCCGCAGGACGACGCAGCGGGCGCTCCGCTGCCGCCTGCCGCCCTCCGGCCGTTCGTCGTGTTGACGTACGATGTCGGTCCGAAGGGGGCGACGGAGATCCTGCCGTAGCTCGCGTGCCCACGTCCACCGGACCGCGGACGTGGAGGCCATCGTCCGGGCCGCCGGCTTCGGGCCCGTCTACCGCCGCTCGACGCTCTTCTGGCAGGTCGCGGTCTTCGAGCGCGTTTGACCGCCGCCTGTCGCGCTATTGCCGGGAGATCAGCTCGCCGGGTACCCGGTGATCGCCATGATCTCCTCGTACAGCGGCTTCAGCCGGTCGTACATCCTTCGGTAGACGCGTCGGTAGAGCTGGTCGTAGAGGCGCTGCCGCTCGGGGTCCGGATCGATGGTCTCGGCGAGCCGGGTCATCTCGCCGACGGCCGCCTCGATCGAGGGATGGAGCCCCAGCCCGACGGCGGCGTCGATCGCGGCCCCGAGCCCGGACGTCTCGTGGGTGTGGGGCCGGCCCGTCGGCAGCCCGAAGATGTCGGCGGTCAGCTGGACCGCGGCCGGCGACTGGGCGCCGCCGCCGGAGACCCGCAGCTCGCGGAGCGGCACGCCCGCCCGCCCCGCCGCCCGCTCGCCGCCTTCCCGGAGCGCATAGGCGAGGCCTTCGAGGATCGCCCGGTAGAGGTGGGCCCGGGTGTGGACGTCGCCGAAGCCGATCATCGCGCCCTTCGCCTCGGGTCCCGGGATCCGGACGCCCGGCGTCCAGGTCGGCTGGAGCATCAGGCCCATCGCCCCCGGCTCGGTCGCCCGGACGAGGTCGTCGAACAGCGCCTCCGCGGCGACGCCGAGGGATTCGGCCTGGGCGACCTCGGCCGCGCCGAACTGGCGCTTGAACCACTCGACCAGCCAGTAGCCGCGGTAGACCTGGACCTCGAGGCTGTACGCCCCGGGGACCGCGGCCGGGTACGGCGGCACCAGCGGCACCGACTCGACATACCGCCGCTGGGTCGTGTTGACCGTCGCGGTCGTCCCGTACGACAACGACCCGATGTGCGGCTCGAGCGCGCCGGAGCCGATCACCTCGCAGGCCTTGTCGGCGGCCGCGGCGATCACCGGTGTCCCAGCCGCCAGCCCGACGATCGCGGCCGCGCTCGCGCTGAGATCACCGAGGCGGCCCCCGGGCGGGACGAGCTCGGGCAGCCAGGCGGGATCGACCGGGGCGGCGGTCCAGCGCCAGTCGCCGCGCTTCGCCCAGGCAAGCCGCTTGTAGTCGAACGGGAGGTAGCCGACCTGGCTGCCGACCGAATCGACCAGGCGCCCCGTCAGGCGCTCGGTCAGGAAGCCGGACAGGAGGAGGTAGCGGCGGATCCGGCGCCACACGTCGGGCTCGTTCGCGCGCAGCCAGTTCGCCTCGCAGTCGGCCTGGAACGCGGCGACGGTCCGGCGCACGCCGAGGGCCCGGAAGGCGAGGCCGTTGAGCCCGCCGATCTCGGGCACGCCGTCGGACCGGCGCTGGTCGAGCCAGACGACCGCGGGACGCAGCGGCCAGCCGGCGTCGTCGGTCACGACGACGGTCGCCCGCTGGGTCGTCAGCGCGATCCCGGCGATCGCGTCGCGGCGGGCGATCCCGCCCGCCCACAGGGCCGCGCACGCCTGCCCGATGGAGCGCCAGTAGAGCTCGGGGTCCTGCTCGGCCCAGCCCGGCTGTGGCGAGACGTACGGCTCGATCGGGATGCGGGCGTGGGCGACGAGGGTCCCCCGCGGGTCGAACACGAGGGCCCGGACGCTCTGGGTCCCGACGTCGATTGCGAGGACCTGCTCGGCGGCCGTCACGGGGCGTCGTCGCCGGGGCCGACGAGCACTCCCGGGTTCAACAGCCCGTCTGGGTCGAGCCGGCGGGCGACGTCGCCGAGCACGGCAAGGCCGAGCTCGCCTTTCTCGGGCGCGAGCCACGGCCGGTGGTCGCGCCCGACCCCGTGCTGGTGGCTGATCGTCCCGCCGCCGGCGACGATCGCGTCGCTCGCCGCGCCCTTCAGCCGGCGCCACCGATCGAGCGTCTCGTCCGGGTCTGGCGACAGCCGGAACACGTACGTCGCGTAGAGGCTCGAGCCGCTCGGGTAGACGTGGGAGAGATGGCTGAAGGCGTGGACCCGCTCGCCTTCGCTGTCGAGGCCGTGGCGGAGGGCCCGTCCGACTGCCGCCGCGAGGTCGGGCAGGTGCTGCCAATCGACCGCGGTCTCGAGCGTGTCGATCGCGTAGCCGAGGTCCCACAGCGAGTCGCGCAGGTCAGGCGTCCGGAATCGGTTCCGCAGCCACTGCCGGCCGAGGGCCCCGCCGACCCCGGTCCCGCCGTGGCGTCGGACGATCGAGCCGACGGCCCGGACGGCCTGCTCGACGGACTTCTCGGGTCCGCTCGCGGCGATGAGCAGCAGGCTCGGCTCTGGGCCGATGCCGCGGAGGCGGAGGTACGTCCGGAGCGCCCCGACGCCGCGGTTGCCGCCGGCGAGGGCCAGGAACGTGGCGGTCTCGAGCGGCGTCGAGACGCGGACCATCGACAGCGGCAGGCCGGCCCGGGCGATGTCGCGGGCGGCCTCGACCGCCCGCGGCCAGTCGGGCAGGAACCACGACGGGACCGCCTCGACGGAGGGCTTCGGGACGACCCGGACGATCGTGTCGGTCAGGATCCCGAACCGGCCCTCCGAACCGAGGACGAGCTGGCGGAGGTCGGGCCCGGCCGCCGACGCCGGGTGTGGGGGCATTCGCAGCGTGCCGCTCGGCGCCTCCAGCTGGCCGCCGGCGAAGAGGCCGTCGATCCGCCCGAACCCGAGCGACTGCTGGCCGACCGAGCGGGCCGCGACCCAGCCGCCGATCGTCGAGCGCTCCCAGGACTGGGGGAAATGGCCGAGGGTCAGGCCGTGCGGGGCGAGCGCCGCTTCGAGGTCCGGCCCGAGCGTGCCCGCGCCGAACGTCGCGAGCCCGCTCCGCTCATCGAGGTCACGCAACCCGGCGATCGCGTCGAGCGCGACGGTGATCGTCGGCCGCGGATCGTCGGGATCGGGGCTGACGCCGCCGACCACGGTCGTCCCGCCACCGAAGGGGAGCAGGGTCGCGCCGCGCCGGAGGGCCATGGTGAACAGCTCGCGCACCGCGCCGCCGTCGGGCGGCCGGGCGACCGCGTCGGGAACCCGCTTGATCCGCCCGCTGCGGAGGGCGATCCAGTCCGGAAGGCTCTGGCCGCGGGCATGGAGGATCCGATCCCGCGGGTCGAGCGACAGTTCGCCGCCGGCGGCATCGGCGAGGGCGCTCGGCGGGAGGGCCGCCACGACGGCGGAGAGGCTCGCGTCCGGCTGCGCCTGTCCGGGCCCGACCTCCGCCTCGAGGAGGCGGCGGGCCTCGTCCGCGAGGCGCGGTGGGGCGACGCCCTCGTCGATCCAGCCGTTCCAGCGCCGTACGCCCACTCCACGCCTCCACGGGTCATGGTGCCCCATCGGGCGCGGCGGGGAGAGGCGACGAGGTCCATGATCTGGATCGCGACGCCGCCGGCGATCGCCCCACGCAGCGCGTCACCCCACCACGTCGTCGAGGAGCGCCGCGTCGCTTGCATGGGGTCACCTCCGGGGGTCACCGATCGCCGTTGCGACGCGTGACAGCGGCTGATCGATCTGGTCGCATCCCGTCCGTGCCCGGCCCCCGTCGCCCAGCGCCCCGTTTTCGCGATCGTTCACCCCAAACGGAACGATTGCTACCGCCGAACTCGTTCCGCGATCGTGAAACGATCGCAAACCCGGTCCATGCGGGACCCGCGGCATGCGGCCCTGCGGTACGCCGGGTGCAGGTTCACCCCAAGCGGAACCTCCGGCGCGGGCGAACTCGTTCCGCGATCGTGGAACGATCGCGAAATCCGCCTTGTGCGGGGTGGGCGCCTCTGTGCGGGGCCGGCGCCTTGTGCGGGTCCGGCGCCATGCGGGGCCGGCGCCTTGTACCGGGCCGGCGCCATGGGGGCCGGCGGCCTGAGGGCTCGCTGCGCGAACCCTAGAAGGGTGGCCAGGGAATCGCCGGCCAGTCGGGCCGGGGGAGGGGGAAGCGGCGCGACTCGAGGAGTCCGTCGACCCGCCGCCGGGTCGCTGCGATCTCGCCGCGCGACAGGAGGCCGGCGAGGTCCCGGGCGAGGTCCCCGCGGAGCGCGTCGGCCAGCCGGGCGAGCCCCTCGAGCTCGTCGGCGACGAACGGCCGGCCGCGCCAGCCCCAGAGGACGGTCCGGAGCTTCGGGACGGTCGAGAACGTCACCCCGTGGTCGACGCCGAAGACGTGGCCGTCGCTCGTCGGCAGGAGGTGCCCGCCCTTGCGATCGGTGTTGTTGACGGCCGCGTCGAAGACCGCGACGCGACGCAGCCGGGGGTCGTCCTCGACGACCATCGCGACGACGTCCACGGCCGGGTCGACATCGATCCAGAGCTGGAGCGAGCCGTCGCCGAAGGGCCCGTCGCGACGGATCGTCGGCGGCACGATCCCCCAGCCCATCGCCTCGCTGACGAGGAACGCCGCGACCTCGCGATGGGAGAGGGTCTCGTCGGGGAAGTCGTCGAGCGGGCGCTCCCCGGCCGTCGGCTTGTAGACCGCCTCGATCGAGATCGACTCATCAGGCGGCGGGCACGACCGGCGGACGCGACAAAGCATCGCGTGGTTCGTCGAGCCGAGCAGCCGCCCGACGATCTCCACGTCGCCCTCGGCGAGGACGGTGAGCGTGGACGCCGTGTCGATCACGTGGGTCGGTCCGCTTCGTTGGTCGATCGGGATCCGGGCCGGCCGTCAGTTGACGAAGTGGCCGTTGCGGCGGGGGCAGATGTGACCCTGGGGGTCGAGCGGCTGGCCGCACAGCGGGCAGGGCAGTCGCCCGGCGGCGACGACCTCGAGCGCCCGGTTGACGAACGCCCGGGCGACCTCGGCGGTCAGGCGGACGCGCAGCGTGTCGGGGCCCTCGGCGTCGTCGTCGGCGGCCTCGAAAGCGGCCAGCAGCTCGCCCCCCGGCGACCCGGCGAGTCCCTCGACGGCCGACAGGTCGATGACGTCGGGATCGTCGTCCTCGTCCTCGTCGGACTCGTCGCCGTCGTCGTCGGATTCGTCCTCGTCCTCATCGGCCTCGGCCCGCGCCTCGATCAGGACCTGCTCGGTGTCGCCGTCCCAGCCGAGCGTCAGCGTCGTCGCCCGGAAGGCGTCGTTGATCGGCTCGTCGAGCGGCGACGAGTCGGCCATGACCGCCTCGAGCGGACGGACGATCCCGCGCGCCTCGAGCTCGTCGAGGAGGACGCCGAGGCGCTCGGCGAGGACCGCGACCTGGACCTTCTCGAGGACGACCGAGATGATCTGGCCCGCCCGCCGGGCCTGGAGGAAGAACGTCCGGTTGCCGGGCTGGCCGATCGTGCCGGCCACGAACCGGTCGGGCGGGTCGAAGAGGAAGAGTCGGCGAGGCATCAACGGACTGTAGCCTGAGATCGGCCGGCGCGCCGCCCGGCCGGTGGACGCCGCCCGGCCGGTGGACGCCGCCCGCCCCGCGCGCTCCGCGGACCCTCAGCCGACCTCGACCCGGATCGTGTGGTGGCCGCGCGCCCCGTCCGGCGCCGGCGGGGTGATGTCGGCGGTCTGGACCGCGCCGCTGCCGTCGGTCGCGCGGACCTCGATCGTGTGCGTCCCCGGACCCGCCGCCGCGGCATCCCAGGCGACGAGCCACTGGACCCAGGTCGCCTTCGAGATCGGGGTGGTGACCTTGGCGTCCTGCCAGGCGCCGTCGATCGCGACCTCGACGCGGGCGATGCCGCGGTCCGGGGCCCAGGCGATCCCCGCGATCGGAACCCGGCCGGCGTCGACCCGCTGGCCGTCACGGGGCGTGTCGATCCGCGACTGGGTCAGGATCGGGCCGAGCTTCGACCAGCCGAGCGGCACCCAGTACCCGTCGAACGCCTCGAGGGTCGTGAGCTCGAGATCGCTGAGCCACTTCGTCGCCGACACGTAGCCGTAGAGGCCGGGGACGATCAGCCGGGCGGGGAAGCCGTGGGTCCGCGGCAGCGGCTCGTCGTTCATCTTCAGGGCGATCATCGGCTCGCGGGACGGGTCCATGACCCACGCCGTCGGCATGCCGGCCGTCCAGCCGTCGACCGAGCGCCCGACGAGCTGGGTCGCGCCGTCCTGGACGCCGGCCATCGCCAGGACGTCGCGCAGCCGGACGCCGGTCCACTTCGCGTTCCCGACCAGGTTGCCGCCGACCTCGTTGCTGACGCACGAGATCGTCACGTACTGCTCGATCAGGGGCAGCTCGCCGAGGTCGGCGTACGACAGGCTGACCTCGTGGTCGACCATGCCGTGGACGCGGAGCTTCCAGCTGGCGACGTCGACCGACGGCGTGACGAGCGCGGTGTCGATCCGGTAGAAGGTCGCGTTCGGCATGACCAGCGGCGTGACGGGAACATCGGTCAGCTCGGCCCCCGCCGGGATCGTCGCGACGTCCACGGGCCGCGGCAGGGTCGTCCCCGGCGTCGTGCCGGCCGTGGCCGCGCCGCCCTCGAGGAGGCGCCGGCCGACGATCCCGGCGGCGGTCGACGCGACCGCGATCGCGCCGGCCTGGATGAGGAAGCCGCGCCGCGACCAGTCGGCCATGGCGACCGCGATCGGCGCCCCCGAGGCGGCCCGGCCGGCGCCGGCGGTCGCGAGGAGGAACGACATCACCTGGATCCCGGCGATCGCGGCGACGAGGGCGACGATCATCGCCGTCGTCGGGGCGGCGTCCGGCATCCGCAGGGTGGCGAGGAAGCCGGCGAGGGCGAAGACCCCGAAGCCGACGGCGGCGATCGCGAACGAGCGCCGGGCGGCAACGACGCCGAGGAGCGCCCCGACGACCGCGGCCACGACGACGATCAGGGTCTCCAGCGCGAGCTTGTCATTCGTCCCGAAGAGCCCGACGACGATGTCCTTGGCCCCGGCCGGCTGGTTGTCGATGACGAAGCCGCCGATGGCGGCGAGCAGCGACGGCGCGCCGAGGAAGCCGGCGACGAGCTCGGACAGACCGATCCCGGCGAGCGCGCCGGCGGCGCCGGCGAGCGGCGGCCGGAGGCGGGCGATCGGGTCGCTCCCGCCGGCGCGGCCCGTGGCGCGGCTCGAGCGGGGGCGGGACAGGGTCGTGTCGCTCATGACAGTGGATTGTTCGCCGCAACGATGACGTTCGGATGTCGTCCGCGTGGGGGCATCGTCTCAGCTTCCGGCGGCGTCGATGAGGCGGCCCCAGCCCGCGGCCTCGCGGAGGGCGGCCGCTCCGGCGGCCAGCTCGGCCCGCTGCCGGCGGAGGGCGTCGAGGGCGACCTCGCGATCGACGACTTCCAGGCGAACGGTGGCGCCCGGCCGGAGCTGGCCGAGGACGGGTCGGTCCGCGGCGATGACGACGCCGACGACGCGGTACCCGCCGGTCGTCTGGTGATCCACGCCGAGGACGATCGGCCGTCCGTCAGGTGGCACCTGGATCGCTCCCCACGGGACGCCGTGGGTCGTCGCCTCGCCGCCGATCCCGGCCGCCAGAGCCGGGCCGTCGAGGCGGATGCCCACCCGATCGGCCGTCGCGCCGACGCGCCATGGTGCCGCTTCCAGCATGTCCAGCCCGGGACGCGGCCCGGCGATGACCCGGAGCAGCGCCGGATCGGGCCGGCCCGCACCCCGCCCCGGATCGCGTTCCGGCCAGCTGAGCTCGGGCGGCTCCGGAGGGGTCGCCGGCCGGCCGCCCGCCTGGCGGCCGCGCGCCGGGCGGTCGCGCCGCGCCTCGTCCGCTGCCGAGCACAGTGCGTCGCCGCCGCGGACCGGTCGCCCATCGAGGCCGCCGAAGCCCCCGGCGAGGCACGTCGAGCGCGAGCCGAGGACGACCGGGACGTCGATGCCGCCGCGGATCGCGAGGTAGGCCCGCGCAGCGGCCTGCGGCCCGCCCGGGGTGTCGCCCGGGAACTCGACGATGTCGCCACCGGCCAGGCGGTGGCTGTGTCCGGGCGGGAGCCGTCGGCCGCCCCGGATCCGTCCGCCGAGATCGGCGCCCGCGAGGCCGATCGTGATCGGCGTTCGGGCCGCGAGGGTCGGGCCCGCGAGCGTCATCTCGACCGCCGCCGCGTCCGGCCCGTTGCCGACCAGGAGGTTGGCGATCGCCAGGCTCCGGCGATCGGCCGCGCCCGATTCCGGCACGCCGAGGTGACCGTGATCCGGCCGGCCGCCGTCCTGGATCGTCGTCAGGAGGCCGCCGTCGAGGACCTCCAGGACCCCGCCGGCGTCGCGGGCGCCCCCGCGAACCGCGGGAACGTCCCCATCCGACGCGCTCAACGGTCCGCGACCGGGACGAAGCGGACCGCCGCGCCCGGGCGGAGGAGGGCCGGCGGGTCGCGCGTCGGGTCGAACAGGACGGCGTCCGTGCGGCCGATCAGCTGCCAGCCGCCCGGCATCGCCAGCGGGTAGACCCCCGTCTGCATCCCGGCGATCCCGATGCTGCCCGCCGGGACCCGCTCGCGGGGGCTGGCCCGGCGTGCGGTCTCGAGCTCCGGGGGCAGGCCGCCGAGATACGCGAAGCCGGGGGCGAACCCGAGGAAGAGGACGACGTACCGGGCGGCGGCATGGAGCTCGATGACGTCGTTCGGGCGGAGGCCGTGGAGCTCGGCGACATGGTCGAGATCGGGGCCGCCGGGCCCGCCGTAGCGGACCGGGATCTCGATGGCGGCAGCCGTCTCGGGCGTGGCGACCGGCGCGCCGGCGGCCTCCGCGACGGCCCGCCAGGCGAGTGCGATCGTCTCGTCGAGTTCGATCGCCAGCGGGTCGAACGGGATGAGGACGGTGGCGTGGGCGGCGATGGGCCGGCCGATCGCGGTCGCGCCGGCGCGAGCCGCGTCGACGGCGGCGGCGATCGCCCGCCCACGCTCCACGAGCCCGCCGTCGGCGACGGCGCCGAGCGAGACCAGCAGCGCGGCGTCGCCGAACGGCTCGATCGTCGTCCGGTCAGGCATCGCCGGCCCCGGCCGCGACCCGGATTCCGGCCCGGCCCAGGGCGGCGACCACCGCCCGGGCGATCGCGACCGCGCCGGGGCTGTCGCCGTGGATGCAGATCGTGTCCGCCCGGATCGCCAGCGTCGAGCCGCCCTCCGCCCGGACGGTCCGGTCGCGGGCGATCCCGACCGCCTGCTCGGCCGCCTCGTCGGGTCCGAGGAGCGCCCCGGGCAGGAGCCGCGAGCGGAGCGCGCCGTCGGCCTCGTAGCGGCGATCGGCGAACGCCTCCTCGGCCACCGCCAGACCCGCCGCGCGGCCGGCCGCGATCGACGCCGATCCCGCCAGGCCGACGAGGATGAGACTCGGATCAAGATCGCGGATCGCCTCCGCGATCGTGACGGCCAGCTCCGGGTCGCCGGCCGCCCGGTTGTAGAGGGCGCCGTGCGGCTTCACGTGGCGGACGATCGCCCCGGCCACGCGCGCGGCGGCCTGGATCGCGCCGACCTGCACGATGAGCGAGGCACGCAGGTCGTCGGCCGTCATGTCGAGGTCGCGCCGCCCGAAGCCCGCGAGATCCGGGTAGCCGGGATGGGCGCCGACCACGGCGCCGTGGGCCCGGGCGAGCGCGGCGGTTCGCAGCATCGTCGCGGGATCGCCGGCGTGCGCTCCGCAGGCGATGTTGACGCTGCTGACGAGCGGGATCAGCTCGGCGTCCGCGCCCATCGGCCACGGTCCGAACAATTCACCGACGTCGGCGTTCAGGTCGATCCGGTCCGGGACGAGGGGCGAGCGGTCCACGGAACGATCCTAACCCCGGCGCCACGCCCGTCACAGCTTGACGCCCCGTCAGCGCGCGTCACCGCGCGGCCCGCGGCGGGCCGCCGCGGGCCGCGTCGCGACGTCAGGGCGCCGCGCTGGGCTGGGCGGCCGCCGACGTTGCCGGGGTCGGGGTCGGCGGTGGCGGCGTCGGCGGGGCGGTCGGCGGAGGGGTCGGGGCCGCGGTCGGCGTCGGCGTCGGCGCGGCCGTCGGCGTCGGCGTCACGGTGGGCTCGGATGGCGGCGAGCTGACCTCGACCGACGGCTCCACGCTGGGCGATTCGCTCGGCAGGGAGCTCGGGGTCGCGCACGGCTCGTAGACGATGTTCGACGACGGGTCCGCCGAGGGGACGACGAACGAGGGGATCAGGCCGCTCGCGTCCGGCGTCGGCACCGGGTAGCAGGTCACCGACGGGCTCGGCGCCGAGCAGCCATGACCCTCCACGAGCGCTCCCCAGGACCGGCCGTACGGCTGGAACGCGCTGTTGTAGAAGTACGTGGTCCGGGTCTTGTTGACCCCGCCGGCCGTGCCCGGCCCGCGCTTCGCCCGGTTCAGCCAATCGAGGTCGGCGGTCATCCAGTTCGGGTAGTTGTGCTCGTAGACGCCGGGCGAGTCGAGGACGGCCTGGCCGCAGGCGCCCTCGGGGATCGAGTCCTTCGGCTCCGTCCCGGCGATGAACCACTCGTCGATCGCCTTGGCGCCGGCCTGTGGGCGGAGCCCGGTGAACGGGTCGATCTTCGCCTGGGTGAGTCCGTCGGGCTGGGCGAAGTCGTTGACCTCCCAGGTCTTCGTCGCCTCCTGGAGGAAGCCCTGCCAGACGTAGGTGCTGACGTCGATCGAGAAGACGGGCTTCTTCGGCGTGGACACCGGCGTGTTGTCGCTGTTGCCGTTCCAGGCCCCGACCGCGAGGGCGTATTCGCCCTTCGCCCGGCCGGCCTCGGTCGGTGGTGCGATGAAGCCGTAGGCGTTGAGATCCTTCGCGTCGTTGTTCGTGCCGGTCTTGAGGGTCGCCGGGCGGCGGGCCTTGTCCGGGCCGGTCAGGGCGAACTTGCCCCAGAACGGGTTGACCTTGGGGTTGGTGTTGCCGGACAGGATGTCGGTCACGATCCACGCCGCCTGGGGGCTGGCCACCTGGTCGCCCGCCGGCGGGATGTAGGGCGGGATCACGTCGGTGCCCGACTGGTCGCGGACGCTCAGGATCGTCGTGTGGCCGAGCTTCCTGCCGCCGTTGGCGAGCGTGGCGTAGGCGGTCACGAGGTCGACCGGGCGGACCTCCTGGACCCCGAGCGCGATCGACAGGGGGGCATTTCCCGAGTTCGTCTGGAAGACCATCCCGAAGTCGGTTGCCCGGGCGAACACGTGATCCGGGCTGTTGATCGTGGCGGCCTTGACCGACGGGATGTTCAGCGAGAACTGGAGCGCCGTCCGGACCCGGACCGGCCCGCGCTCGAGGTTGTCCGCGTCCGACGGGGTGTAGTTGCCGCCGAAGTCGGTCGCGGTGTCCATCAGCATGGAGCCTGCGGTCAGCTTCTTGTCGTCGATCGCGGTCAGGTAGTTGAACGGCTTGAAGGCGGAGCCCGGCTGGCGGTAGCCGCTGCCGATGACGTCGTACTTCGCCTGGAACTGGGGCGTGCTCTTCGCGGCGTAGTAGTTCGCGCTGCCGACGTAGGCGATCAGCTCGCCGGTCTGGTAGTCGATCGCGACGAGCGCCCCGTTGTTGATGTCCTTGCCGCGCAGGTTCTTCATCCAGGCGGCGTAGGAGGGCAGCTTCAGGGCCTTCGCCGTGGCGGCCGGATTCTTGCTGTTCGGCACGACCGCGGCCGCCTGGACCCAGCGCTCGGCGATCGCCTGGATCTTCGTGTCGAGGGTCGTCGTGACCGTCAGGCCGCCCGCCTCGAGCGCGTCGCAGGTCGGCACGTCGACGCCGCAGACCTTGTCGCCGAGCTCCTGGAGGACGGCCCAGACGAAGTGCGGGGCGATCCAGCGCGGGACCGTCTGGGGGGCGACGACGACCGGCTCGCTCCTGGCGGCCTCGAGCTGGGCGGGGCTGTACTGGTCCCCGGACAGGACGGTCCGCCCCTGCGCGAGAAGATCGAGGATCTGGTTGCGGCGGACGACGATCGGGGCGTCGGCGGGGACCTCGAGGGTCGTCTTGCCGAGGCACTTCTCCGGATCCTCGGGGTCGGGCTCGTCGCAACCGGCGACCGCGTTCCGGACGAGGTCGTAGTTCGAGGGCGACTTGACGAGGCCGGCCAGGGTCGCCGCCTCGGCCGGGTTGACCTCGGCGAGCGGATGGCCGAAGTACGTCTCGGCCGCGGCCTTCACGCCGTACGTCTGGTTCCCGTAGTAGTTCTGGTTGAGGTAGGCGGCGATGATCTTCTGCTTGCCCTCGACGCCCGGGAACGCCTGGGTCAGGCGAATCGACTGGACGATCTCCTTGATCTTCCGCTCGATCGTCCGGTTCGGGTCCTGGACCAGCTTCGGGTCGAGGAGGCGCTGGCGGACGAGCTGCTGGGTGATCGTCGACGCCCCCCGGCTGTTGCCGCGGAGGCTGTCGATCCCGGCCGACAGGATCGCGAGCGGGTCGAAGCCGGCGTTGTCCCAGAACGTCTTGTCCTCGACCGCGACCTGGGCGTCGATCACGATCGGCGGGATGTCGGCGAAGGCGACGGGCTCGCGCTTCTCGCCCCCGAAGCGGGCGAGCTCAACCCCGTTCCGATCGTAGATGACCGACTGCTGGCTGAACGTGATCTTGTTCAGGAGGTCGTCGGTCGGCCGCTCGAGGCCGCTCGTGAACCTGGAAAACGCGCCGACCGCGCCGACGGTCGCGAGGACGGCCAGGATGACGAATACCGCCCAGATCGCGATGGCGAGCCAGCCCGCGGTCGAGGGGGATGTTCGCACCGCCGCATCCTGGATCCGGGCGCGCTGCGGGCGAGGGGCGTCGTACACGTGGGACTCCGGAGGGGATGGGTCGTCTGGGGGAAGGATGCCATCGCCCGGCCGCGCGGCACAGGGGTTGCGGGCCGGACGGTGCTACGACGGCGTGACAACGACCGGTGTGGCGTTCCAATCATCGAGCGCGGCCCGGATCCGTGCCTCGGCTCGAGGGGCGACGCTGCCGCCAGCCAGCTCGTCGAGCCCGATCAGGGCCGCCCCGACGACCGGCGGCACGGCCAGTCGGGCGATGCGCGCACCAGGCAGCCGCTGCCGAATTCCCGCGACGAGTCGGTCGTGGAAGGCGGTGTCGGCGGTCCGGAACACGCCGCCCGCGAGAACGACCTCCGGCGCGCGCCGGACGAGGCTCGCCCGGCGGGCGAGGGCCGCCGCCATCGTGACCAGCTCGTCGGCGAGGCGATCGACGATCGCGCGCGCGACCGGGTCGCCGGCGCCCGCGGTGGCGAAGACGACCGGAGCGAGCTCGCCGACCCGTCGCTCGTCGAGCCGTCCGGTGTAGAAGGCGTGGGTCACCGCCTCCGGCCGGCGAAGCCCGACCGACGCCGGGATCGTCGTCTCGAGGGCCGTCCGTGGTCCGCGGCCGTCCCGCGCCCGCACGGCGGCGCCCAGCCCGGCCATTCCGACCGAGCTGCCGCCGCCCCAGTCGCCGGCGACGTCTCCGACGCCGGCGAAGCGGACCCGCCGACCGTCCACCCCGACGGCAGCCGCGTTGATCCCCTGGCCGCAGATCAGGGCGATCCCCCACGGCCGCGTGGCGCCGGCCCGCAGCGCGGCGAACGTGTCGTTCAGGACGATGGTCCGATCGGCCGGGGCGGGGGCCGCGAACGCCCGCTCGAGCAGGCGGACGTCGCTCGGGTAGTCGGCGCCGGCAAGGCAGTGGACGGCGATCGCGGCCCGTCCGGTTGCGGTCAGGTCGGCGCCGCGGGCCGCCTCGATCAGGCCCTCGAGCCGCCGGGTCGCGACCTCGATCGGCACCGCCTGGTGGGAGATCGTCCCGCCGCGGGCTGCCCCGAGGAGGGACCCGTCGGCCGCCACGAGGGCGACGTCGGCCTTCGAGTTGCCGCCGTCGACGGCCACGACCGCCGGTCGGGTCACGAGCCGGATGACTCATTGCCGGCCCGGCCGGCGAACCCCTCGAGGGCATCGACGCGGACGAAGTCCGCCCCGAGCCCGCGCAGGCCGTCGACGATCCCGGGCAGCGCATCGAGGGTTCCCGGCGGCCAGGCGTGGAAGAGGACGACCGCGCCGTCGCCGACGGCAGGGGTCTCGCGGAGCGCCGCCGCGGCCAGGACCGGGCCGCTCCGCGCGGGCTCCCAATCGTCGAGCACGACGTCCGCGCCGACGTCGCGGTAGCCGAGGCCGGCCAGGATCCCGAGCACCCGCGGAGCGTCGGCCCCGGCCGAGAACGGGCAGCGGAACCACGGACGCGGATCGACGCCCGTCGTCTCGCGGATCACCTGCTCAGCCTCGCCGACGTCGGTCGCGATCCCGTCGTCGGTCAGGAGCGGCAGCCGGGCGTGGTAGAAGCTGTGGTTGCCGACCAGGTGCCCGTCGGCGGCGACCCGGCGGGCGAGCTCCGGGTCGGATTCCACCCATCGACCCTGGAGGAACCAGGTCGACGGGACGCGCCGCTCGGCGAGGACCTCGAGGATCCCGGCCGTGACGCCCGGCCGGTGCGGCCGGTCGGGGTGCTCCGCGTCGAAGGTCAGCGCGACCCGGAACGGTGTGCCCGCGAGCGGCTCGGTCATCGCTCGATTCTGCGCTACTTCTCGACGCCGCTGATCACGATTCCCCGCGTGAAGAACCGCTGGAAGAACAGGAACAGCAGGACCGGGATGACCATCGTCATAAGCGTCCCCGCCTGGATATAGGCCTGGTTGCGGTAGTGGAGCGTGTTGAAGTGGGCCAGCCCGACCGCGAGGGGCTGGAGGTCCGGCTTGGTCGAGAGATAGATGAGCGGCGCGAGGAAGTCGTTCCAGGCATAGACGACGTGGAAGATCCCGACGGCGATGATCGCGGGCCACGCCTGCGGGACGATGACCGAGATGAGCGTCCGGAACGGGCTCGCGCCGTCGATCGCGGCTGCCTCGTCCATCTCCCGCGGGATCGTCAGGAGGTACTGACGGAGGAGGAAGACGTCGTAGGCGTTGGCGAAGAACGTCGGCACGAGGAGCGGCAGCCAGGTCCCGACCCAGCCGAGCTTGAGGAATACGGTGTAGGTCGGGATGATCGTCACGACGTACGGCAGGAAGATCGTGGCGATCAGGAGCGTGAAGAGCGCGCTCCGCCCCGGAAAGCGGAACCGGGCGAAGCCGTACGCGACCAGCGTGCACGACACGAGCGTCCCGACCATCCCGATCAGCGCAAGGACGACGGTGTTGAAGAGCAGCCGCGGATAGTTGATCTGGTCCCAGACGTCGCCGTAGTTCGACCATTGCGGGGCGAACGTCCATGACCGACTCAGCGCGCGGTACGAACCCTGCCAGGTGACGAGGCCGGCTGCCGCGTTGGCCGGATCGACGAAGTCGCTGGACTCGCGCCCCTTCTTGACGAGGGCGAGCTGGCGGACGGACCCGTCGATCGGCACGTCGTAGACGTCGTACGTCTTCCCCTGGTAGTCGAACGTGGCATAGGTCGCCGGGTAGATCGGCGAATCGAGCTTGCCGACCTGATCGGGCGTTCGGAGCGAGACCGCGACCGCGCGCAGGATCGGCGACAGGAACACGGCCAGGACCGCGACGACGATCAGCGTCAGGGCGAACGAGCGGGTGGCGTCGCGGGGCTTGATCCGGCGCCGGCGCGGGGCGTAGGGCAGGGGTGCGGCGCGGGCGAAGAGCCTCACGAGCTCACCGGTCCCCGGCGTAGAAGACCCAACGGCGCGCGCTCCGGAAGACGAGGAGCGTGACGGCGAGGGTCATCCCGAACAGGAGCCAGGCCATCGCCGAGCCGTACGCGAAGTTCTGGTAGCCGAATGCGGTCTTGTAGAGGAGGAGGTTGAAGAAGAGCGTCGTCCCGGCCGGCTCGCCCGAGCCGTTGTACAGGACGAGCGGGACGAGGAAGTACTGGAGGACGTCGACGAGGCCGAGGATCAACGAGTAGAAGATGACCGGCGACATCATCGGCAGGGTCACGTTGCGCAGCGACGACCAGTAGCCGCCGCCGTCGATGTGGACCGCGTCGTACAGCTCGGTCGGGACGGCTCGCAGGCCGGCGAGGTTGACGATCACGCCCGCGCCGATCCCCCACAGACCGATGAAGATCAGGCTCGGGTAGACGAGCGACGGCTCCTCGAGCCAGTTCGGCGGGTCCTGGACGCCGATGAGGCGAAGGAAGCCGTCGACCCAGCCGGTCTCGATGTTCAGCATTCCCTGCCAGGCGAGGACACCTGAGACGAACGGGATCACGTACGGCAGGAAGAACAGCGTCCGGAACAGCCCGCTCGCCCGCAGCGACGGGCTGCTCAGGACGAGCGCCACGACGAACGGGATGATGATCGCGATCGGCAGGTTGAAGGCCGCGAAGCGGAGCGTGTTACCGAGCGATTCCCAGACCTGGGTGTCGTGGAGCATCGCCTCGTAGTTGCGCAACCCGACGAACGTCAGGGGCTCCTCCTGGGCGAGGCTCAGGTTCGTCAGGCTGAACGCGAGCGAAGCGAGCATCGGCAGGAACGTGAACGCGAAGAAGCCGATGATCCAAGGCGAGAGGAAGATCAGGCCCCAGCGCGCCTCGCGCCGGGCGAGCGGCGACCGCCCGAGGGACGGCGGGCGGATCCCCCGCCGGCCGGTCGTCGAGCGCTTGACGGGTTGGAGCGGGATCGCAGCCAATCAGGTCCTCGGGGTATCGGGCCGCCGCCCGCCGGGACGGCGGGCGGCGACGGTTCGGTCCGTTGGTCGGTCAGTGCGTCTTGTCCCAGATCGCCTGGAGATCGGTCTTCAGCTTGCTGATCTCCTGGTCCATGTCGAGCCCTGGCATCGTCGTCCAGCGGGTCAGGTACTTGCCGCCCGACCCGACGAGGCCGAGGCTCTCGTTGTAGGCGGGCATCCACGACTCGAAGTTCGGGTTGTCCGGGAAGCCCGCGCCGTCGACCGCGACCTGCCAGTCGACCTGGTTCTTGAACTGTGCCTGGAGGGCCTGGATCCCGGCCGGCTGGTCGGCCGTCCGGGCCGGGAAACCGCCGTACGCGGTCAGCAGATCCGCCGAGGCGTCGCCGAGGAGGTAGCTCAGGAACTCGAATGCCTCGTCGGGGTGCTTGGTCGACTTCAGGATCCGGAACGTGTCGGCGTTCAGGACCGAGGTCTGCGTCCCGTTGTAGGCCGGGATCGCGGCCATGTCCCAGTCGTCGACATCGGCGAGGCCGTACGTCGACCACAGGAAGTTCTCGCTCATCGCGACGTTCCCGGTGAAGAACGGGTAGTCGTTCGGGTTCAGGTCCTTGCTCTCGAACTGCGGTCCGGTCATCGAGCTGTGGTCGGTCCAGATCGACTGGTAGAGGTACTTCCAGCCGGCCGCCCAGGCGTCCGGGACCTGGACCGTCCTGCCGTCGGCACCGGTCGAGAGGGAGCCTGCACCGAAGTAGGCGCCGGTGCCGCGGAGATCGTCACGCTGGAGCTCGAAGCCCCACTGGCGGATCTTCTTCGGGTCGAAGCCGGCCTGGGTGGCGTCCTTGTTGTTCTTGTCGACGGTCAGTTTCTTGCCGAGGTCGCGGGCGACGTCGTAGGTCCAGTCGACCTGCGAGCCGTCGGGCATCGTGTACTTCTCGCCGTACTTGTGGGGCGGCTCGTTCAGGCCGACCTCCTCGAACGCGCTCTTCCGGTAGAAGAGGGCCGACGGGTAGATCGCGAACGGGATCCCGACCTGGCCCTCGTCGAGCTTGTAGATGTCGACGACGCTCTCGGGGAAGCCCGACAGGTCGTAGTTGTTCTTTGCGATCAGCGGGGCGAGGTCCAGCCACTGGCCCTTGAAGGCGTTGGCGCCGCCGATCCCGACCGGGCCGACGACGTCGGGCCCATTGCCGGCCTGGAGCTCGGTGGCGAGCGACTCGTTGGAGGCATTGCCCTCGTAGGTGACGACCTCGAACGTGACGTGGATGTTCGCGTGGCTGGCGTTGAAGTCGGAGACGACCTTGTCCTCGACCGTCTTCTGCTCCGGCGCCTCGCCCCCGCCGAGGCAGCAGTACCAGCGGATCTCGACCGGGCCGCCGGGCGGCACGGTGGCGGGGCCTTTGGACGCCGGCGGCGTGGAGGCAGCGGCGGTCGTGGGCGCGGCCGACGGCGTCGAGCCGGATGCCGGCGGGTTGGTCGCCGTCGTGCCGCCGCACGCACCCGCCAGCAAGGCGAACACGACGATCAGGACGCCGGGACGGAATGGTCGCGCGGGCATGGCTCCTCCTCCTGTGCGATCTGGCCGGTCAGCCGGTGGGTACGGTCGTGGTCCGGCGGGCGCCGTCGCCCGCTTCGCTCGTCACGTCGGGATCGGTCTGCCAGCTCGCCCGGACGACGACCCGCTCGACGTAGTAGCGGGTCCGGTCGCCGCGGACGTAGCTCCGGGCGAACTCGACCGGGGCGCCGTCCTCGCCGAAGGCGATCCCCTCAATCAGGAGGGCCGGCGTACGCGGCCGCTGGGCGAGGAGGCGCGCCTCGCGGGCGCGGAGCAGGACCGGCTCGAGCGCCTCGCGAGCGCGGGCGATCCGTGTCCCGTAGCGGGCGGTCAGCAGGTCGTAGAGCGAGCCGTGCTCGAGGTCCGATGCGAGGAGGCCCGGGAATCGTTCTGCCGGCAGGTGGACCTGCTCGAGCAGGAGCGGCTCGCCGCCGGCGACCCGCAGCCGTTCGACGTACATCGTCGGCGAGCCGGCCTCGATCCCGAGCGCCGCCGCGACGACCTCGCCGGCCGATTCAGGTCGGGCGCCGATCAGGCGCGTCTCCGGGTCCAGGCCGCGGTCCTGCATCTCCTCGGTGAAGCTGAGTGTGCCGCCGAAATCGCGCTCGATCCGCGGCGGCAGGACCGTCGTGCCCCGGCCGCGGGTCCGCTGGATCCGGCCCTCGCGGGTCAGCTCGGACAGCGCCCGCCGGACCGTGATCAGGCTGCAGCCGTAGCGGACGGCGAGCTGGCGCTCCGGCGGGAGGAGATCGCCGGGGCGCCACTCGCCGTCGTCGAGGGCCGCCCGCAGGTCGAGATAGACCTGGTGGTGCAGCGGGACGGGACCGAGCTCGAGTCGGAAACGGGCCATCGAGCGGGAGACCTCGTTGGACGATCCTGGACGGGCTTTGCGATGGTTCGCCGGGCTGCGACGCGGCCTTCGTGCGTCGCGGGGGACTGGGTTGCGCGACGGATGAATGCTGATAACGTTATAAGCAATCTGTCAAGCCCGACCGCATCCCGGGCCGCTGGCAGCGGACCGAGCGAGGAGCCAATGGGCCTCAAGCTGGCAGTGGTCGGTGGCGGCAGCACGTACACCCCGGAGCTGGTCGACGGCTTCGCCCGCCGCACCGACCGCGTCGCCGTCGACGAGATCGCGCTCCTCGACATCGACCCCGAGCGGCTGGCGATCGTCGGCGGCCTCGCGGAGCGGATGCTGGCCCGCCAGGGCTGGGCAGGCCGCGTCCTCCAGACGACGGATCGTGATGCGGCGATCGACGGGGCAGATTTCGTCCTGGTCCAGCTCCGCGTCGGCGGCCAGCGCGCCCGCCTCGGCGACGAGACGATGCCGCCTCGCTTCGGCCTGATCGGCCAGGAGACCGTCGGCGTCGGGGGATTCGCCAAGGCGCTCCGGACCGTGCCGGTCGTCCTCGAGCTCGCTGAGGCGGTCGCCCGGCGGTCCGCGCCGGGCGCCTGGATCGTCGACTTCACGAACCCCGTCGGGATCGTCACCCAGGCCCTGTCGGATGCCGGCCACCGGAGCATCGGCCTGTGCAACGTCGCGATCGGGTTCCAGCGCCGCTTCGCCGCCCGGTTCGGCGTCGAGCCGGAGCGGGTCGAGCTCGAGCAGGTCGGGCTCAACCACCTCACCTGGATCCGGGCGGTCCGGGTCGACGGCGTCGATCGCCTCGAGGAGGTCCTGGCCGATGGGGCCGAGCTTGCGGCCGACGTCCACATCGCGCCCGAGCGGCTCCTCGCCGACCGGGCGATCCCGTCGTACTACCTGCGCTACTACGATGACGAGGCGGGAGTCGTGGCCGAGGCGCGGACCCAGACGACCCGGGCCGAGGAGGTGATGACGATCGAGCGCGACCTCCTCGAGCTCTATCGCGACCCCACTCTCGACACGAAGCCCGAGCTCCTCGAGCATCGCGGCGGGGCGTTCTACAGCGAGGCCGCCGCCCAGCTGATCGCGTCGCTGAGCGACGGCCGCGGCGACATCCAGGTCGTCGACGTCCGGAACGACGGCACGCTCCCGGGGCTTGCCGACGCCGATGTCGTCGAGGTGCCGGCCCGGATCGACCGCGATGGCGCCCACCCGATCCCGCAGGCGCCCCTGACGCCGGCTCAGTTCGAGCTCGTCAGCCGGATCAAGGCCTACGAGCGGCTCACCGTCCGTGCCGCCCAATCCGGGGACCGCGCCATCGCCCGGGCGGCGATCGCGGCCAACCCCCTGGCCGGCGACCCGGACCGGGCGGACGAGATCCTCGACGCGGTGTTCGAGGCCAACGCCCGCTGGCTGCCGCGGTTCTTCCCCGAGGGATGAGGGCGATGGAGCCGCCGGGCGGCGGACCGCGCCGGACGGCGATGCGCCGCGAGATCGAGGCGACTCCCGACGCGGTCGCCCGGCTCCTTGCCGACGGCGGCCCCGAGATCGAGCGGGCCGCCGCCGCGATCCGGGCAGCCGATCCAGCGTGGGTCAGCCTCGTCGCCCGGGGGACGAGCGATCACGCGGCGATCCATCTCCGCTACCTGATCGAGACCGAGCTCGGGATCCCGGCCGGGATGGCCGCCCCCTCGACGGTCACGATCTACGGCGCCGAGCTGCGCTGGCGCGGCGGCCTCGTCGTCGCGGTCTCCCAGTCGGGCCGCTCGCCGGACCTGATCGCGGTCCTCGACGCGGCGCGGGCCGGCGGCGCCGTCACGGTCGCCATCGTCAACGACGCCGGCTCGCCGCTCGCCGCGGCCGCCGAGCACGTGATCGACTGCCGGGCGGGGGAGGAGCGGTCGGTCGCGGCGACGAAGTCGTACGTCGCGCAGCTGGCGGCGGGCGCGGCCCTTGTCTCGCTGCTCGCCCCGTCACCCGCCCTGCGCGGCGCCATCATGCGGATGCCCGGCGTCCTCGGCGACACGTTGTCCGTCGCCGAGGACGCGATCCATGACGACGCCCCGATCGTCGCCGAGTTCGCGGCATCCGAGCGCTCGATCGTCATCGGCCGCGGCTTCGAGTACCCGACGGCGCTCGAGACGGCCCTGAAGCTCAAGGAGACGAGCCGGCTGTTCGCCGAGGGCTACTCCTCGGCCGACTTCAGCCACGGTCCGGTCGTCCTGACCGGTCCGGAGGTCCCGATCCTCGCGATCCGGCCGGACGGCCGCATGGGCCCGCTCGTGGACGAGGGGATCGTGGCCGCTCTGGCCAGTCGGAGCGCGCCGTGGGTGATCGGCGGGGCGGGGGCGGCGAGTGCCGTCCCGGCGGGCCTCGATCCGGCGCGGGTCATCTCGCTGCCGATCCCTGGCGACCTGCCCGAGGGCCTCGCGTCGCTCGCGACCATCCTGCCCGGCCAGCTGCTCGCCGAGGCGGTCGCCCGCCGGCGCGGCTACGACCCCGATGCGCCACCCGGCCTGCGCAAGGTGACGCTGACCCGCTGACCTCCGGGTGGGCCCACGCGTGGTTATTGAGACTCAGTCTTGACACGCGACGGGTCGGACGGCATGATCGAAGGGTGGAGCACAGCAACCCGATCGTCCGCGCCCTCGACACGGCCGGCTACCGCCTGACGAGCCCGCGCCGCTCGCTGGCCGACCTCGTCGTCGACCTCGACGGTCATTTCACCGCCTCGGAGCTGGCCGCGGCCAGCCGCCAGCGCGGCCTCCGGATCGGCCGGGCGACGCTCTTCCGGGCGCTCGACCTGATGATCGAGCTCGGGGTCGTGGAGCGGCTCGACCTGCCGTCGGGCGAGCACACCTACGTCGCCTGCGCGCCGGTTCACCATCATCACGTCGTCTGCTCCCGCTGCGGCCGGACCGCCGAGGTCGCGGACGAGGGCCTGGCCGAGGCTGTCCGCCGGATCGAGGACCGGACGGGCTTCCGGATCGACAGCCACCGCCTCGAGATGTTCGGCCTGTGTCGCCATTGCCAGGCGCGGGCAACCGACCATAGCGCAACGGACGCGTGACATGACCGACCGCCGCGAACCGCGCCTCGTCCGCCAAGCACTGAGACTGAGTCGCACTGCGTTCCTCGCGCCGGTCGTCCTCGTCCTGCTCGCCGTGAGCGCCTGCACGGCCCCGGCGGCAACGGCGCCCGGCTCGACCGGCCCAACGGCCGATCCGGACGCCCTCCGCGTCGTCACCACGACGTCGGTCTTCGCCGACATCGTCCGGGCGGTCGCCGGAACCCGGGCGAACGTCCACTCGATCATCCCGCCCGGGGTCGGGCCGGAGGACTACGAGCCGAAGCCGGACGACGCGCGGAGCCTCGCCGACGCCCAGCTGATCGTCTCGAACGGCGTCGGGCTCGACGACTTCCTCGACCGCCTCCTGGCCTCGGGGACGGGCGGGACGACGCCGCGGCTCGTGCTCGGCGACGGGCTGCCGACGATCGACGTCGACGGCGAGCCGAACCCCCACTTCTGGCTCGATCCCACGATCGTCCGGGACGGCTACCTGCCGAAGATCGTCGAGTCGCTGGCCGCGCTCGCCCCCGCCGATCGCCCGACCTTCCAGGCGAACGCGGCCGCCTACGCGACGCAACTCGACGCGCTCGACGCGGAGCTGACTGCGCAGGTCGCCACGATCCCCCCGGCGAACCGCAAGCTCGTCACCTTCCACGACGCGTTCCCGTACTTCGCTCGTCACTTCGGGTTCGAGCTCGTCGGCGTCGTCGTCGCCAACGTCGGCCAGGAGCCGACGGCTGCGGAGCTCGCCGCGCTCGTCGAGCAGGTCCGGGCGACGGGCGTCCACGCCGTCTTCTCCGAGGCCCAGTTCAACCCCAAGCTCGCCCAGACCCTGGCCGAGGAGGCAGGCGTCGAGCACGTCGTCACGACGCTCTACAACGACGCCCTCGGACCGTCCCCGGCCGACAGCTATCTCGGCCTGATGCGCTGGAACATGCAGCAGATCGTGGAGGCCCTCCGTTGAGCATCCCCGCCGCCCCCCTCCCGGTCGAGCCGGCTTCGGCAGGACGGTCCGCCCACGCGACCCGGGCGGTCGTCCCGCCCGGCGATCCTTCGGTCGTCCTCGACCACGTGACCGCCGGCTACGGCCGCCGAATCGCCCTCGCCGACGTGAGCCTCACCGTTCGGGCCGGGTCGCTGCTCGCGGTCATCGGCCCGAACGGCGCCGGCAAGAGCACGCTGCTCAAGCTGATCGCGGGCCTGCTCCGGCCGGATGCCGGCACGATCTCGGTCCTCGGCTCGCCGCCGGGGGTGGAGGCTCGCTCGATCGCCTACGTGCCCCAGGCCGAGGCCGTCGACTGGGACTTCCCGGTGACCGTCGGCGAGGTCGCGATGATGGGTCGCTATGCCCGCCTCGGGTTCGGCCGGCGCCCGGGCCACCACGACCATCACGTCGTCGGGGCGGCCCTCCAGAAGGTCGGGATGCACGACCAGTTCGACCGCCAGATCGGGATGCTGTCGGGCGGCCAGCGCCGCCGGGTCTTCCTCGCCCGCGCCCTCGCCGCGGAGCCGGAGGTGTACCTCCTCGACGAGCCGGTGACCGGCGTCGACGCGAAGACGCAGGAAGAGCTGATGGACGTCCTCGAGGCGGAGGCGCGGGCCGGCAAGACCGTCATCGCCTCGACCCACGACCTGATCTGCGCCGCCCAGCGGTTCCACCAGGCCGCCTTCGTCAACGGCCGGATCGTGGCGACCGGACCGGCCGAGATGGTCCTCGACCGGCAGCTCCTGTCCGACACGTACGGCGGGCACGTCCTCGTCCTGCCCGGCGACGGCGACCGCCTCGTCCTCGACGACGCCCACCACCACGACCAGGCGCCGGCCGGCGAGCCGCACTTCCACGAGGGCAGCCACTGATGGACGTCGTCGGGTTCTTCGCCGATCCGCTGGCCTACGGCTTCATGCAGCGCGGCCTCGTGGCGGCGATCCTCATCGGGATCGTCTGCGCGGTCATGGGCACGTTCGTGGTCCTCAAGGGCCTCGCCTTCATCGGCGACGCCGTGAGCCACGCCGCGTTCCCGGGCCTGGTGATCGCGTTCATGCTCGGCCTGCCGCTGTACCTCGGTGGCGCGGTCGCCTCGGTCGGGACCGCGCTCGCGATCGGCTTCGTCTCGCGCCGCGGCCGGCTCCGCTTCGACACGACCGTCGGGGTCCTGTTCGCCGGGACGTTCGCGCTCGGCATCGTCCTCTTCTCGACGATCAAGAACTACGTCGCGGACCTGCTCGGATACCTCCTCGGCAACGTCCTCGGGATCGGGGTCGGCGACCTCGTCCAGGTCGCGGTCCTCGGCGCGATCGTCCTGGCGATCGTGATCCTCATCCGCAAGGAGCTCCTGTTCGCGACGTTCGACCCATTCGGTGCCGCCGCCTCCGGGCTGCCGGTGGCCGGCCTGGAGTACCTCCTCCTCGCCCTCCTCGGCGTCACGATCGTCGTGAGCATCCAGGCGGTCGGGATCGTCATGGTCGTCGCGATGCTCGTGACCCCGGCCGCCACCGCCCAGCTGCTCGTCGTGCGGTTCGAGCGCCTGATGCTCCTCGCCTCGGCCTTCGCCACGGTGGCCGCGGTCAGCGGGCTGTACCTGAGCTTCTACGCGAACCTCGCGTCGGGCGCGTCGATCGTCCTGATCGAGACGCTGTTCTTCCTCGTCGCGCTGCTCTTCGGACCGCGGAGCGGGCTGCTGGCCGGCTGGATGGCGAGGAACCGGGCCGCGGCGCCGGCCAACGGCAACGGGGCAGCGCCGGCCTGACGCGCGCCGGCGCGGAGGCCGCCCGAAACCTCGATACCGTGGACCGCGCCGCCTACTGCTGGTAGCGCTCGACGATGTCGGCGGGCCGGGCTGCCGCCTCGCGAGGATCGAGCCCGGCGGCGCGCCGCGCGGCGCGCTGGTGGAGGAGGTCGTAGGCCCGGTCGAGCTCGACCTTGATCGCCTCGAGCCGCTCGTGTTCCTCGGCTGTCAGGCCGTGGCCGTCGCCGGCGTGCTCCCAGAGGGCCTCCTCCTCGTCGGAGAGGGCGTTGATCCGTCCGAAGATGTCGTCGTCGGCCATGCCGATCCTCCGCGGGTGGGCTGCCGTCGGATCGTACGCCAGGAGCGAGCCCGACGCCGGATCGAGGGTCCGGCGAGGCCGCGCGCGGCGCGTCCGCCCGGAATCATGCGAGCCCGCCCCGGTCTGGCCGGGCGGGCTCGCGATCGATGGGCGGGACCGGCTACTTGTCGAGGATCCGGTCGGCCTTGCGGTCGATCTTGTCCTTCTCGCTGTCGGTCAGGTTGCCCTTCTTCTCCTGCTGCGAGGCGCGCGCCTTGGCGTTCCGCGCGTGGGACTTGTCCGGCATCGGGTACTTGTGCTCGTCGGGCAGGCCGAACTTCGAGTCGGGCAGGTTGTCGCGCTTCTTCTCGGTCAGGGTTGCCATGGAATGGTCCTCCGGTACGTGGACCTCCGGTGTACCGCCGGGCGGGTGAGGCGGGCGCCTCGCGCCGGGGGGCACGGCGTTGCAGGCCCGTGTCGGTCCGGGCCGGCACGGCCTGTCGTGAGGCGCAGGACGCGACGAACCGGCGCCCGGTCACGAGCGCCGGTCCGTCACCCCGATGTCGAGCCCGGCCGCGGCCGGGCGTGGATCAGGCCCCCTGGAGGACCTCGTGGAGGGTCTCGGCCTCGAGGCCGTGGGCCTCGCGGTGGACCCGGGTGGCGGTGTCGCGATCGGGGGCGTCGACGAGGCAGAAGACCTTGCCGGCCTCCTCGTCGACCCAGTAGTGCTTGTAGTCCACGCCGTAGGAACCCTGGACGCGGACGTCGGCCGCGTGGGCGCCGGCGACGTCCTGGGCCTTGACGCCGGGCAGGTCATGGATGTCGAGATAGGTGGGCACTGGGGGTCTCCTTGTCCGTGCGATGGGCGGGCGTCCGACTGACGCCACACCGGCCGCTACGACCGATCGCGACGGGGCGGATGTCGATGGCCGTGGTCGATCCGCAGGGCGCAACGGACGGGACCGGGGCGCCGCGACCCGGGCCGGAACCTCACATCAATCACGCTTCGATCATCCGCATCGATTCGTTCATGCGGATGCAAGATCGTTTGGCGAACCTGCTCTCCAGCGAACCCGAGACACCCAACCTGAGGAGGCTGTTCGACGAACCCGTGACGACCGCTGAACTGCTCGCGGCGTGGCGAGAGGCAACGCGCGCCGCCGAGCTCACCCAACGCCTTGCCGAGGTCGCCACCGAGTCCGCGGAGCAGGCCGAGATGAACGCGGTGGGCGCGGAGGAGATCGCCGACCTCGCGGAGCAGACGGCCCTGGCTGCGGCACGGGCGGCCAAGCGCGCCCGGGCCGCCGCCGTCCACGCCCGCGAGCTCGCCCGCCAGCGCCGCGAGGAGCAGGTGTCCGGGGCCGAGGCCTCTGCCGCCCGAGCCCGTGCCGCCGAGGCCGAGGCGCGAACCCAGTATCACGAGGCCGAAGCCGACGTCTGGCGCCGGCTCGGGACGCCCGCCGGCGCCGAGCAGCCGGGCTAGCTCCGACGCGAGCTCCGCGACATCAGTTCACGTACCGGAGCGGCGTGGCCGAGAGTCCCCGGGCCTCGGCTGTCAACCAGTCAGCCTGGGGCCGTCCGTTCGGCCCCCTCGTTCGCGCGGATCAACTTGGCGAGGACCCGCCGCAAGACCGTTATGTCGGTGTCGGTCAGTGGCTGGGAGAACGACCGCTGGATCCCTCGGAGATGGCCGGGCCAGACCCGGTCGAAGACCTCACGGCCCTGGTCGGTGATGGCGACGTCGAACTGTCGCCGATCATCACGCCTCAAGCTTCGTTCGACGAGGCCCTCTCGCTCCATCCGGTCCAGCAGGCGGGTGAGGCCACTCCGACTCAACTGGTAGCCGGAGACCATGGAGGCAACCAGCTCGCGCAGCGGCAGCACCCCATCCCGAGCCCACGCCAGGTGAACCACGACGTCGAACTCCTCGAGCGTCAGGCCCTCTTCGGCGAGCTCGTGGGCGAAGCGGCTCATGATGAGACTCGTCGCCCACTGCAGATCCCGCCAGGCGGAAAGGCGATCGTCGTCTCCGACGCGGCGTGTGACCAGGAGTCGCTCCTCTCCGCGATCGAGTTACGTCAGGCTCGGCTGCGAGGCTGGGCGTCGTAGAAGGACCTGCCCGTGACCTTCGCCAGCTTGGTCGCGGCCCTGAACGTATCGGACTGGAACCATCCCATCGCCCGGTCGACGTCGTCTGTCCGGATGTGGAACAGAGCCGCGTTGGGATTGTCCATGTCCCGATAGGCAGGCCCGTCCTCGATCCCGTAGGTTGCTCGATTGCCGGCGTGGAGGTAGTGCTGCTCCGCCCAGGCCGCGAAGTCGTCGGTCTCGATCCGGATGAGGATGTCCTGCATGTCCGTGCCTCCGTGCTGCTGCCGTCCCGGTCGACGACACGATGGCGGACATTATGTGATTTGTCAATATGTGCGTTAGCACGCACCTAGGGCCCACGGGGCGTGTGTCGTCCAAGGACGCCTCGCTCCGGGCCGGCCAGGCGCGACCAGCCCGCAGCGAGTCAGTCCACGTACTGGAGCGGCGTCACCGCGACATCCGGGAACCGCACGCCGGTCGCGTGATTTCGGGCAGTAGCCGTTCGGGACCTTCGCGAGGTCCTGCTGGTGGTAGTCCTCGCACCGCTAAGTTCGAACTGGTTGCGATCCCCGCCGACGACCTCAGTCTGGAGCGTCGCGGTCCTTGCCGAAATAGTCGTTGGCATCGCCGTACAGGCCTCCCTTCGTGTGGGTGCCACTTCCGGAGGGCTGCCCTCCCGCCGGACCCGACCGCATCACAACCGCCTCGTCATGTGAGGGCGACAACAGAGCAACTTCACCCTGGTCCATCGTCGCCGAGGGCCGAGGACGCTGGACAGCGACTCTGCAGTCGATAGGTGGAGGGACACAACCTGAGACGTCGCGCAGACGACTGACTGTTAGGTTGGTCAACGCTCGGGCATGGCGCATCGCTCTGGGTCACCGTTCATGGGCAATGAGTCAAGAGTCCAGCCGCAGGATGGCGCGAGCCATCACCAGCAGGAAGGACAAGCGATGCTTCCTCCTCAATTCCAGCAGGGGTCAGTTCTCGCGAATCCGCAGATCGCCCCGCCCTACTGCGATCTTCGGATTCAGGAGATCATCACGAAGCCCGATCACGGCAACCGGCTTCTCAACGCGTGCGCCGTCATAGCGAACGCCGGTTCGGCGCCTCCCAGCGGCCCGATCCGCGTCTATGTCGTGATCACAGCGGTTGTCTACAAAGGCCCGCTGTACGGCTGGACTCAAGAGTCGACCCAAGAATGGCGCTGGTATGACGCCGGAACGCCGTTGCCGTTCCGTACCTTTTGGTCGTCGGCGCCGCTCCACTATCTCGAAGAAGACGGCGGCCCGTACGAAGTCTCGGTGTACGTTGGCGACCCTGAAAATCTTGTGGGGGACCACAACCTCAACAACAATTTTGGACTCCTCCAGTGCCCGCCGTTCCTCAAGCCCGCCACGCTCCGCCCGGAAGTGAAGCAGGCTCTCCGACGAGAAACGAGGATGGAGGACGGCAAGCTCACGAGCACCCTGACGATCGACGGAAAGCCCCTCAAGAAGGGCCGTTAGCCGTCCACGTACTGGAGCGGCGTCACCGCGACATCAGGGAATGTCACACCGGTCGCGTGGTTCGGGCAGTAGCCGTTCGGGACCTTGGCGAGATATTGCTGGTGATAATCCTCGGCGAAGTAAAAGGTGTTGGGCGGATCGGGCTGGGTTCGATCCTTACGGTCCGAGTCCTCGGCGTAGTAGAACGGGCCGGCGGGCGCGATCTCGGTCGTGATCGTGCCGAAGCCCGCGGCCGTCAGGCGCTCCTGGTAGGCGGCCCGTGACGCCTCGGCTGCGGCATGCTGCTCGGCGTCGGCGGTGAAGATCACCGAGCGGTACTGGGTGCCCATGTCGTTGCCCTGGCGGTTGCCCTGGGTCGGGTCGTGGGCCTCCCAGAAGACCTTGAGGAGCTGCTCGTACGACACCCTCGCCGGGTCGTACGCGACGAGGACGACCTCCGCATGGCCCGTCTTGCCGGAGCAGACCTCGCGGTAGTCGGCGTTCGGGGTGAAGCCGCCGGCGTAGCCGACCGCGGTGCTCACGACGCCGGGCGTCTCCCAGAAGTCCTTCTCGGCGCCCCAGAAGCAGCCGAGACCGAAGATCGCGGTCCTCGTGCCGTCGGGCCATGGCCCGGTGAGCGAGGCGCCGTTGACGAAGTGGCGGTCGGTCAGCGGCAGCGGCTCGGCGCGACCGGGGAGGGCGCTGTCGGCGGAGGGCATGGACGGGGAGCGGAAGAGGAACTGCATGGCCGAATCCTAACCGCGCGCGGCCGAACGGCGATGACGACCGGGTGACGTCTTCCGGGGGCTCGGCGACGTCGAATCAGTCGCCGATGTCGTCGTCGATCGGCACGATCGGGAGCCGGAACCCCACCTCGGTGCCGCCGCCGGGGCGCGGCCGCATCCACGTCTGACCGCCCATCGCATGGACGAGCTCGCGGCACACGAACAGCCCGATCCCGGCGCCGGACGCGGCCCGGGTCGCCTCCTCGGTCCGGAAGAACAGGTCGAACGCCCGCCGGGCGGTCTCGTCGTCGACGCCAGGCCCGCGGTCGAGGACCCGGACGACGACGTCGTCGCCGTCGACCGCGAGAACGGTCTCGATCGGGGCCGGCGCGGCGCTGTACTTCGCGGCGTTCGTGAGGAAGTTGCGGACGACCTGCTCGACGTACGTTGTCTCCGCCTCGATCAGCGGCAGCCCGGCCGGGCTCTCGACGAGGAAGGTCCGATCCGGATGACGCTGTGCCTCGGCGTCGCAGATCCGGTTGACGAGGCGGGCGAGGTTGATCGGCTCGGGCTCCGTCGGGACGCGGCCGCTCTCCGCCCGGGACAGGACGAGGAGGTCCTCGACGAGGCGGTAGAGGCGGTCGGACTCGGCCTCGATGTCCGCCAGGGCTTCCGTCCGGGCGGCGGGGTCCATCGCCTCGCCGCGCTGGTGGAGGATCCGGGCCAGGCCGTAGATCGTCGTGATCGGCGTCCGGAGCTCGTGGCTGATCACCCCGACGAACGCCTCGCGGAGGGCCGCCGACCGATGCTCGTCGGCCTGGTGGGCGGCGAGCTCGACGTGGCCGCCGAGGACGGCAACGACGCCGCTCATCAGGTCCCGGTCGGCGGGGCCGAACGCGTCGACCTCGGTCGAGTCGATCTCGAGCAGCCCGATCCCGACGCCGCGCCGGACGATCGGCACCGCCAGCCACGAGCGGACCTCGCTCGCGGCCGCCGTCCCCTGCATCCGGTCGCCGTCGCGGAACAGGTCGCCCGTCACGTACGGCTCGAGGCGCTCGACGACGCCCCAGCTCCGGCTCGGGCCGCGGCGCAGCCGCTGGCCGAGTGCCTCGCCGGCGAAGGGCCCGATCGCGGCCCGGACGACGAGGTCCTCGCCCTCGACGAGGGCGATCGAGCCGCCGGTCAGGCGAACCACACCGCGGAGCCGGTCGAGCGCCTCGTGCAGGATCCGGTCGAGGTCGAGCTCGCCCGACGCGGCGGCAGCGATCTCGATGACCAGGCGAGCGGTGGCCTCGAAGCGGTCGCCGTCGTCGAGGAGGCCGACGGAGGAGTCGGGAGCGTCCACCTGCGCATCCTACTCGCGCCGCCCGATCGGCCCCATTCGCGCCGCCCGGGCGCGCCGTGACGAGCCCCGTCAGATCCGGAGGAGGAGCTTCGCGATCTCGAAGTAGATGATCAGGCCCGTGCCGTCGACGAGGGTCGTGATCAGCGGCGCCGAGACGACGGCCGGGTCGATCCGCAGCCGCCGCAGCGTCAGCGGCAGGACCGCCGCCACCGTCGCCGACCAGAGGCTGATCGCGAGGATCGTCACCGCCACGACCAGGCCGATGTTCGTCCCGACGCCGAGGAGCTGGGCCCGGCCGAGCGCGACGACGGCCATGACCAGTCCCATGATCAGGCCGACCCGGAGCTCCTTCCAGACGATCCAGCCGACGTCGCGGAGGGACACCTCGTTGAGGGCCATCGCCCGGACGATCAGGGTCACCGTCTGGCTGCCGATGTTGCCGCCGGTCCCGATGAGGAGCGGGATAAAGAAGCTGAGCGCGACGGCGGCCTCCAGCTCGTCGGAGAAGGCCCGCAGGACCGAGCCGGTGTACGCCTCGGCCACGAACAGGAGGAGCAGCCAGCCGAGCCGCTTGCGGACGAGGAGGCCGACGCTCGACAGGCGATACGGGACGTTCAGCGGCTGGGAGCCGCCGAGCCGCTCGATGTCCTCGGTCGCCTCCGCCTCGAGGACATCGGCCACGTCGTCCTGGGTGATGATCCCGAGGAGGTGGTCCTCGTCGTCGACGACCGGGATCGCGAGCAGGTTGCGCTCGGTCAGGAGGTTCGCCGCGGCCTCGCGGTCGGCCGAGGCCCGGACCCGGACCGTGGTCGGCGCGATCAGCTCGGTCACCGCCGTGTCGCCCGGGCTGAGCATCAGCCGGTAGAGCGACAGGACGCCGATCAGGTGGCGCTCGCCGTCGACCACATAGACGTAGTCGACCGTCTCGGCCTGGCCGACGAGGCCGCGGATCGCGGCGATCGCGCTGTCGGCGGTCGCGTCGGTCGTGACCGCGACGAACTCGGGGGTCATGATCCCGCCGGCGCTGTCCGGCTCGAAGTCGGACAGGCGGCGGATCTCGTCGGCCTCGGCCGGGTCCATCCGGACGAGGATCTGGCTGACCTCGGGCTCGGTCAGGTTCTCGACGACGTCGGCGGCGTCGTCGGGGTCCATGCCGGCCAGGACGGTTGCCGCCTCCTGGCGGCTGAGCGTCCGGAGGATCGCGGCGGCCTCGTGCGGGTCGAGCTCCTCGAGGAGCTGGGGGATCTCCTCGTCGGGCAGCCACTGGAGGAGGACCGCGACCTCGCTCGGGTCGAGGCGCGGGACGAGGGCCGCCCACTCGGCCGGCCCGACCCGCTCGGCGAGGCCGGCGACGCCGTCCCGCTCGCGCTCGCGGATGAGGTCCTGGATCTCTTCGAGGAGGGCGTCGGTGGCCACGGTCGACATGGCGGACCTCCGGATCGGACGGGGTCAGACGAGGGTCGGCACCGGATCCGGGGGGCCGGAGCAGGGGCGGATCGGGTGCGCGGTCGCATCGTAGCGTCCGACGGCCTCTGGGGCGGGATGGCGGGTCGCGGCCCGGCCATCGTCCGTCGTCATCGAACCGTCATTGGCCTGTCACGAGGCTCCGGCAGGCTCGGGCCACTTCGCCCCCGAACAGGAGCCATGCCAATGACTGCCCGCCGCTCGATCGGATTCCGAACCGCCGTCCTGGCGTCCGCGCTGACGCTCGGCGGGCTGGCCGCCGCCTGCACCGCGCCGGCCGGGGCCTCGACGGCGCCGTCCGCCGCGCCGTCCGACGCGATGATGGAGCACTCTGCCGCGCCGTCCGACGCGATGATGGAGCATTCCGCTGAGCCGTCCGACGCGATGATGGAGCATTCCGCCGAGCCGTCCGACGCGATGATGGAGCACAGCCCGTCGCCGT
Source organism: uncultured Chloroflexia bacterium (assembly GCA_963710105.1). GTDB lineage: Bacteria > Chloroflexota > Limnocylindria > Limnocylindrales > CSP1-4 > CF-46. The sequence continues at coordinate 686,363 of CAVPYV010000001.1, forward strand.
CGTGATCGCTCGCCTCGATCCGGCGTCCGGTCGCGCAGCGCGGTGAGCGCCCGATGATCGTCCTCGGCTTCGCCTTCGTCGCCGGCCTCCTGACGATCCTCGCCCCGTGCACCCTGCCGGTCGTGCCCCTCGTCCTCGGCGGGGCGGCGGGCGGCGGGCGGCGCCGGATCGGCGGGATCTTCCTCGGCTTCGCGATCTCGTTCGTGGCGATCACGGTCGTCTTCGCGGCGGCCCTCGCCGCGATCGGCGTCACGACGGACCGCCTCCGAATCGTGGCCGCGATCCTCCTCGGCCTGGTCGGGCTGAGCGTCGCCTGGCCCCGCCTCGGGCGCCTCGTGGAGCGTGCTCTGAGGCCGCTCCAGACGGCCCCCGCCGGGTCGAGCCCGCTCGGTCCGCCGGCCGGCGGAGGGCTGCTCGGCGGTCTCGCGATCGGGGCGGGAATCGGGCTGATCTGGGCGCCGTGCGTCGGACCGATCATGGCCGCCGTGATCGCCGCCGCGGTCGTCTCCGGACCGACGCCGGTCGCGGTCGCCATCGCCCTCGCCTATGTTGCCGGGGCCGCGATTCCCCTCGCGGCGATCGCCCGCTGGGGCCGCCGCGCCAGCCGGGCCGTCGATCCGCGACGCGCCGAGCGCGCCCGGCGGGTCTTCGGCGTCGCGATGGCGGCGACGGCGGTCGTCGTCCTGACCGGGCTCGACGTCCCGCTCCAGGCGCGCCTGACCGCCGCGCTGCCGGCCGAGCTCGGCAGCGCCCTGTTCTCGATCGAGCAGCAGCCCGCCGTCCAGGAGGACCTCACCGTGCTCCGACCACCCGACGCCGCCACAGCCGACCGGGTGCCGCTCGAGGACCTCGGCCCGGCCCCCGAGCTCAGCGGGATCACGGCCTGGATCAACAGCCAGCCGACGACCCTCGCCGACCTGCGCGGCAAGGTCGTGCTCGTCCACTTCTGGACGTTCGGGTGCATCAACTGCATCCACGTCCAGCCCTACGTCAAGGCCTGGTACGACACCTACGCGGCCGACGGATTCGTCGTCCTCGGCGTCCACACCCCCGAGCTGTCGTTCGAGCGCGACCTCGACAACGTCCGCGAGGCCGTCGCCAAGGCCGACGTCCGGTTCCCGGTCGCCTTCGACCCGGCGTTCGCGACCTGGAACGCCTACCGCAACAGCTACTGGCCGGCGTTCTACTTCGTCGACAAGGGTGGCCGGATCCGCCACGTCCACTTCGGCGAGGGCGACTACGACGGCTCCGAGGCGGTGATCCGGGAGCTGCTCGCGGAGCCGACCCCGGCCTGACGGGTCTGGCTCGATCGTGGCCGCACGGCCCGGCGGGTCAGGTCCGCCCCGCCTCGACGTCGGCCTCGGACGGCTCGGTCGGGTCCGGCCGGCCGCGACCGGCGGCCGCCGCCTCGTCGCTGGTCGCATCGAGCCAGCCCTTCGCCCCGATCAGCGCGACGAGCAGCCCGGCGATCGCCAGCCACGGGCCGAACGCTGCCCCCAGGGCCAGCCCGCCGAGGCCGACGCCGATCTGGAGCGGCGCCCAGCCGGGCTCGGGACCGGCGGCGGCCGCGGCCGTGGCCGATGGCGACGGTCGTCGCCCGCCACGGCGCGAGCCGACAACCACGGCGATCAGCGCGACCGCGGAGGCGAGCCCGAACGCGATCAGCAGGACGATCCCGGCCGGCTCGCCGGTGAGGAGGCCGTAGCCCGCGCCGACGATCAACCCGAACGCCGCCATCCGGGCGAAGACCTTTGCCTGCTCGTCGAGGCCGAGGCGGTCGAGCGGGCCGCCGGCGCCCGGCCGGGCGTGCCCGGCGCCCCGCTCCCGGTCGCCGCTCATCCGCTGCCCCCCCCGGCGTCCGGATGGTGGGCGTCGAAGACCGGCCGGGCCGAGCGGATCGGCGGCAGGTCCCGGAAGTTGCCGTGGGGCGGCGGCGAGTCGGCCCACCACTCGAGCGTGCCCCCGCCCCACGGGTCGGCCGGCTGGTCCGGCGGCCGGCGAAGGGCCGCCGCGATCGCCAAGAGGAACGGCACCATCCCCAACCCGAGCAGCCCGGCCCCGATCGTCGAGACGAGGTTCAGGTCGACCCAGCCGCTCGCAGCCGAGTAGTCGGCGATGCGCCGCGGCATCCCCAGCAGGCCCAGCTGGTACTGCGGCAGGAACGTCATCGTGAAGCCGACGACCCACAGCCCGAACTGGATCCGCCCGAGCCGTTCGGAGAGGCGCCGCCCGGCCATCTTCGGGAACCAGTAGTAGACGCCGGCGAAGATCGCGAAGACCGAGCCGCCGATCAGCGTGTTGTGGAAATGGGCGACGACGAAGTACGTGTCCTGGAGCTGGAAGTCGAGCGGCGGCGAGGCGACGATGATCCCGGTGATCCCGCCGAGGAGGAAGAGGTAGAGGAAGCCCATCGACCAGAGCATCGGCGTCTCGAAGGTCAGCCGGCCGCGCCACATCGTCGCGATCCAGTTGAAGAACTTCACCCCGGTCGGGACGGCGATCGCAAACGACGCGAGGCTGAAGAACGGGCCGTTGACCGCGCCGGTCGTGAACATGTGGTGGGCCCAGACCGACATCGACAGGCTGGCGATCGCGATCGTCGCGAAGACAAAGGCGACGTAGCCGAAGACCGGCTTGCGGCTGAAGACCGAGATGATCTCGGTGATCACGCCGAAGAACGGCAGGATGAGGATGTAGACCTCGGGGTGGCCGAAGAACCAGAACAGGTGCTGCCAGAGGATCGCCGAACCGCCCTGGGCCGGCTCGAAGATCGCGCCGCCGAGATGGCGGTCGATGAAGAGGATCGCCAGCGCCGCGGTCAGGGGCGGGAACGCGAAGAGGATGAGGAGGGCGGTCACGAGGATGTTCCAGGTGAAGATCGGCATCCGGAAGAACGTCATCCCGGGCGCCCGTCGGCCGTAGATCGTGACGACGAAGTTGAGCCCGCCGAGGACCGTCGAGATCCCGGTCAGCGTCAGCCCGACGATCCACAGGTCGACCCCGACGCCGGGCTCGTAGGTCGCGCCGCTGAGCGGGGCGTAGCCGGTCCAGCCGATCGCGGCCGGGCCGCCCGCCACGAGGAAGCTGCTCATCACGATCAGGGCTCCGGCGAGGAACACCCAGAAGGACAGCGCGTTGAGGCGCGGGAACGCCATGTCGTCCGCCCCGATCTGGAGCGGCACGACGTAGTTGCCGAGCCCGATCGCGACCGGCGTCCCGAACAGGAGCAGCATGATCGTCCCGTGCATCGTGAAGAGCTGGTCGTAGCCCTGCTCGCCAACGATCTGGAGACCCGGCGAGGCGAGCTCGACCCGCATCAGCTCGGCGAGGAGGCCGCCGACGAGGAACAGGGCGAAGGCCGAGACGATGTAGAGGATCCCGATCCGCTTGTGGTCGACCGTCGTCAGCCAGCCGGTCAGCCCACCGGCCTCGGCGGCCGGCGGGTGGATCGCGAGGCCGCCGGCGACCGCCGGGCTGCGGGTCACGGCGCCACCGCCGATCCGACCGGCGACGGGCCGGGCGCGCCCGATCCGGACGGAGCCGAGCTGGCACCCGCCGCCTGGGCGGCGAGCCATGCCTCGTACCTGGGCCGGCTGACGGCCACGACCCGGAGCAGCATCCGGTCATGGAAGACGCCGCAGAACTCGGCGCACTGCCCGCCGTATGTTCCCTCCTCGACGGTGACGTCGAACTCGTTCGTCCGGCCGGGGATCGCGTCGCGCTTGAAGAGGAAGGCGGGCACGTAGAAGGAGTGGGCGACGTCGGCGGACGAGAGGACGATGTGGATCGGCTCGCCGGCCGGGACGACCATCTCCGCGACCTGGTCCGGGCCGCCGACGACGGCCACGCCGGTGCCCGGATAGTCGAACCGCCACTGCCAGCGGAAGGCGGTCACATCGACGGTGACCCGTGACGGCTCGTGGGCGTCGATCCGGCCGAGCGCGCCGAGCGTCAGCCAGAACAGGATCCCCACGATGACGATCGGGCCGGCCGTCCAGGCGAGCTCGAGCGGCCGCGAGTCGGCGAACTGCGGCGGCAGCCCGTCGCCGTCGGACGCGCGGCGCCGATAGCGCACGATCGCGACGGTCATCAGGATCCAGACGAGCCCGCCGACGAGCGCCGCCGCGACGAGGAACTGGCCCCACAGGTCGGCGACCGCGCGGGCCTGCTCCGTGGCCGGGGCCGGCATGCAGCCCGCGACGAGGACGGAGCTCGTCCCGGCGGCCAGGCCGGCGACCGCGATCCGGGCAAGCCGCGCCCGCCGCGCCGTCATGGCTCGCCCTGCCCGAACGCCCCACCGGGCGCCGGGTCGCCCGCCCCGGCCGCGCGATCGGCCAGCCGGTCGATCGCCGACAGATCCCGTTGCGCCCGTCGCCGGCGCTCGATCGCCAGCCGCCAGGCGATCAGGCCGACCACGATCGGGGCGACGACGACGAGGACCCGGGCCGCGTTCGTGACGCTCTCGAGATCGATGTGCAGGAACACCGCGAGGACGTCGTTCCCGCCGGCCAGGGTCAGGACGACGAACAGCGTCAGCGCGGCCGCCCCGATCGCGAGCCGCGCCGGCGCCTGCCACGGCCACTGGAGCAGCTCGTGCTCGCGGCGATCCCCGGACAGCCGCTGCTCGATGAACGGCCAGAGGGCGAAGGCGCCGAAGACGATCGTCGGCAGGACGACCGCCGGGAGGACGAGGCTCGGGATCGTCACGCCGAGGATCGTCGGCTCCCAGTTCGGCCCGATCCGGAGGGCGCCCTCCAGCCAGCCGAGGTACCAGTCGGGCTGGGCCGGCGAGCTGACCGCGTAGGGCAGGTACGGCCCGTACACCCAGACCGGGTTGATCTGGACGAGCCCGCCGAGGAGGGCGAGGATCGCCGCCGTCAGGAAGAACAGGCCGGTCGAGCGGAAGACCTGGCCCGGCCAGAAGTGGCGCCCGACGACGTTCGTCTCGCGGGTGGCGTGGCTGCCCTCGCCACCCGGGTACTGGGTGTGCTTCTGGAGCCACAGGATCCCGAGGTGGGCGGTGATCCCGCCGATCATCAGGGCCGGGATCAGCATGATGTGGAAGACGTACAGCCGCCCGATCAGCTCGACCGTCGGGAACTCCCCGCCGAAGATCAGGTAGGCCAGCCACGGCCCGACGAACGGGACCGAGGCGACGACCGAATCGGTGATCCGCAGCCCCGTCCCCGACAGGAGGTCGTCGGGCAGGGAGTAGCCGGTCAGGCCGGCGGCCAGCGCCAGCGCGAGGAGCCCGACCCCGACGAGCCAGTTGATCTCGCGCGGCCGGCGGAACGCCCCGGTGAAGAAGATCCGGCAGACGTGGACGACGATCGCGGCGACGAACACGACCGCGGCCCAGTGGTGGATCTGGCGCATCAGTAGCCCCGCCCGGACCTCGAAGGACAGCCGCATCACCGAGTCGAACGCCGCCGAAACCTCCGCGCCGCGCATCGCCGGATACGGGCCGTCGTAGGTGACCGGCCGGGTGTCGGCCGCGAAGAAGAACGTCAGGAAGACCCCCGTCGCCAGGAGGACGACGTAGCAGAACAGGGCAACCTCGCCGAGCAGGAACGACCAGTGGTCGGGAAAGACCTTGCGGAGGACCGTCCGGGCCACCGCGGCGATCCCGGTCCGCTCGTCGAGCCAGCGGACGAGCCGGTCGAGCTCGGTCGGCGGCTGCGGGTCGGTGGCGTGCCGCTGGCCGGTCATCCGCCGTCCCCGGGGCCGGAGCCGAGGTTCCAGAAGGACGGCCCGACCGGCTCGCTGAAGTCGCCCTGGGCGGTGAACGTGCCGTCGGCCTCGCGCCGGATCGGAAGCTGGGGGAGGGGCCGGCCCGCCGGCCCGAAGACAGGCGTCGCCCCGGTCGGGACGTCGAAGGTCGACTGGTGGCAGGGGCAGATCAGGCGCCGCTCGTTGGCCCGATACAGCCCGACGGGGCAACCGGCGTGGGTGCAGATCTTCGAGTAGGCGACGAACCCGTCGGGCGCGCCGGCCGCCCGGGCCGGATCGAGCCGGAGGGCCTCGGGCGGGACGCGGATCAGGAGGGCCTGGCTGTCGGCCGAGCCGATCGCGCCGTCGGGGAAGACGGTGACGAGGCTGTCGAGGGCGAGGTCGTCGGCGCGGACCGGGCTGCCGTCGGCCCGGACGAGGCGCTTGCCCGCGCGCCAGCTCGTCGAGAACTGCTCGGCGCCCGGCGTCGGCCCGAGCGACAGGACCGGCACCGCGAGGGCCGCGCCGAGCCCGGCGAACGCGGTCAGGAGCATCCCCACGAGCAGGCGTCGCCGGCTGAACCCGGCCTCCTCGGTGAGGGCCGCCTGGAACTCGGCGGCCTCGGCCGGGCTCGAGGCGGCCGAGTGGCGCTCCTCGACCACGATCGGCGTGTCCATGAGGTCCTGGGCCCAGAGCACGACGCCCGCCCCGAGGCTGGCGAGGGCGATCCCGAGAAGGATGCCCTCGACCTGGGTCTGGCCACCGAAGACGTAGACGAGGAGGAGGGCGAGCCCGGTGATCGCGGTCAGCCCGAACAGGACCACGACGGCCCATTCGACGCGCGAGCGGTTCACTCGCCGATCACCGGTCGATCACCTGCTCGCCGCCCCTCGGGTGACGCGTCCGAGCGTTCGTCACGCATGCCGCCGCCGCTCGATCCAGCGAACGACCGCCAGGAGCCCGACGAGGTAGACGAGCCACCCGACGTAGCCCTCGGCGACCGGCCCGACCCCGCCGACGGTCTGGCCGCCGGGCGCCGCCTCGCTGCGGAGGAACCGGAGGTAGGCCGCGATCTGGCTCAGCTGTGCGTCGCTGATCGTCTGCGGGTCGAAGGCGGGCATCGCCCCCGGTCCGATCCGGATCGCCTCGCCGACCTGGGTCGGCGGCGTGTCGAGGAGCGGCGGAGCCACCGCGCCGCCGCCGACCGCGTCGCCGCTCGCGCCCGCGCCGTGACATGCCGCGCAGGTCGCGACGTACGCCGCCCGCCCCGCGGCGATGTCGGTGGCCGAGTCGACCTGGACGTCCGGGATCGGCGGCCCGCTGCCGAGGGAGGCGACGTAGTCGACGATCGCGGTGATGTCGGCGTCGGCGAACGCCGGACGGTCGCGCCGCACGGCCTGGCCCGGCTCGGCCCGCGGCATCCGGCCGGTTCGGAGCATGAAGTCCACGGCGGCCGCGCCGACCGCGGTCAGGGCCGGCGCGTTCGCGGTCCCGACGCCGCCGACGCCGTGACAGGCGGCGCAGTTGGCGAGGTAGAGCACCTCCCCCGGGGGCCCGGAAACCTGGCGCGCTGCAGCCGGAGCAAGCCCTGGGTCCGTCGGGGTCGGTGCCGGTCGCAGGGGACCGGCCGTGACGACCCAGCCGAGGACGACCAGGGTGGCCAGCGCGACGAGCCCGCCCATGGCGCGGCGTTCGATCACGGCGACTCCCGGTCCCGGACGACGGGTGCGCGGCGCTGGGGACACCGACTCCCGTGTCGCACGCGTATTCTCACGCTCGATCGAGGAGATGGGAAGCCCCGCACGGAGCTCGACCGTGACAGAACTGCATCAGATCGCGGCCCTGGCTGCCGCGGTCGCGTCCGTTGCGCTCCTCGTCGCGGCGGCGTGGTCATTCCTGGCCGCGCGGCGGTCGGGTGGCCGGGCCGACCACCGGTTCGCCGTCGACCGACTCGTCATCCTGGCGACCGCCGCGATCGGCCTCGGCGGGCTTCTCGGGGCGGGCCTCCTCGTCGGCGGCGGCCGACCGGCCGACCCGCTCCACCTCCTGTACGGCCCGGTCGCCCTCGTGACGCCGGCCGCCGGCTGGTGGATGGGCCACCGCGGCGGGTCGGACGGCACCGGGCCGGCCACCGGGCGCGACGTCCCGGCGCGGGGCGACGGCTGGCTCGTCGTCGCCGCGATCGTCCTGATCGGCGTCGAGCTGCGGCTGTTCCTGACCGGCTGACCCCGCCGGACCGGGGCCGGCCCGCTCCCGACCGCAACGGACCATACCGGACCCACCCGAACGTACCGGGTTTGGGGGTGGGTTGCCGTTCCGTTTAGGCTATTGAAACCAGAGCGGTCGCGGTCGAAGGTCGGTGCGTCCCCTCACACCCGTCACTGGAGCCGTCACTGATCGTGGATTCCTCGTCCGCCGCTCCGCGCGCCTCCCACGCCCCGCGCCGCGCCGCATGGCGGTCCCTCGTCGTCGCCGGCGGCGCGCTGCTGATCGCCCTGTCGGCCACCGGAGCGTCGGCCGCGACCCGGGCGGCGAGCGACCGGCCAGCCGGCGCGGCCGGTCCCGGCGTGTCGACGGACGCGACCGCGACGACCCTCGAGGGCATCGACGTCAGCCACTGGCAGGGCACGATCAACTGGTCCTCCGTCGCCGCCGGCGGCAAGAAGTTCGCGATCATCAAGGCCACCGAGGACTGGGATTTCGTGGACGATCGGTACGCCACGAACCACGCCCAGGCGAAGGCCGCCGGGCTGTGGACGGGTGCCTACCACTTCGCCCGCCCGAGCACGGCGAGGAATGACGCGTACGACGAGGCGAACCACTTCGTCGACGTGATGAACCTCGGCATCGGCGACCTCATCCCGGCGCTCGACCTCGAGGTCACCGGCGGCCTGACCGTGACCCAGCTCCAGGCCTGGGTCACGACGTTCCTCGGCCAGGTGACGGCGCGCATCGGGATCAAGCCGATGATCTACACGAGCCCGGCGTTCTGGAAGAAGTACATGGGCGACAGCCGGGTCCTCGCCGACGCCGGCTACAAGACGCTGTGGATCGCTCACTGGAAGGTCCTCGCGCCGACGATCCCGGCGGCGAACTGGGGAGGTCGCGGCTGGACGTTCTGGCAGTACGACAACTGCGGCACGGTGCCGGGGATCAGCGGCTGCGTCGACCTCGACCGGTTCAACGGGGCGGACCTCTCGACGCAGGCCTACTCGATCTTCAAGATCGCCGCCAAGGCCCCGACGTGGACGATCAAGCAGGGCACGGCGGCGGCCACGAGCGTCAACGTGATCCGGACGAACTTCACGATCGGGGTGTCGCTCGACGTCGCCGGCCTGCCCGAGGGGACGACGGCGACCTTCGATGACAACCCCGTTCCCGACAGCTCGGCAGGGGTCGTCATCAGGACGCCGGCCGACCCGACGGTGACCCCGCTCGGCACGTACCCGGTGACGATCACCGGCTCGGGCGGCGGGATGACCCAGACGACGAAGGTCAACCTCGTGATCATCGACGGGACGCCGCCGGCCGTGACCGTCCCGTACACCGGGCTGATCTCCGGCCGGACGATCGGCACGTCGGCGATCCCGGTTCGCGTGTCGTTCAAGGCGAGCGACCTCAACGGGATCGCCGCGACGGGGCTCCAGCGGAGCATCAACCGCGGCGCGTGGAAGACGGTGAAGATGGCCGCCGCGACGTCGCTCTGGGTCGACCAGTCGCTGACGAACGGCTCCTCCGTGCGCCAGCAGTCGCGGGCCACCGACCGCAAGGGCAACACCAGCGCCTGGCACGCCGGGCCGCTCGTCCGGGTCCGGATGACCCAGCAGACCTCGGCCGCGGTCACGTGGAGCGGGTCGTGGCGGACCCTCACCACGTCGGCGGCGTCGGGTGGCAGCCTGCGGTACGCCACGGCCGCCGGGGCGTCGGTGACGTACAAGTTCACCGGGACCAGCGTCGCCTGGGTGTCGTCGCTCGGCACGGGCCGCGGCTCCGCCCGCGTCTACATCGACGGCGTGTACCAGACGATCCTGTCGACGTGGCGGAGCACGAACCGCTATCGCTCGATCGTGTTCGCCAAGAACTGGGGGACGGTCGGCACCCACACGATCAAGATCGTCGTCGTCGGGACGTCCGGCCATCCGCGCGTCGACGTCGACGCGTTCCCCTGGCTCACGCTCGCCTGACGGCGACCGGCTCGCGGCGGCTCCGGACGGTCGCCTCCGCCCGCCCCGCCGCGATCGGGGGTTGCTGGCCATCGATCAGCGCGGCCGGCCCTCGTGCAGGGCGGCGATCGACTTCTCGATCCGCCGTCGTCGGGTCTCATCGCTCTTTGCCCCGGTCGCCAGGGAGACGTGGTAGCCCTTGTTGCTCGGGGAGAGGGCGTCGAACGTCCGGCGAGCCGCCGGGTCGCCGTCGAGGGCGGCGGCGAAGTCGGCCGGCAGCTCGACCTCGCGGGGCGCCGTGTCGAGCTCGAGGTCCACGTCGACCTCCTGCCCGCCGGCGACTCCGGCAGCGGCTCGATTCTCGGCGCTGACGCCGATCAGGAAGCGGCCGCCCATCGGCGCGACGGTGCTCCGGTAGGTGTAGCCGTTGATCGTCACGCGGACCGGCGGGCGCTTGCCCTTGCCGAGGGCGAGGACGGTCGCCTCCGGGACGGCGAAGCCGACGGCCGTCTTGCCGTTCTGCTCGAGCAGCACGCGGATGCGCATCGTCGATCCTCCCGTGGCAGTGGTCGTGGCGGTCAGCTCGGGTCCGGCAGCCAGACGTTGTCGTGACGAAGGTAGAACGCGGCGGCCTCCTCGTCGCTCGGCCGGCCGGTCCGGCCCCAGTTGGCGAGACCCTCGAAGTAGCCCTCGCGCGGCGCGCCAGGCGCGAAGTGGAGGAGCATCGAGGCGGGCTCGCCGGATTCGTTCCGGAAGCCGTGGATGCCGCCGATCGGGACGTGGACGAAGTCGCCGGGCCGGCAGTCGCGCCATTCCCGCCCGTCGTAGATCCGGATGCTGCCGGTCAGCACGTAGAAGGACTCCGTGAGCGTCCGGTGGAAGTGCGGACCCGGGCCGCTCCGCTCCGGCCCCATGACCCAGCGGTACAGGCCGTAGGTGCCCTGGGTCGATGCGCCGGTGGCGAGGTAATGGGCGGCGTTGCCCGAGGCGTACGTCACCTCCGGCGGTTGGTCCGCCGGGCGGAACGTCGCGCTCACCTCGCCGCCGGCGCCGAAGTAGCGAGGTTCCGGGTAGGTCGGCTCGGGGAAGCTCATGTCGTCCTCCGCTGGGCATGCGTCGGGGGAGGGGCGGGTGCCGGCGAATGCTCTCACCCCGCTCAGGTTCTCGGCATCCGGGCGAGGCTCGCCTGCTATTCGCCGCTGCCGGCCGGATTCTCGGCATCCGGGCGAGGCTCGCCTGCTATTCGCCGCTGCCGGCCGGATTCTCGGCATCCGGGCGAGGCTCGCCTGCTATTCGCCGCTGCCGGCCGGATTCTCGGCATCCGGGCGAGGCTCGCCTGCTATTCGCCGCTGCCGGCCGGATTCTCGGCAGCCGGGCGAGGCTCGCCCGTAAGAAGCCCCCGGTGCGCGCCCGCCGAGCGTGACCGCGGTCGTCGGGGCCGGCGACGCCCGGCGTAACGGGCGACGCTCGCCCGAATGCCGGAAATGGTTGGGAGGGTGGAGGGGGAGTCGTCGAGGGGGAGTCGCGGGGCGGACCCGGCCCGGGCCGGCCGCCTCGACCCGATGAGTTCGATGCCGCGATCCCGTCTGATGGTCAACCGCTGCAGGAGGTCATCCGAGGGTTGGTACCGTCCGCCCGCGCGCTCAGCCGCCGACGTTCGCGCCGGATCCGGCGGGACCGGCCGTCGCCGTCATCGGGCGAGGGCCGCTGAGCCGGTGGCTGCCCCCGACCGAGCGAACGACGCCCGGATCCACCTTCCTCGATCGATCGCGGCGGGGGAGGTCGCGCGCCTCGTCGAAGCACGCCGTCGAATGTGGCCCGCGGATCGCCGGATCCCGATCACCTGCGTCGTCGGCGCGGCGGAGCCGTGCCTCGCGATCGTCGACGCGATCGCTCGCCTCGCGCTCGCGGCCCGTGACGAGGGCCGCGCGTTCCGCCTGGTCGGGCCCAGTCCGGCGCTCATCGAGCTGATCGAGGGCTGCGGCCTGGCCGATGCCCTGAACGTGGCCTCCGTCGGGTTCCCGCCCTGCCCGAGCCGACCGAGCGGCCGGCCGGCCGACGCCTCGAACGTGGCCCAACCGCCCCGCCCTAGCCCTCGAGGTGCTCGGGGAGGCCGAACAGCGGGAAGAAGCGCGCGGTGTCGAGGAAGAACGTGATCCCGGCGATCTTGCCGCCGTCGATCTCGAGGACCTGGAGCGACCACGGGTCGAGCCCGCCGCCGGGCGCCGGCTTGTACTGGGCGAAGCCCGGCGCGCCGTTGACCTTGACCGGGAGCAGCCGAGAGCCGCGGCAGGCGTAGCCGGGCCCGATGCACCAGTCGACGATGTCGCGGTGCGTCCGCAGCCAGATCTCGTACGGCGGCATCGACCAGCGGGCATCCTCGTTGAGGAGGCTCGTCAGGGCATCCATGTCGTACTGCTCGAAGGCCGCCACGTATCGCCCGAGCAGGGCCTGCTGCTCGTCGTCGAGGACGGCCGGGGTGGGATCGGCTTCGACCAGATCCTTGGTCGCCAGCGTCGCCCGCGCCCGCTGCAGGGCGCTGTTCACGGAGGCGACGCTCGTGTCGAGCAACCCGGCGACCTCGTCGGCCTTCCAGCGGAGGACCTCGCGCAGGATGAGCACGGCGCGCTGGCGCGGCGGGAGGTGCTGGAGGGCGGCGACGAACGCCAGCCTGATGGACTCGCGGGCGACGGCGACGTCGGCCGGGTCGCCACCCGACGGGATCGCCCGATCGTCCGGGACGGGCTCGATCCAGGCCGTCTCCGGGAGCGGCGTCCCGAGCGCCGCGTCCGCGGTGACGGCCGGGTTGATGTCGATCGGGCGGGCGCGCCGCTGGCTCGCCGACTTCATGTCGAGGCAGACGTTCGTCGCGATCTTGTAGAGCCACGAGCGAAGGGCGGCCCGGCCCTCGAACCGGTCGTACGCGCGCCACGCCCGGATGAAGGTCTCCTGGACGGCGTCCTCGGCCTCGAAGGCGGACCCGAGGATCCGGTAGCAGTAGCCGGTCAGCTCGACCCGATGGGTCTCGAGGCGAGCGTCGAGCTCGCCGCGCTCCGGCAGGGCTGGGGCGCTTGGATGGGCGATCGCTTCAGTCATCCGCGCATCCTAGCGACCCGGGCCGATCCTGGTCCGGGCGGGCCACCTGCTGCCGCGGCATCCGAGCCGCCAACCCTCGACCGCGTCGACGGGTGACCGGCCCGCGTCAAACCGCGATCGGCGACGGAGCCGGCCGGCGCGGCCCGAGCTCGGCGACCGCCGGGATCACGTCGCGGGCCATGACCTCGATCGGCCGGATCCGGTCAACCCCGACGACCCAGCCGATCACGGTCTCGATCCCCATCCCACCGAGCCAATCGAGCTGGCGGAGCAGATCGCCGACCTTCTCGCCCCGCTCGCCGACGTCGAACCCGAACGGCGCGGTCTTCTCGATCCGGTCGTAGTCCGTGCCGGCCTCGTCGCAGAGGCGGCGCAGGAGCTCGAGCTGACGCGGGATGTCCGGGCTCGGCTTGAGGTTGCAGGCGTCGCCGTAGCGGGCGACGAGCGGGAGCGTCCGCTTCTCGCCGGTGCCGGCGATGAGGATCGGCGGATGCGGGAGCTGGAGCGCCTGCGGGTCGTTGAGCGGGCGGCCGAGCCGGACCCGGCGTCCCGCGAACGGGCGCTCGTCGCCGTGCTCGCCGGACCACATCCGGAGGCAGACCTCGAGCGTGTCCTCGAGGAGGTCGAAGCGCTCGCCGATGGGCCCGAAGGGCAGGCCGAGCCCGGTCGCCTCGTCCTCGTAGTCGCCCGCACCCAGCCCGAGCATCGCCCGGCCGCCGGACAGGACGTCGAGCGTCGTCACGATCTTCGCCAGCAGCCCGGGCTCGCGGTACGAGACCGCCGTGGCGAGGGCCATGAGCCGGACCCGCTCCGTCCGGGCGGCGAGGAAGCCGAGTGTCGTGTATGCCTCGAGCTGTGGCTCGTACGGGCCGCCCATGATCGGATGCTGCCAGACGTGGTCGGCCACGTCGATCGCGTCGAAGCCGGCAGCTTCGGCGGCGGTGGCGATTTCGCCGAGGGTCGATCGAAGGCGGGCCGGGCCGCCGTCCCAGGTCATGACTGGCATGTGCAGGCCGAGCTTCATGGCGTGCTCCGGCGCTGCGGACGCCGGCCTCCGTGGTTGCGGATATCGTTACAGACTGTAATGATGTGGCCGGAATGCCGCAACCAGGATGCCGTCCCGGCTCCCGGACCGGGCACGGTCTTCGGCCGAGCGGGCCCGCGGTCCGCGGTCCGCGGGTCTCGCCATCCCCGGGCCGCTCCCGCCCGAGCCTCCGACCGATGAGTTCCGGTCCGCGGCCGGGTCAGATGGCCAATGAGTCAGATGGGCAACGACACGACTCCAGCCGCTTCGACACCGCCCGGCCGCCATGTCCGACCGGCGCCCAGCGAGGAGACACGATGAGCCAGGCAGCGACCAAGTCCATTCCGCTCGACGAGCTCCGCGGGGAGATCGCCGGGACCGTCATCGGCCCCGACGACCCCGGCTACGACGCCGCGCGGACGACGTTCATGAGCGATGCCCTGCACCCCGCCGCGATCGTCAAGGTCGCGAACGTCGACGACGTCCGGCGGGTCGTCCGGCTCGCCCGCGAGACGGGCCTCGATCTCGCCGTCCGGAGCGGCGGCCACAGCTCGGCCTCCCACAGCTCGGTCGATGGCGGGATCGTCCTCGACCTCGGCCCGATGAAGGGGATCGAGCTCGACGTCGCCGGCCGGTCGGTCTGGGCCGAGACCGGCCTGACCGCAGCAGAGCTGACGACCGCGGTCGGCGAGCACGGTCTCGCGATCGGGTTCGGCGACACCGGGTCGGTCGGCATCGGCGGGATCACTCTCGGCGGCGGAATCGGCTACCTCGTCCGCAAGCACGGCCTGACGATCGACAACGTCCTCGCCGCGGATGTCGTGACCGCCGACGGCGAGCTCGTCCGGGCCGACCCGGACCACCATCCCGACCTGTTCTGGGCGATCCGCGGCGGCGGCGGCAACTTCGGCGTCGTCACCCGCTTCCGGTACCGACTCCAGGCGCTGCCGGGGATCGTCGGCGGCATGCTCCTCCTGCCGGCGACCGCCGACACGATCGCCGGGTTCATGGCGGCCGCCGACGCGGCGCCCGAGGAGGTGTCGGGGATCGCCAACATCATGCCCTGTCCACCGATGCCGTTCGTGCCGGCCGAGGCGCACGGCAAGCTCGTGATCATGGGCCTCCTCGCCTACGCCGGGCAGGCCGAGGCCGGGCAGCGCGCCCTGGCCCCGTTCCGTGAGCTCGCCACCCCGATCGCGGACCTCCTCCGGCCCATGTCCTACGGCGAGCTCTTCCCGCCCGAGAACCCAGGGGAGCAGCCCGTCGCCGCCGCCCGGATCTTCTTCCTCGACCACGTCGATCGGACCGTGGCTGAGCGGATCGTCGATCTGGTCGAGGCGCACGTCCGCGACACCGACGCGATGGCCGCCGTGGCCCAGCTCCGCGTTCTCGGCGGGGCGATGGCCCGGGTCCCGGCCGACGCGACCGCGTTCGCCCACCGAGGCAGCCGGATCATGGCCGCGATCGCCGCGATCGTGCCGTCCGCCGACCGGCTCCCGGCCCACGAGGCCTGGGCGACGAGCGTCGTCGAGGAGCTGGAGCAGGGCGACCAGGGAGCGTACGTGAACTTCCTTGCCGACGAGGGCCCCGAGCGCGTGCGGGCCGCCTACCCCGGCAAGACGTGGGACCGGCTCGTCGAGGTCAAGGATCGCTACGACCCGACGAACCTCTTCCACCGCAACCAGAACATCCCGCCGACCGGCGCCTGACCCGCGGGTCCGGCCGGTCCGCTCGAGTCCCCGTCAGGCGGGTCGGATCACCGGGCCGGCCATCGCCGCGCCGGGCAGTTCGATGCCGTCGTAGGCGAGCGCCCGCTCGCGGCGCAGCTCGGCGGCGTCGGCCGCGGACAGGCGGCCGAGGACGTGGCCCATTCCGATCACGACCGACTCACCGGCGGCGAGGTCGGGGACGAAGAAGTTCGGCAGGACGATCGAGCGGCCGTCGGCCTCCACGACCGCCTCGTCGGGGCGCGTCTCGAGAACCGTCGCCGGCTCCATCAGACACATCGGGCGGCGCTCCGGACGCGGAGATGCGACACGATCGCCGCGACGTAACCCTCGATGCCGGCGTCGACCTCGGGGCTGAGCCGCTCGCCGAGGCTGAACGCCGTCCCGCCGATCCCGAGGAACGCGCCGCACTCCAGCGGCGCCCCGAGGGCGGCGGCGAGGCCGACGACGATCGGCATCGGCAGGGCGTGGGTCGAGGCGGGGGTCGGGCCGTCGCCGGCCAGCAGCCGGCTCAGCGGGACCTCGACGATGCTCCCGGGCACGACGCCGCGGACGGTGTCGAGGATCAGGCACGGTCCCGACAGGAGGGCGGCGACGAGCTCGTCCGGCTCGAGCTGGCCGCAGGCCCGGATCTTGATCTCCGCCCGCAGCCGGCGGGGGAGCCGTTCGACGGCGGCGACGGCCGCGCCGTCGTCGCCCCGCGAGCGGTCGCCGCAGACCAGGACTGTCCAGCTGGCGGTCATGTCGTCACCCCGTCCACGTCGAGATCGAGGAAGTGGGCCGCGCACGAGATGCACGGGTCGTAGCTCCGGATCAGCTGCTCGAAGCGACGCGTCGCCTCGGCGTGCGGCAGGTCCATCACCGTCGGCGCGAAGCGCGCCAGGTCGGCCTCGATGGCGGCCTGGTTCTGGGAGGTCGGCGGGACGATCTTGGCGGTCCGGATGATCCCCGCCTCATCGACGTCGTAGCGATGGAAGAGGAGCCCGCGCGGGGCCTCGGTCGCCCAGGCGGCGACCCCGGCCTTGGGCTCCCATGCCACCGACGGCTTCGCCGGCCGCTCGTACGCGTCGAGCAGGTCGCGGGCCTCGGCGGTCGCGTGGACGAGCTCGACGGCCCGGGCGAGGATGCTCCGGAAGACGTTCGTCGCGAGCTCGGCCTCCTGGCCGGTCGCGTCGAGGGCGGCCCGGGCCAAAGGATGGAGCGTGTCGCCGGCGAGGGCGATCCGCGCCGTCGGCCCGAGGAGATACGCCTCGCCGCTCTCGGTCCTGGCCTGGAGGGCGCTCGTTCCCTCGACCTGCTCCTCGTGGAAGAACTGCTCCCAGTCGGCGGCCGCGAGGTCGAGGCCGTCGGTCGAGACGATCCGGCCCTCGTTCATCGGGTAGTCGGTCGGGTGGCGGAGGCTGACGAGAAGCCGCCTCGCCGCGAACGCCGGCGGCTCGAAGCCGGCCACCAGCTTGACGGTCGCCTGGGCCAGCTCGACGGCCTCGTCGAGGTCGGCCCGGAGGCCCGCCAGCTCGACCCGCTTCGGCGTCCGCCACAGCCCGCCGACACGGAGGCTGACCGGGTGGATCGGCCGGCCGCCGACGATCTTCAGGATGTCGTTGCCGATCCGCTTCAGGCGGAGGCCGCGCTCGACGATCCCGCGGTCGAGCTTGGCGAGCTCGATCGCGCTCGGCAGGCCGAGGAAGTCCGGCGCGTGGAGGAGGTAGACGTGGAGCGCGTGGCTCTCGATCCACTCGCCGCAGTACAGGAGGCGGCGGAGGGCGCGGACCTGCGGGTCGACGGTGACCCCGAACAGCGACTCGAAGGCGTGGACCGCGGTCAGCTGGTAGGCGATCGGGCAGATGCCGCAGATCCGGGCGACGATGTCGATCACCTCGTCCGGCGTGCGGCCGACGACGAGGCGCTCGAAGAAGCGCGGCGCCTCGAAGATCTTCAGGCGGGCCTCGAGGACCTCGCCGTCGCGGATCCGGATCTTCAGGCTGCCCTCGCCCTCGACCCGGGTCAGCTCGTCGACGGCGAACACGCGCTCCTCGCCGGTCGCCGGCGCAAGCTCATGCGTGCCGTGCATCGTCGTCCTCCTGGGTGGTACCTGCGCCGGCGGCCACGAGGGCCGGTGAGGCCGCCGGAGCGGCCGCGATCGGTGGACGCCCGCCGCCGCCGTCCGGGACGACCGAGCGGAACGGCTCCGCCCAGGCGGCGAAGCCGGCGAACCGGCGGCGCGCCTCGTCGTGGTCGAGGCCGGCCTGCTCGAAGCGATCGACGAGGGCCGCCACGTTGGGCTGCTCGCGGGGTCCGAAGCAGCCGTAGCAGCCGCGGCCGTAGGCGGGGCAGATCGCGCCGCAGCCGGCCTGGGTGACGGGACCGAGGCACGTCTGATCGCCGGAGACGATCACGCAGACGATCCCGCGTCGCTTGCACTCGAGGCAGACCGCCTCGTTCGGGAGGCGCGGGCGGCGGCCGATGACGACGGCGGCCAGGAACTCGCGGAGCTGGTCCGGCGAGATCGGGCAGCCGCGCAGCTCGGCGTCGACCTTGACGTGGTCGCTGACGGGCGTGACCTTGTCGAGGACGGCGAGCAGCTCGGGCCGCGGATAGACCGAGGCGGCCCAGTCGCCGACCTCGCCCCAGTTGCGCAGCGCCTGGATGCCGCCGGCCGTCGCGCACGCGCCGATGGCGACGAGGGTCGTGGTCCGGGCGCGGAGGTCGATGATCCGGGCGAGCTGGTCGGGATCGGAGATCGAGCCTTCGACGAACAGGACGTCGTACGGGCCGGCCGACCGGTTCGAGCTGGCCTCGGGGAAGTCCACGAGGTCGAACCGATCGGTGATTGCGAGGAGCTCCTCCTCGAGGTCGAGCAGGGTGAGCTGGCAGCCGTCGCAGGAGGTCAGCTTGACGACGCCGACCCTCGGTCGGGCGCCACCGCGGTCAGCCATCAGATCCCCTCCCGGCCGAAGTTCGGCCCGAGCTCGGCGAGCGAGAACACCGGCCCGTCGCGGCACACGAAGTAGGGCCCGGACTGGCAGTGACCGCAGAGCCCGATCCCGCAGTCCATGTGCCGTTCCAGCGAGACGTAGATCCGCTCGGGGCGGAGGCCGCGGTCGAGGAGCGCGGCGGCTGTCGCCTGCATCATCCGCTCGGGTCCGCAGACATAGGCCACGGCGTCGCGGCCGGGCCATCGGGCGTGGTCGAACAGGTGGGTGACGACCCCGACAGGGCCGGTCCAGGCGTCGTCCGCCCGATCGACCGTCACCGCCAGCTCGGCGTCGGTCCGCTTCGCCCAGGCCTCGAGGTCGCCGACGTGCGGCCGGTCGGCCGGGGTGCGGGCCCCGTGGAAGTGACGGATCGCGCCGAACCGCGGGCGCTCCGCAAACAGCGTGTCGATGAGCGGGCGGAGCGGCGACAGCCCGATCCCGCCCGAGACGATGACGACGTCGCGGCCCTCGGCGGCCTCGATCGGCCAGCCCCGGCCGAGCGGCCCGCGGAGGCCGAGCTCGTCGCCCGGCTTGAGGGACGTGATCGTCGCGGTCGCCGGGCCGGCGGCCCGGATCGAGAGCTCGATCGACTCGTCGGCGATGTGGTAGCGCGAGATCGAGATCGGGATCGCCGGCAAGCCCGGCCGAGTCACCATGACGAACTGGCCGCAACGACCGGCGGCGATCGCCGGGTCGACATCGGCCAGGACGAACGTCGTCGTGTCCGTGGTCTCCGGCTGGATCCGGACGATCCGGGCCGGGACGAATGCCCCCGGCGTCGCTGCGACGGCGGTCGGCAGCGCCTTGCGGCGGACCGGCGGCGGGGCGATCGAGGCGAGCTCGGCCCGGACGTCGATGCCGACCGGGCACCACGTGATGCAGCGGCCGCAGCCGACGCAGCCCGACGTCCCGAACTGGTCGACCCAGGTCGCGAACTTGTGGGTCAGCCACTGCCGGTAGCGGTCCTGGCGGCGTGACCGGAAGTTGCCCCCGGCGACCTTGGCGAAGTCGCCCGAGAAGCACGAGTCCCAGGCGCGCTCCGACGTCGAGGTGAGGCCGTCGAGGTCGGATCGCTGCTCGACGCTCGTGCAGAAGCAGGTCGGGCAGACGAGGGTGCAGTTGGCGCACGCCAGGCAGCGCTCGGCGACCTCGGCCCACTTCGGCGAGTCGAGCTGGGCCATGAGCCGGCCCGGCAGGCCCTCGATCGCGACGGCGTCGCCCATCCCGGCGCGGACCTCGGCGACCGCGGCCTGGCCCCGCGCGGCGCGCGACGGCCCGGCATCGACGAGCGGCAGGCGGCCGGCGATCGCGCGGCCGGCGGCGGTGCCGACGCGGACGAGGAAGCCGTCGTCGATCTCGGTCAGGATCAGGTCGGCCGCGTCGTCGGCGACCTCCGGGCCCGTGCCCATCGAGGTGCAGAAGCAGGTGGCGGCGGCGATCGTGCACTCGACGGCGACGACGAGCGTGTTCGCCCGCCGGGCGGCGTAGTCGGGGTCGATCGCGGGTCCCTCGGCGAGGACGCGGTCCTGGATCCGGAGCGCGGCCAGCTCGCAGCCGCGGACGCCGAAGAAGGCGAGCTTCGGCGGATCCGGCTCGATCTGGACGAAGGTGAGGTGGCCGTCGCCATCACGGTCGGCGCGCCCGATCGGGACGCGCGACGGGAAGGTGTAGCGCTTCCAGCTTGTCGGGCCGACGGTGTACCCGAAGGCCCGCTCGTCGCCGGCGTCGATGAGCCGGTAGCGGGCCGGGCCCTGGTCGTCGCGCTGCCCGATCGGCAGGTCGGCGGCGCAGTGGATCTCCTCGTAGACGATCGTGCCGTCGTCGACGGTCGGTCCGATCACCCGCCGGCCGTCCTCGCCGAGCAGGTCGATCAGGGCGTCGAGATCGGCGCGCGGGAGGAATCCGGTGTGGGCGGTGGTGGCCGCGATCGGGACGAGGTGGCTCACCATGTCTGGGCCCCGTCCGCCGCGAACAGGTCGAGGAGCTGGGCGCGGGTCGCGTCGAGACGGCGGACGACCACCTGCAGGAGCCGCGGATGGATGGCGGCGGCGAGGTCGTCGTCGGTTGCCATGGCCTCGCGCAGCGCGGCCGCCTCGAACAGGAGGACCTCACTGGGGGCGATGGCGATCGCCGAGGACGTCGATCGGAACGGCGGGACGAGCGCCGACCAGCCGAACAGGTCGCCGCTCTCCACGGTCAGGACCGTGATCGGCCCGCGACCGGGGACGAGCAGGCGGAGCGCGATCCGGCCCTCGACGACGATCCCCAGGTGTGGCGTCTCCTCGCCTTCGCGCAGGAGGACGTCCCCGACGGCCACGCTGCGGAGCGTTGCGAGTGATGCCAGATGGCGTCGGTCGGAGCGGCCCAGGCCGGCGGTAAACGGTGACGCACGAAGGGCGTCGGCCACGACGGTTTCGTCCATGGTTCGAGGCTAGGCCGGGGGCGTCGTCACGGGCGAGGGCCGTTCGTCCGCCCGACACGTGCCGTCCAGCCCGGGCCGCCGCGGCGCCGGTCCGCCCGGCGCCGCGATGTCGTCAGCCGGCCCCCGACGGCGGCCGGTCGTCGGCGACGGCCGGAACGGTCGTCAGCCGGCGCGCGCCAGCGGACCGACCAGCGGATGGACCGGGCCGAGGCCGTTGGCGATCTGCTCGGCCCAGTGCTCGATGGCCGGCCAGTCGCGAAAGTCGCCGGCGGGGATGAACCGCCGCGCGACGAAGCGCTCGATCCGCGGCATGCGCTCGATTGCCGGGCTCGTCCGGTCGTGGGCGCCGAAGAAGATGACATGGCCGCGCGGCCCGATCTCGCGGCGGAGGTCGTCGAGCTCCGCGGGCTCGCTGATCGACGAGGGGTCGATCGAGCCGAGCGGTCCGACGCTGAAGAGCCAGACGGGCCGCTCGGCGAGGGCCGGGCCGTGGGCCCGGACGAACGTCGTGGCGGGGGCGAGCCAGTGCCCTCCGTGGACGGCGCTCCCGATGACGCAGGCGTCGAAGTCGTCGGGTGGCCCGGCGGCGACGGCCGGCTCGACGACGATCCGGTGGCCGCGCCGCTCGAGCGTCCGGCCGATGGCCGCGGCAATCTCGCTGGTCGAGCCCAGGGCGCTCGCGTGGACGATCTGGATGATCATCGGTAGCCCATCCTCCTCACGTCGGTCCGCGCCGCGCCGCGTGCCGCCCGGGCGTCGCGCCGACGCTCCTCGAACCGGGACCTAGCGTGGAACGGAGCCGAACGGGATCCGGGCGAGCCACCCCTCGGTCACCGGCGAGCAGACGAGGCGTTCGGACGACCCGTCGTGCATCCCGCGGTACGAGCGGCAGGTGAAGCAGCGCTCGACGTCGATGATGCCGCGGCCGGGACAGACGACCTGCCCGCATTCGACGGTCAGCTCGAGCTGCCGCTCGGTCCGCGAGCCAGAACTTCGGGAGAATTCGAATGCCGCCCATATCGGGCACCTCCAGCGTGCTGACCCGATCGTGGGCGGGCGGCCGTCGCGCTTCACGAGCCGGACGACCCGGAACCGCGGGCCGTCCGGCAGGTGGGGATTCCGGGGGCGATCCGGCCCCAGCGACAGTGCGCATCGGCCCTGTCGCGCCCATCGGGGACGGGCGAGGATTCGAGTTGGAAGCGTCTCTGCCTCCCAGCAACGGATCGAGGCCCGCAATGGTCGACCGAACCACCGCCGTCGAACCCCGGCCCGTCCTCGCCCCGACGCCGGAGGACGCCTCGCGATCCCTGGCGCAGCTCGGGTTCCTCGTCCGATCGGACCTGCCCGACCGCGCCGGCCCCGCGTACCTGCTCGTCGCCCTGCGCGAGCATCCCGCGCTGACCCACTACGACCCGGAGGCCGTCGAGTACTGGGTCACCCGCGACCACGTCGGTCGGCGCCAGCAGCTCACCCGCCAGACGCCGCTCCCGATCGACGAGCAGCCGTTCTCCTGGGGCGAGATCCGGATCGTCGACCGGCTCCACGTGACCAACGAGTACCTGACGTTCGGCGGAAGCCTGTCGGCGGGGCTGGTCGACGGGGTCGAGATCGCGGTCTTCTCGTCGACGGTCCCGCTCCTGCGCCGCGGCGGCCACTCCCAGAGCTGGGACGAGGCCGCCGAGAACGTCGGTGCGTTCTTCGGCCGGGCCAAGATCGCGGTCGACTACGTCCCCGGCTTCGAGGCCCGCTTCAACGAGCTCCGGCCGGAGGCGCGGTATGGCGCATTCCTGGCCGACCTCGTCGAGCGCTACCGGGCCGAGCCGCGGCTTCGCGAGACGCAGCCGCAGCTGTGGTCGCTCGTCACCACCGAGGTCCATCGCCTGGAGCGCGAGAACCCGCAGGACCTGCGTGACGGCCGGAGCCTGCTCGAGGCGATGCGTCGCGCGTAACGGACACGCGGCGGTCCGGGCGTTGGCGGGTCCGGGCGGGCGGATGCGGCCCGACTCCGCGGCGCGCCGGACGGTCAGGCGGAACCCGCGTCCGCGGGTCCCGCCGGCAGGTCAGTGGCGGTCGGTGTAGGCCGAGACGAGGTCGCGCTCCGGGGCGATGTAGTCGCGATCGTCCGCTTCCCAGTTCAGGTCGCACACGACGTCGACCACGCCCGGGACCAGGGCGGTGACGTGCTCGATGACCTCGGCCGTCGAGCGTCGCTCGACGGAGCCCTTGATCGTCGCGATCCCGTCGCGGACGTCGACCTCGAAGAGAACGGGGTTGAGCCACAGTGTCCGGTAGAGGACCTCGTCCCGGATGACCTGGGCCAGCTCCTCGTCGGACCGGACGTAGGCCCGGACCAGGTCGGCCCGGCTGACCACGCCGACGAGCGTCCCGCCGTCGACGACGGGGAGGCGGTTGATCCCGCGGTTCGTCATCAACGCCGCGGCCTCGGCCAGGGGGCGGTCTCCGGTGATCGTGACCGCGGGCACCGTCATCGCGTCGCCGGCCGTGGTGGCCGTGAGCTTCGCGAGCTGGGTCCGCGTCCGTGGCGACTCGCCGAGAAGGCGGGCCAGGCGGCGGTGATGGATGTTCGACGCGCCCTGCTCCTTGGCCAGCAGGTCGGCCTCGGAGATCACGCCGAGGATGTGTCCCTCGTCGTCGACGACCGGCAGGCCGCTGATCCGGTGCTCGACGAGCGTCCGGGCGACGTCCTTGAGGGGCGTCTCCGGATGGACGGTGAGAGCCGGACGGCTCATCACGTCTTGAATGGTCAGCATCGTGTCGCCTCCCGGCGGGTGGGTCGGCCCGGGTTGCAGACCGGCACCGTGCAGGCTTTCAGTCAAGACCCGGCACACGGCCGGAGGAAGTGCCGTTCGGGCCGCGGCCCACGGGTCGTCCAGCCCTACTCCGCGGGCCGCTCGGGGATCGACGATCAGGCCGTCCCGACCGGTCGGCCGCGGCACGGCCATGCCCGACCGGACGGCGGAAGGAGGCACCATGAACCGGCTGTCGAGCGCGCTCCTGGCGGTCGTTGCGGCCCTGCTCCTCGCGGTCCCCGTCCTCGCGGCGGACGACGCGCTCCCGCACTCCGGCCGTGTCCTGATGGCCTTCGGCGGCGATCTCGTGGTGCCCGCCGGCGAGCAGGCCGATGCCGTGGTGGTCGTGAACGGCCATGTCGACGTCCTCGGCCAGGTGAACACGATCGTCGTGGTCAACGGGACCGCGGCGGTGACCGGGACCACGATCGAGAGCCTCGTCGTCGTCCGCGGCTCCGCGACCGTGACCGACACCCACGTCCTCGCCGACATCCGGACGCTCGACGGCCAGGTCGCCCAGAGCGGCGTCACGATCGACGGCAGCGTCCGCGGCCTCGAGGCAGATCTCGTCGCCCTTGGCTGGGCGTTCGGCATCGGCGCTCTCCTGATCTGGATCGGGATCGGCGTCGCGACCCTCGTCGCCGGGCTGCTCGTCGCCGGGCTCGCCGGTCGCCAGCTGCGGTCGACCGCGGCGATCATCCGTCGCGAGCCGCTCAAGGCCATCGGCGGCGGCCTCCTCGGCCTGATCGTCCCGCCGATCCTCGTGGTGCTCCTCGTCGTCACGGTCGTCGGGATCCCGCTCGGCATCGGCGTCATCCTCTTCGCCTGGCCGGCGATGGCCTTCGTGGGCTACCTCGTCGCGGCGGTCTGGCTCGGCGAATGGGCCCTCGAGATCAGCCGCGGCCGGTCCGTCGATCGGGAGCGCCCGTATCTCGCCACGGTCGTCGGGATCGTCCTGATGTTCATCGCCGGGATCGTTCCGTTGCTGACCGCGATCTTCTCGCTGCTCGGCTTCGGAGCCGTCGTCGTCGCCGCCTGGCGGACCGTTCGCGGCGCCCCGGCGCCGACCGTCTTGCGACCGACCGCCGCCCCGCTGGCGGGCTGAGCCCGTGTCCGAAGCCCCCGCGCGGCGCCGGCGAGTCGCCGCATCCCCCGCCCGGCTCGGCGCACCCTCGACCATCACCGGAAGGAGACCAGGATGAGGATCCTCGTCACGGTTGCATCGAAGCATCAGTCGACCCTCGAGATCGGGCGGGCGATCGGCCGTGCGCTGTCGTCGGCCGGGCTGCTGGCCGACGTCCGGCCGGCCGAGGAGATCGACACGCTCACCGGCTACGACGCGGTCGTCGTCGGCAGCGGGATCTACGCCGGCAACTGGCTCGGCCCGGCCCGCGACTTCGTCGAGCGCTGCGTCGGCCAGCTGCGGGAGCGCCCCGTCTGGCTCTTCTCGAGCGGGCCGATGGGCGATCCACCTGTCCCGGCCGGCGATCCCACCGGCGTCAAGGCACTGGTCGAGCTCATCCATCCGCGCGGCCACGAGGTCTTCGCCGGGCGCCTCGAGAGCGGCGACCTGGGCTTCGGCGAGAAGCTGATCGTCAAGGCGGTCCGCGCCCCGTTCGGCGACTTCCGTGACTGGGCCGCGATCGAGGCGTGGGCCCGCGAGATCGCGCTCGAGCTCGGCGCGGGCGATGCGGCCGTCGTGGGCGCCGCGGAACCGACGTCCGGCGAAGCCGGGCCAGTCGAGGTCCCGATCGCCTGATCAGGTCGCCGGCCGGGTCCGTTCGTGCCCATCGGCACTTCCCGTCCCGCCACCCGCCTGCGAGGATCGATCCGAGGACGACCGCATCCACGTCCCCGGAAAGGAGGCAGGTTGATGGAGCTTGCCATCGCCCTCGGGCTCGGTGGCTGGATCGCGCTGATCGTGGGGGCTCTGGTCTTCGGTGCCGTTGCCCAGGTCCTCGGAGAGACGCGCACCGGCTTCGAATGGCTGGTCGACGCGATCGCCGCGGCGATCGGCGCGCTTGCGGCCAGTGAGTTCATCACCGCGTGGCGGACCGTCGACCCGGTCTGGGATGGCCTCGCGATCGTGCCCGCCGTGATCGGCGGACTGGTCGTCGGGATCGTCGTCGAGATCGCGACGCGCTACCTCACGGGTGGCAGCTATACCGGGCGGTCGATGACGGCATAAGCCGCGTCAATCTCGACCGCATTGGGGTGCGACCCGCCGGCGACAGGCGCCGGCGGGTCGCCCCGTCTCCCGGACAGGTCCGAGGGCCCGTGCATTCGGGCCGATGCGCCCCTGCCGCCCGATGGCGCGCGGCCCATCGTCGGCACGAGCGCGGACCGGGCGAGGGGAGTGAGACAGTCATGGTCACGGCGGAGGGGAATCGGAGGGGCCGCGGGGCGCGCCCCGGGAGCGGCCCGTCGAGCGGGAGCGACACGTCGAGCCGGTCCGCGCGGGCGCGGATGTCGCGGCCGGCCGGCCTGGCGAGCGGTCCGGCGGTTGCGTCGAACCGCCCGACCCTGCCGGCGGTCGGGCCCGGCCGCTCCGGGTCCTCGATGCGGACCGGTCGCGGCTGGCTGCGAATCACGGCGTCGGGCACGGTCCCGGCGGAGCTCGTCCGACTGACGATCCTCCTCGCTGTCGCTGCCCTGGTGATCGGCCTGCTCCTGCCGGCTCTCGTCGAGCTCGCCGAGCGCTCGCCCCTCGCCTGAGGGCCGGGCGCTCGCTCGCCGACGGGCCGCGGGGGCGGCCGGGCACGCGCTCTTCCGCGCCGTCAGGCCGAGCCGGGCTCTCCCGGACCGGCGCCGGCGCCGACCGGCTCGCCGGCGAAGCCGAACTCCGCGTCGAATTCCGCGTCGGACTCCGCGTCGAGCTCGTCGCCCATCTCGTCGGCGCTGCCGTCGTCCGGCTCGGCGCGCCCGTCGTCCTCGTCCAGCTCGAAATCGTCCGCCGGATGGCGGCGGACATCGGCCTCGAAGGGTCGAGTCGTCGCCCGGGCGACCGCCCCCGACGCGCGGCGGACCGGAGTGGTCCGTCGCGGGGCCGGGCGGAGCCGTCGCGGGGGAGGGGATCCGGCCAGCTCGCGGAGGCGGGCGATCAGCTGTCGCTCGGTCCGGTGCCCGGTCGCCCCGGTCGCGATCGTCCGGGCGTGGCCGGACCTGGCGTCGAGCGCGGCGAGCCGCTCGGCGAGCCGTTCGTGGACGGTTCCGGGGCCGAGGACCAGGACGTCGCCGGCTCCGGGGACCGCGCCCGCCGCCTCGTCGACGAAGCGGACGAGGTGCTCGAGCCGATGCGACTCCCCGGCGGTGCGGGGCGGCCCGGCGCTGGCGTTCCCCGGCGCCGGCTCGTGCCGGACGTGGCCGGTCGAGTGGTGGTGGGCCGGCACATCGGACGCGAGGCGCCGGATGGCGGCCGTGCCGGCCTCCCAGTGGAGGATGATCGCCTCGCGGGCGTCGATCCAGACCAGGTTGGCGATCGGCTCCGGGCGCGCCCCGGCCGGGGCCTGCGGGCGCGTGGCGGACCGCCCGCCCGTCCGGGCCGGCTGGTCCCCGCCGTGGCCGTTCATCGGGCCCACGCCGGGCCGGCGTCCCGGTCGGCGGCCAGGTCGGCATAGACCACCGAGCAGGCCCGTTCCCAGGCCGCCCGGTCGACGCGGACGGCGAAGCCGTGGCTTCCGGCGTTGAAGCTGATCTCGGGATCCTCGCGGAGACGGTGATCGGCGAAGGTCGGCACGCCGAACAGGGCGCCGACGGCGGGCATCGCACCGACCTCGCAATCCGGAGCGAGGCGCAGCAGCGCAGCCTCGTCGAGGAGGTGGACGGCGTGCGGCGCGGCTGTCGCCAGCCGGGCGCGGTCGAGATCGAGCCGGTCGGTCGCTTCGAGGACGAGCAGGACCGATCGCCCATCGCCCAGCGAAACCGCGACGACCTTGGCGAAGCTCCGCGGGTCGACGCCCTCGGCGGTCGCCGTGGCCGACGCCGTCACCGTCCGGTCGTGCGGATGGACCTCATGATCGATGTGCTGACCAGCCAGCCAGTCGAGAAGACGTTGGCTGGGGCGTTCGAGGCTCGTGGTCGTCGTCATGGCGTGACCAACCTCCTGTCGCACCACCGCCCGCCGGGCGGGTCACCGGCCGGAGCCGGTCGGACGTCGCGCGGGCGGGGCCGCCGGTCGAGCCGGCGAGCCGTCGGTACAGCCCGAGCATCGGCCGCTGAGCGGGCGGGCGCATCGGCCGGAGGTCACGAACGGGCCGGTCCGACCCCCGGTTCAGCGCGGGAGGAGGAGCGCCGCGTCGGCGAGGCCGCGCTCGAACGCGACGAGGTCGGCGGCCAGGAGCGCGGGCCGGTCCGGGCCGATGAGGTCCTCGAGGGCCTGGCGGATCGCGGCGGCCGAGACGATCGGCCGGTGGGCGATCAGGCCCCCCAGGGCGGCTACGCTGACGAGCCGGTCGTCGCCGGCGGCCCGGGCGATCGTGGAGCAGGCGACCGGCACGACGACGATGTCCGTCCGGCGCGGCTCGGCCTCGATCAGCGACGCGTTGAGGACGAGGACGCCGCCCGGGACGAGGACGTCCTCGAACTTCGCCATCGACGGCGGGTTGAGGGCGACGACCGCGTCCGCCGCGTCGACGATCGGCGAGCCGATCGGCTCGTCGGCCACGATCACCGTGCAGGAGGCCGTCCCGCCGCGCATCTCGGGGCCGTACGACGGCATCCACGACACCTCGCGCCCCTCGAGGACGGCGGCCTGGGCGAGGACGTGGCCGGCGAACAGCAGGCCCTGCCCGCCGAAGCCGCCGAAGATCGTCGACTGCTGCATCGGTCAGCGCTCCGTCTGCCCGACGGGAGCGGGCGCGCCGGTGGCGCCCTTGAGGCGGTCGACGAGGACGCCGGGCGGGTAGACCGCGGCGACGTCGTCGGTGACATGGGCCATCGCTGCCGCGGGGGTCATCCCCCAGCCGACGGGGCAGGTCGAGAGGATCTCGACGATCGACATCCCGGCCCCCGCCTCCTGGACCTCGAAGGAGCGGCGGAGCATCGCCTTCGTCTTGCCGATCCAGCCCGGGTCGGCGATCGACCCGCGGGCGGCATAGGCGACCCCGGGCAGGATCGCGAGCATCTCGGTGATCGGGATCGGGAAGCCCATGAGCGAGGTCTCGCGGCCACCCGGGCTGGAGGTCGTCCGCTGGCCGACGAGGGTGGTCGGGGCCATCTGGCCGCCGGTCATCCCGTAGATCCCGTTGTTGACGAAGATCACGCTGATCCGCTCGCCCCGCGCCGCGGCGTGGACGATCTCGGCGGTCCCGATGGCCGCCAGGTCACCGTCGCCCTGGTACGTGAAGACGAACGCGTCGGGTCGCGCCCGCCGGACGCCGGTCGCGACCGCGGGAGCTCGGCCGTGGGGCGATTCGACGAAGTCGACCGCCAGGTAGTCGTAGGCGAACACGCTGCAACCGACCGACGCCACGCCGATCGTCCGGTCGGCGAGGTTCATCTCCTCGAGCAGCTCCGCGACGAGGCGGTGGACGATGCCGTGGCCGCAGCCGGGGCAGTAGTGGGTCGGGTGGTCGGCCAGCAGCTCCGGCGGCCGGTAGACGATCCGGCGGGCCGGGGCGAGCGTCATCGTGTCGTTCATCGGCCGGTCTCCTTGGCCATCGCCGCGTCAGGCCGAACGGGGACCGCGTCCGGCCGATCGGGGAGGGGACCCTCGAGCTCGGCCCAGGCGGCGAGCTCGATCAGGCTGAGCGGGTCCGGCTCGGCCGCGGCGGCCCGGGCCTCTTCGCCGGCCCGGTTGATCTCACCGGCGAGCGCTGCCGCGCCCGCGGGATCGACCGGCCCGGGAGCCGACAGCGACCAGGCCCTGGTGATCGCCTGGAGGACCTCGCCGGGCATCGGGATCATCCCGCCGGTCCGGCCGTGGAAGAAGACGGGCGTCCGGCCTTCGACGGCGAGGCGGACGTCCTCGACCATCTGGCCCGCCGAGAGCTCGATCACGACGATCGCCCGGACCCGGTCGGCGACGGCGGCGACGGCTGCCGACGGGAACGGCCAGAGGCTGATCGGCCGGAGCAGCCCGACCGCCAGGCCGGCGGCCCGGGCGCGCTCGATCGCGGTCCGGGCGACGCGGGCGGCGGTCCCGTAGGCGACGACCGCGATCTCGGCATCCTCGAGCGACTCGCTCGCCCAGCGGACCTCGCGTTCGGTGATCGTCGCGTACTTCGCCTGGAGTCGGCGGTTGTGGTCCTCGAGGTCCTCCGGGCGGAGGTTGAGCGAGCGGACGACGCGGGGCTCGCGGCCGGCGGCGCCGGTCAGCTCCCAGTCGTTCGCGAGACGCGGCGGGTTGCGCCAGATCGGAGCGACCGGCTCCATCGCCTGGCCGATCACGCCGTCGGGCAGGAGCATGACCGGCGTCCGATAGCGCTCGGCGAGCTCGAAGGCGTCGGCGATGAGCGCGACCGCCTCGGCGATCGTGGACGGGGCGAGGACCGGGACGTGGTAGTCGCCGTGGCCGTGGCCCTTGGTCGCCTGGAAGTAGTCCGATTGGGACGGCCCGATACTGCCGAGACCCGGCCCGCCGCGCATGACGTTGATCAGGACGAGCGGCAGCTCGGACCCGGCGAGATAGCTCATCCCCTCGGCCATCAGGCTGATCCCCGGGCTCGAGGACGAGACGAGGACCCGCGCGCCGGTCGCGGCCGCGCCGAGGCCCATGTTGATCGCGCCGAGCTCGCTCTCGGCCTGGACGAAGACCCGTCCGAGCTCCGGCATCCGCTTCGCCATCGTCTCGAGGAGCTCCGCCTGGGGGGTGATCGGATAGCCGAAGTAGGCGTCGCAGCCGGCCGCGATCGCGGCCTCGGCCATCGCCTCGTTGCCCTTCATCAGGATCGGCCGGACGGCGGTGCCGGCTGCGGGCGCACGGTCGGCGGCCGGCGCGGGCGCCGGTGCGAGGCGGTCGGAGACGGTCATGTCAGGCCCCCTTCGGTCGGGCGAACACGGTGTAGACCGCGTCGGGGCAGATCCGGGCACAGAGCGCGCAGCTCGTGCAGGCGGCCGCGTCGGTCAACCGGACCGGGTGGTAGCCGAGGGGGTTGACGACGGCCTCGTCGAGGGCCAGGACGTGCTTGGGGCAGACGTCGACGCACAGGCCGCAGCCCTTGCACCGGTCGACGGCGATCTCCAGCGGCATGAACCCGGATGTCGAGGTGTCTGGCCCGAGTGGATGCTCGAGCCGGTCCGAATGAGCGGCGACGGCCATCAGCGACCTCCGTCCGCACGGTGCCACGGCGGCGCCCCGGGCATCAGTGCCGGATGGCGGTCTGCGGCGGGCCATTCAGCCGCCCGACCCGGGCCGGGCGGCGTCAGCGCCGGTCGTGGCCGCCGTGACTCTCGCCGCTCCCACCCGCCTGGTCGGCCAGCGCCTCGCCGGTGGCCGCCGGCTCGGCCGTCGGATCGGCGAACCCGGGATGAACGCCCCGGGCGAGGCCCTGGACGGCGGCGATCCGTCCGAGCAGGTCACGCAGCAGGGCGGCCTCGCGCCCGTCCAGCCCGCGGCTGAGGTCGGCCTCGTGCTCGGCGGACACGGCGGCGATCTGCTCGAGCGCCCGACGGCCAGCGGCGGTGACATGGAGCGCTCGGGTGCGCCGATCGGCGGCGCTCGCCCGGCGCTCGATCCAGCCGCGCTGCTCGAGGCGGTCGACGATCCCCACGATCCGGCTGTCGGGCAGGCCGATCGCGGCGGCGACCGCGCGCTGCGAGCGGCCCTCGGACTGGGCGACGAACCGGAAGAGCATCACCTCCCGCGGCTCCATCCCGAGCCCGGCAAGCCGGGCCGTCCAGAGCCGCGACGATTGGCCGCCGAGCTGGGACAGCAGGAAGGCGATCCCGCCGACGGGGATCCGATCGGTCATCGGACGCAGCGTAGTCGGTGGACGCTTCCCATCGCAGAGCTGCAGTAACCCGACGCTGGAGCCAGACGACCGCGACCGGCTATTCCGGTCTGGCGACCGGCAGTCCGGTCGCCGCCCACGACTCGAACCCGCCGTCGACGTCCGTCGCCCGGGCGAAGCCGAGATCGCGGAGAGTGGCCGCCGCGAGGCTCGACGAATAGCCATGGGCGCAGAGGAGGATGATCCGCCGGTCGGGATCGCTGACGTCCGGATCGCGGCTGCCCGACGTCG
The DNA here is from genome assembly GCA_963710105.1 of uncultured Chloroflexia bacterium. Lineage (GTDB taxonomy): Bacteria > Chloroflexota > Limnocylindria > Limnocylindrales > CSP1-4 > CF-46. Next base: position 718,469 of record CAVPYV010000001.1, read on the forward strand.
GGTCGAGGCGCCAGTACAGGACCGACAGCGGCAGGTGGCGGGAGCCCGGGATCACCCCGGTCTCGTCGCGGAGCTCCTGGCAGCGGATGTCGACGAGGACGGCGCCCCCGTCCATCTCGGCCCACGCCTCGGCCGGGGTCAGCCGGTCGATCCGGCGCCGCGCCGCGCCGAGCAGGTCTCCGATCGTGCGCCGCGCCGTCGTGGTCCGCGCCGTCGTGGTCCGCGCCGTCGTCTGGTCCGTTCTCATGGGGCCCTCCGCGAAGAAGGATCGCCACAGGATAACCAGCCGCGCAACCAGAAACCGGAGGGCGCCGCTGGCGCCCTCCGGTTCGAGGCTGTCGGTTCGCCGAGGCGAACGCGTGTTACGGGGTCGTGGTGTAGCGGTCCTGCGGTCCCGGGGCCACCGGCGAATGCGCGCCGACGTAGCTGACGAGGGCCGCGAGGTCGACCGGGCCGACGACCCGGTTGGTGCCGCTCGCGAGCGTGGTGAAGTTGTCACCGCCGCCCGAGAGGAACGCGTTGACGGTGATCCGGTAGGTCGCCGTGGGATCGACCGGGACGCCGTTCAGGGTGATGTTGCTGACCTTGCTGCCGATCGCGGCGGACGCGCTCCAGCTGTAGCTGAAGCCCTTCGAGACCTGCAGGAAGCGCTGCTGGCCGACGGCCGGGTTGTCGAACTGCTGTTCGAGGACGCTCTTCAGCTGGGCGCCGGTGATGTCCATCGTCACCAGGTCGTTCGAGAACGGCTGGACCGTGAAGACCTCGTTGAAGATCACCGGGCAGGGCGACACCTCGCCCGGGTCGCACACGAGATCGGCTCGGATGCCGCCGGGGTTCATCAACGCGAGCTGGGCTCCGAACTCGTCGTCCGTGGCCTCGAGCTGGGCGTCGGCGATCACGTCGCCGAGCGCCTGCTCGCCTGCCGCGTTCGCGGTCCGGGTGATGTCGCCCGTGATCGAGCCGATGACCTGGTTCTTGACGTCGGCGATCAGGCCGTTGTACTTGGCGATGATCGCGTCCTCAGCCGGGTCGGTCGGGACGTCGCGAGTCACGATCACGTTGTCGGCGCTGGCCTGGGTGACGTCGCCGGTCGCCCGGTCCATCTTGATCTCGACGTCGGTCGCGACGCGGCCGAACGAGCTGGCGCTCGTGACGAGCATCTCGTGGCCGGCGCTGTTCGGGAGCTCGCAGTTGTAGGCCTGATGGGTGTGGCCGGACAGGACCACGTCGACGCGCGAGCTGAGGCGCGACACGATGTCGACGATGGCGCCGGAGATCCCGTCGCAGTTGTTGACGTAGCCGGGCGGCAGGCTCTGGAAGCCGCCCTCGTGGATCAGCACGACGAACGACTCGACGCGGGCCTTGCGGGCGAGGCTGTCGACGATCGCGTTGACGGTGTCGGCCTCGTCGCGGAAGGTCAGGCCGGCCACGCCGGCGGGCGTGACGATCGTCGGGGTGCCCTCGAGCGTCAGCCCGATGAAGGCCACCCGGACGCCGTTGACGTTGCGGATCTGGTAGGCGGGGAAGAGCGTCTTGCCGGTCGCGTCGACGACGACGTTGGCCGACAGGTACTGGAAGTCCGCTCCGGCGAAGCCGTCGCCGTCCTGGCAGCCGTCGACCGGGTGGCAGCCGCCGTTCTGCATCCGCAGAAGCTCCGCCGAGCCCTCATCGAACTCGTGGTTGCCGACCGAGGCGATCTGGAGCCCGAGCGCGTTGAGCGCCTCGATCGCCGGCTCGTCGTGGAAGAAGCCGCTGATCAGCGGGCTCGCCCCGATGTTGTCGCCGGCCGAGACGGTGATCGAGTTCGGGTGCCCCTCGCGGAGTTGCTTGAGGTGGGTCGCGAGGTAGGTGACGCCACCGGCATTCACGGGGCCGGCGGCCGTCGTGATCCGGCCGGACGAGCCCGTCGGGGGCTCGAGGTTGCCGTGGAAGTCGTTGATCGACAACAGCTGAAGGTTGACCGATCGGGCGGCGATGCCCTGCGGGCTGGCGCCGGCGACGACGGTCGCCGAGCCGAGAACGGCGATCGTGGCGGCTGCCAGCAGGGCGAGCGCCGTGGATCCTGCGCGGTGGCGGCGGGAACGGGACATCGACATGTCTCCTCCTCTCCTCGTGGGCACGTGAGCGTTCGATGCCACCGGGGTGGAGGTGGATCGAGAGCCGTCGGTGCAGGACCGCCAGTCTACGCGGCTTGGGGCGATGGCGGCTCCGCCGGCCGGGCACGGCCCGTCGGGCGGGGTCAGTTCGGGGGCCGGGGTCAGGAAATCGGGTGGAGCTCGAAGACGCGTCGCCCCTCGGCCGCGGCCACGGGATCGTCGAGATCGACGCCGTCGATGACGCGGACGAATGTGGCGCCGAAGGGGATGCGGCGCGCGACGGGGCCGAGGGTGTCGCGGAAGAACCGGATCCGCGCGTCGTGGTCCAGCTCGGTCGCGTCGACGTCTTCCTTCCGGCCACGAACGGTGATCGTTGCGTGGCCGGCCGCCCGCAGGTTACGGACCCAGTGGACGTCGCCCCACGGAGCCCAGATCCAGCGCCTGCCGGAGGCCGCGATGATCGCCACCGGCGTCGTCCGCGGCTGGCCGCTCGTGCGGCCGCGGACCGTGATGAGCCCGTTGGGGCCGAGGGGAACGTGCGCCGCCAGCAGCGCCTTCGCGATCGGGGTGAACAGCGTGACGCTTCGCGGTGCGCGGTCGGTCCTGGCGGTGGCGACGGTTGGCGCGGTGGGGACGGTTGGGGCGGACATTGGTGGCTCCTTGCCGCTTCGATCGATCGGGTGTCAGACAGGGGACCCGCCGGACCGCCCAAACGTGACCGACGCCTGCCGGGCTCGATGGGTCAGCGGGCGACCTCGGTCAGATCGAGCCCGGCCAGCCGGTCCGGATCCGCGAGCACGTCGATCTCGACGACGCGCCCGCCGGCGACGGTCAGGGCAAGGACGGCGAACGGCCGTCCGTCCGGGGACCAGGCCACGCCGCCGGGGACCCCGTTCACGAGGACCCGGCTCGCGCTCTCCGCGAACCGGCGGAAGAGCATCGCCTGCCCGGCGACGGCCCGCGCTCCCTGCACCAGCGAGACCAGCTCCGGCCGGCTGACGCCACCGTCCGAGCGGACGACCACCCCCGGATCGAGGACGGCGAGGAGCCGCTCGAAATCGCCCTCGCGGGCGGCCGCCAGGAAGGCGTCGGCGACGGCCCACTGGCCGTCGAGATCGACGTCGGGGGCGGGCGCACCGCGGACGCGGCGCCGGGCGCGGCTCGCGAGCTGTCTCGCCGCCGGCGACGTCCGGCCGACGATCGGCGCGATCTCCTCGAATGGGACCGCGAACACGTCGTGGAGGACGAAGGCGACCCGCTCGGCGGGCGTCAGGGAGTCGAGGACGACGAGCAATGCGAGCCCGACCGAATCGCCCAGCAAGGCCTCCTGCTCGGGATCGAGGCCGGCCTCCGGGCTGACGATCGGATCCGGCACGTGCGTCTCCAGGGATGATTCGCGGCGCGTCCGGCGCGATCGCAGCATGTTGAGGCAGACCCGGCCGACGACGGTCGTCAGCCAGGCGCTCAGGTTCTCGACACCCGTCGCGTCGGTGCGGCTCAGCCGGATCCACGCCTCCTGGACGGCGTCGTCCGCCTCGCTCGGCGAACCGAGCATCCGGAATGCCACGCCGCGCAGGCGGGAGCGGTCGGCCTCGAAGCGCTCGGCGAGCCAGTCCTGGTCGGTCATGGCGTCATGGTCCTGCGACGGGTCGGATCATGCTCTTGACCCGCCTGCCCGCTCGGATGTGACCGTCACCTCACCGACCGGGGCGACCTTGCGCGGGCACCGAAGTCGCGGCCCTCGCCCTTGGTCGCGGCGTTGGTGATCGGCACGTTCGGTAGGACCGATCGCTACCTCGGCGGCTCAGGGGCCCACACCGAGTAGCCAACCGGGTCCGGGCGGCCTCCCGACCAATGGTCAGGTCGCGGCGACCGTCGTCTCCTGCGCTGGTCCCGTCGCGCCGTCCGTCGCCGCCGGCGCGCCGTCAGCGCCCGCGCCCTCGCCGTTCACGGCGAACGTGTGGAGCCGGAGGTACTGAACGCCCAGTGCCCCCATGATCCGCCGGACGAGGCGGGGGAGGTCCGTGGCCTTGGCGCCGGGCATCATCGCCGGTTCGTCGAGGTCGTACACCGTGCCGTGAAGGTGCAGCCGGCAGTGGCCCGCAGCGAGGACGTTCCGGGCCCACTGCGACTCCATGCCGAGCGGCACGAGCACCCGGAACCCGTCCGGGGTGGGTTCCGGATGGACCAGGGTCGTGCGTTCCACGCCCGATCGGCGCCCGACGTGCTCGAGCGTGCCGATCTCGGAACGGCCGCCGCCCGCGAGCCCACGGTGGAGAAGCAGGGGATTGACGACGGTGTTCACGAACGCCGTGCCCATCCGCGGGTTGCGACGCCAGGCGCGCAGAGCGAATGCGGCGAAGGCGGTCAGGACGGCCAGGGGAATGATCTTGCGCATGCGAGCCTCCTCGAGGTCAGCGTCGCCGACGGGGTCGACTCGCGCCAATGCCGAACCGCCCTTCTCCGGGCCGTGACCGCTCGCGGTCGGAGGGAGGGGCCCCGCACCCGGGCGCGGACCTGATGCCACCACGACCCGATCACCCGAGCACAGGCGGGCGTGCCCGCCGCACACCGGACCGACGCAGGGCGGGGTGTACCGTGGGATCCATGTCAACTGAAGACCGCGCTCCGGACGCGATCTCGACCGAGCAAGCCCTGGCTCGCTGGCGCGAGACCGAGCGCGTGGTCGCCGTCGCCCGCCGGGGGAGGCTTGCCGCCGAGGCAGCCGCCGCAGCCGCCGAAGAGGCTCAAGAAGCCGCGACGGCCACCGCGGAGGCCGCGAAGGCGGCTCTGGCCGCGATGTCGCTGGCCGAGGCCTCCGCGACGAGGACCGCCCGGGCCGCGAAGCTCGTGGTCGACGCGACAGGAGCGGATCTGGCGGACGCTCAGGCTGATGAGGCGATGTCAGACGTCGCCGAGGCCGCGGCGCACGGCACCTATCGCGCCGCCGCGGCTCGAGCCACGAAACGTCCGACACCGTGACCTGACCGGCGACTCCTGAGCGACCTCGCGCAGGGCGACCTCGCGGAGGTCGTGGCCCTCGCGTGCCGGGACCCCGGACCTTTGCCCGGCAGACGTCCGCTTGTGCTTCGCGGGCAGGGACTCAGGATGGAGCCATGGCCCTTCGCGGACCCGCCGTCCTTCTCTGTCTTGCCGCCCTGGCGGGCGCCTGCGCGACGCAGGCGCCGCCACCCGGGCCGTCGCACGCCGTTGCGCCCGCGCTCCTCGTTCGCCTCGAAATCGACAACGATGATCGCGGCGTCGGTCGGCACGTGGCCGACTATCTCGCCGATGGCAGCGTGGTCCGCGCCGGCACCGCTGGTCTAGAAGCCAACCGGCTGACCGCGGCCGGCCTCGCCTCCCTGCGTGCCTTGCTCGATCAGTACGCCGACCTGCTCGCCGGTCCGTCGACGATCAAGTCGAGGCCTGACCATGACCAGCGAGACAAGGACTTCACCTTCGTCCTCGCTCGCCCGGACGGGAGCCGGTTCTCGGTGATCGTCCCCGACAAGCGATCCCGCAACGCCGCCAAGTGGGCTCCGGACCGCGCCATCGATCGGCTGAACGATCTGGCCGGAATCCTCCTCGACCCGGCCACGGCCGTCGGCGCCACGGGCCTCGCGGACGCGACGTGGACGCCGTGGCATCCGGAGCGGATGGCCGTCTTCGTCATCTTCTCCGAGCTCGACCCATTCATCCGGGAGAACGGCCTGCTTCCCGACCTCAGCACCATCGGTTGGCCGTTCCCCGGAAACCCGGAGACCATCGGGCCGGCGTTCGAGGGCCCCAGCCGCACTGCTCAGCGATGCGCCTTCCTGCCCAGCGTCGATGTCGCGGCAGCGATCCCTCGGCTGACGATCGCAAGCAGCGATCACCCCGCCGAGAAGATCGCGGCCGGGTCCACCTGGCAGAGCGGGGGCTGGCTGTGGGGCGAAAAGGGTCCGAATGCCGCGATCTCGGTCGCGGTCATGGCGCTCCTCCCGGCGGACGCGTCCGCGACCTGCGCCGACGTGCGCGCCTACTGACCGACCCGCGAGCCGCGGGGTGTGTGGCGCCCGTGCGGTGAGGGTTTCCGGGCAATGGGATCGAGGTGTTCTGCGCCGCTAGCCGTGAGGTCGCTGGCTGGTGAGGAAGGATTCGAACCTTGGATCTCCTGATCCAGAGGACTCCCGACGTTTCCGTCGATGGTCGGTGCGGATTGAGCGTGGCGCGGACTCGATCTCGGTCGATCCGGCGGGCAATCAGGTTGAACATGCCGGACGGAGTCAGGTGAACGGCATTCGTTCAAGTAACTCCGGGATCGACCGTATCGCGCCCGACACATTGGGAGGGGGAGGTTCCCGCTGTTCCCACGACTTCGAGATCCCGCGTGGGTTGCGGACCGGAGACCGCTCCTGACCGCGGGCTGTCAGCCGGAATGGCGATTGTCCGCTGGTGGGTGGTCGAGCCGGGCAATGTACCCCGAGCGCTATGCGCTCACCGCGGGCCACAGGCGGGAGACGTGATAGCCCGGGATCGGGTGGTGCGCTCGCGCCTGGTAGCGCAACGCCACGATCGAACCCGAGGCGCTCCGGAGGCGGTATGTGCCGTCCTGCCGGCCGTCGGCCAGGAACTTCGCCCACTCCGTTGGCGTTTGGTTGGCGAGGTCCGGCGCGGCGATGTCCGCGATCGCGCGACCGATCAACTCCTGCGGGTCATGGCCCAGGACGCGGGCGACCCCCTCGGTCGCCGCGGCGTACCGCCCCTCGTCGTCCGCGACGAGCATGAACTCGGTGGTGTCAGTGGGCAGAGCCGCATTCTGGTACTCGCACCATGCGCGGATGACCTCCAGTGCGGCGGCCCGCACCTCGCCCGCTGCGCCCGGCAGTTCCCAGCGTCGCTCGGCGGCGCGCCACGCCTGAAGGAGGTCAGCAACGGTCCTGGTTGCCACGCTCGAGCCTCAGTGACGGCTAAGGAACCATCGGCGACGCGATCATAGACCTGAGTGCCCTGGTGCCGCACCGTTGCAGCAGCGTGCGGATGGCCCCTTTCCGCGCGGCGCCTTCAACGTGACCGGGAGACGCTCCGGCAGCATCGCGGGCCCGCGCTGGCCGGCTCCAGGCGCTCGAGCCGGAGGAGGAAGACGGGAAGGATGAGGGCGAATCGTCTTGCGGCCACCCTCCAGGCAAGGGCAGACTGCCTCTCTGAATCCCGTGGCGGTTCGCACAAGGACTGCGAATTACGGGATGCGAGGTCGGAAACCGGGGAGTACGGTCCAGTCTGACCAACGGACTGGGGACACAGGAGGCCACGGAAGGTGGCGAGCCGTGGATATCCGCCAGATCGAATTCGTTGACGCGGTCGCCCGCCATGGCAACTTCACGCGGGCAGCGAACGAGCTCCACGTCGCGCAGCCGGCCGTTTCGGCGGCCATCCGGCATCTTGAGAACGAACTCGGCGTTCGTCTCTTCGAGCGTACGAGCCGGCATGTCGCCCTCACAAACGCAGGCGAGGCATTCCTGTCTGGCGCGCGGCGGGTGTTGGCCGAGCTGAGCGACCTCTCGGATGCGATGCGCGAGTTCGACCAGGGCACCCGCGGCGTGCTGCGGACATCGTGGTGGCACCAGACCGATCCTCAGATGGTCAGGTACCTGAGCGACTACACGACGGCGAACCCTGGAGTCGAGGTCTCGATCGTCGAGTGGTCCACGTCCGAGTCACTCGCGGGGCTCCGCCGAGGGGAGCTCGACCTCGCGATGGTTGCCCTGCCGGATAGCATCGATCTGACTGGCCTGAGCCACACCGTCATCCGACGCGAACGGTATGCCCTCGTGGTGACACAGGATCACCGGCTGGCTGAAAGGGACTCGGTCAGTGTTGGCGATCTTGCCGACGAGCGTTTCATCGTGACCCGACCGGGCACCGGGCTCCGGAGCTGTTTCAACGATGTGTTCGCCGGGCGTGACGCTGTGCCCCAGATCGTCATCGAGACCAATGCTCTGAGCGCGCTGCTCGCACTCGTGGCGGATGGCGCCGGGAGCGCGATCCTGCCGCCAACCATGGCCCGACAGGCCTCTCAGGATCTCAGACTCGTGACGCTCCTCGATGCTCCCGACTTCGTCCTCGCTGTGCTATGGCTGGAGGGTCCTCACACGAGGGTGGTGCGGCGGGCCATCGATCTGGTGCGGCAGCCGAGGTCGGGCACGTCGGTGGTGTCGGGAGCAGGATCACCGAGACAACGACGCACGGTTCCCGCGCGCGACCGACGACGGGCCTGATTCGTCGAGTCCGAGCGCGGCGACCGGCAGATTCGGCGGACCCTGGTACCTGACGCTGTCAGGTCGTCAGTCCGCGCGCGCCTGAGAGCGATAACCCTGGACGCGGAGCTGCGAGTGAATCCACGTCTTGGACATGCGCGTCCTCGGCGGCTACAACCGTCGATATGACAGGCGCCCACGACTGTCCGGCCCGAGCCGGAAACCCCGCCGGCCGCGTCGACGAGGCCGGCGTCGCGCAGGATGGGGAGTGCCGTCGGGGATGACCGCAATGAGGCCAGCCGCACCGCCCGGCGTTGAGAGCGCCCGTCCTTCGCGGGGCGCCGGATCCCTTCGTCCGGATGCCCTGCGCGGGACGCGGATCCGCTTCCGACAGCTCGTCGAACACGTGCCTGACGTCGTGTATCGCTTCGGGCTCGTTCCTCCGCGGCTCGAGTTCGTCAATCGAGCCGTCGAGGGATTGCTGGGCGTCACCGCGGAGGAGCTCTACGCGGATCCCGAACTCGCCTACCGGCTCGTCGATCCCGCACACCTGGACGAGATGCGGTCCACGCCGACCGATCCGCGCGAGATCCATCCCTCCACCTGGCGCTGGCGGCGGACAGACGGGACCTGGGCCGCGCTCGAGTCCTTCCCCGTGCCCGTTCTTGATCGGGCCGGCCGTCTCGTCGCCGTCGAGGGGATTGCCCGCGACGTCACCGCTCGGGTGATTGCGGAGGAGGCCCTGGAGCGGACGCGGCATGAACTCGACACGGTCGTGGGCGGCGCACCGGTCATTGTCTGGGCGCTCGACCCGGCGGGGACGATCACGCTCGCCCGTGGCGCCGGCCTTGCGGCCGTGGGACGCACCAGCGAGGAACTCGTTGGACGGCGATTGGACGAGCTGGGACCCGGCACCTCGGCGCTCCTCGCCCAGTTCGAGCGCGCGTTGCGCGGGGAGCGGCTCTTCGTCGATATCGGGCTTGCCGGTCATATCTTCGCGACTGTGGTCGAGCCGCTCCGCGATGCGGCAGGGGCGACCTTGGGCCTCATCGGCGTGTCGACCGATGTGACTTCCGAGCGCCGGCTCGAGGACCGAGCGGCGCGCGAACAGCGGGAGCGGGCCGTCGTCGAACTGGCTCTCGAGGGGCTTGACCCACTGCTCGGGCTGGATGCCCAGGCCCGCGCGATTGCGACCGAGCTCGTGGATCTCCCTGATGTCGACCGCGTCAGCATCCTCGGCTTCGGACCCCGGGGGCTGGTCTTCCTGTTCGCCGCGGAAGGGCTTTCGGTACCCACCCTGACAGCCGGTGTTCGCCTGCCGGCCGCGAGGGCGCGCTACCTGCGGCGTCGGGCCCGGCAGGGAGCGTGGGTTGAACCCTGGGACCCTCGCGAGGTCGACGGAAGCTACGGGTTGGCGCTGAGCCGTGTGGGGGTCACGGCGGTCGCATACCAGCCCCTCAGGACAGCCGGTGAAACACGTGGGCTCATGGTTCTCTCGACATGCCAGCCCGCCGGGGTCACGGCGCTCGAGCGTCACCTGAGCACGTACGCCGAAGTGGGGGCCATCGTGTCGGCGCGACTCGGACCCGACCTGCGCGAGCGGGAGAAGTCCGACGTCCTGCGAAGCGAGATTCGGGCGGTCATCGCCCAGCAACAATTCCGCACCGTGTTCCAGCCGATTGTCTCTCTCGATGATGGCCTCACCGTGGCGTATGAGGCGCTGACCCGGTTCGATGACAACGCTCCACCTGAACGACGGTTCGCCGAGGCGGCAGCAGTCGGGCTGTCTCCGGAACTCGAACACGCGACCCTCGCGATGGCGTTGAGGTCTGCCCGTGGGCTCCCACCCGACGTCCCCGTCGCCCTCAACGTCTCGCCGGCGCTCGTCCTCGAGCCGAATGGCCTTCGCGATCTTGTGGGAGGATGCCAACGATCGCTCACCATTGAGATCTCCGAGCGCGACCAGATCGACGACTACCCGGGGCTGCGGGCCGCCCTCGCGAGCTTTCCAGGCATCCGCTGGAGCATCGACGATGCGGGAGCCGGATTCGCAAGCCTCCGCCACTGTGTCGAGCTTCGGCCGGACGAGATCAAGCTTGACCGGTCCCTCGTTTCTGGCGCCGACCGCGATCCCGCGCGCCTGGCTGCCATCATGGGCTTCCATCGTTTCGCGGCCGAGCTGGGTGCGCGCCTGGTCGCGGAGGGCATCGAGACCGACGCCGAGCGCTCCGCCTTGCTTGCTGTCGGCGTTCGCTTCGGGCAAGGCTATCTGTTCGGCCGGGCGGCGTCGGTCGAGACATGGTCGACAGGCCACTCTGGCTGAGTTCGATCGCGCCCCGTCATCGATTGCGAACGGGACGGCATGAGGAGAGTCGTGGATTCGTCGGCTGAGGATCATCCGCATCCGTCCGTGTGACCGATGCGAGGCCCCTCGATGCACGCGGTCGACGCGCGCCAGGTCTCCGCGATACTGCCCTGGGAGACAAGCTGGCTCGGGAGACGATTTCGATGAAAGCGATCGTGGTGACGGATCAGGCCGCCGGAGCGGCTGGGATGACGTTGGTGGAGCGGCCGGAGCCGTCGGCAGCGATCAACGATGTCATCGTCGAGGTTCACGCGGCCGGGTTCGTGCCGACCGAGGTGGGATGGCCTTCGACCTGGACCGATCGCGCCGGCCGTGACCGCACGCCGTCGATCCTTGGCCATGAGCTGGCCGGGGTGGTCACCTCGCTCGGCTATGGCACGACGGGCCTGTCGGTGGGGCAGCGGGTGTTCGGCCTGGCAGACTGGCATCGAGACGGGACCCTGGCGGAGCATGTGGCGATCGAGGCGCGCAACCTCGCCCCGCTGCCGGGCGACGTCGACTACACGGTGGCCGCGAGCCTGCCGATCTCGGGCCTGACCGCGTGGCAGGGTCTGTTCGACCACGGCCGCCTTCGGGCGGGGCAGAGCGTCCTGGCGCACGGCGCGGCCGGCGCAGTCGGGACGATGGTGACGCAACTTGCCCGAGAGGCCGGCGCCTACGTCATCGGCACCGGACGCGCCGCTGACCGCCAGACGGCGCTCGACTTCGGCGCGCACGAGTTCGTCGACCTCGACAACGATGCGCTCGAAGACGTCGGCGCCGTCGACCTCGTGTTCGACGTGATCGGCGGAGACGTCCAGGAGCGGTCCGCGGGTCTGGTTCGGGCCGGAGGGACGCTGGTGACCGTCGTCGGGCCGCCAAAGGCGCGGCCCGCAGACGGCCTGGCGATTGACTTTGTTGTCGAGTCCGATCGTGCCCAGTTGAGTGAGATCGTCCAGCGGGTGCGGGACGGACGACTCAAGGCCAACATCGGCACGGTCGCGAGACTCGACGATGCCGTCGCCGCACTGAACCCGACCGAGCGACGCACGGGGAAGACGATCATCCAGGTTCGACCCTAGGAGGCCGTGGCGGCGACCGGTTCCGTCGCCGCTGGTCGGCGTCATCGGCGGCGCGTCGAACGGTGCTATTGAGCGTCGCGCGGACTCGGATTCTGTCAGTCCCGCTGGCAATCAGGTCTTACATGCCGGACGGAGTCGGGTGAGCGCCCTTCGTTCAGGTAACAGGGTGATGCCTCCCCGGGCATCCATCGACGCAAGACCGGTCGCCGGTGCCCCGCCGACGGTGCCACCGGTGACCAGGACGAAGTCCCCGGGCTGCTAGCCGTGGGGTAGCTGGCTGGCGAGGAAGGATTCGAACCTTCGATCTCCTGATCCAGAGTCAGGCGCCTTACCGCTTGGCCACTCGCCAGTGATTCGTGCTCAGAACGGGCCAATTCGAGGTCCGTCCGCTCGCCGTTTTCGGGGGGATCAGGTGCCCATCCGAAAACGAATTAGGTGCCCATCCGCAAAACCGGATGAGTAAGGTGCCCATGCACCTCGGCCGAGTCTACCGTGGCCTGCGGGCCGACTCAACCGTGCCGTCGATCGCAACGGAAACTGCTGACGGGTGAGGAGGGTCGGCGATGACTCGGAGAATCCAAAAGATCGCTGTTACGGCAATTGGAACGCCGCCCCACTTGCCGCTCCGACCGCTCGTCGACGAGATCCTGCGCGGCCTCGACGACCGTCGCCGTCTGGTTGCGCCGGCGCCCGACGCCACTGATAGGCCGCGAGTGCGCGAGGTCATGTCGTCGGCACCAGGACGACCGAAGCCATCGGTGTAGCTCCCGGGCGTCAACCGTTGGCCGCTTGGATGTAGGTTCGCTCCGTCCCGCGGAGCGAGTCGCTTACTTCAAACGACTAACATCGGTATCCGCTTAACGCCAACGCGACGCGCGCGGTCGGCGGTCAACGCCCGTCTTGGCCGCCCCATCGGCGACGGACCTGGGCGCTGAGCGCGAGCCGCGTGTCATGCGCTGTTGCGGGCCATCCCCGCCCAGCGGAACCGTTCCTCGACTTACAGCACGCCGTCGGGATCGATCTCGCGCTCGAACTTGGAGCATGACGTCTCCCGGCGGCGTTGGTCAGATCGCTCGAGTCGATCGGCTCCTTCTGTGCCAACCACTCCGAGACTAGCGGCCGTGAGCGTCGGAGCTGAGGCCGGAATTTGTCCGGAGCCGCCAGTGCGGCTCCCGTGGCCGCTGGGTCAAGTCCAGTCAGACAGGATCGCGGCAGAGCGATCCGCCCATCCGCTCGCTGGCTCCAGCGCGACAAGCACCCGGCGCATCGCGGACGCCAGACCGATGGTCACGTCCTCGACCTGCGGTGACGTCCGACCGTTCATCTCGAGGGATCGGGGAACCGTTGCGAGTTCTTCGGTCAGGTGTGCTGCCGCTGCGCCAAGGGCGACGGCGCCCCCGAGGTACTCCTCGGCGACGCCGACGGCCTCGTGGTCGTCGTCGAGGATGTCGAGGATACGGCTCTGCCCCGGTGCGATCTCGGGCAGTTCGGCCTCGAGTGCTGTGGCCGCTGCCTCGAGAGGCGCCAGCTGCGCTGCGTATCGCTCCGCGAGCATCGACAGGTCCGCAGCGGTTGGCTGTTTGGGGAGCGCCGAATTCGCCTCCTTCAATGCCTGAACGGCGGCCGAGACGCTTGCCGCTGCCTCGTTGGCATGGAGGACTTTCACGCCCGTTCCGATGACGAGGTATTCGAGCTCAGGCCAGTCGCTTATCACAATCCACCTACCCGTAGCGCGAGTGCCGCCGCGTCTGGTATCCGCCTTTGGCGGCACCTCGATGAGGTGGATGGTGGGACCAGTGCCGTCTGGCGCTCTTCCGTCAAATGACCCGATTCAAAGGGCGCGCGGAAACGACTGGACTAGAGGTCAGATCGATGGCTCACTAGCGCGGGCGCTGCTCCGGCGGGAGAGTAGCGAGCGCATCGCTCAGCGCTGCTCGGGTCGACACCCCGAGCTTCGGGAAGGCTCGGTGGAGGTGCCCGCCGACCGTTCGAGGCGAAAGGAACAGCCGCTCTGCTATCTGCTTGTTCGTCAGGCCCGTGGCCGCGAGACTGCTGATCTCGAACTCCTGCGGGGTGAGCCGATCCAGGACATCGTCGCCGGCGTGCGGCTTGGTCTGTCCTGACGCACGAAGCTCCGCGCTCGCGCGATTCACCCACGGCCGCGCGCCGAGGCGCTCGAAGGTGTCGAGGGCGGCGTTGAGCTGAACTCGTGCGTCCGCCATCGCCTGTCGACGCCGGAGTCGTTCGCCGTAGGCCAGACGCACCCTCGCGAGATCGAACGCCCACCGCTCGATACCAGGGAGCGACAAGGCCGCCTCGAACTGCTCGAACGCGGTCTCATCGGACGCCACCATCGAGGCCGATCCGGCGACCACGAGTGCGAGACGCGAGGATACCGCGCCAAGCTTTGCCGCCTCGCATCGCCGCGACGTGCGCCGCCGCCTCGGCGTCACGGCCGGTGCGAAGGGCCGCCTCGATGAGGTCCAGGATCACCCGGGGTGCAAATGGGATGTGGGGCGGGATATGGCCGGGTGGGCTGATCACGCTCGCCTGCTGGTACGCCTCCTCGAAGTCACCACGACCGAGCGCGGCCAGCCCCCGTACGTGCGCGGCAAACCAGCGACCGACCCGGATCCCGCGCGGAGCGGTCCACTGGATGATTTCGTCCGCCATGCCCGCGACCCGTTCGTCTTCGCCCCGCCCGGCGGCAACCTCGCCTGCACGTATCGCAACAGCCAGATCGCGGCCTGGTAGCCGTGGGCCTCGCATGCCTGGATCGCCTCTGCGGCCAGTTGCTCGGCTTCATCCCAATGGCCCGACCTCACCTCGTCGGTGGCCAGCTCGGCCATCGCGGTGATGCCCGATGCCACGGCGCCACCACGCCGCGCGTCATCGAGGACACGCAACAGAGGTGCTCGACATCCTTGGAGCCGGTCGACGCCCGAGGCCGACATCCCGACCCGGATGATCTGGGCCGAGTCCGGCTCGTCGGCGAGCGCGTCGATCGCGGAATCGAGCGCCTCGAGGGCCGACTTCTGCGCATGCGCGGGATCAGCGAAGATCCTGTGCGCCAGATCGAGGGTGACTGGGATCCCATGGGTACGGGCCATCGCCTCGTCGAACGGCTGCCATAGCTGTTCTTCCGCGCCATAGGTGCACACCAGCAGCAGGGAGAAGAGCGCCTCGGCGAGGGTGGGATCACCGAGCGTCGATGACACCCTCGTGGCCCTCGATCGCACGGACCAGCAGGCGATGCGCGGTCGCGACGTCACCGTCGGCCTGCAGCAGGAACACCGACGCGGCGACCGCTGCCTGGAGGGATCCCTCGAGCTCCACATCCCCCCGACGAAGCGCTGCCAGCACGTTCGACGCATTGCTCAGGTCCCCGGCGACATCGGCGCCGATGTAGGCGGCCGCTGCCAGACGCCGCTGCCGATCGGCGCTCCGCGGGGCTGAGCTCGGACGACCGCGTCAGCGCATTGACGCAACCGACGGCGTCGCCTCGGGCGAGGATCAGTCCGGCCGTAGCCTCGAGCTGAGCAGCCACGGACTCGTCCGGCTCGAGACTCGCTTCCGCGAGATGCCACGCCTGGCGTTCGGGCTGTGCCGCCCACAGGTCGGCAAGCACCCGGTGGGCGGTCCGGCGCTCCTCGGCCTGCGACAGGTCCACGACCGCCGAGCGGACAAGGGGGTGGTGGAACGCGAGCCGGTTGCTCGCGGTGTCGAGATAGGCGAGTCGGCTCTGCTCGGCCGCCGCGAGATCTGCGATGCCAGCATTCGGTCTGGCCCCCGCGCCGAGGACACGCACGTCCCCGGTGCCGTCAAGCGCCATCAGCAGCAGGAGCTGCCTCGTTTGCCGTGGGAAGCCGGGTGATCCGGGGACCGAAGATCGCCTGCAACCGGCGACCGATGGGCAGGGCGGCAGGCAGCGCACGGGCCGGCGATGCGCGCAGCTCCGGGCCGAGCGCGACCGAGAGCTCCAGGAGCGCAAGCGGATTCCCTTGAGCCTCGACGAGGATGCGCTCGCGCACGATCGCCCCGAGGTCGGGGACGCGAGCGTCGAGTAGCTGGGCCGCCGCATCATCTTCGAGTCGGTGAACCTCCAGCTGCGGCAGCCCGACATGGTCGAAGAGGTCGTCCTCACCTGTCCGGGATGCTCCGAGGAGACCTACCCGGCTGCCATCGAGGCGCCGCGCGACGAAGCTGAGGACGCCCGCGCTGGCTCGGTCCAACCAGGGCAGGTCGTCAACGATGACCAGCAACGGTCGAGACGTGGCCGCCTGCCGAAGGAGCACGAGGGCCGCATTCGACACGACAAGCCGGCTTGGGGGAGCACCTTCGCCGAAGCCCAGCGCGACATTGAGCGCATCTCGGTGGAGGGCCGCAAGCTCGGGCAACGCATCGAGGAGGGGGAGGAGAACCTGATTCAGGCCTGAGAAGCTCATCCCGGCCTCGAACTGGATACCGGCCGCGCGGATGACCCGGGTGTCGGCCTCCACCGCAAGGTCCGCGGCGGCATCCAGAAGCTCGGTCTTGCCGATGCCCGGCTCGCCTGTCACGAGCAGGGCCCCACCGTCCCTGCGGGCCGCGGCCACGAACGCGGTGAGCCGATCCATCTCGGCGTCGCGTCCCACAAGGTGACGGGCGGGGCGACCGCCGCCTCCACCAGATTCCTGCGCTGGGAAGTGAGTGTCGAGCACTGGGACTCGTCGCTGTGTGGACGGCACTTCGCCGGTCCCCGCCGGCCAGTCTGGACCTGCGGCACGTCGTAGACAAGACCCTTCACGATTGCATGGAGGGCATCTGGGCGCCACGCCCAGGAGTTCGAGATCGTGACTCGCGCGGCGTCGGGGCCTGACCGACAGGCAGATGGCGGACCGGTGTTCTGTCGCATCGGATCCAGTCACATCGACCCGTGGCGGTTACCCCCACCCGAGCATCCCCAAACCCTGCTGTCGCGGGTGACTGCCGTAGTCGAGTCATCCCGGGCTGCCGAATTGGGTCATTCGACAGAGGAGCGCCAGCGTCTCGGCGGCCCGACCATCCGCCTCGTCGGGGTGCCGCCACAGCCGGTACATCAGCCAACCGCGACACGGAGAACGACATGACCGATACCGCCCGAACCTCGCCAGCCGGGCGTCCCGACGGACTCGTGGCGGAAGCTCGCGCTCGCTGCGGGCGTGCTGTACCTGATGACGTTCATCTTCTCGATCGCGGCCGTCTTCCTGCTCGACCCTGTATTGAGCGATCCGAACTACATCGTCAGCGCCGGTGCCGACCGACAGGTGCTCCTCGGCGCCTCGTTCGACCTCGTCAACGCCCTCGCGTGCATCGGGACCGCCGTGGCCCTGTATCCGGTCATTCGCCGGAGGAGCCAGGCCGCGTCCATCGGCTTCGTGACCACCCGAGTCTTCGAGGCCGCCGTCATCGTGATCGGCGTCGTGAGCGTCATGGCCGTCGTGGCAGTTGCGACAAGCAGGGCCAGCCTCCGCAACGAACGCGTCCGCGCTGGTCGCCGTGGGCCAAGGGCTCGTCGCGGTCAGAGATATGACGTTCCTCGTGGGGCCCGGCCTCATGCCCGGACTGAACGCCTTGTTGCTCGGCTACGTGCTGTACCAGTCGCGGCTCGTGCCACGCGTCATCCCGGCAATGGGACTCATCGGGGCCCCGCTGTTCCTGTTCTCCGCGTGCCTCTCGATCCTCGGCTTGAACGAGCAGGTTTCCGTGTTGTCCGGGCTTGCGCTCCCGCTGATCTTCCTCTGGGAGCTGTCGCTCGGAAGCTGGCTCACTTTCAAGGGCTTCAGGCCGGCTGCCGCGGCCGCCCTTGCCGCCGACACGGGCGATGCCGACACGACCGCTAACATCAAACCTTCACCGACGGTCGTCACGACCACGGGCGCGGCGTGACCGCTGTCAGAGGGCGGGCACAGTGAGCTTCGAGACCGACGTCAAGCCACTGTTCCGCGAGCGTGATCGCCGAGCAATGGAATTTGCCTTCGACCTCTGGTCATACGACGACGTCAGCAAATACGCTGATTCCATCCTCGACCGCCTCCGGGCTGGCACCATGCCGTGCGACGGTGCCTGGCCCAGGCAAACGTCGAACTCTTCGAGCGCTGGGTCGCCGGCGGCAAACCTCGCTAGTTGACTCCAATCGAACGAGCGACGGATGCGATACTCGTCATCGTGGTTGCACGCATCCAGCCTGCACTCAGGCGTGGCGGCGCCGACCGTTGCCGGGCTTCGCCCGCGGCTAGCTGTGATTCCCATGGAGGTTGTTCACCAAGCGGCCTCCATCGGGGTGATGCCACCGAGGGAGGTATGGGTCCGCTCGGTGTTGTACTCGTGGACCCAGCCGGGCAAGGCGCGCGAGGCGCTCGGCGTTGGACCGGTAGAGCCGGCCGTAGGCCCACTCGTGCGAGCAGGGTCTTGATGAACCGCTCGGCCTTGCCGTTGGTCTGGGGTCGGTGCGGCCGGGTCCGCTTGTGGCGGGCGCCGATCGCGTCGACGCGCCGGCGTAGGTCGCCTTCGTGTAGGCCCAGGCGTTGTCGGTCAGGACGCGCTCGATCCGGACGCCGCGGCTCGGCGAACCAGACCGCGGCGTCGAGCAGGGCCTGGCTGGCGCTCGCGCGCGCTCTCGTCGGGCACGTGGGCGACATAGGCGAGCCGGGTGTGGTCGTCGACGATGACCTCGAAGTGGTCGTAGCCCGGACCCGTGCCTCGTCCGTGGTGCGCGGAGCGCGCCGTCCGGCCGAGGAGCCGGTGGCCGCCGCCGTCGGGGATCCGGCCGAGCTTCTTGTGGTCCTGGTGGACGAGCGAGCCCGGGTGGTCGTGGACGTAGCGGACCGGCACGCCCGTCAGGCGATCGGCGTCGCGCAGCCGGGAGTAGCCGGCCCGGGCGAGGACGGCATACACGGTCGAGCGGGGCTGGCCGAGCAGCGGGCCGAGCCGATGCGGGCCCCAGCGCCGTTCGACCCGGCGGCCGAGGATCGCCTGGACGACCTCGGGCCGGGTCAGCCGGGGCGAGCGGTGGGGTCGCGAGCTGCGGTCCTCGAGACCGGCCCAGCCCTCGGCCCGATACCGACGGATCCACTTGTGGGCGGTCGTCGACTGACGCCCTGGGCTTCAGCGGCCTTGGCGACCGGCCAGCCGTCGAGCTCGATCCGGGTCACCAGGAGCTGCCGGCCAAAGACGTTGAGACGGGCCGTACGATGGGCCATGAGAGCTTCCTCCACGCTTGGGTGCTGAACACCCCGAACCATGGAGCGAAGCTCTCATTCGTCAACAACGTCTCTGGGAATCACAGCTAGCGCCGGCGGGGTGTTCGCGATCTCGTCGGTCCTGACGCCGTTCCTGCTCGGGACGGTGGCCGGCGCCATCGCCAGTGGTCGCGTCGTCGCCGCGGACGGCGCTACGGAAATCCGGACCTGCGGGCCTACGAACCAGATCGGCCTGAGCGCTGTGGCACAGGCGTGGAACGGCCGAGCGTAGAGCGCTAAGTAGCAGATCGCCAAGCCATCCAACCTTCGACGAGGATGTACGCGGTGGCAAGCGCGATGGTCAGGATGCCGTCGAAGACCACGAAATCTGATGCCCCGTCGGCTGACGCGAGGATCGTCAGCCCGACGACGGCGAGAGCAGCCTTGTTGGCGATCACGATCTCGAACACACCCGGTATCCGCGTGGCCGCCAGGCCAGGAGCGCGAACAGGCCGGCGAAGGTGGCAAACCCGATGGTGCGCCAGGCCTCGACCGCCTGCGTGGCCGGCCCTGCGTCCATCGTCCGTCCGACGCCGCTTGCAGCGCTGATCACCGCACCGGCGGCGGCCAGCCCGAGGAGGATGCGCGCGGTCGTCGTCCGCCAGGAAGGCAGGACTCGCTCGGCCGACACATTCAAGTTGACCTCGACACCATGCGGTTCCTTTCTGGCGCCGCTCGGGCGCGCTGCACCGGTCGCGACGCCGTGTCCCGATCACCCCGCCGTCACCACCGGTTCGTCATCACTCAATCTCGTCCGAGCGGATCTCGGCGACCAAGTCTCGAGCCGACTCCTCATCGAGGGCCTCGATGACCTCGTCGACGACGCCTGCGCGCTCGAGTTCTTTCACAAGCCAAGTTGGCAAGGACGTCGAACGGTCGTCGGCACGGTCGCCCTGACGTTCGCTCCATTGAGACGCTCCGGTCATGCTCCGTCCTCCGACTCCGACACTCATTCGGGCAGGCAGCGGTGCCCGATTACTGGCCTAGCCTTCCCACTCGTCGACGACTGGACGGGTCCGCAGGTCGATGACCTCCGCGACCCAGTCGCGGAGGCGGCTCAGATGCTCGCCGTAGTGTTCGGCGCCGGCCTTGCGGATCCACTGATTTGCGGCCTCATTTGGTCCTCGCAGACCGAACCACCCCTCCAGCATCCAGGCCCTGGCGTCATTGGTAGATGACCAGACGCGGTCCCATGGCTCGGCCTTCACAGCGGCCAGCGTCGCCGCGTTCATCGCGTCGACATCAACCTCGTGCGGCACGTACGACCGGGCCGCGATGTCGAGCAGCTGGACCCGTGCCTCGGCCATCCACCTACCCAGATGGGCGATCAGGTCCTTCACACTCCAGTCCGGGTCACGGTAGTAGCCGGGCGCGCCCCGCTCTTCCTCGCTCAGCAGCTCCACGAAGGCCGTGATCGCTTTCCATCGGGCCCGTTCGAGCTCGACCTCGGCGGCATAGGCTTCCTCGGCGCGCCACGGCGGGCTTGCCGGCGTGGATCGTTCGAGTTCGTTCAGCATCGGGAACCTCGCCTTTCCTCCTAGCGGTTCACCACCGCGCTGGTCCAAGCATCGATCACCTCCAATGCGGCCGCCAGATCGGTGTCGAGCCCGTATCGACGCGCGACATCGGTCGGTGATGGGTAGCTGATCTTGGTTTGGTAGCCGTCCTCCCAAACGATCACTCGAAGTGGCAGATCGAGGGCGGCTAACGGCGCGGCGTCGATCATCGGCGTCGTGACCTTTGTGCTGCCGACGATGAACAGCTTCGTTTCCCGCAACGCAAGCCCGACTTGTCGTGCCTCGTCGCTGTAGTCGATCACCGCGAGGACCTTCAGTCCACGCGCGGCGACGACGGCCGACAGCCGGGCCACCGTGTCTGCCATCGACCACGGACTCAACTTCGTGACGACCATGTGACCCTCGGCACCACTGCCTGGATCCGACCCGTTGTTGTGCGCTGACTGGTCTCTCGGCATCGCACTCCCGTGTCTGGGGGTCAGACCACCATCCTTCGCGCAGGATCGTTCGCCGTCTTGCGTCAGATGACTCGAACCGCGGCGACGAAGCCTATTGCCCGTGGCACGCCGAGCATTCAAAATGCGGGTCCGCACCTCAACCCAGCGCCCCATGACTGACACCCGTCTCTCCCAGTACGACGAAGGTCAGGCCGATGGCCACCGAGCCACTGGCCTGATCGGGCGTGAGGCGGAGATGGATCGCATCCGGGCGTTCCTCCATGCGGCAGGGACGAAAGGCGATGCCCTACTCGTCACCGGCGAGCCCGGGGTCGGCAAGACGGAGCTTCTGGCTGCCGCAAGGCAGGAGGCGCGCGCCTCGGACACGCGGGTCATCCGATCGGCTGGCGTCGAGTTCGAGGCCGAGACCAGCTTCTCCGGCCTGAACCAGGTCCTTCTACCGCTCCTGGAGGTATTGCCTCGCCTCCCCGCGGCCCACCGGGACGCCCTCAACGTTGCGCTCGGCTTCGACACGGGCGCGCCGCCCAGCCGGCTCGTCGTGTCGAACGCGGCCCTCGTGCTTCTTCGTGAGGCAGCCGCCGACCGACCGCTCCTACTGATCATCGATGACCTGCCCTGGCTGGACCGAGCAAGCGCGGGTGTGCTGAGCTTCGTCGCACGCCGACTCGAGGGCAGCCGGGTCGGCCTGCTCGGCGCATCCAGGTCGGGCGAGGAGGACTACTTCGATCACGCCGGGATTCCCGAGCTGGACCTCCAGCGACTGGACGATGAGGCGGCGGATCAACTGATCGACCGGAGTTTCCCCGAACTCACCACGACGGTCCGCGAGCGGCTCCTGATCGAGGCCCAGGGGAACCCCCTGGCGCTCATGGAGCTACCGGTGGCGCTCGACCTGGGAGTGCGCGGGTCCACAAGAACGCTGCCCTCCGTCCTGCCGCTAGGTCGGCGGCTCCAGGCACTATTCGGATCTCGGATCAACGGGCTTCCGCCTCGGACCCGGCACCTGCTCCTTTTGATGGCCCTTGATGGGACCGGCGATGTGCGGGTCCTCCAGGCCGGTGCAGGCTCCGCCAGCAGCTCTCGCGATTTCGCGGCGGCGGAGCAGGCGCGACTCGCCTACCTCGACGCGCAAACGCACCGGCTCGCATTCCATCACCCGCTGATGCGCTCGGCCGTCGTGGACCTCTCGACCGCCGAGCAACGGCGATCCGCGCACCGAGTGCTCGCAGACGTATGGGCCGACCAGCCGGACCGGCAGGCGTGGCATCTCTCCGAGGCGACGGTCGAGCCGGACGAGTCGGTCGCGGCCCTGCTCGAGGCGTCCGCGGGCCGGATCCTCGCGCGAGGCGATACCGTCGGTTGTGTCCGGGCGCTTACGCGATCGTCTGAGCTCAGCCCGGGAAGCGCAGACCGAGGCCGGAGACTGGCAGCGGCGTCCTACATCGGCGCTGACGTGGCCGGTGACCTGGACCATGCGTCTCAAGTGCTCCAACGGCTCCGCCGTGGCGACGTGGAACTCAAGGATCCCTGCAGGCCGCGATGGCGGCATCCGCGTACTTGATGCAGGCGGACGGGGATGTCTCGATGGCCCATCGCCTGCTGGTGCGCGCGATCGAGAGTCGAACCGTGCCCGCGACGATGCAGGACCCCGTGCTCGAAGAGGCCCTGCACGCCCTGATGATGCTGTGCTACTACGGGGGCCGGGCCGACCTGTGGGAGCCGTTCGAGACGATCGCTCTGACCGTGACCGCCCCGCTTGCCGTCGTCCAGAACAGCAGGACATTTGCCGATCCCGTGCGCGGGGCTTGGTCCGCGTTGGCACCGCTCGAGGCGGCGATCGCGTCGCTTGACAAGGAGTCGGACCCGACCCGGATCGTGAGGATCGGGATCGCGGCGGTCTACATCGACCGGCTCGGCGAGTGTCGGAGGCCCTCTGGCGCGTCGTCCGCGACGCGCGTCAGGGCGGTGCGGTCGCGTCCGGGACGCTCGCTCTCAACGAGCTCGGCTTCGACGACTTCTGGGCCGGCGACTGGGACGAAGCGGATGACCTGATCGCCGAGGGCGTCGAGCTCGCCGAGGCGCACGGGTACCGGCTCCAGACGTGGCCGGCAAAACTCATCTCGGCCCTGATCGCGTCGGCGCGTGGCGACGACGAGCCGACCGACGAGCTGAACGCCATCCTCCAGTGGACGCGCCCACGTGGCTTTGGGGCAGTCGAATGGTATGCGTGGCATGCACAAGGACTCGCCGCCCTCGGCCGGGGTGACTTCGAAGAGGCCTATCAGCAGGCGATCAGGATCAGCCCCGCTGGCATCATCGCCTCGCATGTCCCGCACGCGCTCCTCGTGCTAATGGACGTCGTCGAGGCGGCCGTCCATACGGGTCGCGGCGCCGAGGCGGCGGCGCACGTCGCTGCGATCCGCGAGGCAAATCTCGCCGCCTTGTCGTCGCGGCTCGCGCTGGTGGTCGGCGGATCAGCGGCCATGGCGGCACCCGAGGACGACGCGCTGGAGTTGTTCCGGGCGACGCTGGCGCTCCCGGGTATCGAGCGCTGGCAGTTCGATCTGGCCCGGGTGCGGTTGGCATACGGTGAGCGCCTGCGGCGTCGCCGGGCGATGACGGAGGCTCGGGTGGAACTCAACGCCGCCCTCGCCATCTTCCAGCGTCTCAGGGCACAGCGCTGGGTGGATCGTGCGAGCGTTGAGCTCCGGGCGACCGGGCAGACGAAGCCGCGTGCCGGCGACAACGTCCTGGACCGGCTTACGCCCCAGGAGTTCGAGATCGCCACGCTGGCCGCATCGGGCCTCACCAACAAGCAGATCGCAGAGCGGCTGTTCCTCTCCCACCGGACTGTCGGCGGGCACCTCCATCGGGCCTTCCCAAGCTGGGGATCTCGACCCGAGCGGCCCTGCACGATCGCTCGCGTCGCTCCCCCCGAGGCGCTCCCGCGCACCTAGCGGTCAGGGCGGGGAGGGTCGGCAGGCCGTCACGCATCGCGATGTCATGGTGTCCGCATCCGCGCAAGTCGAGTCGTCGGCCCGTCGCCGATCGGGTCATCTGACCGAAGAGCGCAGCGACCCTCGCCGGAGCATCCACCTCCTCGCAGAGCCGCCAGGTGGCACGAGACCCGACGACAGGTGGAGCAGCACCATGACCGCGACCATCGGGGCCGCGATCTTCGGATCGCGACCCGAGCTGATCACCGCCACGTACCGCGCTCCGGCGGATGGGCTTCGGGAGTCCGAAGCGGCGAACCTCACCGCCCTCAAGAACGGCTTCCTGATCACCTCCCAGCCGTGGACGGTCCGGGAGCAGGCGCGCCTGCTCTTCCTGCGGGAGCTGGCGCGTCGGGCGCCGGTGGTCGGGCGCGGACGAGCGCGCCGAGACGCGACTCACATCCAACATCGCCATCGGCCACCGGGGGCGAGCCCCCGCTGCCTGGGGTAGAGCGTCCGCGCCAACCCCATAATGGTTGGCGCATCGCGACGACATCGCCCCGTCCGATGGTCGCGGTGACGCTGCTGACGCTCTTCCGCGCGAGGCCGGTCCCGATGCCAGGCTCAACCTGACTCGCCCATCAATCCCGACCGGGCTCGATGCCGCGGGGGGCACCCATCGAGAGGCGGGTGATGCCACTGGACACCATCGACGCTCACAACATCCGATCCCGTCACATCCGCCCTGGGGCCATCACGGCCCCGGGCTCAAGGAGGAACCGAAATGAGCACGATCACAACCAAGGACGGCACCGAAATCTACTACAAGGACTGGGGCAAGGGCCCGGTCGTCACGTTCTCACACGGGTGGCCGCTCAATGCCGACGCGTGGGACGGCCAGATGCTGTTCCTGGCGCAGAACGGCTATCGAGCGTCGCGCACGATCGGCGCGGCCATGGGCGCTCGAGCCAAGCGTCATCCGACAACGATATGAACGGGTACGCCGACGACCTCGCCGCGTCATCGAGGCGCTGGATCTCAAGGACGCCACCCTCGTCGGTCATTCCACCGGCGGCGGAGAGGTTGCCCGCTACATCGGTCGCCACGGACGGCGCGGGTTGCCAAGGCGGTCCTGATCGCCGCGGTCCCGCCGATCATGGTCCAGACCCCGGCCAACCCTGAGGGGCTGCCCATCGAGGTCTTCGATGGCATGCGGGGCGGCCTCTTCAGCGACCGCTCGCAGTTCTATCACGACCTGGCCGTGCAGTTCTACGGGGCGAACCGACCGGCTCCACGGTCTCGCAGGGCCTTCTCGACCAGTTCTGGACCTGGAGCATGCAGGCCGGCCTCAAGAACGCCTACGAGTCGATCAAGGCTTTCTCCGAGACCGACTTCACCGAGGACCTCAAGAAGTTCGACGTCCCGACGTTGGTCCTCCACGGGAGGACGACCAGATCGTGCCGGTCCGCGACTCAGCCGTGAAGTCGGCCCGGCTCATCCCCGGCGCCAAGGACATCTACTACCCGGGCGCCCCGCACGGGATCACCGCTACCCACCAGGACCAGGTCAACGCCGAACTTCTGGCGTTCCTGCGGGCGAAGCCGACGGCGACGCGACCCCAGCCACCCGGGAAAGCGGGGCGACGGCCGCGGGCCAGGCGGCCCTTCGGGCGCAGCAGGAAAGGACGGGTATGTCATGAAGATCGTCGTCATCGGTGGCACGGGCCTCATCGGCTCGAAGGTCGTCGCGCGGCTCGCCGAGCACGGACACGAGGCCGTTCCGGCGTCGCCTCGCCTCGGAATCAACACGATCACCGGCGAAGGGCTCGCCGCGGCGCTCGACGGCGCGTCGGTCGTCGTCGACGTGTCGAACTCGCCCAACTTCGAACATCAGACGGCGCTCGAGTTCTTCGAGACCTCGACTCGCAATCTGCTCGACGCGGAGGCGGCCGCGCAGGTCGGGCATCACGTCGCGCTGTCGGTGGTGGGCACCTCGGATCTGGCCGAGCGCGGGACCCTGAAAGTCCACGGCCGGCTACTTCGTGGCGAAGCTCGCCCAGGAACGGATGATCGCGGCGTCAAGGATCCCGTACTCGATCGTCCATGCGACCCAGTTCTTCGAGTTCGTCAAGAGCATCGCCGACGCTTCTACGGTCAACGGGATCGTCCGTCTGCCAGACGTCGTGTTCCAGCCGATGGCAGCCGACGATGTGGCGCAGGGGTCGGCCGGACGGCGGCGGGTGATCCCGCGAATGGCATCGTCGAGATCGGCGGGCCGGAAGTGTTCAAGTTCGACGAGCCCGTCCGGCGAGTGCTCGCGGCTTCGAAGGACCCGCGCGAGGTCGTCACCGATTCCAACGCGCGCTACTTCGGCATCCCGGTGGACCAGACACGCTCGTGCCCCGACGCGGTACGCCCCGCGGAGAGATCTGGCTCGACGACTGGCTTGCGCAGTCGGCGGCCGCCAAGACCGCGGCGGCGAGCCCGATCGCTGGTCGGGCGGTCGCGCGCAGGCCTCGGACAACAAGGAATTGACACACACAAGGAGAAGGTGAACCGAATGACATGGATCTCTGCGCAACTCACGCGCTCGATGCAGCAATCGCACGGCCGCGACCCTCGAGGGTGGTGATCGCCATCGCCGCGTCGCCCTGCTGGCAATCTCGATGGTCCCGGCAACGGCCGCCGGAAAGCCCGTGCTCGCGGCTGACCGTCCGACCATCGTCCTCGTCCACGGCGCCTGGGCCAGCCCGTCCGGCTGGGACCAGGTCGTGGACGGCCTTCACAAGGACGGGTTCGCCACCGCTGCGCCGGCCCTCGATGAGGTCACCCTCAGCGGCGACGTCGCGACCGTGCGAGCGACGCTCGACGCAATCCCCGGCCAGAAGATCCTCGTCGCCCACTCCTACGGCGGGATGGTCATCTCGGGCGCCGGCTACGGCCGGTCCGATGTCCTTGCGCTCGTCTACACGGCCGCGCTCGTGCCGGACGAGGGCGAGACGGCGTTCAGCGTCCAGGACGGCTTTGACCCGAGCGGGGTAATCCCCCACCTGATCCCGAATCCATACCCGTTCGTGTAGATCGATCCCGCGTACTTCCACACCTACTTCTGCCAGGACCTGAGCCCGAAGAAGACGGCTGAGCTCAACGCGGGCCAGCGCGTCACATCACTCGGCGCGCTGACGGAGCCGTCGGGGCCGGTGGCGTGGAAGACGCTGCCGTCGTGGTACGCGATCTCCGGGCAGGACCTGATCATCGACCCGGACGCGCAGGCATTCATGTCGGCGCGCGCCGGATCCACGGTCGTCCGCTTCGACGCGGCCAGCCACGCAGGCGGGTTCACCCACTACGCCAGTCGCTTCGTGAAGCTCATCGAGCAGGCGGCCGCTGCGACTGCCGGCTGACGCCGCCCCGGCGACGGCGCCGGCTGGGACCTCGCCGCTCTCACCGGCGCCGTCGACTTCCCGCCGCCCGCCGAGAACAACACAAGGAGCGCCAACAATGAACACGACATCGGTCCGGGCAGCACCGCCCGCCGCACGTCTGGCGCCCAGGACATCTCGGCACGACTCTGACAACCTCGTCGATCACCGAACGCGAACTCGGGCAGGTCGAGCGAGCGAATGCGACCCAGCGACGCCGGTGGTCTTCATCCACGGGCTGTGGCTGCTGCCCTCGAGTTGGGACAACTGGGCCGAGCTCTTCGAGGAGGCCGGATACGTCGCCCTGACGCCGGGCTGGCCCGACGATCCGGAAACGGTTGAGGACGCCCGAGCGAAGCCGGACGTCTTCGCCAGGAAGACGCTGAAGCAGGTCGCCGACCACACCACCGAAATCATCAATGCCTTGGACAAGAAGCCGGTGCTCATCGGTCACTCCACCGGGGGCTTGCTCGCGGAGATGCTCGCGGGCCGTGGGCTCGCGGCGGCCACGGTGGCGATCGACCCCGGGGTCTTCCGCGGCGTTCTGCCGCTGCCGCTCTCGGTGCTCAGGGGAGTGGGGCCGTACCTGGTCGACCCGCTCACGCGCGGCCGCGCGATCACGTTCACGTTCGACCAGTTCAAGTACGGCTGGGCGAACGCGCTGGACGAGACGAGGCAAAGGAGCTCTACGAGAAGTACCACGTCGCCGGCTCCGGGATCTCCCTCGTCCAGATGGGCAACGCGAACCTCAACCCGTGGACCGAGGCGAAGGTGAACACGAAGGACCCCGACCGCGGCCCGCTGCTGATCATCGACGGCGAGAAGGACCACACGGTGCCGTGGGCGATCGCGAACGCCGCCTACAAGCGGCAGACGCGCAACCCCGGCGTGACCGAGATCGTGAAGATGCCGAACCGCGGCCACTCCCTCACGATCGACCACGGCTGGCGCGAGGTCGCCGAGACCGCGCTCGCATTCGTCAAGCGGTTCGCCTAGTCAATCGTCGATGCACCAGGCGGTCGCGGAAGAACCGCCGCCCCGCCTGGTGCACCTCCAATCGACGCTCGACTCGTGCTGTTGACATCTACAGGAGGCCGAGCCATGGATCGTCCCGGCAGATCGCAGGCAGATGACTTGCACCGCGTCCGCACCAGGAAACGGGAATGACAACTCCGTATGGCGTCTGTCGGCGAGCGCGACGGTGGCCTCGGCGACCCCCTGCCAGCCTGATCCCCGATGGCGATGCACATGCAACCGGCCGGGTCGATGCGAGGATAGGTCTCGTCGGCGGATACGGGCGCATGTTTGACCTGCCCGCACTCGACGTAAAAGATGCGCTCCTCCACGAGATCGGGACACCGGGCGGTCTGTGCGATGGGGGCGACACGAGGCCGGACGCCGCCGTCGAGGCCGGCTGGCCGTTCTTCGGGCAGTTCGTCGCCCACGACCTGACTGCGGACCGCTCGCGGCTCAGTCCCCGCCGGGGAGTCGCGCACCTTCGAAACATGCGGCTGGCCCGCGCCAACCTCGAATCTCTCTATGGCGAAGGTCCCGCCGGAGCGCCTTACCTGTATTCCCGGGACGACCCGGCGAAGCTGCTCGACAACGGCGACGACCTGCCGCGGAATCAGGAGGGGATCGCTCTCATCGGTGACGCGCGCAACGACAGCCACGTGTTCGTGAGCCAGATGCAGGTCGCATTCATCCGTGCGCACAACCAGCTCGTCGACCAGCTTCGTCAGGCCGCCGCGAGCGAGTCTGACCTCTTTGACCAGGCCCGCCGATTGCTCACCTGGCACTACCAGTGGATCATCGTCACCGAGTACCTTCCACGTCTTGTCGGCCGCGATCTCGTCGATGAGCTTCTCGCTGCCGGGCCGCCATTCTTCGCCTCGAGGAACCCATCGATCCCGGTCGAGTTCGCCCATGCGGCATTCCGTTTCGGTCACTCGCAGATCCGTTCGCGCTACCAGCTCAATCGAAAGCAGCCGGCGCGCCCGCTCTTCCCCGATCTCATCGGTTTCGGGCCTGTCGGCGACCGAACCGTCGACTGGTCTCTCCTGTTCGATGTGCCCGGACTCGCGGCGGCGCAGCGGTCGAAGGCCATGGACGGCACGTTGTCGAGTGTCCTGGTTCGGCTCCCCGTGCCGATCACCGGCGCTGTCGAGGACGAGGCATTCCGCTCGCTCGCCGTCCGGGACCTCCTCCGCGGACAGGGTACGCACCTGCCATCGGGCGAGGCCGTCGCGCGGCGAATGGGTGTTCGCCCGCTAAGCGTGCCCGAGATCGGCCTGCGCGATCGCGGCTGGCTCGCCGAGACGCCGCTCTGGTTCTACATCCTCCGCGAATTCGCGGTCCGTGAGGCCGGAAACCGCTTGGGCGAAGTCGGCGGGCGAATCATCGCCGAAGTGCTCCTCAGGATCATCGGGGCCGATCCGGAGTCCTATCTCCGACTCGCGCCCGACTGGACGCCGACGCTGCCGGGTCGGGGACGTAGATTCAGCCTGACCACCCTCCTGGTGCCCGGCGAATGAGCGACAACGGACGGCGCATGCTCGAGCCAACCATCGATCAACCTCACTCCAGCGCCGCGCTGGGCAGTGAGCCGATCAGGACGATCGGCCGCGAGGAGCTGAAGTCGAAGCTCGACCGCGGCGACGACTTTCGACTGATCATGGCCCTTAACCGATGGGCGTACGAGGCCAAGCACATCCCTGGTTCACTCCACTTCGACACCCCGAACGAGCTGTACGCGGCGGTCGGGCCGGACGACGAAGTGATCGTCTACTGCTCGAACGTCAACTGCCTGTCGAGCGTCGCCGTGTACCGCGACCTCGTGGGCCGCGGCTACCGCAACGTCCGTCGGTACTCCGGCGGTCTAGTGGACTGGGAGGACGCTGGACTCCCACTCGAAGGGGAATTCGTTCGACCATGACCATGCTGGCTCGCTCCACGACGTCATCAAGGCTCGCAGCATGCGACGCTCCACAGAGCCGGTGACCTGACATGGCATCACCGCAGACAGGCATCTTTGCACTCGGCACGAGCTCGCACGCCTACCTCGAGTTCGACCTGGTGCCGGATGCACCGATCCAAGCAGCGGTTGCTCGTGTCGCTGCGCTACGGGAACCGCGGACGACGATCGGTGGCGTAAACCTCGTTACCGGCTTCCGGCCCGAGCTGTGGGCAGCTGTGAGCCCGGATGCTGCGCCGCCCGGCGTCATCGGCTTCAACGAGCCGCTGGTCGGCCCCGGCGGCTATTCGCTGCCGGCGACGCAGCACGACCTCGTGCTTTGGCTGACCGGCAGCGGCTATGACGTCGTCTTCGACGTTTCCAGAGCGATCGCCATGCAGCTTGGGGGTTTCGCGACGTTGGCCAACGAGATGGTCGGCTGGCCGTACCACCACGACCGCGACCTGACCGGTTTCGAGGATGGAACCGAGAACCCGTCGCTCGTGGAGGCGACGGGTGTCGCGATGATCCCGGCCGGACAGCCGGGGGAGGGCGGTTCGGTCCTGCTGCTCCAGCAATGGGAGCATGACGCCGTTGGGTGGGAGCGCCTCCCGATGGCCACGCAGGAGTCGATCATCGGTCGACGCAAGAGCGACAGCGTCGAGCTCGATCCTCGGCCGCCCGACTCACACGTGGCGCGGACTGACCAGGACGAGTTCGGGAAAATCTTCCGCCGGAACATCGCCTACGGAACGCTCACTCGGCACGGAACGATCTTCGTCGGCTTCAGCCGCCACCAGGCCATCCTTCGCGCGATGCTTGAGAGCATGGTCGGCGTCGGGCAGCCGCCCGACAAGCTGATCTCAGTGACGCACCCGCTGACCGGCAGCTACTACTTCATCCCGTCGGCCGAGCGGCTCGCCTCCATCGAGGCTGAGGCAGTGCCGGAATCCTAAGCGCTGGAGTACTCGAAGCTGCGACCGCACAGGGTCGTTTGCTTGATGTTCACGCCAGGCCCGAGGAACGAATGCCTGGCCCGTCGAGGGATCCCGGATCGTGCCGACCTGCTTGGGCACCGTCAGACGAAAACGGGCCGGCGCGGCAGCCAAGGGGCATGGCGTTCCAGGCGACCAATCCGGATGGCTCGCTATCGCTCCGCTGCAGACCCGGGTCTAGCCGTCTCGGCACGCGATACGCGCCAGTGATCGTCCCGGACTGGGCCGAGCAACGCCCCGTTGCGTTCGGACACCGAACCGGTTGACGAGGTTCGACCGCCGCCGACTCTTCGACGACACGAACCGCCGCTGGCGACAGGCAGTCGAGGAGGACCCTGATGGGCATGGATTACGTCCCGAGCAGCAAGCACGCGGACGCTTACCACTTGAACTGGGCCGGCCACACTTTGAGGGCCCGCACTCTTGACCTCCTGGGCGCGGATCTCGCGAAGTGACCGCTGTCGGCGACGCGATGAACGTCACCGCACGGCTGCGACAGCAGGGCGGATCATCAGGATCCGATGAGGAGGAGCGACCATGACATCGTCGAGCGCGACCGTGACGATCCGTGAAGCCGACACGATTTGGCGCGAACAGGGCGGCTGGTTCGACGCCCGTTGGCACTTCTCGTTCGACCGCTATCGCGACCCCGAGCAGATGGGGGTCGGAGCACTCCGTGTGTTCAACGACGACCGGATCATCGGGGGAGCGGACTGGCCGCTCCACCCGCACCAGGACATCGAGTCGCTGACGTACGTCGTGTCGGGCCACTTCCTGCATGCCGACTCGCTCGGCAACAACGGCCGACTCGAGCCCGGCGCGGCCCAGGTGATGACGTTCTCCCACCGGGGCGATCTGCACTCGGAGAAGAACGGCTCGACAGGCGAACCGATGCGGTTCATCCAGTTCTGGATCCTGCCGAGCATCCGCGGCCTCGAGACAAGGGTCCAGCAGCGCCAGTACACGATCGACGACCGGACGGATCGGTGGCTCCAGATTATGGGCCCGGCGGGGACCGAGGGACTCGATCTCGCCCAGGATGCCCGGGCGCTCGTCGCGCATCTGACCGATCGAGGCCGACTGCAGCACACGTTCGGAGCGGGTCGGGGCGGCTACCTGTATGTGATCGATGGCCGCGTTTCGATCAGCGGCGCCGCGCTCCGGACGGGTGACGCCGCCAAGGTCGCCGGTGGGGCCGACCTGACGCTGCGGACGGATGTCGCCGCCGAGCTCATCCTCATGGACGTGCCGCTCGAGTTCGAGTCGGTCGGCGTGTGGGCGGGCCAGTTCTGACGACGAGGTCATGCTGGAGCCGATGGATCAGCCGCACGCCCACGCCGCCCTCGGACCCGAGCCGATCCGGACGATCGGCCGTGAGGAGCTCAAGGCGAAGCTCGATCGAGGCGAGGACTCGGGCCAGGCAGTGCTGTGGCAATGGCCCACCCGACAGGATCCACACCCATCGGGATACTCGGGACTAGTTGGGCTTAGCCGCGCGCGAGCGCCGAACCGCATCGCGACTCCTCGCGCCCTTGATCGCGCGCCGGCACTCATCGCAGTGCTGCTGGACTGGCGATGTGCGATCGACGACTTGGCGACACCGGGCGCACACGATGAGCGCCACCTGCAACCACTCGCGTGACCGCGCGGGATGGGGGAGCGGGACCTCGTTCGCCGAAGAGCCGAGCCGATTCAGTACACGCCCAGCTCCGGCCCCGCGTAGGGAACCTACGACCAAGTGGTCAATACCCTGGGCGGCGTGCGCCTGACAGGAATCAGACGTGCAATACGGATCCTGAGATGTGGGTCAGGAGGCTGTCGCTACTAGTTAGGCAGAACTGGCGGCAACATTGCCAAACGCTCGGCCGCAGCACCGACAAGCTGCTCGACCGTCAGGCGCGTCCGATCGCCGATCTCGGAGAGTCTGCCGAAGACAGCCCGCGGCACGATTACCGACACTTTCGGTCCGATGAGCAGCCGGTCGGCCGGTGATGCCGCCGCGTGGAGCCGCCGGACGATCTCCAGCTCGGCGAGCGCCACGTAGCGCTTGACCATGTCGAGCGTCGTATGCCCGAGGATCCGCTGGAGGCTGAACACGTCACCGCCGTTAACGAGGTAGCTCCGGGCGAACGTGTGGCGGAGTGAGTGCGGGCTGCATCGCCCGGTGATCCCGGCCCGGCCCTTGAGGCGCTTGAGGACCTGCTGCATCCCGCGCCAGTCGAGCGCGCCACGTCGACCGAGGAAGAGCGGCTCGTCGGGTGCGCCGGCACCACGCTGACCCATGTAGCGGACGATCGCGGTGCGGGCGGTGCCGCCGACCGGCACGATCCGCTCCTTGGCGCCCTTGCCCAGGACCTTGAGCGTGCCGTCGGGCCGCAGGTCGCCCAGGCGCAGGCCGGCCGCCTCCGAGACCCGCAGCCCGCAATCGAGCAGGAGCAGGAGGATCGCCCGGTCGCGGACATCGGCGATCGCGAGGAGCCGCCGCATCGCATCGTCGCTGATCGGCTCGACGAGCTTGTCGGGGACGCGCGGCTTGCGGAGCGTCCGCAGCGCCGCGGCCTGGGCGAGCTCCTCGGCCGCCAGCCAGTTGCCGAGGACCTTGAGCGTCCGGACGTAGCCGGCGACGCTGATCGGCGACAGCGTCGCGCGGAGCTCGAGGATCCAGGCCCGCAGCTCCGGCCCGGCGAGCTGCTCGATCGGGCGCTCCTCGCCGAGGCCGCGCACCGCCCGGTGGAGGATCATCCCGTACCACTCGAGGGTCTTGGCCGCGGCGCCCTCGGCGGCCTTCGCCGCGAGGAACAGATCGACCGCCCGGCCGAGTGTCAGGTGCCCGCCAGAATCAGGTGCCCATCGATTCGGGGTCGCCGAATCAGGTGCCCAAAGATCAGGGGAGTCAGGTGCCCAAACCATGTTCGTCGCCTCCTGCGACGAACCGCGGGTCGGTGTTCAGGCACGATATGCAGGCCCCTCGTTGGTGCCGACCACAACATCTTGTGGTTCGGCGAGGAGCTGGCTGGCGAGGAAGGATTCGAACCTTCGATCTCCTGATCCAGAGTCAGGCGCCTTACCGCTTGGCCACTCGCCAGTGGAGCCGGTCGGCATGATACCCGACGGGCGCTCGGCGAGCGGGATCCCGGCCGGCTACCGGCTGATCTCGGAGTTCAGGATCTCGCCCTTCACGAGCTGCTCGAACTCCTTCTCGTGATGCTCCAGCTTCGTCTCAGGCGCCTTGTCGAGGGCGATGAAGTCATTGCGGGCGTCGCCCAGGACGCGAATGATCTCGTCGAGCTTGAGCTGCGTCGCCTTCGACGACCGATTCGCGCTGTTCTGGATCACGAACACCATCCAGAACGTGACGACGGTCGTCGTCGTGTTGATGAACAGCTGCCATGTGTCCGAGAAGTTGAACAGGGGTCCGGTCAACGCCCAGCCGACGACCAGGGCAACCGAGGCCACGAGGGCCGGCAGGGAGCCGAGCGCGACGGTGAGCCAATCGGCGGCCCGGTTGAAACGTTCGACGGTGGTGGGTGGTGACGCGGCCGACGAGCCACGTTCCTTGGATTGCATGGCGGGGAGCATCGCGTCTGGCGGTGTTTCACCGCGCGTCACCGGGGCTCCTTTGCGCAACAACCGTGCAACGAATCCGGGCGCAGCCGTCGGGGCCGACACGGCTCCGGCGCCGGCGTCGGCCAAACACGGCATCATTGGGCGGTGACTTCCCGGCAGTCCGTCGACCCGTATCGCGAGCTCGGGGTGGACCCCTCGGCCGACGACCGGGCCATCCGCGCCGCTTACCACCGCAAGGCCAGGGCGAGCCATCCGGACCTCGGCGGCGACGATCAGGCCATGGCCCGGGTGAACTCCGCGTACGACATCCTCAAGCGCCAGGGCCCTCGCGCGGAGCACGACCTCGGCCATCCCTCGGGCGGCGACCCGACCGCGGGTCCCAAGGCGCCGCCCTGGACGGGGGCAGCAGGGCCTCCCCCCGGACGGCCGTCGGGCGCCAGGCTCGACTTCGGCATCTTCGCCGGATGGACCCTCGGCGAGATCGCCCGCCACGACCCCGGCTACCTGGTCTGGCTCGCGGAACGGCAGGAGGGGAAGCCGTATCGCGAGGCGATCGAGAGAATGGTCGCTCCGCTGCGCGAGGCTTCGAGCGGGCCGACCCGGCCGCGGTCGTAGCCGCACGCAGCGGCGAACCCACGACCGGGCTGCGGTCGCCGGTCGCCGCGCGCCGCTGACCTGCGCAGCCGCTGACGCGGACCTCGCCGACCGTCTCCCGGTCGGGGAGCAGGCTTAGGAGATCCACGCCGAGCCGCTCGACGGCGGCAATCGGCCGCCGATCCGGCGATCGCCCCTCGTCCGTCATCGCCATCGCAGCCCCGACGACCAGGCGGTGCGAGCGCGGGCGATCGTCAGCTGTTGGCGCGTGGGCCGGAGCTGACCTCCTCGCCGTGGATCTCGCCGCGCCAGGCTCCGGTCTGGCGGCCGCTTGCCTCGATGAACTTCTTGAAGCGCTCGAGATCGCCCTTCACCCGCCGCTCGAGGAATCCGAGGTTCGCGCCCGCCGTCTCGATCAGCCCCTCGGGGTCCGCGTCGAGCTTCAGCTCGATCCGCGTCCGGCGATCGCCGAGCGGCGTGAAGAGAACCGCGCCGGCGTTCTCGGCGCCATCCACGCTCCGCCACGCGACGCGCGTGTCGGGGGTCTGGTCGGTGATCCGCGCCGTCCAGGTCTTCCGCTGGCCGGCGATCACCGCGGTCCAGTGCAGCGTCCGGTCGTCCTCCTGGACGACGGACTCGACGCCTTCCATGAACTGCGGGAAGCTCTCGAACTGGGTCCACTGGTCATAGGCCGTGCGGACCGGAACATCGACCTCGATCGTATCCTCGAAGCGGGGCATCGGATTCTCCTTCGTGCGGATGGGCAGGACCCGAGCCTGCCATCACCTCCGGTGGGCTGGCGCGTTGACCACCGCATGCGGCCTAACAGGCGCGCGACAGCGACACTCGGTGTCACTCCCTCGGGCTCCGACGCTCGCGAAGGCGCGGTCAGCCACCGGGCCCCGCGTCCGGTATGCCGCCGAAAGCCGCCCGGATGCGACGTTGACCTCCTGATCCGGCGTCGCGGAGCAGAATTCGCCACCGAGGAACCTGCAAGGAGGTCACCAGGCATTGGCCAGCAACTCCGATCCCCTCGCCGCGCTGAAGAGCGCGCTCCACGACGGCGAAGCCGTCCGATCGCACGCACCGGCGGGTGATTCGGTCCTCGCCGTCACCGACCGTCGAATCGTCGTCGCATCGCCGGATCGCGTCGCGCTCGCGGTTCCCCTCGTCGACGTGCGTCGGATCCAGTTCGACATCGAGCGGCGACGACCGGCGACGCTCGTCGTCGTGCCCGAGCAGGCCCACCACGAGCCGCAGGTCCTGACGATCCGGCCGGAGCATTACCGGGCGGCGGCCGAGGCTCTCGTCATCATCGGCGAGGAGCTGGCCGGATCGGACGGCCGGTCGGGCTGACGTCGCTCCGCGTCGGCCCGCGCTGGTCCGCCATCACCGGTCGGACCGCGGGCCGAATGACCCCCGCCGATGCGACGATCCGGCTCTGCCGGCCCGCCGCTCGGACGCCGATCATCGACGAGGCGCGTGCGAGCGTCCCGATCCGGATTCGAGGGCATCCCGAGAACGGAGTGTCGGATGGATGGACGTCGGTCGCAGGTCGGCTTCCTGGGAACCGCCCTGCTCCTGATCACCGCGGCCGCCGCGTTCGTCGCGGGCGCGTTCATCCTGTTTGCCGCCTGGGTGATCTGGCGCGATGCCGGTCTGGTCGACGATCAGGTCGCGACGGTCTCGACCGTCCTCGTCGCGATCCTCACCCTCGGCGTCGGCGGCGTGGCGGTCGTTGCCGCCCACGACGAATGGCTCGGCCGGCCGCGCGGCCGGATGCTCGGCCTCGTCGTGGCCGCCGTCGTCTTCCTCGGCTCTGTCAGCGCACTCGTCGTCGGCCACATGGGCGACACCGAGCCGCTCCTCTGGCTCGCCTGCGGGCTGGCGATCGCGACGGCGATCCCGCTCCTCGTGCCGGACGAATCCGGCGCTCCGACGGCATAGGCCAGGCGCCGCGATGGTCTCGCCGACCGCCGACCCGACAACGAGCCAGACGAGCCTCGGGCTCGTCCAGTCCGCCTATCGCGCGTTCGCCGCGCGCGACATCGACTCGCTCCTCCGGGTCGTCAGCCCGGCCGTCGAATGGGGCGAGCCGGTCAACCCGTTGATTCCCGCGTCGGGCACCCGCTATGGATTGTCGGGCGTGCTCGAATGGCTCCGGATCGGGCAGGACACCGAGACGATCCTGGCCTTCGAGCCGACCCGGTTCCTGGCCGACGGCGACACGGTCGCCGTGATCGGTCGGACGACCGTGGCCGCGCGCTCCACCGGCCGGACGTACGACACCGACTTCGTTCACGTCGTCACGGTCGATGACGGGCGGATCGTCCGGTTCCAGGAGTTCTTCGACACCTGGGCGGCCGCCGAGGCGTTCCGGGCCTGACGGACCGGGCCTGGGCTCGGGGCGCGGTCAGGCCTCGAGGCCCTGCCACTCGGGAACCTGTCCGCCGCGCCCGTCGCGCGGCTCTGCCGGCTCGCCGAGCGCCGCGCCGAGCAGCGCCGCGAGCTGGTCCCACTCGACGAGGAACGCGTCGTGGCCCTTGGTCGAGCGGATCTCGCGGTAGCGAGCCGCGACCCCCGCCCGGCTGGCGGCGGTGACGAGCGCCCGAACCTGGCGCGGCCCGTACAGGATGTCGTCGACGATGCCGACCCCGGTCAGAGCGACGTCCGCCCGGGCGAGGTGGGCCATGGCGGCGTCGATCCCCCCGCGCCCCGCCCCGATGTCGTGGCGGTCCATCGCCCCGGCCAGGATCCGGTAGGTGTCGCCGTCGAAGCGGTCGACGAGCTTGCCGCCCTGGTGGGCGAGGTAGCTGACGATCGACGGCCGGCCGTCCGGCTCGGCCGTCCGTCCGAAGCGCTCGTCGAAGTCGGTCTCGCTGCGGTAGGTCGTCATTGCCAGCTGGCGGGCGAGGGCGAGGCCTTCGTCGCCGAGCCGCTCGATGAGCGTGACCTGGAGATGGTTCCAGGCGACGGCCATCGGCCCGGTCGCTGCCGGGGCCGCGATCGGCATGACGTGGCGGACGGAATCCGGCCGGATCAGGGCGACCTCGAGCGCGACCATGCCGCCGAGCGAGCCGCCCACGACGAGCGCCGCCTCCCCGATGCCGAGGGCGTCGAGGAGGGCCCACTGGGCGCGGGCCTGGTCGCGGGTGGAGACGGCCGGGAACCCCCGTCCGAACGGCCGCCCGGTCCGGAGATCCGGGGTGGTCGGACCGGTCGAGCCGTAGCGGCCGCCGAGGAGGTTCGCGCCGAGGACCCCGATCCGCCGCGTGTCGAGGGCGCGCCCCGGGCCGATGAGCGGCTCCCACCAGTCGCCGGCGGCGTCGGCCGAGCCCGTCAGGGCATGGATGACGACGACCTGCGGCGCCGCGCCGGGCGGCGGCCCGTCGTGGCGCCACGCGATGCTCAGCTCGGGCAGCCGCGTGCCGTCGCCGAGGACGAACGGCCCGAGGGCCGTCGTCTCGGTCCGGCCGGTCCCGAATCGGGGACCTGCGGCCGAGGGCGCCGTCGCGACGCCCTCGGCTGCCTGGGTCATCCCGCCGCGCCGACGAGGTCGCCGTCGGCCGCCGCCGTCTCGCCGGCAAGCGCAATCGACAGCGCCCGGTCGAGGTCGGCGATGAGGTCGTCGACGTGCTCCAGCCCGACCGACAGCCGGATGAGGTCCGGCGTGACGCCGGTCAATTCCTGCTCGGCCGGCTCGAGCTGCGAGTGGGTCGTCGAGGCCGGGTGGATGATCAGCGACTTGGCATCGCCGACGTTGGCGAGGAGGGAGAAGATCGTGACGTTGTCGATCAGCTTCCGGCCGGCGTCGACGCCGCCGCGGACGCCGAAGGTGACGATCCCGCCGAACCCGCCCTTCAGGTACTTCGTCGCCTGCTTGTGCGACGGGTGCGACTCGAGTCCCGGGTAGCTGACCCAGGTCACGCCGTCGCGCTTCTCGAGCCAGCGGGCGACCGCGAGCGCGTTCTCGCTGTGGCGGGTGATCCGCAGCGGGAGGGTCTCGAGGCCCTGCAGGAACAGGAAGCTGTTGAACGGGCTGAGCGCCGCGCCGATGTCGCGGAGGCCCTGGACGCGGAGCTTCAGGATGAACGCGAGGTTGCCGAAGGCCGCGCTGTAGCTGATCCCGTGATACGACGGATCGGGGTCGACGAAGTCCTGCTTGAACCGCTCCGACGCGGCCCAGTCGAACGTGCCGCCGTCGACGACGACGCCGCCGATCGCGGTCCCGTGGCCGCCGATCCACTTCGTCGCGCTGTGGATGACGATGTCGGCCCCGTGCTTGATCGGCTGGGCGAGGAGCGGGGCGAAGGTGTTGTCGACGATGACCGGCACGCCGCGGGCGTGGGCGACATCGGCGATCGAGGCGAGGTCATGGACGTCGAGCCGCGGGTTGCCGATCAGCTCGAGGAAGACGGCCTTGGTCCGCTCGTTGATCGCCCGCCCGAAGGCCGAGGGATCGCTGCCGTCGACGTACGTCGTCGTGATCCCGATCTTCGGCAGGGTGTGGCTGAAGAGGTTGTAGGTCCCGCCGTAGAGCGACGACGACGACACGATGTTGTCGCCGGCCCGGGCGAGGTTGAGGATCGAGAGGGTCTCGGCCGCCTGGCCGCTGGCCACGGCGAGGGCCGCGACACCGCCCTCGAGCGCGGCGACCCGCTGCTCGAACACGTCGTTCGTCGGGTTCATGATCCGGGTGTAGATGTTCCCGAACTCCTGCAGCCCGAACAGACGGGCGGCGTGGTCGGCGTCGTTGAAGACGTAGCTCGTCGTGGCGTAGATCGGGACGGCCCGGGCATTTGTCGCCGAGTCGGGCTTCTGGCCGGAATGGAGGGCCTTGGTCTCGGGCCGGAACTGGGTCGGGTCGAGCTCGGTCATCGGGATGCGTCTCCTCGTGGTGGTCGGCGCCCTCGCGCGGCGCCTCGCGAGCGGGGTGATGGCCCGGGCGGCCCGGGGAGGGCCGTTCGGTTCGGCGGTCACCCGTCGTGTCGGTCGGAGGAAACAAAAACGCCGCGGCTCCTGCCTTCAGGATCCGCGGCCCCGGGACCTCGTCTGTGGTCCCGCTCGGTCGACTACCGGTATGCGCGAGACCTCAGACCCCATCCTCCGCACGGCGGGGCCGCCAGCGCATACACATGTTCCAGGAGACTTGGGTGTGGGTCATCGCCTGCGGATGCTCGCCGATCGTTGCGGGGTCCGTCAACCCCGACGACCGAAACGCAACCTTGCGGTGCGAGGGTCGGCCCGGCCGCTAGGCTGGGCCTGCCAGCACGGAGGAGCCGATGACCGCGATCCCCACGACGTTCCGGGCCTACGTCGCCGAGAAGACCGACGACAGGGTCGCGCGCGGCGTCCGCGAGTTCGCCGCCGCCGACCTGCCGCCGGGCGAGGTCGAGGTCCGGGTCGCTTGGTCGAGCGTCAACTTCAAGGACGCCCTGGCGACGATCGCCGACGGCAAGGTGGCCCGGATCAGCCCGCTGATCCCGGGGATCGACCTGGCGGGCGAGGTGATCGCGTC
Organism: uncultured Chloroflexia bacterium; assembly: GCA_963710105.1. Taxonomy (GTDB): domain Bacteria; phylum Chloroflexota; class Limnocylindria; order Limnocylindrales; family CSP1-4; genus CF-46. Next base: position 759,445 of record CAVPYV010000001.1, read on the forward strand.
CGCGGATCCCGCCGTGCCGGTCGGCCGGGCGATCCTCGCCCACGGCTACGACCTCGGCGTCGCCCGCCATGGCGGCTACGGCGCATTCACCCGGCTGCCGGCCGGCTACGTCGTCCCGCTGCCGCCGGGCCTGACCGCCCGCGAGGCGATGGCGATCGGAACGGCAGGGTTCACCGCGGCGATGTCGGTCGCGGCGCTCGAGCGGCACGGCCTCCGTGCCGGCGACGGACCGGTCCTCGTGACGGGCGCCAGCGGCGGGGTCGGCAGCGTCGCGGTCGCGATCCTCGCCGGGCGCGGCCACGAGGTCTGGGCGGCGACCGGCAAGGCCGACGAGGAAGGGCGCCTGCGCGCGCTCGGCGCGGCCGGGCTGGTGCCGCGCGAGGAGTGCACGGCGGTCAGCCCGCGGCCGCTCGAGTCCGCCCGCTGGGCTGGCGCGGTCGACACCGTGGGCGCGGCGACCCTGCCGTACGTCCTGCGCACGCTCCGGCCGGGCGCAGCGGTCGCCTCATCCGGCAACGCCGGCGGCGCGAAGCTCGACACCACGGTCCTCCCGTTCATCCTGCGCGGCGTCGCCCTGCTCGGGATGGACTCGGCGAACATGGCGATCGACGAGCGGCGGGCGCTGTGGGCCCGGATCGCCACCGATCTGCGGCCGAACGGGCTCGACGAGGCGCTCGGGGTCACCGAGGTCGGCCTCGACGAGCTCGACGGCGCGCTCGACGCGATCCTGGCCGGCGCCGCCCGCGGGCGGTGGGTGGTCCGGGTCGGCGACTGAGCGAGGACGGCTTCCGCGGTCGGCTGAGGCGGCGTTAGACTCCGCGGCATGTCCGGCGAGCCGCTCCTCCTCGAGATCGCCGCGCTCGCCGTCGTGGTCGCCGGCTTCGCCGCCGTGACCGCGGTGCTGGTGCCTCCGGGCGGTTCGTGGCATCCGGCCATGCGGATCCGACAGCGGGCCGTCGTCTCGACGAGCTTCAATGTCATGTTCGAGGCCCTTGCGCCGTCGATCGCGTTCGCCTGGCTGGGCGACGAACGACTTGCGCTCGCGTGGACCAGCGCGGGCGTCGCTGCGTACGCGACGGGCATCGTGATCTGGCGCGGACGCCAGATGCTGCGAGCCGGTGGCAACCGAACGCGGACGACCCTCGTGCTGTTCGGCCTCGGCCCGACTGCGACGCTCCTGTTCTGGGCCAACGCATTCGTGTTCGGATCGGTGGCCGTCTACGCGCTCGCCCTGTGCATCCAGCTCTCGGTCGCGGCCGTGAGCTTCTACTCGCTCGTCTCGGCCGCCCAGAGCTGACGCCGCCCGCGGGCGGCGGTCGTCCGGATCACCGACTGAGCGGCCGATCCGACAATTCCGCGCCGGTCGCCGGGTCTCAGGCCGGCCGAGGCGGCCAGAAGAGGGGCTGGTCCTTCTCGTAGATCGTAATTCGATAGCCGTCCGGGTCGGCCATCGCGAACGTCCTTCCGAACGGTCCGTCGAAGGGCTCCGACAGGATGACGACGCCGTCGGCCGATGCCCGTTCGAACAACACCTGCGCATCGCTCGCCCGCCACCAGAGCTGGATCGTCGACGCGCTCGGGTCGCCGAGGACCTGACCGGGGCGGCGAGCCGAGTTGAGTGCGAACGTCGGCCACCCGACGAAGGAGACCGCCTGCGGCCCGAAGTCGAAGGTGTCGCGGATGGCTCCGAGATACCGCTCGTAGAAGTCCGCCGAACGATCGACATCGGTGACGGCGATCGAGATGAACCCCGGGCTCGGAGTCACGGCGGAGGGTTTCATGGTGTTCGCTCCCGGATGCTTGGTTGTGCGGCTTGGTTCGGCGGGTCGCGCCGGTCGAGCCCCGCTGGGCGCGATTCTCGCCCACTCAGCGGAAACTCGTCGTCGGGTCGGGGCGAAGGTCTCAGTCGAGCTCGCCGCGGAGCTGGGCCAGGGCGCGGTCGAGCGGCTCCCGCGCGGTGTCCGCGGGGAAGGGGGTCCGGAGGACGGCCGCGTCGAGGTCGAGCACGCCCTGGTGGACGAGCGACGCCAGCTCCGCGACCGCCCGGAACGCGGTCATCTGGCGGACGGCGAACCCGCGATCGCCGGCCGTCCCATGGCCGGGGACGACGGCGCCGGTCGCGTGCTCGACGAGGCGCTCGACGGTCACCGGCCAGTCGAGCGGGAAGGCGTCCCCGAAATAGGGGGTCGCGTCGTTCTCGAGGAGGTCGCCGGCGAGGAGGACGTCGGCGTCGGGGACGAGGACGATGATGTCGTTATCGGTGTGGCCGCGGCCGAGATAGCGGAGCTCGACGACCCGCCCGCCGGCGTCGAACGGGACGGTCGTGCTCTCGTCGAACAGGTGGTCGGGCGGGTCGAGGACGACCTCGGCCAGCTCGTCGGCGAGCTCCGGCATCGCGGCGGCGATCCCGGCCCGCTGGCGATCGCCGGTATCGCGGACCATCGCGGCCGCCCGGGTGTGGCCCCAGATCGGCGCCGGCCGGAAGCGGGTGTTGCCGAACGTGTGGTCGGAGTGGCCGTGGGTGTTGACGACGGCCCGGACGGGCAGCGGCGCGAGGCTCCGCAGGTCGGCCAGGATCTCGTCGGCCTGGCGGTGGGTCAGCCGGGTGTCGACGACGAGGAACCCATCGTCGCCCCGGATCGCCACGATATTCTGGTCGTAGAAGGCGTACCGCCGGACGAAGACGCCGGCTCCGACCTCGCTCCAGATCGTCATGGCCCGCAGCGTAACGTCCCGCGGGGCCTACGATGGCCCGATGACGACATCGACGACGGCGACCGCCGCGGCGCGCGACGGGACCGAGCTCCTCGTCCGTCGCTGGCGGCCGGCCGGCGAGCCCTGGGCATCGGTGCTGATCGTCCACGGCCTGGCCGAGCACTCCGGCCGCTACGAGCACGTCGGCCGGCAGATGGCCGAAGCGGGCCTCGCGGTCGAGGCCTACGACCAGCGCGGCTTCGGCGGCTCGGCCGGGCGGCGCGCCTACGTGGATCGCTGGAGCCGCAATCACGACGACCTGGAGGACCGGCTGACGGCCGTCCGCGCCTCGGCCGGCGGCCGCCCCGTCGTCGTGTTCGGCCACTCGGTCGGCGGCCTCATCGCCCTCGGCTACGCCGTGGCCGAGCCGCCCCGTCCCTTGCCGGACGGGCTCGTCCTGAGCGCTCCGGCGCTGGAATCGACGATCCCGGCCTGGAAGCAGGCGCTTGCCCGCCTTCTCGGCTCCGTCGCGCCGACCCGCGAGCTCCGGAACGAGCTCGCCGGGCCGCTCCTCTCGCGCGATCCGGCGGTCGGCGAGCGCTACGTCGCGGACGCGGCCAACTACCACGCGACCACGTTCCACTACGGTGCCGAGGCGATCGCCGAGCAGGCCCGCGTCCGGGCTGCCCTCGGCCGGCTCACCGTCCCGACCCTCGTCCACCACGGGGAGGAGGATCGCCTCGTCCCGACGGCCAGCAGCGTGCCGCTCGCCGCGGTCCCGGCCGTCACCCGGCGGACCTGGCCGGGCCTCCGCCACGAGATCCACAACGAGCCGGAGGGTCCGGTCGTGATCGCCGCCGTGATCGACTGGCTGCGCGCCACGTTCCGCCCCGACGGGTCCGTGATCGGGTCGGTGCTAGACTCGCCCGACAACTGAAGATCGCCTCCGGGGAGCGCGTACGCGCTGAGAGTGTGGCAAGGCCACAGACCCGCCGAACCTGATCTGGTTCATCCCAGCGAAGGAAGCAGGCCCATGAGACTCGATGCTGCCGTCCCGGAGCCCCGGGGCGGCATCGTTCTGAATCGAACCTGAGGTCGAGTCTCCGTGAAGCTCCGTCGTCTCCCGCTCGTTGCCGTGCTCGTCGTCGCCGGCTGCGGGTCCTCCGTCCAGAGCCCGCCCCCGTCGGCGGCCACGCCGGCCACGCCGTCCTCGTCGCCGGCGGCAGCCTCGCCGAGCGCGACCGCCCCGTCGGCGACCGCCACGGCCCGCCTCGCCCTCGACTGGACCCCGAACACCGACCACACCGGGTTCTTCGTCGCCAGGGCCAAGGGCTGGTATCGCGACGCCGCCATCGACCTCCGGATCCTGCCCTACGCGACGGCCACGCCGGAGACCCTCCTCGCCGCCCACCAGGCCGAGTGCGGGATCAGCTTCCAGGACTCGATGACGTTCGCGGTCGCGGCGGGGGCCGACATCGTGAGCGTCGCGGCGATCCTCCAGAAGACCGCGTCCGCGATCGGCGTGCTCGCCGACGGCCCGATCCAGCGTCCGCGCGACCTCGACGGCAAGACGTACGCCGGCTTCGGCTATCCGAACGAGGATCCCACCCTGAAGTTCGTGATCCGGGCCGACGGCGGCACGGGCACGTTCACGACCGCGACCCTCGATGCCGCGGCCTACGAGGCGCTCTACAACCACCAGGCGGACTTCACGATCCCGTTCACGGCCTGGGAGGGCGTCGAGGCGACCCAGCGCGGGATCAAGCTCCGCTACTTCCAGTTCGCCGACTACGGCTTCCCCGACTACTACCAGGTCGTCCTGGCCTGCGACCGGCAATGGCTCGAGAAGGACCCCGCCGCGGCGCGGCGGTTCGTCGCCGCGACCGTCCAGGGCTTCCAGTTCGCCGCCGACCATGCCGATGACGCCGCCGCGATCCTCGTCTCGGAGAACCCCGGCGTGTTCGACGCCAACCCGGACCTCCCCGCGGCGTCGCAGGAGTTCCTCGACGTCGGTGGCTACCTCGTCGACGCGTCCGGCACGTTCGGCACGCAGACGCTCGAGCGCTGGACGGGCTACTCCGCGTTCCTGTACGACCAGGGCCTGCTCGTCGACAGCGCCGGCAAGCCGCTCTCCGCCCCGCTCGACTACGCCCGCCTCTTCACGAACGACTTCCTGCCGTGACCGCCGCCGCCGGGCGGTCGGCGCCCGGCATCGTCCGCCGGCTCGGGCCGCCGCTCGCCCTCGTCGCGGCCCTCCTGGCGGCGTGGGAGCTGTATGCCCGGACCTCGGGCGTGAGCCCGTTCGTCCTGCCCGCTCCCAGCCAGGTCCTCGACGCCCTCTGGGACTTCCGCGACCAGGCGATCCGCCACGCCGTGCCGACGGTCGTCGAGACCGTCGTCGGGTTCGGCCTGTCGATCGCCGCCGCCACCGCGACCGCCGTTGCCCTCGACCGGGCTCCATTGGCGCGCCGGGCGGTGGAGCCGCTCCTCGTCGGCTCGCAGACGGTCCCGATCGTCGCGATCGCCCCGCTCGTCGTCGTGTGGTTCGGGTTCGGGCTGCTGCCGAAGGTCCTCGTCGTCGTCCTCGTGACCTTCTTCCCCATCACGATCGCGCTCCTCGCCGGCTTCGCCTCGACGACGGCCGAGGCGGCCGAGCTGATGCGCTCCCTCGGGGCCTCGGCGGGACAGGTCTTCCGGAAGGTCCGCTGGCCGTCCGGCCTGCCGGCCTTCTTCACCGGCCTCCGGATCTCGGCCACGTACGGTGTCGTCGCCGCGGTCATCGGCGAGTACGTCGGAGCGACCGACGGGCTCGGGATCTGGATGCAGCTCAGCCAGCGCTCGTTCCGGACCGACCTCGTCTTCGCGGCGATCCTCGTGACCGCGCTCCTCAGCATCGGCCTGTACGGGGCGGTCGTCCTCGCCGAGCGGGCCGCGATCCCGTGGTGGCGCGCGGCCCGTGAGGCGGGATCGGCCGGGGCACCACCGGCAGAGGCCTGATCGCGGCCCCGATCGGCCTGATCCGGCGCATGGGACGCCGACCCGCCGGGTGCCTCAGGCGGCCCCGTCGGGGGCACAATGGGCGACCAGTCCCGCGGTCCAGCCTTCCGGGCCCGTACAGCCGGGCTCGCTGTCGCCAGCTTCAGGAGTCCACGCCATGACCGACACGCTCGAGGCCGTCAAGACGTACCAGCAGTTCATCGGCGGCGAATGGGTCGACTCGGCCTCGGGCGAGACGCTCGACGTCATCAACCCCGCCAACGACCGGGTGATCGCCAAGGTCCCGCGGAGCGCGGCCGAGGACGTCGACCGGGCGGTCGCCGCGGCCGACGCGGCGTTTCCGGAGTGGGGCAGCGCGACCCCGGGCGAGCGCTCGAACGCGCTCCTCAAGCTGGCCGACGCGCTCGAGGCGCGGGGCGAGGAGATCGGCCGGCTCGAGAGCCAGAACGCCGGCAAGCCGGTCGGCGCCGCGATCGACGAGGTCCCCGTCGTCGTCGACAACCTGCGCTTCTTCGCCGGCGCCGCCCGCCTCCTCGAGGGCAAGGCCGCCAACGAGTACATGGCCGGCCACACCTCGATGATCCGCCGCGAGCCGGTCGGGGTCGTCGCCTCGATCGCGCCCTGGAACTACCCGATCATGATGGCCGGCTGGAAGATCGGGCCGGCCCTCGCCGCCGGCAACACGGTCGTCCTGAAGCCCTCCGCCCGGACGCCGCTCACCGCGCTCGTCCTCGCCGAGATCGCCGCCGACATCCTGCCGCCCGGCGTGCTGAACGTGATCACCGGCACCGGCAGCGACATCGGCGACCTGCTCGTCGGTCACCCGAAGGTCGGGATGATCTCGGTCACCGGCGACACCGACACCGGCAAGCACATCGCCAGGGTCGCGGCCGACAAGGTCAAGCGCCTCCACCTCGAGCTCGGCGGCAAGGCCCCGGTCATCGTCTTCGACGACGCCGATCTCGACGCCGTCGCCGAGGCGATCAAGCTGTGGGGCTACTGGAACGCCGGCCAGGACTGCACCGCGGCAACGCGGGTCATCGCCGGCCCGAAGATCTACGACCGGTTCGTGTCGGAGCTGTCCGACCAGGTCAAGTCGATCAAGTGGGGCGACCCTGCCGAGGGCGACGACATCGAGATGGGCTCGCTGATCGCCCAGGCCCAGGCCGACAAGGTCCAGGGGATGGTCGACCGGGCACGCGGCAGCGCCGAGATCGTCACCGGCGGCGTCCGTCCCGAGCGGGCCGGCGCGTTCTACGAGCCGACCGTCATCGCCGGCCCGGATCAGAAGAGCGAGATCGTCCAGGACGAGGTCTTCGGGCCGGTCGTCACCGTCCAGCGCTTCTCCGACGAGGAGCAGGCGATCAAGTGGGCGAACGACGTCCGGTTCGGGCTCGCGGCGTCGGTCTGGACGTCCGATGCCGGGCGCGGGATGCGCGTCGCCAAGGCGATCCAGTTCGGGACGGTCTGGATCAACGACCACTTCATGCTCGTGTCCGAGATGCCGCATGGCGGCTTCAAGGAGTCGGGCTACGGCAAGGACCAGAGCATGTACGCGGTCGAGGACTACACGGTCGTCAAGCACGTGATGCTGAAGATCTAGGGTCGCGCCTCGCTCCGTCCCGTTCCGGCCGGCGGATTCCCTCCCGGCGTGCACAACTGACCCACCGGACCTTTACATGGCCCGATTCCGCATGATTCGGGGTTGAATTGGTCGATCCTGCACGGGCGACGCACGGAGCCGACCCGAATCGGCTCGTCGGCGGTTCGGCGGGTCGCATGTGCACGCCCGGCGTGCACGGATGGTTCCTGGAGACTGGACGCCCGATCGGCGGGCGCCCTCCTCGATCGTCCCGAGGAAACGGGCCGCCCGACCCGGGACGGGGTGAGGCACGGGGCCGATGGTACGCTCGGGACGATGGCGAGATGGCGACCGGCGGACGGTTCCGGGTCCGGCCCGGTGGGGCTGCCCGCCGCCGCCCGCGCCGCCGTCCTGGCCTGGTTCGACGACCGCGGCCGCGCGCTCGCGTTCCGCGCGACCCGCGATCCCTACGCGATCCTCGTCTCGGAGGTCATGGCCCAGCAGACCCAGATCGCCCGGGTCGTCGACGCGTGGACCCGGTTCCTGGCCCGCTTCCCGACCGTCGGCGACCTCGCCGCCGCTACCCCAGCCGATGTCCTCCGGGCATGGCAGGGGATGGGCTACGACCGGCGGGCGCTGAACCTCCGGCTCGCCGCTCAGGTCATCGTCGGGGATCACGGCGGGCAGGTGCCCTCGGACGTGGCATCCCTCGAGCGGCTGCCCGGGATCGGGCCGTACACCGCCCGCGCCGTCGCCGCGATCGCGTTCGGGGCGCCCGTCGGGGCGGTCGACACGAACGTCCGGCGCGTCCTCGGCCGGGCCGTGGCCGGAGCCGACGGGCCGTCCATGCCTCCGGCCCGGCTGCAGACCATCGCCGACGCAGCCGTGGACCCGGACCGCCCTGGCGCGTGGACCCACGCGGTGATGGACGTCGGGGCAACCCTCTGTCGCCCGCGGAGTCCACGCTGCGAGGCGTGCCCGCTCCTGGCGTGGTGCCGGCTCGCCCGGGAGGACGCTCGATCGGCGTCCACCAGCAGCGGCGCTGTCACCAAGCCTCGCGCGCGCTCGCGCGCGATCCCGTTCCGCGCGACGACCCGCTGGCTGCGGGGCCGGATCGTGGACCGGCTGCGGGCCACGGCGGGAGAGGACTGGGCGATCGTGGAGGGGCCGATCGGTGAGCACGACCGCGCGACCGTCCGGACGGCCCTCGCGGCGCTGGCCCGCGACGGGATCGTCGAGTTGGATCCCGAAGTGCCGGACCGCGCCAGGCTCGCGACGCGCTGATCGAGTCAGCCGATCCCGTCCGGCAGCGCTGACCGCCCGACGGCCCATCCGCCGCGGGCCGACCGGCCCGCACGCGCGCCCCCGTCTCGGGCTACGCTTGGCCGGTCATGACCCCGTCGGCCTCGTCGTCGCGCGCGCCCGCGGGATCGGCACGTCCGCCGCTTCCGGCCGACGATCCGGAGCTCCTCGGGCTGGACCTCCGCGAGCTCCGCCGCCATTGGGCCGCGTCGGCCGCCCTCGCCCCGATGACCGCCGCGGCGATGACCGGCGCCGATCGCAAGGCCCAGGCCCTCGGCGTCCCCGGCAGCCAGCTCATGGAGCACGCCGGCGCCGCCGTCGCCGCGGCCGCCCGGGCGCTCGCGCTCGACACCGGCCGCTGGGGCCGCGGCCCGATCGTCGTCCTGGTCGGCCCCGGCAACAACGGCGGCGACGGCCTGGTCGCCGCCCGCCACCTGGCCGGCGCCGGTGCCCGGGTGGTCATCGCCCTCGTCGCCGCCGGGGCGAGGCCGTCGACGCCCGACGCGGCCCGCAACTGGGACCGGGTGGTCCGCGACGAGCGGATCACGATCGTTCACACGCCCGTCGCCCGCGACGTCGCGCTGCTCGGCCACGGCATCGAGAAGGCGGCCGTGATCGTCGACGCGCTCCTCGGGACCGGGGTCCGCGGACCCCTCCGCGAGCCGATCCGATCGGCCGTCGAGCTGATCAACCGGGCCCGCGCCGAGATGGTCCCGGTCCTCGCCGTCGATACGCCGACCGCGGTCGACCTGACCAGCGGCGACCCGTCCGACCCGGCCGTCCGGGCCGACCTGACGATCACGTTCCACCGCCCGAAGTCCGGCCTCGCGACGCGCAACGGGAAGGCCCTCGCCGGGCGGGTCCTCGTCGCCCCGATCGGGATCCCGCCGGCGGCCGACCGTGGCTGACGCGCCGACCCGCCCGGACGCGTCCGCGACGGCGGACGGCGACGGCGGCCGCCCGCCGGAGGCGACCGCGCGCCGGGCGCCCGGCCTGCGCGAGGCGCTCCTGGTCGGCGAGCTCGTCGTCGTCGTCGTCCTGCTGGCCGGCGTGGCGACCTTCCTCCTTCCGGGCGACGCCCGCGACGTCGTCCTGAAGACGCCCCTCCTGATCCTCGTCCTGATCGGCGGCACCGCCGCGGTCCTGTGGCGGATCAGCCGTCCAGGCCGGGTCGACCGATGACCGGCGGGCCGCTCGGCGCCCGCCGGCGCGACCTGGCCGCGCTCGTCGACGGGCCGCTCGACGTCCTCGTCGTCGGCGGCGGGATCGTCGGCACGGGAGCGGCGCTGGATGCGGCGACGCGCGGCCTCCGCGTCGGGCTGGTGGAACGCGACGACATCGCGGCGGGAACCTCATCGCGCTCGTCGCGGCTGATCCACGGCGGCCTTCGCTACCTCGAGCAGTACCGCTTCGGCCTGGTCCGCGAGGCGCTCCGGGAGCGGGCCCGCCTCCTCCACCTCGCACCCCATCTCGTCACGATCGAGCCGCTCCTCTTTCCGCTGTACGGCCTGCCGCTCGTCACCCGCGTCTTCTACGAGACGGGGATGACGCTGTACGACGTCCTCGGGGCACGGCGCGACGGCGGCTGGCACCGCCATCTGTCGGTCGCCGAGGTCCTCGAGCACGCGCCGGCGATGCGTCGCAGGGACCTCCGGGGCGGCCTGATGTTCCACGACGGGGTCGAGGACGACGCGCGCTACACGCTCGCGGTGGCCCGCTCCGCCGAGGAGGACGGGGCGACGGTCGTGACCCGGGCGAGTGCCGAGTCGCTGGTCGAGGAGGGCGGCCGGGTCGTCGGCGCGCGGGTCTGCGACACGCTGAGCGGCGAGGTCCACGAGGTCCGGGCGCGGGTCGTGATCGACGCGACCGGTGTCTGGGGCGCCGATCCCGCGTCGCCCCTGTCGGGCGGCTCGACCCGGCTCCTCCCGAGCCGCGGCGCCCACCTGGTCGTCCCGCGCTCGCGGATCCCGAGCGACGTCGGGCTCACGATCCGGGTCCCGGGCAAGGTCGTGTTCCTCGTGCCGTGGCCCCACTTCTGGCTCGTCGGGACGACCGACGCGCCCTACGCCGGTCCGATCGACCGGCCGGTCGCCGGAGCAGACGAGGTCGACGAGCTGCTCGCCGCCGTCAACCACGTCCTCGACGTCGACCTCCGCCGGAGCGACGTCGTGGGGACCTACGCCGGCCTGCGGCCGCTGATCGCCCCGTCGAGCGGCTCGACCGTCAAGGCCTCGCGCGAGCACCGCGTCGTCGTCGAGCGGAACGGGCTCGTCCGGGTCAGCGGGGGCAAGTACACGACGTACCGGCTCATGGCCGAGCAGACGATCGACGCCGCCGTCGGCGTCCTCGGCTCGGCGGCCGCCGTGCGCCCCACCGGGACGGTCAGCCGGCGGCTGGTCGGGGCGGCCGATCACCCGGAGCTGGACCGGATCGCCGCGGCGCTCGCATCGTCGGACGGCCTGGCGCCCGCGGTCGCGGCACGGCTCGTCGCCCGGCACGGGACGCACGCACCCGACGTGGTCGCCCTCGGCCGCGAGCTCGGCCTGCTCGGGCGCCTCGTCGAGGGTGAGGACCACCTCGAGGTCGAGGTGACATGGGCCGCCCGCCACGAGCTCGCCCTGTCGCTCGACGACGTCCTCGCCCGCAGGATGCGGATCGCCCAGGAGCTGCCCGACCGCGGCGCCGCGATCGCGCCGCGGGTCGCGGCGATCCTCGGCGCCGAGCTCGGCTGGGATGCCGCCCGCCAGGCAACCGAGGTCGAGGCGTTCCTGGCGAGCGCCGGCCGCGAGTTCGCCATCCCGTGAGCCGGCCCGGGCCGGCCCGATGACCTCAGCCGCCGGCGACGGTTCGGTCATCCTCGCGTTCGACGAGGGGACGACGAGCGCCCGCACGATCGCCGTCGACCGGCGCGGGGCCGTCGTCGCCACGGCCCAGCGCGAGTTCGAGCAGCGCTTCCCGGCGCCCGGCGACGTCCGCCACCATCCCGAGGCGATCTGGGAGGCCCAGCTGGCGACCGCGCGCGACGTGATCGCGGCCGTCGGCGGCGTCGAACGGGTGGCCGCGATCGGGATCACGAACCAGCGCGAGACGGCCGTCGTCTGGGACCGGGCCACCGGGCGGCCGGTCGCCGACGCGATCGTCTGGCAGAGCCGGGTGACGGCGCCGTTCTGCCAGGACCTCCGCGGCGCCGGCCACGAGGAGCTGGTCCGATCCCGGACCGGCCTCCCGATCGACGCCTATTTCAGCGGGCCGAAGCTCCGTCAGATCCTCGTCGAGGATCCCGGGCTCCGGCCGCGGGCCGACGCCGGCGACCTCGCGGCGGGCACGGTCGAGTCATTCCTCATCTGGCGCCTGACGGGCGGCCGGGTCCATGTCAGCGACGTCTCGAACGCGTCGCGGACGCTGCTCCTCGACATCCACCGCGGTGCCTGGGACGACGAGCTCCTGGAGCTGATGGAGGTCCCCCGTTCGCTCCTGCCCGAGGTCCGGAGCTGCGCCGAGGTCTACGGCTCGACCGATCCCGCGATCTTCGGCCGGGCGATCCCGATCGCGTCCGCCGCCGGCGACCAGCAGGCGGCGACGTTCGGCCAGGCGTGCTTCGCTTTGGGCGAGGCCAAGGTGACCCTCGGGACGGGGGCCTTCCTGCTCGCCAACACCGGCTCGTCGCCCATCGTCTCGAGCCACGGCCTGCTCACGACGATCGCCTGGCGGCTGGGCCCCGAGGCGCCGCTCGTGTACGCCCTCGAGGGCTCGGTGTTCGTCACCGGGGCCGCCGTCCAGTGGCTGCGCGACGAGCTGGGCCTGATCGGCGAGTCGGGCGAGGTCGAGCGTCTGGCCGGGACGGTCGCCGACAGCGGGGGAGTGGTCGTCGTCCCGGCGTTCGTCGGGCTCGGCGCGCCGTACTGGGATCCCGACGCGCGCGGCGCGATCTTCGGCCTGACCCGCGGCAGCGGCGCCGCCGAGATCGCCCGGGCGACGCTCGACGCGATCGCCTCCCAGGTCTGCGACGTCGTCGAGGCGATGGACGCCGATCTCGGAGCGCCGCTGCGCGGCCTGCGGGTCGACGGCGGCGGCGCCGGCGACCTGGTGTGCGGGCTCATCGCCGACCAGCTGGGTCGGTCGATCGAGCGGCCGGCCGTCCGCGAGACGACCGCCTTCGGCGCGGCCGCGCTGGCCGGCCTGGCGGTCGGCTGGTGGTCGGGGCCGGACGAGATCGCCGCCCTGCGCCGGGTGGAGCGACGCTTCGAGGCGACGGCGGACGACGCGACGCGGGCGACCGCGCGGCGGGCCTGGCGGCGGGCGGTCGAGCGCAGCCGCGGCTGGGCCGCGGCGGACTGAGGGGCCGTCGTGCCTCGGTCGGGCAGCGCCCCGATTGGCGGATTCTGCCTCGATCAGCGAAAATACCCCTGTACAAGTCCGTCGTCAGTCGTCTAGACTCCCGCGCGGAAAGGCCGTGGAAGCGTCCACGGCAAGAACAGACGTAGCTCGACGACGACTCGGACTCCTCTCACGGCTGACGCGAGAACCCGGAGGGATCGCACGGCTACCGAGAGGAGTTTTCGTTTCGTGTACAACGACAAGAATCTGACCTGCGCCGATTGCGGCCAGGAGTTCGTGTTCACTGCGAGTGAGCAGGACTTCTACGCACAGCGCGGGTTCACCGAGCCGCGCCGTTGCCCGTCGTGTCGCGCCAGCCGCAAGGCTGCCCGCAACGCGAGTGGCGGCAGTGGGTCGGGCAGCAGCTACGGCAGCTACGGCGCCGGTGGCGGCTACTCGGCCGGTGGCGGCTACAGCAGCGGCGGTGGCGGTGGTGGCTACGGCGGCGGCGGCGGGGGCGGCTATGGCCGTGACCGCGGTCCCCGCGAGATGTTCACCGCGACCTGCTCGTCCTGCGGCAAGGATGCCCAGGTCCCGTTCCGTCCCACCAGCGGCAAGCCCGTCTACTGCTCCGACTGCTTCCGCAGCCAGCGCGGTGGCAGCTCCTATTAACTAGTCCTCTCGGCGCGGACCCGGTCGTCGGGTCCGCCGAACCTTCCGCGAGTTCCCGACCCGGGTCGTCAGCCGACCCGGGTCGTTCGTTTGATTCCGTGCCACGCGTCACTGCCTGTCGCGCCTGGACGACGCTGGCGGCGTTGGCCGCTGCGCTCCTCGCTCACGACCGTCCGAGGTCGCTCGCTCCGGTGCTCGCGGCCGCCTTGCCAGCCTCGCCCATCCGCGACGAGTGGACGATGCCCGCCGACGTGGGCGCCGGCCACGCGGGCCGACGCGGGCCGGCGCCTCGGCCTCAGCCCTCGGCGGAGCCCCCGCCGCCGCCCGAGCGCCCGGCCAGCATCCCGAGATCGAACTTGCGCTCGGTGCCGTGGATGAGCCGGTCGATGTTGTCGGCGTGGGCGACCCAGATCAGCGCGGGGCCGATGACCGCGTACACGAGGTACTGCGGCTGGACGGCCCCGGACGCGACCGCCCAGATGACGAGCATCGCGGGGAACAGCGCCGCCGACGCCAGGAGCGACCCCAGCGACACGTAGCGCGTGACGAGGATCACGAGCACGAACACCGGCGCCGCGAGGAGCACGGCCACCGGCTGGATCACGAGCATCGTCCCGACGCCGGTCCCGACGCCGCGCCCGCTCCGGAACCCGACGAAGATCGACCAGATCGCGCCGGCGACGGCCGCCAGCCCGCACAGCACCTCGACCGCGGCCTCGCCGGCGACGACCCGGGCGACGACGACCGGGACCGCGCCCTTGAGCAGGTCGCCGGCGACGACCACGGCGGCTCGCTTCCGGCCGAGCGCCCGGAGCGCGTTCGTCCCGCCCGTTCGACCGGAGCCGACCGTCCGCGGATCGACCCCGCCGGTCAGCCGGGCGACGGCCACTCCCATCGGGATCGAGCCGCACAGGTAGGCCGCGACGATGAGGATGAGGTCGAGAAGGATGGTCGCGCCGTCCATGTGACTCCACGGGATGCAGGACCGGGCCGATTGGCGGCGAGTCTAGCACCGCCGCTCCGGCGCTCGGTTGCGGGCTTCGCAGGGGCCCGCGTACCATCGCGCCACATGATCCACCCGCCCAGCCGGCCGTCCCGCGCGCGCCGGTCCGTGGCCCGCGAGGCGCACTGATCCCATGGCCGTCGGCTCCTCCAACGACTTCGATCTCGTCGTCCTCGGCGCCGGAACCGGCGGCTACACGGCGGCCTTCCGGGCGGCCCAGCTGGGCCTGAAGGTCGCCCTCGTCGACGAGGACCGGATCGGCGGGACGTGCCTCCACCGCGGCTGCATCCCGACCAAGGCCCTCCTCGAATTCGGCGGCGTTCGTCGAGCGCGTCCGGCACGCGAAAGACTACGGCCTGGCGATCGACGGCGAGCCCGGTATCGACTACGTCCAGATGGCGGCCCGCAAGGACCAGGTCGTGAAGCGGATGTGGACGGGGCTGAAGACCCTGATCGACAAGAACAAGGTCACCTGGATCGCCGGCCGCGGCCGCCTCGAGGGGCCGTCGAAGATCCGGGTCACCCAGCCGGGCGAGGACGGGACGCCCGGCACGGGCGGCGATCGCGTCCTCCAGGCGACGGACGTGATCCTCGCGACCGGGTCGCGGGTGAAGAGCCTGCCCGGCCTGACCCCCGACGGCGAGCGGATCCTGACGAGCGACGATGTCCTGCGGGCGACGTCGATCCCGAAGGACATCGTGATCGTCGGCGCCGGCGCGGTCGGCTGCGAGTTCGCCTCGATGTACCACGACCTCGGCACGAAGGTGACGCTCCTCGAGTACTTCCCGCAGATCGTGCCGCTCGAGGATCGCGAGGTCAGCCAGGCGCTCGAGCGGAGCTTCACCCGGCGCGGGATCACGGTGATGACGAACGCCCGCTTCGACTCGACCAAGGTCGAGGTCACCAAGGACGGCGTCTGCCTGGTCGTCGGGCCGGAGGGCAAGGAGCCCGCGGAGCTCCGGGCCGAGCAGCTCCTCGTCGCCGCCGGGCGGGCGACGAACGTGGAGGACATCGGGCTGGAGACCACGAAGGTCGAGGTCGACCGCGGCTTCGTCAAGGTCGACGGCCGGATGCGGACGAAGGAGCCCCACGTCTACGCGATCGGCGACCTCGTCGGCGGGCTGATGCTCGCCCACACCGCCGGCCACGAGGGGATCGTGGCCGCCCACGTGATCGCGGGCGACAAGGACATCCATCCGATCGACTACGTGAAGCAGCCCCGGGCGACGTACTGCCGGCCGGAGATCGCCTCGATCGGGCTGACCCAGCAGCAGGCCGAGGAGCGCGGCCGGCCGCTCAAGATCGGCAAGGTCCCGTTCCAGGCGATCGCCAAGGCGATCATCGGCGGCGAGTACGAGGGCTTCGCCAAGATCATCGCCGACAAGGAGACCGACGAGACGCTCGGGATCCACCTGATCGGGCCGCACGCCACCGACCTGATCGCCGAGGCGTCGGTCGCCTTCGAGCTGGAGGCGACGCCGTGGGAGATCGCCGGCGCGACCCACGCCCACCCGACCCTGTCCGAGGTCCTCGGCGAGGCGGCGATGGCGGTCGACGGCCGGTCGATCAACATCTGATGGCGGTGACGGCGCGCTCGGCCAAGACGCCACTCGGCGCGGACCTCGGCCTGTCGACCGAGGACCTCCTCGAGATGTACCGCCTCGTCGCGCTCGCCCGGGCGGTCGACGAGCGGATGTGGATCCTCAACCGGGCCGGCCGCATCCCGTTCGTGATCAGCGGCCAGGGCCACGAGGGCGCCCAGGTAGGGATCACCTGGGCGCTCGAGAAGGGCAAGGACTGGGTCGCCCCGTTCTATCGCTCGATCGCGACGTGCCTCACCTTCGGGATGAGCGCCCGCGACATCATGACCGCCCAGTACGCGACCGCCTCCGACCCGTCGTCCGGCGGCCGCCAGATGCCCGGCCACTACGGCTCGCACGAGCACAACCTCGTGTCGGTGTCGTCGCCCGTCGCGACCCAGCTCCTCCACGCGGTCGGCCTGGCCCTTGCCGCCAAGATCCGCAAGACCGGCCAGGTGGCGCTGACCGTCATGGGCGAGGGCTCGTCGAACCAGGGCGACGTCCACGAAGGGCTGAACTTCGCGGCCATCCACAAGTTGCCGTTCATCTTCGTCGTCGAGAACAACGGCTACGCGATCTCGGTGCCGCTCGCCCGCCAGGTCGCCGGATCGTCCGTGGCCAATCGGGCGGAGGGCTACGGCATCCCCGGCGTGACGGTCGACGGCTCCGACGTCCTCGCCTGCTACGCCGCCGCGCGCGACGCCGTCGCCCGGGCCCGGGCGGGGGATGGTCCGACCCTGATCGAGGCCAAGGTGACCCGCCTGACCGCCCACTCGAGCGACGACCAGCAGACGAAGTACCGGCCCGAGGAAGAGCTCCTCGCCGAGAAGGCCCTCGACCCGGTGCCGAAGTTCCGGGCCCAGCTGGCCGAGGCCGGCGTCCTGACGCCCGAGGCCGAGGCGCGCATCGCCGCCGACATCACGGCCGCCGTCCACGACGCCACCGAGTACGCGGAATCGCAGCCCGATCCGGCCTCGACCACCGCGATGAAGTGGGTCTACGCGGAGGACTGGCCGTCGGAGACGCCGCCGGCCTGGGGGATGGGCGACGAGCCGACCGGCGAGGCCGGCCACTGATGGCCCTCAAGACGTTCATCGAGGCGATCCGCGAGGGCCTCCGCGAGGAGATGGCCCGCGACGACAGCGTCATCCTCCTCGGCGAGGACGTCGGCAAGAAGGGCGGCGTCTTCCTCGCCACCGACGGCCTGTGGGCCGAGTTCGGCGACGAGCGGGTGATCGACACGCCGCTGACCGAGAGCCAGATCATCGGCACCTCGATCGGGGCGGCGATCGGCGGGCTCCGGCCGATCGCCGAGATCCAGTTCGCCGACTTCATCCACCCCGCGTTCAACCAGCTCGTGTCCGAGGCGGCGCGGCTCCGCTACCGGTCGAACAACGGCTATGCGGCGCCGATGGTCGTCCGCGCCCCGTACGGCGGCGGGGTCCACGGCGCGCTCTACCATTCGCAGTCGGTCGAGGCGTTCTACACCCACGTCCCGGGGCTGAAGGTCGTGATCCCGTCGACCCCGTACGACGCGAAGGGCCTGCTCCGGACCGCCATCCGCGACGACGACCCGGTCCTCTTCTTCGAGCACAAGAAGATGTACCGGAGCGTCCGCGGCGACGTCCCCGACGGCGAGTACACCGTGCCGCTCGGCAAGGCCCAGGTGACGCACCCCGGCTCGCAGGTCACGGTGATCGCCTACGGACTGATGGCCCACTACGCCCTCGAGGCGGCCGACCGGGTCGCCGAGGACGGGATCAGCGTCGAGGTCGTCGACCTCCGGACGCTCCGCCCGCTCGACAAGGAGACGGTCCTCGACTCGGTCCGCAAGACCGGCAAGTGCCTCGTCGTCTACGAGGACAACCGGTTCGGCGGCTACGGCGCGGAGGTGGCGGCGATCGTCGCCGAGGAGGCGTTCGACTACCTGGACGGGCCGGTCACGCGGATCGCCGGCCCGGACGTCCCGGGCGTGCCCTACAACCATGTCCTCGAGGACTGGTTCATGGTCAACCCCGAGAAGATCGCGGCCGGGATCCGCAAGCTCGCGGCGTACTAGGCGGATGGCGAACGTGGCGGACTTCGGGGCGGTCCACGAGCGGCTGCGCGAGATCATCCTCCGGAACCGCGGCGACCTCGCGGTGACGAAGGACGGCCCGGCCGGGATGGCGCTCGAGATCCCCGGGCTCGAGGGCAAGCCGTGGGGCTACGTCGCCGGGACGCGGGTCGGCAAGCGCTACGTCAGCTTCTACCTGATGCCGGTCTACGCCTCCCCGGAGCTCGCGGCTGCGGTGTCGCCGGCGCTCGCGAAACGTAAGCAGGGCAAGGCCTGCTTCAACTTCACCAAGGTCGACGAGCCGCTGCTCGCGGAGCTCGACGCGCTCACGACACGCGGCATCCGCGGCTTCCGGGCCGTGGCCGAGGAGATGGCAGCCGGCCGCCGCTCGTAGAGCCGGCCGATCCGAACGACCGTGACCGCGTGGGGTCCGGTCAGCCGACGGCCGACACCTCGAGCCGGAGCGGCCGATCGAGGAACTCGGCGATCCGCTCGACCTCCGGTCGCAGCTCCCGGCGCGCCCCGCCGCGCCAGCGGCCGAACGGCTGGACGACTAGTGTGCGGGCGCCCGCCCGACCGTTCGCCATCTCCCACGTCCCGGCGACCCGGCCGTCGATCACGACGATGGGCGTCACCCAGCCGGCGGTCCGATGGACCCGATCGTGGTGGGTCTCGCCGAGGACGCTGTCCATCCGCCGCGGGAGCTCGTTGGTGAACGGGTCGAAGCCGGGCAGGAGCCGGACGGCGTGCTCGGGCGTGGCGGCGGCAACGGCATCGGCGTCCACGGCGCGGACGAGACCACGGGCCCCTTCGACGTCCACCTCCACGACTCCGTCCGGGACGAGCCTGAGCGCGCGCGTCACCGCGGCGAGGCGGCCACCGCCCCACCACCGCGCGATCATCTCCCTCGTGGATCCCGGGAAGACCGCGAGGTAGCGCTCGATCAGTCGGGCCAGCGCCCGATCGGCGTCGGACGGGTCCGCTGCCGGGCCGATCTGCCGCCCGAGCCAGGCGGACGGGTCGACGAAC
The DNA here is from genome assembly GCA_963710105.1 of uncultured Chloroflexia bacterium. Lineage (GTDB taxonomy): Bacteria > Chloroflexota > Limnocylindria > Limnocylindrales > CSP1-4 > CF-46. The sequence continues at coordinate 778,677 of CAVPYV010000001.1, forward strand.
GCCACGTTCCGCCCCTCGGATGGGCCGAAGACCAGCTTCCCACGCTGCGCCGCCGGCCCCAGGAACGTCCCCCAGCCGGTCAGCATCTCCTCGCGCAGATGCGGCCGCCTGGCGCGGGCGACGACCTCGTCCACGACCTGGGCCCGCGTCATCGGCCGGTCCGACAGCGCATCGCCGATCGCGTCGAGGACCTCTGCGACGCCCTCCTCGGTCATGTCGAAGTAGCGCAGCCAGGCGGGAGTGTGCCAGCGCTCGAGGCTGCGCGCGGCGAGGACGAACTCGGCGAGGTCGTCGGGCGTGAGGAGGTGGAGGGTCTGGCGGAAGGCCCAGGTCTTGACCAGGCTCCGCCGCTCCCAGAGCGCTTCGCGCACGTCGCGGGCGGTCAGTCCGTCGATCCGGGCGGCGGCCTGGAGCTCGGCCGAGCTCATCACCTGGGCGTGGAGGCCGATCATCCGGCCGACCACGCCGACGAGGTCCGCCGCCGGCGCACGCTCGATGAGGTGCTGGCGCTCGAGCCGGAGGCCGAGCATCCGCGGCCAGGTGGTCGAGATCTCGGGTTGCGGACGGGGCATGGCAACATCATGCGCAATCGCCCGGTCAGGGCACGTCAGGTATCGCCGGCCAGCCGTCGGCACGGTGGCGCCCAGGACGACGGCGCACCCCGCCGCGGCGCACCCGCGCTCGATGCGCGACACTAGGCGCCACTTCACATGGCGGGGTCGGACCCGTCCGGCGATCCGGAGGAGACACAGTGGCCAAGGTGACGATGCCCCAGCTCGGCGAGAGCGTCGCCGAGGGGACGATCGGCAAGTGGCTGAAGCAGCCCGGCGACGCGGTCGAGAAATACGAGCCGCTGGTCGAGGTCATCACGGACAAGGTGAACGCGGAGGTCCCGTCGCCGTTCGCCGGGATCCTGCGGGAGATCCTGGTCGAGGAGGGCGCGACCGTCCCGAACAACGCCGAGATCGCGGTGATCGAGACGGCCGAGGAGGGCACGACCGGCGCCACCGCCGACGCGCAGCCGCCCACGGCCGGCGCGGCTGCCGCCGCGGCGCCCGACGACAAGGGCGCCCCGAGCGCCGCGGCGACGGCGTCGCCTTCGAGCGCCGCCGAGCCGTCGAAGCCGACCTTCGCCCCGGCCGACGGCCCGGCCGGCTCCGATGAACGACCCGAGCGCGCCGCCGCGAGCGCGGCGGCTCCCACCGTGGCGGCGGCGCCGACCGCGGCGGCGCCCACCGCGGTGGCGTCCGCCACCGCCGAGCCGGCCGACGCGCCCGGCAACCCCGACGCCCGGATGACGCCGGCGGTCCGCCGCCTCCTTCGCGAGCACGGCCTGACCGCGGCCCAGATCGTCGGGACGGGCGGCGGCGGGCGGATCACCCGCGAGGACGTCACGAACTACGTCGAGTCGCAGCGGACCGGGACGTCGGTCGGCGGTCAGGCCGTCGGCGGAGCGAGCGCCGCGCCGGGGACCAGCAGCAACGGCGCCGCCGCGGCCCCGCCGGCCCCCGCCACCGCGCCGGCTCCGGCCGCAGCGCCGTCGGCCCCGTCGCCCGCGGCCCTTCCATCGGCGCCCTCCGCACCGGGCGCAGCGGTCAAGGCGGCCCCGAACATCGAGTTCCCGGCCGGCGTGGACGAGGTCCTCGTCCCGATGACCCAGATGCGGAAGGGCATCGCGGCCCAGATGACGCGCGCCCTCCAGGCGCCGCATGCCTACGTCCAGATGGAGGTCGACGCGACCCGCCTCGTCGCGTTCCGCGAGCAGCACAAGAAGGCGTACCAGGCGAAGGAGGGGATCGGGCTGAGCTTCGTCCCGTTCGTCGTCAAGGCGTCGGCCGTCGCACTGAAGAAGACGCCGACCTTCAACGCCCACTGGACCGACCAGGGCGTGATGGCCAAGCGCCGCGTGAACATCGGGGTGGCGGTCGCGGTCGACGACGGCCTGATCGTGCCCGTGGTCCGCGACGCCGACCAGCTCTCGATCCACGGCCTGAACGTCGCCATCGCCGACGTCGCCGCCCGGGCGAAGGCGAACAAGCTCCGCCTCGACGACTTCGGCGGCGGGACGTTCACCGTCGACAACACCGGCTACCTCGGGACGAACCTGGTCATGCCGATCCTCAACGTCCCCGAGGTCGGGATCGTCACCATGGAGGCGATCACGAAGCGGCCCGTCGTCGTGTCCACGCCGGACGGCGACGTGATCGCGATCCGGCCGATCATGAACATGGTCCTCGGCGTCGACCATCGCGCCAACGACGGGGCGGGCGGCGCGGCGCTCCTCCGCGACATCAAGGCCTGGCTCGAGAGCGTCGGACCGGACACCGCGATCTACTGACCCGATGCCGGCGCGGTGGAGCCTCCGGGCGGCCGCACCTCGTTGGCGCGGCGCGAACCGGCGCGGCTGACTAGACTCATCTGCGATGGCACGCGAGCTCCCGATGTTCACCCCGCCCGGCGCGTCGGCCCACCACGGCTCGCCCGCGCCCGAGACGATCGCGATGGGCGGCTCCGTCACGCCGCTCCGCCGCCACCCCGACTGGATCAAGGCCCGGATGCCGTCCGGCGAGAGCTACCACGACCTCAAGGGCCTGCTCCGCGGCCTGAACCTCAACACCGTCTGCGAGGAGGCCCACTGCCCGAACATCGGGGAGTGCTGGGACCAGCGCACCGCGACGATCATGATCCTCGGCGACACCTGCACCCGGGCCTGCGGCTTCTGCGCCGTGAAGACGGGCCGGCCGACCTGGTTCGACGACGACGAGCCGCGGCGGGTCGCGGAGGCCGTCGGCGCGCTCGGCCTCGAGCACGTGGTCGTGACGAGCGTCGCCCGCGACGACCTGCCCGACGGCGGCGCCCGGATCTTCGCCGAGACGATCCTCGCGATGCGGGCGACCAGCCCCGGCATGGGGATCGAGGTCCTGATCCCCGACTTCGACGGCGCCGACGATCGCCTCCGGACGGTGATGGACGCCCGGCCGGACATCCTCAACCACAACCTCGAGACGGTGAAGCGGCTCCAGAAGCCGGTCCGCAAGCGAGCCCGCTGGGATCGGAGCCTCTACGTCCTGCGCCGGGCGAAGGAGATGGCCGCCGAGATCGGCTACCCGGCCCACACGAAGAGCTCGCTGATGGTCGGCCTCGGCGAGACACGCGAGGAGCTCACCGAGGCGTTCGAGGCGCTCCGCGCGGTGGACGTCGACATCCTGACGGTCGGCCAGTACCTCCGCCCGTCCGAGCAGCACCTTCCCCTCGAGCGCTACTACCACCCCGACGAGTTCGCCGACATGAAGCGCGAGGCCCTCGCGCTCGGGTTCAAGCACGTCGAGGCGGCGCCGCTCGTCCGTTCGAGCTACCACGCCCGCGACCAGGTGCCGGGCGCCGAGCTGAAGGCGCTCCGCCGCCGGCAGGCGACCCTCGACGCGGCCGGCCGGGTCGTCCCCGCGGCCAGCTGAGGGACGGAGCGGACCGGTCACAGCGAGGTCGCGCGGGGACCTCTGGGCGATATCGAACAGACGTTCTAGTCTGTCGCACGGCCGCCAGCTATCGCGAAGAGCCGTGCCGGACCGCCCCGAACCGGGTCAGCGGGATGCCGCTCGGATCCTGCCGTTGCCGGAGCCTGAGGAGCCCGCCGAGCAGCTGGCCCTGGCGTCAGTCGGATTCGGCGCCGAGGCAGTCGCCGCCGAACGGCGATCCGCCTGAGTGGAGCGGGCGGAGGCAGTGGAGCACAGGCCGCGTGGCCGGCGGCAGACTGTCCCTCAGAGAATCTTCGAGAGGAACGCCTGCGTCCGCTCCTGCTGCGGGTTCGTGAAGAAGTGCTCCGGGGTGCCTTCCTCGATGATGCGGCCGTCGTCCATCATCAGGAGCCGATCGGCGACCTCTCGGGCGAACCCCATCTCGTGGCTGACGACGATCATCGTCATGCCTTCGCGGGCGAGCTCCTTCATCACCTCGAGGACCTCCCCGATCATCTCCGGATCGAGCGCCGAGGTCGGCTCGTCGAAGAGCATCAGGGCGGGCTTCATCGCGAGGGCCCGGGCGATGGCGACGCGCTGCTGCTGACCGCCCGACAGCTGGGCCGGATAGGCATCGACCTTGTGGCCAAGACCGACCCGCTTCAGGAGCGCCAGCCCCATCGCGCGGGCCTCGTCCTCGTTCGTGCCCCGAACGCGGACCGGCGCCTCGATGACGTTTTCGATGGCGGTCATGTGGGGGAACAGGTTGAAGCGCTGGAAGACCATCCCGATCTCGCGCCGCTGGAGCGCGATGTTCTTCTCGCGATCCTCCACGAGCCGCCCATCGGCGGTCTCGCGGTAGCCGATCAGGTGGCCGTTCACCTGGATCCTGCCGGCCTGGATCTTCTCCAGGTGGTTGATGCACCGGATGAACGTGGTCTTGCCCGATCCCGACGGGCCGAGGATGACGACGACCTCCTTTCGGCGGACGGTCATCGAGACGCCCTTCAGGACCTCGTGATGCCCGAACGACTTGTGGACGTCGGTGGCCTCGACGACGCACTCATCGCCGGTCAGCGGCGCCCCGCCGATGAGCTCGAGGAGGTCGTGTCCGATCTCGACCATGTCAGCGGCTCCCCGAGATCTGGTTGGCGGCGTTGCTCCGGAGACCGAGCATCCGGGCCATCATTCCCGGCCGTCCCGCGCCGCCGGAACCGGTCGTGCCGGCGGTCCCGGCCGCGAGCCGCTTCTCGATGCGACCCTGGACGAGGCCCCAGATGGTCGTCAGGAGCAGGAACCAGACGGCGCAGGCCAGGAACAGCTCGAAGGGATGGAAGACCGTCGGCCCGCTGGCATTGAGCTGTTCGAACGTCACGTAGAGCTCCGTGACCGAGAGGACGACGAGCAGGGATGTGGTCTTGAGCATGTTGTTGAACTCGTTGCCGAGCGGCGGGACGATGACCCGCGCGGCTTGCGGCAGGACGATCCGGCGCATCCCCAGGCCGTAGGTCATGCCGAGGCTCTTCGCCGCCTCCATCTGGCCGGGATCGATCGACATGATCCCGGCCCGCACGATCTCGGCCATGTAGGCGCCCTCGTTCACTCCGAGGGCGAAGATCCCCGCCTGGATCTCGCCCGGGACGTGCAGTCCGAAAATGTTGAGCGCGGGCCACGTGTAGATCCCGGTCGCGCTGAGCCCGAAGAAGACGAACGTGAGCTGGACCAGGAGCGGGGTGCCACGGAAGACCCAGATGTAGAAGCCGGCAAGGAGCCGGAGGAGGCGATTCCGCGAAAGGCGCCCGATCGCGGCGAAGACCCCGAGGATGACGCCGATGACCTGCGAGACGACGGCGATGATCACCGTCAGTCTGCAATCCGCCGATGATCCGCGAGTTCGGGCGGATCAGGGAGTCGACGAAGATGCTCCAGTCGTACGGGTACCGGGACGTGGTGGAGCAGCCGGCGACCAGCACCGCGAGCAGCGCGAGCGCCCCAAGCCGGACGATCGGCCGGGACGCTCGCGGCAAGGGACGGGTCGGGTTGGCCACGACCCCGGCCGGCACTAGCTCGTCTTGTTCAGCTGCCTGGCGACGTCGGAGGTGATGGCGCCGGAGGCGACCCCGTACTTGGCGAGGATCGATGCATAGGTCCCGTCATCGATCATCGAGACGAGGGCGGCCATGACGGAGTCGCGCAGGCCGGTGTTCGTCTTCGACACGCTGATCCCCTCGAGGGCCTCGCCGAGGTTGAGGCCGGAGAGCTCGAACAGGTCCGGCTTCTGGACGGTGTAGTAGCCGGCCACCGGCGAGTCGGCGAAGTACGCCGCCACCTGACCCGACTGGAGCGCGAGCAGCGCGTCGCTGTCCTTCTGGAACTGCTTCGCCTCGATGGCGGGCTTGCCCTTGTCGGTGCACGCCTTCGACAGCCCCTGGCTCGCGTAGTCGCCGGTGCCCTGGATGTAGTCCACCTCGGTCGTACCGGTCTCGGCCGCGATCGCCTTGCCGCATAGGTCGTCCTGGGTCTTGATCCCCTGGGGGTTGCCCTTCTGGACGACGAACGCCTGGCCGGCCTGGAAGAAGGGGATCATGTCGACCTGCTTGATTCGGTCGGCGGTGACGTTCTGGGCGCTGACGATGATGTCGCACTTCCCGCCATTGAGCGCCGCGATGATCGTGTCGAAGACAGAGTTCTGGATCTCGGCGGACAGGCCGAGGCGCTTGGCGATCTCCTGGCCGATCTCGATGTCCGAGCCGATCGGGTTGCCGCTGTCGTCGAAGAACTCCTGTGGCGGGTAGGGGATGTCCGAGCAGATGACCAGCTTGTCGCTGAAGATCAGCTGGCCCGACGGTACGGGCGGGATCGAGGCCGTCGCGGCGCTCGGGGCGCTCGACGCGGTCGCCGCCGGCGGGGTCTCGGATGGCGCCGCGGCCGACGGTGCGGTGGTCGCCGGGGCCGTCGTCGGCGCCGGCGTGGCCGCGCTCGAGCAGGCGGCAGCGATCAGCGCGGCGCCGGCCAGTCCGGCCACGCGACGCAACGTTGCATGCATGGGTGATATGCCTCCTCATCGGCCCGGGGCACGGCACGATCCGTGGCTCGCGGGAATCGTCCGATCGTGAGCTCGCAGCCGGCAGCAAGGGTACCGCGACCGGTCAGGCCTCGCACGCGAACGTTCCGTGGCTTCCGACGCCGGATGCTCGGGATTGCCCGCGCGTCGCGCACGTCGGTCGGGATGCCGCCGAGCACGAGCGGGAATTGGCTATCCTGACCCCATGGCGCGCCACCTCTCCCGCAAGATCCCGCTCGCCGAGCTCCACTGCCACCTCGGCGGCGCCGTCACGCCGGCGATCATGTGGAGCATCGCCCACGCCCAGGGGATCAAGCTCCCGACCCGCGACTACTGGGAGTTCCGCGACACGATCACCGTGTCGGAGAAGCGCAACCGGAGCTTCGACGGCTACCTCCAGCTCTTCCACTGGACCGAGCTGATCCAGAGTTCGCCGATCGCGGTCGAGCGGGCGGTCTACGAGGTCGTCGGCGGCGCCTACCGGAAGAACAACGTCACGACGATGGAGCTCCGCTTCAACCCGATGAAGCGGAACCGCGGCGGCGAACAGGACCTCGATCACATCATCGCCGCCGCCGCCCGCGGGATGGACCGGGCGAGCCTCGAGTACCCGGTCCGGCCGGGCCTGATCTTCTGCCTCGACCGGGCGTTTCCCTTCGAGCTCAACGAGATCATCGTCGAGAAGGCGATCGCCTGGCGCGATCGGGGTGTCGTCGGGGTCGACATCGCCGGCCCGGAGTCCGCGACCTTCCGCGTCGCCGACTACCGCCGCCTCTTCCGGCGGGCTCGCCAGTTCGGGCTCGGGCTGACCGTCCACACCGGCGAGTCGGGTCCGGTCGACGAGGTCGCCCGCGTCGTCGAGCTGCTCGAGCCCGATCGGATCGGCCACGGCGTGAAGGCGGCCTACGACCCGCGGGCGATGGAGATGATCCGGGAGCGGGGCATCGTCCTCGAGATCTGCCCTTCGTCGAACCTCAACACCCGGGTCGTCTCGGGCTGGGACGAGTTCCGCTGGATCTTCGACACGTTCCGCCGCAACGAGGTCCGGTTCACGATCAACACCGACGGCCCCGAGATGCTGAAGACCTACATCCGCGACGAGATGGCGTCGCTCGGGCGGTACGGGATCCTGAGCGTCGAGGACCAGGAGCTGGCGGCGGCGACCTCGCTCGCCGCCTCCTTCGTCCCGAACGTCTCGGACGTCCCGCCGCCGCGGCTGGAGCCCGCCTCGCGGGTCGCCGTCGAGCGCGAGGAGGCCTAGGGCTCAGTCGCCCGCCCGCGCCTCGACCCGGTACGAGCAGCAGCGGTCGCCGCTCGCGATGTGGGTCTCGCGGACGACGTCCGCGCCGAGGACCTCGCGGAACAGGTCGAGCTCCGCGTCGCACGCGGATCGCTGGCCCTGGGCGACGTCGAAGATCGCGCAATTGTGCTCGCGAAGCCGGATGTGGCCGTCCGGGTCGAGATCGGCGCTCGCGAGGTAGCCGAGCTCGTCCTGGAGGACGGCAAGGGCCCTGACGCGCTCGACCAGCGACGCCTCGGGCCCGAGACGATCGTCCAGCTCGCGCCGGACGCGGGCCCCGATCTGGCGCCGGCGGGCCTGGAACACCTGCTCGATCAGGGCGTCGCCGCCGACCGCCCCGATGGCGGCGAGGAGGCCCGCCGCCAGCCCGTCGTAGTTGGACGGGAACAGTTCCTGGGCGTCCGGAGTGACGTCGTAGAGGTGGCGTGGCCGGCCGACCCCGTGGCGTACGGTCTGGCGGCTGACGAACTTCGTCTCCTCCAGCGCCCGGAGCTGCTGGAGGACGCCGGTCCGGCTGGCGCCGATCGCCCGAGCGAGCTGATCGGGCGAGGCGGGCCCGTCGCTGCGCAGCCGAACGAGGATCTGCTGGCGCAGGGCTCGCAGCGAGTTCGACTGGGCCGCCGGCGTGCTCGGCGACGCTGGGACGGATTCGGCTGGGTCGACGGCCGGGTCCATGGCCGAAGGCTAGCACCGGGACGGATCGAACGCCGCCGGTGCTACCCTCGCCGGCATGGATCTCGACCTCTCACCCGAGCACGCCCTCCTCCGCTCGACCGTCCGCGACTTCATGGAGACCGAGGTCGCCCCGGTCATCGACGAGCACGAGAAGGCCCATCGATTCCCGGCCGAGATCGTCCGCCGGCTCGGCGAGATGGGCTGGCTCGGGATCCCGGTCGCCGAGGAGGACGGCGGGGCCGGGATGGACACGCTCGCCTACGCGATCGCCGTGGAGGAGATCAGCCGCGTCTGGGGCTCGCTCGGGATCATCGTCGCGGCCCACACGTCGCTTGGCTGCGGACCGCTGATGATCGCCGGCACCGCGGACCAGAAGGAGCGCTATCTCCGTCCGCTCGCGTCTGGCGCGGTCATCGGCGGCTACGGGCTGACCGAGCCGGGGGCCGGCTCGGACGCCGGCGGAACCCGGACGACCGCCCGCCGCGAGACGACGCCCGACGGCGACAGCTGGGTGATCGACGGCGGCAAGCGCTTCATCACGAATGCCGGCCAGGCGGGGACCTACATCATCACCGCCCGGACCGGCGAGACGGCCCGCGGCGACGCCGAGATCAGCGCGTTCATCGTCCCGGCCGACACCGCCGGGTTCTCGATCGGCCGGCTCGAGGACAAGCTCGGGCTGCACGCGTCGGCGACCGGCGAGCTGATCTTCGACGCCTGCCGGATCCCCGCCGCGAACCTGCTCGGGGCCCAGGGCGATGGCTTCCGGACGTTCCTCAAGGTCCTCGACGGCGGCCGGATCTCGATCGCCGCGATGGCCCTCGGGATCGCCCAGGGCGCCTACGAGGCGGCGGCCGCGTACAGCAAGGAGCGGCAGCAGTTCGGCCGCCCGATCGGGACCTTCCAGGGCGTCGCCTTCATGATCGCCGACATGGCGACGGAGATCGAGGCGGCCCGGGCCCTCGTCTACCGCGCCGCGTGGCTGAAGGACCAGCACCGCGACTACACGGTCGCCGGCGCCCAGGCGAAGCTGTTCGCGTCGGAGGTCAGCAGCCGAGTCACGAACGCCGCGATCCAGGTCCACGGCGGCTACGGTTACGTCGAGGAGTACAAGGTCGAGCGCTACCTGCGCGACGCCAAGCTGACCGAGATCGGGGAGGGAACGAGCCAGGTCCAGCGGCTGGTCATCGCCCGCAAGCTGCTCGATCTGCGCGTCGTCTAGCGCGAGGCGGGCGGCCGCCGCGGCCCTGCGGCCGGCGGATCGGGCCGATACCCGGCCACGGCGATCGCGACCGCGATGGCCACGCCGTCCGCGATGGCGCCGCCGACCGCGATGGCCACGCCGACCGTGTCCGGCACCATCGCCCAGCGCGGGGCTTTCGTGGTCGTTCCGCCCATGCGGAACGACCTCGCCGGCGGGCGAGCGGCCACCGGGATCGAATGGCCCGGCCGACAGGCAGGCAAATCGTTCCGCGTTCGGTGAACGATCTCGAAATCGCGATGCTGGCGCACCCGCGCCGCCGGGCTGAATGTCCGAACCGGCCGGCACGATCGCCCAGCGCGGGGCTTTCGTGGTCGTTCCGCCCATGCGGAACGACTTCGCCGGCGGGCGAGCGGCCACCGGGATCGAATGGCCCGGCCGACAGGCAGGCGAATCGTTCCGCGTTCGGTGAACGACCTCGAAATCGCGATGCCGGCGCACCCGTGCCGCCGGGCTGAACGGGCCTGGGAGGTGTCGGCGCCTCGGTTACCTCGCCGCCGCTGCCGACGGCACCCAATCAGGCGATCCGAACCAGCCGGACCATCAGCCGATCCTGGCCCCGCGACCCGACGCACGTCTGGAGGGTCATGCTCGGGCGGCTCTGGGCGGCCCAGGCCCACGACGCAGCGGTCGTCGGCGCGGTGACCTTCCACCAGATGACGGAGTACGTGTGGACCGTGCCCGCTCCGTCCGCGTACATGACCCTCATGCCCTTGGCGAGGCGACCCCGGACGTAGGCGTCGTGAAGCGGCTTGAACGTGCTCCAGGCGTGGCCGAGCAGGTAGACATTGTTCCGGCCGGCGCAGCCCCAACGGTACACGCCGGCGTCGGGCGGGCGGCTGCGCGAGCACGGGAACGACTGGACGACCTTGTCGATGCCGAGGGACGGGATCCAGACGTGGTTCCGGCCGCGGTACGTCGGGCTCGACTGGGTGCGAGCCGTGGCGGCCGATCCGCCTGCCGGCCCGGCGACCGAGCGGACCGGGCTGACCGGGGCGATCGCAGGCGGGGCGCCGCGTTGGGCGGATCGGGCCCGCTGCATGTTGGCAGCCGAGGCGATCGCGTCGCGTCCGGCGTCCGGCAGGTCAGCCTGCCGCGCGCTGACCGCGCCAACCGCGCTGTCCGCGCCGACCGCGCGGGTTCCCACCTGCACGCCAGGCGCGTCCGGCGCGTCCGGCGCGCCCGGCTCGAGGGCAACCGGGCCGAACGTTCGGGCGAGGGCGATCCCGGTGATCTCGCCGGCGAGGATCGCGGCGAGCACGAGGGGCACGAGGAACCGTCGCGGGCGGGGACGTCGGGGGGCCATGCCCCGAGGATCGCGTCGGGAGCCGCCCGACTCCGTGGCTCGGTCGTCCCGGCGGACCCGGGACGATGGGACCCGGTAGCGGGGTGGTCCGGACCGGTCGGTGGCGGTCCGGTGCGGAGCGGATCAGCCGCCGGTCCCGGCGGCCTCGGTGATCGCAGCCCGCAGGTTGTCCTTGAAGGTCGTCCCCCACGGCCCCTGGCCGGCAATGACGAAGGGCGAGGTCTCGACCGACTCGAACGTGTCGGGATCGGTCACGAACGCTGCCGCGCAGGCATCGATCGTCGCCCGGAGGCGCTCGTACGTCTCGCGGTTGCGGAAGATGAAGATGTGGAGCCTGACCGGCGTGGCCTGGTCGAGCCCGGAGGCATCGAACCCGATCGCCGTCTTGCCGAGATTGACGTCGTCGCACCCGGCGTCGCCCGACACGATCGTCTCGGGGTCGACGCGGATCCCGTGCTGGCCCAGCTGGCCGGCGATCCCCGGGAAATCGGCCGGCGTCGGCGCCGGCGCGCTCCGGAGGAGCGACCCGCACCCGCCGACGAGGACTGCGGCGGCCAGCGTCAGGCCGGCCACGCGGGCAGACCGAAGCCGGGACCAACCGAGGGGGACCATCGGCGTCGAGCCTACACCGGCGACCCGATCGTCGTCGCCGAGCCCACGCCTCAGCGCTCGCGCGCTCGCCGCTTCGCGTCGCGGAGACGAGCCAGCGTGTCGGCGCCCTCGGCCGCCGGGGCGGGCGCGTCCGGAGCTGGGGACGCCGGCAGCCCCCCTTGGGCCGGCGCAACGCGGCCGACCGGTGCAACCGGCTCCGCAGGCGCATCCCGGCCGACCGGTGCGACCGGTGCCGCCTCGCCTTCGGCGCCGTCGCCGCGGAGGATCGCCAGCCGCGCCGCCGAGCCTGCCGCGCGATCGCGCGCCGCGAGCATCCCCGCGACCTCCGCGGTCCGCGGCGCGATCGTCCGTCGCCAGCCGCCGCCCAGCCAGCGCCGCGCGTCGGCCAGCTCGCGCCGACCCACCGAGACCCGCCGCAGCGCGATGTCGAGCGGCCAGAGGAGCAGGGCGAGGACGAGGAGGACCGGCCAGAGGTCGGTCGACGCCGCGTTCGTCGTGAGATCGTGGACCCACGGCTCGGCCGGTCCGCTGACGGCCCGCCCGGCGGTGCCCGAGCGGAGGGTCGCGAGGAACGACTCGTTCGTGCCGAGGACCCGGTACTCGGCCGGGGTCGGCGCCACCAGGCCGAGCGTCCGCCCGAGCGGGGTGGCGCCCGGTCGGCTCTGCGAGACGCGGATCACGTACGCGCCGGGGTCGAGCTCGCCGAGCGGCGCCTCGTAGACGCCGGGCGCCACCTGCGACAGGGGAACCGCCTTCGAGGTGAGGTCCGGCGTCGTCATCGCGACCGCGGTCGAGTAGAAGTCGCGCGGCGATCCGTCCTCGGCGACGCTCTCGACCCGGAGCTTCGTCTGGTTGCCCTCGGTCACGAACGTCGCCTCGATCCCGCCCGTCTCCTCGCCGGGGAACGTCCACGACACGAGCTGGCTGAAGAACTGCGAGAACCCGCTCCAGCCGAGCCAGCCCTTCGCCCAGCGCCCGGTCGAATCGGAGGTCCACGCCACGGACCGCCCGAGGCCGTACTGCCACTGGGCGAGGAGCGGGTCGTCGCGCGGCGTCACCAGGACCGTCTGGGCGGCCGACTTCGCCGTCGTCCCGTTGTAGCCGAGGAGCTGGGGGAGCGCGTCGATCCCGCGCAGGATCGGCGACTGCGAGGTGAGGATCGGGTGGAACGGCTCCTCCACGATCTGCTGGCCGGCGACCTGCTGCGTCTCCTTGAGGAAGATGTCGGGGATGCTGGCCGGGTTGACCGCGGGATAGAAGCGGCCGCCACCCTGCTTGGCGAGCTGCTGGAGGAACGGGTTCGCGCCGCCGCCGGCACCGACCGTCGAGAGGGTGATCCCGGCGGCCTTCATCCGGGCGATGATCGCGTCGTACTGGCCGGAGCTCGACCAGCCGTCGGTCAGGAGGATGATGTGGCGCCGCGTGGCGGTCGTCGTCTCGAGCGACTCCACGGCCTGCTCGAGCCCGGTGAAGATGTTCGTCTGGCCGAGCGGCTGGATGCCGCCGATCGCGCCGCGGAGATCGGCGATCCCGCCGAGCGGCTGGGTCTTGACGACCCAGTGGGCGCTCTCGTCGAAGGCGACGACGCCCGAGCTGGTCGCGGGCGGACATCGCCGCCGCCGCCCGCAGGATCGCCTCCTTGCCGATGTCGACCTTGCGGACGCCGGCGATGCCCGTGCCGCCGCCCGGGTTGCCGTTGTTGAACGAGTTGCAGTGGCAGGCGTCCATCGAGCCCGACTTGTCGATCACGACGACGAGGGCGACGTCGGGCTGCTTCTGCTGGTCCTTCACGCCCATGTCGACCGGCAGCGTCTCCTCGACGGGCGTGTCGGTGTAGCCGCCGGCGCCGTAGCTCTTCGGCCCGCCGATCATCACCAGCCCGCGGCCGAAGTCGCGGACGTACTGCTGGATGCTCGTCAGCTGGGCGTCGCTCAAGCGCAGCCGCGACACGTCGACGAGGACGATCGAGTCCCAGGCGAGGAGGCCGTCGACGCTCGCGGGAAGCTGCTCGGGGACGAGCGAATCCACCGTCTGGTGCTCGACCCCGAGGGCCGCCACGAGCTCGGCCCCGACCTTCTCGTCGCCGGCCAGGACCAGGACCCGCGGCTCGCCGTTGACGATCGTGTCCGAATCGGCCCGGTTGTTCTGGCTGAACGTGTCGCGTCCCGCCTCGACGACGGCCCGGAACGTGTGGAAGCCGGTCTCGGTCGGCTTGACGAGGAACGACACCCGGTTCGGGCCGGCGACGAGATCGACCGCCTTCGAGGCGACCTGCCCGCCGTCGGCGTAGAGCCGGATCGTCGCCGGCTGGGCGACGGTCGAGGTGACCTCGACGACCGCCTCCAGCTGCTCGCCGATCTTGCTCGTCGACGGCGTCGTCAGCCGGTCGACCACGACCTCGTCCGCCGCCCCCAGCCCGATCGACCGGGTCTCGATCTGGATCCCGCGGGCGGCGGCCAGCGCCGCCTCGCTCTGCCCGGAGCCCGTGGTGTCGTTGCCGTCCGAGACGAGGACGATCCGTTTCTGGGCGTCGTCGGGGAAGAGCGCCGACGCGAGCCGCAGCGCCGCCCCGATGTCGGTCGCGGAGCGAACCGGCGTGGTCGCGATCCGGTCGATCTCGCGGACCTCGGTCGGCAGCCGCTCCACGAGCGCGGTCCGGCCGAACCCGACGATGCCCGCGACGTCGCCCTCGGGCATCGCCTTCAGGCTGTCGCGGAGCCAGGCGAGGGCGTCCTCGCGGCCCGGCGTGCCGACCGAATCGGACAGGTCGACGACGAAGACGGTCGCCAGCCGGTCGACCGGCAGGACGAGCCGGACGCCGGAGAGGGCCAGGACGAGGCAGCCCAGGACGATGCCGCGGACGAGCAGGGCGAGGCGGCGCCGGCCCAGCCCGACCCGCCGTCGCGAGGCGAGGTGCAGGGCGACCGTCAGCCCGAGGGCCGGGACCAGCAGGAGCAGGGCGAGCGGGACGTCGAAGTCGATGCCCATCAGCCGGCCCTCGGCGCGTTGCGTCGAACGCGACCCGCGAGACCCCGCCACATCCGCTGGACGGCGTCGCGGTGGTAGAGCGCCCACTCCACGCACAGCGCGACCAGGACGATGAGGACGATCGGGATCCAGAGCTCGTCCCTGGCGTTCGGCCGGGCGGCCGCAGGGTCGGCCGTGCTGCCGGTCCCGGCCGGGGCGCCGGACGCGCCCGGCGCCGGTCGCGCCCGGCCGAGATCCTCGAGGACCCGGTTCGAGCCGGGCGCGATCGCCGACTCGTCGACGTCGAAGAGATCCACCGCGAACCGGATCGGCGCCGTCGGGTCGATCCCCTGGCCGAGATCGCCGCTCGGAGCCGTGCCGGCGGTGGCCGGGCCGGTGCTCGGCGACGGCGCCCCGGAGGCGCCGGCCGCCGCGATGGGCGTGGCGACGTAGACGCCGACCTGGTCGGTCTGGGTGTAGGTCACGCTCGGCCCGCCGGCTGCGCCGGGAAGCAGGTCGACCGCGCGCCCGTCCGGGGCGACGACGTGGAGGCCCGCCGCCCCGCTCGGGACGGCCAGGACGACGGGGTCGCCGGGGTGGACCGCGTCGGCCGGGGCGGCCGTTCCGCCGAAGAGCTCGCCGGTCAGGTTTGCGAGGAGGATCGGGAACGCGACCTGGAGCGGCAGGTCGGACTGACGCGGCTCGAAGGCGAGGACCGCGGTCGGCAGGCCGGCGCGGACGCCTGAGTAGAGGAGGGGAGCGCCCTTCGGACCGGGGATGACCGTCCGGGCCCAGGCCGGCAGGGTGAGCTGCCTGGCCGTCGCGATGTGCGTCGTCGAGAGATCCACGTAGCGGAGGATCGGCTCGTCGGTCCCGAGGGTGGCGATCCCGGGGTTCGTCAGCGTGCCGACGACCTCGCCGAGGGCACTGGAGGTCGGCGGCGCGATGGCCAGGATCGGCGTCGCCGGGAGGGTTGCCGGGACGTCGGACTCGAAGATGATCAGGTCCCACGCGGTTCCGTCCGTGCGGACGGCGCCGGCCGGGTATTCGGCCGGGGTCAGGCCGAAGAGCCGGCTGTTGGGGAGGTACGAGAGGGCGGTCTCGAGATAGGGATCGCCCGGACCGACGACGAGAATGTTCCGCTCGCGGACCGGCGGGATCACCGCCCACGCCCGGTCGTCGGCGGCCAAGAGGTCGGGACGACCGGCCGTGTCGCTCGCCTCGCCGGCGACGAGGCGGACCTCGAGGACGGCGGCGTCGTCGGGCAGGTCGTCGATGATTACGTCGGCGCGGGCCTGGGGGTCGATCGTGATCGTCCGGGTCTCGATGAGCCGGTCGTCGCTCCAGAGCTCGACCCGTCGGGTCGCCGATTCCAGGTCGAGGTTCGCGACGCTCACGAAGACCGACCGGGCGAGGGTCGTCGACGTTCGGACGGCGAGGGCGACGATCGCCTGGTTCCGGCTGCCTCGCGCATCGCCCACGCGGAGGACCCGGATCGGGGCGTCGACCCGGGTCGTGGGCGGGACCGCGAGCGCGGCATCGGTCGCGACGAGGACCTCGGCGTCGCCCGACTGGACCGCCAGCTGCTGGGCGAGGGCGAGGGCGTCGCCGAGGTCGCCCCGGCTGACGGTCGGCCGGATCGACTCGATCGCCTGCCGGACGCGCTGCAGGTCCGTCGTGCCGGTCGCGACGATCCGGGCCGTCCGGCCGGCCTCGATCACGCTCACCCGGCCGCCGTTCGGGAGGTCCCTGAGGGCGTCGATCGCGGCCTGCCTGGCGGCTCCCAGGCGGTCCGGCGCCACGTCGGTGGCGGCCATGCTGGCCGAGGTGTCGATGATCACGACAAGGTCCCGGGCGAGCCCGGCTGGCCGCTCCAGGAACGGTCGCGCGGCGACGAAGGCGAGGACCGCGACGAGGAGGAGCTGGAGCAGGAACAGGGCACTCCGGCGGAGCCGCTGCCACGGCGCGTTGGCCTCGACGTCCGCCGCCAGCCGCCGCCAGAGCAGCGTCGAGGGCACGATCGTCTCGGTCCGCCGGAGGCGGAGCAGGTACATCGCGACGACGGCCGGCACGAACAGCAGCCCGAGCAGCGCGAGCGGGCTGGCGAACGGCATCAGGCCACCGGCCTAGCCGAGGACCCGGCGGCGGCGGAGCTCGGCGAAGATCAGCTCGTTGAGCGGCACGTCCGTGGCCAGGTCGACGTACGTCGCCTGGCGCCGCGCGGCGAGCTGGGCGAACGACTCCTTCCAGGCGGCCAGGCGCTCGCGGTACGCGTCGATCGTGGCGAGGTCGGCCGTGACGTCGATCCCCTCGCCGGTCTCGGCGTCGACGAGGCGGAGGTCGCCCTCGAGCGGCGGATCGAGCTCCTGCGGCGAGAGGACGTGGAGCACGATCAGCTCGGATCGGGTCGAGGCCAGCTCGCGGATCACGCGATCGGCCGCGACGTCGAGGAGGTCGGAGATCAGGATCACGACGCCGCGGCCGGTCAGCTGGGCGGCCGCGTGGCGGGCCGCCGCGACGAGGTCGGTCGGGCCGTCCGCCGGCTGGATCGCCGACAGCTCGGTGAGGAGCCGGAACACCCGGCCCGAGCCGCGGAGGGCCGTCCGCCGCCGCGCCGCGCGGCCGCCGAGGACGCTCACCGCGACCTTGTCCTCCGACGCGAGCCCGATGTAGCCGAGGGCCGCCGCCGCGCGCTTCGCGAACTGGAGCTTGTCCGGACGGCCGCTCGCCATCGACGCCGAGCCGTCGAGGAGGACCGTGATCGTCACGTCCTCCTCCTCGATGAACAGCTTGACGAACAGCTTCTCGAGCCTGGCGAGGACGTTCCAGTCGAGCTGGCGGAGATCGTCGCCGAGGGCGTACTCGCGGTAGTCCGCGAACTCGACCGACTGGCCCCGCTTGACGCTCCGCCGGCCGCCCTTCAGCCCGCCCCGGACGGGCGCCCGCATGATCAGGAGCAGGCGCTCGAGCTGACGCAGGAACGCCTCGTCGAAGACGGTCGGGTCGATGTCGCTCGGCAGGAAGGCCGGCCGGCCCGCGGGCGGCGCGCCAGGGCTCGCCGCCGCCGCGCCCGGTCGCCTGGCCCCGTCCGTCATCGTCATGCCTGGTCCGCGCGGCCGGCGCGGGTTACTCGACCGCCGGCGGGGCGACCGAATCGAGGATCGTCCGGATCGCCGCCTCGGTCGTGATCCCCTCGGCCTCGCCCTCGAAGTTGAGGATGATGCGGTGGCGGAGCGAGGGCAGGGCCACGGCCCGGATGTCGTCGACCGAGACGTTGAAGCGTCCGTCGAGCAGGGCGTAGATCTTGCCGGCCGTCACGAGCGCCTGGGCGCCGCGCGGCGACGCGCCGTACCGGACGTACTCGCGGACGAGCTCCGGGGCGCGCGGCTGGTCGGGGTGGGTGGCCGCCAGGACGCTCACCGCGTAGGCGGTGACGTGCGGCGCGATCGGGACCGCCCGTGCCAGCCGCTGCATCTCGACGATCTCGCCGGCCGTCGCGACCTTCTCGGCCGTCACGCTCTCCGCTCCGGTCGTCCGGTCCATGATCGAGATCAGGTCCTCCTCGGACGGGAAGGGAACCATGAGCTTGAACAGGAAGCGGTCGAGCTGGGCTTCCGGCAGCGGGTAGGTCCCCTCCATCTCGAGCGGGTTCTGGGTCGCGAGGACGAAGAACGGCGGGTCGAGCGGGTAGCGGTTGCGGGCGACCGTCACCTGGTGCTCCTGCATCGCCTCGAGCAGGCTCGACTGGGTCTTCGGCGTCGCGCGGTTGATCTCGTCGGCGAGGACGAGGTTGGCGAAGATCGGGCCGGGCTGGAAGCGGAAGACGCGGCTGCCGGCCTCCTCGACGAGGATGTTCGTGCCGGTGATGTCCGCCGGCATCAGGTCCGGCGTGAACTGGATCCGGTTGAACGAGCAGTCGATCACGTCGGCGATCGTCCGGACGAGCATCGTCTTGCCGAGGCCGGGCACACCCTCGAGCAGGACGTGGCTGTTGGCGAGGAGGCCGGTCAGCGTCTGCCGGACGAGGTCGCGCTGGCCGACGATCACCCGGCCGACCTCCGCCTCGATCGCCCGCGCCCGCTCGGCGAAGGCTTCGGGCGCGAGATGCTGGCCGGCGGTGGCGTCCGTGGCGGCGGTCGAGGCGTTCATCCGGTCCTCCGGGCGGTCGGGGTGGTGGCGTCACTCCGCCTCGCGGCGGATGCGGTCACTGGGTCGGATCGAGCGAGCTGAAGTAGTCGCGGACGAAGTCCTTGACCGAGAGCGGGACGTAGTTCCGATCGAGGCTGGTCAGGGCGTACTGGTAGAAGTCCGAGAAGACCTGCTGGTACGGCGTCGTGGCTCCGTTGTTCTGGCCCTGACCGGGCTGATTGCCCTGCTGCGTCTGGCCGTCGCCACCGGTCCCGGCGACATACGACGGATCGCCCGGCTTCCCGAGGCGCTGGAAGTCGGCGATGTTCGAGAGGTCGGGCCCGAGCGTGGCCGCGCGGTTGGCGCCGGTCGGGGCGCCCGGGAGGTGGTTGCCGCCGATCGCCTGGCCGAGGGAGCGGGCGCTCGAGCCGCCGCCGCCGACCTGGCCCTGGCCCTGACTCTGCCCTTGTCCCTGCCCTTGTCCCTGCCCTTGTCCCTGCCCTTGTCCCTGGCCTTGTCCCTGGCCTTGTCCCTGCCCCTGCCCCTGCCCTTGACCCGGCTGGCCGCTCTGCCCGGGCTGGCCCTGGCCCTGGCCCGGCTGGCCGCTCTGCCCCGGCTGACCCTGGCCCTGGCCGGGCTGACCGCTCTGCCCCGGCTGGCCGCTCTGGCCGGCCCCGCCCTGGCCCGGCGGCGCGGAGCCGCCCGCCTGGCCCTGCTGGCCCTGGCCCTGCTGACCCTGTTGACCCTGGCCCTGCTGACCCGCGTTGCGCGAGGCGTCCGCCAGCGCCCGTCGCGTGTCCTGGAGCTGCGACGCCGCCTTGGCGAGGTCGCGGTTGGTCTGGATCTGTTCACCGGTTCCTTCGAGGATGTCGCCGAGGCGGTCGAGCGCCTCCCGGGCCGCCTCAGTCTGTCCCTGCGAGATCGCCTGGGCCGCATCGCGAAGTGCCTGACCGGCGGCCCCGCTGGCCTGCGACGCCGCGGACTGCAGCCCGGCGAGGGCGGCGGCGAGGTCGCTCCGCTCCTGAGGCGTCATCTGGTCGAGCCTTGCCCCGGCGTCCTTCAGGTCGTCCGCGGTGACCTTCGGGTTGCCGTCCTTGTTGGCCCCAGGGTTGCCCGAAACCGCACGGGACAGCGCCCGATTCAGCGCCGTCAGCGCTGAGGCCCGCTGCTCGTTGCCGGGATCGATCTGGGAGTGGAGCGACGCTTCGACCGAGCCCAGACGTGCGAGGTTCGCCGTGAGGTCCTCCGGATGCGCCCGGAGCTGGGCCGCGAGATCGCGGAGGTCGGTGGCCAGGCGGGTCCGGGGGTCATCCGGTTTCGCGCCCTTCGCCTCGAGGTCCTTCGCGATCTGGTCGATTCGGTCCGCCTGCTTCACCGCCTCGTCGCGGTTGGCGCGGGCCTCGGCGATCGCCTGGTCCTGGAGGTTGGGCAGCACCGAGAGCGGAACGATCAGGAGCGTCGCCGCCAGCGCGAGCGCCGCGGGACGGCGTGACCACCTCGGCCGGAAGAGGCCGGGCGAGGCCAGCCGCAGGGCATCGACCGCATCGAGGCGCTGGCGGCGGACGAACCGTTCCGTCTCGGCCGCGTCGGCATCCGGAGTGTCGGCTGGGTCGACCGCGGGACCCAGCGGACCGGCCAGGGCCGGATACGTGGCGGCCAGCGAGAGGGCGCTCGACACGCGGTCCTCGAGGCGACCCTCGCCGTCGACGGCGACCGCGGTCTCGCCCAGGCTGGGCCGGGCCCGGACGGCGCTGGCGAGCCACAGCCCCACCCCGCCGATCGCGATGGCCGCGACCAGGCTCGGCAGAACCTCGATCGGCACGATCCTGGCGAGCCCGAGCAGGACCGCCTCGGTCGCGGCCACGCCGGCGACCGCCCGCCACGCCCGGCGGACGATCCGCCGCGTCCAGAGCCGCCGACGATGGGCGGCGAGCCCCGTCCGGATCGCCTCCAGGGCCGGGTCGAGCGGTCCGTCCACGGCGCGCCGGGGATCGGGCGGCGCGATGACGCGCCCGTCGAGGGCCCCGGTCGGGTCAGCGCGACGGAGCCGCCCGGCGACGCGGAGCCGAGGCCGCTCGAGGCGCGGCATCAGGCGGACCTCCGCGACGGCCGCCGCGGCAGCCGCCAGCGACGGGTCGGCGACACGAGCTGGATCGAGGCGAGGATGAAGAAGACCGACATCACGCCCCAGGCCTGCAGGCTGCGCGGCCAGAACGTGTCGCGCCGGACCCCGAACGGCTGGGGCTCGGTCGCGGCCAGCCCGGCGCCGAGGTCGACCTTGATCGGGAACAGGCCGGTCGTCGTGCCCGCGTCGGCGGGCACCGGGATTTTGACCGCCGGCCCCCGATCGGGGACGACGACCTGGTTCACGCCGCCGCCCGCTCCGAACCCGAACCCCGGCTGGGTCGGGTCGGACGGGGTGACGATCACGCCGCCCGCCCCGATCCCGCCGACGTTGATCGCGCCGTTCGTCACCGTGTTGAGCCGGCCGCACCAGCCGCCGTAGCCGTCGGACGCGCCGCAGATGACGTCGTACTCGGCGGCGAACGGGTTGAACCACAGCAGCGCTTCCGGGGCCCGGCCCTTGATCGGGCCGACCCCGCCGGATCCCGTGACCGCGCCGAAGACCGTGCTGGCGTTCACGCCCGCCATCGTGTTCCAGAACAGGACGCCGAACAACGTGCCGAGGGTCAGGAACAGGACCGTGAAGAACGTCACCACGGTCGCCCCCTGGGTCCGCTGCATGAGCGCGGAGATGAACAGGCCCATCGAGCCGAGCCCGAGGGCGGTCACGATCAGGACGGCGTACGCCCGCAGGACGTCGTCCGGGCCGACGCCGCCGAACACGAACACGATCGCCGTCAGCGGGATCGAAGCGGCGATCAGGAGGAACACGTAGGCGAGGGCGCTCAGCAGCTTGCCGATGACGATCGCCAGGGATGAGATCGGCGTGGCAGTCAGCATCTCCAGCGTTTGCTTCTCCCGCTCCAGCGAGATCGCGCCGGCCGTGAAGGCCGGGGCGAGGAAGACGACGAGGAGGGTCTCGACGAGGACGAGGGCGCCGAACACCTCCTGGCCGACGAGCGCCGAGGCGAACGCCGCCGAGCTCCCCTGATTGGCGGCGTTCTGGACGTAGGCCCGCTCGGCGACGAGCTCCCAGGCCCACGCGAAGAGCCCCAGGAACAGGAGGTAGAAGGTGAGGACGACGAACGCCCGCCGCCCTCGGACCCGGCCGCGGAGCTCCTTGACGCCGACCGCGACGATCCCCGAGGCCACGGACCGGATCGCCCGGATCGGGTGCGGCCGGGCTCGTCCCGGTTCGGCGGGTCGGCCGCCCACGGGGTCCGTCCGGACCGCGGCCGGCGCCGCGTCGTCGACCGTCGCCTCGGCCTCGATCGGGAGGCCGGCGGTGGCCGGCGCGATGGCGTCGGGCCGATCCGTCATCAGGCGACCGCCGCCGGCTGGCCGGCCGCCGCGGTGACCTGGAGGAACAGCTCCTCGAGGTCGCTCGCGGCGCGGGCGAACGAGATGACCCGGATCCCGGCCGCGACGGCCGATGCGAGGAGCTGGGCCGAGGCCTCGTCGTCGCCGCGGAAGCCGATCTCGATCTGGCCGTCGGCGAGGACCGTCGCCGAGGCGACGCGCGGGTCGGCCGCGAAGTGGGCGCGGGCCGCCTCCAGGTTGTGGCCGGCGAGGACCTGGACCCGGATGACGGCGCCGAACCGGAGGCGGCGCTCGATCTCGCTCACCTTGCCGTGGGCGAGGACATGGCCGTGGTCGACGATCGCGACGGCCGTGCACAGCTCCTCGAGCTCGGGAAGGATGTGGCTGCTGATCACGATCGTCTTGCCGAGCGAGCGCAGCTCCCGGAGGAGCTCGCGCAGCTCGACCCGGGCCCGCGGGTCGAGGCCGGACGCCGGCTCGTCGAGAAGGAGGACATCCGGGTCGTGAACGAGGGTGTGGGCCAGGCAGAGGCGCTGCTGCATCCCTCGCGAGAGGCCCTGGACATACGCGTCGCGCTTGTCGCCGAGGTCGACCAGGTCGAGGAGATCGCCGATCGTCCGGCGGCGGCGGGCGGCCGGAATGCCGTAGCAGCGGGCGAAGAAGTCGAGGTACTCCCAGACCTTCATGTCGTCGTACACCCCGAACACGTCCGGCATGAAGCCGAGGACGCGGCGGGCGGCGTCGGGGTTCCGCCGGACGTCGATTCCGGCGATCTCGGCCCGGCCGGACGTCGCCGTGAGCAGCGTGGCGAGGATGCGCAGCGTGGTCGTCTTGCCCGCGCCGTTGGGTCCGACCAGGCCGAAGATCTCGCCCCGGCCGACGGTCAGGTCGAGGCCCGCCACCGCGAGCGTGCCCGGGTAGCGCTTCACGAGGTCGCGGGTGACGACGATGTCGGTCATTCGACCGTCCCCCCGATCGACACATTGAGGTACACGCTGATCGGATCCTGCCGCTCGTTCACGAGCCGGAGGAGGACAGCCCCGGTCGCCGGATCGACGTACTTCGCCGGATCGCGGACATCGTAGGTCTGGCCCATCGACAGGTGGGGCAGGCGGTGCCAGGCGCCGCTTCCCGTCCGGTCGAAGATCTCGACCTCGGGCACGCCGTTGAACTGATCGGCGGGCAGGGGCTCGGGGCAGCCGGGCGGCAGCACGTCCGGGGCCTTGACGTCCAGACAGGTGTCGGGGATCGGCTCGACCTTCGTCCCGTCGCCGCCGCCGACCGAGCCGTCGGGCCCGAAGTTGATCCCGAACCGGAGTCGGGTCGCCGCCAGCCTGCCTTCGAAGGCGATCGGGCGGTAGACGAGGGTCACGCTGCCCTGGCCGAAGTTCATCGCGGTCGGATCCTTGCTGAAGAACGCGGCGTCCGTCTCGGTCATCGTGCCCCGGACCAGGTCCCCGCCGAACTCGACCGCGCCGTGCACCCGCATGCCCAGCGGGATGTCGTAGAGGATGTTGCTCACGCGGTTCGTGGCCTGGCCCTCGACCGTGACGTCCATCACCGCGTCGCGTCCCCAGGCGAGGAGGACCGGCCCATCGCTCGTCAGCCGGCCGAAGTTGCCGAACTGCGGGTCGTAGGTCAGCTGGTCCACGATGAGGTGACGGGCCTGGTCGCGGCTGGCCGTATCGGAGGTCGCTCCGCTTCCCGCAAAGAAGATCTGGCCGAAGATCCGGTCGGCCAGCGACTGGCCGAACTGCGCCTGGCTCACGATCGGGAGGGACACCGCGACCTGCTCGCCGGGCGCGAGATCCTTGAGGACCTTGACGTTCGCGCCGACGACGATCGCCGGCCGCTCGAGAGTGGTCACCGAATCGTTGCGGAGCGTCCCGGTGAGCGCGCCATCCACCAGGCTGAGCTCGGCATGGACCTTGGGGACCACGGCCTGCGACTCGGCCCGGATCGTGCGGAGCGATCCGAAGCCGACCGACAGGTTGCGGACGCGCGACGGTCCCGGTGGGTCGCCCTGGAGGACGTCGAGGCTGGCCGCGCTGCCGCCGAACACGTCACCCGAGATCGGTGACGACAGGAGAGCGCCACCGCCGACCGCGACCTGGTATGTGCCACGGGCGGGCGAGAAGACCCCGAGATAGACCTGGGCGCTGCCCTCGGTCGCGTCGGGCGCGCCACGAACGATGCCGACCTCGTTGACGATGATGCTGCTGCCGCGAAGGGCCGATCCGAAGGCGTATGCCCCGACCGCGAAGCCGACGATCAGGACCGGCATCGTGATCCAGGCCCACTCGCGTCGGTCGATCCGGCGCAGGACCAGGTAGTTGAGCGGGCCGATCAAGGCGATGTACCCGAACAGGAGGAGGAGCAGGCCACCGAGCGGCGGGAGCGCCAGCGCCGGGAGGTTGCCGACGGCCGACACGATCTGGCTGTCGTCGCCGATCGCGGTGCTGCCCTCCGAGCGGGCCGGGATCAGGCTCGGCCACAGGGAGCGGTTGGCCGCCGCCTCGGCGACCCAGCCGACCGTCGGGTCGACCCCGAGGATCGTCACGCTGCCGCTGCCGTACGGCGCCTGGGCGGCGATGACGCGGTCGCCGCTCGACGCGAGGGCTCGCCCGCGGGCGAGCTCGCCGGCCATGGCCGGGACGTCGGCCGCGTCCTTCGGGGTCGTGCCGAGGAGCGACGCGAGCGACGCGGCCGCGACATCGATCGTCGCCGTCGGCCGGTAGGGGAGGAGGTCGTCCGGGAAGCCGCCGAGCGAGCCGATCCCGGCGGTCCCGCCGACGATCACGAGCCGGCCGCCGAGCGCCAGCCAGCCCCGCAGGGCCGTGAGCTGCTCGGTGCTCAGGGTCGCCGCGTCGACGTCCTGCCAGATCAGCCGGTCGAGGGCGGACCACGCCTCGATCCGCGTCGGCAGGTCGGCGACGGTCAGGGGGACGACGACCGCCGGCTGCTGATTCTGGACGGCCGGCAGGCTGAGGCTGCCGACGATCCGAGGGGCCTGCTCGGCGACGACGCCGACGATCAGCTGACCTCCGTCGTGGATCGTCACGGCCACCTTCTGGCGGCGGAGCACCTGGTCCCCGCTGGCGAGGACGACCTCGAGGTCCTCGCCGAAGGACGGCGGCTGGGCGTGGAGCACGAAGGTCTTGTCGGACGGGCTGTCGAGCTGGACGGCGGTGGCGAACCGGGTCCCGCCCTGCGTGCCGCCCTGGAGGCGGAGCTCGCCGCTGATCGACGGCCCGGAGTTCACGAGATGGACCTCGATCGCGATCCACGAGCCGAGCCGGGCATGACCCTGGAGCAGGACGCGGGCGGTCATCGTCGGGGCGTCCGCCGCGAGGGCCGCCGTCGCCGCCGGGCCGATCGCCGCGCCGACGGCCAGGGCCAGGAACGCGGCCGTCGCAAGCACCATGCTGAGCGGGCGGATCCGATTCGGCGCGCGACGGGTCACGGGCGCTCCAGGTGCGGGGATGGCAGGCGGTCGGAGCATCGACGTCCCGGCCTCCCGAAAAGTTGCGGTCGACCGGCGCCCGTCCTCGCACGGCCAGCACGCCGTGGCCGCGCGATTCACGGAGGCCCGGTGTCGCCGGCGACCCGCGCTCGGCTATCCTACGATGCCGACCGGGGACGATCGTCGCAGCGCGGCCGCCCGATCCGCCGCCGACCCCAGTCGAGCTGCCGCACCCGAGGACTCCGTGCCCCAGATTCGTCCCTTTCGCGCCCTTCGCTACGCGCCCGACGCGGTTGCCGACCTCGCCGCGGTGGTGGCCCCGCCCTATGACGTCCTCGGCGCTGCGGAGCGCGCCCGTTACCTCGCCCGCGATCCGCGGAATGTCGTCCGCCTCGACGCGCCCGCCGAAGAGGCGGGCGACGCCGAGGACGACCGCTACCGTCGCGCGGCGAGGACGCTGGCGGCGTGGCGCTCCGATGGGACCCTCCACAAGGACCCGCGGCCGGCGATCTACGTCCACGAGCAGACCTACCGCGTGCCGGGGACGGAGATTGAGCGGACCCAGCGCGGGTTCTTCGCCCGCCTCCGCCTCGAGCCGCTGGAGGCGGGGTCCGGCGTCCTGCCCCACGAGCGGACGCTGACGGGGCCGCGCGAGGACCGCTACCGCCTGCTCCGGGCGACCGGCGTGAACACGAGCCCGGTCGTCGGGCTGTACGGCGATCCGAGCGGGCAGGCCGCCGCGACGCTCGCCGAGCTCGCCGCCGGCCCCGCGGCGGTCGACGTCCTCGACGACGACGGAGTCCGCCACCGGCTCTGGGTCGCCGAGGCCGACGGGCCGGCGGCCGACGACGTGAGCGGCCTCGTCGCGATCGCCGCCGCCCGCCCGATCACGATCGCCGACGGCCACCACCGCTACGAGACGGCCCTGCGCTACCGCGACGAGCGGCGGATGAGTCGGTCCTGCGAGGAGGACCCGGCATTCGACTACCTCCTGATGCTCCTCCTCGACGCGACAGCCGAGCCGTTGACGGTCCTGCCGACGCACCGCCTCGTGGCGGGTCTCGGCGCGGCCGGCACGGCCCGCCTGCACGAGGGCCTCGGCGAGATCTTCAGCGTCGAGCCGGCCGAGCGGGACGCGGTCCTCGCCGCGTTCGGCGGGGCGGCGGCGGGGCGGGGCGGGGCCGGCCGGTTCGGGCTGTGGACGAGGACCGGCGGCGCGCTCCTGACGGCGCGCCGGGCGGCCTTCGAGCCGTTGCTCCCCGATGGAGGCGCCGCCGTCCGGGGTCTCGACGTCGTCCTGCTCGGCGCCGCCCTCGAACGGTTGCTCGGCATCGATCCCGCGGCGGTCGCCGCCGGCGACCGGGTGACGTTCACGAAAGCGGCGGGCGAGGCCATCGCCGCCGTCGACGCCGACGGCGGGATCGACGCCGCGTTCCTGCTCGAGCCGACGCCGGTCGCGTCGATCATGGCCGTCGCCGCCGCGGGAGACGTCATGCCCCAGAAATCGACCTACTTCTACCCCAAGGCCCTGACCGGCCTGCTGATCAACCCCCTCGAATGGTGAGCCGCCCGATGACCGCCCCGACGCCCGGATGCCGCCGATGACCGACACGACGCCCGAGCAGATCCTGGCCCGCGCCCAGGTCCCGTCGGCGAACGGCCGTCCGATCCGGAAGGACGAGATCGAGCTCCACGATCGCGGGATCTACATCGAATCGTGGCTGCCCGAGCGGCGCTCGCGGCGGAAGCCCCTCCTGTTCGTGCACGGCGAGCTCGCCGGGTCGTGGATCTGGGAGCGCTATCTCGGCTACTTCGCCTCGCGCGGCTGGGAGGGCCACGCCCTCAACCTCCAGAACCATTTCTGGTCGCGGACGATTGATCCCACCGAGCTGACGTTCGAGGGCTACGTCGACGACGTCGTGGTCAGCCTCAACCGGCTCGGGCCGACGACCGTCGTCGTCGGTCACGGTCTCGGCGGGCTGCTCGCGCTGAAGGCTGCCGAGCAGGCTCCCGTCGGCGGTCTCGTTCTCCTCTCACCGGAGCCACCGGCGGCACTCCGGGCGCCCGCGCCGGCCCATGAGCTGCGCGACGTCCCCGACGTCTACGGCCGGTCGCGGATCGGCTGGTCGACCCTGCCCGAGAAGCTCCAGCGCGACCATCGCGACCTGACGATCGCCGACGTGCTGCGGATCCAGCACCTCTTGGGCCAGAAGCCCCACGAGAGCGGACGCGCCCGGCGCTCCGTCCTCGCCGGCGTGGCGGTCGACCCGACCGCCTACGGCGACGTCCCGCGGCTCGTGATCGGAGCAGGCCTCGATCGCGTCGTCGCGGAGCCGACGTCGGAGCGGCTCGCCGAGTGGCTGGGCGCGGAGTACGAGCCGTTCGGGGCGCATTCCCACTACGGCCTGATCGTCGGCGAGCAGAGCCACCAGCAGGTCGCGGACGCGATCCGCGGGTTCCTGGAGGCGCACCGCCTGTGATCGCCGGGAGGGGACCCCGGCGTCCTTCCCGGTTGGTGGCGACGATCGCCGCCGGTTGCTATCATCCCGATCCGGCCGTGGCATCGATTCGCCGCCGGCCCGCGGAGCCGCATTCGTCTAGAGGCCCAGGACACCGCCCTCTCAAGGCGGAGATCACCGGTTCGAATCCGGTATGCGGTACCAGCTTCCTCTCGTCCGGCGCCGCCGGCCGGCGCCGCACGGGTCGGACCGCGCCCGTCACGCTGCGCATCCTGTCGATCTGGCTGCCGGTCGCCCTGATGGCCTGCTCGGCGACGACCTCGGCGTCCTCGCCGGCGGATCCGTCGTCGACCAGTCACGATGCGTCGTCCACCGGGGTCTGCGCCGCGTTGGCTGCCCTGCCGGACGAGCGCGCGGCGCTGCGCGCGTTCACCGATCTCGCCCATGCACCGCTCCACAGCCTCGCCGGCGATTCGCGGTTGGCGCGCTCGACGTCCGCCGCCGTCCTCCGGTCGATGACCGCCGTCGAAGACGACTTCGCGGACGCTCGTTCGTCCCGGCTCGCGGCGGACCTGGGGACGCTCCGCGACGCCACGGACGCCGCACTCGGCGAGCTCGGCGAGGCCGTGCCCGCCTGTTCTCGATGACCGTCGGTCGGGGCCGACGCGCCGCGCTCCGGCGCGGATCGGCGTTGCTCGCGCTCGGGATGCTGGCCGCCTGCGCCTCGCCAGGCCCGAACCCCGCGTCGGCCGCGGACCCGTCCGATGCGATCGTCGCCGAGGTCGTCAGCTACCAGGTCGTGGCTGATCAGCCGGGCCGCCTGCTCGTCGCGCTGTTCGCAGCAGACCAGCGATGGGTCAGCTTCGGCAGCATCGGGACGAGCTTCCGCTTTCTCGGGGATTCGGGATCGTCGCCTGACCCGGCCGTGACCGCCGCCGACGCGACCGCGTCATTCCTCCCGATCCCGGGCTCGCCGGCCGGGGCTGGCCAGGCCCCGACCCTGACCTCCCCGACGGACGGACGCGGGGTGTACGCGGTCGATCCGATCACGCTGCCGCGGGCCGGGTTCTGGGAGGTCGTCGCCCACGCTCGCCTGGCGGACGGGTCCGAGGTCGAGGCCGACGCGGCCTTCAGCGTCCTCGACCGACCGGCGATCGTCGCGGTCGGGTCGGCGGCCCCGGCGACAGCGAACCCCGTGCTCGGCGATCCCGGCGTGGCGCCGGCCTCGATCGATTCGCGGGCGCTCGGAAACGAGCCCGTTCCGGATCCGGAGCTCCATCGGATCTCGATCAGGGACGCGATCGCCGCGGGCCACCCGGCGCTCGTGGTCTTCTCGACGCCGGTCTACTGCGTGAGTCGCTTCTGCGGACCGGTGACGGATCTCGTCTCGGATCTCGCGGCGGCGTACGCCGACCGGGCCGAGTTCATCCACGTGGAGATCTACCGGGACTTCGAGGCGGGCGAGGTCAATCAGGCCGCGCGGGACTGGCTGTCACCCGCGAGCGGCGACCTGCGCGAGCCGTGGGTCTTCCTGATCGGCGCGGACGGCCGGATCGCCGCCTCGTGGGACGCGGTTGTCACGAGGAGCGAGGTCGAGCCCCTCCTCCGAGCCCTGCCGCGGATGTAGGCGGCGATCAGGGCTGACGTTCCGCCCCGAGGATCGTCGCGAGGTGCGCGTCCATGAGGTCCTGGGTCAGCTGGCCGGCCGAGCGATCCCGGATCACGC
Source organism: uncultured Chloroflexia bacterium (assembly GCA_963710105.1). Classification (GTDB taxonomy): domain Bacteria; phylum Chloroflexota; class Limnocylindria; order Limnocylindrales; family CSP1-4; genus CF-46. The sequence goes on from CAVPYV010000001.1 coordinate 808,537, forward strand.
CATGGTCGTCGACGAAGATGTGCCCGGGCAGTCCCAGCTGGCCATAGAGGTTCTGGACCGCCGCCGTCGGATCTAGCCCGATCGGATAGTCGAGCCCGTTTCGCCGCGCGTACTCGCGAACCGTCGCGGTCGGCTCGCGGACGTCGATGGCCAGGACGGCAAGGTCGTCGTCCCGATGTGCCTGATACAGCTCGCGGATGGCACCGGCCTCCTGCTGACATGGCGTGCACCATGTCGCCCAGAACACGATCCACAGCGGGCGGCCCTGGTAGTCGGCCAGGCGAATCGGCGAGCCATCGAGACCGGTGAGGAGCGATTGCCCGTCGCTGCCGGCGGTCGGGAACTCCGGAGCGCGCGATCCGATGAGGACGCCCGTGCCCGGGCGTCCTGCCGACGGATCGCCGGTTCCGCCGCCACCCGGCTCGCCCGGAGGGCGCCCGATGGGCAGCAGCGCGAGGCCGACGAGGAGGACGGCGAGTCCCAGTCCGGCGCCGGCGAGACCGATCCGACGAAGGCGCCGCCGGCCGGGTGGCCGACCGGAGGCCACGGCCGAGCCGGGCAGCCCGACCGACGGTTCGTCCTCGGACATTCAGGCAGATTCCAGCCGGCCCGCCGGGGACATCTACGGCTCGTCGTACACGAGGTCGTGGTCGATCGCGTAGCGGGTCAGCGCCACCCGGCCGCGGACGCCGATCTTCGCCGCCACGTTGGAGAGGTGGCGACGGACCGTGTGGGCGCTGATGCCGAGGGCGCGCCCGGCCTCGACCGCCGTTCGACCTGCCGTGACGAGTCGGAGGACCTCGATCTCGCGCGGGCTCAGGTGATCGCCCTGGCGAAGCCAGCGCAGCGAGTCGACGACCACGACCGAGGCGATCACCGGGTGGACGTAATGCTGGTTGTCGGCAACGGCCCGCACGGCGACGATCAGATCGCTGCTGGCAGCGCCCTTGACGATGTAGCCCGCGACACCGGCGAGGAACGCCTGGCGCACGGTCTCGCCGTCGTGGTGCATGGTGACGGCGATCAGCCGGATCCGGGGATGGCGGTTGGTCAGGTCACGGACCAGGGAGATCCCGTCCGCCCCATCAAGCATCAGGTCGATCAGCATGAGATCGGGACCGTGGTCCGCAGCGATCTGCAGGGCGCCCGGGCCGTCGCTGGCCAGCCCGACGACCTCGATGTCGGGCTGGGCCTCGAGGATCAGCTTGAGCCCATCCCGAACGAGGGCGTGATCGTCGACGATGCCGACCCGGATCGCCATCAGCCGGCCATGACCGCGGCCGCCGGCACCGAGACCGTGATCCGCGTCCCGGCATGGGCGGCCGATTTCGATCGCCAGCTGCCCGCCGAGCAGGCGGGCGCGCTCGTGCATCCCTGCCAGCCCGATCCCCGATTCGGGCAGGGTGCCCGGATCGAAGCCCTGCCCCTGGTCGGCGACGACGACGACGAGATCCTGGTCGCGACAGGTGACCCGGACACTGGCTTGGGCGGCGCCACTGTGGCGCGCGGCGTTCGCGAGCGCCTCCTGGACGATCCGATAGAGCTCGACGGTTGCGGTGCTGCCCAGCCGGGCCAGGGTCCCGCTCGCCGCCGCGTCGGCTTGGACGTCGACGGTGAAGCCGGTCTGGTCGGCCAGATCGCGGACCGCGGGGACCAGGCCGCGCTCTTCGATGCGAGCCGGCCGGATCCGACCGGCGAGGTCGCGCGTGGCGGCGAGGGCGGTGTCGGTCAGGACGCGGGCCGACAGCGTCCGCTCCCGGGCGATCAGCGGGTCCGGCTCGCTGGTGGCAGCGTCGAGGGTCAGGCCGACCGCCGTAAGGACCTGCCCGACACCATCGTGGAGCTCGCCGGCGATCCGCCGCCGCTCATCCTCCTCGACGGTCAGCAGCCGCTCGCTCGCATGGCGGAAGAGGGCCGCGTAGCGACGGGAGGTCGACTGGAGCCGATCGGCCATCCAGGCGACCAACGCGGCGATCACGAACATCAAGGGCCATTCGGTCAGCTCCAGCGACGGCTCGCTCAGGCCGAACGCCGTTGCGTCGGCGTAGAGGAGAAGCGGCAAGGACGCGAACCCGATCCGCAGCAAGGTCCCCCGCAGCCCGAAGAGGAAGCCGTTGAGGACGAGGATGACGAACACGCAATGGAAGAGGAACTCGGCCGAGACGCCGACGTTGATGAACGCCAGGCCGACGAAGCCGATCGCCAGGACGTCGAGCAGCCACTGGAGCGTGCGGGGATTGGCCAGCAGCCGGCCCACCGCCCGATCGAGACCTCGGTGCGGCCAGACGTGCCGCGGCCCGACCTCGAGCCGGACCGATTCGCCGAGCGGTGGGGCGGCGCTCGATCGATGCGTGTAGGCCGGATTGGTCAACTCGGTCCTCTCAGAATGAGCGATTTCGAGTATAGGAGCCGGGGGGCTCACTACGGATGCTACGAACGCTCGGTGTGTGCGCGCGAATCCGATCATCCCCGGATCGCGAGTGACAGACGGGTCAGGAGGAGAGGATGGCCGGATTCGCAAGGCGAGGCATCGCGATCGCCGCGATCACCGGGTTGCTGGCCGGTTGCTCGGCATCGGCCGCGTCGGCAGACCCGAACGCTCCGATCGCGGCGACCGTGAAAGAGTGGCAGATCACGCTGTCGTCCGCGACCCACAGCGCCGGGAAGGTCACGTTCAACATCACGAACGGCGGCGACAAGGAGCACGAGTTCGTCCTCCGCAAGACCGATCTCAAGGCCGACAGCCTGCCCCTGAACGCGGACGGCGAGGTGTCCGAGGACGCGCCCGAGTTGAGCGAGGCCGGCGATCCGAGCGAGGTCGCGGAGATCCAGCCCGGAACGTCGAACAGCACCCTGACCGTGGACCTCCAGCCTGGTCACTACGTGTTCTTCTGCAACCTCCACGTGGGCGAGCTGCTCCATTACCAGAAGGGCATGCACATCGACTTCACGGTCAACTGAGGCGTGGGGACGCCCGAACGGACGGCCTGCCGTCGCCTGCCCTCGACTGAGTGGCGGTCCGTGCCGTGAGCCCCCGCCGCCACCTCCTGGTCGCGGGCCTGATCTGGCTCGTCCTGTCGATCATCGGAATCGTCCTGGTATCGGGGCTCCAGATCTTCCCCGTGATCGCCTCGCGCGAGGCCGAGATCGAGAACCGGGCCTTCGTGCTGCTCGCCGCCCTGTCCGTCCCGGTCCTGATGTTCGTGGTCGTCGGGCTCACGTACTCGGCGCTGCGCTTCCGGGGCGACCGGGACGACGAGGCGGACGGGCCGCCGATCCACGGTCACGTGCCGTTCCAGGCGGCCTGGCTGGTCGTCAGCCTCGTCCTCGTCCTCGGCCTCTTCGGTTACGGGGCGGTCGGCCTGGTCGACATCCGCGGCGCCCAGAGCGCGGACTTCGAGGTGCAGGTGGAGGCCGAGCAGTGGGCCTGGCACTACGAGTACGCCAACGGCCTCCGCTCGGACGAGCTCCACGTCCCGGTCGATCGGCGGGTCCATCTGATCATCAAGTCCGACGACGTCATCCACTCCTTCTGGGTCCCGGCCTTCGGCGTGAAGCAGGATGCCGTGCCCGGTCACCCGACCCAGGTCTACATGACCGTCACGCGACCCGGGACCTATCCGGGGATGTGCGCCGAGCTGTGCGGCCTGGGGCACACCGGCATGACGACCACCGCGGTCGCGTCGGATCAGGCGACGCTCGATGCCTGGCTCAACGAGCAGCATCCGGAGGCATCGTCCGAATGAACGCACGACTCGTCGCCCGACCCGGCCTCCCCAGGGCGATCGCGGGGGCGGTGATCGGCGCCGCGCTCGGCACGCTGATCGTGACCCTCCTCAATGGTGAGGAGGGCCAGCTCCTCGCCCTCGCCTACCTCGGCGCGCTCTTCGGGTTCCTCCTCGGCATCGGTGCCTTCCGGGTCTGGCTGCGCTGGGCAGCGGGCCGCCCGATCGATCCCGAGGAGGAGCACGCGGCGCACGGAACCCTGGGTGACTGGCGCCGCTACTTCCGGTTCACGACCGACCACAAGGTCATCGGCGTCCAGTACCTCGTCACCGCGTTCTTCCTGTTCTTCACCGCCGGCACGGCCGCGATGTTCATGCGTTTCGAGCTCGCCCAACCGGGGGTCGCGACGAGCAAGGAGCTCTACAACACGATCATGAGCACGCACGGCGCGATGATGATCACCGTCGCTCTGATCTCGATCGTCGGCGGCCTCGGCAACTACCTCGTGCCGATCATGGTCGGCGCCCGGGACATGGCCTTCCCGAAGGCGAACGCCCTGAGCTACTGGATGCTGCCCCTGCCGATCCTGCTGGTGGCGATCAACCCGCTGCTCGGCGGGTTCGACAGCGGCTGGACCGCCTACCCGCCGCTCAGCCAGCAGGCCAATCTCGGGCAGCAGGCGTACCTGATGGCGTTCGTGACGGTCGGCGTCTCGTCGATCCTCAGCGCGATCAATTTCCTCGTCACGGTCTTCCGGATGCGGGCCCCCGGGATGTCGCTGATGCGGATGCCGATCTTCGTCTGGGCGCTGACCGTGACCGCCACGCTCTCCCTCGTCGCGACATCCGTCGTCGCGGGCGCGTTCACGATGCTCCTCTTCGACCGGCTCCTCGGGACCGACTTCTTCCGGGCCAGCCGAGGCGGCGACGTGATCCTCTTCCAGCACCTGTTCTGGTTCTACTCCCACCCGGCGGTCTACATCATGGCCCTGCCGGGCCTGGGGGCCATCCTCGAGGTCGTGCCCGTCTTCGCCCGCAAGCCGCTGTTCGCCTATCCGCTGGCGGTCCTGTCGTTCATCAGCATCGGGGTCATGAGCTTCATGGTCTGGGCCCACCACATGTTCGTGAGCGGGATGGCCGAGTTCTTCCACATCCCGATCATGCTGACGACGGAGCTGATCTCGGTCCCGACCGGGATCGTGTTCCTGTCGGCGCTCGGGACCATCTGGCTCGGCCGCGTCCAGTTCAAGGTGCCGATGCTGTGGGTCTTCGGCTTCATCTGGGCGTTCCTCATCGGCGGGATCACCGGGGTGTTCCTGGCTGACGTCCCGACCGACATCGACCTGAGCGACACCGCGTTCGTCGTGGCCCACTTCCACTACACGATCATCGGCGGCACGATCTTCGGGCTGTTCGCCGGGACCTACTACTGGTTCCCGAAGATCACCGGCCGGATGTACGACGAGCGGCTGGGCCGGCTCCACTTCTGGTGGTTCACCCTCGCCTTCAACGCGACGTTCATCCCGATGTTCTGGCTCGGCATCGAGGGGATGCGCCGGCGGGTCGCCGACTATCCCGAGGGGTTCGGCCCGGTGAACCTGTTCATCAGCATCTCGGCGCTCAACATCGCCCTCTCCGTCGCCGTCTTCATCGTCAACATGGCCCGCTCCTGGAACCGCGGCCCGGTGGCGGCCGCCAACCCGTGGCGTGCCCAGACGCTGGAATGGCAGATCTCCTCGCCGCCGCCGATCGACAACTTCGACACGCTGCCGGTCGTCACCGGCACGCCGTACCAATACGGCGGCAAGCGTCCCCTCGACGGGCTGGTGGCGGCCCCGGCCGAAGGGCATGCGGCGCCATGACCGCCCACCCGGCGACGACCACCCACCTCGAGGACCCGGTTGCGGCGCGGGCCAACATGCTGCTCGCCGTGAAGCTCGCGATCCTGTCGGAGATCATGCTCTTCGGAGCCCTGTTCGCGGCCTACTTCGTGATCCGCGGCGGGAGCCCGGGGTGGCCGCCGCCCGATGGCGTCGAGCGGCCCGAGCTGATCCTCCCGGGGCTCAACACCCTGCTGCTCGTCTCCTCCAGCGTGACGATGCAGCGCGGCGTCGGAGCCGCCCGCGCCGGCGACCGGGCCAGGATCCTGCGCTGGCTCGGCGTCACGCTGCTCCTGGGCGGCGTGTTCATCCTGATCCAGGGCTACGAGTTCGCGACGAACGGATTCGGCCTGTCCTCCGGGGTCTTCGGCTCGACCTTCTACATCCTCACCGGATTCCACGGCGCGCACGTCCTCGCCGGCGGCGCGTTCATCGCGATCGTCGCCAATCGCGCCCGCCTCGGGCTCGTCTCGGCCGACCATCACACCGCCGTCGAGGCGACCGGCTACTACTGGCACTTCGTGGACGTCGTCTGGATCTTCCTGTTCTCGACGCTCTACCTGCTGTGAGCCGGCGGTCGACCGCGATCGACGTCGTCGGCTGACCGCCCCTAGGCCCCCAGCCCCTCGCCGTCGATGACCGGCTCGCCGGCGATCTCACGGCGAGCGAGCAGCGCCGGCGCAGCCCGGCGCGCGTCGGCCCGGAGGCTCCGGCGCACGTCCGCCCGCATCCAGGCGGCGATCACGAGGGGGATCGCGGCGAGCAGGATCACGTCGCCGGCACCCCACATCAGGACGCCCCCGATCTGCTGGTCGGTGTAGGGGTCGGGTCCCCACGCTCGCCCGATCGTGGCGTAGTGAGCGTAGAGCACTGACGGCGCGAAGTAGATCGCGAGGCCGACCGCCGCGTTGACGGGCATCTGGAGCCCGAGATAGGCGATCCTCGCTCCGAACCCGAGGCGATGGGGGACCGGGTCGGCGGCGATCACGGGCCACCAGAACAGGACGCCAGTCGCGAGGTAGACGAGGTGCTCGACGAGGTGGATCGTCGGATTCTCGAGGGCGGCCTCGTAGACCGGGCTGAAGTGGGTGACGCCCATGGCGACCGTGAACAGGAGCCACGCGACAATCGGCGACGCGAGCAGGCGGACCGGCCCGGCGTGCAGGACGGGGAGGATCAGGCGCCGCCGGGTCGCCGGGCTGGCGACGCGCAGGAGGACCGTCACCGGAGCGCCGAGCGCGAGGAGGGGCGGGCCGATCATCGCGAGCATGAGGTGCTGGATCATGTGGACGCTCAACAGGTCGTCCGCGTAAAGGTCGATCGCCGAGGACAGCGCCACGAGCACCACGGCCACACCCGACATCCACGCGGCGATCCGCCAGCCGGGCACCGGCACGCGCGGGTTCGCCCGGTTCACTCGGCGAACCGCGAGGGCGTAGGCGGCCACGGCCACCAGCGCAGCCGACCAGGGCAGGGGATCCGGGGACCAGGTCGTGAGCGCACCGAGGAGCGTCGGCGGCGGGCCATCGGAGCCGTGGGCGATCGCGGGCCCGCCGGTCATGGCCAGGATCCCGCCGGCGGCGAGCCCCGAGGCGGTGGCGCGGACGATCGAGCGCATCGTCGGGCATGGTACGGCAGCCCTCGTCGACCGATCGAGCATCTCTGGCGCGCCGTGGGCGTCGGCCGATCCGGACCTCAGGCAGGCGAGGCGGGCAGACGCGGCGGCGACTCCCGGCGGAGCCACTTGCCCGCCTCGACCGCCACGAAGCCGAGCGTCGAGGTGACGAGCACCACGGCGAGCTGGGTCGCGGTCAGCGACTCGGTCTCGAAGACCGGCTGCAGGACCGGGACATACACGAGGGCGAGCTGGACCGCGACCGTTCCGATGACCGCGGCGGTCAGCGGCAGGTTGGATCGGACGCCCAGGCGCACGAACAGGTCGGTCTCGGAGCGGACCGCCAGCGCGTTGCCGAGCTGGAGGAGGGCGAGGGTGGTGAACACCATCGTCTGCCACGGCCAGCCCTGGCCGATCGCGATGGCCTGGACCGCGAGGGTCACGCCGGCCATCAGCAGCCCCACCCAGATCGCCTGCTGCCAGAGGCCCCGCCCGAAGATCGACTCGGTGGGCGGCCGGGGCGGCCGCCGCATCGCCCCCGCCTCGACGGGCTCGACCCCGAGGGCGAGGGCCGGCAGGCCGTCCGTCACGAGGTTCATCCACAGGATCTGGACCGCGATCAACGGGATCGGCATGCCGAGCAGGGGGGCCAGGGCCATGACCCAGATCTCCGCGGAGTTCGTCGTCAGCAGGTAGCGGACGAACCGCCGGATGTTGTCGTAGATCCGGCGGCCCTCCTCGATCGCGGTCACGATCGTCGCGAAGTCGTCGTCGGCAAGGACCATGTCGGCCGCCTCCTTGCTGACCTCGGTCCCGGTGATGCCCATGGCGACGCCGATGTCGGCCCGGCGGAGGGCCGGCGCGTCGTTCACCCCGTCGCCGGTCATCGCGACCACCGCCCCGCGACGGCGCCACGCCTCGACGATCCGCAGCTTCTGCTCCGGGTTCGTCCGGGCGTAGACCGCGACGTCGGTGACGATCGCCGCGAAGGCGGGGTCGTCGAGCGCCGCGAGCTCCGCACCGGTCAGGATTCGCCGGCCCTCGCCGAGGACGCCGATCCGGCGGGCGACCGCGGCGGCCGTCGCCGGGTGATCGCCCGTGATCATGATCGGGGTGATCCCGGCCGACCGGCAGGCCGCGATCGACGGCCGCGACGCCGCCCGCGGCGGGTCGGCCATCCCGACGATCCCCACGAGCCGCAGGCCGTGCTCGGCGTCGTCGAGGCGGGCCGGCACGTCGGCGAGGTTGCGCTCGGCGAAGGCGAGGACGCGATCGCCATCGGCCGCATACCGCTCGGCGGCCTCCCGGGCCCGACCCAGCAGATCAGGATCGGCGTCGTCGAGGAGCGGCTCGAGCGCCTCGAAGGCGCCCTTGACCGCGACCCAGACGTGGTCGCCCTCGAGATGGAGCGTCGCCATCCGGCGCCGCTCGGAGTCGAACGTCAGCTCCTCGACCCGCGGCGACCTCGCGAGGAGGTCCGCCCGATCGGTCCCGCACTTCGCGGCGAGGGCGAGGAGGGCGGCCTCGGTCGGGTCGCCGGTGATCGTCCAGGGATCGCCGTGGCGCGCCGGCGCGCGGAGCGAGGCATCGTTGCAGGCGGCGGCGATCCGGGCGAGCCGGTCGAGCTCGCGGTCGCCCGTCGGCGAGGGGTCGAAGGTCCCTTCCGGGGCGTAGCCGTCGCCCGTCACCCGGTAGTCGGCGGTCGGCGTCCAGACGCGCTCGGCCAGCATCCGGTTCTCGGTCAGGGTGCCGGTCTTGTCGCTGCAGATCACGGTCACCGATCCGAGGGTCTCGACCGCGGGCAGCTTGCGGATCAGGGCGCGCCTGCGCGCCATCCGCCGGGCGCCCAGCGCGAGGGCGATCGTCACGACCGCCGGCAGGCCCTCCGGGATGGCCGCGACCGCGAGGCTGACCGCCGTCAGGAACATGACGTCGACCGGTTCCCCGCGCGCCACTCCGGAAACGAAGACGAAGGAGCACACGACCACGGCGGCGAGGGCGAGGCGCTTGCCGAGCGTCGAGAGCCGCCGCTGGAGCGGCGTCGGCGCGCTGCCGTGTTCCTGGAGCAGCTCGGCGACCCGGCCGAGCGCCGTCGCCATGCCGGTGGCGACCACCACCCCGCTGCCCCGCCCGTAGGTCACGGCCGTCCCGCTGAAGGCCATGTTGCGCTGGTCGGCGAGGAGCGCCGCCGTCACCTCCGGGAGCGCCGCGGTGACCTTCGGCGCCGGCTGGGACTCGCCCGTCAGGGCGGCCTCGTTGATCTGCAGCGATCGTGCCTCGAGCAGGCGGAGATCGGCCGTGACGACGTCGCCGGCGTCGAGCCGGACGATGTCGCCGGGCACGAGCTCCGTCGCCGCGACGGTCATCGGCTCGCCGCCGCGCACGACGCGGGTCGACGGGCTCGTCATCCGCTTCAGGGCATCCATCGCCCGCTCGGCCTGGTGCTCCTGGACGAACCCGACGATGCCATTGAGGGCGACGATCGCCACGATCACGGCGGTGTCCTTCAGGTCGCCGATCGCGGCGGTGATCGCCGCCGCCGCGAGCAGGACGAGGATCATCGCGTTCGTGAACTGGTCCACGAGCTGCCGCCAGGCCGGCCGTCGCGGACGGGTCGTGAGCTCGTTCGGCCCGTGTTCCTCGAGGCGGCGCCGGGCTTCGACGGGCTCGAGGCCCACCTCGGCGTCGGAGCCGAGGAGGCGGGCGACCGCCGCGGCCTCGACGGTCCACGGGTCCGGGACGGCAGGCGGGCCGGCGACGGGGCCGGTCATGTCCGCGGCGTTGGCTCGGTCGCCTCGATCGCGCACCCGACTCGTCTCCCGATCCAAGCACTGCGGTCCCGTTCCGACCGGAACACGATCGGCGCCTCGATCATCTCCTCCCCGCGGCGCAGCCCGGAGAGCCGATCGAACCGAACCGACCGGATCCGGCGGCCCGATCGTCGTGCCGGCGATCGTCGGGTCCGGCGCGGGGCGGAGCCGCGGCGGACCCGCGGCGAACCCAGGGCGAACTCGGGGCGACCTACGTTGATGGGGAAGCCGCCCCACGTCGGACCACGAGGACGGACGCCTCGGCATGGACGAGGACGTTCCGGGCGACGCTCCCGAGGAACCAGCGATCGACGCCCTCGAGGCAGCGCGAACCGGTCACGATCAGGTCGGCATGGTGCTCGCGTGCCGCGGCGATGATCTCGTGGGCGGCGTCGCCCGTTCGGGCCTCGGCCGTGGCCCGGATCCCGCGCTCCGTCAGCTGGCGTGCCGTGTCCTCGGCGAACCCCCGGTGGACCTTGAGCAGCTCGTCCGGAATGGCGGCCGGCTGTTCGCTGCCCAGCGTGTAGAGGTTCACGAGCATGGCGAACCCGGGCGAGTCGACGGGCGCGACGCTCAGGGCGACTGCCTCGCGGCCATCGAACACGCCGAGCTCGGCCAGTGCCTGCGGGATGGCGGCGGAGCACGACGACCCGTCCGTTGCGACGAGCAGCCGCGCGGCCTCCCCGCCGCGGGCGACGAGGACCGAGCGCCGCGACCCGGAGGCGATCTCCGCCGACACCGATCCGAGCAGCATCGTCCCGATCGGGCCCCGGCCGCGCGAGCCGACCACGATCAGGTCGGCTCCGAGGTCATCGGCGGCGGCCAGGATCTCGGTGGCCGCGCGCCCCTCGGCCACCCGCCGCTCGATGGACCAGCCGCGGCCCTCGAGCGGGCGGCCCAGCTCCGCGAGCGCCTCGTCGGTCTGGCGCCGCAGCGCCTCATCGGCGGCGGTCAGCCAATCGCTCGGCGCCGGCGCCTCCATGAACCACGAAACGGGGACGTCGAACGCGGCCACGAGGGTGATCGACGTGCCGTCCGGCCAGGGGAGGGCGGCGACCAGGTCACGGGCCTGAATGGAGGACGGCGAGCCGTCGATCCCGAGCACGATCCGCATCGGAGGACCTCATTCCACGACTGCGGCGGAAGCCTTGGATCAGTATGCGCCCGGTCGTCGACCGCACCGCTCCGAATCCCGGCCCGTGGGTCGCGCGATCGCGCGCCGCGAGGCCCCTCGGAACCCTCGCCCGGCGGCCGCCGCGTTCTCGTAGACTCGGGTGCGTGATCGATCCGCCCAGCCCGTCGGCGGCCGCCCCGCGCCGCCTGGTCATCCTCGCCGAGGGCAACTTCGGGTTCCACCACGGGAAGACCGCGGTCGGGGTGATCCGCTACGGCCCCGACGACGTCCGCGCCGTCATCGACTCGACGCAGGCCGGTGGCAATGTCTCGGCCATCCTGCCGGGTCGGGACATCCCGATCGTCGCGACGCTCGACGAGGCGCTCGCCCACGAGCCCCGACCGGACACCCTGCTGATCGGGATCGCGCCGACCGGCGGCAAGCTGCCCGACAGCTGGCGGGCCACGATCCTCGCCGCGATCCGGGCCGGCCTCGACGTCCACTCCGGGCTGCACACCTTCCTCGCCGACGATCCCGAGTTCGAGGCCGCCGCCCACCTCGCCGGGGTGGAGATCGTCGACTACCGCCGGCCGCCGGGCCGGATGGAGACATCGGTCGGGCGGCGCCACGGCCCGGGCAAGCGGGTGATCCTGACCGTCGGCACCGACTGCGCGATCGGCAAGATGTCGGTCGCGCTGGAGCTCCGCGCGGCGGGCCGGGCCGCGGGCCGCCCGATCTCGTTCGTTCCCACCGGCCAGACCGGGATGATGATCGAGGGCTGGGGCGCCGCGGTCGACCGCCTGATCAGCGACTTCGCCCAGGGCACCGTCGAGTGGCTCGTCGAGGAGGGGGAGCGGCGCGGCGACTGGGTCCTCGTCGAGGGTCAGGGATCGCTCGACCATCCGGCGTACTCGTCGGTCACGCTCGCGCTGATCCACGGGGCGACGCCCCAGGCGATGGTCCTCGTCCACAAGGCCGGCCAGACCGAGCACGACTTCGACCACCTGCCCGACATCTCCTTCCCGATCGCCGACCTGCGGCCGTTCATCGAGCTCCACGAGCGGGTCGCCGGGCTCGTGGCCCCGTCGAAGGTCGTCGCGATCGCCCTGAACACCTCGCTGATCCCGGACGAGGAGGCCGCCCGTGCCGAGATCGCGCGCATCGCCGCCGAGACGTGCCTGCCGGTCGACGACCCGGTCCGCTTCGGCGCCGGGCCGCTGTGGAGCGAGATCGAGCGGGCGGTCGACGCGCTGCCCTCGCTCGCGCGGCGCTAGGTGGCTCTCCGCCTCGACCGCGAGGTCCTCCGGCTCGCGTTGCGCGACCCGTTCCGGATCGCCCGGTCCGACCACGACGCCGGCCACGCCGTCACGACGGTGATCGTCGAGCTCCGCGACGATCGGTTCCCCGGGATCGTGGGGATCGGCGAGGGCTATCCCGACCGGTTCTACGGCGAGACGGTCGAGACGATGGCGGCCGTGTTCCCGCTCCTGCTCGAGACCGTCGGCGAGGTCGACCCGACCCCGGCCGGGCTGACGGCGGCGGGCGATCGGATGGCGGCGGCGATCGCCCACCACGGCGGCGCCAAGTGCGCGCTGGATCTCGCGCTTCATGACCTGGTCGGCAAGGCGACGGGAGCGTCGATCGCCGACCTGCTCGACCTCCAGGGCCCGATCCCGCCGACCGACTTCACCCTCGGGCTCGACGACCCGGCGATCGTCGCCGAGCGGGCTCGCCGGGCGGCCCGGTTCCCGGCCCTGAAGATCAAGTGCGGCGGTCCGTCCGACCTCGCGACGCTCGAGGCGGTCCGGGCCGTGTACGACGGTCCGATCCGGGTCGACGCCAACACGGGCTGGCAGCCGGACGACGCCGTGGCCCTCCTGCCGGAGCTCGAGCGGCTCGGGGTCGAGCTGATCGAGCAGCCGTTCCCGGCGCGCCGCCTCGACCAGCTCCGCTGGCTCCAGGACCGCTCGCCCCTGCCGATCGTCGCCGACGAGAGCGCCGTGACGATCGCCGATCTGGAGGGACTGGTTGGCGTCGTCGCCGGGGTCAACGTGAAGCTCGCCAAGTGCGGCGGTGTCGGGCCCGCCAGGGCGATGCTGGCCCGTGCCAGGGAGCTGGGCTTCCGGACCTTCCTCGGCTGCATGGAGGAGACGTCGGTCGCGATCGCGGCGTCGGCGGCGGTCGCCTCGCTCGCGGACTGGGTCGACCTCGACGGGAACCTGCTCCTGGCCGACGATCCGTACGTGGGCCTCGAGCTCGGCGAGGATTGCCGCTGGCGATCGGCCGGAACGCCCGGCCTCGGGGTCCACCGGCGGGAGGGCTGAGCCAGAACCCGCCACGGCATGCGCTCCGAGCATGCCGGACGGCACTCGACGGGGGTTCCGAACACGCCCGCATCGGCCAATTCGCCGTCCGTCGCCACCGAACGCCCGTTTCATGTGGACAAGTTGGTGGACGACTTGGTGGACAAACCCCCTTCGCGCCGGGGTGCCGGCAGCCTACGATACGAGTCCGTCGCGCGGCGAGGGTTCTCCGGGAGGGACGGACCTCGAGCGACGGGTCCCCACGGGACGTCCGGCCGACAACGCATCCGTCGGTGTCGGGCGCTGTCCGCGGCTGGTCACGCGCTGGAGAGGACTGGAGGAGCAGCCATCGATGGACCGAACGAACGCCGGCGAACGTGCGTTTGCCACCGCACCTGACGTGGAGTCGGAGGCGATCGACTTCGTCCGCTTCTGCCACCGCCGCCGTCGGGTCGGCTGGCCGGAGCTGTACGACGAGATGTGCGCCGTCGCGGGTCGCGGCCTGTACCGCGGCTACGGCGCCGAGGAGCTTTCGTCGATCGGGATCGGGTTCGGCCTGTTCCAGATGCCCGGGCTTGCCGTGCTCGTCGCCCAGGTGGTCGCGGAGGACGTCGAGCGTCGTCGCCGCAGCGCCGCTGCCCTGCGGGCGAGGCTCGAGACACCGGAAGCCGACCACGCGACGGTCGCCGCGGACGGCGCCGCCGAGCCGGTCGTCCAGTCCCGGAAGATCGAGCCGGAGCCGATCGACGCCGGCACCCCGGACCATGGATCGATCAGGATCGCGCTGGCTGCGGCCGGAGCCTGACGAACACTCGAGCGATTGTCGCGTCGTCATCGACGCCGAAGGGCCCTCACCGGTCAGGGTGAGGGCCCTTCTCGTTGGGCCCTGCGAGGACTTTGGCATTACGTCGCCCGCCGGCCCCGATCCTCGGCATCCGGGCGAGGCTCGCCCGTTACGTCGCCCGCCGGCCCCGATCCTCGGCATCCGGGCGAGGCTCCCCCGCTACGCAGGGCGATCGCATGGCGATCGTGCTCGAACATTCCGCTGGGCGCGGTGCGGGCGCCGCCGAACGAGCGACGCTCGCCTGAATGCCGGAAATCCGGCGGCGGGGTGCCCGCCGTGCCGGCCGCCGGAGCTCGACCCTAGGCCCGGATCTGGCGCCTCGCCATCTCGCCCTCGATCTGGCGCTCCGCTTCCACGTAGCGGTCGATCTGCTCGCGGACCTGGTTCGCCTCGGGGGTGTAGAGGTGGACCTGCTGCTGGAGGATGTACGACAGCCGCCGGCTCGTCATCCGGACGTGGTCCAGGTTCTTCATCAGGACCAGCGGATCCATCGCGGCCAGATCCGACGGGTGGTACATCTGCTGCATGCGCGCATTCTAGCGACGCGGTGACGGCGGCGACGGCGAGCGCCAGGCCGGCGACGGACGGCCGCGATCAGAGGGCGCGCAGACCGCGCGGCGGCCAATCCCAGTCGATCGGCGTGCGGGCGGCGGCGAGGGCGCGGCGGCGCCCTGAGTCGGTTGCGCCGAGGACGAGGATCCGGTCGGTCTTCGTCGCCCGGCCGGCCTCGGAGCCCCACAGCTTCGTCATCTTCCGGCCCGCGGCGACGTCGTCGAGGGCGACCCCGGCGAGGCGATATCCCTCCGGCTCGGCCGCCCGCTCCCAGACCCGTTCCGCGAGCCCGATCGCGCCGCGGATCGGCCGCCCGCGGTCGGTCTCGACGTCACCGACCACCAGGACGACGATCGCGTCGTCGGCGAGGACCGCCCGCAGGTCGGCGAGGACCTCGCGGAGGAACACGAGGTACGGCTCGCGGTGGTGCGCGTCGTCGAGGGCGGCGTCGATCGCCCGCGCATCCTCGCCGAGGAGCCACGTCCGGAGCCAGTTGTAGTAGCCGTACTTCACGACCCGCAGGTAGGGCGGCGAGGTGACGACGAGGCGGACCCGCTGCGGCAGGCCGCGCGCCGCAAGGGCGGACCGCGCACGGCCGGCGCTGTCACGGGCGTCGCCCAGGAGGGCGATCCCGGGGGTTCGCGGCAGGGCTTCGCGGTGGAGCCGGGCGAGCTTCTTCTCGAGGCCGTCGAAGACGTCCCGGTCCGGCGAGCTGAAGCCGGTCCGGGCGGCGAACTCGCGGACGTAGCGGGGGGCCATGCTGAACGTGTTCGGCATCAGCTCGGACAGGTACGACGCGCTCTTGCCGTGGAGGATTCCGGTGAGGGCCGCCGCGAGGAAGCGATCCACCCGATCGTCGCGACAGAGCGTCGTCCGGACGTAGAGGAGCTGGCCAAGGGTCCGCGGGTGGAACGCGATCGCGACCTCGCGCGGCACGGTCTCGTCGCGCGCCGACGGCGAGCGGCTGCCGGCGGCCGGAACGCGCACCTCCCCGGCTTCGTCGCGATCAGCGAGGACGCTTGCGGCGACCGCGAGCCAGTGGCCGGACGCGGACGCCCAGCCGAGGCGCAGCGCCGCCAGGCGGGTGGCGGCTTCGGCGGGCGACGCCGGCTCGACCTTGGCCGCGGTCAGGAGATGGGCGAACGGGTTGAGGTCGTTGCCGACGCCGATCCGGCCCTCCGCGCAGGCCTGGAGGGGGGTCGTGCCGCGTCCCGAGAACGGGTCGAGGACGACGTCGCCGCGGCGCGAGTAGCGACTGATGAAGGCATGGGCGAGGGCTGCCGGGAAGCTCGCGAGGTAGGAGCACATCGGGTGGAGGGCCGGGCCCCACAGACGCGGCTGGTCCTTCCACTCGGGCTCGATCGGGAGGACGGGCAGCGCCGCCGGGACGTCGAGGTCGAGCGCCAGCTGGGCGGCCCGCGACCGGGGTTCGATCGTCATCCTCCGCAGGTGCTCCTCAGGGCGTGACGGGCCGCGCAGCATACCAGACCGGATTCGCCCGCCGGACGGGCCGGACGACCCGACCGTCAGGCGGCGATGACGCGGTTGCGGCCCGATCGCTTGGCAAGGACGAGCCCGACGTCGGCGCGGGCGACGATGTCGTGGAAGCGATCCTCGCTCGTCGCCATGCCGGCGCAGCCGGCCGAAACGGTCGCCGCGATGGGCGTCCCGTCGCTCGCGGCGATCCGCAGGCTGGCGAACGCGGCCCGGACCTCTTCGGCGACCGCCACCGCCTGCTCGACGGTGGCGCCTTCGAGGATCGCGAGGAACTCCTCGCCGCCGTACCGGGCGACGATGTCCGTGCCCCGGATCCGACCGCGGAGAACCTCGGCGAACGCCCGCAGGATCGCGTCGCCCGTCTGGTGGCCGTATTGCTTGTTGACGTCGCCGAAGTGGTCGAGGTCGAAGATCACGATCGAGGCCCGCTCGCGCGCCTCGACCGACTTGCGGCCCCGGACAGCCTCCATCCGGGCGATCGTCGCATCGAGGTGGCGACGGTTGAACAGCCCGGTCAGGGCATCCCGAACGGACAGGTCGATGACATCGGCGTGGAGGAACGTGTTCGTGATCGCGAGGGCGACGACGCCGGCCACGATCGGCAGCACCTCGAGGTCGTCCGGGGTGAACGGCCGGCCCAGGTCGCGACGGGCCAGCGAGAGCGCGCCGACGACCACGTCGTCGCGGATCAGCGGAACGGCGACCCCGGCCAGCGGCGAGGCCGAGACCCCGGCGTCGATGGCCGCCCGGTTTCGCGACGGGTCGAAGGTCGCGTCGAGGACCAGCATCCGATCCCGGATCGCCCGGCCGGCCAGCCCCGTCCCGGGCTCGATCGGCAGGCCGCGATAGGCCTGGTCCGGTCCGGCGACGGCGCGCACGACATAGCGGCCGGCCATCCGGTCGAGGACCGTCAGACCGACGGTGTCGGCGGCGAGGAGGTCGGCCAGCTCGTCGACGATCGCCTGGTGGACGCGCTCGGGATCGAGCGTGGCGTTGACCGCGGTGGCGAACGTGGTCAGGCGGCGGAACAGCTCGGCCCGGGCGGCCAGCCGCTCGCGCTCGCCGGCGAGGGCGAGGGCGGAGGCCATCCGATCGGCGACGAGGCGCATCGTCTCGACGTCGCTGGCGTCGAGATCGGCGGTCGCCCGCGCCTCGACGTTGACGACGCCGAGCAGGCGGTCGTCGGCGACGAGCGGGGCGCTGATCTCGGACCGGACGACGCCCGACGCGCTCAGGTAGTCGGGATCTGCCGCCACGTCGGGCACGAAGGCGAGCGTCTTCGTCCGCATCACCCGGCCGATCACTCCGGTCGACCCGTCGAACTCCTCGATGACCGTGTCGTATCCGGCCTGGGCTGCGATCCGCAGCGGGCCGGCCGACCCGAGGTAGATCGACACGAAGTCGTAGCCGAGGTCATCGCGGAGGAGGGCGACGATCCGCTCGAGCGTTGCGGGCGCCGGTCCGGTCGAGGCCAGCAGGCGGCCGACGCTCTCGACGGCGGCGACCTGGCGCGTCCGGCGTCGATCGCGGGCGAGCGACGCTCCGAGGCGGCGGACGGTGATCGTCAGGGCCGAGATCGAGCGGCGGGTCCCGATCGAGAGCAGGATCGCGGTGCCGCCGAGGGCCACCGCCCGCTGGGCGTCGATCGTGACGCTGCCGGCCGGGGCGGACAGGACCGGCACGAGGTAGAGGCCGATTGCGGCGGCCCCGACGAGGAGCGCCTGGCGCGTCCCCTGGGCGGCGGCCAGGGCGACGACGGGGATGTAGAGCGCCCCGGTCGGGCGGAACTCGCCGGTCCGGAGGAGGGCGGACGCGACCGTGACGTACAGGATGGCCAGGGCGAACCGGCCGATCATGATCATCGACCGCTGGGCCGAGGACGGGCGCAGGAAGGGCGCGACCAGGGCCGCGATCGCCTGCGCGGCGAGGAATTCGACGCTGATCGCGATCAGCCGCGTGGTGCCGTCCTGGCCGCCGATCGCGCCGATCGCTAGCGAGGTCACGACCAGCCCGACGGCAAGCAGCGCGTGGGGATCGGCGGACAGCCGGCGGATCGTCCGGGCGCCGGCCCACGAGCGCCGTCCGACGCGGGCTCGGGACGTGGGCAGGCGAAGCGTGATCATCGGGCCCACCGTAGCGGTGCGCCGCCGCGCCGGACCCATGACGGACGTCCGGTCCCAACTGGTCCGATCGCTGTAGGACCTGGCTCGTGAATGGGCGGGGATCGACCTGCCTCGGGCTCGTGGAGCGGGCGAGACTGGCGCCGTCTCGTAGACTTTGCGCGCGGTCGGGTCCGCCCCGTGCGGCGCCCGTCCTGCCCCGTCCCCGTAGCTCAGTGGACAGAGCAACCGCCCTCTACCTGCGCCGTCCTCAAGCGCCATGGCGGCGAGCGTGGCCCCTCGAGCAATTCGACAGTGTTCGTCGCTCAGGCGCGGCTCAAGCGGTAAGTCCGCTTCGTGCTGACCGGGACCCGAGCCCCCAGATGTCGTTCTCGGTTCGCACTGAGATCGGCGGTCCAATGGCCCTATTGCGGTGTGACCGGAGAACCGTCGGACTTGACGCCGCTGTAAACGATGAATGGCAGGCCGCCGATGTCGCCACCGTCTGGGCGACTTACGCAGACGTCCCACGTTCCCGCCTTCGGCGGGCGGCGCTCCGTTCCCACCGCACCAGTGATCGGGCCGGGCCAGCCACCCTTGTAAATCACCAACCGGATGGGTGCCTTCACAGCGTCCAACTCTGGTGTACCGAGGGCCCCCGGTAGAACATTGTGAATGTCCGCCCCGGTCATGAGTTCGAGGACGGCGAGACGCTCCTCGGTGGTCCCGATGCACCCGCCGGTCGCGACCGTCATGCCCAGATATCGTGCGTCGCCGGGTAGTCCGGCGGCCGCCGACGCCGACACGTTCACCGCGGGTGGCTGCGGCGAGCCGGCGGACGAGGAGCACGCGGCCAGTATCGCGAGCAGCCCGAGCAAAGCCATGCTTCTCATCATCTGTCTGTCCATGCCTCCCACTTCTGCTGCGCTGTCTCGTCGCAGAGGTAGGGCCCCGGATCAGGTGGGTCCACCGTTGAGATGTCGCAAGGCCTGTTGAGCGTTGCCTCCCACACGCCCGCAGCTGTCAGCCGCGTCATGCTCTGAAAGTTGTAGTGATTCGACGTTGATCCGCCGAGGCCATCGCCGCGATCCCAGGTCTCGTTGAAGGTCACGCCCTCCCGACTCGTCCAGCAGATCAGCGATGCAGAGATCGAGAACACCTGGGTCACAGCCTGACCCTTTGGCCAATGGTCGAACCGCCATGTCGTACCGTCCAGCCAGACGCGGTAGTAGTGCAGTCCAGTGTCGGTTGGGGCGGCGGCGCGGTTCAGGGGAATTGGAGCAATGTCCTGAAGGCCGCCGCATCCTTGAGCCTCTGTGTCGCGACCATAGGCGACCCACAGTCGCTGGGTCGTGCCCTGGCATTGCTCATAGGCGGAGTACCGACACGCACCGCGACCGATCTGCACGATGCTATTCGGACAGTGGGATACGAGGTCCGAGCAATCGGCGGGCGCGGGATTTCGCTGGATTGCGGACCATCCCCATGAAGCGCTCGCGCCTCCCGGCACGGGATTCGTGCACAAGGAAAGAGTCTGAGGGTCCAGATGGGAGTAGTAGCCCTTATATGCGACTGGATCCGTCGTGGCGGCGAACGCGGATGAGTACAAGCCGTTGCAGTTTGCGGTTGGTGGCCCCGCTGATGCGGCCAGAGGCTGAGTCAACAACGTCGTCACAGCCACCGCAGTTGAAGCGATGAGGCCAAGGATGCGACGCGTGGTCATGATCAACCCCTCGACGCGTGGTCCATCCAGAGTGTTCCATGAGTTCCTCGCATCATAGCCAGGCGGGGGCGATGTGCCGTTGTTGACCAGTCCCGGTGCGATCTTGAAGTGCGGATTCGCACAGTCCTTGTCTGGGTAGCCGTCGGTGACCGATGTAAGTGAGACCGAGATCAAGAACCTAGCGAGTCGCAAATTCAGCTTGCGGGCGATGTGGAGCCGGCGTTACGTTGCGTAGAGAGGCGCGAACATCGGCATGACGTGCGCGTCGAAAATGAGGCTCACCGACGTCATGAGGCGATCGAGCATGACGGCGATCTTCGATGCTCGC
Source organism: uncultured Chloroflexia bacterium (assembly GCA_963710105.1). Taxonomy (GTDB): domain Bacteria; phylum Chloroflexota; class Limnocylindria; order Limnocylindrales; family CSP1-4; genus CF-46. Next base: position 829,027 of record CAVPYV010000001.1, read on the forward strand.
CGGCATCCAAGGTCGTCCCGGGCCATCGTCCGCTCGCGCCGCGCCACGAATCTTCGGGGGATGCTCCTCGACCCTCACCGCCTCGCGCTGCTCAATGAAGTACGACTCGACGTGCTCGCGGCGGATGTTTCGGGGAACCGGCCAGCGTCTCCTTCGCTTCGAGATGCCGGATCAGGGCATCCACCCCGGCGAGGTGAATTCGAGCGTTCTTCTTGTCCCTCGTCGCGGAGAGGCACCGCGCATATGAGTCGCATAGACTGCTCAGTACGTCGCGTTCGCGCGTAGTCTCAGGCACTCCGGGCCCTGTTAGATGCCAGCCAGGCGTCAACGGCAACGATTCGCGTCAACGGGCACGGTTCGCGCAAGAAATCTGCAGCTAACCCCGTCCCCGTAGCTCAGTGGACAGAGCAACCGCCTTCTAAGCGGAAGGTCGCAGGTTCGAACCCTGCCGGGGACGCCACCTCGCAAGCGCCGGAGGAATCTCCGCGCATCCGGCCAGTGCGTTCGGGGTACAGCACGACCAGCGCCCGGCGAATTCCTGGCTCCTGGTGGCGTACCCGGCCACCTATTCCGCCCTGGACTCAGCGGCGCGATCCCACGCAGGAGTTGGGCCGGCAAGCCGTCTTGCGACGCCCCGCAACCGCGCCGCCGAGTCCGGGGGTGACTTTCTGGCCAAATTGATCGCGCTCGGCGAGAGGATCAGGTCGGCTCGCACGGACCCGACCGCGGACGAACCACGCGCTCGTCAGCCGAGGTCGGCGCCCTCCATCTCGAGCTCGTCGGGGTCGTCGAGGACCTCATCGGCGTAGCACCAGCGCCAGGACTCGCCCGGCTGGATCGTGCGCGCGACGGGATGGCCGGTCGCCGCGAAGTGCTTCGAAGCGTGCTTGTTCACGCTCTGGTCGCAGCAACCGACATTGCCGCAGGTCAGGCACGCCCGCAGGTGGACCCAGGTGTCCCCGAGCTCGAGGCACTCGTTGCAGCCCTCCGACACCGGGCTGGCCGTGCGCGACTCCCAGAGATGGGGACAGGTGCTCATCGGGCGGGAGCGTACCGCGTCAGCAGCGGAGGCGAGCGGGCCGGCGACCGCCCATCACGGCGCCGGCCGCGGTGGTCCGACCTCGATCCGCCGCCGGAGCGTGTCGACGGTGGCCGACTCCCAATCGGATTCGATCCACCAGGTCGCGCCGGCGGCCTCGTGCTCGGCGACGGTGCGACGCGCGGCGGCCGGGTCGTCGGCCGGCGTGATGCCCTGGGCGACGACGTCCCACGCCCGGTCGCGCTGCGCCGCCGGCCACTCGCGCTCGGCCCACTCGACGATCTCGCGGATCGCCGCCGCGCCCTCGACCTGGGCGACGGTTCCATCCCAGCGGAGCGTCCGGCGCATCGACCGCTCGTTCGGCCAGCCGCCGACGGACCAGATCGGGATCCGCGGCCGCTGCACGGGCGTGGGCCGGAAGGTCATCGGCGCGAAGGCGTAGTGGCGGCCGGCAAACCCGAACGGCTCGCCGGTCCAGAGCCCGGCGAGGATCTCGAGGCTTTCGTCGAGCCGCTCGGCCCGGATCCGGGCGTCGGTGGGCTCGCCGACGTTGCCGAATGCCGCGTCATCGGTCGTCCCGAGCCCGACCGGCAGGACGAGCCGGCCGTTCGACAGCCGGTCGAGCGTCATCGCCTCGCGGGCGAGCTTCCACGGCCGGCGCCGGGCCGGCGGGGTGACGATGGCGCCGAGCCGGACGCGCTCGGTGCGCATCGCCATCGCGGCCAAGATCACCCACGGGTCGTACGTGTCCATCGTCCCGATCGCGACGCCGTCCCACGTGAACACGCCGTCCCAGCCGTGCGTCTCGGCGAGCGCGGCGAGGTCCGCAGCCTCCCGCGGGTCGCCGGTCGTCACGACGATCCCGAGCTTGATCCCCATGGCCCCGATGGTAGGGGAGGGCGCCGCGGCCGGCCCGGGCGCCTCAGGGCGCGACCACCGCCTCGACGGTCGGAGCCGCGGCGCGATCCTCGCCGAGGGTGAGGTCCACCATCCGGAGGACGTCGGCGGCCGACGAGGTGCACGGCGGGTTGGCGAGCTGCCAGCGGTCCCCGGCCGGATCGATGGACAGGGCGGGGCTCGTCGCGCAGGCCGGGGCGAGCCAGATCAGGCGGAACGTGAAGGGCGCGGTCCGGATGACCTGGATCCCCGCCGGTCCCGCACCGTCGGCCTCGATCGCCGGGTCGTACGAGCCCTCGAGGGAGTCGACGACGTACCCCGGGTCGGCCAGCGTCAGGTCGTAGCGGTTGCCGGCCGAATCGGGCGCTGCCGTCGTCCACGTCGGCATGTCCACCCCGCCGCGCCCGTCGAACAGGGCGGTGTTGAGCGACGTGGCGTCGACGGGCCGGCTGAACGTCAGGAGCAGGGTCCGGTCGACCCCGATCGCGTCGCCGCCGCAGTGCGGGCGGTCGAGGGTCAGGACGGTGAGCGTGGGACCGATCGTGAGCCGGTGGACGGTGTCGCACGGTGAGCCGAGCCACCTGAGGCGGAGCGTGGTCGGAGTGTCGTTCGTGGCGTCGAATGCCTCGACCGACGCGCCCTCGGCCGCCGGTCCGGACACGGCCGCGGTCAGCAGCCCGGATTCGTCCACCACGTCGACGGAGGCGGCATTGCCGCCGTTGGCCAGGAGGGCGACACGGATCGGCGGCACGGCCGGCGATCCCAGGGCAGCGGGCGGCCCGGCGGTCGTGGCGGACCCGGTCGGCCCGCTCGGCCCGGGGAACTCGACGAAGGTGCTCGACCAGTCGCCGGCCGTCACGGCCGAGGCGAACTGGAGCCGGACGACCCGATCGAGCGGCAGCGCGTCACCGGTGCACTGCTGGCGGCCGACTTCGATGATCCGCCCGGTCTCGCCCACCCGCAGCGAGCCGCCCGTCTCGCAGGGCGTTCCCTGCCACGTCACGATCAAGGCTGCCGGGTCGGCCGGATCGGCCGCGACCTGGATCGTCGACGCGTCCACGGACGCGCCGTCGCCGGGCTGGACGGAGCCTGCGTCGACCAGGTCGCCCGTCTCGTCGGTCACGCTGATCAGGAACGGTGCGCCGGCGCTCACGAGCATGGAGATCTGGCGTTCGAACGGGATCGCCGTGGATGCCGTCGCGACTGGGCTCGGCGTCGGCGTCGGCGGTGGAAGGACCACCGCTGGGCGCTCGCTCGGGCGAGAGCCGACCGCGACGGCGATCCCGGCGGCAATCAGCGCCAGGAGACCGAGGACGAGCGCCGGCCGCAGGCCGAACGGCCGCCGCGGAGCGGCCATCGCGTCCGCCCGGAACGCCCTGAGGAGGTCCGGCCGCCGGGGTGTCGTCCGGGCGTGGGCGAGGGCGGCGATCACCGGGGCCTCGGGCGCCGTCGTCGGGCCGTCGGCCAGGAACTCGGCAAGCGAGCGGTCGAAGTCGGCGAGGTTCGTCATGCCAGGGACTCCCGTCCGGCTCCGAGCCGGGTGTCGGCCTCGATCGCGGCGCGCAGCGCCCGGGCGGCGTAATGGATCCGCGAGCCGGCCGTGCCGACGGGGATCCCGAGGACGTCGGCGATCTCCGCCTGGCTCAGCCCGGCGTAGTGCTGGAGGACGAGGACCGCGCGCTGCTCGGCCGTGATCCGGCGGAACCCCCGTTCGAGCTGATCGCGGTCGGCGACCGCTCCGTACTCGTCCGCCGCGCGGGAGGCGTCCGCGTCGTCCGGGAGGAGGGCGGCGGCCGGCCCGCCGCGGCCCGCCCGTTTCGCCTCGGCGGTCGACGCCCGGACGATCACCCGGTAGGTCCAGGCGTCGAAGCGGTCGGGGTCGCGGAGCTTCGGCAGCTCGTTCCAGATGCTCATCAGTGCCTGTTGGAGGGCGTCCTCCGCGAGGTACTGGTCCCTGAGGATCCGGTACGCGATCCCGTACAGGCGGTTCGACGCGAAGCGGACGAGGGCGTCGAACGCCTCGTGATCGCCCCGCGCGGCTCGCCTGACGAGCTCTCGCTGATCCATCCTCGGCCCCTCGGTCGCTGGCCCGCCCAACGGACGTCACCGAGTATGAGGGGCTCGCGGCGGGCGTTCTTCAATCTGCGCGGGCAGCGGGCCCACCCGGCCGGTCCCTGCCCCGTCGGGCCGACCGGCCCCGAACGATCGGGCGGATCGGACCCTCGACCGCGAGGCACACCGGCGGCGACACTGGTGGCATGAAGATCGTCAGTCCAGCCGAGGCCGTTGCCGGGATCCGCAGCGGCGACCAGGTCTATCTCCACTGCGCGGCCGCGACGCCCGAGGTCCTGCTCGAGGCGCTCGTCCCGCGGGCCGACGAGCTCGAGAACGTGGGGGTCGTCCACCTCCACTGCGAGGGCCCCGGACCCCACCTCGCCCCGGAGATGGCCGGCCACTTCCGCCACCGCGCCCTCTTCATCGGGCCGAACGCCCGGGCCGCCGTCAACGCCGGCCGCGCCGACTACGTGCCGGTCTTCCTGTCGGACGTGCCGCTCCTGTTCCGCTCGGGCTCGATCCCGCTCGACGCGGTGTTCGTCAACGCGACACCGCCCGACGCCCACGGCTTCTGCTCGCTCGGCGTCTCGGTCGAGGCGATGCACGCGGCGATCGCCGCGGCGAAGACGGTCATCGTCCAGTTCAACAAGGCGATGCCGCGGACGCTCGGCGAGAGCTTCATCCACGTCGACGAGATCGACTACGCGATCGAGGTCGACCAGCCGCCGTACGCCCTCCATCAGCCGGCCATCGGTGACGTCGAGCAGCGGATCGGCGAGTTCATCGCCGAGCTCGTCCCCGACGGCGCGACGCTCCAGCTCGGCATCGGCGCGATCCCGAGCGCGGCCGCGCGGTACCTGACCCATCGCCGCGACCTCGGCGTCCACACCGAGATGTTCAGCGATGCGATCGTCGATCTCGTCGAGGCCGGCGCGGTCACCGGGGCCCGCAAGGAGCGCAACCGCGGCAAGATCGTCGCCGCCTTCCTCATGGGCTCGCAGCGCCTCTACGACTTCGTCAACGACAACCCGATGGTCGAGATGCGGTCGGTCGACTTCACCAACGACACCCACGTCATCCGCTCGTTCCAGACGATGACCGCGATCAACTCGGCGATCGAGGTCGACGTCACCGGCCAGGTCGTCGCCGACTCGATCGGCGACCGGCTGTACAGCGGCGTCGGCGGCCAGATGGACTTCATCCGCGGCGCCGCCCTGGCCGAGGACGGGCGGGCGATCATCGCCCTGCCGTCGACGGCCGGCGGCGGCGGGGTGACCCGGATCGTCAGCCACATCCGGCCGGGCGCTGGCGTCGTCACGACCCGGGCCCACGTTCGGACGGTCGTCACCGAGTACGGCGTCGCCCAGCTGTTCGGCCGGACGATCCGCGAGCGCGTCGAGGCGTTGATCGCGATCGCCCATCCGGACCATCGCGACGCGCTCCGGTTCGAGGCTCGCAAGACCCACTCGATCTGACGCCCGGCCCGCCGCCGCCCATCAGCCCGTCTCCGCGCGCCGCCCCGGCCGGCAACCCCGGATCCCGGACACTCGACGACCCGCCGTGTGGTCGGCGGGTCGTCGCCCGTTGGAGGGCTGGATTCGGCCCGGTCGCGCTGACCGGGGCTCGGCGGGTCGGCCTGGCGGTCAGACCCGACCCTTCGGGACCGTGTGCCAGTAGGTCTTGTTGAAGACGATCTTGCCGAGGTGCCAGAGCCGGTTCGGCTTCGGCGGCTTCGGCGGGTGGGCGTAGTCGAACTGGAGGAGGGTGCCCTTCCCGTCGCCGATCTCGAAGAAGCACATCACCTTGCCGTGGTACTCGGCGTGCTTGCCGTCGGGCTCGCGGCCGAGGACCGCCGCCGCGACCCGCTCGGCGACGACCGGTGCCTCGAAGTGGGCGGTCGAGCCGGCCTTCGAGAGCGGCAGGTCCGTCGCGTCGCCGAGGGCGAAGACGTCCGCCCGGCCGCCGACGCTGAGCGTCTCACGGTCGGTCGGCAGCCAGCCGCCCGGCGCCGGGGCGAGGCCCGAGTCGATCAGGAACTGCTGGCCCTTGTGCGGCGGGACGAGGATCAGGAGGTCGTACGGCAGCTCCTCGCCCTCGAGGCTGACCACGACCTTGCGGTCGCGATCGATCGCCTCGACGTTGAAGAACGTGTGGAGCTCGATCCCCTTCTCGGCCAGGATCGGCGTCGCCATGTCGGAGACGCTCTCGATCGTGAACGCCCGCCCGATCGGCGAGCAGAAGTCGATCGTGGTCTTGTCCCGGATCCCGCGCTCGCGGAGCTCGCTCTCGATGAGGAACGAGACCTCGAGCGGGGCCGGCGGGCACTTGTACGGCATGCCGGCGATCCCGATGACGATCCGCCCGCCGGTGAACCGGTCGAGCGCCGCCCGCAGGTTCGCCGCGGCCTCCGCGCTGTAGAAGTGGTGGGCCTCCGAGTCGAAGTGCTCGATCGCCTCGGGGACGATTCGCGATCCGGTCGCGAGGACGAGCTCGTCCCAGCGCAGGGACTGGCCGCCGGCGAGATCGACGGTGTGGGCCTCGGCGTCGACGCGGATCACGGTCCCGACGATCAGCTTGACGCGCTGGTCGAGGAGCCCGCGCTCGGGCCGGTGGAGGTTGGCGGCCCGCTCGCCGCCCATCGCGATGTACATGAAGCCGGGCTGGTAGACGTGCTCGCCCGAGGTGTCGACGACGGTGATCTCCGCCGTCCCGGACTTCAGCTGGCGCCGCAGCTTGCGGGCGAGCAGGTTGGCGGTCAGCGTGCCGCCCACGCCGCCGCCGAGGATCAGGATGCGATCCATCGAACCCACCTAGCGCATCTTCTCGACGACGATCTCGTCGAAGCCGTCGCGGGCGGTGACGCCGACGAGACGATGGCCGGCCTTCTCGATCCACTTCGGGATGTCCGAACGGCTGCCGTTGTCGGACGAGAGCACGGCCAGGACGTCCCCGACCTGGGCCTCGCGGATGGCCCGGATGAGCTCCATCAGCGGCCCCGGGCAGTAGCTCCCGCGGGCGTCGATCGTGCGGGTGGCGGCCGTCTCGCCGGTCGGGGCGGCCGGAGTCGTGTCGAGCATCGCTCGTTCCTTCCTAGATGAAGAGCGAGGCGTTGGCCTCGGTCATGATCTCGATCGCCGTCGCGGCGCCGGCCGGGTCGGCCATGCCGTCGATCAGGTCCTCGCGCTTCAGCCCGAACATGTCCATCGACATCTGGCACGGGATGAACTCGACGCCGAGCGCCTGGCAGGCCTCGAGCAGCTCGCGCGGCGAGGCGATCTGGTACTGCTTGCGGAGGGTGCCCATCATCCACGGGCCCATGCCCATGAAGTTCATCTTGCTGAGCTTGAGGTGGTCGATCCCCGGCCGCTGCATCGCGGACAGCATCCGCTGCATCCAGTTGCCGCCGGTGATCCGGATCCCGTCCTTGACGAAGGGCAGGAGGCCCCAGAAGGTCACGAAGACCTTGCACTGGACGCCGGACGCGGTCGCGGCGGAGGCGAGGATCAGGGTCGGCCAGATCCGGTCGAGCTCGCCCGACCAGTTCACGATCACGATCTGCTTGGTCGGGGTCTCGATCGCCTCGGGAGCCGGCTCGACGGCCGGGGCCGGCGGCGGGCTGGTCGGCTCGGCGACGAGCGGTTCGACGACGGGTGGTTCTGCGACGAGGGTCATCGGGGTCACTCAGGCCTTCCGGAGGACGAAGCGGTAGGTCACCGCGTCGGAGTCGGACTCGAGGAGCGCGTTGCCCGTCGTCCGCGACCAGGCGGCGAAGTCCTTGACGGAGCCGGCATCGGTCGAGAGGACCTCGAGGGTCTCGCCCGACGTCATCGTCTTCATCAGCTGGGCCGTCTTGACGATCGGCATGGGACAGGCGAGCCCCCGCGCGTCGAGGGTCTTGTCGATCTGGATCAGAGCCATGGGTGCCTCCTTCGGCAGGGACCGCTGCGCGGTCAGATGAAGACGAGCGGTCCGTTGCCCGCGTTGAGGTGGAAGGCGGTGACGCCCTCGACGCCGTCGACCAGCGGGTCGAGGTCGCCGGGGCCGATCCCGAGCAGGTCCATCGACAGGGAGCAGGCCTCGATGTCGATCCCGCCGATCTCCTTCGCCTGGCGGAAGGTCTCGGCCCACGTCTGCTGCCCGGCCGCGGCCAGGGCGTCGACCTGGCGGCGACCCTCCTCGCCGGCTTCCGGGGCGAGGCCGTGATTGCGGTCGATCCGGTCGGCCCGGAAGGCATCGAGCGCCCAGTACTGCAGGAAGACGTTCACCGGCCGGCCGAGTGCGGCGGCGCCGGCGCTCAGGACCGCGGCGGCCTGCAGCTTGTCGTCCGTCCCGGAGAACAGGATCAGATTCAGGGGCTCGTCCATCGGGTCACCTCGTGGTGGCCGTCGCGAGCGCGATCGGCCGGTTGGCGGCGGGGGGTGGGAGGGCGGCCTCGGCGGCCGGTCGCCGGTCGGCGGGATCGATCGGACGGGTCTCCTCCGCACCGCGCGGGGTCACGCGCGACCCGGCGGCATCCGAGAGGCCGGCCAGCCGCGCCAGCCGCCGCGCCAGCACGCCGCGCATCAGGCTGCAGGCGGCGACGACCTCCGGGTCGCTCAGCCGATAGCTGACCGCGCGCCCATGGCGCTCGGCTTCGACGACTCCGACCGCGCGCATGACGGCGAGGTGCTGCGAGGCGTTCGGCTGGCTGATCCCGAGGTCATCGGCGATCCGGCCGACGTCGACCGGACCGGTCGCCAGGAGGTGGATGATCTGGAGGCGTCGCGGGTGGGCGAGCGTCCGCATGATCTCGGCCTGGAGGCTCTCGATCTCGTCCATGAGCCGAGCATCAATTCATGCGCACATGCGCACCAGTGCCGTCACGGCCGCCGGGGAGGGGCCGAACGGCCCGCCGGGACCGGCCATCCGGCGGCGAACCACGGCCCCCGGACGCGACGACGCCGCCCGCCGGCGAACCACGGCCCCCGGACGCGACGACGCCGCCCGCCGAGACGGGCGGCGTCGAGGGTGCCGCTCCCCTCCGGGTCGCGTTCTTCGGCGGATGGCCTCCGGTGCGCGCGACCGCGGCGCAGCCAGGGTTCAGTGGGTGACGATGACGGTCGCGTCGGTGTGCGTGGCGACGTGCTCGCTGACGCTGCCGGCGAAGAACCGGCCGAGGGCGCCCTGCCCGCGCGAGCCGATCACGATCGTGTCGAAGTTGCGCTCGGCGGCGATGCGCTCGATCGTCCAGGCCGGATCGCCGTACGGCTCGATCAGCTCGGGCTCGATGCCGCGCTGGCGGAGCCGTTCCTGCGCGTCCCGCAGCTCGTCCGCATGGACCTCGCGATCGTCCCACGGGTCGACGCCCATGGCCATCGCCCGGATCGGGACCACGCTGATCACGCCGACGAACGCCCCGAACTTCGTTGCCAGCTCGACGGTCGTCTCGAGTGCCCGAACGGCAGGCTCGCTGCCGTCGTATGCCAACAGGATGCGGTTCATGAGATCGACCTCCGTTGCGGGGCCGGCGGCTCGCGCGTCGGCGGCTGGTGCCGGTTCCACATCCGAGCATGGGCCCGCGTCAGTCGGGCGGCGACAGTCCGAGGTCACCCGGGGGCGGGCCGAACGGACCGTTCCCCTCACGGGCCGATCTGCGAGCGGCTGGGCGGTCGGTCAGGCGGCGGAGCGCACGATTCCGAGATCGATCCGGACCTCGACGACGCCCGCGCCGACGGCGACGGCGACGCTGGGCAGGCCCAGGCCGGTCAGCAGTCGCTGGATCGCCGGGTTGTCGGCGAGCATCGTGGCCGTCAGCGTCCGGATCCCGTCGCGGCGGGCCCAGGCGACCGCGGCGTCGACGAGGCGCCGCCCGATGCCGCGACCCTGGAGGTCGTCGGCGACGGCGACCGCGACCTCGGCCGTTTCGGGGTTGTCAGGCTCGACGCACACGTGGCCGACGATCTGCTCGCCGTCGCCCCTGCCTTCGACGACGGAGACGGCGACGAATCCCTCGCGGTGGGCGTGGTCGGGCGTGCAGAAGTAGGTGGACTGGCCGTCGCCGATCCCGTTCGTCGGTCCGAGGAAGCGCGTCCGCCGGCTCTCCTCCGACAGGCCGGCGTAGAACCGGCAGAGCCCGTCGTGGTCGGCGGCGACGATCCGCCGGACGACGATGTCGGCGGCGGAGCGTGCGCCGACGGCAGGCGGCGCCTGGGCGGGCGCGATCGGAACGAGCGACGGGGAGCGGTTCATGGCTCGACCGTAGCCCCGCGCGGTCTCGGGGGCGATGGGCTCAACGGCCCGACCCGGCGGTCCGATCGGATCGAACCGTCCGGTCCGCGCGCGAGTCGGGCTGAACGGCTCATGGCGGCGCACGGTCCCCGGCGTACCGTCAGCCTGGCTGAATGTCGTCTGCCGGCCGGTCACCGGCGCGGCGAGGAGGGTCCGGACGATGGCGACCGCCACGGCGCGCCGCCGACGCGCGATCGAGCACCTGATCTTGACCGACTATGCCCGGACGCGGCTGAGCCGGGCGGCCTTCGACGTGGTCGTCGACGCCCTCGACCTCGGACCGATGGCCCTCCGCTCAGCGGAGGACCGGGCGTGGGCCCGGTCGGCGATCGCGGGGCCGATCCGGGAGGCCGTCGACCACGCCCTCGGCCGCCTCGTCGACGAGCTGATCGACGAGCTCGCCCTCGGCCGGCCGGATCTCGTCGCCCGAATCCTCGGCGCGTCCCCGGACCCGTGGCCGGGCGGCCTGCCGCGCCCGATCGCAGGCGGCGTCCCGCGCCCGAGCCGGGGCGGCGTGCCCGTGATGGCCGGGATCGGCTCGGCCGTCGCCGGGCCGGAGACCCTGCCGCTCTGGGCGGACGCCGCGCCAGGGTCCGACGGCGCCACTCCCGACCCGCCAGGCGGCGAGCGGGCGCCTGCGCGCGTCGCGGTCGTTCGCTAGGCTGTCGTCGTCGGCGGCGCCATTCTGCCCAGGCCCGCCGACCGGAAGGACGCCCGATGGCCACACCCGCCCCGCTGCCCTCGACGGCCCCGCTCGACGCGGCCGAGATCGCCACCCTCGATGCGTGGTGGCGGGCCGCGAACTACCTCTCGGTCGGCCAGATCTACCTCCTCGCCAACCCCCTCCTGCGCGAGCCGCTCATGGCCGAGGACGTCAAGATCCGCCTCCTCGGCCACTGGGGCACGACGCCCGGGCTGAACTTCATCAACGCCCACCTGAACCGGGTGATCGCGGCCCGCGACCTCGACGCGATCTGGATCATCGGGCCGGGCCATGGCGGTCCGGCGGCCGTGGCGAACGCCTGGCTCGAGGGCACCTACACGGAGCGCTACCCGGACATCACGATGGACGAGCCGGGCATGGCGAAGCTGTTCAAGCAGTTCTCGTTCCCCGGCGGCATCGGCTCGCACGTCACCCCCGAGACGCCCGGCAGCATCCACGAGGGCGGCGAGCTGGGCTACGCCCTCTCGCACGCCTACGGGGCCGCGTTCGATTCGCCGGACCTGACCGTCTTCTGCGTCGTCGGCGACGGCGAGGCAGAGACCGGGCCGCTCGCGGCCGGCTGGCATGGCAACAAGTTCCTCAGCCCGCGGACCGACGGCGCGGTCATCCCGATCCTCCACCTGAACGGCTACAAGATCGCCAACCCGACGATCCTCGCCCGGATCCCGGAGGACGAGCTGGTCGCCTTCTTCCGCGGCAACGGCTACGACCCGATCATCGTCGCCGGGGACGACCCGGCCGCCGTCCACCCGGCGATGGCGGCTGCCCTCGATCGGGCCCTCGACGCCGTCGCCGCGATCCAGCGCCGGGCCCGCTCCGAAGGGTCCGACGAGCGGGCGATCTGGCCGGCGATCGTCCTCCGCACCCCGAAGGGCTGGACGGGCCCGAAGGAGGTCGACGGGCTACCGACCGAGGGCAGCTGGCGCTCACACCAGGTGCCGTTCGGAAACGTCCGCGGCAACCCGGAGCATCGCGCCCTGCTCGAGCGCTGGCTCCGGAGCTATCGCCCGGAGGAGCTCTTCGACGCCGGCGGGACGCCGCGGCCGGAGATCCTCGCCCTGTCGCCGCGCGGCGAGCGTCGCCTGAGCGCGAACCCGGTCACGAACGGCGGGCGGGACGCGGCCGACCTCGTCCTGCCCGACTTCCGCGACCACGCGGTGGCCGTCACGACGCCGGGGACGACGATCGCGGAGGCGACCCGGGTCCTCGGCGGCTGGCTGCGCGACGTCATCCGCGCCAATCCGACCACGTTCCGGATCTTCGGCCCGGACGAGACCACATCGAACCGGCTGGGGGCCGTGTTCGAGGCGACCGACCGTGCCTGGCAGGAGGAGATCCTCCCGACCGACGAAGGCCTTGCCCGGACCGGCCGGGTCATCGAGGTCCTGTCCGAGCACAACTGCCAGGGCTGGCTCGAGGGCTACACCCTGACCGGGCGGCACGGCCTCTTCGACTGCTACGAGGCCTTCATCCACATCGTCGACTCGATGGTCAACCAGCACGCGAAGTGGCTGAAGATGACCCGCGAGATCGCGTGGCGGAAGCCGCTCCCGTCGCTGAACTACCTGCTCACGAGCCACGTCTGGCGGCAGGACCACAACGGCTTCAGCCACCAGGACCCGGGCTTCATCGACCACGTCGTCAACAAGAAGGCGGTGGTCATCCGGGTCTACCTGCCGCCCGACGCGAACACCCTCCTGTCGGTCGCCGACCACTGCCTGCGGTCGCGCCACTACATCAACGTCGTCGTCGCGGGCAAGCAGCCGGCGCCGACCTTCCTGGCAATGGACGACGCGGTCCGCCACTGCGCCGCGGGCATCGGTGCGTGGGACTGGGCCGGCACCGGCGTCGGCGAGCCGGACGTCGTCCTCGCCTGCGCCGGCGACGTGCCCACCCTCGAGATGCTCGCGGCGGCGGCGATCCTCCGGACCGAGCTGCCCGACCTCCGGGTCCGGTTCGTCAACGTCGTCGACCTGATGCGCCTCCAGCCCGCGAGCGAGCACCCCCACGGCCTGAGCGATCCTGCCTTCGATGCCCTCTTCACCCAGGACCGCCCGATCGTGTTCGCCTACCACGGCTATCCGTGGCTCATCCACCGCCTGACCTACCGCCGGACGAATCACGACAACCTCCACGTCCGGGGCTACAAGGAGGAGGGGACGGTCACGACCCCGTTCGACATGGTGATGCGCAACGACCTCGATCGCTACCACCTCGTCATGGACGTCATCGACCGAGTGCCCGGGCTCGGCGAGCGCGCGGCAGAGGTCCGCGCCCGGATGGTCGCGGAGCGGGCCCGGGCCTGGGCGTACGCCCGCGAGACCGGCGACGACCCGGCCGACATCCGCGACTGGACCTGGCCCTTCTGAGCGCCGGCGGCGGCGTGCGGGTCCTCGTCCTCAACCCGGGCTCGAGCACCCTCAAGGCGGTCGTCCTCGAGCCCCCCGACCGGGCGCCGCTCGCCGCGATCGAGGTCGACCGCGGCGCCGACGCCAGCCGGGCCCGCGACCGGACGGCGGTCGTCGAAGCCGCCCTGGATCGCCTCGCCGCGGCCGGGATCGCCCCGCGATCGATCGAGGCGGTCGGCTACCGGGTGGTCCACGGGGGAACGAGGCTGGTCGCGCCCGTCCTCGTCGACGACGCCGTCGTCGCCGCGATCGAGGACCTGGCCGAGCTGGCGCCGCTCCACAACCCCGTCGCCGCCGACACGATCCGCGCCGCGCGGCGAATCCTCCCCGACGCGACCCACGTCGCGGCCTTCGACACCGCGTTCCACGCGAGCCTGCCGGACGACGCGATCCGCTACGCGGTGCCCGGCCGCTGGGCGGCCGACTGGGGGGTCCGCCGCTTCGGCTTCCACGGGCTCTCGGTCGCCTGGTCGGTCCGCCGGGCGGCCGAGCTGCTCGAGCGGCCGGCCGCCGAGCTCGGTGTCGTCGTCGCCCATCTCGGCAGCGGCTGCTCGGTGACCGCGGCCGAGGGCGGCCGGTCCGTCGAGACGTCGATGGGGATGACGCCGCTCGAGGGCCTCGTCATGGGGACCCGGGCGGGCTCGCTCGATCCGGGGATCCTGCTATCGCTGCTCCGCTCGGGGCGGCGAACCGTCGCGGAGCTCGGCGAGGACCTCGACCATCGGTCCGGGCTGCTCGGTCTGTCGGGTCGCTCGGCCGACGTGCGCGACCTGCTGGCGGCCGAGGCGACCGGCGACGAGGCGGCGCGGCTCGCGCTCGCGGTGTTCGTGCGGCGCGCCGCCGGCGGGATCGCGGCCGCTGCCACCGCCCTCCGGCGCCTCGACGGGATCGTCTTCACGGGTGGGATCGGCGAGCATTCCGGGCCGATCCGGGAGCGGATCCTCGCCCGGCTGGGACCGCTCGGCGTCGATTCGCGGCTCGTCGACGAGGCGCGGGAGGCCGGATCCATCGATTCGGGCGCCGGGCATTCGGCGAGCAGCGACTGGGTCGCTCCCGGCCGGTCGGGGCCGGCCGTCCTCGGGATCGCGGCCCGTGAGGACGTGGTCATCGCGGAGGCGGCCGCCGGGCTGGCGCGAGCGACCTAGACGAAGACGACCGCTCCGCCGCAGCCGACTCGCCGCGCGGGTCGGCGCGCCTCGGCGGGGGTCAGGCGACGGATGCCGCGCGAGCCTGGGCGATCAGGCTGGCCGCCTCCTTGATCGGGATCGCGAAGCCGAGACCCTCGGCGCTCGAGGCGGTCGCGGTGTTGACGCCGATGACCTGGCCGGCCGCGTCGAGGAGCGGTCCGCCGCTGTTGCCGGGGTTGATCGCGGCGTCGGTCTGGATCAGGCCGGACAGGCTGACCGGCCGCCCGGTCTGCTCGTCCTGGACCGTGATCGTCCGATCCAGCGCCGACACGATCCCCTTCGTCACGGTCTCGGTGTAGGTCCCGAGCGGGCTGCCGATCGCGATCGCGGTCTGGCCGACCTGGATCGTCGCCGAGTCGCCGATCGTCGCCGGCTTGAGCCCGGTCGCGTCGATCTTCACGAGGGCGAGGTCCTGGGTGTCCGACAGGGTGACGACGGTCGCCGGGAAGGACGAGCCGTCGGCCAGGGTCGCCGTCAGCGACTCCGAGCCCTCGACGACGTGGCGATTCGTGAGCGCGTAGCCGTCGGCGGTCAGGACGATGCCCGATCCGACGCCCGTCGCGGTGCCGCCGAACCGGCCGGGCCCGCCGCCGATCTGCGACGTCAGGGTCACGACCGAGTCGCGGGCGGCGGCGACGACATCGGTGATGTCCTCGTGCTGGACGGTCGTCGTCCCGCCGGTGTTCGTCACCGCCGCGTTCGGCGCCGTCGAGGCGGCCGGTGCGGCGGCCTCCGGCCGGAGGACCCCGACGAGCGCGGCCGTTCCGCCGGAGGCGAGGACCGCGGACAGGATCGCCGCCGCGACGACCGTCCCGAGGGTCCGCCCTCCGCCGCCGGTCCGAGCCGGCTGCGACGGGACATCCGCCTGCCGTGTGGCGAACGGCGACCCGCCCGTCGCGGGGTCCGCATCGTGCCACGACCACGCGGCCGGGTCGGCCACGCGCTGGCGCGCGGCGCTTGCCCAGTCGGTCGGGCCGGCGGCGCGAGACTCCGCGCCGGGCGCGGCGGTCATGTCGGCTCCGGGCGCGGCCGGTGAGGCCCACGGGCTGGCGGCAGGCTCGGCCGGTGCCGACCAGGGCGCCGCCGGTGCCGGGGGAGCCGCGTGCCCTGCATCGGCAGGAGCGTCCGGGGCGGGCCGCGAGGAGAACGGGTCGCCTGGCTGGTTGGGATCGTACGAGGTCATGGTCGAGAGTCTCCGGTCGCGGATCGGTCAGATCGTGTCACGTCTGATGGAACCGCGGGCGAGTGAGAAGGTCCTGAGACGCCCGGCCCGAGATGCGGACGGCGGCGGCGCCCGCCGGCCCGGCCGGCGTTGCCCGTCGGCGGCCAAGAACGCGCGGGACCGGGGTCCGGTCCCGCGCGTCGCGTCAGTGGCTGATGGCAGGCTCGCCGTCAGCCCTCCGTGCCGCTCGAGGCGGCCGGCGACGGCAATTCGTCGGGCGCGAAGCCGGGCCCGCCGTGCCCCCTGCCGAGGCCCCTGCCGCCCATGCCGGCCACGCCGGCGCCGATCTCGGCGGCGTCGAGCGAGCCGTCGGCGCGCTGCGTGCCCTCGACGACGACCGTCATCCCGGTCTTGACGTCCGACAGCTTCGGTGCGTCGATCCCGGCGACGCGGATCGTCGTCGCGGAGCCGACGTGGACGGTGACCGTCGTGCCGTCCGGGCGGCTGATCGTGATCGAGTCGGCGGCGGTGGCCGTGACCGTGCCGATGACGTGCGGCAGGCGGACCCAGACGGAGCTGGCGGTCAGTGTCCCGTCGGTGGCCTTCTCGCCGGTCGCGACGATCGTCGAGCCGACGGTCACGTCGGCCCGCTTGCCGTCGGCCTGCTCGAGGTGGTAGGCGGTCGAGCCGGTCGTCCGGATCGTCCGGCTCGTGCCGTCACGGAGGGTGATCGTGATCGTGTCGCTGCCGACCGCGGTCACGGTCCCGGCGACCTGCGGCTGGACGATCTCGATCGCGGTGATCGCGTACGAGCCGTCGGCGTTGCGGGTCTCGCGGAAGTGGATCGCGTCGCCGACGGCGAGATCGGCGAGGGTCGCCGCCGCGCCGCCCTTCGTGATCGTCGTCGCGCTCGTCACCGCGATCGTCCGCGTCCAGCCGTCGTCGGTCGCGAGCGACACGCTCGAGCCGGAGACCGCCGTCACGGAGACCTCGCCGAACCCGCGGCCCGCGAACCCGCGGCCCGCGATCCCGCCCGGTCCGCCGGGCCCGACGCCCTGGCCGCCGGGCCCGCCGCGGCCGAACCCGGGCAGGCCGGGAACGGTGCCGCCGCCTCCGCCGGGCACGGTCTGGGGCTGCGCGGCACCCGAGGGCGCCGCTGACGGGGACGCGCCCATCGCCACCGCCGCGCCCATCGCGACCACGAGGCCGGTGCCGACGAGCATCCCGGCGCGGACGGCGTCCGACTTGCGCGGCGTCCGGCCGCTGAAGGACGCGGCCGGCGCCTCGGGCGGCGCGCCGTCGAGGGACGCGTCGACGGGGGCGATCGGGTCGGTCGGGAAGGGTCGGGTCTCGCGGGTCTCGTCGTTCATGGGGACTCCACTGGCTGGATGCGGCGAGGGAAGGTCGACCGCTGCGGTCGAGGCGATCGTCGAGGTCGCCTCTGAGGCGGTCCTGAGAGCCTCGCCCCGCGGGACGGCCTCAGCCGGGCTGGTCGGTGGCGAGGAGCGATCCAGCCGGCGTCTCCGCCACGGGCGGGCCGCCGGCCGCCGCCAGGCGGACGATGAACCGCGCCCCGCCCTCCGGCCGGTTCGTCACGACGATCCGGCCGTCGTGGAGGTCGACGATCGACTTGGCGATCGCCAGGCCGAGCCCCGTCCCGCCCGCGCTCGAGCCGGGAGCGCGCCAGAAGCGCTCGAAGACGTGCGGCATGTCCGCCGGCCGGATGCCGGGGCCGTCGTCGTCAACCTGGAGCGTGACCTCGCGCCGGTCGCCGCGGATCCGGACGCGGACGCTGCCGCCGCGGGGCGCATGACGGATCGCGTTGTCGACGAGGATGACCGTGAGCTGGCGGAGGCGGGCGCGGTCGCCCTCCACGATCGCCGGCTCGGGATCGAGGGCGAGGTGGACGCCCCGCTCGGCAGCGGTGTTGACGAGCGCGCCGGCGCCGTCCGCGGCGACGTCGCCGAGATCGATCGGGAGGCGGGTCAGGGCGATCGCCCCCGAATCGGACCGGGCGAGCAGGAGGAGGTCCTCGACCAGGTCGGTCAGGTGGCCGACCTCGGCGTCGATGTCGTCGAGGGCCTCCGCGCTCGCCTCGCCGCCGTCCGTCGGCCGGTTCCTCCGGAGGTGCTCGACGGAGCTGCGGATGACGGTCAACGGCGTTCGCAGCTCGTGGCTCGCGTCGGCGGCGAACTCGCGCTGGCGGCGGAGCGCCGCGCGCTGCTGGACGAGCGACTCGCGGATCGGGACGAGGGCGCGGCGGGCGTAGACGGCGCCGAACCCGCCGGCGACCAGGACGACGACGGCGCCGCCGAGGAGCAGCACGTTCAGCATCGTGTCCAGCGTCCGCTGCTCCGCGGAGCGGTCCTGGATCACCTGGACGTAGACGTCGCCGATCGAGCTGGACGCCCGCTCGGTCATCGCCCGCACCGGCAGGTCGCCGACGGTGGCGGAGCGGAGATCGGAGCCGGTCCGCACGGCGGCGTGGATCGAATCGAGGACCGGCAGGCCCGCCGGCAGCTGGATCCCGCGCGTGACGTTCGTGCCGTCGGCGTCGGCGGCGAAGGCGTAGGTCCCGCTCGAGTCGCCGCCGAAGATGAACCCGTACTCGGGTCCCGGGCGCCCGCGCGGGTTCTCGAGGATGTCCACGATCTGGTTCGTCCGGTCGGCCAGGACCTGGACCCCGGTGGACGCCAGCGACTGCGCCACCGTCCCGTAGAGCGCCGCCCCGAGGACGGCCAGCACGACGAGGGTCGAGAGGGCGCTCCACAGGACGAGCCGCCAGCGGACGCCGCGGATCAGCCGACCGTCGGCGGCGAGGGCGCGCTCGTCCGCCGGGTCGCCGCCGAGGGCCGCCGGCGCTCCGTCAGGCATTGTTCAGACGGTACCCCACGCCGCGGACGGTCTCGATCCGGTCGCCCTCGCTGCCGAGCTTGGTCCGCAGGTAGTGGACGTACGCGTCGACGGCGTTCGGGGTGACGGCAACGCCGAAGGGCCACGCCTGGTCGAGGAGCTGGTCGCGGCTGAGGGCCTGGCCGGGGTGCCGCAGGAGCGACTCGAGGAGCGAGAACTCGCGCGGGCTGAGGTCGATCGGCCGGTCGTGGATCGTGACCGCGCGGGTCGCCTCGTCGAGCGCGATCGGGCCGGCCACGAGCCGCGGCTCGGGCCGCCTCGCGGCGGCCTCGGAGCGTCGTGCCAGCGCCCGGAGGCGGGCGGCGAGCTCGTCGTAGGCGAAGGGCTTGACGAGGTAGTCGTCGGCCCCGGCGTCGAGCCCCACCACCCGGTCGTTCACGGTGTCGCGGGCGGTCAGCATGAGGATCGCCAGCTCGCGCCGCGCCGACCGGATCCGCCGGGCGACCTCGAGCCCCGAGATGTCGGGCAGCCCGAGATCGAGGATGACGACGTCGATCCCGTTCTCGCCGAGCGCGACGTCGATGCCGGTCGCGCCGTCGGCGGCGATCTCGACGTTGTGGCGGTCCTGTTCGAGGAGCCGCGCGAGCGACCGGCTGAGACGCTCGTCGTCCTCGACGAGGAGGATCTTCATGGGGGCTGTGGTCCTCGCTGACTCGACGGCCGTCGGACTCGATGGGGTGACTACTCATGGCTGGTGGGTGGATCGTGCCAGAACGGGGGAGGAGGAGTCCCGGCCGCGGGTCTGGGAGGAGGAGATCGACCCGCGGCCGGGTGCATGAACGAGCATCGGAGAGGCTGCTGAGAGCCGCATGAGACGGCGCGGGCGCCCAGGGACGTCGGTCGAGTGGCCGCGTTCAGCCGCGGAACACCCCCAGGCGGTCCGCGCGCGTCGCCTCTCCTCCGCTCGGTGGCGGACCACCCCGTGGTACCAGCGACTAGCCCAAAGTACGGCTTGGCGACCGGTGCGCCCGACCCCTACGCTCCGCCCATCAGCGAGCCGCACTCCACCTCTGGCCACCCCACGGATGCGGACGCCACGAAACACCGACAGAGAGGCAACGACCATATGGGGTCCATGGCCGTCAACGAACTCGGGCCGATGCTCACGGCGACGGAAGTCGCCGAGATGCTCCACCTCCACGTCAACACCGTGAAGCGGCTCGGGGATCGCGGCGAGCTTCCGTTCTACCGGGTCTGCAAGCGCGGTGACCGTCGCTTCCGGCTCGACGACGTCATGAAGTTCCTCGCCCAGAACCGCTAGCTCCCGGGGCGGCCGAGCCGCCCGCCAGGTCGCACCATCCATCGAGGCGCCCGCTCCGCCGGCGGGCGCTTCGTCATGTCCCGGGCACGGGCCGCGCCGCCGCCCGGTGCGGTGGCCAGGGGTGGGGCGCCCGGCTCAGACCGTCCGGAGCGCCTCGCTGAAGATCTCGACGGCCTCGCTGACCTCGGCGGCCGTCGCATCGATCGGGGGGATCCAGCGCACCACCTGGTGGGCAATCCCGCACGACAGGACGAGCAGTCCGAGCTCGGCCGATCGGGCGACGAGCGCGGTCGCAAGGTCGCCGTCCGGCTCGCGCGTCGCGCGATCGCGGACGAGCTCGACCCCGACCATCAGGCCCGGTCCGCGGACATCCCCGATCCGGTCGTCCTCGGCCTTCAGGCGCGCCAGGCCGGCGGACAGCTCGCGGCCACGCTCCGCGGCGTTCGCGACGAGATCCTCGTCCGCGATCGTCTCGAGAACCGCGATCCCCGCGGCGCAGGCGACCGGATTGCCGCCATACGTCGAGCCGTGGGCGCTCCGGCCCCAGCGCTCCTGGAGCTCGCGACGGGTGGCGATCGCCGAGAGCGGCAGGCCGTTCGCGATCGCCTTGGCGACCGCGACGACATCCGGGACGATGCCCGCCGCCTCGAACGCCCACATCCGGCCGGTCCGGCCATAGCCCGTCTGGACCTCGTCGGCGACGAGGAGGATCCCGTGCTCGTCGCATCGCTCTCGGAGACCGCGCAGGAACGCCGGCGGGGCCGGGATGTAGCCGCCCTCGCCCTGGACGGGCTCGATGACGATCGCCGCGACGGACGTGGCCGCGATGACGGACGCGAAGAGGGAGTCGAGGATCCGGAGGCAGGCCGTCGTCGCCAGCTCCTCGTCGTCGTCGAAGTCCGCGTACGCCGCCGGGTAGGGGGCGAAGTAGACGCCCGGCACGAGCGGCTCGTAGCCGGTCCGGTAGTTGATGTTCGACGTCGTGATGCTCGTCGCCCCGAACGTCCGGCCGTGGAACCCGCCGCGGAACGCGACGATGCCGGGCCGGCCGGTGACGCGCCGCGCCAGCTTGAGCGCGCCGTCGATCGCCTCGGACCCGGAGTTGAGGAACATCACCGTGTCGATCGGATCGGGGAAGGTCCGGGCCAGCAGCTCCGCCAGGCGGACGACGGGCTCGGCGTAGCCGATCGCCCCGGTCGGACCGATCAGGCGGTCGACCTGGGCGTGGATCGCGGCCGTGACCCGGGGATGGCGGTGGCCGAGGGCGGTGACGGCGATGCCGTTCGCGAAGTCCAGGTAGCCGCGGCCATTCGTGTCGAAGAGGCGGTGCCCCTCGCCATGGCTCCAGCTCCGCTCGAAGTAGCGGCCGAGGACGGGCGACAGGTGGTTCGCCCGGGCGGCGAGGTCGGTGAGGTCGGCGACGGAGGTGACGGGTTCGTCCATCGGCCGAGTATAGGAACACGCCCGAGCCGCCATCGGCCCGGGCGTGGTCGCGGCGGCCGCAGCTCAGCTTCCGCGCTGCTCCTTCTCCATCGGCGTGCCGCAGCAGCAGGTGAAGGCGCCCATCTGCTCCATCTTCGCGGGGTCGCCGTGGTGGCGGAGCCGGATCTCGCACTGGCAGTTCGGGCACACGAAGTCGTCGCCCTCCTGCATCTTCGTGGTGGCGGCTCGATCGGTCTGCGACATCGTCATCGCGACGGGCTCCTTTCGCGGGGGTCGGATCCAGGCTGACGGGGATCCGCTCGCAACCTCGCGGACGCCGGCGACGCAAAGGGTTGCAGTCGCCTGCCGAACCGCCACCGCGATCAGCGGTTCAGGCTCCAGATCGCCGCGGTGAGGGCCGTCGCGAACGTCGTCCAGGCGAGGTACGGGAGGAGAAGCGCCGCCGCCGACCGGCGGACCGTGGCGAACGCCGCGATCGTCGCTGCGATCGCCAGCCAGAGGGCGAGGATCTCGACGAGGGCGCCGCCGAGATCGTGGTTGGCGAAGAAAATCCACGACCAGCCGAAGTTCAGGACGAGCTGCAGCGCGAACAGCCCGAGGCCGAGCTGACGGGCGGCCCGATCCTCCTCGGATCGGACGACCTGGACGAGGGCGACGCCCATCATCAGGTAGAGCGTCGTCCAGACCGGGCCGAACACCCAGTCGGGCGGGTTCCAGGCGGGCCGCCGGATCGTCCGGTACCAGACGCGAAGGCCGTCCATCGTGAGGGCGCTGCTCAGCCCGCCGACGAGGAGCGGGGTGGCGACGACGGCGGCGTCGGCCAGGCGCCGCCGCCAGGCTGTGGGCGCCTCGCCGACGGGGAGGGCGCGGTCGAGCGGGCTCATGCCCTCATCTTCGACGGCCGCCGCTCCGCGGGCGATCTCGCCGCGCCCGCCGGCATTGCAACACGGCGACGACCACGGCATGCGCGGGCTAGCATTCGGCGATGGTCGACTTCCAGCTCAGCGACGAGAACCGCCTCGTCCAGGGCGCCGCCCGGGCCTTCGCCGAGGCCGAGATCCTGCCCCACATCCGCGACTGGGATGCCGGCGCCGAGGTCCATCGCGAGGTCTTCGAGAAGATGGCGGAGCAGGGCTTTCTCGGCGCGCCGATCCCCGAGGCGTGGGGCGGCTCGGGGATGGACTACCTGAGCTTCGCGATCCTGTGCGAGGAGCTGGAACGGGCCGACACCGCGTTCCGGGTCGTCCAGAGCGTCCACGTCGGGCTGAACTCGCTGGCCCTTCTCCAGTGGGCGACCGACGAGCAGAAGCAGCGCTGGCTCGTGCCGCAGGCGCGCGGCGAGAAGCTGGCGACGTTCGCCCTGACCGAGCCGGGCGTGGGCACTGACGCGGCCAACCTGGCGACGACGGCCCGCCGCGACGGCGAGAGCTACCGCCTGAACGGCCAGAAGATCTGGATCAGCCTGGCCGACCTCGCCGACCACTTCCTCGTCTTCGCCTCGGTCGACCGGGCGAAGGGCTGGCGTGGCGTCACGGCGTTCCTCCTCGAGCGGGGGATGGCCGGTCTCTCGACGGGCACGCTTCACGGCAAGCTCGGCATCCGCGCCGGCAACACCGGGCTGATCAACCTCGACGATTGCGTCGTGCCGGCCGACCGCCGGATCGGCGAGGAGGGCGAGGGGTTCCTCATCGCGATGAGCGCGATCGACCAGGGCCGCTACACCGTCGCCGCGGGCGCCGTCGGGCTGGCCCAGGCCTGCCTCGACGCCTCGCTCAAGTACGCCCACGAGCGCTCGACGTTCGGCCAGGAGATCGGCCGCCACCAGCTCGTCCAGCAGCTGCTCGCCAAGATGGCGGCCGGGACGGAGATGGGCCGGCTCCTCGTGTGGCGCGCCGGCTGGCTGAAGAACCAGGGCCTCCGGAACACCCGCGAGACGTCCCTCGCGAAGTGGCACGCGACCGAGCACGCGGTCCAGTCGGCCCTCGACGCGATCCAGGTCCACGGCGCGAACGGCTACTCGAACGAGTTCCCGGTGGAGCGCTACCTGCGGAACTCGAAGGCCGCCGTGATCTACGAGGGCACGAGCCAGCTCCACACGATCATCCAGGCCGAGTACGCCCTCGGCTACCGCCGGGACCGGCCGCTTCGCTGCGAGCCCCTGCCGGCCCAGGGCTGGGAGCGGCCCGGGCGATCGGCCGCCGACCCGCGGTGACCGCCGCCCGGGGCCCCGTCCGCCTCGCGCTCACGGTCGCGGTCGTCGTCCTCGCCGGGGCGACGGCGTTCGGGCTGTGGCATGTCGTGGTCGGCGGCCTGCTGAACGGCAACGCGCGGGCGGCGGGCTTCGGGGTCGTCCTGGCGGCGATCGCCGGCAGCCTCCTCGCCGGCGCCGTCATCGCCCTGCGCCGCGGCGCGCGTGGCTGAGCCGGCCGGCCGGGCGGCGCACGTCGCCGGACCGCCGCCGCCCGGCGACTCCGCCGTGGGCTGGTCGGTCGCCGAGCTCGCGACCCTGGCCGAGCTCGCCGAGACGTTCGTCCGCGGCGGCGCGGTGCGGCGGGCGAGCCTGGCCGCCGAGGGGCTGGCCCGGGCGGCTGATCCGGCCCAGGTCCGCCAGCTCCGGCTGGTCCTCCGTCTCCTCGAGTCGCCGATCGCGAACCTCGTCCTCACCGGCCGGCCGGTCGCGTTCCGCGACCGCTCGCCGGCGGACCGCGAGCGGGTGCTCCTCGACTGGGCGTCTTCGCGCCTCGGCCTGCGGCGCTCGGTCTACCAGGCGTTCCGCAAGCTCCTGACGTTCCTCGCCTACGCCGACCCCGGGCCGCCGGGCGCGCCGAACCCGCTCCACGCGGTGATCGGCTACCGGCCCGATCGGCCGCCGGTCACGGCCCGGCTCGCGGCGATCGTGCCGCTCGACCTCCACCATGCTCCGACGGGCCCGGGTGGCGACGAGCCGATCGTCCTCGAAGCGGACGCGGTCGTCGTCGGGTCGGGCGCGGGCGGCGGCGTGATCGCCGCGGAGCTGGCGCGCGCCGGCCGGGCGGTCGTGGTCGTGGAGGCCGGGCCGTTCCTCGACGAGGCCCACCTCCCGACCGACGAGCTGGACGCGTTTTCGCGGGCGTACCTCAACCACGGGCTGCTGACGACCTGGGACGGGGCGATCACGATGCTGGCCGGCACCGCGGTCGGCGGCGGCACGCTCGTGAACTGGATGACGTCCATTGCCGCCCCGGACGACGTCCGGGCCGAGTGGGCCAACGACCACGGGATCGATGGCATCGACGGCGCCGCCTTCGACGCCGACGTGGCCACGCTCGAGCGGGAGCTCGGGGTCGCCCCGGCCCGGGTGATCCCGCCGAAGGACGGCGTCATCCTGCGGGGCGCAGCCGCTCTCGGCTGGGAGGCCGCGCCGACCCATCGCAACGCGACCGACTGCGGCGACTGCGGCAGCTGCCCGTTCGGCTGCCCGCGGGGCACGAAGCAGTCGACGCTGCGCGTCCATCTCGCCGAGGCGGCGGCCGGCGGGGCGCGGATCGTCGATCGGGCCCGCGTCACCCGGGTCCTTCTCGACGGCGGCCGAGCGGCCGGCGTCGAGGCCGCCCTCCTGCTCGTCGATCCCGTCACGGGACTGCCGCTCCCCGGACCTGCCGGCGATCCCCTTCGCCCGCGGACGCGGCGGCTCGTCGTCCGCGCGCCGCAGGTCGTGGTCGCGGCGGGAGCGCTCCGGACGCCGGCCGTCCTGCTCGGATCGGGGCTCGACCATCCGGGGATCGGCCGCCACCTTCGGCTCCACCCGGTGCCGGTGATCGCCGGGATCTTCGACGACCCGATCGAGATGTGGCGCGGCACGATGCAGGCGGCCCGCTCGATGGAGTTCAGCCGGCCCGCCGCCGGCCGCAACGGGTACGTGATCGAGTCCGCCCCCGGGCATCCCGGGCTGATCGCCCTCGCCCTGCCGTGGGAGGGAACCGAGGCTCACGCCGAGCTGCTGGGCCGAATCCGGCACGTCTCGCCCCTGATCGCCGTCACCCGCGACGGCGGCTCGGGCCGGGTCCGGCTGACCCCGTCGGGCCGGGCCAGGATCGACTACGCGCTCGACGCGGACGGGATCGCGACGCTCCGTCACGCGCTCGTCTCGATGGCCGGCATGGCGCGGGCCGCCGGCGCCCGGCAGCTCGTCGCCGCCGGCACGCCGCCGCGCTGGCACGGCCGGACCGGCTTCGCGCCCGGCCGGGAGGAACGCTCGTTCGTCGTGTTCGAGGACGCCCTGCGGCGCTTCGACTTCCGGCCCAACCGGGGCTCGCTGTTCTCGGCCCACCAGATGGGCAGCGCCCGGATGGGGGCGGCCCGCGCCGAGCCGTGCGATCCGGCGGGCCGGGTCCGGGCCCGCGGCGGCGCCGTCATCCCGGGGCTCTACGTCGGGGATGGCTCGCTGTTCCCGACCGGTATCGGTGTCAACCCGATGATCACGATCATGGCCCTCGCCCGGCGCGTCGCCCGGACGGTGCTGGCCGAGGGCCGCTTGGCGGGCTGAGCGCGAGGCGATCGCTCCGCGGCGGGAGCAGACGGCATGCGCCTCAGGCGACCGCGATCGCCTCGTCGTCGGCGGCGCCCGGCGCCGGACGGCCGGCGGGTCGAGGTGCCTGCATCCGGTTCCGGGAGACGATCAGGAGCGCGACGCCGATGACGATCACGGCGCCGGCGACGAGCTGGATCGGCGTGACGGACTCGTCGAGGATCAGCCAGCCGAGGAAGACCGCGACGACCGGGTTCACGAACGCGTAGGTCGCGATCAGGGGCAGGGGCGCCTGGCGCAGGACCCACGCGTACGCGGTGAACGCGACCAGGCTGCCGACGGCGGTCAGGTAGGCCAGGGCGAGGAGCGAATCGCGGCTCACGAGCTCGGGCCGGAAGCCGGCGGCCTCGCCCGAGACCCACGCGGCCGCCGCGAGGACGACCGAGCCCGACACCATCTGGATGCCCGTCGTCAGGAACGGGTCCCGGGGCAGGCGAGCGCGGTGGGCGGAGAACAGGGAGCCGGCGGACCAGGCGATCGGCGAGAAGATCAGGGCCGCGACGCCGGCCGGGTCGAGGCTCCGGTCGAGGGCCACCCCCGAGCCGACGAGGATCACCACCCCGAGCATCCCGGTCGTCACCCCGACGATCGCCATCGGCGGCAGCCGCTCGCCGAGGAACGCCCGGCCGAGGAGGGCGACCCAGACCGGCATCATCGCGATCAGCACGCCGGCGATCCCCGACGGCACGGTCAGCTCGCCCCAGGCGACCGCGCCCATGCCGCCGCCCATCAGGAGCGCGCCGATGATGAAGCAGTCGCGCAGCTCGCGGGCGGTCGGCCGGGCCACGCGCCCGCGGTTGACGACGGCGACGGCGGCGAGCATCACGGCGCCGGCGATCGCGAACCGGATCGCCGCCATCACGAACGGCGGGATCGACCCGATCGCCACGCGGATCCCGAGGTAGGTCGAGCCCCAGACGACGTACAGGATGACGATCGCCGTCCACACGAGCACGGCCGACGCGGGTCGGGATCGCGGACGTGTTGGCATAGTCGGCTGGTCCAAAGTAGCGGCAGTGTACGACGGCATCCGGGCCGCCGCCAGCCCATGCCGAAGGCGCGCCTCCGGGACCCGGACGGGCCCGCTCAGGCGACGGCGGGCGCCCCTGCCGGCCGGCAGTGGCGGCACGGCCGGTAGCCGGCATCCGACGCGGCCCTGGCCGAGGGAAAGTGGACGAGATGCCGCTCGGTGACCCGGCGCGCGTCGCGGCAGGTCGGCATGCAGTAGATGTGGGTCGTGTCCGAGCCGAAGAAGCGGACGCCCGCCCGGGCGAGGCTCTCGAGCCCGTCCGGGTCGGCGCCCTCGACGGCCAGGATCGTCCGCTTGTTCTCCGGGCCGCCCAGCGAGTACTGGCCGATCATCCCGTCGCTCCGAACCACCCGATGGCAGGGCACGATCAGGGGCACGGGGTTGTGGCCGAGCGCGGTCCCGACCGCGCGGACGGCGCGCGGCCGCCCGATCTCGGCGGCGATCCAGCCGTAGGGCCGGACCTCGCCGCGGGGGATCTCGAGGGCCTTCAGCCAGACCGCCTGCTCGAACGGCGTCGACCCGCGCAGGTCGAGGTCGATCCGGACGTGGCGGTCGCCACCGAGGCGCCGCTCGATCTTCCGGGCGAGGGCGGCCGGCAGCGCGTCGCGGCGGACCGCGCGGCGACCGGTCCGGGCATGGAACCGGGCCTCGAACGAGGCGTCGTCGGTCGCGCCCGCGACCTCCGACACGCCCCGCCCGTTCCAGGCGACCCGGAGCGGCCCGACGGGCGACGCGATGACCGCGTAGTTGTCGGCCAGGCCGACCGCGACGAGGGTGGCGTGGGCGAGTCCGGGCGGAGCCGGCTCGCGGAGACCGGCCAGACCGGCCTCCGTGGCGGGATCGATCGTGTCGGTCATGCGGGGATCTCCTCGGCTCGTAGCTCTTCGGGCGGCCCCTCCGAGGCCAGGAGCGCGGTGCGCAGGGCGGCCAGTCCGCGATGGACATGGGCCTTGACGGTTCCTTCGGGGCGGCCGACCGCCGCCGCGATCTCGGCGTACGACATCCCGTCGACGTGGCGGAGGACGACGGCCGTGCGCTGGGCCGGGCTGAGGCCGGCCAGCAGGTGGGCCCACGTCTCGCGCGACTCACGGCGAGCGAGCGGGTCCACCCCGGGCTCGGTCCCCGGATCGAACGCCAGTTCGGTCGTCGGAACCCGCTTCACCCGGGCTCGGTTGCGGCCGGCGTTGAGGAGGATCGTCGTCAGCCAGCCGCGCAGGCGGACCTCGCGGATCCGCGCCGGCGGCCAGGCCGCGAGGGCGCGATAGGCTCGGACGAAGACGTCCTGGACGAGCTCCTCCGCATCGTTGCGATCGCCGCCGGTCCGGAGGGCGATCGTGAAGAGACGGTCCTGGTGGGCGAGGACCAGGGCCTCGAACGACGCATCGAGATCGGTCGCGAGGCGGGCGGCGAGCTGCGCGTCGGCAGGCGAGCGTTCGTCCATCATGCCCTTCGGAACACCGCGATCGCGGCGCGGGTTGCGGGTCGGCCGGCCGGACCGGCGGATCCCGCCGGGCTGCCGCAACGCATCGTCGCCGATCCGGGGACCGGCCGCCGGCCGTGCGACAATCGCCCGCATGGGCCGGGCCGATCGCTTCGAGGAGCTCGCCGCCAGCGTCGGCGGCTTCTACCGCAGCTGGGTGATCTACCTCGGGCTGGAGCTCGGGCTGCTCGCTCGGATCCGGGCCGCAGGCGAGGCCGGCCTGACCGCCGACGAGCTGGCCCGCGACGCGGAGTGCCGGCCCGAGGCGGTTCGGGCCTGGCTCCGGGCGGCCCACGCCGGCGACCTCGTCGAGCTCGCCAACGGGCGGGCGCGCGTCGCCGACGACGTCGCCGCGGTCCTCCTCGACGACACCCATCCGGAGTACCTCGGCGGCCAGTTCGTCGTGGCGGTCGTCGCCAGCCTCGACTACGCCGGACTCGCCGACTTCTTCCGGACCGGCCGGACGATCACCGAGCGGCCGCCGCGCTTCCATCGCGCGATCGAGGCGGTGACGGTCCAGGACATCGCCGTCTTCTTCCAGGAGGGGCTCGCCGAGCTGCCCGACCTGACGGCGACGCTCACCCGGGGCGGCCGCGTCCTCGACGTCGCCTGCGGCGGGGGACGCTGGCTCATCGCCGTCGCCCGGCGGTTCCCGGCGACCGAGCTCGTCGGCGTCGAGTTCG
The DNA here is from genome assembly GCA_963710105.1 of uncultured Chloroflexia bacterium. Classification (GTDB taxonomy): domain Bacteria; phylum Chloroflexota; class Limnocylindria; order Limnocylindrales; family CSP1-4; genus CF-46. Next base: position 858,143 of record CAVPYV010000001.1, read on the forward strand.
AGCCCGATTCGGTCGAGCGGGCCCGGCGCCGCGTGAGCGAGGCCGGCCTCGACGCCCGGATCCGGATCGACGCCCGGACGATCCCGGATATGCCCTACCGCGGCGAGTTCGACCTCGTCTACGTCCAGGACGCGCTGCACGAGCTGCCCGACCCGGTCGCGTCCCTCCGGGCGGCCTGGGCGGCCGTCGCCCCCGGCGGCCGGCTCGTCGTCCTCGAGTGGTGCCTGCCGCCGGACCCGGACGACGAGCCGTCGCTCCAGGCGGAGCTGCTCTGGGGCATCCAGCTCGACGAGCTGTTCCAGGGCACGACGATGCACACCCACGCGGGCTACGTCGAGCTCTTCGCCGCGGCCGGGGTCCCGACACCGGCGGCGGTCGACCTCCTGTCGGGCGCCTCGATCTTCGTCGCCCGGCGCGCCGCCGACTGATCGCGCTCCGCCGGATGCGGCCGCTTCGGAGGGCGCCGGCGGCAAGGCGGCCCCGCGCGATCGCAGGTTCGGCTCGGCCGACGCTGTCGGCTCCCGGGTATCGTTCGGCCATGGCCGAGCCCATTGCCTCGACACCGCCCGGTGGACCGCGGTCGGCCGGTCGCCCGGCGGACCTGACCGCGCCCGACGTCCGCTGGCTGGCGTTGCACGAAGCGCGGTCGCACGCGCTGATCGGGCGGGAGGTGCGCGACCTCGGCGATGCCGTCCTGCTCCACGACGCGACCGACCGGGAGCCATTCTGGAACCGCATGGCCGGGATCGCGTGGCCGTCCGCGCCCGCCGCGTTCGACCGCCGGCTGGCGGAGGCCTACGCGCTCTTCGCGGGACTCGACCGGATCCCCCACGTCTGGCCGATGCCGGGGTTCGACGAGCCCGCCGACCTGACCGCCCGGCTCCTCGCCAACGGCTTCATCGACCACGGGGGCGGGCTGCTCATGGTCGTCGACCCGCCGCGGGTGCCTCCCGCGCCCGCCCGGCCCACGGACCCGGCCATCACCGTCGAGCGCCTCCATCGCCTCTCCGGCGACGCCGCGCTCGACGCCGCGCGGGCGCTCGGCGCGGTCCTCCAGGCATCGTTCGCGGTCGAGCCGGAGCGGCGGGTGGCGATGGAGCTGGAGGCCGTCCAGGGCCTGGCGAGCGAGGCCTATCACGCGATCCTCGTCCGGGTCGACGGCGTCCCGGCCGCGGTTGCCCGGCGGACGACCTTCGCCGGCGCCAGCTATCTCTCGTCGATCGGCACGGACCCGGCGTTCCGCGGCCGAGGGCTCGGCCGACTGGTCACCGCCCTCGCCGTCGCCGACGCCCTCGCCGACGGCAGCCGCTGGACGTACCTCGGCGTCTTCGAGGAGAACGCCGTCGCCCGCCGGATGTACGACGCCCTCGGGTTCGTCACGATCGGCGGCCCGGCTCCAGACCTGCTGCTCCGGCCGTGACCCTCGACGAGCCGTTCCCGCTGCCGGCCTGGATCGGCGGCGCTGAGGCGACTCCGCGATCCCTGGCCGAGATCTGGGGGACGGTCGACCTGGACCGCGCCCTGGCCGCGTTCGGGGCCGATGCCCATGGGCGGCCCGACGGCTCCGCGGACGGATATCCGGGCGACATCGGCGGCCCGGCTGCCCCGGACGCGCACCGCGACGCGCTCGCCGACCCGCTCCTCGGCGCCCGCGTCCTGCTCCTCCCGGCCCGCGGGGGCCGCCGGATCGCCCTGGCCGAGCCGTCGACCGAGGGGCGTCTCGCGGCGACGCTCGCCCGCCACGGGGAGGGCGTCGTCGGGGCCTACGTCGAGATGCCCGTCGACCTGGAGGCCATCCGGGCGCGGGCCGCCGCGGCGAAGATCGTCCTCAGCCGGTCGGGCGCGGGTCCGTTCGGCCGGTCGGTGCTCGTCGTTCCCGGGGCCGTCGGCGGGCGGCTCCTGATTCTCGTCGAGCGAGCAGCGGTACCATCGCGGCCATGACCGATCGCCACGAAACCATCACCGAGCGCCAGGGGATCACGCTCCGGCCGGCCGCGGCGGACGACGCCGAGCGGATCGCCGCGCTGTTCACCGACGAGGGCTATCCGTCCGGGCCGAGCGACATCGTCGAGCGCCTGGCCCGATTCGATTCGGAGCACTCGCGGGTCATCGTGGCCGACAACGCCGGCGAGGTCCTCGGGTTCGTCGCGATCCATGCCCTCCCGCGCTTCGAGCACTCCGATCGGATCATCCGGGTCATGGCCCTCGTCGTCGACGCCGGAGAGCGCGGACGGGGGATCGGCCGGCTCCTGATGGAGGAGGCAGAACGGCTCGGCCGGGAGGTCGACGCGGCCTTCGCCGAGGTGACCGCCGGCCACCACCGGCCCGATGCCCGCCGGCTCTACGAAGAGCTCGGCTACGACGGGACCGTCGCCGCGTACCTCCGCAAGCGCCTCTGAGCGGCCGCGGTCAGCGCCGGATGGAGGGCGGCGGCCACGTGCCGTGGACGCGCCGGCCGCTCGCCGCCGCGAGGAACCAACCTCGAGCCCCGCGATGCCTGCGATGACCGCATTTCCCCGCCTCCGCCTCCGCGATCCGGCGATCGACCTCGTCGACCTGCCGTGGGAGCGACCGCTCGCCGACTGGTCGGCGGAGCGGCTGTCCTTCCGGTTCGTCCCGGTCGGGCCGTCCCGCCACCTGGTCCGGTTCCTCGTCTCGAGCGGGGTCCTGTACGCCCTGAAGGAGCTCCCCCTCCTCGTTGCCCGCCAGGAGTACGACGTCCTCCTCCATCTCGAGAGCCTGTCCCTGCCGACGGTCGAGCCGGCGGGGGTGGCGGAGGCGCCGGCCCGCGACAGCGCGATCCTCGTGACGAAGTTCCTGCCCCATTCGCTCCAGTACCGCCGCCTGATGATGCGCCTGCCGCCCGGCCCGGGCTCGTACCGCCAGCGGCTCCTCGACGCGATGGCGTTCCTCCTCGTCGACCTCCACCGGAGCGGGGTGTTCTGGGGCGACTGCTCGCTGGCGAACACCCTGTTCCGCCGCGACGGCGATCGGATCCAGGCGTACCTGGTCGACGCCGAGACGAGCCAGGTCTTCCCGTCCCTCTCGGACGGCCAGCGCGCCTACGACCTCGAGATCCTCGTCGAGAATGTCGCCTTCGGCCTCGCCGACCTCGCCGCGATGCAGGGCTGGCCGGACGACGGCGACGACGCGATCCACGCCGCCGAGCACGTCCGGAACCGGTACGACCAGATCTGGTCGACGATCCACGAGGAGCCCGTCCTCCACCCGGACGATCGCCAGGCGATCCGGAGCCGCGTCCGCCGGCTCAACGACCTCGGCTATTCGGTCGACCTCGACCTCGACCCGAACGCGACGGACGGCCGGGTCCGTCTCCGGATGAGCGTCACGACCCGGCGCTACCACGCCCGCGAGCTCGAGCGCCTGACCCGCGTCCGGGCGCTCGAGGGCCAGGCCCAGCTGCTGATCAACGACCTCAACGAATACGGGACGTGGCTCGAGTGGAGCGAGGCTCGGGCGATCCCGGCCGAGGAGGTCGCCGAACGCTGGCTGCGCGACGTCTACCGCCCGACCCTCGCCCGGATCGCCGCTTCGGTGGGGCCGGACCGCGACCTCGTCCAGGCGTACTGCGACGTCCTCGAGCAGAAGTGGCTCCTGTCCGAGCAGGCGGGCCTCGACATCGGCCTGGCCCGGGCGATCGATTCCTACCTCGAGCTCGGCGCCCCGGCGCCCGAGCGGGTGGCGAAGGACGAGGACGCGACCGCATTGCTCGACTCCCTCGAGCTGGACCCCGTCGAGCTCGACCCGGGACCGGACTCCCACGGGCCGCTGGCGAACGACGAGCCCCGTGGACCCGCCGAGGGGCCCGACGGGAATCCGCGCGGGATGGCACCATCGGATCGATGACCACGACCTCGGCCGCCGCGGAACCCGTCATCCGCGTCTCCGGCCTGCGCAAGGCGTACGGCGAGACGCACGCCGTCGACGGGGTGAGCTTCGAGGTCCCGGCGGGGACCGTGTTCGGGCTGCTCGGGCCGAACGGCGCCGGGAAGACGACGACCGTCGAGGTTCTCGAGGGCCTCCGAACCCCCGACGCCGGCGACGTCCGGGTCCTCGGGATCGACGCCGTCCATCACCCGGACGACCTCAAGGCGCGGATCGGGGTGTCCCTCCAGACGGCGGCGCTCTACCCGAAGCTGACGGTCGTCGAGGTCCTCGAGCTGTTCCGGAGCTTCTATCCGCACGGTCACCGGACCGAAGAGCTCGTCCGCCTCATGGGGCTGGAGGAGAAGACCGCCACCCGGACGCAGGACCTGTCGGGCGGCCAGCGCCAGCGGCTGTCGGTCGCGCTGGCCCTCGTCAACGACCCCGAGCTCGTCTTCCTCGACGAGCCCACGACGGGGATGGACCCGGCCGCCCGGCGCGCCCTCTGGGAGGTCGTCCGCGGCCTGAAGGACGAGGGTCGGACGGTCCTCCTGACGACCCACTACATGGAGGAGGCGGAGGTCCTGTGCGACCGCCTCGCGATCATGGATCACGGCCGGATTCTCGAGGAGGGCACTGTGGGCGAGCTCGTCAGCCGGCGCTTCAAGGAGCGCGCGGTCCGGTTCGACGCGATCGCCGGCCTGCCCGACGAGCGGCTCGCGGCGATGCCCGGCGTCAGCTCCGTGAAGCACGAGAACGGCGAGGTCCTCCTCTACACCCGCGACGTCCCGGCGACGATCGGCGGCGTGCTCGCCGCGAGCGAGGACCTCGGCGTCGAGCCGGCCAACCTCGGGGTCCGCCGGGCGACGCTCGAGGACGTGTTCCTCGACCTGACCGGCCGGGCGCTGCGGGACTAGGAGTCGACCGATGCACCCCCTCCTGCTCCTGACGATCGCGAACATCAAGAGCTTCAGCCGCGATCGCGCCGCGATGTTCTGGACCCTGGCGTTCCCCCTGATCTTCGTCGTCCTGTTCGGCTCGATCTTCTCCGGCGGTAACAACCAGCGCTCGATCGGCTTCGCCGATCTCGACGGCTCGGCCGCGTCCGCCCAGCTCGAGTCGGCCTTCGGCTCGATCGACAGCGTCAAGCTCGTCGACGGATCCGAGGACGACCTCGTCGCCCGGATGAAGAAGGGCGAGATCTCGGCCGTCATCGTCGTTCCGAAGGGCTATGCCGACACCGTCACGGCCAAGGCCGCCCCGGCGCAGGTCCGGGTCTACACCGACCCGAGCCAGAGCTCGGCCGACGGGGCGACGCGCCAGCTCGTCGGATTCGTCCTGTCCGCGGTCAACCAGGCTTCGACCGGCCAGCCGCCCGCCGTCGAGCCGGACTTCCAGCCGATCCAGACGAACGACCTGACGTTCATCTCCTACCTCGTTCCGTCGATCCTCGGGATGAGCCTGATGCAGCTCGGCGTGTTCGCCTCGATCCCGCTCGTGGCCGATCGCCAGAAGCTGATCCTCAAGCGCCTCCAGGCGACGCCGCTCCGGCGCTGGCAGCTCGTCGGGAGCAACGTCCTGATGCGGCTCCTGATCGCGATCTTCCAGACGGCGATCATCGTCGGGGTGGGATCGGCCCTCTATCACGTCCAGATCGCGGGCTCGTGGCTCCTGATCGGGGCCCTGATCCTGCTCGGGTCGCTGGCGTTCATCGCCCTCGGCTACGTGATCGCGTCGTTCGCCGAGACGGAGGACGCGGCGAACGGGATGACGAGCGCGGTCCAGTTCCCGCTGATGTTCCTGTCCGGGACGTTCTTCCCGATCGACCAGATGCCGGACGCGCTGCGGACCGTCGCCCGGGCCCTTCCGCTGACCTACCTCGGCGACGGCCTTCGCCAGGTGATGGTCGACGGGACGCCGTTCGCCCCGCTCTGGGTCTGCTTCGCGTTCCTCGCCGTCTGGCTCGTCGTCTGCTTCGGGATCGCCGCGCGGTTCTTCAGGTGGCAGTGAGGAGCGCGGACACGTCAACCGCCACAGGCGCCAGCTCCGGCGACTGAACGGCCCGGGCGGCGATCCGGGCGGCGATCCGGGCGGCGACGGCCGGCGACGTGGGCCCGGCCGGGGGAAGCCCGGCATCTGGCCATCCATTCGCCCGTGGACTTGGCGGCGCGATCTCGCGAAGGGGACTGGCGCGGCCGCGCGGGTTGCCACGCTCCCGACCGTGCCGTGAAGTCCGTCGGCGAATGCCTAGCTAGATCGGCGCGGCGGGCGGCGGCGGTTCCACGAGGGCGCGCCGAAGACGACGACGCGACCGATCGGCATGGGCCGGGCTACCAGCGCTCGTCGTGGACGATGTCGCTGAGCGCCTGCCGCCCGCCTGCCTTGTTCGGCCGGGTGAGCGCGTCGGGCTCGGCGGGGTAGCCGAACGAGATCAGGTACTCGCAGTGGCGATCTTCGGGGTAGCCGAGGAGGCGTCGGGCGAGATCGTGCTCGTACACCGTCGCCGGGACGCTGCCGATCCCGAGCTCCCAGGCGGTGAGCATCATGTTCCCGGCGGCCATTCCCAAGTCGAACAGGACCGACAGGGGGCTGTCCGCGGCCTGCGGATCGGGGGTCACGAGGGCGATCGCGACCGCCGCGCCCGACAGGTGGCCGGCCCACGGCCCGACGGCGCTGAGCTCGGCGAGGTGCTCCCGATCGCGGCACACGATGAAGTCCCAGCGCTGGAGGTTCTTCGAGCTCGCGGCGCGCCGGCCGGCGTTCAGGATCCGGACGAGGTCGTCCGGGTCGAGCGGCCGGTCCGCGAACTGGCGGATGACGCGCTTGGTCGAGATCGCCTCCCAGACCGACATCGTCGGGTCGTCGCCGGCGGTCATCCGACGAGCTCGGTTCCGAGCTCGGCCGCGGCGTCGGCGGTGGCGGTCGCCGCCGGCGGTGTGTGGCGGGCGTCCGCGCCTCCGGCCATGGCGCCGTCGCTGCCCGTGCGGGCGGGCCGCGCGATCCGGGCGAGGGAGCGGAAGCCGCCGGGCTCCTGCTCGATCTGGGTCGGCGGCCGGACGGTGTCGGGCAGGCGCCGGGCGTCGACGGCCTCGGCCCGGGCGGCCGCCTCTTCGGGGGCCAGCGGGCAGCCGAGGGACCGGGCGAGGAACGCGGCGACGGTCCGGCGGTAGACGGGGTACTCGTACAGCCAGGAGTGCTGGCCGCCCTCGATCAGCAGTGTCTCGACCGGGTGTGCGCGGTCCGCGCCGATCGCCGCCAGCCGCCGGAGGTGGCCGGCCGGAACGACGGCGTCGTCGCTGCCGTGGACGAGCAGGATCGGCGCCTCGATCCGGCGGAGCGCGTCGGATGCCGAGATGTCGACGACGCGGTGGCCGCGCGGGCGGAGGTAGACCCGCGTCGTCAGCCACGCGAGCGGCCAGGCAATCGCGTCGGGGAAGGGGAGCCGGGCGAGCCGGAAGGTCTGGCGGGTCAGGCGCCACGGGTCCGCCGGCGACGACGTCGCCACGACCGCCGCGATCCGCGGCTCAGCGGCGGCGGCGAGGATCGCCCCGATCGCGCCCATCGAGTGGCCGAGGATCGCCGCGGTGGTCACCTCCGGGCGGCGGTCAAGCGCACGCCACCCGGCCAGCGCGTCGGCACCGAACTCGCCGGCCGTGATCGGGAGCGTCTCCGCCGCCGTCGCGCCGTGGCCGCGGACGTCGACCGAGAGGCAGTGGAAGCCAGCCGCATGGAGGAACTGGACCATCGGCAACAGGCGGTCGCGGGCGGATTCCCAGCCGTGGACGAGCGCGACCCCGGGGCCCCGCGCTCTGCCCGCCGCGGGGATGAACCAGCCGGGCAGCGTGAGCCCGTCGGTCGTCGGGACGGCGACCGCCTCGAAGGCGAGCCCGAGATCCGCCGGCGTCCGCTGCGGCGGGCGCGGCGTCGGATGGCCGGCGCGGACCCGGTACAGGAGGGCGAAGCGATAGGCGAGGGCGAACGGGGCGGCGGCGATCGCTGCGGCGATGCCCGCCCGGCGGATGGTCGGCACGGGGTAATGGGACGGCTCGACCCGCCGCGCTGTCAAGCGGCCCTGCCCCGGGGGTCCGACATCACCCGGCCGCGCGCAGGCGTGACGACGGGCCGATCGGCGTCTAGTTGTCGTTCTCGTCGCGCTTCCTGCGGTAGCCGAACCAGGCGAGGGCGGCGCCGAGGAGCCCGACGATGCCGACGCCAATGGCCGTCGCTCCGGTCGCGACCGCCAGCAGCACCCCGAAACCGCTCGCGGTCGTTGCCTGCTTTGCTCGTTCGGTGTCCATGGTGATTCTCCTTTCGCGGGGATCCCACTGCGCCCTCGGAGGGCATGCCATCCAGGCCCGTGCAGCGTTCTGGTGCCCGGGTCGGTCAGCCAGTCGGTCGCTCGAGCCTACGCTTCCGAATGGGTCGCGGTCCTGCGCGCGCGGCCGCCCCGGGTGTCAGCCCTCTTGCATCCGTGGCCGGCAAACCGTCGAGAACAGCTGCGGCCGGCGCGGGCTCCGACCGATAGACTCCGTCCGTGCCGAAACGCGATCCCCATGACGTCCTCGGCGTCGAGGCCGGCGCGAGCCCGACGCAGATCAAGGCTGCCTGGCGGCGCCTCGCCCGGACCCACCACCCAGACCTGACCGGCGACGATCCGGCCGCGTCGCGGATCGCCACCCAGCGGATGGCCGAGATCAACGACGCCTATGCGGCGCTCACTCGGGACGGCGGCCGGCTCGGGCCCCGCTGGGCGGGCGCGGATCCGGCCGCGACCGCGACGGGCCCGGCCACCGCAGGCGGGCGCGGCACCCGCTCGTCGCAGCGCGGCGGGCCGCCGAAGCCGAGACCGACCCGCCCCGTGACCGCCCGCGTCGACACGACCGAGAACGTCCGCCCGCGGAACCAGACCCTCCACGGGGCGGGCACGAGGCCCGTGGTCCGCAGCCAGCCGCCGTTCCGCGTTGCCCGGGAGGAGCGCGAGCCGCCGCGGGCGAGCACGCCGACCGGGCCCCTCGCCCGCTCCCGGGTGCGCAACTTCCGTCGTCCGGCGGGCCCGCCGCTCGGCGACGCCCTCGACCTCGAGCTCGGCTTCGGCAAGTTCCACGGCCACACGCTCGGCCAGGTCGCGGCGTTCGAGCCGTCGTACATCGACTGGCTGGCGGCGACGATCACCCGCGATCCCGAGCTGGTCGCCGCCGCCCGGGTCGTCCGCGACGACCTCGATCGGCGCGGCGTCCTGCGCCGGGCCCGGGCCGTGAGCGGCGTCGCCGGGAGCGGCCGGACCGCCTGATCGGGGGCCGTGCGCCGGCCCGGAACGGAATGATCGCCCTCCGGAAACCCGGAGAGCGACCGAGAGCGGCGCGGGATGATCGGCTCGATGAGCTCCGCCGTATCGCGTTCCGGGCCTGCTGGCCGAATGATCCGTGGTTACTCGGCTCGTGATCCGGGTCCGGGATCCTCGGCGCTCGAACCGTCATCGAGTGAACCGAGGGCTTCGCCCTGATCCGTGACCGACGCCCCAGGTGGTTCCCGGAGTTGTCGCGTTACGGCGCAGGTGAACCGTAACCCGCGGGTCGGCGCGAGTGGAATGACCGACTCGTCCCGAACATCGGGCGGCATTGGTTGGGCGCACCGAGGCACCACCCCGGGACGCCCGTACCAGGTGCCCGGGCGCACCGGTGGGGCCGCGCGGGTCCGCGAATCGTGCTGCCGAGCCGGCCGCCCGTGCACGCCCGACGGGCCGGCGAACAGGCCGGCCGGGGGTGCGCGCGCGGGTCAGAGCACGTCGTGCCGGGAGACCGCCATCGGTCGATCGAGGCGGAACGGGTTGCCCGCCGGGCCGTCGGGCCGCAGGCCCCACGACGGGCCGGTCGTGGAGCCGGTGATCGCATCGAGCAGGATCCGGCTGCCGCCGCCCGAGCCCATGACCCCGTGGCCGCTCCACCCGCCATTGAGCCAGAGGCCGTCGACCGGCGTCGCCGAGATGAACGGGCGGTGGTCGGGCGTGTACTCGTACTGGCCCGCGTGGAGGACCCAGTTGACCCCGCGCTCCCAGACATCGGCCCAGAACGGGGCGACGTGGGCGACCGCGTCGTCGGAGACCGGGTCGAGCAGGCGGAAGGCGAAGTCCGCCGATGTCGGGACGCTCCACGCAGGGTCGCTCGGGGCCGTTCCCGGCTCCGTCAGCAGGACGTAGGCGCCGTGGAGGGCCGGCCGCCAGTGGGCGCCCGTTGCCTCGTCGATCGTCATCGGCGCGTCCTGCGGCACCTCCGGCGCGTCGGCCACGATCACCTTCTGGCGACGGGTCGGGGCGATCGGCACCTCGATCCCGGCCTGCGCGGCGGTCGCGCCGAGAAACGGCCCCGTGGCCAGGACGACGATCGGCGCGGCGACGGCTCTGTCGTGGGTCTCGACCGCCACGATCCGGCCGCCCACCGTGCGCAGCCCGCGCACCCGCTGGCCGAGGGCGAACGTCGCCTCGGCCGATCCGGCCGGCCGCTCGACGCCCGGCCCGCCGCTGGCCGCGAGCGCGTAGCCCCACGCCAGCCGGACCTGGTCGATGAAGCCGTCGCCGGCCCGGAAGCGGGCCGCAACGACCGAGGTGGAGACGTACGGCCAGCGGCGCCGCACCTCGTCGCCGTCGAGGAGCTCCACGTCGGCGAGGCCGAACGCGTGCTGCCGGGCGACGAGCTCGCGCTGGCGTGCCGCCGCCGGCTCGTCCCGGGCGCAGAACAGGTAGCCCTGCGGCCGGAGGCCGAGGTCGTAGCCGGGCAGCCCGGCCCGCTCGGCGAAGTCGCCGTAAAGCTCGACCCCCTCGCGGACGAGTGCGACCTCCTCGGGGTTGTCGAACTGGAGGCGGTAGGCGCCGGTGGCGGCCGGCGTCGTGAGGGTCGCCGGTCGCGGCCGGGCGTCGAGGACGACCGTCCGCAACCCGGCGCGGGCCGCCCGGAACGCGGTCGCGCAGCCGACGACCCCGGCCCCGACGACGACGACGTCGGCGGTCGCCGGCGGGCGGTCCGTGACGCGGAGGCGGAAGGGAACGAGGTCGGACGGCATCGCGCCGTATCATCGCGCCATGTCCCCCGACCCGCGACCCCGATCCGGCGCGCGCCGCCGCCGCGGCCGGACATTCCCCGCCCGCCTCGCGGCTTTGCTCGCGGTCATCCTCGGCGTCGCCCTCGCCGGCTGCGCGAGCAGCTTCGACCCGACGGGACCGTGCTCGTCGGACGGCAGCGTGCCGGGGGCCTACCCGGAGCTCGAATCGGCCGTGCCGACGGCCTTCCGGAGCGCCGCGCCGGCCGAGCTCGATTCCGGCCGGGCCTGCACGAGCGACGGGCTCGGGACGCTCGCCGGCCACGGCGTCAAGGAGATCCGGTTCGCCGGCGGGACGTGGACGACGGGCACCGACAGCGGGCTCAGCCTGGCCGTCTTCACGACCGCGGACGGACCGGCGCTCGAGACGGCGTGGGTCGCCGAGTTCTACGAGGCCGGCGCCCGGGCCGGCAAGAACGTGACCTCGGTCGAGACGTCGGACTATCCCGTGACGGCCGCGGTGCAGGGGCGCCGGATCGACGTCCTGAACGGCGAATCGTTCCAGTCGGTCGTGGTCTGGCCGCGCAACGGCCAGGTGGCCGTCGCCCTCGTGGCCGACTTCATCCGTGAGATCCAGACGAAGGACGCCCACGACGTCGTCGTCCGCGACGCGGTCGACGCCTTCGGCGGGTAGCCGCGGTCGCAACGCATCCGACACGCCGACGGTCCCCGGCGGACCCCGGCCGCCCGGTCCGGGGCCGCATCCTCGGACGATGCTGAAGACCGCCGCCCGCTTCCTCCTCCTGCGCGTCCTCCCGCGGCGGATCCTGCCGGTCGTGACCGTGATCGAGGCGCTCCTGTTCCTCCGCTCGATCCGCAAGCGGTCGCGCGTCCGGGTCAACCCGCCGACGGCGTCGCGAACCGCGGCGCCGGTCGGGCCCGGCAGCGCGCGATCCGTCTCGCCGCAACCCGAGCCGACGCCGACGCCGACGCACACCCGCTGAGCGTCGGCCGGCGGTCCCGGTGCTAGGCTCCGCGCCATGACCTGGTCGGCCCGGAAGCGCGCCTGGGAGGCGCACCGCCTCGCTGCCGCGATCGAGCGCGCCCCGGAGCGCCAGCCGCGGTTCAGCACGATCAGCGACACCCCGATCCAGCGGCTCTACGGCCCGTGGTCGTGGCTGCCGGCCGCGGACGGCACCCCGGCCGGCGGCGGCGGGCCGACCCTCGTCGACCATCACGGCGACCGCCTCCGCCGCGAGGAAGGGCGCTGGGACGCGTTCGATCCGCTGCGCGACGTGGGCCTGCCCGGCGAGCCGCCGTTCACCCGCGGGATCCACCCGACCGGCTACCGGAGCCGGCTCTGGACGATGCGGATGTTCGCGGGCTTCGGCGCCGCCGAGGACACGAACGCCCGCTTCCGCTCCCTGCTCGACGCCGGCCAGACCGGCCTGTCGATCGCCTACGACATGCCGACCCTCTACGGCTACGACACCGACGACCCGGAGGCGGAGGGCGAGTTCGGGACGTGCGGGGTCGCGGTGAGCAGCCTCGCCGACATGGAGGTCCTTCTCGGCGGGCTGCCGCTCGACCGGGTCTCGACGTCGATGACGATCAACAGCCCGGCCGCCCCGATCTGGGCGATGTACATCGTCGCGGCCGAGAAGGCCGGCGTCCCGCGGGCGGCCCTCGAGGGCACGACCCAGAACGACATCCTCAAGGAGTTCGTCGCCCAGAAGGAGTTCCTGTTCCCGCCCGAGCCGTCGATGCGCCTCGTGACCGACACGATCGAGTTCGGGACGGCCGAGCTGCCGCGCTGGAACACGGTCTCGATCAGCGGCTACCACATCCGCGAGGCCGGCTCGACTGCGATCCAGGAGCTGGCGTTCACGATCGCCGACGGGATGGCCTACGTCGAGCATGCCCTCGCCCGCGGCCTGCGCGTCGACGACTTCGCCCCGCGCCTGAGCTTCTTCTTCAACTCCCACAGCGACTTCTTCGAGGAGATCGCGAAGTTCCGGGCGGCCCGCCGGATCTGGTGGAAGCTGATGACCCAGCGCTACCGGGCGGAGAACGAGCGCTCGACCTGGATGCGCTTCCACACCCAGACCGCCGGCGTCTCGCTGGCCCCGCAGCAGCCCCTGAACAACCTGACCCGGGTCGCGACCCAGGCGCTCGCGGCGATCCTCGGCGGGACCCAGTCGCTCCACACCGACGCCTACGACGAGGCGCTCGCGGTGCCGACCGCCGAGGCCGCCCTGCTCGCCCTCCGCCAGCAGCAGGTGATCGCCGAGGAGACCGGCGTCGCGAACACGATCGACCCTCTCGGCGGGAGCTGGTTCGTCGAGGCGCTCACGAACGAGACCGAGCGCGAGGTCTGGCGCTATCTCGACGAGATCGACCGCCGTGGCGGGATGGTCGCCGCGATCGGCGAGGGCTATCCGCAGCACGAGATCGCCGACGCGGCGTACCGCTACCAGCGCGAGTTCGACGCCGGCGAGCGGCGCGTCGTCGGCGTCAACGCCTACGTGGACGAGGCCGAGGAGACGCCGATCCCGGTCCTGTCGGTGCCGCCCGGCTCGTTCGAGGCGCACCTGGCCCGCCTGGACCGAACGCGGCGCGAGCGCGACGCGGAGGCGGTCGGGGCGGCCCTCGCCGGGCTGCGCGACGCCGCCCGGCGACCGGGGACGAGCGAGACGAACCTCATGCCCCATTTCCTTCGCTGCGCCGCGGCCTACGCGACGCTCGGCGAGCAGTGCGCGGTCCTGCGCGGCGTCTTCGGGGAGTACCGCGAGCCGGTGCTGGTCTAGCCCGCCGAGCGCGGCCGATCCGCCACGCCAGGGACGACGCCCAGGGGACAGCGAGCCGCCGCGTCCGGCCCACCCGCCACCGCCCCCCGGGCGATCGCTCAGACGCGTCCCCGGGCCGACTCGACCGAGCCCGGCTGGATGATCTCGTTGGACGACCGTCGCCACCACCAGACCGAGCCGCCGACGATCGCCCCGAGGATCAGGAGGACGGCCGCGATCGCGAGGCCGGCGATCACGGTCGTCGACCACCACGCCAGGATCGCCACGGCCAGGGCCGCGCCGCCGAGCAGGAAGCCGGCGATGCTCAGCCAGACCGGGGCACGCGACGTGAGACCGCCCTCGCCGACGTGATACGCAGCCCGCCGCTCGACGCCGTCCCACTGGCTCCAGCGGTCGCGGCCGAGGCGATACAGGATCAGGAACCCGGCCCAGATCACGACGTAGCCGACCTCGCCGGTCTCCAGCCCGTCACGGCCGAAGATCTCGAGGACCGCGCAGGCCATCGCGGCGACGAACAGCCCGGTCGCGACGACGCCGAAGAGGCGCGCGGTCGCCCGGATCCGTCGGGCGATGACGTGGCCGGTGAGCGCCACGACGATGGTCCCGCCGGTGAGGAGGAAGCCGCCGAGCCATGCCGCGCCCGTGCCGAGCAGGCGGCCATGGTCCTCCTGGCGGAGGAGCGGCAGCACGACGAGCGGGATCAGGCTCGCGATGAGGAGGGCGATCACGCCCCACTCGACCGCGAGGAACAGCCTCCGCTTCGCGCTCCGGACCGGCCAGGCCTGGTAGGCCTCGACAGGCGAGACGATGAGCTGCAGCATCGAGATCAGGACGATCGCCTGGAGCGTCGCCAGCCCGAGCGACGAGACGATGTTCGGGAGCGGGACCGTGACCGGCCCGAGGTCGAACGCAGCCGGCTTGATCGACCGCAGGAAGTCGATCACGAACGGGCCGATCCCCTTGACGATGAAGTCGTTCACGACCGGGATCCGGCTCGCGACGTCCAGGGCGCCCGCGCCCAGCTGGGACAGCCGCTCGGGGTCGGCGAGCGTGGCGGCGATGACGGCGATCGGGACGGACAGCGTCAGGTGGCGCCAGAGGGCGAGGACCGCGACCCGCTCGCGGTGGCGGCGCGCGCGACGATCGGCCGGCGGCAGGGACGGATCGGGGTTGGGCTCCGGGCCCGGGTAGAACCGGCCGTCGCGGGCCGTTCCCGCCGGCGCATCGATCTCGCCGAGGACCGGGATCGTGAACTCCTCGTCGTTCTCGAAGTACGTCCCGTGGTCGTCGAGCAGGCTGCGCCGGTTCCAGACCATCCGCGACGTGATCCGCTCGGGATGGCTCGCCCCGGCCGCGCCGATCTCGGCGAACCGGACGCCGCCCGCGGGCGCCGGGTCGTGCGAGCCCCAGAAGTCGCGCCACCGGAGCTCGGGGTGGATCGCGGTGATGTCCCGGCGGAGCCGGTCGGCCATCCCGATGTCGTCCGGGGTCAGCGTCATCGCGAGGTTCCAGCCCTCGCCGAACGTGATCAGCTTGTCGACCTTGAGGTGGGCGTAGGCCGGGTCGGTCAGCGTCAGGTAGCTGACCATGACGCCGCCGGAGTGGGCGACGACGATGACCGAATCGACCTCCATCTCGTGGAACCGGGCGATCGCCCGGGCCAGGCCGCCCCGGATGTTCGCCGATTGGGCCGGGTCGAACAGGAGCACCCGGACGTCGCCGAACCAACCCGTCAGGAACTCATCGAAGACACGGAAGACGGCCGCGTCCTTGACGGACTGGACCGGGATCAGGCCGACGACCGCGCGGACGACCGCGTAGACCGAGAGGATCAGGCCGGCGAGGACCCCGACGAAGGGGATGACGGCAAACTTGGCCGTGTTCAGGAGGCGGCTGCCGTCGGGCCGGTTGCCGAGGATCGCCGCGACGATCTGCTCGGCCCCGCCCTGAGACCCGAGCCAGCTGGTCATCGTCGACAGGCGCGGCGGGGCCACCTTCGCCGCCCACCACGCCTCGGTCAGGATCCAGGTCGCGGGCGCGTGGACGACCGACCCGACGGTGCGGCCCGGGATCGCCAGCGTGATCGTCGGCATCGGGCTCTCGAAGTCCATGTGGGCGGTCTCGACGGGATCATGGAGCGGCCATTCCGGATCGGCCGCCGACCGCTTCCACGCCGTCAGGATCTCGATCAGGGGGGCCGACCACTGGAGGAGCGTGTCGCCCGGCTTCTGCGATCCGATGCCATGAACGAAGATCACGCCGGTCCGGCGGGGGTGTGCCGCCGTCTCCCCGCCGCGCCCGCGCGCCCTGGTCCGCGCCGGCCGGCGACGGCCCGCCGCCGGGTTGCCCCGAGGGGCTCAGGGCGGCGCCGGCGACCGCCCGGATCGCGGCTTCGGCGAGGTCCCGCCACGTTGCCGGGCGGGCCAGGTCGGCTGGCGCCGTCTCTGCCGCGTCCGAGCTCGGGACGCTGACGGCCGCGGCCCCGTCGGTCGTGGTCGCGCCCGGCTGGGACATCTCCGAGGGCGATCGGCCCTGGCTGTTGAACGACGCCATGGGCGGACACTACCAAGGCGCCGACTGCCTCGCGTCTCGGCCGCTACGATGCGTCGATGTACACCGATGCCCTGTCCTTCCTCGAGGACGAACGCGACGCCTGGCGACCGTACGAGGCGTTGAGCCAGCTCAGCGACGAGGAGCTGGAGCGGCCCGTCGCTGGCGCCCACGGCTGGTCCGGGCGCGACCTGATGGGCCATCTGCTCACCTGGCAGCTCCTCTCGCTCGATGTCGCCAAGGAGCTCGCCCTCGGCGAGCAGTCGGTCTCGCGGACCCGGGCGGAGGCCGATTGGGACGAGCGCGGCGGGGACGCCGTCAACGCCGAGGCGGAGGCCGGCTGGCGCGGCCGCCCGATCGAGGAGGTCCGCCAGGAGTTCGCCCGAGTCGCGGGCGAGCTGCGCGGTTACCTGACGGTCGTGCCGGAGACGCGCTGGCTGAAGAACTCGGAGCAGCAGCGCTTCTTCTACGAGGAGACGATCGAGCACTACGAGGATCACGCCGCCGATCTCGCGGCGATCCTCGCGGCGGCCGGCCGGTCGTGACCGACGAGCCCGCCGGCGACCTGGATCTCGAGGCGGTCCTCGCGGCCGCGGCGGAGGAGCTGCCGGGCATCGTCGAGGCCGACGACGGGGGCGTCCGGACGTGGTCGAGCGGCGGGCGGCCGTTCGCGACGCTCGCCGGAGGGCGAGCCGAGTTCCGCCTCGATCCGCTCGTCGCCGGGGCGGCGCTGCGGACCCCGGACACGGCTCCCTCGCCCCGCGGCGGCGACTGGGTGGCCTTCGCGCCGGCCGAGCTCGACGATCCGGCGATCGACCGGGCCGAGGCCTGGTTCCTGAGCGCCCACCGCCGGGCCGCCGCGCCCGGGCGCTGACCGCCCGCGCGACCCGGAATCGACGACGCCGCCCCGTTCGGGACGGCGTCGGGTGATCCGGTGGGCGGCGCGCTCCGCCGCCGGGGGCCGGCGATCAGGCCTCGGTCGGAGCCGCCTCGGCCGCGTCGGCGGCGTACTGGGCGAGGCCGAAGTGCGCCTCGAGCGCCTCCATGGGCCGGGCGCCGGCCACGCCGAGCGGCTGCTGGCCGGGCCGGAAGAAGGCGATCGTCGGGATGCTCATGATGTTGAAGGCCTGCGAGATCCGGGGGTTGGCGTCGACGTCGACCTTGACGACGTCGATCGCGCCCTCGTACTTGGCGGCGATCTTCTCCATCTCGGGGGCGACCACCTTGCAGGGGCCGCACCAGGTGGCCCAGAAGTCGACGACGACGGGCTTGTCGTTCTTGAGGACGAGCTGCTCGAAGGTGTCGTCCGTGGCGTGCTGGATGGACATGGGGTGGGGTTCCTTTCTTCCCGCGTGATGCGCGCGGGTGCTCAACGGACAATTCCTGGCCGTCAGGCGCCCTGGCCGGCGAGGCTCTGGATCAGCCGGTAAGCCTCGAGGACGCGGATGTCGGCGAGGCGGTAGAAGACCGTCGACCCGTCACGCCGGCTCTGGACGAGTCCGGCGCTGCGGAGGACGGCGAGGTGCTGGCTCATGTTGGGCACCTGGCACCCGACCCGGGTCGAGAGATCGCTGACCGAGACCTCGCCGGCCGCCAGCGACTCGAGGACGCACAGGCGCTTCGGGTCCGCCAGCGCCCGACCGACCGCGGCGTAGCGCTGCCGGTCGAACTCGCTCGACGAGGGGACGGTCGTGGTGTCCAACATCGAGACCGATGATGTCACTGTTTGCGCAAACACGCAAGTAGGAATTCGCTCGCGACGTGACGGATGCATGACGACGGTCCGGCGGCGTTCCGCCACGGCGCGGCTGCCATACTCCGCCCGATGACGACCGCCGACCGCCTCGTGGGCCTCGACGAGATCCTCGCCGCCCGCGAGCGGATCGCCGGCCACATCCACCGGACGCCGCTCCTCTCGAGCGCGACCGCGGCCCGGTTCGTCGCGGCGGCCGGCGGGCCGCGGCTCGCCGACGGCCGCCTCTACCTCAAGGCCGAGCACCTCCAGAGGACCGGCTCGTTCAAGGCGCGGGGGATGACGAACCGGATCGCGACCCTCGACCCGGACCAGCGAGCCCGCGGGGCGATCACGATGTCGGCGGGCAACGCCGGGCAGGCGTACGCCTGGGCGGCGACCGACGCGGGGGTCCCGATGACGGTCGTCATGGCGGCCGGCGCCAACCCGACCAAGGTCGCGGCCTGCCGCGGCTACGGCGCCGAGGTCGTCCTCGAGGGGGCCCACGTCGGCGACGCCTTCCGGGCCCTCGAGCGGATCCGCGACGAGCGCGGACTGACCTTCGTCCATCCCTTCGAGGACGCCGCGGTGATCGCCGGCCACGGCAGCGTCGGGCTCGAGCTCCTCGAGGACCTGCCGGAGGTCGACGTGGTGGTCGTCGGCGTCGGCGGCGGCGGGCTGATCTCGGGCATCGCTGCGGGCCTGAAGGCACGGCGACCCGCGGTCCGGGTCTACGGCGTGGAACCCGTCGATGCGGCGGCCATGACCCTGGCGTTCGAGGCGGGCGCCCCGGTCACGATCGAGCCCCGGACGGTCGCCGACGGACTGGCCGCGCCGTTCGCCGGCGAGCTGACCCTCGCGATGTGCCGGCGCTACCTCGATGGTCTCGTCCTGCTCGACGACGCGACGATCCTCGGCGGCGTCCGGTTCGCGCTCGAGCGGACGAAGCAGGTCCTCGAGCCGGCAGGGGCGGCCGCCCTCGCGGCCGTCCTCTTCGGGCGGATCCCGATCGCGGACGGGGAGAGGGTCGCCGTCGTCGCCTCCGGCGGGAACGTCGATGTCGGTCGGCTCGGCGAGCTCCTCGCGGCGGCGAGGCCCGTCCCGGACGGCACGGGGATCGCCGCCGGATGACGGGCCCGGGGGCGATCGACCCGAACCACAAGCCGGTTGCGGGCCTTCCGACCCGGCACGTCCCCGGCGTTCGGGAGATCGTGAGCCGGAGTCTCGACCTCAACCTCGCAGCGTCGTCCGACGTCCGGCGGACCGCCGTCCTCATCGGGCTCCTGACCCTCGCGACCGTGGGGCCGCTGATCGCGGTGGTCCTCGCGATCGGCACCCGGCCGGGCGGCTTCGACTGGCTGCTCGTGCTCGCCAACGGCTACCAGCCGCGGCAGGTCCCGCTCGATCCTTCGGCGGGTCTGCTGTTCCTCGTCGTCCTCGCGATCGGCGCGGGCGGCCTGACGGCGCTGTCGGTCGACAGCCAGCTCCTGGCGGTGATCGTGATCGCGTCGCGGGCCGTGGGCCGGCCGTTCCAGCTTCGGCCGGCCCTCGTGATCAGCCGGATGCGGTTCTGGCGGCTCCTCCGGGCGAACTTCCTGATCGGCTTGATCCTGCTGATCCCGAACCGGGTCGTCGAGCAGGTGGTCTCGTCCGGCGGGCAGGTCACGACCGAGTCGCAGCTCGTGATCCTCACGATCATCGGCGTCATCCTCTCGGTCCCGTTTGCGTACGTCTCGAGCTGGATCATCCTCGGCCCGGTCGGCGCCCGGGAGTCCGTTCGCCGGTCGTGGCGGCTCGCCCGGTCGCGGTTTCGGCTGGCGCTCGTGATCGCGATCGTCAACACCGCGGTCGCGACGCTCGCCGGGTTCGCGATCGGCACCGGCGTCGACGTCCTCTACCGGATCGCGACGTTCTTCGGGCTGGCCGACTCGGCAGGGATCGGGCCGCTCGTCGTCCTCCTCGCGATCGTGGCCGCGGGGATCGTCGCCCTCGGCTCGCTGACGATGACGATCGCCGCCCTGACCGCCGGCCCGCAGGTCGTCGCGTTCCTCGGCCTGACCGGTGACGCGAACGGGCTCACCGTCGTGGACGATCCCGACAACCCGCTGGCGACGCCGGCGGTCGAGCCCCTCGTCTCGACCCCGATGAAGGCCGCGATCGCGGTCGCCGCGATCGCCGGCGCGCTCGCGGTCGCGCTGCAGGTGACCTGACGGCGAGCGGTCAGAGCCCGAGCTCGTCGAGCCGGTCGTCGTCGATCCCGAGGTGGTGGGCCAGCTCGTGGATCACCGTGATCCGGACCTCGTCGGCCAGCTCGGCCGGATCGGCGAAGTCCTCCTCGAGCGGCAGCCGGAAGAGCGTGATCCGGTTCGGCTCGGCCACCCAGTCGGCCCCGTACTCGGTTCGCGGGACGCCCTCGTACAGGCCGTAGAGCATCTCGTCGGGGCCGAGCCCGTTGTCGCGACGCTGCTGGGCGGTCGGCTCGTCGTCGATCACGATCGCGACCTCGGCCAGGGCGGCCCGGAACGGGTCGGGGATGCCGGCGAGGGCCCGGCCCACCAACCGCTCGAACGGGGCGTGACCGGCCGCGCTCCGGTGGAGGGCGCTCCGCGCGCCGCGGCGGCGTTTCGGCATCGCGCCCTATCGTAGAGCGGTGACCGCCCCGACCTCACCCGATCCCGCGGACCCGGTCGGCGATCCGGCGGGCTTCGTCGTCGTGGTCGAGCCGGGAGACCGGATCCACTTCCTCGATTGGGGCGGGGAAGGGGCACCGGGCGTGCTCCTGGTCCACGGGCTGTCGGGGAGCGGCTGGGTCTGGGCACCGGTCGCGCGGCGACTGATCGCCGCCCGCCGGACCGTCGCCCTGGACCTCCGCGGCCACGGCCTCTCCGACGCGCCCACCGACGACGGGGCGTACGACCTCGGCGTCCTGGCCGACGACGTCGTCGCGGTCGCCGAGGGCTCCGGGCTCCTCGACGGCGACACGGCGACGGTGACGCTCGCCGGCCACGGCTTCGGCGCGATCGTCGCTGCCGCCGCCGCGGCGGCCCTCGGCGACCGCTGCGCCCGGGTCGTCCTCGTCGACGGCGGGCTCGACCACCTTTCGACCACGACCGGCATGGACGTCGACGAGTTCCTGCGCGGCCTGGACGAGCCGCCGGAGGTCATGGCCTCGATGCGGGCGTACCTCGCCGACCGCCGCGACTGGGATCCACCGACCTGGGACGCCGACCAGGAGCGGGCGGCCCGGGCAGCCGTCGTCGAGACGCCGGCCGGCCGGCTCGTCTCCGCGACCCGGCCCCACGCCCTCGCGGCGGTGGTCCGGACGATGTTCGACTACCGCCCGGACACCATCATCCCGCGGGTCCGGGCGCCGATCGTGGCCGTCCGCCGGATCACCCCGGGCGATGAGGGCGCGAGTCGCGCGTCCCCGCCGCCGATGGTGGAGCGGGTCGAGCTCGAGGCGCCCGGCCACAACCTCCTCCGCTACCGGCCTGACGAGGTCACGGCGGCGATCCTCGGTCGCTAGGATTCGATGCCCCGGCGTGGTCCGGTCATCGACGAGGAGGCTCCGTGCGCGTCGTCTACACCCCGGCCCACCTCGCCCATGACGTCGTGACCGAGACCGTCATGGGCGCGGTCATCGCCGCCAACGAGGTGGCGGAGCGGGCCGAGCGGATCCGGGCGACGCTCGAGGCGGACGGCGGGTTCACCCTCCAGGCGCCGACCGAGCACGGCCCCGGCCCGATCCTGGCCGTCCACGATCGAAGGCCTGGTGCGGTTCGTCGACGAGGCCTGGCGCGAGGCGCGGGCGCAGGCGCTCGACCGGCCGAACCTGATCGCCGACACCTACCCCTCGTTCCGGATGTTCGAGGGGATGAGCGCGGAGTTCGTGGCCTCCCGCGCCGAGACGCGCCACGCCGCCGGGCGGGCCGGCTGGTGGGGCCTCGACACGGCCAACCCGCTCGTGGCGGGAACGGCCGGCGCCGCCCGGGCCGCGGTGGACGTCGCGCTGACGGCGGCCGACCTCGTCCTCGGCGGCGAGCGCGCCGCCTACGGCCTGTGCCGGCCGCCCGGACACCACGCGGCGCGCGCCATGGCCGGCGGCTACTGCTTCTTCAACAACGCCGCGATCGCCGCGGAGGCGATCGTCCGGGCGACAGGCGAGCCGGTCGCGATCCTCGATGTCGACTATCACCACGGCAACGGGACCCAGCAGATCTTCTGGCGCCGCGGCGATGTCCTGTATGTCTCGCTCCACGCCGACCCCGAGCGGCAGTACCCGTTCTTCCTCGGCCGGGCCGACGAGACCGGCGAGGGGGAGGGGAGTGGCGCGAACCTGAACCTTCCGCTGCCGGCAGGCACCGACGACGACGCCTACCTCGCCGCCCTCGACCGGGGCCTGATGGCGATCGCCGAGGTGCCCGGCGAGGTCGTCGTCGTCTCCCTCGGGTTCGACACCTACGGCCACGACCCGATCGGCGACTTCGCCCTGACGACCGCGGTCTACCACGAGTGCGGGCGGCGGGTCGCGGCGCTCGGACGGAGCCTGGTGATCCTCCAGGAGGGCGGCTACCACCGGCCGTCGCTCGGGGCGAACGCCCGGGCGTGGCTGCGCGGCGCCGAGGGCCGGCCGTACGACCCGCTTCCGGCGGACGGGTTCGGGGACCGCGGCTCGGATCGCTGACGAAGGCGTCTCGGCGTACCATCGCCGCCATGTCCAGCTCGACCGACCTCCCTGCCCACGTCCGCGCGATCGTCGACGAGATCGAGACCGAGATCGGCGAGGAGCCGTTCCGCGCCCGGGAGCTGATCGAGGGCGCCGGCAAGCACGCCGGCAACGGCCGGGTCGAGGCCGCCGTCCACGAGATCCTGACCGAGATCGGCGAGGATCCCGACCGGCAGGGCCTCCAGGGGACGCCCGAGCGCGTCCACCGGATGTACACGGAGCTGACCGCCGGCTACCACGTCGACCCGGATCGGCTGATCAATGGCGCGATCTTCGACGTCCGCTACAGCGAGATGGTCGTCGTCAAGGACATCCCGTTCTACTCGCTCTGCGAGCACCACCTGCTGCCGTTCTTCGGCCAGGCGGCCGTCGCCTACATCCCGCGCGGCAAGGTGATCGGGCTGTCGAAGATCCCGCGCGTCGTCGAGATGTACTCGCGCCGGCTCCAGGTCCAGGAACGGCTGACCCAGCAGATCGCCGACTTCCTCCAGGAACGCCTCGACCCGCAGGGCGTCGGGGTCGTCCTGGAGGCGACCCATCTGTGCGCCGTGATGCGCGGCGTCCGCAAGCCCGGCACGATCATGACCACGTCCGCGGTCCTCGGGCTCTTCCGGACACGCGATCGGACGCGGGCCGAGTTCTTCGCCCACCTCGACCGGCGGGCGCCCGGCGCCTGAGGCCCGCCCGGCGAGCAGCCGGGCGGGATGGCTCTTGACGCCCCTGCCCGGCGTGCCAAGGTGATCCCGTCCGCCGCACATCCCCGGTCGTGGGTGGCCACGATGTTCTTTCCGGTGTCCGATTGGTTCGCCGCCTTCGTGATCACGCTGGCGTGCGAGCTGCCGGTCGCGGCCGTCCTCCTCCGACGCGCCGAGCCCGACCTCGCCCGGCGCTGCCTCGTCGTCCTCGTCGCGAACCTCGCGACCCACCCGATCGTGTGGTACGTGATCACCCAGGTCGTGCTCGTCGGCACCATCGAGTACACGGTCGTCGCCGAGACCTGGGCCGTCGCGGCCGAGGCCGCGGTCCTCGCGATCGCGATCCGGGGCCTGCCGCTGCGCACCGCGCTGGCGGTGTCGGTCGCGGCGAACGCGACCTCGTTCGTGGCCGGCCGCCTGATCGGCGAGGTCTGGCCGAATCTGTTCCGCTGATTCCGCGGAGGTGACTGTGACTAGCCTGTTCCGATGTGGCCGGGCACTCGCTCCGACCAGAGTCTCGACCGTCTGCGTCGCGCTCCTGCTCGTCGCCGCCTGCGGGCCGGCGACCAGTCCGACACCGTCGGTCTCGGCTCCGCCGGCTCCGACCGGCACGCCGATCCCGTCGTCGACGGTCGCCCCCTCGGCAAGCCTGCCGGCGGCTCCATCCCCGAGCCCGGTCGCCGCGCACTGGCAGGCGGCCGGAGGACTGGCGACGGCGCGCGTCATGCCGCACGTCGTGACGCTCGGCGACGGCCGGGTCCTCGTCATGGGCATCGAGCGCACCGGCTCGGCGTTGGCCGCCGTGGAGACGGGCGATCCCGTCCGCGCGACCTGGACGACCGTCGCCACGCTCAACAAGGCCCGCGCCGAATACGTCGCCGTGCCTCTGGCCGATGGCCGGGTCCTCGTCACCGGCGGTCGGAACGAGTTCGGGACGTCCTTCTCGAGCACGTTCCTGTTCGATCCCTCGAGCGGCAGCTGGACGGCGTCGGGCCGGCTCGCGACGGCCCGGACCGGGATGTTCGCCGCAACCCTGACCGACGGCCGCGTGCTCGTGGCGGGCGGCTACTTCCACAATGGGCCGACGACCGGCCGCGGCGATCCGGCGGTCGTCCTTGCGGCGTGGCCCGCGGCCATGCCACCCGGCGGCGGTGGCGGGGACCGGACGCTCGACGACGTCACCCCCGACCCGGTCGGCGCGGCGATGGCCACCGCCGAGGTGTTCGATCCGGAGGACGGCCGCTGGCTCGCGACCGGCCCGATGAAGTACGCGCGCTACCAGCCCGCGGCCGTCACGCTGGCGGACGGGCGGGTGCTCGTGGTCAGCTCGGTCGGCGGTTCCCTGTGGGGAGTCTCCCTGCCCGACGCGGCGTACGACACGGCCGAGCTGTACGACCCGGCGAAGGTGACGTTCGCCGCCGCGGGTCGCCTGCCGGCGATCGATCGGGCCGGGCTGACCGCCCAGGGCCCAGCCGGCGCGAACCCGATCCCCGAGGGCGAGCCCGTGGTCTTCGACGTCGGGACGCTCGTGGCGCTCGACGACGGCGGGGCCGTCCTGATCGGGCACGCCGCGACCTGGAAGCATGCCGGGGACATCACCCGCTCGTTCCGGTTCGACGCCGCGTCGCTCCGCTGGACCGAGATCGGCCAGACCTACCTCCTCGTCGCCGAGCCGACCGCCAGCCTGCTGACGACGCCCGGCGTCGCCAACCTGTTCGGGGCGATGGCCGCCCGCCTGCCGGACGGGTCCGTCCTCGTCGCGGGCGGCGAGGGCGAGCTGGAGGCGTCCGGCGGCGGCGTGGCGACGTCGATCACGGCGGCGGTCCGGCGCTACGACCCCGCCGCCGACACGTGGTCGACCCTGCCGGCGATGCCCGAGCCACGGAGCCAGGCCGGGACGCTCGTGCTCGGCGACGGCTCGGTCCTCCTCGTCGGCGGGTACGGCCCGCAGAGCGGCGACACCGCCGCGACCGCGAGCGCGGTCCTGTTCGTGCCCGAGCACTGAGCCCGGGCCGCGCGCCGCCGCCGCGCGCCGCCGCCGCGCGCCGCCGCCGTCCGTCGCGCCGTGGGTGCGGGGGGGTACGCGCGAGCTGCCCTCGGATCGTGTCACCTACCACCACCCGTGGTGGGCGTCAGCGCTCGACGGGTCGAGCGGTGTCTCCCACGACCTGGAAGGGTGAATGGCAATGAATCGGGCGCGTTGCGCCCGAATCGAGCGGCATTCAGTTGTCGAGACGGCGGCGCCGACCACCCGGGTTGGTAGGTGGCGACGGGCCCGCGGACCGTTGGGGCCGCGGACCGTTGGGCCGCGGACCGTTCGGGCCGCGAACCGCCGCCGGCCGGGCCTCAGCCGCCGGCGGAGGCTCGGCAGCGCCTGATCAGGCCCGGTCGACGATGTCGATCGACTTCGAGCCGCCGACCACGTCGATCGTGATCCGGTCGCGGGCCCCGTCCCAGCCGGGTGACGCCAGGGTCGTCGCGCCGTCCTTGCGAACGGCCTTGACCCCGTCGACCGTGGCCGACCCGGCCGAGCCGACGACCTTCAGCTGGACCGGCACGCCGCGTGGCCGCTCGACCCGGACCGTCTTCGATCCGCCGATGATCCGGACCGGCAGCTCGCCCGTGATCGGGCCGAGCTCGAGCTGGATCCGCTCCGTTCCACCGACGACGTCGAACTTGCGGAGGTCCACCGAGCGGAGGTCCGCCTCGACCCGCTGGACGCCGCCGATGGCCTCGATCGTCCACGGGATCGTCGTGTTCAGCCGGAACGTCGCGGTCCGCTTCCGCCAGTCGAACGGGATGCCCCGGTACTGCACGAGGACGCGCCCGTCGCGGAGGCGGACCTGGGGCACCGCCCCCTCGAACGACGCGCGGTAGAGGTCGCGCGGATCGTCGCCGTCGCGGACTCGGAGCGCGGACAGCCCGGACCGGACATGGAGCTTCGCGCTCAGCAGCCCGCCGAGCGGGGCGCGATGCTCGGAGCCTGCGCCACCGGCGGCGGCCTCCGCCTCGCCGCCGGCGTTCTCCCGGAGCGTCGTCGCCTCGTCCCGGGTGATCTGCTCCATCTTCGTCAGGAAGTCGGTGATCAACGCCAGCTGGGCGTCGGTGTACCGCCCGATCTCCTCGGCCGACGCGCTGCCGACCCGGTTGAGGGTCGCCTGGACGGCCGCCACCTTCTCGGGGACCGCCTCGACGATGACCCGCCGCCGATCGATCGGGTCGGGCACTCGACGGACGAAGCCCGCCTGCTCCAGGCGGTCGATGACCCGCGTGACGGCTCCCGAGGTGAGGCCGGTCAGCTCCGACAGCCGGCCGGCGGTCGAGGCGCCCATGTCGATCAGGGCCTCGAGCGTCTCGATGTCCGATTCGGACAGGCCGAACCGGATGGCCACGGTCTGGCCGAAGAAGGAGCCCTGGAGGTTGACCCGCCGCAGCGCGCGGAGGACCGAGTCGATGTTGTCGCGAACCATGGCTTGACACATGCTCCTGTGTGGGTAACTATCTGCACTGCGCAGATAATGACCCATGTTGCTGAACAGTGCAAGGAGCGCCGTCGACAGCATCGGGCAGGCGCCCACAGGAGGTCAACATGACGCATCCCATCCCGCTCGGCGCGACGATGATCGCGACCCGTGGCCTGGCCCGATCGTTCAAGACCCGGGCCGGCACGGTTGAGGCGGTCCGCGGCGTCGACCTCCGCGTGGGCGCCGGCGAGATCTTCGGCTTCCTCGGTCCGAACGGCGCCGGCAAGACGACGACGCTGCGGATGCTGGCGACGCTGATCACGCCGACCTCGGGGGAGGCGACGGTCGCCGGCGCGGATCTTCGCAAGGAGCCCCAGGAGGTCCGCCGGCGGATCGGCTACGTGCCCCAGGGCGGCTCGACCGACCCCGCGGAGACGGGCCGCGGCGAGCTCGTGATCCAGGGCCGGCTCTACGGCCTGTCCGGAAGCGAGGCGAAGGCCCGGGCCGCCGAGGTGCTCCGCACGCTCGATCTCGAGGCCGCCGCCGACCGCTACACGAGCACCTACTCGGGCGGCATGAAACGCCGCCTCGACGTCGGCCTCGGGATCGTCCACGAGCCGGCCGTCCTGTTTCTCGACGAGCCCACGACCGGCCTCGACCCGCAGGCGCGGGCCCGGATGTGGGATGAGATCCGCGGCCTCCGCGGCCGCGGCACGACCGTCTTCCTCACGACCCACTACCTCGAGGAGGCGGACGCGCTGTGCGACCGGCTCGCGATCATCGACCAGGGTCGGATCGTGACCGAGGGCACGTCCGACGAGCTCAAGCAGGCGGTCGCCGGCGACGTCGTGACGATCGGCGTCGACGGGCCGCGCGAGCCCGTCCTCGCCCTCGCGGCGACGCTCCCGTTCGTGCGCGAGATCGGCGACGGCGACGACGAGCTCGTCCGGCTGTACGTGGATCGCGGCGAGACCGCCGTGCCGCTGCTCCTCCGGGCGCTCGACGCGGCCGGGATCGCGACGGTCTCGATCGCCCTCCACAAGCCGAGCCTCGACGACGTGTTCCTCCGCCAGACCGGCCGTTCGCTGCGCGACGAGGCCGCGGCCGCCTGACGCCGCCGCCCGGTTCCGCGGCTGCCTTCCTCCACCCTCCTCGAGCCCACGAAAGGCACATCCCGATGCAGACCCTTCACGACACCTGGCTGATCTTCCGCCGCTCGACCGTCCTCACCCTCCGCCAGCCCGTCTGGCTGATCTTCGGCCTGATGCAGCCGATCCTGTACCTCGTCCTGTTCGGCCCGCTCCTCGACTCGTCCGTCCGGGCGGCCGGCGTCGGGACGAGCGCCTTCAACTGGTTCATCCCCGGCCTCCTCATCCAGACGGCCGTCTTCGGCGGGGCGTTCGTCGGGTTCGGGCTGATCGCCGAGCTCCGCTCCGGCGTGATCGAGCGGATGCGGGTCACCCCGATGAGCCGCATCGCGATGCTCCTCGGGCGGTCGCTCCGCGACGTCACGATGCTCTGCGCCCAGGCGATCGTGATGATGGTCGTGGCGATCCCGTTCGGGCTCCGGATCGACCTCCCGAGCGCGCTGGTCACGCTCGCCCTGCTGATCCTGATCGGGCTCGCGTTCGCCCCGCTGTCGTACAGCGCCGCCCTCGTGCTGAAGAGCGAAGACGCCCTCGCCCCGGTCGTCAACGGGATCGCGTTGCCGCTCCTCCTCCTGTCAGGGATCCTCCTGCCGCTGGCGCTCGCGCCGGACTGGCTGCGGTTCCTCTCGACCCTCAACCCGCTGACCCACGCCGCCGACGCGGCCCGGGCCCTGTTCAACGGCGACTGGTCGAACCCCGAGGTCGCGATCGGCGCCGCGATCATGGGCGGGCTGGCGGTCTTCGCGGTCTGGCTCGCCTCGCGGGCGTTCAGCCGGGCGGTCGCCTGAGGCCCGGCCTCTCTACCACGCGGCCTCCGGCGCCGGCACCCGACCCGGGTGCCGGCGCCGCCGTTTGCGGCCTGGTCCCGCGATCCATGGCTGGATCACCCTGAGCCCGGCCGAGCGTGACGCCGTGACGGATCGACGACCGGGAGCCCTCGCGCTGCAGGCCGTCACGCTCGCGACCGCCCGGAGCGATCCGGGAGTGGATCAGCGTGCCGGCCGCGCGGCCCTGGTCCCGCGATCCATGGCTGGATCACCTCGAGCCCGGCCGAGCGTGACGCGGTGACGGATCGATGACCGGGAGCCCTCCCGCTGCACGCCGTCACGCGCGCGGCCGCGTCCCGGCCGTGCCCCGGCGACGTGCCTCCGGCCGAGACCCCGGCGGCCGGGGCCCGCGACCCGGCGGTCGCACGACAACCGGCGCGGGATGGGCAGCCCGCCATGGCACAATCGGACCATGTCCGACCGACCGATCAAGGTGCTCATCGCCAAGCCGGGCCTCGACGGCCACGACCGCGGCGCCAAGGTCCTCGCCCGGGGCCTCCGCGACGAGGGCTTCGAGGTCGTCTACACCGGGCTCCGCCAGACGCCCGAGATGATCGCGACGGCGGCCCTCCAGGAGGACGTCGACGTCGTGGGGCTGTCGATCCTGTCGGGAGCCCACATGACCCTGTTGCCGCGGATCACGAAGCTGCTTCGCGAGACCGGCCTGGACGACGTCCTCGTCACGGCCGGCGGGATCATCCCCGACGACGACGTCGCCGCCCTGTCCGAGGCGGGCGTCGCCCGCGTGTTCGGGCCGGGCACCACGATCGCCGAGGTCGCCGAGTACCTCCGGACGAACGCCCGGCCGCGCGACTGACCGTGGCCGGACCCGCGGAGGCGACCGGACCGGCCGCGCGCGCTCACGAGCTCGTCGCCGCCGCCCGCGTCGGCGACCGGCGCTCCCTCGCCCGCCTCCTGACCGCGGTCGAGAACCGGACGCCCCTCGCCGAGCCCGCCCTCCGCGAGCTGTATCCCCTCGCGGGCGGGGCCCACGTGGTCGGGATCACCGGGCCGCCGGGCGCCGGCAAGTCGACGCTCGTCGCCGCCCTGATCGGCGAGGTCCGCAAGGCCGGCCGGGCCGTCGCCGTCGTCGCCGTCGACCCGTCCTCCCCGATCACCGGCGGCGCGCTCCTCGGTGACCGGGTCCGGATGCAGAGCTACGCCGGGGACCGCGACGTGTTCATCCGCTCGATGGCGGCCCGCGGCCATGCCGGCGGCCTCGCGTCGACGACGGGTGCCGCGACCGCCGTCCTCGATGCCGCGGGCTTCGACCTGATCCTCGTCGAAACGGTCGGGACCGGCCAGAGCGAGGTCGAGGTCGCGGCCGCCGCCGACACGACGGTCGTCCTCGAGGCGCCCGAGATGGGTGACGAGGTCCAGGCGATCAAGGCCGGGCTCCTCGAGGTGGCCGACCTCGTCGTCGTCAACAAGGGCGACAAGCCGGGCGCCCAGCGGACGGCCGCCCAGCTTCGGGCGATGCTCGTCGCGAGCGGCAGTCCCCGGAGCGGTGGAGGTTCGTCAGAGGAGAGCGGCCGCCCGCGCCCGAAGCGGCCAGAGGTCCTGATCACGACCGCCGCCACCGGCGAGGGCGTGCCGGAGCTGCTCGCCGCTCTCGACCGTCATCGGGCGGCCGTCGCCGGGCGGCCCACCGCCGCAGCCCGCCTCGCCCGGGCCGACGCCCTCGTCTGGGCGATCGTCGCGGAGCGGCTCCACGGGCGGCTGCGGGCACCCAGCCTGGCCTCGTCCACGGAGCGGACGCTCGGGGAGGTGGCGGCCCACCGGCTCGACCCGTACGCCGCCGCCGACGAGCTCCTCGGCCGGCTCGCCGGTCGGCCCGCAGATCCGGGCGGCGCCGAAGCCGGCGCCGAAGCCGGCGCCGAAGCCGGCGCCGAAGCCGGAGCCGACGCCGGAGTGGACGCCGGCTGACCGGTGGTCGCCAGGCGTCTCCGCCATCCGCCATCGCCCGTGGGAGCGCGACGACGGCAGCGCCCGTGAGCACGCGACGACGGCAGCGCGCGGCCGGAGCCGCTACGCTCGGCGAATGACGAACGAGCGCGCCTTCGTGGCCGGGGCCGGGCTGATGGGCCACGGGATCGCCCAGGTTCTGGCGGCGACGGGCCGGGCAGTCGCCCTGTACGAGCCGGACGTCGCCCGGGCGATCGCGGGACGCGAGCGGATTGCCGCCAACCTCGAGCGGTCGGTCGCGAAGGGCCGCCTGGCGGCGACGGAGCGCGATGCGATCCTCGGCCGGATCGAGCCGACCGCCGATCTCGCCGCCGCGGCCGACGCCGACCTCCTCGTCGAGGCCGTCTTCGAGGACGTGTCGGTGAAGACCGCGCTGTGGGCCGACCTCGACCGGCGGGCGCCGGCCGCGGCGATCTTCGCCTCGAACACGTCGTCGATCGCGATCGACCGGCTGGCGGCAGCGGTCGCGGAGCCGCGCCGGCCGCAGTTCGTCGGGATGCACTTCTTCAGCCCGGTCCCGGTCATGCCGTTGATCGAGCTGATCCGCGGGGCGGCGACGAGCGACGCGACCGAGGCAGCGGTCCGGTCCGTCGCCGCGGAGATGGGCAAGCAGGTGATCGTCTCGGCGGACCGGCCCGGGTTCATCGTCAACCGGATCCTCATGCCGTTCCTCGGCGAGGCGATGCGGGCGTTCGAGGAGGGCCTCGGGACCGCGGAGGACATCGACACGGGGGCGAGGGTCGGGCTGAACCACCCGATGGGCCCGCTCGAGCTGGCCGACTTCATCGGGCTCGACGTGTGCCTGGGGATCATGCACGTCCTCCACGAGGGCTTCGGCCAGCCGCAGTTCGCCCCGCCCGCCATCCTCGAGGAGCTGGTCGCGGCGGGGCACCTCGGCCAGAAGACCGGACGCGGCTTCCACCGCTACCCGCGCGACTGACGCGTCTCCGGGGGGACGGCCCGCCCGGAGCGCGCCCGCCCCGACACCGCGGAGCGCGGTCAGGCGGGCCCGGTGTCGTCCTGGAGCGCGGACGCGGCCTCGGGATCCTGCCCGACGAGGGTCGCCACGAACGATGCCAGCGCCACGACGTCGAACGGCTTGGCGAGGAGGTGGACGCCGTGGGCCTCGGCGAATGCGCGCAGCTCCGGGTTCAGGACGTCGCCCGACATGAAGGCGAAGCGCTTGGCGAGATTCGGGGACGTCTCGACGACAGCGGCCAGGAACTCGGTCCCGCTCATCCCGGCCATGCGGTGGTCGCACAGGATCGCGTCGGGCGGATCCGTCCGGACGATCTCGAGGGCCAGCTCGCCCGTCTCGGCGAGGACCGGCTCGAAGCCGTGCCGGGCCAGGACCCGGAGGAGGAGCTCGCGGATCGCCGCCTCGTCGTCGAGCACGAGGACGCGGGGCCGCCGGCCGCCGGGCGCGAGCGGAGGCGTCGCCGCCCCGTCGAGCGCCTGCTGCGCGGTCGCCGGCCCGGCCCACGCATCCGACGACGTCGTAGCCGGCGGGGGCTGGGTGAGGGCCGCCGCGGGACCGGCCGGCAGCTCGATGCTGAACGTCGCACCGCCCCGCGCGTTCCGCTCGTAGCGGAGCGTCCCGCCATGGCCCGCGACGATCCCGAACGACACCGACAGGCCGAGGCCCGTGCCTGCCCCGGGCGCCTTCGTCGTAACGAACGGCATGAAGAGGCGCCCGAGGATGGCCGGCGGCACCCCCGGCCCGTCGTCGGCGACCGCGATCCGGACCTGCGGGCCGCGGTCGGTCTCGAGCGCCTCCGCCCGGATGCTGATCGAGCCCGGCCGGTCGAGGCCCCGGATCGCCTGGGCGGCGTTGACGGTGAGATTGATCAGGACCTGCTGGATCTGCGAGCGGTCGACCCAGATCCGGGGAAGCTCCGGCGGAACGTCGACCTCGACCGTGATCTTGCTCTGGGCGAACACGTACGACTGCAGGCCGAGGACGCTGTCGATCAGCGGGCGGAGCTCGACCTCGACCCGCTCCGGAGGCCGCTGCCTCGCGAAGTCGAGAAGGTTCTGGACGATCACCCGGGTCCGGTTCGCCTCCTGGACCAGGAGGTCGGCCTGCCGCCGCAGGTCGGGCGGGAGGGCCGGATCGGTTCGCAGGAGGTGGCTGAAGCCGACGATTGCCGCGAGGGGATTGTTCAGCTCGTGGGCGACGCCGGCGACGAGCAGCCCGATCGCGTCCATCTTCTGGGCCTGGATCAGCTCGGTCTGCATCCGCGTCCGCTCGGTCAGGTCACGGACGATCGCGAGCAGTCGCGGCTGGCCGTCGATCTCGATCGGCCGGACCTCCGCCTCCTCCGGGAACGTCGACCCGTCGAGCCGTCGACCGAGCCCGCCGGGTCGTCGGAAGCCTTCCGCGGCCGAGGTCTCGCCGACGCCGGTCGGGCCCGGCTCGTCGGCGAGCAGGTCGGCGACCGGCCGCCCGACGAGCTCCCCGCCGTGGAGCCGCACGGCGGCCTCGTTGGCGTCGACGACGACGTTGTCGAGCGACTGGACGATCAGGGCGTCGGGCGAGCTCTCGAAGAGCTCGCGGTAGCGCCGCTCGCTGGCGCTGACGCCCTCGCGGAGGCGGCGGTTGGCGAACGAGATGTCGAGGACGCGGCCGATCGCCTCGAGCGTCCGCTCGTCGATGTCGAGCTCGCCGACCGGGCGCCGGAAGATCGAGAACAGGATGCCGAGCAGCGCGCCCTCGTCGCGGATCGCGAACGCGGCCGCGGACCGGTAACCGGCCCGCGCCGTGGCGGCCGCCGCCTCGCCGGAGATCGCGCCGTCGTCGAGGGCGAACAGGCTCGCCGGCTGACCGGCGATCAGCGGCGCGGTCATCGGGAGGCTCGCGACCGGGCGGTTGACGAGGCGCTCGGCACGGGACCAGTCGAGGCCTTCGACCGCATCGAGGACGAGGCGATCCCCGACGACCGCGGCGTGCGCCGAGCCATCGGCGCCGATCACGACTCCGATCTCGCGCATCAGCCGCTCGATCCCCGGAGACCCCGCGGCGGTGGCCTCCGGGAGGCGGGTCAGCTCGACGAGGGCGGCCATCCGGCGCGTCAGGAGCTGCTCCTCGCGCAGCCCGCTCTCGACGATCGTGAGGAGCCGGGCATTCTCCATCGACGCGGCGACGAGGGCGGCGGCCTGGAGCATGATCGCGCGGGACGGCTCCTGCGGGGCGCGCTGCCGCCAGCCCAGGGCGAGGAGGCCGACGAGCCGGTCCGCGAGGCGCAGGCCGACGACGATCAGGTGCTCGATCCCGTCGGCGGCGATGGCCGCCCGGACGTCGTCCCGGATCGGGGCGGTCGCGACGTCGCCGCTGACGTAGGCGCCGGGCGCCTCGAGGGCCCGTGCGAGGGGACCCCCGAGCTCGCCGTAGTCGACGATGACGTCGACCGCGGCCTGGCTGACGCCGATCTGGCCTGCGGCCTCGTAGCCGCCGTCGGCGGTCGTGACGAGGCCGGCCTCGGCGCCGGTGGCCCGGCACAGGATGTCGAGGGCGGCCTGGGCCACCTCGGAGCGCGTCCGGGCCCGGCCCGTCGCCAGCACCAGCGAGCCGAGCGCGGCGAGCTCGGCCTCCAGCCGGGCGGAATCGGACGTGTCGCGGTTCACCGCGAGGGCGCCGACCGGTGTCCCGTCGGCGTCGACGAGGAGGGTCACGATCGAGTCGACGACGAGGTCATCGTCGACCCGCGTCCCGAGCTGCGGTCGCTGGGCCACCCGCCGCCGCCAGCCGCCGCTCGCGATGAGCGCGGCCCGGGCCTGGGGACGATCGAGCGGCTCCCCGTCGCGGTCGGAGGTCGCGACGAGCTCGTCCATGCGACGGCCGATCGCCACGTCGGCCGGGATCCCGTAGAGGCGCTCGGCGGCGGGGTTCCACACACGGACCTCGAACCTGGGATCGGTGATGACGATCGCGTCGATCGACTGGCGGACGATCTCGTCGTGGACGGGGCCGCTCAGCCAGGCGTCGAGGGTCGCCGCTCCGGGCCCCGCCGTCGGCGCGCCGGGGGGCGTGGTCCCGGACTCGGGCTCGACCGGCTGGGCGGCGGTCGGATCGGCGGTCACGCAGGTATCCTACGCGCGGAGTGCCGGTCGCCCCCTGTGAATCGCCGGCGGGACCGGGAGAGCCGGGAGCCGATCGCCGCGGCCGCCGTCGCGTCCGCGGCGCGACAGCCCGAGTCGACGGCCCGCCGCGACGGCCCGGCACGCGCCTCGGGTCGCGGATCGTCGGCGACGACGATCGGAAAGGAGCCCAGCCTGTCCTGGCCACTGACCGACGAGGAGCGGCTGCTCCGCGACACCGCCCGGGAGTTCGCCCGGCGTTCGGTGGCGCCGACCGCGATCGAGCGTGACGAGGCCGAGCGGTTCGACCGCTCGATCTTCGTGGCGATGGGCGAGCTCGGGCTGACCGGCGCGCCGCTGCCCGAGTCCGTCGGCGGATCGGGCTTCAGCTACCTCGGCTGGTCGCTCGTCATGGAGGAGCTGGGGGCGGCGGACATGGCGACGGCGGTGACGCTGTCCGTCCACATCCTGTCGCAGTACCCGGTCGTGACGTGGGGCAGCGACGAGCAGCGGACGCGCTGGCTCGGGCCGATGGTCAGCGGCGAGGCGCTCGGGGCCTTCGCCCTGACCGAGCCACACGCCGGGTCCGACGCCGCCGCGATCCGGATGCGGGCCGCGCGGGTCGGGCCTGCGGACGCGCCGGAGGGCTACCGGCTGACCGGAACGAAGATCTGGATCACGAACGCACCGGAGGCGGATCGCTATCTCGTCTTCGCCGTCGTGGACCCGGCGGCGGGGTCGAAGGGGATCGCTGCGTTTCTCGTCGAGAAGGGGATGGCCGGGTTCACGTTCGGGGCCCACGAGAAGAAGATGGGCATCCGGGCGTGCCCCGCGGCGGAGCTCGTGTTCCAGGACTGCTTCGTGCCCGTCGCGAACCGGCTCGGTCGCGAGGGCGAGGGCTACCGGATCGCCCTGTCGGCCCTGGCAGAGGGGCGGATCTCGATCGCGGCGGCGTGCGTCGGGCTCGCCCGCTCCGCCCTCGAGCAGGCGGCGGCCTACCTCGGCCAGCGCACGGCCTTCGGGGCGCCGCTCGCCGACCAGCAGGGCCTGCGGTTCACGGTCGCCGAGATGGCCCGGGACGTCGAGGCGGCCCGGGCGCTGACCCGCCAGGCGGCGGCGATGAAGGATCGCGGGGAGGCGATCGGGGTGGCGTCATCGCTGGCGAAATGGACCGCGTCCGACGCGGCGATGAAGGTGGCCACGGACGCCGTCCAGCTGTTCGGCGCCAGCGGCTACTCGCGCGAGACCGGGATCGAGCGGCTGATGCGCGACGCCAAGGGCGCCCAGATCTACGAGGGCACGAACCAGATCCACCGCCTGATCGTGGCGGACGAGATGCTCAAGGCAGCTGGCCCATCCTCAGCCTGAACAGCTCGGCGGCGGCCTGAAGCTGCTCGGTGACGTCCCAGAGGGCGAGCGGTGCGATCCGCTGACGGTGGGCGTCGCCGAGCCACGCGATGGCCGCCTCATGCCGTCCAGGTCGTCCATGCCACCCATGCCTTCCATGCCGGATGTGCGGCCCGTGCACCCTCGGGGCGGCCGAGCCCCTTACGGATCGACAAACGAGCACGAGACTCATCGGATGACAGAGCCGGCCGCTGGCGACGCGGCGACCGTGCGTCCAGCGCACGTCAGCCAGATTGCGGCCAGGGCGGATCCGGCTCACGAGCATCCCGCGCTCATCGGGCGGTCTCGGTCAGGCCGTCGAGCGTGGCGGGGCCGTGACGGACCCGGCGGCGCCCTGCCACCGGCGCTCCGCCGTGCGCCAGGCGCTCAATCGTCATGAAGCTCAGCGCCGCCATGCCGCCCACCGGCGCGGCGAGGAACGTGCGGACACGATGGCCGTCGTCGGGCAGCTTCGAACGCAGCACGGCGGCGTGCCACTCGAACCGTCTCCGGTTCGTCCGGCTGTCGGCAACGGCGACCCAGACGGAGACGGACGACGCGTTCCAGCCCCGTTCGGCCGCGATCCGTGGGGCCAGCCGTCGCCGCCGGTCGACGGTCGTCATCAGGTCGCTGACGTCGACGATCTCCGTCTTCAGCTCGATCACGAGCAGGCTCCGGGTCGGTGCATGCCAGGCGAGGACGTCGATCACGCCCCGCTCGCCCGCGATGGCGAATGACACCTCCGGCTCGAAGATCCAGCCGGCACAGGTCGCCAGCCGCTCGGCCATGGCCTGATGGAACGCGGCGTGGCGGGCGTTGAGAAGTCGACCGAGGTCGCCGCCGTTCCAACGAACGACCAGGTCGAGCTGGACGTCGGCCGCGGCCGCCACCGCGCGGAGCGTTCCCAGTCCGATGCTGCCAATTCGTCCGGCCTCGATCCGGCCGACGACGAAGCGGGAGGTGCCGGCCGCAACGCCGACCTCGTCCTGGGTCAGGCCGCGACTCAGACGGATGCTTCGAAGCGCCGCAGCGAGACGCCGATCGTCCATGGCCGGATGATCTCCGACCGCCCTCATCCCCCGGTCGTCTCCCGCTCGCCGGCCACGCACCGGTCGCTTACCCGCCGCTTACCGGTGGCTCATCAGGCCGCGACCATCGCTCGGCCGGCGGCCGGCGGCCGGCGGCCGGCGGGTCAGTCCGGTATCCAGATCCCTTCGTACGACCGGCCCATGGCCGCCTCCGTCGTCTCGGCGAGGACCGTGCCCGTCCATGATCGCCAGCGAACCGGCGAGACCTCGATCGACACGTCGTCGAAGCGACCCCAGGTGGCGTCCAGCGCCTCGACCGCGTCGGGCTGGACGTACTTCGCCCGGATCAGGTGGTTCACCGTGTGGGCCTCGGGCAGGCCGATGATGCGCGCCTCCCCTTCGGCCTCGACCATCAGGCTGCGGCCGGTCGCGGCGGTTCCCTGGACCAGGATGGACGCGGTCGACCGCGCGGCGATGTTGCGCGCCTTGCGCGTCGCGGACGCAGTCTCGAGCAGGAAGCGGCCGGCCTCGAACAGGAAGATCAGGTAGGCGAGATGGATCGAACCGTCCTCGTTCAGCGACGCCAGGGCACAGGTGAGTCGCTGGCCGAGGACGTCGTCGATCTCGGCCTGGGTCGGGTGGACGCGATAGATCTCGGCGGCGGTCGCCATGACAGTCTCCCCGTTGCGGTTGCCGCTGACTCTACGGCAGCCGACGGCCGGGCCGGACCTGTGCCGGCCGGCACGGACCGGCGCCGGAGGCACGGATCGGCGTCGGACCGCGGTGTAGATTCGCCGCCATGACCGACACCGCCCTCGCCACCCCCTCGACCCCTGCGGCCGGCGAGCCGCCGACCTTCCGCCACTTCATCGCCGGCGAGTGGTGCGAATCGAGCTCGGGGGCCACGTTCGAGAGCGTCAACCCGGCCGACACCCGCGATGTCGTCGGCCGCTTCCAGCAGGGGACGGCCGCCGACGTGGCGATGGCCGTGCGCGCGGCGGACGTGGCGGGCGGCCTCTGGCGGCGGACGCCGGCCCCGAAGCGCGGCGAGATCCTGTACGCATTCGG
Organism: uncultured Chloroflexia bacterium; assembly: GCA_963710105.1. Taxonomy (GTDB): domain Bacteria; phylum Chloroflexota; class Limnocylindria; order Limnocylindrales; family CSP1-4; genus CF-46. The sequence goes on from CAVPYV010000001.1 coordinate 896,533, forward strand.
CGCGCTCATGGCCGAGCACAAGGAGCGCCTCGCCCGGGCGATGACCCGCGAGATGGGCAAGGTCCTCGCGGAGGCCCGCGGCGACGTCCAGGAGGGGATCGACATCGCCTTCCTGATGGCCGGCGAGGGCCGCCGGATGTTCGGCGACACGACCCCCTCGGAGCTGCCCGACAAGTGGGCGATGAGCATCCGCCAGCCGATCGGGATCGCCGGGATCATCACGCCCTGGAACTTCCCGATGGCGATCCCGTGCTGGAAGATGATGCCGGCCCTTGTTGCCGGCAACACCGTCGTCTTCAAGCCGTCGAGCGACACGCCGCACTGCGCGACCCTCCTCGTCGAGCTGATGGCCGAGGCCGGCTTCCCGGCCGGGACCGTCAATCTCGTGACCGGTGCCGGCGGCGAGGTCGGCGACGCGATCGTCGACAACCCCGACGTCGCCGTGATCTCCTTCACCGGCTCGTCGGCGACGGGGAAGGGGATCGCCGCTCGGGCCGGCCGGAAGCTCAAGCGGCTCAGCCTCGAGCTCGGCGGAAAGAACGCGATCGTCGTGATGGCCGACGCCGACCTCGACCTCGCGACCGACGGGATCCTGTGGTCCGCGTTCGGGACGACCGGCCAGCGCTGCACCGCCGCGAGCCGGGTCGTCGTGGAGCGGCCCGTCGCCGACGCGCTGCTCGAGCGGCTCGAGGCGCGGTCGCGCAGCCTCCGGCTCGGCTCCGGCCTGGATGACGGCGTCGATGTCGGCCCGCTGATCAACGCGGGCGCGATCGACAAGGTCGCAGGCTACGTCGCGATCGGGCGCGGCGAGGGCGAGCTCGTCCTCGGCGGCGAGCCGGCCCGCGACGGCGACCTCGCCAACGGCCACTTCTTCGCTCCGACGATCTTCCGCGGCGTCGCCCCGATGGACCGGATCGCCCAGGAGGAGATCTTCGGGCCGGTCCTGTCGGTCATCGCGGTGGACGACTACGCCGCGGCCGCGACCGCGGTCAACCAGACCCGCTACGGCCTCAGCTCGTCGATCTTCACGAGCGACGCGAACACGGCGTTCCGGGCGATGCGCGACTTCGAGACCGGGATCGTCTACGTCAACGCCGGCACGACCGGCGCCGAGACGCATCTCCCGTTCGGCGGATGGAAGGAGACCGGCAACGGCCACCGCGAGGCCGGCCACGCCGCGCTCGACACGTTCACCGAGTGGAAGTCGATCTACGTCGACTTCAGCGGCAGGTTGCAGCGAGCGCAAATCGACAACCAGGCCTAGGCAGTGAGCGCCGGCCAGGAGACCGCCGTCGGGATCCGGCCGGTCACGATCGACAACCATGTCGAGGACGACCGGGCGATGCGCAAGGACCTCGCCGGCCGATGACGACGTTCGCCGACGTCCGGCGGGTCTCCCTCGCCCTGCCCGAGGCCGAGGAGCGCCTCACCTGGGAGACCGACATCACGTTCCGTGTCCGCGACCGGATCTTCGCGATCGGCGGCGAGGGCGCGACCCGGGTCTCGATCAAGGCCAGCCTGGAGACCCAGGCGGAGCTCTGGAGATGGATCCGGACGACGTTCGCGAAGTCGGCCTACGTCGGGCGGTTCGGCTGGATCACGGTCAACCTCGGGCGCGTCGACCCGGCGCTTCTGGAGTCCCTCCTGCGCGAGGCGTGGCGACGCTCCGCCCCGAAACGCCTGGCCGCCACCCTCGAGGAGCCCCGATGACGACCGCCGACGAACCCGAGACGCTGCCCGATCACGTCAAGCGCAACCGGACCGCCTGGGACGAATGGGCGCCGGAGTACGTCGCGAACGGGGAGCTGAGCTGGGGGCTGGAGCCGGGCGACGAGAAGTGGGGAGTCTGGGACATCCCCGAGCGAGCGGTTCACCTCCTGCCGGACGACCTCACCGGCCGCGACACGATCGAGCTCGGCTGCGGGACGGCCTACGTCTCGGCGTGGCTCGCCCGGCGCGGCGCGCGGCCGGTCGCGATCGACAACTCGGAGCAGCAGCTCGCGACCGCGCGCCACCTCCAGGCCGAGCACGGCATCTCGTTCCCCCTCGTCCACGGCAACGCCGAGCACGTCCCGTACCCGGATGCCGGCTTCGACCTCGCGATCTCGGAGTACGGCGCGTCGATCTGGGCCGATCCGTTCGCCTGGATCCCGGAGGCCGCCCGCCTCCTCCGCCCGGGAGGGCGCCTCGTGTTCCTCGTCAACTCCACGACGCTCATGCTGTGCATGCCGGACGAGGAGCGGCCGGCGACGGCCGAGATGATCCGGCCGCTGCGCGGGCTGCACCGGCTCGAGTGGTCCGACGACGACTCGGTCAACTTCGCCCTCTCGCACGGCGACTGGATCCGCCTCCTCCGGGCGAACCGGTTCGCGATCGAGGACCTCGTCGAGCTCTGGCCGGCGGAGGACGCGACGACGACCTTCCCCTACGCCACCCTCGAGTGGGCCCGCCAGTGGCCGTCCGAGGAGGTCTGGATCGCCCGCCGCGAGGGCTGACCGGATCCAGCGTCGGGCCTCGTCCGGCGTCAGGCCCGCGCCCGGCTGCGCTCCAGGAGGCGGGCGAGACCCGCCCGGGTCGCCGCCACGATCAGCTCGTCGCCGGCGACGGCCGACGCCCCGGGCGCGGGCAGCCAGAAGGCGTCGTCGTCGCCCGGCCCGTCGATCGCGAGGATCCGCCGGTCGCCGGCCTCGTCGAGCGTCCCGACCGGGGCCCCCGCCAGGGCCGATCCCGCGGCGACCGGCACCCGGGCGAAGAGCATCACCCGCCGATCACCGACCGGGACCGTCGCCACGACCTCGGAGCCGATCGCCGCAGCGGCGAACGCGGGCGCGGCGAGATGGGACACGCTCCGCGTATAGCGGATCCGGAATCCGCGCTGGACCCGCAGGGCGAAGTCGGGGTCGAAGATCCGGACGACGACCCGGATGCCGGGGCGGATCGCGCGGGCGTTCAGGGCGACGGCGATGTTCACGAGGTCGTCGCTGGTCGCGGCGATCACCGCCCGGGACCGCTCGATCCCGAGATCCGCCAGGATCTCCGGGTGGCGCGCGTCGCCGACGACGACGGGGATCCCCGCCGCCCGGGTCGCGGCCGCGAACCGCCCGTCGGCGTCGATGTCGGCGACCACGACGGGCACGTCGCGCGCGGCGAGGTCGAGGGCGACCCGGTAGCCGATGGAGCCGAGCCCCACGACGATCACGTGATCGCCGATCGATCCGGGCACCGTCCGCCGGCCGAGTGTCTGGACGAGCCGCGACCGGACGATCGCGTCGGTGATCAGGGCGTAGACGACGGCGACGATGGCGGCCCCGACCACCGAGAGCAGGATCGCGTACAGCTTGAGCGCGACGCCCACGGCGGCCGGGTCGAGGCTGGTCGGCAGGGCGGCGCCGGTCAGGAGCGTGATCGCGTACGAGAACGCGTCGAGCGGGCTCAGGCCGGCGGTCACCGCGAAGTACAGGGCGGAGACGATGGCGAGGACGATCAGGACGGCGGCGAACCGGACGACGCGCCGCTCGGGGCGGAACCGACCGGGCCGCCGGGCGGCATCCCGGATCCGGGCCGGCAGGCTGCGGACCTCGCCGCCCACGCCGGCGACCGCCCCCGACACCCCGGCCAGCATCGCGTCGGTCGTCTGGCGCGCCTGCCCGAAGAGGCCGAGCCGCTGGCGGGCCGCGGCGACGTAGGCGCGGGCGACGTCGACGACGAGGAGCTCCGCGGCACCGGCCGGAGGAGCCGTGCCCGCAGCCGGACCGGGCTCGCGGCCGACCGCCGGGAGCAGCTCCACGGTCCGGTCCGGGTGGAGGCGGGCGATCGGAATCGTGGCGAGGAGGGCGTCGGGGGAGGCGGTCGGCCCGGCGTCGTCCGCGGGTGCCTCCGGGATACCGGCCGTCGGCGGGAGCGCGGCCGGGTCTCCGTTCGGCGACTCGCCGATCGGCGCGATCCGCGACCGGACGCGATGGCCGGCGAGCCGGAACGACGCACCCGCGTCACCGTCGAGGGCCGCGCTGACGAACCCCGGGGCGGCCAGGGCCGAGGAGGACAGGGCGACCGCGTTCGGAAACAGGGCCTCGATGTGGCCGCCCAGCTCCTGGTCGAACATCCGGAGGACGATCCGGATCGCCGGGTTCAGCTCCTGCGCGGCGAGGGCGGCATCGACGTTCGCCTGGTCGTCCTCGCCGGTCAGGACGATCGCGCTGGCGGTGGCCACCGAGGCGGCCCGCAGCGTTCGCTCGCGGCGCGGGTCGCCGGCGACGAGCGCGAGCTCCGGCAGCCGCTCGCGGACCTCGGCGACGGCCTCATCGGTGCCGATCCCGACGACCGCGACCTCGCCGAGGCGAAGCTCGTCGATCGTCCGCCGGCCGAGGTGATCGAGGCCGCACACGACGACATGGTTCGCGGGGGTCCCCGGCGGGTCGGCCATCGGGGCAGTCTATCGGCGCGATCCGGGCTGATGGGCGGCGCCGGCGCCGGCGCGGCCGGACCGCGGTGTCGAGTACGCTGTGGCCCCGATGACCCAGACCACCCCACGGCCGCTGCCTGCCGGCGATCCCTCCCCGTCCCGACCCTGGACCGTCCGCGCTGCCGGCTGGAGCGCGAGCCATCGCTGGCCCGTCTTCGTGCTGTGGTTCGTGGCGACGATCGGGCTCTTCGCGGGAAGCCTCGCCGCAGGCGGGACGAACGCCGCCGACGCGGTGTCGAACGAGCAGCGCTCCAAGTACGAGGCCGGCGAGGCCGGCGTCCTGTTCAACGCGTCGGGCACCGAGGCGCCGAGCCAGCAGTTCCTCCTGATCCTCTCCGGCGACCCGGGCGCGGCCGCGACGCCGGCGTTCCGGGCGGTCGTCGCCGACGCCGTCGCCCGCCTGACGGCCCTGCGGGCGACCGTCGCCGGCGTCGAGGTGCCCGTGTTCGAGCAGCTCGTCGACCCGACCGTCGCCCCGCCCCAGGCAGGCCTCGTCTCGCCGGACGCCTCGACCGTCCGGATCGTCGCCCGCGTCCCCGGCGATGGCGACGCCCTCGGCGAGCGGATGGCGCCGGTCCCGGACGCGCTCGACGCGCTTCGGGCAGCCCATCCCGGGACGAAGATCCTCGCCCTCAACAACGTCCTCGCGAACCACGAGATCATGCATCTCGTCAACGGCGGCCTCGACTCGTCGCTGCGCCTGACGATCCCGCTGACGTTCCTCATCCTGCTGATCGCGTTCGGGACGGTGATCGCGGCCCTCGTCCCGCTCGTCCTCGCGATCACGGCCCTCCTCGCGGCGTTCGGACTCCTCGGCCTGTACAGCCAGCTGATCTCGCCGGTCAGCGCCTACGCCAGCCAGCTGATCGTCCTGATCGGGCTCGCGGTCGCCGTCGACTACTCGCTGTTCATGGTCACCCGGTTCCGGACCGAGCGCCGTCACGGGCGGTCGAAGGCGGCGGCGATCGAGGTCGCGAGCAGCACCGCCGGACGCGCGGTCTTCTTCTCGGGCCTGGCGGTGATGATCTCGATCGCGGGCCTGTTCCTCCTCGACGACCCGCTGTTCCGCTCGATGGCGATCGGGACGATCGCGGTCGTGCTCGTCGCCGTCGTCGGGTCCCTCACGTTCCTGCCGGCGACGCTGGCGATCCTCGGCGACGGGGTCAGCCGGCTCCGCCTGCCGATCCTCGGTCGCGACCGAGAGGAGGGGAGCGGCCTCTGGGCGACGGTCGTCCGGGCCGTCATGCGCCAGCCGGTCGTCGCGGCGCTGGCGACGGCGGTGCTCCTGCTGGCGATGGCCTCGCCCGTCCTCCGGCTCCATCTCGGCCAGGCCGACTTCGACTCGTTCCCCGACTCCCTCGAGGCGGTCCAGGCGATCAACCTGCTCGACGCGAAGTGGCCGGGTGGCTCGACGCTCGATCTCGACGTCGTCGTCACGAGCGCCGACCAGCCGGCCACCCAGGCGGCGATCGCGACGCTGACCGATCGGCTGCTGGCGGTGGACGGCCTGTCCGGACCGCCGACGACGGCGCTCTCGAAGGACGGGACCGTCGAGCGCGTCAGCGTCCTGATGGCCGGCAGCGGCAACGACCTGCGCAACCGCGACATCGTCCGCGAGGTCCGGGGGACGATCGTGCCGTCCGTCTTCGGCTCACTGCCGGGGGTCCGGGCGCTCGTCGCCGGCGGCGCGGCCTACACCCTCGACGTCGTGAGCTTCTACGCGAACGGGATGCCCCTCGTCGCGGTGTTCGTGCTCAGCCTGTCGTTCCTGCTCCTCCTGATCGCCTTCCGCTCGATCGTCATCCCGATCAAGGCGATCCTCCTGAACCTCCTCTCGACCGGCGCGGCCTACGGCGTCCTCGTGTTCGTCTTCCAGGACGGCCACGGGGCGGACCTGCTCGGCTTCAAGCCGGGCCCGATCGAGTCGTTCGTCCCGGTCTTCATCTTCACGATCCTGTTCGGGCTGTCGATGGACTACCACGTCTTCATCCTCACCCGGATCAAGGAGGCGCGGGACCAGGGGATGAGCTCGAACGAGGCCGTCGCCCGAGGCATCGCGATCACGTCGGGGACGATCACGAGCGCGGCCGCGATCATGGTCGTCGTCTTCAGCGTGTTCGTGACCCTCGAGCTGACGATCATCAAGCAGCTCGGCCTCGGGCTCGCGGTCGCGGTGTTCCTCGACGCGACGGTCGTCCGGAGCGTGCTGCTGCCGGCGACGATGCGCCTGCTCGGAGACTGGAACTGGTGGCTGCCGGGCTGGCTGGGCTGGCTGCCGCGGGTGACGATCGAGGCGGAGGCCGGGCCGCCGCGGGGTGGCGCGGCGATCGCGCCGCACTGAGCACTCGGATGGCAGCCGCCCGACAGGGCCGAATCTCCCGTCCGACCGGGACCATCGTTAACCGAATGACGCCGGATTGCTCATGGACGGCGAATGGCCTCCGGGCGATCCTCGCTGCATGACAACGTCCGATCGCCTGATCCACGTCATCGTCGCCCGCCACCAGGCCGATGCGGAGGAATCGTCCCGGACCTGCCGGGCCTGTGGCCGGCCGTGGCCGTGCGACGTGACCCGCCTGTCCGACGCCTACGCGTCGCGGGAGCGGGCGTCCGCCGTCGCCGCTGCGCCGAGCGGGACGCGCTTCTCAAGCCATCGCCCGCGCCGGGCGCACGCCGCGCGCGTCCACGCCGCCGTCTGACCATCCGGGTCCGCGGGGCGGGCACAAATCTGCGCTCGGGCTTCGCCGCGGGCGCTTGTCCGAATGCCGACCGGAGCGTCGGCCGGTGCCCGGCCGGGATCGTGCCGCGACGGCCCCGATCTCGACCGATGCGGTATCCTCTCGGCTCGCTGGGCCGGTAGCTCAATGGCAGAGCAACTGACTCTTAATCAGTTGGTTGGGAGTTCGAGTCTCCCCCGGCTCACCAGCACCCCCTCGCGACGATCCGTCGCCCGACCCCCGATCCGGCCCACGCGGTGCGCGCCACCGCGGGCCGATGACCTACATCCGCGGGCCGGAGGGGATCATCGTCGCCCTGGCGCAGCGGACCGACTGACCCGGCCGGGGCGGGGCCCTGGCGCGCCCCGCGGCGATCCGGACGGCGGCGCGATTGCGGGGGCGGGCCGCCTTCAGCCCTTCGGCTGGACCACGGCCAGGACGTTCCCGCTGGGGTCCGCGAACCACGCCGCCCACGAGTGGCCCATGTCGGCGACGCCGTCGGTCGTGACCGGGTCGGGCGCGACGTACTCCAGGACCCGGACGCCGCGCGAGCGCAGGTCGCTGACCGCGGCCCGGATGTCCGGCACCCGCCACGCCATCTGGGTCTGGGTGTCGGACGTGCCCACGGTGCTCATGCGTGACCGCCAGCTGGGTGCCGCCGCCGGCGCGGAAGACGATCCGGTCGTCCTCGTCCTCGCGGAGGATCTCCAGGCCGAGGACGTCGCGGTAGAACGCCCGGGTGGCGTCGAGATCCTTCGAGAGCAGGATCGGGAACACGGGATGGTCGCTGAGCACGGACGGACTCCTCGGTTTCATGGTGCGTCCTGGTCGGACGCCATGATCGGGGAGTCGGGCCTGCGTGTCTCGGGCGAGCCGGGCTGCGACGCCGCCCGAACCGCACGTCGGTGCCCGATCGAGCGAGGTCGCAGCCCGGCCGATCGTCGCAACGGGCGAGGAGCGCGGCCATCGGGTCGCCCCGGCGCGGCGCACGGTCCCGCACCTGAGCCGGGCCGGGGAAACGCCTGAGGCGGCGACGGGATCGCAAGGCCCAGGACCTTCGCGCCGCACCGGACGGGACCAATTGCCGTGGCTCCGGGCGTGCCTGACTGGCGCCGGATGGGTAGGATAGGGCGACGTCGGTGCCCGTCCAGCCATGCGCGGAGGGCCACTGGATGCATCCCGAGACCACCCCCCTGGGACCTGCGTTCCCTGCGATCGAGGTCGGATCGTGCGGTTGACAGCCCGGACCCTGGCGATCCTCGCAAGCGTCGTCGGCCTGATCGTGATCTGGTCGACGGACCAGATCGTGCCGGCGACCAGCGTCTACCAGGCCCAGATGCGGGTCTGGCTGGCGGCGCGGGCGGCCGGCCTGACGGCGTACCTGATCCTGACCTTCGTCATCGCGATCGGACTCGTCCTGTCCCACCCGGTCAACAAGTCCACCTGGAAGCTCTCGAAGCAGATCTTCCCGTGGCACGAGAACCTGTTCGTCTTCGTCCTCGCCTTCACGATCGCCCACGTCGTCAGCATCGTCCTCGACCCCTACGCGGGGGTCGGCGTCGCCGGGGCGCTGGTGCCGGGGCTCTCGTCCTTCCGCAGCGTGCCCGTCGCGATCGGGACGCTCGGCCTCTACAGCCTTCTCGTGACCGCTCTGACGGCGCGCTACCCGAAGGCCCTGCCGAGCGGGCTGTGGCTCCGCCTCCACCGGTTCAGTCTCGTCGTCTGGGCTCTCTCGTGGGCCCACGGGATCCTCGCCGGGACGGACTCCGGCGGCCTGGGCTGGGTCTATGTCGTCACCGGCCTCGCGATGGTCGCCGCGACCGCCTACCGCTACTGGGTGTCGCGACAAGGCCGGCCGACGTTCGCCACGAGCCTGCCGGCCGGCACGCGATCGACCTCGGTCAAGGCTCACGGGCCGGTCAAGGCCCACGAGGCGATCGGGGCCGTCGAGGGAGCCGGCCGATGAGCCGCCGCCTTCGCCGGCTCCTCGTGAGCCTCGCCGTCGTCGCGAGCCTGATCGTCGGCTGGTTCTCGATCCGGACGGCCGCCGACCTGGCGGCCGCCGCGGCGCCGCCGCCGGCGCCACCGATCTCCATGCAGGCCCTGCGGGCCGCCCTCGAGCAGGAGCAGGCGCGGGCCGACGCGCTTCAGACGGAGCTCGACGACCTGCTCGGGGCGACGGGCGACCTGACGACCGCGATCGACGCGACCAAGGTGAACGTGACGGCCGACGGCGAGACCGCGGCCCAGCTGCGGGCCCGCCTGAAGGCCGCGGAGGAGCGGCTCAAGGTCCTCACTCGTCTCCTGAAGGAGGCGAGCGCCCGTCTCGCGGCCCTCGGCGCCAGCGGCCCGACGGTGCCGCCCGTCAAGCCCGCCGGGGGCACGTCCGGGGGCGGCTCCGGCGGAGGGTCCGGCGGTTCGGCCGCGACACCGCCGCCGACTCCCAGGCCGACCGCGGCCGCGGCTGGGTTCAGCCTCACGCTCCAGCTCAGCGGCGGCGGGGTGCTCGTCAGCTGGACGACCTGCACCGCGAGCGGGTTCAGCGGGTACGCCGTCGTCCGGTCGCTCGACTCGGAGATCCACTACCCGCCCGAGGACCGCGATACGCTCGTGGCGACGCTGACGTCGCCGTCCGACACGTCGTTCGCGGACAGCTCGGCACCCGCCGGCCGGGCCTGGTATCGCGTCTACTGCCTGACCCGGCGCGACGGCGAGACGAGGACCGCGGCGACCACGAACACCGTCTCGGTCACGGTCCCATGAGGAACTCGAACATGACGACGAAGCCCGGCGATCCGGCCCCGTCGCCGGATCGACTCGCCCCGAAGCCGGAGCCGAAACGGCCCTACCACGTCGGTGTCGCCGTCGGCCTGACGACGGGTCTCTATGCCGCGAGCCTCCTGGCTGCCAGCCGGATCCAGTTCGACGCCGACCGCGCCCTGATCGAGGATCGGACGCCGGTCGAGCGGGCGATCCAGGTCCTCGGTGACCATCACGACGGCATGGGCGATCGACTCGCCGAGGCGCGCGACGCTTACGGCGCCGGCGCCGCGGGCTTCGACGCGATGACGGAGCGTCTGGCCGACCTCGACCACAGCCTGCTGACCCTGGATCAGACCGTCGCCGCGGTCGAGCGCCTCGCGGCCTCGATCTCGACCCGGCTGGCCCTTCCCGACGTGCCGCGGGCACGGTCCGGAACCGCCACGGGCGGCGGATCGGGCGGGTCGACGTCCGGGGGCGGCGGCGGGTCCACGACGACCGTCAAGCCGCCGAAGGCGGCGCCGCCGCCGCCGGCCGCGGCGCCGCCGCCGGCCACGGCCGTGACCGGGGGATCCGGCGCGCCCTGATCCCCCCGTGGTATCGGGTCTCCCGTCGGCCATGTTCGGGGGTCGGACCCGATGCGATCTGCGCCCACTCCTTGGTACCGTGCGTCTGCCGAGCGCGAGGCAGAGGAGAGTGTGGTGGACCGTCTCGTGCAGATCGAGGTGCTCGGCGTCGTGGCCTTCCTGGCCCTGACCGCTCACCTGACCCTCGCCCCGCGAGGCGGCATCGCCGCCGGCTCAGGTCGGCCGTGGCCATCCCGCCTGGCCGGATTCCGCCCGGCCCGATCGCGACCCCAGGATCCGGCCGATCCGGCGGGCTCGAACGTCGTCGCCATGACGGAAGGGGTCTGGCTGCGACGCCTCGCAGCGGAACAGGCCCGTTGCGAGCGCCACGGTCGGGTGGCGACCGTCGTGGCGATGCACCTGGGCGGCCCGACCGGCGCGCTCAGCCGACGGTCGGCGTGGCGGATCCGTGAGCAGGTCCGGCTGGCGGAGCGGCTCGCCGCGGCGGCGAGGGCGACCGACGTCGTCCGGGCGGGGTCCGACGGGATCGTCCAGGTCCTGCTGGCGGAGACGGACGAGGTCGGCGCTCGCGCCTTCGCCCGGCGCGTCGCCGACCTCCTTCCGACCTGGGGATCCGAGCTCGGCGCCGAGACGTCGCTGACGGCCGCTTGGGCGGACGCCCGGGACGGCCGCGATCTGCGGTCGGCCCATCGGCTCGCCCTCGCCCGGCTCCGCGGCGCGTCGGCCGGCTGGCTCCGCTCGTCGGCGGTGCGGACGACGATCGACCGGCCGGCAAGGCCGCGCCGCGGGCACGGCCGCGCCACGGATGGCAACTGACGCCCCGTTCTCCGCTCGACGGTGGGTCCGCCGGCCGGCTCCGATCAGCCTCGGATCAGTCCGAGAGATCGCGGACGAGGCCCTCGCGGAAGGCATAGGCGATCAGGGCGGCCGTTCCGCGCGTCCCGAGCTTGGCCGAGAGATTCGAGAGGTGCCGCCGAACGGTGTGCGGGCTGATGCCGAGCCGTCGCCCGACCTCCGCGGGACCGGACGTCGAGGCCAGGAGGCTGAGGATCTCGCGTTCCCGCGCCGTCAGGACCGTGCCCGATTCGAGCCAGCGCAGCGAATCGTCCACGACGGCGCCCGTGACGCTGCTGTGGAGATAGCGCTCCCCCCGGACGACCGCGTCGATCGCATCGAAGAGGTCGGCGGTGTGGGCGCCCTTGACCACGTAACCTGCCGCGCCGGCGCGGAGCGCCTGGCGGACGGTCTCGGGGTCGCGATGCATCGTGACCACCACGATCTTCGTCTCGGGAACGCGCGATCGGAGCTCCCGCAGGAGCGTGATCCCGTCGCCGTCGACGAGCGACAGGTCGAGGAGCAGGACGTCGGGCCGGTGCCGCTCGACCAGCTGGTAGGCGCCGGCCATCGTCGGCGACTCGCCGACGACCTCCAGCCCGCCGGCGGACAGGACGAGGCGGAGACCCTCGCGAACCAGGTGATGATCGTCGACGAGGGCGACCCGGATCGGGCGGCGGATCGCGTCGTGGCCGTCGCCCGGCCCCGATCCAACCGGGCGGAGGTGACTGGGGACCGGCGTCCGCGACGCGGGGTCCCGGCCGGAGGACCGAGTGGCCTCGATCGGGTCGATCATCGGACCGCCCCTCGAGCCAGGACCTGCGTGGCATCGGCCGCCGGCAGCGGAGCGCCGGGGCGCATCGGCGCCGCCAGCGAAATCCTGGCCCCGTGGCCGGCGGACGTTCGGACCGACAGCCGCGACCGGAGGACGATCGCCCGTTCCTTCATCCCGGCCAGACCCAGGCCGGCATGGACGATCGCACCCGGATCGAAGCCGACACCGTCGTCGGCGACGGTCACGACGAGACGGTCGCCGGACGTCGAGAACTCGATGCGGATCGTCTTCGCCGCGGCATGGCGGAGGGCGTTGGTGACGGCCTCCTGGACGATTCGGTAGACGTTCATCTCGTCCTCGGGCTCGAGGAGGCCGGGCCGCCGCAGCCGGTCATCGGCGACGACGGTGATCCGGCCGGGCGCCGCCGAGGCGATCCGCGCGGTGGCGGCGACCAGCCCCGTCTCGACGAGGCGATCCGGACGCAGCTGGTAGGCGACGTCACGGGTCTCCTCGAGCGCGATCGCGGCCAGCTCCTGCGCTCTGCCGATGGTCGCTCGTGCCATCCTCGACGGCGGCCGGTTCTCGGCCCACAGGACGGACTCGGCGGCATCGAGGGTGAGGACGATCGCGGCGAGGGTCTGACCGACGCCGTCGTGGAGGTCGCGACCGAGCCGCTTCCGCTCGCCCTCCTGGGCGGTCAGGAGTCGATCGCTCGCCTGGCGGTAGAGCTCGGCGTAATGACGGCTCGTCGTCGAGAGCCGGTCGGCCATGATCGCGACGATCGCGGCGATGACGATCATCAGCGGCCATTCCGCCAGGTCGAGCGCGGCGAAGGCCGACCGCCCGCTGGTGTCGAGATTGCCGAGGTTGAAGTAGGCCAGCAGCAGCAGCCCCGCGATCGCGATCCGGACGATCGACAGGCGCAGCCCGAAGAGGAACGCCTGCAGCGTCAGGACGACCCAGATGACGTGGAACAGGACGTCCGGATCCCAGACCTGGCCGAACGTGGCGACAGCGGCGGTCAGAAACACGAGGTCGAGCAACGCCTGCAGGCGCCGCGGATGGGCGACCAGCCACGGCCCTACGGCGTGCAGGTTGGATGTGATCGTGCGATCAGTCCGAATGGTCATGACCAACCAGTACGAATGGCGGGCCGCGAGTATGTCGCGAGGGACCCACGGATGCAATGCTCCCGACCGGTGCGGACCCCACCGTCATGGGTCCCACAGAGCATCTGGCCGAAGGTTCGGGTCGCGCGTCCCGTAGCTTTCGTGCCCCTGTCGCCGGGCTGCCGGCGGCAGGTGCCGAACGCCTCCATGCGATCCGACTCAGACCAGGGAGGGATGGTCGAGCCGGATGGGGGTCATGCTTCGCGACCCGGTCGCTGGTCCGCAGGTGCGGCTCCGCGCACCGTCGCGCCGGTGCGCGCTCGCGCACTGTTGCGCCCACGCAGGCGGGTCCGCTCGCCCAACTGCGCAGGTCATCGTCGCCGATGACAGCCGGACCATGGACGAGATCATCCACGACCTGATCAATGCCCACGAGCTGGAGCGGCGGCGGATCGCCCGCGACGTCCACGACATCGTCGGCCAGGCCCTGACCGCCGTCCGGATCCACCTCGAGCTGATCCGGCGCGCGGGCGACGTCGCGTCCGCCTCGATCGAGGCCCGCCGCGGGCTGACGACCGTGGACCGCGCCCTGAGCGAGGTCCGTGACCTCGCGTTCGAAATCCGACCGCAGATCCTCGATGATCTCGGGCTCGTGTCCGCCGCCCGTTGGCTCGTCACCCGGCAGGGGCGCGCCGCGGGCTATCGCTCGTCGTTCACCAGCGAGGGGGTCCGCCGCGACCTGGCGGTCGAGATCGAAGCCGCCTGCTTCCGAGCCCTCCAGGAGGCGTTGACGAACGTCGCCCGTCACGCTCGCGCGGGTCGTGTCCGGGTTGTCCTCGCCCAAACCGCCGGGGAGCTGTCCCTCATCGTCGAGGACGACGGTGTCGGCTTCGACCCGCGCCGCCTGCGCAGCGGCCGACGGCGTCGGCCGAGCCTCGGGCTGATCGGCATCTCCGAGCGGGTCGCGCTCGTCGGCGGATCCCTCGAGATCACGTCGCGTGTCGGGGCTGGCACGACAGTGCGCGCCCGGTTCCCGACCGCCGTGGACGCCGTGCCGTGGTGATGACCGCCCAGATCTCGGTTGCAATCGCCGAGGACCACGCGATGGTTCGCGAGGGGCTCGCCCGGCTCGTCGGGGAGCTGCCGGGGGTCGACCTCGTCGGCCTGGCGTCCGACGGCCACGAGGCCGTGCGGCTCGTCCAGGAGACGCGACCGGATGTCCTCCTGCTCGACATCACGATGCCCCGCCTCGGGGGCCTCGGCGTCCTCGCCCGGCTCGTCGCGGAGTACCCGGCGACGCACGTGATCATGCTCTCGATGCACGACAACGAAGAGTACGTGGGCCAGGCGCTCAAGGCCGGCGCTGACGGGTACCTCCTGAAGGACTCCGACCTCGGCGAGCTCGGGATCGCGATCCGGGCCGTCGTCCGGGGCAGCTCCTACCTGACCCCGTCCGTGTCGCGTCACGTCATCCGCGACTTCACGAACGGCCCGCCCCGGGCCGACGGCCCATTCGAGCGGCTGACCCCGCGCCAGATGGAGATCGCCCAGCTCGTCGCAGAGGGTCACCGCAACGCCGAGATCGCGTCGATCCTCGGGATGTCGATCAAGACCGTCGAGACGCACCGGACCCAGCTGATGGCTCGCCTCGGCGTCCACGACGTCGCCGGCCTCGTCCGCTACGCGATCCGCGTCGGCCTGGTCCCCGCCGACAAGTAGGCCTCCGGCGGTCCTGCCGCCGATCGGGCATCACCGTGTGCCCAAGCCGCCCGGCCCATGCCCGAATCCGATCTGCCGGTCCCCCGCCCGAACGGACGGATCGGCCGCGCGCGAGGCCGTGGTGCGTACGCGCACCGACCTCAGGTGTCACCCCCCGGCGGCTCAGGTGAGGGACCCGCAATGACAGGGTCGGGTCGGGGTGCCAACCCGCTCCGGACCGGATGGCGGAAGTCCCGTGGCGACCCGGACCATTGGCCGGCGCGGCCGGACGTCACGGCCGAGACCGACGGGATGCATCTGCGTGGCCCGGGTCGGATGAGGGGGTGACATGGAACTCCGAGCACGAACGGCTCGATCGAGGGACAGCGCTCCGGCCGCGGGCGAGCCGAGCTGGCGCGGCGGGCCGCACTGATCGATCCCTCCGCCTGGTCGTCGCGGCCTGGTGGGCCGCGCTCGTCGCGATCGTCGTCCTGCAGCAGGCCCACAGTGACCTCCACGAGCACCTCGAGCTGCCGGTCGCGCTCCACCTCCTTCGCGACGGCGCGCTGGCGGTCCCGGCGGCGGGGCTCGCGCTGCTCGCGGCGACCCTGGCGTTCGGGCCGGACGCCGGCACGGGCCGGGCCGGACGCGCCGCCCGCGCCCTGCTGTGGGCGCTCGCGACCGCGGCCGTGTTCGCGCTGCTGAGCATCCCCGGCAATCAGCTCCATGGCGCCCTGTTCGGCGCCGAGGAGGAGGTCGAGCTCAGCTGGATCGCCGACGTCGCCCTCGACGCCGGCTTGGCCTTTGCCGGCTCCTTGCTGGCCCTGGCGCCGCTGGCGCTGGTGGCCGGCCCGCCCATCCGCCGGATGGCGCTCGATCCCCGACCGATCCCGATCAGCCGGGGGCCCGAACGCCTCCGGTCATCCGCCGACCGCATGACAGGGAGCACGATGTGATGGGCACTCCGAAGCCGGCTGGGCGACGCGGTACGCGTCGCGTGTTCATGTCCGGGCTGGTGGCCGCGCTCCTCGTCGGGACGCAGCTCCTCGCGCCCGTCGTCCAGGCGACCGTGCGACCCGCGCCGGCGGCGCGGTCGACCGCGGCCGACGCCCTCGTCCACCCGACGAGCACGATCACGCTCGACGTCCAGGCGGCCCGGACCGAGCCGCGGGCTCTCGGCGGCGACGGTGTCAGCAAGGGGGACCCGATCACCGCCTTCAGGTGGATGATCAACCTCGACAACACCGGCACGACGACCCAGCGATCAGCAGCCCTGGCTCCGGCTGTTCCAGCCAGGACGCGGGCTATCCGGATTCCTGCAAGTGGGCCTCGATCGCCGGCCTGGCCAGCTCCGCGCCCGTCGTCGCCCAGGGGGACGAGACGACGTTCCCGGCCGCCGGCCTGAGCCTCGACCCGGGCCGCTACCTCGTCTCGGTCCTCGCCGACGGCTTCAAGCTCGACGGGACCCCGTTCCAGATCCCGATGGAATCGCCCGGCACGGTCGTCGTGCCGCTGCAGCCGCTCCCGCTGCCGACCGCGACGATCAAGGCCCAGGTGTTCGCCGACGTCACGGAGGCGAACGGCCAGTTCGACCCGGGCGAGGACGGCATCTCCGGGTTCGCCGGCAAGATCACCGACTACCTCGGCCAGGTCAACACCGACGTCTTCGGCAACCCGCTCTGCACGACATACGCCTACACCGACGCGAACGGCAACCACATCCAGGACCCCGGTGAGATCGACCTGAGCGGTCCGGACTACGAGCCGACCCTCGTCCATCTCGGCGGCAAGTGCCTGTCCGGCGACATCAACATGGACGGCGTCGTCAACGGCACCGACACGAACCTGTACAACAGCCTCGGGCTCGATCCGACCCTCGCCCGCGGCGAGCTGACGATCCCGAACCTCGGCCCGAACCGCTACGCCCTGTCCGTCGTCGCGCCGACCGGGCTCGAGCTGGGTCCAGACGACGACCCTCGAGGGCAACCACGACTGGGATGCCTGGGTGATGGAGGGCTCGACCGGGCTCGACACCGAGTTCGTCGTCGCCGGCGAGCCGTTCCCGGCCACGTGTTCGGCTTCATGCCCGGGCCCGGCACGAGCTACTGGAGCAGGCGGCCCATCGCTTCGCATCCGGTGGATCCGGCACGATCAAGGGCGTCGTCGACGCGATGGACATCTACATCCCGCAGAAGGGCGGCCTG
This sequence comes from uncultured Chloroflexia bacterium, assembly GCA_963710105.1. Classification (GTDB taxonomy): domain Bacteria; phylum Chloroflexota; class Limnocylindria; order Limnocylindrales; family CSP1-4; genus CF-46. The sequence goes on from CAVPYV010000001.1 coordinate 913,679, forward strand.
AACCTCCCGACGCTCGGCTTCTCCGGCGCGAAGATCGACCACCCGATCGAGAAGCCGTGGATCGCCCTGTCCGACCTGAACGCGGTGACACGGCGGTCTACCTCGGCCGCGGCAACGCCGACGGCACGTTCGAGATCCACAACGTTCCCGACGGCACCTACACGCTGACGTACTGGGACGAGCCGCAGGACTACATCCTCGATCTCCTGAGCGTGACCGTGTCGAACGGCGAGGTCGTCGACATGGGCGTCCTGCCGCTCGCGGGCTGGTTCACGAAGTTCGACGGCTACGTCTTCAACGACACGAACCGCAACGGCAAGCGCGACGCGGGCGAGCCGGGCGTCCCGAACTTCGGGCTGACCCTCCGCAAGCGCGAGAACTCGCTGATGGACCGCGGCTCGACCGCGGTGAGCACCAACCAGAGCGGTTACTACGCGATGGAGCAGGCCTACCCGCTGACGGAGTGGCTCGTCCTCGAGGCGTACGACGACCGCTACTACACGACCGGGATCACCTACCAGGCCGACAACCAGCCGAGCCCACGACGATCCTCGGCCAGGGCGTCGACGTCAGCGTCCTGCCGATCATCGGCCTGTCGGGCACGCTCGACTGGGGCGTTCATGCCTACGACCCGACGGGCGCCAACGGCGTCGACCCGCAGAACGGCGGGATCGTCGGCTCCATCAGCTACGACACGACCCGTAACGAGCTGGACCCGCAGTACGCGGCGGCCGAGGACTGGCAGCCCGGCGTGTCCGGGATCACCGTCGAGCTCCGGGCGCCGGTCGAGTGCGGCACGCACTCCGGCGACGCCGTGCGACGCGCGCGGGGATTACGAGCTCGCTCCCGACGGCTCCTACGCCGAGGGCAAGCTGCTGAACACCTACGTCTCCGAGACCTGGGAGCGGCCGTCCGGCTGCGTCGCCCGCGATGTCGACGGCGACCCGCTGTCCAACCCCGGCGACCAGCAGGTCCTGCCCCAGGGCGCCGATGGGCCGTGCCTCGAGGGCCCGCTGATGGGCGTCCAGTTCGGGCCGTACCCGACCGACCAGGGGACGCCCGACGCCAACTTCGGCGCGGCCGTCGACGGCAACTACGGCTTCGGCGACGGCTGCTTCGACGGCACGCTGGACGCCAGCGACCCCGCGGCGCCGGAGTGCGTCGGCGGCGAATTCACCTCGCTGGACGCCGGCGACTACCTGGTCCACGTCGACCTGGCCGGAAAGGTCGACGCCCGCGGCGAGCCGATCTACAAGGTCACCCGCGAGGAGGACATCAACATCGGCAACGGCGACCAGTTCGTGCCTGCCGTTCCGCCGCCGGCCTGCGCCGGCGCCCTCCACACGGTCGACGTGGCCGACATGGCCCCCGACGGACCCGACGCCACCGTCAATCCGACGTTCGTCGACATCGGCGGCTCCCCGTACGAGGGCCAGGCCCGGCCGCTCTGCGACACCAAGCTCGTCGCGCTCCAGAACGGCAAGTCCGTCGTCCCGATGTTCAACGTCTTCACCGACGTGCCGCTGCCCGGCCGGTTCTTCGGCCTGAACGTCGACGACCTCGATGTTCTCGACCGACCCGACGTCGCTGCTCTTCGGCGAGAAGGCCGGGCTGCCATTCAGCCCGGTCGGGATCTACGACTTCGCGAATCGCCTGATCACGACCGTCGAGACCGACTACAACGGCATCTTCGACGTCCTCCTGCCGTCCACGAACCGGATCAACTGCCCGACGCCGTCCGGCGTCTGCGCCAACCTCTACCGGTTCGTCGGCAACGACCCCGGCGACGCCCGGCCCCTGAACCTCAACTACAACCCGCGGTACCGGACGATCGCGGCCGAGTTCGAGGCCTTCCCCGGGCTCATCGTCCCGGCCGACACGGCTCCGACCCAGGTCGGGGTATCGGTCCAGCTGCCCGGTGCCCGCAGATCATCCTGCTGGCGTGCCCGGTCAACGACCCGGCGGTCACCGCCGCCAACCGGGCCCCCGAGCTGTACGCCGTCTCGCGGCCGTACACGACCGGCACCCTCACCGGCTTCAGCGTCTACGGCAAGGGCTTCGGGGCCAGCAAGGGCGCCGGCCAGCTGACCCTCGACGGCATCGGCCGTCACGACGGCGACCTGGTCGGACACGAAGATCACGGTCACGGCCAACCTGTCGCCCTCGATCGGCCAGGGACCGCACCAGCTGCGGGTCACCGCGACCAACGGCAAGACGACCGTCAACGGCCTGACCTTCCACCGGATCGGCGGCTCGTACAACCCGGCGATCTACGAGGTCGGCCCGACCAACAACCCGAACTAGCGGCGGCCAAGGTCAGCAGTGGACGCTGGTTCACCCCGGCCGAGACGCTGCCGGCGACCGCCAACCACGCGATCCAGAACGCCCTGAACGCGGCCCCGGCCGGCGCGCTGGTCGTGGTCTATCCGAACAAACCGAGCGCCGACCCCCGCCAGAACCCGCGCGGCGCCTACTACGAGAACCTGATCATCTCGAAGCGGGTGAAGCTCCAGGGCGTCGGCCCCGGCAGCCCTGACGGCTCCGTCCCCGGCTCGATCATCGACGGCGGCGCGTTCGGCGGCGACAGCCCGGTCGCGACCGACTGGTACGCCCGGATCGACGCGCTGACCTGGGCCGGCAACCAGACCGTCTACGACGGCGCGGTCATCTCGCTCTACCTGCCGAGCAGCGGCAGCAGCGCCTTCCCGACCTCGTACAGCGCGACGACCGCGCCGACGATCGACGGGTTCGATCTCCGCGGCGGCGACCAGAAGGGCTTCCCCGGCAACATCAACGAGATCGGCGGCGTGCCGACCGGCCAGCCCGGCGGCCTGGTCACCCAGGGCGGCGCGATCTTCGCCAACGCCTACGCCCGCAACCTCCAGATCACCAACAACGTGGTCCAGAACAACGGCGGCGCGTACGGCACGATCCGGATCGGCACCCCCGACCTCGACCCGCCAACAACCAGAACGACGCAGTCCGGATCGCCAACAACCAGATCTCGCGCAACGGCGGGACCAACCTCGCCGGCGGGATCGGGATCTTCGCCGGCGCCGACGGCTACGTCGTCGAGCGGCAACGACATCTGCGGCAACTTCTCGGCCGAGTACGGCGGCGGGCTGACCGACTACGGCCTGCAGCCCGAACGGCTGGATCGACCACAACCGGATCTACTACAACCAGTCGTACGACGAGGGCGGCGGGATCATGATCGCCGGCGAGCTGCCGACCGATCCCGTCGATCCTGTCGCCCGGCTCGGGCGCGGTCTCGATCCACGACAACCTGATCCAGGCCAACCTGGCCAACGACGACGGCGGCGGGATCCGGTTCCTGATGGCGTCGACGAACTGCGGACCAACTCGTCGTCCCCCGATCAACGTCTACAACAACATGATCGTCAACAACGTCTCGACCCACGAGGGCGGCGGCATCGCGATCGACGACACGCCGAACGTCCGCATCTACAACAACACGATCATGAAGAACGTGACGACCGCGACGGCCGTCACGAGCAACGGGCAGCCGGCGCCGGCCGGGCTGTCCACCGCCGCCAACAGCAGCCAGCTCCAGGCGCGACTCACCGAGCGCGGGCGCCGACACCTTCAGCAACCCGCTGCTGTTCAACAACATCTTCTGGGACAACCGGGCCGGGACCCGCGTCGGCGGGACCGTGGTCGGGATCGGCGCGCGCGGCGACGCCACGCCGGTCGAACAACTGGGACCTCGGCGTCGCCGACGGCACCGGCTCGCTCGCGCCGACGAACTCGGTCATCCAGCAGAAGCCGGCGTCCACCGTACGCGACGAGCGCGACGAACGCGACGAGCGACCCGGCCGTCGTCGACCCGTACGACGGCGCTCGACTTCGCCCCGTGGCGGACCAACCCGAACTTCCTCGGCGCGATCCTGGTCGGCCGGACCTGCCGCCGAAGCTCCTCGGCGACTACCACCTGGCGGGGACCGGTTCGCCGGCCTTCAACCGCGGCGCAGCCAGCAAGGCCGTGCCCGCCTACCAGCAGCCGCCGTCGAGCCTGGCGGCGCCGACGACGGACATCGACGGCCATCCGCGACCGGCCCTCGGCGGCTACGACGCCGGCGCGGACGAAATCCCGCCGCCCCTCGCCAACCTGGCGATCACGAAGACGGACGGCGTGACGACCGTCCAGCCGGGTGGGTCCCTGACCTACACGATCGTCGTCACCAATGCCGGCCCGAGCACGGTCTCCGCGGGCCCGTTGACGGACACCTTCCCGGCGTCCCTGACGGTCAATACCTGGACGTGCACGGCCGCGGTCGGCTCGAGCTGCACGGCCGCCGGTTCGGGCAACGCCCGGACCGGAACGGTCACGCTCCTGAGCGGTGATAGCTCGACGTTCACCGCGTCCGTGACCGTGGCCGCCGGCGCCACGCCGGGCAGCAGCCTCGCCAACACGGCGAGCGTTGCCACCTCGGGGACGACCGTCGATCCGGACACGAGCAACAACAGCGCCACGGACACCGACCTGGTCGTCCTGCCGCTGCCGAGCCTCGGCCCTTCTCGACAACTTCAACCGGGCGAACGCCAACAACCTCGGTGCGAACTGGAGCCCGAGCTCGGGCAACCAGAGCATTCGCCTCTCGGCCAACCAGGCGTACGGCAACTCGTCCGGCCAGGCGATGTGGAACAACCCCACGACGAACTACGGGTCCCGTCAGGGCGCCGCCTTCACCTTCGTCCGGAACGGCTCCTCGCCGTCCGCCCCGGTGAGCAGCACCTGGCTGATCCTGAAGGCGACGGGGGGCACGACAACGAGCCCGTCGAGCTACCTCCGGGTCCTCTACGACACCGGCGGCGGCGGTCGCATCGTCGTCGGCCGGACGACGAACTCCGGCGGCAGCTTCACCACGATGACGACGTTCAACACCGGGACGTGGGCGATCGGCGACGTGCTGACCGCGGTCGCCAATCGAGACGGCTCCGTCGACGTCTGGCGAAACGACGACGACGTCGGCCGCAGCTCGACCTCGGCCTTCTACCGGCACCGGCCGGATCGGCATCCGGCTCCCCAGCAGCTCCAGGATCGAGAACTTCCGGGGCAGACGCTGCCATGAGCCGCCCGACTCGCCCCACCAGCCCACAGCCGTCGAGGGAGAGAACGTCATGCGCGACCGACGAAGGTTGCTGCTCAGCCGGCGCGACCTGCTGAAGGCCGGCGGCCTCACGGCCGCGGCCATCGGGGCGGCGGGCGTCGGACCGCGCCTCCTCGGGTCGATCGGCCGGCCGGCCCTGGCCGTCGCGGCCGATCGGCCGCCCGACCTGAAGCTCGTCGGGACCGACGGCTGGATCTCGCTGCCGGCGACACCGTCGATCTTCTCGCAGTCGCTCGGCGTCGTCACCCATCCGCAGCTATGCCCCGGCGGGCCGAACGACCTACATCTTCGGCTTCTCGAACGCATCCGGCATGAGCGACTCGACCAGTTCAACCTGAAGAACAAGGCCCAGCACAGCGCTCCGCTCTTCTGGGCCAAGGAGGGCGTGGAGTTCCGGGTCCAGCTGACGAACGTCGGCCTGGCCCAGCGGCCGGACCTGTTCGACGAGCACACCGTCCACTGGCACGGCTTCAAGAACGTCATCCCGTTCTTCGACGGCGAGCCGACGGGCTCGGTCTCGATCCCCAGGGCCAGACTTTCACTTATGTCTACCTGTCCCACGACCCCGGCACGTACATGTACCACTGCCACGTCGAGGACACGGAGCACGTCCACATGGGGATGACCGGGCTGGTGTTCGTCCGGCCCGCCCAGGACGGGACGAGCAAGGAGTACCCGCTCGGGAGCGGCAGGCACTACACCAAGTTCGCCTACAACGACGGCGACGGCTCGACCGGGTTCGACCGCGAGTACGCGCTGTTCCTGAGCGAGATCTGGGGCGACTCGCACTGGGCCGACGCCCACATCCAGCTCCCCGAGTGGAGCGACTACCGGGCCGACTTCAGCCTCCTCAACGGGCGGGTTTACCCGGAAACGCTGCTGCCGAACGGCTCAATCGCCCATAACAACACGTTCGTCGTGGCGCGCGACGCAAACGACGACCTGCTGACCCCGGCCGGCGGACCGAACCTCGCCAACCAGCCGCAGTCGTCGCTGGTCTCGTGCAAGGCCGGCGATCGGGTCCTCCTCCGCTTCGCCAACCTCGGCTTCATGGAGGCGGCGATGACCCTCGCCGGGATCAAGACACGTGGTCGGGCGCGACGCGACGTTCATGCGCGGCCGGACGGCTTCAGCACCGCGTACGAGACCAACATCGTGTCCGTCGGCGCCGGCGAGAGCTTTGACGCCATCTTCCGGCGCCTGGCCGGCCACGGCCCCGACCGCTACGTCCTCGACAACCGGGCGTACACCCGCGGCGACAACCTCGTCGGCGACGGCGGCGGACAGCGGACCGAGGTCCACGTCTACCCCGCCGAGCTCACAGGGCCTACCCCAACCAGCATCCGGCCACGCGGCATGAACGCGGCGATGAGCGGAGTGACCACGATGATCAGCTTCAGCCACTCGCGGGTCCGTGTCGGGCTGGCGCTCGCCGCGTCGTCCGTGCTGGTCGCCGGCGTCCTGCTCTCGGCGGCGGCGGCTGCTGACGGTCGCGGCTTCCGAGTCCACGACCCGGACCGGTGTCGCCTGCACGACGGACGCCGGCGGCGGGACCAGCCGGACGTTCAACCTGACGACCCGGGCGGGGTACATCAACCTCGCAAGAGACCGGACCACCGCCTACATGTGGGGCTTCTCCGAAGGCGGCAAGCCCTTCCAGCACCCCGGCCCCGTCCTGTGCGTGACCGAGGGCGACACGGTGACGATCGTCCTCCACAACGCATTCACGACGACCTCGCCGAAGAACGCCCCGGCGGTCTCAATCGTGTTCCCGGGCCAGGAGAATGTCCTCGCCGATGGAGCCCCGTCGCAGCCCGTCTTCGACGGTGGCGGCGCGCTCACCTCGCTGGCCAAGCCGGCTCAGCCCGGCGGCGGGACCGTGACCTACAGCTTCGTCGCGTCGCGCCCGGGCACGTACCTCTACGAGAGCGGCGGCGGGCAGAAGACGAGCGGCGGTGCCAGCCCGTTCTCGAGCCCCCAGATCCAGGGCCGGATGGGCCTGTTCGGGTCGCTCATCGTGCGCCCCGCGATGGGCGCCAACTTCGTCTACGACCGGGCCGACTCGCGGTTCGAGCCGAGCACGGAGTTCATGCTCCTCCTGTCCGAGATCGACCCGTACCTGAACGCGAAGGTCCTGAAGGGAAGCGCGTTCAACCTCGACACCTACAAGCCGCGCTACTGGCTGATCAACGGGCGCCAGTTCCCCGACAGCATCGCCGACAACTTCGCCAGCTGGCTCCCGAGCCAGCCGTACGGGTCGCTCGCGACGATCCTGCCGTACGACGCCACGACGAACCCATGGCCGGCCGTCGATCGCTACCTCAGCGTCGGCACCGTCGACTACCCCTTCCATCCTCACGGCAACAACGGCAAGGTCATCGGCCGCGACGCGACGCCGCTGGCGGCAGGCTCCGGCCACGACACGGGCTTCGACAAGTTCGCCGTGAACATCGGCCCCGGCCAGACCTGGGACGTCCTGTTCGACTGGAAGGACAACGAGGACTACACGCCGTCGAACCCGGTCCCCGCCAGCGAGCCCGACCTTCAGAACCTGACGCTCGGGATGTTCTACGGCGGCAGCCCCTACCTCGGGGTGACCGAGCCGCTGCCGCCGGGGGTCCAGACCCTCAACGAGTGCGGCGAGTTCTACATCATCGCCCACAACCACGCCCTCCATCAGCTCACGTCGTGGGGCGTGAACATGACCGGCCCGATCACCTATACGCGGATCAATCCGCCCACGGTCGCGTGTCCGTGATGAGAGGCAGGAAGACGACCATGCGACGCGAATCCACGATGAAGCGCACGTTCCTCTCCGGCCTCGTCCTGTCCGCGGCGCTGCTCCTCGCGGCGCTCATCGGGCCGGCCGCCGTCGCCGCCGCGGGGCCTATCGGCTCGACGGCCTGCAGCGACGGACCATCGTCACGTGCAACCTTTGGGCCAGGACCGGGACGCTCGCCCTGCCCGGCACGACCGTCACGGTCTGGGGCTTCAGCGAGACGGCCGTCGGCGGGCCCGGTCGTTCCCGGCCCGACGCTCATCGTCGACCAGGGCGACATCGGTCACCGTACAACCTCACGAACAGCCTCACCCAGCCGACCGCGATCGTGTTCGGCGGCCAGGCGATGACCCCCGACCTGACCGGGGTCGCTCCCGGCGGGACGCGGGCCTACACGTTCACCGCGACCCAGCCGGGCACGTACCTGTACGAAGCCGGACTGCTGCCGGGCACCCAGTACCAGGTCGCGATGGGCCTCCACGGCGTCCTGATCGTTCGACCGTCCGGCGCGGCCGGGCAGGCATTCGGCGACCCGGCCACTGCCTTCGACGACGAAGCCCTCGTCGTCCTGGAGGAGATCGATCCGAACCTGAACAACAACGCCGCCCCGTGGACCGTGGACCTCCGGGCGTTCGCCCCGAAGTTCTTCCTCGTCAACGGCCAGGCCTACACGAGCGCGGCGCCGTCGATCACGACCACGTCCGGGAACCGGCTGTTGCTGCGCTACGCGAACGCCGGGATCCTCCACCACTCGATCGGGGCCCTCGGGCTCCATCAGCAGGTCCTCGCGGCCGACGGCAGCCAGCTGCCCGCGCCGCGGACGATCGTCGCCGAGACGCTCGCCCAGGGTCAGTCAGCCGACGTCCTCGTCGCCGTGCCGGCGGCCGCGGCCGCCTCGACGAAGTACCCGCTGTACGACGCCGCCCTGGCCCTCAACAACAGCAACGCATCGGGGATCGGCGGGATGCTCGCGATCATCGACGCGGCCGGCACGGCCGGCGGCGACGTCGTCGGTCCGACGGCGAGCGGCGTCAGCGTCACCGAGACCGCACCGGGCTCCGGGCTGTACACCGTCAGCGCCAGCGTGAGCGACGCCGCCACCGGCAACGCCGCGATTGCCGGTGCCGAGTACCGCATCGACTCGGCGGCCGCCGCGCCGACCGCGATGACCGCGGCCGACGCAGCCTTCGACAGCCCGACCGAGGCCGTCACGAGCGCGACCGGCGCGATCGACACGACCGGCTGGTCATCGGGCAGCCACCCGATCTACGTCCGCGGCCGGGACGCCCTCGGTAACTGGGGCGCCAACGTCTCGGCCACGATCGTCATCGATCGGGCCGGGCCGACCACGAGCGCCCTGACCCTGACCCCCAACCCGACCGGCCCGTCGACCTCGGTCGCGCTGGCGGCCACGGGTAGCGACGTCGCATCCGGCAACAACAACGTCGTCGACGCCGAGTACTTCATCGGCGCCCCCGGCGTCGATGGCAGCGGCACCCACCTCGCCCTCAACAAGGTCGCCAGCGTCGTGAGCATGACGGCCACGATCCCGGCCCAGGCCTCGACCGTGAACGTCTCGGTCCACGCCAGGGATGCGGCCGGCAACTGGGGTGCCTACGCCACGGCGACCCTGACGATCGACGGGGCGGGACCCGCGGTGACCGGCCTGAGCGCGACACCGCCGGCCAACAACGGAACCTACGGTCAGACGTCCGGCAACCCGACGGTCCGGATCGCGGCCACCCTGAGCGACGTCGCGAGCGGCGGCAGCCGGATCGCGACGGGCGAGGGCTTCATCGACGGCGCGGTCGTGAACGGAGCGGGATTCCCGTTCTCCGCGAGCGACGGAACGTTCAGCTCGTCGACCGAGCTCGTCTATGCGGACGTCCCCCTCACGACGATCAACGCCCTGGCCAGCGGCAACCACACGATCCGGGTCCACGGCAAGGACGCGGTCGGCAACTGGGGCGCCGTCGCGACCCTGACCTATCTCATCGACCGCACGGCACCGACGTTCACGAGCATCAGCCTCGCCCCCTCGCCGACGCTCGGCGCGCCGACGGTCACGCTGACCGTGAACGGGTCCAGCGATCCGCTCTCGGGCGGTCTGGCCAGCGGCGTCGCCGGCGGCGAGTACTGGGTCGGAACGACCGTCCCGGCCGCCGGTACCGGCATCAAGTTCAGCGGCACCGTGGCCTCGATCCCGACGAGCTCGCTGCCGAATGGGACCGACACGATCGGGGTCCGGATCCGCGACGCAGCGGGCAACTGGAGCACCGCCACCCATAGCGCGACCGTCCAGGTCGTGCCGGACCTGATCTTCTCGAACGGCTTCGACAGCGGCGGCAGGCCGTGGGGCTGGAGCACCGCGTCGATCAACTCCACGACGCGCCTGAACGTCACAACCACGGCCCCGATCGTCGGGACGCGCAAGCTCCAGGCCCAGGGCAACAACGGCAACTACGTCCAGTACAACTTCGGGACGACGGTCAACCCGGCGTGGCCGACCGTCGACGCCCGATTCTACTTCAACCCCAATGGCAACAGCGGCGGCGGCCAGGACATCTTCGCCGCGGCCAGCTCGAACAGCTTCGGGACCATCCGCTTCCACGTCCGGTATCGGATGAGCGCCGGCCAGTCCCAGGTCCAGATCCAGGTGGGCTCCACGGCGAACGGCACGTGGACCAACCTGATCAACGCCGCCACCAACCGGATCGAGGTCGTCTGGCAGTCGGGCGCCTCGCTCCAGCTGTACGTCAACGGGACCCTGTCCCAGACGCTGACCGCCCCGAGCGGATCGATCGGCGCCTTCCGGCTCGGCTCGGTGACGAGCGGCGGCTCGAGCACCCTCGAGTACTTCGACGGCTTCACGGCGAAGCGAACGGTCTCGCCCCTCATCGGAACGGGACCGTAACCATGGACTCCCGCGAAGTCCTTCCCCGGGACGGCGGTTCGCTCGCCGCCGTCCCCGACACGAGCCCAGCCGACGCTCCGGCCAGCGAGCCGGAGGGCCCCGGATCGGCGCGATCCGGGGGCTACCGGGCCTGGGTGACCGCGCTTGCCGGGCTCCTGCTCCTGCCGATGGCGGTCGTCGCCACGCTGACCGTGCCGGCCGCCATCCGGTCCCCGGCCGCCGCGGCCGCCGCGGCCCGCGTGGTCACCGCAGAGGGCCTCGAGGAGGAGTTCGGCATCCGCGTCAACCTCGTCGCCGTCACGGCCGACGGCGGCCTCGTCGATCTCCGCTTCACGGTCCTCGACAAGGAGAAGGCCGGCCACCTGATGCACGACGCAGCGGCGATGCCGGAGCTGTTCGTGGAGCGGAGCGGCGCGTTGCTGACCGCCCCGCATCCCATGGCCCACAAGATCACCATCCTCGACGGGGCGTCGTACTTCCTCCTGTATCCCAACTCCGGCGGGGCGATCCAGAGCGGCACCCAGGTGTCCGTCGTGATCGACGACGTCCGGCTCGCCTCCGTGACCGCCCAGAGCTGATCCATGCGACCCGTCCCTCCCGACGGCGACTGCTCGGCGCGCCAGCCCCATCGACCGCCCTGTCCCCCCGAGGGGCGGTCGATGGATCGGCGCCTCGATCGGCAGCGCGCGAGGGGGCGGCAGTCCGGTCGGGTCGGCGGCGGCGCTCGGCGTCGCCCGTCGGGGTCGCGATCCTGTTCGTCGCCCTCCTGTCGGGGAGCCTCGCCACGGCGTGGAACGTGGCCGCCCGGCCGCCCACGCCGTCGTCCGTCGCGACGATCGCCGCCGATCTCGCCGCGGCGCTCGACCGGCTGCCGGCCGACGGCGTGATCGGGGTCGTCGTCGTCCTCCGCGACCAGGTCGACGCCCGGGCCGTCCGCCCGGGACCCGGCGAGCGCGCCGGCGCGGCCGTCGTCCGGTCGTTCAAGGATCGGGCGGCCCGAACCCAGGGCGGGCTGCGGGCGACGATCGAGGTCGCGAGGTCGCGCGGCGAGGCGCTGCGCGTCACGCCGCTCTGGATCGTCAACGCCATCTCCCTGACAGCCCGTCCCGGCCTGATCCGCGCGCTGGCGGGCCGCCCGGAGGTCGCATCGATCGTGCCCGAGCGGACGATCCAGGCGCCCGCCGCAAGCCCGGCGACGTCGCCCACGACCGGGGTCGAGCCGAACGTCGCCATGGTCGGCGCGCCGGACCTGTGGTCCCTCGGGTTCCGCGGTCAGGGCGTCACCATCGCCTCGCTCGACACGGGGGTCGACGTGAGCCACCCCGATCTCGCCGCCCAATTCCGGGCGGGCGCCGGGGCATGGTTCGATCCGTACGGCCAGCACGCGACGCCGACTGACCTGAGCGGCCATGGAACCGAGACGATGGGGGTCATCGTCGGCCGCTCGGCCGGCGGGACGGCGATCGGGATCGCACCCGATGCCCGCTGGATCGCAGCGAAGATCTTCGCCGACAACGGCTCCGCGACCTCGACCGCGATCCATCTTGCCTACCAGTGGGCCCTCGATCCGGACGGCAATCCCGCCACGGCGGACGCGCCGGCGATCGTCAACAATTCCTGGACGCTCGGGGCGCCGGGCTGCAACCTGGAGTTCGAGCCGGACCTCGCCGCCCTCGTCGCGGCGGGCATCACCCCCGTCTTCGCCGCCGGCAACTTCGGCACGGCGGCCGGCTCGTCGCCGAGCCCGGCGAACAACCCCGACGCCTTCGCCGTCGGCGCGATCGACGGGGCGGACGTCGCTCTGTCCGGCAGCTCTCGCGGGCCGACGAGCTGCGGCCGGGGCACATCCGCGACCTACCCGGCGCTTGCCGCGCCCGGCCAGGACATCCGGAGCTCCGACCTGTTCGGCCTGTACGCGACCAGCAGCGGCACGTCGATGGCCGCACCACATGTCAGCGGCGCGCTCGCGTTGCTCGCACAGGCGGTTCCCGCCGCGACCCCGGCCGAGCTGCGCGCCGCGCTCGTCGCATCGGCGCGGGACCTGGGGAGCGCGGGCCCGGACAACGTGTACGGGGCGGGCCGGCTCGACATCCGCGCGGCCTACGATCGGCTGACGGGGTCCAATCCGACGCCAACCCCGACGCCGACCGCGACGCCGACCGCGACGCCAACCGCGACCGCGACGGCCACGGCGAGCCCGGGCGACCACAGCGGGCCGGTCGCCGGCCTGCCCGTCCTCGGGCCGAACCCGACGACCGGCAGCGTCGCCGTCGTCGTGACCGCGTCGATCGACGACAGCTCGAGCGGCGGCTCGGCCGTGACGGCGGCCGAGTGGTTCGCCGACGTGGCCGGGGCACCCGGAACGGGCCATCCGATGGCGGGCTCGTTCGGCACGATCACGGTGACCGTCTCGGCGAGCATCGCCCCCGCCAGCCTCGCCGTCCTCCCCGACGGCAGCCACGGGATCCTCGTCCGCGGCCGCGAATTCGGCCGGGAACTGGGGCCCGTTGGCCTCGACGAGCCTCGTCATCGACCGGTCCGGCCCCAGCGCGACCGGGGCGACCGCCGGCCCGAACCCGACCCAGGGCGCGGCCGCGGCGACGATGTCGGCCGTCCTGACCGACGCGTCGACCGCGATCACCGCGGGCGAGTGGTTCGTCGGCAGCGATCCCGGCCCGGGCAACGGGACGGCCCTGGCCGCCGCCGACGGCGTGTTCGACGCCACCACGGAGGCGGTCCGCGGCACGGTCAGCCTCGCCGGCCGGCCGTTCGGCGAGCTCGTCGTCTCCGTCCGCGGCCGCGACGCCGCGGGGACGTGGGGTCCGGCAACGAGCGCGGTCATCGGCGTGACGCCGACCGACGGGGTCTTCGCCGACGGGTTCGAGAGCGCGGCGGCGGATCGCTGGAGCTCGCGGACCGGGACGACGCGGCTGTCGGTCACCGCGGCGGCCGCGATGGCGGGCCGCTATGGCCTGCGAATCGCCGTCTCCGGCGGGACCAGCGCGTACGTCACGGACACGACGCCGTCCGGGCCCGCCTACGACGCCCGCTTCGGCTTCGACGCGCGGGGCCTCGCCACGCCGGCAAGGCCGTCGACATCTTCGCCGGCCTGACCGCCAAGAACGGCGCGGTCCTGGAGCTCCAGTACAGCCGCGCCGCACGGGTGGCGGGCAGATCCGGGTGGGCGCGCTCGCCGGCCGGTCCGTCAGGTGGTCGCCGTGGGTCGGGCTGGCCGACGGCGGCCATGTCCTCGAGGTCGGCTGGGCCGCGGCAACGAGCGCGACGGTCCGGCTCTGGATCGACGGGCAGGCTGGCGCGACGCTGGCGGGGATCGACACCCATGCCTCGACGCTGGAGACGGTCCGCCTCGGCCCGTCGAGCGGCCTGGCGAAGACGATGTCGGGCGAGCTCTTCTTCGACCGCTTCGTCTCGAGTCGGGGGAGCCTGATCGGGCCGTAGGGCGCGGTCGCCGTCCGCCCCGCCCGCTCCGCGGCGCGTCCGTCTGGTACCCTTCGGGCATCCTTGACAGCCGGCCCTGTGAGACCGGCGGACCGGTTCCGAGAGGCCGGAAGGGAGGCCACGATCGTCTGTCCGCGCGTCCACCGAGCCCGTCGGGCCGGTGGCGTTTTCATGAGCGCCCGGTGACCGCCGCCGCGCCGTCGGCGGCCTTGCCCGAGCCGCCGCCGGGACTGCCGGGCGCGCCGGACCTGCCGGCTGCGCCGGCCCTCGTCCCGCCCGCTCCGCGACCGAGCTCGATCGTTGATCCGCGCGTCGGCGACCTCGGTCCGGCCCTCCTCGCCCTCGAGGACGGGACGGTGTTCCCGGGGATCGCGTTCGGCGCCGCCGAGGCGGCCGGTGGCGACCTCGTCGTCAACACCTCGCAGACCGGCTACCAGGAGGTCTGCACCGATCCGTCGTACGCCGGCCAGGTCGTCGTCATGACCTACCCGCTCATCGGCAACTACGGCCGCGTCGCCGACGACGACCAGTCGCTCCGGCCGTGGCTGCGGGCGCTGGTCGTGGCGAACGCGACCGCCGCCGTCCTCGACGACGTCCGCCAGCTCTCGTCGCTCCTGCGCGGCAACGGGATCCCGGCGATCGCCGGGGTGGACACGCGGGGGCTGGCGCGCCACCTGCGGACCCACGGATCGCTCCGGGCGATCGTCACGGAGCCCGGCTACACCGACCGCGACGGGGCGGTCGCCCGGGCCCGAGCGGTCCCGCGCTGGGAGGACCAGGACTTCGTCGGCCAGGTCTCGCCGTCGTCGATCGTCGATGTCGGCAGCCATGACGAGGGCGGGCCGCTCATCGGGATCGTCGACTACGGGCTGAAATCGAACATCGTCCGGGCGATGCGCCGGCGCGGCGTCCGGGTCCGGATCCTGCCCCACACGATCTCGACGTCGGTCGCGCTCGCTCGCGACATCGACGGGCTGATCCTGTCGCCGGGGCCCGGCGACCCCGCCCGGCTCGCCGGCCCGGTCGCGCTGGCGCGGGCGATCATCGACGACGGCCGGCCGCTGCTCGGGATCTGCCTCGGCCACCAGATCGTGGCCCGCGCCGCCGGCGCCGAGACGACCCGCCTGCGGTTCGGCCACCACGGCGCCAACCACCCGGTCCGCGACGTCGAGCTCGGCCTCGTCCAGGTGACGGCCCAGAACCACGAGGTCCAGGTGGTCGGCGACTCGGTCCCGGCCGGCTCCGGGTTCCGGGTGAGCCAGGTCAACCTCAACGACGGGTCGGTCGAGGGGCTGCGCCACGTGTCGCTCCCGATCGAGACCGTCCAGTACCACCCCGAGGGCGCCCCCGGGCCGCTCGACGCCCTCGCGGTGTTCGACCGGTTCGTGGCGAAGGCGACGGCACGGGCAGGGGAGCGCACCCGGTGAGCCGGTCGTGTCATTTACCAGCGGCGGTGGTGTCTGGCGCAAACGAACCGCCGCCGCGGGCCTCATCGACGCCGTGGACGCGCCAATCAGCCGTCGGCGGCTAACGATGCCCTCCGCTCAACCCTCACCGCCTCCCTCCCGCTGCCGCGGACCACGCGGAGTGGTGAATGGCGATAGCCGGCCTGCGGGGAGGCGTCCGCAAGCCCGCGTCCGTCCTCATCCTCGGCTCGGGGCCGGTCGTTATCGGCCAGGCGGCCGAGTTCGACTACGCCGGCACCCAGGCCTGCCGCGCCCTCCGCGCCGAGGGCGTCCGGACGATCCTGATCAACAGCAACCCGGCGACGATCATGACCGACCCGAGCGTCGCCGACGCGATCTACCTCGAGCCGCTGACCGTCGAGGCGGTCGAGGCCGTGATCGCGAAGGAGAAGCCGGAGGGGCTTCTCGCCGGCCTCGGTGGCCAGACGGCCCTCAACCTGACGGCGGCGCTGGCGGAGGCCGGGGTCTTCGAGCGCCACGCCATCCGGCTCCTCGGCACGCCGCTCGAGGCGATCCGGATGGCCGAGGACCGGGAGGCCTTCCGCGACCTCCTCGACCGGATCGGCCAGCCCTACGCCGCGTCCGCGATCGTCCGGGGCGGGTCCGCCGACGCCCGCCGGCAGAGCGCCGACGAAGCCCTGGCGACGATCGGCCTGCCCGCGATCGTCCGCCCGGCGTTCACCCTCGGCGGGACCGGCGGCGGCATCGTCGAGACCGAGGAGGCCTACCGCGAGCGGATCCGGGCCGGCCTCCGAGCCAGTCCGATCGGCCAGGTCATGGTCGAGCAGTGCCTCGTCGGCTGGCAGGAGATCGAGTACGAGGTCATGCGCGACGCCGAGGACACGTGCATCGCCGTGTGCTCGATGGAGAACGTCGACCCGCTCGGGGTCCACACCGGCGACTCGATCGTCGTCGCGCCCGTCCAGACCCTGCCGGACCCGGTCCACCAGCGTCTCCGCAGCGCGGCGCTCGCGATCATCCGGGCGCTCGGCGTCGAGGGCGGCTGCAACGTCCAGTTCGCGCTGTCGCCCGACTCGACCGACTACGCGGTGATCGAGGTCAACCCGCGGGTCTCGCGCAGCTCGGCGCTGGCGAGCAAGGCGACCGGCTACCCGATCGCCCGCGTCGCCGCCCAGATCGCCATCGGCCGGACCCTGGCCGACATCCCGAACGTCGTCACGGGCACGACCGTCGCCGCCTTCGAGCCGGCGCTCGACTACGTCGTCGTCAAGCTGCCGCGCTTCCCGTTCGACAAGTTCCCGACCGCCGACCGGACCCTCGGCAGCCAGATGAAGGCGACCGGCGAGGTGATGGCGATCGACCGGACGTTCGGGTCGGCGCTCAACAAGGCCCTCCGCGGACTCGAGCAGGCGGGCGCCGGGCCGCTCGCCGAGGATCCCGGCTGGGCCGCCAGCTTCGACTATCTCGGGGCGATGTACGGCGTCGCCCGGGGCGGCGAGCCGGGCGACGACGACGACGAGCCGATCACCTGGGTCGACGAGACCGGCCAGGCCTGCGAATCGACGCGCCACGCCCAGCGGACGGCTGCGCCGATCGTCCTGCGCCGGTTCCTGGCCCCGTCCGACTCGCGGCTGTGGCGGATCCTCGGCCTGCTCCGCCGCGGCGTCCCCGAGGCGACGATCCAGGAGATCACCGGGATCGCTCCGTGGTTCCTCGCCGAGATGGGCCGCAACGTCGGGCTCGAAGGCGAGGTCCGGGAGATCCGCGGCCGGCTCGCGGATCCGTCCGACGCCGAGGCCGCGACCCTCCTGGCGACCGTCAAGCGGGCCGGCTTCGGCGACCGCGAGCTCGCGGTCATGGCCGGCGTCGCCGAGGAGGGGCTGCGCGACGCGCGACGCGTCCTCGGGCTCCGGCCGGGCTACGCCATGGTCGACACCTGCGCCGCCGAGTTCGCCGCGGAGACGCCGTACTTCTACTCGACCTACGCCGCGGCCGGCTCGGAGCCGGAGGCGCCGCCGGTCGCCCGCCCCGCGGCCCTCGTCATCGGCAGTGGGCCCGTCCGGATCGGGCAGGGGATCGAGTTCGACTACTGCGCGGTCCAGGCGGCCGACACCCTCCGCGGAGCGGGCTGGCAGGCGGTGATGATCAACTCGAACCCGGAGACGGTCTCGACCGACTTCGACGCCAGCTCCCGGCTGTACTTCGAGCCGCTCGACCCCGAGAGCGTCAGGAGCGTGATCGAGGCGGAGACGCAGGCCGGGGCGAGGGGCTCCTGCCGGCCGTCGTCGCGTACGGCGGCCAGACGCCCCTCAATCTCGCGGCGCCGCTCGCCGCCGGCGGCGTGCCCGCTCCTCGGCAGCGACCTCGAGGCGATCGACCAGGCCGAGGAGCGGACGCGGTTCTCGGCGCTGCTGGACCGCCTCGGCATCCCCCAGCCCGACGGCGGCATGGCCCACAGCATCGAGGAGGCCCTGACCCTCGCCGAGCGGATCGGCTACCCGGTGATCGTCCGGCCGAGCTTCGTCATCGGCGGCCTCGCGATCGACTTCTGCTACTCGCCCGAGGACCTCGTCCGGCAGCTCGCCGCGGCGACCGTGGTCGACCCCGACCGGCCGGTCCGGATCGACCGCTACCTCGAGGGGGTCGAGGTCGACGTCGACGCCGTCAGCGACGGCGAGCGGGTCCTGATCCCGGGCCTCCTCGAGCACGTCGAGCGGGCGGGCGTGCACAGCGGCGACTCGGTCGGCGTCTTCCCGCCGGGGACGGTCAGCTCGGGCGACCAGGACCTGATCGTCGCCACGATGGAGCGGATCGTGCTCGCCCTCGGGGTCCGCGGCCTGTGCAACGCCCAGTTCATCGTCCGCGACGACGGCGTCTACCTGATCGAGGTCAACCCGCGCGCGTCCCGCACCGTCCCGTTCATGTCGAAGGTGACCGGCGTGCCGATGGTCGAGCTGGCGGTCCGGATCTCGCTCGGCGAGCGGCTGGCCGACCTCGGCTGGCCGAACGGCCTCCTCGAGCCGCCGCCCTTCGTGGCGGTCAAGGCGCCGGCCTTCTCGACCGCCAAGCTGCGCGGGGTGGACCCGTCGGTCGGGCCTGGGATGCAGTCCACGGGCGAGGTCATCGGGATCAGCGAGGACCCGCGGGTCGCGCTTGCCAAGGCCCTGACCGGCGCGTCGCTCGTCCCGCCACGCCGCCTCGGGCCGGACGACGCGCCGCTCGCCCTGCTGTCGATCGCGGAGCGGGACAAGGCCGAGCTGCCGCGGCTGGCCCAGGCGCTGACCGCGGCGGGCTACCGTCTCGCCGCGACGGCGGGGACCGCGGCGGTTCTCGAGGCCATGGGACTCGCCGTCCGTCCCGTCGCCAAGCTCGCCGCCGAGCCGGATCCGGCCGCCGGCGACGTCGCCATCCTCGAGCTGATCGCCTCGGGCGAGGTCCGCCTCGTCGTCAACACCCCGACCCCGCGCTCCGGCGCGGTCCGCGACGCGGCCGAGATCCGGCTCGCCGCGACCGCCGAGGGGATCCTCTGCCTGACCGCGATCGAGACCGCGGTGGCCGCCGCCGAGGCCCTCGACCCGGCGATCGCCGCCCGCCTCGCCGACGTCCGCTCCCTCGCCGAGTGGGTCCCGAACCCGGGATCGCCGCGCCGCGCCGGGGTCGCCGTCCCGGCGTGAGCCACGATCCGCCCGCGCGCCCGTTCGACCTCGTGATCTTCGATTGCGACGGCGTCCTCGTCGACAGCGAGCCCCTGTCGCTCCGGCTCGACGCGATCCTGCTCGAGCTCCTCGGCTGGCCGCTGACGGAGGCGGAGATCATCGAGCGCTTCGTCGGCCGGACCGAGGCCGCGATGCGGGCCGAGATCGAGGCCCACCTCGGGCGCGACGTCGGCGTCGAGTGGGCGGCGTTCGCCGACGAGTACGTCCGGCTGTTCGCGGCCGAGCTCCAGCCGGTGCCGGGGATCGCGGCCGCGGTCGACGCGGTCAGCGGCGCCGGGATCCCGATCTGCGTCGCCTCGAGCGGCGACCTCGCCAAGATCCGGCGGAACCTTGCGACGACCGGCCTCCTCGGGCGGTTCGAGGGCCGGATCTTCAGCGCCGATGACGTCGCCCACGGCAAGCCGGCGCCCGACCTGTTCCTCCACGCCGCGGCCGTCATGGGTGCGGACCCGGCGCGCTGCGCCATCGTCGAGGACAGCCGCCACGGCGTCGCCGCCGCGCGGGCGGCCGGGATGCGGGCGTTCGGCTACGCCGGCGGGGTTACCACCGCGGCGGCGCTGGCCGGGCCGACCACCACCGTGTTCCGCACGATGGACGAGCTGCCCGGCCTGATCGGGGCGGGATAGCGCGGGGGCTGGTCCGAGCCGCTCGTCACGCGCCCGCCGGCCAGCGTCGCCGGAGCAGGCGCAACCGCCAGTCGCGCCGCGCCGGTCGTCGCGGCCGGCGCCTGGACCACGAGGGCCTGGCCGAGCGACCAAAGCGTCAGGGTCGTCAGGGCGACCATGATCACCGCGAGCGGCACCTCGCGCTGGCGGTGGCCGCGTGCGCCGCGGGCCGCGCCGGACTCGCGGGCCGCGACGACATGGCCCGCCCACGCCCCGAGCATGTGACCGCCGACCACCGCCGCGAGCTGGATCGTCCAGACGAAGCCCGGCGGCAGGAACGTCGAGTTCGGCTCGTAGAACGCCCAGCCGAGATTGCCGATGTCCCAGCCCTGCTGGAGCGGGTCGGCGAGGGCGACGACGATCCGCTGGCCGTCGATCAGCAGGTAGGTGAAGTAGTGGGCGACGAGGTAGCCCGCGGCGATCGGAAGGAGTCCGGCCGCGGTTGCCGGCAGGCCGACCAGCCGCGACACGAGCAGCGCCGCGAGCACCAGGAGGCCGAGGAACGCGGCGAGCTCGACGGTCTTCACCGGAACCTGGGGCGCACCGAAGACCTCGAACCACGGCTGCGTCTGGGACAGCCCGTCGAAGAGGATCGACGCCGTGCCGATCCCGACGATCACGAGATCCTCGATCCGCCAGCCGGGCACGAGCAGGCCCGACGCGAACGGCCGCCGGGCCACCCGCCCCTCGGCCGGGTCGCCGACCAGGGCGATCGGCGCGATCCGCCCGAGGAGGCCGAACCAGACGCCGAACGTCTCGCCGTTCGCCCGCCACGCGTCGCGCCCGAACTGGGCCATCATCGCGAGGGTGAAGGCCGTGTAGCCGACGAGGGCGATGAACAGCGAGCGCGGCCCACCGCCGTTGCCGACGAGCTCGAGCCAGACGAAGAACACGAGCCCGAGGACCGCCGGCCAGCGGCCCAGGCCGCGCGGGTACGGGGCGATCGCCCAGCCGCGGATCCCGATCCGCGCGGCGACGGCCGCTCCCAGGTCGCGCAGTGTCGTGAACGGGTCCAGCCAGTGCCAGACCGGGCCGACGAACGCCGACAGCATCGCCAGGCCGACCCAGCCGTAGACCCACAGGAACAGCGTCGTGACCTCGCCCGTGCCGCTGCCGCCGGCGATCCCCTGGGCCACGATCCAGATCCAGCCGACGAGCCCCAGGGCCCGGAGCAGGAAGCGGAGTGGCGCGGGCGGGACGCGGCCGGCCTGCGTCGCGGGCGGGTCGGCCCGGACGTCGGCGATCAGGAGGAAGGCGAACGACAGGCCGACCGCGATCGCGGCCCCGGCAAGATAGACGACGAGCGGCAGGCGGCTCTGGTACGTGTTCGACAGGCTGTGGGCGGCGACCGTCGCCGGCCCGGCGACGACCAGGCCGCCGACGAGGGCGGAGACGGGGAGCAGGACCCGTGCCCGGATCCGCGCGGCGCCCATGTCAGCGGCTCCGGGCGCGGCCGCGGGCGAGCCACAGGCCGAGGCCGACGAGGACGACGAGGGCGACGACGATCGGGATCACCGCGTCGCTCGTCGACGCCGTCGGGGAGGTCGGCGGCGCTGACGGCGACGGGGCGACCGACGCCGGCGCGATCGAGGGGGCGGGGGTCGCGGACTCGGCGGGCGCCGAGGTTGCGCTGGGAACCGGTGTGGGCGACGGGGCGGCCACGACCGTGAACGTCGTGGTCCCGCTGTCGCGCTCGTCGTCCTCGCTCGAGAAGCTGATCCAGCGGATCGTGTAGACGCCCGGGCCGAGCGGCGACGCGAGGGCCAGGTCCAACTCCCGCGGCGAGCCCGAGGGGACCGTCCCGCCCTGGACGACCACGGTGCCGCCGGCGTCGACGACCCGGATCGAGCTCTTTGCCGGGTCGAGATTCTGGGTGAACGTCATGACGACCTCGGTCGGCGAGCCCTGGACGGTCGCGTTGTCGGCCGGGGTCACCGTGTCGAGCTCGGCGTGAGCGGAGACGGCCGCGGGAAGGGCGAGGCTGGCGATCAGCATTGCAACGCCGATCGCGGCGCGCAGGCGTGCGCGCACGTGGGGAACGATCGGTCGGGGCCGCGCGTGGGCCAAGGTTCGGGACGCGGTACGGGACATGTCAAGCCTCCGTGAGGCCCGCAGGGCGGGCCCGGGACCCGACGGATCGGTCCGCCGGGATCGTCAGATCCGGAGGAGGTTCGGAGGAGCCCGACCGGCGTCGAGGCGGTCGGACATCCAGAGGCGCGGCGCCAGCTCGCCGACGATCTGCCACGTTGCGGCCGCGGCGGCGTCAGCGAGGTTCCGGCTGGTCAGCCCGGTCGTGGTTCTCACGCGCGCCCGCAGGACGGCGACGCGCCAGCGGACGAGGGCCCCCGCCGCCGACGCGGCCAGCGTCACGATGGCGAGCACCGGGACGGCAACGGTGTAGCCCGGGCCGATCAGCGCGTCGATGCCGAGGAGCTGGCCGTGGCTGAGCAGGTGCTCGATGTTCTCCTGGGCGGCGAACAGGAGCAGGACGAGGGGCAGCAGGCGGCGCCAGATCGCGAGGACCTCCGGCCCGAACCGCGGCTCGGCCCAGCCGTCGGCCGGGAACTCGCTGCGCGGCCCGCCCCGGGCGGCCCGCTCGAGCCGCGTCAGGACGCCGAACGCGCGGAGCAGGAGGCCGAGGCCGGCCGCCAGGACGATCGCGCTCGCAGGGCCCCACCAGCCCTCGTGGCCCGACCCCGCCATCGCCGCGGCGAACCGATCGCCGAGCCCGTACTGCGCGGCGAAGATCGCCGTGTGGGCGGATTGGAGGGCGACCGCGGCGAGGACCGCGAGGCGGAGCCGGCCCGCCCAGCGAGCCCGATCGGGAGCCGTTGTCAGCACCATGTCGGGGGATGGTACGACCTGTCGCCCGACGGCGGCCGAAGCGGGTCGGCCGGCCGGACGCGAGGCGACGGCGGTCGGGACGAGCGGGAGAGCCGTCCCGACCGCCGTCGAGGGGCAGTCGGTGGAGATGCCGGGCGGCCCGGCGCAGGGTCAGGCGGCGGGGGCGAGCCGGTCGTGCCCGTCGCCGCAGGGATCGTCGTCGGCGACGCCCGGGGCCGTCAGCGCCGGCGCCGCGGCGGCGGGGGCCGGGCGCGCACCGGCGATCCGCTGGCCGGCCGCGACGAGCCAGCGCCCGACCCGAACCCGCCGCGCGGCAATCGCGGGGGAGGGGGAGCCCGGGTCCACGCCGCCGGCGAGGCCGGCTCGGTCGCGGGCCCGCTCGGCGCGGATCGCCGCCGCCTCACGCTCGAGATCGGCGATGCGGTCGCTCACGAAGGTCCGTTGCAGGTCGCTCATCAGGGTCACCCCCATCATCCTCCAGGTGTTGTTTCGGTCTGTCATGCGTTCGATGGTCATCTAACTCAACGTCCTGAGGATGGGCCGCGGATTGCTCACGCGGCCCGGAAATCGGATGGGTGGCTTGGTCAGTCCACGAGGAACCGCTTGATCTCCGCGGATGCGTCGTCGAGGCGGTTGCGGCGGAGGCTGTAGTACATCACCGTGCCGGCGTCGGTGATCGTCACGAGGCCGGCCGAGCGGAGCTGGATCATGTGGTGCTTGATCGTCGGCTTCGAGAGGTCGAGCGCCTGGGCGATCTCGGTCAGGTACAGGTCGCGCGACGCCAGCAGCTTGAGGATCCGCAGCCTCGTCTCGTCGCCGAGGGCGCGGTGGAGGCGGACGAGCGCGAGCGGCGGGGTCAGCGCGTCGGACGGGCCGAGCGCGCTGTCGGCCACGGGGTAGCCGAAGAAGCGCCAGTCGCGGGCCGACATCAGGAAGTTGTACGGCCGCGAGAAATACGACGGGCCGAGGATGACCCGGGCGATCCCGGGCTCGGGCAGGTAGCGGACGCCGCCGGTGGTCGTCTCGATCAGCTCGGCCGGCCCGAGGCGCTCGCGGTCCGCCGCCCGCTCCTCGTAGTCGCGCTCGAGGATCGCCGTCACGCGAGCCTCGATCGCCGAGAACGGCGCCTGCCACGCTCGCAGCACGCCCAGGATCCCGTCCTTCGCGGCCTGCGGGTCGCGGAGGAGCCCGATCCGGCCCTGGCGGTTCCAGTCCGGCAGCTTCTCGGCGAGGGGCTCGAGCACGGTGTCGTCGCCGTCGATCGCCCGGTGGATCAGGCTGGCGAGCTCGGCGTCGTGGCCGTCCTCGGCGAACAGCGCCTCGACCAGGTCGCGGGGAGCCGTCGACTCGACGAGGGCGACGACGTCGGCCGCGGTCCGGACGTCGGGCTGGTCGACGAGGAGGACGCCGGCGTGGATCGCCAGCTCGCTCTCGAAGAGGGACGCGATCGCCGCCTGGGCCTCCGCCGGCAGGGCCTTGCGGCTGTCGGTGAGCCAGGCCCGATCCGGGGCGGGCAGATCGTCGGTCGAGCCGGCGTCGCCCGACAGGGAGAAGATGAAGTCGAAGGCCGGGCGCACGTCCCAGTCGATCCGGTACGAGGCGCCGCTCCGGGTGAGGTCGCGGACGATCGCCTGCCGGGGCCGATCCATCGGTCGCCCCATCGGACGCCTCGTCGCCGGTCGTGCTGCCATCGGTACGTCGTCGCTCCTAACTCGTGTTAGACGGAAATCTAACATCAAGGTCACGCCCGTGTCAAGAGGCACGAGGGCAGGCGCCGTCGCCCCGTCGGCCGGTCCGGCCTACAATCGAGCGCCCGACCCCGCGAGGAGCCTTCATCTCGATGCCGACCCAGCCCACCGTGTCGTTCACCGATGAGCGCCTGGCCAACGGCCTCCGCCTGATCATCGCGGTCGATCGGCTGGCCCCCGTGGTCGCGGTCAACCTCTGGTACAACGTCGGCTCGAAGCACGAGGTCCCGGGCAAGACCGGCTTCGCCCACCTGTTCGAGCACGTGATGTTCCAGGGCTCGCGGAACGTCGGCAAGGCCGAGCACATGTCGCTCGTCCAGGGGGCCGGCGGGACGATGAACGGCAGCACCTGGCTCGACCGGACGAACTACTACGAGACGCCTCCCTCGCACCAGGCCGAGCTCGCCCTGTGGCTCGAGGCGGACCGGATGGGGACGCTCCTCGACGCCCTGAACCAGGAGAACCTCGACAACCAGCGCGAGGTCGTGAAGAACGAGAAGCGCTGGTCGTACGACAACCGGCCCTACGGCTCGTTCTACGAGAAGCTCCAGGGCCACCTGTACCCGCCCGAGCATCCCTACCACCACGTCACGATCGGCTCGATGGCCGACCTCGACGCGGCCTCGATCGAGGACGTCAGCGCCTTCTTCCGGACCTACTACGCCCCGAACAACGCGGTCCTGAGCGTCGTCGGCGACGTCGAGCCGGACGACATCCGGCGCTGGACGGAACGCTACTTCGGGGGCATCCCCGCCAACCCCGACATCCCCCAGCTGGGCGACCTGTCGCTGCCGCCGATCCTCGGGACCGAGGTCCGCGAGACGGTCCACGACCGGGTTCCGCTGCCGCGCGTCTACGTCGGTTTCCGGGCGCCGGCCTTCGGCGACGAGCGTCTCGACGCCCTCGACATCGCCGCCCAGGTTCTCGCCGGCGGCAAGGGCTCGCGCCTCCATCGCCGCCTCGTCCGGGACGAGCGGATCGCCCAGGACATCGCCCTCGTCCCGCTCGGCTTCGTGGGCGGGGCGTCGATCTGCCTCGGCTGGGCGACGGTCCGGCCGGGGATCCCGGTCGAGCGGGTCGAGGCCGCGCTCCACGAGGAGCTCGAGCGACTCGCCAGCGAGCCGATCAGCGACGACGAGCTGGCCCGCGCCCGGGCCCTGATCGAGACCGAGGAGCTCGGCGGGCTGTCGCGCGTGGAGGAGCGGGCCGACCGCCTCTCGATGTACGCGACCCTCTTCGACGACCCGGACCTGATCAACAGGATGCTGCCGCGCTATCTGGCGATCACCGCCGACCAGATCCAGGAGGTCGCCGCGGCGACGTTCCGGGCGGACAACCGGGTCGTCCTGACCTACCTGCCCGAGCTGCCGCCGGCCGCCTCGGTGACCGGCGATCCGGAGGCGGCAGCGGCGAACGCCGAGGAGCCGCCGGCCGAGGACGCCGCCGACGACGAGGAGGCTGCGGCATGAGCGATCCGACGGAGCCGCGGATCGTCGCCGAGCGCCCGACGCCGGGCACGCCGCGGCCGTACGAGTTCCCCGCCGTCGCGCGGTCGCGGCTCTCGAACGGCCTGTCGCTCGCCGTGATCCACCTGCCGGGCCGGCCGCTCGTGGCGGCGACTCTCGTCCTCCGCAACGGGGCGGCAGACGAGCCCGATGACGAGGGCGGCGCCACCGTCCTCGCGGCGCGCGCCATGACCGAGGGCACCGAGCGGTTCGACGCGGTCGCCCTCGTGGAGGCGGCGGAACGCCTCGGCGCGGGGATCCACGCCGAGGCCGGCTGGGATGCGATGTCGGTCGGCGTCGATGTCCCGGCGGAGCGACTCGAGCCCGCCCTCGAGCTCCTCGCCGAGGTCGCCCTCCGGCCGACCTTCCCCGAGGCCGAGGTCGACCGCCTCCGCGACGAGCGCCTGAACGACCTGCTCCAGGCCGAGGCAGACCCGCGGCGCCGGGCCGACGAGGTCTTCGCCGCGACGATCTACAGCGGCGGCTCGCCCTACCGTCGTCCGGCCGGCGGGCTGCGGCCCACGGTCGAGCGGCTGGACGCGGCCCGGCTCCGGGCGGCCTACCAGCGCGGGCTCGATCCCGCCCGGGCGACGCTCGTCGTCGGCGGCGACCTCGCCGGGATCGACGTCGCCGCGATCGCCGAGCGGCTCCTCGGCGGCTGGGGAGCGGCCTACGGCGCCGGCCACACCGGCTCGATCGTCGCCGAGAGCGCGGTCCGGGAGCGGTTCGTCCGGGTCATCCACCGGCCCGGCTCGGTCCAGACCGAGATCCGGATCGGGCACGTCGGCCTGCCGCGCCGGATCGCCGACTTCCACGCCGTGTCGGTCATGGGCGCGATCCTGGGCGGCCTGTTCAACTCGCGCCTGAACGCGAAGCTGCGCGAGGAGAAGGGCTACACCTACGGCGCCGGCGCGGGCTTCGACCTGCGTCGGGCTGCCGGGCCGTTCGCCGCCCGGGCCGCCGTGAACACCGAGGTCACCGTCCCCGCGATCGCCGACACCCTCGCCGAGCTCGACCGGATCCGGACGTCGCCGGTGGACGCGTCCGAGCTGGCCGCCGCCCGGGACTATCTCGTCGGCGTGTTCCCGCTCCGCTTCGAGACCCCCGGGCCGGTCGTGGGTGCGCTCGCCGGGCTGGCCGATCCACGACCTGCCGGACGACGAGCTGGTCCGCTACCGGCCGGCGATCGAGGCCGTCACGATCGAGGCGGTCCTGGCCGCGGCGGGCCACATCCGGTCCGACCACGCGGCGATCGTCCTCGTCGGCGATGCCGACGCGTTCGGCGCCGATCTCGAGGCGGCCGGGTTCGGGCCGGTCGTCGTCGAGCGCGATCGCGGCCCCCAGGACGAGGGCCGCGCGACCGGCGTCCAGGACGACCTCGGGCCGCTCGACGAGGGCCCGTCCGGCCCGACGGAGGGGGCCGAATCCGGTCCCGAGCCGGTCGACACGGCGTCGGTCTCCGACTGACGGTCGCCGCCGCGGCCCGTCCCCAGGCACCGCGCCGAAACCTTTCGGTCGCGCCTCGTCTCAGGGAGTCAGGAGGCGGCACGCTGCCGGCCCTGACTCGGAGAACGACGAACCCATGAACCTCAAGACTCGACTCGGTCGCGGGATCGCGACCTCCGCGGTGGCCCTGTTCCTCGTCAGCGGCGCGGTCCTCGGCGCGAACGCGATCGCCTCCGCCCCGACGCGGACGGTCGATGCGACGCTGACGACGAGCGACCAATCGGCCGTGCCGAGCGAGACCGCAGAGCCCCTCGAGTCGGCCGATCCGAGCGAGAGCGCCGAGCCGAGCGAGAGCCCGAAATCAGCCGCGGACCAGGCGGTCTCCCCGACGGCTGCGGCCACGTCGACGACCGGCCACGACAGCGACGAGGACGCCAACGAGACGGCCGAGCCGAACGAGACGGCCGAGCCGAACGAGACGGCCGAGCCGAACGAGACGGCCGAGCCGAACGAGACGGCCGAGCCGAACGAGACGGCCGAGCCCGACCATTCGGGTGGCGACCATGGCGACGGCGGCCCCGACGACGGCGGCTCGGGCGAGTCCGGGCACGACGGCAGCGGCCACGGCTGAGCCGACCCTCGACCCATCCGCGCAGCGCGCCAGCCCGGAACGGTGGACGATGGATCCGTACCGCGCGAACCGATGTCGGTCGAGCCTGTTCCGGGGAGCCGCCTCACGCCAGATCCGAACGCACCACCGCCGTCAGCTGGAGCTCCGCATCCCGAGGTCCTCGATGAACGCGCCGCAGTCGCCGCCGTGCTGGCCGGCGACCGCGACGCGTTCCGCGTGCTCGTGGATGCCGAGTCCGCGGCGGTCATCCGTGCCTGCCACCGGATCCTCGGCGATCTCCACGAGGCCGAGGATGCCGCTCAGGAGGCCTTCGTGACCGCCTTCCGGAGCCTGGCCGGCTGGCGCGCCGAGGGTCCGTTCGGGGCGTGGCTCACCCGGATCGCGATCCGGATCTCGCTGCGCCGCGCTCAGAAGCGGCGCGACGTGACCTGGATCGACCCGACGAATCCCGACCGGCCGTTCGATCTGCCCGGCGGGCCCGATCCGGCGACGTCGTCGCTCCGGGCGGAGCGGGCGGCCGACGTCCGGGCGGCCGTCGCCCGGCTCGACGAGCCCTACCGCGAGACGATCGCCCTGCGGTTCTTCGGCGACCTCAGCCTCGACGAGATCGCGGTCGCGACCGGCCGGCCGCTTGGGACCGTGAAGACCCACCTCCACCGCGGCCTGATTCGCCTTCGCGGCGTCGTGGAAGGCGGGGCGCTGTGAGCCGCGAGCGGCCGATCCACCCGGCGGACGAGGAGCGGATCGCGGCGGCGATGGCGCGCGAGCTCGAGGCGATGACGATGACGAGCGCGGTCCAGCCGAGCGACGGGTTCGCCGACCGGGTCATGCTCGCGATCGCCGATGAGCCGCTGCCGCAGCCGGTCCGGGCATTCGGCATCGCCCTCGTCGGGGGGCATCTCCGGACCGCCGCGGCCGCGCTCGGCGATGCCTGGCGGACCGTGACGAGCGGCCTCGCGCCGGTCGCGGTCCGCGCCCAGGCGCTGGCGCTGGTCCTGGTGGTCCTCGTCGGCTCGCTGACCGTCGCCGGGGGAGCAGCGGTGGGAGCTATGGGCCTCCTCGGTCCGGCGACGCCCGCCCCGAGCCCGTCCGGGCCGCCGCCGAGCGTCGCCCAGCCAAGCCCCTCGCCATTCCCATCGGCGGTGCCGTCGCCTGGGGACGGCGCCGAGCCGTCGTCCGACGCGTCGCCGTCCGACGATCCGTCGGAGACGCCCGAGGCGACCGAGACATCCGACCGTCACCAGACGCCCGAACCGACCGGCGAACAGCGGACGTCCACCCCGGAGCCCACCGAGACAAACGACCACGGCGGCTCAGGGTCGGGGAGCGGCAGCGATCAAACGCCGGACCCCGCCGAGACCGACGACCATTCCGGCAGCGACGGGTAGCCGTTCCGGTGACCGCGGACACGTGACGGGCGGGCGGCCGCCGGGCGCGTGAACCGGGGCCCGCTACGTGCTCACCGCGCCCGATCTCGCCGAGGCCGCGGCTCGGAAGATCGCCCGTGCGAACGGCTTCGATGACAATGACCCGAACCAGGTCGTCGAGGTCCACATCCCCGCCGTCCACGGTCTTTACGCCGGGCTGCCGGGATTCGTGGAGGTCGACATCCAGACGACCAGCCCAGCGATCTTCGGCGGAGTCGTCGGCCGAGCTGCCTGGCCCGTCGGTGCCTCCGCGGTCGCGACGAATGCCCAGAACCTCACGTTCCCGTTCTCGATGCTGGCCCTGAACCCGACGGCCTGCAAGGCGATCGCGGTCTCCGGCGGCGGCGTCGTCGAGGCCTACGCGAACATCCAGTCGAATTCGAGTGGCGCCGACTGCACGGGTGCGCCGGTGGGCTTCAGCCGGACGGGCGGGAGCACGATCAATGTGTACGCGGACGACGCGACGTGCCGGGTCGTCGGTGAGCTGCAGGACCAGGGCAGCGGCTCGATGACCTGCACCACCGCGGAGAACTCGTTCGCCCTGCCCGACCCGCTGCGCAATCTGGCTGCCCCGGCGAAGCCGGCACTTGCGCCCGCGATGCAGTTTGTCGGCCCATTGCCGGCGCCCTCTCAGCCTCCGAAGGGCTGTCCGGGACGCACGGACGGGTTCGCCCCGAGCGAAACGAACCCGAGCGCCTGTGTCCTGGGCAGCCCCAGTGGAACGTACGCGGGCAAGTCCTGGATTCTGTTCCCGGGTCTGTACCCGGGGGGCCTCGACATCGCGGCCAACACCACGGCCTTCCTGATGCCGGGCATCTACTGGATCGGCGGCGGCGGGGTGAGCATCGCCAATGGCGGATCCGTCATCTCGGTCGCGACCGCGGCTGACGCCGCGACGGGAACCTGGGGCGGCGGGGTCCTGATCTACAACTCGAAGCTGCCGAACGCCGCAGGCGGTCCGATCAACATGAACGGCAGCGCGGCAACGATGAAGCTCAAGCCGTTCGAGGTCGCGGAGACGCTGCTAGGCTCAGCGGGTGATCGTCGTCGTCGGCAGCCCCATCGCCCGCCCCGCGGCTGCGGGGCTCGTCGCATCGGGGCTGGCGGCCGCGGTCGCGCGTTCCGCCGCCGCGGCGGGCGCCGCGGTCCAGGTCGTCGGGCGCGTCGGCGAGGACGCCGCGGGAGACGCGGTCCTCCTGGATCTCGCGGCCGCGGGCGCCGGCCACGTCGCCGTCCTGCGTGAAGCCGGTCGCCAGACCCCCACGGCGGCTCCCCGGACGAACGCGTCGGCGAGCCCGGATGGGCCGGAGCTCGGCGAGGTGCTCGTCGGCGAACCCGGCGGCGCGGCCCAGGACGGCGACGGCGACGAAGGCGAGGACGCCCCGGCCGAGCCGGACGGCCTGTCGGTCGACGCCGGCGACCTCCAGCTCGCGCTCCAGTACGTGCCCGACTACCGGGTCCTCGTGCTGGCGACGGATCTGCCGCCCGACGCCCTCGCCGCGGTCGTCGCCGGGGCAGCCTGGTCGGGCGCGCATCTCATCGCCCTGGTCGGGGACGGATCGGCGCCCCCGGCGCTTCCCGAGGCGGCGACGGTTCTCCTCCGCCCGGCCCGCGACCCGGATGGCGCGTTCGCCCGGATCGTGGCGGCGTACGCGGTCGCCCTCGACGGCGGGGCGGCGCCCGACGCGGCCTTCGCCGCGGCCCAGCGGAGCGCCGGCTGGGCTGCCGTCGCCGACTGAGGCGCCCGCCTCAGGGCCTGGCGACCTCATCGAAGAGGCCGGGCATCCGGTTACCGTCCGGGTCGCCGTCGGCCGCGAGCTCGAAGAGCTCGGGCCCGTCGTTCCGGACGTTGTTCACGAGCGGGCTCACCGGCCAGATCCGAAGCTCGATCTCGTCGCTCGGCTCGAACAGGCCGTTGAGCTCCGCCGGGTCGGCGAGGGCGGGGTCGAGCCAGGCGGACCACGCGTCGTCGGGCACGACGACCGGCATCCGATCGTGGAGTCCCGCCATCTGCTCGTTCGGCCGGCTGGTGACGATGCTGAACGTCCGGACGACCCGGTCGGCCGCCGGATCGCGCCAGCCGGACCACAGGCCGGCGAGGGCGAGCGGGCGGCCGTCGGCGCGGGCGATCGCGAAGGGCCGGCGCCGGGTTCCATTCCGGTGCCACTCGTAGAAGCCGTCGACCGGGACGAGGCAGCGCTTCCGGCGGAAGGCGTCGCGGAAGGCGGGGCTCGAGGTCAGGGTCTCGGCGCGGGCGTTGAACATCCGCGACCCGACCCGGGCGGCGTCGGCCCAGTGGGGGATGAGCCCCCAGCGGTACGCCGTGATCGCCCGGCGCTCCTCGCGCTGGACCACGACGAGGGCGTCGTCGGTCGGGGCGACGTTGAAGCGCGGGCCCGGATCGTCCGCGAGCGGCTCCGCGGCGAAGATCTCGGCGAGCTCCGAGGCCGGGCGCTGCTGGCTGAACCGTCCGCACATGGCGGCAAGTCTAGTGGCCGGTCCTGTATCGTCCGGCGCGATGGACCAGCCACCCCCGTCGCCCCAGGCCGTCGACCGCCGCGTGCCGGGTCCGCTGGACCCCTCGACCGCGGGCCGCCTGCTCGACCAGGGCGCCGCCCTGATCGAGAGCGGCGACTATCCGGAGGCCCTCGCGACCTACCAGCGCGTCGTCGGGTTCGACGATCCCGGAGGTGACGGCCGCGGCGCTGCTCGGGATGGCCCAGGCGCGCTACCGGATGGACGACGAAGGAGCCGCGGTCCGGACCTGGGAGGCGGTCCTCGAGCTGCCCGAGACGGCTTCGACCTACCTCGCCTGGCGGAACATCGCGGCGGCCCGCGTCCGCGAGGGCGACCTCAACGGGGCGATCGGCGCGTATCGCGAGGCCGACCGCCGGGCGCCGCCGGCGGACAAGCCGGAGATCGCCAACCGGCTCGGCTGGCTGGCCAAGGAGACGGGCAATGTCCGGGCGTCGCGGCGCTACTTCGCCCGCGGCCGGGGAACCGTCCTGCCGATCGCCGACCTACGCGATCATCGGGCTGACGGTCGCCGTGTCGGTCGCGGCGATGCTCTCGACCGACGGCGCGAGCATCTACGGACTGCTCGAGCTCGAGAAACCGAAGATCGCGGCCGGCGAGCTGTGGCGCCTGTGGACGGTCACGCTCCTCCACGACCCGAACAACCTGCTCCACCTCCTCTTCAACATGTACGCCCTGTACCTCGTCGGGTCCCATCGTCGAGCGGCTGTACGGATCGACCCTGACCGTCGCCTTCTACCTCGTCTGCGCCCTCGGCGGCTCGCTCGGCAGCTTCGGGTTCGGGAGCGCCGCGCCCTCGGTCGGGGCGTCCGGCGCGATCTTCGGGCTGTTCGGGATCCTGCTCGTCGCGACCCGGACCCATAACCCGGCGCTCGACCGGGCGTCGCGCAACTTCGTCGCCCAGCTGGGGACGCTCCTGATGATCAACATCATCTTCGGGATCGTCGCGGCGGGCTACATCGACAACTTCGCCCACATCGGCGGGTTCCTGACGGGCGCGCTCCTCGGGATCGCGTTCGTCCCGGGCCGGGTCGCGACGATCCGCTCGATGTGGCAGGCCGGGGCGGGCGGCCAGCTGGCGAACGGGTTCATCGGCAGCCCGATCGGCCGGGTCGCGGCCATCGCCGCCCTCGTCGGGATCCTCGCGGCGTCGGCGGCGATCGGATTCAGCCGCTGGGGCTGAGCGCCGCCGGATCGCGATCCGGCGGCGGGCCCGGGCGGCGCTCCGCGGCCGGCGGGCGGACCGGCAGGATGACGCTGACCCGCGCGCCGCGCGGGCTGAGATTCTCGGCGATCGCCGTTCCGCCGTGGGCGCGGGCCAGCTCGCGGACGATCGACAGCCCGAGCCCGGAGCCCGGCCCGGTCCGCGACGGGTCGCCGCGGTAGAACCGCTCGAAGGCCTGCACCGTGCCGCCCGGGGCGAAGCCGGGCCCGTCGTCGAGCACGGAGAACGCGATGGCCGGCCCGCTGACCCCGGCCGCGCCATCGACGGCGCGGGCCTCGAGACGGACCGTCCCGCCGCGCGGGACGACGGCCAGCGCGTTGTCCACGAGGTTGCCGAGGATCCGGTCGAGGGCGAGCTTGTCGGCGACGAGGGAACGAATCCCGCCCGCCGGTGCCTCAGGGGGCGCCGCCTCGAGCCGGATGCCGGCCGCCCGCGCCGCGGCCGTGAACCGGTCGACGGTGGCCGCGAGTGACACCGTCGGCGTCGATCGGCTCCGGGCGCAGGGCGTCCGTGCCGGCGCGCAGCCGGTCGATCGCGCCGAGCTCGTCGACCAGCCGCTCGAGGCGGGCCGCCTCCTCGGCGATTGCGGCCGCGGCGCGCCCGGCCGCCTGGCCGCGGGCGGTGCCGTCGGCGAGGGCCGCGGCGTAGCCGGCGATCACGGTGAGCGGCGTCCGCAGGTCGTGGCGCAGGTCGGCGAGCAGCTCGCTCTCGCGGGCCCGCGTTCGGCTCAGCTCGTCGGCCAGGGCGTTGACGCGGCCCGTCGCCTCGCGGACCTCGCGCGGGCCGGCGAGCTCGAGGGGCGGGCCGATCGGGGCGCCCGGCTCGACCAGCTCGCTCGTCCGCCGGGCAAGACGCTCGAGTGGCCGGGCGATCGAGCGGGACAGGAGGAATGCCAGCGGGGCGCCGACCGCGATCGTGACGAGGATGACGATCGGCAGCGTCCGGCTCACGTCGCGCAGGGCGTCGGCGCCCGAGCGATCGACGGTCGAGAGCAGGATCGCTCGCGCCGCCGACGCCGTCGGGCCGCGGAGGACGAGCGCCGCGTAGTCGTGGACCTGGCCGTCGCTGAAGGCGATCGTGCCGGTCAGGGTGTCGCCGATCCGGCTCGTGGCGGGGATCGCGATCGGCCGGTCCGGCGACGGATCCGCCGGGCCGACATCGACGACCGAACCGTCCGCCGCGAGGGTGTGGACGGTGACGACGCTGCTGCTCACCCCGTCGCGGATCTGGGCGATGACCTGGCGGACCTCGCGATCGGCGACCGCGCCGCGGAGCCGGACGGCAAAGGTCTGGGCGATGTCGGCGAGGCTCGCCGAGGCGGCTTCGGCGTGGAGCCCGCGGAGCGCGACGAACATCGTCGCGCCGATCGCGAGCCACAGGACGACCGCCAGGACGGCGAACGAGCCGACGATCCGGCCGGTGAGGCTGGCGGGCAGCATCGGCGTCAGGTGCGGTCGGCCGGCGGCGGAGGTGGATCGGCGGCCGGCGCGACGGGCTCGCGGACCGGCGGAACGAGCCGGTAGCCGACGCCGCGGACGGTCTCGATCGGCGGCCCGTCGGGGCCGAGCTTGCGGCGGACCTCGCGACGTGGACGTCGACCGTCCGCGTCTCGCCCGGGAAGTCGGTTCCCCAGACGTCCTCGAGCAGGCCGTCGCGGGTCAGGACGACGCCCGGGTCGCGGGCCAGCGCGGCGAGCAGGTCGAACTCGCGGGCGCGCAGCGCGAGGTCGCCGGCCGGCCACGGTCGCCTCGCGGCGGCGCGGGTCGATCCGGAGGGCGCCGACCTCGATCGGCCGGCCGCCGCGGGCCGTCACATCGGTTCGCCGCAGGATCGCCTTGACCCGGGCGACGAGCGCTCGCGGGTTGAACGGCTTGGTGACGTAGTCGTCCGCGCCGAGCTCGAGCCCGACGATCGCATCGACGTCGTCGTCGCGCGCGGTCAGCATCAGGACCGGGGTGTCGCCGCGGCGGCGGATCTCGCGGCAGACCTCGAAGCCGTCGACCTTCGGCAGCATCAGGTCGAGGATCACGAGGTCCGGGTCGTGGCGGGCGTGGCGGTCGAGCGCCTCGGCGCCGTCGTGGGCAGCGACGACCGCGAAGCCCTCCTTCTCGAGGTAGAGCCGGACGAGGTCGACGATGTTGCGCTCGTCGTCGACGACGAGGATCGTCTTCACCGGGCCGCCGCCGACATCAGGTCCTGATCGCGCGCTCGCGTGGTCCGCATCGCGGCGGAGGATACGCTCGCCGGCCGCGGCCGGTCCGCCCGAATGTCAGCGGAGCGTAAGCCGGGTCAGTCCGCCGGCCAGCGCTCGTCGAACACGACGGCCTCGCGCGGCAGGCGGGCCTCGCCCGGCGCGGCCTTCGGGCGGCGAGCCGCCTCGGTCGGGTGGCCGAGCTGGACGACGGTCCGGACCATCCGATCCGCGGGCAGGCCGAGGATCGCCGCGACCGCCGGCAGCACGTCCGTCCGGATCCAGCTGATCCCGGCGCCGAGATCGAGCATCCGGGCGGCGACGAGGAGCCGCTCGGCCACGCGGCCGTCGTCGTACGCGTTGCCGACGACCCGATCCGGGTCGGCCGGCAGGACGATCGCGATCGCCGCGACCGCCGTGGCCAGCCCGCGCGTCTGGGGCAGGCCGGCAGCATGGATCGCGCCGATCGTCGCCGGGTCGCTGATGACGATGAACCGCCACGGCTGGCTGTTCCGGCTGCTCCCGGTCCAGCGGGCGACGTCGGCCAGCGCGTCGAGGGTCGCACGGTCCACTGGCGTCGGCTCGAACTCGCGGACCTGTCGGGTCCGGCGAAGCGGGCGAAGGACGTCGGACGGGTCGCTGGTCATGGGTCTCCTTCGATCGGGCGTCGGGAGATCATCCGCCGAGCGCCTGGAGGAGCGCGCCCGACGCATCCCGGAGGCGGGTCGCCTGGTCCTTGTCGAGGTGCTTCGTCCTCTCGCCAATCTGGCGGTCGAGCTTGCGGGCAGCCTCGAGCGCGGCGTCGCGATCGCCGTCGGCCAGCGCGCGGCGGACCGCGGCGACCCCGTCCTCGAGCTCGTTGACGTCCTTGCCCTTCAGGCCGTCCGGTCCACCCTTGGCTGCGCCGATCGCCGCGTCCACCGCGTCGAGGGCGGCGATCGCCGGATCGCTCGTCGGCGACGGTGCCGCGGCCGACGCCCCGCCGACCGATGGCGGCGCGGACGGGCCGCCGAGGCTGGATCCGGGCGATGCGGTGGACGGCGCCGCGCCCGACGTCGGCCCGGGTCCGCGCACGGCCCCGAGCGCGGCGAGGGTGGCAAGGACGACCGCCGCCACGGTCGCCGCCGCGACCAGCGCCCGCGACGGTCGAGCGGCGTTCGGCCGCGGCGGCGGCGGAGCGGCCTGAGCGCCTCGGTCGCGCGGCGCGCCAACCGCCCGTGGGCCGGCGAGGCCGGGCTCGGCGATCGGGACGGCCGCCGTCGCGCCGAGCGGGACGTGGAGCGCGGTCGTCTCGTCGTCGGCGAGGGCCCGGTCGGCCGCGGGCTCGCGGGCGATGGCGACGAGGTCGGAGGGGTCCGCCGCCGCGACCCCCGCGACCCAGGCGATCCCGGCGGCATCGTGCCCGCCGGCTGTCCCGGACCAGCGAGCCGGGCCGCCGTCCCGCGACCAGCGGCCGAGCGCCCCGGCCAGGCCCGAGGCGACCGCGAGCGGATCCGGCCGATCGTCCGGGCGTGGCGCGAGGGTCGCGGCCACGAGCTCGTCGAAGGCCGGACCGATGTCGGGCGCGACCGTCGAGACCGCGGGAGCGGGGGTGCGGACGGTCGTCACGAGCTCGCTCAGGGAGGTCGCCGGGCGCGGCGGGCGGCCGGTCAGCCCGACGAAGGCCATGACGCCGAGGGCGTAGACATCGGCCGCGGCAGTGGCGCGCTCGCCGGCGAGGACCTCCGGGGCGAGGTACGCGAGCGTGCCGACCGCCATCCCCGGCGTCGTGAGATCGCTCGGCCCGGCGACGCCGTCGGCGAGGGCGAGCCCGAAGTCGGCAAGCTTCGCTCGATCGGCCGCGAACAGCACGTTCTGGGGCTTGATGTCGCGATGGACGACGCCGCGCCGATGGAGGTCGGCGAGCCCGTCCGCGACCGACACCAGGATCGGGACGAGCTCGTCGGGCGCGATCCGACGGCCACCGGCGAGGCGGTCGGCGAGCGATCCGCCCGGGCAGAGCTCCATCACGTAGAACGGCTCGCGTCCGGTCGCTCGGTCGCCCGCATCGACGTCGTAGACCGCCACGACACCCGGGTGGGCCGCCGCCGCCAGCGACCTCGCCTCGCGCTCGAAACGCGCCGCCGTCGCCGGGTCGTCGGCGAGGTTGGGCAGCAGGACCTTGACCGCGACGTCGCGATCCAGCCGCTCGTCGCGGGCCCGGTCCACGGTCGCCATGCCGCCGGACCCGAGGCGGTCGACGATCCGATAGCGGTCGAGGAGGACGTCACCCGGTCTGGGCATCCGTGCGAGCCTACCCGATGCGCTAGGATCGGGCGCCCGCCCAGGAGTGCCATGTTCTCGACGCTGCTCGGTCCCCTCCCTGTCGAGCCGAACCGGTCGGCCGATTCCGCCGACGAGCGCGACCGGGCGCTCGACGACGTCGTCGACCTCGAGGCGACCGGGCTGGAGCTGATCTCGGACGGCGGGGAGCCGCCCGGACCGGACGTCGAGGCGGCGACGATCGTCGACCGCTGGAAGGCCGCCGCCGGCGCGAGCGGGGCGCCGGTCAAACAGGTGCTGCTCGGGCCATGGTCGGCGTCCCGGCGCGTCGCCCCCGGCTCGCGGAAGGCGGGTTCGCCCGATGCCGGCTCGGCGGATGCCGCCGCCGAGCGCCTCCGGCCGGCGATCGCGGCGCTGGCCGCCGCGGGCTGCCCGCTCGTCGAGATCAGCGAGCCCGATGTGCTGCCGATCGCGGGCGATCCCGCGGCGGCATCGGCGTTCACCTCCGCCCACGCCCGCCTCGTGGACGGCAGCGAAGCGGTCCACTGCTCGCTCGCGCTGGGCGGCGGGAACCTCGACGGAGCGGGGCCGGCCGCGTTCTTCGATCTCGCCTACGCCAGCTATGCGTTCGACCTGATCGCGGGGCCCGACAACTGGCGGCTCATCGCCGAGGCCCCGGCGGACCGCGGGATCGTGTGCGGCGCCCTCGGTCTCGGTGCCGGATCGGACGAGACGCGGGAGGTCCTGGTGTGGGCCGCCCACTACGCGGCATCGACCCGTGGCCGCGGGCTGGCCCGGGTGGGTCTGGCCAACGCTCCGGCCGCGGCGGGGGACCCGGGCCCGACTCGGGCGGACGTCCTCCGCCGGCTCGCCATCGTCGCCGAGGCGAGCCGGATCGCGGCCGTCGAATCGAGCGCGGAGATGGTCGGGCTGCTCGATCCCCGGGCGATCGACCCGAGGTCCGCGGCGCGGGGCCGGTTCGCGCCGGCACGCCGCCGCCGCACTCGGTGAGCGACCAGCCGGCGGCCGCCATCACCCGTCCCCGCGACCGGCGGTGACGGCCGACCGCGGACCCGGCCCGCTGCGGCCCCGTCGGTCGAGAGTCTGGTCGGTCGCCTGGCGGGCTGGCTACCGGCTCGTCCGCATCCTCGATCCGCTGATCCGATCGTGGATCGCCAACGGGTTGCCGGGCCTGACAGGCGTCGTCGAGCTCCGCGTCGTCGGTCGGCGGACGGGCCGGATGCGGCGCACCCTGGTGACGCTCCTCACCCGCGACGGCCATTGGTATGTCGGCCACCCGAACGGCGAGGCGTCGTGGGTCCGCAACGCCGAGGCGAGCGGCTGGGTCGAGGTGGAGCCGGCCGGGCGCCTCGGCCCGCGCTTCCGCGCCGAGCGGCTGCCGGCCGGGCCGGAGCGCGACGCCGTGATCCGCGTCACCGCCCGGCAGCAACCGTTCCCCGCGAACCTCCTCTATCGCGCCGCCCAGCGGCACATCGCGGCCGTCGGCGTCTACCATCGCCTCGAGCCGATCGCGCCGGACCAGGCCGATGCCCGCAGGGCTGGCCCGGCCGGCGCAGGCGATGCCGATCCCGACGGCGGTCACCATCCCCTCGACCGCCCGAACGAAGGAGCCCGATGACCACGCACCGCTTCTGGCACGGATTCGCCGACATGCACACGATGGCCGGGTCGGAGGTCGTCATCCGCTCCGCCGACGGCGTCTGGCTCGAGGACGTCGACGGCCACCGCCTCCTCGACGCGACGGCCGCCCTCTGGTACTGCAACGTCGGCTACGGGCGCCGGGCGATCGCCGGCGCGGTCGCCGAGCAGCTCATCCGGTTGCCGGCCTACTCGTCCTTCGGCGCCTACACCTCGGAGCCGACGCTCCAGCTCGCGGACCGCCTGGCGGCCCTCGCGCCGATCCCGAACGCGGTCGTCTTCTTCGGCTCGGGCGGCTCCGACGCGGTCGACACCGCCGCCAAGCTCGTCCGCCGCTACTGGGACGTCGTCGGTCGGCCGGAGAAGCGGGTGATCGTGTCGCGCGAGTTCGGCTACCACGGGATGCACGGCTGGGGCACGTCGCTCGTCGGGATCGGGCCGATGAAGGCCGGCTACGGCGGGGCGTTCATCGACGAGGTCGTCAACGTCGGCTCGATGGACGTCGAGACGCTCGGTGCGCTGTTCGCCGAGCGCGGCCACGAGATCGCGGCCTTCATCGGCGAGCCGGTGATCGGGGCCGGCGGCGTCTACCCGCCGGAGGATCACTACTGGCCGGAGGTCAACCGGCTGTGCCGCGAGCACGACATCCTCCTGATCGCCGACGAGGTGATCACGGGCTTCGGGCGGACCGGCCGGCTGTGGGGGACCGAGCGCTACGGGATCGAGCCGGACCTCGTGACGTTCGCCAAGGGCGTCACGTCCGGCTACGTGCCACTCGGCGGGGTCCTCGTCGGCGAGCGCGTCCGGGCGCCG
Source organism: uncultured Chloroflexia bacterium (assembly GCA_963710105.1). Classification (GTDB taxonomy): domain Bacteria; phylum Chloroflexota; class Limnocylindria; order Limnocylindrales; family CSP1-4; genus CF-46. Next base: position 954,057 of record CAVPYV010000001.1, read on the forward strand.
TTCTGGGACGACGCCGTCCCGGGCGCCGTCTTCCGCCACGGCTACACGTACAGCGGCCACGCCGGCGCCGCGGCCGCCGCGATGGCCAACCTCGACATCCTCGAAGGGGAGGGCCTCGTGGCACGGGTCGCCGCGCTCGAGCCGGTCCTCGACCGCGAGGTCCGCCGGCTGGCGACGGCGCCAGGGGTCGGCGAGATCCGGACGGTCGGGCTGACCGCCGCGGTGGCCTTCGCCCCGGAGGTCCTCGCGGCCGACCCCGGGCTGCCGGATCGGGCGGTCTCCGCGGCGCTGCGACACGGCGTCGCGACGCGGGCGCTGCGCGGCCAGGCCCTCCAGATCTCGCCGCCGTTCGTGATCAGCGAGGCCGAGATCGCGACGATGGTCGACGGCCTCGGCGCGGCGATCGAGGACGTCGCGAGCTAGCATCGCCCAGGTCCGGCGAACCACGAGCCCGCAACCCGGCCCGCACCGTGCGCACCTGCCTTGCAGCCGGTCCGTGACCGGTTCACCATGGCGCCATTCCCGGACACATCGGCAAGGGCACTCGCACCCCGTCGGCCTGACCGCCGACTCCCGATTCGCGGCGAGGGAAACGCGGAAGGAGGCTCCACCCGTGGCCGAGCACATCGCGCTCACCGTCAACGGAACGCCGCGAGAGGGCGACGTCGAGCCGAGACGGATGCTCGTCCAGTTCCTCCGCGAGGATCTCGAGCTGACCGGGACCCACGTCGGCTGCGACACCAGCCAGTGCGGCGCCTGCACCGTCACGATCGACGGCAAGGCGGTCAAGAGCTGCACGATGCTCGCCGTCCAGGCCGACGGCGCGAACGTCCGGACGATCGAGGGGATGCAGGCGGCCGACGGCGCGCTCCACCCGCTCCAGCAGGGCTTCTGGGCGAAGCACGGCCTGCAGTGCGGGTTCTGCACGCCCGGCATGATCATGGCCGCCTCCGATCTCCTCGCCCGGAACGCGGACCCGAGCGAGGAAGAGATCCGCCACGCGATCGAGGGCAACATCTGCCGCTGCACCGGCTACCACAACATCGTGGCCGCGATCCGCGAGGCGGCGACCACGATGCGGGCCGGCGCCTCGGCCCCCGCGTCCTCGACGAACGCCTGACCGACGGCCGAAGGAGACAACGATGGCTACCGACGTCCAGGACGTCCTCGGCGCTCCGGTCAAGCGGGTCGAGGACCCCCGGTTCATCACGGGCAAGGGTCGCTACCTCGACGACATCAAGCTCACCGGGATGGCCCACCTCGCCATCCTTCGGAGCCCGTACGCCCACGCCAACATTCGCTCGATCGACACGGCGAGGGCGAAGGCGATGCCCGGCGTCATCGCCGTGATCGTCGGGGCCGACATCCCCTACAACCCGCTGCCGTGCGCCTGGCCGGCCGGCGGCTCGTCCGGGGTCGTGAACAACATCAACACGCCCCGCTGCCTGGCGACGGACAGCGTCAAGTGGACGGGCGAGGGCGTTGCCGCGGTCGTTGCCGAGACACCGGAGCAGGCGGTCGACGCGCTCGACGCGATCGCCGTCGACTACGAGCCGTTGCCGGCCGTCGTCGACGCGGAGAAGGCGACCCAGGCGGGTGCTCCCCAGCTCCACGAGAACGCCCCGAACAACGTCGTCTTCGACTGGACCGTCGGCGACAAGGACGGAACGGACCGGGCGATCGCGGCCGCCGAGGTGGTGGTCCGCGAGCGACTGATCAACCACCGCCTGATCCCGAACCCGATGGAGGTCCGCGGAGACATCGGCTGGTACAACCCGGGAACCGACGAGTACACGATCTGGATGTCGAGCCAGACGCCGCACATCCAGCGGCTGCTCGTCGGCATCTTCACGATGGGCATCCCCGAGCACAAGCTGCGCTGCATCAGCCCGGACGTGGGCGGCGCGTTCGGCACGAAGATCTTCTGCTATGCGGACTACGCACTCGTCCTGTTCGCCAGCAAGCTGATCGGCGGCGGCCGGCCCGTCAAGTGGGTCGAGAGCCGGCGCGAGAGCTACGGCTCGACGATCCACGGCCGCGATCACATCACCTACGTCGAGATCGCCGGCACGCGCGACGGGACCGTGACCGGCGTCAGGGTCAAGACGTACGCCAACCTCGGCGGCCGCCTGTCGACGATCGGACCCGGCATCCCGACCACCCTCTATGCCCGCGTTCTCTCGGGCTGCTACAAGATCCCGAATGTCTACGCCGAGGTCACCGGCGTCTACACGAACACGACCTTCGTGGACGCCTATCGCGGCGCCGGCCGGCCGGAAGCAACCTATGTCATCGAGCGGGCCATGGACCTGTTCGCGAACGAGATCGGGATGGACAAGGCGGAGATCCGGCGCCGGAACTTCATCCCGCCCGACGCGTTCCCGTACGACAACCCGTCGGGGCTCGGGACCGCGGTCAACGGCGAGAAGATCTACGTCGACTCGGGCAACTACGAGCCGGCGCTCGACAAGGCGCTCGCCGCCGCCGGCTACGCCAACCTCGACGCGCTGAAGGGCGAGGCGAAGAGCCGCGGCAAGCTCCTCGGCCTCGGTCTCTCGACCTACATCGAGGTCTGCGGCGTCGCGCCGAGCAAGTGGATCGGCGCCGTCGGCGAGGGCTGGGGCGCGGCGATGTGGGAGTCGTCGAACGTCAAGGTCCACCTGACCGGCAAGGTCATCGTCACGATGGGCACCCAGCCCCAGGGCCAGGGCCACGAGACGACGTACAGCCAGATCGTCGCCCACGAGCTCGGCATCCCGATGGACGACATCGTCATCCAGCACTCCGACACCCAGGGCACGCCGTTCGGCTACGGCTCGTACGGCAGCCGGACGTCGTCGGTTGGCAGCACCGCGGCGATCAAGGCGACCGACAAGATCAAGGACAAGGCCCGGCGCTACGCCGCCCACATGCTCGAGGCGTCCCCCGACGACATCGAGATCGTCGGCGCCGAGTACCGGGTCAAGGGATCGCCCGAGAAGAAGAAGACGCTCCAGGAGATCGCCTTCGCCCTCGACCTCGGCTTCAGCATGCCGGCCGGGATGGAGCCGTACCTCGACGAGACGGCCTACTACGACACGCCGAACTGCACCTGGCCGTTCGGGACCCACATCGCGATCGTCGAGGTCGACGAGGAGACCGGCGAGACCGAGCTGAAGCGCTACATCGCGGTCGACGACGTCGGCAAGAAGATCAACCCGATGATCGTCGACGGCCAGCTCCACGGCGGCATCGCCCAGGGCGTCGGCCAGGCCCTCTGGGAGCAGGCGATCTACGGCGACGACGGCCAGCTCCTGTCGGGATCGATGATGGATTACGCGCTGCCGCGCGCCTCGTGGCTGCCGAGCTTCGAGCTCGACGAGACCGTGACCCCGTCGCCGGTCAACCCGCTCGGCGTCAAGGGCGTCGGCGAGGCCGGCTGCATCGCCTCGACCGCCGCGGTCGCGAACGCCGTCAACGACGCGCTGGCGCCGCTCGGGATCAGGCACCTCGACATGCCGTTCACCGCCCAGACCGTGTGGCGGGCGATCCAGTCCGCGAAGGGAGCCCGGGCATGATCCCCAACGCGTTCGACTACCGGCGGGCGAGCTCGCTCGACGAGGCGCTCGGCCTCGTCGGCACGCCCGGGACGAAGGTGATCGCCGGCGGGATGAGCCTCCTGCCGCTGATGAAGCTGCGGCTTGCCAGCCCGGACCGCCTCGTCGACATCGGGCGACTGGCCGAGCTGCGGGGCGTCCGCCAGCTCGACGACGGGCGACTCGCGATCGGCGCCCTGACGACGTACAGCGAGCTCGCCGACTCGCCGGCCCGCCACTACGGGCTGCTCCGCGACGCCCTGCCCGACATCGGCGACGTCCAGGTCCGCAACCGCGGCACGGTCGGCGGCGCGGTCGCCCATTGCGATCCCGCGTCCGACCTGCCCGCGGTCCTGCTCGCCCTGGACGCCGAGATCGTCGCCCGCTCGAGCCGCGGCGAGCATGTCTACCCGGCCGACGGATTTTTCACGGGGGCCTTCACGACCGCCCTCGCCGACGACGAGCTCGTGACCGAGATCCGCCTGCCGGGCGGGCGCGACGACGCCGGCTCGGCATACGTCTCGCTCGCCCAGCGCGCCTCCGGCTACTCGATCGTCGGCGTCGCCGCGGCCGTGATCAAGGAGGGCGGCAGCGTCATCACGAAGGCCGGGATCGCCCTGACCGGGGTGGCCGAGGCGCCGTACCGGGCGCGGGCCGTCGAGGAGGCGCTGATCGGCAAGGAGGGGACCCCGGAATCGATCGCCGCGGCGGCCGCGCACGCCACCGACGGGGTCACGGTCAACGGCGACATCCACGCCGACAGCGAGTACCGGGCGGCGATGGCCGTCACCTACACGAAGCGGGCGATCGCCGCGGCCCTCGGCCGGCTCGGCTGACCGCGCCAGCGACGAAGACCAGACCAGGACCGGCCGGCGGGTGCGTCTCGAGCGTCTGACGCCGGGCCGGCGACCGCCGGCCGCGCTCGCCGGGGCGGTCCTCGCCCGCGATCTCGTCGTCGGGGGGAGGCGCTGGTCGAAGGGCCGCGTCCTGTCGGCGGCCGACCTGACCGCCTTCGCGGCTGACCCCTCGCTGGGGGTCGGATCCGTCGCCGTCATCGTCCTCGAGGCGGGCGACCTGCACGAGGACGACGCGGCGCTCCGCCTGGCGGCCGCCGTCGCCGGCCCCGGGCTGACCCGCCGCGGCCCGAGCCAGAGCCGGGTCGATCTCCTCGCGGCCCACGATGGCGTCCTCCATGTCCGGACGACCGAGCTCGAGCGGGTCAACCGGATCGACCCGCTCGAGGTCTTCACCCGGCTCGACGGCTCGATCGTCGCGGCCGGCGACCTCGTGGCCAGCGTCAAGGTCGCGCCGCACGTCGTCGCCGCGACGGTTGTCGAGGCCGGCGAGCGGATCGCCGCCGGTGGACGGGCGCCGCTCGTCCGCGTCGCCCCGTTCCGGCCGATGCGGGTCGGGGTGATCGTCAAGGAGTCGCTCCGCCCGGCCGACCGGCCGCGGTTCGAGTCGAGCGTCCGGGACAAGGTCGTGAGCCTGGGCTCGACGGTCGCCGGGATCGACTACGTGGCCGACGAGGACGAGGCCGTCACGGTCGCCCTGGCCGCTCGCACCCGGGGCCGCAATCGCGCCGACGTCGTCCTGACCGCCGGCGGCCGCTCGACGGACCCGTCCGACCCGTTCTTCACGGCGATCGAGGCGCTCGGCGGCCGCGTCGTCCGCCACGGCGTCCCGGCCCATCCCGGCTCGATGCTGTGGCTGGCGCGGGTCGGGACCACCGCGATCCTCGGCCTGCCGACGTGCGGGGCGTACTCGAAGGCGACCGCCGCGGATCTCCTCCTGCCGCGCCTGCTCACCGGCGAGCCGCCGACGCGGCGGACGGTCTCGCACCTCGGCCACGGCGGCGTGCTGACCCGCGAGATGCGCTTCCGGTTCCCGCCGTACGCCCGCGAGCTCGACGCCCCCGACGGCTGACGGACGCGGACGCCGGCGGCCGGCGACGTGGAACGGCCTCGTCCGAAGGCGTCCGAAGGCGTTCGGCCGCCGTTTCCCCGTATCCTCCGGGGCGATGGATCCGTCACCCACCGTCGAACCCGGGCGCGCCCTCGCCTGGCCGGACGCCGCCCCGCCGCCGCCCCCGGCGTGGCCCCTGATCGGACGGGACGAGATGGTCGCGGACCTCGCGGCCGGGCTCGCGGACGGCCGCCGCCGGGCGATCGCCCTGACCGGCCTCGGCGGGGTCGGCAAGACGCGGCTCGCGGCGGAGGTCGCCCGCGCCGTGGGCCGTGTGCTCGGCGGGCGCGTCGCCTGGATCCCGCTGGCCAGCTCGTCACGCGACGGCGGCCTGGCGGCCGCGATCGCGGCAGGTCTGGCGATCGCCGGCCGCGGCCGCGACCCGATCGTGGAGGCGGTGGCAGCCGCGATCGGGCCGGATCCCGCCCTGCTCGTCCTCGACGGCGCCGAGGCCCAGCTCCACGATCTCGGTCTCGTGAACGACCTGCTCGAGCTCGCGCCCGCGCTCCGCCTCCTCGTCACGACCCGGATCCCGCCCGGCCGGCCCGGGCTGGAGCCCGTCGCGGTCGAGACGCTCGCACTCCCGGCCGCCGACGCCGACCCCGAGGCGGTCGCGCTCAGCCCGGCGGTGGCCCTCCTCGTCGACCGCGGGGAACGGGCGGGCGCCGACGTGGCGATGACGGCGACGAGCGCGCCCGCGTTCGCCCGCCTCGTGGCCCGGCTCGACGGCCTGCCGCTCGCGATCGAGCTGGCCGCCCCGCTCCTCCGGGCGCTCCCGCCCCATCGCCTCATCGAGCGGATCGGCGAGCAGCTCGACCCGGTCGTCGCGACGATCGACTGGAGCGTCGCCCAGCTCGATCCGGACGATCGGCGCCTCTACCGCCGCCTCGCCGTGTTCGGCGTCCCGTTCCGGGCACGCCACGTCCGGACGTTCGGCGAGCGGGCGCTGACCCACGGCCTGTCGCCGCTCGGTCCGGACGTCGCCGGTGGGCTGGAGCGGCTCGCCGCGGCCGGCCTCGTCCGCGCCCGGCCGGACGCGGTCAGCGGTCCGGACGTCGCGTCCGGCCCGGACGATCCGCGCGGCGCCGAGGTCCGCGAGTACGAGCTGCCGGCCCTGATCCGCGACGATGCCGAGCGGCGGCTCGCGGGGAGCGGCGAGGCGACCGCCGCCCATTGGGCCCGGGCCAACGACCTGCTCGCCCTGTGCGAGCTGTCCCATGCCGAGCTGATCGTCCGCTCGCGGGTCGACCTGCTCGAGCAGCTCGACATCGTCCACGACGACCTTGTCGCGGCGCTCGACCGTGCCCGGGTGGCGGGGGAGGGGACCTTCCTGATCCGGCTGTCCGGCGCCCTGGCCGAGTACTGGCGGACGCGCGGCCGGCTGGCCGAGGGCCGGATGCGGCTCGATGCCGCGCTGCGCCTCGGCCCAGCCGATCCGAGCCCCGAGCGGGCGCGCGCCCTTCACGGCGCCGGGACGCTGGCGAGCGGCCAGAGCGACTACGGCCGCGCCCGCGTCCTGCTCGAGGAGGCGCTCGCGATCCGCCTCCAGCTGGGCCGGCTCGACGAGGCGGCCGCCACCCTCAACCAGCTCGGGCTGGTCGGGCTCGAGGTCGGCGACCTGGCCGACGCCGAGCGGCGCTGCCGCGAGGGCCTCGAGATCCGGCGGGCTCGCGGCGACGAAGCGAGCGTCGCGGCGTCCCTGAACACCCTCGGCGGGATCCTCCAGTTCGGCGGCCGCAGCGACGAGGCCGCGGAGCTCCTCGGCGAGAGCGTCGCGATCCGGCGTCGCCTCGGGGACGACGCCGGCGTATCGGTCTCGGTGAGCAACCTCGCCCTCGTGGCTCGCGATCGCGGCGACCTCGACGCGGCCGAGGCGATGCTGCGCGAGGCGATCGCCACCCGCGAGCGGCTCGGCGACCGCCAGCGGGTCGCCATCGTCCGCCACAACCTGGCCCTCGTCCGGTTCGACCGCGGCGACCTGGCCGGTGCGGCGAGCGAGCTCGACGCCGCGATCGCCACCGCCCGCGAGATCGGCGACCGGCTCGAGACGGCGAACGCCCTGTCCGACCTCGGGTTCGTCGCCGCGGCCGGGGGCGACCGGCGTCGCGCCGTCGAGCTCCAGCTCGAGGCGCTCGGGATCGCCGAGCGGATCGGCGGGCGCGGGATCGTCGCCCAGTCGATCGACGGGATCGCCGGGCTCGTCGCCGGCGACGGGCGGCCAGCGGAGGCGGCGACGCTGTGGGCCGCGGCCGGCGCGATCCGCCGCGAGGCCCGCTACCACCTCCTGCTGGCGGACCGGCGTCGGATCGACGCCGAGATCGGCGCCGCGCGCTCGGCGGCCGACGAGCCCGCCTGGACGCGAGCCTGGGAGCGCGGCGACGGCCTGGCCGTCGAGGATGCGATCGCCCTCGCCCGGGCGGCCGTCGGCCCACCGGCCTCGACGGCGCGCGCACCCGGACAGGTCGCGGTGTAGCATCGCCGCCATGTCCCAGACCGCCGAGCCCTCGACCAGCGCTGCCGCCCTCGACTCGATCGAGACGATCCAGGACGAGTTCCGCGCGCGCGACTACGTCTGCGACCGATCGCTCGCGACCGCGGTCTTCCTCGGCCTGCGCCTCGGTCGCCCGCTCCTCCTCGAAGGCGAGGCCGGGGTCGGCAAGACCGAGCTCGCGAAGGTCCTCGCGGCCTCGCTCGGGGCCCGCCTGATCCGCCTCCAGTGCTACGAGGGCCTCGACGTCAACGCCGCGGTCTACGAGTGGAACTACCCCCGCCAGATGCTCGAGATCCGGCTGCTCGAGGCCCGCGGCGAGGCCGACCGGGCGACGGCCCACGACATCTTCGGGCCGGACTTCCTCATCCGCCGACCGCTGCTCCAGGCCCTCGAGCCGAGCGCCGACGGGATCCCGCCGGTCCTCCTGATCGACGAGATCGACCGGGCCGACGAGGAGTTCGAGGCGTACCTCCTCGAGATCCTGTCGGACTTCCAGGTCACCGTCCCGGAGATCGGCACGATCAAGGCCGACCAGCCGCCGCGGGTGATCCTGACCTCGAACCGGACCCGCGAGGTCCACGACGCGCTGAAGCGGCGCTGCCTCTACCACTGGATCGACTACCCGACCGCCCAGAAGGAGTTCGAGATCGTCCTCGCCCGGGTGCCCGACGCTCCGGAGCGGCTCGCCCGCGAGGTCGTCGCGTTCGTCCACCGCCTGCGGGAGGCCGACCTGACGAAGGTCCCCGGCATCGCCGAGACGCTCGACTGGGCCGCCGCCCTGCTCAGCCTGGGCTCGCGCGAGCTGACCGGCGAGGTCGTCGACGAGACGCTCGGCGTCGTCCTCAAGTACGAGGAGGACATCCGCCGGATCCGCGGCGAGACCGCCCGCGCCTACCTCGCCGAGGCCGGCGCGAGCGCGTAGGCGCGGAGCTCGCTCATGACCGTTCCGCGTGACCCGAACGATCCGGCGATCGTCCGCGCGCCGTGGGGCCCGGAGGTCGACGGCCGGCGGCTGCTCGCGGAGTCGGTCGGGTTCGGGCGGGCCCTCCGGGCGGCGGGGATCACGACGGACCTCGGCGCCGCGGTCGACTTCGCCCGGGCCCTGACCCTGATCGACATGGGCCAGCGCGACACCGTCCGGGCGGCCGGCCAGGCGGTGTTCGTCCGCCGCCGCGACGACCGCGAGATCTACGACAAGGTCTTCGCCCGATGGTGGCGCCGCCGCGGCCGGAAGCGCCCCGCGACCGACGGCCCGGTCAGCCCGACCGGCGACGAGGAATCGGTCGAAGCGGACGAGGGTGTCGGGTCGCCGGCCGGCGAGGAGGGCTCGATCGGCGACGACGCGAACATGATCGACGGCATCCCGATGCCGATCGGCGCGGACGAGGACGACGGCGAGGTCGACGGGATCATCGCGGCGCCGACGGCGTACTCGTCGGCCGAGCTCCTCCGCCACCGCGACTTCGACCGGATGACCGGGGCCGAGCTGCGCGACGCGGAGCGCCTCGTCGACCTCCTCGAGCCGCGGCTCGAGATGCGCCGGACCCGCCGCTACGAGCTCCACCACCACGGCCGGCTGCTCGCCCCGCGGACGATGATGCGGCGGAACATCGCCACCGGCGGCCAGTTCACCGAGTGGGTCTGGCGACGGCCGACCAAGCGGCCCCGCCAGATCGTCGTCCTGTGCGACATCTCGGGGTCCATGGAGCGCCATTCCCGGCTCCTCCTCCGGTTCGTCCAGGCGCTCTCGGCGGCGTCGTCGGTGAAGACCGAGTCGTTCGTGTTCGGGACGCGCCTGACCCGGGTGACCCGCCTCCTCCGCGACCGCGACCGCGACCGCGCCCTCGCCCGCGTCGCCGAGAGCGTCAACGACTGGGCGGGCGGGACCCGGATCGGGGAGTCGTTCCGCGACTTCAACCTCCACTGGGCGCGGCGGACGCTCCGCACGTCGGGCGTCGTGATCGTCGTGTCCGACGGCTGGGACCGCGGCGACCCGGCCCTCGTCGCGTCCGAGACCGCCCGCCTCCGCCGCAACTGCCACCGCCTCGTCTGGCTCAACCCGCTCGCGGGCACCCCCGGCTACGAGCCGCTCGCCGGCGGGATGCGGGCGGCGATCCCGTACATCGACGACTTCGTCCCGGCCGGGACGGTCGCCAGCCTCGAGCGGCTCGGCGAGATCCTCGCCGGGATCCGCTCGTCCGACACGCGGCGCGGCGGCGAGGCCGCGGCCGGCGCCGACGCCGGCGGCCGCCAGTCGAGCCAGGCGATCCTCGCCCCCCCGCCGCCGACGGTCGGCGGATCGAGCGACCCGGCGGCGGCCCAGCCGCTCCACTGACATCCCAACCCGCGGACACGCCGGAAGGCAGGCACGAACCGATGCAGGAGCTTCTCGAGACCCTCGATGGCTGGACGGCCGAGGGCCAGCCGGCCGGCCGGGCCGTCGTCGTCCGGACGTTCGGCAGCGCCCCGCGGCCGGAGGGCGCGGTCCTCGTCCGGGCCGACGACGGGCGGATCGCGGGCTCGGTGAGCGGCGGCTGCGTCGAGGGCGCCGCAGCGGGTGAGATCGAGCGCGCCCGGCGCGACGGGCACAGCCGGGTGATCCGCTACGGAATCAGCGACGAGGAGGCGTGGGACGTCGGCCTGGCCTGCGGCGGCACGATCGACGTCCTCGTCGAGCCCGCCGTGCCGGCGGCGGCGGTGGCCGCGGCCCGCGAGCGGGGCAGCGCGGTCGCGACGGTCCTGCCGCCCGACGCCCCGCCGGCGGCGTTCGGGCGCCACGAGCCGGGCGCCGGCGCCGCGCCGGCGGACCCGATCGTGGTCCACGCCGACGGCCGGCTCGACGGCACCCTCGGCTCGCCCGCCGCCGACGCCGAGCTCGCGGCGGCCGCCGCCGAGGCGCTCCTCCGCGGCACGTCGCGGACGGTGACGATCGGCGACCGCCAGGTCTTCGTCGAGGCGTTCCCGACCAAGCCGCGGCTCGTGATCGTCGGGGCGGTCGAGGTCGCCCGCTCCCTCGCGGTCTACGCCCGGGAGCTCGGCTACGCGGTCGTCGTGGTCGACGGGCGCGCGTCGTTCGCGACGCCCGAGCGGTTCCCGCCGGACCGGGTCGACCGCCTCGTCGTCGGCTGGCCGGACGAGGTCGCCGACGAGATCGGGCTCGGCCGCGACGACGCGGTCGCCGTCCTGACCCATGACGTGAAGTTCGACGAGCCGGCGATCGTCGAGGCGCTCCGCCGCGGCTGCCGCTACGTCGGGGCGGTCGGCTCGAAGAAGACCCAGGGCGACCGGCGAGAGCGGCTCCGTGCCGCGGGGGTGAGCGACGCCGAGCTCGACCGTCTCCGCGGTCCGGTCGGGCTGGATCTCGGCGGGCGGAACCCGGCCGAGACGGCGCTCGCGATCGTTGCCGAGATCGTCGCCGAGCGCTACGGCGGGACCGGCGTGCCGCTCCACGAGCGAGCCCGGACCGCCGCCGCACCCGCCGCCGTCGCGGCTGCCTCCGAGGCCCCGGTCGCGGCCGGATGACGACGGCCGCCGTCGTCCTCGCGGCCGGCGCGGGCTCCAGGTTCGGGGGGCCGAAGCTCCGGGCGACGGTCCAGGGCCGACCCATCCTCGCTCGCGTCGTCGACGCCGCCCGGCTCGCCGGGCTCGAGCCGATTGTCGTCGTCGTGGCGCCCGGCGGGGAGCTGGATGACCTCGATCTCGGGCCGGTCCGGCGGGTGACGAATCCGATCCCGGCCGAGGGGCTGTCGAGCTCGGTCCGGCTCGGGCTGCGGGCCGTCGAGGGCGACCCCGAGGTGAGCGCGGCGGTCATCCTCCCGGGCGACCAGCCGCAGGTGCGCCCGGATGTCATCCGCAGCCTCCTCGGCGCCGCCGCGGCGAAAGAGGCCCCGTTGCTCGTGGCTCCGCGCTACGACGGCGACGCGGCGCCGAACCCGGTCCTCGCCCGGCGCGACGCCTGGCGACTGGCGGACGAGCTGATCGGGGACCGCGGCTTCGGCCCGCTGCTCGCCGCGCACCCCGAGCTCGTCGCCTGGGTCCCGGCCGCGGGCGCGAACCGGGACGTGGATACGCCCGCCGACCTGCGGGCGGTCCTCGCCGAGGCGTGGGGCGACCGGGTCCGGGCGAACCGCGAGCAGGTCGACCGGTTCCGCGAGGTGCCCGACGCCGCCGACTTCTACGGCCCGGTCACGTCGCTCTTCCGGGCCGACCCCGACCGGACCGACGATCCGATCCTCGATCGCCTGCGCAGCCTGGCTCGTCCCGCCGACACGTGGCTCGACATCGGCGCCGGCGCCGGGCGCTTCGCCCTGCCGCTCGCCCGGACGGTGGATGAGGTGATCGCGCTCGATCCGTCCGCGGGGATGCTCGATGCGCTCGGCGAGCTCGCCCGGGAGCACGGGATCGCCAATGTCCGGGTGATCCAGGCGCGCTGGCCGCTCCCGGCGGGCGTGCCCGCGCCGTCGGGCGACGTCGCCCTGATCGCCCACGTCAGCTACGACATCGAGGACATCGGGCCGTTCGTGGCCGCGATGGAGGCGGCCGCGCGCCGCCTGTGCGTGGCCGTCCTGATGGAGCGCCAGCCGTCGTCGATCGCGGACGTCCTCTGGCCGCCGGTCCACGGCGAGGAGCGGGTCGCCCTGCCGGCCCTCCCCGAGTTCGTCGAGCTGCTCCGGGCGGGCGGGTCAACGCCGACGGTCGAGCTGGGCCTGCGGACGCCGCGCCGCTTCGCCTCCCGCGAGGAGCTCGAGGGCTTCCTCCGCCGGCAGCTGTGGATCGCGCCCGGCGGTGACAAGGACCGTCGCTTCCGCGAGACGCTCGGGGGGCTGGTCGAGCCGACCCCCGACGGCTTCGGCCTCCGCGGCCAGCGCCCGCTGCCGGTCGGGATCGTGACGTGGACGCCCTGATGCCGGCCGACCACTCTCGAGCTGAGCGTCGCCGCCCAGGGTCTCCCTGACCGCGGCCTCGCCGGACGGCGCGGCCGAAACCGTCGGCGCGGATACGTCGTTTGGGGGAGTCCCTCTGGGGGAGGGATGAGCACGCTGGGATTGCCTACCGTCGGCCGATGAGGCGTACTCGGCGTCTCGCGATTCCCGGAGCGCCCTCGTTGCGTCCTGATCAGCCTCACGTCGCTCGCGCCGCAGGCGTCGATGGCGACTCGATCGCCGGCGAATCATGGTTCGTCCGGCTCTACCTGTCGCTCGCGGTCGTCGCGCTGGTTGGATCTCCGTTCGCGTTGCTCTTTCCCGGCGCGGAGCCACTGTCGCGCTTCGCCCAGAGCCTCGGCGCCGGCGTCGGGTTCCTCGTGGCCGCCGGCGTCGCCCGGACCGGTCGCCGCCGCTCCGCGGTGGCGGTCGCGGCCGCGACGATGCTCCTCGGCTCGATGCTCGGCGCCGCGACGTCCGATCGCTACGCGGCCGAAGCCCTCGGGATCGCCATCATCACCGCCGTGCTCGTCCTGCCGGCGACCTCGCGTCGGGCCATCGTCCCGACCCTTGCCCTGATCGGCGCGGCCGGCCTCGTGGCGATCGCGATCTCGCGGCTGGCGCCACCGACGGTCGAGGCCACGGACGCTTCAGGGCTGGGGTCCGTGGTCGCCGCGGGCAGCGTTCTCGTCGTCGCCCTGGTCCTCGTCGGCTGGGTCCATCTCCGCCTCCAGACGGCGCTCGAGCGGGCGCGCAGCGCGCGAGCCGAGCTGGACGCGAGCGAGGTTCGCTACCGGACGCTCTTCATGTCGAGCCCGAACGCGGTCCTCGTCTTCGACGCGGCCGGGCGCATCGTGGATGCCTCCGATCGGGCCGGCGAGGTCTTCGGCCGCTCGACCGACGTCCTCCGGACACTCCGCGTCGAGGACCTCGTGCCGCCGAGCGCCCGCGACGTCCACCTCGACCACGTCGCGAGCTTCCACGCCAGCCCCGCGTCGCGCCTGCTTGGTCACGGTCGCGAGGTCACCGCGATCCGCGCCGACGGGACGGAGATCCCGGTCGAGATCGGCCTGTCGTGGTTCGACACCGACGATGGCCGTTTCGCGACCGCGGTGGTCGTCGATCTCAGCGCGAGCCGTGAGGCGGCGCGGGCGGTCCGCGAGGCGACCGAGACGATCCGGGCGGTCTTCGACGCGAGCCCGGCGGGCATCGCGGTCACGGCGCTCGACGGCACCGTGCGCCTCTGGAACCGGGCGATGGGCCAGCTCACCGGGTTCGGCGAGGCCGAGGCGGTCGGCCGGTTGGACCCGTCCGTCCCGGCCGACCGGGTCGCCAACCGGGCGCGGATCCGGGCGGCCGTCGCCCGCAACGAGACCATCGCCGGCGCGGAGCTGGTGATCACCCGCCCGGACGACTCGCGGTTTCCCGCGGTCGGCTCGTTCGGCCCGCTCCACGACGCGGCCGGAGCCGTGGTCGGCGTCGTCACGGTCGTCGAGGACGTGACCGTCATGCGCTCCCTGGAGGCACAGGTCAACCGCAAGGACCGTCTCGAGGCGATCGGCCAGCTCGCCGGCGGGATCGCCCACGACATCAACAACGTCCTGACCGCGATCGGCGGATTCGCGGCGCTCAGCCTCGACGACATCGACCAGGGCCAGCCGGTCGACCGCGAGGCGATCGCCACGATCGCCGAGGGTGCCGCCCGGACGAGCGCCCTGACCCGCCAGCTCCTTGCCTTCGCCCGGCGCGACCTGCGGCCGGCCGAGACGCTCGGCCTCGGAGCGGCCGTCCGGGCGGTCGAGCCGATGCTCCGCGGGCTGATCGGCGAGCACATCGCGCTCACCGTCGCGACCTCCGACGAGGGCCACGTGCGGATTGCCGGCTCGCAGGTCGAGCAGCTCGTGATCAACCTCGTCGTCAACGCCCGCGACGCGCTGCCCAACGGCGGCTCGATCCGGATCGAGGTTGCGAATCTGGCGGTCGACGAGGATCCGACCGGCGGCGGCCGGCTCGGGGTGGCGGCCGGGCCGTACGTCGCCCTGAGCGTCACCGACGACGGGACCGGGATGCTGCCCGAGGTGGCGGAGCGCGTCTTCGACCCGTTCTTCACGACCAAGGGCCCCGACGAGGGCACGGGCCTCGGCCTGGCGACCGTCCACGGGATCGTCACCGGGGCCGGCGGCCAGGTCTGGCTCTCCTCCGAGCCCGGCGTCGGGACGACGTTCCGGATCATCCTGCCGCAGGTCGACGCGCTCGCGGATGAAGCGGACGGCGAGCCGGAGACCGCCGCGCACGGCAGCGAGACGATCCTGCTCGTCGAGGACGACCACGTCGTCCGCGTCCTCGCGACGCGGGTCCTCGAGCGGGCGGGGTTCGAGGTCCTCGTCGCCACCGGTGGCGCCGACGCCCTCACCCTCGCCGAGGGGCATCCCGAGCCGATCGACCTCCTCCTGACCGACGTGATCATGCCCGGGATGCTCGGCCCGGAGCTCGCGGCGCGGCTCCTGGCCCTCCGGCCCGGCCTGCCGGTCCTCTTCACGTCGGGCTACACCGCGGGCGGCGCCGGACTGACCGCGTCGATCCCGAGCGACGCTCGCTTCCTTGACAAGCCGTTCAGCCCGCGCGGTCTGGTCGAGGCCGTCCGGGCGGCGATCGACGACGGGACGGTCGCGCTCGCCGGTTGATTCGCGGTCCCCGACCGCGTCGCCGCCGGGCACGTCCATGGACCCGCCCGACCATCAGGGGATCGACGGATCCGGCGAACGAGGCTGCCGAGTCCGGGATGCCGAACGTCACTTGACAGGCTCCGTCGGGAGTCCACCGTGAGATGGCGATCTCCCGCCGTCCCGCCACCACCCGCGAGGGCTTCCATGCGCCACGCTTCCGCATTGGTCCTGCCGCTCGTCGTGCTCGTGGCGTGCACCGCGACCCCGGTGATGACCCCGACCCCGCCGGCATCCGCGCGACCGAGCGAGCGGCCGACGGCCGCTCCGAGCGTGGCCTCGGATCCAGCACCGAGTCCCACACCGAACCGTCCTGCGCACGTCGGCGCCCCGGCGATCGACGGGCCCTACTGGCTGCTGTACCAGGGCACGTCGACCGCCACGTTCACGAGCCAAGACGGGAGCGTTATCGAGACCGACCGGAGCGAGAGCTATCAGGTGATCGAAGGCGGGTCGCTGGAGGGAACCGTCCTGATCGACGGCGAATGGACCGGCACGCTCGAGGTCACGGTGACCGAGGGCGAGGCGACGCCGGGCCTCGACCCGATCGAGCAGCAGTACGGCGCGCAGATCGACGATCGCCTTCCCGCCGACGGGATCCTCAACCGCTCACCGAACCCGTACTGGATCCGGACGGAACAGCAACGCGAAGGTCTCGACCTGTTCGTCCGGGTTCCGGCCCATCCGACCGACGACGGCAGCTTCATCAACGAGGCGTTCTGGTGGGACACCGCGCACGAGAAGTGGTACCGCGTGTCGGTGGCGACCGACGCCGGGCTTGACTCGGTCCTCGCCGCGTTGCTGGGGCCGGCGCAGGGATAGAGCGAGGCACCTGGGCCGTGGTGATCCCTCTCTTGCGCACGACCGGGACCCGGATGAGAGTTCAGACATGAGCCGGCACGACGTCCTCGTCATCGACGATCAGCGCACGTTCCGGTTTCCGGCCGAGTATGCGCGGACGGCCGCCGAGGGGATGTCGCGGCTGGCAGAGCAAGAGTGGCGCGAGGTCTGGCTCGATCACAACCTGGGGCCGGGCCTGACGATCGAGCCGGTAATGCGCCTGCTCGAGGAGCGGGCGACGCGCGGGCAGCCGCTGCCGATCGGCCTGATCTGCGTCCACACGTCGGGTCCCGCCGAAGGGGACGCGATGGTCGCCGCGCTCGCGCCCTGGTATCGCGTCCGGCGCGTCGTGGCACACGCGTTTCGGGCGTCGGACTGACCCACGCCCGAAAACGCCGCCACGAGCGGTCGTGCCTCCGCCGCAAACGGTGGCTTCCTCTTGACATGTGACTGTTTAGTCACATAATCACGCCGTGGACGACATGGCGGCCATCTTCCGGGCCCTTGGCGATTCGAGCCGGCGGAAGCTCCTCGATCGGCTGTTCGAGCGCGACGGACAGACCCTCGGCGAGCTCTGCGGCCACCTCCCGGAGATGACCCGGTTCGGCGTCATGCGCCATCTCGACGTGCTCGAGTCGGCCGGCCTGGTCGAGACCCGCCGGGTCGGCCGCGAGAAGCACCACTACCTCAACCCGGTCCCGATCCGGCTCGTGGCCGATCGCTGGATCGGCAAGTTCGCGGCACCGGTCGCAGCCCACCTGTCGAGCGTGAAGCACCACCTGGAGGAACCACCGATGACGGCACCCGACCACGTCTACTCGGTCCTGATCCGGGCGACGCCCGACCGGATCTGGCGGGCGATCACCGACGGGGTCGAAACCGAGCGCTACTACTTCAGCACCCGGGTCGAGTCCGACTGGTCGATCGGCGGCCGGGTGGCCTACGCCTACCCGGACGGCACGATCGCCGCGGACGGGACGGTCCTCGAGGTCGAGCCGGCCCGGCGCCTCGTCATGACCTTCCACGCGCGGTGGAGCCCGGAGATCGAGGCCGAGGGGCCGGTCCGGATGACCTGGGAGATCGAGGCCGCCGGCGACGGGGTCTCGAAGCTCACCGTGATCACCGGCGGCATGCTCGAGGGCGGCCGGGTCCAGGTCGAGTTCGTCGGCGGGATCGTCACGATCGTGTCCGGCCTGAAGACCCTGCTCGAGACGGGCGAGCCGCTGGTGCCGGTCGGCGCCGGCGCCGCCGAGGGCTGAGGCTGGGGGCTGAGGGCGTCAAGGGCGTCAAGCCACGATCGGGCCGAAGTCCGCCCGGCGTGTTGCTGCGGGGACCACAAGTGACGACCGGCGGAGGCTGGGCGGTGCCCGCCTCGGGGCTCCGCCGCCGGGTGTGGGCGCAGCGGCACCAAGCGGCGGCTGGGCCCGCCGGACGGCCGGTTCGGCGGTCACTTGTGGCTCTGGGTGCCACATCCGCCGGGGATCGCCGGGGATCGCGGGGACGCGGAGCTCAGCTCCGCGGTGCGCCCGCCGTGAGCTCGGGCGGCGTGACCCACGATCGGATCGTCGCCATGTAGTTGGCCCGCTCGAAGGCCGACGGGTTCACCGCGGTCGCCGCGCTGGCGCTGCCCCGCAGCTGGGCCACCGAGACGTACTCGTGCTCGGTCATCCAATCCACGAGCTCTCTCGTGATCGTCGCGACGTGGTCCGGCCCGTGGCGCAGGATCGCCGAGGTGACCATCGCGACGTCGGCGCCGACCAGGAGGGCCTTGAGCGCGTCGCCGCCACCCTGGACGCCGGACGTTGCGGCGAGCGAGACGTCCGTCCCGAGCTGCGGCCGGAGCATTGCGATCCAGCGGACCGGCAGACGGAGCTCCCACGACTCACTCAGGTCGATCCGCGGCACGACCTGCAGGGTCTCGAGGTCGAGATCGGGCTGGTAGAAGCGGTTGAACAGGACCAGCCCGTCGGCGCCGGCCGCCACGGTCGCCGCCGCCATGTGGGCGAAGGCGGAGTAGTAGGGGCTCAGCTTGACCGCGAGCGGGATCGTGACGGCTGCCCGAACGGCCGCGACGAGGGCCACGTCGGCGGCCTCGACGCCGGCCGCGCTGAAGTCCGGGTCGGCGGCGACGTGGTACAGGTTCAGCTCGAGGGCGTCCGCCCCGGCGTCCTGCATCAAGCGGGCGTAGCGGACCCAGCCGCCGGCCGTCCGCGCGTTGAGGCTCGCGATGACGGGCACGGTGACCGTCGCCTTGACCCGGTCGAGCGACGTCAGGTAGCGGTCGGACGTGCTCGTCACGCTGCCGATGGCCGGGAAGTAGTCGAGCGCCTCGGCGTACTGCTCGGTGCCCTGGTGGAGGGCGCGATCGAGCTCGAGCTCCTCTGCCTCGATCTCCTCCTCGAAGAGCGAGGGCAGGACGATCGCCCCGACGCCCGCCTGCTCGAGGCGGGCGGCGTGCCCCGGATCGCCGTTCTGCGGTGCCGCCGAGGCGACGATCGGGGAGGGGAGCTCCAGCCCCAGGTAGCGGGTCGTGAGATCGACGGTCATGCCTCGCCCTCGTCTTCCTGGCCGGCGCCGCCCCGGCCGACCGTGCTGACGGTGCCGTTGGCCGGTGGGACGCCGTTGCCGTTGCCGCCGCCGGTCAGGGCGGGCCCGAGCGGGTCGAGATGGACGAGGTGGGGGACGGTCCGCTCGATCCCGGCAAGCTGCTCGTAGTAGCGCCAGCGGCCGTCGGCGTCGGCCTGGGCCAGCGTCGCGAGCTCGGCGGCTCGCTCGGGGTTGGTCCGCTGGAGGACGGCGAAGCGCGTCTCGTTGGCGACGAAGTCGGCGATCGGGATCGACGGCTTGGCCGAGTCGAGCTTGAACGGCTTGCCGCCGTCGACCTCCGAGGGATGGTACCGGTAGAGCGGCCAATAGCCGCTCCGGACGGCGTCCTTCTGGTGGCTCATCGACTTGGCCATGTCGATCCCGTGGGCGATGCAGGTGCTGTAGGCGATGACGAGCGACGGACCCGGCCAGGCATCCGCCTCGAGGAGGGCCTTGATCGTCTGGGCGTCGTTGGCGCCCATCGAGACCTGGGCCACGAACACGTTGCCGTAGGAGCGGGCGATCGCCCCGAGGTCCTTCTTGGCGGTGCCCTTGCCGGCGGCCGCGAACTTGGCGACCGCGCCGCGCGGGGTCGCCTTCGACGACTGGCCGCCGGTGTTCGAGTACACCTCGGTGTCGAGGACGAGGATGTTGACGTTGCGGCCCGACGAGAGGACCTGGTCGACGCCGCCGAAGCCGATGTCGTAGGCCCAGCCGTCGCCGCCGATGATCCAGACGCCCTTCCGGACGAGGTCGTCGGCGAGGGTCAGGAGGTGCTGCGCGTCGGATGCGAGAGGACCCTCGACCGCGGCGAGCCGCTCGTGGAGCGCCGCGACGCGCTCGCGCTGGCGGGCGATGCCGGCCTCGTCGTCCTGGTTCGCGTCGAGGATGGCCCGGACGGCGTCGTCGCCGAGCTGCGGCGCCAGCCGCTCGAGGAGCTGCTTGGCATGGTCGGTCTGGGCGTCGAGGGCGAGGCGCATGCCGAGCCCGAACTCGGCGTTGTCCTCGAACAGGGAGTTGGCCCAGGCCGGGCCGCGGCCCGCTCCGTTGACGGTCCACGGGGTCGTCGGCAGGTTCGCGCCGTAGATCGACGAGCAGCCCGTGGCGTTGGCCACGATCATCCGGTCGCCGAAGAGCTGGCTGACGAGGCGGAGATACGGCGTCTCGCCGCAGCCGCCGCACGCGCCCGAGAACTCGAACAGCGGCTCGAGCACCTGGCTGCCCTTGACCGTGTCGTGGGGCAGGAGGCTGCGGTCGAGCGGGGCGATCGACGTGAAGAACTCCCAGTTCTCCCGCTCCGCGTCGCGGAGCGCGGCGACGGGCGCCATGTCGATCGACTTGTGGCTCGAGTCGGACTTGCTCTTCGCCGGGCAGACGTCGACGCAGACGCCGCAGCCGGTGCAGTCGTCCGGCGCGACCTGGATCGTCAGGCGGTGATCGGCGAGGTCGCGCGACTTGAACTCCTTGCTCTGGAACCCGGCCGGCGCCCCGTCGAGCGCGGCGGTCGGGAAGACCTTCATCCGGATCGACGCATGGGGGCAGACCATCGCGCACTTGCCGCAGTCGATGCAGATCGACGGATCCCAGACCGGGATCGACTGGGCGATCGCCCGCTTCTCGAAGCGGGTCGTGCCGCTCGGGAAGGTCCCGTCGACGGGCAGCGCACTGACCGGCAGCAGGTCGCCGTCGCCGGCGATCAGGCGGGCGGTCACGCGCTCGACGAAGTCGGGCAGGACCTCGCTCTCGACGACCGGCGGCGCGCCGACCGTGCCCGGCCGGACGTGGCCGAGGGCGGCGAGCGAGCGGTCGATCGCGGCGAAGTTGCGGGCGACGACGGCCTCGCCGCGCTTCGCGTACGTCTTCTCGACGAAGCCTTTGATCCGGGCGATCGCCTCGTCCGCGGGGAGGATCCCGGCGAGCTGGAAGAAGCACGGCTGCATGACGGTGTTGATCCGGCTGCCCATGCCGGCCTCGGCGGCAACGGCGAGCGCGTCGATCACCCAGAGGTCGATCTCCTTCTCGAGGAGGGTCCGCTGGACGCTCGGCGGCAGGTGGTCCCAGACCTCGTCGGGGCCGTACGGCGCGTTGAGGAGGAACGTGGCGCCGTGCTTCGCGAGCTCGAGGATCTTCGTCTTGCCGAGGAGCCCGAACTGGTGGCAGGCGACGAAGTCGGCCTCGTCCACGAGATAGGTCGAGCGGATCGGCTCCGGGCCGAACCGGAGATGCGAGGTCGTGACCGAGCCCGACTTCTTCGAGTCGTAGACGAAGTAGCCCTGGGCGTACAGGTCGGTGCCCTCGCCGATGATCTTGACCGAGGCCTTGTTGGCGCCGACCGTCCCGTCGGAGCCGAGGCCGAAGAAGAGCGCCTGGACCTCGCCGGCGGGCCGTTCCGTGCGGAAGGAGCCGTCGATCGGGAGGCTCAGGTTGGTCACGTCGTCGTAGATGCCGACGGTGAAGTGACGCTTCGGCCGGGCCGCCGCGAGCTCCTCGAAGACCGGCCGGACCATCGATGGCGTCAGGTCCTTCGAGGCGAGGCCGTAGCGTCCGCCGATCACCCGCGGAGTGGTCGCGAACGGCGGCGTGTCGGCGTCCATCGCCTCGGACAACGCCCCGACCACGTCGAGGTAGAGCGGCTCGCCGACCGCGCCCGGCTCCTTGGTCCGGTCGAGGACCGCGATCGCCCGGACCGTCGGCGGCAGGGCGGCGACGACCTCGGCGGCGGGGAACGGGTTGAACAGGCGGATCCGGAGCAGGCCGACCTTCTCGCCGGCGGCGACCATCGTGTCGACGGTCTCCTCGATCGCGCCCGCCGCCGAGCCCATGACGACGACGACCCGGTCCGCGTCCGGCGCGCCGTGATAGTCGACGAGGTGGTACTGGCGGCCGGTCCGGGCGGCAAGCTCGTCGAACACGGTCTGGACGATGCCGGGCACCGCGAGGTGGTAGGGGTTGGCGGCCTCGCGGCCCTGGAAGAAGACGTCGGGGTTCTGGGCCGTGCCGCGGATGACCGGGGCGTCCGGCGAGAGGCCGCGCCGGCGGAAGGCGAGGACGTCCTCGTCGCGGATCAGGGCCCGGATGTCCTCGGTCTCGAGGACGGCGATCTTGTTGATCTCGTGGCTGGTCCGGAACCCGTCGAAGAAGTGGAGGAACGGGATCCGGGCGCGGAGGGTCGCGGCGTGGGCGACGAGGGCGAAGTCGTGGGCTTCCTGGACGGAGCCCGCGCCGAGCATCGCCCAGCCGGTCGTCCGGGCGTGCATCACGTCGCTGTGGTCGCCGAAGATCGACAGGGCGTGGGTCGCGACCGTCCGCGCCGCCACGTGGAGGACGGCCGGCGTCAGCTCGCCGGCGATCTTGAACATGTTCGGGACCATCAGGAGAAGGCCCTGCGACGCGGTGAAGCTCGTCCCCAGGGCGCCCTTCTGGAGGGCGCCGTGGAGCGCGCCGGCCGCGCCGGCCTCCGACTGCATCTCGATCACGTCGGGGACCGCGCCCCACAGGTTCGGGCGGCCCGCCGCCGACCAGTCGTCGCAGTGCTCGGCCATCTGGGAGGCCGGGGTGATCGGGTAGATCGAGATGATCTCGGACGCCGCGTAGGCGATCCGGGCAGCGGCTTCGTTGCCGTCGAGGCACTCGTAGCGGTGGTCCACGATGCGACAGGCTCCTCTCGGAGGGCGTTGGAGGGCCTGGTCGCGACTCGGTTCCGGTCGTGCGCGGACCCCGGGAGTCGAGTATGCGTCCGCGTCGCTCGGGATCGGCGAGCCATCGGGTGCCTGTTGGGGGGCCATCTGGCGGGCGCTGCCCGGGCTGAACGTCCTGTCGCCCGCCCGCGACAACGGCGAAGCCGGGCCGCCGACGGGCGACCCGGCTCCGGGACGTGGTCCGCGGCGGCGGTTACATGATCCCGACGACGTGGCCCTCGGGATCGGCGAACAGGGCGATCGTCGTCTCGGGAGCGACCTCGGTCAGCGGCATGATCACCCGCCCGCCGTTGGCGGCGACCTTGTCGAGGGCCGCCTGCGGGTCGTCGGCGTGGACGTAGAACGTGACGTGGCCGATCCCGCCGTCCTGCGACGCGCCGATGCCGCCGCTGACGCCGCTCTCCTGGCGGACCATCCCGTAGCCACCGGGATTGTTCCGGTCGAGGTCCCAACCGAAGACGTCCTCGTAGAACGACTGGAGCGCCGCGCCGTCCTTGCCGCGGACCTCGACGTGCACGATCTGGGCTGCCATCGCGAGACCTCCTCGAGCTGCTCGGCGGCCGTGACCGGTCCGCCCTGTCGAACGCACGACGAACGGATGCGGCCGGAATCGACACGCGCCGGTGCGCCCGGCGAGAATCCGCGCCTCGGCGTGAGACATCGGTTGACCCGCGCCCGGGCCGGAGCCACACTGGAGCTGCGGACCCCCGGATGCGTCGCGACTCAGGACGCCGCCTCGACCATCTCGCCGGCCCGATCGTCAACGGATCCCGCCCGTCGCGGGCGCGACGGGCCGTGCTCGCCCCGTGGCCGGGGCGGAGGAGGACGGTCGCGCATGATCCCCGCACCCTTCGATTACGTCCGACCGCCGGATCTCAACGGCGCCCTCCGGATCCTGTCCGAGCGCGAGGGTGAGGCGAAGCTGCTCTCCGGCGGCTACAGCCTCCTGCCGCTGCTCAAGCTGCGCCTGGCCCAGCCGGGCCTCCTCGTCGACCTCCGCGACGTGGCCGGCCTCGACGGCATCGGCCGGCGCGACTTCTTCACGATCGGCGGGCGGGCGACCCACCGCCGGATCCACGAGAACGCGGAGCTCGCCGCGGCCTGGCCGATCGTCCACGACGCGGCCGGCGGGATCGGCGACCCGCAGGTCCGCAACTGGGGGACGATCGGCGGCTCGTGCGCCCATGCCGACCCCAGCTCCGACTGGCCGGCCGTCCTGCTCGCCGTCCGCGGCAGCCTCGTCTGCCGGAGCGGCTCCGGCGAGCGGGTGATCGCCGCCCGGGACTTCTTCGTCGACACGTTCCAGACCGCGATCGAGCCGACCGAGGTCCTGACCGAGGTCCGGATCCCGTTGCCGGAGGCGGGGACCGGCAGCGCCTACCGCAAGCTCGAGCGGCGGGCCGGCGACTTCGCCACCGTCGGCGTCGGGGCCGTCCTCGTGATCGCGGCCGACGGCAACATCGGCGAGGCCGGCATCGGCCTGACGGCGGTCGCCGAGACGCCCTTCGCGGCAACCGACGCCGAGGCGGCGCTCGTCGGGCAGCCGGTGACGGACGACTCGTTCCGGGCAGCGGCTGCAGCTGCCGCGGCCCAGAGCCGGCCCGGCAGCGACAGCCACGGACCGGCCGAGTACAAGCGGGCGATGGTCGCCGAGATGACGCTCCGGGCGCTCCGGGCGGCGGCCGACCGGGCCCGCGGCGCGTGACGGGAGAGGAGCCACGATGACGACCCAGCACGTCTCCCTCACGGTCAACGGCGAGGCGCGGGAGGCGGACGTCGAGCCGCGCCTCCTCCTCGTCCACCTCCTCCGCGACGTCTTCGGGCTGACCGGCACGCACATCGGCTGCGACACGAGCAACTGCGGCGCCTGCACGGTTCATGTGGACGGCGAGAGCGCCAAGTCCTGCACGATGCTCGCGGTCCAGGCCGACGGCACCTCGATCACGACGATCGAGGGCATGGCCGACGGGGCGACCCTCCATCCCCTCCAGCAGGCGTTCTGGGACCAGCACGGCCTCCAGTGCGGCTTCTGCACGCCAGGCATGATCATGCAGGCGGCCTGGCTGCTGGGCGAGAACCCGGATCCCTCCGAGCAGGAGATCCGCGAGGGGATCGCCGGCAACCTCTGCCGCTGCACCGGCTACGTGAACATCGTGAAGTCGATCCAGCAGGCCGCGGGCACCCTCGCCGAGGGCGCGTCCGCACCGGTCGTCGCGGCGGCGACGACCGACGGCCAGGACGTCTCGGCCGAGCCGGCCGCGGCCGGTTGAGCGGGAGAGTTCGATGACGACCGAGATTCCCGATCGCGAGCTGCAGACCACCCCCGAGGTCGGGGGCATGGGCCACTCCGTCAAGCGCAAGGAGGACCCGCGGTTCATCCGCGGCCAGGGCGAGTACATCGACGACGTCAACCTGCCGGGCCAGCTCTGGCTCGACATCGTCCGCAGTCCGTACGCCCACGCCACGATCAAGAGCATCGACGCGAGCGAGGCGCTCAAGGTCCCGGGCGTCCTGGCGGTGATCACCGGCAAGGACCTCGAGGGCTACGGCCTCCACTGGATGCCGACCCTGGCCGGCGACCGCCAGATGGTCCTGCCGACCGACACGGTGATGTACCAGGCCCAGGAGGTGGCGGCGGTCATCGCGACGAGCCGCTATGCCGCAGCGGACGGCGTCGCCGCGGTCCTCGTCGACTACGAGCCGCTCGACGTGATCGTCGACCCGTTCAAGGCCCTCGAGGAGGGGGCAATGGTCCTCCGCCCGGACCGGGCCGCCGACAAGCAGACGAACCGGATCTGGCACTGGGAGTCGGGTGACCGGGAGAAGGCCGACGCCGCGCTCGCTGCGGCCGAGGTGACGATCAGCGAGGACATCTACATCCCCCGGATCCACGTGGCCTCGATCGAGACCTGCGGCTGCGTCGCCGACTGGAACCCGGTCCGCCAGCACCTCGACCTCCACATGACGAGCCAGGCGCCGCACGCGATCCGGACGGTGATCGCGCTGGTCGCGGCCGGGGCCGGCCTGCCGATCAGCGAGCAGAACATCCGGGTGAAGACCCACGACATCGGCGGCGGGTTCGGCGGCAAGGTCCCCGTCTACCCGGGCTATGTCCTCGCCGTCGCCGCGTCGTTCCTGATCGGCAAGCCGGTGAAGTGGATCGAGGACCGCTCGGAGAACCTCCAGGCGGATTCCTTCGCCCGCGACTACCACATCCATGCCGAGCTGGCCGCCACGAAGGACGGCAAGATCACCGGGCTCAAGGTCCGGACGATCGCCGACCACGGCTACACCGACGCGGCGGCGGACCCCTCGAAGTTTCCGGCGGGCCTGTTCAACGTGATCACCGGCTCGTACGACTTCCAGAACTGCTTCGTCGAGGTCGACGGGGTCTACACGAACAAGCCGCCGGGCGGCGTCGCCTACCGCTGCTCCTTCCGGGTGACCGAGGCGGTCCACGCGATCGAGCGGATGGTCGACATCCTCGCCCACGACATCGGCAAGGACCCGGCCCAGCTCCGGATGGAGAACTTCATCCAGCCCGAGCAGTTCCCGTACAAGACGCCGACCGGCTGGTCGTACGACTCGGGCAACTACCCGGCCGCCCTCCAGAAGGCGATGGACATCATCGACTACGCCGGGCTTCGGAAGGAGCAGGCGGAGAAGCGCGCCAACGGCGAGCTGATGGGGATCGGGATCAGCAGCTTCACCGAGATCGTCGGCGCGGGGCCGTCCCACGACTTCGACATCCTCGGGATCAAGATGTTCGACTCGTGCGAGATCCGGGTCCACCCGACCGGCAAGGTCCTCGCCCGGCTCGGCGTCCAGAGCCAGGGCCAGGGCCACGAGACGACCTTCGCCCAGATCATCGCCGAGGAGCTCGGCTTCCCGGTCGCCGACATCAAGATCGAGGAAGGCGACACCGACACCGCGCCCTACGGGCTCGGAACGTACGCGTCGCGCTCGACGCCGGTCGCCGGCGCCGCCACGGCGGTCGCCGCGCGGAAGATCAAGGAAAAGGCCCGCCACATCGCCGCCCACCTCCTCGAGGCGAGCGCCGACGACCTCGAGTGGACGAACGGGAAATGGAGCGTGAAGGGCTCGCCCGACCGCTTCAAGACGATCCAGGAGATCGCCTTCGCCGCGTACACCAACCATCCCGCCGGAATGGAGGCGGGCCTCGAGGCGGTCGACTACTACGACCCGCCGAACCTGACCTTCCCGTTCGGCTCGTACATCTGCGTCGTTGACATCGACAAGGGCACGGGGCAGGTCCACGTCCGGCGCTTCGTCGCGGTCGACGACTGCGGCAACATCATCAACCCGATGATCGTCGACGGCCAGATCCACGGCGGCCTGACGATGGGTCTCGCCCCGTCGCTGTACGAGGCGATCACCTACGACGACAACGGCAACAACCTCGCCGGGACGTTCATGGACTACCTCCTCCCGACCGCGGTCGAGACGCCCGCCTGGGAGGTCGACAAGACGACGACCCCGTCGCCGCATCACCCGATCGGGGCGAAGGGCGTCGGCGAGTCGGCCACCGTCGGCGCCCCGCCCGCGATCGCCAACGCCGTCGTCGACGCGCTGTGGCACCTCGGCGTCCGGAACGTCGACATCCCGATGACCCCCCAGAAGGTCTGGGCGATCCTCCACGAGAAGGGCGTCGCCTAGGCTCGCGCCGGGCGACCAGACCGATGGCTCGCAGCATCTTCAGCCGGGCGGCCGACCTCGAGGAGGCCGGTCGCCCGTTCGTCGTCGCCACGGTCGTCGCCGTGGCCCGGCCGACCTCGGCGCGCCCCGGCGCGACCGGGATCGTCCACCCCGACGGCACGATCGAGGGCTGGGTCGGCGGGAGCTGCGCCCAGCCCGTGGTCGTCCGCGAGGCGCTCCACGCCCTCGCCGACGGCCTGCCCCGGCTCCTGCGCCTGTCGAAGGACGCGCCGGCCGAGGGCCGCCGGGCCGACGGGATCGTCGAGCTCGTGATGACCTGCCACTCCGGTGGCACCCTGGAGATCTACGTGGAACCGCATCTGCCCGCCCCGCTCCTGTGGATCGCCGGCACGACGCCGATCGCCGGCGCCCTGGCGACACTCGGGGCGGCGTCCGGCTGGCGGGTGTCCGTCTTCGACCCGGTCGCGGTCGCCGAGGACTACCCGGCCGCCGAGCGGGTCAGCCAGGAGACGGCCCTCGGCCGGGTCGACCCGGACAGCAGCCCGTACCTGGTCGTCGCGACCCAGGGCGTCTGGGACGAGGAGGCGCTCGCCGCCGGCCTCCGCCGGAACGCCGCGTACGTCGGTCTCGTCGCGTCGCCGACGCGGGCCAACGTCGTCCGCCAGTGGCTCCGCGAGGAGACCGGGCTGGCCGACGAGCGGCTGGCGGCCCTGCGCGCCCCGGCCGGGATGGACCTCGGCGCCGAGACGGCCGCGGAGATCGCCCTCTCGATCCTGGCCGAGCTCATCCTCGTCCGGCGCGGGCGGGCCGACTTCGTCGCGTCGCCCGGCCCGGCGACCCTCGCCGGGCTGCCGGCCGGCACGGCGATCTCCCCGATCCTGCCGGTCGTCGACGACATCGTCCTGGTCGACCCGGTCTGCGGGATGACCGTGGACCGGGCGACGGCCCGCCACCTCGCCGAGCACGACGGGACCGTCTACGCGTTCTGCTCGATCGGCTGCCGGACGCGGTTCATGAAGGATCCGGCGTCGTACCTCGCCGCGCCGGGCACGGCCGGGATGGAGGGCGGCCGGCCGAATCCGCAGGCCGCGGCGGAGGCGGCCGCGGGCTCGGCGGCGAGCCGGCCCGGATCCGACAGCCCGCTATCATCGGACACCTGACCGGGCGGGGCGCCGGTCGCCGCCCGCCGCCGGCACCGCCGGTCCCTCGCTCCCAGCGGAGGTCCCCATGAAGTTCGCCGGAACCGTCGAGATCGCCGCGCCCCGCGAGCGGGTCTGGGCGTTCGTCGTCGATCCCCAGCAGGTCGGCCAGTGCGGGCCGGGGGTCGAGTCGATCGAGGTCGTCGACCCGACCCATTTCAAGGCGACGGCCAAGGTCGGCATCGGCTTCATCAGCGCCCGCTTCGTCGTGAACATGGAGATGGCCCAGCTGACCCCGCCCGACGAGGCGGTGATCAAGGCCCACGGCCAGGCGCCCGGCAGCGCCGTGGACGCGACGGCCTCGATGCGCCTCGCCGACGGCGAGAGCGGCGGGACCCGGATGGACTGGGCCGCGGACGTCACGATCTCCGGGACGCTCGCCTCGCTCGGCGCCCGGCTGATCGAGGGCACCGCCAACAAGATGATCGGCCAGACCTTCGATTGCATGAAGTCGAAGCTCGAGGCTTGACCGATCCGGCGCCCCCGATGAATGCGGACCTGCCCGCGGCGAGCCTGCTCGGGACGCTCGCCGACGCCGTCCCGCACCTCGTCTGGCTCGCGACGCCCGACGGGATCGTCCGCGAGTACAGCGGCCGGATCGAGGCGTACGGCGGCGAGCTCGACCCGGCCGGGGACGGCTGGCGCTGGGAGGCGATGGTCCACCCCGACGACCTGGCGGCCACGGCGGCGTCGTGGCGGCGGGCGATCGCCGACGGCACGACGTACGAGCACGAGCACCGCCTCCTCATGGCCGACGGCACGTACCGCTGGCACCTCAGCCGGGGGATCGCGATGGCGGCTCCCGCGGGCGACGGCACCCTGTGGTACGGCACCGCGACCGACATCCACGCCGTCCGCGACGCCGAGGACCGCCTCCGCCGGACGCAGTCCGCGCTGGCGCTGGCGATGCGCGGCGGCCGGATGGGCTGGTGGCAGCGGGATCTCCGGACCGAGGAGGTCACCTGGAGCCCGGAGCTCGAGGCGCTGTTCGGGCTGGAGCCGGGCGGCTTCCGCGGCGACGAGAGCCGGTTTCTGTCCTTCGTCCACGAGGACGACCGGCCGGCCATCGGGGCGGCCGTCGCCGAGGCGATCGCCGGCGGCGGCGATTACGTCGTCGAGTTCCGCTTCCGGGCCGGCGACGAGCCGTGGCGCTGGATGGAGGGCCGCGGCCGGGCGACCTACGAGGACGGCGAGCCGACGGTCCTCTCCGGCATCGGCATCGACATCACCGAGCGCAAGCAGGCGGAGGCGGCGATCCGGGCTCGCGAGGAGCGGCTCCGGCTCGCGGCCGAGGCCGGCCAGTTCGGGCTGTACGACTACGACCTGGAGCGCGGCGGGATGTACTGGTCGCCCGAGCTCCACCGGATCCTCGGGACGACGGGGGAGGCGGCCGCGCCCGAGGACGCGGCGATTCACGCCGAAGATCGCGAGTCGACCCTCGAGCGATTCAGCGCCGCCCAGGCGCCGCTCAGCGACGGCTCGTTCGACTTCGAGTACCGGATGGTCCGGCCCGACGGCGCCGTCCGCTGGGTCTCGACCCACGGCCAGACGTACTTCTCGGAGCCCGAGCCGAGCCCGACCCGGCGGGCGCTCCGCTCGATCGGGGTCGTCGTCGACGTCACCGATCGGAAGCAGGCCGACGAGCTCCGCGACGTGTTCGTCGGCATGCTCAGCCACGAGCTCCGGACGCCGGTCACCGCGATCTACGGCGGCAGCCAGGTCCTCCGTCGGGAGCATGTCGACGACGCCACCCGGAGCGAGATCATCTCGGACATCGTCAGCGAGAGCGAGCGGCTCGAGCGCCTCGTCGAGAATCTCCTGGTCCTGGCTCGCGCCGAGCGCCACGCGAGCCTGGGCGGCGGCGACCCGGTCCTGCTCCGCCAGGTCCTCAGCCGGGTCGTCACCGACAAGCGGCGGCGGTTCCCGGGCTCGGAGATCGACGTCGAGGTCGAGCAGGGGCTGCCGCCGGTCACGAGCGACGACGCGTCGACCGAGCTCGTCCTGCGCAACCTGATCTCGAACGCCCTGAAATACGGACCCGCCGGCGGGAGCGTCCGGATCGAGGCGCGGCGCAACGGCGAGGTGGTCGAGGTCCGCGTCCTCGACTCCGGCCCGGGCGTATCGGAGGCGGACCAGGCCCATCTGTTCGAGCTCTTCTTCCGGGCGGACGACGCGAAGCGGCGGGCGCAGGGCGCCGGGATCGGGCTGTTCGTGGTGCGGGTCCTCGTCGAGGCCGCCGGCGGCCACGCCTGGGCGCTGAACCGGCCCGAGGGCGGCGCCGAGTTCGGGTTCGACCTGCCGGTGTTCGTCGAGGCCGACGACGGCCCGGCGATCGACTGAGCCCGACGCGGATGGAGCGGATCTCGCGGGTCGTCGGGCCGGCGTCCACGAACGTCCACGTCCTCGCCGACGAGCGGACGGGCGAGGCGATCGCGATCGACACCGCGATCCCCTCGCTCGCCTGGATCGGCGACGAGCTCGCCGCCCGCGGCTGGACCCTCCGCCTGATCGTCTCCACGCACGGCCACTGGGACCACATCGGCGACAACGCGGCGGTCGCGGCCGCCACCGGCGCCGAGATCGCGGTCCATCCGCTCGACCGGGAGTGGCTCCTCCATCCGGCCCCGATCTGGGCGCCGTTCGAGATCCCGCCGTCGGTGCCGGCGGTCGAGCTGGCCGAGGGCGGCGAGATCCGCTTCGGGGCCATCCGCCTGCGGGTCCTCCACACGCCCGGCCACACGCCGGGCTCGGTCTGCCTGCAGGCGACGGACGAGGGCCTCCTGTTCAGCGGCGACACCCTCTTCGCCGGCGGCTGGGGCCGGGTCGACCTGCCGGGCGGGTCGGCCGAGGCGATCGCCGCCTCCCTCGGCCGGCTCTCCGAGCTGGAGCCGCGGGTGACGGTCCTGCCCGGCCACGGCCCGGCGACGACGATCGGTCGCGAGCGGCCCTGGCTGGAGACCGTCCGGAGCAGCGGCCGCCTCCCGCTGTGAGGCGGTGCCGGGCGCGCTCCGGACCGAGCCCCTGTCAGCCGGCCGTGAACGCCTTGCGGTAGGCGACCCCGGTCCGCGCCCGGTGGAAGCCGAGGGCTTCGTACAGGTGAAGGGCGCCGGTCGGGTTCTCGCTGTCGACGCCGAGGGCGGCCTCGGTCATCCCGAGCTCGAGCAGGACCCGGAGGCTGTCGACGATCAGCGCTGACGCGAGCCCGCGGCGCCGCCACGGCCGGCGGACGCTGACGTGCTCGAGCCAGCCCCGGCGCAGGCCGAGCTGCTCATTCTCGCCCGGGAAGACGAAGGTCATGACGGAGCCGGCGATCTCGTCCCCGTCCCAGGCCACCCGCCACAGGCTCGTGTCGAGATCGGGCGACGCGAACCACGCCTCGAAGTCGGCGTCGGTCCGGTCGGCCCGGTTCCAGTGGTCGCGGAACGCCTCGGCGTCGGCGTCCCAGATGCGGCGGTGATCGGCCTCGACGACCGGCCGGATCTCGACCTCGGCCGGCAGCGGCCGCTCGGGGATCGGCCGGCTGAGGTCGCGGACCATCAGGTAGCCGTACCGGACGATCGCGTAGCCCTCGGACGCGTACAGCGCGGTCGCGCCGGCCTGCTCCTCGTCCGGCCACGCGGTGAGGGCCCGCTCGGGCCGGCGACCGTCGACCCGGGCGACCTCCGCCGCGCGGGCCTCGGTCCAGCGAAGGAGGGCGCGCCCGAGCCCGCGCCGGCGCCACGCCGGCCGGACCCAGCCCTCGACCTCGTGGTCGCCGATGCCGTCGCGGGTCCGGACGCTCGTCTGGGCGGCCGCGATCAGGTCGCCCTCGAGATCGGCGACCAGCAGGTCGCGGCGCGGATCGAACTCGCCGCCGTGCTCGTGGTCGCTGCGGAGACTCTCCGCGCTCGGGAGGTAGTCGATGCCGTCGGCCCGATGGGCCTCGGCCATGAGGTCGACGAAGGCCGCGTAGTCGCGGCCCGGATCGAACATCCGGTAGCGGACGCCGGGGATCGGCGGGGCGTCGGGCACGTGGACGCGTGTCTCGATCATCGGGGCTCCTCCTCGGGATCCGCCGCGGTCGGCGGCGGTGGCAGGTCCTTGCGGTAGGCGGTCGAGGACGAGACGGTGGCGAAGCCGCACGACTCGTAGAGCCCGAGCGCCTGGTGGGGGTTGGAGAGGTCGACGCCGAGCGAGGCGGCGGTCATCCCGGCCTCCCGGAGCCGGACGAGGCTCCGGGCGACGAGCGCCCGGGCCAGGCCGCGCCGCCGCCACGGCCGGCGGGTGAAGACCGAGTCGAGCCAGCCCGACCGCTCGCCGGCGGGATCGGCGTGGATCCCGTTCAGGATCGCGCCGGCGATCTCGTCGCCGTCGTAGGCGACCACCCAGAGGACGGGATCGAGGCCCGGCTCCTCGAGGAACTCGGCGAACCGCTCGTCGGAGCTCTCGGTCCAGCCGAAGTGGTCGCGGAAGGCCTCGACGTCGGCGTCGAAGACTCGCCGCAAGGCCTCGCGCTCGCGGCCGACCGGCCGGATCTCGAAGCCCGCCGGGAGGGGAACCTCGGGGAGGTCGTCGAGGTCGGGCCGGCGCATCGTCGCGAAGCGCCGGAACGGGACGTAGCCGGCCTGCTCCAGGAGGACCGCGCCGCCGCGGTCGCCGTCGAAGACGAAGCTCGTCAGCGCCCGGACGCGGGCCGGCGCGTCGCCCGCGGCGAGCTGGCCCGCCACGATCGCGGCCCGCCGCCGCTCACCCCAGGCGAGCAGCTGCGAGCCGATCCCGCGCCGGCGGGCCACCGGATGGACGTTGCAGACGCCCTCGTACCAGCGCTCGCCGTCGTTCGAGTCGTTCCATTCGACGCGGGCGTATCCCACGACCCGCCCGTCGAGCTCGGCGAGGACGAGGTCGCGCTCGGGGTCGGACCGCTCCTGATGACGGTAGTAGGTGGTCATGGCCTCGAGCGTCGTTCGCTCGACCTCCCCGTCGGCGACCCGGGCGGCATCGCTGACCTCCCACATCGCGGGCAGGTCGGCCTCGAGTCCGCGCCAGCGGCGGAGGCGGACGCCGGCGACCGCCGGCAGATCGTCGAGATCGGGGTCGGGCGCCATGGTCGCGGTCATCACCAGCCCTCCGCTCCGTACTTCGCGTTCATGTGCTTCGTGACCGACTTGCCGATCGCCTTCCACTTGCGCTTCTCCTCGGCGCGGGCGAGGGCGTCGACCCGGCGCTCATGGTGGGCGGTCTCGCGCTGGAGCTTCCGCCAGCTCTCGAGCCGGTCGGCGTCGAGGCTGCCGTCGGCGAGGGCGGCCGCGATCGCACAGCCCGGCTCGCCGTTGTGACCGCAGTTGCCGAACCGGCAGCGCTCGACGATCGCGTCGATGTCCGTGAACGTCTGCTCCAGTCCCTCGGCATCCCAGAGGGCAAGCTCGCGCATCCCCGGCGTGTCGAGGATCAGGCCGCCGTCGGGCAGGAGGTGGAGCTGGCGGCGGGTCGTCGTGTGGCGGCCGCGGGCGTCGTCGGCCCGGATCTCGCGAACGAGCGCCCGGTCCTCGCCGGCGAGCGTGTTGAGGAGCGTCGACTTGCCGACGCCCGACGAGCCGACGAAGGCGACCGTCCGGCCGACCCCGATCCGCTCGCGGACCTCGTCGACGCCACGGCCGTCGAACGAGCTGACGACGACGACGGTGGCCCCGGCCGCGACCGCCTCGACGGCGAGGAGGATCGCGTCGACGTCGCCGCCGAGATCCGCCTTCGACAGGAGCACGACCGGCTCCGCGCCGCTCTCCCAGGCCGCCGCGACGTAGCGCTCGAGGCGGCGCAGGTTGAGGTCGGCGTTGAGCGACGCCACGACGAACACGATGTCGAGGTTGGCGCCGACGACCTGGGCCTCGATCCGCTTGCCCGGCGCCTGCCGGACGAGCGCCGTTCGGCGGGGGAGCAGGGCGTGGATCACGGTCTCGCCCGTCGCGCGGGCGTCGACCGCGACCCAGTCGCCGACGGCCGGAAAGGCGCTCGGGTCGTTGGCGGCCTCGTGCCGGAAGCGACCGGTCACCGATGCCCGGACCTCACCGGCCGAGCCGACGAGCTGGTACGAGCCGCGATCCTCTGCGACGACCCGGGCCGGCGCCCGGCCCTGCGCCGCGTGCGGCGCGTGGGCGAGGGCCAGCTCGGGCGTCCAGCCGAACGCGGTCAGGGTCTCGAGGCCGGCGACGGCCGTCACGGGCTCCTCCATCTCAGCCGACCCGCTTCAGCTTGCCGGTCCGCTTGGCGTAGCGCTCGGCCCGGCCGAACGCCCACAGCCCGAACGGGATGAGGAACGCGCCCATGACGAGAAGCGGCCAGACGTCGCCGAGGAGGGCCGTGACCGGCGCGCCCTCGATCAGGCCCTTGCGGACGCCGTCGAGGACGTACGTCGCCGGCGACAGGTGGGAGAGCACCTGCATCCAGCCCGGCAGGACGTCGACCGAGTAGTAGACCCCGCTGACCAGCAGGAGGCACGACTGCAGGACGAACGTCATCTGGGCCCCGCGCTCGACGTACAGCAGCGGCAGGATCGCCGCGATCATCCCGATCCCGATGAAGCTGAACGAGCCGAGGAGCATGAAGGCGATCACGGTGATCGGGTTCGCCCCGTGGACGTCGAGCTGGGGGAAGAACAGGACGAGGACGACGAGGATCGCGGCCGTGTGGATCAGGCCGTAGACCATCGCGTAGAGGACCGACCCGAGGAGCTGCGACCAGCGCCGGATCGGGGCCATCATCGTGTACTCGAGCGTGCCCTCCCAGCGCTCGACGCTGATCGTCTCGGCGATCCAGCTGAAGACGACCGAGAGGTAGTTCCAGAAGATCGCCCCGACCATGAGGAGCAGGATCAGCCTCGGGCTGCCCTGGTCCGCCCCGATGAGCGAGATGCTGAGCGCGCCCGCGACCGAGTAGACCAGGAACGCCAGCTCCCAGCCCCAGTAGCGGCGGGTGAGGAAGAAGTTGCGCTCGACGAAGGCGTAGGACGCCTTGAGCTCGTGACCGAGGGTCATCATCGGGGTTCTCCGGGTGGGGGCGCCGGCCCGGCCGCTCATCGCGACCGGGCCAGGCCGTACGTCGGCTCGCCCGCCAGGCGGGCGCCGAAGCGGACGATCGACGTGCCGATGGCACGCCGGATCGACGGCGCGCGGGACTCGAACCGGCGGCTGATGGCCGCCTGTCGGAGCTGCTCCTCGCGCATGTCGTTGATCAGCCGAAGCTGGATCGTCGCAAAGCTCTGCATCTCGTTCTCACCTCCTTTCATTCCGAGTCGTCGTCGGCCCCGTCCTCGTCCTCGACGTCGTCGTCGAGCGAGCGGCCGGTGTGGGTCATGAACACGTCGTGGAGGGTCGCCGGGCGACCCGTTCGGTCGGCTTCGGCCGCGATCAGCCCGGCCGGGCTGTCCTCGACGACGACGCGGCCGCCGGCGAGGACCGTGATCGAGCCGCACAGCCGCTCGGCCTCGGCGAGGTCGTGCGTCGTGAGCACGATCGACGCGTCGTGCGTCTCCCGGAGCTCCTCGATGAACGACTGGACGTCGAGCTTCGAGCGCGGGTCGAGACCGGTCGTCGGCTCGTCGAGGAGGAGGAGCGACGGGCTGGTCAGGAGGGCGCGAGCGATCGCGACCTTCTGCTGCATCCCGCGGCTCATCTGCTCGATCGGCCGGCCGACGCGCTTCTCGCCGATGCCGAGCCGGCCGAGGATCTCGACCGCCTCGCGGCGGGCCTCCGCCGCGTCCAGGCCGTACAGCCGGGCCGCGAACAGGAGGTTCTCCATCGGGCTGAGCTTCTTGAAGAAGGCGGCGTCGACGCTGACCCGATTGATCAGCCGCTTGACCGCCATCTCGTCGCGCTCGATGTCGTGGCCGAAGACCTCGACCCGGCCCTCGTCGAGGGTCAGGAGACCCGAGACGAGGCGGATGAGCGTCGACTTGCCCGAGCCGTTGGCGCCGAGGATCCCGACGATGTCGCCGCGCTCGAGGCGGAGCGACACGTTCGCGATCGCCGTCACCGGCTTGCGCTTGCGGCCGACGACGAAGCGCTTCGTGACGCCCTCCACGAGGAGGGCCGGCACGGCCTCGTCGACGGTCCGGGCGGCGCTGGCGCCGGCGGCCCGCACGATCTTCTGTTGTCGGATCAGGGTTGCGGTCACGGCTCGTGACTCCTGGGTTCGTGGGTGGTGACTTGGTGGTGACTGGCGGTCGGTGCGATCGTCGCGATGCGATGGAGTCCGGGGCCGGGAATCGAACGAGCCGCGGACCTCGGTTCGATGCTCCGGTGCATCGGCTGGGTCCACGGCTCGCGTGCCTTCGGTGAGGCATCAAAAAAGCCGGGGGCCCGTCTGGCCCACGGCTCGTGGTTCGCGCTTCCGGCGGTTCGACCGCCTCAGGCTACCTCGAAATGGGCACAGCACTCCCGCCAACGGCAGCGCCATCGGGCGCCTCGGTCGGCCGGATCCGGAGGGACGTCATGCAGTTCATTCGGCGTGCCTCCTGGCTGCGCAAGTGGAGTGGCGGGCGGTCGCCGCGCCGGTCGGCAGTCTATGCGTCCGGCCGCCGGTCCGTCAACCCTGACGGATGACGGTGACGCGACCGCGACAGATGACGTAGGTGGTCGGGAGCCGTGGCCTTCCCAGTGGGGCCGTCGCCGGCTCCGCAAGGCGGCCAGCTCGCGCCGGCCGCCGCCC
This sequence comes from uncultured Chloroflexia bacterium, assembly GCA_963710105.1. Taxonomy (GTDB): domain Bacteria; phylum Chloroflexota; class Limnocylindria; order Limnocylindrales; family CSP1-4; genus CF-46. Next base: position 991,415 of record CAVPYV010000001.1, read on the forward strand.
GAGCCGCCTGCCACCCGGACCTGCGCCAGCGGTTCATCTGATGATCCATGTCCGAAATCTCGTTCATCAGATGAACCAACCCGACGGTCCCGGCCCGGGTCGTCGCCCGAATCGGGTGCTCAGACGGACCTTGCGTCCGAATCCGTTCATCTGGTGGGCCATAACGCACCGCGCGGGCACGATCGGCCCGTCGCGGCGTCAGCTTGGTTCACTGGATGAACGCGGCCGGGCGATGAACGCGGCCGGGGCCCGCGTCCGGCGGGGCGATGAGCGCGGCCGGGGCCCGCGGCCGGCGGGCGCGGCAGGGTCCCGGTCAGGTTCCGCCGGCCGGCTCCCGGGGATTGCGCTGTAGGTGACGAATCGGCCGCGCCGGGCGAGGCGCTCGGCCGCGCCGGACCGTTCGAGGCAGTACAGCGCCCGCATCGCCAGGCGTCGCGAGCGACCACTGGCGGCCACGATGTCGGCGCTGGTGAACGGCGTCGGCAGGCCGTTCGGCAGCAGGTCGAGGAGATCGCCCGGCGTGTCGATCCGGAGCGTCTCGACGACCTCGAGCAGGCGCCGATCGAGGCGCCACCAGGCGCGCGGATAGCGATACCGGGCGTGATCGGGGATGGGCCCCCGGATCTCCTCCTCGCAGGTCAGCGCGAGCTCGAGGCGGAAGTTGGGGTGGGCGATGAGCGCCGGCAGGTGGACGAGCTCGTCGAACAGATCGAGCGGGACGCCGCGCTTCGGCGACCGGCGGCGGTCGAGGACGGCCCCCTCGGCGTCGACGCGGACGAGCCATTTCAGCACCGGGATCGGATGGACGAGGACGACGCGATGGGCCTCGACCAGGCGCTCCAGCTTCCGCCGGGCGGACGCGAAGCTCGCCGTCTGGATCTCGATCAGCTCGTCCGGTCCCGCGACGTCGACGACGAACCCGTCGACGTCCGCCTCGATCCGCGCGGCGTCGGTGGCAGCCGCGTAGCGGGCCTTGAGCGCGGCGTGGAGCGAGCCCTCGCGGATCGTCGTGAAGTCCGACCGGACGGCCCGGCGCGGGGTCGGACGCGGCGCAACGTCGCTCACCGGGCCAGCGTAGCGAGTGCCGCCCCGGCGGGTCCGGCCCTCAGGCGTCGCGGCGGACGATGACCCGGCGGACCGTCGCCTGCGGCGAATCGATCTCGTGGACGACCTCGAAGCCGGCGGCGAGGAAGGTCGAGAGCAGACCCGTGTAGCCGACGGCCGCGGGGATGCGGCCGTCGCCGACCGCGACCGGGTACGCCTCGAGGGCCGGCGCGCCGCGCTCGATCGCGTAGTCCATCGCCGCGTCGAGGAGGCGGGTCGTCAGGCCCTGGCCGCGCGCCACGCGCGACACGACGAAGCACACGATCGACCAGACCGGCACCTCGTCGAGCTTCGGCCGGACGCGCGAGTTGGTGAGCCGCTCGTAGTCGGCCCGGGGCGCGACGCTGACCCAGCCGACCGGGCGGCCGTCGGCGTAGGCAAGGAGGCCGGGCGCCGGGTCGCGGTCGGCCTCGACGAGCGCCTGGAGGCCCGCGCGCGCCTCGGCCGCGTTGGCGAACGACCAGTCCTTCGATCGCACCCGCCAGAACATGCAGGAGCAGGTCTTCGGGTCGCCGCCCTCGTCGAACAGGGCGCTGACGTCCGCCCACCGATCGGGCGTCAGGGGGACGATCTCGATCCCGGACGCGGCCAGATCGATCGGCGCGGGCTTCGGGATTCGGGGTGACCTGCGGTTCACGGCCATGGCCCATCCTAGCCCGGCGAATCGCCAGAGCCTGTCATCATCGGTGGCGTGGATCCCGACGACGAGCTGGCCTTCCTCCGCGCCTCGATCGTCCCACCGCGGCGCTCGATCGTCGAGCTGATCGCGGGCGGCGTCCTCGACGCCGAGCTGGCGGCCCTCGCCTGGATCCTCGTCGAGGCCCGGCTGCCCTTGATCGTCGGCGGGCTGCAGCAGGGGGTCGGCAAGTCGACCGTCCTCGAGGCGCTGCTCGACTTCCTGCCGGCGACCGCCAGGCGGGTCGACCTCGCCGGCGCCCGCGAGGATTTCGCGTGGCTGCCGGAGGCCGAGGCGCTGGGCTGGACCCGCAAGACTCCGGCCGCGGCCGCCGCGATCCCGGTCGGACCCGCGTCGACCGTTCTCGTCGCCGCCGAGATCTCCGAGCACCTTCCGGTCTACACCTGGGGCCACGCGGCCCGGACCCTGATCCGCGCGGCGTCGTTCGGCTACGGGGTCGCGGCGACGCTCCATGCCGACCGTCTCGAGGACGTCCACGAGCTGCTCCGGGCGCGTCCGGTCGGGCTGACCGACGATGAGCTGAGCTATCTCGGGCTGATCCTGATCGTCCGCGCCGGTCGCGGACCCGACGGCCACGTCCGGCGGCGGGTGGTCTCCGCCCATTACGCCCGCCCGGTCGGCCGCGACGAGCACGGTCACGTCCAGCGCCTGCCGCCGGCGATCCTCGCCGCGCGAGACGAGGCCGCCGATCGCCTCGACCATTTCGCCTGGGGCGTCCTGCCCGAGCTGGCGATCCGGCTGGGCCGGAAGGCGGGCGACCTGGAGCGCGACCAGGCCGACCGGGCGGCGCTGCTGACTGGGCTCGCCGCCTCGGGCGCCGTCGACCTCGCGACCGTGCGCGAGGCCATCGCGTCCATCGCCGCCCCGCGTCCGGCCGTGCATTGAGCCGATGCTCCTCGGGATCGATCACGTCGTCCTCGCCACGGCCGATCCGGACGCCGCCGCGGCCGATCTCGAGCAGCGGCTCGGGCTGGCCGGAAGCCACGGCGGCCGGCACCCGGCGCTCGGGACCGTCAACCGCCTGATCTGGCTGGGTGACGCCTACCTCGAGCTGGTCGGCGTCTTCGACGCGGAGCTTGCGAGCCGCAGCTGGCTGGGCAGGCCGGTCCTGGCCTCCCTCGAGCGCGGTGGCGGGCTCGTGACGTGGGCGATCGCGGTGAGCGATCTCGACGGCGCCCTGCGCTGGGCTCCCCCGGATGCCGGGCTCGGGGGTCCGTTCGACGGTGAGCGCGAGCGCGACGACGGACGCGTCGTCCGCTGGCGGCTGGCCCGTCCCGAGAGCGTGACGCCGACCGCGCCGTTTCTCATCGAGCACGACGTCACCGCCGCCGAGTGGACGCCGGCCGAGCGCGAAGCCCGCCGGGCGGAGCGGCACCCGCTCGGCGGCGTGGCCCGGCTCGCGGGCGTCGAGATCAAGGCAGCGTCGCCCGCGGTCGCCGCCGGCCGGATCCGCAGGCTTCTGGCGGCGACCGTCGAGCCGGCCGGTCGCGACGCCGTCCGCGTCCGCCTCGGCGCCCAGGAGGCCCGGTTCGTCCGGTCCCGCCCCCGCTCGCCGGCTCTCGTGGAGGTCGTCGCCGACGTGCCGCTCCGGACGAAGGTCGCCCGCATCGGCGACGCCGAGATCCGCGTGCGCGGCCTGCCCGCCGCGCTCGCCGCCGACCCGCAGCCGGAGGATTCGGCGGGCGTTTGACGGTCCGGCGGGCCGGTCGTACGCTCGCCGCCCGTGTCATCCCCGTCCGCCGATCCCGAGCGCCGCCCCGAGACCCTCGGGGAGCTGCGCGCCGCCGGCTGGACGAGCCGGACGGTCAAGGAGGAGCTCCGCGCCAACCTCCTCGCCCGGCTCGCCGCGGACCGCCCGATCGTCAGCGGGATCGTCGGCTACGACGAGTCGGTCCTGCCCGCGATCGAGAACGCGATCGTCGCCGGCCAGGACCTCGTCCTCCTCGGCGAGCGCGGCCAGGCGAAGACGCGCCTCGCCCGGCTCCTCGATCGGCCTGCTCGACGACGCGATGCCGGTCGTCCGCGGCGGCGAGCTCAACGACGACCCGACCGCCCCGATCAGCCCGAGCGGCCGAGCGATCGTCGCCGAGCACGGCGACGCGACCCCGATCGACTGGCTGCCCCGCGACCGGCGCTACGCCGAGAAGCTCGCCACGCCGGACATCACGATCGCCGACCTCATCGGCGAGGTCGACCCGATCCGGGTCGCCGAGGGGCGCTACCTGAGCGACGAGCTGACCCTCCACTACGGCCTGATCCCGCGCGCCAACCGAGGGATCTTCGCGATCAACGAGCTGCCCGACCTCGCCGAGCGGATCCAGGTCGGCCTGCTGAACATCCTCGAGGAGCGCGACGTCCAGATCCGCGGCTTCACCGTCCGCCTGCCGCTCGACCTGTTCGTGATCGCCAGCGCCAACCCGGAGGACTACACCTCGCGCGGCCGGATCATCACACCCCTCAAGGATCGCCTCGGCTCGCAGGTCCGGACCCACTACCCGCGGACCCTCGACCACGAGCTCGCGATCGTCCGCCAGGAGAAGCAGCGCTTCGCCGGGGCGGACGGCGAGCCGGCGATCGCCGTCCCGGGCTTCATGGAGGAGCTGCTGGCCGAGCTGACCCACCTCGCCCGCCGCTCGCCCGAGATCAGCCAGCGCTCCGGGGTGAGCGTCCGGGTCACCGTCGCCAACGCCGAGGTTCTCGAGGCCGCCGCCCTCCGTCGCGCGGTCCGGCTCGGCGAATCGGTGGCCGCGCCGCGCGTCTCCGACCTGGGAGCGGTGGTCGCGAGCACCGTCGGCAAGATCGAGCTCGAGTCGGTCGGCGACGACGCGCCCGAGGAGCGGATCGTCGAGCGGCTGATCACGAAGGCGCTGTTCGCGACCTTCGGCCGCGTCGTCGACATCGACGAGCTCGACGAGGTCGTCCTGTCCTTCGAGGACGGGCTCGTGATCGAGACCGGCGATCGCGTGCCGTCGCGCGAGTACGTCCGCTGGATGGCCGAGACCCCTGGGCTCCACGATGCCGTGCGCCGGCTCGGCGCGTTCGACGTGACGGACGGGGCGGAGGAGCCGGCGGTCGTCGCGTCCGCGGTCGAGTTCCTCCTCGAGGGGCTGCACCTCAGCCGCCGGATCAACAAGGATCGCTCGGGAGCCGGCACGGTCTACCGGCGATGAGGGCCGCGGCTCGATGACCGCAAGCTACTCGCCCGATCCGCGCGACCTGGAGGCGCCCGGCGCCGTCCGCGACGGGCGCGACCCGCTCCTCGCCCGGGCCGCCCGCTACGCGCGCTGGGACGGGACGCAGACGATCCCGGCGCTCGATGCGGACGAGATCCTCGACGCCCTCGCCGACGACGTGATGGCCGAGGGCGACCTTGCCGAGGCGCTTCGCCGCTTGATGGAGCGCGGCCGGCGGTCGGCCGACCCGACCCGTCCGGACCTCGCCGGCCTGAATGAGCTCCGCGAGCGGCTCCGCCGCCGGCGCGACGAGCTCCAGGAGCGCTACCAGCTGCGCGACGTCCTCGCCGACGTCCGCCAGGAGCTCGAGGACATCGTCGCCCAGGAGCGGGCCGGGATCGAGCGCCGCCTCGACGAGGCGGCCACGCCGCCGCCTGCCGGCCGGCCCGAGGGCGCGCCCGACGCGCCGCCGGACGCCTCCGATGCCGCGCTGCGGGCGATGCTCCGTGACGCCGCCGCCCGCCGGATCGACCAGCTCGACAGCCTGCCGCGGGACGTCGGCAACCGAATCCGGAAGCTCGAGGAGTACGACTTCATGGAGCCGGCCGCCCGGGACCGGTTCAACGAGCTCGTCGAGAAGCTCCGCAAGCAGACCCTCGATCGCTTCGTCGAGGGCCTGTCGGAGGCGATCCAGGGCACGACCCCCGAGGAGCTCGACGCCAACCGCGAGATGGTCCGCGACCTGAACAGCCTGCTCGAGGAGCGCCTCGACGGCCGCGAGCCGAGCCAGGACCAGGTCGACGACTTCCTCGCCAAGCACGGCCGGTTCTTCCCCGGGGCGCGGACGCTCGACGACATCGTCGAGCAGATGACCCAGCGGATGGCGGCGATGCAGTCGCTGCTGCGGTCGATGACGCCGCAGCAGCGGGCCGAACTGCAATCGATGATGGACGCGCTCCTGCGCGACGACCGCCTCCGCTGGGATCTCGCCCGGCTGGCGTCGAACATGGACCAGCTCATGCCGGACGGGCTCGGCGAGAGCTACGACTTCAGCGGCGAGGAGCCGCTCGGGCTCGAGCCGGCGCTCGATCGGATCGGCCAGCTCCAGGCCCTCGACGCGCTGGAGGACCAGCTCGCCGACGTCGGCTCGCCGGGCGACCTCGGCGACCTCGACCGCGACGAGGTCGAGCGATTGCTCGGCGCCGAGGCCGCCCGCGACCTCGAGGCGCTCGACGCCCTCGCCCGCCAGCTCGAGGAGGCGGGCTACCTCGTCAACCGCGGCGACCGCCTCGAGCTGACGCCGCGCGGCAGCCGGCGGATCGGCCAGAAGGTCCTCGACGACCTGTTCGCCAAGCTCTCGCGCGATGCCTTCGGCGGCCACCGGATCGACCGGGCCGGCCGGGGAGGGGAGCGCGAGGAGACGACCAAGCCGTACGAGTTCGGCGACCCGTTCCACCTCGACATCCGGGGCACGATCGACAACGCCCTCCGCCGCCCGGAGAATGCGCCGGCCGAGCGCCTCGCCCGCGGTGAGCCCGGGGTCCACCTCTCGGCGGCCGACTTCGAGGTCTTCCGGACCGAGCAGCTGACGAAGACCTCGACCGTGCTCCTCGTCGACATGAGCCGCTCGATGCTCCTGCGCGGCTGCTTCCTGGCCGCGAAGAAGGTCGCGGTGGCGCTCGACACGCTGATCCGGACCCAGTTCCCGCACGACGACCTGACCGTCATCGGGTTCGCCTACTACGCCCGCGAGCTGCGGCCGGAGGCCCTCGCCGAGCTGACCTGGCACGGCTACGAGTACGGAACGAACCTCCAGCATGGGCTGATGCTCGCCCGCCGGATCCTGGCCCGGCAGCGCGGCGGCAACCGCCAGATCGTGGTCATCACGGACGGCGAGCCGACCGCCCACTTCGAGAACGGGCAGGTCGAGTTCAGCTACCCGCCGACGCGGCGGACGATCCAGGAGACCCTCCGCGAAGTCCAGCGCTGCACCCGCGACGGGATCACGATCAACACGTTCATGCTCGAGCGGTCGCGGGCGCTGGCCGAGTTCGTCGCCCTGGTCACGCGGCTGAACCGCGGCCGGGCGTTCTACGCGACGCCCGAGCACCTCGGCGAGTATGTCCTCGTCGACTTCGTCTCGGGGCGGACGCGAGGGGTGGGGTAGGGGCTACCCGGTCACCCGCAGCACGGTCCGAGATCGTTGGCCGGCGTGAAGACGGCGCCGTCCTTCGGCACCCAGACGATGTCGCCGCCGGTGCCGCCGCTCCAGGTGATGTACTGGGTGCCGGTCCAGACCGCGGCGGGGAACTCGCGGCCATTCGTGTCATTGAAGGGTTTCTCTCGCGGTGGGGCTGGCGGGACCTGGAGGCACGTCCGGGTCCGGGTGTCCCACGCGCCCGTCGCGCCGAGGACGACGCTCCCCGTCCAGACCGCGCCGCTGCCCGCACCCTCGCACCGAGAGCATCGTCGACCACGTGGCGGCGACCGGGTCGAAGACCTCGCCGCCAGATCGGCTCGATCACGGCCTCGCCCGCGCCGACGAACCCCACCCCGGCCATCAGCGGTTCGATCGGCGCCTCGCCGTGCCGCCAGGTCGACAACACCGGATCGAGCACAGCCCACTCCACCGGCGGCGTTGCGACCATCGCCGAAGGCAATCAGGATCACCCGCCCGCCGGCCACGGCGATCGATCGCCAACCCGGGCGGATCGGCGCCGCCGGCAGCGACGCCCAGCGGTTGGTCTCCGGGTCGTACGCGGCGGCCGAAGTGTCGTTGACGGCGTAGAGGCGTCCGTCGAGCCATGCGCCGACCGGCTGGTTCGTGTCCGTCAGCGGCGAAGCGGCGATCGTCCGCCAGCGGTTCGTCGCCGGGTTCCAGGCGGCGCCGTCGAGCCGCGCGCTCTCGCCGATCGAGCCGCCGAACACCACGACCTCGGTGCCGGTCCAGGCCATGACCGGGAAGCTCCGACCGGCGATCGGTGCGGCCGGGATGACCCGCCAGTGATCGGTCGTCGGGTTGTAGGCGGCCCCATGCCGTCGGGCACCGCATCGAAGACGGACGTGCTCCTCGGAGGAGCTGAACCGCCCCACACGACGGCCTCGGTCCCCGTCCATGCCATCGCGAAGTCGGTCCGGCCGTCGATTGGCGGGAGGGCCGTCTGGCGCCAGGTTCCCTCCAGGACGAACGAGGGTGGATCAACGGCCGCCAAGCGGTGATCACGAAGCGCTCCCGGCACCACGCGACCTGGTCCGCCGCGCCGCAAGCGGGCGAGGACGGGTCGTCGAAGTGGCCCGGTCACCCGGAACCACCCGGTATCGGCAGGACGACGTCCGGCGAGGGTCGGGTGCCCAGGCCGTAGACGGGCAGGCCGGTGAAGAAATCCGGCTCGCCGTCCGGTCGAGATCCAGCGGTCGAGACTGGCCGGCCCGTACGACCGCTGGCGTTGGCGTGACCCTGTCGAAGATCAGGTCCCGCGCCCGAAGCAGAGCCGGCCGGGCAAACGGCTGGAGCGCGGCGACGTCGGCGAGCCGGCTCGGGTCGTCGGGACATGACGGCGGATGTTCGTCGAGGAACCGCCGGGCGTCGACGAGCGAGATCCAGCCGAACACGCCCCCGGGCCGGTAGCCGGTGTTGAGGTCGCCGAAGTATTGAAGGCGATAGGAGGGACCCCTCGTGATCGACCGGACCGCCCGGCAGGATCAGGACCGTCTGGTCCGCGTGAACGGTAGTTCCGGCGCGATCGTGACGTCGGCGTTCGCCCGGGCGACGTGCCGAGCGGGCCGAGCGGGCCAAGCGAGGCCGGACGGCGCCGGCGAGTCGAGAGTGGTCGCCGGCCGATCGACCGGGGTCCGGCGACGCGGAGGGCGCGACGACGCGGTTGTCCCCAGCCGCCCGCGACCCCGATTGCCCCTACCGCGACGACGATCGCCGCGGCGATGACGAGGAACCGGATCGACGTCGCCGGCCGGCGCCGCTGGGCGGTCGACGCCACGCCGGCACGGATCCGCGCATCGAGGTCGGGCGAGGGTTGGCTCGTCGCAAGCTCCGCGAACGCGGCGGCGACCGGGTCGAGCCGCGGCGATCGGGCGATCGCTCATCGGCTGTCCTCCTCGAGCCGTCGACGCAGGACGACGAGCGCGGCGTTCAGCCGCGACTTCGCCGTGCCCAGCGGGACGCCGAGCGTGGCGGCCACGTCCGGGAGGGTCAGGTCGCTCAGGTAATGCAGCCCGACGACTGCCCGCTGATCGACGCTGAGGTCGCCGAGCGCGCGATGGAGGTCGATCAGTCGGCCGACGCCGGCAGCGGGATCCACCCGGCCGGCCCGGTGTTCCGTGACGTCCCCCGCGGCGGCGAGATCGATGAGCCGCGGCTGGCGACGGCCCGCACGCTGGACGTCCCGCGCTCGGTTGACGAGGATCCGCCGAAGCCACGGGACGAAGCGGTCGTGGTCGCGCAGCCGGGGCAGATCCTGCCATGCCCGGACGAAGGCGTCCTGGGTCACGTCGTCCGCCCGATCGGGCCCGGCGACGACCAGCGCCAGCCGATGGAGATCGGCCAGGTGGAGGTCGACCAGTCGATCGAAGGCTTCACGGTCGCCCCGGGCTGCGCGTCCGACAAGGTCCAGCGGTTCCTCCCTCGCTCCCGCCAGTCCAGACGTCCGCGTCACCCGAATCGTTCGGTCGGGTCGGAACTGCAATTCCGCCGAGCGGCGCCGACGAGCGAAGGGTAGATTGCACCCGGCGCGCGAACCTCCGGATCGATCCCGCCCGGAGCAGCGAGCGCGACGCGAGGGCAGCCGATGGATCCGTTGCTGGCGTTGTTCCTGTTCCTCCACGTGATGGGCGCGATCGCGGTCTTCGGACCGACCTTCGCCTTCCCGGTCATCGCCAGCCAGGCCCAGAAGTCGCCCCAGAACGGGCCGTTCGCCGCGGTCGTGTCCGAGTACATCGAGCGGCGGATCGTCATCCCGGGCGCGATCGTCCAGGGAATCACCGGCGTCGCCCTCATCCTGATCCTCAAGGCGGACCTGACCAGCGCCGCCTACCGCTGGCTCGTCGGCGGGATCATCCTCTACCTGATCGCGATCATCTACGCGATCGCCGTCCAGGCGAAGAACGCCGAGAAGATGGTCGAGCTGACGTCGAACATGCCGCCCGGACCGCCGCCCGCAGGTGCGCCGGCCGGACCGCCTCCGGGCGTGGCGGAGCTCGGGGCGAAGCTGGCCCGCGGTGGCCAGATCCTGACGATCCTCATCGTCCTGATCGTGATCCTGATGGTGACGAAGCCGCAGGTCTGACGGCTCGGCCCGGCTGCGGTCGGGCGCCAACCGGCCCCACCGATCGGGCCATCGGTCACGGGGCCCGCGTCATGTGGGCGGCTACCATGAGGGCAGAACGATCCCGTCTGCCGAGGAGAGCCGACCCCGATGCCGCATGTCGCCGAACGCGTCCCTGACCTGATCGACCGACTCGGATCGGCCGCCCACCTCGACGGCGAGCGCCTCGTCGTCGACGACGAGGCCGTCTTTCGCGGCGAGGTGATCCGCGACCTCGCCTGGACCGCGGCCTTCGCGACCGACGAGGCGACGATCGCGGCCGCCCAGTGGCTCGTCCGCGAGGCGGCCCGGGTCCTCGGGGCGCACAGCGCGAGCATCCAGGAGCTGTACCTGGCTCGCGCCCGTGGCGAGATCCACGGGTTCACGGTCCCGGCGATCAACATCCGGGCCCAGACGTTCGACATGGCCCGAACCGTGTACGAGACCGCCGAGGCGGCCGATGTCGGCGCGGTCATCCTCGAGCTGGCCCGCAGCGAGCAGACGTACACCTTCCAGCGGCCGATCGACTACGCCACCGCCGTCCTGGCGGGTGCCGTGGCGGCCGGCTGGCGCGGGCCGGTCTTCATCCAGGGCGACCACTACCAGTTCAACATGAAGAAGTACCAGGCCGACCCCGAGGCGATGACCGAGGAGATCCGGCGGGCCTGCCGCCTCGCCCTGGAGGCGGGCTATCGCAACATCGACATCGACAGCTCGACCCTGGTCGATCTCTCGAAGCCGAGCCGCGACGAGCAGCAGCACGAGAACTACGTCCGGGCGGCCGAGCTGACCGCGCTCATCCGATCGCTCGAGACCGACGGCGTGACCGTCAGCGTCGGCGGCGAGATCGGCGAGGTCGGCAAGGAGAACTCGAACGAGGAGGAGCTCGTCGCCTACCTCGACGGCTACCGCCGCGAGCTCGACGCCCGGGCGCCGGGCGCGGTCGGGATCAGCAAGGTCAGCGTCCAGACCGGCACGTCGCACGGCGGCGTCCCGCTCCCGGACGGGACCGTCGCGGAGGTCAAGCTCGACTTCGACGTCCTCCGCCGGCTCGGCGAGGTCGCCCGCTCGTACGGGCTGGCCGGCGCCGTCCAGCACGGCGCGTCCACCCTGCCGGACGAGCTGTTCCACCGCTTCCCGGCGGTCGAGACGGCCGAGATCCACCTGGCGACGGGCTTCCAGAACGCGCTCTACGAGCATCCGGCGTTCCCGGCCGAGCTCCACCGCGAGATCGAGGCGTGGTGCTACGCCAACGCCCTCGACGAGCGCAAGCCCGACCAGACCGACCAGCAGTTCGTCTACACGTCGCGCAAGAAGGCGATCGGGCCGTTCAAGCGTGCGCTGTGGGACCTCGCCACGAAGGACGAGATCCTCGCCGCGCAGCGGCGGAAGATCGGCTTCCTCTTCACCGAGCTCGGCGTGAACGGCTCGCGCGAGATGGTCGACCGCTACATCCGTCCCGTCGAGCAGCGCACGCCGATGCCGGACGGCCTTCGTGAGGCGTCGACCGGCGCCGCGGCCGGAGCGGGCTGAGCGACAGCAGCGCGCGCGCCGGCGTCCCCGCCGGCCTGCGCATCCGACCCGAGGCCGCGCGGGAAGCGGCGGAGATCGGGCGCCTCCACGACGCCGCGTTCGACGATCCGCAGGTCGCCCCACTCGTCGAGGCGATCCGGGCCTCGCCCTGGTCGATGCCGGAGCTGGCCCTCGTCGCGGACCTGCCCGACGAGCCCGGCAGCCCGATCGTCGGCCACGTGATGATCAGCGGCACGAAGCTCGTCGCCGAGGAAGGCGCCCCCGTCGCGATCCTGATGCTGTCGCCGCTCGGCGTCCTGCCGGCCCACCAGGGGCGCGGGATCGGCGCGGCGCTCACGCGGGCGGTCCTCGAGCTCGCCGACCGCCGCCCCGAGCCGCTCGTCGTCGTCCAGGGCCATCCCGGCTACTACCCGCGGTTCGGGTTCGTCCGCGGGCGCACGATCGGCATCCTCCCGCCCGAGCACCTCGGCGCGATCGACAAGGCGTGGATGGCCCGCCGCCGCCCCGGCAGCGACCCGGCGGTGCGCGGACGCGTGGTCTACCCGCCGGCGTTCCTCGCGCTCGACTGAGGCCCGCTCGGCCCAGGGCCGCCGCTCAGGAGCCGTCGCTCAGGGACAGATGATCGGCAGGATCCCGCAGATCAGCCCGGTCGAGGTCGGCGTGGGGCTGGGTGTCACGGTGGGTGCGGGCGTGGGTGCGGGCGTCGGGCGCGGCGTGGGACCGGTGGTCGGCGCCGCCGTCGGGGCGGGGGAGGGAGACGCGGTCGGACGCGGCGTCGGACTCGGGGTCCGGGTCGGCGACGGCGTGGCGGCGGGACCGGGCGTGTCGGTCGCGGCCGCCGCAGGGTCGCCCGCGGTCGGCTGGCCCGGCGTCCCGGTCGCGGACGGCGCGGCTGGCGCGGGCGCGCCCGTCGCGGTCGCCGGCGCGGCCCCCGAGCTCGCGAACACGACCCGGCGATCGCCGCCGCTCGCGGGGCCGGCCGGCACGGGGCTGGGCACGAGATTCAGCATCGCAACGGCGATCAGGAGACCGGGCACCACGGCGACGATGAGGCTCCAGATGCGGCGATCGTCCATCGTTCCTCCCGTCAGCGATCGTTCGCACCGAGAGGCCGTCCGGATCAGCGGAGCGGCGGCGGTCGACAATTCGAGCCCGGGCAGGGCCGTCATGCGTCATCGTCGCGCGTCGGCCGGCGCCTGACAACCGCTCGCTCCGGCCCGCTGGTTCCCGGTCACCCCATGGGCGCAATTCCGTGCCCACCATCAGCGTGTGAGACGCCGTTGACGCCGCCTCGGCGCCCTGTCTATGCTCGCCCGCATTCGTGCCGCCCGGAGGGAGGACGGCCCGACATCCCCGCGACCTCGCGTCTCCACTCCAGAGGACAGGCTCGCACCCCCTGGGTGCGGTGGCAGGAGGAGGACATCGTGTCAGGTTCGGTCCACGATCAGGCTGCGCGCGACGACGCGCACCTTCAGTCGCTCGGGATCAAGCCCGAGCTGAAACGGAGTCTCGGCTTCCTGTCGAACTTCGCGGTCGCCTTCAGCTACATCTCCGTCTCGACCGGCACGTTCACCGTCTTCGCCCTCGCGATGGGCTTCGCCGGCCCGATCTTCTTCTGGGCATGGCCGCTCGTCGTCCTGGGCCAGTCGTTGGTCGCCCTGAACTTCGCCGAGCTCGCCAGCCACTTCCCGGTCGCCGGCTCGATCTACCAGTGGTCGAAGCGGCTGTCGAACCGGACCCTCGGCTGGTTCACCGGCTGGATCTACTTCTGGGCCGGCGTGCTGACGACGACCGCCGTCGCGGTCACCGTCCCGCTCGTTGTGGCCGGGATCAACGGGACGGAGGGCTTCCTCGATTCGCCCGACCCGACCGGCATCACGACGATGTACGCCTTCGTCGCGATCGTGACCCTCGTGATCACGACGGCGATCAACGCCTTCGGCGTGCGCCTCCTGTCGATCATCAACAACATCGGGGTCGCGACCGAGATCCTCGGGATGCTCGTCTTCGCCGTGATCCTCCTGTTCTTCTTCAACCACCAGAGCCCGGCGATCCTCTTCGACTCGCGCGGCCTCGAATCGGCGGCCAACGGGAACGTCTTCGCGATCTTCCTGATCGGTGCGTTCATCGCCCTGTTCGTCGTCTACGGCTTCGACACCGCGGGCACGTTCGGCGAGGAGACGCTCGACGCGAGTCGCCAGGCGCCGCGCGGGATCCTGTCGGCGATCTGGCTGTCGGGGATCGTCGGGGCGGTGTTCCTCCTCGCGATCATCCTGTCGTTCAAGGACATCGACGCCGCCGTCGCGGAGGGCCAGGCGTTCGGCTTCCCGATCGCGACGACGATCACCGACAACCTCAACCAGGAGCTCGTCTCGGGGATCACGTTCGGTGAGCTCTACCTCTTCGTGATTCTTGCCTCCGTCTTCGTCTGCACGATGGCGATCCAGGGCGCGACGACGCGCCTGATGTTCTCGATGGGCCGGGACCGGCGGATCCCGCTGGGCGGCACCTGGGCCCATGTCAACCAGACGTTCAAGACCCCGACGAACGCCGCGGTGGCGGTCGGCGTCCTCGCCGCCCTCCCCATCGTTCTGACCGGGCCCCTCGGCGCGGCGACCCTGGCGATCGCGGCGACCGGGATGATCTACCTCAGCTACTTCCTCTGCAATCTCGGGGTGTTCGTCGCCCGGACGAAGGGCTGGCCGCACAAGACCGCCTGGTTCAAGCTCGGCAGCTGGGGCACGATCATCAACCTCCTGGCGCTCCTCTACGGCGGGTTCATGATCGTGAACATCGGCCTGTGGGTCGCGCCGAACCTGTTCGGCGACTACGGCACGGACCTCCGCGCCCTCTCGAACCCGTTCATCAACACGTTCCTCAGCTGGGGCGGCACGGTTCTCGACGGCCTCCCGGCGATCCCGGTCTTCGAGACGCTCGTCGGCCTGGTCGTCGTCGTCGGCGGCGTGTACTACGCCGTCGCCCAGCGGGGCCGGGCTGATGCCGTCGCCGCGGACGCCGCGACCGGCGAGGCGGTGATCGGCTGACGCCGATCGCGAAGCTCGCATCTCCAGGGCGGCGCGCCGGATCCCGGGCGCGCCGCCCGACCACGCCGGCGGCCGTCCGGCGATGACCGCCGACGCCGCCGGCCCGATCCACGGCGAGCTCCGCGACGAGCTCGTCCGGGCGATGCAGCGCGTCCCGGAGCTGGCCGGCGCGGACCTCACGCTGACCGCCCTGAGCGGCGGAATCACGAACCGCAACTTCCTCGTGACGGTCGCCGGGCGGAGCGACCGCTACGTGATCCGGCTCGCCGGCAACGACACTCACCTGCTCGGGATCAGCCGCGAGGTCGAGCACGCCGCGACCGTCGCCGCCGCCGGCGTGGGCGTCGGCCCGGAGGTCACGGCGTTCATCCGGCCGGAGGGCTGGCTCGTCACCCGGTTCATCGAAGGCTCGCCGGTCTCCGACGAAGCGGTCCACCGGGCCGCGACCCAGCGCCGGGTCGCCGACTCGTTGCGACGGATCCACGACGGGCCGCCGATCCCGGGTCTCTTCATCCCGTTCCGGATCGTCGAGGCGTATCGCGCCCTGGCGGAGGCCCGGGGCGTCCCCATCCCGGCCGAATACGAGGTCGCCCGCTCGTTCAGCCGCCGGATCGAGCTCGCCTTCCTGGCGAACCCGGTCGAGCTGCAGCCCTGTCACAACGACCTGCTGAACGCCAACTTCATCGACGATGGCAATCGGATCCGGATCGTCGACTGGGAGTACGCCGGGATGGGCGACCCGTTCTTCGACCTTGGCAACTTCTCGGTCAACCATGGCCTGAGCCCCGCCGAGGACGCGGTCGTCCTCGCCGCCTACGAGGGCGAGGTCCGGCCCGATCGGCTGGCCCGCCTGACCCTGATGCGCACGATCTCCGACTTCCGCGAGGCGATGTGGGGCGTCCTCCAGCAGGGGATCAGCACCCTCGAGGTGGATTTCGTGGCCTATGCCGGCGAGCACTTCGAGCGGCTGATCCAGGGGGCGACGACGCCCGCGTTCGAGCGCGCGCTGCGCGACGCGGAAGGCTGACGGCTCCGACCGGCTGTCGCCCGGTCCGCGGCACACCCCGCTACCCTTCGGGCCATGGACGATCGACGCTCGTTGGCCCGCCAGGGAGGGCTGCTCCTGGTCGTCTTCGTCGCCACGATCGTCCTGCTCGCGGGCGGCCGGGCGCTTCTCGGCCAGTCCGCCGGATCGCCGGCCCCGTCGGGCCCGGTCGCGATCGTGCCGTCCGGCGTCGTCCCTTCGGGCGCGTCCGCCGCCGGCTCGGCCGGCGCCGCGTCGCCAGGCGCCTCACCCGGACCGTCGCTCGGCGGTCCCTCGGCCGGCGGGTCGAGCCCCGGCGCGTCCGGCGCCGCCGGGGAGGATCCGCACCTCGTCGGCGCCGGCGACATCGCCCGTTGCGGCGAGCCGGGCGACGAGCAGACGGCGGCGCTCGTCGCAAGCCTGCCGGGGACGGTGTTCGTGGCCGGCGACGGGGCCTACGACGACGGCAGCGCCGCCCAGTACGCCTCCTGCTACGGGCCGTCGTGGGGCGCGTTCCGCGACCGGACCCGGCCGGTCCCGGGCAACCACGACTACCGGACCGACGGGGCGGCGGGCTACCTCGCCTACTGGGGCACCCAGGCCCGACCGAGCGGCACGACCTGGTACTCGTTCGACGTCGGGACGTGGCACGTGATCATGCTCGACTCGAACTGCGACCACGTCGGCGGCTGCGGCCCGGAGTCGGCCGAGGGCCGCTGGCTGGCGACGGACCTCGCCGCGAGTCCCGCCCAGTGCACCCTGGCGATCTTCCACCATCCTCGCTGGAGCTCCGGCGAGCACGGCGACGACCGCGCTATGGACGCGTTCTGGAAGCCGCTCTACGCCGCCGGGGTGGACCTGATCGTCAACGGCCACGACCACGATTACGAGCGGTTCGCGCCGCTCGACCCGAGCGGCGCCGAGGATCGCAAGCGGGGCATCCGCGAGTTCGTCGTCGGGACCGGCGGCGGGATTCTCCGCCAGTTCGCCGCGACCGCGGCCCACAGCGAGTTCCGCCTCGCCGGGACCTACGGGGTGATCGAGCTCGTCCTCCGGCCGGCCTCGTATGCCTGGGCGTTCGACCCGGCCAGCGGCGACGTCGCCGACTCGGGGAGCGCCCTGTGCCACTGACCAGCGACCGGCGGCCGCGGCCGATAGGCTGAGCGCGAGCCGCCACGGCGGCCGAGGAGGCGGGGGCCAGCGGCGACAGGAGGGGCCGGAGCGGATGGCGGACCATGCCCGGGCGGTGATCATCGGCGGCGGCGTCGGCGGCACGTCGATCGCCTACCACCTCGCCGAGCGCGGCTGGACCGACGTGGTGCTCGTCGAGCGGGCCGAGCTGACCTCCGGCTCCACGTTCCACTCGGCCGGACTCGTCGGGCAGCTCCGCGCCTCGGTGACCCTGACGACGATGATGATGTACGGCGTCGGGCTGTACCGCCGACTGGCGGCCGAGACCGGCGTCGACCCGTCGTGGCACGAGGTCGGCTCTCTCCGTCTCGCGTCGTCGAAGGCCCGCTTCGAGGAGCTCCAGCGCCAGGCGAGCTGGGCGCGGACGTTCGGCCTGCCCCTCGAGCTGATCGACGCGACGGAGGCTCGCGACCGCTTCCCGCTGATGACGACCGACGGCGTCCTCGGCGCCGTGTGGCTCCCGACCGACGGCTGGCTCGATCCGTCGGGGCTGGCGATGGCCCTCGCCGCGGGCGCCCGCCAACGGGGCGTGACGGTCCGGACCCACTCCCGGGTCGTCGGGATCGCCGTCGAACGCGGCCGGGTGACCGGCGTCGAGGTCGAGCTCCGCGACGGCTCGCGCGAGTCGATCGCCGCCGAGGTCGTCGTCAACGCCGGCGGCATGTTCGCGCCCGAGATCGGGCGGCTGGCCGGCGTCACCGTGCCGATCATCCCGATGGCTCACCAGTACCTGTTCACGGAGGCGATCGACGGCGTCCACGCCGGCCTCCCGCAGCTCCGGGATCCGGACAACCTCGTCTATTTCCGCGAGGAGGTCGGCGGCCTGTGTATGGGCGGCTACGAGCGGGACCCGGCGCCGTGGTCGCTCGACGGCGTCCCGCCCGACTTCAACGGCAAGCTGCTCGCCCCGGACTGGCCGCGGTTCGAGGAGATCATGGCCGGAGCGATCCGGCGGGTCCCGGCGATCGCCGACGCCGGCGTCTCGCGGATCATCAACGGCCCGGAGGCCTTCACTCCGGACAACGAGTTCATCCTCGGCGAGTCCGAGGTCCGCGGGTTCTTCGTCGCCGCCGGCTTCTCGGCCCACGGGATCGCCGGCGCGGGCGGGATCGGCCGCCAGGTCGCGAGCTGGATCGTCGACGGCCAGCCCGAGCTCGACCTGTGGCGGATGGACATTCGCCGCTTCGGGCCCGCCTACCGGTCGCAGGGCTACACGCTCGCCCGCTCGATCGAGAACTACGCGACCTACTACGACATCCACTACCCGAACGAGGAGCGCGCCGCCGGCCGCCCGCTCCGGACCGCGCCGGCGTACGAGCAGCTGGCGGTCCTCGGGGCCGCGTTCGGCGAGAAGTCGGGCTGGGAGCGGCCGAACTGGTTCGAGTCGAACGCCGCCGCCGGCGACGAGGGCCTCCGGCCGCGCGGCTGGGCGGGCGCGCACTGGTCGCCGGCGATCGGGGCCGAGGCCCTCGCGACCCGGACCGCGGCCGGCCTGTTCGACGAGAGCTCGTTCGCCAAGCTCGAGGTGGCGGGCCCCGGCGCGCTCGCTTTTCTCGAGCGGGTGTGCGCGAACCGGATCGACCGCCCGGTCGGCTCGATCGTCTACACCCAGCTCCTCGACCCGCGCGGCGGGATCCAGGCGGACCTGACGGTGACCCGGCTCACCGAGTCGGCCTTCCTGCTCGTGACGGGGACAGCCTTCGGCAATCACGACGCGGCGTGGCTCCGGAGCCACCTCCCCGACGACGGCTCGGTCCTCCTCCGCGACCTCACCGCCGGCCGCGTTTGCCTCGGTCTGTGGGGCCCGCGGGCCCGCGACATCCTCTCGAGCGTCACGCGCGACGACGTGAGCGACGCCGGCTTCCCCTTCCTCACCGCGCGCGAGATCAGCGTCGGCTCCGTGCCGGTCCTGGCGCTCCGCGTGACCTACGTCGGCGAGCTCGGCTGGGAGCTCTACGCCGGGGCGGAGTACGGCCGGTCGCTCTGGTCGACGCTGTGGGAGGCGGGCCGCCCGCACGGCCTCGTCGCGGCGGGGTACCGCGCGATCGACGCCCTCCGGCTCGAGAAGGGCTACCGGGTCTGGTCCAGCGACATCACCCCCGACGAGACGCCGTTCGAGGCCGGCCTCGGGTTCGCGGTCGCGCTCGACAAGGGCGTCGACTTCAACGGCCGGGAGGCGCTCGTCGCGGCGAAGGCGGCCGGGCCGCGGAAGCGCCTCCGCTGTCTCGTCCTCGACGACCCGCGCTCGGTCTGCCTCGGCAACGAGCCGGTCCGGATCGCGGGCGCGATCGTCGGCCGGGTGACGTCGGGCGGCTACGGCTACGCGGTCGAGCGCTCGATCGCCTACGCCTACCTCCCGCCGGACGCGGCGATCGGGACCCGCGGCGAGATCGACGTGTTCGGCGCGTGGGTCGGCTTCGAGGTCATGCGCGAGCCGCTGTACGACCCCGGGAACGCGCGGGTCCGATCGTGATGGATCAGTCGGCCGGGTTCGGCGCTGAGTGGAGCGCCGGTCTGCGTCGCGCGCCGGTGGCGGAGCTCGACGCCTGGCTCGCCCTCGCCCATGACGCCTGCGACGGAGCGGACGGGATTGCCCGGGCGGCGTTCCGGCGCGATCTCGAGATCACGACGAAGCCGGACCGGACGTTCGTCACCCAGGCCGACACCGCGGTCGAGCGGATGATCCGCGAACGGATCCTCGCCGCGTATCCGGACCACGGCCTCGTCGGCGAGGAGTACGGCACCGAGGCCGGCGACGCCGCGACCCGCTGGTATATCGACCCGATCGACGGCACCCACAACTTCATGCGCGGCGTGCCGCTGTTCGGGACGCTCCTCGCGGTCGAGCGCGACGGCGAGCTCCAGGCGGCGGTCCTCTCGGCGCCGGCGCTGCGCGAGCGATGGTGGGCCCGCCGCGGGGGCGGGGCGTGGGCGCGGAGCCCGGACGGTTCGGCGCCGCGGCGGATCCGGGTGTCGCAGGTCGCGAGCGTCGGGGATGCCCAGGTCCTGTACGGCTCGACGAACGATCTCGAGGCATCCGGTCGCGCACCCGGCTTCCGATCGCTCCTCCGCGACGTCTGGCGGGAGCGCGGCTTCGGCGACTTCTGGGGCTACACCCTGCTCGCCGAGGGGGCCGCCGAGGCGATGGTCGAGGTCGACCTCTCGCCGTGGGACGCAGCCGCCCCGATGGTCCTCGTCGAGGAGGCCGGCGGCCGGGCGACCGACTTCGATGGGCGGCGGGCGATCGACGGCGGGTCGTTCCTCGCCACGAACGGGCTCCTCCATGACGAGGTGCTGGGCCGGCTCCGCGGCTGAGGCGGCGCGGTCAGTCCTCGTCCTCGAGCTTCCGCCGACGGCGGCGGAGCAGCGCGGCGATCGCGGCCACGATCCCGATGCCGCCGGCGCCGCTCGTCAGGACGAGCGCGCTCAGCGGCGCCGCCGCCGCCCGGCTGCCGGTCAGGTCCGGCACGCCGCTGGGCCCGGCGCCGGGCATCGACGAGGCGATCCGGAAGCCGTCGCGGAGGGCGTCGAGGTCGTCCGGATCGAGGCGGTCCTCCATGATCGCGGCGACCGCCGCGTCCTCGACGGCGACGATCAGCTTGACCCGCTCGCGGGCCCGGTTCGGCGGCGACTGCCAGCTGATCCCGGCCCACGTGACGTCGAGCCCGAGGCGGGCGAACCGGGCGAACATCAGCTCGCGGACCCGCAGCCGGGCCTCGGCGATCTCCGCTGCCCGGTGAACCCCCGCCTCGCGGGCCGCCGTGTCGACCCTCGCCAGCAGCGCCGTCCGGGCGTCCGGGTCCGGCTCGGGCAGCGAGAGGACCTCGAGATCCTCCAGACGCGTCCGATCGAGCTCGTGGAGGAAGGCGTCGAGGCGATCCGTGGTCGCGGTCATCGCATTGATCGTACTCCGCCGCCCGACCGGGTTCGTCAGCCCGCGGAGATCTGCCGCGGGAACCGGGCCATCTGGTCGCGCACCCGGTCCAGCTCGGCTGCGTCGAGGAGCGTGGCCCCGCCGATCTGCTCCGCGCGCCAGGCGAGCATCGCGAGCTCCTCGACCCGCTCCGCGCGTCCGAACGCTGAGGCCAGCGACCCTCCGACCGCGATCGCGCCGTGGCTGGCGAGCAGAACCGCGTGATCGGCGCCGAGCGTCGCGACGGCGTTCTGCGCCAGCTCTGCCGTCCCGAACGTGGCGTACGGCGCCACCCGCAGCACGTCCCGCCCCGGCGCGACGAGGAGGGCGAGGACGTAGTGGACCGCCGGGATCGGGCGGCGAGCCGCCGCGTAGGTGGTCGCGAACGGGGAGTGGCTGTGGACGATCGCCCTGACGTCCGGCCGGGCGGCGAAGACCTCGAGGTGGATCTGCAGCTCCGAGCTCGGCCGGCGGCGGCCGTCCGACGGGCTCCCGTCGGCCTCGACGAGGACGATGTCGTCGGGCGTCATCTCGTCGGCGTCCATCGTCGAGGGCGTGATCGCGATCCGGCCGTCGGCCAGACGCGCACCCACGTTGCCGGACGTCCCGATCGCGAGGCCGCGGGTGCGCAGCAGGCGGGCGAACCGGACGACCTCGGCCCGGGTGGCGACGACCTCGGCCGCGCTCACGACCCAGGCCGGTCCGAACATCCGGCGCATGACGACCCGCTCGCGCCCGGCGCTGCGCGCCGTCGTCGTGGCGACCGGCGAGAACCCGGCCTTCTCGAACATCGAGACGAGCCCGACGTACGAGAACGAGACGTCGAGGCGACGGCCGGCGGCGTCGATCGGGTAGGCCTCGAGCCCGGGCGCGCCGTGCTCGCGGGCGTAGGCGACGAGCGCGGCGAGGAGCGCGGAGGCGACCCCGCGGCGGCGATAGCCGACCCGGATCTTGAAGCACAGGATTGCCCACACGGGCAGGTCGTCGAGCCTCGGGATCGTCCGCGACCGCTCCAGGCGGGGCAGGAGCGGCCGGGGACCGAAACCGAGCCAGCCCGCCACGTCGCCGTCGACGTACGCCAGGAGGCCGGCCGGGGGGTCCTCGGCAAGCTGCGCCCGCAGGCCCGCGCGCCGGGCGCCCGGTGCCGCGGCCCGGCCGCCCGGGACCCGGCCGCGCGGCGCCTGGCACCAGCAGCCGCGCTCGTCGCCCGCGTCCGCGCCCGCCGGGCCGGCCATGACCGTCACGACGTCGGCCCAGCGGTCCGGCGTGGCCGGGACCACCTCGATCGCCCCGGCGGAGAGCGGCTCTGCGGACCGCCCCGCCCTCATGCGCCCGCGGCGGCGAGGCTCTCGTCGAGGATCGCCAGCGCCCGGTCGACCTCCTCGGCCGTGGTCACGAGCGGCGGGATGATCCGGACGACGTTCACGTAGGTCCCGGCGGTCAGGACGATCAGGTGGCGGTCGAGCGCCGCCGCCTGGACCATCTTCGTCACCTCCGGGTTCGGGACGCGGCCGTCTCCCTCGCCTGGCTTGACGAACTCCAGGGCGAGCATCAGCCCGAGGCCGCGGACGTCGCCGATCGACGGATGCCGCGGGGCGAGGGCGCGCAGCCCGGCGAGGAACTGCGCGCCGCGCTCGCGGGCGTTGGCGACGAGGCCCTCGTCCTCGATCACGTCGAGCGTCGCGTTGGCGGCGGCGCAGGCGACGACGTTCCCGCCGTACGTCCCGCCGTGCGAGCCCGGCGGCAGCCGGTCGAGGATCGCCCGCTGGGCGACGATCCCGCTGAGCGGCAGCCCCGACGCGATCCCCTTGGCCATGACGAGGATGTCCGGCTCGACGTCCCAGTGGCGGACGGCGAACAGCTCGCCGGTCCGGCCGAAGCCCGTCTGGACCTCGTCGGCGATCAGGAGGATCCCGTGCTGCCGGGTGATCTCGCGGAGGCGCGGCAGGAAGGCCGGCGGCGGGACGAGGTAGCCGCCCTCGCCGAGGACCGGCTCGACGATGATCGCCGCGACGTGCTCCGGGTAGACGTACTGGTGGAACGTCAGGTCGAGCTGGGCCTCCCAGTCGCAGGTGCACGCCTCGTCGGGGGCGTGGGCGCCGCCGGGGGCCCGGTAGCAGTACGGGTAGGCCGTGTGATAGACGCTCCCCGGCAGCGGCTCGAAATGGCCGCGATAGACGTCCTTGGCCGTCGTCAGCGCCATCGTCTGGCCGGTCCGCCCGTGATAGCCGTAGCGGAATCCGAGGATGACCGGCCGGCCCGTCGCGATCCGGGCGAGCTTGACCGACGCCTCGACCGCCTCCGCGCCGCTGTTCGAGAGGAACGCGCCCCAGCCGTCGCCCGGCAGGACGTGGCGCAGCCGCTCGTAGAGCCGCAGCCCGGCCTCGTGGTAGAGGATGTTCTGCTGGCCGTGGAGCAGCTTCGCCGCCTGGGCCTGGACCGCGGCGACGACCCGCGGGTGGGCATGGCCCGTGTTCGTCACGCCGATCCCGGACGAGTAGTCGAGGTAGCGCTCGCCGTCGGCGGTGATCAGCCACGATCCCTCGCCGCGCTCGACGACGAGATTCGTGATCCGGCCCCAGACGGGCGGCACGACCGACGGATCGGGCAGGGGAGCGGCGCTCCGCTGGGACGGCGCGGGCACGGTGTCGACCATGGCGGGGAGCGTCTCCTGGCTAGCGGATCCGGGCGGCCCGCCCCGACCGGAGCGTCGTGAGCCCGACCAGCCCGACGGCGCCGAGGAAGATGATCGAGCCGATGACGTTGATCTGGACGGGCAGGGCGTTCTTCTGGATCGAGTAGACCCAGATCGGGAAGGTGTTCGTCGTCCCGGACACGAAGTTCGTGATCACGAAGTCGTCGATCGAGAGGCTGAACGCGAGCAGTGCCGCGGCCATGATCCCGGGCAGGATCAGCGGGAAGGTGACCTTCCAGAACGTCGTGATCTCGTTCGCCCCAAGGTCCATCGCGGCCTCCTCGAGGCGCCGATCGAAGCCGGCCAGGCGGGCCTTCACCGTCACGACGACGTAGCTGATGTTGAACATCACGTGGGCGATGAGGATCGTCAGGAAGCCGGTCGGGTAGAGCGTCGGGACGCTGCCCGCGAGCGGCGGCAGCGCCGTCGCGACGAACAGGGTGAGAAGGCTCGCCCCCATGACGATCTCCGGCGTCGCCATCGGCAGGAAGATGATCCCGTTGAGGGCGCCCCGGCCGCGGAAGGAGTAGCGGGTCAGGGCGAGGCCCATCATCGTCCCGATGATGGTGGCGATGACCGTCGACAGGAGGGCCACCGACAGGCTGGTGAACACCGCGTCGCCGAGGCCCGGCCAGTCGAACGGATGGGCCCAGCCGTCGAGCGAGAACTCGTTCCAGATGTAGTTGAACTTGCCGTCGGGCTTGTTGAACGAGAAGACGATCATCACGACGATCGGGACCATCAGGTAGAGGATCGCGAGCGCGGTGAAGACCGGCAGGGCCCGGTGCTGGAGCCGGTGGCGGAGGCCGCCCTTGCGCCGGCCGGCGTCGACCAGCGGCGCTGCGGCCGGGCCCTGGAGCGTCGTGGCGTCGGCCATCAGCCGGTCAGCTGCTCGGTTCCGAGGAGCCGGGCGTAGACGACGACGGCGAGGAGGATCGCCGCCATGAGCATGAACGACAGGGCCGACCCGACGGGGTAGTCGTTCTGGACGAGGAGTCGGTTCTGGATGACGTTGCCGATCATCCGGGTCCCCGGGTTGCCGAGCAGCTCGGCGTTGATGTAGTCGCCCATCGACGGGATGAACGTCAGGAGCGAGCCGGCGAACACGCCGGGCAGGGCGAGCGGCAGGGTCACCCGGCGGAAGGCCGCGGCGCGGTTGGCGTAGAGATCCTCAGCGGCCTCGATCAGCCGGATGTCGATCTTCTCGAGGGCGACGTAGAGCGGCAGGATCATGAACGGCAGGAAGTTGTAGGTCAGCCCGGCCACCTGGGCGAGGGGCGTGTTGATCAGGCTGAACCGGCCGTCGATCAGGGCGCCGTGGCCGAGGATCGGCAGGCCGTTGTCGAGCAGGCCGAGGCCGTGGCGGAGGGGCGCCAGGAGCGGCCCCTCGTCGCCGAGGAGGATCTTCCAGCTGATCGTCCGGATCAGGAAGCTCGTGAAGAACGGGGCGATGACGAGGAACAGGATCAGGTTCTTGTAGCGACCGCCGCGGAAGGCGATCGTGTAGGCGACGGGGAAGCCGATCGCGAGGGTCAGGATCGTGGCCAGGCCGCCGTACAGGATCGAGTTGAGGAACTGCTTGCCGAACCGGTCGATCGCGGTCGCGTACGCGTCGAGGCTCATCGTCATCGTGAACCCGGTCTCGAGCGTCCCGGTCGAGACCGAGTAGGTGAACATCTGGAAGGCCGGGACGACGTAGAAGATGACGAGCCAGAGCAGGCCCGGCAGGAGCAGCAGGTAGGGCACGGCCCGGCCGAACCGGGCCCGCAGGGTCGGGCCCGTCGGCGCGGCGGCGGTCGCGGCGGTCATCGCCGGGCGGTCATGGAGGGGCGGCCCCGGCTCACGTCCCGGAGAGCTTCGAGAACAGGTCGTTCAGCGTCTTCTCGATGTCGTCGGTCAGCGACTGGAAGTTGTGCTGCTTGGCGACAACGTCGGGGGTCGGGAAGAGGAGCGGGTTCGACGCCGCGTCCGGATCGACCTTCTTGATCTCCTCGTCGGCGCCCTTGACCGGCGAGACGTAGTAGACGTACTCGGCGATCTGGGCGGCGACCTTCGGGTCGTACACGTAGTTCATCATCAGCTCGGCCGTGTAGCGGTTGGCCGCGCCCTTCGGGATCATCATGTTGTCGGTCCAGATCAGCGTCCCCTCCTCGGGGAAGATGAACTTGTCGTCCTCGCCGCCGGACGACGCCAGGTCACCCGACCAGACGAATGCCGCCCAGACCTTCTTCTGGCCGAAGTCCTGGAGGTACTCGTTGCCCGTGAAGCGGAGGCCGCCCTCGACGAGCGGCTGGACCGAGTCGGACGCCTGCTGGAGCTGGTCGGCCGTCACGGTCGCGCCGTTGGCGTCGATCCCGAGCTTGAGGAGGACGAGCCCGAACGTGTCGCGCGCCTCGGACAGGAAGGTCAGCTTGTCCGGCGGGATGTCCCAGAGGTCCGCGATCTTCGTCGGCTCGGCGATGCCGTTGTCCTTCAGGGTCTTGGCGTTGAAGCCGACCCCGGTCATCCCCGACTGCCACGGGTAGTGGTAGTCGTTCGTGGCGTCCCACGAGGAGTTCTTCAGGGCGTCGCGGATGTTGGCCGTGCAGTTCGGCACGTTCACCTGGTCGATCTTCTCGGCCCAGCCGTTGGCCACGATCTTGGCCGCCATCCAGTCGGTCAGGACGACGAGGTCCCAGCCGGTCGCGAGGTTGCCGACGAGGGCCGGCTTGATCGTCTCGACGAACGTCGCGTTGTCGCCGATCTTCTCCTGGTAGTCGACCTTGATGTTGTACTGCTTCTGGAACTCCTCGAGCGTCGGCGACGAGCCGGGCGCGTACTCGCCGGCGTCGCCGGCGGCCCCGGCGAGGTCGATGTAGGCGGGCCAGTTCGCGAACTTCAGGGGACCGGTCACGACCTTCGGCGTCGGCTCGGGCGTCACGGATGGCGCGACGGACGCCGGCGCGGAGGCCTGGCCGGTGGTTGACGGAGCCACCGACGGGGCGGCCGACGAACCGGTCTTCGTGCCGGTGCAGGCGGCAAGAAAGGTCGCGAAGCCGGCCATCGCCGTGCCCTGGAGGAAGCGCCGCCGGCTGACGTCGGGGTTGAGCGGCAGGGATCGTTCGGCCATCGTGGGGTCTCCTCGCTTCTCGGTTCTCGCTCAGGCGTTCGTGGGCGTGGCCGGCACCCCCGCGCCGGTGGTCTCCTCGGGTGGCTCCTCGCCGTCCGCCGGGACGACGAAGCTGTGGTCCGGCGACCACGTCATCTGGACCTGGTCGCCGCGCGCCCAGAGCTCGGCTCGGGTCGCGCGCTCGACGTTCTGCTCGTAGACCATCAGCGTCCCGCCGCGCGACTCCACCTGGTACTGGGTGCTGACCCCCAGGTAGGAGGCGTCGCGGACGACGCCCGTCAGGCGGTTGTGGCCGCTCGGCGCGGCCACGCTCGGCTCGCTGAGGCGGATCTTCTCGGGGCGGACACCGATGCTGACCCGGGTGCTGCCGTCGACGAGCGCGCTCGGCACCCGGATGGCCGTGTCGTCGACGAGGCTCGCCCGGGCATAGCCGTCGTCGCCGCCGGTGACCGTCGCCGGGAGGAGGTTGCTGATGCCGAGGAAGCTCGCCACGAACCGCGTCGTCGGCCGTTCGTAGAGGACCTCGGGATCGCCGAGCTGCTCGTAGTGGCCCTTGTTCATCACGGCGATCCGATCGGACATCGTCATCGCCTCCTCCTGGTCGTGGGTCACGTAGATGAACGTGATCCCGACCTCCTGCTGGATCCGCTTGAGCTCGACCTGCATCTGCTTGCGGAGCTTGAGGTCGAGCGCGCCGAGCGGCTCGTCGAGGAGGAGGACCGCCGGCCGGTTGATCAGGGCCCGGGCGAGGGCGACCCGCTGGGCCTGGCCGCCGGAGATCTGGGTCGGCTTGCGCGACTCAAAGCCGGGCAGCTCGACGAGCTGGAGCATCTCGGTCACGCGGCTCTTGATCTCGGAGCTCTTGACGCCCTTCCGGCGCAGCCCGAACGCGACGTTCTCGAAGATCGACAGGTGAGGGAAGAGGGCGTAGTTCTGGAAGACCGTGTTCACGTTCCGTTTGAACGGCGGAAGCCACGTCACGTCCTGGCCCTGGAGCTCGATCAGGCCGCTGGTCGGCTGCTCGAACCCGCCGATCATCCGGAGCGTGGTCGTCTTGCCGCAGCCGGACGGGCCGAGGAGGCTGAAGAACTCCCCGTCACGGACCTCGAGGTTGATCCGGTCGACCGCCACCTGGTCGCCGAACTTCTTGACGACATCGACGAGACGGACGTCGACCTCAGGCACCGCGTTCTCCCGCAGCACGGGGTCGCTTCTGACCGGCCACGTTCAGCCGGTTTGGGCGACCGGGGGAATGCCGAGCCGACGGACCTCCTCCGCCCGTCATCGGCAGGCCGAGGATAGGTGCCGCCGCGACAGGGTGTCAAGAACGCGAGGTGCGCAGTGACACCGCGATCCGGCTTCGAATTTCGGGCGAGCGTCCGGACAATCCGCTGGGATTCGCACGGTTCTTGTGGTTTCGGTCGTCGGCGTCGGGGACGCGCCGGGCGACCGCCGCCTTCACCTGGCCGGCCCCGCGATCGTCGGCTTCCGCGGGTCCGCGGTAGGATGCGGATATCGACGCAGCGGTTGCCAGAAGGCGCGTCCCGTCAGGCGGCCCGGCCCCAGACGATCCAGAGGTCCCGATCCCGATGCCCACCCTCACCGAAGCCGCGATCCTCGAGGCGCTCAGCCAGGTCCAGGAGCCCGAGCTCGGGCGCGACATCGTGACCCTCAACATGGTCAAGGACATCGTCATCGAGGGGACGACCGCGGCGTTCACGATCGAGCTCACCACGCCGGCCTGCCCGTTGAAGGACGAGATCGAGACGAACACCCGGGCGGCGCTGACCGCCATCGGCGTCTCCGACGTCACCCTGACCTGGGGGGCGATGGTCCGGCGGGCGGCCCCGCCCCAGGCCGAGCAGCTCCTCCCGAACGTCAAGAACGTGATCGCGGTCGCGTCGGGCAAGGGCGGCGTCGGCAAGAGCACCGTCAGCGTCAACCTGGCGGTCGCGCTCGCCCAGTCCGGCGCGGCGGTCGGTCTTCTCGACGCCGACATCACCGGCCCGAACATCCCGATGATGCTCGGCGTCGACGGCCAGCCGAAGGCGGCCGCGAACAACAAGATCAGCCCGCTCGAGCGCCACGGCGTCAAGTGCATCTCGATCCAGTTCTTCGTCCCCGAGGGCCAGCCGATCGTGTGGCGCGGCCCGCTCGTCGGCGGCGCCATCCAGCAGTTCCTCCGTGACGTCGACTGGGGCGACCTCGACTACCTCGTGGTCGACCTGCCGCCGGGCACGTCGGACGCCCAGCTGACGCTCGCCCAGTCGGTCCCCCTCGGCGGTGCGGTCCTCGTGACGACGCCGCAGGAGGTCGCCCTGAGCGACGTCGGCAAGGCGCTGGCGATGTTCAAGCGCCTGTCGGTCCCGATCCTCGGGCTCGTCGAGAACATGACCGCGTTCGCGTGCCCCCACTGCGGCGAGCTGACGGAGATCTTCGGGCGCGGCGGCGGCGAGCGGTTCTGCCAGGAGCACGGCATCGACTTCCTCGGCGGGGTTCCCCTCGACATCACCGTCCGCCAGGGCGGCGACGTGGGCGTCCCGGCCGTCGCCCAGCGCGAGCCGGGCCCGGCGGCCCGCGCCCTGACCGCCGTCGCCGGTGCGGTCGCGGCCCGGATGAGCGTTCGCGCCGCGAGCGCCGATCCGCAGCCGCTCCTCTCGATCAGCTGATCGCGGCGCGCTAGACTCGCTGCCCGCGGGCCGTCGCCCGCAGTCTGACGATCGCCCGCGCCGGAAGGCTCCATCGCGGGATCGCCGGCCGAACCGAGAGCTCGTGACCTCGTGAGGAGTCCGCCCGTGCGTTGTCGGGCCTGTGCCGCGGTCGTCGGGGCGAGCGCCCGCTTCTGCGACCAGTGCGGGACCCGCCTCCGGGGGTCGGACGAGGTCGCCATTCCCGGCGATCCGTCCGCCGCGATCCCGCCCGCCGGCGGGCGCCCGGCCCGGACCTTCGCCCGGAGCGAGGCGGCAGCGAGCCCGGCGGCCCCGAGCTCCGCCGCGGCGAGCCCGGCGGAGCTCGATCGCGACGCCGCGACCGCCCGCGCCGCGGACGACCCCGCCCGCACGGGCCGCAGGCGCGACCGGCCGGGCCACGACGCCAGCGCGACGGGCGCGGCCGGCGACCGCCGCATCGTGACGGCCCTGTTCGCCGACCTCGTCGATTACGTCCGACTGGTCGCCGAGCACGACGCGGAGGAGGTCCGGCGGCGGGTCGACGGGGCGCTCGTCGCCATGGTCGACGCGATCCAGGGCTTCGACGGGACCCGCGAGAAGTTCATCGGCGACGCGGTGTTCGCCGTCTTCGGCTGGCCGCTCGCCCACGACGACGACGCCCTCCGGGCGGTCCACTGCGCGCTGGCGATCCGGGCCGGCCTGGCCCGCCTCGAAGATCCATCCGGCGAGGTCCTCCAGGTGCGGATCGGGCTCGCGACGGGCGAGGTCGTGGCGGCCCCGCGGGACGTCCCGGGCGCCCATGACTGGTCGCTGACGGGGCCGGCCGTCACGACCGCGGCCCGGATCCAGGGCATCGCCGAGCCCGGCGAGATCCTCCTCGATGCGGCGACGATCCGGGCGGCCCGGAAGGGGCTCGCGATCGAGGACCTCGGCGAGCGCGTCCTCCGCGGCCAGACCCGGCCCGTCCGCATCGGGCGGCTGCTCGGCGAGGCCGGGTTCCAGCCGTGGCATCCCCTCGCGGGCCGGTTCGTCGGCCGGGCAGCCGAACGTGAGTCGCTGAAGGCGGTCCTCGCCGAGCTGCGTGACCGGGGCCGCGGCGCGACGGTCCTCGTCGAGGGCGAGGCCGGGATCGGCAAGTCGCGCCTCCTCGCCGGCCTGGAGGCCGAAGCGCGGCGGGCCGGCCTTGCCTGGACGTGGGTCGACAACGTCTCCTACGGCGCCGCGGAGCCCTACCGCTTCGCCCGGTCCCTTGCCCAGATCGTCGCGGACGAGCACGGCGTCGACTCCGGGACGCTGACCCGGCGGCTTCTGTTCAGCGACGACGTCGATCCCGCCGAGGCCCGGCGCTGGGCGGGCGGCGTGGCGGCGATCGCCCGCGACGCCGCGTTCTCGGGCTGGGAGGAGGAGGCCCCGCTCGTCCCGACCGACTCGGCCGAGATCGCCCGCGACGTGCGCGCGGTGGCGGTCCGCTACGTCGAGCGGCTCGTCGCCCTCGACGGGCCGCGGGTGATCGTCGTCGACGACCTGCACTGGCTCGATCCGTCGAGCGCCGGCGTCTACGACGAGCTCGTGGCGCTGTCGGCCCGGCTGCCCCTCGTCGTCCTGGCCGCCGGCCGGCGCGACCCCGCCCGCTCGGACAACCGTGGCGATCACGTTCGATCGATCGCCCTCGCCGGGCTCGGCGAGGCCGAGACGGGAGAGCTGGCCCAGGCCGTCGCCGGAGCGACTGTCGCGGCGGCCGACGTCCAGCGTCTCCACGCCCGGACCGGCGGGAACCCGCTGTTCATCGGCGAGACGGTCCGGGCGATGGTCGACGAGGGGGCGATCTCGAGCGACGGCCGCCTGGCGATCAGCGACGCGGCCGGCTCCGTCGTGCCGGTGACGCTGCGGGCGCTGCTCGGCAGCCGGATCGACGCACTGTCCGCGGATACCCGGACGGTGCTGCGCGTCGGGGCGGTCGTCGGGATGCGCTTCCACGAGGAGACGATCGAGGACGTTCTCGGCGAGCCCGTCGACGCCGGCCTGTACGAGCGCCTCGCGGAGGCGGCGATGATCGTGCCGGTCGATGCCTCGGGCGGCTGGCGGTTCTGCCACCCGCTCATCCACGACGCCGCGTACCGCAGCCTGCTCTCGAACGACCGGCGGACGCTCCACACGCGGGTGGCCGATCGGATCGAGGCCACCCAGCCGGCCGGGCAGGTCGGCGTCATCGCCCGGCACCGGGCCGCGGCAGGCGATGCGGCGCGGGCGATTCCGCTCCTCATCCGGGCGGCCGAGCAGGCCCACGAGCTCGGCGCGGAAGCGGAGGCGGCGAGCTACGTCGCCGCGGCGACCGAGCTGCTGGCCGGTCTCGACGCGGACGACCCGCGGCGACTCGCCGTGGGTGGCGGGACGGGGAGCGCGGCCGGCCGCCTCTGAGGGCCGGACGACCCGGATCCGAGAACCCGGCGAGCGCCGGGCTGGGCCCCCGACGACGAGGACGGGCTAGACGACCGGCGCTCGGGCGACCCCGTCGGCGGGGACGGGATCGTCGACGGCCGCGCCGGAGCCGGTGCCGCCGACGCCGGGGCCGCTGTCCGCCGTGCCGACGTCGAACGCGAGCCCGGGCCGGCCGGCGGTCGCCCCCGGGCGGTGGGCGCACAGGCGCTCGATCCGCTCCTGGAGCTCCGCCCGGAAGTGGACGAGGACCACCCGTGGCACGCCCGCCCGGTCGGCCATCTCGATCGCCTCTTCCGCGGTGAGATGGCCCCGCCGCGGGTCGTCGAACCGGGAATCCGCCAGCGTCGCCTCGGCCACGACGAGGTCGGCGCCGCGGGCCGCCTCGACGAACGCATCGGTCGGGCCGGTATCGCCGCTGATCGCGACCCGCGCCCCGTCGGGGCCGGTCACGATGCAGCCCCAGGCCGGGACATAGTGCTGGCCTGCGACGAACCCGATCGTCAGGTCGCCGACGTGGATCCGGTGGGCCGGGTCGTATTCCAGGACGCTGTAGGCATCGTCGAAGAACCGCGGCCGCTCGCTGACCGCGGTCGCCAGCGCGTCCAGCCGGGCCTTGCCGCCTGGGGGCAGGAGGACCGGGAGATGGGCCGAGGCGACGCCCTCCCACGGCAGCAGGTAGCGCAGCGAGACGAGGTCGATGTAGTGGTCGGCGTGCATGTGGCCGATGACGATCGCATCGAGCTCGCGGGGATCGCGGATGCCCATGAGCTCGCGGATGATGCCCTGCCCGCAGTCCACGAGGATCGCGGTGCTCTCCGTCTCGATGAGGAGGCCCGACGCGGGCGTCTCCGGCTGGGGCTGCGAGGTCCCGCTCCCGACGATGGTCAGGCGCACGGAACGGGACCGAGCGAGAACGGCATGCCCGGAATGGTGGCAGAGGGCGCGCCGCCGCGTCGAGTCGAATCGCGACCGGGAGCGTGTCCGGCGATTGACATTCCGACCGCTGGGCGGCTCTTCCGGTGCGCGCAGGAACCGGTCCCGCCCGGCCCCGCCGGCCGGTCGGCGGGGTACGATCCCGCGATGGCGGACGTCCGGTCGATGAGCGATGCCCTGGCGGGGGTCCCCCTGTTCGCGGGTCTCGACGGCGATGGCCTCGCCAGCCTCGTCCGCGGCATGCGCGTCCGCCGCTTCCGGCGGGGCGAGACCGTGTTCCACGTCGGCGACCCGGGCGATGCCCTGTTCATCGTGATGTCCGGCTCGATCAAGATCACCCTGCCGGCCGACACCGGCGACGAGGCGATCCTTGCGACGCTCCGACCGGGCGACTTCTTCGGTGAGCTCGCCCTGCTCGACGGGGCGCCGCGCTCGGCGACCGCGGTCGCCATCGAGCCGACGGAGACCTACATCCTCGCTCGCGAGGGCTTCCGGGACTTGATCTCGACCGAGCCGGTGATGCGCGAGGCGCTTCTTGCGACGCTCGCCGCCGAGGTCCGCCGGCTCACCCACCATGTCGAGGAGCTCCACTTCCTCGACATCACCGGCCGGCTCGCGTCGCGCCTCGTGCGACTCGCCGGCGAGGCCGGCGCCACGCGCCTCGCGGACGGGTCGATCCGCCTCGCCGGCCCGCTGACCCAGGGCGACCTCGCGGCGATGATCGGCTGCACCCGGCAGAGCGTGAACAAGCTCCTCGGCCTGTTCACCGACGACGGCCTGCTCCGGCTCGAGCGGGAGCGGATCGTCGTCCTCGATCTCGAGGGCCTGAGCCGGACCGCCCACCGCTGACCCGGTTGGCGTGGGCCGGTGATCGCGGCAGCTGACCGGCCCGCGGCCGATCAGTGCGCCCGGATCGCCCGGAGGACGACGTCCGCCGCCGTCAGGGCCGCCCGGGCCCGCCCGTTGGCGCCGCCGAGGAAGACGACGTGGCGCTCGCGCTGGGTCCAGCCCGGCCCGGCCACGACGACCGTCACCTGGGTGTCCCGCCCGCGGGATCCGCATCGGACCGCGACGCCGATCGCGGCCTCGCCGAGCTCGGCGCCGCGACGGGCGAGGTGCTCGAGGCCGGTCGCCGATCGGTGCTCGCGCGCGGTCGCCGTGTCGCCGGCGAGGGCCTCGCTGAACCGCAGCCAGTCGCGGTCGCCGAGGAGCCGGCCGAGGGAGCTGCTCGTACCGACCTCGACCACCGAGAGACGCTGGCCGCGCTCGGCCAGGGCCGATCCGATCGCCTCGGGCCAGGTCGTCTCGCCCTCCGCCCAGACGTTGCCGCCGAGCGTTGCCCGGACGCGCTCGGTCATGGCCTCCACCCGCTCTGCGGCCGTCGACGATCCGTCGCGGCCGGGCGCGTCCCTCGACGAGATCCGGACGTCGACCGCGTCGCTCCGGGCGTACGTCGCCACGACCGGATCCGGCGCCCGGAGGAGCTCCTCACCGAGCATGTCGGCCACCTGCGACTCGCCGATCCGGGCCAGACGGAGGGTCCGCGTCACGATCGACGCACCGGCGCCGCGGGCGGCGAGCCGCGGCAGGACATGGTCCGCCCACATCGGCCGCATCTCGCGCGGCGGGCCCGGCAGGGCGACGATCACGCCGCCGTCGGGCCGGTCGACCCACCAGCCGGGGGCGGTGCCGTTGGGGTTCGGCAGGGCCGCCGACGACGGCAGCAGCCAGGCCTGCTTGACGTTCATCTCGGGGAAGGGCATGCCGCGCCGGGCCCACAGCCCACGGAGCCAGCGCTCGAGGTCCGGGTCGACGCGGGGCTCCTCGCCGACGGCGGCGGCGATCGCCTCCCGCGTCAGGTCGTCGGGGGTCGGGCCGAGACCGCCGGTCGAGACGACGAGGTCGGCCCGGCCGATCGCGGCGACCATCGTCTCGCGGACGGTCCCGAGGTCGTCGGGCACCGCCTCGATCCGACCGACGACGACGCCGATGGCCGTCAGGGCCCGGGCCAGCTCGCCGGCGTTCGTGTCGCGGGTCTCGCCGACGGTGATCTCGGTCCCGATGCTCAGCAGCTCGGCGCTCAGGAGGTGGCGGTCGCGGGGCACGTTCGCAGACTAGCGCAGCCAGCGGACGCCGACCGGCAGACGCGGATCGGGTCCGGCGCAGGCGCGCTGGGGCGGCAACTCGCATCCGGGAACGGACCGCCGAGTACCATCGGCCCAGGTGTCATGGAACCTTCGCGCCGTGCCCTTCGGGCGGATCGCGGCCGAATCTCCGGACACCGATGCTGTCGGCATCGGAACCCGCGGCCGAGGCAGCCGGATGCGCGATCTTGAACAGAGCGGATTCTCGGAGTTCGATCGCTGGCTGGCGCTCGCCCACCGGACCCGCGAGCTGCTCGACGTCGCGATCGGCGAGGGCGAGCTGCCGGACGGCGGCGCCGCCTACCTCTCCGACGAGACGCTGCCTCATGTCGAGGGTGTCCAGGCGGGCTTCGTCGGCTGGCTCCGGAGCGAATCGGCCGGGCTCGCCGAGCTGCGCTACCTGCTCGACCGCGTCGGCTCGCTCCGGGTCGACGGTCCGGCGAGCGACGCCGAGCGACGGGCCGCCGCGGCCGAGGCGGCGGCCGAGCTCGCCGCCGCCCGGCGGTCCGGCCGGCCGGCGGCGGCGTTGCGCGTCGCGGAGCCGTGGAACCTCGCCGCGCTCGCCCACGCCCGGCTCGTCCTGGCGATGCTGCCGCGCCTGCCCGACGAGGACGTCCGGTTCCCGGCCGGTCGGCGGACCTATGCCGACATCGCGGTGCCGCGCGGGCCGGCCGAGCTGTCGGATCGGCTGGAGGAGCTCGAGCGCTCGCTCTGGCAGACCGCCGCAGGCCGCCGGCCCGACCCCCGCGATCCCGCGTTCCGCCGCGCCTATGGGTTCTTCGATGCCGCCGATCGCCTCGGCCGGCGCGCCTTCGGCAGTGCCGCCTGACGTCCCTGCCGCGACCCCCGCCCGAGGCCGGCCGCGTCCCCGGACCGGCCGGTCGTGGGGCTCGACCCGCCCGGCCGCTATCATGGAGCCGGTCCCCCAGGACACGACGGGAGCCCACCCCTGGACGATCCGCTGAATCCGATCCCCGCATCCGACCCGCCGCCGGCGCCGGGCGATGCCGCCCCCGCGCCCGAAGGGCCGCCGGCCACGCCTCCGCCGCCGGCGGAGGCTCCCGGCCTGCGCGAGCAGGTGGGCGCGACTCGCGATTCCGCGCGCCGCCTGGTCGGAGCCCACGTCGAGCTCGCGAAGTCCGAGCTCGGCGACATCGCCGACGCCGCCAAGCGCGCCGCGGCCCTCGTCGGCATCGCGATCGCCGCTGGCATCGTCGCGGGGCTTCTCATCGTCGTCGGGATGCCGCTGTTCCTCGGCGAGGCGATCTTCGGCTCGATGGGCTGGGGGATCCTCCTCGGGCTCCTCCTCCTCGCTGCGCTCGCCCTGGCCGCCGCGGTCGCCGCCCTGAGGCCCGGCATTCAGGCGTCGATCGGCCGGCCGTTCCTCATCGGCCTCGTCGTCGGGATCGTCGTGGGCGTCGTCCTCGGCCTGAATCTCACAAACCGGGCGTGGTCGGTCCTCGCCGACCAGATCGCTGCGTCCGTCGACCCGTCGTACCGGCCGCTCCTCGTAGCGGTCGGCGCGCTGGCGGTCATCGGCGCCGTCCTCGGTGTGATTGCGGGCGGGGTCCTCGGCGGTGGCGGTGGAGCGGCGGCCGGTCTCGTCGGCGGCGCGATCGCCGGGGTGCTCCTCGGCCTGCTCACCGCGTTCGCGCCCGGCAAGCGGGTCGGGGCCGCCATCGGGGTGGCCGCCGGCCTGATCACCTGGATGTCGCTGCTCGGGGCGGGCGTTGCCCGTGGCGGGTTCGACACCGACGCCATCAAGGACCGGTTCTGGCCGGCCCGGACCATCGAGGCCACGAAGGAGACGATCGAGTGGGCACGCGAACGGATGCCGCTCTCGCGGAAGTCGTAGCCGCCCGCGCGGACTTCGCCGAGCAGGCCGATCGGCTCGAGGCCGCCGGCCGGGCCGCGGTCGACGTCCCGGCCAAGGTCCGGGCGAACCCGGCCAAGGCGGCCGGCATCGCGGCCGGCGGCGCGTTCCTGGCGGTCGGCGGCCCGAAGCGCCTCTTCCGACGCGCCCGCCGAGCGATCACCGGGAAGGACGAGGAGCTCCCGTCGGAGCTGCTGCCGAAGGACGTCGAGAAGGCACTGAAGAAGATCGGGACCGACGGGCGAAAGGTGCGCGGCGCGCTCGAGCGCGATTTCGCGAGCTATCTCGACCAGCGGGCCAAGGAACGGAAGAAGGAAGGGCTCGTGGCCGGCCTCACCGCGCTTGGCCTGAGCGCGTTCCGCCCTGTCGCCCTGCGGGCCGGTCGGCAGGTGGCCGAGCGGATGCTCGACCCGAACGGGCCGGCCTTCGCCGAGCAGCTGGAGAAGATCCGCGCGCGCCGCGAGGCACCGAGCTCGGCCACGGCCGGCGAGGGCGCTCCGAAGGACGCCGGACTCTAGGGCACGGCCGCGGCCGAGCGGCCGCGACGAGTCGCCGCCGGACAGCGCCCCCGGCGGGCGGACAGCGCCCCCGGCGGGGCGGCGGAAGGCTCGCGAGCCTTCCGCCTCGCAGTTGGCCAGGTATTCCCCCGTGGACTCGCCGGTCCGATCGGCCCGCTCGGACCGTCGACATCCGCCGCGGACCCGTGCGTGGCAGCGCGCCCCTCATTCCGGGGGAGCATGGCTGGCCCGATGCGGAGCGCAGCGCCGCCAAGGAGCGGCGACCGCCGCCCCACCCGCTAGACTCGCCGGACGGGCGAGTGGCGGAATGGCAGACGCGCCGGCCTTAGGAGCCGGTGTCCCGTGAGGGACGTGGAGGTTCGACCCCTCTCTCGCCTACCAGCGGCGCGCCGCCGACGCGCGACGCGCCGCCGACGCGCCGCGACGCGCCGCGGCCGGCCGCCGACCGCGGCCCTCGGCTCCCCCGGACGCGCTTCCGCTATCCTTCGGCGGCGATGCAGATCACCACCACTCCCGCTCCCAAGAGCACGATCCTCGTCGAGGTCGAGGTCCCGGCCGAGCGCCTGACCCAGGCCGTCGGCGAGGCGACCCGCGCCCTCTCCCGCCGCACCAAGGTCCCCGGCTTCCGCCCCGGCAAGGCGCCGCGCGGCGTCCTCGAGGCGGTCCTCGGTCACGGCGCCGTCCTCGAGGAGGCAGTCGACCGCCTCGTCCAGACCGCCTACCGCGACGCCCTGATCGAGAAGGAGATCCTGCCCCTCACCAACGGCGACGTCGAGATCGTCCAGGCCGAGGAGGGCAAGCCCCTGATCTTCAAGGCGACCGTCCCCGTCCGGCCGGAGGTCGAGCTCGGCGACTACCGCAGCTTCAACTTCCGTCCCGAGATCGAGACGACCGACGACCCGAAGGTCGACAAGGTGATCGACGAGCTGCGCGACCAGAACGCGTCGCTCTCGCCGGTCGAGGAGCGCGGGGCCCAGAAGGGCGACTACGCCGTGATCAAGTACGAGGGCACCCGCGACGGGGTGTCATTCGAGGGCGGCTCGACCGATCGGATGCCGCTGATCATCGGCGAGGATCGCCTGATCCCGGGCTTCGAGGACGAGCTTCTCGGGCTGTCCGTCGGCGACACGAAGGGCTTCGACATCACGTTCCCGGCCGACTACGGCGAGGAGTCGCTGGCCGGCCAGCAGGCCCATTTCGAGGTGGAGCTGCGCGAGCTCCGCGAGAAGATCCTGCCCGACGCGGACGATGACTTCGCCCGCTCGATGGGCGACTTCGCCGACCTGGCGAACCTCCGCGAGGAGGTGGCGAAGCGGCTTCGCCGGAACGCGCTGGACAAGGCCCGCCACGTCTTCTCCGACCAGATCATCGAGTACGCCGTCGCCAACGCCACGATCGATCTGCCCGACGTCCTCGTCGAGCAGGAGGTCGAGGTGATGCACGACGAGTTCCGGAGCGCGCTGGCCCGCCAGGGGATCAGCGAGGACGCCTACGCCAAGGTCTCCGGGAAGAGCCACGAGGACCTCCACGCCGACTTCCGGCCGGACGCCGAGAAGCGGGTCAAGGTCCTCCTCGTCCTGAGCCGGATCGCCGAGGTCGAGAACCTGACGATCGCCGATGCCGATGTCGAGGCCGAGATCGCCCGCGGTCGCGAGCGCTATGCCGGCGACCCGAAGCTCACGAAGTACTTCGACAGCGAGCGCGGCCGGAACTACATCCGCTCGACCCTCCGCCGGAGCCGCGTGGTCGAGAAGCTCGTCGACGACTGGCTGGCGGCCCACCCCGACCATCCGCCGATCCCGCACGTCGAGGACGGCCCGGCCGACACGGTCGACGAGGACCAGGCCCGCTCGGTGGCCTCGGTCGGGGCGACCGACCCCGGCTCGATCCTGAGCGCCGACGCCCACGATCTCGACCACGACCACCACGACCTCGGGCACGATCACGACCATGACCATGCCCCCACCGACGAGCCGGCCCCGGCCGGCTGACCGCTCCTCGCCAGCCCTTCCTCCGAGACAGCCCGGGAGATCCCAGATGCTCGTACCGATGGTCATCGAGTCCAGCAGCCGAGGCGAGCGCGCCTACGACATCTACTCCCGGCTGCTCCGCGAGCGAATCATCTTCCTCGGCGACCAGATCGAGGACCACGTCGCCAACCTGATCATCGCCCAGCTCCTGTTCCTCGACTCCGAGGACCCGGAGAAGGACATCAGCCTGTACATCAACTCGCCCGGCGGGGTGGTGACGAGCGGCCTCGCGATCTACGACACGATGCAGTACGTCCGGGCCCCGGTCGCCACGATCTGCATCGGCATGGCCGCCTCGATGGCGGCGGTCCTCCTCGCCGCGGGCGCGCCGGGCAAGCGCTACGCCCTCCCGAACGGCCGGATCATGATCCACCAGGGATCCGGCGGCTTCCGCGGCGCGGCCCCGGACGCGATGATCCAGATGAAGGAGTGGGAGTTCCTCGTCCAGCGCAACCACGAGATTCTCGCCCAGCACACCGGCCAGCCGCTGGAGAAGATCATCGCGGACACGAACCGGGACTATTTCATGGCTCCCGAGGCCGCCAAGGACTATGGCATCATCGACTACGTCTACACGGCCACGGGCGATTCGCTGATCGCCCGGGCGCACGATCTGGGCCTGGCGGGCGGTGAGGGCGGCGGCGTCCCCAACGCCTCGACCGAGGCCGAGGCCGAGGCCGCGCCCGAGGCCAAGCCCGACGGCGACAAGAAGAGCAAGAGCTAGCAGGCAGCCAGGAGCCCGCGAACACGGTGACCACCAGCAGCACGTCCAAGGGTCCGAAGGTCCCGTACCGCTGCTCCTTCTGCGGCAAGAGCCAGGAGCAGGTCCGGAAGCTGATCGCGGGTCAGGGCGTCTACATTTGCGACGAGTGCATCAACCTCTGCCAGGAGATCATCGAAGAGGAGATGCTCGAGGCGCCGAAGGCCAAGCCGTCGGTCGCCAAGCTCCCGAACCCGCGCCAGATCAAGTTCGCCCTCGACCAGTACGTGATCAGCCAGGACCGGGCCAAGAAGGTCCTGTCGGTCGCCGTGTACAACCACTACAAGCGGGTCAATGCCGGGCACGCCGTCGATGACGTCGAGCTCCAGAAGTCGAACGTCCTGCTCGTCGGGCCGACCGGGTCGGGCAAGACGCTCCTCGCCCAGACCCTCGCGCGCGTCCTCGACGTCCCGTTCTGCATCGCCGACGCGACGTCCCTGACCGAGGCCGGCTACGTCGGCGAGGACGTCGAGAACATCCTCCTGCGGCTGATCCAGGCGGCCGACTTCGACGTCGCCCGGGCCCAGCGCGGGATCATCTACATCGACGAGATCGACAAGATCGCGCGCAAGGCCGACAACCCCTCGATCACCCGGGACGTCTCGGGCGAGGGCGTCCAGCAGGCGCTCCTGAAGATCCTGGAAGGGACGGTCGCCAACGTGCCGCCCCAGGGCGGCCGCAAGCACCCCCACCAGGATTTCATCCAGATCGACACGACGAACGTGCTGTTCGTCTGCGGCGGCGCCTTCGACGGCCTCGAGAAGATCGTCGAGGAGCGGGTCGGGCGGCGCTCGATCGGGTTCGGCTCCGATGCCGGCGTGTCCAGCGCCGATCGCGGCAAGATCCTCGAGCGGCTGATGCCGGAGGACCTCCTGAAGTTCGGGCTGATCCCGGAGTTCATCGGGCGCCTGCCGGTCATCGTCACCCTGACCGCGCTGACCGCCGAGGACCTCGTCCGGGTCCTGACCGAGCCGAAGAACGCGGTCACCCGCCAGTTCCAGAAGTTCCTCGGGCTCGACAAGGTGGAGCTCGTCTTCACCGAGGGCGCGCTCGTGGCCGCGGCCGAGGTCGCGCTCGAGCGGAAGACCGGGGCCCGGGCCCTGCGGTCGATCGTCGAGGAGGCCCTCCTCGAGGTGATGTACGACATCCCGGAACGCGCCGACGTCCGGAAATGCATCATCACGGAGGAGACGATCCGGGAGGGCCGCCTGCCGCTCCTCCTGACGAAGACCGAGGTCGACAAGGGCGTCGACGAGACGAACTACTCCGAATGGCTCGCCGAGCGGGGCGAGAGCGCCTGATCGGTCGGGCGCGGACGTCGCTCGAAGAAGCGGGACCTGGCGCTGGTGCGACGACGGCGGCTGCGGCAACCGCGATCGCGTCCGGCGCCACCCCCGGCTCGCCTCGGCCTAGGATCCGGCGATGGACCATGCGGACCACGTCAGGCTGATCCGGCCCGGCCTCGGTCCGGCCACCGGGGCCGGCCTGGACGGTCGGCCCGCGACGCCGCCGACGCCGCCGATGCCGCCCGGCGACCCCGGCCGTCCGCGCTGGCTGGAGATCGGGGCAGGGGAGGGCGCCTTCACCCTCGCCCTCGCCGAACTCCTCGGGCCAGGCGCGTTGATCGTCGCGCTCGATCGCGACCGGGCCGTCCTGGGACGACTCGCGGAGGCGTTCCGGCGGAGTCTGCCGGACAGGTACCTCGAGACCGTGGTCGGGGACTTCCGGAATCCTCTGCCGGCCGGCCCGTTCGACGGCGTCCTCGCCGCGAACAGCCTCCACTTCGTTCCGGACCCCGTGCCGATCCTGCGCCGCGCCCGGGCGGCCCTGCGGGCGAGCGGCCGGCTGATCGTCGTCGAGTACGACGCGGACAGCGGCAACCCCTGGGTCCCGCACCCATTCTCGAGCGCCCGTTTCCCGGACCTGGCCCTGGC
This sequence comes from uncultured Chloroflexia bacterium, assembly GCA_963710105.1. Classification (GTDB taxonomy): domain Bacteria; phylum Chloroflexota; class Limnocylindria; order Limnocylindrales; family CSP1-4; genus CF-46. Next base: position 1,033,516 of record CAVPYV010000001.1, read on the forward strand.
GGCCGGATTCCGCGAGCCGCGCGTGATCGGGCGCGTCCCGAGCCGCTTCCTCAACGCGATCTACGCGGCCGCGGCGACCGTGGCCGATGAGTCATCCGACCGATGAGCCCGGACCGGCTCCCTCGCCGTGCTACACTCCCGCCCTCACGGCGAGGACCGAAAAGAGTAGGCCCGGGTCGGCCACGGAGCGAGCGCGGGATGGTGCGAGCCGCGCGGGCACGACGGGACCGAACGTCGCTCGCGAGCCGCGCGGCCGGCGCCCGATAGCGCGCCCAGAGGCGACCCGGAGACCGGCGCCCGCGATGTGCGGACCGCCCCGGATCGCGAACCAGCAGGTGGTACCACGACCCCGTTCGTCCGCTGGACGAGCGGGGCGTTCGATTCTCCGGAGGCCAGCGAGGGCGCGCACATGACCGACACCGACATGACCAGCTCGAAGGGCGAGCTGCCGAAGGCCTACCGGGCGAGCGAGGTCGAGGGCGCGATCTCCGAGCGCTGGCTGACGGCCGACGTCTTCGCGCCCGACGGACGGGGATCTCGTCCCGTCCCGGGGGCCGCGCCGTTCACGATCATCCAGCCGCCGCCGAACATCACCGGATCCCTCCACCTCGGCCACGCCCAGCGGGCGGCCGTCGAGGACCTGATGACCCGCCACGCCCGGATGACCGGCCGCCCGGCGTTGTTCCTGCCGGGCCTCGACCACGCCTCGATCGCCGCCCAGGTCGTCCTCGACCGGATCCTCGCCGAGGAGGGCGAGAGCCGCCAGAGCCTCGGCCGCGACCGCTACCTCGAGCGGATGGCGGCGTTCGTCGCCGCGACCCGCGAGGTGATCGTCGGCCAGGAGCGCCGGCTCGGGGCGTCGGTCGACTGGGAGCGCCTGCGGTTCACGATGGACGACGTGTCGGCGAAGGCCGTCCGCGTCGCGTTCAAGACGCTCCACGAGCGGGACCTCGCCTACCGGACCGAGGCCCTCGTCAACTGGTGCCCGGGCTGCCGGACGAGCGTCAGCGACCTCGAGGTGGTCTCGACCCCGTCGACGGGGACGCTCTGGTCGGTCCGCTACCACCTGCTCGACGAGGCGACCGGCCGCCCGCTCGCGGACGAATCCGTCACGGTCGCGACGACCCGGCCTGAGACGATCCTCGGCGACACCGCCGTCGCCGTCCATCCCGACGACGAGCGCTACCGCGGGCTCGTCGGTCGCCGGGTCCGGATCCCGTTCGTCGAGCGCGACGTCCCGATCATCGCCGACGACGTCGTCGATCCGGCGTTCGGGACCGGGGCCGTGAAGATCACCCCAGCCCACGACCACGACGACCACGAGACCGGCCGGCGCCATGGCCTCGCGATGCCGACGATCCTCGACGACGCCGCGGCGGTCGCGGGCACCGGCACGCCGTACGACGGCCTCGACCGGTTCGCCGCCCGCGAGCGGATCCTGGCGGACCTGGCGGCCCGCGGCGACCTCGCCGGGGAGAAGAGCCACGAGATGGTCGTCGGCCGCTGCCAGCGCTCGGACGACGTCATCGAGCCGCGCCTGAAGACCCAGTGGTTCATCCGGACCGCGCCGCTCGCCGAGAAGGCCCTCGCGGCGACGCGGAGCGGCCGGACCCGGATCGTGCCGGAGCACTTCGAGAAGACCTGGGAGCACTGGCTGACCACGATCCGCGACTGGAACGTCTCGCGCCAGCTGTGGTGGGGTCACCGGATCCCCGCCTGGTACTGCCCCGACGACCACGTCACGGTCAGCGCCGAGGCCGTCGGGCCGGATGCCTGCGCGACGTGCCGCCGGCCCGCCGCCGAGCTGCGCCAGGATCCCGACATCTTCGACACCTGGTTCAGCTCGGGCCTGTGGCCGTTCTCGACGCTCGGCTGGCCGGACGACACGCCCGACTACCGGCGGTTCTACCCGACCTCGGTCATGGAGACCGGCTACGACATCATCTTCTTCTGGGTCGCCCGGATGATGATGCTCGGCATCGAGCTGACGGGGCGCGAGCCGTTCCACACGATCACCCTGTCCGGGCTGATCCGCGACCCGCTCGGCCAGAAGATGTCGAAGACGAAGGGCAACGTCGTCGACCCGCTGGCGGTCATGGAGGAGGCCGGCGCCGACGCGCTCCGCTTCGCCCTGATTCACGGCGCGACCGCCGGCCAGGACCAGCGGTTCGGGCCGCAGAAGCTCGAGCTCGCCCGGAACTTCGCGAACAAGCTCTGGAACGCCGCCCGCTTCGTGCTCGGAGCGCGGCCCGACGAGGTCGCCGCCGACGCGGGCCGGGCGGCGCCCGACGAGGCCGACCTGGGCCTGGCCGAGCGCTGGATCCGGTCGCGGGCCGCGGCGACGACGGCGGCGGTCGACCGCGCCCTCGCCGAGTACCAGTTCGGGGAGGTCACCCGTGCCCTGTACGACGGCATCTGGTCGGAGTTCTGCGACTGGGGGATCGAGCTCGCGAAGGTCCGCCTGGCCGATCCCGCCGTTCCCGCGGCGGAGCGGGCGGCCACGTGGTGGACCCTCGTCGACGCACTGGACGCGTATCTCCGTCTCCTCCACCCGGTGATGCCGTTCGTGACGGAGGCGATCTGGGCGGCCCTTCCGCGGCGGGCCGGCGACCCGGAGCTCCTCATCGTCGCCGCCTGGCCGGCCGCCGACGGCCGCGACGAGGCGGTCGACGACGTGATCGGGGAGGTCATCGAGACGATCGTCGCGATCCGCAACGCCAGGAGCCACGCCGACCTTCCCGCGGCGGCATGGTTGGAGACGCACGTCGCCGCGCCGGCGGACGCCGCCGCCGCGTTCGAGGCCCTCGCCCCGGCGATCGGCCGGCTCGCCCGCGCCCGGCCGCTCGTCCTCCACGAGCGGGCGGCGGACCTGCCCCGCCCGACCGGGGTGCTGGAGCTGGTCCTGCCGTCCGGCGATCTGGAGGCGACGATCCTGCCGCCCGCCACGAGCGAGGACGCCGCCGATCGCGATCGCGAGCGGCTCGCCCGGGAGCTGACCGAGGCGGAGGGCCACCTCGCCACGGCCCGGGCACGCCTGGCGAACCCGGCGTTCACCGGGAAGGCGCCGGCCGCGGTCGTCGACGGGGCTCGGACCCGGGAAGCGGAGCTCGCCGAGCAGGTGACCCGCCTCCGGGAGCGCCTCGGGCGCTGACCGCCGACCGCTAACCGGGGCCGACCGCTGACCGGGGCCGACCGCTGACCGGGCGGAGGTCGGCGACGACGGGCCAGTGATCGGACAGGTCGCCCGCCTCGGTCGCGACCCGGCAGGTCTCGACCGTCAGGCCGCGGACGAGCACCTGGTCGATCGGCCACGGGCCGCACGACGCCCGGGCCGGGTCGGCCGGCGCGACGCCGCTCGCGGCGAACGCGTCGGTCAGCCCGTCGCGGAGGGCCCCGAGCTCGGCCGCCTGGAGCGGCGCATTGGCGTCGCCGGTCAGGACGAGCGGCCCCGAGCGGCCCTCGAGAGCCGCCCGGACCGCCTCGGCCTGGCGTCGCCGCTGCTCCCGGCCGATGTACGTCAGGTGGGTCGTGGCGACGGCCACCGCTCCGGCCGGCCCGTCGACGATCCCGCCGACGACGCAGCGTGGCTCGCGATGGCCCGGCTCCGTATCCCCGTAGCGGATCCCGGCCGCCGGCCCGTCGCTCCCGACCGGCTCGACGAGGTCATCGTCCGCTGCCCGTGGCAGGCCGATCGCGAACCCGTCGCGGAGCGGCTGGCGGGTCAGGATCGCGTTGCCCCAGCTGGCCATCCCGATCGCCCTGCCCGTGTCCGGCTCGACGAGGGCGAAGGCGTGGACCGCCGCGTAGCGGACCTCCCGTCCGGTCAACCGGCCGAGCTCGGCGGGTTCGTCGAGCAGCTCGCCGTCCGGCGTGAGGATCGCGACCTCCTGGAGCGTGGCGACGTCCGGATCGAGCGCAGCGAGGAACGCCGCAATCCGGGCGAGCCGGTCGCGCCGGACGTGACGCCACCACGCCGGCGGGAAGGGATCGCCGGGTCCGATCGCGGCCCGAACGTTCCACGTGACGACGCGCAGGTGCGCCGGCTGGGCCGTCGCGCCCGTCATCGCCGGCCTACTTGACGGACCCCGCCAGCAGTCCCTGGACGAAGTAGCGCTGGAGGCTGAAGAACACGGCCAGCGGCACGAACATCAGGAGGAACGCCGCCGCGGCGAGCAGGTTGTACTCCGTTCCGTAGGTCCCGAGGAGCGTGGTGATCTTCACGGTCATCGGCAGGTTCTCCGCGTTGCCGACGAAGATCAGGGCCATGAGCAGGTCGTTCCAGACCCACAGGAACTGGAAGATCCCGTAGGCCGCCAGGGCCGGCACCGACAGGGGCAGCACGATCGTCCGGAATACGCCGAGGGTCGACGACCCATCGATCCGGGCCGCCTCGATCAGGTCGCGCGGCAGGGTGATGAAGAAGTTCCTGAGCAGGAAGATTCCGAACGGCAGGGCGAACGCGGTGTGCGCCAGCCAGACCCCGACGAAGCTCTGGGTGAGCTTGAGCGGCGCGAACAGCTGCTGGACCGGCAGGAACGCGACCTGGACCGGGACCATCATCAGGGCCACGATCACGAGGAAGATCGTGTCGCGGAAGGGAAACTTCAGCCACGAGAACGCGTAGGCCGCGAGCGAGCAGACGAGCAGCGGCAGCAGCGTCGACGGGATCGAGATGATCAGGCTGTTGAGGAACGACTGGCCCATGCCGGCGGCATTGAGGACCTGAAGGTAGTTCTCGGTCGTCAGGCGGAGCGTCGAGAAGATTTCCCACCAGCCGGTCGACTGGATGTCGGATCGTGGCCGGAACGAGGTGATCAGCAGGCCGATCGTCGGCGCCAGCCAGATCACGGCGACGATCCCGAGGGCGATGTGGATCGGCGTCCGGTTCAGGCTCTTCAGGATCCGCGCGCTGAGGGTGTCCTCGGCCGGGGCGGCGAGCCGTTCGGTGACCCCTGTCGTGTTCATGTCAGACCACCGCCGAGCTGCGGAACCGGCGGATGTTGAACACCATCACCGGGACGAGGAGGATCAGCATGATCACCGCGACCGCGGCCGCCTTGCCGAACTGGCCGGCCGAGAAATCCTGCTTGTACATCTCGAACGCGATCACCCGGCTGGCGTTGCCGGGCCCCCCCTGGGTCATCACGTACGGGATGTCGAACAGCTTGATCACGTTGACGATCAGGGTCACCGCCAGGACCGAGATCGGCAGGCTGACCATCGGGACGATGATCCGGTAGAAGATCTGGAACTCGTTCGCGCCGTCGGTCCGGGCCGCCTCGAGAATCTCCGTCGGGATCGCCTTGAGGGCGGCCGACAGGATGACCGTGGCGAAGCCCGTCGAGCCCCAGATCCCGACGACGATCAGGGCCGAGTTGACGAAGCCCGAGTCGCCGAGCCAGGAGATCGGTCCCGCGTTGACGATCCCGAGCAGCGCGTTGAGCAGGCCGATCTTCGGATCGCTCGCATAGACCAGGGCCCAGATCACCCCGAGCGCGGTGCCGGCGATCGCCATCGGCAGGAAGACGATCGCCTTGATGATGGATTCGTAGCGGACCCGCATCGCGACGACCGCGATCAACAGCCCGAAGAAGATCACGAACGCCGTGTAGAAGATCAGCCACATGACGTTGTTGACGATCGAGCTGGTGAACGACGGCGTGTTGAGGAGCGAGATGTAGTTGTCGAGCCCGAGGAACCGGCTGAAGTTCCCGCCGAGGCCGCGGTCGAGGCTCATCCGGAGCGTCGAGATCGTCGGATAGACGAGGAACACGAGGAGCAACAGGAGTGCCGGCGCGAGGAACAGGAGCACGGTCACCCAGCCCGTGCGCTCCATGCGCGGGCCGCGCCGCCCGGTCTTCGGGGGGTTGATCACGGCTGGCGTTGCCGTCACTGCTGCAGCCTCCTCCCGTCGGGAACGTGTGCGGCGCGGACGGGCCAGGCCCGTCCGCGCCGCCGGTCGCTAGACCGCCGAGATCACTTCTCGCCGGCCCACGCGGCCTGGACGCCGGTGTTGAACGTCCCGAGCAGGCCCGCGAGGTCCTTGCCCTGGATCGCATCCTGGAGCATCGCCCCCATGTCGGGCGAGCCCGCCGGCAGCGTGTCGGAGCCGTCGTAGACGACGCCGGAGGCGCCGGCCACCTGGGCCGCTTCCTTCTTGGCCAGCTCGTTCGGGTACGCGTCGGCGGCGACCGCCTTGACGGGCGAGATGATCGCCCCGGTCTTCGCCCACGTCGTGCCCGAGTCGACGGTGGTCATGTACTGGATGAACTCCTTGACGCCCGGGTTGGTCGTCAGGGCGGCGATCTCGTCGCCGCCGATCTCGGCGGCGTTGTCGCCACTGCCGCCGAAGGTCGGGAAGGGGAACCAGTCGATCTGCTCGCCGACCTTCAGGTCCTTGTTGACCTGGCCGGTGGCGATGCCGCCGACGAAGCCACCCTCGTAGTACATGTCGGCCGTGGCGGTCGAGCCGAAGGCCTGGGCGATGCCGTCGGTGAAGGCCGCGCCGAGGGCGCCCTTGATCCCGCCGACGACGTACTTGTCGTTGAGGACCTCGTTCATCGTCGTGATCGCCGTGCTGACGGTCGCGTCGGTCCAGTCGCCGTCGGGGCTGAACAGCTTGTTGTAGGCATCGGTGCCGTTCTGGCGGAGGTAGACCTCCTCGAACCAGTCGGTCAGCGTCCAGCTGTCCTTCGCGCCGAGCCCGAGCGGGGTCGCCGAGCCCTTCGACTTCAGGGTGTCGAGGGCGGCCTTCAGGTCGCTCCACGACGCCGGCACGCTCACGCCGGCCGCCGTCAGCTTGTCCGGGCGGTACCAGAACGTGCTCTTGCTGTTGAACTTGACCATGAGCCCGTAGAGCTCACCGTCGACCTTGCCCGGATCGAGGATGCCTGGCGGATAGTTGCCCTCGAGGCTCGCCGGGTCGATGCCGAGGTCGCTGATCTTCTTGATCCCGCCGGAGCGGGCGAACTGGCGCAGGAAGCCGAGGCCCGGCATGATCGCGACATCCGGCGGCGCGCCGCTCGTGATCTTGCTCTGGAGCACGGTCGCGTAGTCGGTCCGCTGGGCCTGGTAGGTCGCGGTGATTCCGGTCTTCGCCTTGAAGTCGTCGAGGACCTTCTGGAAGGCTTCCTGCTCGCTGCCGCCCCACAGGGACGTGACGGTGATCTCGCCGCTGGTGACGGGCGAGCCGCCGGTTCCGGTCGACGCCGGGGGCGTCGATCCACCGCTCGTCGGGCTTGGCGTGGCACTGCTGCCGCACGCCGTCACGATCAACGCCGCCGCGATCGGCAGGGCCAGGAAACGCGGGAACTTGGCCATTGGCCTTCTCCTCCTTGCTGACGGTGCCGGCTGGCCGGCGTCAACCCTCGATCGCCTGGTCGAGGATCGTCAGACGAGTTCCCACACCTGTGGGTTGGCTGCCCGGCTGTCGCCGGGTCGATGTCGACGCGACTCGATCGTGCGGCGTCGAATCCCCCTGTCGCCAGTCGGAGCGATCCGATCCGGACAGGAAGCGGGTCCGCGGTGGATCGACACCGTCGCCGCGCCGGATCGAGTCATCCGGAGCCGAGACTAGCCGCGAATTCTCGGCCGTGTCAACGTTACAGCGACATCTACGATCGGCTCCGGGCCGGCTCCGTTCGCTCCTGGGCGGGCTCGCGGTAATCGATTACGGCCCGGCGGGCCCGGGGCCGCCGGCGGCGGGCGACTAGTTCGGAACGGTCCGGAGCCGGATCGTCCGGATCTCCCACGCGGCGAGCGGCAGCCGCAGCGATCCGTCCGCCTCGACGCCGCGCGGGTCCCCCGGCCGGCCCAGGAGGTCGACGTCGCGGGCAGCCGAGATCGCGGGCCCGGAGATGATCGCCACGGTCGGCGCCGCGGTCTTCGCGACGAGCCGCAGCTCGAGCTCGTCGCCGAAGCGGCGGAGCGCCGAGAGGACGACGCCGCGACCCTCGATGCGCAGGCCGCCGGACGCGCGCGCGCCGTCGCCACCCGGTGCCCGGTCCGGCGCGGCGTCCGGGCCGCGGCCGGCGGCCGTGACGAAGGGCAGCTGGTAGGCCTCGGCGGCCGCGAGCACCCCGTCGTCCTCCCACGAGCCCGGATGCGGCAGGACGGCGAACGTGAACCGCCACGGGCCGACCATCTGGGCGGCCGGGACGGGGACCTCGGGTCCGGCCGGGTCCTCGCGGAACGGGTTGTCGTTGCGGCTGATGAATCCGGTCGAGCGAAGGATGGTCAGGGCGAGCTCGCGCCCGTCCACGAGCTCGTACTCCGTGACGTGGTCGAGGAGGACCGTCGCACCCGCCACGTGGACGAACCCGTGGGCGGGAAAGGTCGGGGTCGGGACCTCGCCGTGCCCCGCCTCCTCGGTCAGGCCGCGCTCGACGACCGCGAACTGGCCCTCCGCGGCCGAGCGGTCCGTCGCGGCCGGCAGCGGCAGGTGCCAGCGGACGCGATGGTCCCGGGCGGGGTTGGCGAACTCGATCGTGAAGCGCACGAACGGCTCGCCGGTTCGGAGCTCGATCGTCGTCGTGACCTCGGCCGGCGTCGTCTCGGCGTGGCGGGCCGAACCGTCCCGGGCCAGGCCGATCGGCCAGTCGTAGCGGCTCACGACGTCGAGCGAGCCGCGGACCGGGCCGGAGGCGCGCGGTGCCACGACGACGATCGCCGGGCGGTCGACGATCCGGTCGTCGGCCGGCGGCCCGTAGTTGTAGGTGTCGCCGTAGTCGCCGCCGTCGACGATCCGGCCGGCGCCCGCGAGCCGGACGCCGCCGCCGTCGATCGTGAGCGAGCCGTCGTCGGCGACCGAGACGGAGACGAGGCCGTTCGCGATCGAGCGCTCCCCGATCACGACGCCATCCGAATCCGGATCGCGCGGACCGGCCTCGACGGGGCGGACGGTCACGGCGCCGAGGGCCGGGACGGGGATCGCCGCGGCGAGGCTGCGCCGGTCGCCGCGCACGACCGTCACGTCCCAGGTCTCGTCGGGCTCGCGGGCGACGGCCGCGGCGACCGCGTCGAGGATCGTGTCGACGTCGAAGTCGGCGGTCGCCGCCGGGTCGTCGACGAGCAGGACGAGGTGCGGCTCGAGGCCGTCCCGCTCGATCAGGTGCCCGTCGAGCGAGTGGCCGAAGAGCTCCCGGCCGTGGAGCCGGCGGGCGAACAGCTCCGGAACCTGGCGACCCGTCAGCCGCAGCCGGCGGAGGACGGTCTCCGGCCGCTCGACGAGCTGGGTCGGGACCCGCCGGCCATCGCCGAGGTCGAGCTCGACCGCCTCCCAGGCCGCCGGCACGGCGAGATCGAGCTCGACGACGTCGGCCCGATCCTGCGGCGATGGGTTGGCGATCACCACGCTGCCCCGTGGCGCGGCCTCGGCCAGCGGCCGGACGGCGGCCGCGACGATGCCCCGCCCGATCTGCTCGGCCTCCGCGAAGCGGGTCAGGACCTGGCTCACGACCGCGTCCTGCGAGCAGCCGCAGATCGAGTCGTGGGCGGAGTTGTCGACCATCCGGCGCCAGGCCAGCTCGAGGAGGCGGTCGGGCCAGGCCCTGCCGTGGAGCGCCGCCAGCGGCTCCGCGTAGCGCTCCAGGACGCGCTCGCTGCGGCCGGCCGCGACCTTGATGTCGATGCGGGCCGAGGTGACGTTCATCAGCATGTTCGCCCGGGCCGCCGACCGCAGCTCGCCGGTCCAGGTCGGGGCGATGGCCGGGTCCGGCTGGGCGGGGTCGGCGACGGCCGCGTCGAAGGCCCCGATGTAGGTGCTGAGCGTCTCGATCCGGACCGTGATGTCGTCGCGCCGGCCGTTCGCGTCGGCCACGATCTCGGCCAGCCGCGGCGAGGGAACGGCGTGATCGGTGCCGTACATCGCGAGGATCGAGCGGTCGCCGTAGAAGGCCCGGCTCGCCTCCACGTAGCGGGCGACCTTGTCGGCGAGGCGGTCCGGGATCGCCAGGAGGTAGGCGCCGTTGCCGTAGCCGCCGACGAGGTACTCGGCCCGTACCGACGAGCCGTCCGGCGCGCGCCAGGTGAACGCGTGGCGGTCGATCGCGGCCGGCACGCCGCGCCAGACGACGGCGTGGCGGATCCCCGCCCGGCGCAGGATCTGCGGCATCTGGGCGATGTGGCCGAACATGTCGGGGAGGTAGCCGACGGGCATGGCCGCGCCGAGCGCCTCGGCGGCGTGCCAGCCGATCTCGAGGTTGCGGACGATCGTCTCGCCGGACACGAGGAACTCGTCCATCAGGATCTGCCACGGCCCGATCGCCAGCCGGCCCTCGGCGATCAGCCGGACGATCCGCTCGCGGCCGGCCGGCCGGACCTCGAGGTAGTCGTCGACCGTGGCGACCTGGCCGTCGAGGGTGAAGGCCAGCCGCGGATCGGCCTCCATCGAGTCGAGGAGCTCGTCGACGAGCTCGACGAGCCGCATCCGGAAGACCTGGAACGGCTCGTACCACTCGCGATCCCAGTGGGTGTGCGGGACGAGATGGATGATCGCCGGGCCGCTCGACTCGGGCCGGCGGGGACGCGCCGGCCGTCGCGTCCCGGCTCACGCGCCCGCCTCGCCGCCGATCGCGACGCCCTGGCGGTGGGCCCACCAGGCGGCGATCCGCTGGCAGGTCACGAGGTCCGTCCGGCCGTCGGCGATGCCCGTCCGCGGCGCCTCGCCGGCGCGGACGACGCGGGCGAAGGCGAGGAGCTCGCGCTCGAACGCCTCCTCGATCGAATCGAAGACGATCCGCCGGCGCGTCTCGGAGCCTCCGGTCGAGACGGTCAGCAGCGTCGGCTCGTGGAGCCGGTACGGCGCCGGGAAGGACAGCTCGAGGGATCCCCCGCGGTGATGGAAGCGGACGTCCTCGCGATAGGCCGGGTAGGCGTCGAGGTAGTGCCAGCCGATCGTCACGCGAACGCCACCGGGGAGCCGGCCCGCGATCGCGACCGACGGCGGCCAGGCGCCGTCGGGCCAGACGTCCACATGATCGACCGCGAGCGGGCCCGCCTCGCCGGTGACGGACCGGATGACCGACAACTCGTGGACGATGCTGCCGAGAAGGAGGTTGGTGTAGAGGCGCCCGACCGGTCCGCCCGCGGCCGGGCCGAGGGCCGTCTCGACGAGGCCGGCCGACGCCCGGCCGAGGGCCGCCAGGACGGCCGGGTCGGCGTCGTCGGCGGGCGGCGCCAGGTGGGCGAAGGCGAGCTGCGACTCGCTCGTCGGGTGGAGGACGGTCACCTCGATCGCGCGGAGCTCGGCGAGCTCCGGCGTGGCCCCGGCCGCGTGCCGGCGAGCCTCCTCGACGGCCGGGTCGAAGGCCTTCATGTAGCCGAGCAGCAGGCGGTTCGCGTTCGGCGAGGCGGCGAGCCGGTCGGCCTCGCCGAGGGTGGTGGCCAGCGGCTTCTCGCAGAGGACGGCGAGGCCGGCGTCGAGTGCGGCGAGCGCCGCGCCGCCGTGCGACCCCGACGTGAGGAGGATCAGGGCGTCCAGCTCGGCAACCCCGAGCAGCCCATCCACGCTCGACGCCCGGGCGGCCTCCGGCACGCCGTACCGATCGCCGATCCGGGCCAGCAGGGAGGGGGAGAGGTCGGCGATCGCCGCGATCTCGAAGGTGGCGTCGAGCCGGGCGAGGAGCGGCAGGTGGACGGCCTGGGCGACGGCGCCGAGCCCGGCGACGCCGACGCGGATCCGGTCGCCGCCGCGATGGGGGGTCGGAGACGTCATCGCTGGCGAGGATAGCAGCGCCGCCGGGGCCTGCCTGCCCGCCCGGTTGACCCTCGTCGAGCCGCTCCGCCAGACTGGCGCGATGACCGACCAGCCACCGCTCGCGACGCCGCCCGCCGACTGGCGCGACGGCGTCGTCTACCAGATCTATCCGCGGAGCTTCGCCGACCACGATGGCGACGGGACGGGCGACCTGGCGGGGATCCTCGACCATCTCGACCACTTCGGGCCGGACGCCCTCCCGATCGACGCGATCTGGCTGTCCCCGATCTTCCCGTCGCCGGGTCGCGACCTCGGCTACGACGTGAGCGATCACACGAGCGTCGACCCGCTGCTCGGCAGTGAGGCCGACTTCGACCGCCTCGTGGCTGCCTGCCACGACCGCGGGATCAAGGTGATCCTCGACCTCGTGATGAACCACACCAGCGATGAGCACCCCTGGTTCGTCGCCTCGAAGGCATCGCGCGAGGGGCCGTACGCCGACTACTACCTGTGGCGCGACCCGCGCGGCCGGGACGCAGCGGGCAACCCGCTCCCGCCGAACAACTGGGTGTCGTTCTTCGGCGGGCCGGGCTGGGAGTGGGTCCCGGAGCGGCAGCAGTTCTACTACCACACGTTCCTCGTCGGGCAGCCGGAGCTGAACTGGCGCAACCCGGCCGTCGAGGCCGCCCAGTGGGACATGGTCCGCGGCTGGCTCGCCCGCGGCGTCGACGGGTTCCGGCTCGACGTCTTCAACGCCTTCCTCAAGGACGTCGACCTCCGCGACAACCCGGTGATCGAGGGAACCTCCGCCTGGAGCCGCCTCGAGCACCGCTACGACCTGGACCACGCCGAGTTCGCCGACCTGATCGAGCGGTTCCGGGCGATTCTCGACGAGCAGCCCGGCCGGATGTCGGTCGGCGAGCTCTTCTCCGGCGGGACCCCGGCCGCCGCCAGGTACACCCGCGGCCGGCACATCGTCTTCGACTGGTCCCTGATGGAGTCGCCCTGGACGGCGGCCGCGTTCGCCGCCGGGATCGACCTCCGCGAGCAGGCCTACGGCCCCGACCGCTGGCCGACGGTGGCGCTGTCGAACCACGACCGCGAGCGCCAGGCGACCCGCCTCCCGGCCTCGGTCGGCCGGGACCGCGATCCGGACCGCGACGCGATCGCCCGTGCTGCCGCGGTCGTCGTCCTCGCCCTGCGCGGCGCGCCGTTCCTCTACTACGGTGAGGAGATCGGAATGACCGACGTCGACATCCCGCGCGACGAGATCGTCGATCCGCCGGCGCTCCGGGCGGGCCCCGACTTCCCGTGGTACGACCGGTCGCGCTGCCGGACGCCGATGCAGTGGACGGCCGGCGCCGGCGCCGGCTTCACGACGGGCCGACCGTGGCTCCGCCTGGCGGCGGACGCGGATCGGCGGAACGTGGCGGCCGAGTCGGCGGATCCCAATTCCGTCTTCGCGACCTACCGCCGGCTCCTGGCCTTCCGGGCGACCGCGAGCGCCCTCCGGACGGGGTCGATGGAGCGGCTCGACAGCGGCGACCCGGACGTGCTGGCCTGGGTCCGCGAGGCGGACGGGCAGCGGCTCCTCGTCGTGGTCAGCTTCGTCCGGGAGCCGCGGTCCATCGCGACCGCGTCGCTCGGCGGCGGCCGCTGGTCCCCCCGCGTCGGCAGCTATCGTGAGCCGGCCGGGCCCGATGCCGACGGCGTCCTCCACCTTCGGCCCGACGAGGCCGTGATCCTGGAGGCCGCTCCGGGCTGACCCGGGTCGGCTCGGTTCGGGCTGGCCCGAAGGGCGGCCGCCGCGCCATCCGGCCGGGCCGGCTCGAACGAACGTCCCCTGACGGGCGCGCGTGCGCCGCTGCTACCATGGGCCGCGTCCGGACTCTCGACCAATCGGAGCCACGTCGTGCCGCTCGACTTCCTCAAGCGCCGCAACGCCGCAGACGCCGCCTCGGCCGCCCAGACGCCGGCGGCACCCGCGCCGGGCCACCATGCCGCGATCACCCTGCCCGAGGAGATCGTCGCGCAGGAGTACCAGCTCAAGCTGTACTACGCGGGCAAGTCGAGCGAGGGCGTCCGGATGCAGGCCGGCCCCAATGCGCTGAGCGAGCTCCCGTCGATGCTCCACGGCCTGGCCCGGACCGAGATCGAGGTCGTCGAGCCGCTGCCGATCGAGTTCAGCCAGGCGACCCCCGTCATCTCGCGCCCGTCCGAGGCGATGCAATGGCTGAACGCCCACCACGTCCACTCGCCGGTGACCCGCCACGCGCTCGTCGTCCTCGAGTCGATCGACGCGGTGGACCTGGCGTTCGACACGTTCGTCTGCACGCTCCTCGACGGCGAGGTCGACACGAGCGGCTACCCCGAGTACTCCGCGGTGATCGGCGGGGTCGCCGCGCACTGGGACGAGGCGACGGGGGACATGATCGTCCGGGCCGTGGTCGGCTGGGGCGGCAAGGGCGTCCGGGGCGACACCGACCGGATCGCCGCCAAGCTCCTCGCCGGCATCCTCACGAACGTCCTCGCCAACCAGTACGCGCTCGGCCTGACGGCCGTCGACCGCCCCGTCCCGGCGGCCGGCCGAGGCGGCCTCGTCTGCGCCCACTGCGGGTTCGCGTCCGCCCACGAGCGGGCGTTCTACTGCCCGAAGTGCGGCATGCGCCTGCTTCGCGGCTGAGCGGAGACCGCGGCCGACCCCGATGCCGACCTACGACTACGTCTGCGCGGCCTGCGGTCATCGATTCGAAGTGATCCACGGCGTTCACGCCGAGGGTCCCGTGACGTGCCCGTCATGCGGCGGCGGTCCGGTCCGCAAGGGGTTCTCGGCGCCGACGATCCATTTCAAGGGGACCGGCTGGGCGAAGAAGGACCGCAGCGCGACGTCCCGCTCGTCCTCGTCGTCGACCCCGTCCGAGACGGCGGGCGCGGCGAGCTCCGGCGGCGATCACAAGGCGGGGTCCGACGCCGATCCGGCGACGAAGACCGGCGCGTCGTCGTCGGACGCGAAGCCGGCGACCGCGGCCGGTGGCGCGGCGGACAAGCCGTCCTCGGGCGGGGGATCGTCCACGCCATCGACCGGCGGACCGGCGGCGGCCGACTGACATGCCCGCATCCGCCGACTGGATCAGCCTGGCCGAGGCGGTCGAGATCCTCGAGGCGGCCAACATCCGCTTCAAGGCGTCGACGGTCGGCAGCTGGGCGCGCAGCGGCAAGCTCCAGAGCATCAAGCTCGGCGGTCGGCGCTTCGTCCGGCGGGGCGAGGTGAAGGCCCTGCTCACGCCGCCCCGGCGGGTGCGGGCCAGCGACCTCCAGCCGGGCCTGTTCGAGGAGATCCGGGGCTGATCGACGTCGGGCGCGACCCGCGTCCGGCACGTCGCGCGGTGCTGCGCGACCGGATCGTCGGCGCGGTCGTTCGGGTCGCCGGGCGGGATCGGTTGGCCGTCGCCCGGCGCGTCCTCGATCGGTTCGGGGCGGCCGACGGGGGGCTCCTGGCGGCCGGCGTCGCCTACAACGCGGTGCTCGCCCTGATCCCGATCGGCCTGCTGGCCACGGCCCTCGCCGGCCTGCTCCTCAACGACCGGGCGAGCCGGGCCGACCTGATCGCGGCGATCGGGGCGTTCCTGCCGCCGCTGGCCGGGGTGATCGACGAAATCGTCGCCGGCCTGTCGAAGGCCTCGCCATCGCTGTCGATCCTCGGTCTGATCCTTGCCGGCTGGGGCACGTCGCGGCTCTTCGCGGCGCTCGAGTCGGCGATCGCCCAGATGGACGCGGGGGCGCCGCGCCGCAGCCTCGTCCGGCGGACGGCCAGGCGGCTGGGCTCGATCGTCGTGCTCGCCACGATCGTGCTGGCGGCGGTCGTCGCGGCCCCGACCCTCGCGATCGCCGTCGAGATGAGCGACGGCGGCCCGGCCCGGCCCGTCCTCGACGCCCTGCTCGCGATCCTCCCGCCGGTCCTCGCCGCGGCCGCCCTGGCGGCGGTCTTCCGGGTCGTCCCGCTGACCCGGCCGGACTGGCGGGCGATCGCCCCGCCGGCCGTCGTCGGCGCGGTCATGCTGGTGGCGCTGACGCGCATCTTCGTGTTCGTCGCGCCGCGGATCTTCGGAGCGAACCTCGTCTACGGGACGCTCGGGGCGCTGCTCGTCGGGCTGACCTGGCTCGACCTGGTCTTCACGATCGTGCTGCTCGGCGCGGCGTGGGTCCGGGAGCGGACATCCCCGGTGGAGGCGATCGTCGTCTAGGGGCGGCGTCCACGTTCGCGTTCGAGCCGGGCGGGTGGCGCTCGGGATGGCGGGCCGGGGTGCGCCGCGACCGGCTCACGGTGTGCGCGGGATCGGGCCGGCGAGTCCGTGCTGAGTGGCCGGCGCGGTCGGGCCACAGCCCGACCCGGTCGCCCCCGGAGGGATCAGCCCTGGCGGGTTCCGCAGCGCCGGCAGAACCGGGCCGTGGCCGACAGCGACAGGCCGCAGCTCGAGCACGGTTGGACGCCCGTCGTGGCGCCGGCCGCGGGCGCGGACGCCGGAGGGGCGAGGACTTCCTGCGCGGAAGCCGCCCACAGCGCGTCGCTCGGCGAGCGGTTGGCGCGGTTCGCGAGGAGGGCCATCGCGGGCGACTCGCCCTGGTCCGGACGGACGGGCCACTGCGGGACGCCGCCGGCGACGGGCTGGGTGGGGGCGGGGAGGCTGGGGACGTCGGCCGGTCCCGGCGCGGACGGCGTGGCGTCCGGCGCGAAGATCTGCCAGGTCGGCTGAAGGATTCGATCCTCTCGGGGCGGCTCCGCCGGAGCCGGCTGGGGCCAGGCGGGGGAAGGTTCCGGAGCCGGCGGCTCGGCCGGGGCGGCGGAGGCGGCGGCCGGCACGTCGGCAGGCGGCTCGACGACGACCGGCTCGACGGCGACGGGCTCCGGCGCTCCGGGTTCGGGCTCCGGCGCGACGGGCTCGGATGCCGCGACGACCTGCTCGGGCTCGGGCTCGGCGGCGATGGGCTGTGCGGCGGCCGCGATCGGCTCCGCGGCGACGGGCTCCGGCGCGGCTGCGATGGGCGCCGGCGCCTCCGAAGGTCCGGCCTCCGCGCCGGCACGATCCATCTCGGCCTCGTAGGCGGCCAGCTCGGCGTCGATGTTCTGGCCGGGCCGGAAGCGCCGCAGGAGATCGGACGTGCGGGCGGCGCCGGCGTCGACCCGGCCCTCGATCGTGTCCGGCAGCGGCGTGACCGCCGGCGGCGGCACCGCGCCGGGAGGCACGGGGATGCCGGTGGTCGCGATCGCCTCGGGCCGGACCACGTCCTCGACGACGGGCGGCGGTTCCATGACATCGTCGGAGGCGACGATCCAGGGCGGCGCGGGCTCGACTTCGGCAGCCGGCGCGGCCTCGGCGGACGGGAAGGGCTCGGCCTGGCGGGCGGGCTGCTCCGGCTCGGGCTCGCGGGTCGGTGCCGGTGCCTCGCCGGACAGGAACGCGAGGCGGGCGGCCGGATCGAAGTCGGCGATCTCGGCGGCGTCGGCCGTGGCCCCGGCCCACGGGTCGTCCGCGGCATGGTCGAGGCCGTTGCCGTTGCCGTTGCCGTTCGTCGCCCCGTTGCCGAGCGCGGCGCCGGTGACGGACAGATCGACCTCCGGCCAGGCCTCGGCCTCGATCCGCACCGGCTCGAGGCCGGCCGCGTCGGGGAAGGGCGCCGGGAGGATCTCGTGACCGAGGTGCGGCGCGCAGGTGAGGCAGTGGCCTTCGGACGCGTTCCAGCAGTTGCCGCAGGTGTACTGGCGGCACGTCATGCAGAAGTTGAACGTGGCGTGGAACGCGTCGAGCTGCTGGCTCGTGAGCTCCCGCTCGTCGTCGTTGCGGGCCGCGGCCATCGCCTCGTCGAGCGACGTGTCGTCGCTCATGACCCAGTTCTTCATCCCCTTCGAGAGGGTCTTGAACTGGCCGAGGCGGCGGGCCTTGCGGGGCGCGGCCGATTCGAACGTGTAGCGCGTGCCGCAGCGCTCGCAGAAGGACTCGGTGAGGATCTCGGGCATCATGCCCCCGGGTTCGCGAGGATCACGTCGGATGAACGGCCGACCGAACGGGGCGAGAGTATACCGCAGCCCGTTTCGGCCGCCCCCATCGCTCGTACGGGGTCGTTGGGACGATGGTCCCGGCGGCGCCGGGACGACTTCGCGGCGGCGTCGGCGCACCGCCGCCGCGGCATGAGATCGCAAGGTCCGGAGGCGCCGGGCGTCCGGGGCTCTCAGGCCCTCCTGCTAGACTCCGCCCTCGACATGGGACCCCTTGCCGCCGTCGAGCGCTTCCTCGAACGGCTCTTCGAGCGCCAGTCGGCGCGGCTGTTCCGGACGGCAATCCGGCCCGTCCAGGTCCAGCGCCGGCTCGAGCGGGCGATGGAGGGGGGCCGCGTCCGCGACGGCGGTCGGACCGTCGTTCCCCACCGGTTCGTCATCCGCCTCCAGCCCGACGATCTGGCCGCGCTCAGGGTCTCCGCGCCGGACCTCGCCGCGACCCTCGCCGACGCGGCCCTCGCCTTCGCCCGCGGTCACGCGTACACGCTCCTCGACCGCCCGGTCGTCGTCCTGCGGCCGGATCGCACGATTGCCACGGGCGACATCGTCGTCGAGTCGGCCGACCCCCACGCCGAGCCCGCCCCACCCGAGACGGCCGACGACGGATCCGGTCGTGGCGGCGGCGCCCGGGGCGGCGGGCCATCGGCCGAGCCGCCGTCGGGGGCCGACGCCGTGGAGCCGCCGCCCGTCGCCGACGGGACGGCGGTCTTCGTCGTTCCCGGTTTCGACGGCCCGCGCGCGACGATCCGGGAGATCCGGGCCGACCGCTCCAGCCGGACGATCACGTTCGACGGCCGGCCGCTGACGATCGGACGGGCGCCCGACAACGCGATCGTGCTCCGCGACGGCCGCGCGTCGCGCCATCACGCCCGGATCGACGGCCGCCGCGGCTCGCTCGTCCTGTCCGACCTCGGGAGCACGAACGGCTCGTTCGTCAACGACCGTCGGGTCGAGTCGATCGCCCTCGGCGAGGGCGACCGGATCCGCCTCGGGACCACCACCCTCCTCGTGGAGGCGATCGACGCCGCGTCCACCGATTTCGCCGTGGCGCGCGACGGCCCGTCGCTCGGCCACCCGTCTCGAGCGGCTTCCGCGAGCCCCCGCGGCGACGGCCCCCGCGGCGACGGCCCCGGCGACGACGGCCACGGCGACGCGGTCGCCGGCTGATGGATCCGTTCCTCCTGACCGTCTGGCTGGTCCGCCTCCTCTTCCTCGGGCTGCTCTACCTCTTCCTGTTCCGGATCGCCCGGGCCCTCGTCGGAGACCTCCGGGCGGCCGCCCGCGAGCCCGGCGCGGAGCTCGGCCGGCTCATCGTCGTCGCGTCGCCGGCCGGCGAGCCCGAGGAAGGGACGTCGCTCGCCCTTGACGCGATCGCCACGATCGGCCGCGACGTGAACAACGCGATCGTCGTCGAGGATCAGTTCGTCTCCGCGGAGCACGCGATCCTGACCTTCCGCGGGCGAGCCTGGTATGTCGAGGACCTCGGCAGCACCAATGGGACCTTCGTGAACGGCGCGCCCGTCGAGGGCGTCGCCGCCCTCGGCTTCGGCGACGTGATCCAGGTCGGCCAGGTCCGCCTCCGGCTCGAGCGCCCCCGGGCTGCGCGGTCCGGCCGATGACGGCCGCGGTCAGCGGCCTGCCGTCGATCCTCGGCCCGATCCGGCCGCGGCCGCGCGGCCGGGAGACGCGACTGCTGGCGATCGTCGCGGTCACGATCCTCGTGGGCAGCGTCTCCCTCGAGCTCGCCCGCCACGTCGCCGAACCGGGCGAATCGACCGGCCTCAGCCCGGCCAACCCGGTCCACCTGGCGGTCTATCTCGGGCTGATCGCGATCGCCCACGTCGTCCTGATCCTGTCGGGCCGGCGGGTGGACCAGATCCTGCTGCCGGCGACCGCGATGCTCGGCGGGATCAGCCTCCTCCTGATGGAGCGCCTGCCCCAGACGTCGGTGACCCAGACGGTCGGCCCGTGGAAGCTCGGCCTCGGCGACATCCAGCTCGCCTGGCTGATCCTGTCCTTCAGCCTCGCCACGATCCTCGCCGTCACCGTCCGCAGCGATCGCTGGCTGCGCCTCTACAAGTACACGTGGGCGGCGGCCGGCGTCGCGCTCCTCGTCGCGACCTACGTCTTCGGCGACGACATCAACGGCCAGCGCCTCAGCCTCAGCATCGGCCCGATCAGCGGGCAGCCGGCCGAGCTCCTGAAGGTCATCCTCGTCGTCTTCCTCGCCGGCTACCTGTCGGAGTACCGGCCGCTCCTCGTCGAGGAGTCGACCAGGGTCGGCCCGATCTCGCTGCCGCCGCTGCCGTTCCTCGCCCCGATGGTCGCGATGTGGGCGATCGCGCTCGGTCTGGTCGTCGTCCAGCGCGACCTCGGCGCCGCCCTCCTGTTCTTCACGGTGTTCCTGTTCCTCCTCTACGCCGCCACCGGTCGGGTCGGCTACGTCGTCGTCGGCGTGGCCCTGTTCCTCGCCGGCTCGTTCGTGATGTACCGCCTCGTCGGGACGGTCCAGACGCGCGTCGACATCTGGCTGGATCCGTTCAAGAGCCCGAGCGGCGACGGCTACCAGATCGTCCAGTCGCTGTACGCGTTCGCCCGTGGCGGGCTCCTCGGGACCGGCCTCGGGGCGGGGCTGCCGACCGTCGGCGGCAACCTGCCGATCCCGGCCGTCCACACCGACTTCCCGCTCGCCGCGCTCGGCGAGGAGCTCGGCCTCGTCGGGGTGATGGCGATCCTCGGGCTGTTCCTCGTCGTCGTCGAGCGCGGCCTCCGCATCGCCGCGTCCGCCGCTGACGAGTTCCGGTCCCTCCTCGCGGCCGGGCTGGCCCTCGTGATCGGGACCCAGGCGCTGATCATCGCGGCCGGCAACCTGAAGCTCATCCCGCTGACCGGGATCACCCTGCCGTTCGTCAGCTATGGCGGCTCGTCGCTCCTCGTCAACGGGATCATCGTCGGGCTCCTCCTCGCCCTGTCCGATCACGGGGTCGAGCCGCCGCCGCCGCCGCGGCCGCGCAGCCGCTTCGCCCGCCTGACCGGCCGGGTGACGCGTCTCGAGACGCCCGCCGCGGCGCGCGCGCCGCTGCCGCCGGTCGGGGCTCGCGAGCGGCCCGTTCTCCCGGGGTCGGACCGCGAGGCCGATCGATGAGCTCCGCCGCCCGGCCGCCGGCGCGCCCGAGCGCGGTCCGCCCGCGGCCCCTCGGCCGGACGATCGGGCAGGTCGGTCTCGCCCTGACCGTCGCGTTCGCCGGGATTGCCCTCGGTGCCGGCTACTGGCAGGTCATCCGCTCGCCCGACCTGTCGCGGGCGCCCGACAACCCCGCCGTCATCGCTGCCGCGCGGAACGTGGTCCGCGGAACGATCGTCGACCGCGACGGCAAGGTCCTCGCGGCGAACAAGCGCAGCGCCGACACCGGCGAGCCCTACCGGGTCTACGCCGATCGGGCCTTCAGCACGGTGATCGGCTACGCCTCGACCGACTTCGGCACCGCGGGCCTCGAGCGCTCGTGGAACGCCGAGCTGACCGGCGTCTCGAACCGTGACCCGATCGGCGACCTCCTGCGCAAGTTCCGGACCGATCCGTACGACCCGCAGCGCCTGACGCTCGGGATCTCGTCCGTCCTCCAGCGGGCAGCCGTCGCGGGGCTCGGGACCGACCGGGGCGCGGTCGTGATGCTCGACCCGACGACCGGCGAGATCCTCGCCCTGGCGTCGACGCCGACCTACGACACGTCCGCGATCGCGAACCCGAAGACGTCGCGCGCCGCCTTCGCCGCGGTCCGCGACAGCGCCGCCCGGCCGCTCGTCACCCGGGCGACGCAGGGCCAGTACGTGCCGGGCTCGGTGTTCAAGATCGTGACGGCGATCGCCGGGCTCGGCTCGGGCCGGATCACTCCGACGACGACCTTCCCCGAGCAGCCGAAGGCCGAGAAGAGCGGCCTCCTGGTCGGCGGGTTCCGTGTCCGCGAGCACGCCGGGGTGCCGTCGCGATCGTTCGACCTCGGCGCGGCGACGGAGTGGTCGTCGAACATCTGGTACGCCCTCGCCGGGATGCGGACCGGCGGCGACAACCTCGTCAAGTACGCCGCCCGGATGGGGTTCGGGGCGCCGCTCGACTTCGACCTGCCGACCGCCCGCTCGCAGGTCACCAACGGCGACGGCCCCGACCCGGGCGGGTTCAGCGACGAGGTCGAGCTCGCCAACGCCTCGTACGGCCAGGCCGAGACCGTGGTGACGCCGCTCCAGATGGCGCTCGTCGCCGCGACCGTGGCCCATGGCGGGACGCTGATGAAGCCGCACCTCGTGATCGCGACCACCGGCCGTGACGGCACGCGGACGATCGCCCCGGAACAGGCCGGCGTGGTGATCGGGCCCGACGAGGCGAGCGCGATCGCGGCCGCGATGCAGCGGGCGGTCGAGAGCTCGGTCGGCCGCCAGTTCACGACCGGGGCGAAGGTCTCGGGCGTGCCGACGGCCGGCAAGTCGGGCACGGCCGAGCTCGGCGGCAGCGGGGCGCCGCATTCGTGGTTCATCGGGTTCGCCCCGGTCGACCATCCGCGGGTCGCGATCGCCGTCATCGTCGAACGGGGCGGACGCGGCGGGGCCCGTGCGGCGCCGCTCGCGGGCGACCTGATGACGCTGTTCTTCAAGACCTTCGGCCGATGACCGACGGCGAGCGGCCCGCGAGCCCCGCCCCGGACGAGCCGGCCCCGGACCACGTCGCCCCCACCGCCGTCGGCATGCCTGCCGCCCGATCCGAGCCGCGGCCGTGGATCGAGCGACTCGGGCTCGCCGCGATCGCCGCGGTGATGGCCGCGCTCCTGACGTTCATGGCGATCGCGGCGTGGGTCGGCGGGGAGGGGATCCTCGCGGCGATGAGCGCGTCGGGCGCGATCCTGACCGCCGGCGTCGGGCTGCTCACCCTCGTCCGCGGCTGAGGTTTGCGGACCCGGTGTCCACCACCGCGGCGGCGCGGCCGCCCCGGATCCGCCGCGACGGGCGCGAGACACCACACCGTCACCATCGGGGGCGTCCCAGGGGCGACCGCGAACCTCTCCGGTCCGTCGGACGTACTATCCAGCAAACCCCCGTCGCCGGACAGCGCGTCCGCGACTCCTGCGAGGAGCCAGATGACGACCCTTGAGCAGACCGGAGAGAAGGTCCTCGCCAACGTCGAGCGAGTGATCGTCGGCAAGCATCACGAGGTCCGCCTCGCCCTCGTCGCTCTCCTCTGCCGCGGCCATCTCCTGATCGAGGACGTGCCGGGAACCGGCAAGACGGTCCTCGCCAAGGCGATCGCCCGGAGCCTCGGTTGCAGCTTCCGCCGCATCCAGTTCACCCCGGACCTCCTGCCGTCCGACGTGACCGGCCTGTCGATCTACAACCAGAAGACCCAGGAGTTCGAGTTCCGGCCGGGCCCGATCATGAGCCAGGTCGTCCTCGCCGACGAGATCAACCGGGCCACCCCGAAGACGCAGTCGAGCCTCCTCGAGTCGATGGAGGAGCGGCAGGCGACGATCGACGGAACGACCTACTCGATGCCGGACCCGTTCCTCGTGATCGCGACCCAGAACCCGATCGAGTACGAGGGCACGTTCGCCCTCCCCGAGGCCCAGCTCGATCGCTTCATGCTGCGGATCCGGCTCGGCTACCCGCAGCCGCTCGAGGAGGTCGTGATCCTCGACGAGCAGAAGCGCCACCATCCCCTCGAGGAGCTCGAGGTGGTGTGCTCGGTCGACGAGCTGCGCGACATGCAGAAGGCGATCCGCGACATCTACGTCGACCCGTCGGTGGCCGAGTACATCGTCCGCCTCGTCGGCGCGACCCGGACCCACCCCGACGTCTATCTCGGCGCGTCGCCGCGCGGCTCGATCGCCCTCTACCGGGCCGGCCAGGCGCTCGCCGGACTGCTCGGGCGCGACTACGTCATCCCGGACGACGTCAAGGCCCTGGCCGAGCCGGCCCTCGCCCATCGACTGATCATCAAGACGAGCTCGTCGATCCATGACGTGCAGTCGGGGAGCGTCATCCGCGAGCTCCTCGAATTCGATCCCGATCGACGAGGTCCGCCCGACCGGCGGGCCGAACGGGCCGCGGTCGATCAAGCCGGCCCAGCAGAGCGCCGCCAGCGCCTGATCGACGACCCCGCGAGCCAACCGCTGACCGCACCGCGATGATCCGTCGCTTCCAGCTGATCGTCATCGCCGCGATCCTCCTGATCGCGGCCTTCTCGACCGAGCTGGTCTTCCTGTTCTACCTCGTCTATCTCTCGATCCTCGTCGTCGGCGGCTCGTACATCCTGACCCGCCTCGGCCTGGCCGACCTCGAGGCCGGCTATGCGGTCAACCAGCTGACCGGGCACGTCGGCGACAAGCTCCAGATCACCTACACCCTGCGGAACACGAGCCGGGTGCCCAAGCCGTGGCTCGAGGTCCACAACCCGACGACCCTGCCCGGCGGGCTGCCCGGCCGGGCGATCTCGCTCGGCTCGCGCTCGGAGCGGTCGTGGCTCGTCCGGGCGCCGCTCGTCCGGCGCGGCCACTTCCGGGTCGAACCGCTCCAGATCCGGACGGGCGACCCGTTCGGCTTCTTCGAGGCGTCGGCGTCGGTCGGCCAGGGCGTCGCGGTCGTCGTCTACCCGCGGATCGAGCGCCTGCCGTTGTGGCGGCTGCCGGCCGCGAGCATCGAGGGCAGCCACGCCGCCCCGGAGCGGACCCTCCAGACGTCGCCGCTCGCGACCGCCGTCCGGCCCTACGCGCCCGGCGACGCGTTCAACCGGATCCACTGGAAGTCGACCGCCCGCCACGGCGAGATCCAGGTCAAGGAGTTCGAGCTCGAGCAGACCGCCGACGCCTGGATCTTCCTCGACCTCGAGCGGGCGGTCCAGGGCGGGCGCGGCGAGGAATCGACGGTCGAGGCCGCAGTCCGGGCCGCGGCGTCGATCGCCGCCAAGGCGCTCCTCGAGAACCGCGCCGTGGGCCTGACCGTGAACGGCCACCGCCAGGCGATCGTCCCGGTCGATCGCGGCAGCCGCCAGCACCTGAAGATCATGCAGCTCGCTCGCCGCCGTCGACGGCGACGGCACGACCCCCCTCGTCGAGTGCCTCGTCAACAGCGCCGGCCGCCTCCGCCGCGGGATGACCGCGATCGTGATCACCGCCTCGACCGATCCGGCCTGGGTCCGCCCGATCGCGGCGCTCCGCAGCCGGGGGATCGGCTCGGTCGTCGTGACGCTGGATGCCGCGGCGGCGGATGAGCTCGACCGGTCCGAGCGGGCGCGGGCCGGCGAGGCGGTCGCCCAGCCCGATCCGGCCCTCGCCGACCAGCGCGCCAAGAAGGCCCGGGCGCTCCGCCACGCGCTCGCCGAATTCGAGCTGTCGGTCCACGGCCTCGTCCCCGGTCGGCCGATCGCGGAGACCCTCGCGTCATGAGCTCGGTGCGGGCCCGCCTGACCGCCGCGCCGCCGGAGGGCTGGATCAGCCTCGTCCTCGTCGCGGTCCTTGCCGTCGTGGTCGCCTGGTCGCTCGACGACGCGGCGCTCGTCCTCGGCCAGCGATCGTGGACCGACTTCCTCGCCTGGGTCTCGCTCGGCGGGGTCGCCGCCGGCTTCCTCGGCGCCCGGGCCCGCCTGAGCCGGCCGCTCGCCCATCTCGTGGGGGCGGCCTTCGCGGCCCTCATCGTCCCGCTGATCATCGGCTCGATCCTCGACCCGACCGGGACGCCGGGCCAGCGCTATCAGGCGACCGCGACATCGACGGTGAACGCGGTCCTGGACTTCGCGGTCCGGGGCCTGCCGCTGACCCGGGAGACGGGCCACTACCTGCTCGTCCTCGGCCTGCTCTGCTGGGCCAACGGCCAGTTCGCCGCGTCCAGCGTGTTCCGCCACGGCCGGCCGATCGGCCCGATCATCGTCCTCGGCACGATCCTCGTCGCCAACATGTCGGCCACGATCCACGACCAGATCTGGTTCCTGGTCCTCTTCTCCCTGGCGGCGCTGCTCCTCCTGACCCGCCTCCACGCCCTCGACGAGCGGGCAACCTGGGTCCGCCGTCGGATCGGCGACCCGTCGACGGTCGGCTCGCTCTATCTCCGCGGCGGGACCGTCTTCATCCTCGTCGCGATCTTCGGCTCGCTGACCCTCACCGCGACCGCCCGCTCGGCCCCGCTCGCCGGCTTCTGGGACGACGCCCGGCCGGCCCTCGTCGAGGTCAGCCAGTGGCTGCAGCGGATCATCCCCGCGGCGCCCGACGCGCGGTCCGTCGGCGTCCCGTCGTTCGGCCAGCAGGTCACGATCGGCGGCACCTGGTCGACCTCGGACGATCCGGCCCTCCAGATCTTCCGGACCCCCGGCGACGACCGCCCGTTCTACTGGCGGGCGACGACCTACGACAAGTTCACCCTCTTCGGCTGGGCCTCAACGGACCCGATCGACACCGATCGGCCGGCCGGCGCGGGCATCCTCGACGGGACCCTCGACGCGATCCCGGCCGGCGCCGCCCGGACCAGCGAGCAGTTCCGGATCGTGCCCCAGTCGAATCTCTTCAAGGTGGCCTTCAGCCCGATCGACCCGCTGTCGATCGACCACGACACGACCCTCACGACATCCGGCGATGCCGGGTTCTTCCAGTCGATCGCGATCTCGCCACGCGACCCGTACACCGTCACCGCCTCGGTCCAGGACCTCGCCGACGTCGACGGCGGCGTCACCCAGAACCGCCTCCGCGGCGCCGGACGCGACTACCCCGCCGGGATCGTCGCCCGCTACACCGGCGTGCCGGCCGACGCGATGGGCCCCGCGGCGAAGCAGCTCCTCGGCGACATCAAGGCGCGGCTGAAGCTGGCCGGCGGCCCGGACACCCCGTACGACCTCGCCAGCGCGGTCGTCGACGAGCTCCACAACTCGTCGCGTTTCCAGTACAGCACGAACGTCCCCGGGGTCTGCGATCGCGACCCCTCGATCGTCGAGTGCTTCGCGGCCCACCGGATCGGCTTCTGCGAGCACTTCGCGAGCACGATGGCGATCATCCTCCGGGCCGAGGGCATCCCGACCCGCCTCGTCGAGGGCTTCCTGCCGGGCCAGCTCGACGTCGTGACCGGCAGGGAGACGATCAAGACCGGCGCGGCCCACGCCTGGGTCGAGGTCTACTTCCCAACGATCGGCTGGTACCGCTTCGATCCCACCGGCGGCCTCGCCAACACCGAGGCGATCCCGGTCGGCAGCCCGCGGCCGATCCCGAGCGCGGCGCCACCGGCGTCGTTCCCCCTGCCGAGCGGGGCCGGTCGTGACGACCCCGACCCGATCGGCAGCCGCCGCCCGGCGACCGGGGCGGGCTCGACCGGCGGCGGTGGCTCGAACGGCGGCCCGCTCGTGGCGGTGACGATCCTCCTCGTGGCGGTCGTCGTCCTGGTCGGCTTCCTGGCCTGGCGCCGCGGACCGCGCGGGGCCACGACGCCCGACGGCATGTACGCCTCGGTCGCGGGGATCGCCCGCCGGTTCGGCTTCGGGCCGCGGCCGACCCAGACCGCCTTCGAGTACGCGACGGCCCTCGGCGACGTCCTGCCCGGCGTGCGGCCGGAGCTCCACACGGTGGCGACCGCGAAGGTCGAGGTGGCCTACGGCCGGCGCGAGCTCGGCGACGACCGCCTGCGGACGCTCCGCGACTCGTATCGCCGGCTGCGGGTCGCGCTCCTCCGGCTGGCGTTCCGGCGTGGCGACCGGCGGCGGATGCGCTGATTCCTCGCCCCGCGCGCCCGGACGGGCGGGAGATCCGCTAGAGCGCCCCCGAGCGTGCGCGCGCCTCGGCCTCGGCCTGCGCCTCCTCGTCGACGAGGGCCGCGAGGTGCTCGGTCAGGTTCATCGCCCGGACGACGGGCCGGCCGGCCCGGAGCTCGACCACCGAGATCCCGCAGAGGTCGGACGACCACATCCAGAAGCGTTCGAGGGGCAGGTCGAACAGGGTCAGGAGGAGGACCTTGAAGACGCCGTCGTGACCGACGAGGATCGACCACGGCTGGTCGGGCACGGCGTCGCGGTAGCCGGCGACTTGGTCGGCATGGATCGATCCGGGCCGACCCGCGGCGGCGAGCTCGGCGAGGAGGCCGCCGAGGGCCGGCGCGACGCGCGCCCGGACATCGCCGAGCGGCTCGCCGCCGGGGGCCCAGGCGAGGGTCGGTGTCCGGCGCCAGGCCGCGAGGCGCTCGCCATCGGTCGCCGCGATCTCGGTGGCGAGGAGGCCCTCCCAGGCGCCCTGGCCGATCTCGAGGAACCCCGGATCCGGACGGAGGGGGAGGGGCCGGCCGAAGGCGTCGGGCGCGGCCGCCGCGGCGCCGATCGCCTCGGCCGTCTCGCGCGTCCGCCCGAGCGGCGAGTGGACGATCGCGAGAGGCGGTCCGGCGGGCACGGGGAGGGCCGGCCGGTCGTGGGGCCGCGCCAGGCGCGTAGCGACGAGTGCGGCCTGACGGCGCCCGATCGTCGACAAGGGCGTCTCCGCCTGACCCTGGAACCGGTGCTGGACGATGAGCTCGGACTGGCCGTGGCGGACGAGGACGAGCGTCGCGTCCAGCCCATCCGGGATCACGCCGGCGCCACCCGGCCGGCCGCCCGTCAGCGGTCCCGTCCCAGCCGGATCGTCCACAGCTCGATCACCGAATCGTGGTTGCGGATCGCCTCGGCGACCTCCGGCGCGACATCCTCGTCGAGGGCCAGGATCATCAGCGCGTCGGCCCGCGGCGCGCTCCGCCCGACGTGCATGGCGCTGATGTTCACGTCGGCTTCGCCGAGCGTCTGGCCGATCCGCCCGATCATCCCCGGCCGGTCGCGGTGGTGGGTGATCAGCATCACCTCGGTCGGCTCCATGTCGAGCCGGTAGTCGTCGAGCCGGGTGAGCCGCAGCTCGCCGCCGGCGACGGTCCCGGCGACGGTCGTGGTCCGGCCGCCGCTCTGGCCGGAGAGGCTGATCTGGGCGGCGTACGAGCCGGCGTCGGGCGTCTTTCGCTCGACGACCGTGATCCCGCGCGCCTTGGCGAGCGACGCCGCGTTCACGAGGTTGACCCGCTGGGTCGTCGAGGTCTCGATCATCCCGCGGAGGACCGCCGCGGTCAGCGGCGACGCGTCGTGGGCGGCCAGCTCGCCGGCGATCTCGAGGGTGACGGTCCGGACCCCGCTCCGGGCGAACTGGGCGAAGAACCGGCCGAGCATCTCGGCCAGGGGCAGGTACGGCGCGATCGCCCGGGCGGTCTCGGGCGTCAGGAGCGGGGCGTTGACCGCGTAGCGCGCCGATCGTCCGGCGAGGACGTCGAGGACCTGGTCGGCGACCTCCTCGGCGACGAGCACCTGGGCCTCCGCGGTCGACGCGCCGAGGTGTGGCGTCAGGAGCGTGTTCGGGGCGTCGAGCAGGGGCGACCCGGTCGGCGGCTCGGCCTCGAAGACGTCGATTCCGGCGCCGGCAAGCTGCCCGTCGCGGAGGCCCTCGGCGACGGCCGCCTCGTCGAGGATCCCGCCGCGGGCGACGTTGAGCAGGATCGCCCCGCGCTTCATCCGGGCGATCTGCTCCCGCCCGATCAGCCCCCGCGTCGCCCGGGTCAACGGCACGTGGACGGTGATCACGTCGGCCCGCTCGACGAGGCGGTCGAAGTCGACGAGCTCCACGCCATGGTGGGCCGCCTGCTCGGCGGTCACGAAGGGATCCGAGGCCACGACGACCATCTCCATCGCGACCGCCCGGGCCGCGATGGCCTGGCCGATCTTCCCGAGGCCGACGATCCCGAGCGTCCGCCCGCGCAGCTCGAGCCCGGTGAACTGGGCCCGCTTCCACTCCCCCCGGCGGAGGGACGCGTCCGCCGCGGCAACCTTGCGGGCCACGCCGTAGAGGAGGGCGAGAGTGTGCTCGGCCGCGGCGATCGTGTTGCCCGTCGGGGCGTTGACGACCGTGATCCCGGCAGCGGTCGCGGCATCGAGGTCGACGTTGTCCACGCCGACGCCGGCCCGGCCGATGACCTGCAGCCGGTTGCCGGCCGCGGCGATCACCGCGGCGTCGACCTGGACCTGGCTCCGGACGAGCAGCGCGTCGTACTCCGGCAGGATCGCGCACAGCTCGTCGCGCGAGATCCCCGGCCGCTCGTCCACCTCGTGGACGGCCCGCAGCCGCTCGACGCCTTCCCGGGCGATCGGCTCGACGACGAGGACCCTCACGCGGGGACGCTGGCCGGGCCCGGCGCGGGCGTCGCGGCCGAGCCCGGGACCTCGAGGGCGAGGGCCGCGGCCTGGGCAGCGCCGACGGCGTGACCCGGCTCGAGCGCCCGACCCTCCTCGAGGGCGACCCGCTCGAGCACCGCGATCACGTCGAGGATGTCCTCGACCGTGACCGAGCCGAGATGGCCGAGCCGGAAGATCTTGTTCGTGAGCTTGCCCTGGCCCCCGGCGAGGATGACCCCGTGGCCCTTGATCCGGGTGTTGAACTGCTTCCAGTCCTGGCCCTCGGCGAGCCACGCCGCGGTGACCGTCTGGGAGGCGAACGCCGGGTCGGCGAGGAGCTCGAAGCCCAGGGCGCTGAGCCCGGCCCTGGCCGCCGCGGCGCACGCGGCGTGACGGGCGAACACGTTCTCCTTGCCCTCCGCATGCATGAGGCGCAGCCCCTCGTCGACCTGGAAGACGACCCCGATCGCCGGCGTGAACGGCGTCTGGCCGGTCCTGGCCGACTCGCGGTGGCTGCGGAGGTCGAGATAGAAGCGCGGCATCGTCGCCGTCTCGATCGCGGCCCAGCCGCGCTCCGACGCGGCGATCATCGCCAGCCCGGGGGCGGCCATCCACGCCTTCTGGGAGCCGGTGACGACGAGGTCGACGCCCCACGCGTCCATCTCGAACGGGACGGCCCCAAGGCCGGACACGCTGTCGACGAGGATCAGGCTGTCGGGCGCTGCCTCGCGGATCGTCGCGGCGAGCTCCTCGATGGGGTTCATCACCCCGGTCGAGGTCTCGTTGTGGGTGAGCAGGACGGCCCGGTAGCCGGGGTTGGCCCGGAGCGCCTCGCGGACGACGTCCGGATCGGCGGCCCGGCCCCACTCGACCTCGACCTTCGTGACCTGGGCGCCGTAGACGCCGGCGATCTTCGCGAACCGGTCGCCGAAGCTGCCGATCGTGACCGCGAGGACCCGGTCGCCGGGGGACAGGCTGTTGACGATCGCCGCCTCGAGTCCGCCGGATCCGGCGCAGGTCAGGACGGCCACGTCGTTCGTCGTCCCGAAGAACGGCTTCATCCCGTCGAGGATCCGGCCGAGCATCGCCGCGAACTCCGGACCGCGATGGTTGATCATCTGGCGACCGCCGGCCTCGCGGACGGTCGGCGGCAGGACGGTCGGGCCGGGGATCCGGAGGTTGGGTTCGAAACGGTCCACTGGGTCTCCTCGGGGCGCGGTGGGGCGATCCGGGTGCGATCGATGACGGCCCCACGATGGTCGCAGAAGCGCCGCGTTCGTGCCAGCCGGGCGGGCCCGGGGGCGTGGTGGACCGGACGGCGCCGCCCGGCGCCGCCCGGTCAGATGCGATCGGCGCCGACCGTCTCCTCGGCCGGTCCGCGCCGAACGCCGGTCCGCGCCGAACGCCGGTCAGAAGCCGGTCACCGCGAACCATCGCTCGGCCCCGGTCGGCAGGACGCCGACGAAGAACACGGCGGGGGCCAGGCAGGGGCTGGGCAGCTGGACCGTCGTCGAGACCTCCGCGTCGCCGGCCGCGGAGAAGGGCACGATCGGCGAGCTGGCGGCCGGGACGGATCCGCAGGTGACGACGGCCCGGCCATTGGCGATCGGGTTCGTGTGGGTCGTCGCGAGGACGAGCCCCTCGACCTCGACGCGGAGCCGGCCGTCGGCGAAGAGCTTGGCGTTGCCCTGATCGAGGACCCAC
Source organism: uncultured Chloroflexia bacterium (assembly GCA_963710105.1). GTDB lineage: Bacteria > Chloroflexota > Limnocylindria > Limnocylindrales > CSP1-4 > CF-46. The sequence goes on from CAVPYV010000001.1 coordinate 1,065,160, forward strand.
GGCACGCCGCCGCCGATCAGGCCGTCGAGGGTGAGGCCGGCGGTCGGGATCCCGGCCAGGCGGGCGTCGAGGACCTTCGGGCCGCCGGCGGCGGTCGAGGCGACGTTGCCGATCGCCAGGGCGGCGAGGACGACGAGGGCGAGGCCGAGGCGCAGGGGACGATGCATGCGAGGGTCTCCTTGGGGTGACATCCGACGAAGCCCGGTACGATCAGCCGGGCCCGGGCGGTTTCCGCCGGGCGTCGCAGGTCGACGGCCTCGATCGTCAACCCCCGTCACCCCAGTCGCATGGAGCGCCTTCGCTTGGACATCCAGCGCCGCCGCGTCAAGCCGGCGTACCCCCGGCTCCGGATCGGGGACGATCGCAGCCGTGGCCGGCGGATCCTCGTGGCGGTCCTCGCGATCGCCCTTGGCGCCGGGCTCCTCGGCGCAGCCGCCATCGCGACCGACACGCTGGGCGCCGGCCGCCTGTACGAGCGGTTCATCGCCAAGGTCGACCGGTTCCTGGCCGGACCGCCGCCTGACCGGGCCACGGTCCCGACCGTCGTCGTCACGCCCCGGCCGGTCTCGCCCTCGCCGTCGCCGACCCCGACGCTCCCGCCCCCCGCCAGCGGCGAGCCGCCCGCCACGCCGGCTCCGACCCCGACGCCGATTCCCCGCGTCGCCGTCGACGTCGACATCGTCCAGGACCACGAAGCCGTCTTCGCCCACGAGCTCCGCGACGACTGGTGCGCCCCGGCCGGGGTCACGATGGTGCTGGCCGTCCTCGGCAAGGGCGCCCCGACCGACGCCCGCGAGACCGAGATCGCCAAGCGCGTCCGGGAGTGGGAGAGCTACAGCGACAGCCACAACGGCGAGTGGGGGCCGGCGGCGATGGCCCTCGCCCTCGACGCCTACGGAGCGCCCGGCTACGCCGTGAAGGCGTACGAGACCCGGGCCGACGCGCTGCGGGGCGCCGCCCACGCGATCTCGTCGACCCACTCGCCGGCGATCCTCCTCGCCTGGCGCGGCGCCCACACGTGGGTGATGACGGGCTACCGAGCGACCGCCGACCCGCTCGTGTTCGACGACGCGAAGGTGACCGGGACCTACATCCTCGATCCGTGGTTTCCCTGGAACTCATCCATCTGGGGCCAGTCGGATCCGCCCGGCACCTTCCAGAACACGTCCGAAATGAACCGCAACTTCCTGCCGTGGAAGCGACCCGAGGGCCACTATCCCGGTCGCGACGGCAACTTCATCGTCGTCGAGCCGACGATCCCGCGCGGCTGAGGCCGCTCGCCGGGTCAGCTCGGGCGGTCGTCCCCCCTGGATTCGGCCGCCACGCGGGCCGGCCCATCGATCTCGATCCGGCGCAGCCGCGGCGCCAGGAAGACCGTCAGCAGCGCGACCTTCACCAGCCCACCGGCGGCCGCCGCGAGCGGGATCGCGACGATCCCGACCGGTCCCGCCAGGGCGGACCCGACCGCGATGATCGTGCCGAACCCGGCGATCGAGGCGACGACCTGGAGGATCGTGTTGTGCGTCGCATAGAGCGCGCGTGACAGGGGATAGGAGAGGCTGTCGAGGGGGATCGACAGGGCGTACGCGGTGAGGACGGTCGCGGTCCGGTCGACGTCGCCGGGCCCGAAGGCGCCACCGCCGAGCAGCACCTCGACGAGGGGATGGGCGACGATCGCGAGGGCGGCGGCGGCGAGGACGGTCAGGCCGCCGATCGTCACGAGGTTCCGGGCGAGGACCCGCCGGAACGCATCGCCGTCGCCGGCCGCCCAGGCCGCGGCGAGGGTCGGGAAGACCGCCAGCGAGAAGGACACGCCGATCAGGCTGACGGGCACGACCTGGTAGTCCGAGGCGAAGTTGAAGGACGTCACCGCGCCGACGCCGATCGACGCGGCGAGGTTCGTGAAGTAGGTCAGCATCAGCGGGTCGATCGGGTGGCTGACCATCCGCGGCAGCATCAGCCGGGCGAACTCGCGGAAGGCCGGGGTCCGGATCGCGAGCCGGGGCCGGATCCGGAACGGCGTGCGGAACAGCCCGACCGCCCGGATCGCCAGGTGGGCGACCGCCCCGACGACCGCGCCGAGCGCGGTCGCGTGGATCCCGTAGCGGTGCCCGAACAGGACCGTCCCGACGACGATGCCGCCCGTGTAGAGGATCGGAGCCAGGGCGTAGAACAGGAACCGCTGGTGGGCGACGAGGACCTCGCCGATCGCGATCGACGCGGCGAACAGGACCGGGGTCACGCACATCAGCCGGAAGAGGTCGACGTACAGCTCGCGCGTGGCGGCATCGAACGACGGCGCGACGATCTCGACGGTCGCCGGCGCCACCACGAACAAGCCCAGGATCACGACGGACATCACGAGCACCGCCACCGTCAGCACGGTCCGGGCGAAGTCGTGGGCGGCGGCCTCGTCCCGCCGGCGGAGCCCGTTGAAGATCGGCACGAAGGGGGCCGTCAGGCCGGCCGCGACGAGCACGTCGAGCGCGATCTCCGGGATCTTGAAGGCCGCGTTGTAGGCGTCGAGCTCGGGGCCGGCGCCGAACGTCGAGGCGAGCGCCTTGTTGCGGACCACGCCCATCGCGAAGTAGCCGAGGGACAGGATCGAGAGGATGAGGGCGCCGCGCGGGAACACCCGGTCGACGAGGCGGCGCAGCAGCGTCATGCGGGCGTGGTCATGCGGGCGGCGTCCGGACCGGCATCGTTCCTCCTGCCCTCGATGGTACGAGGACAGACGCCGCCGGAACGGGTCGTGCGACGGGCGATCGGCGACGGCGAGCGGCCCGGGTGGACCGCCGGCGCCGCGGGAGATCAGGCCGGCCGATCGGGAGGCTGGTGGCCGTCCAGGCCGTAGACCCGTGCGGCCGTCTCGCCCAGGATCGCGCGCCGCTCCGCGGTCGTCAGGTCGGCGACCGCGTCGATCGCGGCGCCGACCACCTCGCCGTAGGTGCTGAACATCCGGCAGACCGGCCAGTCGCTGCCGAACAGCAGGCGGTCCGGTCCGAAGGCCTCGAGGGCGACATCGATCGACGGGCGCAGCTCCGCGCGGGTCCAGCCCGGTCCGGCGGCCGTGTCGAGGCCGGACAGCTTCGCCACGACGTTCGGCCGGCGCGCCGCCTCCTCGAGCCCCGCCCGCCACGCGTCCCAGCCGTCGCCTCGGATCGGCGGATTGGCCAGGTGATCGATGACGAGGGTCAGGTTCGGATGGCGGTCGGCGATCGTCGGGACGTGGCCCAGGTGATCGGGAAAGACCGCAACGACGTCGAAGGCCAGGCCGCGGCGCGCAAGGAGCTCGAGGCCCGGCTGGATCCGTGGATTGACGAGCCAGTCCGGGTCGGCCTCGTGATGGATGAGATGGCGGACGCCGCGCAACGGTGCCTCCGACCAGGCGGCGAGGGCGGCCTCGGCGCGAGCGACGTCCTCCAGGGGCACCCATCCCACGACCCCGGCGATCCAGGGATTGGCGGCGGCGGCCGCCAGCATCGAGTCGGTGTCGTCGAGGGTGTCGACGGCCTGGACCACGATGGTCCGATCGATCCCCGACGCCCTGAGCTCCGGTTCGAGGTCCGACGGCCGGAACGTCCGATGGATCGCCGCCTCGGCCGGCGTCGGCCAGTCGTACCGGCCGCTCTCGATGTCCCAGAAGTGCTGATGGGCGTCGATCCGGGCTGGCTCCGCGGCGTCCGTCACCGCTTGGCGGCGCGGGCCGGGGATTGGCCGCCGGTGCGCGGTGCGCGGCCTCCCTCCAGCGGCCCGGCAGATCGCGGCCGGACGTCCCGGAGGGCGCGCCGGAACCAGGCCTCGGTCGTGGCGACGTGGACGAGCGCCGCCGCCTCCGCCCGGGACACGTCGCGATCCTCGAGCGCGCGGAGGATGTCCTGGTGCTGGACGATCGTCCGGGCGGCCGCGCCCTCCTCCATCAGGCCGCGCCAGGCCCGCGTCCGGATCGTCCGGCTGGAGACGGCGTTCAGCATCGAGGCGAGGGTCTCGTTGCCCGACGCGGCTGCAACGAGACGGTGGAATGCCGCGTCGTGCTGGATCCGCTCGGCCTCCGACGACGCGGTCTGCATTCGCTCGAGGCAGACCGCGAGCTCGGCCAGGGTGCGCTCGTCGATCCGAGCCGCGGCGAGCGCCGTGGCCGCCGGCTCGAGGATCCGGCGGACGGCGATGAGCTCGAGCGAGAAGCCTTCCTGCATCAGCTCGACGGCCGCGCCGATCCCCTCCAGGAGCAGCTCCGGGCGGAGGCTCGTCACGAACGTCCCGTCGCCGCGCCGAACGTCGAGGACACGCGCCGTGACGAGGGCCCGGACCGCCTCGCGGACGGTGTTGCGGCTGGCGCCGAGCTCGGCGGCGAGCTCCGCCTCCGGCGGCAGGCGCGACGCGGGTTCCAGGTCGCCGGAGGAGATCATCTCCCGGATCCGGGCGATGACGGCTTCGGTGAGCGGTGCGGTCATCGTCCGCCCCCGACCCGATTGATCACGCGAATCACGTGCGCACTACCTACTAGACATTGGATGTCTGGACCGAATAGGATGCCGAAATGATCCATGACCGACCTGCGAAGGGTGTAGACATCGGGTCCATCATGGCCGATGCGCGGCCGGGATGCAACGGTCGCGGCGTGTCAGCCGGCCGGTCGGGCGGGTGACGGATCCGATGGAAAGCCGCCCGATCGAGGTGCCGGCGCGGGCCGAGCCCGGGCCCGCGATCGCCGACGACCGCCACCGTTCGGTCGGCTCGGCTGATCGATTCGGGGCGCTCCGGATCGCCCTCGCCGCCCTGCGGGCCGGGCCCGTCCTGATCCTGCTGCTCCTGATCGTCGGCCTCAGCCTCCTCTCGCCCGTCTTCATGACCACCCGAAACGCCGGAAACGTGCTTGCCCAGACGGCGGTGATCGCGATCCTCGCGATCGGCCAGCTCCTCGTCCTCCTGACCCGCGGGATCGACCTCTCGGTCGGGTCGACGCTGGCCCTGTCGTCGGTCGTCGGCGGCCTCGCGTTCGGCGCGGGCGCGGACGGCCTGCTGGTGGTCGCCGCGATCGTCGCGACCGGCGTGGCGGTCGGGCTGGTCAACGGTGTCGTCTTCGTGAAGGGCCGATTGCCGCACCCGTTCATCATCACCCTCGCCACGCTGAGCATCGCCCGGGGCCTCGCCCTGTGGCTGTCGGGCGGTCAGCCGAGCCAGGGGATGCCCGACGTCGTCAAGACGGTCGGCGGCGCCCTGAGCGGTGCGATCTCGTGGCTGCCCAACTCGTCGTTCGTCGTCTTCGCGCTGGCCGCGATCGTCGCCGTGTTCCTGAGCCGGATCGTCTGGGGCCGCTGGATCTACGCCGTCGGAGGCAACCCGGAGGCCGCCCGTCGAACGGGCATCCCGGTCGACGCGGTGACGATCTCGGTCTACGTCCTGAGCGGGCTGGCCGCCGGCATCGCCGGCGTGATCACGTCCGGCCGGTTGAACGGCGCCTCGCCGACGTTCGGCCAGCTCGCCGAGCTCGACTCGATCGCGGCGGTCGTCATCGGCGGGGCGAGCTTCCTCGGCGGTCGCGGCAACGTCGGCAACGCCCTCGTCGGCGCCCTGATGATCGGCGTGATCCGGAACGGGATGAACCTGCTCAACGTGGACGCGTTCCTGCAGCCGATCGTCATCGGCGTCGTCATCGTCCTCGCCGTCGAGTCGGACGTCCTCCGGAGCCACCTCGAGGCGCGCTTCCGGGTCCTCGAGGCATCCCGGTCGTGACCGGCCCGTCGACGGTCGCGACGGCTGCCGCCCCGGCGACGGCGTCCGCCCCGGCCGGCTCGTTCCCGACCCTGGCGGTGCGGGGCGCGACGAAGTACTTCGGCGCGGTCGTCGCCATCGATCGGATCGACCTCGAGGTCCGGCGCGGGGAGATCCTGGCCATCCTCGGCGACAACGGCGCCGGGAAGTCCACCCTGATCAAGTGCATGAGCGGCGTCCACCGTCTCGACGCCGGAACGATCGAGATGGACGGGGCCGTCGTCGACATCCACTCGCCGGCCGAGGCCCGGGCGCGCGGCATCGAGACCGTCTACCAGGACCTCGCCCTCTTCGACAACCTCGACCCGGCGGCGAACTTCTACGCCGGCCGCGAGCTCGCCCGCTGGTCCTTCCTGCCGCGGGGCCTCCGCCCCCTGCGCCGGAAGGAGATGGCGGCCGCGACCGACGGCCTCCTGGACCGCCTCCAGGTCAGCCTCGCGAACCCGCGGGCGGCCGTCGGCCTGATGTCGGGCGGCCAGCGCCAGGCGATCGCCGTGGCCCGGGCGGCCGCGTTCGCGTCGCGGGTCGTGATCCTCGACGAGCCAACCGCCGCGCTGGGCGTCCGCGAGGCGCGCCGCGTGCTCGACCTGATCGTTCGCCTGCGCGAGGCCGATCACGCCGTCGTGGTCATCTCGCATGCGATGGACCACGTCGTCGAGGTCGCGGACCGGGCGGTGGTCATGCGTCGCGGCCGGATCGTCGGCGAGGTCGGGGAGCTCCGCAACAACCAGCAGCGGATCGTGTCGCTGATCGTCGGAGGTGAAGGTTGAGGCGATGACGGTCAGGCCAGCGGCCCGCCAACCGGCCGACGGAGCGCAGGAACGCTCCGGCCATCACCCGGCACACGAGGGAAATCGATGAATCGGATGAGACGAGCCGTCGGCCTGGCCGTCGGAGTCATGATGACGGTTGCCGCATGCGGCGGCACAGGGACCGCGTCACCCACGGCGTCGACGGGCGGGACGGCCCCGAGCGCGCCCGCGGCGACCGAGAGTGCGGCCGCCACGACGATCAAGCTGGGCCTGATCACGAAGTTCCCGGTCGACTTCTATGACGTGATGGTCGACGCGGTGAAGACCTGGGCGAAGGACCATCCCGAGATCGAGATGATCTACGCCCAGGGCAAGAGCGGGACCGACGACGAGGGCGAGATCGCGGCCATCGAGTCGATGATGTCCCAGGGGGTGAAGGGCATCGCGATCACCCCGACGAGCCCGAACCTCCAGACGGAGCTCCAGAAGGCCGTCGACGCCGGCATCAAGGTCGTCCTGATCGACAACGACATTCCCGCCTGGACGGGCAAGTCGTCCGTCGTCGCGACCGACAACCTGGCCGGCGGCAAGTTGGCGGGCACCTGGCTGGCGAGCCATCTCCCGGCCGGCGCCAAGATCGGCGTCCTCCAGGGCGTGCTCGGCAACCCGTCGCTCGATGCCCGGGTCGACGGCATGCTCGCCACGCTCGGCACGGCGGGCACGGTCGTCGCCCAGGCGCCCACCGACTGCGACCAGACGAAGGGCCTGAACGCGGCCCAGGACATCCTGACCGCCCATCCCGACATCCAGGCGATCTACGGCGCCTGCGGCCCGCCGATCCTCGGCGCGCTCGAGGCGATCAAGAACGCGGGGATCGCCGCCGGGACGATCACCGTGGTCGGCTTCGACGCCTCCGGCGGCGAGGTCGACGCGATCATCGCGGGCACGCAGGCGGGGTCGGTCGCGCAGTTCCCCTCGAAGATGGGCTCGCTCGGGGTCTCCACCCTGCTCGATGCCGTCAACGGCAAGACCGTGGCCCCGACCGTGGACACCGGCACCGAGATGGTGACCAAGGACAACGCGGCGAGCTTCAAGTAGCCGTCGCGTCGGCGCTCCTCTCGCGACGCCCGCCCCGCTCCTCCTCCGCGGGGCGGGCGCCGCGAAACCCGTCACTCGATCCCTGGGAGTCACAAGCGTGCCGATCACCATCACCGCGGTCGAGGTCTCGGACGTTCGCTTTCCGACCTCGGCGACCCTCGACGGCTCGGACGCGATGACCGTCGCTCCCGACTACTCGGCTGCCTACGTGATCCTCCGGACCGACCATCCCGACGGTCTGGCGGGCCACGGCCTGACCTTCACGAGCGGTCGCGGGAACGAGCTCTGCGCCGCGGCCATCACGTCGCTCGCGCCGCTCGTCCTCGGGCGGACGCTCGAGTCGATCACCGCCGATCTCGGCGCCTTCTGGTCGCTGATCGTCGGCGACAGCCAGCTCCGCTGGGTCGGGCCTGAGAAGGGCGTCATCCACCTCGCGACGGCCGCGATCGTGAACGCCGTCTGGGATCTCCATGCCAAGAACGAGGGCAAGCCCCTCTGGAAGCTCCTCGTCGACATGACGCCGGAGGAGCTCGTCCGGTGCATCCCGTTCCGCTACATCGAGGACGCGTTGACGCCGGTCGAGGCCCTGGCGATCCTCCGTGCCAGCGAACCCGGCAAGGCTGCCCGCGAAGCCGAGATGCGATCCGGCGGCTATCCGGCGTACACGACCTCGACGGGCTGGCTGGGCTACTCCGACGAGAAGGTCCGGCGGCTCTGCCGCGAGGGCGTGGCGGCCGGCTGGACCCATTTCAAGGTCAAGGTCGGGCGAGATCCGGACGAGGACGTCCGGCGCGTCGCCCTCGTCCGCGAGGAGATCGGGCCCGAGCGGATCCTCATGGTCGACGCCAACCAGGTCTGGGGCGTCGACGAGGCGATCGCCTGGATGCGCCGGCTGGCCCCCTACCGGCCGTGGTGGATCGAGGAGCCGACGAGCCCCGACGACATCCTCGGCCACGCCCGGATCGCCCGAGCCCTCGAACCGCTCGGGATCGGCGTCGCGACGGGTGAGCACTGCCACAACCGGGTCATGTTCAAGCAGTTCCTCCAGGCCGGCGCGATCTCCTTCTGCCAGATCGACAGCTGCCGCCTGGGCGGGGTGAACGAGGTCCTGGCGGTCCTGCTGATGGCGGCCAAGTTCGGCGTCCCGGTCTGCCCCCATGCCGGCGGTGTCGGGCTCTGCGAGCACGTCCAGCATCTCGCCCTCTTCGACTACATCGCGGTCAGCGCCTCGCTCGAGCGGCGCGTCGTCGAGTACGTCGACCATCTCCACGAGCACTTCGTCGACCCGGTCGTCGTCCGCGACGGCCGCTACGTTCCCCCGACGCGGCCCGGCTACTCGACCGAGATGCGATCGGAGTCGATCGCCCAGTTCGCCTACCCGAACGGGCCGGCATGGCTCGGCGCGGAGCCGGCCGACGTCGCGGCCCGCGTGGCGACCGCCCCACCCATCGTCGCGGAGGTCTGAGATGCGCCTGGCCGGCAAGACCTGCCTGATCACCGGTGCCGGCTCGGGGATCGGCCGGGCGTCCGCGCTGCTGTTCGCGGCGGAGGGCGCCCGGATCGCGGCCGCCGACGTCGACCTCGCCTCCGCGCTCGAGACGGTCCGGCTCATCGAGGAAGCCGGCGCCCCCGGCGCCGCGGCCGACGGGGACCACCTGGACCGCGCCCGGGCGTTCGCCGTCGACGTGACGGATCCCGACGGGTGCGAGGCACTGGCCGCTGCCGTCGTGGCGGCCTGGGGCCGGATCGACGTCCTGTTCAACAACGCCGGGATCGCCGGGATCGGAGCGGTCCACGAGACCTCGGTCGAGCTCTGGGACCGGGTCATGGCGGTCAATGTTCGAGGCGTGTTCCTCGTCGCCCGGGCGGTCCTGCCGCACATGATGGCGGCCGGGTCCGGCTCGATCGTCAACATGTCGTCGACGATCGCGGAGATCGGGCTGGCGAACCGGGCGTCGTACGCCGCCTCGAAGGGCGCCGTCCTGTCGCTGACCCGCCAGATGCAGGCCGACTACGCCGGGCACGGCATCCGGGTCAACGCACTCCTGCCCGGAACGATCCACACTCCGTTCGTGGACCGCTACCTCCGCGACAGCTACGCCGACCCCGTGGCAGGCCTGGCGACCCTGAAGAAGCGCCAGCTGACCGGCGACCTCGGCCGCCCGGAGGACGTCGCCGCCGCCGCGCTCTACCTGGCGTCCGATGAGTCGGGCTTCGTCCTGGGCTCGGCGATGTACGTCGACGGCGGCGTCCGGGGCGCCAAGTGATGCCGCGCGAGGCCGGACGATGCGACTGATCCAGCGGGCCGACCCCGGGCGCGGCCTGCGGCTCGCGGTCGTCGAGGACGGGGGGACGATCGACGTCGCCGACCTCGGCCCGGACCTGCCGACCACGATGGCCGACCTGATCGCGGGTGAGGGTCGAGCCGTGGCCGTGATCCGATCCGCGGTCGAGGCGCTCGGCGCGGCGGGCCGGGATGGCGTCGTCCGCCACGCGCTTCCCGACGGCGAACGCCCGGCGCCGGTCGCCCGGCCGGGCAAGGTGGTCGCGGTTGGCCGGAACTACGCGGAGCACGCCGCCGAGGAGGGCGTCGCCGCGCCGGCCGATCCGGTCCTGTTCACGAAGCACACCTCGGCGATCGTCGGGCCCGGCGCCGAGATCCGCTGGCGCTCGCGCGACACCGGACAGGTCGATTTCGAGGCCGAGCTCGCGGTCGTGATCGGGCGACGCGCGCGTGACGTCGCACGGGCGGATGCCCTCGCCTATGTCCTCGGGTACACCTGCCTGAACGACGTGTCGGCCCGCGACCTCCAGTTCGCCGACGGGCAGTGGGTCCGGGGCAAGAGCCTCGACACGTTCTGCCCGATCGGGCCGTGGCTGGTCACCGCCGACGAGATCCCGGACCCGCAGGCGCTCGGGATCCGCTGCCTCGTCAACGGCGAGCTCCTCCAGGACGCGAGCACGGCCGCGATGATCCACGGCGTGGCCGACCTGATCGCCTACATCTCGCGGTTCTTCACCCTCGAGCCGGGCGACGTGATCGCGACCGGGACACCGGGCGGCGTCGGCGTGTTCCGGGAGCCGCCGCGGTTCCTCGGCGACGGCGACGAGATCGTGGTCGAGATCGACGGGATCGGCCGGCTCGAGAACCGCTGCCGCGTCGAGCCGGGCTGAAGCGTGCCTCCCGCCAGCGGCGATCGGCGCACCGTTCGCCTCGCCTACGGCGAGCGCGGCCTGGACGTCCGGCTGCCGGCGGAGCGCACGAACGTCATCACGCCGCGTCATCAGCCCGCCGCGCCGGACCCCGCGGCAAGCCTGCGGAGCGCGCTCGAGCGGCCGGTCGCGGGCCCCCCGCTGCGGAGCCTCGCCCGGCCGGGCCAGCGCGTCGCGATCTCGGTCTGCGACATCACGCGCCCCCAGCCGCGGGCGGCGATGGTGGAGGCGATCCTCGAGACCCTCGACGGGGTCATCGCGCCGCGAGACGTCGTCGTCCTGATCGCGACCGGCACCCACCGCGGGAACACGCCGGCCGAGCTCCGGGCGATGCTCGGCGACGTGGTCGTCGACGGCTGCGAGGTCGTCAACCACGACGCGCGGGACCGAGCCTCGCTCGCCGACCTCGGCGTCGTCGGCGACGTGCCGGTCCTCCTCAACCGGCGCTGGGTGGACGCGGACCTGCGGATCACGACGGGGTTCGTCGAGCCGCACTTCTTCGCCGGGTTCAGCGGCGGCCCGAAGATGGTCGCGCCCGGCCTCGCCGGCATCGACACGACGCTCGAGCTCCACAACGCCCGGCGGATCGGCGATCCGCGGGCGACGTGGGGCGTCATCGAGGGCAACCCCGTCCACGACGCCGTGCGGGCGATCGCCGCCGCGACCGGCGTGGACTTCGCCCTCGACGTCCTCCTGAACGACCGCCAGGAGATCACCGGGGCGTTCGGCGGGGAGATCCTCGCGATGCACGCCGCGGCTCGCGAGGCCGCCCGGGTCGAGGCGATGCAGCCCGTGGATCGGCGCTTCGGCCTGGTGATCACGACGAACAGCGGCTACCCGCTCGACCAGAACCTGTACCAGGCCGTCAAGGGGATGTCCGCCGGGGCGATCGTCGTCAAGCCGGGCGGCACGATCGTCTGCGCGGCCGAGTGCCGCGACGGGCTGCCGGACCACGGGTCCTATGCCGAGCTCCTCGCCGCGCGCTCGACTCCGGCGGAGCTCCTCGCGATGATCGCCGCGTCGCCGGTGACGATCCCGGACCAGTGGCAGGTCCAGGTCCAGGCCCGGATCCAGATGGGCGCCCGCGTGCTGGTCAGGACGGACGGCCTCCCCGATGCGGCCGTGCGGGCCGCCCACCTCGAGCCGGTCCCCGACATCGAGGACGTCGTGGAGCGCATGCTCGCCGACGATCCCGACCTCGAGATCTGCGTCCTGCCCGAGGGACCGCAGACGATCCCCTACGTGACGGCGGCCTAGCGAGGGCGGCGGCTCAGCGTCGCACCGACGCGCTCGATCCAACGCTCTCGCTCGGCCTCCCGGCCGCCCGCCGCGGCTGCGGCTGCGCGTTCGAGCAGCTGGAGGAGGGCGAGATCCGCCAGGTGGCCTCGGGCGGCGGGGGAATCGTCGGATCCGGCGGCGGCAAGGAAGGTCGGGCCGACCCGATCCCAGGCGGTCGGATGGTGGTAGGCGACGACCCACGCCCACCACGCGACGTCGACGGGCAGGGCGGATCGGCGGACGTGCTCGAAATCGACGAGGACGAGCCGCCCGTCCGGCCGGAGCAGCATGTTGATCGGGGCAAAGTCGCCGTGACGGAGACGTGGTCCGCGCGGACTCGCCGAGAGCGTGGGCTCGCGATCCGCCGTCGTGCGCTCGATGGCGTTGCGCAGCTCCGTCGTCCCGGCGTGACCGAGGTCGTCGGCCGTCCTCGCCAACCAGCCGTTCGCCGCCTCCCGGAGCGAGCCGGGATCGTCCCATGGGCCCGCGAGATCGAGATCGCCCACATCGGCGGCGGCGAGGACCCGGCTGAGGTCTCCCATGGCGCGCGCGAGCTCGCCGGGCCGGTCGGACTCGAGCAGGGCCGCGGCCGTCGCACCGGGAATCCACGGGGTGATCACCCACGCGATCCCGGCGTCGGCAACGACCCGGGCGAGTTTCGGCACCGCGATCCCGGCGGCCGCCAGCCGCTCGATGACCACGGCAATGCGGGCTGCCCGGCGTTCCGCATCCGGCGGGGCGACGCGCTGCGCCGCCAGCGTCCGGCCGTCGGCGAGGTCGAGCCGCCAGGTCGAGCGGCGATCGCCCCAGGGAACGGCAGCGGCGGCCAGGACCGCGGCGTCGAGATCGCGGCCGAGGCGCAGGACGTCGGCAACATCGGCGTCGGCTGGCGCCGCCTCGGGACGCGGAACGAGGGATTCCGGCACAGGCGGATCGTAGCGGCGTTGAAGCAGCCCGGCGGTCAGGAGCCGATCGACAGCTCCATCGAGACCGTGTCGCCCGCGGCGAGCCGCTCGACCCGGCGGATGGCGTCCCTGATCGGGACGACGTACGCCCCGTCCTTGGGGAACATCGCGGTCCTCCACGTGGTGGACCCGATCGTGACCTCCACCGGAATCATTCCCCAGCCGTAGCTCACGAGCGGAGCGAGGGCCCGGATCGCCGCCGTGGCCGACCGCGGCGCTGTGACGAAATGGAACGGCGACGGACCGCGCCAGTACCAGAGCTCGCCCTCGAACGAGAGCTCGAGGGCATCACCGGCCATCGGCGTCGCGCTTCTCGGTCTCGGCCAGCTTCTTCCGGCTCGTCTCGCGCGTCCGCATCAGGTCGCTCTTGCGGACCTCCGGCGTCGGGTTCGGGTTGCGCGGAGTTCGGCCCGCCGTGCGGGCCGCCGCGCGGGCCTCGGCCCGCGCCGCCTGGCGACCGGCGATCGTCGCCTCGTAGCCCTGATCGGTCGGGAGGTAGTAGCGCCGGTCGGCGAGCTCGTCGGGCAGGTATTGCTGGTCGACGTCGGCGCCCTCGAACTCCTGCGGATAGCGGTAGCCGACGCCGATCCCGTGGTGCTTCATCCGACGATCGCCGGCGCTCCGCAGGTGGAGCGGCACCGGCAGCGAGCCGACCGCCTCGACGTCGCCCGCGGCCGCCCAGTAGGCGAGCCCGGACCGGTTCGACTTCGGCGCGGTCGCGATGTAGGTCGTGGCTTGGGCGAGCGCGTACTGCGCCTCCGGCAGGCCGACGTGGTCGAGCGCCTGGGCGGCCGCGACGGCGACCTGGAGCGCCCGCGGGTCGGCGTTGCCGACGTCCTCCGAGGCGCTGATGATCAGGCGGCGGACGATGAACCGCGGGTCCTCGCCGGCGGCGATCATCGCGGCGAGCCAGTAGAGCGCGGCGTCCGGGTCGTTGCCGCGGAGGCTCTTGATGAACGCCGAGACCGTGTCGTAGTGGCCGTCCCCGGCCCGGTCGTAGGCGAGCACCCGCTGCTGCGCGGCCGACTCGACGTCCTCCAGCCGCGGCGAGACGCGACCCTCCGCGTCGCGGACGCCCTCCGATGCGGCGAGCGCGACCGCGCCCTCCAGGACGTTCATCGCGGATCGGGCGTCGCCGCCGGCGAGCGAAACGAGGTGCTCGAAAGCGGCGTCATCCAGCGCGGCGCCGCCATCCGGGCCGAGGGCGCCGGCGAGTCCGCGGCCCTCGTCGGCCAGGGCCCGCCGGACCACCGTCGCGACGTCGTCGTCGGCCAGGGCCTCGAGCCGCCAGACCCGCATCCGCGACAGGAGCGCCGAGTTGACCTCGAAGTACGGGTTCTCGGTCGTCGTGCCCGTCAGGGTGATCGTGCCGTCCTCGACGTAGGGGAGGAGGGCGTCCTGCTGGGCCTTGTTGAAGCGGTGGATCTCGTCGATGAAGAGGACGGTCCGCCGGCCGCTCAGCGCCAGCCCTTCCTGGGCCCGGGCGATGGCGGCCCTGACCTCGGCCACGCCGGACGAGACCGCGGACAGGGCGATCATGTCGGCCCCGATCGCGTCGGCGAGGAGGCGGGCGAGGGTCGTCTTGCCGGTCCCGGGCGGGCCCCACAGGATCAGCGAGGCGAGGTGGCCGCGCTCGAGCGCCCGGCGGAGCGGCCCGCGCTCGCCGACGAGGTGTTCCTGGCCGACGAACTCGTCCAGGCTGCGCGGCCGCATCCGGGCCGCCAGCGGCTGGGCGCCGGGCGGCGGCTGGAACAGCGGCTCGGGCTTGGCGCCTCCGGCCTTCGTCCGTACGGTCGGCATTGCCGCCAGTCTACGGACGTTCTGGTCGAGTCAGGCGGGCGCGATCACAGGGTGAAGAGGTGCATCCCGTTCACGAGGACCTCGAGGACGGCGAGGATCGCGATCAGGAAGCCGCCGACGATCGTGATCCGGCGGATGTCGCGCTTCACGTAGCCGTACTCGTCGGCCGCCCGGACCGACAGCGGAACCGAGGTATAGCTGACCCCGCCGACGGCGTCGACGGTCGGGCGGCGCGCCCGGTCGCGGACCTGGCGCGACGCCTCGGCGGCCTTCTCCTCGGCGACGATCGCGGCCTCGAGCTGGGCGGCGCGCGCCTCCTCCTCGCGGGTCAGGCTGCCGGCCGGGCGCGTCGTGCCGTCGGCCGGGCGCGGCGCCGGGCGCTGGAGGGGTCGGCGCTGCCCGGGTCGGGCGGCGAGGCGGGAGCGCTTGGCCATCGGTCGGTGGGTACTCCGGACGGTCGAGGGGTCGGCCGGAGGATAGCATCGGCCGCCCGGCGCGGCGAGGAACGGCGAGTGATCCGAGCGAGCAGGACCACCTGCTAGACTCGGGCCGCCCGCCGTCCCGCCCTGCCGGCGCCGCCTCGGAGGACCCCGCGATCGACCTCAATGCCGCCGTCGAGCCGTTCGTCGGAGCGGCCATCGTCGGGCTCACCTTCGCCCTGCTCGTGCTGCTCGTCCTGGCCATCGTCCAGGCCCGCCGGATGGGCCGGCTGCGGCAGCGCCTCGAGGGCCTCGTCCGCGGTGCCGAGGGGACGAGCCTCGACGCGATCCTCGCGACGCACTTCGACAAGGTCGACGCGGTCGCCCGCGAGCTCGACGAGCTGTCGGCCCGGTCGGCGATCCTCGAGTCGTCCGGCCGGCGGGCGATCCAGCGGGTCGGCATCGTCCGGTTCAACCCGTTCGAGGACACCGGCGGCAACCAGAGCTTCGCCCTCGCCCTGACCGACGCGGCGGGCAGCGGGTTCGTCCTCAGCAGCCTCCATTCGCGGTCCGGCACCCGGGTGTACGCCAAGGCCGTCACCGCCGGCCGGTCCGACGGCGCCCTCTCGGAGGAGGAGGCCGAGGCGCTGCGCCTGGCGATGGCCGCCCCGTCGGCGGCGCCGGGCGGGTCCGATCGGGCGCGACCGAGCGCCAGGCCGGCTTGACAGCCTAGGTGGCACGGGCCTCGATGATGATCGCCGCATGGCCCCCGATCCGACATCCCCTCCGGCATCCCGTCCCGTCACGATGAGCCGCTCCCGCGGGCGGCGCGAACCGGTCCCCCTCGAGCAGATCCCTGTCTGGGAGGGCTTCGGCCCGCTCGCGCCGGCGACGCCTTCCGGGGACCCGCCGGCCGGCCTGGACGCGCTCCTCGGCGGGCTCAACCCGGAGCAGCTGAAGGCCGTCACCCACGGCGAGGGGCCGCTCCTCGTCGTGGCCGGCGCCGGGACCGGCAAGACGCAGGTCATCACCCGGCGGATCGCCTGGCTGATCGCGACGCGGCGCGCCCGGCCGTCCGAAATCCTCGCCCTGACCTTCACCGAGAAGGCCGCCGCGGAGATGCAGGTCCGCGTCGACCAGCTCGTCCCGTACGGCTACACGGACACCGCGATCGGCACGTTCCACGCCTTCGGCGACCGACTGATCCGGGAGTACGCCCTCGAGCTCGGGCTGCCGTCGGACGTCCGCGTCCTCAGCCGCGCCGAGACGGTGATCTTCCTGCGCGAGCACCTCTTCGCCTTCGAGCTGGAACGGTACCGGCCGCTCGGCGACCCGACCCGCTTCCTCGGGGCGCTCGCGACCCTGTTCAGCCGCTGCAAGGACGAGGACGTCGCGCCGGAGGCCTACGCTGCCCATGCCGCCGGACTCGCTGCAGCGGCGAGCGCCGCCCCGGAGGACGCCGTGCTCGCCGAGGAGGCCGAGCGCCAGGGCGAGCTGGCGCGCGCCTACGCCCGCTACCAGGAGCTTCTCGAGGCGAACGGCTGCATCGACTTCGGGGACCAGGTGGCGCTCGCGCTCCGGCTGGTCCGGACCTCGGCGGCCGCCCGAGCGGAGATCCAGGGCCGGTTCCGGTACGTCCTCGTCGACGAGTTCCAGGACACCAACCGGGCCCAGTCCGAGCTCGTCTCGATCGTCACCGACCGCCATCGCAACCTGACCGTGGTCGGCGACGACGACCAGTCGATCTACCGCTTCCGCGGCGCCGCGATCAGCAACATCCTCGGATTCCGCGACCGCCACCGGGACGCGCGGACGATCGTCCTGCGCCGCAACTACCGCTCGCGGCCGGCGATCCTCGAGGCGGCCCACCGGCTCGTCCGGTTCAACGACCCGGACCGGCTGGAGGTCCAGGCGGGGATCAGCAAGCGGCTCGTGGCCGAGCGGGGGATCGATCCCGCGGGCCGCACCGTCCGGCTCGAGACGCATCCGTCCGGCCACGACGAGGCCGATCGGATCGCGGCCGAGATCGCCGCCCGGATCGCGGCCGGGACGGCCCCCCGCGACGTCGCGATCCTCGTCCGCGCCAACGGCCACGCCGACCCGATCCTGCGCAGCCTCGACGCCGCCGGCGTGCCGTGGCGGTTCTCCGGCACCTCCGGGCTGTACGCCCGGCCGGAGGTCCGCCGCCTGCTCGCGTTCCTGCGGGCGATCGCGGACCTCGGCTCCTCGGTCGACCTGTACGCCGTCGCCACCGGCGAGCCCTATCACCTCGGGGGCGAGGACCTGACGGCGATCGTGACGAGCGCGCGGCGGCGCAACCGGACGCTCTGGGAGGTTATCGAGGAGCTCGAGCGGCAACCGGGGATCCTCCGGATCGGCGCCGCCTCGCGCACCGCGGTCGGGCGGCTCGTGGCAGACCTCCGCGAGCTCTCCGCACTCGCCCACGAGCGACCCGCCGGGGAGGTGCTCTATGCCTTCCTGCGGCGGTCCGGGACGCTCACCCGCCTCGCCGCCGAGGCGACCGTCGGCGCCGAGGAGCAGCTCCGCAACGTGGCCCGCTTCTTCGACATCGTCCGGGCCCAGTCGTCGCTCCTGGCGGACGACCGGGTCACGTTCGTCGCGGGCCACCTCCAGACGCTGATCGAGGCGGGCGACGATCCAGCCACCGCGGATCTCGACCCGGACGCGGACGCGGTCGCGGTGCTCACCGTCCACAAGGCGAAGGGCCTCGAGTTCCCGATCGTCTACCTCCCGGGTCTCGTCGCCGGTCGCTTCCCGATCCCGAACCGCCGCGATGCGCTGGCGCTGCCGGCGGTCCTCGCCGACGCCGTCGACGGCGCGGAGGAGGAGATCCAGCTCCGCGAGGAGCGGCGGCTGTTCTACGTCGCGATGACCCGGGCCCGCGACGAGCTCGTCCTGTCGCACGCCGTCGACTACGGCGGCGTCGGGGTCCGCCGCCTGTCGCCGTTCGTCCTCGAGGCGCTCGACCTGCCGCCGACCGCCGTGGACCCGGCCGTGACGGCGACCAGCGCCCTTGCCCGGATCGACGCCGCCGGCATGGCGGTCGCCCCGGTCCGGACCGCCGTGGAGCCCGGACCGAGCGGCGAGCCCCTGACGCTGTCCTTCTCGGGCATCGATGCGTACCTCAGCTGCCCGCTCCGCTACAAGCTCGGGCACGTGGTCCGCCTTCCCGTGCCGCCGCACCACGCGATGATCTACGGGTCCGCGCTCCATCGGGCGGTCCAGGAGTTCCATCGGCGCCACGCCCGCGGCGAGGTCATGACCGACGAGGAGCTCGGCGCGGCCTTCGAGGCGGCCTGGACGAACGAGGGGTTCCTCTCGCGCGATCACGAGGACGCCCGGCTGGATGCCGGTCGGGAGACGCTCCGCCGCTTCCGCGCCGCCCAGCTCGAGCCGGGGGCCGTGATCCCGGCGTACGTCGAGCGGGAGTTCAGCTTCGCCCTCGGTGGCGACCGGATCCGCGGTCGCTGGGACCGGGTCGACATCGAGTCGGCGGCCGAGCCCGGCGACGCTCCGATCGCGTCGGCGAGCGAGCCGCCCGCGCCGTCGGCGGACACGATCGCCCCGACCTTCGAGCTGACCGGCCGGGAGCGGGTCACGATCACCGACTACAAGACGAGTGACGTCCGGGACACGGCGAAGGCCCGCCAGCGGGCGCGAGAGTCGCTCCAGCTCCAGATCTACGCGATGGGCTACGAGGCGGTCAGCGGCCGCCTGCCCGACGCGCTCCAGCTCCACTTCCTCGACACCGGGGTCACCGGCCGGGTCGAGGTCGATCCGAAGCGGCTGACGAAGGCGCGCGCCAGGATCGCGTCGGCGGCGGCCGGCATCCGCGCCCGCGAGTTCGCCGCCAAGCCGGACCGGACGACGTGCGGCTACTGCCCCTTCAAGTCGATCTGCCCGTCCAGCGTCGCACCGTGACGGCGACCCGGACGCTCGCCGGTGTGACGGCGATCACCTTCGACTTCGGCAACACCCTCGTGCCGGTCGGCCGGGCCGCCCTGCACCAGGTCGTCGAGCTGACCGCGGACGCGATCTGCGGCCGGTGGTCCGACCTCGACCGGACCGCGTTCCTCCGGGCCTGGGCGGAGGAGCGCGAGCGCCAGTTCCGCGAGGAGGTGCCGCAGTTCCGCGAGGTGGACCTCGCCGAGCGGCTCGTCCGGGTGCTGGCCCGGCTGCGCGGCATGGACCCACCGCCGCCGGAGGAGCGCTGGGACCAGGCGCGGGCGGCGGAGCGCTCCGACCCCGCCGATGTCGCGTGGTGCGTGGAGCGATACAGCCGCGCCTTCGTTGACGGGCTGCCCGCCGAGCCCGGCGTCACGGCGCTCCTCGCCCGGCTCGCCCGCGACCGCGACCTCGCGATCCTGTCCAACTGGCCGCTCGCCGCGACGATCGACCGCTACGCGGAGGCCAGCGGCTGGCTGCCCTTCCTCCGGGCGATCGTCGTCAGCCAGCGGGTCGGCACGATCAAGCCGCGGCCGGAGATCTTCGAGGCGGCGCGGGTCGCGCTCGGCCTGCCCGCGCCGGGCTCGGTCCTCCACGTCGGCGACGACTGGGCCGCCGACGTCGTCGGCGCCCACGCGGTCGGCTGGCGGACGGCGTGGCTGGCGTCGCGGCCCGAGGAGTCGCCGCTGCCGGCCAGCGTGCGCGATGACACGGTCGAGCCAGATCTCATCCTCCAGTCGCTGGGTGAGCTCGAGGCGCATCTCGCACCGGTCCGTCGTGCGACCGCTGCAGGGCAGGGGAGGGCGGTCGGGCGATAGGGCATTCACCCGATTGGCGGCGACCTCCGGTGATGCGAGCATGCACCGCCCGGCCGGCGCAGTCGGCGGGGAATGACCCTCTGGGGCACGGAGGACGGGATCGCCGATGGCAGGCGGCTCGGCGGGGAGGCCTGCCGGCGAACACGCGGGGGCCGAGAGGATCGGCGCCTTTGTCGTGCTCGTCGTCGACGATGAGCCCCTCGTCCGGGCCTACGTCGCCCGGGCCCTGACGCTGGCCGGCATGGACGTCGCGGTCGCGGCAGACGGGCGCGAGGCGCTGCGCCTGGTGGCCGACGGCCGCGTCCACCCGACCGTGGTCGTGACCGACATCGAGATGCCGGGGATGACCGGGATCGAGCTCACGGCTCGTCTGCTCGCGATGCGTCCGATGCTGCGGGTCGTGATGATGACCGGCGACCCCGATCGGGCCGACGCCGCCCGCGGTCACCCTTCGATCGTGGACGAGGTCCTGATCAAGCCCGTGCGCGCCGAGGACCTCGTCGAGGCGGTCCGGCCGACCTCCGATCGGAGCCCGGTCGGATGACCGGCGAGAACCTGCTGCGCCCGGCGGCGCGGACCGCGACGACCGCCTGGCTGTCGCGGTGGCCGCTGCGGGGCCGGGACCCCCTAGACTCGCTCGTGATGGAAGCGCGCGACCGGTTGACGAACCTGGGGTTGTTCGCCGCCGCGGGCGTCCTCTGGATCCTCGTCGCCCTCGTCGTCACGACCCGGGACCCGCGAATCGACCCTGCCGCGGGCTTTGTCGGCGCCGTCCTGATCGGCCTGGCGATCGGGCTGACCGTGGTGCCGCTGTTCTGGCTGGCGGTGTTCGCCCGCCACCGCCGAATCGCCTATCGTGGGGACTGGAGCCGGGCGTTCCGGCGCGGCGGCTGGGTCGCCGTCGTCAGCGCCGTCTTCGTCATCCTCCGCCTGCAGGGAGCGTTCGCGCCGGCGCTCGCGCTGTTCATCCTGGCGCTCGTCGTCCTCGTCGAGTCCGTCCTGTCCGTCGAGCGCTGATCGCCCGCCGGGTCCGGCGGCGGCGACACGGACACAGGGAGGTCGCGTGGATCAGTCGTCTTTCGAGCCGGCATCTCGCCGCGCCGCCCCGACCGGGCCGCTCGCGGCGTTCGCGCCGGCCGAGCCCCAGGCGGCGCTGAAGACCCGCCTCGCGGCGGCCGTCGATGCGTCCCGCGCCGAGATCCTCGAGCTGTCGCACCAGATCCACGCCCATCCCGAGCCCGCCTTCGAGGAGACCCAGGCGGCGACGTGGATCGCGGCCGTGCTCGCCCGCCACGGGTTCGCGGTCGAGCATCCGGCGGGCTCCCTCGTGACCGCGATCCGGGCGACCCGCCGCGGGGGCCGGGGCGGCCCGGGCCCGCGGATCGCGGTGCTCGCCGAATACGACGCCCTGCCGGGCCTCGGCCACGGCTGCGGCCACAACACAATGGCCGCCTCGGGGGTCGGCGCCGCGATCGCGCTCGCCGCCATCGCCGACGAGCTGCCCGGCGAGATCGTCTTCCTCGGGACGCCGGCCGAGGAGCGCGGCAGCGGCAAGCAGATCATGATCGACGACGGCCTGTTCGCCGGGATCGACGCCGCCCTCCTCTTCCACCCGTGCGATCGCAACCACGTCGAATCGCAGCCGCTCGCGTCCGAGGACGTCGAGGTCGTGTTCCACGGCCTCCAGGCGCACGCGGCCGCCGATCCGTGGAAGGGCCGGAACGCGCTCGACGCGATGATCCTGCTGTTCAGCTCGGTCGGGCTGTGGCGGCAGCAGCTGCCGACCGCCGCCCGCGTCCACGGGATCATCCAGGAGGGCGGGACCGCGGCGAACATCATCCCCGACCGGACGCGGGCCTGGTTCATGCTCCGCAGCCCCGACCAGGCCGAGTACGAGGCGATGAAGGCCCGCTTCCGCGACCTCGCCGCCGCCGCCGCGCTCGCGACCGGGACAACCGCCGAGGTCACGTTCAGCGGCGGGGCGATGACGATGAAGCAGAACACCCTGCTCGAGGCCCGCTGGGTCGCGAACGCCGCGGCCTACGGGATCGTCGACGAGGGTCCCGACGCGAACTCCGGCAGCACCGACATGGGCAACGTCAGCTGGGTCTGCCCGACGATCCACCCCGAGCTGGCGATCGCGCCGGAGGGCACGCCCGGCCACTCGATCCTGTTCCGCGACGCGGCCGCGACCCCGGAGGCGGACGCGACGACGCTCCTGGCGGCGACGCTCGTGGCCCAGACCGCGGTCGAGCTGTTCGCCGACACGGAGCTCGTCGCCGCGGCCTGGCGCGAGTTCCGCGGCGAGGGCTGACCGCGGATCCGATCCCGCCGGAACCGGCGAGGTCGGGTGGTAGGATGGCCGCGGCGCGCCCCGCTGGACGCTCGGACCGAACCGGCGGCGCCCCAGCGAGACGACGGCATTCCGCCGCCGCTCCCCGGAGTGGTGCGATCGTCTCCCCGGAGGACCCGTGGCCGAGCGTCCCCGCCAACCCCGTCCCGACCCGACCGCCGCGGTCGACTACGCCCGCCTGAACGGCTGGGATGGCGACTGGGAGACCTACAGCGATTTCGACCTGCCGACCTACGTCGGGCCGACGACGTTCATGAACCTGCCGTGGATCACCGACCCGGCCGAGCTCCGGGCGCGGGCGGTCGACGTGGCGATCGTCGGCGCCCCGTTCGACGACGCGGTCAGCCACCGGCCGGGCGCCCGGTTCGGGCCACGGGCGATCCGCGAGGCGCAGTACACGTCGGGATCGATCCACTCGCTCCAGCTCGGCGTCGAGCCGTTCGAGCTGCTGAACGTGGTCGACGCCGGGGACGCCAACATCGTGCCCGCCTGGATCGAGCGGGGCCACGCGCTGATCCACCGCAAGGTCCGCGAGGTCGCCGCGACGGGCGCGATCCCGATCGTCCTCGGCGGCGACCACTCGATCACGTGGCCGAGCGCCACCGCCGTCGCCGAGGTCCGCCGGCCGGGGAGCATCGGGATCGTCCACTTCGACGCCCACGCCGACACCGCCAACGACGACTGGGGCGTCCTCGCCGGGCACGGCACGCCGATGCGCCGACTGATCGAATCCGGCGCCGTCGATGGCCGGAACTTCATCCAGGTCGGGCTCCGCGGCTACTGGCCCCCCGTCGAGACGTTCGAGTGGATGAAGGAGCACGGGCTGCGCTGGCACTTCATGACCGAGGTCGAGGAGCGCGGCGCGGAAGCCGTCATCGACGACGCGATCGCCGAGGCGCTGGACGGGCCCGATTCGATCTACCTGAGCCTCGACATCGACGTGGTCGATCCGGGGCTCGCCCCGGGCACCGGGACGCCCGAGCCGGGCGGGTTCATGAGCCGCGAGCTGCTCCGGGCGATCCGCCGGATCGTGGCCCAGGTGGACCTCGCGGGCATGGACATCGTCGAGGTCTCGCCGCCGTACGACCATGCCGAGGCGACGGCGATGATCGCCAATCGCGCCGCGCTCGAGGCGATCAGCGCCCTCGCCGTGAAGCGCCGGGCGGGCCTGCCCGTCCGGTACGCCGGGCCGGGCACGATCGAGCCGGCCGGCGACGCGCGGGACGCGGGCGAGCGGGGCGACCCGCCCGACAGGGGATCGGCCCCCGGATGACGTCCCGATCGGCGCGCCGGGCCGGTTCGCCGGACCCTGGGGCCGGGTCGGTCGCGGAGCCGTCGGCCGTGAGCCGCGCCCTTGCCCGCCTGTACGACCTCGATCTGGTCGAGGACCCGGGCGATGTCGACCTGTACCTCGCCCTCGCCCGGCGAACGGACGGACCGGTCCTCGAGCTCGCGGCCGGCACCGGTCGGGTCGCGGTCCCGCTCGCCGCCGCGGGTCACGACGTGACCGCCGTCGACATCGACCCGGCGATGCTCGAGCGGGCGTTCGCCCGGGCCCGCGGCGGCCGCCGACCAGCGGGAACGCTCGAGCTCGTCGAGGCGGACCTGCTCGACCTCGACCTGCCGGCCGCCGGCACGTTCGGGCTCGCGTTCATCGCCCTGAACTCGCTGTTCCTCCTGGCGACCCGCGACGATCAGCGGCGGGCGCTGCGGACGATCGCCGGCCACCTCGCCCCGGGCGGGCTCGCCGCGATCGACGTCTGGCTCCCCGAGCCCGCCGACCTGGCGCGCTTCGACGGGCGGATGATCTTCGAGTACGCGCGACGGGAGCCCGAGACGGGCCACGAGGTCACGAAGGTCGCCACGGCCCGCTACGACCCGACGACGGCGATCGTCGACCTGACCGTGATCTACGAGGAGGGGCCGCCCGGCGCGCCGCCCGCCCGCTGGATCCGCCGTGACGCGCTGCGCCTGGTCGGGGCGGAGGAGCTCCGGGCCATGGCCGAGGACGCGGGCCTCGTCGTCGAGGAGGTCGGCGGCGACTACGACCTCGCCCCGATCGGCCCCGGCAGCGAGCGGGCGATCCTGATCGCGCGCCGCCAGGAGGGGTGACGCCGGTCCGTCCCGCGCCTGCCGGCGGAGAATGACGGATTGGGACTTCCGGGTCGGATGCCCGGCCCGAACGGCTTGGTACACTCGCTCGCGATGGCATCGAGTGACCAGACGCGCCTCCTCCTCGTCGAGGACGTCCCGCAGGTGGCGCAGTACATCCGCGGGCTGCTGAACTCCCAGAGCTCGGTCAAGCTGCTCGACGTCCTGAGCGACGGCAGCAAGGTCCTCGCCCAGGTCCAGCAGCTCCGTCCGGACGTCGTCCTCGTCGACGCCCTGCTCCAGGGCCGGGTCAAGGGCCTGCCCCTCGCCGAGCAGATCGCCCAGGCCGGCTACGGCGTCCCGGTCATCGTCCTGACCGTCCCCCAGAACCCGGTCGAGATCGACGCGGCGAAGGGCGTCCACGGCGTCCTCGCGATGCCGTTCTCCGGGTTCGACCTGATGAACCGGATCAGCTCGGTCCGCAAGGAGTTCGCCCAGCTCTCGACGACCGGGTCGTCGCGGATCTACTCGGTCTTCGCCCCGAAGGGCGGCGTCGGCAAGACGACGATCGCGTTCAACCTGGCGGTCGCCCTCGGCCAGGCCGAGCAGCGGACCGTCCTGATCGACGGAAGCCTCCAGTTCGGTGACCTGCGGGCGCTCCTGCGGGTCCCCGTCGACGCCCCCTCGATCCTCGACCTGCCGACCGACCGAGTGGCCGAGTCCGACCTCCAGGACGTCCTCTGGCGGGACCCGTCGGGCATCGACATCCTCCTCGCCCCGCCGCGGGTCGAGATGGCCGAGATGGTCACCGCCCGCGACATCGACAAGATCCTGTCCCTCCTCCGGCGGGTCTACGGCGCGATCGTCATCGACATGTCGTCGGCGCTGAGCGACATCAACCTCTCGTTCCTCGACCTGTCGGACACGATCGTCGAGATCGTCACCTACGACTCGACGACGATCCACAACACGATCGCGGTCGCCGACGCGTTCCGGATGATCGGCTATCCGGCGTCGAAGGTCCGCTACCTGATCAACCGCGCCGATTCGCCGGGCGGGATCGACGCGACCGACCTCGAGCGAGCCCTCGGCCGGGTGCCCGAGCACCGCGTCGTGAGCGACGGCCTCCTCGTCGTCCAGTCGAACAACGAGGGCGTCCCGTTCGTCCTCGCCAACCCGTCCGCCGCGATCAGCCAGGACCTCCACCGGGTCGCCGCGGAGCTGCTCGCGGCGAGCGGGATCGCCCGACCGGCGGCGGCCGGCAGGCGTTAGGCGGGTCCGATGTCCGACCCGCGCCCGATCGGCGTCTTCGACTCGGGGGTCGGCGGCCTGACCGTCCTCCGCGAGATCCTCCGCCGCTCGCCCCACGAATCGACGATCTACCTCGGCGACAACCTGCGCGCCCCGTACGGCGTCCGCCCCGACGACGAGGTCCGGGCGTTCTCGATCGAGGCCCTCGACGAGCTCGCGGCGCGGGACGTCAAGGCGATCGTCGTCGCCTGCAACACCTCGACCGCGGTCGCCCTCGGCGACTTCCGTAGGCGATACGACCTGCCGATCCTCGGCGTCGTCCGGCCGGGGGCGGTGACGGCCTCGCTGACGACCCGCAACCGGCGGGTCGGCGTGATCGCCACCCCGGCCACGGTCCGCTCCCACGCCTACTTCAGCGCGATCAAGGACGAGAACCCCGCGGTCGAGGTCTACGAGCACGCCACCCCGGCGTTCGTGCCGCTCGTCGAGGCCGGCCGGACCGGCGGCCCCGAGGTCGAGGCGATCGTGGCCGAGTCCCTGGCGCCGCTGCTCGGCGAGCGCGACGCGGCCGGCGAGTTCGTCTTCCCGCTCCCCGCCTCGGCCCGGATCGACACGCTCCTCCTCGGCTGCACTCACTATCCGCTCCTCCGGCCGGTGATCGCCGCGATCGCGGGCGAGCGGGTGGCGATCGTCGACAGCGCCACGGCCACGGCATCCGCCCTCGTCGAGCTTCTGGCGATCAACGGCCTCGAGGCGCCCGGGACGACCCGCGGCACGGCGGCCGACGCCGGCGCCGATGGCCACGCCCGCCCCGACGAGACGGCCGTCGCGGCGAGCCACGTCCAGCTGACGACGGGCGACGTCGACGCCTTCCGGGTCGTCGCCGAGCGGATCTTCGGGGAGGCATTCCCGGACATCGGCTCCGTCGAGGTCGCGGCGGTGGCCCGGTGAGCGAGGAGGCGATCCCGTGAGCGGCTCGCGGAACAAGGGATCGGGCTGGCGCGACGATCGGGTCTGGCAGGCGGGCTTCCTCGTCGGGTCGGCACTCGGGGCCGCGGCGACGGTCCTCGGCCGCCGGGCGGAGCGCGTCGCGCGCCAGGGTCTCGTCGACTGGCCGGCGGCGGAGCGGTACGCGGTCCAGCGCCTGCGGAGCGCCCCGGGGGCCCTGACGAGCGCGGAGCTGCAGGCGACCGAGGCCGCCTACGCCGCGGCGATGGAACGGATCGTGCCCCGCCTGTCGGCCGCCCTCGGGACGGAGCTGCCCGGGGTCGTCGAGCGGTCCGCCGTCGTCGACCGCGCCGGCTGGGTCCACGCCAACATCGCGACGTTCGCCCAGCTGATCGGCCAGCTCGAGACCGAGCTCCTCGACCAGGTGATGCCTCACGGCGGCGGGCTGGCGAAGGCGACGATGGCGCTCGCCAACCGCTGGGTCACCACCCGCCAGCTCGGCTTCCTGCTCGGCTTCATGGGCTCGAAGGTCCTCGGCCAGTACGATCTCGCCCTCCTCACCGCCGAGGCGACACCGGGCCGGCTCCTGTTCGTGGAGGAGAACATCCGGGCAACCGCCAAGTCGCTCGACGTCCCGCTCGATCCGTTCCGGACCTGGATCGCCCTCCACGAGACGACCCACGCGTTCGAGTTCGAGGCGCACCCCTGGCTGCGGCCCTACCTCGCCCAGCGCCTGGAGCGCCAGCTCAGGCTGTTCGGCAGGGAGGCGAGCGGCCTCGGCCGGGAGGCCCTGAAGAGCCTCGGCCGGGCGGTTCGCGGCGACGGCCCCGGCGTCGAGCACTGGATGGAAGCGCTGATGACCGACGAGCAGCGGACGCTCTTCCGGGAGACCCAGGCCGTGATGAGCCTGCTCGAGGGCTTCAGCGACTACGTCATGGACGAGGTCGGCAAGGACCTGGTGCCCGACGTCGAGCGGATCAGCCGCAGGTTCCACGACCGTCGCAACGCCCGCCGGTCCCCGTTCGAGCGGGCGATCATGCGCCTGACCGGGATGGACGTGAAGATGGAGCAGTACGCCAAGGGCGAGGCGTTCGTCTCGGCGATCGCGGCGGGCGGCGGAACGGCCGCCCTGAACCGCCTCTGGTCCGGCCCGGACATGCTGCCGCGCCATGGCGAGATCGAGAACCCGTCGGCCTGGATCGCCCGGACCGCCGGCTCCGCCGACGCGGCCGCCCGGTGACGGACGAGCGACCGCCCCGGACCGCCGGGCCGGGCTCCGGGCCCGGCGGGGTGCCGACCGCGATCGCCCTGTCGCCGATCCTGTCCGCCCGCTACCGATCGCGCGACCTCGAGCGGATCCAGGCGGCCGCGCCCGGATCCCGGATCGTGACTCTGTCGCGCGAGGGGCTGACCGACGAGCCCGTCGAGGACGTCGAGGTCCTCCTCCGCGGCTGGCTGTCGTCGGACGCGTTCGACCGCCTCCTGGCGCGCGCGCCACGGCTGCGCTACGTCCATTCCGCTTCGGCCGGCGTCGAGCGCGCGCTGACGGACGCGGCCCGCGAGCGCGGGATCCTGATCACGAACGCCCGCGGCGTGTTCTCGCGGCCGATCGCCGAGTACGTCCTGATGATGATCCTGGCCGTGAGCCGCCGCCTGCCGGGGCTCCTCGAGCTCCAGCGCGAGCGGACGTGGCAGCCGCTGGAGGGCGTCGAGCTGCGCGACGTGACGGTCGGGATCGTCGGGCTCGGGTCGATCGGACGGGCGGTCGGCGCGCTGGCGACCGCGTTCGGCTGCCGGGTCGTCGCCGTTCGGCGGCGGTCGGAGGCGGGGAGCGCGGCGACGGCCGACGACGAGGACACGCGATCGCTCGGAGAGGTGATGCTCGAGCGGGTCGGCGGGCCGGAATCGCTCCCGGAGCTCCTCGCCGAGTCCGACTTCGTCGTCCTCGCCGCGCCCCTGACGCCGGAGACGGAGAACATGATCGACGCGGCGGCGCTGGCGGTGATGAAGCCGACGGCGTGGCTGATCAACATCGCTCGCGGTCGGCTCGTGGACGAGCGGGCGCTCATCGACGCCCTGCGCGACGGCCGGATCGGCGGGGCGATCCTCGACACCTTCCGCGAGGAGCCGCTCCCGCCGACGTCCGCGTTCTACGACCTCGGGAACGTGATCGTCACGCCCCACACGTCGTGGTCGAGCGGGCGGGTCCTCGACCGGAGCGTCGAGCTGTTCTGCGACAACCTCCGGCGCTACGCCGCGGGGGAGCCGCTGCTCAACGTGGTGGACCCGGCCGCCGGCTACTGAGACCGGCCGGGCGACCGGCGAGGCGCGTCGCACGGCGGCCGCGCACGCCCGATGTGCATCTCGGACCACGGCAGCCGGCGAACGACTGGATCGGGTTCCGAGCGGTCGTCGCTGCACGCTCGGGGAGCGCGGCCGGGCGAATTGGGACATCGCAGGGCGCGGCGGATGTCTGGCACGTCGCATGTGCACGTCCCGTGGGCACAGCCGGATCCGGGTGCGCTGCTGGGCCCGCCGGGCGATCGGCGATCCCGGATAGCATCGCACCATGCAGATCGCCATCGTCGGTCTCGCCGGATCGGGCAAGACGACCGTCTTCAACACGCTCACCCGGGGCCACGCCGAGACCGGCGGGTTCGGCGGCATGGAGCTCCACGTCGGGGTCGTCAAGGTGCCGGACGAGCGCCTCGACAAGCTCGCCGCGATCTTCAAGCCGAAGAAGGTCATCCAGGCCGACGTCACCTACGTGGACCTGCCGGCCCCGCCCGCCTCGTCGGAGGGCCACGTCGGGACGGAGGACCTCCCGGCCGAGCACCTCGCCCGCCTTCGCGATTCGGACGCGCTGCTCCACGTCGTCCGCGCGTTCGAGGACCCGAACCATCCCCATCCGGAGGGCTCCGTCGATCCGGCCCGCGACCTCGAGCGCCTCGACACCGAGTTCATCCTCGCCGACCTCGCCCTCGTCGAGCGCCGCCTCGAGCGCCTGAAGCAGAGCGGTCGTCACGGCACGCCGGCCGAGCGGGAGTCGAACGAGCGCGAGGAGGCGGTGATCGTCCGGCTGAAGGCCGGGCTCGAGGCCGGCTCGCCGATCCGCGACCTGCCCCTCGACCCCGACGAGGAGAAGGCGATCCGCGGTTTCCGCTTCCTCACCCAGAAGCCGGTCCTCGTCCTCCTGAACATCGGCGAGGGCGACATCGCCGGGGCAGGGGAGCGGGTCGCGGCCCTGGCCGCCGCCTACGACCATCGGAACGCGATCGTCGACGCCCTGTCGGCCCGGATCGAGATGGAGCTCGGCGAGCTCGAGCCGGACGAGGCGGCGGTCTTCATGGAGGAGCTCGGGATCGCCGAGTCCGGGCTCGACCGGGTCATCGAGCTGAGCTACCGCCTGCTCGGGCTGATCTCGTTCCTGACCGCCGGCCCCGACGAGGTCCGGGCCTGGCCGATCCGGGACGGCTCGACCGCGGTCGAGGCCGCCGGAGCCATCCACACCGATCTCGCCCGCGGCTTCATCCGGGCCGAGACCGTGGCCTACGAGGACCTCCTCGCGCTGGGCTCGATGGCCGAGGCCCGCAAGCACGGCAGGCTCCGCTCGGAGGGCAAGACGTACCGCGTCCAGGACGGCGACGTCGTGGAGATCCTCTTCAGCAAGTAGCGCCGTCGGGTCGGATCGGCGCGGCCGCCGGCGGGACGGCCGTCGCGAACGACAGGCTCGCGCTCAGCTGTTGCGCTCGTCCTCGCCGCGGACCGCCTCGCCCGTCGGGTCGAACTCGGCGACGACGGCCCGGTAGTCCGCCCCGCGCTCGTCCTCGGCGGCCTCCTCCTCGGTGTCGATCGCCACGAGGAAGTTCTCCTCATCGATCGTCGAGACGTTCACCGCCGCCGTCAGGCGATCGTCCGAGACGAAGACGAAGCCGTGCTCGCGCTGGAGCTCGGCGGCGATCGCCTCGATCAGCGTATCGTCCACGTAGGTGTCCTGGACCTGGTGACGGACGGCCTCGACCAGCTCGAAGAACTCGTCGGGGTCCATCTCTTCGTCGCGGACGAGCAGGACGTCGGAGAAGACGTCCTCGTCGCCCTCGTGGAGTTCGTAGAAGTACACGCCGGCCTCGGTCGGAAGGGGATGGGAGTTGGGCGGCCAGTATCGCACGCGTCCCGGATGGCCCGGGGCGGCGGCACGGTGACCGACGCGCCCGGGCCGGCCGCCATGGCCGATCGCCCCCCGACCGTCGTCGTCGTCGGCGCGGCGTCGCGCGACCTCGCCGAGGACGACCCGCGCGGCTGGCGGCTCGGCGGCGGCGTCTCGTACAGCGCCCTGACGACCGCCCGTCTCGGCCTGCCGACGGCGGCGATCGTCGGCGTCGACGCCGAGGCCGCGTCCGCGTCCGAGCTCGACCTCCTCCGCGAGGCCGGGGTCGACGTCCACCTCGTCCCCCTCGCCCACGGACCCGTGTTCGTGAACATCGAGCGGCCGGAGGGCCGTCTCCAGCTGTGCGGCGACCATTCCGACCCGGTCCCGGTCGACGCGGTCCCGCCGGCCTGGCGGGCGGCGCCCGGCTGGATCCTCGCGCCGGTGGCGGCCGAGCTGCCCCCGGCCTGGGCCGACGTCCCGGCGGCGGACGCCCTGGTGGCGGTCGGCTGGCAGGGCCTCCTCCGCGAGCTCGAGGCCGGCCAGCCGGTCCGCCACGTCGCGCCGCGTCCGGATCCGATCGTCCGCCGCGCCGACCTCGTCGGGCTCTCCCGGGACGACGTCGACCGGGCGATCGCCCTGGCCGATCTCTACGGCCTGCTCCGGCGCGGCGCATCGCTCGCGGTGACGCAGGGCGACCACGGCGGGCTGATCGTCCATGGCGCTCACGGCGACCACGACGCCGCCCTCGAGCTGCGCCACTATCCGGCGGTCCCCAGCCACGCGGCGGTCGACCCGACGGGCGCCGGCGACGTGTTCCTCGCGGCCCTGGCCGCGGCCCGGATCGAGCCGCGCCTCGTCGGCGGCCGGATCGGCCAGGGCTTCGACCTGCTCCTCGCCGCCTCGGCCGCGTCGCTGGTCCTCGAGGGGCCGGGCATGTTGGGCGTGCCGCTCCGCGAGGCGGTCCGGCAGCGGATGGCGGAGGCGGCCCAGCGGCGTGCCGCGGCCCGCCGCGGCGGCTGACCGCCCGTCGGGGCTCCCGGGTGGCTCCGCCGCCGCCGGCGGTCGGTCGAGCGGCCCGTCAGGCGCCCGTCAGGCGCCGAGCCGTGGTCCGGTCGACTCGCGGACCTCGAGGTGGACGGGCACGATCCGCTGCTCGGCGCGCGGCCGGTGGTCGCGCTCGGCGCTGCCGGCGCGGATCCCGGCGGTCAGGGTGGCGACGGCCCAGCGGCCCATCTCGGCGGTCTCCTGGCGGAGCGTGGTCAGGGCCGGCTCGGCGTACGCGGCGAACGCGACGTCGTCGAACCCGACGAGGCTCACGTCGGCCGGGACCGCCAGGCCACGGCGGCGGATCGCGCGCATCGCCCCGATCGCCATCAAGTCGTTGTAGGCGACGACGGCCGTCGGCCGCGGCGCGCGGTCGAGCAGGGCAGCCATCGCCGCCTCGCCGCCGGTCACGGTCGGCTCGCCGCCGTCGATCGCGAGCGCCGAGGCGTCGCCGTCGACGGCCAGCCCGGCCGCGGCGAGGACGTCGCGCACGCCGGCGAGCCGCTCGGCGGCGTCGGGGTTGCGCGGCGGCGGCATCAGGTAGCCGAACTGCCGATGGCCGAGATCGAGGAGGTGTCGCGCGGCGGCCGCCCCGCCGGCCCGGTTGTCCGACACGATCGTCGGGATCCGGTCATCCGGCGCGGTCGTGTTGATCAGGACGACCGGCAGCGGCGCGGTCTCGAGCCAGGCGCCCTGGCGGTCGCCGAGCCGGCTCGCCGCGATGATCAGCCCGTCGACCCGGCGCTCGACGAGCAGGTCGAGGTACGACGCCTCGCGCTCGGGATCGTCGTCGGCGTTGCACAGGAGGATCGCGTAGCCGTCGCCGATCGCGGCGTCCTCGACGGCCCGGACGAGCTGCGGGAAGTAGGGGTTCTCGATATCGGTCACGATCAGGCCGAGGGTCAGCGTCGAGCGCCGCTTCAGCGAGCGGGCCACGTCCGACGGGCGGAAGCCGAGCTCGCGGGCGGCCGCCTCGACCCGGGCGTGGGTCGTCGGGCTGGCTCGTCCGACGCCGGACAGGACGCGGCTGACGGTGGCGGTCGACACGCCGGCGCGACGAGCCACGTCGGCGATCGTTGTCGGCATCTGCGCTCCGTTCGCCTCCTCTTGCCGGCCGGGCTCGTCGCGATCCGGGCGTCAGTCGCCCGACGACTCGACCGCGTCGCCGAGGGGGCCGTCCGGCGATGTCGGGGTGACGGCGGCGGGGTGGGCCGCGGCCTCGACGGTTCCCTCGTCCGCGCCCATCAGGTCGTCGAGCTCGCGGGCGAGCTCGGTCAGCTCGTCACCGCCGCCCATCAGCCGGAGGAGCTCGTCCTGGCCGACCTGGCCGCGGGTGAACTCGCCGGCCAGCCGGCCGTGGGACAGGATCGTGAAGCGGTCGCCGACCGGCAGGGCGTGCTGGACGTTGTGGGTGATGAAGATCACGCCGAGGCCCTTCGCCCGGGCCCGGATGACGTGGCGGAGGACGATCGCGGCCTCCTTCACGCCGAGCGCCGAGGTCGGCTCGTCGAGGATCAGGACGCGGGCGCCGAAGTACTCGGCCCGGGCGATCGCCAGGGTCTGGCGCTCGCCGCCCGACAGCGTCCCGACGAGCTGCGACGGGTCGCGGACCTGGATCCCGATCTCGAGCATCTGCTCGGTCGCGATCCGGCCGGCCCGGCCGACGTCGAAGCGCCGGAAGGGGCCCCAGCCGGTCGTCGGCTCCGAGCCGACGAAGAAGTTCCGGCTGACGCTCATGAGGGGCAGGACCGCCAGATCCTGGTAGACGGTGGCGATCCCCCGGTCGAGGGCGTTCCGGGGTGAGTCGAGGACGACCGGGGCGCCGTCCATGAGGAGCGTCCCCGAGTCGGGCCGGTGAACGCCCGACAGGATCTTGATCAGGGTCGACTTGCCGGCGCCGTTGTCGCCGAGGAGGCAGTTCACCTCGCCCGGCCGGACCGAGAGCGAGACGTGCTCGAGGGCGATGACCCGGCCGAAGTACTTCGACATGTCGCGGGCCTCGAGGACCGGCACGCGGTCGTCCGCGATCGGGCGCGCCTCGCGGGCGCCGAGCGCCGCGATCCGGGCCGCGGTCTCGGCCGGGAACGTCAGGTTGGCATCGTCATGGGGCATGCTGAAGCGGTCGTCGATCGGGCTCATCAGTGGCTCCCCGAGGCGCGGCGCAGCAGGTAGGTGTTGACGAGGACGGCCATCAGGAGGATCGCCCCCAGCACGACCTGGTACCAGTCGGAGTTGATGCCGACGAAGTTGATCCCGAGCTGGGTCGTGCCGAGGATGAACGCCCCGAACGCCGAGCCGAGGGCGGACCCGTAGCCGCCGGTCAGGAGGGTCCCGCCGACGACCGCGGTGATGATCGCCTCGAACTCCTTGTTCTGGCCGCGCAGGACGTCGGCCGAGCCGACGCTCAGGACCTGGATGCAGGCGAGGAGGGTCGCCGCGACCGCTGTCGCCATGAACAGCATCACCTTGACCCGGTTGACCGGGACCCCGACGTAGCGGGCCGCCTGGTCGGAGCCGCCGACGGCGAAGATCCAGTTGCCGAACTTCGTCCGGGTCAGGACCCAGGTCGCGACCACGACGGCCACGACCCACCACAGCAGGACGATCTTGAAGTCCGCGCCGCCGACCGAGATCCTGGCCGTGAAGAGCTGGACGATCGGATCGTTGGCCGTGTACTGGGGGATCCCGCTCACGATCGTCTGGCCGGTGATCAGGCGGGTGAAGCCGATGCCGGCGCCGCGCAGGATGTAGAGGGTGCCGAGGGTGACCAGGAAGCTGGGCAGCCCGGTCTTGATCCGGAGATAGCCGTTGAACGCCCCGATGCCGAGGGCGAACGCGAAGGTCAGGACGATCGCGAGAGTCGGCGGGACGCCCCACTGGACGATGAGGAGCCCGAGCAGGAGGCCGGTCGCGCCGATCGTGGAGCCGATCGACAGGTCGAACTCGCCGGCGATCATCAGGAGCGACACCGCCGCCCCGAGGATCCCGACCTGGGCCGCGACCTCGAGGTAGCCGGCCGCGCCCTGGAGCGACAGGAAGCCCTTGCCGACGTCGCCCCGGGCGACCGACAGGGCGGCGAAGATCAGGTAGACGATGACCGCTCC
Organism: uncultured Chloroflexia bacterium; assembly: GCA_963710105.1. Classification (GTDB taxonomy): domain Bacteria; phylum Chloroflexota; class Limnocylindria; order Limnocylindrales; family CSP1-4; genus CF-46. Next base: position 1,100,185 of record CAVPYV010000001.1, read on the forward strand.
GACGACGGCCCCGAACTCCGGTCGGGTCAGGAGCAGCCTGATCGGGTGGACGCTCCGGAGCCGATCACTCTCCGTCGCGACGTGGTCCGTGCTCATCGGCGACCTCGACGTTGGGTGGAGCGGTCTGGGGACGGCCGGCCGGTTGGCCGGCCGTCCCGATGGTCGGGTCCGACCTAGCGGGTCGTGCCCGTGTTCGCGAGGACGGTGTCGACGTTGTTCTTGTCGACGATGCCGGGGCCGGTCAGGACCGGCTGGCCGCCGCCGGGGACGAGCCCGTACAGCTTGTCGTAGGTGAGGAACACGATCGGCAGGTAGCCCTGGAGGTACTGCTGCTGGTCGATCGCGAACAGCATCTCGCCGGCCTTGATCGCGTTCAGCACGTCCTTCGAGAGGTCGAACGTGGCGAGCTTGATCTTGTCGCCGAGGTTGAGCTGCTTCATCGCGGCAAGGGTCGGGGCGGAGCCCGTCGGCCCGAGGGCGAGGACGCCGTTGAGGCTCGGGTCGGACTGGATGGCCGCCGCGATCGCCTGCTGGGCGCCGGTCGGATCCTTGAGGTCGACCTGGACGACCTTCGACGTGCCGGCGAGGCCCTTATCGAAGCCCGCGCAGCGGGCGTCGAGGCCGGCGTTGCCGACCTCCTGGTTGATGCACAGGGCGTTCGTCACGCCGGCGTCCTTCATCAGCGCACCGGCCTTCTCGCCGGCGATGCCCTCGTCCTGGCCGACGTGGGTCAGGACGCCGAGCGCCGCGTAGGCGTCCGAGCCGGAGTTCGCCGAGATCACCGGGATCCCGGCCGCGACGGCCTTCTGGATCGAGGGGCCGAGGGCGGTCTTGTCCGGGATGGACACGACCAGGCCGGCTGGCTTCTTTGCGACGGCCGCGTCGATGAGCGAGGCCATCTTCACCATGTCGAACGTGTCGGGCGCCGCGTACTCGACCTTGACGCCCATGTCCTTGCCGGCCTGGTCGACGCCGTTCTTGAAGATCGACCAGAACGGGTCGCTCGCCTGGCCGTGGGTGACGACCTCGATCAGGATCCCGGATCGATCGGCGCCGCCGCCGCCGCCGCTCGGGGCGGTCGACGCCGTGGAGTTGCAGGCACCGGCGAACAGGGCGATCACGCCCAGCGCGGCGATGGTTCGGTGCAGTCTCATCCGTACTCCTCCTGGGCCCGCGCGCGGCGGGCAGATGCTAGGTCGTCCGCGACCCGCGGATTCGGCGAACCCGCGCGGTCGGCGTGACCGCCCTGCGCTCTCCACGGTCGCCGGGTCGTGGCCCGACCCCGGCGACGGCACCTCCTTCCACCGACCGGATCCGGTCGATCAACTGTCGGCGATCTCCTCGACACGCACCGGTCGGTGCTCATGCAGTGAACGGGTGGCGGCCTCCGCGATCCGGAGGGCCTGGACGCCGTCGTGGGCGGTGCACGGGCTCGGCTCGTCGCCCCGGGCCACCCGGAGGAACGCGGCGAACTCGGCGCTGTACGCGGCGGAGAAGCGATCGAGGAAGTGCGGCCAGGCCGGGCCCGCCTGGGGCGGGACGCCCGGCTCGACCGATCGGATCGGCGTCCGTGGCCCGAGCCCGACGCTGATCGAGTCCTTCGAGCCGAACAGCTCCGCCCGGATGTCGTAGCCGAGCGGGTCGTGGCGGGCGACCGTCAGGACGCCGAGGGCCCCGTCGTCCATCCGGAGCGTCGCCACGGCGGTGTCGACGTCGCCGTATTTCGCGAACACCGGGAAGCCCCGGACGTCGCCGTCGGCGTAGACCTCGACGACCTCCCGGCCGGTCAGCCAGCGGATGACGTCGAAGTCGTGGATCGAGAAGTCGCGGAACAGCCCGCCCGACTGCGGGATGTAGCCCTCATGCGGCGGCTCGGGGTCGTGGCCGACGAGGTGGAAGTTGTAGAGCGTCCCGAGCTCGCCGCCGGCGATCATTCGGCGGGCCTCGCCGTAGCCGGCGTCGAATCGCCGCTGGAACCCGAGCTGGAAGCGGATCCCGCTCGCCTCGACGTGCCGGGCGACGTCGATCGTGGCCGCGATGTCCTCGGCCAGCGGCTTCTCGCAGAAGGTGGGGAGGCCGCGGTCGGCCGAGGCCCGGATGAGATCGGCGTGGGCCGTCGTCGCGGCGGCGATCACGACCGCGTCGGCCTCGCCGAGCGCGGCCTCGAGCGAGGGGGCCGCCCGCCCGTGGACCTCGGCCGCGGCTTCCTCCGCCCGCTCCGGCAGGGCGTCGGCGATGACCAGCTCGTCGACGCCCGGCGTCGCCGCCAGGAGACGGGCGTGGAGCCGGCCGATGCGGCCGGCGCCGAGAAGGGCGATCTTCATCGGACGGCTCCCTCGGCGCCCGCCTCGCCGCGGCCCGCCGGGGCGGCGACGGATGCCGTTGCGAGCCGGCGGAGCGCGGCGGCGAGGACGCGCCGGCCGATCGCGGCGCTCTCCGCGGGCGGCGGCCAGCCGCTGTCCTGCTCGACCATGAGCCAGCCGGCGTACCCCACCGCGGCGAGGGCCGCGAGGACCCCGTCGAGATCGAGGCTGCCCGCGCCGAGCTCGGTGAAGAGCCGCGCCTGGATCGCACCGCGGAATCCGCCGCCGGTGCCCCGCCGCAGCCGGTCGAGGACCTCCGGGTCGACGTCCTTCAGGTGGACGTGCTCGATCCGCGCCGCGTAGCGCCGGATCGCGGCGACCGGATCGCCGCCGCCCACGAGGTAGTGGCCGACGTCGAGGCAGAAGGGGAGGACGTCGGGGGCGATCGCGGCGGCCAGCCGCTCGACCTCCTCTGGGGTCTCGACATACGTCCCGGCATGCGGGTGGAACGCGATCCGGCCGCCGGCCGCGCGCGTCTCGGCGGCGGCGGTCTCGAGCAGCTCGATCGTCCGGGCCCAGCCGGCGTCGGTCAGGCGTGGCGTGGCAGGGTCGGCCGCGCGGCCGGCGAAGGGGTCGCGGTCCGGCGAGCCGTCGAAGGCGATGCACAGGACCTCGCCGCCGCCCGCCGCGAGCAGCCGGATCCGCTCGCGGACCTCCGCCAGGGCGGTCGCCGTCGGTCCGTCGACCGTGGCCGGGATCGAGGCGTAGACCTCGGCGAGGCGAAGCTCGCGCGCGGCGAGCGCGCGTCGCAGGTCGTCGCCCTCGGGGAACCCGAGGCCGAGCTGGCAGCCGTCGTAGCCCGTCCGGGCGATGTCGTCGAGGATCGTGTCGGCCGATGTCCCGAGCCGGAGCTCCGCGATGTCGACGTTGTTCCAGAGGATCGGCACGGTGCCGATCGGCGCCTGACCGAGGGGCGCGTCGGTCGCCAGCCGGCGGCGCAGCCGGGCGGCCCGCTCGACGATGGATGAGGGTGCGGCCGTGATCATTGGTGCTGCTCCTCGGCTCGGCCTGCGAGCCACCGGGCGTGCTGCTCCGGGTGATGCGGCGGGCTCGGTGCGTCCCACCAGCCCGTCTTGTCGGGACCCGCGACGGCGAGGTCGCGGTCGACCTTGACGTGGACGAGCGACGGGCCGCCCGAGGCGAGCGCGCGGCGGACGGCCGGCTCGACCTCGTCGGGGTGCGTGGCCGCTTCGCTGTGGATGCCGAAGGCGGCGCCGATCGCCGCGAAGTCGGGGGAGTAGACCGAGCCGTCCGGGGTGAGGAAATCGGTCCAGGCCGAGCGGCCGAAGAACGTCTCCTGGCCACCCTTGATGCTGATCCAGCCGGAGTTGTCGAGGACGACGGCGCAGACCGGCGCCCCGGCGAGGACCGCCGTCTGGAGCTCCTGCATCGTCTGGAGGAAGTCGCCGTCGCCGCAGATCGCGACGACCTCGCGGCCCGGCAGGGCGAGCTGGGCGCCGATCGCCGCCGGCAGGGTGAAGCCCATCGTCGAGAACCCGCCGGAGGTGAGGTGGGTCCGCGGCAGGCGGGTCACCCAGCGCTGCTTGACCATGCCCTGGGGCAGGCCCGCCCCGGTGACCACCACCGCGTCGTCCTTCGTCGCCCGCTGGACCTCGCGGACGGCCCGGGCCATCGTCATCGGCGTCGCCGCGGAGCCGGACTTCTCCTCGACCTGGGCGAACCAGTCCGCCTTGAGCCGCTGGATCTCGGTGAAGTACGGGGTGTCGCGGTAGACGGACGGCCCGCCGCCCGGCCCGAGGGCCGCCAGCAGGTCGGCGAGCGCCGCCCGGGCGTCGCCGACGAGGGCCACGTCGACCGGGTAGTTCTTGCCGATCTCGCGGGGGTCGATGTCGACCTGGATCAGGCGCGACGGCGGGATCGCGAACGTGACGCCCTTGCGGTACGACGACGCCGACCAGTCCGTGAAGCGCTGGCCGACCGAGATCAGGACGTCGGCCGAGGCGGCCAGCGCGTTGCCGCACGTCGAGGCCGTGTCGCCGATCGTGAGGGCGCTCAGCTCGTGGGTCTCGTCGATCGCCCCCTTGCCGTTCCAGGTCGTGACGACCGGCGCACCGAGGCGCTCGGCCAGGGCGCGGATCTCGTCCCAGGCCTCGGCGAGGAGCACCCCTCCGCCGGCCACGATCACCGGGCGCTGCGCGTCGCGCAGGACGCCGGCGGCCCGCTCGACATCGTCGGCGGCCGGCCGGACGCGGCCGCGGGCCTCCCGCCGCGACGGCTCCGGAAGGCGGACATCGGCGGCCTCCACCTGGATGTCCATCGCCAGGTCGAGCAGGATCGGCCCCGGCCGCCCGCTCGTCATCGCGTTCCAGGCCCGGTGGAGGACGAACGGCAGGTCGTCGACCCGCGACGGCTGCCACCACTCCTTCACGAGCGGCTCGAACACCCGCGGGTTGTCGGCGTGATGTCGCCGCTCGAACTCCTGGAACAGGCCGTGGCCGCGCATGTACGTGTGCGGTGAGCCGATCGCGAGGGCAACGGCCGTCGAATCGACGTAGGCCGTGCCCATCCCGACGACGGTGTTCATCGCCCCCGGGCCGATGCTCGTGAACGCCAGCATCGGCCGGCCCGTCGCCCGGTAGTAGCCGTCGGCGAGGTGGACCGCGGACTGCTCGTGCATCACCTGGATCGTCCGGATCGCGTCGCGCCGGTCGAGGAGGGCGTCGGTGATCGCCCAGCACCCGTGGCCGGGGATCCCGGCCGCGAGCGGGACCTCCTCGCGGACCAGGTACTCGACGAGGATCTGGGCGCCGGTCAGCCGGCGGAGGGAAGTGACGGGGTCGCTCAACGGTCCTCCACGCCTGCCGATGTAATCGTTTACAACCGCGCCGGGCGAGGGTACAAAGACGGGTGCCCGGTGTCAACGGCCGGACGGCCCGGATGCGTCCCGCGGAGAGCGGGCCGCGGATGCGCCGTCGCTGGTCCCTCGCCGGGCTTGGCGGTAAGGTGTCACCCGATGACGCCCGTCACGCGGGCGCGAGTCCGCCACGCGAGCGGGACAGCACGGAAAGGTCGAAGACGATGACGCAGGTCGCGGAGCCGGGCAGCGCCCGGGCCCAGGACGAGGCGAGCGGATCCGCGCAGTCGATGGTCCACCACTGGATCGGCGGGCAGGTCGTGGCGGGGACGTCGGGTCGGCGCGGGCCGGTCTACGACCCGGCGACCGGGCGGGTTGCCCGCGAGGTCGACTTCGCGTCCGTCGACGAGGTCGACGCGGCGGTCGCCGCCGCCCGGGCGGCCTTCCCCGCCTGGCGCGCGACGTCGCTGTCGAAGCGGACCGACATCCTGTTCCGGATCCGGAACCTCGTCGAGAGCCGCCGTCACGAGCTCGCCGCCCACCTGACCGCCGAGCACGGCAAGGTCCCCTCGGACGCCCTCGGCGAGATCGCCCGCGGCCTCGAGAACCTCGAGTTCGCCTGCTCGATCCCGAATCTCCTGAAGGGCGGCTTCACCGAGCAGGCCTCGACCGGCGTCGACGTCTTCCAGATCCGCCAGCCGCTCGGCGTGGTCGCCGGGATCACCCCGTTCAACTTCCCGGCGATGGTCCCGATGTGGATGTTCGCGACCGCGATCGCGACCGGCAACACCTTCATCCTCAAGCCGTCCGAGAAGGACCCGTCCGCGGCGAACTTCCTGGCCGAGCTCCTCCACGAGGCCGGCGTGCCGGCGGGCGTCTTCAACGTCGTCCACGGCGACAAGGTCGCGGTCGACGCTCTCCTCGGCCACTCCGACGTCGCCGCGGTGTCGTTCGTCGGATCGACCCCGATCGCCCGCTACATCTACGAGACCGGGACGAAGGCCGGCAAGCGGGTCCAGGCGCTCGGCGGGGCGAAGAACCACATGATCGTCCTGCCCGACGCCGACATCGACATGGCCGCCGATGCGGCGATCTCCGCCGGCTACGGCTCGGCCGGCGAGCGCTGCATGGCGATCGCCACGATCGTCGCCGTCGGCGCCGTCGCCGACCCGCTCGTCGAGGCGATCACGAAGCGCCTTCCGAAGGTCAAGGTCGGTCCGGGCAGCGACCCGGAGGCCGAGATGGGCCCGCTCGTGACGAAGCAGCACCGCGACAAGGTCGCTTCGTACCTCGACAGCTCCGCCGCCCAGGGCGCCAAGGTCGTCGCCGACGGCCGCGACCACCCGCTCTACCGGGAATCGGAGGGGTTCTTCCTCGGCGTGTCGCTGATCGACGACGTCTCGACCGAGATGGACGCCTACAAGGACGAGATCTTCGGCCCCGTGCTGACGGTCATCCGGGTCCCGACCTACGAGGCGGCCGTCCGCCTCGTCAACGACAACGCCTACGGCAACGGCACGGCGATCTTCACCCGCGATGGCGGCGCCGCCCGCCAGTTCCAGTTCGAGGTGAACGCGGGGATGGTCGGGATCAACGTCCCCATCCCGGTCCCGGTCGCCTACTACAGCTTCGGCGGCTGGAAGAGCTCGCTCTTCGGCGACCTCCACATGTACGGCCCCGAGGGGATCCAGTTCTACACCCGGGCGAAGATCGTGACCCAGCGCTGGCCGGATCCCGGCACGTCGAAGATCGACCTCGGGTTCCCCCGGACCCGCTGATGGGCGCGCTTGACCCGGCCGCCGAGGCCGCCGCCGCGACCGCCGGAGCCGCCGCCGGCCGGAACGGCCAGGTGTTCATCGTCAGCGCGGCTCGGACGCCGATCGGCAAGTTCGGCGGCGCCTTCGTGGACACGCCGGCGACGACGCTCGGCGGCGTCGCCATCCGTGCCGCCGTCGAGCGGGCCGGCCTGCCCGAGGGGACGCCGATCGACGAGGTCCTGATGGGCCAGGTGCTGCAGGCCGGGGTCGGCCAGGCGCCGGCCCGCCAGGCCGCCCTCGCGGCCGGCCTGCCCGACACGACGTCGGCGACGACGATCAATCGCGTCTGCGGCTCGGGGCTGAAGGCGATCATGCTGGCCGCCGCAGAGATCCGGGCTGGCGATGCGGAGGTCGTGGTCGCCGGCGGCATGGAGAACATGAACCAGGCGCCGTTCCTCCTGTCGAAGGCCCGCTTCGGGTACCGGTTGGGCGACGGCCGTCTCGTCGACGCCGCCGTCGCCGACGGCCTGACCTGCGCCTTCGAGGGCTGCCACATGGGGACGCACGCCGAGCGCGTGGCGATCCACGACCACGTCAGCCGGGCAGACCAGGACGCATTCGCCCTCGCTTCCCACCAGCGGGCGATCGCGGCCCAGGACTCCGGCCGGTTCGCCGCCGAGCTGGCCCCGGTCACCATCCGTGACGCCAAGGGCCGCGAGACCGTGGTCGACGCCGACGAGGGGCCGCGCCGCGACTCGTCGCTCGAGGCGCTGGCCCGCCTGAAGCCCGTCTTCGACCTGCCGACCGGGGAGGATCGCGGCGACGCCACCGGCGGGACCGTGACCGCCGGCAACGCGCCCGGGATCACCGACGGCGCAGCGGCGACGATCGTGGCCAGCGAGCGGGCGGTCGAGCGCTACGGGCTCGCCCCGCTCGCCCGGATCGTCGGCTACACCCAGGCGGAGATCGCCCCGAAGTGGCTGTTCCTCGCGCCGGTCACCGGCGTCCGCCGTCTGCTCGACCGGATCGAGCTGCCGATCGAGGCGTTCGACCTGATCGAGATCAACGAGGCGTTCGCCGCCCAGACCCTGGCCGACGGCCGGGAGCTCGGCTTCGACTGGGACCGGGTGAATGTCAACGGCGGAGCAATCGCCCTCGGCCACCCGATCGGGGCGTCGGGCGCCAGGATCGTTGCGACGCTCCTCCACGAGCTGCGCCGGCGCGAGGGCCGCTACGGGCTCGCGACCCTCTGCCTCGGCGGCGGGGGATCGGTCGCGATGGCCGTCGAGCGGGTCGCCGGCTGAAGCCCCGGGCGAGTCGCGCGGGGCCCGCGCACCCGGCCCGCGGGCAGGGCCGAACGGGACTTGACCGGCGATTCGAACCCGAACACCATGTAATCGGTTACATCCGCCGGCGCCCGACCATGGTCGCGGCTGCCGGGCCGCCCGAACGAGGGACTGCACCGTGACACTCACCGGGACCCAGGCGCCGCCGCTTGCCGACACTCCGCTCGGTCGCACGATCGCCACGACGGACACGGACATCTGGAACGACTCGTGCGCGATCCCGGAGCTCGAGTACGCGATCTCCTTCGGCGCCGTCGGCGCGACCGCGAACCCGACGATCGTGACCGACGTCTGGAAGCAGGAACCGGCCCGCTGGCGAGCCCGCGTCGCCGCGCTCGCGACGGAGCGACCGGACGCGTCCGAGAGCGAGATCGCGTGGCAGATCGTCGACGAGATGTCGACGCTCGCCGCGCCGCTCCTCCTGCCGGCGTTCCAGGCCCAGGGCGGCCGCCAGGGGCGCCTGTCGACGCAGACCGATCCGACGCTCCACCGCTCGGCCGAGCGGATGGTGGCCCACGGCGTCCACTTCGCGGGCCTCGCCCCGAACATCATCGTCAAGTTCCCGGCGACCTCGGCCGGGATCGACGCGATCGAAGAGGCGACCTTCCGGGGCGTGAGCGTCAACACGACGGTCTGCTTCTCGGTCGCCCAGGCAGTCGCCGCGGCCGAGGCCATCGAGCGTGGCCTCGCCCGACGCTCGACGGCCGGCGAGCCGACCGACGACATGGGGCCGGTCGTCACGATCATGATGGGCCGGATCGAGGACTGGCTCCGCGTCCAGACGGAGCGCGACGCGATCGTCGCCGATCCCACGGCCCTGCCGTGGTCGGGGGTCGCGGTCTTCAAGCGGGCCTATGGTCTGTTCCGCGAGCGCGGGTACCGGGCCCGGCTCCTCGGGGCCGCGATCCGCCACCACTACCACTGGTCGGAGCTGATCGGCGGCGACGTCGTGATCACCCTGCCGGCGAGCTGGCAGCGGCGCTTCAACGCCTCCTCGATCGAGGTCCGGCCGCGGATGGACGACCCGGTCGATCCGGCGATCGTCGCCGAGCTCGCGAGCCACTACCCGGACTTCGTCCGCGCGTTCGAGCCCGACGGTCTTCGCCGCGACGAGTTCGATGCGTTCCCGCCGACCGCCCGGACCCTGCGCGCGTTCATCGCCTCCTACCACGACCTGCTCCACCAGGTGACGGACGCGATGATCCCGAACCCGGACCTCCGGCCCTCTTCCTGATCCCGATGTCCGAGCCCACCGTCCACCCCCGGGCGCTGCCCAACGATCTCGCGGCCGCCGACCTCCGGCTGCGCCCCGGGCCTGACGGCGCCGTGTCCGTCGACCCGGCGCGGGCGGGCTGGCGGTACCTCTCGGTCGCGTTCGCGGGCGTCGCGGCGGGCGGGCTGTCCGTCCCCGCCATCGAGGGCGTGGAGACCTGCGTCGTCGTCCAGGCCGGACACGACGTGGCGATCCGATCCGGCGAGCGGCGGTGGTCGCTGGCGGGCCGCGAGGGTGTGTTCGACGATCTGCCGTCGGCGCTGTGGCTGCCCGATGGCCGCGCTCTCCGGATCGAGGTGGGTCGTCCTCCCGCCTCCGGGCCGGCCGCGATCGCGATCGTCCGGGCGCCCCGCTCGGGACGCACCGGGGTGGCCACCGAGCCGATCCCCATCGGGCCCGCCGACGTCGTCGTCGAGACGCGCGGCGCGGGCAACGCCACCCGCCAGATCAGCCACGTGATCGCGCCGGCGTTCCCGGCCGACCGGCTCGAGGTCGTCGAGGTCTACACCCCGTCGGGCAACTGGTCGAGCTGGCCGCCCCACAAGCACGATGTCGACGACATGCCCGGCGAGGCCGTCCTCGAGGAGATCTACCAGTACCGCTTCCGGCGGCCCGAAGCCTGGGCGATCCAGCGCGTCTACCGCCCCGACCGCTCGCGCGACGCCCTGTTCGAGGTCCGTCACGGCGACGTCGTGCTCGTCACCGACGGCTATCACCCGTTCAGCGCGATTCACGGCGACGACGCCTACTACCTCAACGCCCTGGCGGGCGATCGGCGGACGATGGCCTGCTCGTTCGATCCCGACCTGGACTGGGTCCGCTCGACGTGGCCGGACATGGCCACCGATCCGCGCGTCCCGCTGGTGGCGCCGCGCCCCTGAGGTCCGGGTCGGTCGAGCGGACCGGCGGCCAGACGCCGCCGCAGCCGTCCCAGCCTGGCGTCGAGCGCCCGGTCGACGGTCGGGTCGGCCATCCCGAGACGGCGCCGGCGCTCTGCCAGGGCCACGGCGCGGCCGGTCGCGTCGAGAGCGCCCGCAAGGTCGCCGAGCCGGTGCTCGCGGAGCTTGGCGACCTCGATCCATGCCTGGATCGCGACGGCGCCGGGCGTCGCGGCCAGATCGAGCCAGGTTGCCACCGCGTCGTCGTAGCGGCCCAGACCACGGAGGAGGCGACCCCGCTCGATCGTGATCCGCTCGGCCGTCCATGGGGAGTCGAGTCGTCCCGAGATGACGCGGTCCCAGGCCGGCCGCGGCGTTCGTCCGCCGACATCGGCCGGCCGGCCCGGATGCCACCAGGGAAGCCCCGGTGGGTCCCCGGCCGCGTCGAGGGCGACGGCCTCCTCGCTTACTGCGACCCGCCCGGCCGACGCCCCGGGCCAGGTCGGGCCGACCGCCACCGATGACCGCGGCGCGAGGGCGGCATCCAGGCAGCCGAGGGCCTCATCCAGCCGCCCGGCTCGCCCGAACGACCGCGCCAGCCCGGCCAGGTCGCCGCTCGGCTGCCGGCCGCGATCGACCGGGTCGGCGTAGTCCACATCGATCCGGACGAGAAGGCGTGCGAGCGAGCGGACGTCCTCGCGGTTGTGGCGGACCACGTCGATGAGCGGCCAGGCCTCGCCGCCGCGGAGGAAATCGAGGTACAGGCCGGGGATCTGCCAGCCGTCCACGTCCCCGTGGCGAACCGTGCCGAGGAGCTCCGTCTCGACCGTCCGGAGCCGGGCGTCGGGCATCCGGTGGCGGAACACCCGGCGGACGAACGGCAGGAGGTCGAGATGCCCGGCGTGGGCCGGCGCCGGCAGGCGGGCCATCCGATAGCGGGCGACGAGCAGGGGCCAGTCGAAGCCACGCCCGTTGTACGTCACGAGCCAGGCGTCCGGCGGGATGTGCGCGGCCAGGCGAGCGAGCAGGCCGGGCTCGGCGGGGTGGTCGGGCAGGAGGAGCTGGACCTGCCGGAATCGATCGCCGTCCCACCAGCCGAGCCCGACGAGGAACGCGACGGTCCCGGCGGCCGTCGCGAGCCCGGTGGTCTCGGTGTCGAGGCAGACGAGCGGCGCCCCGACGGGCGGCAGGCCGGGCAGGGTCCGGAGCCGGTCGCGATCGATCGGGAGGACGACGGTCGCGGGCTCGACCCGGACGACCGGCCCCGCCGGGTCGAGGATCAGCTCCCCGTCGAGGGCCTCGGCGAGGCGCCGGCCCAGCTCGATCGAGCCCCGAGCGACGCTGCGATCGCTCCGGACGCCGGGATCGACGGGCACGGGACCGGTCTCCGTCGCCCGGAGGGCGGCCCGGTAGTTGGCGAGGCGGCGCTCGAGGGTCGCCCCGCTCATGCCGGGATCGCCTCGGGATCGGGCGCCGCCTCGAGCGGCCCGCTCAGCTCGGCGAGGAGCCGGAGGGCGAGGCCGCGGGCGTCGACGTCGGGCTCCAGCCGCGGTCCCGTGCAGGCGGGGCAGCCGCCGTCGCAGCCGCAGTCGGCGATCAGGGCGGTCGCCGCGGCGATCAGCTCGTCGTGCCGCTCCCAGAGCCGGACGCTCAGCCCGATCCCGCCCGGGGTCGCCTCGTACAGGTAGATCGTCGGCGCCTCATGGTGGGGCGATCGGACCTGCGTCACGAGGCCGAGGTCGTGGGGATCGCCCATCAGCAGGACCGAGGCGACCGTCTGGATCGCCCGGCCGGCACCCATCAGCGCGATGTCGAGGTCGTTCCGACGCCAGGCGCTCGGCAGGCGCTCGGCGGTCAGCCAGTAGGCCGTCGTCTGGAGCTCGAGCTCCGGGAGGTCGATCGGACCCCAGCCGACGTTCTCGTCGGTCCCGAACTTCAGCTTCTTGAAGAGCGTCACGAGGCTCGCGACCATGACCTCGCCGTGGACGCGCCGGCCGCCGGGGGCGGGTGCCTCCGCGAACACGTCGAGCGGCTTCAGGGTCACCGCCCGGTTGGCGTACGTGTAGTGGTCCACGTCGACCCGGTGGACGTAGGCCTTGCGCTCATGCCACTCGAGCCGGTCGACGTAGTACTGGACCGACTCGTGCATGTAGATCGCCCGCTCGTGGACGAGGACCTGGGCCGAGAACAGGTCCACCTCGCCGAGGACCCGCGGCCGGTCCGGCGTCGTGTCGATGATCACGACGTTCTCGGGCGCCGCGCTCCGGAGCGAGACCTCCGACGCCGGGAAGTTCTCCGAGCTCCAGTACCAGCGCCCGTCCTCCGCCTGGCGGATGTGGCCGGACTCGGCGATGAACGCGAGAAGGTCATCGGCGACACCCGGCCCGAACACCTCGCCCGGCTCGAACGGCAGCTCGAACGTCGCGCACCGCAGATGGGCGAGCAGGACGTGGAGGTTGTCGGGGTCGAGGCGGGCCTCCTCGGCCTTGCCGCCGATGAGGAACTCCGGGTGGCGGACGACATAGCGATCGACCGGCGCGGCCGACGCCACGAGGACCGCGACGCTCGTCCCGCCGCGCCGCCCGGCCCGCCCGATCTGCTGCCACGTGGCGGCCACCGAGCCCGGGTACCCGGCGAGGATCGAGACGTCGAGGCGTCCGATGTCGACCCCGAGCTCGAGGGCGTTCGTCGCCACGACGCCGAGGATCTCGCCATCGCGCAGGCCGCGTTCGATCGCCCGTCGCTCCGTGGGCAGGTAGCCGCCGCGGTAGCCGCGCACCCGGGAACGCGGCCCGAGGTCCTGGCGGAGCGCCTCGCGGAGGGTCGAGAGCATGATCTCGACCGCCGTCCGGCTGCGCCCGAAGACGACGGTCTGGCGGCCGGCCCGCAGGAACGGCATCGCCCAGCGGTGGGCGAGGGTGAGGTTCGAGCCGCGGGCGCCGGTCGCGACGTGGGTCAGCGGCGGCTCGACGAGCAGGACGTGACGCTCACCCGACGGCGCCCCGTTGCGGTCCACCAGGATCGGCGTCCGGCCGGTCAGGGTCGCGGCCAGCTCGGCCGGGTTGGCGATCGTCGCCGAGCAGCAGACGATCACGGGCCGGCTGCCGTAGTGGGCGCATAGCCGGAGGAGGCGCCGGATCACGTTCGCGACGTGGCTCCCGAAGACGCCGCGGTAGGTGTGGAGCTCGTCGATCACGATGACCCGGAGCTGCTCGAACAGCTGGAACCACTTCGTGTGATGGGGGAGGATCGCCGAGTGGAGCATGTCCGGGTTCGTGACGACGACCTGGCCGGCGCCCCGGATCGCGGAGCGGATCGGCGCCGGGGTGTCGCCGTCGTAGGTGGCGGCGGAGATCGTCAGGCCGGCGGCCGCCGACAGCTCGGCGAACTCGGCCGTCTGGTCCTGGCCGAGCGCCTTCGTCGGGAACAGGAACAGGGCCCGTGCGGCCGGGTCCTCCGCGATCGCCTGCAACGCGGGGAGGGCGTAGCAGAGGGTCTTGCCCGAGGCCGTCGGCGTCACCACGACGACGTCGCGTCCGGCCCGGACCGCCTCGATCGCCTCCGCCTGGTGGGTGTAGAGGCGGTCGATTCCGCGGGCCGCGAGGCCCGCCCGGATCCGCGGGTCCAGCCACTCGGGGTGGTCGCGCCACTCGGCGTCCCGGGCGGGGATGACCGCGTGATGGGTGACGCCGCGGGCGAGCGACGGCTCCTCCTCGAGGATCGCCCCGAGGACGGCCTCGGTCGAGGCCGGGGCATAGGTCCGCATCAGGCACCTCGAAATCGAACATCCGTGCGAAACGACGGCAGTCTAGCAGGACCTTCGACGACGCTCGTGACAGGTTGCCTGTCACGAGGCGGCCGTGATTGACATGTCGAGCTGCGGGCAGACTACCCTCCACGGAACGTGAAGATCCGCATCAGCGCCCTGGCCGACGAGCCTGATCCCCTCGATCGGTCCGCCGCCCCGGCTGGGTCGGACGTCGCCGCGGCGCCTGGCGCCGGGGCCGCCGACGCCACGGCGTCCGGTGCGATCCCCGCCGACGGGATCGATCTCGCCGGCCTCTCGATCGCCGGGATCACCCGCCGCCGGGTCGGCTGGGCGGCGGCCGCCCTCCTCGCGGTCTGGATCCTCATCGTCTTCGCCCGCCAGGTCGGGGACGCGACCGCCGCCGCCAACCGGGCCGTCCAGCTCGCCGCCGACAACGCCGCCCTCGCGGCCGAGGTCCAGGCGCTCCAGGGCGAGGTCGACCTGATCGTCCGCCCGGAGTACGTCTCGATCGCCGCCCGCGCCCACGGCCTCGGGGCGCCGCACGAGATCCCGTTCGCCCTGTCGCCGTCGGTGGCAGCGCCCGTCGACGGCGCCCCGGGCTCGGCATCGGTTCGCCTGGGGGCCGCCGTCGACCACCAGACCCCGCTCGAGTCGTGGCTCTCGCTCCTGTTCGGACCGGGACGCTGACCGCGGCCTGACGGCGGCCCGACCGCAGCCGGACCCCGTCCGCGAGCCGCCTCCGCCCGCCGCGCCGGGTTTCGTCCCGGTCCGCCGCGCGACCGATCCCGCATCGTATCCTTGGCCCGAGGGATGCCCGGTCGGGCGTCGGGGTGGAGGACAGGGATGGTCGTCCCGATCGAGGATCTGATCTTCGTCGTCTGCACGCTGATCGGGGGCGGGCTGCTCCTGATCACGGTCCTCGTCGACGACATCCTCGGCGGCATCCTCGACGCCCTCCACGTCGGCTTCGACATCGGTGGCGTCTCGCTGATGCCGCTGCTTCTCGGGTTCGTCTCGATGTTCGGGGTCGGCGGGCTCTTCGCGACCCAGGTCCTGAACCTGCACGCCGGGCCGGCCGCGACCGTCGGCACGATCGGCGGCGTGATCGGCTTCGGGATCGTGTTCGTGATGTTCACCGTCCTCCGCCGCTCCGAGGGGGCGAACCCGTTCTCGACCTCGACCCTCGTCGGCCGGCCGGCCTCGGTGTCCGTCTCCATTCCGGCGGGCCATTTCGGGAGCGTCCTCGTCAAGGCCGAGGGCCAGACGCACGAGTTCAGCGCGACGTCCGCGGTGGACATTGCGAGCGGCACCGCGGTGACCGTGACCGGGACGGCCGGGACGGGCCTCGTCGTGGCCCCACTCGCGCCGTCACCGCCGACCGCCCCGCCTGCGTCGCCGGCGCCGGCCGCCGGCGACGATCCACACCAGCCGCCCGACGGCGGGCCGGACAGCACGACCGGATCGGCCGGCACGGGAGGGACCACGGGTGCTTGATTTCCTGAAGTTCGACACGAGCGTGATCGTCGTCTTCGTCGCGATCGTCATCGTCGCCCTCCTGTTCGCCTATCTCGGCAGCCGCTACAAGGTGGCCGGCGCGAACGAGGCCCTGATCCGGTCCGGCCGGGCCACCCCGCTCGGCGGCGGCGAGACCGGCCTGAAGGTCGTCCGCGGCCAGGGCATCGTCGTCCTCCCGCTGTTCCACAAGATCGGCAAGCTCAAGCTCACCGCCCGCCAGATCAACGTGAACCTCGCCGACGCCGTGTCGCGGCAGGGCATCAAGGTCGCGGTCCAGGGCGTCGCCACGTTCAAGATCGGGGCCGACGACGAGTCGATCCGGAACGCCGCCGAGCGGTTCCTCGATGCCCAGGAGGAGCAGGTCGACTCGATCGTCAAGAACGTCCTCGAGGGCTCGCTCCGCTCGATCGTCGGCACGCTCACGATCGAGGAGCTCAACCTCGACCGCCAGAAGTTCCAGCAGGCCGTCCAGGATGCGGCCAAGGGCGACCTCGCCACGTCCGGCCTCCAGATCGACTCGTTCACGATCCAGGCGATCCGCGACGAGTCCGGTTACATGGAGCTGATCGGCCAGCAGGAGACCGCCCGTCGCGAGCGCGACGCCCGGATGGCGAAGGCGACGGCCGACCAGGAGGCCGCCGTCCGCGAGGCCGAGGCGAACCAGGTGAAGATCAACGCCGAGCGCGACGTCTCCCTGCGGCGCGCCGAGACCGAGACCCAGATCGCCGCCGCCGAGGCGCGCGCCGCCCAGGCCGGCCCGCTCGCCCAGGCGGAGGCTCAGCAGGAGGTCACCCGCAAGCAGACCGAGCTCGCCGGGCTCGAAGCCGCCCGCAAGCAGCAGGAGCTCGTCGCCTCGACCGTCCGGCCCGCCGAGGCCGAGGCCGATGCCCAGGTCAAGCGGGCGGAGGGCGAGAAGCTCGCCCGGATCGCCCAGGCCCAGGCCGACGCGGAGCGGGTCAAGCTGGCCGGCCAGGCCGAGGCGGCGATCACGATCACCAAGGGCGAGGCGAACGCCCGGGTCATCCTGGTCAACGCCCAGTCCGAGGCGGAGAAGACGAAGCTCGAGGGCAACGCCGAGGCCGGCATCGTCTTCACCAAGGGCGAGGCGGAGGCGAAGGCGCTCGCCCTCCGGGCCGAGGCGTATCGCCAGTTCAACGACGCGGCGATCATCCAGACGGTCCTGTCGATGCTGCCCGAGATCGTCCGCGCCGCGGCCGAGCCGATGGCCTCGATCGGGTCGCTCACGGTCCTCTCGAGCGATGGCGCGTCCGACGTCGTGAGGAACGCGACGCGAACCGTGACCGAGGCGAGCACGGTCGTGAAGGGCCTGACCGGGCTCGACGTCCCGGACCTGATCAGCGGCGCGATCCGCGGCTCCGGCGGCACCAGCGGGTCCGGCGGCTCCAGCGGAGCCAGCGGCACCAGCGGGTCCGGCGGGTCGGGCGGCACCAGCGGGTCCGGCGGGTCGGGTGGCGGCGGCCGACGGAGCCCGCGCCCGACGCGTCCGGCCGGCGGACCGGCACCGGCCACCGCTTCGGGGTCCGCCTCGACGACCGCCGACTCCGCCGCGTCAGCCGCCCCGGCGGCGTCGTCCGACGCGGCCGCCGCCCCGGCAGGCGCCGGCAGGTCCGGATCGAGCCGCCGGGCAGAGGCGGCGGCCGCCGTCGCCGCGGGCGAGGCCGCGACCCGCGAGGCGATGGCGCGGGTCGACGACACCCTCCGGCGAGCGGGTGACGCCGCCGGGGGAGCGCTGCGGTCCGCCGCGCCGACCGCCGAGGCGGCCCTCCGGAGCGCTCCGGCCGCGGCCGGGATCGGCCGCGAGACGACCGTCAACGTCGCCGCTCAGCAGCTCGCCCGCGACCTCGCCGCCATTCCCGGCATCGAGCGGTTCGGCTCGCTGCGCCTCGCCGAGCTGGACCGGGCGGGGCCGCGGCCCCTCCGCACGATGTGGCGGATCGCGCGGGGCGAGCTGGCCGACCGCTACGGCGACATGACGATCGGCGAGATCGTCGATCGCTTCGGCCGCGGCAGCGGTCCGGCCGCCCCGGCCTGAGCGGTGACCGAGCGAGGCACCCCGGGCGAGAACGGACCGGGTGAGTACCAGCGCGTCCTGGGCGAGAACCGCCGCTACGTCGAGGCGTTCGACCGCTCGGCGCTGACGGCCGCGCCGCTGTCCGGACTGGCGATCATCGCCTGCATGGACGCCCGCCTCGACGTCGAGGAGGCGCTCGGCCTGCGGACCGGCGACGCCCACATCATCCGGAACGCCGGAGGCCTCGCCACCGACGACGCGATCCGCTCCCTCATCGTCAGCCAGGAGCGCCTCGGCACGGACGAGGTGCTGGTGATCGGCCACACGGACTGCGGTCTGGAGGGGGCGGACGAGGACGAGATGCGCGACCAGCTGGCGGCCCGGACCGGGCGGCGGCTCGACATCGCCTTCGGGTCGTTCGCGGACGTGGCGGCATCGGTCCGCGTCCAGGTCGAGCGGCTGCAGGCCCATCCGTGGGTCCGGCCCGTCCCGATCCACGGCCTGGTCTTCGACGTCGCGACGGGCCGCCTGCTGGAGATCGAGTAGGGTTTGGCCGCCGCCGCGCATCGCGCCCCCGGCGACTTCGCGATGCGCGGCGGGCGACGTGTCAGGCGACGCCCGTCTCGCCTGCGGGAGTGACGAATCGGGCGACCGCGGTCCCGCTGGCCGGCCGTTGCCGGCGGAGCGGGACGGGGCCGCTGGCGCGGCGGTCGGCAAGGTCGGTGATCGGGTCCACGCCGGCCGCCAGCGGGGCGATCGCATCGCCGGCCATTGGCCTCGCGAAGAAGTAGCCCTGGCCATAGGTGCAGCCGAGCGCCCGCATCCGGACGGCCTGCTCGGCGACCTCGATGCCCTCCGCCACCGTCGTGATCCGGAGCGACTCGCTCATCGCGACGATCGCCCCGGCCAGCGCCGCCGACTTCGCGTCGTCGCCGGGCGTCTGGACGAACTCACTGGCGATCTTCAGGGTGTCGACGGGGAACTGGCGGAGGTGGCTGAGCGAGAAGTAGCCGGTTCCGAAGTCGTCGATCACGATGTGAACGCCCAGGTCGCGGAGCGACTCGAGCGTCGCGATCGTCGTCGGCGTCGCCTTGAGGAGGGCGGTCTCGGTGATCTCGAGGCGGAGGCGGCGCGGGTCGAACTCGGCGTCGGCCAGCGTCGCCCGGACGGAGTCGACGAAGTCCGGCTGCTGGATCTCGCGGGCCGAGACGTTGACCCCCAGGAAGAGCGGTCCGGTGTCCGCGCCGGTCGCCCAGCGACCGGCCTGGCGGCACGCCTCGCGGAGCACCCAGCGCCCGATCGGCAGGATCGCGCCGTTCTCCTCGGCGATCTCGATGAAGTCGCCCGGCGGCACCACGCCGCGCTCCGGGTGATCCCAGCGCACGAGGGCTTCGACGCCGGCCATCCGGCCGGTCTCGAGGGCGATGATCGGCTGGTAGACGACCCGGAGCTGGCCGAGCTCGACCGCGGTCTGGAGCTCGGCCCCGAGCTCGTGTCGCTCGCGGATCGCGGCGTGCATCCCGGGATCGAAGATCGCGAAGCCGGCCTTGCCGTTGGCCTTCGCGAGGTACATCGCGACGTCGGCGTTGCGGACGAGGTCGGCCGCGGTCTCGCTGCCGTCGATCGCGCTGGCGATGCCGATGCTGGCGGTGACCGAGACGTGGTGGCCGTCGATCAGGTACGGCGCGCGGAGCTCGCGGACGAGCCGTTCGGCCATCGCGACCGACTGCTTGAGGTCCGGCGCGTCGTCGGTGAGGATCGCGAACTCGTCGCCGCCGAGGCGGGCCACGAGGTCTCCCTCGCGGACGGAGTCGGAGATCCGCGCGATGACCGCGACGAGGAGCGCGTCGCCGGCGGCGTGGCCGAGGGTGTCGTTGACGATCTTGAAGTCGTCGAGGTCGATGAAGAGGACCGTGCTCGCGACGGGGCGCCGGGGGCTCCGGCCCGGCGCGGTCGCGAGGACCCGCTCCAGGCTCATCTGGAACATCCGGCGGTTCGCGGCACCGGTCAGCGAGTCGCGCTCGGCCAGGTTCTGGACGCTCCGCAGCAGGACGGCATTACGGAGGTTGAGCGCGGCGATCGAGGCGAGCTGTCCGAGGATCGATGCCAGCCGCCGCGACACGCCGAGCATCGAGCTCCGTCCCTGCTCGACGACGATCGCGCCGACCGGCTGGCCGTCCGCGATCATCGGGGCCACGACGAGCTTGCGGGCCCCCGGGAGCGCTCCGCCGAGCATCGGGTTGGCGACGGGATCGATCCGGGAGAAGGCGAGCACCTCGCGTCGCTCCCAGGCGGCGGTCACGAGGGCGTCGGCCGGGCAGGCGAGGGTCGGAACGCTCGCCGCGCCGTGCTCGGCGAGGAAGACCATCCGGCCCTCGCTGGCGCCGATGACGACGCCCCGCCCGAAGCCGAACCGGCCGATCACGCCGTCGAGCACGATCTGCGACTGGCGGACCGGATCGGCGACGTCGTCGAGCTCCGCGCCGAGCTCGACGAGGGCCTCGAGGTCGGCCCGACGCTGCCGGAGCTCGCGTTCGTTCATCGCCGAGAACGCCGAGGTGGCGAGGGCGAACAGCCAGAAGGACGTGACGTTGAGGACCGGCATCCGGTCGAACTCGATGCCGCGGCCGGGCAGGACGTCGACCGGCGGGACGAGCTGGGCGGCCTGGGCGTAGAGGGCGACGAACAGCAGGATCGAGTGCCAGAGCGCGACCTTGAGGCCGGTCCGGTACGACGCGAGCAGCGACACCCCGACGAGGTGGAGGAAGACGAGGAAGCGGAGCGAGCTCTCGGTCCCTCCGGTCGCGTACATCGCCCAGGCGAGATACACGCCGTCCAGGAGCAGGAGGACGCTGAGGACTGCGAACCCGCGCTGGCGGGCCATCCGGCGGAGCCACTCGCCGGCGACCGAGATCGCGACGTAGCCGAGGCTCCCGGCCGCAACCGTCGCGAGGGACACGCCGATCGTCTCGGGCCGGATCGCGGCCCAGGCCACGACGATCGCCGCCATCGCGAGCCGCAGGATGAGCAGGTGGATCATCCGCGTGCTGAGCGCGGTGAACTCGGATCCCTCGGCCGACCGGACCGGGACGCGGATGGCCGTCACCTCGTCGGCCCGTCCGCGAAGGGGAGGTACGTGTCGGCCGTCGTCAGGGGCGCGGCCCGAAGCTTCGGGTCACGGCCGTCGAGCCGGGACTGAACGACGAGGAAGAGGACGACGGCGAGCATCAGCACGAGGGGGAACCCGAACGTGGCCGCGACGGCGACGGCCGCCGCCGGCTGGACGGTCGGGCCGAGGTGGTCGGCGACCCCACCGATGATCGCCCCGAAGAGATCACCCGGCTCACCGCGGCGAGCTCCACCCGCGACCGTCGTCGGGAAGCCGCTCGTGGCGAGGACCCCGCCGTCGCGGGCGGGCTCGTCCGGGCCGGCCGGCGGGTCGCCGCCGATCGCGCCGCCGCCCGAGGTCCCGCCATCGCGGCCGGTGCCCGGCCGGTGGCCGACGATCGAGGCGATCGCGGCGCCCGAGGCGGACGGCGTGGGCGTCGGGTCGACGGTCGGGGCGGTCGCGGGGGACGGGTCCGGAGTCGCGGTCGGGCCGCTGCCATCGTTCGAGGGCGACGGCGACGGGGCGATCGATGGGGTCCGACTCGGCGTCGCGGTCGGGCTCGGCGATTCGCTCGCGCTCGGCGTCGCGGTCGGGCTCGCGCTCGGCGTGGCGGACGCCGACTCACTCGGGCTGGCGCTCGGCGACGCGGCAGCGGACGGCCGCGCCGATGGGCTCGGACTCGCGCTCGGCGACGCGGCAGCCGACGGCGACGCCGACGCGCTCGGGCTCGCGCTCGGCGTGGCCGACGGCGATTCGCTCGGGCTCGCGCTCGGCGACGCCGACGCGCTCGGGCTCGCGCTCGGCGTGGCCGACGGCGATTCGCTCGGGCTCGCGCTCGGCGTGGCCGACGGCGATTCGCTCGGGCTCGCGCTCGGCGACGCGGTCGCGGAGGGCGACGCCGTCGGGCTCGGGCTCGGGCTTGGCGATGCAGATGGCGTGGCGGTCGGGGCAGGCGTGGCGGTCGGCGCCGGCGTGGAGGTCGGGCTCGGCGTCGGGCTCGGCGTCGGGCTCGGCGTCGACGTCGGGCTCGCGCTCGGCGACGGCGTCGGGGAGGGGGTGGCGGTCGCGCTCGGTGTCGGGGTCGGGACGGGTGACGAGTTCGGATCGGGTCCGCCCGTGCCGGTGCCGATCGTGCGGTGCACCGTGTCCGCGTTGTCGTCGAGCTCGAGATCGCCGAGGACCTCGGTGTCGCACATGTGGGGGTTGCCGGAGACGACCGCGCAGACGAGGTCCTCGCCCTCGTTGGTCGCGACGTACGAGACGCTGCAGGTGCCCGTCGCGAGGGTGTCGCAGGTGAGATCCGGGCTGCTGCCGGGTCCGCCGGGATCGTTGGCGCTGCCGGCCTGGAAGTAGAAGCGAACCGAGTGATCGGATAAGTCCGGCTGGCCGCTGCCGTCGAAGATCGCCGCGGTGAGGGTCACCGTGGCTCCGGACGCCAGGGTCGCCTCCTCGGGCGAGACGTCGAGGGCGAGCCCGCCGGCCGCGACGACGGTCTGGCGCGTGATCGGGCCGATGAGCGCCGCGGCCATTATGGCCCCGCTCAGCGCGACGATCGCGATGCCGCGTCGATGGCGGTTCGTTCGGTTCACGGGCCGCGCCCCTCGCTGCTGTCCCGTCGCGTCCTTGCGGGCTCCCCCGGTGGAACGTCCGCCGTCCGCGACGCCCGGGCGTTCCCGAGCCAGCCGAACCGTAGGGTCGCTACGTCGTCCGCAGGAGGGGCGAAGTAGTACCCGTGGCGAGGTGCTCGCGGTAGGCCGGTGCACCGCCACCACGGTGCATCCAGGCACAGTCCCGGTTGCGGACCGATCGAAGGTCCCGGTCGGGATGCGGTCCGGGCCCGCGGAGTGCGGTCCGGAACCGGCGATCCACCCGGGCCGCGGAGGACCGCTGGCCGCGATCCGCGGTACGGTCCGGTCCGCCTCGACCCCGTTCCAGCCCGTATCCTCGCTGTCCCAGCAGGCGACGAGGAGGATCAGCCGCCCGTGTCCGACTCGAATGGCGGCGCCCCGCGGCCCGGCGGCGGGCCCTGGATCCGGGCCGACGGCCAGGCGAAGGCGACCGGCCAGGCCCGCTACACCGCCGACCTCGGCTTCCCGGGCCTCGCCCACGCCCGGCTGCTCCTCGCCGGCCGGGTGCATGCCCGGATCGTCCGCCTCGATACCAGCCGGGCGCGGGCCATGCCGGGCGTCCTCGCGGTGCTGACCCAGGACGACGTCCCGGACCGCCGCTACGGCTCGTTCGACTACGTCCTCGACCGGACCCTCTTCGCTCGCGACGTCGTCCGCTTCGAGGGCGAGGTCGTCGCGGCGGTCGCGGCCCTCACCCCCGAACAGGCCGCCACGGCGGTGGCCGCGATCGAGGTCGAGTACGAGGACCTGCCGCCGATCCTCGACGTCGAGCGGGCGCTGGACCCGGGCTCGCCGCTCGTCCACCCCGCGATCGCGACCTACGGCCACGACCCGAATATCGACCCGGCGGGCAACGTCGCCGGCCGCTCGACGATCGTCAAGGGCGACGCGGCGACGGCGCTGGCCGGCGCTCCGATCGTCGTCCGCGAGCGATACGTGGCCGACATGGCCCACCCCGTGCCGATCGAGCCCCATGCCGTCACCGCCGACTGGTCGGGCGAGCGGGTGACGATCTACTCCAGCACCCAGGTCCCGTTCATGGCCCGCGGCAAGACGGCCGAGGTCCTCGAGATCCCGGAGCATCGGATCCGCGTCGTCGTCAGCCATCTCGGCGGCGGCTTCGGCGGCAAGTGCGACTTCCACTTCGAGGGCCATGCCGCCGCCCTCGCCCGGGCCGCCCGACGGCCGGTCCGGCTCGTCCTGTCCCGGCGCGAGGAGTTCGTCGCGCCGGACAAGGTCACGCACGCGATGGTCGTCGACCTCGAGACCGGCCTCGCCGACGACGGGACGATCCTGGCGCGGAGGGCGCGGATCCTCCTCGACTGCGGGGCCTACGCCAGCGACACGCCGGTCCTCGGCCAGGTCGCGGCGATGATGATCGCCGGGCCGTACCGGATCCCCGACGTCGACATCGAGGCGATCAGCGTCTACACGAACCGGACGCCGTCGGGCTCCGTCCGGGCGCCGACGGGTCCCCAGGCCTGCTGGGCCGTCGAGCAGCACCACGACGTCCTCGCCGCCCGGGTCGGGCTCGATCCGGTCGAGTTCCGCCGGCGCAACCTGGTGCGCGACGGCGACGAGGGTCCGACCCGCCAGGTCCACGAGGGCGACGGCGCCCTCGACACGCTGGAGCGGGCCGTGGACCGGATCCGCGACGGCGGGCCGCTCGGGCCGAACGAGGCCATCGGCGTCGCGTCGGGCTGGTGGTTCAGCGCGCCGGGGCCGTCCGGCGCGTTCGTCCGGATCGAGTCCGACGGGAGCGGCCGGATCGTCACCGGCGCCCAGGAGAACGGGACGGGCGCGGTCATGGCCCTCCCGATCCTCGCGGCCGACGAGCTCGGGATGCGGCCGGAGGACTTCGCGATCACCTATCAGGACACCGACACCGGGCCGTACGACGGCGGCAGCTCGGGCAGCCAGACGACCTTCAACAACGGGCGGGCCGTCGTCGAGGCCGCCCGCGAGGTCCGCCGCCAGCTGCTCGAGCTGGCGTCGGTCGCCCTCGAGGCCGCGGACGACGACCTCGAGCTGCGCGACGGGCACGCCGGGGTCGTCGGCAGCCCGGACCGGCGGGTGTCGATCGCCGAGCTCGCCGCGACCGCTCACGACGGCGCCCTCCTCCTGGCTCGCGGATCCGGGCTGCCGCCCGACGCGCCCGCCCACGACGCGTCCGCCTGTGTCGGCCGGCTCGGCTTCGAGGCGTTCGCGTCGCCGACCTTCTTCTGCCACGCCGCGCGGATCCGGGTCGACCCGGCCACGGGCATCGTCCGGACGCTGAAGGTGGTGGCCGCGACGGACGTCGGGCGGGTTCTCAACGAGACCGGCGCCCTCGGCCAGATGACGGGCGGGGTCGTGATGGCCCTCGGTAACGCGACGCTGGAGGGAACCGTCTTCGGCGCCGACGGCCGGCAGCGCAACGCGTCGCTCCTCGACTACAAGCTGCTGACGAGCGCCGACGCGCCGGAGATCGAGGCGATCTTCGTCGAGCACCCGGCGTCGAACGGCGGCCCGCGTGGCTCGAAGGGCGTCGGGGAGCCGCCGATCGTCCCGACCGCCGCCGCGGTCGCGAACGCGATCGCCGCGGCGACCGGCGTCCGCGTCCGACGCCTGCCGATGACGCCCGAGCGGGTGTGGCGGGCGGTCACGACCGGCGACGATGGGGCGACCGAGGCCAACGCACCGTTCGGGCCCGGCGGCGCGGCGGCCGCCGGCACTGGCGCCGCAGCCCGATGACGGAGCGGTTCGCCGCGCCGACGACGGTCGAGGCCGCGCTGGCGATCCTTGGCTCGGACCCCGCCGCCCGGCCGGTTGCGGGCGGGACGGACCTCGTCGTCGCCGCCCGCCAGGGCCGCCAGCCCCTGCCCGAGTCGATCGTCGCGATCGACCGGATCGCCGAGCTGGACCGTCACGGCGTCGTCGACGGCGCCCTCGTCCTCGGCTGCCTGACGACCCACGCCTGGCTCGCCGACTCGCCCGAGGTCGGCGCGGGCTGGACGGCGCTCGCCGACGCCTCCGCGATCGTCGGGTCGCCGGCGACCCGCGCCACCGGCACGATCGGCGGCAACCTGATGAACGCGTCGCCGGCGGCCGAGACCACGGCCCCGCTCGTGGTCCTCGGCGGCAACGTGATGCTCCGGGCGATCGGCAAGGGGTCGCGGATCGTCCCCGTCGCCGAGCTGGCCGTCTCACCCGGCCGGACCGCGGCCGGGTCGGACGAGCTGCTCACGACGGTCATCGTGCCCCCGCCGGGCGCGTCGAGCGGCTCGGCCTATGTCCGGCTCGAGTATCGGCGGGCGATGGAGATCGCGGTGGTGGGGGCGGCCGCCCTCGTCACGCTCGCCCCCGACGGGACGATCGCGGCCGCCCGGATCGCCCTGACGGCCGTCGCCCCGACCGTCGTCCGGGCGCCGGACGCCGAGGCCTGCCTCGTCGGGGCGGTCGCGGACTCCGCCGCGTTCCGGGCCGCCGGCGCCGCAGCCGCGGCCGCCGCGCGCCCGATCGACGACGTCCGCGCCAGCGCCGACTACCGCCGGGCGATGCTCGCGGTGGTCGTCGCCCGATCGCTCGCTGCGGCCGCGGCCCGCGCCCGTGGCGAGCCCATCCCGATCCCGGCGTCGCGCTGGGCGCATGGCCAGGAGGTCTGACCCGTGCCCGAACTCCTCCAGCTGACCGTCGACGGCGTGGCCCTGAGCGCCGTCATCGACCCCGGGCGAACCCTCCTCCGCGTGCTCCGCGACGACCTCGGCCGGACCGGGACCAAGGAGGGCTGCGACGACTCCGAGTGCGGCGCGTGCATGGTCCTCGTCGACGGGCGGCCGGTGAACTCCTGCTCGTATCTCGCACTGCAGGCCCAGGGCCGGGCGATCACGACCGTCGAGGGGCTGGCCGGCGAGACGCTCCATCCGCTCCAGGCGGCCTTTCTCGAGGGCGGCGGGATCCAGTGCGGCTTCTGTACGCCCGGGATGCTGGTCTCCGCCGCAGCCCTCCTCGCCCGGGACCCGGACCCGACCGACGAGGCGATCCGCGACGGCCTCGCCGGCAACCTCTGCCGGTGCACCGGCTATCAGCCGATCGTGCGAGCCGTCCGGCGCGCCGCCGCCGAGATGCGCGGCGCGCCGGGCTGACCGGAGCCGCTCGCCGCGCGCGGCCTGCCGCGAGCCGTCCGCCGCCGGCCGTCGGCACGGCTCCGCGCCGTCGCGGAGAGGCGGATGGCCGGACCGGCATGGTCCAACCGGCCCTGTCGCGCCCGGCGCGATCGCCCGACGATCGTCAGGAGCCCAGATTCCTTCCGCTTCGAGGTTGTGTTCGTGACGTACGTGATCGCCGAGCCCTGCGTGGACACGATGGAGCTGTCGTGCGTGGCCGTGTGCCCCGTCGACTGCATCCATTACGAAGCCGGGGTCGACCGGATGCTCTACATCGATCCCGCCGAGTGCATCGACTGCGGCGCCTGCGAGCCGGAGTGCTCGGTGGCGGCGATCTTCCCCGAGGAGTCGCTGCCGGCGGCGTCCGCGCCGTACACCGAGATCAACGCGCTCTGGTTCGCCGACCGCGACGCGGCCCGGGCGAAGGTGAACGCCCTTCGTCCGGTCTGATCGCCGTCCCCCGCGACCGCGACATCGGTTCGCTGCGTCGTCGCGGCGGACCGCCGGGCTCGGAAAGCCGTCCAGTTATCGGCTCTATCGCCGAAGGTCCCAAGAGCACATAACTCCGATAGAGCGCATACCTGATTCGCAGTCTCGCGATGGCTCAACGGGCGTCCCAGCAGGTGCGACATCTCGGAACGCGGCCGCGGTCGGGGCGCCCGTCTTCCGTTGCCGCTTCGACGGTAAGAGTCAATCTGTCCAGACCAACTGGCCGCGGATGGCGGGAAGGCAGAGGGCCTGCCAGCCTTGAAGTGGACCCCGGTCGTTTCGCGACCAGGGAAACCGACGGGTCGGCCGCTGGAGTCCTTGTGCTTCTCCCGTTTCCACAGCAAGGCACAGGATGCAGCGCAGGAGGTCTCAGCAGACTACGTCGCCGTCGCCAAGAGCCGCTCGCCACCATCCGCCAGGCTCTGCGATGGCGAAGATCGAGTTGCCCGCCGCGCTGTAGGCAGCCAGAACGACGGCGCGGTATCCCGGCCCGTCGGGGGCAGATTTGAATGGGCTGGGGTCGCAGCCGCCTTCCTCCGTCCAGGTCCAGCTGATAGCGCCATCGGGCGCCGGTGCCGTGGCGAGCAGCCTCCGGACCGATGCCGGCAGGGGCGTGTGCACGACAAGGCATGGCCCATTGGTGCCCGGGGCTGGGTCGGCCGGCTCGGCGATGCACTCGGTCACGCCGTAGACCCGAATCTCGATGCCCTCGCTCCGCGGCGCTCCCCACGTGACCGTCTGGGTGACCTCTCCAAACTGTCCGTCGTCGATCGGGCGCGTCTCCTCGTCGAACGTCACCCTGGTGGGCTTGGGTGGCACGGGGACTGGCGTGGGCTCCGGGGTGGGCTGAGGGGTCGCTGATGGGCTCGGGCTCGCTGGGGTCGCCGCCGCTGTCGGGCTCGCGGCCGCCGGGGTGATGGCGATCGACGGCGAGGCCGTTGGCGTCACGTCCGGCGCCGGGGTTGAAGCTGAAGTGCAGGCGGCCGCGATGAGCAGGCCGACGCTGATCGTGGTTGCGAGTCGTGAGTGCAACGAGTGCATCCCATGTCCCTCTGGACGGTGTTCCCGTTGAGACGTTCGGGAGCGCCAGCTGTTGCGGTCATGATCCTGACGCCGTGCCGACTCGCCGCCGACCGCACCTCGTCGCCCCCGCGGCCGCAGGGAGCCTGATCGCCGATCCGGGCGACGGCGCCGTGTCGATTGACGAGCGGAACCCCTCGAGTTGATCGCCAAACTGCTCATGATTAGGTCGTGTGTTGGCCAGAACCGTACTGACTTGTACGGTCTCAGTCACTAGCGACACCAAGCCCGGCTCGAAACCGTACCGACCACTGTCGCCGCCGCGGGCCGCAGCGTGACCGCACCGGCACGGCCCCGAGGACAAGACATGGGCGCGGAAGTCATGCGCTGTTCGATAGTTATGTGCTGGAACCTAGACGGTTGCCCGGGTCACCCACGCTCGGTAAGCTTGAGGACAGCGGCGGAGTAGCTCAGTGGTAGAGCAGGGGACTCATAAGCCCTTGGTCGGTGGTTCAAATCCGCCCTCCGCTACCACCCGACCCGATCGACGCCCGGCACCCCGAGGGATCGCCGGGCGTCCTGCTTGACACGACATCCAGGGCGCCGTCGTGCGCGAATCCTGAGATGCCGGACCGATGGTCCCGGACCGACCGTCTCATGGGACCGTCACGAACCGACGCTATACTCGACCCGCTGGCTGCCGCGCTGCGGCGCCATTGCTCCCCGGAGGCTCCGTTGAATCCCAGGTTCTTCCGCAACGGCATCGTGATGCTGCTTCTCGTGGTCGTCGCGCTCGCCGTCGTGCTCACGGTCGTGAACCAGACGACCCCGAGCAACAATGTCCAGTACTCCGACTTCCTCGCCAACGTGGCCAAGAAGGACGTCAGCACGGTCCTCCAGGAAGGGTCGACCCTCACGGTCACCTCCAAGGACGGCAAGACCTACACCGTCGTGGTCCCGGGCCTCCTCGCCGACCAGGTCCTGCCCGACATGCAGCGCGCCGTCGGTGAGGGCAATCCCATTCCCCAGTTCGGGGCCAAGCAGCCGCCCGACAACGGCTGGATCTCGATCCTCGTTACGGGGCTCCTGCCGATCCTGATCATCGGCGGGTTCATCTTCTTCATGATGCGCCAGGCCCAGGGCACGAACAACCAGGCGCTCAGCTTCGGCAAGAGCCGCGCCCGGATGTTCCTTGGCAACAAGACCGTCGTCACCTTCGCCGACGTCGCCGGCGTCGACGAGGCGAAGACCGAGCTCCAGGAAGTCGTCGAGTTCCTGAAGTACCCCGAGAAGTTCAACTCGCTCGGCGCCCGGATCCCGCGCGGCGTGCTGCTGGTCGGCCCTCCCGGCACCGGCAAGACCCTGATGGCCCGGGCGGTTGCCGGTGAGGCGGGCGTGCCGTTCTTCAGCATCTCCGGCTCCGAGTTCGTCGAGATGTTCGTCGGCGTCGGCGCGAGCCGCGTCCGCGACCTGTTCGACCAGGCCAAGCGCAACTCGCCGTGCATCGTCTTCGTCGACGAGATCGACGCGGTCGGCCGCCAGCGCGGCGCCGGCCTCGGCGGCAGCCACGACGAGCGCGAGCAGACCCTCAACCAGATCCTCGTCGAGATGGACGGCTTCGACACGAACACGAACGTGATCGTCGTCGCCGCGACGAACCGCCCGGACGTCCTCGACCCGGCCCTCCTCCGCCCGGGGCGGTTCGACCGCCAGGTCATCCTCGACCGGCCCGACATGAAGGGCCGGACGGCGATCCTCAAGGTCCACACCAAGGGCAAGCCGCTCGACAAGACGATCGACGTCGAGACCGTCGCCCGCCAGTCGCCGGGCTTCTCCGGCGCCGACCTGGCCAACCTCGTCAACGAGGCCGCGATCCTCGCCGCGCGGCGCAACAAGAAGGTGATCGGGACGTCCGAGTTCACCGAGGCGCTCGAGCGGATCGTCGCCGGCCCCGAGCGCAAGTCGCGGATCATCTCCGACGCGGAGAAGGCGATCATCGCGTTCCACGAGGGCGGTCACGCCGTCGTCCAGCGGATCCTGCCGAAGTGCGATCCGGTCGCCAAGGTCACGATCATCAGCCGCGGGATGGCCCTCGGCTACACGATGGCCCTCCCCACCGAGGACCGCTACCTCCAGTCCAAGACGGAGTTCGAGGACAAGATCGCGGGCCTCCTCGGCGGCAACGCGGCGGAGCGCCTGGTCTTCGGCGACACGACGACCGGCGCCAGCAACGACATCGAGAAGGCGACCGACCTGGCGCGCCGGATGGTCACCGAGTTCGGGATGAGCGACAAGCTCGGCCCGCTCTCGTTCGGGAAGCGCGACGAGCTCGTGTTCCTCGGCCGCGAGATCGGCGAGCAGCGGAACTACTCGGACGAGGTCGCCAAGCAGATCGACGAGGAGGTCCGGGCGATCATCGACCACGCCTACGAGCGGGCGATGGACGTCCTGGTCACCCATCGCGACAAGCTCAACGCGCTCGCCGAGAAGCTTGTCGCCGAGGAGACCGTCGACTCGGACGGCTTCGAGGCGCTCTTCTCGGACCTGCCTCCGAAGCGCGACTCGCGCGAGGCACCACCGACGGTCGTCGGCCCCAACCAGCCGACCCCGGGCGCTCAACCGGCGGCGAACCCCGCCCCGGCCTGACCTCCGGCCCGCTCCCGAGCCACCATGACCCCGGGTCCGACGACCCGGGGTCCGTTCGTCCGGGGGCGAGACGGGCCGGCGCGAACCGCTGCTGTGCCGCCGAGCCCGATACCATCGAGCCATGACGATGACGACCGGCACCGACCAGGCATTCGAGACCTTCCTCGCAGCCCACGCGGGCGAGCGGCTCGAGTCGTACAAGGACCTGATCCGGATCCCGAGCATCTCGGCCCTCCCCGAGCACGCGGCCGACTGCCGCCGGGCGGCCGAGTGGATCGCCGCGGACCTCGAGCGGATCGGGATGGAGCACGTCGAGGTCGCCGATACGGGCGGCCACCCGGCGGTCTACGCGGACTGGCTCCACGCCGACGGCGCCCCGACGGTCGTCGTCTATTGCCACTACGACGTCCAGCCCGTCGACCCGCTCGATCTCTGGACGTCGCCGCCGTTCGAGCCGGTCGTGGTCGGCGACCGGATCCTCGGCCGCGGCGTGGCTGACGACAAGGGGCAGCTCCACCTCCACCTCCGGGCGACCGAGGCCCTCCTGGCGACGCGCGACGGGCTGCCGGTCAACCTGAAGTTCGTCTTCGAGGGCGAGGAGGAATCGAGCTCGGTCCACCTCGACGCCTGGCTGGCGGCGAACCGAGAGCGGCTGGCGGCCGACTTCGCGCTGATCAGCGACACGGGGTTCTTCGATGGGAACCTGCCCTCGATCACGATCGCCCTGCGCGGCCTGATGTACGCCCAGATCGACGTCACCGGGACCGAGGTCGACCTCCACTCCGGAGGCTACGGCGGGACCGTCGAGAACCCGGCGAACGCGCTTGCCCGGATCATCGCCGGCCTCAAGGACGCCGACGGCCGCGTCCTCGTGCCCGGCTTCTACGACGACGTGGTGGAGCTTACCGCGGAGGAGCGGCGCCTCATGGGCGAGCTGCCCTTTGACGAGGCCGGGTACCTGGCCAACCTCGGCCTGCCGGCTCTCCGGGGCGAGGCCGGCTACACGACCCTCGAGCGGCGCGGCGCCCGGCCGACCCTCGACGTCAACGGTCTGTGGGGCGGCTTCCAGGGCGAGGGCGCGAAGACGATCATCCCGGCCCACGCCCACGCCAAGGTCAGCTGCCGGCTCGTGACGGACCAGGATCCCGAGCGGATCTTCGCCGCGCTCCGCGACCACGTCCTCGCGATCGCCCCGCCCGGCGTCCGGGTCGACGTCCGCTCGCTCGGCGGCGGGCGAGCCAGCCTGACCCCGATCGACCACCCTGCGACGCAGGCTGCCGCGCGCGCGCTGGAAGCGACGTTCGGGCGGCCGCCCGTCTACATCCGGGAGGGCGGCTCGATTCCGGTCTGCGCCTCGTTCGAGACGATCCTCGGCCTGCCCGTCGTCCTGCTCGGCTTCGATCCGCCCGACCAGCGCGCCCACGCCCCGAACGAGTGGATGGACCTCCGCAACTACGAGACCGGCATCCGGACGATCGCTCGGATGTGGGATGAGGTCGCGGCGATCGGGGTTGCCGGGCTCGCCCGCTGACGGCCGCCCTGGGGCGATCGCGGGCCGGTCCCGGGCGCACTCGCCATAGGACTTTCGAGTCATCGCGACGCCGCTTTCGGGCGGCTGTCCGGCCGGAACGCGGTGCTACGATGCACAACGACTTCGTTGACCGGGAGGACGAGCGAGCGTGACCGAAACCGCCGAACCCACAGCCGCATCCCAGGGCTGGCGCCTCGACGCCGACACGGGAAGCATGGTGCCGCGTTCGGCGCTCGACGTCCTCGTCGACCTGAACGACAAGGTGACCTCCGGGCGCGTCGGGGAGTACCAGCCCGTTCCGCTCGGCTTCACCCCGCTCGACAAGACGATCGGCTCGGGCCTGCGGGCTGGCGAGCTCCTCCTGATCGGCGGCGCCCAGGGCACGGGCAAGACGACGATGGCCCTCCAGATGGCGCGGAACATCGCGTCGGGCGGTCAGGCGAACGTCCTCTACATCTGCTTCGAGCACGACGAGCAGTACCTCCTCAACCGCCTGATCGCGATGGAGTCGGCGCTCGCCCACCTGCCCCACAAGACGGGCGCGATCAAGATCCAGGACGTCCGCAAGGAGATCCTCGGGACGTGGATGGCGGAGGGCGGCGGCGCGGCCCAGCTGGCGAGCAACCCGCGCCTCCGGCCGTCGCTCGACCGGATCGCCCGCTACGGCCAGAACCTGTTCCTCCTCCGCGGCTCGCAGACCGCCAGCACGGTCGAGAACGTCCGCAAGCTCGTCCAGGAGCACGCCCGCCTGTCCGGCGATCGCCGGCTCGTCGTCTTCGTCGACTACCTCCAGAAGGTGCCCCAGATCCCCGAGCCGCCGAGCGAGACCGAGAAGGTCACGTACGTCGTCAACGGGCTCAAGGACATCGCCCTCTCGGAGGACGTGCCGATGATCGCGATCGTCGCCGCCGACAAGGAGGGCCTCAAGGCGTCGCGCCTGCGCAACTTCCACCTGCGCGGCTCGTCGGCGATCAACTACGAAGCCGACATCATCCTGATCATGAACGAGAAGTACCACATCGTCGCCAAGGTCAACATCGAGTTCAACCCCTACCAGGCGCAGCGGTTCCGCGACTGGGTCGTCGTCTCGGTCGAGAAGAACCGCGGCGGCCAGGACAACGTCGACCTCGAGTTCGAGAAGCACTTCGAGTTCTCCTGCTTCGACCCGAACGGGCGGACGGTGCAGGAAAAGCTCATCGAGGAACGCCTCTACAACGACTGACCGCCCGGCGCTGCCGCGCCAGGGCCGCGTTGCGCCCTGCGCTCCTCGCTCACAGGCGTCCGAGCCTGCTCGCTCCGGTGCTCGGGCGCGCCTTGCCCTGACACGGCCCCGCCGCGCCGACGGACTCGACGAACGCGCCCTGGCGGCCGCGTAGCGCCATGCACCACTCCCGTGGTGGGAGCCGGACGGGGCTCGGCGAACCCTGCCGCTTGCCGGTTGCGTTAGCCTCCAGCGGCTAACGGGATGGGTCACGGCGGCCCTTCAGGCCCTCGGCGGCGGACGTTCACTACCCCGGGTGGTCCCTGCCGGGGGTTCGGTCCTGCTCGCGGGACTGCGACCATGGTGGGACTCGGGCCCTGCCGGGATTCGGGCCCTGGCGGGCTCGGCGCGTGGCCGGGCTCGCGTGGCGGGCGTCCTAGCACATCGCCGCGGTGACGTTTCCCACATTCCGTCAACACGCGGCTGCAGTTCGTGGACAGTTCCGCACCCGGTCGCGCGAAGTTCGTGGATAAGGCCGTTGTGGCCAGCTGGCGCCGGGCATATGGTTCGTCTTGCCCGAAGGGGCCACTGCAAACGGACAGGCGAGGCGAGGGGCGACCCGCGCAGCGCCGCCGGTCCGGTCGGACGAGCCGCAAGGCGCGCCCGTGCCGCGACCGCCGGTCCGGGGGCTGGCCGGCCGAGATCACATCAAGGCTCGTCGCTCCCACGATCGAACCCGTTGGCGGCCGGTTCCTTCGGGCGTTTCCGTGCGCCCGGGGGGTCGCCGGCGCCCGTCGCTGGCGACCGTCCGTCGGCCGGACCCTCGGCCGCAGCGTTCGCGGACCACGGCTACACTCGGTCGATGGTCGCCAGGCGAAGTCGATGAGTCCGAGCGCGAACGATTTCCCGGGGATCGTCGAGGTCGTCGTCGAGATCCCCCGCGGCAGCCGCAACAAGTATGAGTACGACGAGGCCGCCGAGGTCTTCCGCCTGGACCGGGTCCTGGCATCGGCCGTCCACTACAACTTCGACTACGGGTTCATCAACGGGACGCGGGCCGGTGACGGCGACCATACCGACGCCCTCCTCCTGATCGACGAGCCGACCTTCCCGGGCTGCCGTGTCTGGGCCCGGCCGATTGGCGGCCTCGAGATGCGCGACGACAAGGGCGAGGACTTCAAGGTCCTGTGCGTCGCCGTCGCGGATCCCCACCAGGCCCATGTCGAGGACCTGGCCCATGTCCGGCCGCACCGGCTCGTCGAGATCGAGCACTTCTTCAATACCTACAAGATGCTCGAGGACAAGGAGACCGACGTCGTCGGCTGGCGCGACGCGGCCCGCGCCCGGCAGGTCCTCGTCGAGGACCGCGCGACCTGGCAGGCGGAGCGGGCCGCGACGCCCGACCGCCCCGCTTGAACGAGGAGCCGCGCCTCTTCGTCGCCGTCCCGTTGAGCGAGAACGCCCGGCTGGCGGTCGCAGACGTCGTCGAGCGCATCCGGGCCCGTGAGCCCGAGGGACGCGGCGTCCGCTGGGTGCGCCTCGACGGCCTCCACATCACGCTCCGCTTCCTCGGCCCGACCCCGGAGGAACGGGTCACGGCCGCCGCCGCCGCGGTCGCGGGCGCCGCATCCGGCGCCGCCCCGTTCGCGATCCGGATCTCCGGCGCCGACGCGTTCCCGCCCGTGGGCCGGCCGCGGACGCTGTGGCTCGACCTCGATCGCGGCGCGGACGATCTGGCCGCCCTGGCGACCCGTCTCGACGACGCCCTCGCCGACGCCGGCTGGGAGCGTGAGCGCCGCCCGTTCCGGGCCCATCTCACGCTCGCCCGGGCGGACGGCGTCCGGGCCGGGCCTGCCACGGTCGCCGCGCTCCGCGAAGCGGCCGCCGAGCTGGCGATCGAGTCCCCGATCGACCGTATCGTGCTGTACGAGAGCGTCACCGGCTCCGGCCGGGCGCGGTATCTCGATCGATCCGAGGCCCGACTCGGGTGACGGACGGCGCCCGCGGGACGTCGGGAGCCGCGCCGGGAACCCTGGATTCGGGCGCTCGAGGGGTCCTCGGTGCTACCATCCGATCGTCCGGGTGACGGACTCCACGTCGGACGCCCAGGGAGCCCAGCACACGTCGTGACCACCGCTCAGCGCGCCCGTCTGGTCGTCGCCATGGGGCTCCTGAACCTCATCCTCGCGACCGTCGCGCTGACCGCCGGGTTCGTCACGCCGACGGGTCCGGACGGCGGCGTCGCGCGGGCCAGCGCGAGCCCCGCGGAGCCAACTCCGTCGCAAGCCGCGTCGCCGGTTCCGGAGGCGTCCGGACCGGGTGGCGGAAGCACCGGCCCCTCGCCATCGGTGGGGTCTTCGCAGGAGCCCTCGGTCGCACCGTCGGGGTCGACGCAGCCGAGCGAGGGACCGATCACCGCCGGCGGCCCGACGCCAACACCCGGGTCGACGTCGCCCGGTGTCACCCCGGCAACGCCGACGCCGGGCCCGACCGCCACCGCCCCGGCGGCATCGAGGACCCCGAGCCCGACCGCGACCCCGGCTCGGACGCCGGCCCCGACGCCGACCGCGACCCCGGCCCGGACCCCGAGCCCGACCGCGACCCCGGCCCGGACCCCGACGCCGACCGCGACCCCGGTGCGCACGCCGACGCCGGCGCCCACCGCGACGGCCACGGCCAACCCGACGCCACATCCGACGCCCCATCCGACGCCACGGCCGACCCCGACGCCGTCGCCGGTGACCGGCAAGGCCCACGGGGCCCGGCCGCCATGCCCGGGTGACGTGGCCGGCCCGCCGGGCCACAACAAGGTCTCGCCGGCACCGAGCCGGCCGTGCGGGCCAGGCGAATTGCGCGGCGGCCGATCGGGCACAAACGGGATCGTCGTCATGCTGCCGCTTGCCCTCGGCGGGC
This sequence comes from uncultured Chloroflexia bacterium, assembly GCA_963710105.1. GTDB lineage: Bacteria > Chloroflexota > Limnocylindria > Limnocylindrales > CSP1-4 > CF-46. The sequence goes on from CAVPYV010000001.1 coordinate 1,136,615, forward strand.
TGGCTGCGACGATCCGGACCCGGCTCGTCCGCGAGTCGCAGCGGCTCGCCGGCGCCTCGCGCAGGCGGCGGGTGCGGCCCGCAGCCGGCGCGCGGCCCGCCGGTCCCGTCTCGCACTGACCGAGAGGAAGAGCGGGCCGTCTCGGGGGGATCGAAACGGCCCGCTGGGCGGTCACCTGCCCGTGTGACCGGCCGGTCGCCGGTGCGGCGAACCCGCGGCCATTGTTCCCTTCGCGCTCGGCCCGGCACATCCTCCAACCGACGTAATCCGCCGCCCCCCATGCGACGCAACCGCCGACGACGGGGTGGCTCATGCGGTCGGCTACGATGGGCGGATGCCGAATCTCGCCTGCTGGTCGTGCGGTCGCCAGATCTACACCGTGGCCCCGATCGAGTCCCTGTTCGCCGAGGAGCGCCGCTGCCCGCGCTGCGGGGCGTTCCTCAACGGCGAGCGGCGCGATGCCGACCGGCGCAGCTCCCTCCGGCGGCAGAACCCGGCCGACGATCCGGGCCCGCCCGGCGCGGCGGAACGGCGGACCGCCGAGCGGCGGATGGCGAGGCGGCGGAAGCCCGCCGGATCCTGATCGACCGCCCGGCGCCTCAGCTCCCGGGAGCGTCTTCGGGGCGAGGCGGCTCGACGAGGCGATAGCGAAGGGCGAACGCCACCGCTTCGAGCTTCGAGTGGACCCGCAGCTTGCCCATGATGTTCTGGACGTGCGTCCGCAGCGTGTTCGGGGCGATGAAGAGCCGCTCGCAGATCTCGGGCGTCGAGAGGCCTTCGGTCAGGGCCCGCAGGACCTCGAGCTCGCGCGGCGTCAGCGGCTCGACGATCCGCCGCTCGTCGCCGCGCTCGCGGGCCGCGGCCACCCGCCGGGCGATCTCGACGATCACCGAGCGGGGGAGCAGTGTCTCGCCGGCGTAGGCGGCCCGGACGGCCTGGACGACGTCCTCGGCCGCACGATCCTTCGTCAGGTAGCCGTCGGCCCCGGCCTGGATCGATTCGAGGACGGTCTCGTCGTCGGTGAGCGCGGTCACCATCACGACCCGCGCCGCCGGCCAGCGGGCCTTGATCGCGCGGGTTGCCTCGGCGCCGGTGCCGTCGGGCAGGTGGTAGTCCATCAGGACGACGTCGAGACGCTCCCGCGACATCGCCTTGGCATCGGCGACCGTCCCGGCGATCCCGACGACCTCCATGTCCGATTCGCGGGCGAGCATGGCCGACAGGGCATCCGCGAGTAGCTGGTGATCCTCGACGAACAGCACCCGGATTCGCCTGGGCTCCGAACTCACGTTTCCCTCCACCCCCGAGCCTCGATGCGTCGTGCAGCCCGTCTGAGGATACCAGCGTCCGCCGGACTGACATACTCGCGGGGTGAAGCTCGCGTTCCTCGGACTGGGCCAGATCGGCGGGTCGATCGCGCGCGCCGCGATCGATTCGGGCTTCGCGTCGCGAGTCTCGGCCTGGACGCCTTCCGGCGCCGGCCCTGCCGCCGGCGTGGCTCACGGGGTGATCGCCGCGAGGGACGCCGGCGAGGCCATCCGCGACGCCCAGCTGGTCATCCTCGCCGCACCGCCCCTCGCCTGCCTCGACCTCCTCGACGCCCTGGCCGGGCCGCTCGCGACGAGCCTCGGTCCGGATGTCGTGATCACCGACGTCGCGAGCACGAAGGCAGAGCTCGTCGGGCGGGCCCGGTCGCACGGGTTGCGGTTCGTCGGCGGCCACCCGATGGCCGGTCGCGAGACGGCCGGATACGGCGCGTCCGATCCGTCACTCCTCCGCGATCGCCCGTGGGTCGTCGTCCCGGCCGAGCCAGTCGACCGCGCCGCCGACGATCGTGTCGCGGCACTCGCGTCCGCCTGCGGAGCCCATCCGGTGACCCTCGGCGCCGCCGAGCACGATGACGCCGTCGCCTCGATCAGCCACCTCCCGCTCGTCCTCTCGGCGGCGCTCGTCGAGGCCGTGACCGCGCTGCCGGGCTGGCCGACCGCCCATGGCCTCGCCGCCGGCGGCTGGGCGGGGATGACCCGTCTCGCCCGCGGCGACGCGTCGATGGGGGCGGGCATTCTCGCGACGAACGCCTCGCCGGTCGCTGCCCGCCTCACGGCCCTCCGCGCGGTCATCGACGAATGGCTCGGCCTGCTCGCGGACGGCGCCGATCCCGAGACGCTCCGGCTGCGCCTTGCCGCCGCGCGCGAGCTCGCGGCCGGCGGCGACGCGGCGGCCCCCGAGCCGAACGCGACCGAGGGGCCGGGCCGGGCGCCATGAGCGACGAGCTCGTGCTCGTGGTCCCGACGGCCTCGGTCGTGGCGGAGCTCGGCGGAGGCGAAGCGTGGCTCGGGATCCGGCCGACCGCCCCGTCCGATCTCGCCGATCTGATCCGGCGCGAGGGGGCGTTCCACCCGCGATCGGCCATGGAGCTCGATCCGGCGTGGAAGCAGGTGATCCCGTACCCGGTCCTGCGCGACGGGCCGGCCTGGTTCCTGATGAAGCGGACGAAGGCCGGCAGCGACGCCCGGCTCCACGACCGCTACTCGATCGGCGTCGGCGGTCACGTCAACCCTGAGGACGGCGGCCTCGACGGCGACCTGACGGCTGCGCTCCGGCGCGAGTGGCACGAGGAGCTCGTGGTTGACTTCGTGCCCGACTTCCGGTTCGTCGGCCTGCTCAATGACGACACGACCGCGGTCGGCCGGGTCCACCTCGGGCTGGTCGTCGTCGGCGACGCGGCCGGCCGGCCCGTGGCGATCCGCGAGACCGACAAGCTGAGCGGCGGGTTCGTCGCGACGGCGGGGGTCGCGGCGGTTGCCGATCGCCTCGAGACGTGGAGCCGGATCGCGTTCGAGTGGCTCGAGGGTCGCGTCGGGGTACGATGATCCGAGGAGGTCGCCGATGAGGCACCGTCTCGATCGCCGCCAACCCGTCCTGGCGGCACTCCTGTCCCTTGCCGCGCTGCTGCTCGTGGCGGCGCCGACCTCGGCCGCGACGGCCGGCTCGATCCTCGTCCTGCCGACGACCGGGGTCGTCGACCCGATCATGGCCGAGTATCTCCAGGGCTCGCTGAGCTCGGCCGCGGATGGCGGGGCGAAGGCGGTCGTCATCAAGCTCGACACGCCCGGCGGCAGCCTCGACGCCACGCAGCGGATCGTCACCGCGCTCCTCGACGCCCGCCTGCCGGTGATCGTCTGGGTCGCCCCATCGGGTGGCTATGCGGCGAGCGCGGGCACGTTCATCACGCTGGCCGCGAACCTTGCCTACATGGCGCCGGGAACCCGGATCGGGGCGGCCTCGCCGATCGACTCGTCGGGCCAGGACATCCCGGGGACTCTCGGCGAGAAGGTCAAGAACGACGCGATCGCCTGGGTGACCTCGATCGCCCAGGTCCGCAACCGGCCGGTCGACTGGGCCGTGTCGACGGTCGCCGAGGCGCGGTCGTCGCCGGCGACCGAGGCGGTCTCGCTCGGCGCGGTCGACGGGATCGCCTCGACGATCGAGGACGTCGTCCGCCAGGCGAGCGGGCGGACGATCCAGGTCGGCGGCCGTGACGTCGTCCTCGATCTCGCCGGCGCGCCGATCCAGGAGGCCGCGATCAACCCGTTCCAGGGGTTCCTCCACCTCCTCGCCGACCCGAACATCGCCCTGATCCTGTTCACGGTCGGCTTCTACGGGCTGCTGTTCGAGCTCCAGAACCCGAACTTCGTCACCGGCATCCTCGGCGCAGTCGCGATCGTCCTCGCCTTCGTCGGGTTCGGCAGCCTGCCCCTCAACCTGGCCGGCCTGATCCTCATCGGAATCGGGATCCTCCTGTTCGCCCTCGAGCCGACGGTGACGAGCCATGGCCTGCTCACGATCGGCGGGGTGGTCTGCTTCGCCCTCGGCGCGTCGGCGCTCTACACCCAGGCGGGCCCGTTCGAGCCGGACGTTCGCGTCGCCCTGCCGCTCCTCGCGGTGATGACCACGACGACCGCCGCGTTCGGCGCCCTGATCACGTTGATGGCGATCCGGACCCGCCGGATGGTTGGGCCGAGCTGGGCCGGCGCCGGCGTGGCCTCGGGCACGATCGGCCAGGTCCGCCGCCCGCTGGAGCCGACGGGCTCCGTCTACGTCGCCGGCGAGGAATGGTCGGCCCGGAGCGCCGACGACCGGCCCATCCCGCGCGGGACCCCCGTCCGCGTCATCCGGAGCGAGGGGCTGACCGTCATCGTGGAGCCGGACGGTTCCGTGCCGCCCGCCACCGCCAACCAAGCCAGTCGAGCCTGAAGGAGCGCCCGTGGAACTCACCGTCCTGGCCGTCGCCGCGTTCATCGCGGTCGTCGTCCTGGTGATCGTCTATCTCTCGATCCGGGTCGTTCAGCAGTACGAGAAGATGGTCGTCTTCCGTCTCGGCAAGACGAACGAGGCCATGGTTCGCGACCCCGGGCTGCGGTTCCTCGTGCCGGTCATCGACCGGCCCGTCAAGGTCGACATCCGGGAGCAGTTCATCGAGGTCCCGAGCCAGACGACGATCACCCGGGACAACGCCCCGATCAACGTCGACTTCCTGATCTACTGGCGGATCGCCGACCCGCTGAAGAGCGTCGTCAACGTCGCCAACTTCGCGGGCGCCCTGCAGGGCGTCGCGACCACCACGCTTCGCGCGGTCATCGGCGACATCCTCCTCGACGAGGTCCTCTCCAAGCGCGAGCAGATCAACGAGGTCCTGCGGGTCAAGCTCGACGAGGTGACCGAGCGCTGGGGCGGCAAGGTCACGACGGTCGAGATCCGGGAGATCACCCCGCCGCGCGACGTCCAGGACGCGATGAACCGGCAGCTCACCGCCGAGCGGACCCGGCGCGCGGTCGTGACCGAGTCGGAGGGCAACCGGCAGGCGGCGATCAACGTCGCCGAGGGCCAGAAGCAGGCCGAGATCCTCAAGGCCGAGGGCGACCGGCAGGCTGCGATCCTCCGCGCCGAGGGGTTCAGCCAGGCCCTGACCCGGATCTTCCAGGCGGCGTCCGGAGTCGACCAGAAGACGATGGCGCTGCAGTACCTCGAGGCGCTCAAGGCGCTCGGGGCGAGCCCGTCGACGAAGTTCGTCATCCCGACCGAGTTCACCCGCCTCCTCGAGCCGATCAGCGGCTTCGTCGAGCGAGGGATGGGCGCCGACGGCGGCGGGTCCGCGTCCGCGGGCCGGTGATCGGGGGCGCCGCCGGGAAGCTCCTCGACGCCCCCCGGGTCGGCCCGGAGGAGGCCGGCCTGAAGGACGCCGTCGATGCGCTCGGCGGCGAGATCGTCCGCCTCCGCGCGCGGGACGGTGTGAAGCTGACGGGCCGCTGGCTGCCGGCCGATCGCGGTCCGCTCGCCGCCGGCTCCGACGGCAGCCCCGGCGGGGAGCCGTGGCAGGCCGATCCATACGAGGCGATCCTCCTGCTTCACGGCTGGACGGGGTCAGTCGCCCCTGACCTGGTCGAGCTCGGGCCGAGCCTCCGCCGGACCGCCGGGGTGCTCGGCCTCGACTTCCGCGGCCACGGCGGGTCGGACGACGCCCCGACGACGTTCGGCCTCCACGAGATCGAGGACGTCGCCGGCGCCCTCGCCTGGCTCGGCGAGCGAGGAATCCGGCGGGTCGCCCTCGCCGGCTCGTCGATGGGCGGGGTCGTGGCGATCGCCGCGATCGTCGTCCTCGGGGACGGGACGCTGGCCCAGGCCGACCTCGACCCGACCGCGCCCGTCGCGGCGGAGGCGCCGCGGCCACGGATCGTCGCGGCCGTCGCCGAATTGGTCGCCCCGGACCTCCGGATCCCGATCGCCAACCGGATGCCGCTGCCGATCGGCGGGCCGCTCCGGCGCGCCCTCGCCGGGCGGATGTTCACCCTCGCCGGACGGCGCGTCGGCGGTGATCTCCGCGCGACGGAGCCGGGCCGGATCGTCGGCCTCGTCGAGCCCGTGCCGCTGCTCCTCATCCACGGCGGCGCCGATCGAACCGTCCGCCCGGCCGACGGCCGGCGCCTCGCCGCCCTGGCCGGCCCCTCCGCCGAGCACTGGGAGGTCCCCGCCGCCGACCACGGCCAGGCACGCCGAGCCGCCCCGGCGCAATGGGACGAACGGGTGTCGAGCTTCCTCCGTTCGGCGTTCTCCGGGGCGCGGGAGGTGGTGCCTATAATCCACGCGTCGGGGGAGCCGACACTCACTCCCGCTTCCGGGGGCCTGGAAGGAGACTGATGGCGGCCAAGATCCTCGTCGTCGACGACGACCCGAATGTCCAGCGCCTGCTCCAGTACACCCTGAAGCAGGAAGGCTATGAGGTCGTCATCGCCGCCGACGGCGCGGAGGGGTTCCGGCTGTGGGGCGCGGAGGCCCCCGACCTGCTCCTCCTCGACGTGATGCTGCCCAAGCTCGACGGCTACCAGGTCGCGACGAAGATCCGGACCGAGGAGGGGACGACCGGCCACGTCCCGATCATCATGCTCACCGCCGAGCGCGAGGTCGAGCAGAAGGTCCGCGGGCTGCGGGCCGGCGCCGACGACTACCTGATCAAGCCCTTCCACCCGGCCGAGCTGATGGCCCGGATCAAGAGCCTCCTCGCCCGGTTCGCGCCGCACGAGACGCTCGTCGGGCGGCCGCCTCTCGGCCGCGTCCTCGCGGTGTACGGCGCGAAGGGCGGGGTCGGGACGACGACGATCGCGATCAACGCCGCGATCGCCCTCCACCGCGAGCTCGGCCGGAAGGTCGCCCTCGTCGACGGCAACCTCCAGTTCGGCGACCATCGGGTCTTCCTCGACCTCGGCCTCGACAAGAAGTCGATCGTCGACATCGTGACCGCCCCGACGATCGACCAGGACCTCGTCCGGCAGGTCATGGTCAAGCACAATTCCGGCGTCGATCTGCTCCTGGCGCCGCCCTCGCCGGAGACCGCCGAGCTCGTGACCCAGGACCACATGCCGATCATCGTCGAGCAGCTCCGGGGGCTCTACGACTACGTCCTGATCGACATCGACAAGCGCCTCGACGACATCAATCTCGGCATCCTCGAGGCCGCCGACACGATGTTCGTCGTGATGACCGCCGACCTGTCGTGCCTGAAGAACGTCCGGCTCGTGCTCGAGACGATCGGTCACCTCGGCTACTCGGCCCAGAAGGTCCAGCTCGTCCTGAACCGCTCCAACGCGTTCACCGGCATCAACGTGAAGAACGCCGAGGGCGCCCTGAAGCGGACGATCGACCACCAGATCGTCAACGAGTACCGCGGCGCGATCAGCGCTCTGAACTCGGGCGCGCCGTTCATGTTCACGAAGGCCGATTCGCTCCTCGGCCGGTCGCTCCTCGACTTCGCCCGGGTCGTCGACAAGGCACCCCAGGCGACGGCGGCGACCGCGCCGGCGCTGCTCCGCGGCTGAGCGCCCGGGGCTGAGTGCGGCCGCCCGCGGCCGAGCGCCCGCGGCCGAGCGCCCGCGGCCCAGCGCCGGAGAGCGAGCGCCGGCGGCTCGACGCGGCGCGGTGAGCGGCGGTGCAGCCGGCGATGACCGGGCGGTGACCGTCGGGCCGTAGGCTCGGGCGGTGCTTGCCAGCCTGCTGTCCGCCACCCTCGTCGGCCTCGACGGCCGGGTCATCCGGGTCGAGGTCGACGTCGCCCCGGGATTGCCCGGGTTCACGATCGTCGGTCTCGCCGACGCTGCCCTCCAGGAGGCGCGCGAGCGGGTCCGCGGAGCGATCCGCAACGCCGGCTTCAGCCATCCACCGCGGCGGATCACGGTCAACCTGGCGCCGGCCGACCTGCGCAAGGCGGGCGCGTCGCTGGACCTCGCGATCGCCATCGGGATCCTCCTCGGATCGGAGCAGGTCACGGCAGCTCCCGGAAGGATCGGACTGGTCGGCGAACTGTCGCTCGGCGGCGGGGTCGCGGGCGTGCCCGGCATCCTGCCGATGACGGCGGCGTTCGCTCGGCGCGGGATCGCCCGCGTGGTCGTCCCGGCCGATTCGGCCGCCGAGGCGAGCCTCGTCGAGGGGATCGAGGTCGTCGGCGTCGGCACGCTCCGCGAGGCGGCCGACGCGGTCCGGCGCCGCGGCCGGCGGGGGCCCCGGGTCGCGCCACCCCGGGTCGACCTGGCCGAACCGCCGGGAGCGGCGGGCGCGGCGCCCAACGCCGTGGACGGCACCGGGCCGACGACCGGCCTCGCCGGGACGGATGCGTCCGCGACCGTCGCCGATCCCGGCCCGGACCTGGCCGAGGTCCGCGGCCAGCTCGAGGCGCGGCGCGCGCTGGAGATCGCGCTGGCCGGCGGCCACGGGCTGCTCCTCGTCGGGCCTCCGGGCTCGGGCAAGACCCTCCTGGCACGGACGATCCGGGGCCTGCTGCCGCCGCTCGCGGAGGCCGACGCCCTCGCGGCGACCGTCGTCGCCTCGGTGGCGGGGGAGGGGCCGATCCACGAGCTCCGCCGGCGGGCCCCCGTCCGGTCGCCGCACCACACGCTGTCGTACGCGGCGATGGTCGGTGGAGGCCCGCGGATGTCACCCGGCGAGGTCACGCTCGCGGACCTGGGCGTCCTGTTCCTCGACGAGCTGCCGGAGTTCGGCCGCGATGTCCTCGAGGCGCTCCGCCAGCCGCTGGAGGACGGGTTCGTGTCGATCGCCCGCGTCGGGCGGGCGACCCGCTTTCCGGCCCGCTTCCTGTTCGTCGCGGCGATGAACCCGTGTCCGTGCGGGTTCGCCGGCGATCCGTCCGGTCGATGCCACTGCGCGCCCGGCCTGCCGGAGCGCTACGCCGGGCGGATCAGCGGACCCCTCCGCGACCGGATCGACCTGTGGGTGACGATGGCCCGGGTGCCGCCGGAAGCGCTGATCGCGGGCCGCGAGCCGGAGTCGTCCGCTGCCGTCGCCCCGCGGATCGCCGCCGCGCGAGCGGTCCAGATGGCCCGGTCGGGACGGCTCAACGGGCGCCTCTCGGGCCGCGCCCTGCGCGCCGCCTGTGAGCTGTCGCGAGGGACCGTCGCGCGGGCGATCGCGCTGGCGGATCTCGAGGGGCTGTCGGGGCGCGGCACCGAGCGGGTGCTCCGGGTGGCCCGGACGATCGCCGACCTCGCCGGATCCCCGGCCGTCGAGGCCGGCCATCTCGACGAGGCGGCGCGCTACCGCTCGCCGGCGGCGCGGCTCGACAGCCGCGAGGCGAGCTGAGCGGGTGGCCGACGAGGGCCGGGTCGTGGGACGGGCTCCGGCGCTCGCCGCGCGCGTCGCACCCGCCGCGGTCACCACGGCGGCTCCCGACGAGCGCGAGGCCTGGGCGGTGCTCCTGTCGGTCAACGGCCTCGGCCCGGCCGGGTTCGGGGCGCTCCTCGCCGCGTACGGCAGCGGCCTCGGGATCCTCGCCGCCGCCGGCCGGCCAGGTGCCGCAGCCCGGTTCGCCCGGATCGCGGTCGAGCGTGACGGGCGCACGCCATTCACGGCGCCGGTCGGGGAGGAGATCGTCGCGGCCGCGACCGACCTCGAGGGGCGCCTGGCCGTCCTCCGCGGCAGTGGCCTCCGGGTGGTGACGCTCGACGACCCCGAGTACCCGGCGCGCCTCCGGGCGATCGACCTGCCGCCACCGGTGCTGCTCGTCCGCGGCGACCCGGCGGCGCTGGCGGCGCGCCACGCGGTGGCGATCGTCGGGACGCGCCGACCCACCGAGCTCGGCCGGCTCGTCGCGGCGAGGATCGGGGCCGCCGTGGCGAGGTCGGGAGCGGTGGTCGTCTCCGGCCTGGCGGTCGGGATCGACGGGGCGGCCCACGCCTCGGTCGTCGCCGAGCGCCGGCCGACCGTCGCCGTGCTGGGATCCGGTCACGACCGCCTGTTCCCGCGCGCCCACCGCCGGCTCGCCGACGAGATCGTCCGGACGGGCGGGGCGGTCGTGTCGGAGCTGTGGCCGGACCAGCGGCCGTCGACCCACACGTTTCCGAAGCGGAACCGGGTGATCAGCGGGCTGGCCGACGCCACGATCGTCGTCCAGGCCGGGATCCGGAGCGGCGCGCTGATCACGGCCAAGTGGGCTCTGGAGCAGGGCCGCGAGCTGTTCGTCGTCCCGGGCCCGATCGACGAGCCGCGGTCGGCCGGCTGCCTGCACTGGCTGCGCGACTTCCCGGGGGCGGCCCGGATCGTCGCGGCGATCCCGGAGCTGATCACCGATCTCGGCCTCGCCGCGGGCGACAGCCGCGGCGCGGCAGGGCCGACCGAGGGTCGGCGGGCGAGGCCGCGGCCAGGCCTCGAGGCGATCCTGGTCGAGCTCGGCCCGACCGCCCGTGACGTCGGCGCCGCGCTCGTGGCCGGGCACGGCAGCCTCGACGAGCTCGTCGCCGCCACGGGCCACGCTCCGGCCACCGTGCTCGGCGCGATCACCCTCCTCGAGCTTCGCGGCCTCGCGACCACGACCTACGGCCGCTATCGGGCGGCCGGCCAGCTCGCCAGCGCCTCGGTGGCCGAGATCCCGCGGGCCGAGCTGGCTGGTTTGCCCGCCCGCGGGGGCCCGTGCTAGGGTGGCCGTGGTCGCCGGCGGGGATCAGCGACCGACAGCCCGAGACGGTGTCTCGTCCCCCAGCGAACCGCGCAGGAGTCTGTCGTATTGCGAAAGGTCGCCGCCGCGGCTCTGGCCGTCCCCGTTCTCGCGATCCTGTACCTCCCGATGCTTGCCCGCCGCTCCGTTGCGGCTCGCGTGGCGCTTCTCGCCAGCGTCGGGGTGATCGTGTTCGTCGCAGCGCTCGGCCTGTCCCGGCCCGTTGCCACGACCGCGACCCAGCCGGCACCGCCGATCACCGCCCTCGCCGATGATGCCTTCCGCTCGATCGGTGCGGCGACGGACCTGCACGCGGCGGTCGAGATCCGGTTCAGCGAGGCCATGGACTCGCGGAGCGTCGCGGCATCGCTGACGGTCACCCCCGCGACGACGGTCCGCCTCACCTGGGATGCAAGCGGGACGATCCTGACCGTGCGGCCGGCCGATCACTGGGCCGCCGGGATGTATCACACGATCACCGTCGCGCCGGGGACCCTCGCCGCCGGCGGCCGGCCGATGTCCGCCGCCGTGCGCGCCGCGTTCGTCACCCGGCCGACGACCAGCGGCCGGATCGTCGCCACGAAGACCGCCGGCGATGCCGTGTCCATCGAGAGCGGCTTCCGGCTGTCATTCGACGAGCGCGTCACGGTTGACGCGCTGGCCGCCGCCCTCCGCATCAGCCCCGCGGTCGAGGGGACGATCGTGGCGGACGCGGGCCGGCCCGACGTCACCGCCGACGAAGCCCACGGCTTCACCTTCGTGCCCGCCGCGCCGCTCGCGCCCGGGACGATCTACCGGCTGTCCGTCGTCGCCCTCCGCGACGCCGACGGGGCGGCGGTCGACGGAATCCAGGAGGCATCGTTCACCACCGCGTCCGCGCCGCGCGTCGTGCGGTTCCGGCCCGGCAACCGGACGACGGGCGTCGCCCGGACCGCGCCGCTGTCGGTCCGGTTCAGCGAGCCGATGCTCCACGCTCCGACTCAGGCCGCCTTCACGATCACGGCCAACGGCGCGCCGGTCCGCGGCACGTACCGCTTCGCCGAGTCGAACACCGTCCTCGTCTTCACCCCGTCGTCGGCGATGCCGGCCGGGGCGACGGTGGTCCTCCAGGTCAACGCGTCGGCGATGTCGGCGAGCGGCGTCCCGATGGCCGGGCCCTCGTCCGTGTCGATCACGACGGTCGCCGCGCCGAAGGTCGCGCCACGGGCGACGACGACGCGGAGCAGCGGCTCATCGGGCGGCTCGTCGGGCGGGTCTTCCGGCGGCTCGTCGGGCGGGTCCGCGGTCGGCGGCGGGTCGTGGGGCGCCGTCGAGACGTACTACCTGCGGCTGATGAACTGCACCCGGACCGGCGGCTGGGTCACCTCGACCGGAACCTGCAGCAGCCCGGGCGGTCGGAACGTCGCCGCGCTCAAGCTCGACGCGGGGATCTCGACCAAGGTCACCCGGCCCTACGCGAAGAAGCTCGCCGTGAACAACCTGTGCACCCACTTCAGCGGCGGCAACCCCGGCGACCGCCTTCGCGCCGCCGGCTACACGAGCTACATCTGGGCCGAGAACATCGGCTGCCGCAGCGGCAACCCGTACTCGGCGGTCCTCGGCTCGCACCTCTTCTTCCAGGCCGAGAAGTCGACGAACGGCGGCCACTACGTGAACCTGATGAACGCCGCGTACGACCGGGTCGGGATCGGGGTCTGGGTGTCCGGCGGGCGCGTCCGCCTCGTCGTCGACTTCTACCACCCGCGCTGAGCCGCAGGCCCGTCGGGCCCCGCCGGCCCATCGGGCGCCGCCGGTCCACGTCCCGACCGGGACCATCGGGCCGGGGACGGCCCCTCGTGGGTCGCCGACGATCGGCCCGTGATCCGCAACGCCGTCATCCACATCACCAACGAGCAGCCGCTCATCGCTGATCTCTACGAGATGCCGACGGCGACCGACGTCAGCCTCGTCTGCACCAACCTCCGGATGCTGGACGGCAAGAAGCCGATCTTCATCGACCATTCGAGCTCGGTGTTCGTCTTCCCGTACCTGAACATCCGGTTCGTCGAGATCCTCGCCGGCGCGGCGACCGGGCTGCCGGAAGCCCCCGCCGACGACCGCGACCTCGTCCCCGAGGCGAGCGAGGACGGCGAGGCCGAGGCCGACCTCGAGCTCGACGAGGACTTCCTGCGGCGGATCCGCGAGGTCTGATCGCGGCGTCGCCGGTCGAACCGCCCGCGAGCGCGGCCGGTGCGCGCGGGGCCGGCCCGCCCCGCCGTCGCGTCGATCGTTCAGGGTGATCATCGAGTTGGAACGCCGACGGTCGCGCGCTACGCTCGCCCCGTGATCCGCCTCGCCGTCGTCGACGACCACCCCGCGATCGCGTCGGCGATCGGGGCCGCCGTCGGCGACCGCGACGACATCGCCCTCGTCGGCTCGGCCACCACGGCCGCCGACGCGCTCGATCTCGTCGATCGGGTCGAGCCCGACGTCGTCGTCTGCGACCTGTGGCTGGACGGCGAACCCGGCGGCCTCGACGTCCTGGCCCGGCTCACCGCCGCCGATCGCCGGCTCCGGCCGCGCGTCCTCGTCCTGAGCGGGTTCGACCAGCCGAGCTTCCTCCGGGCGGCGTTCGAGGGCGGCGCCGCGGGCTACCTCTCGAAGGCGAGCCCGGTCGAGGCGATCGTCGACGCGATCCTGGCGGTGGCGCGCGGCGAGACGTGCTTCCCGCCGGTGACCCTGCGCGCCCTTCGTGACGCGCCGCGCCGCCCGAGCACGCGGGAGATGGCGGCGATCCGCCTCCTTGCCCGCGGCGCGTCGAACGACGAGATCGCGGCCGGGCTCGAGATCAGCGTCAAGACGGTCGAGAGCCACCTCCGCCGCCTCTTCGGCCGGTACGGGGTCCTCAGCCGGACGGAGCTGGCGATGCTCGCGGTCCGCGAGGGCTGGCTCGGCACCGACCCGTGAGCGACGCCGCGACGCGTCCGCTGGCCGTCCGGCCGCGCGCCCCGAGCCGGCCGGTCGCCGAGACCGGGCTCGACCGGTCCGTCCGCCTGGCGATCGCCCTCGTGGCGGGGTCCCCGGCGGCCCTCGTCGGCCGGCCCCTCGACACGGCGCTCGTCGTGGCCGCCCTCGTCGGCCTCGCCGGAGCCTGCCTGGCGGTCCTGGCCGTCCGGCGCGCGCCGAGCGTCGCATGGCTCGCGGCGATCGGCGCCGGCTACGCCGCGTCGACGCTCTGGTTCGGCCGGGCGCGGGGCCTGACCCTCGACCAGGTCGGACTGCCGACGTGGCTGGTCCTCGTCGGCGCCGCGAGCTTATGGGCGATCGCGACCTTCCGGATCGCGACGCGCTACGCCAACCGTCCGCAGGCCCGGATCGACCCGATCGCGGTTCCGGTCACCGCCGCCCTCCTCGGCTGGCTCGTCGTCGCCTGCCTGACGACGGTGATCCTGTCGGCCGCGGGGCAGGGCACGGCCGATCCGGCGTTCACCTGGGTCGATGTCGCCACCGCGCCGACGTCGTGGTTCCTGCCGCTCCTCCTCGTCGTCACCGGGCTGGGGATGGCGGCCGACGTCCGGACCGGCCGCGATCGGGCGCTCGCCCGAATGGCCGGGACGGCGGACGGGGCGGGCCGGCCGCCCGGTCCGTGGGCGCTCGCGGTCGCCACGACGCGCGAGCTGGTCCCGGGCCAGGTCGCCGCGGCGGAGGCCGCCCACGCGACCGAGCGCGCCCGGCTCGCCGGCGACCTCCATGCCTCCGTGTTGCCGGATCTCCGCCGGGCGATCGCCGACGCCGAAGCGGGCGGTGACGCCGAGGCGCTCGCCACCCGCCTCCGCGCGGTCGACCTCGAGCTCGAGCGGCTGATGGCCGATCGCTGGCCCGTCGTCCTCGAGGCGTTCGGCCTCCTGCCCGCCCTCGAGGACCTCGCCGAGCGGATCGAGGCCGATGGCGGGCCGGCGGTCCAGCTCGACATCGGGCGCGTCGGCGAGCGTCCCCCGCCGGCGATCGAGCGGACCGCCTGGCGGGTCGCCCAGGTCGCCATCGACAACGCCGTGCGGCACGCCGCGGCGTCCCTCCTGACGGTGACCGTGGCCGCCGAGGCGCGCCGCGTCCTCGTCGCGGTGGCCGACGACGGTCGGGGCTTCGACCCGGTCGCGGGAGTCGTCCGCGTCGGCGGCCGGGGCCTGGCCGACGCCTCGCGCCGGGCGGCGGACGTCGGGGGGTCCCTCCGGATCGCGGCCGGTCGGGGCGGCGGGACGGTCGTGACCTTCGAGTGGGTCGCCCGGCGCGGCAGCTGACCGCCGGGACCGCCGCCATCCGGCGCCATCGGCGCGGACCGCGATGGCGCTCCGTCGGGCTTCGCCCGACGCCCGCGCGAGGCTCGACCGCGGCCAGCCCGAGCAAATTGGGCGCGAAGGACCCTGTGCTACAGTCCCGGCCGTGCCGAAGAACCTCGTGATCGTCGAATCGCCCGCGAAGGCGAGGACGATCGAACGCTACCTGGGTGCCGACTACAAGGTCCTCGCTTCCTACGGCCACGTCCGCGACCTGCCCGAGAACCCCGGCAAGGGCAAGTTCGGCGTCGACGTCGACCATGACTTCGCCCCCGAGTACGTCGTGTCGGACGATCGGCGCAAGCAGCTCGCCGAGATCACGAAGGCGGTCAAGACGGCCGACGACGTGTGGCTCGCCACCGACCTCGACCGGGAGGGGGAGGCGATCGCCTGGCACGTCGCGGAGGCCGCCAACGTCCCGGCCGCGAAGGCCCACCGGGTCACCTTCAACGAGATCACCGAGGGGGCGATCCGCGAGGCGTTCGCCCACCCCCGCGAGATCGACACGAACCTCGTCGACGCCCAGCAGACGCGGCGGATCGTGGACCGCCTCGTGGGCTACACCCTGAGCCCGCTCCTCAGCCGGAAGATCCGCTCGGGCCTCTCGGCCGGGCGGGTCCAATCGGTCGCGGTCCGTCTCGTGGTCGAGCGGGAGCGCGCCATCCGCGCCTTCACCGCCCGCGAGTACTGGACGCTCGAGGCGCTGCTGGCGACCGCAGCCGGGACGCCGTTCGCCGCCGAGCTCGTCCGGATCGACGGAGCGCCGCTCGACGTCGGCGACGAGGAGACGGCCGCCCGGCACGCCGCCGCCCTCCGCGAGCTGAAGCCGCGGGTGACGAAGGTCGGGGCGCGCAAGCAGAGCCGCAGCCCGGCCCCACCCTTCACGACCTCGACCCTCCAGCAGGAAGCCAGCCGCAAGCTGGGCTTCAGCCCGAAGCGGACGATGTCCGTGGCCCAGCGGCTGTACGAGGGCGCCGACACGCCGGACGGTCACGTCGGCCTGATCACCTACATGCGGACCGACTCGACCGCGATCGCCGGCGTGGCGATGGGCGAGGCCCGCGACGTCGTGCGCGATCGCTTCGGGGAGCGGTACACGATGCCGAAGGGGCGGGTCTACAAGACGAAGTCCAAGGGCGCCCAGGAGGCCCACGAGTCGATCCGGCCGACCTCGTTCCGGCGCGACCCGGATTCGCTCGCCGGCGCCCTCGCGAGCGACGAGCTCCGGCTCTACCGGCTGATCTGGCAGCGGGCGCTCGCCTCGCAGATGGCGGCCAAGGAGCTCGAGACGACGACGGTCGAGCTCGCGGCCGGCCCCTACGAGCTCCGGGCGAGCGCGACGAAGACGCTGTTCGAGGGATTCGCCGCCGTCTACACCGAGGGCCGCGACGACGACGCCGACGACGAGGAGGCGGATCGGACGCTGCCGGCGGTCGCCGCGGGCGACGAGACGACGGTCCGCGACGTCACCCCGACGCAGCACTTCACCGAGCCGCCGCCGCGGTTCACCGAGGCGACGCTGATCAAGGCGCTCGAGGAGCACGGGATCGGGCGGCCGTCGACGTACGCCGCGACGATCTCGACGATCCTCGACCGCGGCTACGTCCGGGTCGAGGAGCGGCGCCTCCACCCGGAGCTGATCGGCGAGGTCGTGACCGACCTCCTGGTCGAGCACTTCGGCGATTACGTCGATCTCGCGTTCACCGCCCGGATGGAGGAGGAGCTCGACGAGGTCGCTCGCGGCGAGCGGCCCTGGGTCCCGCTCCTCCGGGCGTTCTACGGCCCGCTCGCCGAGCGCGTCGCGGAGAAGCGCCGCGAGCTCCGCCGCAAGGACTTCACGACCGAGGCGACCGACGAGGTCTGCTCGGAAGGCCACCCGATGGTCATCCGGCTCGGTCGCAACGGACGGTTCCTCGCCTGCTCGCTCTTTCCCGAGCACAAGGAGTCGCGACCGCTGCCGGGCGAGGAGGCCCCGCCGCAGGCCGGCGAGGGCGAGGTCTGCCCGACCTGCGGCGAGGGCACCCTGGTCGGCAAGAGCGGCCGGTTCGGCCCGTTCGTCGGCTGCTCGCGCTACCCGGAATGCACCTACATCAAGAAGGAGGGTCCGCCGCCGCCGGACCCGCTGCCGTTCACCGTCGCCTGCCCGAAGAACAACGACGGGCACCTGGTCCCACGTCGCGCCCGCCGCACCGGGAACGTCTTCTGGGGGTGCTCCAACTACCCCAAGTGCGACTACACGACGAACTTCGAGCCGGTCGGGGCCGTCCACGACACGGACGACGGCCCGGTCGCCCGTCACGGCGAGGCGGGGATCTGCCTGCGCTGCGGCGCGGCGATCCCGCTCGATCCGGGCGTCGACGTCGCCGGGAAACGGCTCCCGGGCGGACCGCCCAACCCGGAGGCTCTCGCCCGGCCGGCTCGCGGCGGCGCGCGCCGTGGGCGGACGACCGGGGGCGCGGGGGCGAAGACCGGCGGGCGGAGCGGGACCAGGCCCGCGGCGCGGGGCGGAGCGCGCCGATCCGCGCGGACCGGCGCCGCGCCGGACGCGTGACCGTCGTCGCCGCCCCGACCGACCGGATCCGCAGCGGCCCGCGGACCGCGGCGTGAGCGACGCGGCGGCGGCATCGGCCCTCGACCGCTTCCTGGGGTCCCTGTCGGCCCGCGACACGTCCGAGCACACCCAACGGTCGTACGCGGCGACCCTGATCGCGTATCTCGACTGGCTGGCCGCCCGCGGCGTGGACTGGCGGACGCCGTCGCGGGCCGATCTCCGGACCTACCTGGCCGTCCTCGGCATGGGCCGCGCCCGGTCGTCGACCGCGCAGCGCCTCGCGGCGATCCGCTCGTTCCACCGGTTCGCGGCTCGCGAGGATCTCGCGCCCGGTGACCCGTGGGGCGCGATCGCGACGCCACGCCTGCCGCGCCGCCTGCCGCGCGTCCTGGAGGTCGACGAGGTCGAGCGGCTGCTCGCGGCGGTCGACGACGCGATCGGCGCGTCCGATGGTCCCGGACCGCGCGCCGAGGCCGCGGGCCGATCGCGCCCCGCCGAGCTGACGATCGCGATTGCGATCCGCGACCGGGCCATCGTCGAGACGGCCTATGCCGCCGGCCTCCGGATCAGCGAGCTGGCGTCGGCCGAGCTGGCCGCGCTCGATCTCCGGCGCGGCGAGATCCGGGTCCTCGGCAAAGGACGCAAGGAGCGGATCGGGCTGCTCGGCCGGCCGGCCCGCGAGGCCCTCGCGGGGTACCTGGAGGACGGCCGGCCCGTGCTCGCGGCGCGCCGGCCCGCCACGGGCGCCGACGACCCCGGACCGACGGAGGTCTTCCTGAACCATCGCGGCCGGCCGATCGGGGTCCGCGGCCTGCGCTACCGCCTCGAGCTCCTCCGGCGGCGGGCTGGCCTCCCGGCCGGGGTCTCGCCGCACACGCTCCGCCACTCCTTCGCGACCCACCTCCTCGAGGGCGGCGCCGATCTCCGCGTCGTCCAGGAGCTGCTCGGCCATGAGAGCCTGGCCACGACCCAGATCTACACCCATGTCTCTCCGGCGCGCCTCCGGTCCGCCTATCGCGGGGCGCATCCCCGCGCCGGCCGCCGGCCCGCCGACGCCGCCCGTCCGTGAGCTCGTCGCGGGCCCTCGCCCGGGCCGGGCTGATCGTCTCGGGGGCGTTCCTCCTGTCGCGGGTGCTCGGCTGGGTCCGCGCCGTCGTGATCGTCAACGCCTTCGGGAGCGCGGCGAGCATCGACCGCCTCGACGAGTTCTATGCCGCGTTCCGCCTGCCCGACCTCGTCTTCCAGCTCGTCGCCGCCGGGGCGCTGAGCTCCGCGGTCATTCCCATCGTGTCCGGGATGTTCGCCCGCGACGAGACCGCCCGGACGTGGCGAGTCGTCTCGACCATCGCGAACCTGATGCTGGCGGGCCTGCTCGTCCTCGGCGTCGTGGTCTTCGTCGCGGCGCCGCTGATCATCCCGGCGGTCATCGCCCCGGGCTGGGACGAGGTCCGCTGGGCGCGGACCGTCGACCTCACCCGGATCATGATCCTGAGCCCGATCTTCCTCGCCTTCGGGTCGCTCGCGACGAGCGTCCTGAACGCGCGCGGCCGGTTCGCCGCGTCGGCGATCGCCCCGATCGTCTACAACCTGGCGATCATCGGGGCGGCGATCCTGCTCGCGCCGGCGTTCGGGGTCACCGGGCTCGCCGTGGGGGTGGTCGCGGGCTCGCTCGGCCACCTCCTCGTCCAGGTCGGCCCGCTCCGCGGCCTCGGCTTCCGCTACGACCGGGCCGTCGACACCCAGGATCCCGAGGCGAGGACCGCCCTGAAGCTGATGGCGCCACGCGCGCTCGGCCTCGGGGCCGGCCAGATCACGTTCGTCGTCGTGACCTCGCTCGCGTCGACCCTCCCGATCGACGGCGCCGTCACCGCGTTCAACACCGCGTTCACGCTGCTCCAGATCCCGATCGGGGTGATCGGCGTCCCGCTCGGCGTCGTCGTCCTGCCGTCGCTGTCGCGCGAGGCGGGGATCGGCAACCTCCACGAGTTCGCGGCGCTGATGTCGCGGGCGATCCGCCTGGTCCTCTTCGTCATGCTCCCGATCACCGGCATCGGGATCGTCCTCCACACCCAGATCGTGGACGTCCTGTTCGGCGGCGGCGCGCTCAAGCCGGAGGCCGCGACGCTGACCGCCGTCACCCTCGTCGCCTTCCTCACGGGACTGACGGCGCACGCCCTGATCGCGATCCTCGCCCGGGCCTTCTACGCCCGCAAGGACACCCGGACCCCGGTGGCGGCGGCCATCCTCGCGGTCGCGATCAACTCGACCCTGGCCGCCGTCCTCGTCGGGCCGCTGGGCCTGCCGGGCCTCGGCCTCGCGATCGCGATCGCCGCCTGGGCCGAGACGGTCGTCCTCGTCGTGCTCCTCCGGCGTTCCCTCCCGGAGCTCGCGTTCCGCCCGCTGCTGTCCCTGGGCGTCCGATCGGTCCTCGTGTCGATCGGCGGCTCGCTCGCCGCGGCGGGCGTGCTGGCCGGCCTGACCCTCGCGATGGGGGCCGTGCCGGGCCGCCTCGGGCTCGTCACCCAGATCGTCGTGGCCGGGTTTGTCTGGCTCCTGACATCCGCGGCGGTCGCGCTCGTGTTGCGGATCGGGGAGCTCAACGCCATCATCGGGCTCATGCTCGACCTCCTCCGCCGGCCGCGCCGGGCGTGACCAGCGCGACCGAGGACGGCGCCGCGCCGCGTCCGGACGGGCCGGACCCGTCGCCGGGCGGGAGCGGTCCGGACGACCGCGCCCGTCCCGTGACTGGCGCCGCGGACCCCGACTGGGACGCCTTCGTGGCCGCCGGCCAGCCGAGCTCCTACCTGCAGCTCTCGGGCTGGGCGCGGGTCAAGGCCGTCAACGGCTGGACGAGCCTCCGAGTCGGCCCGGCGACGGCCGACGCGACGGCCGACGCGACCGCCGAAATCGCCCTCCCCGGGCCGTCGCCGGTCGCCGCCCAGGTCCTGCTCCGGCGGCCCCGCCCGCTGCCGTGGGCCTTCGCCTACGCCCCGCGCGGGCCCGTCACGGAGACCTGGACGCCCCAGACGATCGCCACCTTCACCGACCTCGCCCGACCGGCGCTCCGGGCGAGCCGCGTCTCGCACCTCCGGATCGATCCCGAGATCGAGCGCGACGGCGGCCCGGACGAGGGAGGGGCCATCCGCCGCAGCCTCCGGGCGGCCGGCTGGCGACCGGCGAACCCGATCCAGCCGAACGCGACCCGGATCATCGACCTCGGCGCGGACGAGGACGCGCTCTGGAGCGATCTCCGCAAGAAGTGGCGGCAGTACGTGAACAAGGCCCGCAGCGCCGGGATCACGGTGTCCGACGCCGAGGGCGACGCCCTCCCGGAGTTCTACCGGATCTACCGCGAGACCGCGGACCGGGCGGGCTTCCTGATCCGGACCGAGCAGGCGTACCGCGACATCTGGGAGGCCTACCGGCCCGCCGGCAACGCCCGCCTCCTGTTCGCCCGACGGCCGGACGGCGAGGCGCTCGCCACGCTCTTCCTGGTCCGGGCCGGGCGGCGGGTCGTCGAGCCGTACGGCGGGATGACCGTCGAGGGCGGCGACTCGCGGGCGAACTACCTCCTGAAATGGGAGGCGATCCGGACGTCCCGCGAGCAGGGCGCCGGGACCTACGACCTGTGGGGCCTCGCCACGGGCGGGATCGCCCACTTCAAGACCGGCTTCGGCGGCCGCGAGGTCCAGTACATCGGCGCGTGGGATCTCGTCCTCGACCCGCTCGGCCGGCAGGCGTTCGAGCGGGCCCAGCAGGCGCGGGTCTGGTGGGCACGGCGGCGCAACGGCCTGGCGACCGGTGGCAGCGCGGCGGGCTTCACCGGGGGCGACGCCACTTGACGTCGATCCGCCCGGCGACGGCGGCGGAGCTCGCCGACTGGGACGAGCGGACGGTCGATGCCGCCGGCGGCCACGTTTACCAGTCGCGCGCCTGGGCCGAGCACCGCGCCCGGGCCGGCTGGACCGCGGACCACCTCGTGTTCGAGGAGGACGGCTTCCAGGCCCTCGCCCTGCGCCGGCCGCTGCGCGTCGCCGGTGGCTGGAGCGCGTACGTGCCGCGCGGGCCGATCTCCGCCGCGGAGCCCGCGGCCCGAACGGCGGAGCGCCTGGCCGCGATCGTCGATCACCTCGCGGCAAACGGCGTCGCCGTCGTCGCATCGGACGCCGAGATCCCCGCGGCCACGGGCTATCCCGCCGCCCTCGCGGCGATCGGGTTCCGGCCGATCGAGGAGATCCAGCCATCCCGCCATCGGGTGACCCTGCCGCTCGCGGGACGCGACGCCGACGAGGTCTTCGGCGGCATCGCGAAGTCGACCCGGCAGCGGATCCGACAGGCCGAGAAGGACGGGATCGTCGTCGTCCGCCACGACGGCCGCGTCGGGCCGGGCGGGGTGGGCGACGGCTTCAGCGCGCCGGACGAGCCGGTCGAGGTCGCCCTGGACCGCTTCTACGATCTCCTCCTCGAGACCGGCGAGCGGCTCCAGTTCACGTTCGGCCCGCGCGACGGGTTCCTCGCCTGGTGGCGGGCCGCCCACCGGGCGGGCCACCTCGTCCTGCTCGAGGCGCGGACCGCCGACGGCGCGCCCCAGGCCGGCCTCGTCCTCCATCGCCACGGCGAGCGGCTCTCGACCGTCCACTCGGGCGACCATGCCGCGGCTCGCCGCGACCACCCGGGCGCCCTCCACCTGCTGCGCTGGCGGGCGATCCAGATCGCGCTGGCCGAGGGCCGCGCGGAGATGGATCTGGGCGGGGCCGACGTGGCGGGCGCGCGGCGCGAACCGCGGGAGGGCGAGCCGATGTGGGGCCTCTATCAGCACAAGCGCTCGTTCGGCGGGGAGTGGCTCGAGCTCGCCGGCGCCCACGAGCGGGTCCTCGACGCGCGCCGCTACCGGATCGGCCGGGTGGCCGGGCGCCTCGCCCGCCTCGTCGGCCGATGAGCCGCCCGCGATGAGCCGCGACCGATGAGCCGCCCGCGATGAGCCGCGACCGATGACCGCGCCCGCGACGATCGCCGAGCTCCTCGCCGCCGCCGGGCCTGCCGAGCCGCGGCCGCTCGGCGATCTGATCGCCCGGCTTTCCGCCGACGGGTCGCTCCACGGCGCCCGCGATGGCGGCCGGGCGATCGGGCCGGCGGCCCTCGCCACGATCGCGATCGACGGCGTGACCGACGATTCGCGGGCGGTCGGCCCGGGCGGGCTGTTCGTCGCGGTCCCGGGACAGCACGTCGATGGGCACGAATTCGTTGCGGCCGCGGCGACGGCCGGGGCCGCGGCGGCGATCGTCGAGCGGGCCCTCCCCGAGGTGGCGCTGCCGCAGCTCGTCGTCGAGCGGGCGGCATCCGCGCTGGGCGACGCCGCCGCCTGGTGGTTCGGCGACCCGTCGCGCGGGCTCGGCGTCGTCGGGATCACCGGCACGGACGGCAAGACGACGACCGCGTTCCTCGCCACCGCGGCCCTCGAGGCGGCCGGCCTGTCGAGCGGCCTGATCGGAACGGTGGCGACCCAGCTCGGCGGCGTCCGCGAGGCGAACCCGGAGCACATGACCACGCCCGGCGCGCCGCTCCTCCAGCGGGCGCTCCGGGCCATGGCCGACGCGGGGAACGCCGTCGCCGTCGTCGAGACGACGTCGCACGGCCTGGCCGCCGACCGGGTCCGGGCGATCGCCTACGACGTCGCGATCCTGACGAACCTGACCCACGAGCACCTCGAGTTTCACGGCTCGTGGGAGGCCTATCGCGACGCGAAGCTGTCCCTCTTCGAGCGACTGGCCATCGGACCCGCCAACCCGGTCAAGGACCTGGCCGGGCGGCGCTGGCCGAAGGCCGCGATCGTCAACGCCGACGACCCCAGCGCCGGGGCGTTCGTCGGCGTCGCCCAGGAGGCGGGGGCCAGGATCGTGACCTACGGCACCGACGCAGCCGCCGACGTCCGGGCGACGCACGTCGAGGAGGATGCCCGCCGCCTGCGGGTCGGCTACACCGCCGCGTCGGGCGCCGCCACGCTCGAGCTCCAGCTCGCCGGGCGGTTCAACGTCCACAACGCCCTCGCGGTCGTCGCCCTGGGCGAGATCCTCGAGCTCGAGCCGGCGGCCGTCCGGACGGGGCTCGCCGGCCTGACGGGCGTGCCCGGCCGGATGGAGCGGATCGACGCCGGCCAGCCGTTCGGGGTCGTGATCGACTACGCCCACAGCCCGGCCTCGCTCGAGAAGGTCATCGGCCTGCTCGCGCCGCTGGCGGCGGCACGGGGCGGCGGCGTGATCGCGGTCTTCGGCTCGGCCGGCGAGCGCGACACCGCGAAGCGGCCGATGATGGGCCGGATCGCGGCCGCCCATGCCCGCCTCGTCGTCGTGACCGACGAGGATCCCCGCGGCGAGGATTCCGCGGCCATCCTGGAGGACATCGCCCGCGGCGCCGAGGATGGCGGGAAGCGGCGCGAGCGCGACCTCTTCCTGATCGCCGACCGGTCGCGCGCGATCGGAGCGGCCTTCGAGCGAGCCCGGCCCGGCGACATCGTCCTGCTCGCCGGCAAGGGCCACGAGCAGTCGATCATCGGCCCGACGGGCCCGGTCGCCTGGGACGAACGGTCCGCGGCGCTCGCCGCCCTGGCCGAGATGGGCTTCGTCGCCGAACCGCGCGGCTGACGTGCGCGGTTGTCTCTTCGTCCTCGTCCTCGCCGCGGCCGTCCTCGGGGCGGCGGGCTGGTTCGGCTCGCCGCTCCTCGCCTCGGCGGTCGTCTCGGCGGCGCTCCAGAACGCCGGGTTCCGGGCCGGGTCGGCGACGGTCAGCGCGACCGCCGACCCGCCGCCCCGGCTGCTGGTCGGCCGCGCCGACCGCGTCGAGATCGTCGGCAGCGACATCTCGTTCCGGACGTTCCGCGCGGCCAGCCTCGATCTCGTCCTGACCGACGTCGACCTGGTCGGTCGCACGGCGGCGACGATCGCCGGCCGGATCGGCGGCGCACAGATGACGACCAGCGACGGCACGGCCGCATCCGTCGACCTCGCGATCGACGGGCCGGCCGGAGCCGCCCGGGCCGTGATCTCGGTCGACTCCGCCACCGTCGATCGGGTCGTCAAGGCGGGCCTCCACCAGGCGTACGGGGTCGTCGTCATCGGGACGGAGCTCGTCGCCCCGGACACGCTCCGGATCTCGGTGACCGGGGCCACCCTCGAAGGGCGGCTCACGATCGACGGGGACGGCGCCCTCGCGATCTCGACGCCGCTCGGCTCGGCCGCGATCCTTCGGCTCGATCCGTCGTTCCCGCTGCGGCTGACCGCCGTGGGCGTCGCCGCCGGCAACCTCCGGATCGAGGGCACGCTCGACGCGGAGGCCCTGCTCGGCGGATCCTGACCCTCCCGCGTCGGGGGGGGTGCCCGGGGCCGCTGCTATCCTTGCCCGCGATGGCCCAGGCACGAACGACCCCGTCCGATGAGACGCACGCCGCACGGCGGTCGGCGGCCCGTGCCGCTGCGGCCGCGGCGTCCCCGGACGGCGCCGCCACGCTCGACGGCAAGCCCCGGGCGGCGGATCGGGCGCCGGCCGCGCCCTCGAGCGCGCGACCGGGTCGCAGCGCCAAGCCGAGCGGTCCGCGCCGCGCCCCGTCGCGGCCGGCCGCGTCCGGCGCCCGGCCCGCGGAGCCGGACCTCGCTGCCCTGAAGGCCCAGCTCGTCGCGACCGTCCGGGAGCATTACCCGCAATCCGAGCTGGACCCCATCGAGCGGGCCTTCGACCTCGCGGTCACCGCCCATCTCGACCAGCGCCGGGCGACCGGCGAGCCGTACGTCACCCATCCGATCGCCTCCGCCCAGATCACGGCCGAGCTGGGGATCGACCCGGTCGCGGTCACCGCGGCGCTCCTCCACGACGTGCCCGAGGACACCGAGTACGGCCTGACCGACATCGAGGACGCCTTCGGGCCCGAGGTCGCCCGGCTCGTCGACGGCGTCACGAAGCTCTCGAAGTTCAGCACCCACAGCCACGAGCAGCAGCAGGCCGAGAACATCCGGAAGATGCTCCTGGCGATGGCCGAGGACATCCGGGTCGTCCTCATCAAGCTCGCCGACCGCCTCCACAACATGCGAACCCTTTACGGCCTGCCGTCGGAGAAGCAGCTCCGGATCGCCCGCCAGACCCAGGAGATCTACGCCCCGCTGGCGGAGCGGCTCGGGATCTGGCAGATCAAGTGGGAGCTCGAGGACCTGGCCTTCAAGGTCCTCGAGCCGGAGCGGTTCCGGGAGCTGGCGAAGCTTCTCGACACGCGCCGCAAGGGCCGCGAGGACTACATCAGCCGGGCGATCGCGGAGCTGACGCCGCGGCTCGCCGAGTCGGGCATCGAGGCCGACCTCCAGGGCCGTCCCAAGCACATCTACAGCATCGACAAGAAGATGCAGCGGAAGTCGGCCGAGTTCGCCGAGATCTACGACGTGTACGCGATCCGGATCCTGGTCGACGAGGTCAAGGACTGCTACGCCGCGCTCGGCGTCGTCCACGCCCTGTGGCGCCCGATCCCGGGCCAGTTCGACGACTACATCGCCGTTCCGAAGAACAACCTCTACCAGTCGCTCCACACCGCGGTGATCGCCCTCGACGGCAAGCCCCTCGAGATCCAGATCCGGACGCACGCGATGCACCAGGTCAGCGAGGTCGGGATCGCTGCCCACTGGCGCTACAAGGAAGGCACGAAGTCCGACCGCGAGTACGACGCCAAGCTCGCCTGGCTGCGCCAGCTGATGGAGTGGCAGCGCGACGTCAGCGACTCCGACGCGACCGAGTTCGTCGAGGGGATCAAGCTCGACATCTTCCAGGACCAGGTGTTCGTCTTCACCCCGAAGGGCGACATCAAGGACCTGCCGGCGGGGGCGACCCCGCTCGACTTCGCGTACCGGATCCACACCGACGTCGGCCACCGGACGATCGGGGCGAAGGTCAACAACCGCCTCGTCCCGCTCGACTACCGGCTGAAGAACGGCGACATCGTCGAGATCGTCACGACCAAGGGCGAGCACGGCCCGTCGCGCGACTGGATGAACGTCGTCCGGACCTCCCACGCCCGGGAGAAGATCCGCCAATGGTTCAAGCGGAAGGACCGCGACGAGAACATCGTCCATGGCCGGGAGTCGCTCGAGCGGGAGCTCCGGCGGCTCGCCCGCAAGACGATCCAGGCGGTCGGCACCGAGCGGATCGCCGAGGTCGGCCGGACGGTCTACAACCACGAGACGCTCGACGACTTCTACGCCGCGATCGGCTACGGCGCGGTCAGCGCCCAGCAGGTCGTCGCCCGCCTGGGAGTCCTCGACGACACCGAGGTCGGCCTGCCGACCGTCGCGCCGGCATCGCTGCCGGCCCGCACCGGCGGCGTCCGGGTCAAGGGCGTCGGCGACCTTCTCGTCCGCTTCGCGAAGTGCTGCCACCCGATCCCGGGCGACCCGATCGTCGGGTTCATCACCCGGGGGAAGGGCGTCACCGTCCACCTCCGGTCGTGCCCCACCGTCCTGAACGAGCGCGAGGTCCCGCGCCTCATCGAGGTCGAGTGGGAGGCAGCCCCCGCCCAGACGTACCCGATCGCGATCCGGGTCGAGGCTTACGACCGCACGGGGCTCCTCAACGACATCACGCAGGTCGTCGCCGAGAACAAGGTGAACATCGTCGCGGCGGCGGTCCACACGAACCCCGACCACACCGCGATCGTCACCGCGACGCTCCAGGTCGCGTCGGTCTCTCAGCTCGCCCGGGTCATGAGCCGGATCGAGGGGCTGAAGGACGTGATCAGCGTCCAGCGCGACCTCAACTGAGCCCCGCGGCGCCCACGTCGGCGCCGCGCGGCCGGTCCTCGATCGGTCCTTCCGTTGGAGAGGATCAGCGGCACTGATCCAACCGGGACTGCTGGCGCTCGAAGGGCCCGGCCGGGCCCGATCACGGGCTCGCCCTCGGTCGCGACGGGGCCCGGTGACGACC
Source organism: uncultured Chloroflexia bacterium (assembly GCA_963710105.1). Classification (GTDB taxonomy): domain Bacteria; phylum Chloroflexota; class Limnocylindria; order Limnocylindrales; family CSP1-4; genus CF-46. Next base: position 1,163,931 of record CAVPYV010000001.1, read on the forward strand.
GAGTCATTGCGTCCCCCGGCGCTCCGCGCGCAGCCGATCAGTGGGGCTGATCCGGGCCGGGCGAAGCGCGCGGGGACGCGAATTGGGCCGGCGGGGCAGCGGACGCATGGCGGACATCGCCGCGCCGGCCCGACCCCCGCCGACGACCGGCGCCGCCGCGACCGAGCGCGCCGGTCGTCGGCCGCCCGCCGATCCGGGCACCCGGCGGCGGCTAGACTTCGCGGACGATGCCGACCTTCCGCGCCCCGCGTGGCACCCGCGACCTCCTGCCCGCCGAGCGCGCAGCATTCATCCGCCTCGAGCGGATCGCGGCCGACCTCGCCGCGCGCTACGGCTACCACCCGATCGAGACGCCGCTGTTCGAGCAGACCGCGGTCTTCGAGCGGGGCGTGGGCGAGGTCACCGACATCGTCGAGAAGGAGCTGTTCCGGCTCGCGCCGCGAACCGAGGACGGCGAGGCATGGGCCCTCCGCCCGGAGCCGACGGCCGGAATCGTCCGGGCCTATGTCCAGCACGGGATGCAGACCCTGCCGCAGCCGGTGAAGCTGACCCTGACCGGGCCGATGTTCCGCTACGACCGGCCGCAGGCCGGCCGCTTCCGGGAGTTCTGGCAGTTCGACATCGAAGCGATCGGCGACCCCGGGCCGGCGATCGACGCCGAGATCGTCGAGCTTGCCGACCGCTTCTACCGCGAGGCGGGCATCCGGGAGCCCGAGATCTACCTGAACTCGATCGGCGACGCCGCCTGCCGGCCGGCCTACGTCGCCGAGCTCGCCGCCTACTACCGCGGCCACATTGACCGGCTGCCCCATCTCGAGCGCGAGCGCCTCGAGCGGAACCCGCTCCGGCTCCTCGACTCGAAGGAGCCGGTGATGGTCGAGCTCGCCGCCGACGCGCCGCTGATCACCGACCGCCTGTGCGACGACTGCGCCGCGCACTTCGCCGGCGTGCGCGCCCACCTCGACGCGCTCGGCGTGTCGTACCGCCTCGAGCCGCACCTCGTCCGCGGGCTCGACTACTACACCCGGACCGCCTTCGAGGTGTACCCGCGCGGCGTCGCGGGCCAGCAGTCGGCGCTCGGCGGCGGCGGTCGCTACGACGGCCTCGTCGAGCTCCTCGGCGGCAAGCCGACACCCGGGATCGGCTTCGGCCTGGGGCTGGATCGGATCCTGCTCGCGCTCGAGGCCCAGGGAACGCCGCCCGCCGGCGAGCCGGCCCTCGTGGCGGTCGTCGTCGGGGCGGAGCCCGCCGCGACCGCCGAGCGGCTCCGCATCGCCACGATCCTGCGAGCCGCCGGGATCCCCGCCCGAGCGGAGCTCGGCAGGCGCAAGCTCGGCAAGCAGATCGAGTCAGCGGCGCGGGAGCAGGCCCACTTCGCGGTGATCGTCGGCGACGAGCTCGGCGACGGCCAGGTCCAGGTCCGCGACCTCGCGGCCGGGACGCAGAAGCTCGTCGCCCTCGACGACCTCGCCCGCGAGCTGGAGCGGGCCCAGGCGAGCCACCACCACGGGACCGCGAACGGGGCGTGAGCGAGTCCGACCGCTGGACCGGCGGTGACGACTACGAGGCCTACATCGGCCGCTGGAGCCGGCCGGTCGGGCAGGCGTTCGTCGCCTGGCTGGACGCTCCCGCCGGCGCCGCGTGGCTCGACGTCGGGTGCGGCACCGGCGCCCTGACGGCGACGATCCTGGCGACCGCGGCACCGGATCGGGTCGTCGCCATCGACCCGTCGGCCGAGTTCGTCGAGCACGCCCGCCGGGCGATCGGCGAGGACGAGCGGGTGGCGTTCGCGGTCGGATCCGCCGACGCGATCCCGCTCGACGACGGCGCGATCGACGTGGCCGCATCCGGGCTGGTCCTGAACTTCGTGCCCGACCTGGCGGCCGCGCTCGCCGAGCTGCGGCGGGTCGTCGCCCCCGGCGGGACCGTGGCGGGCTACCTCTGGGACTACGCCGACCGGATGGAGCTGATCCGGCGATTCTGGGACGCGGCCGTGGCGCTCGACCCGGCCGCGGTCTCGCTCGACGAGGCCGTCCGTTTCCCGATCTGCGCTCCGGGGCCGCTCCGGGCGGCGTTCGCCGCCGCCGGCCTGCGCGACGTCGCGGTCGAGGCGATCGAGGTCGCCACGGACTTCCGCGACTTCGACGAGCTGTGGCGGCCGTTCCGATCCGGGGTGGGGCCGGCGCCCGGCTACGCGATGCAGCTCGACGACGCCCGCCGGGCGGCGCTCGAGGCTGGCTTCCGGGCGCACCTCCCGGCGGATCCCGACGGCTCGATCCACCTCGTCGCCCGGGCGTGGGCCGTCCGCGGCGTGTCCGACGGCCCGCGAACCGGGGAGTGGGCCCGACCGGCCGGGTAGAGAAGCCAACCGGCCGGTCCGCGGCCGGCGACGGGGCGGCTCGCCGCGCCGCGCCGCCGGGCCGCGCCGCCGGGCCGGGCAACTCCCGTACGATACGTCGGCCATGACCGACTCCACCCCGCCCGATCGGGGCGCGCCCGCCGCGCCCGCCGCCCTCCTCGCCACGCCGTACCGGACGCATACCTGCGGCGCGCTCCGGGCGGCCGACGCGGGAACGGCGGCCCGCCTGTCCGGCTGGGTCCATCGCCGCCGCGACCACGGCCAGCTCGTCTTCCTCGACCTCCGCGATCGCCACGGGATCACCCAGGTCGTCATCGACCGGACCGAGGAGCCCGACGCCCACGCCGTGGCCAGCCGGGTTCGGAGCGAGTTCGTCGTGACCGTCGACGGCGACGTCGCGCCGCGCCTCGCCGGCACGGAGAACGCGCGCCTCCCGACGGGCGCGATCGAGCTCCGGGCGCGCGCCGTCCGGATCCTGTCCGAGTCGAAGACGCCGCCGTTCTACGTCAACGACCCCGACGCCCCGATCGACGAGGCCCTCCGCCTCCGCTACCGCTATCTCGACATCCGGCGCGAGGCGATGACCCGCCGCCTCCTCCTGCGGAGCCGCCTGGTCCAGGCGATCCGCGAGGTCCACCACGCGAACGGCTTCGTCGAGGTCGAGACGCCGAACCTGATCAAGTCGACCCCGGAGGGCGCCCGCGACTTCATCGTCCCGTCGCGCCTCCAGCCGGGCTCGGTCTATGCCCTGCCGCAGAGCCCCCAGCAGCTCAAGCAGCTCCTGATGGTCGCCGGCATCGACCGCTACTTCCAGATCGCCCGCTGCTTCCGCGATGAGGACCTCCGCGGCGACCGCCAGCCGGAGTTCACCCAGCTCGACCTGGAGATGAGCTTCGTCGACGAGGACGCCGTGATGGCCTTCGTCGAATCGATGGTCATCGCGGTCTGCGGGGCAACGGCCCCGGACCGCCCGCTCCAGGCGACGCCCTTTCCGCGCTTCACCTACGACGAGGCGATCGAGCGCTTCGGTAGCGACAAGCCGGACCTGCGGTTCGCGATGGAGCTCGTCGACCTCGCCCCGCTCTGGGCGGACGCGCCGTCGGGCTTCCGGGTGTTCGACGACGCGCTGGCCGGCGGCGGGCGGGTCAAGGCGATCGTGGCGCCGGGCCTCGGGGCGGCGACCCGCAAGGAGATCGACGAGCTGACCGAGCGGGCGAAGCGGTTCGGGGCGAAGGGCCTCGTCTGGCTCGCGGTCGAGGACGGGGGAACGGTCCGCAGCTCGATCGGGAAGTTCCTCGGCGAGGACGGCGTCGCCCGCCTCGTCGCCCACGTCGGGGCGGCCCCCGGCGACCTCGTCCTCGTCGTGGCGGACACGCCGCCGGTCACGGCCGACGTCCTCGGCCGCCTCCGCGCCGAGCTCGGGCCGCGACTCGGTCTGGCCGACCCCGACGTCCTGGCGTTCGGCTGGGTCCACCGCTTCCCGATGTACCAGTGGGACGCCGAGAACGGCCGCTGGGACGCGACCCACAACCCGTTCAGCGGGGTCGTGCCGGAGGACGAGGCCCTCCTGACCACGACCTCCGGCGACCCGTCGACCCCGGCCCCGGACGACCCGGCGGGGCGGGCCCGCGCCCTCCAGTACGACATCGTCCTCAACGGCTGGGAGCTCGGTGGCGGCTCGATCCGGATCCACCGCCGGGACCTCCTCGCCCGGAGCTTCGCACTCCAGGGCCAGACCGAGGCCGGGATGAAGGAGAAGTTCGGGGCCCTCCTCGAGGCATTCGAGTACGGGCCGCCGCCGCACGGCGGGATCGCCCTGGGGATCGACCGCTGGGCGGCGCTCCTGGCCCACCAGACGAACATCCGCGAGGTCATGGCGTTCCCCAAGACGCAGTCGGGCACCGACCTCATGCTCGAGGCGCCGTCCGAGCCCGATCCGGCCCAGTACGCCGAGCTCGGCCTCCGCTTCGTCGGGGTGCCGGGTCGCCCGGCGGGCGAGCCGGGCTAGCGGGTCGTGCCGACGGTGGAGGTCCGCTGCCTGACCGCGACCGACCTCCAGGCCATCACCCCCGGGGTCGACCGGGCGCGAGAGGCGGGCGAGTTCCGGGCGTCGTCCGACGACGAGGCCCACTGGTTCCTCTCGTCGTTCAGGCTCGATCCGTCGATCGCGGCGGGCGCGTTCGAGGACGGCGCCCTCGTCGGCTTCATCTCGCCCGAGTACAAGGTCGCGGTCGTCCGACCAGATCGGCGGCGCCGGGGGATCGGCCGCGCCCTCGTCGATCTCGGGCTGGACATGGAGCGCGAGCGCGGCCGTTCGGAGCTCCTGCTCGGCGCCCTTCCCGGCGACGAGGCGGCCGCCGCGTTCCTGCGGGCGACCGGCTTCGACCGCCACTCGATGCTGTGGGACCTGGCCCTGCCGCGCGACGCGGACGTCGCCCCGCCGGCCTGGCCGCCCGGCCTGGCGATGCGGTCCTTCGACCGAGCGCGCGACCTGCCGGCCTGGATCGACCTGTTCAATGCGGCGTTCGCCGACCACGCGACGCCGCTCCAGCTCGATGCGTCGTTCATCGCCGCCGGGTTCGACGACCCCGCGTTCGACGACGCCGACACCGGGCTCGTGGAGGACGTCGCGACCGGCGAGCTCGTCGGCTTCTGTGCCACGTCGCCGATCCGCCGCGACGGAGCGGTCGTACCGCAGGGGGAGATCTGGACGATCGGGGTCCGACCCGGACGCCAGGGGAGGGGACTCGGGCGACAGCTCCTGCGCTGGGGCGTCGGCCGGCTGCGGAGCATCGGCGTGTCCGATGTCTCGCTCTCGGTCAACGGGCGCAACGAGCGGGCGCTCGGGCTGTACGAGAGTGAAGGATTCGTCCGCAGCCGGACCCGGGAGCGCTGGGCGCGCCGGGTCGACGGCGGACCAGCCGCGAGAGGGACCACCTGATGCCCATGTCGATCGACCACGCCGCCCCGCGCCGGCCGCCGATCCTCGACGCGATCGGCCGAACGCCCGCGATCCGCCTCGTCCGGCTCGTCGAGCCGGGCATGGCCGAGGTCTGGATCAAGCTCGAATCCCACAATCCGACCGGCTCGTACAAGGACCGGATGGCCCTGGCGATGATCGAGGGCGCCGAGCGGAGCGGCAGGCTGCGGCCCGGCCAGACAGTCGTCGAGTACACCGGCGGCAGCACCGGCAGCTCCCTCGCCTACGTCTGCGCGATCAAGGGCTATCCGCTCCGGATCGTCAGCTCCGACGCGTTCGCCGCGGAGAAGATCCTCACGATGCGGGCGTTCGGCGCGGAGGTCGAGCTGATCCCGAGCCCGGACGGGATCACCCCGGGCCTGATCCCGGCGATGCAGGCGCGGGCCGCCGAGATCGCGGCCGAGGTCGGCGGCTACCAGACCGATCAGTTCAACAACCGCGACATGGTCGACGGCTACGCCGCCCTTGGGAACGAGCTGGCCGACGCCCTCGGTGACCGGCTCGACGCCTGGGTGAGCTACGTCGGGACGGCCGGCTGCTTCCTCGGGGTCAACGGCGCCCTGCGCGCCCGGATCCCCGGCGTGGAGCGGGTGATCGTCGAGCCGGCCGAATCCGCCGTGTACTCGGGCGGCACGGCCGGGACGCACCGGATCGAGGGCGGCGGGGTCGGATTCATCGCGCCCCAGATGCAGCCGGGCGACTGGGATTCGGTCGAGGCGGTGTCGACGGCCGACGCGTTCGCGATGGCCCGCCGGGCGGCCCGCGAGGAGGGTCTCTGGTCAGGCCCGTCGACGGGGGCGAACCTCGTGGCGGCGCTTCGCGTCGCCCGCCGGCTCGGCGCGGGGCGGCGGGTCGCGACGGTCCTCGTCGACAGCGGCATGAAGTACCTCGGCGGGGAGCTGTTCCGCTGACCCGGGACGGCGATTCCGGCCTGCCCTCGATCCTTGCCGCGATCGCGGCCCGGCCGCGCCTGGCCGCCCTACTCGGCGCCACGTGCATCGCCTTCAGCGGCATCTTCTACCGCTGGGCGGAGGTGTCGCCGTCGACCGGGACGGTCTTCCGGGCGCTGTTCGGGCTGCCGCTCCTCGGGCTCGTCGCCTTCCTGGAGCACCGCCGCTACGGCGGGCTGCCGGCGCGGACGGTCCGGCTGGCCCTGATCGCGGGCGTGTTCTTCGCGGGCGACCTGCTCTTCTGGCACCACGCGATCGAGGCGGTCGGGGCGGGGCTCGCGACGGTCCTCGGCAACCTCCAGGTGCTGATCGTCGGCGTCGTGGCCTGGCTCGCGTTCGGCGAGCGGCCGAGCCGCAACACGTTCCTCGCCCTGCCGGTCGTGCTGGCCGGCGTCGCCCTGATCTCCGGCGCGGTCGGCGGCCGGGCGTTCGGCGCGAACCCGGGCCTCGGCGTCGTCCTCGGCCTGGCGACCGCGTTCTGCTACGCCGGCTACCTCCTGATCATCCGCCGCGGCGGCCGCGACCTCCGCCGGCCGGCCGGCCCCGTGGCGATCGCGACCGTGTCGACGGCGGCCGTCGCGGCGCTCGTCGGGGTCGTCGTCGGCGATCTCGACCCGACACCGGCGCCGGCCAGCCTCGCCTGGCTCGCGGTGCTCGGGCTGACCTCGCAGTCGCTCGGCTACCTGCTGATCTCGCTCTCCCTGTCGCGGCTACCGGCCGTCCTGACGTCGATGATCCTGCTCGCCCAGCCGGTCATGACGGTCGTCCTCGGGATCGTCCTGCTCCACGAGGCGCCGACCGCGACCCAGCTCGTCGGCGTGGTGCTCGTCATCGGCGGGATCGCGGTCGCGACCCTCCCGTTCGGCCGGGTTCGGGCGTCGGTCCGGAGCGCGACGGCCTGACGTTCCGGCGCCGTCGGCGCCACGACGGTCGCGGGGGAGCACGAGCCGGAGGACGAGCCCGGCCGGCGTGGCGTCCCACCGCCGGATGTGCCCACCCCAGCGGGCCGGCGCGGGCAGCGCGGCGCCGTTCCCGTCCCGAGGATCAGCGCCAGTGATTGCCACCCAGCTGGGTGACCGATTGCCGCCCGGATCGCGGCCGACGGCGGGTCCTTCACCCTCGCACCCACCCGATGGGACAGCCAAATCCCGCGCTCAGGGTCGCCCGTCCGCCAGCCGGATCACTGGGGCTGATATCGGCAAGCGGAGCGCTGGCGTAGCGGGCGGATGCGGCCGAGGCGGTTCGCCCGGTGTCGCCGAAGGCGAGAGCCCGTCGCCGCCCGCGCCGGCGAGAACCGGCCGGCGACAGCGCGGCGGCCCCAGGTCAGCTGTCGGGCGATCCCTCGATGCCCGCCGGGGCGTATGGGGCGAGGCTCGGACCCTCGAGCGGGCCGTCGTCGGGTGTCTCGGCCGGGACCGCGCCCCACTCGTGGACGTGGCCGGCCACCGGCTCCTCCGGCCCGATGTACGGCGGGAGGTCCGGCCGGGCGGTCGCCACGTCGATCGCGACGCCCGGATCGCCGAGATCCACCCGCCGCTCCGCGACGCCGGCTGCGACGAGGTCGGTAAGAACGTCCGGCGGCATCCGGTCGGCTGCCACGGACCGGAGCGCCGGCAGCGTCGCCACCGGCAGGAGCACCGGCCAGCCCGGCTCCCCGTCCCATGTCGGCCGGAGCAGCGCGTCGGGCGCAGTCCCGTGGAGCTCGATCAGCGAGGTGACCGTCTCGGGCCCGACCCAGGCGAGGCGGGCCGGCCAGAGGAGGACCGCGTCGGTGTCGTCGATCTCGCCAAGGGAGACGTCGGCGCCGCGGGCCATCTGGCCGGCCGGCCCATGCTCCGCGGGAGCCGGCTCGGCGAGGGTGACCGGCGCCCCGGCGAGCGCCGCGCCGACCGAGCCGTCCGGATCGAACGAGACCACGACGATCGGAGTCGCCCCGCCGGACCAGGCGACGTCCGCGATCCGCCGGACGCCGGGCATCCCGTCGGCGTCGGCCAGGGCCGATGCCGGGGAGGCGGCGAGGATCACGGCAGCGACGGTCATGGCGCCAGTCTAGTCGGCGCTGTTTGGTCCGGCCGCCGTTCCATGCGAGAATGACAGCCCCGATGACGCAGGAGCCCCGCCCGACCGTGCCCGCCGACGCCCCCTCGACCTCCGCCGCGCCGCCCACCCGCGCGACGCGGGCGGACCTCCGCAACATCGCGATCGTCGCTCATGTCGACCACGGGAAGACCACGCTCGTCGACGCGATGCTCCGCCAGACGGGCACCTTCCGGGCGAACGAGGCGGTCGTCGACCGGGTTCTCGACTCGGGGGATCTCGAGCGCGAGAAGGGGATCACGATCCTCGCCAAGCAGACGACGGTCGACCATGCCGGGATCCGCCTGAACATCGTGGACACGCCGGGCCACGCCGACTTCGGCGGCGAGGTCGAGCGGTCCCTGCTGATGGTCGATTCGGTGCTCCTCCTCGTGGATGCCGCCGAGGGGCCGCTGCCCCAGACCCGCTACGTCCTCCAGAAGGCGATGGCCCGCCACCTGCCGGTCGTCGTCGCGGTCAACAAGATCGACCGGGCCGACGCCCGCCCGGCCGAGGTCCTCGACGAGATCTACGAGCTGTTCATGGACCTCGGCGCCGACGAGCACCAGATCGAGTTCCCGGTCATCTACACGAACGCCAAGCGGGGGACCGCGACGCGCTCGCTCGACGAGCCGGCGACGGACCTCCACGTCCTCCTCGACATCCTCGTGGAGGTGACGCCGCCGCCGACCTACGAGGAGGGCCACCCGCTCCAGCTGCTCGTCACGAACCTGTCGGCCAACGACTACGTCGGGCGGATGGCGGTCGGGCGGATCTGGAACGGCCGGATCCGGACCGGCCAGCGGATCGTCGTCCAGCGCGAGCAGGCGGATGACACCGCGGGCGCGATCGAGCCGGGCCGGATCGTGACGATCAGTGGCACGGTGACCGCGCTCCAGACCGCCCACGGCATCGAGCGGATCGACATCGCCGAGGCCGGGCCGGGCGACATCGTGTCGGTCGCCGGCCTGCCCGAGGTCACCATCGGCGACACGATCACCGACCCTGCCGACCCGCGACCGCTGCCGCGCCTCGACGTCGACGCGCCGACGCTGTCGATGACGTTCGGGGTCAACACCTCGCCGCTGTCCGGTCGCGAGGGCAAGTACGTCACGTCGCGCCAGATCAAGGCCCGCCTCGACCGGGAGACGCTCGGCAACGTCTCGATCGAGGTCTACCCGACCGAGAGCGGCGACACGTTCGAGGTCCGCGGCCGGGGCGAGCTCCAGCTCGCGGTCCTCCTCGAGCAGATGCGGCGCGAGGGTTTCGAGCTCACCGCATCGCGCCCGGAGGTGCTCCTGAAGACGATCGGCGACGAGGTCCAGGAGCCGTACGAGCGGATCACGATCGACATCCCGCCCGACTACATCGGCCCGGTCCAGGAGGCCCTCGCCGCGCGCAAGGGCCGGCTCGACCAGATGACGACCGACGCCGACGGCCGGGTCCGGATGGAGTTCGTCCTGCCGGTGCGGGGCCTGATCGGCTACCGCGGCCAGCTCCTGACCGACACCCGCGGGACGGCCCTCCTCCACCAGATCGGCGAGGGCTACGGGCCGTGGGCCGGCGAGGTGACCCATCGGACGAACGGCGTCCTCGTCGCCGACCGGAGCGGCGTCTCGAACGCGTACGGGCTCTTCAACCTCGAGGAGCGCGGCGAGCTGTTCATCGGCGCCGGGGTCGAGGTCTACGAGGGGATGATCATCGGCGAGTGCTCGCGCTCGGGCGACATGAACGTGAACGCCACGAAGGCCAAGCAGCTGACGAACATCCGGACCCACTCCCACGACGAGTCGCTCCGCCTGACGCCGCCGCGGCCGCTCACCCTCGAGTCGGCGATCGAGTTCATCGCGGGCGACGAGCTGGTCGAGGTGACCCCGAGCTCGATCCGGCTCCGCAAGCGGATGCTGTCCGAGCACGACCGACGTCGGGCGCGCGGCAAGGAGGAGGACCTCCGACGGGCCGGGGCGGCCCGAGCCGAGGACGACGCCGCCGACTGACGGCCGGCGAGCCCTGCCCGGATCGCCTCAGTGAGGTCGCACGCCGACGTGAATCGGGGCGACTCGACCGACGGGGACGACGAGCGAGCCCGTCCGCGGGACCAGCGAGCGGTCGTCCGATCCGCTGCCGCCGTGGGGCCGATCGGCGGATGGGTCGGTCCCGTCCGCGTCGATGGTGGTGCTCGCCGCCGCGGACCGCCAGGCCCACGGCTCATCCGATTCCTGGACGCCATGCGGCCAGCCCAGCGCCCGGTCGGGCGGCACGAAGAGGACGGCCATGCCGTCGCCGGCTCGCGACAGCGGCCCGCTGGCGGCGCGCCCGACGGCGATCGCCAGGACGAGGAGGGCGGCGGCGAAGGTGAGATGGGATGCGTCCACGGCGGCTCTCGCTAGCCACCCGATTGTCCTCCCTCGGCGCAACCGGACCGTGACCGGCGGCCGGCGTGGTCGCCCGTCCCCCGCTGCGCGGAGGTCGGCGGCGACTCAGGCGCCGGCGAGGCGCTGCTTCAGCTCGCCGAGCAGGCGGTCGGCCTGGCGCCGCTCCTCCGCCGCCAGCTCGCGCCAGAGCACGGCCTGGCCGTCCTCCGCGTAGACCTGGTAGACGTCGATCGCCTCGAGCTTCGAGGTGAGGGCCATGAGGAGGTTGTACGTCTCGTCGTCGATCGGCGACTCGATCCAGTCGCCGTCGGGGGCGGCCTCGTCGGTGGCGTCGATCGGGATCGACATCGTCTCGGGGGTGTCGTCGGTCTGCATGGGTCTCCTCTGATCCGGGGGATTCCGAGGGTGCCCGCCCGACCCTTGCCGCGGCTCGGCCCGGTCCGGCCGCGGGCTATCGGGCGAGTGTCAGTCGGAGGCGACGTGGCGGCCGGTTCGCGGGCCGGGCCGGGGTCCCGGCGTACAATCGGCGGCCATGGCGATCTACCTCGACCACGCGGCGACGACCCCCCTCCGCCGCGAGGTCCTCGACGCGATGCTGCCGTACCTGACCGAGGACTTCGGCAACCCGAGCTCGGGCCATGCGTTCGGACGGCGCGCCCGGGCCGCCCTCGACGACGCGCACGAGACGGTGGCGCGCCGCCTCCACGCGGAGGCCCGCGAGATCGTCTTCACGTCCGGCGGGACCGAGGCGCTCAACCTCGGGCTGAAGGGGGCCGCCTGGGCCGGCAAGGCGCGCGGCCACCGGATCGTGACCTCGGCCGTCGAGCACCACGCCGTCGGCCACACCCTGCGCTACCTCGAGAAGTTCGGGTTCGAGGTGGTCGAGCTGCCGGTCGATCGCTACGGCCGCGTCGATCCCGACGACGTCGATACCGCCCTCACCGACAAGACCGTCCTCGTCACGATCATGCTGGCCAACAACGAGGTCGGCACGATCCAGCCGATCGCCGAGATCGGCCGACGCGTGCACGCCCGCCGCGGCGTCCTCTTCGCGGTGGACGCCGTCCAGGCCGGTCCCCACGCCGACCTCGACGTGGAGGCCCTCGGGGTCGACCTCCTGGCAATCAGCGCGCACAAGTTCGAGGGCCCGAAGGGCGTCGGAGCGCTGTATCTCCGCCACGGGACCCACATCGTCGTCCAGCAGCAGGGCGGCAGCCAGGAGCGCCATCGCCGGGGCGGCACCGAGAACGTCGCGGGCGCGGTCGGGATGGCAGTGGCCTACGAGCTGGCCGGCGCCGAGCGGCCCGAGACCGGGAAGCGCCTGCGGCGGCTCCGCGAGCGGCTCCAGAAGGCCGTCCTCGCGGTCGACGGCACCGAGCTCACCGGGCATCCCCGCGAGCGCCTCCCGAACCACCTCTCCCTGATCGCCCGCGACACCGACGGGAACGCCCTGACGATGTCGCTCGACCTCGAGGGGATCGCCGCGTCCGTCGGCTCGGCCTGCACGACGGGGTCGACCGAGGTGTCGCACGTCCTCACCGCGATGGGCTATCCCGACGAGGAGGCGCGCGGCGCGCTCCGCCTGTCGCTCGGGCGGACGACGACCGAGGCGGAGATCGACGAGGCCGCGGTCACCGTCCCGCGGGTCGTGGCGATGATGCGGACCGGCCAGGTCGCGGTCGCCGCCGATCCCCTCGGCCAGGGGGCCATGGCGTGACCCGGATCCTCGTCGCGATGTCCGGCGGGGTCGACAGCTCCGTCGCCGCGGCCCTCCTCCACGGGCAGGGTCACGACGTCGTCGGGGTCTGGATGCGGCTCCACGACGTCGCCGACAGCTACTCCGAGTTCAAGAAGAGCTGCTGCTCGCTCGACGCCGCCGACGACGCCCGGCGGGTCGCCGCCCAGCTCGGGATCCCGTTCTACGTGATGAACCTCGAGCGCGAGTTCGACGCGGGGGTCCTCCAGCCGTTCCTGACCGCCTACCTCGACGGCCGGACGCCGAGCCCGTGTGTCGACTGCAACACGTACGTGAAGTTCGGGGCGCTCCTCGGCCGGGCGCGCCACCTGTACGACTGCGAGGCGGTCGCGACCGGCCACTACGCCCGCCGCGACGTCGGGCCGGACGGCCGGGCGCGGCTGCTCCGGGCCCGCGACGAGGACAAGGACCAGACCTACTTCCTGTACGGCCTCCGCCAGGACCAGCTCGAGCACGCCCGGTTCCCGCTCGGCGAGCTGACCAAGCCCGAGGTCCGGGCCGCGGCCCGATCGCTCGGTCTCGTCACGGCAGACAAGCCCGAGAGCCAGGAGATCTGCTTCGTCCCGGGCGGGGACTACCGCGACGCCCTTCGCGAGCGTGCCGGCTGGAGGCCGGAGCCAGGCCCGATCCTGGACGCCGCCGGCACCCGCGTCGGCGAGCACGGCGGCGCCGCGGGGTTCACGGTCGGCCAGCGGCGAGGGCTCGGGATCGCCGCCGACGCGCCACGCTATGTCAGCCGGATCGACCCGCTCAGCAACACGATCCAGCTCGGCCGGCGCGAGGACCTCGAGACGCGGACCGTGCCGCTGGACAGCATGTCGTTCGTCGCCGGGGAGCCGCCGAACGGGCCAGCCCGGCCGTTCCGGGCGGAGGTCCGGATCCGTCACCGCGCGACGCCGATCGGGGCGACCGTCCGACCGGCCGGCCCCGCGGAGCCAAGCCGCGGCGGCCGCTGGCTCGTCACGACCGACGCCCCGGTCTGGGCCGCCGCGCCCGGACAGGCGGCGGTGCTCTACGCCGGCGACGTCGTCGTCGGGGGCGGTCGGATCGCGGCACCGCAACGGGGCAGCGATGCCGGGCGATCGCGGTCCGGCCGGGCGCGGCCGGAGCACGAGGCGGCGCCGGTCGGCTGACTTCGCGGTGCGCGCGGGCACCGTCCCGGCCGGGTTGCAAGGCCCCGCCGGTCCACCTGTGCTATACCGCTCCAGCCCGGTTGGAGAAGCGCCACGACGGGATGATGCGACCCGCCACGTCTTCGGTGCGACCCGGGCACGGCAGAGGAGAGACGGCCCATGCCCGGCCAGTTCCAGCCATCCGCCCCGCCCGCGGCGACCCTGACGCTGAAGCGCGTCGCATCGGTCCTCGCCGCGTCGGCCCTGCTCGTCGCCGTCGTCGGACCGGCGACCGCGACCGCCGCCCCGCGAACGCTCGGTCACCAGTCGAAGGTCCACATCACCCGGGTCGCCCAGACCCACCTGAACAAGAAGACCGCCAAGCCGGCCGCCGGGGCCGACGCCGCGGACCTCGAGACCGGCCCGCGTGAGCCCGACGAGGAGCTCGACGCCAAGGTCGGCGGCTCGCAGTCGGCCAAGCGCGTCCCGGCGAGCCACGTTCCGGCCCCGGCCGGGCTCCCGGTCACCGGCGCCGGCGGCGCGAGCGGCTTCAACGGCCAGACCCACCTCGACCAGCGCCTGTCCGGCACCGGCATCTACGCCGGCACGAACTTCTCGACCGAGCCGCCCGACATGGGCCTGTGCGTCGGGAACGGCTTCGTCGTCCAGGGCGTGAACAGCTCGCTCCGGGTCTACAGCCCGAGCGGCACGGCCCTCACCGACCCGACGCCGCTCAACCAGCTGTTCCAGGCGGCCCCGGCCGTCGACCGGAGCGGCGTCGCCGAGCCCTATGGCGACGACATCGGCGACGTGAAGTGCTACTTCGACCCGGACACCCAGCGCTTCTTCGTCAGCTCGTTCCGCCTGCCGCTCGACCCCGTCACCGGGGCCTTCCCCGATGACGAGAGCCACGTCGTCCTCGCGGTCAGCACCACGGCCAACCCGGTCACCGGGGCCTGGAACGTGTACGATCTCGACACGACCAACGGCGACGGCAGCCTCGCCAACCACCCGAACTGCCCGTGCGTCGCCGACCAGCCGCTGATCGGCGCCGACCACTACGGCTTCTACATCTCGACGAACGAGTACTCGCTCGCGCCGTTCGGGGCGTACTTCAACGGCGCCCAGGTCTACGCGTTCAACAAGGCCCAGCTGGCGGCCGGCGCCGGCGGCACCCTGACCGGCGTCCACCTCGACGGGCTGACCCTCGCCGATGGGATCGCCTACACCCTCCAGCCGGCAACCACGCCGGCGGGCGGCGCGTACGAGCTCGGCCAGGGCGGCACGGAGTACTTCCTGTCGGCCCTCGACTTCAACGCCACCCTCGACAACCGCATCGCGGTCTGGGGCCTGACGGGCACGAGCACGCTCGGCACGACGAACGCGGTCAGCCTGACGAGCAAGGTCCTCGACAGCGAGGTCTACGGCCAGCCGCCGGACGCCGAGCAGAAGAACGGCCCGACCCCGCTCAAGGACGCCGAGGCCCAGGGCCTCGAGGGCGTCAAGAGCGTCGAGCACCTCGAGCTCCTCGCCGGCAACGACGACCGGATGCAGGAGGTCAAGTACGCCGCCGGCACCCTCTGGGGCGACGTCAACACCGTCGTCAAGAACGCCAACGGCAACGTCAACGTCGGGATCGCCTGGTTCGCGGTCGATCCGTCGATCGGGGCCGGCGGCGTCGACGGGGCGATCACCCACCAGGGCTACGTCGCGGTCAACCGGGCGAATGTCCTGTACGGGGCGATCGCCGCGAACAACGACGGTGACGTCGCGATGGGCTTCACCCTGAGCGGGACCTCGTACTTCCCGAGCTCCGCGTGGGTCAGCCTCACCGGCGGGACCGCCAGCGCGGTCCACGTCTCGGCCGCCGGCGCAGCGCCGGAGGACGGCTTCACCGGCTACCGCATCGAGGGCGGGTCGGGGACGGCGCGCTGGGGCGACTACCACGCGGCCACGGCCGACGAGGCCGGCAACCTCTGGATGTCGGTCGAGTACATCCCCAACCTGCCGCGGACCCTGTTCGCCAACTGGGGCACCTACGTGACGGTCGTCGCGCCCTGACGGGCCGACCGCCGTCCTGAGCGTCGAGGCCGGGCCCGGGCGGGCCCGGCCTCTTCGCATCCGGCGCGCTATCCTCGCCGGGTGATCGGACCGGCGCCCGTCCTCGCCCTGCTCGTCGGCGTCTTCCACACCGGCCTCTATGTCCTGATCCGCGGCACGGCGGGCGGCCAGCTGCCGCTCCTCGTCATCGCCGCCTTCCTCGGCGCCTGGGCCGGCGATGAGCTGGGCGCGCGGCTCGGCTTCGACGTCCTCCGGATCGGCGACTTCCGCCTCGTCGCGGCCTCGCTCCTCGCCTGGGTCGGCATCGGCGTGGTCGCGATCATGGCCGTCCTCGGCCCGACGCGCCGTCCGAAGGTCGGGCCATGAGCGACGATCGCGTTCCAGCCCCGCTCGAGGCGCTGGTCCGGGCTCTCGCCGGCCGCCCCGACGACGACGATCGCCGCGCGACGACGTTCGCCCGGGGTCTCGCCCTCGGGGCGCTGGTCGGCGCCGCGATCGCCGGGTCCGCGATCTGGGAGCGCCGTCACGCCCACCGCGCCGAGCCGGACGTGCCCGGAACCGCAACCCAGGCCCCGCCGCCGCCGGCCACGCCCTGACCCTCGGTTCGATCGGGCCGCCCGTTCGGTACCATTGCCGCCGTGTCGCCCCCGGTCACCGAGCACGATCCGCGGATCCAGCCGCTGCCCGCCGCCGAGATCCGGCGGCGCTTCATCGAGTTCTTCGCCGAGCGCGGTCACACCGCCGTGCCGAGCGCCAGCCTCGTCCCGGCCGGCGACCAGACGCTCCTCTTCACGAACTCGGGGATGGTCCCGTTCAAGGACCTCCTGACCGGCGCCGAGCAGCGCAGCTACAACCGGGCGGTCACCTACCAGCGCTGCCTGCGGGTCGCCGGCAAGCACAACGACTTCGAGGAGGTCGGCCGGACGCCGCGCCACCAGACGCTCTTCGAGATGCTCGGCAACTTCTCCTTCGGCGACTACTTCAAGCGCGAGGCGATCCACTACGCCTGGGACTTCCTGACGAAGGAGCTCGGGCTGCCCGCCGACCGGCTGGCGGTCACGACCTACAAGGACGACGAGTTCGCGCGGGAGGTCTGGCGCGACGAGATCGGCCTGCCGCCCGAGCGGATGGCCGCCTGGGGCGATGTCGAGCGCGGCGACGACCACAACTTCTGGCGGATGGCGGACACGGGTCCGTGCGGCCCGTGCAGCGAGATCCACTTCGACCGGGGAGCCCACCTGTCCGAGGGTCCGGAGTGCATCCCCGACCACAGTGAGCACTGTCCGCGCTGGCTCGAGGTCTGGAACCTCGTCTTCATGGAGTTCGATCAGCGGCCCGACGGCCGCGTCCCCCTCGACGCGCCCGGAATCGACACGGGGATGGGCCTGGAGCGGGTCGCGAGCGCCGTCCAGCAGGTCGGCTCGAACTACGACACCGACCTCTTCCTGCCGATCCTCGCCCGCCTCCGCGAGGTCCTCGGCCACGACCCCGCCACCGTCGAGGCCGAGCGCTTCAGCTACCAGGTGATCGCCGACCACAGCCGGGCGATGACGTTCCTCGTCGGCGACGGCGTCCTGCCGAGCAACGAGGGCCGCGGCTACGTCCTCCGCCGGATCATCCGCCGTGCCGTGCGCCACGGCCGGCTCCTCGGCCGGCACGAGCCGTTCCTGACCCGGACCGCCGACGTCGTGATCGAGACGATGGGCGAGGCGTACCCGACGATCGTCGAGCGGCGCGACGCGATCCTCGCCGCGATCGAGCGCGAGGAGGTCCAGTTCGCCCGGACCCTCGACGCCGGCACGGGCCAGCTGGAGGCCGCGATCGCGGCCCTGGCCCCGGCTGCCGAGCGGGTGATCGGCCGGCGGGCCGAGGACCTCACGGCGGACGTCCCGAAGGTCCCCGGCGATCTCGCGTTCCGGCTCCACGACACCTTCGGCTTCCCGATCGACCTGACCGTCGAGCTCGCCGCCGAGTACGGCGTCGGTGTCGACCGGGCGGCCTTCGAGGAGGCCCTGGCCGAGCAGCGCGAGCGGAGCCGCTCGGGCAAGAAGGCCGAGCTCGCGAGGCACGCCGAGCTGACCCAGCTGTACCAGGCGATCCTGGCCCGGCGCGGCGACACGACGTTCGTCGGCTACGAGACGACGACCGCGCCCTCCACGGTCGTCGCGATCGTCCGCGACGGGCTCGAGTTCGACGAGCTGACCGGTCAGGGCGCCGCCGAGGTGGTCCTCGATCGAACGCCGTTCTACGCCGAGGGCGGCGGCCAGGTCGGCGACCGGGGCGAGCTCCGCGAGGCCGGCGGCGGGTCGCCGCTGTTCGACGTGGAGGACACCCAGCGACCGGTCGGCGGCCTGATCGTCCAGCGCGGCACGCTCCACGGCCGGCTCCGCGTCGGCGAGACCGTCGACGCGATCGTCGATCCGGATCGGCGCGCCGACACGATGCGCAACCACACCGGCACGCACCTCCTCCACCGGGCGCTCCGCAACGTCGTCGGCGAGGCCGCACGCCAGGCGGGCTCGCTCGTCACCCCCGACTACCTCCGGTTCGACTTCCCGTTCGACCGGCCGCTCACGACCGAGGAGCTGCGGGCGATCGAGGACCAGGTCCGGGCGGTCATCCGCGACGACCGGACCGTGACCCCGTCGTTCATGTCGATGCAGGAGGCGATCGACGCCGGCGCCGACGCGTTCTTCGACGAGAAGTACGGCGAGACCGTCCGGACGGTCCGGGTGGAGGGCTTCAGCCACGAGCTGTGCGGCGGCACGCACTGCCGGGCGTCCGGCCAGATCGGGAGCTTCGTGATCACCGGCGAGCGCTCGATCGGGAGCGGGATGCGGCGGATCGAGGCGCTCACCGGCGCGGGCGCGGACGCGTACCTGCGGTCGCGCACCGACGCGCTCGCGGCGGCGACCGAGGCCGCCGGCGCCCAGACCGTGGATGCCCTCGCCGACCGGATCCGGGCGCTCCAGGACGACCTGCGCGAGACGAAGCGGCGGCTGAAGGCGGGCGTGGCCGCCGGCACCGGGCTGCCCCGACCGGGCGAGCTCGCCGGCCGGGCCGAGGAGATCGCGCCCGGGGTCCGCCTGGTCGCGTTCGCGGGACCCTACGACACGATCGATGCGCTGAAGGGCGCCGCGAAGGACGTCCGCGGGGCGCTCGGCTCGGGCGTCGTCGCCCTTGCCCTCGACGGCGACGAGCCGCAGCTCTTCGTGACCGTCAGCGACGACCTGGTGGCTCGGGGGATCGCCGCCGGCGACCTCGTCCGGGCGGCGATGGCGGCGATCGACGGGAAGGGCGGCGGCCGGCCGGAGATGGCCCAGGGCAAGGGCTCCCGGCGCGACGGCCTGGCGGCCGCGCTCGCGGCCGTCGCCGATACGCTCCGCGCCGCGCACGAACCGAGTCGGTGACGAGCGACCGGCGGCTCCGGATCGGGGGCTGGGCGGCCCTGCTCGTGGCGGTCCTCGTCCCCGTCCAGTTCGTCGCCCTGTTCGTCGCCGCCCCGGCGCCGGATCCGTTCAACGGGGTGCTCTACCTCGCGGTCGAGGCCGTCCGGGTCGCGGCGACCCTCGTGGCCGTGCTCGGCCTCGACGTCCTGTTCCGGAGGATCGCGCCGGGGCCGGCCCGGCTCGCCCAGGCCGCGGGCGTCTGGCGCTACGTCGTCGGCGGCCGGCTGCCCGGCCCCGGGATCCTCTGACATGGCGTTCCTCCGCCGGTTGTGGCAGCGCGACGAGGGTGATTCGCTGGCCGCCTGCACGGCTCTCGACATCGGCACCGAGTTCGCCAAGGCGCTCGTCTTCGAGATCGGCGACGACGGCAAGGGCACGGTCCGCGGCGTCGGGCGGAAGCGTCAGGGGCTCAGCCACATGTCGTCGGGGACGGTCGCCGACATCGCGGCCGTCGTCGACAACTGCTCGGTCGCCCTCCAGGAGGCCGAGGAGATGGCCGGCTTCCGGCCGAGCCAGGTCGTCATCGGGATCGCCGGCGAGCTCGTCAAGGGCTTCACGACGAACCACAGCCAGGAGCGCAAGCGGCCCGACACGCCGATCACCGAGGCCGAGCTCCAGAAGCTGATCGACACGGTCCAGCGCGAGGCGCTCCGCGAGGCCGAGCGCTCGATCACCTGGGAGACGGGCCTGCCGAACGTCGACGTCCGGCTCGTCCACGCCGCGATCGTCGGCGCCTCGATCGACGGCTACGCCCTGTCGAACCCGGTCGGGTTCCAGGGCCGCCACGTCAAGATCGGGATCTTCAACGCGTTCGCCCCGCTCGTCCATCTCGGGGCGCTCCAGACCGTCGCGTCGCAGCTCGACCTGGAGCTCCTCGAGATCGTCGCCGAGCCGTATGCGGTCGCCCGCGTCCTCGGCTCCGACCACATCCGCCAGGCCGGCGCGCTGTTCGTCGACGTCGGCGGCGGGACGACCGACGTGGCCCTCGTCCGCCAGGGCGGGATCGAGGGGACGCGGATGTTCGCCCTCGGCGGCCGGGCCTTCACGAAGAGCCTCGCCGACCGCCTCGAGCTGCCCTTCCCGCGGGCGGAATCGGCCAAGGTCGACTACGCCCGCGGCCTGCCGGTGGACCGCCGCGACGAGATCGCGGCGATCATCGGTGAGGACGTCGAGGTCTGGGCGGCGGGCGTCGAGCTCGTCATGGAGGAGCTCGGCGGGGGCGACCTCCTCCCGGGCCGGATCTACCTCTGCGGCGGCGGCTCGCGGCTGCCGGAGATCGAGGCGGCGCTGCGGGCCGAGCCGTTCTGGAAGCGCCTCTCGTTCGCCCGGCCGCCGGAGGTCACGATCATGGCCCCCGACCAGGTCGAGACGATCACCGACGCGACCGACCTCCTCGTCGACCAGCAGGACGTCACGCCGCTCGGCCTCGCCTACCAGGCGATCGAGCTCCAGACGACCGAGGATCCGCTCGACGCCGCCCTCCGGCGGGTCCTCCGCGCGATGAAAGTCTAGGCTTCGGAGCGCATGGCAGAAGGCATCGTCTATCTCGACGTCGACGACGAGATCACGTCGGCGGCGCAGCGGATCCGGTCGGCGGCCGGGACCCGGGTGGCGCTGGTCGTGCCGTACGGATCCCGGATCGCGACCTCGCGGATGAACTTCCGGCTCCTGTCGCGCGAAGCGGTCATGAACAACCGGCGGCTGTCGATCGTGTCCGGCGACGCGGCCGCGCGGTCGCTCGCCGCATCGGCCGGGCTGCCGGTCTTCGGGACCGTCCCGGAGTATGAATCGTCGCTCGCGGCGGGCGACGGGGCAGGGGAGGCGGCGCGGGCGGCCGGCGTGGGCCTGGCCGCGAGCGAGACGGTCGTCGCACCGACCCTCGATCTCCCGAGCCACGACGACCGCCCGGCCCAGCCGGACGCCGGCGCCCCGCCCGGCGCGGGCCCGGCCGTCGCCGCTGGCTCGCCCGCCGCCGGCTCGCCCGCCGCCGCGCCGACGGCCGCCCAGGGCCGCAAGTCGCAACGCCCGAAGCGGCCCGTCCCGGACGAGACGACCACGATCGCGACACCGCTTCCCGCAGCCGCCGCGCCGTCCGCCGCGGACCGCTGGTCGCCGTCCGACGCCTGGTCGCCCGCCGATCGCGGCCCCGATGATCGGGGCGGGCGACGGGCCGTCGGCCGGCCTGCCGCCGCTGCTCGGCGGGCGGATCCGGGCCCCGGTCATCGCGGCGCTCGGGCTGGTCGTCCTCGCCCTGATCGTCGCGGGGGTCGGCGCCTACGTCTTCCTGCCGTCCGCCTCGATCACGGTCGTGCCGCGGCGCGACCCGATCGGACCGATCGAGCTGACGGTCGCGGCCGACCCCCAGGCGACCGCGGTCGACGCGGTCAACGGCGTCGTGCCGGCGGTCGAGGTCCCCGTCCCGGTCGAGGCGGCGCAGACGTTCACCACGACCGGCGTCCACGTCGAGGAGGCCGCCGCAAAGGGCTCGGTGACGTTCACCAACTACGACACCGACAGCGGCGATCTCGATCGCGAGCGGGAGCGTCGTCTCGACCGAGGGCGGCGATCCGGTTCCGGACAGTCGAAGGCCGTCGCCCTCCAGCCGGCCGCCGTTTCCCGCGCCATCCAGCCCGGCTCCGAGGCCTCCGTCGCGGTCGTGGCCGTGAAGCCCGGAACGAGGCGGGCAACGTGCGGAGTAAGGCTGATCCGCGTGGTGCCCGGCAGGGCAGAGGACTCGTTCCTCCTCGGCGTGAACAACCCGAACCCGACGACCGGCGGCGTCCACACCGAGACCCCCGAGGTGACCCAGGCCGAGGTCGACAAGGCGATCGCGGCCCTCCAGGCCCAGCTCGACCAGGAGTTCTCCGACGCCGTCGCCGCCGGGGCGGGCGCCCCGGCCGGCACCACGGTCTTCGCGGCGACGAAGGACCTGCCCGCGGCGACGCCGGACATCGACCCCCAGTCGCTCGTCGGGCAGGCCGTCGCCACGTTCGACCTGAAGCTCTCGGCGACCGGCACGGTGATCGCGGTGGACCCGCGGCCGGTCCGGACGATCGCCGAGACACAGCTCGCCTCCAAGGTCGCGGCCAACCACCGGCTCGTCGACGGCTCGGCCGACGTCGTCGTGGGTGAGGGGACCGTCGGCGAGGACGGCCAGGTGACGTTCCAGGCCACCGCCCGCGCCGAGCAGGTCGCGATCGTCGACCCGGCCGCGCTCCGCGCCCTCGTGAAGGGCAAGACCGCGGCCGACGCCCGGGCGGCGCTCGCCCCGTTCGGGACGGCGACGGTGACGCTCTGGCCGGACTGGGCGACGACCGTCACCGGGATCGACGCCCGGCTGGCGATCACGGTCGACGACGCCGCGGGCGACGGGCCGCGATCCTCACCGACCCCAGGCTCCGGCAGCGCGCTGACCGTCCGGTGCAGCCGGGTCCGGCAGCCCGCCGTCCGCGGCCGCGCCGCCGGCCAGCGCTGGGAGCGCCGCGCCGTGAGCAGGATCCTCGGGCTCGACCTGGGCGAGAAGCGGATCGGCGTGGCCGTCGCCGACGCCGACGGGATGGCCGTGCCCCTCACCACGCTCCGCCGGGCGGCGACGATCGTCGCCGACGCCGCGGCCATCGCCCGCCTCGCCGCCGAGCAGGGCGCGACCGAGATCGTCGTCGGCCTGCCGCTCGAGGCCGCCGGCCAGGAAGGCGCCCAGGCGCGCCTCACCCGCGCCTGGGTCGCCGAGGTTCAGCCCCTGCTCGAGGCTCCGCTGCGGTACCGTGACGAGCGTCTGACGAGCCATCTGGCCGAGGAGCGCCTCGGCCCGATGAAGCGCGGACGGTCCGGCGGCCCGCCGAGCCGCACCCAGCGCGACGCCCATCGCGCGCGGGTCGATCGCGAGGCCGCGGCGATCATCCTCCAGGACGAGCTCGATGCCCGGGCAGCCCACCGCACCCCAGCTACGGAGGCCAACCCATGACGATCCGCTCCGGGGGACGAGCCCGCGAGCGCAACCAGGCCCGTCCCGCCGATCCCGGCACATACGACGACGCCTGGCAGCCGGAGTACGCGCCCGAGACGGGACGCGGCGGCCGGGGCGGCGGCGGACGCAACGGGGGCGGGTCGAACGGCGGCGGCTACAACGGGGGCGGCTACAACGGCTGGAACGAGGGGCGGCGCCGGCGGGGGATCCCGGGGATCCTGAAGTTTCTCGTGTTCGCCCTGGTCCTCGGCGGGATCGTGCTCACCCTGCTCGTCACGGCCCTCCGGCCACTGATCCGCGACGCGGTCGTCGGCTGGGCGACCGACAACCCGGCGGCCCTCGGCATGCCGTTCGTCGCCGACCTCGTCCGCGAGGACCTCGGATCGAAGCTGGAGGACGCCGCCTCGACCGACACCACCCAGGTCGCGTTCGTCGTCGACCAGGGCCAGACGGCGTCGTCGATCGCGGCCCGCCTCGAGGACGGCGGGTTCCTGGCCGATCGGCGCTCGTTCATCTTCCTCGCCACCGAGCAGGGGCTGACCCAGCAGCTCGCCGCGGGGACGTTCATCCTGCGCAAGTCGATGACCCCACAGGAGGTCGTGAACGCGCTGCTGAAGCCCGAGCAGATCCACTACGTCGACATCGCCCTGCGGACCGGCCTCCGTCTCGAGCAGGTCACCGCCAAGCTCGAGACCATCGACGGCCTGACGATGGACCCGGCCGACTTCTACGAGCTCGCCAAGCACCCGACCGCGGAGCTGCTCTCGGACTACCCGTGGCTCAGCGAGGTCCTGCCTGAGGGCGCGTCCCTCGAGGGCTTCCTGTGGCCCGCGACGTACCGCGTCCTGCCCGACACGACCGCCGAGGAGCTGATCCGCGACATGCTCGACGGCTTCGAGCGGGCGATCGGCGATCGGATGGACGTGCCCGCCGACCGCGGCCTGACCTTCTACCAGGTCCTGAGCCTGGCCTCGATGGTGAACCGCGAGGCGGTCCTCGACGTCGACCGGCCGCTGATCGCGGGCGTCTTCCAGAACCGGATGGACCCGAAGCTGTTCGGCAACCTCCACCTCGGCTCGGATCCGACGATCTTCTACATCAACGACACCCTCCAGCTGGCGAAGATGGACGTGCCGACGTGGAAGACCTACACGTTCTGGACGACCCTGAAGGAGCAGCTCCCGGCGGAGCTCCCCGACGACCTCGCCGACTACAACACGTACGTCCACCAGGGCCTGATCCCGGGTCCGATCTGCACCCCGACGCTGGCCGACATCGACGCCGCCCTGGCACCCGACACGAAGGACAAGTACATCTACTTCCTCGCGGTCCCCGGGGGCGAGGGCAAGACCGTCTACGCCAAGACGAAGAAGCAGCACGACGCGCTCGTGGCCCAGTACTACCCCAAGCCGTGACGGCGGCGTCGCGCGGCGCGGCCGGTCGTCCGGAGCCGGCCGACTTCGCGCCGCCGCCGAGCGCCGCCGACCGGACCCGCTGGGCCGAATCCGACGCGGCCGCCCGGCCGGCGCGCGTCGAACGGCTCCGGGCGCGCTTCGGCGGGCCCGGCATCGACGCCTACTTCGGGCTCCGCCGCGAGCACATGCGCTACCTGACGGGGTTCACCCTGGCCGACGGCGAGGAGAAGGTCGCGGGGACGTCCGGCCAGTTCCTCGTTGCGGCCGACGAGGTCGTCGTCCTTGCCGACTCGCGGTACGCGATCCAGGCCCGCCGCGAGGCGCCCGGCGCCCGGATCGTCGACGGCCCGCGGAACCTCGCCACCGGCTGGGCGGAGCTGGTCGCGTCGGTCGGGGCCCGGCGGGTCGGCGTCGAGGCGGCGCTCCTGCCGTACGCGGTATGGCGGCGGCTTGAGGCGGCCGCGCCGGACGTCGAGCTCGTGCCCGTGGAGGGCTGGCTGGAGGACGCTCGAGCCGTCAAGGACCCGTCCGAGCTCGAGCGGGTCGCCGCCGCATGCGCGGTCGCGGACCGGGCCCTGGCGGCCCTGCTCCCGAAGGTCCGGCCGGGTGCGACGGAGCACGACCTCGCCCTCGAACTCGAGTGGCTGATCCGGACGGGTGGGGCGGAGGCCGTGGCGTTCGAGCCGACCTGCCTCGTCGGACCGAACGCGGCGCTGCCGCACGGCGCGCCGTCGGCTGCCGAGGTCCGGGCTGGCGCCGTGGTCCTCTTCGACTTCGGGGCCCAGGTCGACGGCTACCGGAGCGACATGACCCGGACCCTGTTCGTCGGCGAGCCGAGCGAGCGGGACCTCGCCATCCACGCCCTCGTCGCCGGCGCCCAGGCGGCCGCGATCGCCGAGATCGAGGCCTGCGTGGACGGCGAGCTGGCCCTGCCGTCCGGGCGCGACCTCGACGCGATCGCCCGGACGGTGATCGACGAGGACGGCCGCTGGCCGGCCTACGGCCACGGCCTCGGCCACGGGATCGGGCTCCAGACCCACGAGGTCCCGTCGCTCGGCGCGACCGCCCTCGACAGCCCGCTGCCGTCCCCGACGGTGTTCTCGGTCGAGCCCGGCATCTATCTCGAGGGCGAGACCGGCGTCCGGATCGAGGACCTCGTCCTGCTCGACGCGGGGGCCGGCCGGGTCGAGCGCCTGACTCGGTTCCCGCGTGAGGTCATCGTCCTCGGCGGCGCGGCCTAGGCGGGCCGCGCCTCAACCGCTCGGAGCCGAGCCGGTCGTCGGCTACAATCGGCGCCCGAAACCCGCGTCCCATCCGCCGGCTTCCGCGCGCCCCGCTCGGCGCAGGCCGGCCGTCAGGAGCCCACCCCGACATGATCAGCACCGGTGAACTGAAGAAGGGCGTCGCCATCGAGCTCGACGGCGAGCTCTGGCAGATCCTCGACTACCACCACATCAAGATGGGCCGCGGCTCGGCCCAGGTCCGGATCACGCTTCGCAACATCAAGCGCGGCCAGACCGTCGAGCGCAGCTTCCAGGCCGGGACGAAGTGGCCGCGGGCGTCGATGGAGAAGCGGCCCGTCCAGTTCCTCTACAAGGACGGCGACGACTACCACTTCATGGACAACGACACGTACGACCAGTTCATCCTGACGACCGAGCAGCTCGGCGAGGCCGCCCAGTACATGAAGGACGGCATGACCCTCGACCGGACGAGCTACCAGGGCGAGACGATCGGCGTCGAGCTGCCGGTGACCGTCGACCTCGTCGTCCGCGAGACCGAGCCGGGCTTCGCCGGGGACACCCAGACCGGCGCCCGCAAGCCCGCCACGACCGAGACGGGACTGGTCGTGACCGTCCCGATCTTCGTGGAGGCGGGCGACACGATCCGGGTCGACACCCGAACCGGGGAGTACCAGACCCGGGTCTGACCCGCCCGGCCGAGCCTGCCCGCCGCCGCCCGCGCCCGTACCTCGGCCCGCGGGCCCCGAATTCCCGCCCCACGGGCGGAACCGACACGATCTCGGCCGCGACGGCCCGCGAACCCCCGATCCAGCCCGAATCGGCGCGGGATTCTCGTCCCACGGTCAGAACGTGTCGATCTGGGGCGGACCTCGTCGATTCCGCCCGCCCCACGGGAATCGGGATCTGCTCGGGGGCGGACCTCGTCGATTCCGCCCGGCCCCACGGGACATCCGGGACCGGCGCGAGCTCAGACGAGGACGATCGCGCTGCCCTCCGGCTGGCGTCCCACTCGGAGGGCGGCGAGGGCGGCGCGCCCGGCTACGGGGAATGCTGCCGCCAGGTCCGCCGCGTGAAGCCGGAGGACGCTCCGGTTGTGGCGCGTGTCCGCGACCACGAGCAGGACCCGTTCGACGCCCGCGTCGCGACACTTCAGGGCCATCCGGCGGTTGAGCGCCTGCACGTCGCGCAGCCGGCTTTCCGCCTCGACCGGCATAGACCATCCGGCGCCGTCGATCACCTCGTCCCACGCACGACGATCGCCCGGGATCGGCAACGGAACCTCCGTGCGATGCCGGATCCCCGATGGCAGCACCGCCCGGAAGCGGCCCAGGAGGGCCAGTTGGCCGGCATCGCGCACGGGATCGCCGTTCGGGTAGGCACGCAACGGCAGGTCGAGCCCGAGCGCGGCGGCGATGACGGCGAGCGTCGCGAAGGCGACGTTCGGCGATTCGCCTCGCTCGATCCGGCTGATCTCCGAGGGCGAGAGCCCGACGACTGCACCGAGCCGGCGCTGCGTGAGCCCGGCCTGAAGCCGCCCGTCGCGGAACTCCTCACCGATCGCGAGCAGGGAACGAGCCGCGAGCCGCCGACCGCGATCGAGGCGCCGCTCGGTGGCCGTCATCCGCGAAGGATGGTCCGAGCGGCTTCTCTGCCGATCAACGCGTACGATCGCGCCCATGACTGCCCGGGCCGGGATCGAGGCGATGCTCTACCTGCTCGACGAGGCGTTCCGCGGCGTGGGGATCGAGCAGAGCAACGAGTCGCAGGCGTTGATGCCGAACCTCCGCTCGGTGCCGGACGACTGCTGGCACCGCGTTCCCGAGGGCGCCGCGCGCTCGATCGAGTCGATCGCGATCCACGCCGGGACCACGAAGCTCGTCTACGGCAATCACGCCTTCGGCGACGCATCGCTGCGGTTCGATCAGCCGAGGTCCAGCCGTGGCGGCCCGACGAGGCGGAGATGGCCGTCGTCCTGCCGTGGCTCGAGACGATCCACGACGCGTTCGTCGTCCAGGTCGCCGCGCTCGGCGACGACGCCGAGCTCGACGCCGAGCGACGCGCCAACTGGGGCGAGCCCCGCCCGACGCGCTGGCTGATCGCGGCGATGATCACCCACGACGCGTACCACGCCGGGGAGATCAACCATCTCCGGAGCCTGATGGGCGGCGACGATCGCTGGCGCTTCCAGCAGCTCGGCTTCGGCTGATCCCCGGGCGCTGACCGCCCGTATCGACGGCTGCGGCGCCTGCCGCCGCTACCATGGCGGCGATGGACGATCGATCGCTCCTGCCGGGCTGGGACGCGGTGCCCGCCGCCGACCCCCATGCCGGCCCGGGCGCCGGAACCGCCGAGCCCACGGCGCCCGGCACCTTCGGCCTCCGAATCCTCAACGTCAGCGATGTCGCCCGGGCGATCCGCGAGGCCGTCCGATCGGACCCCCGCCTGACCGATCTGTGGGTGGAGGGCGAGGTCGGACGGGTCACGGTGAGCAGCGCCGGCCACGCCTACTTCACGCTCAAGGACGCCCGCAGCACGCTCAACTGCGTCTGGTTCAACGACGACCGCCTGCGATCGGCGTTCCAGCCGCAGGCCGGCCTCCGGATCGTCGTCCACGGCCGGGTCGACCTGTTCGAGCAGCAGGGCGCCGTCCAGCTCTACGTCGAGTCGATCCAGCCGGCGGGCTTCGGCGACCTCGCGATCCGCTTCGAGGCGCTCAAGGCGCGGCTGTCCGCCGAGGGCCTCTTCGACCAGGCGCGCAAGCGACCGCTGCCGGCCCGCCCGGCGACGATCGCGGTGATCACCAGCCCGACCGGCGTCGTCTGGCGCGACATCGCGACGGTCCTGACCCGGCGCTGGCCGATGACCTCGGTCCTCCTCGTCCCGTGCAAGGTCCAGGGCGAGGACGCGCCCGAGAGCATCGTCCGCGCCTTCCGCCGGCTCGAGCGCTGGATCGCCGCCGCGACCGCCGAGGGCCGCGCCGCCGACCTGCCGCAGCTCACGATCCTCGCCCGCGGCGGCGGCTCGCTCGAGGACCTCTGGTCGTTCAACGACGAGCGGGTCGTGCGGGCCGTGGTCGGCCACCCGCTGCCGGTCGTGTGCGGCGTCGGCCACGAGGTCGACGTGACCCTCGCCGACTTCGCGGCCGACGTCCGGGCCGCGACGCCGTCCGCGGCGGCCGAGCTCGTCGTCCCCGACCGGGCCGACTGGCTGGCGGCCTTCCGCCGGGCGGGGGAGCGGACCGCGGCGGCCGCGGGGCGGACCCTCGAGGCAGCCCGGCGGGAGCTGGCGGCCGAGCGCCGCGCCCTCGACCGCCTCGACCCCCGGGCTCAACTGGCTGCCGACCGGGAGCGGGTCGGGCTCCTGCTCGACCGCGCCGTCCGGGTCGCCGAGACCGGCGTCGCGCGCCGCCGATCCGCCCTCGATGCGGCGGCCGCCGCTGCGCCGCAACCCGTCCTCGCCCGCCTGCTCGCCGCTCGCGCGACCCTCGAGTCGGCCGCCGCGGCGCTCGCGGTCCTCGATCCCCAGGCGACCCTCGAGCGCGGCTACGCGATCGTCCGGCGCGCGGCCGACGACCGGATCCTGCGCACGCCCGACGAGGCCCCAGCCGGGACGGCCCTCGCGATCCGCCTGGCCGGCGGCGAGGTGCCCGCGACGGCGGCCGAGCGATGATCGGGCTGGCCCTCTTCGTCGGCGTGGCGATCGCGATCCTGGCCGTCGGACTGGGCATTGGTATGCTCGTGGCCGGGCGCATCACCCGCTGGCTGGACCGCGACGAGGAGCAGGATGACCGCTGAGACGCCGACGACGACCCCGCCGCCGTCCGACCCGGCGATCGCGGCGCTGTCGTTCGACGACGCCTTCGCCGAGCTCCGCGCCGCCGTGGCCGAGCTCGAGACGGGCGGCCTGTCGCTCGAGGACACGATCGCCCGGACCGAACGCGCCGTCGCTCTCCAGCGCCACTGCGAGAAGCTCCTCGGCGAGGCCGAGCTGCGGGTCCGCCAGCTCGTCAACCGGCCCGGCGGCGGACTCGAGGCGCGCGAGATCGCCGCGGACGAGGCGGCCGAAGCCTGACGGCCGCCACCCGACGCTCAGTCGGGCCGGATGTTGTGGTTGAACCGGAAGCGGTTGTCGGGGTCGTAGCGGCGCTTCACCGCGACGAGGCGCTCCCAGCGCTCGCTGCCGTAGGCCGCCCGGACGCGGTCGGCTGACTCGTCGACCGGCGAGTAGTTGACATAGCCGCCGCCCGACAGGGAGGCGGGCTCGAGGAGGTCGGCGACGCGCCGCGCCCAGCCGACGGCGACCTCGTCGTCCGCGGCCGACTCCCAGATCGCGAGGGCGCTCGCGTTCCAGCGGGCCGCCCGCATCCCGAACGCCGCGCCGCCCTCGGGCTCGCCCCGGCCCGCGCCGGTGATCCCCTCGATGAGGATGAACGCCAGGCCGACCGCGTCCGGCGCCGAGACGCTGTCGACGAGGGCCTCGAAGGTCGGGCCGTCGAGGTCCCGCAGGAAGTGGCCCTTCCAGTAGTGGCGGAGCCCGAACGGCAGGACCCCGGACTGGGCCTGGAGCTCCAGGTACGTCCGCGGCCCGAGATCGTCGAGCACGACCGGCAGGTCGCGCCGGAGGAGGTCGAAGATCGGTTCCGGGTCGCTGCCGTCGACGATCCCGACCGGGAGCCCGACGAACGGGCCGCGTTCGGGATCGCGGTGAGCGGTGAGCGTCGGCATCAGCGCCGTCGGATGGCGGGCGATCAGCGTCTGGATCCGGGCCAGGACCTCGGCCGCCGCCTCGGCCCGGTACTGGATCGATCCGCCGAACATCGGCCCGATCCGCGTGAGCCGGTAGGTGAACCGGGTGACGACGCCGAAGTTGCCGCCCCCGCCGCGCAGCGCCCAGAGGAGCTCCGGGTCGCCGGCAGGCCCGGCGATCACGACCTCGCCGGCTGCGGTGACGACCTCCGCCTCGATCAGGTTGTCGCAGGTCAGCCCGGCGACCGGCATGAGCCAGCCGAGCCCTCCGCCGAGGGTCAGGCCGCCGATCCCGGTGTCGCCGAACGTCCCGCCGGGCACCGCGAGGCCGTGGGCGAACGCCGCCGCGTCGATGTCGTCCCACTGGGCGCCGCCGCCCGCGTCGGCGATCCGCCGGTCACGATCCACCCGGATCCCGCGCATCGCGGCCAGTGACACGACCAGCGCTCCGTCGGCGAAGCTGTGGCCGGCGACGCTGTGCCCGCCGCCGCGAACCGCGATCGGCAGCCCGGCCGCATCGGCCGCCCGGACGGCCGCCACCACCTCCTCCGTTGTGGTGCACGGGACGATCACGGCCGGCCGCCGATCGAGCATCCCGTTGAACGAGCGGCGATGCTCGTCGTACGTCGCGTGGTCGGGGAGCACGGCCGAGGCCGGGAACGGCGCCGTCACGGGACGGGGAAGCGACTCGTCGATCGACACGGGACGGGACCTCCATCGTGAGGCCGTCCAGCGTACTCGTCGGGATCCGGCCGATTGCGACGAAAAACGTGCGCCCCTTGGGGAACACGTTTACAATGGTCGAGCGATCCGGCGCATCCCCCGGCGCGAATCCGTCGGACGAGCGAACATTCGCCAACCAACCGCCGCCTGGAGCAGCCTTCCCCCGTGACGACCCCGATCCTGCCGAGCCTGCAGGGACCCGCCGACCTCCGCCAACTGACCGAGCTCGAGCTCGAGCAGCTCGCCGGCGAGGTCCGCGACGCGATCATCGCGACGGTCGCGACGACGGGCGGCCACCTCGGCAGCAGCCTCGGCGTCGTCGAGCTGACGATCGCCCTCCACCGCCTTCTCGAGTCGCCGCGCGACCGGATCGTCTGGGACACCGGCCACCAGGCGTATCCGCACAAGCTCCTGACCGGCCGGTTCGCCCGGTTCGGGACGCTCCGCCAGCTCGGCGGGATCGGCGGCTTCCCGCGCCGCAGCGAATCCGAGCACGACGTGTTCGACGGCGGTCATGCCGGCACCGGCCTGTCGATCGGCCAGGGCCTGGCGACCGCCCGGGACCTCCGCCACGGGAGCGAGCGGATCGCGGTCGTCGTCGGCGACGCGGCGATCACGAGCGGGCTGAGCCTCGAGGCCCTCAACGACATCGGCCAGCGGAAGACCCAGCTCCTGATCGTCCTCAACGACAACGAGATGTCGATCAGCCCGACGGTCGGCGGTCTGTCGAAGTACCTCAGCCAGATCAAGCTGTCCGGCACGTGGCAATCGAGCAAGACCGCCTACGACGAGTTCGTCGGCCGGATCCCGGCCGTCGGCCCGACCGTCCGCGAGCTGGGCCAGCGTGTCCGCGCGGCCGTCGTCAACTTCGCCCAGCCGGGCCGCCTGTTCGAGGACCTCGGGATCACCTACATCGGGCTCGTCCCGGGCCATGACCTCAAGGCCCTCCTCTCGACCTTCCAGCAGGCGCTCGAGCTCCGCGGGCCGGTCATCGTCCACGTCCGAACGCAGAAGGGCCACGGCTTCCGCCCGGCAGAGGCCGACCAGGTCGGCTTCCACGGGGCGGCGCTGCCGCCGATGGCGGTCCCCGCCGGCAACGGCAACGGCAACGGGGCCAGCGAGCCGGCCCCGGCGGCTGTGCTCGCCGGGCCGGGGACCACGTCGATGCCCGCCGAATCGATGGCCGACGACGCGGCGCCCGCGTCGGCGGTGATCCGCGCGGTGAAGAACCCGAACTACACCGCCGTGTTCGCGAAGGAGCTGATCGAGCGGGCGCGGACCGACGAGCGGATCGTCGCGATCACCGCCGGGATGCCGACCGGGACCGGCCTCTCGACCTTCGAGGCCGCCTACCCCGATCGGTTCATCGACGTCGGGATCGCCGAGCAGCACTCGGTGGCGCTCGCGACCGGCCTGGCGATGGGGGGGATGCGGCCGGTGGTCGCGCTCTACTCGACGTTCCTCCAGCGGGCGTTCGACCAGACGGTCCACGACGTCTGCCAGAACGACCAGCCGGTCCTGATCGCGGTCGACCGGGCCGGCCTCGTCGGCGAGGACGGGACGAGCCACCAGGGGATGTTCACCCTGTCGGCCCAGCGCCAGCTGCCGAACCTCGTGATCGCCAGCCCGCGCGACGAGCAGGAGCTGCGGTCGCTCCTCGTGACCGCCCTCGGCCAGGATCGGCCGTTCGCCCTCCACTACCCGCGCGACCCGGGCTTCGGCCTGCCGGCCGTCGATCCGGAGGCGCTGCCCGTCGGCGGGGGCGAGGTCCTCCGCTCCGGCAGCGACCTCCTCTTCGTCGGCTTCGGGCCGATCGTCGCCCGGGCGGTCCAGGCCGCGG
Organism: uncultured Chloroflexia bacterium; assembly: GCA_963710105.1. Lineage (GTDB taxonomy): Bacteria > Chloroflexota > Limnocylindria > Limnocylindrales > CSP1-4 > CF-46. The sequence goes on from CAVPYV010000001.1 coordinate 1,196,983, forward strand.
ACATGCTCGCCGCCGAGGGCTGGTCGGTCGGGGTCATCAACGCCCGCTTCGCCAAGCCCCTCGACCGCGACCTGATCCTCGGCGAGGCCCGGGGCAAGCGGCTCGTCGTGACCTTCGAGGAGAGCGTCGTCACCGGCGGGTTCGGCAGCGGCGTCCTCGAGGCCCTCGAGGAGGCGCGCCTGGCCGACCCGGCCCTCCGCGACGTGCCGCTCCGGATTGTCGGGATCCCGGGCGACGCCTTCGTCGACCACGGCTCGGTCGCCGACCTGCGGCGCGCCCTCCGCCTCGACGGACCGGGCCTGGCGGCGCAGGTCCGGGAGACGATCGCCGCGATCGGGGCGTCACCCGCCGCGGGATCGAGCGCGGCGGCAGCCGCCCCGGAGCCGGTGGCCAGCTAGGAGCTCCCTGGTCAGCCCGCGGTGGCCCGGCGGGTGTCGGGGGCGGCCAGACAGGCGAGCGTCGCCCCCCAGGTCGCGATCCCGAAGCCGAGGACGGCGTCGGGCCCGACCGACAGGAGGGCACCGCCGAGCGCGACGAGCCCGACCACGACGAGCCCGACCCCGAGGCGCCACGCCCAACGCCGGAACAGGAGCAGGGCGACCCCGGCCAGGACGGCGACGAAGCCGTAGGCGGCGATCGTGGTCCCGATCGCCAGCGCCGCCGCGCGGACGTCCGGCCCGATGTCCTGCCCGTTCGCGACGAGGCCGAGGAGGCCGCCCCCGACGGCCATCCCCGATCCGCCGATCAGGATGAGGAGGCCGGCGGCGAGGATGAGGCTGATCGGTCGGGCGGTCATCGGCGGGGGTCGCTCCGTGGCGGCGCGGTGAGCCGTCGTGCAGACGGCTGTGCCACGATAGCCGGGTGAGCCACGCCACCGCCCACCGAAGCCGTCAGCGCCTCGACCAGCTCGTCGTCGAGCGCGGCCTGGCGGACAGCCGCGCCCGGGCCCAGGCGCTGATCCTCGGGGGCAAGGTCCGGACCGGGACCGGGGACGCCGCCCGGCTCGACCGGAAGGCCGGCGACCTGGTCGACCCGGACCTCCCGATCAGCATCGTCGCGGCGGACCCCTACGTCAGCCGCGGCGGGCACAAGCTGGCCGCGGCCCTCGATGCGTTCGGGATCGATCCGGCCGGGCTGGTGTGCCTCGATGCCGGCGCGTCAACCGGCGGCTTCAGCGACGTCCTGCTCCAGCGAGGCGCCGCGCGGGTCCACGCGGTCGACGTCGGCCGGGGCCAGCTGGCGGGCCGGATCGCGGCTGACCCGCGGGTCGTCGTCCACGACCGGACGAACGCCCGGACCCTGTCGGCCGCGACCCTCGGCGAGCCGATCGATCTCGCCGTGATCGATGTCGCGTTCATCTCCCTGGGACTGGTGCTTGGCCCGATCGGGTCCACCCTCCGGCCGGATCGCCGCGCCCCGATCGTCGCCCTCGTGAAGCCCCAGTTCGAGGTCGGGCGCGGCGCGACGGACCACGGCGTCGTCCGCGATCCGGAAGCGCACCGGGCCGTCCTGCGGCGGATCGCCGACGTGGCGGCCGGGCTCGGGCTCGGCACGCGGGCGGTGATCGCCTCGCCGATCCTCGGCCCGGAGGGGAACCGCGAGTTCCTGATCCACCTCCAGGCCGGGCCGAGCTGCGCCGAGCGCGACGAGCGGATCGACGAGGCCGTGGCGCCGGCAGCGGACGGGCAGGGGGGCCCGGAGTCGTGACGGTCCGACGGATCGGCTTCGCCTACAACCCGACCAACGACGCCGCGATCGAGCTCCGCGAGCGGGCCGAGGGCTGGTGCCGGATGCGCGGCATCGACCAGTGGGCCGCCCAGGCCCAGGACTTCGACGTGCTCTGTCGCGAGCTCGCGACGACCGACCTGCTCGTCGTCCTCGGCGGCGACGGGACGATGCTCCGCGCCGCGCGGGCCGTCATCCAGGTCGACGTGCCGCTCCTCGGCGTGAACCTCGGCAAGGTCGGCTTCCTGTCGAAGGTCGAGGCGATCGAGCTCGAGAGCGTCCTCGCCAAGCTCGTCGCCGGCGACTACTCGATCGACGCGCGGATGGCCCTCGAGGCGCGCCTCCTGCCGGCCGGTCGGGAGGAAGACGCCGAGATCCACCACGCCCTCAACGACGTCGTGATCGCCCGGGGCGCGCTGGCCCGGGTCACCCGGCTCGACGTGGCGATCGGGCCGACCCACCTCGCGACGTTCGTCGCCGACGGCCTCGTCGTGGCCAGCCCGACCGGCTCGACCGGCTACTCGTTCAGCGCCGGCGGCCCGATCGTCGCGCCGGACAGCCGGAACCTGATCGTGACCCCGATCGCGGCGTACCTGTCGGCCGTCCGCTCGGTCGTCGTCGGGCCGGACCAGGTGATCCGCTGCCGGATCGTCGACGCGGCCGAGGCGATCGTCTCGATCGACGGCCGCGAGGACGTCGTGGTCGCGGTCGGCGATGTCGTCGAGGTCCGGGCGTTGGCTCGGCCGATCCGGCTCGTCGCCCCGACCGGCAGCCAGCCCTTCTGGGATCTGTTCCGCCAGAAGGTCGAGCTCCTGCCCTCGTGAGCGGGACGGTCCGGTGGCGGTGACGGGGGCCCAGGGGCCGGCGACCGCGACGGCGGACTCCGTCCCCGCCACCGACGCCGGGATCGCGGACCGGGCGGTCGGGCGCCTCCTCGAGCTGACCGTGACCGATCTCGCCCTGATCGAGCGGCTCCGCCTCGAGCTGGCACCGGGACTGAACGTGTTCACCGGCGAGACGGGCGCCGGCAAGAGCCTCCTGATCGACGCCCTCGGCCTCGCGATCGGCGCGCGCGCGGACACGACCCTCGTCCGGCACGGCGCGGAGGCCGCGCGCGTGAGCGCCCTGTTCGACCGGCTGCCGGAGCCGCTGATCGCCGCCCGCGAGGTGTCGGCCGCCGGTCGCTCCACGGCCCGCGTCGACGACGAGCCGGTGACCGCGGCGCGGCTCGCGGACGTGGCGGGCGCCCTCGTCGAGATCCACGGCCAGCACGACCAGCAGCGGCTCCTCGACGAACGCTGGCAGCGCGACCTGCTCGACGCGTTCGGCGGACACGCCGAGATGCGGGCGGCGGTCGCGGCCGCGGTCGACCGCTGGCGCGAGAACCGGACCCTCCTGGCCGCCCTCGAGATCGACCCCCGCGATCTGACCCGGCGTCTCGAGCTCGCCGAGCACGAGGCCGCCGAGATCGAGGCCGCGGGACTGCGGCCGGGCGAGGCCGATGCGATCAGGACCCGTCTCGACGCGGCCCAGCACGGCGAGGCGATCGCGCGCGGCAGCGCCACGCTCGTCGACGCCCTCGCCGGCGAGGAGCGTGGCGCCCGCGAGGTGACGGCGCTCGCCCTCCACGAGGCCCGCAGCCTGGCCCGCCTGGATCCGCGCTACGCCGGGATCGCCGAGCGGCTGGCCGGCCTCGAGGCCGAGCTCGAGGATGTCGCCTCGACCGTTCGCGACCTCGCCGAGTCGATCGACCACGATCCCGCGGAGCTCACCCGACTGGCCGACCGCCTCTCGACGATCTACGGGCTGGAGCGGCGGTTCGGAGACGACGAGGCGGCGGTCCTCGCCCACGGTGAGCGGGCGGCCGCCGAGGCCGAGCGCCTGCGCGGTCTCGACGCCGAGCGGGCGGCGCGCCAGGCCGACGACGCCCGGCTCCTGGAGCGCCTGGCCGCGGCCGCGGCCGACCTGTCGGCCGCCCGGGCGACGGCCGGCCGGGCCCTCGCCGACGACGTCGGGCGGGCGCTCCGCGGCCTCGGCTTCCCGCCGGATGTCTTCGAGGTCGGCCTCGGCCGTCGTCCGGCCGGCCGGGACGAGCCCGCCGTCGAGGTCGACGGCGACGCGGTCGCCTTCGACGGCTCCGGGATCGACCAGGTCGTCTTCCGGATCGCCCCGAACGCGGGCGAGCCGGCCCGGGCCCTCGCCCGGATCGCGTCCGGCGGCGAGCTGAGCCGGATCGCCCTCGCGATCAAGGAGGTCCTTGCCGAGGTCGATGCGACGCCGACGCTCGTCTTCGACGAGATCGACACCGGGATCGGAGGGCGGAGCGCGGACCCGGTCGGGCGGAGCCTGTGGAGCCTCGGCCGGCGCCACCAGGTCCTGTGCGTGACCCACCTGCCGCAGATCGCCGCCCACGCCGACGCCCATTTCCGGATCACGAAGCGGGAGCGCGACGGGCGGACGGTCACGGAGGTGGTCCAGCTCGAGCGGGAGGCGCGGATCGAGGAGCTCGGCGAGATGCTCGGCGGCGTGACGGACGGCGCCGACGGCGCGGCTCCCGGGGCTCCCGCGGCAGACGCCGCCACCGGTGCCGAACGCGGGCGGCCGGCCACGCTGGCATCGGCTCGGGAGCTGCTCGAGCGGGCCGAGGCGTGGCGGTCGCGCGCCGCGGCCGGTGGCTGAGAGCCGTCCCGCCGCAACATGCCGCCGATCGCCGACCCGCCACCCCTCGAGCGCGCGATCGAGGACTACCTGACCTACCTGCGGGTCGAGCGCGGCCTCTCGCCGGCGACGATCCGGGCCTACCGCGCCGACCTTCGCGACTTCGCCGCCGGGGAGGGCGTGGTCGGCACGTGGGCGACCGGTCCCGAGGCCGCCCGGCGGCACCTCGCGGCACGGGCGCGGCGGGGCGTGGCGGGGCGGCCGGGAGCGGCGGCGGGCGGCGGCGCCGGCCTCGCCCCGACCTCGCTGCGACGGCGGGCGGCGAGCATCCGCGGCTTCTACCGGTTCGCGTATGGCGACAGCCTGATCGAACGCGACATCGCCGCCCACCTCGATCTTCCGCGCCAGCCGCGGCTTCTGCCCGAGACGCTGACCGTCGCCGAGGTCGAGGCGCTCCTCGAGGCGGCGCCGGATCTCCGCTCGCGGTCCCTGCTCGAGCTGCTGTACGCGGCCGGCCTCCGGGTCAGCGAGGCCCTCGGCCTGGATCGCGAGGATCTCTCGATCGACGGCGGCTTCGTCCGCGTGATCGGCAAGGGCGACAAGGAGCGTCTCGTGCCGGTCGGCGACATCGCCCTCGACTGGCTCGGGCGGTGGCTGGCCGAGGGGCGACCGGCGCTTCTCGCGCTGGCTCACGTCGAGCCCGTCCGCGGCGGCCCGCTCTTCCTCGGCGACCGCGGCGGCCGGCTGGCCCGCCAGCAGGCGTTCGCCCTGGTCAAGACCGCCGCCCGCGCGGCCGGACTGCCGGAGGCGGTCAGCCCGCACACCCTCCGCCACTCGTTCGCGACCCATCTCCTCGAGGGAGGGGCCGACCTGCGGATCGTCCAGGAGTTGCTCGGTCATGCGAGTATCAGCACGACCCAGCTCTACACCCACGTCACGGGCGAGCGGGTCCGCGAGATCTACGCCAGAGCGCATCCCCGAGCCTGACAGGGAGACACCCGATGGCCTATCTCGACAACCTGCTCGCGTCCGGCGAGCAACCGCTCCGCCGCGAGCATCAGCACTGGTTCGTCGTCGTGGCCGACGCCCGGTACGCGATCTTCGCCTGGATCGCGGCGGTCGCCGTCTGGATCCTGTCGGGCGTGCTGCCGGAGGAGATCCGGCCGATCCTCGGCTGGGTCATCGTCGTCCTCGTGGTCGGCGGCCTGCTCTATCTCGGCTGGCAGCTTCTGCGCTGGCAGAACGAGGAGTTCGTCGTCACCTCGCGGCGCGTCCTCCAGACCGAGGGCGTGATCAACAAGCGGGTCGTCGACAGCTCGCTCGAGAAGATCAACGACGCGATCCTGACCGAATCGGTGTTCGGGCGGATCTTCGGCTTCGGCGACCTCGAGATCCTGACCGCCTCCGAGACGGGGATCTCGCGGCTCCGGATGCTGCGCCAGGCCGACGACTTCAAGCGGGCGATGCTCGACGCGAAGCACGAGCTCGAGCTCGAGCTGTCGGGCGCCCGGCCGATGCCGGGGCCCGCCCTCCGAACGTCGGCCCCGGCGGTGCCGATGCAGCCGGCGGGCGCTCCTGCGGCCGCGGCGCCGGCCCCCGCTCCCGCGGCCCCGGCCCATCCGCCGGCCGCGGCCGTCTCGGCCGACGACGTCACCCGGACCCTCGCCAACCTCGCCGACCTCCGCGACCGCGGTGCGATCAGCGCCGAGGACTACGAGGCGAAGAAGGCCGACCTGCTCCGGCGCCTCTGAGATCGCGGGCCGGCCGTTCGCCCAGGCGGCAGGGTCCTCGGGGCGGGGCGCCCGCTACGATAGGCGCCACGTCCCATCGCCACCGAGGTCCCCGTGCAGTTCAACGTCGAGAGCCTGATCGCGGCCGGCATCATCCTCCTCGTCTCGTTCCCGGTCCACGAGGCCGCCCACGCCTATGCCGCGTACCGTCTCGGCGACGGGACGGCGAAGCTGTTCGGCCGGTTGACGCTCAACCCGATCGCCCACTTCGATCCGATCGGGGGCCTCCTCCTGATCGCATCGAGCCTGACGGGAGTGGGGATCGGCTGGGCCAAGCCGACCCCGGTCAACCCCTCGAACCTGCGCGGCGGCCACGACAGCGAGGGGATCGTCGCGTTCGCCGGGCCGGCGTCGAACCTGGTCCTCGCGGCGCTCGGCGCGATCCCGTTCCGGTTGCTGCTCGCGGCCTACCAGGGCGGCACCGAGGTCCCGACCGAGGTCCTCACCGTGATCGCCTATTTCGTCCTGATCAATGTCGCGCTGATGCTGTTCAACCTCGTGCCGGTCCCGCCGCTCGACGGATCGAAGGTCCTGTTCTCGATGATGAACCCGCGCCAGGTCTGGCAATGGCGGCCGACGCTCGAGCAGTACGGCTTCATCCTCCTGATCTTCGTCGCCTTCGTGCCGATCCTGCCCGGGGGCCAGACGGTCTTCCAGTTCATCTTCGAGAAGATCGGCCTGCCGATCGTCAACCTGCTGCTCGGACGTGAGCTCTTTGGCTGACGGCGCGCTGTCGGGCACGGCCGGCTGGTGGGCGACGAAGACGCGTCAGGTCCGCGACCACCTTCGGGCCCGCGTCGGTGCGGGCGAGCGGACGGAGCTCGAGCGCTGGCTCCGGCCGCCCGAGCTGGCCCTCTTCGACGCGATGCACGTCGCCGACCGCCGCCACGGGCTCGACGTCGTCGGCCGGCTGCGGGCCGACGGGGCGGCGGACCGCGATCTCCTCGTCGCCGGACTCCTCCACGACTGCGCGAAGGGCGACACGGGGCTCGGGCCGCGGATCGCCTACGCCCTCGGCCAGCGCCACGGGACCTGGATCTGGCGGGCGGCGGCGTTCGTTCCCGGCTGGCGGGTCCCTGTCGGCCGGCTCCGCGACCATGCGGCGGCCTCCGCCGATCTCGTCGCGGCCGCCGGCTGCAGTCCGGCCACGGTCGCGCTGATCCGCCACCAGGACGCCCCGGTCGATCCGCTCGCGGGCGAGCGGCTCAGGCTGGCGGACGAGGCCTCCTGATGGCGGTCGAGCTCGGGGCGTTGACGGCGGCCCCGCCCGCCGTCGTGTTCGGCGCCGGTCGCCGCCCCGAGGCCTCGACGCAGGTTCGGATCGAGTCGTTCGACGGCCCGCTGGCGCTCCTGCTGACCCTGATCGAGGCGCGCCAGCTGGACGTCGTGACGGTCCCCCTCGGCGCCCTCGCTGATGCCTACCTCGATGCCCTCGCGACGCTCGAGACGGATCGCCTCGGCAACGTCAGTGCGTTCGTCGCGGTGGCCAGCCAGCTGATCCTGATCAAGAGCCGGGCGATCCTGCCGCGGCGCGTCGTCGAGGCGCCGGGGGTGCTGCCCGAGGACGAGCCGGACCCGGAGGCCGAGCTGCGCGCCCGCCTCCTGCTGTACCGCGCCCATCGCGACGCCGGCCGGCGGTTGCTGGAGGCGGCGATCGTTCGCGTCGGGCTGTTCCGACGCGAACCCTCGAGCGCGGCCGCGTCCGGCCAGGCCGGCGCGCGGCCACCGGATGGCCCGCCTCTCGATCCTTCGGTCCTGATCGCCGCGCTCGACCGCCTGTCGCAGATTGCCCCGCCGCCCGAGCTCCCGCCGGAGACCGTCGCCCGGACGATCACCCTGACCGAGCGCGCGGCGATCATCCGCGCCGCGATCCGCGGCGCCGGGAGCGTCGTGCTCCAGGAGTTGCTCGCCGGGGTCCGCGACCGGGTCGTCGTGGCGGTGACGTTCCTGGCGATGCTCGAGCTGATGAAGCGGCGCGAGATCGTCGTCACCCAGGCCGAGCCGTGGGGGCCGATCGTGGCCCGGGCGACGACGGCCGAGGAGCGGGGGACGAGCGGCGGGGCAGGGGAGCCCGTGGCGCCGACCGCCGACGAGCCGCTCGACGAGAGCCTGGAGTCGTTCGCGTGATCGACGACGAGGCGCCCACCGGGGAGGCCACCGAGGTCGGCGCCGACACGGGCGGTGAGGTCGACGCGCCCGCCGAGCTCAGCGAGGCCCAGCTCGAGGCGCTCCTCTTCGTCGCCGAACGGCCGCTCACCCGCCGCGAGATCGCGGCCGTCGCCGGCGTCGACCGGGCGACCGTCGACGCCCGCCTCGGCGACCTCGAGGTGGCGCTCGCCGATCGCGGCATCCGGCTCGTCCTCTCGGGGGACCGGGTGGAGCTCGTCACCGCCCCGGACGCCGGGGCCCTGATCGCGCGGTATGTCGGCGCGGACGCCGTCCGCCTCTCGCCGGCGTCGCTGGAGACCCTCGCGATCGTGGCCTACCGCCAGCCGGTGACGAAGTCCGCCGTCGAGCGGATCCGCGGCGTCGACTCCGACTACACGATCCGGACGCTCCTCCACCGCCGGCTCGTCGTCGAGCTCGGCCGGGCGGAGACCCCGGGCCGGCCGTTCCTGTACGGGACCGGCTTCGAGTTCCTCGAGCGGTTCGGCCTGACGAGCCTCGAGGAGCTGCCGCCGCTCGAGGTCGACCTCGCGGCGCGGCTCATCCAGGACGACGAGATCGCCGACCGCGACGCGGCGCTCGGCCCGCCGGTCGACATCGACGTCGAGGAGGTCGGCTGATGCCGGAGGAACGCCTCCAGAAGGTGATGGCTGCGGCCGGCGTCGCGTCGCGCCGGGCCAGCGAGGGGCTGATCGCCGCCGGCCGGGTGCGGGTCGACGGCCGCCGCGCGACGATCGGCCAGGTCGTCGATCCGGCGAAGGCGAAGATCGAGGTCGACGGGCTGCCGATCGGGAACGCCTCGCGGACGACCTACCTGCTGCTCCACAAGCCGGGCGGCGTGACGTCGACGACCCAGGACCGCCACGCCGACACGACCGTGCTCGACCTCGTCCCGACCGCCCTCGTCCCGGATCACGCCCGGCTGTACCCGGTCGGCCGGCTCGACCAGGACAGCGAGGGCCTCCTGATCCTCACGAACGACGGCGCGTGGTCGGAGAAGGTCCTCCACCCGCGGTTCGGGGTCGAGCGCGAGTACGCCCTCGCCGTCCGGACGCCGCTCACGTACGACCAGGTCGCCGCGCTCGAGGCGGGCGTCGAGCTCGAGGAGGGCGTCGCCACCCTGCAGCATCTCCGGGCGATGACCGACGTCGAGATCGAGCGGCTCGAGGACCTGATCTCGCCGCCGGCGCCGCGCGGCCTCGCCTGGTACCGGGCGACCCTCCGCCAGGGCTGGAAGCGGCAGTTGCGGCGCGTGTTCGGGGCGGTCGAGGCGCCGATCGAGCGCCTCGTCCGGGTCCGGATCGGGCCGGTCCGGATCGACGGCCTGAAGAGCGGCCGGGTCCGCGTTCTGAAGGCGCCCGAGGTCCGCGGCCTCGGCGGCGGCGGCGGCCGATCGCGGGGTGGCAGACCGGGCCGCCGAGATGTCCGGAGGACGCGCCGACCGCGGACGCGCACCGAGGCCGCCCGGCCGGCTCGGCGCGACCTGCGCGAGCCGCGGCGCGCGTCCGGCCGGTCGCGCCGCCGGCCAGCGGTCCCCGGGTCCGGTCGCGACGGGACGGCCGCGCCCCCTGAGGGCGGTCCGACGGGCGTCGTCGATGTCGGCCGGCGACGCACTGCCGACGTCGCCTCACCTCCTCGTCGGCTCCATGCCCGCAATTCGTAATTGAATGCCGCCGATCCCTGCAATCGACAGGAACGGCAGTCGCGAACGCAAGCTGGGCCCCGCGGTGCGGCCCCGGCCGGAATTGACGGCGGCGCACTGCCGGCGACGCGGCCAGGCAGGGCCTCGTCGCGGCGAGGCTCGACCTCAGACGATGTCGCGCCGGATCGTGAGCGAGGCGACCACGCCGAAGAACACGGCGATCGCCGCCAGGACCGCGAGGTCGAGCTGGAGGGCGCCCACCCCGAGGTCGGCGCCGCGGATGAAGACCTGGCGCAGCCCGTCGACGGCGTAGTTCAGGGGCATCAGCCCGACGAGCGGCTGGAGCACCGCCGGCAGCGAGCTGACCGGGAAGATCACCCCCGACAGGAGGAACTGCGGCGCGAGCACGAGCGGGATGAACTGGATGACCTGGAGCTCGGTCCGGGCGAAGGTCGACAGGAAGATCCCGAGGCTGACCGCGCCGACCGCCAGGAGGAGGACGACGAGGAAGGCGAGGACCGGGCTGCCCGCCGCCGGGATCCCGAGCCCGATCGCGAAGGCCGGCAGCGGCCCGATCGCGGGGACGTTGACCGTCCCGAGCGCCCACAGGAGCAGGACGATCACCTGGACCGTCGCGAACAGCCCGAACCCGAGGGTGTAGCCGGTCACGATCTCGGCCCGGGTCACCGGCGTCGCCAGGAGCCGCTCGAGCGTCCCGCCGGTTCGCTCGCGGAGGAAGCTCACGCCGGTCAGGACGTAGACGAAGAAGTAGGCGAAGAACCCGACGATCGCCGGCGCGAAGCTCGCGACCGGGTCGTCGGTCGGCTGGCCGTAGATCGTGGCGTGGGTGATCGGGCCGCCCGAGGCGCCGCCGACGCTTGCGAACGACGCCTGCACGGCCTTCTGGACCGCGCCCAGCTGGGCGGACTCGCCCGGCGCGTCGAGGCCGAGGGTCACGACGGTCAGCCCGCCGGCCGGGTCGGCCGGCAGGAGGATCGCGAGCGACGCCCGGCCCTGCTCGACGTCCTGGCGCGCGGTCGCCTCGTCGGCGACGTCGACGACCGTCGCGCCGCCGGCAGTGAGCGCGCTGCGCAGGGCCCCCGCCAGCGGCGCCGGCGCGCCGGCCGCGACGACATCGGCGGTGATCGCCGGCGCCTGGCTCTCGCGGAGGATGAACGAGACGAGGCCGGTGAGGAGGATCGGGGCGAGGAACAGGATCCCGAGCGACGGCCGATCGCGGCGGATCTCGGCCGCAACCCGGCGGAACAGCGCGGCGACCCGGCGGAGGCTCATCGCGGCGCGGGCTCGTCGGCGGCGAACCGCAGGAACGCCTGCTCGAGATCGTCGGTCCCGGCGTCCGAACGCAGCTCGGACCCGTTGCCCCGGGCGATCACCCGGCCGGCCCGGACGAAGAGGAGCTCGTCGCAGCGATCCGCCTCGTCCATCACGTGGCTCGAGACGACGATCGTCGCGCCGGCGTCGGCGAGGCGCCGGAAATGGGCCCAGAACTCGACCCGCAGGAGCGGGTCGACCCCGACCGTCGGCTCGTCGAGGAACAGGACCGGCGGTTCGTGGACGAGGGCGCAGGCCAGCGACAGGCGACGTCGCTGGCCGCCCGACAGGGTCGCGGTGATCGCCCCCGCGCGGTCGGCGAGCGCGACGACCTCGAGGGCGGCCGTGGCCGCCGCCGCGTCCGGCCGGCCGTAGACGGTGCCGAAGAAGCGGACGTTCTCGCCGACGGTGAGCGACGGGTAGATCCCGTCGCTCTGGGTCATGTACCCGATCCGGCCGAGCGTCTCGCGCGACGGCATCCGCGCACCGAGGACCTCGGCGGTCCCGGCGTCGGGTCGGCCGAGCCCGGTGAGCAGCCGGATCAGGGTCGTCTTGCCCGAGCCGTTCGGGCCGAGGAGGCCGTAGATCCGGCCCGCCGTGAGCTCAAAGCTGACGTCGTCGACGGCGACGATCGGGCCGAAGGCCTTGCGCAGCCCCATCGCCCGGATCGTGGGAGCCGCCACCGCCCCGCCCGGGGCCTGGTGCGAGACCGTCATCCGCCTGTCACTTCGGCGCGATCGTAGACCCGTGCCGCAAGTCGGCACCCGGTCCGATCGGCCCCTGCCCGGTATGCTCGTCGGCGTGAACGTCCGTCCGACCGGGCTGGTCGTCGCCCTCGACGGGCCGGGGTCCTCCGGCAAGTCGAGCGTCGGCGCCGCCGCGGCCCTCGAGCTCGGCTACCGCTTCTGCGACACGGGCCTGCTCTACCGGGCGGCGACCTGGCTGGCCCTCGAGCGGCACGTCGCGCCCGACGGCGAGCGGGCGGACCCGGCGGCCCTCGTCGCCCTGGTGCCGGAGATCGCCCTGGTCGCGGACGGGAACGGCCGTCTCGCCCACGTCAGCGTCGACGGGGTCGATGTGACCGAGGAGGTCCACACGCCGCGCGTCGACGACGCCGTCTCGGCCGTGAGCCGCGTCGCCGAGCTGCGGACGGCGCTCCTCGACCGGCAGCGGGCGCTCGCCGCGGAGCCGGGCGGGATCATCATGGCCGGCCGCGACATCGGCACGGTCGTCCTGCCCGACGCCGACCTGAAGATCTATCTCGACGCGTCGGTCGAGGAGCGGGCCCGCCGCCGGACGCTCGAGCGCGAGATCGCGGACGGGAGCCCCGAGGCGCGCTGGATCCTCGCCCAGCTGCGACGGCGCGACATCCTCGACAGCAGCCGGGCGGTCGCGCCGCTCCGCGTGGCGGACGACGCGATCCGGATCGTGACCGACGGCAACGCGTTCGGCGACACCGTCCGGGCGGTCGTCGGCGAGATCCGTCGGGTGGAGGCGCGGCGGGCCGGCGGCGACACCGGGGTCGGCGGCGACGCGAGGACCGCCGCGGCGGGGGACCGACCGCGATGACCGGGCCCTCGATCGAACCCGGCGAACCGGCCGAGCCCGCCGGCCCGGCCGAACCTGGGACGGCCATTCCGGCCGCCGGCTCCGCGACCGCAGCGCGCGGCGCGAGCCGCCGGCCATCGGCGAAGCCCGCGATCTCCGAGGACGACCTCCTCCGCAGCGACATCACGCCGCTGATCTCGACCACCGCCCTCGGTGCCCGCTTCATCGCGCGCTGCTTCACCCGGGTGAACGTCGAGGGTCGGACCGACGCGATCCCGGCCGACGGACCGGTGATCCTCGCCTCGAACCACATCTCGAACGCCGACCCGGTCCTGATCGGGGCGTTCCTCACCCCGCTCCTCGGGCGGCGGATCCACTGGCTCGGCAAGAAGGAGATGTTCGACTGGCCCGTCGTCGGCTGGATGGCCCGCAACGGCGGCGTCGTGCCGGTCGATCGGGCTGCCGCGGACGTCGAGGCGTTCCGCGTCGCCCGGCGGATCCTCGATGCCGGCAACGTCCTGATGGTCTTTCCGGAGGGGACCCGCAGCCCGACCGGGCAGCTCCAGCCGCCGAAGGACGGCCTGGCGATGCTGGCGCTCCGGACGAACGCGACGATCGTCCCGATCGGGATCTCGAATACCGACCGCGTCTGGCCGAGGGGCCGCCCGATCCCGACGCCGGGGCGCCACGCGACGATGCGGATCGGCGAGCCGTTCCGGGTCGGCGACCTGCTCCCGCCGGAGATCGACCGCAAGGCCGCCAAGGGCTTGGCGACCCTCCTGATCATGCACCGGATCGCGGCCCTGCTCGACTCGCGCCACCGCGGCACCTACGGCGAGGATCGCTGAGGCGCCGCCGCCGGGGTGAGGCGCACGACGCCGCGGCAAGCTGGCCAACCATTCACCCGGGGACTCGTTGGCGCGCTCCCACGGTGAGGATCGGGGTGACCGGCGAGGCGGCGAGCACGCGGATCGCACCAGCGAGTCCCGGGGCGAATATCTGGCGAGATGACGGCCGCAACGCTGGGCGAAGGAGCCGCCGGACGAGCACCGATCCGGGTTTGGCCACCCCCCATGCGATACTTGGCACGTATGGGAAGCGTCCGGGAGATCCGGATCGCCCGGCGCACCGGCTTCTGCTACGGCGTGCGCGAGGCGATCGACAAGGCAAAGGAGGCCAGCGCGGCTGGCAAGTCGACCCATACCCTCGGCCAGGTCGTCCACAACACCGGCGTGATCGCCGACCTCGAGCGGCTCGGGATCGAGACCGTCGAGACCCTCGACGACGTCGACCACGGCGCGGCCGTCGTCATCCGTGCCCACGGCGTCCGGCCCGACGTGATGGCGCGGGCCAACGAGCGCGGCCTCGAGGTGATCGACGGGACCTGCACCTGGGTGATCCAGGAGCACCGTGAGCTCGTGAGGCTCGTCGACGAGGGCTACACGATCGTCCTCCTCGGCACCCCGAACCACGCCGAGGTGGTCGGCATGCTCGGCTTCGCGCCCGACGCGATCGTCGTCGACGACGAGGACGAGTGGGAGCAGAAGGTCCCGCGCCGGAAGCGGATGGCCCTGATCAGCCAGTCGACCCAGCCGCCCTGGAAGTTCGAGAAGCTCGCGGCGTTCATGGTCGGCCGGAGCCACGAGCTGAAGATCGTCAACACCGTCTGCCCGGTCACGATCCGCCGCCAGGAGGACACGGTCGAGGCGGCCCGGGAGGTCGACCTGATGGTCGTCGTCGGCGGCCGCTCGAGCGCGAACACGAAGGAGCTGACGCGGCTCGTCGAGATCGCCGGCAAGCCCGCGATCCAGATCGAGGGCGCCGCCGACCTGACCGACGCCACCGTCTTCGACGGCCGCGAGGTGATCGGCGTCACCGGCGGCACGTCGACCCCGATCGAGGATCTCCGCGACGTCGCCCAGCGGGTCCTCGAGATCGCCGGCACGACCGAGACGGCGGCCCGCGCCGCCGAGCTGGCCGAGCTGGCCCTCGCCGGCGCCGCCACCCCCGCCGGCCGGACGACCTCCCTGCCGACGTTCGTCCACAACGAGGGCGCCTCGCCGACCTCCGGCGCGGCGTAGGACGGCGCTCATGCCCTCGTCGCGGACCCTCGCCAGCCTGCCCGTCCTCGCCGTCGTCGGTCGAATCCTCGGACCGATGGCGTCGCGGGCCTCCGCCTCGGACCTCGGAGAGCCCGGATCGGCTCAAGGTTCGGGGTCCCGGTGAGCAGTCGGGCCCTCGCGGCGCTCCCCGTCCTCGCCGTGGTGGGCCGCCCGAACGTCGGCAAGTCCACGATCTTCAACCGGTTCGTCGGCAAGCGCCAGGCGATCGTCGAGGACCGCGCCCGGACGACCCGCGACCGGATGTATGGCGATCTCGAGTGGAACGGCCGGCGGTTCGTCATCGTCGACACCGGCGGGCTCGAGGTCGACACCGACGACCCGATCGAGATCCGCGTCCAGGAGCAGGCCCGCCTGGCGATCCGCGAGGCCGACGTCATCCTGTTCGTCGTCGACGCCGTCGCCGGCCTGACCCCGGCCGACCTCGAGGCGGCCGAGCTGCTGCGGACGGCGAAGGCGCCGGTCATCGTCGCGGTGAACAAGGTCGACAACACCCAGCGCGAGGCCGACGCCGCCGAGTTCTGGTCGATGGGCTGGGAGGAGACCTACTCGATCTCCGCCTCGCACGGCCGCGGGACCGGGGATCTCCTCGACGCGATCGTCTGGGCCCTCCCGCCGGAGTCGGAGGCCGAGATCGCCCGCAAGGCGCGCGAGACCGAGGCGGACGAATGGGCCCGCGAGGTCGACGCGGGCCGGCTCGAGCCGTACGTCGTCGGCGCGGCCGGCAACGCCGTCGACCCGGACGAGGACGAGGAGGCGGACCTCGAGCGGTTCGAGGGCGGACAGGCCGCCGGCGGCGAGGTCGAGGCCCGCTGGGACGCCGCGATCGCGGCCGAGACGGACGAGGACGAGCCGGCCGCGATCGCGTTCGTCGGCCGCCCGAACGTCGGCAAGTCGTCGCTCCTCAACAGCCTCCTCGGGGAGGATCGGGCGATCGTGTCCGAGGTGCCGGGCACGACCCGCGACGCCGTCGACACGACCCTCGAGTGGGGCCGCAGCGAGATCGTCCTCATCGACACGGCCGGGATCCGCCGCCGGGGCAAGGTCGCCGGCGGGCCGGCGGCGGAGAAGTACTCGACCCTGCGGTCCCTCCGGGCGATCGCCCGCTGCGACGTCGCCGTCCTCGTGATCGACGCGGTCGAGGGGCTGACGGCGCAGGACGCCCACGTCGCGGGCTACGTCGTCGAGGAGGGCCGCGGCCTCGTGATCGCGGTCAACAAATGGGACCTCGTCGAGGACAAGACCGACCGGACCTTCGCCCAGTACACCGAGTGGATCCGCAACGAGGTCCCGTTCCTCGAGTTCGCCCCGATCGTGTCGATCAGCGCGAAGACCGGCCAGCGCGTCGGCAAGGTCCTGGAGCTCGCGATCGACATCTGGGGCGAGCGCCGCAAGCGGATCTCGACGGGCGAGCTGAACCGGGTGATCCGGGCGGCCGTCGAGCGCCAGAGCCCGCCCGTCGTCAAGGGTCGCCGCCCGAAGGTCTTCTACGGGACCCAGGCCGCGGTCGCGCCGCCGACGTTCGTCTTCTTCGCCAACGACGCGGCGCTGATCCACTTCTCGTTTCGGCGCTACCTCGAGAATCGGCTGCGCGAGGAGTTCGGCTTCGACGGGACGCCAATCAAGCTCGTCTTCCGCGACCGCGAGTCGGTCAAGCTGCCGCGACGGCGGGCGAGCGGATCGAAGAGCCCGGTGTCGAAGACGCCCGGGGCGCGCCGGCCGGCAACCGGCGCGGGGCGGGCGAAGGGACGGACGACCGGGCGATAGGGCAGGGGAGGAGCGAGGAGGCAACCGTGTCCGAACGAGAGCTTGGGGCGACGCTGCGGGCCGTGCTCGACGCGTTCAACCGACACGACCTCGACGCGATCATGAGCCACTTCGCGGACGACGCGGTGTTCGAGAGCCCGCGCGGCGGCGACCCGTGGGGGACCCGGTTCGTCGGGGCGGCGGCCGTGCGGGCCGGCCTCGCGAAGCGGTTCGAGGGGATCCCGGACGTCCACTACGGCGACGACGACCACTTCGTGAGCGCGGACGGCAGGCGTGGCGTCTCGGAGTGGACGCTGACCGGCACGACGACCGACGGCGAGCGGATCGAGGTTCGCGGCTGCGACGTCTGGACGCTCGAGGACGGGCGGATCGTGCGCAAGGATTCCTACTGGAAGCGCGTCGAGTGACGAGGGCACCCGACCGCGGCGCCGCCCGCGTCGCCGTGGTCGGCGCCGGGGCGTGGGGAACGACGCTCGCGATCCTCATCGGCCGGGTCGAGCCGGTGGTCCTCCTTGCCCACGACGCGGAGGCGGCTGCCCGGATCGGGGGCGCCCGGGCCAACGAGCGGCGCCTGCCGGGGATCGCCCTCCCTGCGGCCGTGACGGTGAGCGCGGATCCCGCCGCCCTCGCCGGCGCGTCGGACCTCGTGATCTTCGCCGCTCCTTCGAGCCATCTGCGCGAGACGGCCGTGCGCGTCACCCCGCACGTCGCGACGTCGGCCGATCTGTTGAGCGTCGTCAAGGGCCTCGAGCCCGCGACGCTGCTCCGGATGACGGAGGTGATCTCCGACGCCGCCGGGGTCGGGCCCCGCCGGGTCGCGGCGCTGTCCGGCCCGAACCTCGCGTCGGAGATCGCCCGCGGCCTGCCGGCCAGCGCCGTCGTCGCGGCCGAGGAGCCGGAGCTGGCGGACCGCATCGTCGCCCGCCTCGGCCGGCGCGAGTTCCGCCTGTACGTCAACAGCGACCTGCTGGGCGTCGAGCTGTGCGGGGCGCTGAAGAACATCGTCGCGATCGCGGCGGGCGCGGCCGACGGGCTGGGGTTCGGGGACAACGGGAAGGCCGGCCTGATGACCCGCGGCCTGGCCGAGATGACCCGACTGGGGCTCGCCGCCGGCGCCAACCCGCTGACCTTCGCGGGCCTGGCCGGGATCGGCGACGTGATCGCGACCTGCGGATCGACGCTGTCGCGGAACCACCGCCTCGGCGTGGAGCTGGCGAAGGGCCGCCGCTGGGCCGAGCTGGAGCAGACGCTGCCGGGCGTCGCGGAGGGCGCCTACACCGTGGACGCCGCGCTCGCCCTCGCCCATCGGCACGGCGTCGAGATGCCGATCGCCCAGGAGGTCCACAACGCCCTGTTCGAGGGCAAGAGCGTCCAGCGCTGCCTGATCGACCTCCTCGCCCGCGAATCGAAGGACGAGCTGGCGGACTTTCCCGCCTGGGCCGAGCGACTGCGGGAGGACGGCTGAGCGCCTCCGTGTCGATCGACGTCGAGGATGGGACGACCGTTGCCGCGTCGCCCGACGACCCGTAGGCTTCGTCCTCGGCACGCGTCGATCCAGAGGAGGCTCCCCGTCATGGCCACCGTCCTGTCCGGCAAGACCCGCTTCACCCTCGACGAGGACCGGATCCCGCGGGCCTGGTACAACATCGCGGCCGACCTGCCGAGCCCGCCGCCGCCGCCGCTCCACCCGGGGACCGGCCAGCCGATCGGGCCGGCCGATCTCGCTCCGCTGTTCCCGATGGAGCTGATCAAGCAGGTCGTCGCGACGGATCGCGAGATCGAGATCCCCGACCCCGTCCGCGACGCCTACAAGCTCTACCGGCCGTCGCCGCTGCATCGTGCGCACCGGCTCGAGAAGGCCCTCGGGACGCCGGCCCACATCTACTACAAGTACGAGGGCGGCAGCCCGTCGGGCAGCCACAAGCCGAACACGGCCCTCGCCCAGGCGTTCTACAACAAGGACGAGGGCGTGACCCGGCTCGCGACCGAGACCGGCGCGGGGCAGTGGGGGAGCGCGCTCGCCTTCGCCGGCGCGGCGTTCGGCCTCGACATCAAGGTCTACATGGTCCGGGCCAGCTACGACCAGAAGCCGTATCGCCGGAACCTGATGGAGACGTACGGCGCGCAGATCGTCGCGTCGCCCTCGCCCGACACCGAGTACGGCCGGAAGGTCCTGGCCGAGACGCCGGGGCACACGGGGTCGCTGGGGCTCGCGATCAGCGAGGCGATCGAGGACACCGTCACCCACCCGGGAACGAAGTACTCGCTCGGCTCGGTGTTCGACTTCGTCCTCCTCCACCAGACCGTCATCGGGCTCGAGTCGATCGAGCAGATGGCGATGGCCGGCGAGGAGCCGGACGTGATCATCGGCTGCGCCGGCGGCGGCTCGAACTTCGCCGGGCTGACGTTCCCGTGGCTCGGCCAGACGTTCCGCGGCGGGCGCTCGTACCGGGTGATCGCCGCCGAGCCCGAGGCCGCTCCGTCCCTGACCCGCGGCGTCTACGCCTATGACTTCGGCGACACCGCGAAGATGACGCCGCTCGTGAAGATGCACACCCTCGGCTCGGATTTCGTGCCCGAGCCGATCCACGCCGGCGGCCTGCGCTACCACGGGATGGCGCCGCTGGTGTCGCACCTCCTGGAGCTCGGCGCGATCGAGGCCCGCAGCGTCCACCAGCTGGCGAGCTTCGCGGCCGGCGTCCAGTTCGCCCGGACCGAGGGAATCCTGCCGGCGCCCGAGCCGACCCACGCCCTGAAGGTCGCGATCGACGAGGCGATCGACGCCCGCGAGAAGGGCGAGTCGCGGGTGATCCTGTTCAACCTCTGCGGCCACGGTCACTTCGACCTGTCGGCGTACGAGAAGTACCTCGCCGGGACGCTCGAGGACTACGAGTATCCGGACGCGGCGGTCCGCAAGGCGCAGGAATTGCTCCCGCACGTCGGCTGACGAGGGTCGCCATCGGCGACGGCGCGGGAGCCGAGGAAACGGCGGCGAGTGCTAGACTCGCCCGACTCGGGGCGTGGCGCAGTCTGGTAGCGCACCAGTCTGGGGGACTGGTGGTCGTCGGTTCAAATCCGGCCGCCCCGACCAGAAGACAAGCACGAAACCGGCCTCTGGGAGCCGGTTTCGTCGTGTTCGTGGTCAGCACTTCGACGATCTGGCATGTTGCGAGCGCCGATCAGGACTCGGGCCAGAGGCAGCCGCCCCGCCCGAGTCGGTCGCCTCGCACGCCGCGGTTCTCGTTCTCGGATTTGGTGCCAACTGGCACACTTGGGGCTCCGGCCAAGTGCAGTAACAGTCCGGAACCGGCGGCGGAGGAACGGCGGAGCCAACTCCACTCTCGAGCTCGCCGCGAGCAAGATGCCAATTCATGCGTCGATCGTCGCCGGCTCCGGCGCTCCCGGTGAAGACGGGCTGGCGCTGGATGCTGGACGAGTCGAACCCGCCCGGGTGAGCGTCCGCAACTACCCCGTCGGTGGGCCATGCCCGTTCCACGATCGAGTCGCACGTCGAGGGATATTGCCGAGTGGCAGGGTGGCCCGCGATATCGCGGCCACCCTGAATGCTGGAGTCAGGGGTACCGGCGGATGCTGCCGCTCTTCGCAAGCGTCTCGCGCGTCCGCTCATCGGCTTGGACGCGTTGCATCCGTTCGCCCGACGACTCCGGGCGGTTGACCCGCTCGGTCAGCGCGTCTACAAGCTCCTCGACCGAACGCACCCGGGCGATGACTTCCGCCGTGGCTGGATCAGTGGATCGTACGGCTCGGTCACGGAGGTCGCGGAACTTGGCGCCGTTCGGCCCGATCGACTCGAACCGATCGCCGACGGCCGCATAAAGGAGCAGGGCGACGCCCCCGATGCCAACCACGACGGCGAGCGGCGTGTCCCTGATCACGACCGCCAGGGCGACCAAGGCGACCCGCCCAGGACGCAGAGGGCGCGGGCGCCGATCGACTGCATGCCCCGGAGAATACGATGGGATGATGGAGACACGCACGGCCGCCGCCTGCCCAAGCACGCCCGAGGCCCCGGCGAGGATGAGGAGCACGACCAGGACGATCGTGAGCGCGGCCGCGCCCGATCCGGGCCGAGGAGTAGTCGTCGGCCCGGGTGCGGTGGTCCGCTGCATCGTCGTGATGCTCATGGCCCATGCCGGCGCAGTCCCGCGGTTTCTAGTTGGCCGATTGGGCCATGGTTTCGAGTTGGGGCGCACGGCGACGCCCGGGCTGATCAATTGCTTTCGGGGAACAGAACCCTTTCGCCGAGCTCGACCGTGGCGGCGTTCAGGTCCGGCGGGTCTGCGTGGGTCAACACCACCCCTCGGCCAGGGCCATCGCATCGCAGCCCTGGCGAGGCGCAGGAGTCCACCATCGAGCCTGTGGATGGCCCGGATGGCGCACCATATGACAAGTGCGCTTGACATGGCCGGTGTCTCGTGTCATCGTTCCTCTTGTCAAAGACACTTGACTTAATGACAAGAGGAGTTTACTGATGGATCGGAAGACGCGTTTGCTCGTAGGTTGGGTAGTCACCGTGGTGGCCGCACTCGGGATGGTCTTGGGGGCGGTCCCCATGGAGGTCGGCCTGGTGGCGGGGACGGCTGGGTTTCTGATGCTGGGGACGGCGTCCAGCGCCGGCCGGGCCGGCCGGGAAGAGAATTCGTGAACGCGCGCGACCAGAAGAGCTCCTGGTCGTCGACCGAACTCGACCGGCGAAATCGCACATCGATCGTCATCTGGTCGATTCTGTGGGTCGGGGCCTTCCTTGTCGCCGACGCTGCCATCGATCGTGGATGGATCGAGGGTGACGCGGGAGTCGTCGTGGCGTCGATCGGCACGGCGATTGTCGGTCTGGCCTGGATCGTGTCGTACATGCGCTTCCTGAGACACGCCGACGAGTTGATGCGCAAGATCCAACTCGACGCCATGGCCCTGGCACTTGGCGGGTGTTTCGTCGCCGGGTTCACTCTCATACTTCTCGGCGGTGCCGGACTGTTCCAGGCAGGGGTTGTCTGGGTCCTGGTGGTGACTTCGGCCATCTATATGCTGTCGGTGCTCATCGGGATCCGACGGTTTGGGGGATGAAGAACCGGATTCGTGTGCTCCGGGCCGAACGGGATTGGACCCAGGCACAACTGGCAGATGCCGCGCAAGTCTCGAGACAGACCATCAATGCGATCGAGACGGGCCGGTTCGACCCGAGCCTCCCGCTTGCCTTCGTCATTGCTCGAATCTTCGGCCTGACCATCGAACTGGTATTCGACCCGGATCCGTGATTTGTCACGGCTGATCGCCGAGATCCACCTGCCCACGAGCGTCGCGATCTCGCGCATCGGACGCTGCTCCTTGGGGCAGGTCCGCGAGTCGCATGCGCTCGTCCTCGGACCGGTAGCGCGGTGAGTAGCGCTTCCGGATGGCCGGGGCGGTGGCGCTGGTGGCCACGCTCGTGGTCATCTCGGCACCCGGGCCAACGCGGGCGCACACGAGCGGACCTGGACGAGGTCGCGGAGTGGGATCCCGGTGCGCACCCGCCTCGGGCGCGCTGCGGCGGCCTGCGTCGCCCGCGGGCGAAGACGCAAGGGACGCGGATGGTGAGCCTCGCACCACCGGCGCAGCCTGCCCCGCCCGCCGAGGTACGGGAGCGCGGCCTGCCCCGCCGGCCGAGGTACGGGAGCTCGGCACCGCATGCCGGGCAGGGGCGCGGCGGTGCGAGGCTCGCGCGGAGGGCCATCGTCCCGGACGCCGCCGCCTACTCGGCGACGTCAGCCCTCATGTCCCAGTCCACTGGCGAAAACCCGACAATTCGCGTAAAGCCGCCGAGGGAACACAGTCGCCGGGCTCGTCGACCATCGGACGATCCGTCTTCCTCTCCTTGCACCCCATCCTCCGGCCCCGGCAACCGCTCCGCCAGGATCCACACAAGCTGCGCGGTTGTCGCAGCTCCCACCTTCGACCGCGCATTCGCCAGGTCGTTCTTCACGGTCGAGTGCGACAGGCCGAGGCGATGCGCGGCCGCCTTCTCCGACCCGGCGGCAAGCACGGCCGCAACAACCACGACCTCGCGGTCGGTGGCGCGCTCGGAGGCGTGGGAGAGGTCGTCTCGTCATGCGCTCCGGAGCCAGTAGGAAGGCTCCGGCGGCTCGGCGAGCCGCATCGTGATCGGATGGTCGTTGGTGGCGGGGCTAACTCGCTCGCCCCGACCAAACCTACCTCATCGGTTACCTGATGGTGGATGTGCTAGGGGCGTGTCTCCCGACCCATCGACCCTGCTGTGGCGAGTCGCGGGAGTGATGGGTGCGATGGATCCCGCGGAAGCCGCCGCCCAGGACGACCGCGGTGGTGGTGAAGGGGTGGCGAGCACGAGTACGTTCTCAACTACGGCGATTCCGAGCGGCGCTCACCTCGGATCGGACCAAGCGTCAAGCTCGCTATTCGACAACGCGTCGGCGGGCTTTGGCAGCCTCCGCGACATCGTCGAACTCCCCCGGCCCGTCATCCGACCGGAGCTGTCACGTTGTACCCAGACGATGTTCGTCGGGTCCAGGAGGCCCCACTGGCTGGGCGTGGCCGGGGTCGGCTACTTGATCGTCTTGGCGAGCGCGGCTGACATCCCGAGCGAGGCCGTGGGCGAGTCGGTCACGATAAGGACGCCGAATGTCCCGAAGTCGACGGCAAGACTGGCGTGGATGACCCCGCTGATCGTCGCCATGCGGCCTTTTGCCGCCAGCCCCACGCCCGGCACCTCGGTACCAGGAGCGAGTAGTAGGGACTTGATCAGCTCTTCCGAGTGAACGGTCATCTGGACCCCGGTCGTCGTCCCTGCCGCCCAGAGGCAGCTGCCGAGATCACCTCGACTCGGGTCGCCGGCGATGGACTTGCCGACGTTCACCGAAAGGCCCGTGATCGAGTCGATCGTTGCCACGTCGAGCATGTCGCAGACGTTCGCGAGAGGCGCCATCCCTGGGCTGCCGGGAGCCTGGTTGGACGAAGTCGCCGACGAGATCGCGCCGCTGGCAGTCCCCCCGCCACCACCGGCCGGTGTCGCCGAAGGGGGGGCACCGCTACTGCTCACCGCGGGGGTCCCAGTCGCTGCCGCGGCCGGTGCCGATGCTGCGGGAGCGGACGATGGTGCCGTCGACGCCAAGGTGCCCGTCGAGGAGCTGCAGGCGGCCACGATGACCAGACATGATGCAAGGATCACGAGCCTCGGGACACGGAGCATGGTCAGCCTCCTGATGTCGGACCGTCGACCGTCGCCCGGTCGTGATCCGCCTGATCGATGTGGATGGCGACGTCCGGGGCGCGCGCCGGGTGCACGCCCTCGTGGATGCGCTCGAACGGGATCTCCGCCCGTTGAGCGGCAGCGGTCACGTCGGTCCGGGTCCCGCTGAGGAAGCAGAGGACGACCTCGTCCTCGCGAATCAGCCAGGAGCCGCGGTACACGACCAGGATCCCCTCTGCGCCGAGCGCGGCGACCGCGTCGATCGCGCGCCGGTCGAGCGCGTCCAGGTCGGCAGGATCGACCCCCGGCCAGAAGCACTCGACGACATACGTGGTGCTGTCCACGGCGCTGAGGCTACGGTCGGGCGACGGATCCCGATAGTCGGGGGAACCCTATGAAATGGCCGCGGCTTCCCGCTTGTCGAGCGCGTGTGCGAGCTGGGCGCGACGGCCGATGCCGAGCTTGACGTAGGCCCGCGCGAGGTTCGCCTCGACGGTCTTGGGGCTGACGAACGCCCGATCGGCGATCTCCTCGTTGGTCAGACCCGAGGCTGCCAGGCGAGCGATGAGCAGCTCCGTCGCCGTCAGGTCCGCCGGCGTCGTCCGCGTCGCCACGCGGCGGAGCTCGGCGCGTGTCTGCTCGGCCCAGCAAACGGCACCCTGCTCTTCGAACGCCCCAAGGGCCGCTTCCAGGGAGGTCCGGGCAAGTCGCTTCTGCCGTGCCCGACGCTGGATTCGGCCCATGGCCAGAAAGGTCCGCCCCCGCTCGAACGATCCCGGATCCAACTCGTGCGCCTGCAGCGCGCGATCGAACGCCTCGGTTGCCCGTTCCAGCTGCCCGCGGGTCCCGAGGACCATGGCCCGGCCACGGGCCGCGACCGCGGCGATCCACGGCCTGGGGATCCTCGCCGCGCTCTCCTCGAGGCGCGTTACGAGCGTCGCGGCGTCATCGAGGCGCCCGACCTGGACAAGGGCTTCGATCTGGTCCCCGTGATACCGGAAGTGGAACGGCTCGCGCCAGCCGATCGATGCCAGGAGCTCGTCGGCGCGTTCGAGGTGGCGGAGCGCTCCCGTCGCGTCGCCGGCGGACAGGTCCGCCTCTCCCAGCACGATCCGGGCCTGCGTCTCGAGGATGGGCGCCGGTCGGTCCGCGAATACCTCGAGCGTGGCGTTCGCCGCCGACCTCGCCTCGTCGAGCTCGCCGCGCTGGACGAGCACCAGACCGAGGGCATAGCGAGCCAGGCAGGCGGACACGGGGTACTCGGTCTGGTCGGCGAGCTCGCGTGCCCGCCGCGCGAGGGACTCGGCCCGCTGCCATCGTCCGCTCCAAAGCTCGACCGTGGCGAGGTGGCCGAGCGTGCCCGGCAGCTCACTGTCCAGCCCCTGCTCTTCGTACACGTCGATCAACCGGCTGAAGCGCTCGCGGGCCGCGTAGAGATCGTCCATCCCGCGGGCCCAGCCAGCCGCGAACTGGCTGACCTCCCAGGTCCCGCTCGCCCGCTCCTGGAGGGTCAAGCTCTGCGCCATCCCCTCGCTGTCGGCGCCGTCGCCGACCAGAAGGCGCGCCTCGACCGCCAGCTGCAGCGCCTTCGAGTACAGCCCGGGCTCCGTGCCCGGATCGAGGAGCTCCAAGGCGCGTCCGGCATGCTGCCTCGTGAGCGGCAGGTTCAGGCGATACGCCTCCGCGAGCATGACCTCGGTCCGGCCTGCGGCTCGTGGGTCGTTCTCATCGGTGAGCGCCATCTCCATCATGCCCACCCCGGCCGCCCAGTCGCCGCGCTCGGTGAGCCACCAGCCGAGCTGCACCATCGCCTCCCTCCGCAGAGGTCCGGGCGGTGCGGTCTCCAGCGTTCGGTCGAGGATCGCTTCCGCGCGGGCGCCGTCGCCGGTATCGAAGAGGCCTCGAGTCAACGCAACCGTCCGCCCGAGCGCCAATTCATCATCCTCGGCCGGCGTCAGCCGCAACGCCAGCTCGAGGAGCTCGATCGAGGTCGATGGGGCACCGCGCGCCATCGCTCGTTCCGCGGCGTCATCGAGCAGCGAGGCCACCCCGGCGTCCGGCGCGGGCGAGCCGAGGGCGAGATGGCGGGCCCGGTCCTCCGGCTCGGTCGCGCCGGTGGCCAGCTTTCGGTGCATCGCCTGCCGCGCTCGATCGCTAGCCGAGCGATAGACGGCTGAGGCATACAGGGGGTGCGTGAAACGGATCTCGCCGTCCTCGATCCGGACGATCCCAGCGCGCACCGCCGGAGCGAAGTCGGCTGGCCCGATCCGCTCCACCGTCGGGCGCGCGAGGCTGGCGGCCGCAAGAAGTGACGCCCTGGTCGCCCCCGGGAGCCGTGCCACCCGTGCGTCGACCAGCGCGCCGAGCGCCGCCGGGACCGGCAGACCCGGGCTCGCCTTTGGGTCCCGTTCCAGCTCGCGGGCGACCTCGAGCGCGTACAGCGGGTTGCCGCGGCACGCCTGGGCGATGCGGCCGAGCACCGGCAGCGAGAACGACCGTCCGAGGTGCTCCTTGAACAGGGCGTGGAGCGCCCCGGCGCTGAGAGGGCCGAGCTCGAGCCGCTCCACCGCCTCTGGGGGCAGGGCGCGGTCGAGCGACGGATCCGACCTGCCCCCGCTGTGCGACGTCAGCAGGAACCCGACCCGCTCGCTCCGTAGCCGGCGCGCCGCAAAGGCGAGCGCCCGTCGAGTCGGCAGATCGAGCCACTGGACGTCGTCCACGGCGATCACCTGCGGCCGATCTTGCGCAAGGGCGCGCAGCAGCGAGAGCAGGCCAGCTCCGATCGCACGCTCATCGATCCCGTCCTCGGGTGCATCCGTGATGAGCAGGGCCGCGTCCAACGCGCGCCGCTGCGGCTCCGGGATCACAGCCCTCACCTGGTCGTACAGACCCCCGAGCAGGTCGCCGAGGCCAGCGAAGGCGTATGTGACCTCGGCCGCGGTCGGTCGTGCGAGCAGCACGCCGAAGCCGCGCTCGCTCGCCCGTCGGACGCCCTCCCGCCAGACGGTGGAAGTGCCGATCCCAGCCTCGCCCTCCAGCCAGAGGCCGGCCACCCCCGCTTCGAGGTGGTCGAGCATTGAGTCCAGGGCGGCAAGCTCCGCGGAACGGCCGATCACGGTGTCCACGACCCGCTCACTCTGCGGCTGGTGGGCCTCGGCTGCAAGCGTGCCTCTGACGGAGGGTGCCCCGTGGCTCGACCGATGCTGCCGCGAAGCCATGGACTACCGCGTGGCATCGTCGCGAGTGCCTCGTCGCCAAGGTCGGGCAGGTCACGGCCGAACCCCTTGGGCCTGACGATCACGGTGCTCGCCTGAGGGCCTCGACCAAGCATACGGATAGGACGATCCGCGGCGTGGGAACGGCCGGGTCAAGTCCGGCCGCCCCGACCAATCCTCTAGTCGACGAACGCCGGGCCGATTGCGCCGGCGGCTGACTCAGGCCGCTCCGGCGCTCCGCGCGGGCGGCTTCCTCGTCCGCCGCTTGACGCTCGCCGCCGACAGCTGCGTCACGACGCCGGGGAGCGGTTCGGCGGCATCGACCTCGACGACCTTCGGCCGGTCGGCGACCTCGACGATGGAATCGGCGAGCGCCCAGTTGAGCAGCACCGTCTCGACCTCGCGATGCTCCGCCTCCTCGCCGACGTGGTAGTCGATCGCGGCGTCGCTGAGCGCGACGAGCGACCGGCCGCGGCGGAGGCTCGCGAGGGCGTCGGCACCGGGCATGACGTGGACGTAGCCGCTGACCTCGTACGGCCCGATCTTCACGATGATCGGCACCTGCCGAGTGGGATGCCGGCGGTCCGCCCGGCCGCGCGGTCCGGTCGCGTGGACGACCAGGATCTCGTCGCGGGCGATCTGGAGCTCGTGGACGCGCACGGGATCTCCGCCGGCCAGGCCCCGGGCGAGGACGTCCACGAGCTCGAACTCGCGGTTGGCGTTGAGGAGGTCGCTCAGCCGGTCGGCCTCGAGGCGGACGCGCCCGGACAGGACGCAATCCTCGGCGTAGGCGACGAACTCGACCTCGGGCGTCACGTCCGGCGGAGGCGGCTCGGGAGCGGCCTTCGACGACCGGAATGACAGGCGGAGCATCGGGTCTCCAGGTCGGGTGAACGGATGGCCCCCCGTGGCCGTCGCCGGCCCGCATCCGGACCCCACCATGCGCGACGCCGACCGCGCGGGCAATGGGACGATGGTTCTCGCGCCCCCGGACCCGCCCAGCCGACGACGGCGGGTCAGCCAGCGGCGCGGTGGTCGCTCGACTCCGATTCGTCGCGGCCGGACGGTGGCGGGGTGCCCCGGGCCGAGCCGACGTCGGACGCCCCCTCGGACGCCTCGGGCCGGTCCGTCGCGACCACGCTGTCGACCTCGCGGTCGAGGGCCTCGTAGTGGGTGACCGTGACGTACTCGGCCAGGCTCTCTGCGCCCGGCAGCAGCCTGGGCTTCGACACGTCCGCGCCGGCCCAGCCATAGAGCGCCGCGGCGTCGCGCCATTCCTCGAACAGGAGGACGTCGTCGTGCGACGAGTGCGCCTGGCGGGCCAGCTTCACGTACACGAGCCCGTCCATGCTCCGCATCAGCGGGAGCTGGGCACGCAGGACGGCTTCGAACTGCCCCGCCTTGTCGCGGGGCACCCTCGCGGTCAGGATCCTGACGATCATGGCCGCGCGCGCGGCGCGGAGCGGCTGAGTTCCGTGTTGATGTCCTCCCGGGTTCGAAGTGTGGCGCCTCGTGACCCGGGCACGGCAGCCGGCGACGCCGTGCGGGCTTGCATCTGCGTGACAGTTGCCTGGCGGGAACGCGCAGGAGAGCCCGGGGGCAGCGGACGTCCGCAGGAAAAGGACGGAGCCGCCCGGTCGCGCATCGATTTGACCGGGCGGCTCCTGGAGCGCAGCCCGATCCTGCCAAGGCGACCTTGCGATCCAAATGTCAGCCGACGTCGCGCTCCTTGCGCCGGCGGCACCTGCGCACTGGGCGCCGCGTCCTCATCCGGATGCCCGGGTCCGGCGTATCCAGGGGTGAGCGGCGAGCAACCCGTCGCTCCCAGCCCGAATTCACTGGGGACCCGAGGCCCCGCGACCGCCCTCCGAGTCGCGGGGCCTCGTCTCGCCCGAACGGGCTAGGCTGTCCGCGATGACGAGCATCGACCGCTCGACCGCCGCCGACGCCGGCGACCTCGATCCGGAGCAGCTGGCGGGCCTCGGCGACATGGACCCCGCGACGTTCCGGGCAGCCGCCCATCGCGTCGCCGACCTGATGGCCGACTACCTCGAGGACGTCGAGCGTCACCCGGTCCTCCCCCAAGTCGAGCCGGGAAGCGTCGCCGCGAGGTTCCCGCGGTCCGCGCCCGAGGCGCCCGAGGCCCTCGAGGCGATCCTCGGCGATTACCTCGCCGTGGTCGTTCCGAACGCGACCGCCTGGCAGCACCCGGGCTTCTTCGCCTACTTCGCGTCGACGGCGTCCGGACCCGGGATCCTCGGCGAGATGCTGACCGCGGCCCTCGGCCAGAACCCGATGCTGTGGCGGACCTCGCCCTCCGGCACCGAGCTCGAGCAGGTCGTCGTCGGCTGGCTGCGGCAGGCGCTGGGGCTGCCGGAGGCGTTCGACGGGCTGCTGACGGACACCGCCTCGACGTCTTCGCTGATCGCCCTCGCGGCGGCCCGCCAGGCGGCCGGAATCGACGCCGCGGCGGCGGGCGTTGCCGGGCGGGCGGACGTGCCCGCGCTCCGCGTGTACGCCTCGGAGGAGGCCCACTCCTCGATCGAGAAGGCGTGCATGACCCTCGGTCTCGGCCGCGCGGCCCTGGTCCGGATCCCGACGAACGACCGGTTCGAGCTGCGCCCGGACGCCCTCGCCGCCGCGATCGCCGCGGACCGCGCGGCGGGCCACCGCCCGATCGCCGCGGTCGCGACGGTCGGCACCACCTCGTCGACGTCGGTGGATCCCGTCGCCGCGGTCGCCGACATCGCCGCGCGCGAAGGCCTGTGGCTGCATGTCGATGCCGCCTACGCCGGCGCAGTCGCGGTCGATCCCGGCCTCCGCGAGCCGTTCGCCGGCTGGGAGCGGGCCGACTCGATCGTCGTCAACCCGCACAAGTGGCTGTGGACCCCGGTCGACGCGTCGCTCCTCCTGAGCCGCCGCCTCGAGCTCGTCCGCGACGCGTTCAGCCTCGTCCCGGAGTACCTGCGGACCGTCGGCGGAGCCGGGACCGAGCGCAACTACAACGAGTACACGCCGCAGCTCGGGCGGCGGATGCGAGCCCTGAAGCTGTGGATCCAGCTCCGCTGGTTCGGGCTCGAGGGCCTCCGGAGGAGGATCCGCCGCCACCTGGCCCTCGCCCAGGAATTGGCGGGCTGGATCGATGCTGCGCCCGGCTGGGAGCGCCTCGCCCCGGTCCCGTTCTCGACCGTCTGCTTCCGCCACGTGCCGCCGGCGCTCGCGGCCGACGAGGCGGCGCTCGACGCCCACAACGCCGCGATCATGGACGCCGTCAACCGGACGGGCGCCGTGTTCCTGTCCCACACGAAGCTCCGCGGCCGGTTCACGATCCGGCTCGCGATCGGCAGTCTCCGCACCGAGGCGCGCCACGTCGCGCGGGCGTGGGAGCTGCTCCAGGCCGCCGCCGATGAGGTGAACCCATGACTGCCGAAACCCGGGCCGCCGGCGCCCCCGTCGAGGTCCTCTACTTCTACCGGACGCGCTGGGGAGGTCACGACGAGTTCGTCGAGCTGTTCCGGCGGAACCACTGGCCGATCCTCCGCGAGCAGCTCGCGAGCGGCCGATTCCTCGCCGTCGAGATGAGCACGCCGCGGTTCCACGGCGACGGCCGGGCCGACTGGGACATCCTCGTCTCGATCATCTACCGCGACTGGGCCGCGATGGAGGAGCACAGCGACGCCGAGATCGCGGCCCGGCTCTATCCGGACCGCGAGACGTTCAAGCGCGAGGAGGCGCGTCGCTTCGAGCTCCTCGAGGCGCACTGGGACATCGTCCTCGAGGCGCGGCCTCTCGACTAGCTCGCGGACCCTGAAGCCCGCGCGTCCGCCGCGACCGCGGCGTTGCCATCGCTGGACTGGCCGGCCGAACCGCCGCCCGGCATCGCGCCGAGCTGCTTCATCATCGCCATCTGGTCGAACTGGTGCCAGTGCTCGACGACCTTGCCGTCCGCCAGCCGGAAGATGTGGATCTCGCCGATCGAGTACCGCTTGCCGCTCGCCGGCATCCCCATGAGCTCGCCCGTCTGGGTCGCCTCGGCCGTGAGTCGGACGGCGACCCGATCGCCCTCGGCGATCAGGTCCTCGATCGTGAACCGCGCGTCGGACAGGCCCTTCGAGGTCCGCTCGATCGCGGCCTTGAGGTCGTCCTTCGGATGGCCGGTCGAGGGCCAGGTATGGCCGACGAAGTCGTCGGCCAGGAGCTCGTCGACGGCGTCCGTTCGGCCCTGGACGAAGATCTCGTCGATGAATTCGGCGCACGGTGACCTTGTTCTCGTCGGTCGTCATCGGATGTCCTCCTGCGATCGGTCGTCCAGCGTGCTCCGGCCGGTGTCACGAGGGCATCGCATCGATCCTTTCAGGGTTTCGCGGCGGCGACGAACTCTGGCCGGGCGCGGTCTCCGGCGGCACGGCGTAGCCAGACCGGGGTACGTCAGGTTGGCGCCGAGGGCGGTGATCGCGGCCAGGACGTGGATCAGCTTGAGGAGGATGAACAGGCTCATCGGTCATCGATCGGGACGGGGCGAGACGTCGATGGTAGCGGTCGGCCAACGTCCGCCCGGGTCGCCGTGGCATCATCGATGCGATCGCATCCGCCCAAGAGGTTCTTGCCCACCGTGCCACCGATCGGAGAGCTGACCCGGATCGAGCAGGTCCACCTCGACCGGCTCGAGCACCACGGCATCTTCACCACCGGCCTGCTCCTCGAGGTCAGCGAGACGCCGACCCGCCGCCAGACGCTGGCCGACCAGGTCGGGGCGGACACGAACGAGGTCCTGGCCTGGCGGGATGAGGCCCTGATGCTCAACCTCGCGAGCTTCGGCCCGGAGGATCACCAGCTCCTGATGCAGGCCGGGATCGAGGGCCTCCGCGACATCCTCGGACTCGACCTCGATGCCTTCCGCGCCCGGATCCGGCGCGGCGCCGTCGAGCTGAACATGGATCCGCCCGACGACCTCACGACCTCGGGCTGGTGGGACCAGGCGAGGACGCTCGAGGACTAGCCCGGGGGAAGGTCGCCGGACGCGGCCGGAGGTGGGGGTGGCGAGCACGACAGGGTTCCAGCGCCGCTGCCGCACCGCGATCTGGACAGCGCTGATCCTCGCGCTCAGCGCGTGCTCCTCCGATCCGGCGCCTCTGGATCCACCGGCCAGCGGGCCCCGTTCCGAGTCGCCGTACCAGCGGACGTTCGGTCCGGCCTTTGCCGCCGAGCCGCCGGCCGGGCCGCGCGTCCGGATCGATGGCGTCCTGCTGGGCCGGGACCGACGCTCGCTCCTCGTCGCGTTCACCGGTGGCAGCGCATATGACGCCCGCAACCCGTGCTCGACGGACTACGCGGCGTGGGCGGGCGGGACGGCGGCGACGCTCGAGCTCCAGGTGATCGGCGTCATCCACCCGGAGCAGGCGACGTTCGGCCCGAACACCGGCTGCATGCTGGTCGGCTACTCGTACCTGTTCTCGATCCTGTTGTCGGGCGCGTTCGGCGGCGCCGACGTCCGGGATCGCGAATCCGGGCCGCTGTGGGTCCCGCCGCCCGATCGGATCGCCGAGCTCCTCCCCGTGCCCGCCGGTTGGCAGACTGGCGATGCTCAGCGCATCCGCCGAGAGCCGCGAGCTGTGCCGGACGTACACCCCGCCGGACAGCGGCGGCGATGCCCCGGCGGAGCGGAACCTGTCCCTGTGCCAGGTGTTCGGACATGCCGCCGACCGGCCGGTCGAGGTCCCGGTCGGACGCGTCGTGATCCAGGGCCAGGATGTCCAGGTCGGGCGGAACGGCGACATCGGCTACCTCGCCAGCTGGCGGATGGGAGCCGATGGCATGAGCCTGATCAGCTACGACGCGGAGCTGACCCTCGATGCCTTCGTCGCGATCGCGAACGGGGTCGCGCTGCCCGGACGGTAGCCAGACGCGATCGAGGCCGGCGCCCGGGCGACCGATCCGTGCCCCGCGGTCTACCATGCGGCGGTGACCGCCGCTCCCATGTCCCGCACGATCGCCGAGCGCCTCGCCGCGCTCGCCACCGGGATCGCCGCCGCGTTCGTCCTCGTCGCGATCGCGATCCTGCCCTTCCTGACCCCGGCCTGGGTCTCGTTCGAGCAGGGCCGGGCGCAGGCGGCGGCCTGGACCGGGTTCAGCGACGCGGAGCTGTCGTTCGCCACGAACGCGATCCTCCACGACCTCGTCCTCGGCCCGCCCGACTTTGCCGTCGAGGTCGGCGGCGCACCGGTCCTCGAGGAGCGCGAGCGGGCCCACATGCGCGACGTCCGCGGGGTCTTCGGCGGCTTCTTCGCCCTGGCCGCCGTCGCGGCCGTCGTCCTGGTGGCGCTCGTCGCAGGAGCCCGGCGGATGGGCCACCCGGAGCGCGCCTGGGCGGCGATCTCGCGGGGGATGCGCGGTCTGATCGTGGCGATCGTCGTGGCCGGCGCGGTGGCCGCGGTCGCATTCGACCAGCTGTTCGAGACGTTCCATGAGCTCTTCTTCCCGGCGGGCTCGTTCACCTTCGACCCGCGGACCGACCGGCTCGTCCAGCTCTTCCCGTTCGACTTCTGGTCGGAGACGACGATCGTCCTCGGCGCGGTCATCGTCGCTGCCGCGGCGATCGTGGCGGTCGTGACCGGACGGCTCGGCCGGGCGGGGACCCGGGCACGCAGCGCCGCCCCGGTCGGCCACGTCGCGGCGGGCGTCGGCCCGGAGGCCGCCCGATGAACGGCGTCCCGGTCGCCCGGATCCTCGGCTTCGAGATCCGGTTGCACCTGTCGTGGCTCTTCATCGTCGCGATCGTGACCGTGACCGTCGCCGGCCGGCTCACCGAGTTCCAGCCGGACATCCAGCCGGCAGTCGCATGGGGGGTCGGCCTGATCGGCTCGCTCGGCTTCCTGCTGACGGTCATCGCCCACGAGCTCGCCCATGCCGTCGTCGCCCGCCGCGACGGGGCGACCGGCCGGGTCCTCGTCGTCCATTTCATCGGCTCGCCGGCGGCGATCGACGTCGTCGCCAGCACCCCGCGGGCAGAGGCGGCCGTCGCCCTCGCCGGACCCCTGACGAGCCTCGTCATCGGGACGGTGCTCGTCGTCCTCGCGGTCGCCTCGGTCGGGCTGGAGTCCTGGGCGGCCCCGGTCTCGGACGTGTTCATGATCGTCGGCGCGCTCGACCTCCTCCTCGCGGGTGTCAGCATCGTCCCGGCGTTCCCCCTCGACGGCGCGCGGCTCGTGCGGGCCGCCGCGTGGGCCCGGACCGGCGACCAGCGGGTCGGCACGCGTGCCGCCGGCGTCGTCGGCCGGTACGCCGGCCGCGTCGCCCTGATCTTCGGCCTGGCGGTCATCCTGACCGGCGAGACGGTCGACGGGATCATGGTCGGGCTGATCGGCTGGTTCCTGATGGCCTCCGCCCGGTCGGTCGACCGCTGGCTGATCCTCGACGAGCTCGTCCAGGGGATGAGCGTCGGCGAGGCCATGGAGAAGAACCTCGAGACGATCTCGCCGCAGCTGACCCTCGACACGTTCGCGGCCGGGGTCCTCGACGGGACGGTGACCCCGGCGCTGCCGGTGATCCACGACGACGTGATCGTCGGGATCATCGGAGCCACCCAGGTCCGGGCGGTGGCGCCGCGGAACTGGCCGTCGACCCGGACCGAGGACGTGATGGTCGCCAAGACCGACATGCCGACGGCCCGGCCCGACGATCGCCTGACCGACGCGCTCGAGCAGCTCCGCCAGTCGCATCTCGACGGGCTGCCCGTGCTGGACGGCGACACCCTGCGCGGCGTCCTCACCCGGCGCTCCATCGCCGCGCTGCTCCATGCCCGGGCCGAGGCGCGCGGGCAGGCCCTGTGACGTCCGGGGCGATCGGCGATCGCCTCCTGTCGGTCGAGGAGGCCCGGGCCGCGGTTCTGGCGGAGATCGCGGGTCCCACCGACGTCGAGTACGCGTACCTGTCGGAGGCCCGCGGCCGGGTCCTCGCCGAGGACCTGATGAGCCTGACCGCGCTGCCGCCGTGGGACAACTCGGCGATGGACGGCTACGCGATCCGGGCGGCCGACGTCGCGGCGGCGAGCGAGGACGCGCCCGCCCGGCTGGAGGTCGTCGGCGAGGTCCGGGCGGGCCAGGCGCCCGAGCGGGAGGTCGAGCGGGGGACCGCGATCCGGATCGCCACGGGCGCCCCGATCCCGCCCCGGGCCGACGCGGTCGTCCAGGTCGAGCTGACGACGCCGGCCGACGGCGACGGCGCCCCGAGCGGCCCGCGCGGCCGCGACGCGGCCGGCCCGCTGCCCGCGAGCGTCCTCGTCCACGAGGCCGTCCGAGCCGGGACGGCGATCCGGCGAGCCGGCGACGATCTGCCCGAGGCGGTCGCGATCCTGCCCGCCGGCACGGTGCTCGGACCGGCGGCGATCGCCCTCGCCGCGGGCTCCGGCAACGGGCAGCTCGCCGTCCACCGCCGGCCGCGGGTCGGGATCCTGGCGACCGGCGACGAGGTCCGGGCGGCGGGTCGCCCGCTCGGCCCGGCGGGGATCCCGGACGCGAACGGGCCGGGGCTCGCGGCCCTCGCCGAGGAGGCGGGCGCCGAGGCGTTCGTCCTGGGGATCGCGGCCGACCGACTCGAGGACGTCCGCGCCCGCCTGCGGATCGCCCGCCATGGCGACGTCGACGCGGTCATCGTCTCGGGCGGGGTCTCGGTCGGTCCGTACGATCACGTCCGGGCGGCGTTCGCGGAGATCGGCCGGATGGAGCTGTGGCGGGTCGCCGTCCAGCCCGGCAAGCCGTTCGCGTTCGGCGTGGTCGACCGCCCCGACGGCGGGCGGACGCTCCTGTTCGGCCTGCCGGGCAACCCGGTCTCGAGCTTCGTGACGTTCGAGCTGTTCGTCCGGCCCGCGCTTCGTCGTCTCGTCGGCCTGCCCGGGCAGCGTCTCGTCCGGCCGGTCGACCGGGCCGTCCTCGTCGAGGGCGCGTCGAAGAGCCTGGGCCGTCGCGCGTTCCTCCGCGTCGTCGCCGATCGGGACGACGACGGGGCGCCCATCCGCGACGATCGTGGCCGGGTCGTCGTCCGGCTGGCCGGCGGCGGCCGAGGGCAGGGGAGCCACGTCCTTTCGGCCCTGGCGATCGCCGAGGCCCTGGCGATCGTCCCCGAGGAGCTCGACGTCGTCCCGGCCGGGGCCGCCCTCGACCTGTGGTGGCTCGATCGCGACTGACCGCCCGGGGTCGCGCGCGGGCCGCCCGCGACCGGCCCCATCGACCGATACTGGAGACCTCATGGCCCGTGACATCCCGCCTCGCTCCGAGCGCCGCCGCCTGACCCATGTCGACCGCTCCGGCCGACCGCGGATGGTCGACGTCTCGGACAAGCCGGCGACGGCCCGGCGAGCGGTCGCCGAGGCCCTCGTCGCCGTGTCGCCCGAGACGATGAGCATGGTGATCGACGGCGGCGGGGCGAAGGGCGACGTCCTCGGCGTTGCCGAGCTGGCGGGCGTGATGGGCGGCAAGAAGACGAGCGAGCTGATCCCGCTCTGCCACCCGCTGGCGCTGACCGACCTCGTGGTGGCGGTGACCCCGGACCGGGTCGCGGGTGTCCTGCGGGTCCGGGCAGAGGCGGCGACGACAGGCCCGACGGGCGTCGAGATGGAGGCCCTGACCGCGGCCTCGGTCGCGGCCCTGACGATCTACGACATGGTCAAGGGCGTCGAGCGCGGCGTCGAGATCCGGGCGGTCCGCCTCGTCTCGAAGACCGGCGGCAAGAGCGGCGAGTGGCACCGGCCGGCCGACGTCGAGGCCGAGCGCCTGCCGGACCAGCGGCGGCCGGGAGCCCGCGCCGCCGGCCGGATCGGTGGAGGCACCCGCCGGGGCCCGAAGGCGTGACCGACGCGAGCCGCCGAGCGGCCTCGCAGCCCCGCCGGACGGCGCTCGTCCTGACGGCCAGCGACCGGAGCGCCGCCGGCACCCGCGACGACACCAGCGGCGCCGTGCTGGCCGAGCGGCTCACGGCGCTCGGCTTCGCGGTCCAGCGGTCGGTCGTCGCGGACGACCAGGACGAGATCGAGCGGGCTCTCCGCGACGGGGCCGAGGCTCACCCGCTGATCGTGACGACCGGCGGCACCGGCCTGACCCCGCGCGACGTCACGCCGCAGGCGACGCTCGCCGTGATCGACTACGAGGTGCCGGGGCTGGCCGAGGCGATCCGCGCCGAGGGCCGGCTCGCGACGCCGTTCGCCGCGCTGAGCCGGGCGGTCGTCGGCGTCCGCGGCCGGACCCTGATCGTGAACACCCCGGGCTCGCCCAAGGGCGCCGCGGAGTCGCTCGAGGCGATCGTCGCGGTTCTCGATCATGCCCTCGAGACGCTCGCCGGCCCCCATGATCACGACGCCGCCAGCAGGGCCGCTTCCGGCGGCGGGCCGGGCGACGGCGGCGAGGAGCCTGCCGAGGAGCCCGGCCCCGAGCCCAGCGGGGCGCCCGCCGACAGCACCGCTGATCAGCACGCGTTCGGCCGTCCCGAGGACGGCTTTCTCGAACCGGAGGACGCCGACTGATGTTCCCGATCTTCGCCGACGTGCCGGCCTACCCGCTCGTCTTCGTCGTCTTCTGGGGTGCGGCCGCGATCTTCGTCCTGGCGATGGCCCGACATCTCCGCGTCTTCGCCGCGGCTCGGCCCGTCGCCGAGCAGCCGCGCGCCCTCGGCGACATCCGGCGGCGCCTCGTCGGGCTCGTCGAGTACGCCCTCGTCCAGCGCAAGATGTTCAAGGACCCCCGGGCCGGGATCATGCACGCGGGGATCTTCTGGGGGTTCGTCCTGCTGACGATCGGGACCGCCAACATCGTTACCGGCGGGATCATCCAGACGATCCTGGCCGCTCCCTTCGACGGCATCCTGTGGACCGCGATCAGCGCGATGCAGAACGTCGTCGCGGTGATCGTGGTCGCGTCGATCCTGTGGGCGTTCGAGCGCCGCCTGATCTCGCGGCCGCGACGGCTGACCTTCAACCGGGACGCGCTCTTCATCCTCGTCCTGATCGGCGGCGTCGTCGCGACGGAGCTGCTGGCCCAGGTGTTCCAGTTCGCCCGCTATGGCGACGAGCCGGGGGCGTTCATCGCGGCCGCCCTGGCCGGGCCGCTCCGGTCGGCCATCGCGCCGGACGTCCTCGAGGCGGCATTCGTCGTCCTCTGGTGGGTCCACATCGTCATCGTCGCCGTCTTCCTGATCGACCTGCCGTTCAGCAAGCACCTCCACGTCGCGACCGCCTTCCCGAACATCTGGTACCGCAAGCTCGCCCCGCGCGGCGAGCTGCCGGCGATGGATCTCGAGCGCGAGGACGCGACGTTCGGGCTGAAGTCCCTCCAGGACCTCGGCTGGAAGGACCTCCTCGACGGCTTCACCTGCACCGAGTGCGGGCGCTGCCAGGCGGCCTGCCCGGCGAACGCGACCGGCAAGCCGCTCAACCCGAAGGCGATGATCATGGGCATCCGGCACATGGCGATCGAGGCCGAGCACGGGCTCGACCTGATCCCCAACAACCCGATCGTCCGCGACACCTACGCCCTCGGCGGGGCGGCCCCCGAGCCGGCCCGGATGGCGGCCCCGATCGTCGACGACGCGATCCCGTACGACGCCGTCTGGGACTGCGTGACGTGCGGGGCGTGCGTCGAGGCGTGCCCCGTGCTGATCGAGCACGTGGACAAGATCGTCGGGCTGCGGCGGAACCTCGTCCTGGAGGAGTCGCGCTTTCCGCAGGAGCTGACCGGCGCGTTCCGGGGCATGGAGGGCCAGGGCAACCCGTGGGGCCAGCCCGCCTCGACCCGGACCGACTGGACGAAGGGCCTCCCGTTCGAGGTCCCGACGGTCGCCGCGATGGCCGCGGCGCCGGGCGGGCTCGACGAGCTCGAGGTGCTCTACTGGGTCGGCTGCGCCGCCGCCTTCGACGAGCGCAACAAGCGGGTCGCTCGGTCGGTCGCGACGTGCCTCAACGCCGCGGGCATCCGGTTCGCGATCCTCGGCCAGGAGGAGTCCTGCACGGGCGACCCCGCCCGGCGGATGGGCAACGACTACGTCTTCCAGATCCTGGCCGCGGGCAACGTCGAGACGCTCAATCGCTACGGGATGGGCCAGCGGACGATCGTGACCGCCTGCCCTCATTGCTTCAACACGATCTCGAACGAGTACGGCCAGCTCGGCGGGTCCTTCCGGGTCGTCCATCACTCGGTCTTCCTGCAGGGCCTCCTCGCCGACGGTCGGCTGCGGGTCGCCGAGGACGGCGCGGCGGGGGCCGGGTCCGTGACGTTCCACGACTCGTGCTACATGGCCCGCTACAACGGGGTCGTGGCCGCCCCGCGCGACGTCCTCGGAGCGGTGCCCGGACTCGAGCTGCGGGAGATGGAGAAGCACGGCCGGAACACGTTCTGCTGCGGCGCCGGCGGCGGGCGGATGTGGATGGAGGAGACCCGTGGCACGCGGATCAACGCCGAGCGGACGCGGCAGGCCCTCGAGACGGGCGCCGCCACCGTCGCCACGAGCTGCCCGTTCTGCATGGTGATGATGAAGGACGGCCTGGCGGACGCCGCGGCGGGCGGTGGAGAGGCGGGAGCGGGCGCGGCGGCCGGGCCCGGGGTCGTGAGCGCCCGCGACATCGCCGAGATCCTGGCCGACGTGATCGAGCCCGATCCGATCCCGGTTGGCCGCCGGCTGCCGGTCCTGCAGTAGCAGGCGCCGCCGCCGGCGCGTCTCGCGGGTGCGCGACCCGCGACCGCCGCCGACGCGCGGCCCGTGCCAGACCCCGCGACCGCCGCCGACGCGCGGCCCATGCCAGACCCCGCGACCGCCGCGGCGGTCCGAGGCCCATACGACAACCGGGCGCGCACTGGGTGCGCACTCGAGCCTGCCCGACGCCCGGACACCGCAGGGATGCGTGTTGCGTTAGCCGTTGGCGGCTAACGGGTGGTGCAATTCCCAGCAGGACTGTTCACGGCGCCGGCCTAACGCTGGCCTGGCTGGCAAATGGTGATCCACAAGGCCGCTGAGCGACGCCCGCCACTCAGCCGGGACAGTGGCCGGGTCCCGCGCCCCTGAACCGGGCACCGTACGCCTCAGCCCGGCAGCCTCCGTTGGCAGCTCACGCAGTTGCGGTCGGTCCAGGAGTTGTAGGCGCCGCAGCTCGGGCAGCGCTTCTGGCCCTCGCTCGAGGTGGCGTAGGGGTTCTCACGAGCCGCCAGCTCGCGGTCGCGTCGCTGGCGACGCAGGATCACCAGCATCGCGAGGATCCCGACGGCGGCGGCCACGATGAGGATCAGGAGCTGCGTCGTCTGGTCCATGACGAGTCCTCCGCGACTGGAGCGGGCCCCCGGGCGTCGCTCGTCGCGTGGCCCCCAGCGTAGCGTCTGGGCTCGTGCCGTGCCCCGTGGCCCGGGCCGCTGCTACGATCCATCCGATGGCCAGCTCGGAGCCCGCCCCGGAGTCGCATGCGGCCCGTCCCGCCGCGACCTATCGCCTGACCGACGACCAGGCCGCCCTGCGCGACGCCGTCCGCGTGCTCGCCGACGACCGGATCGCAGCGCGTGCCGCCGAGATCGACCGGACCGCGGAGTTCCCGTGGGACGTCAAGGAGCTGCTCGCCAGCCACGACGTCCTGAGCCTGCCGTTCCCCGAGGCCTACGGCGGGCTCGGCGGTGATCTGCTGACGGTCTGCCTCGCGATCGAGCAGATCAGCCGGGTGTGCGCGACGAGCGGCCTGATCCTCGCCGTCCAGGAGCTTGCCTCGCTGCCGCTGCTGCTGGCAGGCACCGAGGAGCAGAAGCAGCGCTGGTTCCCCGACCTCGCGGCCGGCAGGAAGCTGATCGCGTTCGCCCTGACCGAGGCCGAGGCGGGCTCCGACGTGGCGTCGGCCCGGACCCGCGCCGGTCGTGACGGCGACGCCGAGGGCGCCGACTGGATCCTCGACGGCTCGAAGCGGTTCATCAGCCAGGGCAGCGTCGCCGACCTGATCGCGGTGTTCGCCGTCACCGCCGTTGACGGCGCGGCCGACCCGGACGCTCCAGCGACGCCGCGCCACCAGCGCCTCACCTGCTTCATCGTCGAGAAGGACATGCCCGGCTTCAGCGTCGAGCGGGTCGAGCACAAGATGGGAATCCGCGGCTCGCCAACGGCCGAGCTCGGGTTCCGCGGCGTGCGGGTCCCGGATGCCAACCGCGTCGGCGCGGTCGGGGAGGGGTTCGCCATCGCGATGCGGACCCTCGACCGGAGCAGGCCCGGGATCGCCGCCCAGGCCGTCGGGATCGCCCAGGGCGCCCTCGACGTCGCCGCGGCCTACGCCCGCGAGCGGACCCAGTTCGGCCGCCCGATCGCCGAGTTCCAGATGATCGCCGCGATGCTCGCCGACATGGACGCCCAGACCGAGGCCGCGCGCCAGCTGCTCTACAAGGCCGCCACGGAGATCGAGGCCGGCGCGCCCGACGCCGGCCGCTGGTCGGCGCTGTGTAAACTCGTCGCCGGCGACACGGCGATGCGGGTGACGACGGATGCCGTCCAGGTCCTCGGCGGGTACGGCTACATCGACGAGTTCCCGGTCGAGCGGATGATGCGCGACGCCAAGATCACCCAGCTCTACGAGGGAACCCAGCAGATCCAGCGTCTTGTCATCGCCCGGGCCCTCACGGCCCGCCGCTGACCGCCC
This sequence comes from uncultured Chloroflexia bacterium, assembly GCA_963710105.1. Taxonomy (GTDB): domain Bacteria; phylum Chloroflexota; class Limnocylindria; order Limnocylindrales; family CSP1-4; genus CF-46. The sequence goes on from CAVPYV010000001.1 coordinate 1,238,812, forward strand.
GCCGCCGCAGCCCGGTCCATCGCGTCGACGCCACAGGGAGGCAGCCCGCTCGTGCGAATCGTCGTCCTCGTCAAGCCCGTGCCGGACACCGCCTCGGGCGGCGAACGGCTCCGCCCCGACGACTGGCGACTCGACCGCGCGGCCGTCCCCGCCGTCGTCAACGCCAACGACGAATACGCCCTCGAGGCCGCCCTCAAGCTGACCGAGGCCCACGGCGGCGAGGTCCACCTCGTGTCGATGGCCGGCTCGGCCGCCCCCGAGACGATGCGCAAGGCGCTCGCGATGGGCGCCGCCAGCGGGACGCTCGTCAGCGACGACGCGCTCGCGGGGTCGGACACCCTGTCCACGGCGCGTGTCCTGGCGGCGGCGCTGCGCGGCGTGGAGTACGACCTCGTCCTCGCCGGGGCGGACACGTCCGACGGTGGGGCCGGCGTCGTCCCTGCCGGCGTGGCGACGCTCCTCGGGCTGCCGTACCTCTCCTACGCCGCGACGATCGAGCCGGACCCGGCCGCCGGAACCGTCCGGGTCAACCGGATCACGCCGACCGGCTACGAGGTCCTGGAGGCGCCGATGCCGGCCCTCGTGGTCGCCACCCAGGCCCTCGGCGAGCCGCGCTACCCGTCGCTGAAGGGGATCATGGCCGCCCGCTCGAAGTCCATCGAGACGCGGTCCCTAGCTGACGTCGCGGTCGGGGATGCGCCGGTCGGCGGCGCGGTCGCGACCTCGGCGGTTCTCGGCGCGGAGGCGCCGCCGCCGCGCGCGGCCACGCGGGTGATCCGGGAGCCCGCCGCGGAAGCCGCCCGCCAGGTCGTCGACTTCCTGGCCGAGCGGAGGATCATCTGATGGCCGGCGAGATCTGGGTCCACGGCGAGCTCGCCCCGGACGGCAGCCTGGCCCGAATCAGCACCGAGGCGGCCACGCTCGCCCGGACCCTCGGCGAGGCCGCCGGTCGGGGCGTCGTCGGGGTCGTCGTCGGGGCCGAGCCGGCCGCCGCGGCCGACGAGCTCGCCCGGTACGTCCCGCGGGTCCTCGCCCTGACCGAGCCGGCGACGGCCGAGCACGCCGCGGGCACGATCGTCGGCCAGCGGCTGGCGGCGCTGATCGAGCATGAGCAGCCGTCGTCCCTCCTGGTCGGGGCCGGCCCGGAGGGTCGGGACGTGGCCGGCGTCGTCTCCGCGCTGACGGGCTGGGGCGTCCTCGTGAACGCGGTCAGGGTGACCTGGGACGACGGCCCGCTGGTCGAGATGAGCGTGTTCGGTGGGAAGCTGACGACGACGAGCCGCCCGACCGGGGGCCACACGATCGTCACCGTCCGGCCCAATGTCGTCACGGCCGAGCCGGCTGCCGCAGTCGGGACGGTCGAGCCGCGGGACGTCGCCGGCGAGCTCCACCTGCCGCAGGTCGCCATCGTCGATCGCGTCGAGGCCGCCGGCGTCGCCGCCCCGATCGAGGAGGCCCGGATCATCGTCGCCGGCGGTCGCGGAGTCGGCGGGCCGGACGGGTTCGGCGTCGTGAACGAGCTCGCCGACGCGCTCGGCGGCGCCGTCGGCGCGACCCGGGCCGCGGTCGACTCGGGCTGGATCCCGTACGCCCAGCAGATCGGCCAGACCGGCAAGATCGTCAAGCCCGAGCTGTACCTCGCCCTCGGCATCTCCGGCGCGATCCAGCACAAGGTCGGGATGCAGACGGCGGGGACGATCGTCGCCGTGAACCGCGACCCCGACGCCCCGATCGCCGACTTCGCCGACGTCGTCGTCATCGGGGACCTGTTCGAGGTCGCCCCCGCGCTCCTCGCCGCCCTCCGCGCCCGGGCCGGCTGAGGCGGCGGGCGGGCGCGCGGGCCGAGCGGCCGGTCGGAGGCGACATGGAGCCCCTGCTCGTCCTGCCCCTGCTGGCGTTCCTGATTCTGCTCGCCCTGTTCCTCCTCGTCCTCCGCCGGGCCGGCCGGTTCCTCGCCGCCACCCGCGATGTCGAGCGGTTCCGGAGCCAGGTCGGCGACCTCGCCGACCGGGTGGAGCTGTCGCTCGGCGAGATCAGCGGCCGGATCGACGCGGTGCGGCGTGGCCAGCTCGGCGCGGACGCCGTCGCCGACGACCTGAGCGCGTCGCTCGATGCCGTCACTCGGTACGCCGAGGAGGCGCGGAGCATCCGGGCGCCGGCCGACGCCGGCCGGATCCGCGACGAGATCGTGACCGAGCTGGAGCGGGCGGCGCGCGCGCTCGAGATGATCGAGCACGGCCGAGCGATCCAGGCGGCGGCGCGATCCGGCGGCCGCGAGATCGAGGCCCAGACCGCGATCAAGCGGGGCTATCTCAACGTCCTCCACGCCCGCGAGGCGATCGTCCACCAGGCGCGGGTCGTCGCGACGATGACGCCGGCCGACGGGACGAACCCGTTCCAGCGGCGCAGCGCATGAACGGCGAGACGGACGCGATCGCCGGCGACGTCCAATCCGAAGCCGAGCGGCTGACCGCGCGCATCCTTGCCGCCGGCCAGCCGATCCGCCTGATGGGTGGGCTCGCCGTCTGGCTCGTGGCCCCGTCGGTCCGGGAGGCGCCGTACGCCCGGCCCTACGCCGACCTCGACTTCGCCGCCGAGGGCGACGACCGGCGCGCGATCGGGGCGTTCTTCGAAGCGGCCGGCTACGTCCCCGAGAAGCTGTTCAACGCGCTCCACGGCGCGACGCGGATGAACTTCGTCCATCCCGAATCCGCCTGGACGATCGATCTCCTCTTCGACCGCCTCGACATGTCGCATCGGATCGACCTTCGCGGCCGGCTGCGGGGGCCGGGGCCAACCGTCGAGCTGGCCGACCTGCTCCTGACCAAGCTCCAGATCTGGGAGATCAACCGGAAGGATCTCGGCGACGTGGTCTGCCTGCTCGCCGACCGACCCGTCGTCAGAAGTCGGGCGGCGGCATCGGGTGCGCCGAGCGGGGCCGCCGAGCCGGTGGTGGACCTCGACCGGATCGTCGAGCTGACCCGCGCCGACTGGGGGCTCTGCCACACGGTCGAGCGCAACCTCGGGCGAGCCCGCGACCTCGCGGCAGCCGAGCCGCCCAGCGGCGGCGGGCAGGACCCGGTGGCCGCGATCGGGACGGTCCTCGGCGCGATCGACGCTGCCCCGAAGACGACCGGCTGGAAGATCCGGGCGCGAGTCGGCGAGCGGGTCCCGTGGTACCAGACGCCGGAGGAGGTCCGCCACGAGGCGTGACTCCCGGCGCCCAGGGCGGTTCAGGACGGGTCGAGGACCCCTCGCCGGCTGAGCGCCTCGCGCCAGTAGTCGACCGATGCCCGGAGGTCGTCGACGACGCTCGCGTCGTCCTGCTCGAAGGGCGGGATCACCTCGAGGAGCAGGTCCGTCCGCTCGACGCCGCCCTCGCCGAGGGCGTCGATCACCCGATCCGCCTCGATCCGGCCGGCCCGGTTGCGATCCACCGTGAACGGCCAGTGGTGGTCGCCCTCGGCGTCCGATTGCTGGAGCTGGATCATCGGCGCGCGCGACCCCAATCGGCGCAGCCAGGCGTACGGGTCGCGATCGTCGCCGCTGGTGCCCGGGACGCACATGTGGCCGACGTCGAGGCAGAGCGCAATTGCCGCCCGACCCGCCGCGGCGGGTCGAAGGAGGTCCTCGATCTGGCTGATCGTCGACGGCTCGCGGGCCGCCGCGAGGTTCTCGACGACGAGGGTGGCCAGCCCGGACGCCGCGGCATCCTCGGCGAGCGCCTCGAGGGCGTGCCGGAGGTCGCGCCAGCGGTCGGCGCGGCGATGAGGATCGGCGGCGTCGGCGACGCTGAGCGCGCCGACGTGGCCGCCCGTCGCGGTGCAGCCAACGGCCGCGCTGAAGGCGATCACGCCGCGATACCAGGCGAGGGCCGCCTGTCGCCCGGCGCCGTCGGGATGGAGGAGCAGGTTGGAGGAGTAAGCGGCCAGGCCGGTGAACGTGCTCGTGACCGCCAGGCCGTGATCGGCCGCGGCTTTCGCGATCGCCGCCGCCTGGCGTTCCCGGGCGGCATCGGCGGCGGCCAGGTCGACAAGGTCGAGCGAATGCTGGACGAGGCGCAGATCGAGCTGGGCAACGAGCGGCGCCCAGTCGGCGGGCCGCGGCCAGCGTTTCACCGCGAAGCAGGTGTTGATCCCGAGGCGGAGCTGCATCACGAGCCGTCCGCCGCGGGGGCCCGGACCACCGGCGACGCCGCCAGCGCGCAATACCGGTCGAACGCCTCGTCGTAGGCCGAGCGGGTCGCCGGATCCGGCTCGAGCGGCGGCTCGGGCCGGACGCAGCGGGCAACCGCGTCGGCGACGTCGAGATACATCGCGACGCCGAGGCCCGCGAGCATCGCGACCCCGGTGACCGCCGCGTCGCCCGCGATCGTCCGGACGGGAAGCCCCGTCACGTCGGCCTTGATCCGGTTCCAGGTGGCGAGACGCGTGTCCCCGCCGGAGATCCGGAGCTCGGTCGGCGGCGCGCCGCCAGCTCGCAGGAGATCCAGCTGGGCGCGGATGGCGAAGGCCGCGCCCTCCAGCACGGCCCTCGCGAGGGTGCCTCGATCGTGGCGCAGCGACAGGCCGACGACCGAACCCCGGAGGTCGGGGTCCGTGCGCTCGCCGTCGCCCAGGACGGCCAGGGCGAGGACGCCGTCGGCGCCCGGCGGGACGGCGCCCGCCTCGGCATCGAGCCGGCCGTAGTCCGCGGGTCCGGCCCGGCCGGACCGTCCGGCGTAGGCCAGGTCGGCCAGCCAGGCGACGGCCGCCCCCGTCGTGTTCAGGCCCGTCTCGGTCGTGAGCAGCGGCCCGACGACGTGCGGGTAATGCGTGACTTCGAGGGTGGCGAGCGGCTCCCGGACGACGGCATTGAGGCAGGTCGACGACCCGGCCATCTCGCTGACCGGACCGGAGTCGAGAACGCCGGCGCCGAGGGCGCAGGCCTGGCTGTCGGCACCGCCGATGACGACCGGCGTGTCGCTCGATAGCCCGATCCGCCGGGCAATCACGGGGCGGAGGCGCCCGACGACCTCCGTCGAGCCAAGGATCGGCGGCAGGATCTCCGCGGGCAGACCGAGCGTCGCCAGCAGGTCCGCCGCCCAGGCGCGGGTCGCGAGGTCCTGGACCAGGGTCGCCGCGGCGTGCGTCCCGTCCGTTGCCCGCTCGCCGGTCAGGGTCAGCGCGAGCCAGTCGCGTGGCTGGAGGGCGAGCGTCACGCGGTCCCACGTCGCCGGCCGCTCACGCTGGAGCCACAGCAGCTTCGGGGCGACATGGAAGGCGGCCGGCAGATGCCCGGTCCGGCGATGGATCTCGGCGTCGCCGAGCCGGTCCCGGATCCAGGCCGCCTCTGCCGCGGCGCGGTTGTCGCGGTAGATCAGGCCGGGACCGAGCGGACGGTCCGAACGGTCGAGGACGACGAGCGACGGGCACTGGCCGGTCAACCCGATTGCGTGGACGCGCCTGCCGCGGCCGATGCGGGCGACGAGCTCCGTCAGCGCGGCGAGCCCGGCCGAGCGCCAGCGGGCGGGATCCTGCTCGGCCCAGCCCGGTCGCGGCGATTCCGTCGGATAGCCACGGCGGACCTCGAGCCGGCGCCGGCCGTCGAGGTCGAAGGCGGCCGCCCGCGCGCCCGACGTTCCGATGTCGAGCGCGACGAGGACGTCCCGCCAGGCCGGGTCGTCGGGGCCGGCGGCGCCTCCGGCAGCGGCGCGGCCGCCGGGCTTCATCCGCGGACGAGCTGGTGCGCGGTGACCTTGTCCCGCTCGAGGGTCACCAGGGCCCCGTTCAGGGCGCCGGTGGAGTAGTCGCTCCCGGGGTTGATCGCGATCGTCCGGCCGATCCGGCGGATCGCGGATGACTCGTGGATGTGACCGTGGAGCCCGACGAGCGGCTGGGCTCGCTCCAGGACCTCGCGGACCGCCGCGCTGCCGACCGGCCCGAACTTCACCTGGCCCATGACCTGGACGACCCGGAGGTCCGCGTCGAGCACCGGCGCGTCGTCGAGCCCGCTGCCGAGCGGCGGGGCGTGGAGGTTGAGAATCGCCCGCCCCGGGTCGCGCACCTGGCTCATGAGCGTGGCGAGGGAGGCCGCGAGCTCCTCCTCGGTCTGCTCCCGGTGGCTGTTCCAGGGGGTCACGTTCGAGTAGCCCCACGAGGCGAGCTCGTGGTCGTCATCGAGCGCGATCACCTTGCCTTCGGCGGCCGTCGCCCAGGTCGCCTCGTCCAGCACGACCTGGAGCTCGTTCGGGTCGTCGTTGCCGAGCATCACGTACAGCGGGATTCCGAGCGGCCGGAGACGCTCGTCGGCGAGCTGCATCCACGACGCGAGGCGGTCCTTCATCAACCCCAGGAAGACGGCATCGACCTCGCCGGCTGCCTCGAGCCGCTCGAATTCGCCGGGCTCCACGCGGAGCGGGTAATAGCCATGGTCTTCGATCAGGCGTTCGAGCGCGGCGAGCTCCTCGGGACCGTCCGCGTCGTGGTCGGTTCCGATGAACCGGCAGTGCCAGCGGCCGCCCGGTTGGGCCACGATCGTCTGGATCGCCTTGCCGGCCAGGTCCGCGCCGAGGACCAGGGCGTCGGCCCGGTAGATGCTCGCCGCGTTGACGTACTTCCGGAAGCATTTCGACGAGCCGTGGAGGTCGGTCGCGAAGTAGACCTTCGTCCGGTGAGCCACGGTCGTCAGGTCCCCGCCGCGGTCGCCGTCCGGGCGTTCCGCGCGGCGTCCATCAGCCGCTCGGCGCGGGCCGGATCGACCTCGTTCCAGGTGATCCCGTCGACCTTCAGGCTCGTCCCGACGATCGCCCCGTCCGCGACGGCGAAGATCTCGGCCATCCGCTCGGCGCGGACCCCGGTGTTGGCGATCACCGCCGTGCCCGGGACCGCCTCCTTGGCCGCGGCCAGGTCGCTCATCGCGAACGGCACGCCGGCGGCGGGCCCGCTGATCAGGATCGCATCCACGCCGAGGAAGGCCGCCCCACGGGCCCGGTCGGCGACGGTCCGCGAGCCGATCGCGCTCGCGAACTCGGGCATGACGTTGTCGAAGAGGAGGACGTCGTCGGCCCCGATCATCGTCCGATAGCCGGCGATCTCGCCGATCGCCGGGGCGATCATCCCGAGGTCGCTCTCGTAGACCCCGGTCAGCACCTCCCGGATGAAGCGCGCGCCGGTCGCCCGGGCGACCGCCAGGCTGGCGGTCGCGTCCCACAGGATGTTCACCCCGAACGGGACCCTGACGTCGCGCCGGAGCTGGCCGACGACGGAGGCCATCGCCGCCGGAATCTCGGGTCCGACCGCCAGCTGATAGGGAAGGTCCGCCTCGTTGCAGAACAGGAGACCGTCGAGGCCGGCCGCCTGGAGCCGCTCCAGGTCCCGTCCGAGGACGTCCACGAGCAGCCCGATCCCGGCGCCGCGGTCGTGCTTGGGGCGCCCCGGCAGGGCCGGGAAGTGGAGCATCCCGATCACCGGCTTGCGGACGCCGAACGTCCGCTCGAGCACATCCATCAGGGGTTCCTCCTCGGGGTGTCGGCAGGGAAGGGGGACGCCGCGGCGGAGTCCGAGCCGCGACTCCGCGGGCGGGCGGTCACGATCTCGATCCCGGCGGATCTCAGGCGGGCGAGCTCCGGGCCGGGGGCGGACGCGTCGGTGACGATCGTCCTGATCCGGTCGGCCGGGGCGACGACCGCGGAGGTGGCGCCGCCGATCTTCGAGCCGTCGGCGATCACGACCACCCGTTCCGCCCGCTCGAGCGCGGTCCGCTGGACCTCGGCTTCCTCGTCGGTCAGCTCGGTGATGCCCCACTGGGCCGAGAGGCCGGCCGCGCCGATCACGGCGAGGTCGAAGCGGTAGGTCGAGAGCGTGCGGATCGCGGCCGATCCGATGCAGCTCAGCTCGTCGCGCAGGATCGCGCCGCCCAGGCAGACCACTCGGACCGCCCGGGTTCCGAGGAGGCTGGCGATGGGCAGGGAGGCCGTCACGACCGTGAGATCGTCGCGGGCGGGCAGGTACCGGGCGAACTGCTCGGCGGTCGTGCCGATTCCGACGAAGAGGACCCGAGCGGACCCGACGAGCTCGGTGGCGCGCATCCCGATCATGCGCTTCTCCGGCGCATGCTCGAGGGCGCGGGCGTTGAAGGACACGTCGAACGAGCGGGTCAGGTGGGCCGTCGCGCCACCGTAGGTCTGGCGGACGAACCCGTCACGCTCGAGGCGCCGGATGTCGCGCCGGATCGTCATCTCGGACACGCCCAGCTCGCGGGCGAGGTCCGGGACGTGGATGGCCTGCTCCGCGGCGACGCGGGTGAGGATCTCGTGGCGGCGGTCCACGGCGTGGATCGGCCGGCGTGCGGTGGCCTCGGCCGGCGGCGGGTTTGCGTCGTTTCCGGTGCGGGGCTCGGCGGTGGGCATCGACATCTCGGCGGAAGAGGAACATTACCCGTTGACGAAAGGTGTTCGATTGTGTTCGACTATCGCTGGCAACCGTTCGGCTGTCAAGGACGCGGCTGCGGGTGGAGGGACCCGCGAGCCAGGAGGAAGGAATGGCATCGTCAGGGCCCGGCGGAAGCCGGCTGTTCGTGCGTCAAAGCACCGGCCTCGTCCGGGAGGCGTCGGCGGTTGACGCGACGATCTTCAACGCGGTGTTCTCGGCCCCGGTCGGCGCGACGCTGGCGTTCGGTCTGTTCTGGGCACTCGGGACGTTCCCGAAGGCGGACTTCGTCGCCGTCACGCTGATCGCGTTCGTGATCAACATCCCCGTCCTCGTGATGATGGCGCTGCTCGCGTCGAGCATGCCCCGGACCGGCGGCGACTACGTCTGGGTCAGCCGGATCCTGGCGCCGCCCCTCGCCCTGATCTCGAACTTCGGGGCGGCGCTCTCGGCGATGATCGGCGCGACCTTCTGGGCCCGCTACTTCGCGGTCCTCGCCCTCGGTCCCGTCCTGGGTGCCCTCGGGACCCTGCTCGGGATGCCCGTCCTCAACGAATGGGGCGACCGCTTCCAGAACGACAAGCTGTGGACGTTCATCGGCGGCCTGTTCATGATCGTCCTGCTCACCGCGGTCCTGATCGCGGGCACGCGGACGACCTTCCGCTGGCAGAACGTCTTCTGGATCATCGCCTCGCTCGGCACCTTCTTCGCGTTCCTCGTCCTGCTCCTCGGCACGACCGCGGACTTCCAGAAGAACTTCGACAGCGTCAACACGGCCGCGGGCGGCGGGACGATGTCGTCGGTCATCGACACCGCGGGGGTCAAGGGCATCAGCCCCGACCTCGGCGATAGCGCCATGACCCTGCCGGCCATCTTCGTCGTGATGACCTTCATGATGTGGAACTGGTGGTCGGTCTACCTCTCGGGCGAGCTCAAGAGCGCGATGAACCGCCGCCGCCAGATGACGATCATGTTCGGCGCGCTGGCCTGGGACGTGATCTTCATCGCTCTCGGCGCGGCCCTCCTGTTCAAGGTCACCGGCTTCGACTTCGTCGTCGCGGCGAACACGGCCGACAGCGGCTACGCGATCCCCGGTGGAGCCTTCTATCAAGTCCTCGCGGCCCTGGTCTACAACATCCCGGTGCTCACGATCCTGATCGTCGGCTCGTTCCTCTTCTGGAGCCTCCCGGCGATGGTCGGCAACACGTTCATGCCCATCCGAACGGTGTTCGCCTGGGCGTTCGACCGGCTCCTTCCCGAGAAGTTCTCGGAGGTCAACGCGCGGACCCACTCGCCCGTGCCGGCGATCCTCCTCGTCATGGGGATCGTGACCGCGATGCTCGCCTGGAGCGTGTGGTCGACCGACTTCAATACCTGGCTCGCCCTGGGCGTCATCGCCGGCGTCGTCTGCATCGTGATCGTGGCCGTGGCCGCCTTTACGTTCCCCGACCGCCGGCCCGATCTGTATCAGGCGTCGCCGGCCAACATCACTGTCGGCGGGATCCCGGTCCTCAAGATCGTCGCCCCGCTGGCGATCCTCGTGATGCTGTTCCTCACCTACTGCGTCCTGGCCTATCCGCCACTGGCGATCGGCTCGTCGGACAACGCCTGGTGGGTCCCGGCGTTCATGGGGATGATCATCGTCGTCGGCCTCGTCGTGTACTACGGCGCGAAGCTGATCCGACGGAGCCAGGGGATCGACATCGACCTCGTCTACCGGGAGCTTCCGCCCGAGTGACCCTCGGCGATCCGCCCGAGCCCCGCCAACCCATGCGCCCCCGGCTCCGCCGGGGGCGCTGCATGTTCCCGCTGCCCGGTCGCTTCCGGGCGGCCGTGTTCGATCTTGACGGGCTCCTCATCGACAGCGAGCCGCTGTGGGGCCGGGCGGAGGCCGCCGTCGTCGAGGCGCGCGGCGGCCGGCTCACGCCGGACGACCGCCTCGCGACGATCGGCCGCTCGATCGACGCGTCCCTCGAGATGTACGCCGCGCGCCTCGGGCTGCCGACGACCGCGGTCGCAGAGCTCAGGGCCGAGCTGATCGGGCGGATGCGCGGCCTGATCGCCCGCGAGGGGCGGGCCCAGCCCGGTGCCGCCGCCCTGGTCGAGCGCATCGGGAGCCGCCTGCCCCTCGGGCTCGCGTCGAACACGGACCGCCGTCTCGTCGCGCTGGCGCTGGATCGGATCGGGCTGTCCGGCCGCTTCGCGACGATCGTGACCGCCGGCGAGGCCGGCGCGGCAAAGCCGGCGCCCGACGTTTACCTTGCCGCCTGCGGCGGCCTCGGCGTCGACCCCGCTGACGCTGTCGGGTTCGAGGACTCGCCGGCGGGGATCGCGGCGCTCCGGGCGGCCGGCATCGCCGCGGTCGGCGTCCGCGCGGGGGGTCCGTTCGATCTCGCCGCGGCCGACATCGTCGTCGACTCGCTCGTCGAGGTCCTCGACTGGTTTGATTGAGCGACATCAGCCCCGAGCCACCCCCTATGTAGTGGTATCATCGGTCGACACCACAAGCGGTAGTGGTGGAAGCGATCAGGAGCCCGGATGCGCTGTCCACATTGCGGTGAGCGCGAGACGCGCGTCGTCGATTCCCGCGATCTCGACGACGCGGCGACGATCCGCCGTCGCCGGGAGTGCTCCTCGTGCGCGACCCGGTTCACGACCTACGAGCGGGTCGAGGCCGCCCGCCTCGTCATCGTCAAGCGCGACGGCGGCCGCCAGGAGTTCGACCGCGAGAAGCTCGCCGCGGGCCTCCGCAAGGCGCTCACCCGCCGGCCCGTCCCGGAGGACGCCGCCGACAAGGCCGCCGACGCGATCGAGGCCGAGCTCCGCTCCCAGGGCGCGACCGAGGTCGACTCGTCGCGCGTCGGGGCGCTCGCGATGGCCAAGCTGCGCGAGCTCGACCAGATCGCCTACATCCGGTTCGCCAGCGTGTACCAGAGCTTCGACGACCTCGAGGCGCTGAAGCGCGAGGTCGACAGCCTGTACGCGGAGCGCGGCGACGAGACGGTCGTCCTCGACGTCCGGCCCGGCAGCAGCCGGGTGGGGAAGGCGGGCAAGGCCGGCAAGGCGGGCCGATGAGCAGCCGTTCCGGCGGCCTCGTCCGCGCGGCGCTCGGGTGCGCGCCCGGCGATCGCCGCCGCGGCTAGCATTCGACCCTGGCGCGCCGACCACGGCGCGGGCGCGAGGTGAGCATGGTCAGCCATTCGCCCGGAGTGCTGCCGCGGCAGGCGATCAAGGCCGCGATCGAGGCGGGCTGGGTGAGCTCGGTCGCCCGGATCGAGGACCGCCACGTCCAGCCGGCCAGCCTCGACCTGACCCTCGGCAGACGCGCCTACCGGCTGCGCTCCAGCTTCCTGCCGGGCCGGCGCTCGGTCGAGGAGCAGCTCGAGACCTTCCAGATGGACGAGATCGATCTCCGCGAGGGGGCGGTCCTCGAGCAGGGCCGGCCGTATCTCGTGGAGCTCAACGAGTCGCTGAAGCTTCCGGAGGACCTCAAGGCGCGGGCGAACCCCCGCAGCTCCACCGGTCGCCTGGACATCTTCACGCGATTGCTGACCGATCGCGGCGAGCGCTTCGACGAGGTCAAGCGGGGCTATGAGGGCCGCCTGTACGTCGAGGTCGTGCCGCGTTCCTTCACGATCCGCGTTCGCGCCGGCCTGCGCCTCAATCAGCTGCAATTCGTCCTCGGCGATGCGCCGGTGTCGGACCAGGACCTGATCGCCTGGCACGACCGCGAGCCGCTCGTGTTCGCCTCGCGGACCGTCGAGTCGCACGAGCGCGCGCCGGTCAGCGGCGGTCTGTTCCTGAGCGTCGACCTGTCCCGCCAGGCGAAGCTCCAGTACGTCGGCTATCGAGCCCGGCGGAACAGCGCCCTGATCGACCTCGACCAGACCGCCAAGTACGAGATCCGCGACTTCTGGGAGCGGGTGTCGGCCGACCGCCACGGCAAGCTGATCCTGGAACCGGAGGAGTTCTACCTCCTCGTGTCCCGCGAGCGCGTCCGCGTCCCGGCCTCGCTGGCCGCCGAGATGGCCGCCTACGACCCCACGAGCGGCGAGCTCCGGACGCACTACGCCGGCTTCTTCGATCCCGGGTTCGGGGTCGTTCCCGACGGCCAGCTGCCGGGGACGGCCGCGGTTCTCGAGGTTCGCGCCCACGACGTCTCGTTCGCCCTGGAGCACGGCCAGACGCTCTGCAAGCTGACGTTCGAGCGGATGCAGGAGGAGCCCGACAAGCTCTACGGCGCGGACCTCGGATCGCGCTACCAGCGTCAGTACCTCGCCCTCGGTCGCCAGTTTCGGGCGGGCTCGATCGGCGAGATGCGCGGTGGATCCAGCTCGCTCGCGCGGTCGCCGCTGACCCTCGATCTCGTGACGACGGAGGAGGATTCGGTGCCGATGGAGCTTCGCCCCGGGTTCGTCGAGCCGGCATCGTCGCGATGAGCATCGGCGATGCCGTCGACTGGCGGCGCGACCTCGGCGGCGGGGTCTCGGTCGCGCTCGTCCAGGCCGGGACGTTCCGGTCCGACGCAGGGGCGCTGTTCGGGCCGGTCCCGCGAATCCTGTGGGACCGCTGGGTGACGACGGAGATCGACCCGGAGAACCGCCTCCTCCAGGCCCTGAACTGCCTCCTGATCGAGACGCCGGCCGGGCGGGTCCTCGTCGAGACCGGGATCGGCGACCGGCTCGACGCCAAGAACCGGGCGATGCGCGGCTACGAGGGCCCGTGGATCGTGCCCGCCCTCCGCGACGCGGACTTCGACCCGGCCTCGGTCGACGTCGTCGCGATGAGCCATCTCCACTTCGACCACGCCGGCGGGCTCCTCGCCGCGGACGGGTCGCGGGCGTTCCCGCGGGCATCGATCGTGGCCCAGCGGGCGGAATGGGAGATCGCCCTCGGCGACAACCCGCGGCTCGTCGCGAGCTATGTCCAGCCCGAGCTCCAGCTCGTCCGGGACTGGGGCGCGGAGGGCTGGGCCGACGGTGAGCGTGAGCTCCTGCCGGGCGTGTCCGTCATCCCGACCGGCGGCCACTCCGCCGGCCACCAGGCGATCGTCGTCCGGGCACCCGGCGCGCCGCCGCTGGCCTTCTTCGGCGATCTCGCGATGCGACCGTGGAGCGCCAACCCGCGGTGGGTCACCGCCTTCGACGACTTCCCGCTCAATTCGGTCGTCGTGAAGGGTGCCCTCTTCGCCGAGGCGGCCGACGACGCCTGGACGATCGTCCTCTCGCACGAGATGGAGCATCCGGTGGGGCGGCTCGTGCGCGACCGCGACCGCTACCGCTACACGGCCGATTGAGGTCGTTCTCCCTGACCGTGCCGCGTGGCCGAGCCCGGTCGGGTCGGGACGCATGACGTAGGCGGCCCGTGTCACGAGTCCTAGATGCTTCCTGACTTCTGGCAGGTATCGGTGCAGGGGGGTCCGGTCTAGATTGCGATCAGACAGACGGACCGCCGGACAACGAAACCTGAGTCCGGCGACGCGTAGACCCGACGGCGGGATGCCGAACGGCTACGGAGCTGGCATTGATTCCGCCTCGGCGGTCCGTCGATCATCCGCCCTCATCCGAAGCCGGCCGCGTCGTGCGAGCCGGCTTTCATCGTGTCCGGCTCTCTGGCGCCGCGGCTTCGGCGGCGGCCTCGGCGGCGACATCGTCCTCGACCGAGCCGACCGGCCAGACCTCGACCCGGTCGCCGTCGTGCACGATCCCGGGCCAGGTCCGGGCCATCTCGAGGGCGACCGCCTCCGACTCGACGTCGACGATGATGAAGCCGCCGAGGACCTCCTTGGTCTCGATGAACGGCCCGTCGCTGATGCCCCGCTTGCGGACCGTCCGGGCGAGCGCCGGACGGCCGAGCTCCTCACCGCCCTTGATCCGGCCGGCCTGGCCGTGCTCCCGGAACCAGCCGAGCACCCGGCCGATGTCGGCCTGCTTCTCGGCGGGCGTCATCGCCTCCCACTCGGCGACCCGCTCCGGCCCGGCGAAGGTGAAGAGGACGTAGCGCACGATCGAACCCTCCTGCGACCGCCCGAGGCCCGGGCGGGTTCACCCGGGCGACGAACCGCCATCGCCCGAGTCGACGTTTTCCCGAGCCGTCAGGGCGCCGCCGGTCCGGACGGCTCGGCGCTGGCCGGCGGCGTCGCCGCGGCGCTCGGTTGCGTGCCCGGCGCGGCGCTCGCTGCGGCCGGCAGGATCGCCTCGACCTGGGCGATGGCGCCGGCCATCGTCAGCGGCGCCAGGACGAACGAGCGGACGGCGCCGTCGGGGCCGATGAAGACCTGGGTCGGAAGCCCCGGCGGCCGGTAGAGCGCGTAGATCTCGCCCGTCACGTCGGCCGCGATCGTGTAGCCGAGCTGGTACTTCGCGGCGTAGGCGGCGACGTTCGCGGCGCTCGATTCCTGGACGCTGATCCCGATGACGACGAGGCCCCGGTCGCGATACTCGTCGGCGACGTCGCGGAGGATCGGCGTCTCCGACTGGCACGGCGGGCACCACGACGCCCAGAAGTTCAGCCAGACGGCCTTGCCCCGGAGGTCGGCCAGCCGGACCGGCCGGCCGTCGAGGTCGGCCAGCTGGAACGTCGTTCCATCGGCCCGCGTCACCTCGAGCTCCGGCGCGATCTCGCCCGGCCGGACGCCGATCCGGGCGCTCGCGTCGAGGACGTACTGCGTCGCCCGCGGGTCGCCCGGTCCGATCGGCGTCGCGCTCCCGAGGGGCGTCGTGACGACGACGAGAAGGACCGCCGTGACGATCACGACGATCGCCCCCGCCAGCAGCTGGCGACCCCCGAACGGCCCGATCAGGCCGCGTCGCTCGCGGCGGTGGGTGAAGTCGGGACGGTCGGTCACGAGCCCTCAGATCTGCGAGTTGAACGGGACGTACTGGGCGAGGAGGGAGAGCCAGTTGAAGATCATCGCGAACCCGATCAGGACCACGAGGAGGCCGCCCACGATCGACACCGCCCGGCCGTGGCGAACGAGCGGCCGGAGGAGGGCGGGCGCCCGGTCGTAGACGAGGGCGATGGCGAGGAATGGCAGGCCGAGGCCGGCGGTGTAGGCGAGGAGCAGGATCGCGCCCTGGCCGACCGTCGCCGACGACGACGCGAGCCCGAGGATCCCGCCGAGGATGACGCCGATGCAGGGCGTCCAGCCGATCGCGAAGATCGCGCCCAGCCCGAAGCTCGCGATCCAGCCGCCGCGGCTGCTGACGAGCCGGCCGCCGAGCCGGTCACCAAGACCCGGGCCGCCCGCCGGGGCGAAGGACATCGAGCCCGTCGCCGACGCGACCGACGAGGACGCGCCCGCGTCGAGCGGCCGCCAGGTGCGATCGAGGGACGGGATCCGGAGGAGACCCGCCAGGTTCAGCCCGAGGACGACGAGGATCACCCCGCCGACCTGGCGGAGCACCGGCATCCACGGCGACAGGCCGGCCGCCGCGAAGGTCGCGGTCACCCCGAGGAGGGTGAACACGGCGCCGAACCCCGCGACGTACGCGAGCGCGTGCCGGAAGGCGACCCAGCGCGACGCGCGTCCGGCAGCGGCCGGACGGCCGACCGGAGCGTCGACAGGGGCCGTCGCCGTCGTCCGCTCGGCGTCGGCGACGGCGACCGCGGTGAGCTGCCCGAGGTACGCCGGAACGAGCGGCAGCACGCACGGGCTGAGGAAGCTCAGGACGCCCGCGGCGAGGGCGACGAGGATCGTCAGGTTGTCGCCGCTCACGCGAGGCCCCCCTCGAGCGCGTCGTCGATGAAGGCGCGCAGCTTCGCGGCGGAGGTCGCGAGCTCGAGCCGGCGGCCGGCCAGCTCGACGACCGGGATCGAGGCGAAGAACCGCCGCTCCAACTCGGCGTCGCCGCTGATGTCGCGCTCGTGGAGGGCAGCCGTCCGGCGGCCGCGCGCGGCACGGTCCTCGAGGAGGCCCTGGACGATCGCGCGCGCGTCGTCGCACAGGTGACAGCCCGGCCGGGTGTAGAGGACGAGCTCGGGGAGGGGGGTGGTCATCGCAGCCGCCATTCTAGGATCGATCCGCGCGGCCCCTCGTCTCCGCCTCGTGTCGCCCGGGACGAGCCGCAAACGCCACCCGGGACCGGACCGGGACCTCCGACTCATCCCAGTCACGGAATCCTGGCACTGGACGTCAGGGCAGCAGCACCCGATGATGCGTGCCGCTGGCGGGCGATCCCGCCGGCCACCGCGAGGGATGGGGCGATGGCGGTCTCCGATCAGACACTGGATCTCGAACACAGCCGGCGCGTGGCGCGGCCGGGTCGCCTTCTCGTGCTCTTCGTCATCACCGCCGTCCTCGGCGTCGCGGCGGTGGTCGGCGGCCTGGCCGTCCTCCACGAGCGCGAGCTCGGGCGGATTCTGCCCGGCGTCAGCGCCGGCGGTGTCGACCTCGGCGGGCTGACCGCGGATGAGGCCCGGTCGCTGCTCGCGTCGCGCACCGCGGATGTCGCGAGTGGCTCGGTCGTGGTCCGGACGAGCGTCGGGACGACCACCCTGGCATTCGTCGACGTCGGTCGTCACGTCGAGGTCGATTCGATGGTCGCCGACGCGACCGCCCTCGGCCGCGGCGGCTCGTGGCTCGACGAGTCGATCGCCGCCATCCGCCTCCGGCTCCAGTCCCAGGCCGTCGGCCTGCGGGTCGGCTACGACGAGGCGAAGGCCGCCACGGCCCTCGCCGCCTTCGCCGACCGGATGACGCTCAATCCGATCGACGCCTCGGTCGTCACGGCCCCGGCCGGCCTGTCGCTCACCCGGTCGTACGACGGGCGCCGGATCGACCAGGCGGCGGCGCTCGCGGCCGTCGAGGCGGTCCTGGGCGATCCGGCGGCCCGCGGGACGGTCGAGATCACGGCCCCGGTCGAGCGCCTGGCGCCGCGGCTGACGACCGATCAGGCGGCCGACGCGGCGATCGCCGCCGGACAGGTCGTCGGCAACCTCACGGTCGCGAGCGGCACGAGCAGCTGGGTGATCAAGGCCGCCACGATCCGGACCTGGCTGTCCTTCGGCTGGGTCGACGGCGAGTACCGGCCGACCCTCGACCGGCCCAAGATCGAGACCGCGCTGGCGTCGATCGCGAAGCGCGTCGCCCGGCCGGTCCGCGATGCGGTGTTCCTCCGCGACAAGCGCGGCCGGATCGTCGGCTCGGTCGCCGATCGCGCCGGTCAGGCCCTCGACGCCGCGGTGAGCGCCGACGCGATCGCGACCGCCCTGGAGGCTCGGGCGACCGCGTCGTCGGTCGAGCCGGTCGAGCTCGCCGTCGCGGTCGTCGCCCCGAAGATGACGAGCGAGGAGGCGGCGAAGACGGCGCCGCTCATGGTCCAGGTCGGCGCCTGGACGACGCACTACCAGTCCTCCGCCCACAACGGCTTCAGCGCGAACATCAGCGTCCCGACCCGGACCCTCAACGGGACGGTCGTCCAGCCCGGTGCCGTGTTCGATTTCTGGGCCGGGCTCGGCGAGGTCAGCTTCCGGACCGGCTACAAGCTCGGCGGGGCGATCGTCGGCGGCCACTCCGTCGAGGGCAAGGCGCTCGCCGGCGGGATCTGTGCCGCCTCGACGACGCTGTTCAACGCGGCTCTCCGCGGTGGCTTCGAGATCCTCCAGCGGCAGCCGCACTGGTACTACATCACGCGCTACCCGCTCGGCCTCGACGCGACGGTGTCGGGCTCCCAGACGATGCGCTTCCGGAACGACACGAAGTACCCGATCCTGATCCGGGGCTTTGCCTCGCCGGGCTACGTCCGCTACGAGATCTGGTCGGTCCCGAACGGTCGGACCGTGTCGCTGAGCCGGCCGGCCGTGTCGAACGTCGTCCCCGGTGCCGATTCGGTCGTCCGGACGACCGAGCTGAAAGCCGGCACGAGCGAGCGGACCGAATGGCCGGTCGACGGCAAGGACGTCGTCGTGACGCGGACCGTCCGTGACGCCGCCGGTCACGTGATCCATCGCGACACGTTCGTCTCGCATTACCACCGGATGATCGGGATCAACCGGATCGGGATCGGGTAACGCCCGGCGGCTCAGCGGTGGATCGGGACCGCGGCGCGCTACGATGGAGGTCGCGCCCCCGTAGCTCAGTGGATAGAGCGCGGCCGTCCTAAGGCCGGCGTCGGCGGTTCGAATCCGTCCGGGGGCGCCACTTCCCACCCAACCCTGGAGCATCGACGGGCGCAATGACCGCGACGACTGGACACCGGTTCTCCTCGATGCCCGTGGCTACGGTCTACCCGCTGTACCTCACGAAGCTGCAGAGGAAGGGCCGAACCGGGGACGAGCTCGACGCCGTGATCCGCTGGCTGACCGGATTCGACAAGGTCGAGCTCGAGCGACACCTCGCCGCCGGCACGAACTTCGCTGACTTCTTCGCGGGGGCCCGCCTGAACCCCAACGCGGGGCTGATCACGGGCCTGATCTGCGGCGTGCGCGTCGAGACGATCGAGGACCCGCTCGTGCAGCAGGTCCGCTATCTCGACAAGCTCGTGGACGAGCTCGCGAAGGGCAGGGCGCTGGAGAAGGTCCTCCGCACCTGACAGGGGATCGGCTGCGACGTCGTCGTCGCTCCCGAACGCCTACCGCCAGCCGAGCTCCGGGGCGACGTATCGGAGGATGCTCTCGATGGCATGGGCGTTGTACTCGACGCCGAGCTGGTTCGGGACGGTCAGCAGGAGCGTGTCAGCGGCCTGGATCGCGGTGTCGCCGGCGAGCTCCCTGACGAGGACGTCGGGCTCCGCGGCGTATGACCGCCCGAAGATCGCCCTGGTCTGCGGGTCGATGTAGCCGACCTGATCGGTCGCCTGGTTGCCGCGCCCGAAGTAGGCGCGATCCCGGTCGTCGACGAGGGCGA
Source organism: uncultured Chloroflexia bacterium (assembly GCA_963710105.1). GTDB lineage: Bacteria > Chloroflexota > Limnocylindria > Limnocylindrales > CSP1-4 > CF-46. The sequence goes on from CAVPYV010000001.1 coordinate 1,258,066, forward strand.
AGATGCTGCGACTGACCGACACCCGCGGCTCGCGCTCGTGGCCGGCCGCCGTCCACGCCTCGCGGAAGCGCTGGATCTGCTCCGCCTGGAGCTCGTGGAACGGCACGCCGGCGTCCTCGGTCAGGAGCGTCGAGGACATCAGGTTCATGCCCTGCTGCCCGGTCCACTCGGCGGTCGCGCGCGATCCGGCGCCCCACCAGATCCGGTCGCGGAGGCCCGGCGAGTGCGGCTCGGGGCGAAGCAGGCCGGGCGGGTTCGGGAACATCGGCGACGGGTTCGGCTCGGCGAACCCGACGCCCGAGAGGGCCTGCAGGAAGACCTCGGTGTGCTGGCGGGCCATGTCGGCGTCGGTCTCGCCCTCGGCCGGCGCGTAGCCGAAGTAGCGGTAGCCGTCGATGACCTGCTCCGGCGAGCCGCGGCTGATCCCGAGCTGGAGACGGCCGCCGGCGATGAGGTCGGCGGCCCCGGCGTCCTCGACCATGGAGAGCGGGTTCTCGTAGCGCATGTCGATGACGGCGGTGCCGATCTCGATCCGCTTGGTCCGTGCCCCGATCGCCGCCAGGAGCGGGAACGGCGACGCGAGCTGCTGGGCGAAGTGGTGGACCCGGAAGTAGGCGCCGTCGGCCCCCAGGTCCTCGGCCGCCTCGGCGAGCTCGATCGACTGGATGAGCGCGTCCGAGCCCGTCCGGACCTGCGAGTAGGGCGACGCCGACCAATGCCCGAACGAGAGGAACCCGATCTTCTTCACCGGCAGATTCTAGGCACCTGTGCCGCCCGCCGTCGGCCCGAGCGCAGGCCGCCGACCTGGCCGTGGCAGGATGGCGCCGACATGACGGCCCGCCTCGCCCTGACCCGTGAGCAGATCCTCGCCCACCGGCGCCGCGTCGGCGCGCTCGAGGAGCGCCTCCCGCCCGGCCCGGCGTCCCTCCGCCGCGCCGCGTCGATGGGCCTCACCGACTCGATGCCGCGCGCGGCGGTCCTCTCGGTCCACGCCCGCCTGGATGGCACCCTGCCGGCGGCCTGGGAGGACCCGGTGTTCGTCCAGACGTGGGGACCGCGGTTCAGCGCCTACGTGATCGCGGCTGACGATCGGGCGATCTTCACCCTCGGGCGGCTGCCCGACGACCCCGCGGGTCTGCGCCGCGCCGTCGGAACCGCGGACCGGCTCGAGGCCTTCCTCGACGGCCGGCGGATGCCGTTCGGCCGGGCGGGCCACGGGATGGGGATCACGCCGAACGCCCTGCGCTACGCGGCTCCGACCGGCCGCGTCCTCATCCGCTGGGACGGCGCCCGCCAGCCCACGATCTGGACGGTGCCGGCGCCCGACGTCGACCCGCAGGACGCCCGCCGCGAGCTCGCCCGTCGCTTCCTGCACGGATCAGGTCCGACAACCGCGGCCGCGTTCGGCACCTGGGCCGGGATCAAGCCGAGGCGCGCCGAGGCGATCGTGGACAGCCTCGCCGCCGAGCTGACGGCCGTCGGCACCCCGGTCGGGGACGGGTGGATCCTCACCGCGGACGAGGCCTCCTTCCGCTCCCCGGCGAGCGAGCGACCCGACCCGAGCTCCGTCCGGCTCCTCCCGAGCGGCGACGCGTACACCCTCCACCAGGGCGCCGACCGCGAGCTCCTCGTCCCGGACGCGGCCCGGCGAGCCTCGCTCTGGACGCCGCGGGTCTGGCCGGGCGCGGTGCTGGCCGGCGGCGAGATCGTCGGCACCTGGCGGCGGGCCCTGGCCACGGTCACCGTCCGGCCGTGGGGCGGCTTCTCGCCGGCACGACGCGAGGCGATCGCTCGCGAGGCCGAGACCCTGCCGCTGCCCGGCGTGGCATCCGCGGTGCGAGTCGTCTGGGACGATTGACCGGCGGCGGCTCGCGTGGCGGCGATGCCCGCCGCTGCGTACATGACGCGACCTGACCGTCGATGGCGTCACGATGGATGCCCACGAAACCCCGGACGGAGGCAGACGACCATGACCGAGCCGATCACCGACGGCATCACCGCGAGGGAATTCCATGCGACCGAGGGGACCGAGGACTGGCGCGTCGTCGGCGACGGCGCCTGCGCACGGTTCCTGACCGGCTCGTTCAGCGCGGGAGCCCGGTTGGCGGCCGCCATCGGCGAGCTCGCGGGCGTCGACGGCCACGCCCCCGACGTCGACCTCCGGCCCGAGGCGGTCACGGTCCGCCTGCTCACCACCGGCGATGACTGGTACGGGATGAGCCGCCGCGACGTCGAGATGGCCCGCCGGATCTCGGCGGTGGCGCTCGAGCAGGGACTCGCGTCCGATCCGACGGCGGTCCAGTCCGTGCTGATCGTTCCCGGTGCCGCCCGGTCGGCGGACGTGATGCCGTTCTGGCAGGCTGCCCTCCGCTACGAGCGGCGAGCGGACAGCCCCGAGCAGGACCTCGTCGATCCGCAGAATCGGAACCCGGCGTTCTGGTTCGAGGAGATGGACGAGCCGCGTCAGGGCGGGGGCGCCATCCACGTCGCGGTCTGGGTCCCGTACGAGCGGGCCGAGGCCCGGGTCGCCGCCGCGCTCGCCGCCGGCGGCCACCTGGTGCGCGATGCCGAGGCGCCGGCCTGGTGGACGCTCGCGGATGCGGCAGGCAACGAGGTGGATGTCGCCACCGTGAAGGCCCGCGACTGAGGTCGCTTCCGCCTTCCCCCGGCCCGCGAGGTCCGCTAGGAGTCCCCGCCGGTCAGCCGTAGCGTGTTCGACGGGTCGCTGTGGGTCCCGCCGCTGGCGACGTGCTTGTCGCTGATCACGGCGCCGTTCTTGATCACATGGACGAGGGCCATCGCGTGTCCCCGGCCGAGGCCGTAGTCGGCTTTCAGCCAGTCGACGATCGCGCCGGCCTTCGTGCCGGGCGCGTCGAGGCCGCGCTCCCTGGCCATCGCCACGAACTCGGCCGGCGTCTTGCCGGTCTTCTCCTCGATGTTGTCGAGATACGCCTGGAACGACATGGCTTCGTCTCCGCTCGGGTCGGATCCGGATCTCCGCCGAACCTACAGGACTGACGACCGCGAGGCGCGGATCTCATCGGCCGGCTGATATCGTGCCGCCGGTGTCCGGACCCGTCGCCCGCCTCATCGAGCTCGTCGTTCCTGCCCGCCTCGGCCGGGACTTCCGCTGGCTGCTGGCCGCCTCGATCGTCACGAACACCGGCGACGGGATCGCGATCGCGGCCGGCCCGCTCCTCGTCGCATCGCAGACGCAGGATCCGTTCCTCGTCTCGCTGGCCCTCCTGAGCGAGTACCTGCCGCATCTCGTGTTCGGCCTGTTCGCGGGCGTCGTCGCCGATCGCCACGATCGGCGCCGCATCGTCGCCGGCGTGAACCTCTTCCGGTCCCTCGTCCTCGTCGTGCTGACGACGATGATCGTGACCGGGTCGGTGAGCATCGCGATCGTCCTCGTCACGCTGTTCATCCTCGGCACCGCCGAGACGTTCGCCGACGCGGCGAGCAGCACCCTGATCCCGAGCCTCGTCGCCCGCGAGGACCTGGGCGTCGCGAACGCCCGCCAGAACGGCGCGATCCTGCTCCTGAACCAGCTGGCCACGCCGCCGATCGGCGCGTTCCTGTTCGCCGTCGGGATGGCGATCCCGTTCGGGGCAAACGCGGCGGGGTTCGCGCTCGGGGCTGTCCTCGTCTCGCGGGTCGCGGCGAGCACCCGCGCCGAGCGGGCGCCGGGAGAGTCGCATCTCCGCCGCGAGATCGCGGACGGGGTCCGCTGGCTCGTCCATCACCCGCCCATGCGGACGCTCGCCCTGACGATCCTCCTGTTCAACGTGACCTACGGCGCGGCGTGGTCGGTGCTCGTCCTCTACGCCGGCCAGCGCCTCGGGATGGACGAGGTCGGGTTCGGGCTGATGACCGCGGCGATCGCGGTCGGCGGGATCATCGGAACGCTCGGCTACGGCACCCTCGAGCGACGGTTCAAGCTCGCGAACCTGATGCGGATCGGGCTGACGATCGAGACGGTGACCCACCTCGTCCTCGCCCTGACGACCTCGGCCCAGATCGCCCTCGCCATGCTGGTCGTCTTCGGGGCCCACGCGTTTGTCTGGGGAACGCTCTCGACCGTCGTTCGCCAGCGGGCGGTGCCGAACGAGCTGATGGGCCGGGTCGGGAGCGTCTATCGGATCGCGATCATGGGGGGCATCGTGATCGGGACGCCGATCGGCGGCCTGCTCGCCCGCCAGTTCGGGATCACCGCGCCGTTCTGGTTCGGGTTCGTCGGCTCGGCGCTCCTGGTCGTGATCCTGTGGCGCGAGTTCGCGAAGATCGTCAGCGCCGGCGACCGGGAGCCTGAGGCCGCGATCGGGGAGGGGCCGTCCGGCCCATAGCGCCGGCCCGTCCAGCGCGCCGCGGCGAGCCAGTCGGTACCCTTGCCGACCATGCCTGCCGAGTTCATCTACACGTCCTACAAGCTCGCCCGCCACTACCCGCCCGATCGAACGGTGCTCGAGGACATCTCGATCTCGTTCTACCCGGGGGCCAAGATCGGGGTGATCGGGCCGAACGGGGCCGGCAAGTCGAGCCTGCTGAGGATCATGGCCGGCCTCGACGACGGGTTCACCGGCGACGCCCGGCTCACTCCCGGCTTCACCGTCGGCTACCTGAGCCAGGAGCCGCAGCTCGACCCGGCCAAGGACGTCAAGGGCAACGTGATGGACGGCGTCGGCGAGGTCGCCGGCCTGATCGACCAGTACAACGCGGTCATGGCGAAGTGGTCCGACCCCGACGCCGACTATGACGCGATCGGCGCCCAGCAGTCGGCGCTCGAGGACCGGATCAACGCCGCCGACGCCTGGAACCTCGAGCGCAACGTCGACATCGCGATGGACGCCCTCCGCTGCCCGCCCGACGACGCCGCCGTGACGACCCTGTCCGGCGGCGAGAAGCGTCGCGTGGCGCTGGCCCGCCTGCTCCTGAGCCACCCCGACCTGCTGCTCCTCGACGAGCCCACCAACCACCTCGACGCCGAGTCGGTCGAATGGCTGGAGCGGTTCCTCGGCGAGTACGACGGCACGGTCGTCGCCGTCACCCACGATCGCTACTTCCTCGACAACGTCGCGAAGTGGATCCTCGAGCTCGACCGCGGCCGCGGCATCCCGTTCTCCGGCAACTACTCGAGCTGGCTTGAGCAGAAGCTCGAGCGGATGACCCGCGAGTCCAAGCAGGTGGACGCCCGGCAGCGGACGCTCGCCCGCGAGCTCGAGTGGGTCCGGATGGGGGCGAAGGCGCGCCAGGCGAAGGGCAAGGCCCGCCTGTCGGCCTACGAGAAGCTCCTCGCGGAGGCGAACGAGACGAAGGACCAGACACGCGAGCTCGAGATCGCGATCCCGCCCGGTCCGCGTCTCGGCGACACCGTCATCGAGGTCGATGGCCTGCGCAAGGGCTACGGCGACAAGCTCCTCGTCGAGGACCTGACGTTCTCGCTGCCGAGGGCCGGGATCGTCGGGATCATCGGCCCGAACGGCGCCGGCAAGACGACCCTCTTCCGGATGCTCGTCGGGCAGGAGGCGCCGGACGCGGGCTCGATCACGATCGGCGACACGGTCCAGATGAGCTACGTCGACCAGAGCCGCGACGATCTGGCCGCTGACAAGACCGTGTTCCAGGAGATCACCCAGGGCGCCGAGGTCATCACCGTCGGCAAGCGCGAGCTGCCGGCCCGCGCCTACGTCTCGAGCTTCAACTTCCGGGGGACCGACCAGCAGAAGCTCGTCGGCCAGCTGTCGGGAGGGGAGCGGAACCGAGTCCACCTCGCGAAGCTCCTCCAGGCCGGCGGCAACGTCCTCCTCCTCGACGAGCCGACCAACGACCTCGACGTCGACACGCTGCGGGCGCTCGAGGCCGGACTCGAGACGTTCCCCGGCTGCGTCGTCGTCATCAGCCACGACCGCTGGTTTCTCGACCGGATCGCGACCCACATCCTGGCCTTCGAGGGCGACAGCCAGGTCCGCTGGTTCGAGGGCAATGTCAGCGACTACGAGGCGTTCCGCCACAGGGAGCTGGGCACCGCCGCGGACCAGCCCCACCGGATCCGCTACAAGCGGCTGACCGCCTGACGATCGCGAGTGCGGCGGGCCTGCGCCGGCCCTCCCGACCGGCCACTGGTCCCTTCGGGTCGGTCGGGGGTAGTCCTGTCGGGTCGTGGATGTCGGACGCTCGGGAGGCCATGGTGGACGGGCCAGAGGAGGCCCCCTGCCGATGTCCCACCCGCGCGCCGCGCTCCCGCCCCGTCTCGCACTGCGTGGCGCGATCCTGCTCGTCGTCGTCCTGATCGCCGGCCTCGCGGCCGCCGGACAGGCGGCTGCAGCGTCCACGACGATGGTCCCCGCCTGCAGTCCGGTGAACATCCGGACGAGCGCATCGACGACCGCGGCGATCAAGGCCCGGCTCACGACCGGCGCGCGCCTGACGGTCGTCGCCACCGTCTCCGGCGGCCGTTGGTCGGCCAGCTGCCCGACCGCGAAGAGCGGGACGGCGTGGTATCGGATCAGCCACGTGAACGGCCGGACGGTCAAGTCCGCCTATGGCGTCACGTATCTCTATGCGGCGACCGGCGTCCTGAAGGCGGGGCCCCTGACGGCGACCCCGACGCCGAGCCCGACACCGAATCCGACGACGGCGCCGACCCCGACCGTGGCACCCACCGTAACGCCGGCTCCCACGCCGGCGACGACGACGATGGCGCCTGCCTGCTCCGGCGCCAACCTCCGGACGGGCACCTCGACGCGGACGACCCTGAAGGTGTCGCTCGGGCTGTCCGCCAGGGTCACGGTGGTGGCCAAGGTCAGCGGGACCAGCTGGGCGACCGTCTGCGGGACGGCGAAGTCGGGATCCGCCTGGTACCGGATCAGCCAGGTCAATGGCCGGGCGGTCAGCACGCTCTACGGCGTGACCTATCTCTACGCCGCGAGCGGCATCCTGAAGAGCGTGCCGGCGCCCGCGCCGGTCGCCACCTCGACGCCGACCTCAACGCCGACGCCGACCCCAACGCCCACCCCGACGCCGACGCCCACCCCGACGCCGAGCCCCGCGCCGACCGCCACGCCGGCACCGACTGCGACCCCGACGCCTGCGCCGGCCGGGACGACGATGGCGCCCGCCTGCTCCGGCGCCAACCTCCGGACCGGCACGACGACGTCCGCCACGCTCAAGGCGAGTCTCGGGCTCGACGCGAGGGTGACCGTCGTCGCGACGGTCAGCGGCTCGAGCTGGTCGACGGTGTGCGGGACGTCCAAGGCTGGATCCACCTGGTACCGGATCAGCGCCGTGAACGGCCGGGCGGTGAGCGCCGCCTACGGGGTGACCTACCTCTACGCGGCAACCGGGGTCCTCAAGCCCGCCCCGGTCGGTACCGCCCTCGGCTCGACCGTGACGTTCTACGGCAGCGGCTGGGGCCATGGCGTGGGCCTCTCGCAGTACGGCGCCCGCGGCCGGGCGCTCGCTGGTCAGACTGCCCCGACGATCCTCGCCCACTACTACCAGGGGACCACGCTCGGAACCGTCTCCGCCGCGTCGACGATCCGGGTCCTCCTCCTCGACGACGCCGTGCCGACCGCCGCGAGCCCCCTGGCGATCTACATCCGCGGTGGCCCAGCGACCGTGGCCGGGCTCGGGATCGCCCTGCCGGCCGACGCCCGGCTGCGCCTGATCCCGACGACGGCCGGATCGGTCACCACCTGGCGGCTCGTCGCCGATCAGGCGGGGGCGTTGATCGCCGATGTCCCGGCCCCGACCGACCTGCGGATCGTGCCGGGCGGTCCCGGGACGACCCTCCAGCTCTGGTCGCTGCCATCGACGTACGACCTCTTCCGCGGCACGCTCCGGGTCATCCTCACGGGTCCGAAGGCGGACGTCGTCAACGAGCTCCCCCTGGAGTCGTACCTGCGCGGCGTCGTCCCGTCCGAGATGCCCTCGAGCTGGCCGGTCGAGGCCCTCAAGGCCCAGGCCGTCGCGGCCCGGTCCTACGCCGCCTACCGCCTCCGGCCGGGGATCGGCACCTTCGACGCCTACGACGACACCCGCTCGCAGGTCTATCTCGGGGTCCGGCGCGAGACCGCGGCCACCGACGCCGTCGTCGCCGCGACCGCGAACCAGGTCCTGCGGAGCGGCACGGCGATCGCCAACGCGGTGTTCCACTCGACCGGCGGCGGGGCAACCGAGAACAACGAGTACGCCTTCGTGACCTCGAGCGGAGCCGTCACGAGCGGTCGCGTCAGCTACCTCCGTGGCTCCCCGGACCGGGACGCGAACGGGGTCGCCTACGATGCCGCCTCGCCGTACGCCCGCTGGCAGACCAAGGGCTACACGCTGAGCGCCCTTTCGGCGATGCTCGCCATCGACACCCGGACCGACGTGGGGGCCCTGATCGGGCTCGGGCTCGCCAACCGCGGCGTGTCCGGCCGGCTCATCAGCGTCACGCTGTTCGGGTCGAAGGGCACGAAGACCGTGTCGGGCAACGTCTTCATCGCGGTCGTCAACGCCCGCAACCCCGTCGGCGACCCGGACATCCGGAGCACCCTCTTCGACATCGCGCCGCTGCCCTGATCCCCACGGCGGCTCGGCGCCGTCGGAGTCCGTCGCCGGCGGCCCGGGGCCCGTCGCGGGCGGCCCGGGGCCCGGCTGACGTCAGCCGCGGTCGAGGACGGCCTCGAGCTGCGGCCCATGCTCCCGCTTGTGGCCGTAGATCGTGTAGACCGCGAGGTCGTCGAGGGCGTACTGCGGCCCGTACCAGGGGATCGTCCCGACCTCGCGCCAGCGCTCGGCCGGCGATCCGGGCGACGTGGGCCATCACCTGGCGATGCGCGTCGCGCAGCTCGGCGACGATCCGCTCGACCGGCCAGTCCGCCCGGATCGCCGCCTGGTCGTCGTTGAAGGTCTCGGTCGGCGCGCTCGCGAGGTCGGTCTCGACCGGCTCCTCCAGGAACCGGCCGAGCACCTCGGCGAAACGCGCCTCGAACGCCCCCAGATGCCCGACGAGGTCCTTGGCCGTCCACGTGCCGAGGGCGATCGCCGTCCAGTCGGCCGGCCGGAACCGGTCGATGATGGCGTCGATGTCGCGCTGGCCGTAGGCCAGGACGTCGGCCGGGTTCACCGTCCCGCCCGGATCACGCCGGCACGGCCACGCGCTGGCCGTCGACCCAGTCGCGGACGAGCCGCTCGAGGACCGGCAGCGGCATCAGGCCCGAGCCGAGGACCGTGTCGTGGAAGCCCTGGATCGAGAAGCGGTCGCCGAGGGCCGCCTCCGCCTCGCGGCGGATCCGCTGGATCTCGAGCCGGCCGATCATGTAGGCGAGGGCCTGGCCCGGCGTGACGGCGTAGCGGTCGATCTCGGGCACGATCTGGCTGACCCGCATCGGCGAGTTCTCGGTCATGTAGTCGATCGCCTTCTGGCGGCTCCAGCCGAGGGCGTGCATCCCGGTGTCGACGACGAGCCGGCAGGCTCGCATCGAATCCGCCTCGAGCATCCCGATCCGGTCGAGGGCGGTCGAGTACAGCCCCATCTCGTCGGCGAGCCGCTCCGAGTACAGGCCCCAGCCCTCGCCGTAGGCGGCGATGAAGGCGCGCTTGCGGAACTCGGGGATCGAGGTGAGCTCGCTCGAGATCGCCAGCTGGAGGTGGTGGCCGGGGATCCCCTCGTGGTACGAGGTCGCCTCGATCTGGTAGCGGCCCCAGCCGGTCGGGTCGGAGGTGTTCATGAAGAACACGCCGGGCCGGCTGCCGTCCTTGGCCGGCGGGAAGTAGAACGCGATCGCCCCGGACTTCGTCTCCTCGACGTCGCAGCCGGCCTTCGGGAGGACCCCGAACCAGTCGCCCATCGCCGCGCTCGCCTTGGCAAGTGCGGCCTTCGAGGCGGCGACGATGTCCGCGCCACTCGTGTGGTGAAGGGCGGGATCGTCGCGGAGGCGGCGGAAGATGTCCGGCACGTCGTCGGTCCCGAGGACCTCCTGGCCGAGGACCCGGTACTCGCCGGCGAGCTTCTCGATCTGCTGCAGCCCGATCTCGTGGATCTCGCCGGCCGACAGGCGGAGGGTCGTGTGGTAGCGGACCATCCGGTCGTAGGCGTCCTCGCCGTCGGCCAGCCAGGTCAGCCCGACGTGGTCGTCGTCGCGGGCGTGGGCGCGGACGCGGTCGCGGAGGGTGTCGCGGTAGGTCGCCATCGCCGGGCGGACGTCGGTCTCGACGACGTCGCGCAGCCGGGCGCGCCAGCCGTCGGCGTCGGCCACGCCGCTCGGCTCGGCGGTGTTGAGGAGCGGATCCTCGCCGATCGGCCGGGCCAGCCAGGCATCGATCTGGGCGACGGTGTCGTCGACGGCGAACGCGGCCGGCGTCCGGTCGCGGGCGACGCCCTCGAGGAGGCGGTCGCTCATGTCCCGGAAGTTGGTCGCGATCCGGTGGACCTTCGCGAGCATCGCCTCGGCGACGTCCGCGTTCGGGATCGGCAGCTTCGGCATGTAGACCGGCAGGCCGGCCACCGGGCCGAAGATCGGATCGGCCCCGAACTCGGCGAAGCGGGCCTCGAGGATGTCGGCGTTGCGGCGTCCGTCGAACGCGATCATCTCGCGGGTGATCCGGTCCTGCGGGGAGAGCGGCTCGGGCGGGATCGCCTCCGCCCGGTCGGCGAACTCGCGCCGCCGCCGGATCTCCTCGTCCTCGCCCGCCCGGCTGGCGTCGTCGTAGAGGTCGGCGTGCTCGTAGTTGCCCATCATGTGGCCCCAGGTCGGCCACGCGGTCAGGAGGTAGTCGAAGTACTCCGCGGCAAGGGCGTTGACGTCGTCGGCCATGGTGAAGACTCCCGATGCGGGGTGCCCGCTTGTTGTTGGCGTCGATCGTACGCGGCCGACCGGGGTTGCGGCGCGCCGGGGCCGACGCCACACTCCGATGGATGGCCGACACCGCGATCCTGCCGCTCGTCCGGCAGCTCCACTTCACCCGAGCGGAGTTCCGGCGCGGCCTGCGCGGCACGCCGGAGGCGGACGGCGCGAAACGGCTCGAGCCGATGAACTCGATCGGCTGGATCGTCGCCCACATGGCCTGGCACGAGCAGCGCTACTGGGTCAGCCGGGCCCAGGGCTCCACCCCGCGGCCGGAGCTCAACGAGATCGCGGCCAACGGCGGGCCGGCCACGACGCCGCCGCTCGCGGCGATGCTCGGCGCCTGGGCCGAGGTGACGGCCGCGGCCGATCCGTGGCTCGACGGGCTGACGTCCGACGACCTGCTCGCGGCGCTGCCGGGTGGCGGCCCGCGCCGGACGATCGGCTCGGCCCTCCAGCGGGTGATCTACCACTACTGGTTCCACACCGGTGAGATCCTCGCGATCCGCCAGGTCCTCGGCCATCGCCGCCTCCCCGAGTTCGTCGGCAACATCGACGACGACGCGCCGTACCGTCCGGGTTGAGCGCGGCCGGTGCGAGCCGGCCCTATCCTTCGGCCGTGGCCCGCATCCGGATCCCCGACGACGTCCTGTCCCTCGCCCACGATCGGGCGAAGGCGCGCGCGGCGCACGAGTGGGCGGCCGCCGACCGGATCAGGTCCGAGATCGAGGCGGCCGGCTGGCGGATCGTCGACCGCGGCACCGACTTCGCCCTCGAGCCGGCCCACCCGCCGACCGTCACCGAGGGCGAACGCGTCCGCTACGGGTCGAGCGGCGCGGTCCCCTCACGGCTGGACGAGCCGGCGGCCGGCGTCGCGACCGTGATCCTCGTCGCGACCGATTGGCCGGCCGACCTCGAGCGGACGCTGGCCGGCCTCCGTGCCCACTCGGCGGACGGCACGTCGATCGTCGTCGTCGCCGACGGGCCGACGCCGGACCAGGACGCCGCCCTCCCGGACGACGACGCCTCGATCGAGGTCGTCCGGACGACCGAGCGCCTGGGGACGGCGGCCGCCTGGAACATCGGGATCCGGCGTGCTGCGGGATCTGTCGTCGTCATCCTCGACACGTCGGTCGAGCCCACCGGCGACCTCGTCTCGCCGCTTCTCGCGGCCCTCGCCGACCCGTCGGTCGGCGTCGCCGGGGGGTTCGGGATCAGCAGCCCCGACCTCCGCGCGTTCGCCGACGCCGGACCGGGCGACGTCACCGCGGTCGAGGGCTACGCGATCGCGTTCCGGCGGTCCGATGCCGCCGCGCGCGGCCCGCTCGACGAGCGGTTCCGCTTCTACCGCAACCTCGACATCTGGTGGAGCCTCGTCCTCCGCGACGAGGGGGAGGGGAGCCCGCCGCGACGCGCCGTGGCGGTCCCGATCCCGGCGATCCGCCACGAGCACCGCGGCTGGACGGCCCTGCCCGAGGCCGAGCGGGACCGGCTGAGCAAGCGGAACTTCTACCGGATCATCGATCGCTTCGGTCACCGCCGGGATCTGGCCGGGCCGGGCTGACCGTCTGCCCGGCCGGGCCGTCGACGACGACCCAGCCGGCGGCCGCGATCTCGCGACGAAGCTCGTCCGCGGTCGCGAAGTCGCGGTCGGCGCGGGCCGACGCGCGGCGGGCGAGGAGCGCCTCGACGGCGGCCGGGGGCCCGTCGGCAGGGGCCGCGACGCCGGCTCCCTCGAGGGCCCGGTCGAGGTCCAGCCCCAGGACGAGATCCGCGTCGAGGATGAGCCAGCGGCGCTCGTCGGCGGGAACATCGGCTCGGAGGATCTCGCGGACGACCGCGAGGGCCGTCGCCAGGTCCAGGTCGTCGTCGACGGCGTTGACGAACCGCTCGTGGAGAGCTCGCCCGGCTGCAGAGAGCGGAGGGGTCGGGCCGTGGGCGCGATCCGCCAGGGCGCCCGCGGAACCGTCGCCGTGGCCCGTGACGCCGTCGGCCGTCCCGACGGGCCGCGCCGCCGCGACCCCGGCGCGGAGCGGCGCCGGCGGCGCCCACGGCCCATCCGCCGGCGGCGGGCCCAGCGCCGCGACCCCGGTCCGGAGCGAGGCGAGCCCGGCCGCCGCCGCGCCGAGCGAGGCGTCGGTGTACTCGAGCTTGTGGCGGTAGCGCGTGGTCAGGCAGAGGTAGCGGAAGGCGAGCGGGTCGATTCCGCGCGCGGCGATCTCGGCGATCCGCTCGATGTTCCCCGCCGACTTCGCCATCTTCCGCCCGCCGACGTTCAGGAACTCGCCGTGGACCCAGATCCGGGCCGGGGGGCCGCCGACGATCGGCGCCGACTGGGCGATCTCGTCCTCGTGGTGGGGGAAGACGTTGTCGATGCCGCCCGTGTGGACATCGAACCGCGGCCCGAGATGGCGGAGCGCCATCGCCGAGCACTCGAGGTGCCACCCGGGGAAGCCCTCGCCCCACCGCGGCGTCGGCCACTTCAGCATCCGTCCCTCGCCGGCCGCCTTCCAGAGCGCGAAGTCGGCCGGGTCGCGCTTGTCGCCCTCGACCTCGCCGCGGTGCCCGGCCCGGAGCTCGTCGAGGGTGTTCCCTGACAGCGCCCCGTACGCCGGGAACGAGGCGACCGAGTAGTAGACGTTGCCGTCGTCGCTGACGTAGGCGTGGCCGGCGTCGACGAGCGCCTGGGCCAGCTCGAGCATCTCTGGGATGTGCTCGGTCGCTCGCGGGAAGACGTGGGCGGGCAGCAGGTTGAGGAGGCCCGCGTCGGCGTGGAACGCCGCCTCGTACGCATCGGCGATCTCGGCTGCCGTCTTGTGCTCGAGGCCGGCCGCCACGAGCATCCGGTCCTCGCCGCGATCGAAGCGCTCGTCCCGGAGATGACCGACGTCGGTGATGTTCTGGACGGCCAGGACCGGCGTGCCGTGGTACAGGACGACGCGCCGGATCAGGTCGGCGAGGAGGAACGTCCGGAGGTTCCCGACGTGGGCGTAGCGGTAGACGGTCGGGCCGCAGGCGTACATGCGGAGCCGCGTCCCGTCGGCCGGCTCGACCGGCTCGACCGTCCGGGTCAGCGTGTTGCGGAGGCGGAGCGTCACCGGGGATTCACCGTGGGCACCGAGGTTCTCCGTCAGCGGGGCGGGATCAAGCCGATTCTCGCCCGTTTCCGCCCTAACGTTCCGCTCGCCCCATCGTTATCCGGACAGAGGCCTCGCGGCAATGCATCGTTCCCCCGGCGGTGTGTCTTGCGAGGCCTCATTTCCTGCCCGCCGACCGGGCGGCGCGGAATCCGCCTCGCGAGGCCACGGCGCGGTCAGCGTCGGGCGGCGCCCGTCGGCCCTCGCCGGCCCTCGTACGGCCTCCGGCCGACCCGCCCGTATACTCCGGCCATGCGCCGCTGGGTCTGCATCGTCGCCCTCCTCGCCGGCTTCGCCGGGGACGACTACGTCCGCGGCGTCCGCCTCCGGCAACCCGTCGCCGTCGAGCGCGTGATCGACCCGGGACAGCGGGGGACGCGCGGGCTCGTCCCCACGGGGGCGTGGTGGTCGCGCCCGACCGGATGACCCGCCGCGGCGGCGCGACCCGGCTCGTCCGGCTCGGCCTCGTCGCCATCGTGCTCGCGACCAGCGCCCACCTCGTCGCCCCGATCGCCTCCCGGGTCGCGGCGCCCGCAGCGAGCGCCGCGTCGAGCGACACCGTCCGGATCCTGATCGGCGCGGCCGACGACCTCGACCCGGCGGCCCAGGGCGACATCGGGAGCGCCGCGATCTCGGCCCAGCTCTTCGAGGGCCTCACCGCGATCGACGCCCAGCTCCAGACCCGGCCGGCGCTCGCTTCGTCGTGGGACTTCCGCGACGGCGGGGCGACCGTCGTCTTCCATCTGCGGCCAGGGATCACGTTCAGCGACGGGACGCCGATCACCGCCGCCGACGTCGTCCGGAGCTGGTTCCGGATCATCGACCCGGCCCACCCGTCGCCGCTCGTCAGCCTGATCGGCGACGTCCAGGGCGCCCTCGCCTTCGCCCGCGGTGAGACGGCCGACAAGACGACCGTCGGGCTCGCGGTCGAGGGCGATGACGTCGTTGCCCGCCTGAGCCGGCCGGCGACGGACTTCCCGACGATCGTGGCCGGCCCGACGTTCGCCGTCGTCCCGGCGGCGATCGACGCCGGGGCCGCGGCTCTCCGGCCGGGCGCCACGTTCGTCGGCAGCGGCGGCTACACCCTCGCGGCGGAGAGCGACACGACGACGACCCTCACCGCCAACGCGCGGTACTGGGCGGGCCGCCCGGCGATCACGACGATCGAGCTGGTCCACGACATCGGAGGCCGCAGCTCGGTCGCCGCCTTCGAGGCCGGCGACGTCGACCTCGCCGACGTGTCGCCATTCGACGCGACCTGGCTGGCCTACGACGACGCGCTCGGCCCGCTGCTGCGACGGACCGACGGCCTCTCGCTCCAGTACTACGGCTTCGACACGTCGCGGCCGCCGTTCGACGACGTCCGGGTCCGCCAGGCCTTCGCCCGGGCGGTGGACTGGCGGCGGCTGATCGCGCTGTCCGCCGCCGGCGCCGCGACGCCCGCGACCGGGATGGTCCCGCCGGGGATCCCCGGGCGGAGCACGACGGACTTCCTGCCGGCTCACGACCCGGACGGGGCGCGCCAGCTGCTCGCCGACGCCGGCTACCCGGGCGGCGCCGGCTTCCCGGCGGTCACCCTCCTCGGCGGCGGCGGGACCGACCGGGCGTTCGCCGCGGAGATCGCCCGTGAGCTGGGGGTCACCGTCAATGTCGAGATCCAGGGGCCGGGCTTCTTCGACCGGCTGGCCGACGACCCGCCCTCGATCTTCTCGATGGGCTGGATCGCCGACTACCCGGGCCCGAACGACTTCCTCGGGATCCTCCTCGGCAGCCGGGCCTCGAACAACTACGGCCGCTGGTCGTCCGCCCCGTTCGACCGGGCCGTGGCCGACGCGCTGGCGGCGAGCGATCCGACCGCGGCCCGGGCGGCGTTCGACCGGGCGGAGGGGATCGTCCGCGACGAGGCGCCGACGATCCCGCTGACCTACGACGTCGGCTGGTCCCTGGCGCGGGCCGGCCTGCTCGGCGCGTACGACAACGGGCTGGGGATCATCCGGATGGCGGGGCTCGCATGGGATCGCTGATGCCGGCCCGGCCGCTCGCCCCAAGGGCGGCCCGTCTCGGCGCGCTGCTGGCCGCCGTCGGGCTCCTTGCCGCGATGGCCGGCCCGGTGGCTGCCGCCGACCCGGTCGCCTTCGGCGAGCCGTCGGCGTCGTCGACGTTCGGCACGTCGATCGAGTTCAAGCAGCCGGTGACGCTTGCCGCGTCTCCCGAGCAGGTCGAGATCCTCCTCTCGACGCCGGGGGCGATCGGGCCGAGCGTGATCCCGGTTCCGGGCGCCCAGGCGGCGGGGCCCGCGACGCTCGACTACCGGGTCGACCTGGCCGTCGGCCACGTTGTCCCGAACACGACGTTCACCGCCCGCTGGCGGGTCACCGACGCCGGCGGAAGGGCCTGGCTCTCGCCGTCGATCCGGCATGTCTACGACGACGACCGCTTCGCCTGGAAGGAGCTCGACGGGAGCGTCGTCAAGGTCCACTGGATCGAGGGCGACCAGGCGTTCGGCCGGCGCGCCCTGAAGATCGGCGACGACGCCGTCGCCGCGACGGCGAAGCTCCTCGGCGTCACCGAATCGGACCCGATCGACTTCTTCATCTACGCCGACCAGCAGGCGTTCTACGACGCGCTCGGTCCGGCGACCCGCGAGAACGTCGGCGGTCAGGCCCATCCGGACATCCGGACGCTCTTCGCCCTGATCACGCCGGCCGACATCGACGCGAGCTGGGTCGAGAGCGTCGTGCCCCACGAGCTGACCCACGTTGTCTTCCAGACCGCCGTCGACAACCCGTACCACGATCCGCCGCACTGGCTGAACGAGGGTCTCGCGGTCTACCTCTCCGACGGCTACGACAGCTTCAACCGTTCGCAGGTCGAGCAGGCTGCGGCCGATGGCTCGATCATCCCGCTGGACGGGCTGGCTGGCGCCTTCCCGACGACCCAGGCACGGTTCTTCCTGGCCTACGCCGAGAGCGTGTCCGCCGTCGATCGGATCGTCCGGGTCGACGGCCGCGACGCGCTCGTCAAGCTGATCCGCTCGTACCACGACGGGGTCTCCGACGACGAGGCGTTCCAGGCGGCCCTTGGCCACGACGTAGCCGGCTTCGAGGCCGAGTGGCTGGCGGAGCTCGGAGCCTCGCCGCCGACCCGGCTCGGGCCGCGCCCGGCGCCGGCCGGGCCGCTGCCGTCGGGCTGGACGGGCCCGGAGGCCGACCCGTCCTTCGAGATCGTCGGGTCCCAGCCGCCCGTGACGCCCGGGGCGCCGCTGCCGCGGTCCGGCGGGGGCGACGACACCGTCGCCTTCCTCGTCGCTCCGCTCGCCACGATCGGGCTCGTCGTGATCGCCGTGGTCCTCGTCGCGGGCGCCCGGCGGGCCCGGGGGAGGCGCGACCCGCTGCCGGCGGAGTCCGGCGACAACCGCCTGTTCGGCCGGCCGTCCGGGGCGGATGACGAGGGCGGGGAGCCGCCGGCCTCGGCGCTGTGGGGATCGCCGGACTGGTCGCTGCCGCGTGCGGCCGGGGACGACCCGTGGCCGGATCGGTCGGTCGCGCCCGATGCACCCGCGCCGCCGGAGCCCGCCGCGCCGCCGGAGCAGCCGATCGCGCCGGACGACCGGCCGGCCGGGTCGTGACGACCGTCGGCGCCCGGATCCGGGCGATCCCGTCCTGGCAGGTGACGCTCGGCGTCGCCCTCCTCGCCCTCGGCTTCCTCATCGCGGCCCAGCTCGCGGCCGAGGGCCCCCGCGTCCGCTACACGACCCAGGAGCGCTCGCCGCTCGTCGAGACCGCCCTCGCCCTCCAGGCCCAGCAGGCCGACCTGAAGGCGAAGATCGTCGCCCTGCGCCAGCAGATCCAGGACGTCGAGCAGCAGGGAGCCGGATCGAAGGCCGTCCTCGTCGACCTGAACAACCGCCTCGACGAGGCCCGGATCGCGGCCGGGCTGATCCCGCTGACGGGGACCGGGATCGTCCTGAAGCTCGAGGACTCGACCCAACCCGTGCCGCCCGACGGCAACGAGTCGGACTACCTCGTCGGCGCGGCCGACCTCCGGACCGTGATCGCCCTGCTCTGGCGGTCCGGCGCGGAGGCGATCGCGGTCAACGGCGAGCGACTCACGACCTCGAGCGCGATCATCGACGTCGGGGGCTCCGTCCTCGTCAACGCCGCCTACATCGCCGGCCCGTACCAGATCACGGCGATCGGCCCGCAGGACCTGTTCGGGCGGCTGTCGGCCGTTCCCGGCTGGGAGGAGTTCGTCCAGACGCGGCGCGGCTCGTTCGGGATCGGGATCTCGTGGGCCGAGCCGGAGTCGGTCGACGTCGAGGGGTTCGCCGGGTCCGTGACGCTCCGCGAGTCACGCGCCGTGCCGAGCCCCACGGCCAGCCCGACGCCGGCGATCCCCGCCGGGAGCGTCCCGTGAGCCGGCGGCAGCCCTCCATGTCGCCGATGCGCGGAACCCGCAACCAGCTGACCGTGGCCGCCGTCGCCGCGATCCTCGGATTGCTGATCGTCGTCCAGCTCCGCGGCCAGACCGGTGGCTCGGAGCTCCAGTCCAAGACCGCCCAGGAGCTGACCTCGATCGTCGCCAACCAGAACACCGAGAACGACCGGCTGCGGTCGGAGGTCAACGCGCTGCAGGGCCAGCTCGCCGACCTCCGGGCCGACCGCTCGAACGGCGACACGTCCGTCGACCAGCTGGAGTCGGAGCTCGGCCGGATCCGGGCATGGGCCGGTCTCGACCCGATCGCGGGCCGCGGCGTCCGGATCACGGTCAGCGGCCCGATCGACGCCGCGGCCGTCGCGGACCTCCTCAACGAGCTCCGCAACGCCGGCGCCGAGGCGATCGCGATCGAGGACACCCGGGTCGTCGCCCGAACCTCGGTGCGCGGCGTTCCCGGCTCGCTCGACGTCGACGGGTTCCTGCTCCGCGACCCGTTCACGATCGAGGCGATCGGCCGCCCCGAGAACGTCGTCGGCTCCCTGACGCGGGTCGGGGGGATCATCGCCCAGCTGTCGGCGACCGACCCCGGGGTCACCGTGATCGTCGAGCCGGTCGAGACGCTGATGACCCTGCCGGCGACGAGGCAGAACCTCGTGCCGGATCATGGCCATCGCCGTCTTTGATACCCTCGGCCGGATGACCGACCGGCCGGCGCTCACCCTCTACCTCGGCGACATCGTGCGTCTCCGACGGGCCCATCCGTGCGGCGGCGACGCCTGGCTCGTCGATCGGCTCGGGGCCGACATCGGCCTGCGCTGCCAGACCTGCCAGCGCCACGTCCTCGTGGAACGGCGGACGATCGAGCGCCGCCTCGTCGCGTTCGTGCGGCGCGGCGACCCGCTCCTGAGCGCCGCAGCGGCGCCGCGTCCAAGCGCCCCGTGACGGTCGGCGGGGGAACGCCCGCGGCCGTGTCCGGCACATCCGGGAGCGCCGTCGACGTCTTCCGGAACCGGCCGTTCCTCCTCCTCTGGCTCTCCCAGGCGGCGACCCAGATCGGCGGCAACATGGTCATCTTCGGCCTGACCGTCATCATCGCCAAGTCGACCGGGTCGACGACCGCGGTGAGCGCCCTGATCCTGACATTCCTCCTGCCGGCGGTCCTGTTCTCGGCGCTGGCCGGCGTCTTCGTCGACCGCCTCGACCGGCGCCTCGTCCTGATCCTCACGAACGTCCTGCGCGGTCTCGCCTTCATCGCGATGTTCTTCGTCGGCGACCACCTCGGGCTGATCTACCTGCTGAACATCCTGGTCTCGACGATCACCGTGTTCTTCGCCCCGGCCGAGGCGGCGATGATCCCGATCCTCGTCCCGCGCAAGCAGCTCCTGTCGGCGAACGGGATCTTCACGCTGACCCTCAACGCGGCGTTCGCCATCGGCTTCACCCTGATCGGGCCGCTGATCGTGAAGATCGCCGGGGCGCCGGCGCTGATCGTCGTCGTGGCGGGCCTGTACTTCGTCGCGGCCGCCTTCTGCTCGACCCTGCCGTCCGCGCCGCCCGCCCGCCTCGCCGCCGGCCCGACCGATGCCCGTGGCCGGGTCCGTGAGGCCGAGAACGCGGTCGGATCGGTCCTCCTCCAGCTGCGCGAGGGCCTCGACTACATCCGCGGCCACCGCGAGATCCGCTGGTCCCTGACCTACCTCGGGATCGCGGCGTCGCTGGTCGGCGTGCTCGGCGTGCTGGGACCGAATTTCGCGCAGCAGACGCTCGGGCTGGGCCCCGAGGACTTCGTCGTCGTGGTCCTGCCGCTCGGCGCCGGGATCGTCATGGGCATCCTCCTCCTGAACGCCTACGGCCGGCTGATCCCCCGACGGCGGGTGATCGAGGGTGGCTTGATCGCGCTCGGCGCCTTCCTGACGGCGATGGCCCTGTCCGGGCGGATCAGCAGCTTCCTGGACAGCTCGGCCGCGCGGACCGGGGTGGACCTGTCCCTCGTGACGTCGCTCCTGTCGGTCGTCGTCGCGGTCGCGTTCTTCGCGGGGATCGCCTACGCATCGGTCGCGATCCCGGCCCAGACGCAGCTCCAGGAGGACCTCCCGGAGGACGTCCGCGGGCGGGTGTTCGGCGTCCTCAACATGCTCGTCTCGGTCGCGAGCTTCCTCCCGATCCTCGTCGTCGGGCCGATCGCCGACCTCCTGGGCACGACGATCGTCCTCGTGATCGTGGCCCTGCTGATCATGGCCTCGGGCGTCGCCTCGATCTACCTTCGGGGGCCGCTCCGGGCGGTCGAGCGCGACTCGCGGGCGACGGTCGGCGCCGACCGCGACCCGTTCGTGACGGCGCTCGGCGTCGAGGCGGTCGGCGGCGGCGCGGACGAGGACGAGGACGAGCTCGAGGAGGACCCCGCCTCCGATCCCGCGCGGGGTCGGCCGGCATCA
Organism: uncultured Chloroflexia bacterium; assembly: GCA_963710105.1. Taxonomy (GTDB): domain Bacteria; phylum Chloroflexota; class Limnocylindria; order Limnocylindrales; family CSP1-4; genus CF-46. The sequence goes on from CAVPYV010000001.1 coordinate 1,278,904, forward strand.
CCGGACGTCCTCCCGGCGGCGGATCCGATCACCGCAGCCGTGGCGCCGCTCGATCCGGATCCGGGCGATCCGGCGGATCCGCCCGCCGCCCGCCCGCCGTCCTGAGGCGCCCGATGCCGCGCGTCGCCGTCGTCTTCACCGGGGGCACGATCAGCATGCGCCACGATCCGGTCGCGGGCGGCAACGTCCCCGTCCTCGGCGGAGGCGCCCTGCTCGAGTCCGTGCCCGGCCTGGACGCGATCGCCGAGCTCGTCCCGATCGACCGCGGTCTCACCCCGGCCAGCCACTTCACGTTCGACGCCCTGTTCGGGATCGCGGCCGCGGTTCGCGGCGCCCTCGCCGACCCCGCGATCGACGGCGCGGTCGTCGTCCAGGGGACCGACACCATCGAGGAGACCGCGTTCTTCCTCGACCTGCTCCACGCGGGCCCCAAGCCGATCGTCGTGACCGGCGCGATGCGATCGGCCACTGAGCCGGATTACGACGGGCCGGCGAACCTGACCGCGGCCGTCCGACTCGCCGCGTCGGCCGAGGCCGGTCAGGCGGACCTCGGCACCGTCGTCGTGCTCGGCGGCACGATCGAGGCGGCCGACGACGTCACGAAGACCCACGTTTCCGCGTTCGACACGTTCCGCGGGCTCGCCGGCGGTTCGGTCGGCCGGATCGAGGGAGAGCGGGTCGTCCTGGCCCGCGAGCGCGGGCCGCGGCGAAGGATCGACACGGAGCTGGCGGCGGGGCGGGTCTTCCTCGTCACCGCGACGGTCGCCACCGACGGGACGCCGATCGCGGCCCTCCACGCCGCCGGCGCCGACGGGTTCGTCGTCGCCGCGACCGGGTCGGGCAACACGGCGCCGGCGTTGCTCGCTGCGGCCGAGGCGGTGATCGCCGACGGCCTGCCGGTGGTCCTCACCACGCGCTGCCCGATCGGCGCCGTGAGCCCCGGCTATGCCTTCCCCGGCGGCGGCGCGACCTGGCTCCGGGCGGGAGCCATCCCGGCCGGCCACCTGGGTGGCCCGAAGGCGCGGATCGCGCTTGCCCTCGGCCTCGGCGCCGGCCTCGACCGAGCGGACCTGGCGGCGCTGCTCGCCGACCCGACCCCGATCCACGACCCGGACTGGTACTGGAGCGCTCGCTGATGCCCCTCGACGTCCTGGTCAGCGGCGGCCGGATCGCCACGCTCGCCGGGGAGCGCGGGTTCGGCTGGGTCGAGGCGGTCGGGATCACGGACGGACGGGTAGCGTTCGCGGGCTCTGCGATCGAGCTCGAGACGCGCGCCGACCCGCACACGCTCCGGATCGAGATGGATCCCGACGAGGTCGCGATCCCGGGCCTGACCGACGCCCACCTCCACCTCGCCGAGGGCGGCCTCGCCCTCGACCGGATCGACCTGACGTCGAGCCCGACGCTCGACGACGGCCTGACCCGGATCGCAGCAGCTCACGCCGCCCTGGCCGATCCCGACGCGTGGCTCGAGGGCCATGGCTGGCACAACGACCGCTGGGGCGTCTGGCCGACGGCGGCCGACCTCGAGCGGGTCGCGCCCGGCCGGCCGGTCGCGCTGTGGGCGCACGACCATCACGCGCTGTGGGTCAGCCCGCGCGCGCTGCGGATCGCCGGGATCGACGCCGATCGCGGCGACCCGGACGGCGGGATCATCCGCCGCGACGACACCGGCGCGCCGACCGGCGTCCTCCACGAGGCGGCGGCCCGGATCGTCACCGACCACGTCCCGCCGGCGTCGGCGGAGCAGTACGAGCGCTCGATCGAGCGGCTGGCGCGAGACCTCGTTCGGCTCGGGGTCGTCGCCGTCCACGATCCGGGGGCCCTCTCGCTCCAGGAGGGACTCGGCCGGGCGATCGCCGCCTACCGGGCGCTCGACGAGCGTGGCGACCTCCCGATCCGGGTCCATGCCTCGATCCGGTCCGAGCAGCTCGCGGCCGCGGCCGAGCGGGAGCTGCGGAGCGGCGATCCGCTCGGGCCGCCCGGCGGCCGGGCCCGCTTCGGCTGGCTGAAGCTCTTCGCCGACGGGACCCTCGCGTCGCGGACCGCGGCGCTCCTCGAGCCGATCGAGCCCGAGGAGGGGCGGCCGCTGCCGACCGGGACCGAGCGCGGCATCTGGCTGACGCCGCCGGAGGTCGTCGCGGACTTCGCCCGCCGGGCCGCCGCGGCCGGGATCGCGACCCAGGTCCACGCGATCGGCGACCGGGCCTGCCGGGTCACCCTCGACGCGCTGGCGCCGACCGCCGGGCGATCCGCGCTGATGCCCCGCCTGGAGCACGTCCAGCTGCTGCACCCGGACGATCTGCCGCGGTTCGCGGCGGCCGGCATCGCGGCGTCGATCCAGCCGGTCCATGTCCGGGCCGATGCGCCGATCGCGCGGGCGCTGTGGGGCGACCGGGCGGAGACGCGCGGCTACCCGATGCGATCGCTGATCGACTCCGGCGCCGTCGTCGCCTTCGGGACGGACGCCCCGGTCGAACCGATCGACCCGTGGCCCGGCCTGTCGATGGCCGTCACCCGGATCGACGGGTCGTGGCCGGCCGGCAGCGAGCCGTTCGGGCCGGACGAGCGGCTCACGCTGGAGCAGGCCCTCCGCGCCGCCTGCATCGCTCCCGCCCGGACCGCCGCCGAGCCGGACCGTGGCCGGTTGATCCCGGGCCAGCGCGCCGACCTCGTGATCCTGCCGGCGAGCGCCCTGTCGCACCCGATCGAGCCGGGCGGCGCGCTCGCGACGGCCCGGCCGCGGGTCGTGGTCGTGGACGGCGAGGTCGCCTTCGAGCGCTGATCGGCGATGCGCCGCGCCGACGATCGCGCTGATGCGCGGCAGCGGGCCGGCCGGCCGCGCACCGTGCACGCCCGGTGTGCACCCGCGACGGTCCAGGCATCCGACCCGCATCCGGGAGCCCGATTCAGCCCGATGGCGCTCCATCCGGCACTCCGGACGTGCAAACCGGCCAGATCCAACGGCCGGCGGGGTTCCCCCGGTCGCATGTGCACGCGCGATGTGCACGGGATGCCCGGGATTGCCGGCTCACCTCAGCCGGGAACCAGGTCAGTCGCCGCCTCGGCGAACAGCCCGTTGAGGATCCGGGACGTTGACGGGAACGCGTGGATCGTGTCGGCCAGGACCTCCACGGGCACCCGCGCCCGGATCGCGAGGACGCACTCGTGGATCGCCGCCGACGCGTCGGGGCACGCCATCGCCGCCCCGATCAGCTCCCGCGTCGCCCGGTCGAAGGTGACCGTCACGTGGCCGATCTTCGCCTCGACCGCGTAGCCCTTCGCCGAGCTCGCGAAGTCCGCGACGTACTCGACCGCGTCGATGCCGGCCGCCCGCGCCTGGTCGAGGGTCAGCCCGACCGACGCCGCCTCCGGGTCGGTGTAGGTCGCCCGGGGAAGAGCCCGGTAGTCGGGCCGGACGTCGAGGCCCATCGCCATCCGGACCGCGACCTCGCCCTGGTAGTGGCCCTGGTGGGTGTGAAGCTCAGGCCCGGCCGGATCGCCGATCACCCACAGCCCCTCGGCGATCCGCAGCCGACCGTCGCGCGGGAACGCGGTCCGTCCGCTCGTGTCCAGCCCGTAGTGCTCGAGGCCGAGGTCGTCGAGCGGGAACGACCGCCCGACCGCGAGGAGGATCGCGTGGCCCTCGGCGGTCGAGCCGTCGTCGAGGTCGATGACGTCCGCGCCGTCGGTCCCGGCGCCGGCCCGCGCGCCGATCGCCCGGACGCCGAGCCGGACGTCGACGCCGTCGCGGCGGAGCAGCTCGGCGACCGACCTCGGCGTTGCGCGGGTGCTCGGTCGGCATCAGGCGATCGCCCGACTGGACGATCGTCACCGGGACCCCGAACCGGACGTAGACCTGGGCGAGCTCGCAGCCGGTCGGACCGCCGCCCAGGACGACGAGGCTCCGCGGCAGCTCCCGGGCGAGGGTCGCCTCGCGGTTCGTCCAGACCCGGATGCCGTCGAGCCCGGGCAGGGGAGGGACCTTCGAGGTCGAGCCGACCGCGACGATCACATTCCGCCCGGCGATCTCGTGGCTGCGGTCCGTCGTGGCGGATCTCGACCCGGCCGCGGCCGACGATCCGGGCGCTGCCGCGGAAGCAGACCGCGCCGGCGTCCTCGAGCCGCTTGACGTGCGAGCCGTCGTCCGGCTCGGCGGCGTCCGCGGCCCGGTTCACCATGTAGTCGCGGGCTGCGGAGGCGCGGTCCCAGGAGTAGGCGGCCGGGTTCGCCGCGTGCTCGGCGGCGCCGTGGAGCAGCGACTTCGACGGCAGGCAGCCGATGAACGGGCAGCTGCCGCCGAACCAGCGCCGGTCGATGATCGCGACCGTGGCGCCCCGGGCGCGGGCCTCGTTGGCGGCGGCCTCGCCGGCCGGCCCGGCCCCGATGATGACGAAGTCGAACGTTTCCATGGCGCTCAGTGTCGCCGATCCGCGGTGACGGTTCGTTGACGGACCGCCTCGTACAGGATCACGGCCGCGGCGGTCGAGACGTTCAGGCTGTCGGCGGCGCCGCGCATCGGGATCGCGATCGGGCTCACCGGGCCGGCCGGGTCGCGCCACGCCCGGGACAGCCCATCGGCCTCGCTGCCGAGGACGATCGCGAGGGGACCCGTGAGGTCGGCGTCCGTCCAGGCCGTCTCCGCCTCGACGATGGTCGCGACCGCCCGGATCCCGTGATCGGCGAGCCACGCCAGCGTCTCGGCGGAAGTCGCGGCGACCACCGGCAGGGCGAAGATCGTGCCGAGCGAAGCCCGGATGGCATTCGGGTTGAACGGGTCGGTCCGCGCGTCCGCCGCGATCACGGCGTCGGCGCCGGCCGCGTCGGCGGTCCGCAGGATCGCCCCCAGGTTGCCGGGCTTCTCGACGCCCTCGACGACGACGACGAGCGGATCGTTCGGGAGGACGAGGTCCGCCAGCTCGATCCGCGGCGGTTCCACGATCGCCACGATCCCGTCGGAGCGCTCGCCGAACGCGACCTTGGCGAGGACCGCCGGGCTGGCGGCGAGGGTCCCGGGCCGGTGACGGAGGCGGTCGGCCGCCTCGTGCGCCTCGGGCGTCCGGAGGAGATCCTCGGCGAGGAACGCGCTCTCGACCCGGACGCCCGCGTCGAGCGCGCGGAGGATCTCCCGCGCCCCGTCGACGATCGTCAGCCCGGTCGACTCTCGCTCCCGGCGGTCGCGCAGCCGGACCGCCGACTTGACGCGCGGGTTCGTGAGGCTCGTGATCGGCGGCTGGGTCATCCGCGGATCATGCGGGCTGCCGCGCCGAGCGGCAGGAGCGCGCCGCTCCGCGCGACCAGCTCGATCGGCTCGGCGGCAATCTCGGCGCCGGGCCCGGGGTCGAAGGCGTCGGCGAGCGCGTTCGCCAGGTCGCCCGCGTCGAGCCCGGTCGTGTGCGCGGTGAGCAGCACGAAGGCGTCGTCCGCGGCGACCGCGGCACAGGCGTCGAGCAGGTCGGGAAGCGCGGACTCGAGCTCCCAGCGCCGGCCGTCCGGGCCGTGCCCGAAGCTCGGCGGGTCGAGCACGACGCCGTCGTACCGTCGGCCACGGCGGGCTTCTCGCCGGGCGAACCCGAGTGCGTCGTCCACGATCCAGCGGATCGGGCGGTCCGTGAGATCCGGAGAGCGCGGCGTTGTGGCGGGCCCAGGCGACCGCCGGCCGCGACGCGTCGACGTGGGTGACGCTCGCACCCGCCCGGGCGAGGGCGAGGGTCGTCCCGCCGGTGTGGGCGAAGAGGTGGAGGACGGCCGGATCGTCCCGACCCGCCAGGGCCGTCCGCAGCCACGGCCAGAACCCGATCTGTTCCGGGAACAGGCCGACCTGGCCCGCCTCGGTGGGCCGGAGCTCGAGGGTCAGGCCGTCGACCGCGACCGCCCACGGCGAGCGGCTCGCGCCGGTCCAGCCGCCGTCGCGATCGAACCGCAGGTCAGCGGTCGCCCACACGTCGTCGCCGAGCCGCCGCGGCCACGCCGCGACAGGGGCCGGGCGGTCGACGAGGCGCCCGCCGAGCCGGTCGAGGCGGCGCCCGTCGCCGGCATCGAGCAGCTCGATCACGTTGAGGGTCGGCTCGTCGTTCACCGCGTCATCATCGTCGCTGGGCCGGCCCGGCGACGCGGAGGACCGGAGAACCGGCGGTGGCGCGGCAACGTATCGCCGGCCATGAGACGTCGGCTCCGCACCTCGATCCTCACCCTGCTCCTGGTGGCCGCGGCGGTCGCCGCGGGATGCACTCCCGCCGGCCCCGGCGCGCCGAGCGCGCCGGGCGCTCCATCGACCGGTCCCGCGCCGTCGGCCGCCGGCGGCTACGGCTACTGACGCCTCGCGCGAGTCTTCGGCCGCGCCGCCGATCCGAGCCCCGGCCCGGGTCCCGTCGTTGTCGCCCCGAGCGGCCTCGGCTACAATGCGCCGAGCCATCGCGCCTCGCCGACCTGCGGCGGAGCACCGGGCGAGGACAGGAACGCCTCGCATTCAACCGGTGCCGAGCAACGGGACGAACGGAGCACGGTGGTGAGGTTCCGTCGGACGGCCCCCAGCCAGGGTCCGCGAGCCGGAGCCGCCCGGGCGGCTAGCTCAGCTGGTTAGAGCACTTGCTTGACATGCAAGAGGTCACTGGTTCGAGTCCAGTGTCGCCCACCACATCACCGTGTCCCGCTGGTGACAGTCGAGAGCGCATCCCCCGACGTGCCTCCCTGAAGGCCGGATGTGGCAGCGACCTGAGACCCCACGCTTGCTCGCCCGTGGACCAGTCGGGGCCGCATCCGTCCGGACCCGCCAGAGGCGGTGCCCCGCACCCGGTCAGCCCGATCCCGTCGGTCACCGGCCGCGACCCACGCGCCGATCGGCTCAGGCCGCGCGAACAGGAAGCCCTGGCCAAACTCCACGCCCAGCGTCGTGAGCGTCGCTGCCTCCTCGGCGGTCTCCACGCCTTCGGCGATCAAGCGACAGCCGGCGGCGCGCGAGAAGTGGCGCATGCCCGCGACGAGCGCCTGCCGTCCGAGATCGGCATTGACTCCGCGGACGAGGCTGATGTCGAGCTTCACGAAGTCCGGCCGCAGGTCGATGATGTGCCTGAAGTTCGCGACGCCGGCGCCCGCGTCGTCGACGGCCACGCGGACATCGCGGCCAAGGGTTCGGATGGCGTCACGGAGCGCGTCGTAGTCGTCCACCGGCTCGTGCTCGGTGATCTCCAGCAGCAGCGGCCGACCGGCTGCATGGAGAACGTCGCGCAACTGCCCGGCATTGGCGAGCAGGCGTGGGGAGGCATTCAGATCGAGGAAGGCACTCGACCGCAGGCCCTTGGAGGCGGCAACGGCCGCGCTCAGGGTGGCCAGCTCGAGTTCCGGGCCAAGACCGACGGACCAGGCATCGGCGAAGCACAGGTCGGGGCGCCGGCCGGAGTCGAACCGGGTGAGGGCCTCGTAGCCGACGACCTCGCGCGAGGCGAGCTCGACGATCGGCTGGAAGACCGGATGGAACGCGTGTGCCTCGAGGATGCCCCTGATGGACCGACGAAGGGCATCTGCGAGGTCGCGCTCGACAATGGCCGGGCCGATGAGCGCGGCCGCCACGACGGCGAACTCCTCGACCGTCGACAGCCGATCGCGCAGGGAGATTGCCGACTCGACCGAGCAGGTTCCGAGGGCGATGTCGCCGATGATCGCGTCATGCCAGCGCAGGGCTCCGTTGACCGTCCGATGGACCCCAAGGTCGCGCAGCACCTGCTGATAGGGGTCGTCGATGCGATCCCACGACCGTTCCCACGAGCCATCCTCCGCGCGCGCCCTGACTCGAGCCGCGTGAGCGGGCGTGAGGGCATGGCCGGCGAGCTTGGCTGCCCGCGGCCCGAGTCCTTCGACCGCGACGGGAACGACGCTGTCATCGGGGCCGTAGACCCGGATGATCGCGACATCGATCCCATCGAGTTGGAGGGCTCCCCGGCAGATCTCTCGCGCCGTGTCCTCGAGGGACGCTCCAGGGGTCAGGCGCTGCAGCGAGAAGAGCGTCGCGGCCCGCTCGTGGATCTCCGCCGCGAGGCCAACCCGCGCTCGGCGCTCGGCCTCGACCGCCCGCGCTTCGCGGACGTAGAGGTGCGCCTGCCGAGCGACCCCCGTGACGATCACGGCCGCCGTTGCCACGCCGACGACGTTACGAACGGCGACGCCATGGTAGATCGCCGCGGTGGCCAGGCTGACGAGAATGGCGGCAACCGGGATCACCCATGCCAGCATCGGCGCGACTTCCTCGAACCTGGGGCTGTGCGACGCCCGCGCGCTCCAGGTCGCGCCGCCGAAGGCGATCAGCAGGACTCCGGCGCTGAACATGAAGTCGGACGCGCCAACCATCGTCGGGGCGCTGGCGTCGCCGGCCCAGACAAGCCAGGATGCGCCGACGATGGCGCCGCCCGCGAGGAGCGTCCATGGCCCGCCCCAGGTCGGCCGGATGCGCCGGCCGACGAGCGCGAACGCGCATGCGGCGATTGCCGCGAGGAGCACGACCAGGCCGATCAGCCCGGCGCGGTCATCGGTCACGTCGGGGTCGGCCGTCGAGGCGACGAGCACGACGCCGGTCAGGAAGAGGATGAAGGCATCGGTGGCGATGCCGATCGATGTTGCCCGTTCCAGGCCACCGAAGATGGCCGGCACGATCGCCGCCAGTCCGATGATCACCGCCAGGACGAACAGGACATCGCCAACCGCCGGGAGCGCCGACTCGTCGATGAACGACAGGTCCCAGGCCAGCATGCCCAACGCAGCGGCCGCAACCGACACGGTCAAGGCAACCAGCAACCGCCGAGTTGAGCCGGTCTTGCCTCGGCTGGCGAGTCCCAGGCCGGCTGCGGCTCCGCTGACGGCGACCAGCTCCTGGATATTGTCGAAGAGCAAGGCCGCCGGTCCACCCAGAAGCGCGACCGCGGAGACCATCAGGGTCAGGGCCGTCGCAACCCGCAGGACGAGCCTCGGGCCGCCGATCGAGGGGCGAGCAAGGATCGACCGATGGGTCGCCCGCCGATGATCTGGCCGCGACGTCCCAAGCGGTGCGGCCGCCGGTTGACTGCTCAATTGCGGCCGCCTGGCAGAGCCTGCCGATCCTGCAGGGCCTGCCCCGTGCTGGCCGTTGCCCGTGCAACCGACAACAAGGCGCTCCGACGCCCACGATCGAACGGGGGACGCCAGCGGTTCGGACCCTCCCACATCGCATCGGACGGCTCTGTTTCGGAGCGGTTCCGGCCGTTGGTCTTGGCCCGATACAGCGCGGCGTCCGCTCGAGCCAGCCACGTCGCATCATCAGCGGACAGATCGCCGTGGCCGATCGTCGTCAGGCCCACGGACACGGTGAGGCGCCCAAACGGCGTGTTTCGGGCGTTGGGAATCCCGAGGTCCTCGATCGCCGCCCGCATGCGCTCGGCGGCGGCGAGCGCATCGGACGCCCGGGTCAGCAGGATCAATCCGACGAACTCCTCGCCGCCGTAGCGGTAGGCCGAGTCACCCGCCCGGAGGACGTGCCGCAGCGCATCGCTGGCGGCGCGGAGCACATCGTCGCCTGCCAGATGGCCGCGCTCGTCATTGATCGCCTTGAAGCGATCGAGATCGAGGATCAGCAGGCCGTAGTGGTCCTGCTGCCGCTCAATTCGCGAACGGGCGAGCCTGAGGCCGGCGTCGAGCGCCAGCCGGTTCCCGAGACCGGTCAACATGTCGGTCGCCGCCGTCGTCTCGAGGACGGCATTGAGGGAGTCCAGGCGCGACTGATCACGGCGCGCCTGCCGATTGAGCGCCTTGATCTGCTGGATCTGGCTGAAGTTCGACACCCGACCCCGGAGTCCGGTGACGTGACCGGACATGCTGACTGCGAACGCCACGATGAGCAGCCCGGCGAACTGGTCCCTGGCGCCGTCCGGGATCGACGATGTCGGTGCGAGCAGGTTGTATCCCATGGCCAGCGCGGCGTGGAGCCCGAGCCAGGTGACGTGGATGCGTGTCGCCCAGGGAACGACGAGCGAGACGACGACGGGCAGCAGCAGGAGGTAGCCGACTGCCACGAATCCGAGTGCCGGGTATTCGAGCCCGAGCCCGAGCGTCGCCGCATCGACTGCGACCAGCGTGCCGAAGACGACGGCTTCGGGCCTGCGTCGTGCGACAGACCCGAGTGCCAGGAAGCCACCTGCTCCGACGACCGCGATGATCGCGTTGAGCGCCACGATCAATCCGGCTCCGTCGACGTGGAACGCGACAAGCCAGACGCAGTCGAGCAGCGCCACGCCGACTGCGAGGACCATTCCCTGCCTGGACGCGGCCCGGACTCGCCGTCGCCGTGAGGCGCGATACCGAGGAGTCGAAGCGATCGTGAAGTAGTCCCCGGGGCGCATCGCGATCAAGTGGACCCACCGTGCCTGGAGAAACCGGCGCGTGACATGCCTGCTCCGATCGGTTTCTTCTCCCAATAGCGACCGCCTCACGGCCGCGACGGGCATTCCGGGATCTGGAGCCATGCGTCGGCTCAGATTGCCTGGCTGCATCGCGCATCATCTCAACCCGCCAACCCACGATGAGCGTCGGGATGCCCGGCGGCAAGCGCCCCAAGGTCACGTCGCCTCTCCGGCGTCTGACGTACGCGACGGTGGGCGGCGTCGCCGCTCGGCCCGACCTGCACCCGATCCCTGGCGGCCGATCGCGGGGCCCGATCCCGCATGGGCCAGCCGACCGGGATCCCGTTCGACCCACGCCGGATCGCCCTGTATGCTTCATTCAGGAGGTCACTGGTTCGAGTCCAGTGTCGCCCACCACATCACGAACGCGACGATCGGGACAGCCCCATCGCCGACGCCTCCAGAGAGCCGGGGCCAGCTGCGAGCCCGGCGGCGGACGACGATCCAGGCACCACCCGTGAGCGATCGGCGAACCGGTCCGGGATCCGCCCGTTAGCGCGGCCACGAGAGCGCAGTGCCCGGAGGGCGCCGCGAACGCGGGTGGAACCGCGGGAGGATCGACCTCTCGTCCTGCATGGACGAGAGGTTTGTGATTCTTGAAGGAGCAGGCGATGGCGAACGAGCCGGCGATCGAACCGGTCGAGGAGGTCGCGGACGGCGAGCCGCTGTTCGACGCGCCCGAGCGGGGCTCGGCCGAGGAGCTGCTCGACGCCGGCGCCCACAGCGAGCTCGACGCGATGCGCCATTCGACCGCTCACGTCATGGCCGAGGCGGTCCTCGACCTGTTCCCGGGAACGCAGCTCGGGATCGGGCCTGCGATCGCCGACGGCTTCTACTACGACTTCAAGCTCGACCGCCCCCTGACCCCGGCCGACCTCGCCGCGATCGAGGAGCGGATGGCCGCGTCGGTCGCCGCCGACCATCCGTTCGTCCGGCGCGAGCTGGCGCCGGAGGAGGGGAGGGCCCTCTTCGCCGAGCGCGACCAGCCGTTCAAGGTCGAGATCCTCGACGATCTCGCCGCGAAGGCGAAGGCGGCCGGCACCGCCATGCCGCCGACGACTCTCTACGAGCACGGCCCGTTCGAGGACCTCTGCAAGGGCCCCCATGTCGCGAGCACCGGCCGGATCGGTCCGTTCAAGCTCCTCGCGATCTCCGGGGCGTACTGGCGCGGCGACGAGAAGCGGCCGGCCCTCCAGCGGATCTACGGCACGGTCTGGCCGACCCAGGAGGAGCTCGACGCGTACCTCTGGCGGCGGGCCGAGGCGAAGAAGCGCGACCACCGCCGGCTCGGGGTCCAGCTCGACCTGTTCAGCTTCCACGACGTGGCGCCCGGGTCCGCCTTCTGGCACCCCAAGGGCCAGATGGTCTGGCGCACGCTCGAGGGTGCGATGCGCGAGCTCCAGGCCCGGCGCGGCTACCAGGAGGTCAGCACCCCGATCCTCGTCCACAAGAAGCTCTGGGAGCAGTCCGGCCACTGGGCCAACTACGACGACAACATGTTCCGGGTCGAAGTCGAGAACCAGACCTTCAGCCTCAAGCCGATGAACTGCCCCGAGAGCACGTTCATCTACCGCTCGAAGCTGCGCTCCTACCGCGACTTCCCGATCCGCTACAGCGAGTACGGCCGACTTCACCGGAACGAGCGCTCGGGGACGCTCAGCGGGCTGACCCGGGTCCGCCAGTTCATCCAGGACGACGCCCACGTCTACGTCCGCCCGGACCAGCTGGCCGACGAGATCGAGGCGATGCTCGGCGAGGTCCGCGAGGCGTACTCGTGGGTCGGCCTCGAGCCGCGCTTCGCGTTCGCGACGAAGCCGGACAAGGCGATCGGCGACCCGGCGCTCTGGGAGCGGGCCGAGGCCCTCGTCAAGGCGGCCCTCGATCGGGCCGGCGGCGAGTACGTGATCAAGCCCAAGGACGGCACGTTCTACGCGCCGAAGATCGACATCTACATCGACGACGCCCTGGGGCGCGAGTGGCAGATGGCGACGATCCAGGCCGACCTCGTCATGCTCCCCGAGCGGTTCGACCTGACCTACGTCGACGAGGAGGGCAAGGAGCAGCGCCCGATCGCGATCCACCGCGCGATCTACGGCTCGCTCGAGCGCTTCATCGGAATCCTCGTCGAGCACTTCGCCGGGGCGTTCCCGCTGTGGCTGGCCCCGGTCCAGGCGGTCGTCGTGCCGATCGCGGATCGCCACATCGAGGCGGCTCGCGAGCTCGCCGGCGTCCTCCGCGAGCGCGGCCTCCGGGTCGAGGTCGACGAGTCGTCGAACCGGATGCAGTACAAGATCCGGGCCGCCCAGGAGCAGAAGGTGCCGTACATGGTCGTCCTCGGCGACCGCGAGATCGAGGCCCGCACGGCGTCGCCCCGGACCCGGGCCGGCGAGCAGCAGCCGGCCGAGCCGTGGGAGGCCTTCGCCGACCGTCTGGCCGAGGAATTGGCGGCGCGCGGGGTCTCGTAATCCGCGCTGGGCTCGTGTTGCAGTCCGAACCACAAGTGACAGGGGAGCACCCAGCCCAGTCGCGTCCGCCGATGGATGTGGACCGGGCCGCGACAGCGGTCGTCTAAGCCTGGCGCCGCCGTCGGTCGGCGCCGGTTCGGCCGTCACTTGTGGTCGGCAGGACACCATCCGGACCGACGTCCGGACGCGCACGGCGATTGCCCCGGATTCGGGCCCTGTGCTATCGTTCGCGCTCGACTGGCGCCCGGGCGCTGGGCGTTCGCCTGCCGGTCGAGCCATCGGGAACACGTTCGTTCGAAGGGGTCAGCCATAGCACGAGACCTGCGCGTCAACCAGATGATCCGGATCCCACAGGTCCGAGTCGTCGATGAAGAGGGAGCCCAGCTGGGTGTGATGCCCACGCCCCAGGCTCTCGCCATGGCGCAGGAACGAGGCTTGGACCTCGTCGAGGTCGCCCCGATGGCGGCCCCGCCGGTCGTGAAGTTCCTCGACTTCGGTCAGTACAAGTACGAGCTGACGAAGCGCGAGAAGGAGAACAAGCGGCGGCAGCGCTCGGTGACGTTCAAGGAGGTCCGCCTCTCGCCGAAGATCGGCACCGGCGACTTCGACACGAAGGTCCACCGGGCGATCGAATTCCTCGAGGACGGCGACCGGATCAAGGTGACCGTCCGCTTCCGAGGCCGGGAGCTGACCCACCCGGAGCTCGGTCGGAACATGCTCGCGAAGTTCACGGATCGAATCAAGGAACACGGCGTCGCCGAACGGGCCCCGCTGCTCGAGGGCAAGTCGATGCACCTCACGGTCGCATCGCTCCACAAGCCCAAGGAGCACGAGGCGCCGGGACGCGGCCGGCCGACGGAGGAGGCGGCTGCTGCCGCCAAGCCGGCGGCCGCGGCGCCCGTTGCAGCGGAGGCTCCGGCCCCCGCGGCGGGGGCTCCGGCCACGGCACCGGCGACGGCGTCGAACGGGGCCTCACCGGCAGCGCCGGCGACACCCGCGGCACCGGACGCAACGGCAGCGACACCGGCATCCGAGCCGGCGGCGGCCGCTGAGCCGGCACCCGCCGCTCGGGCGGCAGCGGCTCCGGCGGCGAGCCGATCGAGCGCCGCGACGAAGACCGCAACGGAACCGAAGACGCCAAGCGAACCGAAACAGACCAGCGAACCGGCGGCGACAGCATCCGCCGCGACCAGGACGACCGACACGTCGGGGCCCCAGGCGCCGGCATCCACAGGAGAGTGAGGCCGGCGTGCCCAAGATCAAGAGCCACAAGGCCGCGCAGAAGCGGATCGGCGTGACCGGCAGCGGCAAGGTCATCCGGGTCAAGGCCTGGAGCGGCCACCACCTGGAGATCAAGTCGTCCCGCCGGACTCGGCGCTACGCCGGCAAGGCCGTCATGGTCGACGTCCACGCGAAGCAGGTCCGGCGCCTGCTGCCGTACCTCTAGGAGCGATTCGAACCCATGGCACGAGTCAAGCGCGGCGTCACCGCCCACAAGCGCCACAAGCGCCTCCTGAACGCGGCCGAGGGCCGCAAGGGCGCGAAGTCCCGCCTGGTCAAGGTCGCCCGCGAGGCGAACCTCCACGCGCTGGCCTACGCGACCCGCGACCGGAAGCAGCGCAAGCGCCAGATGCGCGAGCTGTGGATCGTCCGGATCAACGCGGCCGCCCGCCTCAACGGCATGACGTACGGGGCGTTCGTCGCCGGCCTGAAGAAGACCGGGATCGAGCTCGACCGGAAGACCCTGGCCGATGTCGCGGTGCGCGACGCCGGAACCTTCACCCGGATCGTCGAGGCCGTCCGCGGCGCATGACCCCCGGGCCGGTCGCACGCCTCGGCGTGCGCTCGACCCAGGACCCATCACCAGGCACGCAGCGCCAACGCCCTCGACCGTCGGATGACCGTCGAGGGTTGATTCTGCCGACGACGAGGAGCGCGTGGATCTCTCGGACCTGACCCGCGACCTGGAGGCCCTCCGCGACGAGGGGCTGTTCGCCATCGCCGCCGCGAGCGACGTCGCGGCCCTCGACGCCCTCGAACTCGACCTCCTCGGCAAGAAGGGTCGCCTGACCGCCGTCCTCCGCGGCATCGGCGCCCTGCCGGCCGAGGATCGGCCGCAGGTCGGCGCCGTGGCGAACGTCGTCCGCGGGGCCCTCGAGCGTGCGCTGGCGGATCGCGGCGCGGAGCTCCGCGGCAGCGAGCTCGAAGCGCGTCTGGCCGCGGAGGCGATCGACGTCACGACGCCCGGCCGGCCGATCCGCCGGGGCGCCCTCCACCCGATCGTCGAGACGATCGGCGAGATCGCCGCGATCTTCGGCCAGTTCGGTTTCGTGACGTACGAGGGGCCGGAGGTCGAGGACGACCTGACGAACTTCCAGATGCTGAACATCCCGCCCGATCATCCCGCGCGC
This sequence comes from uncultured Chloroflexia bacterium, assembly GCA_963710105.1. Taxonomy (GTDB): domain Bacteria; phylum Chloroflexota; class Limnocylindria; order Limnocylindrales; family CSP1-4; genus CF-46. The sequence continues at coordinate 1,294,204 of CAVPYV010000001.1, forward strand.
GACCTGTGGGACACGCTCTACGTCGACATCGACGGCCATCTCCTGCGGACCCACACCTCGCCCGGCCAGATCCGGGTCATGGCCGCGACCGCGCCCCCGATCCGGGCGCTCCTGCCCGGGCGCTGCTACCGCTACGAGGCGATCGACGCCAGCCATGCCTCGGAGTTCTTCCAGGTCGAGGGTCTGATGGTCGACGAGGGCACGACGATGGCCGACCTCAAGGGCCTCCTCGACCAGTTCGCGAAGGCCCTCTACGGGGCCGACAAGCGGACCCGCTTCCGGCCCGGCTACTACCCGTTCACCGAGCCGTCGGTCGCGTTCGACGTCGAGTGCCTCGTCTGCGGTGGCTCGGGCTGCCCGGCCTGCTCGCGGAGCGGCTGGATGACGATCCTCGGGGCCGGGATGGTCCACCCGGTCGTCCTCCAGTACGGCGGACTGGACCCGGAGCGTTACCAGGGGTTCGCGTTCGGGATGGGCGTCGAGCGGATCGCCAACCTGCGCCACTCGGTCGGCGACCTGCGGCTGTACATGGAGAACGACCTCCGCTTCCTCGACCAGTTCGTGCGGGCGGGGTAGGCCGCCGTGCGAGTCCCCCTGTCCTGGCTCCGCGACTACGTCGACGTCGATCTCGCCCCGGAGACCCTGGCCGAGCGCCTGACGCTGCTCGGGATGGAGGTCAAGGGGATCGAGCGCTGGGGCGAGGACTGGCGGAACGTCGTCGTCGGCGAGCTGCTGAGCGTCGAGAAGCACCCGCGCGCCGACCGGCTGTCGCTGACCCGCGTCCGCGTCGGCGACGGCGAGCCGCTCGACATCGTCTGCGGCGCGACGAACATCGCCGCCGGGCAGCGCGTCCCGGTCGCCCTCCCCGGCGCGGTCCTGCCCGGCGAGCGGCGGATCGAGCGGACCGAGAAGATGGGCGTCGTCAGCAACGGGATGCTCTGCTCGGGCGACGAGCTGAACCTGACCGGCGACGCCGACGGCATCCTGATCCTCGCCCCCGACGCGCCGATCGGGATCGCCCTGACCGATCTCTACGGCGATCTCGTCCTCGACGTCGACGTCAAGCCGAACCGCGGCGACGCCCTCTCGCTCGTCGGCCTCGCCCGCGAGGTCGCGGCGATCACCGGGGCGCCGCTGCGCTGGCCGGAGACGGACCCCGAGGAGGATGACCGCGAGGTGGCGGCGCTGCTCGCGGTCGAGGTCCGCGACGCCGGCTGGTGTCCCCGCTTCGTCGGCCGCTGGGTCGACGGGGTGACCGTCGGGCCTGCCCCGGACCGGATCCAGATGCGGCTCCGGGCCGCGGGCCAGCGCCCGATCAGCAACGTCGTCGACGTGAGCAACTACGTGATGCTCGAGCTCGGCAAGCCGATCCACGCCTACGACGCCGACGGCGTGGCCGAGCGCGACGGGCGCCGCCAGCTCGTCGTCCGCCGGGCCGCCGCCGGCGAGCGCCTCGAGACGATCGACCATGTCGTCCGCGACCTCGACCCGGAGACGCTCCTCATCGCCGACGACCGCGGACCGCTCGGGATCGCCGGGATCATGGGCGGCGCCGAGTCGGAGGTCGGTGATGGAACCACGCGGGTCATCGTCGAGTCGGCGATCTTCGACCCGGTCGCGATCCGCCGGACCGGCCAGCGCTACGGCCTGCGGTCCGAGGCGAGCCTCCGGTTCGAGAAGGGCCAGGAGCCGCGCCTCGCCCGCCTCGGCGCCGACCGGGCCGCCCGGCTCGTCGCGGAGTGGGCAGGCGGAAGGGTCGCCCGTGGCCGGATCGACAGCGCGTCGGCCGAGCCCGCGCCCGCCCGGGTGCCGTTCCGGCCGGAACGGGTGAACCGGCTGCTCGGGACCGCCTACGCCGCCGCCGACCAGGCCGCGCTCCTCGCCCGGGTCGGGGTCGAGGCCGTCGCGGCCGACGCCACCGAGCGCCGCGTGCCCGTCGCCGGCGAGCCCCAGCCGCTGACGGTCGACGCGACGGCGGCCGAGACGATGGTCGCGATCGTGCCGACGTGGCGGCGGGATCTCGCAATCGAGACCGACGTGACCGAGGAGGTCGCCCGGATCGGCGGCTACGACGCGATCCCGGCGATCCTGCCGCACACGCCGATGCCGGCCTGGCGTCCGTCACCGCTCGCCCTCCGCGACCGGATCCGCGAGACCCTCGCCGGCGCCGGGTTCAGCGAGGCCGTCAGCCATGCCCTCGTCTCGCCGCGCCTGGCGGCGACGTTCGCCTGGACCGCGGAGCTGCCCCCGGTCCCCGGCGGGACGCCGCCGGTCGGTCGGCCGATCCAGGTCACGAACCCGCTCTCCGCCGACCACTCGGTCCTCCGGCCCGCGCTCGTCGGCAGCCTCGTGGACGTCGTCTCGGTCAACCTCCGCCGCGGTCGCGAGGACGTCGCGATCTTCGAGATCGGCAAGGGCTACGGCCGGGACGGAGACGAGACCCGCGAGTGGTGGCGGCTCGGCCTGGCGCTGACCGGCGCCCTGGAGGAGCCGTCCTGGAACCGCCCGCGGCGGGTCGCCGACCTCGACGACGCCAAGGGCGCGATCGAGCTCGTCGCCCGGTCCCTGGGGTTCGACCGCCCGGTCTGGGCGGCGCTGACCGACGAGCCGCTCCTCCACCCCGGCCGGGCGGCCCGGGTCAGCGCGACCCGTGACGGCACGCTCGCGCTCAGCGGCCTCGTCGGCGAGCTCCACCCGAGCCTGGCCGACGAGGTCGACCTGCGCGGCACGCGGCTGATCGTCGCCGAGCTCGATGTCGCGGGACTCGCCGGCGGCCGGCCGGCCGACGTCCGGGCCGTGGCGCCGCCCCGCCACCAGTCCGCCGAGCGCGACGTCGCGATCGTCGTCCCGGAGGCGACGCCGGCGGCCAGGGTCGCGGATGCGATCCGCGCCTCCGCGGGTCCCGAGCTGGTGTCGGTCGAGCTGTTCGACATCTACCGCGGGACGCCCCTCGCCCCCGACGAGAAGAGCCTTGCCTGGCGGCTGGTCTTCCGCGCCGACGAGCGGACGCTGACCGAGCCCGAGATCGATGCCGCCGTCGCCGCGGTCACGACCGCGGCCGGCCGGTTGGGTGGGCGGATCAGGACCTGAGTCCTGCTTGCCGCTGCCAATTCCGCGCTGCTACCCTGTGGCGGCCTCACCCGGGTGAGACGGTCGGGGGTCTCGTTCAGAGGGAGCGTCCGTGAACATCGGGGAATTCCTGGGCTCGATCAACCGGTTCGACCTGCTGGTCGTCCTGTTCGCCTTCGGCATGTTCGTGCTGGGCTTCATCCAGGGGACGATTCGGCGGCTCCTCGGGCTCGCCTCGATGCTCTTCTCGTTCCTCTTCGCGGCCAACCTGCGGGATCCGCTCGGCGGCTACCTCGCCCAGAACTGGAACGACTACCCCGACCAGTACGCCGTGATGCTCGGGTTCGGAATCGTGTTCGTCGCCGCGACGATCGCCTTCACGATCGTGATCCAGGGCTTCTACCACAAGCAGGAGCTGTTCCAGAAGGCGACGTTCGCCGACGAGATCATCGGCGGCCTCCTCGGCATCGTCCAGGCGATGCTCCTCGTCGGCTGCGTCATCATCATCCTCGACTCGTTCTTCCGCGATCCGACGGTGCCCCGGTCGGACAACGAGTTCACCTGGATCCGCGACTTCTTCAACGTCATGAACACCTCGTCGTTCGCCGACCTCTTCCGGTCGCGCCTGATCCCGGGCTTCATGACGGTCTTCGGGCTCCTGATCCCGAACGAAGTCCGGGCGTTCTACGTCACGGTCGCGCCCGGCTGATCCGCGGCCGGCCCGGGCGGTCGTGACGGCGGCGCGGCGCGACCCTCGCGATCTGCTGGCGCGCCCGACCCTCGAGGTCGCCCGGGGCATCCTCGGCTGGCGGCTCGTCCGCGACGATCCCGCCGGCCGCCGGGTCGGACGGATCGTCGAGGTCGAGGCCTACCTCGGCGAGGCCGACCTCGCCTCCCACGCCCGCTTCGGGCGGACCGCGCGCAACGCGGTGATGTTCGGGCCTCCGGGCCGGGCCTACGTGTACCTTGTCTACGGCATGCACGACTGTCTGAACATCGTCACCGAGCCCGCCGGACGGGCCGCCGCGCTCCTCGTCCGCGCCGTCGAGCCGATCGAGGGCGCCGGCCTGATGCGCGCCGCCCGGACGGAGCGGGCGATCGCCCGGCGGCGCACGCCGCTGCCGTCGCCCGCCGCGGCGTCCCGACCGACGCCGGACCGTGCCCCGTCCCGGTCGCTCATGCCGCCCGATGCCCGCCTCGCGGCCGGCCCCGGGCTGGTGTGCGCCGCGTTCGGCCTCGACCGGACCCTGACCGGTCGCGACCTGTTCGACGCGGCGGCCGCCGTCCGGATCGAGCCGCCGCCGGCCGGCGAACCCGCGCCCGTCGTCGCGACCGGCCCCCGGATCGGGATCGGCTACGCCGGCCCGCCGTGGACCGACGAGCCGTGGCGGTTCGCGATCGCCGGCAATCCCGCCGTCTCGAGCCCGCCGCCACCCGCGCCCCGCGAGGGCTGAGCGGATGGACGCCCGCTCGATCGCGCTCCTCGAGTTCCCCCTCGTCCGCGAGCGCCTCGCCGAGAAGACCTCGTTCCCGCCATCGCGGCGGCTGGCGGAGGCGCTCGTCCCCGACAGCGACCCGGTCGTCGTCGCCCGCGGCCTCGACGAGACCGATCAGGCCCGGGCCCTCCTGTCGGAGCGGCCTGGCGTCGGGATCGGCGCAGCCCGCGACATCGGCCCGGCGGTCGAGCGAGCGGCCCGCGGCGGCCGCCTCGAGCCCGCCCAGTTCCTCGAGCTCGCCGACACGCTCGATGCCGCGTCCCGCCTCCAGACGGCGCTCGCCGACGATCGCCGACCGCTCCTCCATGCGCTCGCCCGCGAGCTCCACCCGCTGCCGGCGATCCGCTCGACCCTCGCCCGCAGCTTCGATCCGGCCGGCGAGCTCCTCGACACCGCGTCGCCCCGGCTGGGGGGCCTGCGGGCGGCGGTCCGGGTCGCCTACGACCGCCTCCGGCGACGGCTCGACGCGCTCGTCGGCTCCGAGCTCGGCGGGGCGCTCCAGGACCCGATCATCACCCTCCGCAACGGCCGCTACGTCGTCCCGGTCAAGGCGGAGGCCCGGGCGAAGGTCAAGGGGATCGTCCACGACTCGTCGGGCAGCGGGGCGACGCTGTTCATCGAGCCGCTCGTCGCGGTCGAGCTCGGGAACGCCTGGCGCGAGGCCCAGATCGCGGCCCAGGAGGAGATCGACCGGATCCTCGACGAGCTGTCGGCGCTCGTCGCGGCGAACACCGCGGCCCTTCGCGAGACGCTCGGCGCGCTCGCCCGGTTCGACATGTGGGCCGCGAAGGCCGGTCTCGCCGCCGACATGGACGGGACCCGCGCCGAGACCGCGACCCGACCGGAGGTGATCCTCCTCGGCGCCCGCCATCCGGGCCTGAGCGGACGAGTGATCCCGATCGACATCCGGCTCGGCGACGGCTACACGGCGCTCGTCGTCACCGGCCCGAACACGGGCGGCAAGACGGTGACCCTGCGGACGCTCGGCCTGCTCAGCCTGATGCACCAGGCCGGGCTCCACGTCCCGGCCGAGAACGGCTCGCGCCTGCCGATCTTCCGCGACGTCTTCGCCGACATCGGCGACGAGCAGTCGATCGCCCAGAGCCTCTCGACGTTCTCCGGTCACCTCCGCTCGATCACCCGGATCGTCGAGGCGGCCGGGCCGGGCACGCTCGTCCTCCTCGACGAGCTCGGCGCCGGAACCGACCCGACGGAGGGCTCGGCCCTCGCCCAGGCGCTCCTCGACCATTTCATCCGGGCCGGCGCGCTCGTCGCGGCGACGACCCACTACGCCGAGCTCAAGGCCTACGCCCACACGACCGGCGGCGCCCGGAACGCCTCGGTCGAGTTCGATCTCGAGACGCTCTCGCCGACGTACCGCCTGACGATCGGCCTGCCCGGTGGCAGCCAGGCCTTCGCGATCGCGGAACGGCTCGGGCTCGACACCGCGATCGTCGCCGACGCCCGGTCGCGCCTGTCGGAGAACCAGCGGGCGTTCGAGGAGACGCTCGCCCGGATCCGCGAGACCGAGGGCCAGACGAGCGAGGCGCTCGACCGGGCGCGAGCGGCCGAGCTCCGCGCGGCGGACGCTCTGCGAACCGCCGACGAGGAGCGCCGCCGGGCCCGGCGGGAGCGGGACGAGGCGGTCCGCGCCGCCCGGCTGGAGGCCGAGCAGCTCGTCGACACGATCCGCGACGAGGTCCGGGCGACACGCCGGGCGCTCGAGCGCGAGACCGTGACCGCGCCGTCCCTCGACGCCGCGGTCGCCCGGGCCGAGGCCCAGCTCGCCCGGCTGCCGGACGGTTCGGCGCCGGTCGAGGCGCCGGCCGCGCCGCCAGAGGCGCCCCACGTCTGGCAGCTCGGCGAGCAGGCCCGCAGCCGGAGCGGCGGCTGGGAGGGTCGGATCGCAGCCCTCGAGAAGGGCGGCAGCCGGGCAACGCTCGAATCGGGCGAGATGCGGATCAGCGTCGCGACCGACGACCTCGACCCGGTGTTCGTCGCGCCGGTCGTCGATCCGGACCGGACGATCGGCGGCAACGCCCGGATCACCGCGCCGCGAGCCCCGAGCGCACGGCGGACCGGCGAGACCAGTCCCCGGCTCGGCGTCGCGCCGGCCCGCTCCGGCCGCGACCGCGGGACGGCAGCCGGCACGATCGGGCTCGACCGCGCCCGGTCCGTGGCATCGTCGCTCGACCTCCGCGGCGCCCGGGTCGAGGAGGCGCTCGAGGCGCTCGAGCGCTACCTCGACGACGCCGGCCTGGCCGGGCTCGGCTCCGTCGTCATCATCCACGGCCTCGGGACGGGCGCGCTCCGCGACGCGGTCCGGACGCGGGCCGCGGCCCATCCCCTCGTGACCTCGATCCGGGCCGGCGAGCGGGGCGAGGGCGGCGACGGAGCGACGATCATCAAGCTGTAGGCCGCGTCCCGGCGGGCACTGGTCCGATCGCGCGGCGCTCGGCCGTCGTTCGGCCCGGACGGCGACGCCGGCAGGGTCAGGGCTTCGGCGACTTCCCGGGGCCGTGCGGTGGCGTCGGCTCGGGAGCACCGGACGGTGGCGGCGTCGGGCAGAACAGGCCGAACGGGTTGTCGCACGGCGTCGGGCTCGGTGGCGCGAGCGGGCACAGCTCGGTCGGCGCGAAGCTCCCGCCCCACGAGCGCCCGAACGGGTAGAAGCCCGAGCCGTAGAAGAACTGGGTCGCCGAGCCCTTCAGCCCGCCGCCGACCCCGGAGCCGCGGGCGGCCCGCCTGGCCCAGCCGTTGTCGGCCTTCTGCCAGCTCGGATGGTCGGCGTCGACCTGGCTGAAGTCGAGCGCGCCGATCGTCTTCATCGGCCCGACGCAGCCGTCCTGCCAGAGCTTGCCGCTCGCGGTGTCGATGTCGACCGTCCGGCGGAGGTCGTCGGACTGGGTCGGCTCGGTGCCGGGGATGAACAGCTCCTTGACCGTCTTCGTCGTGAACGGCCCCGGCTTCATCCCGCTGAACGCGTCCACCGTCGCGGTCACGAGGCCCTTGGGCGCCTTGAACGCGGCGATCGGCGTGCCCTTGCTCACCTCGGCCATGATCCGCGACCAGAGCGGCGCCGACGAGCCGAGGGACAGGGTGTCCTTGTTCGGGTCGTTGTTGCTGTTGCCCATCCAGACGCCGACCGCGAGGCCCGGGGCCTTGGGATCGGCCGGCGGGGCGAGGTAGCCGTAGGCGTGGACGTCGCGGTTGTCGTTCGTCGTTCCGGTCTTGTAGGCGGCCGGGCGGCGATGGCTCCCGTCATAGACCGCCCACTCGGCCCAGAACGGGTTGACCTTGGGCTCGGTGTTGCCGGCGAGGATGTCCGTGATGATGTAGGCCGCTTGAGGGCTGATGACCTTCGTCGCCTTGGGCTGCTTGGCCGCGGGATCGGGCCAGACGACCTTGCCGTTGCCGTCGGTGACCTTGAGGATCATCGTCCGCGGCATCAGCTGGCCGCCGTCGGCGATCGACCCGAAGGCGCTGATCATGTCGATCGGGTGGACCTCGATCGTGCCGATGCTCATCGACGTGACCGGGACCGACTTCGGGATCCAGTGGATGCCGAAGTCCTCCGCCCGCTGATAGAAGCGGTCGAGCCCGTTCATCAGGCCGGCCTTGATCGAGGGGATGTTCAGGGAGAACTCCAGCGCCGAGCGGAGGCGGACCGGGCCGCGTTCCCGCTTGTCCGCCTGGGTCGGCACGAACTTGCCCCCGAAGTCGGTCGTGACGTCCATGAACATCGTCGCCGCGGTCATCGTCTGGTCCTCGATGCCGATCGCGTAGTTGATCGGCTTGATCGACGATCCCGGCTGGCGCCAGCCGTCGGACAGGACGTCGAACTTCGGCTGGAACTTCGTCGTCCCGGGCGCCGTGTAGCTGGCCGAGCCGGCATAGGCGAGGACCTGGCCGGTCCGGTAGTCGAGGACGGCGGCGGCCGCGTTGTTGATGTTCTTGCCCTTCAGGGCCTGGAGCCAGCCCCAGTCCTTGCTCGGGATCTTCAGGGCCTTGAGCTTCGCCTGGACGCCCGACAGGTTGGGCACCCGGGCCGCGGCGTAGAGCCACTTCTCGGTCGTGGACTGCATCGTCCAGTCGAGCGTCGTCGTCACCTGGTATCCGCCGGTGTCGATGTCGACGCAGTCGTCGACCGGGAGGTCGGGGCAGAGGATCCCGCCCAGCTGCTGGCGGACCTGCCAGACGAAGTGGGGGGCCAGCCAGTGGACGCCGAGCTGGGGGGCGAGGACCACCGGCTCGCTCTTGGCGGCCTCGTATTCGTCGACCGTGTGCTTCGTGCCCGAGAGCGGGCTGCGCGTCTTCATCTGGTCGAGGACGTAGTTCCGCCGGATGACGACCTCGGACGTGTCCGGCACGACGAGCTCGACCTTGGCCACCGGGCAGTCGTCGCCCTCCTTGACCGTGACCCCGCAGACCTCGTCGGCGTTCTTCACGAGATCGAACTTCGTCGGCGACTGGGGGATCGCGGCGAGCAGCGCGTCCTGGGCCAGCGTCAGGTCCTTGAGATCCTTGTTGAAGTAGGTGTGGGCGGCGGCCTTGATCCCGTACGACTGGTTGCCGTAGAAGTTCTGGTTGAGATAGGCGGTGATGATCTCCTGCTTGCCCTCGTCGCCGGGGTACGCCTCGGTCAGGCGGAGGGACTGGATGATCTCGCGGATCTTGCGCTCCTCGCGGCTGCCGGCGAAGGCGCTCTCGGGCAGGAGCCGGGCCCGGACGAGCTGCTGGGTGATCGTCGACCCGCCGCGCGGATGGCCGCTCAGCGTGTCGAGGGTCGCCGAGACGAAGCCGGGGGCGTCGAAGCCGGGGTTCGACCAGAAGTCCTTGTCCTCGATCGCGGTGGTCGCGTCGAGCATCTCCGGCGGGATCTCGTCGAAGGCGACGACCTCGCGCTTGAACTCGCCGAGGCTGGCCAACTTGACGTCGCCCGTCCGGTCCGTGACGACCGTCTGCTGGTCGAAGGTGAGGTTGCTCAGCGTGTCGCGAGGATCCGGCAGGCCCTGGCTGTAGTAGTTGTACGCGGCGGCGACGCCGATCACGCCCGCCAGGCCGATGGCGAGGAAGGTCGTGAAGAGGATGATCGGGATCGCGATCGCGACCCTCCGGACGGCGGAGGAGCCGCGAGGCCGTCCGCGGTCGAGGCTGCGCCGATGGCGCTGCCGTCGCGCGAGGCTGGTCTGCATGTCGGGCCGCACGATAGCATAGGGGCCGTGAGCAGCCCCTCTTTCACGCCGGTCGAGACGGCTCGTCCGGCCGGCCTGTGACGGCTCGCCCGAGCGCGCGACGGGCCTCGGCCGAGGGGCAGGACGGAGCTCCCGGGCTCGCCTCCCTGCTGGGCGAGCTGGAGTGGCGGGGGATGCTCCACGCGACGACGCCGGGACTGCCGGCGCGGCTGGCGACCGGCCGCTCGATCGCCGGCTACAACGGGTTCGACCCGTCCGGGCCGTGGCTCCACATCGGCCACCTCGTCCCGATCATGGGCCTCCTCCAGCTCCAGCGGCACGGCGGCCGGCCGGTCGCCCTCGTCGGCGGCGGGACGGGGATGATCGGCGACCCGTCGGGGACCTCGGCCGAGCGGAACCTGCTCGACCGCCGGACGCTGGCGGCCAACGTCGACTCGATCGGCACCCAGCTCCGGCGGTTCCTCGACTTCTCGGGCGCCAACCCGGCCGTCATGGTCGACAACCTCGACTGGCTCGGCGAGATCCGGCTGATCGACTGGCTGCGCGACGTCGGCAAGCACTTCACGATCCCCTACATGCTCGCCAAGGACTCGGTCACGACGCGGCTCGACCGGGGCCTCTCGTTCACCGAGTTCAGCTACATGCTCATCCAGGCGACCGATTTCGAGCACCTCCACCGGACGATGGGCGTCGAGCTCCAGATGGGCGGGGCGGACCAGTGGGGCAACATCACCGCCGGCCTCGAGCTGATCCGGCGCAGTTCCGGCGACGCTCTCGTTTCCGACGAACCCGGCTGGTCGCACGCGGACTCATTTCTCGTCGCCGACGAACCTGGCGAAGCCACCACTCTGACCGCCGACAGGTCTAGTGGTGCGGAGGCTCATGGGCTCGCCTACCGGCTGCTCCTCTCCCCGTCGGGCACGAAGTTCGGCAAGACCGCCGGCGGCGACACGATCTGGCTCGACGCCTCGCAGACCTCGCCGTACGCCTTCTACCAGTACTGGCTCAACGTCGACGACCGCGACGTCGGGACGTATCTCCGCTGGTTCACCCTCCTGCCGCGGGAGACGATCGAGGCGCTCGAGCGCGATCTCGCCGACCGGCCGGAGGCGCGCGACGCGCAGCGGGCCCTGGCTCGCGACGTCACGGAGCGGACCCACGGCCCGGAGGCAGTCGCCCATGCGGAGCGGGTGAGCGCCGCCGCCTTCGCCCGAGAGCCGATCCGCGACCCGGCCGTCCTGGCCACCCTCCACGGCTCGGTCGGCGGGTTCACGTTCACCGACGCGGACCTGGCGGGCGGGGCCGTGGCGGTGGCGATGGCCTCGGGGCTGTACGCGTCGCTCGGCGAGGCCCGCCGCGCGATCGCCCAGGGCGGGCTCACGATCGACGACGAGCGGATCGCCGCGGGCGATGCGCCCGTTCCGCCGCCGATCGACGGGGAGTGGCTCGTCGTCCGGGCCGGCAAGCGCCGCCTGGCGGTCGGTCGCCGGCGCGCCTGACGGCAGGGTTCCTCAGTCGCGGTGGCGGCCGCGCAGGACACCGACGACGTCGGACGGCGCCAGGTCGCGCTCGGCCAGCAGCACGAGCGCGTGGAAGAGGAGGTCGGCGGTCTCGCCGGCCAGCGCCGCCCGCGTCGTCGTCCGGTCGGCCCGGGCCGCCTCGGCTGCGGCGTCGTCCTTGGCCGCGATCAGGACCTCGGTCGCCTCCTCCGTGAGCTTGCGGCCGGCTGCATCGACCCCGCCGGCGAGGAGAGCGGCGGTGTACGACGCCTCGGGCCGTGCGGCCGCCCGCGAGGCGATCGTCGTCCACAGCGTCTCGAGCCAGGCGAAGCCCTGCGTCGCCGGGTCGGCCGGCGCGTCGTCGGGATCGAAGCACGACCGCGTGCCGCGATGGCAGGCCGGGCCGACCGGGTCGACCCGGAGGAGGACGGCGTCGCCGTCGCAGTCGAGCGCGATGTCCACGAGGCGGAGCTCGTTGCCGGACGTCTCGCCCTTCCGCCAGAGGCGGCCGCGCGACCTCGAGTGGAAGTGGACGACGCCCGTCTTCAGGGTGGCCGCGAGGGCCTCGGCATCGATCCAGGCGAGCATCAGGACCCGGCCATCGGCCGCGTCCTGGGCGATCGCCGGGACGAGCCCGTCCGGGCCCCACAGCGGCTCGCGGTCGAAGGAGGCCCGCGGGTCGGTCATGCGGCGACCGCGGGGGTCAGGCGGACCGCGAGCCCGGCGGCGGCCATCGCCTGCTTGACCGCCGCGATCGAGTGGATCCGGCGATGGAAGATCGAGGCGGCGAGGACGGCGTCCGCCCCGCCGTCGCGAACCGCGGCGACGAAGTCATCCGGCCCGGCGGCGCCGCCCGAGGCGATGACGGGGACACCGACCCGGCCGGAGATCGCCCGGAGGAGGGCCGTGTCGAAGCCCGAGCGCGTCCCGTCCCGGTCGATCGAGGTCACGAGGAGCTCGCCGGCCCCGAGGGCGACCGCGCGCTCGGCCCAGACGACGGCGTCGAGCCCGGACGCCTCCCGCCCGCCGCGGACGACGACCTCCCAGCCGTCGGCGTCGCCGGCCGCCCGCTGCCGGGCGTCGATCGCGACGACGACCGCCTGGCGGCCGAAGCGGGCCGCGCAGGCCGCGATCAGCCCGGGATCGGCGACGGCGGCCGTGTTGAGCGACACCTTGTCGGCCCCGGCCCGCAGGACGTCCCGCATGTCGTCGACGCTCCGCACGCCGCCGCCGACGGTCAGCGGGATGAACGCCCGGCGCGCGGTCCGCTCGACGACCTCCAGGAGGGTCGGGCGGCCCTCGGTCGCGGCGGAGATGTCGAGGAAGACGAGCTCGTCGGCCCCCTCGGCGGCGTAGCGCTCGGCGAGCTCGGGTGGGTCGCCCTCGTCGACCAGGTCGACGAACCGGGTGCCCTTCACGACGCGCCCGGCGGCGACATCGAGGCAGGGGATGACGCGGCGCCGGAGCATCAGCCCGCCGCCGCGGTCGCCGCAGTCGCCGCGGTCTTCGGCGGAGCCGGGGCGGTCCCGGTCAGCCGGCCGTCGCGGACGAGCCCGACGACGTTCGCCAGCAGCCGGAGCCCGTCGGTCCCGCTCCGCTCGGGGTGGAACTGGACCCCGAGGACGTTGGCTCGGGCGATCGCACTCACGAAGGTCGCGCCGTGGCTCGTCCGCGCCAGCACGACCTCGTCCGACCCGGGTCCCGCCGGCTCTCCGGCGTACGAGTGGACGAAGTAGAAGTCGGCGTCCGCGGCGATCCCGGCGAAGAGGCCGTGCTCGCGGGTCCGCTCGACCTGGTTCCAGCCGATGTGTGGCAGCGTCGGCGCGTCCGCGAGCCGCTCTGTCCGGCCGCCGGTCACGCCGAGGGTCGCGGCGCCGTCCTCGTCGCTGCCGTCGAAGAGGAGCTGGAGCCCGAGGCAGATCCCGAGGTACGGCCTGCCCGCCGCGATCCAGTCGCGGATCGGCTCCACGAGATCGGCGGCCCGCAGGCGGTCCATCGCCGGGGCGGCGGCGCCGACCCCCGGCACGACCAGCGCGTCGGCGCGGGCCAGGTCGCGGGCGTCGCGGACGATCGCGACATCCGCGCCGACCTGCGTCAGGGCCTGGTCGATGCTGACGAGATTGCCCGCCCCGTAGTCGACGACGGCGAAGCGCGGGCGGCGGGGGCCGGCCACCGGGGGTCCGGTCATGCTCATGTCGAGCCCTTCGTCGAGGCGAGCCCGTGGCGCCGCGGGTCGGCCTCGACCGCTCCTCGCAACGCCCGGCCGAGCGCCTTGAACGCCGCCTCGGCGAGGTGATGGTCGTTGCGCCCCGTCCCGCGGACGTGGAGGGTGGCCCCGGCGGTCCGGGCGAAGGCCTCCAGGGCGTGCTCGACGAGCTGGAGCGTCAGCGTTCCCGCCCGATCGCCGCGGAAGGGCAGGTCGACGACGGCGTAGGGCCGGCCGCCGACATCGAGGATCGCGGTCGCGACCGCCTCGTCCATCGGAACGCTGGCATCGCCGAAGCGGACGATCCCGGCTCGGTCGCCGAGCGCCTCCGCGACGGCGGCGCCGAGGACGAGCGCGACGTCCTCGACCGTGTGGTGGTCGTCCACCTCGAGGTCGCCGCAGGCCCGGACCTCGAGGTCGAGCAGCCCGTGGTGGGCGAGCGAGCCGAGGAGGTGATCGTAGAAGCCGACCCCGGTCGCGATGTCGGCCGTCCCCGAGCCATCGAGGTCGAGCGTGATCGTGACGTCGGTCTCGCGGGTGGTGCGCCGGACCGTGACCCGGCGGCCCTCGCGGGCGAGGACGCTGAGCGAGCCGAGCGGCGTCGTCATCGGCCGGCCTCGCCGGCCTCGGCCTCGATCTCCCGCGCGGCGGCGATCAGCCGGTCGTTGCCGGTCCGATCGCGGATCGTCAGGCGCAGGGCATGGGCGAGCGGGTGCCCGGCGCCGAACGTCCGTGGCACGAGGCCGCGCCGGAGCAGGCCCGAGGCGACGGCAGCCGCCCGCTCGGTCGTCCCGAAGTCGACGAGGAGGAAGTTCGTGACGGTCAGGCCCACCGACCAGCCCGCGATGCGGAGCGCCTCGGCCAGGCGGTCCCGCTCCGCGTCGACGCGGGCGACGTTCGCCGCCATCCCCCGCGGGTCGGCGAGGGCCTCGGTGACGACCGTGACGCTGATCGTCGAGACCGAGCCGGGCGGGCGGTACGGCGCGATCCGGGCGATCGTCTCCGGGCGGGCGATCGCGAAGCCGACCCGCAGCCCGGCCAGGGCGTACGCCTTGCTCGCGGTCCGGACGACGACGAGGTTCGGGTGGTCGAGGCGGAGCCCGACGAGCGACGCGCCGACGAACTCGGCATAGGCCTCGTCGAGGATCACGGTGGCCGGCGCCCGGCCCGCGGCCGCGGCATCGGCGGCGATCCCGGCGAGCAGCGCGGCGATCGACCCATCGGGCTCGGGCAGGCCGGTCGGGTTGTTCGGGCTGCACAGCCAGACGAGCTCGGCGTCGGCGGCGGCCTCGCGGGTGCGCTCGAGATCGAGGGCGTAGCCTCGATCGGCCCCGAGGCGCGGGACGAGGAGCGCCGTCGCGCCGCGCTGCTCGGTGATCACGCGGTACATCGCGTAGGTCGGCGCGGGGACGATCGCCAGGCCGCCGGCCGGCAGGAACGCCTTGCCGGCCAGGTCGAGGATCTCGTCCGCCCCGGCTCCGACGAGGAGCTCGTCGGGCGTCACGCCGTAGACGCCGGCGGCGGTCTCGACGAGGCGGCGGTAATCGGACGGCGGGTACTCCGACAGCGGCGCGTCGAAGGCGCCGCGGGCGAGGATCCCGGCGACGATGTCCGGTGGCGCGGGCGAGGTGTTCAGGTCGAACCGGAGGATGTCCTCGATCGGCAGGTCGTAGCGAGCGGCGACCTCGGCGTCGGTCGCCTCCCAGCTGTAGCTCGCCGGCTGCGTCGGCAGTCCGAACGTGACGGGCGTGACGGGGTTCGGGCTCATCGATGGTCCTCGGTCGGGCTGGCGGCGGTCGCGCGCTCGGATGGACCGGCGAGCTGGCCTGGATCAAGTCCGGGCTCGAGTCCGGGCTCCGGCCCCGGCTGCGAGCCGGACGGCCGGAGTCCGCGGAACCGCGCCTCGATCGCGTTCCGGTGGGCGGTCAGGCCCTCGGCGGCGGCGAGCCGGCCGACGGTCGACCGGATCGCGGCCAGGCCGGCCTCGTCGATCCGCTGGACCTGGGTGAACCGACCGAACGCCTCGACCGCGAGCGGGTCCGCGGAGCGGGCGAGACCGCCGGTCGGGAGGACGTGGTTCGCGCCGGTCGCGTAGTCCCCGGCCAATTCCGGCGCCCACGGCCCGACGAAGATCGACCCCGCGTGGCGGATCGTCGCCGCGACGGCGTCGGGTTCGCGGACGTCGATGGAGAGGTGCTCGGGGGCGTAGGCGTCGACGAAGGCGACGGCGGTCGCGAGGTCCGGCGCGAGCGCGATCCGGCCGTGCGCCGCCAGGGCCCGGCCGAGGATCTCGCGGCGCTCGAGACGGGGGAGGAGATCGGCGATCTCGCGCTCGACCGCGGCTGCCAGGTCGCTGCTTGTCGTGACGAGGATCGCCGGCGAATCCGGGCCGTGCTCGGCCTGGGTGACGAGGTCGGCCGCGACGAGGACGGGGTCCGCGGCGTCGTCGGCGAGGACCATCCCCTCCGAGGGTCCGGCCGGAAGGTCGATCCCGACCGACCCGGCGACCTCGAGCTTGGCGGCCGTCACCCAGGCATTGCCGGGTCCGACGATCCGGTCGACGGGTTTCAGGGACGGCGAGGAATCGGCGAGCCCGACCGCCAGGGCGCCGATCGCCTGCGCGCCGCCGGCGACCAGCAGCGCGTCGACGCCGAGCAGGCCGGCGGCACCGAGCAGCAGCGGGTGGACGGCGCCGGCGGCGTCGGCGGGTGACGCGACGACGATCTCGGCGACACCCGCGACGCGCGCCGGCACGACCGTCATGACGAGCGACGACGGATACGGCGCGGAGCCCCCGGGGACGTAGCAGCCGACCCGGTCGAGGGGCAGCCAGCGGCGCTCGATCTCGATGCCGGGGATGATCCGGGTCCGCGACGTCGCCGGCCGCTGCGCGGTCGCGAAGCGCGTCACATGGTCGATCGCCTGCTCGAGGGCGGCGCGATCGGCGGCCGCCAGGCGCTCCGCGGCCGCGCCGAGCACGGTGCGGTCGAGGATCAGGCGGCCGTCCGCCGAACCGCCGCCGTGGGCGCGGTTGACGTCCCGAACCGCCGCGGCGCCGCGCGCCCGGACGTCGGCCAGGATCGCGCGGGCACCGGCCCGGATGCGCTCGTCGGGGACAGCGCCGCGGCGGCAGAGGGCGATCCGCTCTGCGACCTCGGCCGGCGCGTCCGACGCGAGGTCGAGGCGGCGGATCCGGAGATCGCCGATCGTCGCTCCGTCGTCGGCAGGCGGATCGGCAACGGCTTGCCCGGTTGCGCCCGTCACGGGACGATCTTCTCGATCGGCAGGACGAGGATCCCCGACGCGCCGGCGGCCTTGAGCCGCGGCAGGAGGCTCCAGACGTCGTCGGCGCCGACGACCGCGTGGATCGCGATCATCCCCTCGTGGGCGAGGGGGATCACCGACGGCGACTCGAGGCCCGGCAGGAGCGACTCGAGGTCGCGCAGGCGCCCGGCCGGCGCGTTCATCATCAGGTACTTCCGGTCGCGGGCGGCGATGACGGCGCTGAGCATCGTGTCGACCGCGTCGATGGCGGTCGCGCGCTGGACGAGCGCGGTCGGGTTCGCCACGAGGACGGCTTCCGACGCGAGGACGTCGGCGATCGGCCTGAGGCCGTTCATCACCAGCGTCGAGCCGGTCGACACGAGATCGACGATCGCCTCAGCGAGACCCAGCCGCGGCGCGACCTCGACGGCGCCCGAGATGGGGATCACGTCGACCGCGATGCCGGCGGTCGCGAAGAAGCGCTGGGCGGTGTTCGGATGGGCCGTGGCGACCCGCAGGCCGTCGAGGTCGCCGAGGGTCCGCAGGGCGCTGTCGGCCGGGACCGCCGCGGCCAGCCGGCATTGGCCGTAGCCGAGCGCTCGGAGGCGCGGCAGCTCCGCTCCGGTCTCGGCGAGGAGGTCCTCGCCCGTGATCCCGAGGTCGGCGACGCCGTCGCCGACGAACTCGATCACGTCGTTCGTCCGGACGAAGAGGATGTCGAGGTCGAAGTTGCGGACCCGCGCGACGAGGCTTCGCTCGTGCTCCTCGAAGACGAGCCCGGCGTCATGGAGGAGCTCGACGGTCGGCTCGACCAGACGGCCCTTGTTCGGGATCGCGAGACGGAGGCGCTCGCGGCCCTCCAGTGTGGTCACCGCTCCCGCCCGGCGGGGTAGGGGATTCCGGCTTCGCGGTCCGCGGCAAGACGCTCGAGGGCCGCCCGGTAGCCGCCTTCGCCGTGGTTCAACCACGACGCGATCCGGGTGATGGTCGCCGTGCTGGCGCCCGTCTCCCGGGAGATCGCGGCGTAGTGCTCGCCGGCGTCAAGCCGGCGGACGACCGCCCAGCGCTGGGCCAGGTCGCGCAGCTCGCCGAGCGTGCACAGGTCGCGTAGGAACCGAGCCGCCTCGTCTGCGTCGCCGATGCGGAGGATCGCGGCGATCAGCTCGTCGACGTCCGAAGAGCGCCAGTCATCCATCCGTCCGCCACCTCGTGTCCGCGCGATGCTCGGCATGGCGTCCGACGCAGCCGGCCATCTGCCATTGTTTTAGCATGCTACCATGCTAGCGTGCCAGCAAGCGACGCGTCAACGTTCACGGTCCTGCCGGCGATCGACCTGCGCGGCGGGCACGTCGTGCGGCTTCGCCAGGGCGACTTCGCCCGCGAAGCGGTCTACGGCGACGATCCGGTGGGCGTGGCCTGCGGCTTCGCCGCGGCGGGAGCGCGGTGGATCCATGTTGTCGACCTCGATGGCGCCCGGGCAGGGGAGCGTCGCCAGGCCGCCGTCGTCGCCCGGATCGTCCCGGCGCTCGAGAGCCGGGTGCAGGATGGCGCAAACGGGCGCGAGACGCCCCGGGTCCAGGTGGCGGGCGGGATCCGGACCGCGGCCGCCGTGGCCGACGCCCTGGCCGGCGGGGCGTCGCGCGTCGTCCTCGGCACGGCGGCGCTCGCGGACCCGGAGTTCGCCGCGGCCGCCGTCCGCCGCCACGGCAGCCGCAGGATCGCCGTCGCCCTGGACGTCCGCGACGACCACGCCGTCGGCGACGGCTGGGTCGAGGGTGGGCCGGCGGTCCCGATGGCGGACGCCCTGGCCGCGATCACGGCCGCGGGCGTCACCACGATCATCGTGACCGCGATCGAGCGGGACGGCCTGCTCGGCGGCCCGGACCTCGCCCTGCTGGAGCGATGCGTTCGCTCGACCACGTCCGCCGTGGTCGCGTCGGGCGGGATCCGCTCGGTCGCCGATCTCGAGGCGGTCCGCCGGATCGGCTGCGCGGGGGCCATCGTCGGCCGGGCGATCTACGACGGCCGGCTCGACTTCGCCGCGGCCCTCGCCGCGCTCGACACGGCTCCGGACTGACCCGCGCCGCGCCTATTCGGACAGGTCGACCGGCTGGCCCCGCCACGTGCCCGAGACCTGCCAGGCGTCGGGCGTCGCGCGGTACTCGAGGCGGCTGTCTGGAAGGGTGACCGACCAGCTGACGGACTGGTCGGCGAAGACGAACCGGCCGGTTCCGGTCATCGGGAGCCCCGGGACGAACGCGCAGTCCGCGAACCGCAGGTTGTCCTGGATCGTGCCGGGCGTGATCGCGATGAAGCCGCCCGCGCGGCAGCCGATCCGGAGGTCACCGCCGCCGTCCCACAGACGGTAGTCCGGATCGGCGAACAGCTCGTCGTCGGTCGCCCGCATCGCGTCCAGGGCGTCGCCGTAGCCGGCGGCCGTCAGCGGCGTCAGCGGCACGTAGTCGTCGGCGAGCCGACCGGGGCAGGTGATCGTCCGGCTGGCGGGCCGACGCCCCTCGAGGAGGAACGCGACCACCGGCCCGTCGACGCAGTCGTCGTGCCGCCCGAACGTCACGTGGGGACCGCCTGTCGTGACGATCAGGTACGCGTCGTCGAGCCGCTGGGCGATCGCCCGGGCCTGGTCGACGGGCGTGATCGGATCGCCGGTCGCGCCGAGGACGAAGACCGGGAAGGGGGTCGACGTGAGCGGGGCGGGCCGGTTGCCGTCGGCGGGCTGGTACGGCCAGTAGAGGCAGGGGTACAGGCTGGTGAAGACCTCGTCGGCCCGAAGCGAGTTGACGCCGAGCGCCTCGCGGGCCGCGATCACCGCCGCGAGGTCGTGCGGATCGGCTGTCGGCGAGAGGCGATCGTCGGCGCACGTGATCGCGTGGTAGGCGAACGATGAGCCGTCGGCGGGGAGTCCGGTTCCGACCGCCTCCACGAGGCGGGCCAGTGGCGCGTCGTCACCACGCGCGGCCGCCGCGACTGCGCGCTGGATGAGCATCCGCCCGGCGGGCTCGTAGAGGAGCGTGTCGATCGCCTCCTCGACCACGGTCGCGTCCACCCGGTGGTCGCGGATCGCGCCGTCCGGATCGGCATAGGCGACCGTCGCACCGCCGGCGAACCTCTCCAGGGCCCGATCGTAGACGTCGGCCGGGTTCGCGACGTCGGCCGCGCACGCCGCGCTCGCGGCGCAGCCCGCGAGCGTGTCGCCGAGGACGGTGTCGAAGCCGTGGGCTGCGTCGGCCCAGAAGGACAGGGCCGAGCGGGTCAGGTCGACCGCACCGTCGAGGACCAGCGCCGTCAGGCGGTCCGGATGGCGCGCGGCATACAGCTGGGCCAGCTCCGTCCCGTAGCTCTCGCCGTAGAGAGCCAGCTTCTCGATGCCGAGCCGGTCGCGGATCAATTCGAGGTCGTCGGCGGCCTGACGGGTGGCGTACCGCGCCAACGTCGAGGGATCGACCTCGGCCTCCGCCGGGCATGCCTGGGCGAACGCCGCGGCGGCGGACGGCCCGGGCGACGCGCGCGCGTACGCCGCGCCCGCCTCCGGGCAGTCGCGACCCTCGGACGCACCGACGCCGCGCTGGTCGAAGAAGAGGATGTCGTAGCGCCGGACGAGGTCGGGATCGAGGTCGTCGAGGATCCCGAGGGACTCGTCGAGCCCGCTCCCACCCGGCCCGCCGACCGCGATCGCGAGGGTCCCGACCGGAGCGTCGACCGCGTGATGGACCGCGTAGACGACCCAGATCGTGGCGTTCGTCCCGCCGCCGTCGTGGTCGGCCGGGACGAGCATCCCGTCGCAGACGAGCGTCGCCTGGGGACAGGGCACGAACCAGGGCTCGGGCCGTTGCGACGCGATGAGCACGCCGGCCGCGAAGAACAGGGCGGGCGGGATCAGGCGGACCACGGCCCGCGCCGGGGCGTCGACGAGGGGGATGAACACGCCGAGGGCCCGGGCGCCGGCGGCCTCGCGCCAGAGCATCGCGTCGAGGGCGACGCCGACGAGGACCGAGGCCATCAGCCAGAGCCCGCCGTCGATGCCGCTGACGATCCGCAGGAGGCGCGACGTGTCGGCGTCCCGGGCCGCACCGAGCCAGATCGCCGCGACGAGCCCGACGATCGTGGCGACGACGACCGTCGCGGCGGCGAGCCACGCGACCGGCCGGCCGTCGCCGACGCGCAGGTCCGACCAGCCGGCCCGGTCGGCCGGGACGCCGGCCGCGCGCCAGAGCAGCGGCAGGCGGTCGAGCAGTCGGGCCGAGCGCGGCCCCGGGCCGCCGACGACGCCACGCTCGCGGAGCGCCTCGAACACCGGCAGCGCGTCGCGCAGCCAGCGGATCGCGAGGATGACTCCCAGGACGACCGCGACGATCAGGACCGTTCGCACGGCGTCGAACCAGGCGCCGGCGGCCTGGACCTCCTCGGTCGTGACGAGCCGCCGGTCGATCGCGACGAGCAGGGTCGCCTGGCGAACGGCGACGAGGCCGAGGAGGAGGCTGGCAAGAGCCGCGACCCAGGTCAGCCGGACGATCCAGCGACCGCGGCGCAGGTCCCGCCGGATCCGGCCGACGAGCTCCGCGGGCGGCGGCGGCCCCTGGTCCCACGGGACGAGCTCGCGTGCCGGTGGGCGGCCCGCCTGGCTCGTCTGGCCAGCCGCCGCGTCGGTCGCGCCAGGCGCCGGATCCGCGTCGGACGGCGGCTCCGGGACGGCCCGGTTGCCCGCGGCCGTGGGATCCGGACCCGCGCGTCGGGCATCCTCGGCGGTCGTCGGATCCGGGCCGCTCTCCTCAGTGGGCGCGGCCTCGCGGTCGGCGGGTCGTCGGTAGCGTGCCCATTCCGGGTGGTCGTCGTCCGGACGTCCGGTCACGCGACCCCCGGAGCGATCAATGCCCGCCGTGGGCGCCGGTCGCCTCGGCCTCCTTGCGGTGTGTCTCGATCACCTTCTCGGCGACGTGACCGGGGACCTCCTCGTAGTGGTCGAGGGTCGCCGTGAAGGTGCCCCGGCCGTGGGTCAGCGAGCGCAGCTCCGTGGCGTACGAGAACAGCTCCGACTGCGGCACGTGGGCGGACACGACCTGCGTCCCGTCGCCGACGGTGTCCATCCCGAGGACCCGCCCGCGGCGCGTGTTCAGGTCGCGGTTGACGTCGCCCATGTACTCCTCGGGGACGGAGACCTCGACCGCCATGATCGGCTCGAGCAGCGCCGGCTTGCACTCGAGGACGCCCTTCTTCAGGGCCATCGAGGCCGCGATCTTGAACGACATCTCGTTCGAGTCGACGTTGTGGAACGAGCCGTCGTAGAGGGTGGCCCGGAAGTCCGACAGGGGGTAGCCGGCGAGAACGCCCTCCGCCGCCGCCTCGCGGATGCCCTTCTCGATCCCCGGGAAGAAGCCCTTCGGGACCGACCCGCCGACGATCCGCTCGGCGAACTCGACCCCGCCGCCGGGGTTCGGCTCGATCTCGAGCCAGACGTGGCCGAACATCCCGTGGCCGCCGGTCTGCTTCTTGTACTTGCCCTCGACCTGGGTCTTGCCGCGGATCGTCTCGCGGTAGGGGACCTTCGGCTGCTTCGTGAGGATCGCCGCCCCGAACTTGCGCTTGAGGCGCTCGCCGATCACGGCGATATGGGCGTCGCCCATCGCGACGAGGAGCTGCTCGCCGGTCCCCGAGCGCTCGACCCGGGCCGACGGCTCCTCCTCGAGCATCCGCTGGAGGGCGTTGCCCATCTTGTCGAGGTCGGCCTTCGTCTGGGGCTCGATCGCGACCGACAGCGACGGGACCGGGAAGTCGAGCGGCGGCAGGATCACCGGGTGCTCGCGCGAGGACAGCGTGTCGCCGGTCTCGGTCGCGGTGAGCTTGGCGACGGCGCCGATTTCGCCTGCCTGGAGCTCGCCGATCGGCTCCTGGTCCTTGCCGTGGAGCAGGAGGAGCTGACCCATCCGCTCGTCCTCGTCGCGGTTGGCGTTCCAGGCGTGGGCCTGGCCGTGGAGCGTGCCGCTCAGGATCCGGAGGTAGGTCAGGCGGCCGACGTACGGGTCGGCGGCGGTCTTGAACACCCGGGCGACCAGCTCGCCGGCCGGGTCCGGAGTGATCGTGACGGGCTTGTCGGTCTTCGCGTCGCGGGCCTCGACCGGCGGCTCCTCGGCCGCGGTCGGCAGGTAGCGGATGAAGGCGTCGAGGAGGGCGTTCATCCCGATCCCCTTTGCCGCGCTGCCGACGAGGACCGGGGCCAGGATCGAGTCGCGGACGCCGCGATGGAGGCAGTTGTCGAGCTCCGCGTCGCTGATCTCCACGCCGTCGAGGTACTTCGCCATCACGTCGTCGTCCGCCTCGGCCGCGGCCTCGAGGAGCTGGTCGCGGCGGGCCGCGATCTCGTCGGCGAGCTCCGCCGGGACCGGGATCTCGACCTCCTTGCCGCCCTCCAGCGCCCAGGCCTTGCGGTGGACGAGGTCGACGTAGCCGCGGAACGTCTCGGCCTTGCCGATCGCCAGGTGGAGCGGCGCGATCTTGTTCCCGAAGCGGGCCCGGAGGCGATCGAGGGCCGCGGTCGGGTCGCCGTTCTCGCGGTCGCACTTGTTGAGGAAGAAGCAGGCGGCCCGGCCGGTCGAGCGGCCCAGGGCGACGGCGGTCTCGAGCCCGGAGCCGAACTCGGCCGAGGCGTCGACGACGAACAGGGCGCCGTCGGCGGCCGCGAAGCCGGAGACGACCTCCGCGACGAAGTCCGGGTAGCCGGGCGTGTCGACGAGGGTGATCCGGGTTGCGTCGTGCTCGAACGTCGCGACGGCCAGGCTCAGCGACTCCTTGCGCTTCTGCTCCTCGGGCTCGTAGTCGAGGTGGGCCGTGCCGTCGTCGACCCGGCCGAGGCGCTGGACGGCGCCGGCTCGAAAGAGGAGCTGCTCGGCGAGCGTCGTCTTGCCGCCGCCGGCGTGGCCGGCCAGGACGACGCTGCGGAGGTGGGCGGGGTCGACGCTCTTCATCGTCATCGGCGGGGTGGACCTCACGACTGTTCGAACCGACAGGCGGGATGCCGCGGAGCCGGGCCGGAACAGGGCTTGGCCGGGCTCAAGTCAGCCCATCATAGGCGGGCAGGGCCATCATCGTCGGCTATACTCCGGCCCGCGATGTCGGGTCATTCCAAGTGGTCAACGATCAAGCGGGCGAAGGGCATCACCGACGCCAAGCGCAGCGCCACGTTCACCAAGGTGGCGCGCGAGATCAGCGTCGCGGCGCGCCAGGGCGGCGGCGATCCGGATGCCAACTACCGCCTCCGCCTCGCGGTCGAGAAGGCCCGCTCGGTCAACATGCCGTCCGACAACATCAAGCGGACGATCGACAAGGCGACCGGCGGCGGTGACGCCGAGCAGTACGAGGAGATCGTCTACGAGGGCTACGGCCCCGGCGGCGTGGCGGTCCTCGTCGAGGCCGCGACCGACAACCGCAACCGGACCGCGGCCGAGGTCCGCTCGATCTTCACGAAGACGGGCGGCCAGCTGGCGGGATCCGGCGCCGTCGCCTGGCAGTTCGAGCCGCGCGGCCTGATCGCGGTGACGCGGGACGGCTCGGTCGACGCCGACGAGGTCGCCCTCGCGGCGATCGACGCCGGTGCCGAGGACGTGGACACCGACTCCGACGACGCGATCGAGATCTTCACGTCGCCCGGCGGCCTCGAGGCCGTCCGGAAGGCGCTCGAGGGTGCCGGCGTCCCGGTCGGCTCGGCCGAGCACACGATGGTCGCCAAGCAGACGGTCGAGCTCGACTCGCACAAGGCGCGCCAGGCCCTCCGCCTCGTCGAGCTCCTCGAGGACCTCGACGACGTCCAGCGGGTGACGGCCAACTTCGACATCCCCGAGGACGTGTACGCCGAGGTCGCCGGGTGATCGTCCTGGGCATCGACCCCGGGACGGCGGCCCTCGGCTGGGGCCTCATCGACCAGACGGCGGGCCGGCTGCGGGCTGTCGATCACGGCTGCCTCGTCACGTCGCCGGACCTGCCGCTGGGGGAGCGCCTCCTCGCGATCCACCGTCACGTGGCCGAGCTGATCGAGCTCCACGACCCGGCGGTGATCGCGGTCGAGCGCGTCTTCTTCTCGCGCAACGCCCAGACGGCGATCGCGGTCGGGCACGCCCGCGGGGTGGTCCTCCTGGCGGCGGCCGAGGCCGGCCGACCGGTCCGCGAGGCGACCCCGAACGAGGTGAAGAGCGCGATCGCGGGCTACGGCGCGGCCGACAAGCAGCAGGTCCAGCGGATGGTCCAGATCGTCCTCGGGATGGCCGCGCTGCCGACCCCCGACGATGCGGCCGACGCCCTGGCGATCGCGGTCTGCATCGCGAACGGGATCGGCCAGATGGGCCGGACGACGCGGACGACGGGCGGCGTGCTCGACCGCTCGGCGATCGCTCCGATCGAGCGCGGGGCGACGCCGTACGAGCGGGCCGTGCGCGAGGCGTTGGCGCGTGAGGGGCGGCCCGCGCCTGGTTCCTCGCCGAGGGTCCGCTCGACGCCGACGCCGACGCCGACGCCGGTTCGTCCGGCGCGTGGAGCCGCGCGGTCAGCCCCGTGAGCCAGACCGGACCGCGGAACCGCCATACGCCATCCGGGGTGGCGCAAGCCCGCTGGGATCGCGGCGGTCGGCGCGTGGTCAGCCGTCCGTGGCTAACTGATCGCCGCCAAGGCACCAGTCTCGGCTCAAATCGCATGCTACGGCGCGCCTGGCTGGCGAATGGCAATTCCTGCCATGTGGAAGGCCCGGTGAGCGCGAATTGATCGCCTCCGTCGAGGGCAGGGTCGGCGCGGTCGCGTTCGACTCGCTCGTGGTCGAGGTCGGCGGCATCGGCTACCGCGTGTTCGCGGCTCCGGCGATCCTCGCGACCGCCCAGCCCGGCTCGACGATCAAGCTCTTCACCTACCACCTCGTCCGCGAGGATCAGCAGTCGCTGTTCGGGTTCCGGACGACCGAGGACCTCGGCTTCTTCAACCTCCTCCTCACGGTGACCGGGGTCGGGCCGAAGGTCGCCCTGGCGATCGTCGGCTCGCGCCCGACGCCGGACCTCCAGCTCGCGATCATGGCCCAGGACCAGGCCGTCCTCGTCTCGATCCCGGGGATCGGCCGGAAGCTGGCCGAGCGGATCATCTTCGAGCTCAAGGAGAAGGTCGCGGCCGCCGGGATCGCCGCCAGCACGCTGGCCGGGTCGGGGATCGGGGCGTCGGAGAGCGAGGTCATCGGGGCGCTCCAGGCGCTCGGGTACTCCCTGGCGGAGGCGCGGGAGGCGTCGCGCGTCGCCCTGGCCGACGCGACCATCGGCGGGACGCTCGAGGACCGAGTCAAGGCGGCGCTGCGGAGCCTGCTCCGGGACTAGGTCTCGGCCGCGCTCCGCGTTAGAACATCCGTGCGAAACGAGCCTGCGCATGGTACATTCCGCGCGATGACCGACGACCTCTCGCGGATCCTCGCGCCCGACCTGCTCGACGACGTCGATCGCGTGGTCGAGGGCGCCCTCCGGCCGCGGACGCTCGACGAGTACATCGGCCAGCGCGAGGTCAAGGCGAACCTGTCGGTCCTGCTGGCCGCCGCGAAGGGCAGGGGAGAGGCGGCCGACCACGTCCTCCTCTACGGACCGCCCGGGCTCGGCAAGACGACCCTCGCGACGATCATCGCCCGCGAGCTCGGGGTCAACGTCCGCTACACGAGCGGGCCGGCCGTGGAGCGGGCCGGCGACCTGGCCGCGATCCTGACGGCCCTCGAGGAGCGCGACGTCCTCTTCATCGACGAGATCCACCGCCTCAACCGCGCGGTCGAGGAGATCCTCTACCCGGCGATGGAGGACTACGCGCTCGACGTGATGATCGGCAAGGGGCCGAGCGCGCGGAGCCTGCGGCTGAACCTGAAGCCGTTCACGGTCGTCGGGGCGACGACCCGGGCGGGCCGGATCTCGAGCCCGCTCCGCGACCGCTTCGGGGCGACGTACCGGCTCGATTTCTACGAGGAGCCGGACCTGACCGCGATCGTCGATCGCTCCGCCCGGATCCTCGACGTCCCGATCGACGACGCCGCCGCCCGCGCGATCGCCCGTCGTGGCCGGGGCACGCCGCGGATCGTCAACCGCCTCCTGAAGCGGACCCGCGACCACGCCCAGGTCCACGGCGACGGCAGGGTCGACGAGGCGACGGCGACTGCCGCGATGCGCCAGATGGAGATCGACGACGAGGGGCTCGACTCGACCGACCGCAAGCTCCTCGCCGCGATCATCCAGAAGTTCGCGTCGGGCCCGGTCGGCGTCCAGGCGCTGGCCGCCGTCCTCGCCGAGGAGGTCGAGACGATCGAGGACGTCTACGAGCCGTTCCTCCTCCGGCTCGGCTTCCTCGATCGGACGCCCCAGGGCCGGATCGCGACGGAGGCGGCGCGCAACCACCTCGCGAAGCTCGGCTACGAGATCCCGCCGCCGCGGCGGGCGGAGCCGGAGATGGTCGGGCTGTGGGACGGCGCGGCCGGGACGGGGTCGGGCGACGCCGGGCCGGGCGACGCAGCAACAGACGACCTCGCCACCGACGGCCCCCCGACCGACGACTCCGGCAGCCGTCCGGGGGCGCCCGAGGCGTGACGGGCGCCGCCCAATTCACCGTCGAGGTCCCGCCGCCCGAGGACGGCTCCACGCGGGCCCGGGTCGGCCGGCTGGAGCTGACCCACGGCGTCGTCGAGACGCCGCAGTTCATGCCCGTCGGGACGAACGCGACCGTCAAGGCGCTCCATCCCGCCGACATCCGCGAGGTCGGCGCCTCGATCATCCTGGCCAACACCTACCACCTCTACCTCCGGCCGGGCCACGAGCGGATCGAGCGGCTCGGCGGGCTCCATCGGTTCATGGCCTGGGACGGGCCGATCCTGACCGACTCCGGGGGGTTCCAGGTGGTGTCGCTCGGCGATCTCCGGGTCGTCGACGACGACGGGGTGACGTTCCGGAGCCACCTCGACGGGACGACCCACCGGTTCACCCCGGAGCTGGCGATCCGCGTCCAGGAGGCGCTCGGATCCGACGTGGCGGTGGCGTTCGACCAGCCGGTCTACCCCAGCTCACCGCGAGCGGTCGTCGCCGACGCCACCGATCGGACCCATCGCTGGGCCGAGCGCTCGCTCGCCGCTCATCACCGTCCGGACCAGGCGCTGTTCGGGATCGTCCAGGGCGGCCTGGAGCCCGACCTCCGCGCCGCGAGCACGCGCTTCATCGCCTCCCTCCCGTTCGACGGGATCTGCCTCGGCGGGCTGGCCGGCGACGAGACCCCCGGGCAGCGAAACGCGACGCTCGACGTCGCGATCCCGATCCTCGCCGGCGACCCCCGACCCCGCTACCTCATGGGCCTGGGCTCGCCGGCCGACCTCCTCGACGCCGTCGAGCGGGGCGTCGACCTGTTCGATTCGGTCCTCCCGGCGCGCGTCGCCCGGAACGGCCAGCTGTGGGTTCCCGGTGGCCGCCTGAACCTCCGCAACGCCCGCTTCCTCGACGATCCGGAGCCCGTCCAGGCCGACTGCCCGTGCCTCCTCTGCCGCTCGTTCTCGCGGGCCTACCTGGCTCATCTCCTGCGCGCCGACGAGCTGCTCGCGTACCGTCTCGCGACTTGTCACAACCTGACCTTCACCCTAGACTTCATGCTCAGGATCCGCACCGCGATTCGGTCCGGAACCTTCCCCGCAGCGCTGTCCGATCTGGCTGCGCGCGCAGGTCGGGTGAGCGGCAGCGAAGTCGCGGTGCAGTCCGCGTGAACGGTCAGTCGGTAGCCTGCAGTCCAACCCGGAGGAGCATCGATGGCGTCTCGAGATCGTCCGAGGAAGGAACAGAAGAAGAAGCCCAAGGACCGGTCCGGTCAGCCGAAGCTGACCTCGCTCTCGGAGCCGCCACCGCAGCAGGCGGAATTGATCCGGAAGCCGCGCAAGGAAAAGCCGGTCCGCGAGGAAGACACCGACGAGGGTTGACCGCCCGAGGTCTCGCCCGGGAGCGCGACCTGTCGGTCCAGGAACCATCGACAGGAGCGTGACGGACCCATGGCGTTGATCGGAGAGCGACCCGCCGACGAGCGCAACGGCAACGATCGGACGAGCGATCGCGCGCAGGCCGAACGGAGCAAGGCGGTCAGCGCCGCCATCGCGACGATCGAGAAGCAGTTCGGCACGGGCTCGATCATGAAGCTCGGGGCGGGCTCGATCCAGGCGATCGACGTGATCCCGACCGGCTCGATCGCGCTCGACCTCGCCCTCGGCGTCGGGGGCATCCCGCGCGGCCGGATCACCGAGATCTTCGGGCCGGAGTCGTCGGGCAAGACGACGATCTGCCAGCACGTCATCGCCGAGGCCCAGCGACGGGGCGGGGTCGCGGCGTTCATCGACGTCGAGCACGCCCTCGACCCGGCCTACGCCCGGGCCTGCGGGGTGAACGTGGACGAGCTCCTCGTCAGCCAGCCGGACACCGGCGAGCAGGCCCTCGAGATCACCGAGACCCTGATCCGATCGGGCGGCATCGACTGCGTGGTCGTCGACTCCGTGGCGGCGCTCGTGCCGCGGGCGGAGATCGAGGGCGAGATGGGCGACAGCTTCGTCGGGATCCAGGCGCGCCTGATGAGCCAGGCCCTGCGGAAGCTGACGGGTGCCGTGTCCCGCTCGAACACCTCGCTGATCTTCACGAACCAGCTCCGCGAGAAGATCGGGGTGATGTTCGGCAACCCGGAGACCACGCCGGGCGGCCGGGCCCTGAAGTTCTACGCCAGCGTCCGGCTCGACATCCGCCGGATCGAGACGATCAAGACCGGGACCGAGTCGGTCGGCAACCGCGTCCGGATCAAGGTCGTGAAGAACAAGGTCGCGCCGCCGTTCCGGGTGGCGGAGTTCGACGTGATGTACGGCGAGGGCGTGTCGAAGGAGGGCGGGCTGCTCGACGTCGGCGTCGCGATGAGCGTCGTCACGAAGACCGGCGCCTGGTTCACCTTCGAGGAGACGCGCCTCGGCCAGGGCCGCGAGGCGTCGAAGGACTTCCTCCGTGCCAACCCGGACATCGCCGCCATGATCGACGCGAAGATCCGCGGCAAGATCGACGAGGTCGAGCTGCCGGTCGAGGGCATCGAAGAGGCCGAGTAGGCCGTGGCCGAGCGCCGGCCGAAGCCGTCCCTCGCCGAGCGCCGCGCCGCGCGCGGGGAGATCGACGATCCGGCGGTCGTCCTCGAGGCCGCCGCCCGCTTCCTCGAAGCGCGCTCGCGGTCGGTCGCCGAGGTCCGCCGCCGGCTCGGCCGGGCCGGCTACCGTCCGGCCCTCGTGGAGGACGCGATCGGCCGCCTGACCGAGCTCGGCATGCTCGACGACACCGCCTTCGGCCGGGCCTGGGTCGAGTCGCGCGATCGGGCGCGACCGCGCGGCGAGATCGCGCTCCGTCGCGAGCTGTCACTCAAGGGCGTCGACCGAGCGATCGTCGACGAGCTGCTCGAGCAGCGCCGCGAGGCGGCTGCGACCGACGCCGGGGGCGACCTGCCGGACCTCGTGGCGGCCCGGCGGCTGCTCGACCGGAACGAGCGCGCCCTCGGCCGCGTCGCGGATCCGCGCCAGCGTCGCCAGCGGGCGTACGCCCTCCTCGCCCGGAACGGCTTCGACCCCGAGACCTGCCGCGAGGCCGCGACCGCCTTCATGGCGGCGACCCTCGCCACCGGCGACGGGGGCGACGGTCCGGACGCGCTCGGCGACGGCGACGACTGACCGATCCGGTCCCTCGCGCCCCGTGGCGCGACGCCGCGGAACGTCGGGCTGCGAGCCCGTCGCCGCCCGCGACCGCCTGCCGTAGTAGGCTACAACCCAGATTTCAAGATGCGCCGCGAACGCGGCGCGGCCCAGACCACGGTGCTCGCCTCCGCTCACGACCGGCCCATCGGTCGATGTCGCCGTTCCCGTCGAGACGACACCGCATGAACGTTCGACAACCTCCGGTGCGTGCGCCGGACGGGAGGTACACCAGATGGACACACTGGTCGTCGTCGCGGTGGCGATCGTGGCCGCCCTCGGCGGGGGCGTGCTCGGGATGCTCGCCCGCGGCAGGTTCGCCTCGAACTCGATGAAGGCGGCCCAGGCCGAGGCGCGCCGGATCGAGGCCGAGGCGCGCGCCCGCCAGAAGGAGCTGATCCTCGAGGCGAAGGACGAGAAGCTGAAGATGCAGCGCGAGGCCGAGGACGAGGCCCGCGCCCGGCGCAACGAGCTGTCCGCCCTCGAGCGCCGGCTCCTCCAGCGCGACGAGCAGCTCGACCAGCGGACCGACATGCTCGAGCAACGCGATCGCAAGCTCCTCGAGCGGGAGCGCGATCTCGACAAGGCCCGCGAGGACGTGACGAAGGCCCACCAGGAGCAGGTCGTCGCCCTCGAGCGGGTCAGCGGCGTCTCGGCCGACGAGGCGAAGAGCCTCCTCCTCGAGGCGGTCCGCGAGGAGGCCGAGCACGACGCGGTCAAGCTCGCCCGCTCGATCGAGCGACGGGCCCGCGAGGAGGCCGACGAGAAGGCCCGCGACGTCGTCGTCACCGCGATCCAGCGGGTCGCCGCCGACCACACCGCCGAGCACACGGTCACGGTCGTCCACCTGCCGAACGACGAGATGAAGGGCCGGATCATCGGCCGCGAGGGCCGCAACATCCGGGCCCTCGAGCAGGCGACCGGGGTCGACCTGATCATCGACGACACGCCCGAGTCGGTCGTCCTGTCCGGCTTCGACCCGGTCCGCCGCGAGGTCGCCCGCGTCGCGCTCACGAAGCTGATCGGCGACGGCCGGATCCATCCCGGGCGGATCGAGGAGGTCGTCGCCAAGGCCCGTGCCGAGGTCGACCTGGTGATCCGCCAGGCCGGCGAGACCGCCGCCTACGAGGCCGGCGTGCCCGGTCTTCCGCCGGAGCTCATCAAGCTCCTCGGCCGGCTCAAGTACCGGACGAGCTACGGCCAGAACGTCCTGAACCACGTCGTCGAGACGAGCCGCCTCGCGGCCGTGATCGCGGCCGAGGTCGGAGCGGACATCCAGATCGCCAAGACCGGCGGCCTGCTCCACGATGTCGGCAAGGCGGTCGACCACGAGATCGAGGGGCCGCACGCCGCGATCGGGGCCCAGATCGCCCAGCGCAACAACCTCGGCCCGAAGATCGTGAACGCGATCGGCGCCCACCACCAGGAGATCGAGTACACCTGCGTCGAGTCGCCGATCGTCCAGATCGCCGACGCGATCAGCGCGTCGCGGCCGGGCGCCCGGGGCGAGACGATGGACGCCTACGTCAAGCGGCTCGAGGACCTCCAGGCGATCGCCGACAGCTTCCAGGGCGTCGAGCGCTCGTTCGCCGTCCAGGCCGGCCGCGAGGTCCGGATCCTCGTCCGGCCCGAGGAGATCGACGACCTGACGGCCACCCGCCTCGCCCGCGACATCGTCCGCAAGATCGAGGAGCAGCTGACCTACCCGGGCCAGATCAAGGTCACGGTCATCCGCGAGACGCGGGCCGTCGAGTACGCGAAGTAGGGAGGTCCGGCATGACCGGTCGCGGACTCGTCGGGCGCCGCTCCGCACGGCTGATCCTGGTCGTGACGCTCCTGCTCGACGGATTGGTCGTCGCGCTGTTCCTTAGCCAGCCGAGCGGGATCGGTCCGATGTTCGCGCCGCCGCCGTCCGGCCCGAGTGTCGGGGTGGTCGTGTCGGCGGTCGGCGTGGCGCTCCACCTGGTCGGCCTTGCGTGGATGGTCCGGATCATTCGCGCGGATCCCGAGGAGCATGCGTCGTGGTGGCGGGTGGTCCGCGGTCGCTGAACCGGGCCCCGCACAGGGTCACCCGCCGCGCGGCCCTCGTCGACGCCATCCGCGCACCCACCGCGGGCGTCCGTCCGGTATCGTCCGCGGGTGACTGACAGCGGCCCCGCCGGCACTCCCGCCCCGATCGGGCGCACGCGCCTCGGCAACCCGACCAACGGCAACGCCCCGCGGCCGCCGGGCGCCTGCCGCGTCCTGATGATCGGCGACCTGATCGGCAAGCCCGGCCGGGTCGCGATCGAGCAGATCCTGCCGGCCCTCCGCGAGGAGCGCGGCATCGACTTCGTCACGGCCAACGGCGAGAACGTCGCCGGCGGGATGGGCCTGACGCCATCGACGGCGGACGCGATGCTGGCGTCCGGCGTCGACGTGATCACGAGCGGCAACCACATCTGGGACAAGCGCGAGATCTACCCGTACCTCGACGCCAACGACCGCGTCCTCCGGCCGCTGAACTACGGCACGACCGGCGTTCCCGGACGCGGCTGGGGCATCTACCAGGGCCTCGACGGGACGGACATCGCGGTCCTCAACCTCCAGGGCCGGACCTTCATGCAGCCGATCGACAACCCGTTCACCGACGCGGACGCGCTCCTCGAGGAGTCGTCCGAGCCGCTCCCGCCCGTCCGGATCGTCGACTTCCACTGCGAGCTGACGTCCGAGAAGAACGCCTTCGGGCTCCACCTCGACGGGCGGGTCAGTGCGGTCGTCGGGACCCACACCCATATCGTGACCGGCGACGAGCGGATCCTGCCCGGCGGCACGGCCTACCAGACGGACCTCGGGATGACCGGCCCGGTCTGGAGCGTGATCGGCTTCGAGCCGGCGTCGGTCCTGCCGCGGTTCATCAACGCCCTGCCGACCCGGTTCGTCGTCGGCGACGGCCCGGTGATCTTCAACGCCGCCCAGATCGACATCGACCCGGCGACCGGCCGCGCCCTCGCGATCGAGCGGATCCAGCGGCTCGTGGACGTCTGAGCGTGGCGAGCGGGTCTCCGCAGCCGGCCCGCGGGCGCCACGGGCGCCGCCTGGCACCGACCGCCGCGAGCGGGATCTCGACGGTCGACCTCCACACCCACACGCTCCGGTCCGACGGCGTCCTCCAGCCGGTCGAGCTCGTCCGGGCGGCGGCCGAGGCGGGCGTCACGACCCTCTCGATCACCGACCACGACACGCTGGCCGCGTACCGCGAGCTGACCCTCGGGCGGGCGATGCCGGCGCCGGTCGAGCTCATCCCCGGCGTCGAGATCAACGCCCTCGCCAGCGAGATCCGCCTCACCGATGGCGAGCTCCACATCCTGGGCTTCGGCATGGACCCCACGGACGAGGCGTTCGAGGCGGCGCTCGCGACCCAGCGCTCCGCGCGGAAGATCCGGTTCGAGCGGACCCTCGCCCGCTTCCGGGAGATCGGGATGCCGATCGACGCGCACCTCGCCCACCTCGACCTGACCCGCGACGACGCGCTCGGCCGGCCGACGATCGCCCGGGCGCTGATCGCCGCCGGCTACGCGACGAGCGTCGACGATGCGTTCCGTCGGCTGATCGGCTGGGGCGGTCCGGGCTACGTCCAGCGCGAGGGCATGGGTCCGCGCGAGGCGATCGCGGCGATCTGCGACGCCGGCGGGGTGCCCGTCCTGGCCCACTTCTCGGAGGCGCCCGGCCAGATCCCCCTGCTCCGCGAGCTGAAGGAGATCGGTCTCGCGGGGCTCGAGGTCCACTACATCTCGTTCGATCGGGACACGGTCCAGCTTGTCGCTGCCGTCGCCCGCCGGCTCGGGCTGCTCGCCACGGGCGGCTCGGACTACCACGGCGACACGTCGACCTACGCCGAGGCGCACGCGGCCCTGCACGTCCCCGACTCGGTCGGCGCGGCGCTGCGGACCGCGCTCGCCGGTCGCTGAACGCGGGCGACCCGGCTACCATGCGCGGGCGATGACCCTCACCCGCCCGACCGGCCGCGCCCTGCCCGTCCTCGATCTCGTCGGCCCGCCGCCGGCCGCGCCGGCCCGTCCGCCCGAGACCGACGACCCCCGGCTCGTCGAGTACCGGCCCGAGGCGCCGACCCTCCCGCGGTTCCACGTCTGGACCCTCGGCTGCCAGATGAATCGGAGCGACTCGGAGGAGATGGCCGGCCGCCTCCTCGCGGCGGGCTGCGCCGAGGCGCCGTCGATGGACAGCGCGGACCTCGTCGTCATCAACACCTGTGCGATCCGCGAGGCGGCCGAGCAGAAGGTCATCGGCCGCCAGGGGCACCTCAACCGGCTCAAGGCGGCGAACCCCGGGATGCGCGTCGTCCTGACCGGCTGCGCGGTCCGCGAGGCCGAGCGCGACGGGTTGCGCCGCCGCTTTCCGGCGGTCGACCTGTTCCTCCGGCCGGACGAGGAGCCCGAGCTCGTCGACCGTCTCGGCCTGGCGTCGGCCCAGGGCGCGGTCGGGCTGGCGGCGACCACGAGCGCGGCGACCACCGTCGTCGGGCGGGCGACGGTCGGCGCGGCCGACCACCTCCCGACGACCCGCGCCGCGGCAATCGCCGGCGGGGCGGTGGCCCGCGAGTCGGCGACGACCGCCTGGCTGCCGATCGTCTACGGCTGCGACAAGACCTGCACCTACTGCATCGTCCCGTTCAGCCGCGGCCCGGAGCGCAGCCGGCCGTTCGACGAGATCGTCGCGGAGGCGCGGGGCCTCGCGGCCGCCGGCTTCCGTGAGGTCACCCTGCTCGGCCAGAACGTCAACTCGTACGGCCACGACCTGTTGCCCGAGGAGCGCTTCGCGGACATCGCCACCGAGCGCTGGGCGGGTCGCCGCCTCGACCTCGGCGGGCGGCCCGACCTCGCGGCGCTGATCCGGGCGATCGACGAGATCCGGGCCGCGGACGGCATGCCCGGGCTGCCGCGCCTCCGGTTCGTCACGTCGCACCCGTGGGACCTCAGCGACCGCCTCATCGCGGCGATGGCCGACTGCCGCTCGATCTGCGCTCATCTCCATCTCCCGGTCCAGTCCGGCGACGACGCCGTCCTACGCCGGATGGGGCGGCAGTACACGATCGAGCACTATCTCGAGCGACTGACCCGGATCCGGGAGGCGGTGCCCGGGATCGCGATCTCGACGGACGTGATCGTCGGCTTCTGCGGCGAGACCGACGAGCAGTTCCGCTCGACGCTGCGGCTGCTCGAGACCGTCCGCTACGACCAGGTCTTCGCCGCGGCCTACTCCGAGCGCCCGGGGACGCCGGCGACACGCCTCGCGGACGACGTCCCGGCCGACGTCAAGCGGGCCCGCCTGAACGAGCTGCTCGCCCTCCAGGAGGGGATCGGGCTCGAGCGGAACCGAGCGTGGATCGGGCGCGAGGTGGAGGTCCTGATCGATGGGGTGACGAAGCCGCGGGCCCACGACCACGACGACGACCCCAACCGCCCGGATCGGGCCGTTGCCCGCGGGCCGATGGTGTCCGGCCGCAGCCGCCAGAACAAGCTCGTCCACCTCCCGGGCGGACCGGACCTGCTCGGCCGGCTGGTGACCGCCCGGATCGATCACGCCGGCCCGTATGCGCTCCGCGGCTCCCTCGTCGCCCTCGTCGGGTGACGCGCCGCTGGCGGCGATGGTGTCGGACCGCCGCCGACCTTGGCCGAGCCGCCGGGCCCCGGGGCGGCGACCGCGAAGCCTCCGCAGCGCAAGGCGAGTAGCCGCATGACGCGCCATCCGCGAGATGCGGCTAGTCGCCCAGAGCGCCGCCGACCCTGGCCGAGGCGCCGGGCCCCGGGCGGCGACCGCGAACCCTCCGCAGCGCAGGGCGAGTAGCCGCATGACGCGCCATCCGCGATATGCGGCTAGTCGCCCGGGCTGGTAGGGGTGTCGCCCTCAGGCGCTGCCGCCGCCGCGGCCGCAGCGGCCGCCGCCGCGCCGCCCCCGCTCCTCGTCATCGCGGGCGCGACGGCAACCGGCAAGACCGGGCTCGCCGTCGACCTCGCCGAGCGCCTGGCGGGGGAGGGGATCGGCGCGGAGGTCATCTCGGCCGACTCGCGCCAGGTCTATCGCGGCCTGGACATCGGCACGGCCAAGGCGACGACCGAGGAGCGCCGCGGGATCCCCCATCACGGCCTCGATCTCGTCGAGCCCGACTGAGCCCTTCAGCGTCGCCGACTTCGCGGCCCATGCCCGCGAGGTCCTGGCCGGGATCGCCGCCCGCGGCCGTCTCGCCATCCTCGCCGGCGGAACCGGCCTGTACCTGCGAGCGGTCGGGCGGGGGATCGCGACCGAAGCCCTGCCGTCCGACCCCGTGCTCCGGGCACGGCTCGAGGCGGAGCTCGCCGCCGGCGGACTGGACGCCGCTCGTCACCCGCCTCCGCGCGCTCGCCCCGGAGCGGGCCACGACGATCGACGCGCGCAACCCGCGACGCGTCGTCCGCGCGCTCGAGATCGCGACGCTCGACGGCGGCCGCGGCCGCCTCCCCGAGCCGCGCGGCTACCCGGGCCCCAGCGCCTGGATCGGCCTGGCCGCCGACCGGCCGACCCACCTCCGCTGGATCGCGGCTCGCGCCCGGGCCCAGTTCGACGCCGGCCTCGTCGACGAGGCGCGCGTCCTCCGCGAGCGGTTCGACCCGACCCTCCCGGCCTTCTCCGCGATCGGCTACCGCGAGGCGTGGGCGGTCCTCGACGGGACGCTCGAGCGGGAGGCCGCGATCGCCGAGGACGCGCGCCGGAACGCGGCCTTCGCGAAGCGCCAGCGGACCTGGTTCCGGGCCGAGCCCGGGATCGAGTGGCTCGACGTCACCGCCCGCCCGCCGATCGACGCCGCCCTCCGGGCGGCTCGGGGCCTGGTCATCCCGCCCGAGGCCCCCGGCGCCGGCTGACGAGTTGCGTCCCGTCGTGCTCAGGCGCACCATGCGTGGTGCAGCCGGGGGAAGGGACGATGATCCAGATCATCCGCCGCATGGGCATCGCGCTCGGGTCGCTCGTGGCCGCGACCCTGTGCGTCGGGCTCCTGTCGAGCCTCGCCCCGCCCTTCGCCGCGAGCCTGCCCATCCTCGTCTTCCCCTTCGCCCTCCTCGTGCCCGGACCGTCGGCGGCGGGCTCCGCGCTCAGCGCGGTCATCGCGATCGTCCTCGGCGGGCTGATCTACCGCGACATCCTGATCCGCGAGCGGTCCGCCCACCCGGTCCGGCCCGCTCGGCACGGGAGCCTGACTCCGCGGCGCTGATCCGGGCGGACGGTATCCTTCGGCGATGCCCCGCACGACCGCGATCGATCTCACTCCACCCGTCGAGAAGGCGTTCCTGCTCGCGGTCGACACCGGCGACGATGCCGGCTGGACCGCCCAGGAGTCGCTGGCCGAGCTCGCCAACCTCGCCGCCACCGCGGGGGCCGAGGTCGTCGGCGCCGAGTGGCAGAACCGCCGCCACGTCGATCCGAACTGGTATGTCGGCAAGGGCAAGGCGGAGGAGCTGACCCAGGCGAAGAGCGAGACCGGGTTCGACCTGCTCGTCGCCGACGACGAGCTCTCGCCGGGTCAGCAGAAGGCGCTCGAGAGCCTCCTGAACGTCAAGGTGATCGACCGCAGCCGGCTGATCCTCGACATCTTCGCCCTCCACGCCCAGACCCACGAGGGCCGGCTCCAGGTCGAGCTCGCCCAGCTCGAGTACCAGCTGCCGCGGCTCACGAAGCTCTGGACCCACCTGTCGCGGACCCAGGGCGGGATCGGCTCGCGCGGACCCGGCGAGAGCCAGCTCGAGACGGACCGCCGGATCATCCGGACCCGGATCGCGAAGATGAAGGAGCGGGTCGAGCAGGTCCGCCAGCAGCGCCAGACGGCCGCCCGCGGCCGCGACCGGCGGATGATGGCGACCGTCGGCATCGTCGGCTACACGAACGCCGGCAAGTCGACGCTCCTGAACACGCTCGTCGGCAGCGAGGTCGCCCGGGCCGAGGACAAGCTCTTCGCGACCCTCGACCCGACCTCGCGCCAGGTCAAGCTCGGCGACGGCCAGACCGCGATCGTGACCGACACCGTCGGCTTCATCCACAAGCTGCCGCATCAGCTCGTCGACGCGTTCCGGGCGACGCTCGAGGAGGTCAACCGGGCCGACGTCCTCGTCGAGGTGGTCGACGCCTCCGACCCCCATCTCCGGGAGCATCGGGCGACGGTCCAGACCGTCCTCGACGAGCTCGGCGCGGGCGACAAGCCGCGGCTCGTCGCCTTCAACAAGGCCGACCTCGTCGAGCGCGCGGCGAGCGATGGCGCGGCGCCGGCACCGGCGCTCGTGGGCTCGGTCCTGGTCAGCGCCCTGACGGGCTTCGGGATGGACACGCTGCGGGCCGAGATCGCGGCGCTCCTCGCCTCGCTCTGGGTCGACGTCGATGTCCACGTCCCGTACGCCGCGGGCGAGCTGCTCGCCCGGATCCGCGAGCGGGGCACCGTCGAGCTCGACTACGGCGAGCGCGACGTCCGCGTCCACGGCCGGGCGGCGCCGTCGATGGCCGGTGAGCTGACGGCGGCCGCCGAACGCTGGCAGGAGTCGCTCGCGGGCGTCGGGGCGCCCGGCGGGAACGGCGCCGATGCCGGCGGGCAATGATCCGGTGAGCAGGGCTCCGCTGCGCGTCGGGGGCCGCGGCGCGGGGCTCGGCGGCGGCTCGGTGATCTGGTCGGTGTCGGAGGGCACGCGCGGCCGGCGCTGGCGGGAGGTCCGGATCGCGGGTGGCGGGATCGCGTCCTCGCTCCTGCTCGAGACCGACCCCGCGGGCCGCTTCGCCCATCTCGAGCTCTCGACGCCGAGCGGCCTGCTGACCCTCCACCCGGAGGGCGACGGGACGCTCCACGGGCACGCGGTCGTGAGCGACGGGATCGAGCATGTCGCCGGGCTGCCGTGGGATGCCGACGGGCTCGCGCTCGTCGAGGGCTCGACCGTCTGCCGGGTCGCCGCCGCGAGCCTCCTCGACGGCGTCCTTTCCGGGGCCGGGTCGCGGGCCCATCACGCGGTCCGCATCCCGCCGACGCTGTGGCCCGAGGTCGTCCCGATCCGCGTCGAGCGGGTGGACCGCACGACCTGGCGGTTCTCCGACGAGGATCCGTTCACCCTGGACTCGCGCGGCCTGCCGGTCCTCAGCGGCGGGGAGACCTGGCCGCTCGAGCGTTTGGACGAGCCGGAGCCGCGGCACCGCTGACCCGTCGCTCAGCGAGCTTCATGCGGCAACGGTGCATCGCTGAACCGCCTGGTGGGCCCGGCGTGGACAGACGGTGGATAACCTGTGTCGCACGGGCTGCCGATCCGCGAAACTCGTGGACAAGTGCCTAGGCAGGCCGTCCGCGACGTCCTACAGTAGGTCTTGCCCGAAGGGGCTACGAGATCGAAAGCGACGGCTCCGGTGCTTGCATTGGAGGCGGAGGCTACGGACCCGAAGTTCCTTCGGGCGTTTCGTTGTGTCCGGCGCCGTCAGCGTCGCGGACCGCGGCCAGCGCAGCCGCCTCAGCGGGTCGCTCGGCGAGGATCGTCCGGGCCGCTTCCAGGATCCGCTCGACGTTCACCTCCACCGGCTCGAGCGTGTCCACGACGAGCGGAGCGAACGGCCAGGCCACCCACTCGTCGCGGCGAAGGACGACCGCCTCCCAGGTCGGCTCGGCGATCGCCAGGTCGCGGACGCGGTCCGCCAGGCGGCGGCGGTGGACGATCGCGTCGCTGAGGACGGTCTCGACCGCGAGGAGGCGCGCCCCGTGGCGCCGGGCGAGCTCGATCCAGAACGTCTTCGCCTCGCCGACGGCGTTGACGGCGTCGACGACGACGGAGGCGCCCAGGGCGAGGTTCTGCTCGGCGATCGCGCCGACGACGGCGTAGGCCGCGAAGCCGGGGGCGCCCGTCTCGCGGACGCCGGCGGTCGCGAGCGCGGAGTCGACGGGGTCGACCGACAGGAGCACGGCGCCCAGCTCGCGGGCGACCGCGGCGGCGAGGGCGGTCTTGCCCGTCGCGGGCAGACCGGACAGGACGATCAGCATTCGGCCTCATGGTCGCAGGATCGGTCCCGCCGGGTGCGACGATCGTGGGAAGCCTGTGGACAATCCTCGTCGCCGCAACGCCCCTGTCACGAATCTCGTGGATAAGTGGCTGGACGCCGCGGGCCGCCGTCGCCTATCGTAGATCTTGCCCGAAGGGGCCTCGAACATCTAGTGAGCCGGTCGGTACTTGTATTGGCTGGCGCATCTAGTGATCGACGGTTCCTTCGGGCGTTTCGTTGTCCCCGGAACCCTGATCCGGTCTGCGCGACCGTCGATCCCGGGCCGGCGGGCGGCTCGCTAGAATGCGCGGCGCGTCCCGACGACCATCGCGGCGGTCCCGGTTCCCCGCGGATCCCGCGCAACCCCACCACGGAGAACCGCACGTGCCGCAGACGCCCACGCCCGCAACCGCCGAGCCGCCGATCCTCCGGTCCGGACCTGTCACGTCCGCCGTCGCTCTGACGTTCCTCTGGATGGCCGTCGCGACCGCCCTGGTCCTCCTGATCCGGGCCGTCGCTCCCGGGCTCGACGCGTTCGAGCGGGCGATCGTCCCGCTCGCCGTGCTCACCGTCCTCGTGCTCGCCCTCATCTCTCGGCTCGGCTGGTGGCGCGAGATCGGGATCAACGTCCCGTCCGACTGGCGGGCGACCGGGCTGCTGATCCTGCCCGCGGCGATCGTCCTGGCGCCGCTCGCGGGCGGCGTGACGATGCCGGACGGGGGCACCCTGCTCCTCCTGATCGCCGGCTACGTCCTGACGGGCGTCGCCGAGGAATCGTTCTCGCGGGGAGTGGTCCTCCGCCTCCTCGCGCCGCTGGGCGCCGTCCGCTCGGTCGCGATCATGGCCGCGCTGTTCGGGATCATGCACCTCGCCAACGTCGTCAACCGCGACAGCGTCGCGATCGTCATGGCCCAGGCGGTCGGTGCCGCGGCCTTCGCCGTCGGGTACGGCGCCCTCCGCCTCCGGACGAACACGATCGTACCCCTGATCGCCCTCCACTTCGGCCACGATCTCGTCCTTCAGTTGACCAACCTGCCGCTGATCCCGGTCGACGTCGCCCAGGACGTGATCCTGTTCGGATACGGGATCTGGATCCTGCGGGCGATCCGCCGCGAGGCCCAGGTCCGGCGCGAGCCGGGCGTCGTGCCGGACGTCCGCGTGGAGGTCGGGCCCGCCCGATGAAGATCCGCGCCGGCGTCCATCGTCTCGGCAACGGGATGGTCAACGCCTACCTCCTCGAGGAGGGCGGCGAGGTGACGATCGTGGACGCCGCGATGCCCGGCTACTGGCGGATGCTGCCGGCGGAGCTCGCGGCGATGGGCCGGACCCTCGAGGACGTCCGGGCGATCGTCCTGACCCACGGCCATTCCGACCACATCGGGTTCGCCGAGAAGGCCCGCAAGGACCGCGGCATCCCGGTGTCGGTCCACGAGGCGGACGCCCTCCTTGCCCGGGGCAAGGTCAGGAACCCGGCCAAGGGCACGGGACCCGTCCGGCCGCTGGCGCTCCTGCGGTTCATCGGCCTGGGGCTGCTGAAGGGCGGTTGGCACATCGACCGCCTGACGCAGGTCGCGACCTTCGGCGACGGGGCGACGCTCGACGTGCCCGGCGCCCCGCGGGTGATCCTCGTCCCCGGTCACACACCCGGCAACGCGGCACTTCACGTCGCCTCGCACGACGCGCTCCTCGTCGGGGATTCGTTCTCGACCCTCGCGGTGACGACCGGCGCCACCGGCCCCCGGATCGCGCCCTTCACCGCGGACGCAGCCGAGGCCCTGCGCTCCCTCGACCGCCTCGCCGGCGTGGAGGCGAGCTGGGTCCTGCCCGGTCACGGCGAGCCGTGGACCGGCGGAGTCGAGGAGGCCGTGCGGATGGTCCGGGCGCGGGCGGCGGCGGCCCCCGACCGGTGAGCACCGCGGGGGAGGGGATCGGGTCGGCCGGATCCGCCGACGGCCGCCTCGAGGGGAGTGCCGGCCCCGACCCGGGAGACGCGCTCGACTCGGCCGACCATCCAGTCGACCTCGAACGCATCGTCTTCTTCTCGGATGCGGTGGTCGCGATCGCGATCACTCTGCTGGTCCTCGAGATCCGCCTGCCCGAGGTGCCGGAGGCGGCGACGGGGGAGCAGGTCGCCGAGGCCCTGCGATCGACCCTGCCGGCGATCGGCGCCTATGCCCTGAGCTTCGCGACGATCGGCCTGTACTGGCTCGCCCACTGGCGGCGGTATCGCTCGATCGAGCGGGCCGACGAGACGCTTGCCGCGCTGAACCTCGTCGGGCTCGGGCTCGTCGCGTTCATCCCCTTCCCGACCGCGCTGATCGGACGTCACGGCGATATCCCGCTCGTCGTCGCGATCTACGCCGTCGCCCTCTCGGCCGCCGGCCTGGCGGGAACGGTGACCTGGCTGTACGCCCGGCGGGCGGGGCTGGTCCGACCGGACATCACGGCGGCGACGTTCCGGGCGGGTGCGCTGCGCGGCCTCGCGGTGCCGGCGGTGATGCTCGGGTCGCTGGCCCTGCTCGGGCTGATCGGGCCGTACGGGGTGGAGCTGACGTGGCTGCTGATCATCCCCGTCCAGCTGATCGTGGTCCGCTCGATCCGGCGCGGCGGAGACGGCCGGACGATGCCGGCCGACGACAACGGCCGGGGGAGGGGACCGGCGGGCGAGCCGCGCTGAGGCCGCTGCAGGTGCGCCGGGAATCGACAGCGGCGACCCGTCCGGGTCGCCGCTGACCGAAGGTGGAGCCGGCGGGCCTTACGGCTTGACCGCCTCCCAGTTCTCGTAGACGCCGTTCGCGTCGCCAGGCGCCTGGTCGTTCGCGAAGAAGTACAGCGGCAGGCCGTTGTACGTGACCTGCGTCGTCCCGTCGTCGCGAGTGATCGTCCCGAGCGTCCCGGTCACGCCGCTGCCGGCGGTCGGGGTCCCCGAGCCGGTCAGCGCCGGCCACTTGGTGATGCAGCCGCCGGTGCAGGCGCTCGCGCCGCTGTCCTTGACGTCCTTGGTGAACGTGTAGACCGTCATCCCGTTCGAGCCGGCGACGAGGACGGTCCCGATCGCGCCGACCTCCTTGGCCTCGACGGTCGCGCCGGCGCTGGCGGGCGCCGATGCGGCGGGTTCGCTCGCAGCGGGCTGGCTCGCGACGGGCGGCTGGCTCGGCGCGGTCGTCGGCGCGGTCGTGGCGCCGGTCCCGGTCGAACAGGCCGCCAGGATCAAGATCAGGGGCAGCGCGGCGGCTGCGAGTCGTCGTCC
This sequence comes from uncultured Chloroflexia bacterium, assembly GCA_963710105.1. Classification (GTDB taxonomy): domain Bacteria; phylum Chloroflexota; class Limnocylindria; order Limnocylindrales; family CSP1-4; genus CF-46. The sequence continues at coordinate 1,337,965 of CAVPYV010000001.1, forward strand.
CATGGTCGGGCTTCTCCTGTGAGGGCTGGGGTGATTTCCGCTCCCAGGACGAATACGCCAGGGTCGGGTCGACCGGTTTCCGCCCTCGCTCGGGCTTGCGGCCGCGCGCCTGACGGCCGATCGGCCGCGATGGCGGATCTGGTCCGTCAGTCGTCGAGGACCACGATCGCGTCGCCGACCCGGAGCTCGCCGCCGCGCACGATGTCGACGCGGACGCCGGCGAGGTGGACGAGGTGGGGGAGGACGTCCCGACCGAGGAGGCCGTCGAGGTAGGAGCAGGGCTCGCAGCGGCGAACGACGCGGAGCTCGACCGAGCCGATCGCCAGCCGCCGGCCGATCGCCGCGTCGAGGTCGATGCCGCGGCTGGTGAGGTTGCGTCGCGTGTCGCCCGGCGCCAGGCCGAGCGCGTTGACGCGCGACACCCGCTCGATCACGTCGCCGTCGACGATCGTGAGGCCGTCGCCGCTGCGGCGGATCGGCGACCAGTGGCCGGTCCCGGCGTGGTAGCGGTCGCCCTCGAGGCCGCGGCCCGCGACCGCCATGGCCGCCTCGCGGGGCTCCATCGGCGCGCCCGCTTCCGAGGCGACGTGGATCGCGACGAGGCGGCCGACGCCGGGCGTGTCGAGCATGGCCCCAGTATCGCGCCGTCCGGCCTAGGATGGCCGCATGAGCGAGAAGCGAACGACTGCCAAGGCATTCCACGACGCCGTCGGGGTCGAGGACTGGCGGGTCCTGTTCTCCGGCGCCCACGCCTGCTTCCCCGTCAGATCGTTCGCGGAAGCGGCAAGGTTCGTGGCCGCGATCGCCGAGGTCGCGGAGGCTGTGGGCCAGTTCCCCGACGTGGACGTGCGACCCGAGGGGGTCACCGTCCGGACCGCCTCCGGGGAGTACGGAGCTCTGAGTCATCGCGATGTCGAGCTGGCCCGCCGGATCTCGGCAGAAGCTCGGAAGCTGCAGATCGAGGCGGACCCCTCGCAGGTCCAGGTCGTCGGCATTGCCGTCGCACAGGACGCCGGCAGCGATGTCGGTCCGTTCTGGGCCGCAGCCCTCGGATACCGGAGCCTTGGGCCGAACGAAGACGTCGTCGACCGGCACCGACGGAACCCGCACGTGTCGTTCCAGGGCCTCCGCCCTCCGAAGCCGGGACGTGGCCGGACCCACATCGACGTCAGCGTGCCGGCCGACCAGGCCGAGGCGAGGGTCGCGGCGGCACTCGAGGCTGGCGGACGCCTGGCGGACGGTTCGCATGCGCCCCTGTGGTGGACACTCGCGTCGCCCGAGAACCACGGTGTCGATATCGCGGCGTGGCCGGACTTCGAGGACAACGCGGCGGACTGAGCCAGATCGCTGTGCTGCCTCCAGGCGCCGAGCCGGCGGCGGAGGAGGCACAGGTTGACTAAGTCGGACTAACCAGATACGGTCGGGCCATGACGGACACCGTGAACATCCACGACGCGAAGACCCATTTCTCCCGGCTCGTCGAGCGGGCAGAGGCCGGGGAGGAGATCGTCATTGCCCGTGGCGGTCGGCCAGTCGCCAGGCTGGTGCCGCTCACACACCGGACGAAGCCTCGCGAGCTGGGCGGTCTCCGTGGCAAGGTCTGGTTGGCGCCCGATTGGGACTCGCCGGAGCTCAACGCAGAAATCGCGCGCGAATTCGAGGCATGATCCTGCTTCTGGACGCCCACGTCGTCCTGTGGGCCGTCTCAGAGCCCGAGGCGCTCGCGGCCGGGGCTCGCAGCGCCATCGAGAGCCCCTCCAACGACGTCGTCGTTTCCGCTGGCTCGATCTGGGAGCTCGAGATCAAGCGAGCCCTGGGGAAGCTTCGAGTCGAGGTGGAGCTGCTTCAGGAGCTGGAGCGCATTGGCTTCGCTGTCCTGCCGATCACGGCCGCGGATGCGATCAGCGCAGCGCGGCTCGAACTGCACCATCGGGATCCGTTCGATCGGATGCTCGTCGCGCAGGCCCGTCGGCTCGGTGCGGTCGTCGTCACCCGCGACTCCGCGTTGAGCCACTACGAGATCGAGATCCTTCCTGCCTGATGGGGCCAACGCCCTGGCTGCTTCTTCCACCAGATCGAGCCCACCGGCCGACGGATCGACATTACTTCCGATAAGGTGAGTTATGTCTGTCTCGGTCGAACGCAACGGCTACTCCCGTCGCCGAGTGTTGGGTAGCGACGCCAACGAGCCGCGAAAAGCTCGGCCGGGTTCTCCTGGTCGAAGTGAGGCTGGATTCGAGGCTGACGGCCTGTCGATTGTGGGTCAGGTGATGTCGCCCTTATCGAGCAGTTCTTTGCCGATCAATTCCAGGCTAGATGTCGGCTTCAGTCGATTAATGAAGATCGCAAGGGCATCTCCGGGACCCGCCGCGGAGGGTGCGAGGATTCCCTCGAATCCAATGTAGTGCGCTGCGTCGCCGATCGCCTGGCAAATTCTGGTGTCGTCGTCGGTGACAACTGCTTTCGTCCAGCCTGACGTCGCAATTGTGGCGGCATCAGTAAGATCCAAGATCGCGCCAAGCGACACACGGATCGTCACCAAATGCCGAGGAAGGAGCTCAGCGACCGTGACACCCAGTTTGTGCGCGGTCCGCTGCACTTCAAGGGCCACTGTTCCGGGATCGAGGGCCGTGTAAAGCGTTGGATAGCTCGAGGGCGGGTTCCACCTTCCGCCGAGGACTCGCGCGCCTTCGCCACCCATCGGATCATATCCAGGTGCGAGGCTCCGAAACACTCGACCGCGTATGGTTCGCGCCGGCAACTGATCAAGTGTTTCGATCAGAGAACGTCGTGACACTGGTCAGGTGAAGACACCCTCGCCGAGGGCATCAATGAGTGCCAATACCTCACGGAACTCGCCCGCGCGAAGGAGCTCAACAGGCTTCCGGTGTTGAAGTCGGACGTTAGGCGTAAAGAGCCAATCTTGGCTCGCGGTGGGAGTGACGACTTGACTCAACCTTTCCATTACGTAGAGAACCTCGAGCAGGCGTTCTCGAGATGCCCACCGTGGCTGAACGTCATCGTTGATCCACCTCCAAATCGACCTAGGTGGCTTGTCTAGGATTCTTGCGATGTCCGTCGCCTCAAGGCCGGTCTGATCCATTACCGCAACGAGTCGTGACCGCGCGTCGATCATTCCTGGCCTCGGACTGCCAAGACGGCGGCCATCCGCACGAGAACAGATCTCCACCGCTGCAGGTGGTCAAGTTGTATCGCTCCGAGGGAATCGTCCTCGAGGACCCGATTCACGAACTTGGCAAGGTCCGCCGCGCTGTCAAGTCTTTGACCAATCCACTGAATGCGCAATTCCGTGCTCGGGCGAGATCGAAGCTCGGCGAGTTCGGTGGGACGGGCGTGGAAGAAATGTGCCCGTGGCCTATCCAGTTGGGCCTCGAGCCCACCGTATTGACACTCCCCTACTTCGCAAATGAAGCGCCCACGAAGAGCCGGGTGCTGAATCACCAACTTGGCCATTTCGAGCGGAACCGAAGTCATCAAAGGCTCGAGGTACACCGACTGGGATCGTCCACCGGCGCGGCTGCCCTTGTCGCGTTTTGGGGCAATGCGGTCCAACGATGTCAGGTCGTAGGTCTCGCGTTCACCTAGGCCCGAGTCAACGGCATCGACGCCAAGAGCCATCAGGAGCAGGCCGAAGGTGCCCGCCCGGCCAGCGATGATTCGGAAACCGTATCGCTTCCCCTCCAACAGGAATGCGACGTATGAGACCAACCTCTCCACGCTGTCCTGCCGTGGATGGAACCGAAGCGGTTGGACATACGCGCCGGCAAACGGCCGATCCAAGAGTCGCTCGTAGACTGCAAAAGGACTCTTCAAGACCGCCAGGGACGGAGCCACGTAGGCATACAGTGGTTGCGTCGGAATTCGCCTGCCATGAGATCGTAGGCAAGTTCATGGGAACGTTGAAACTGCCGAACCTCCGGAAGAGTCGGCGCATAGATGGGGAGTGACGGCGCGAGGTATTGATCTGCATCATGCGTCGCCGCGAAGGCCATTGCCCCCCGGACTACCTTGTCGAAGGCATCCGTACCACGCGCTGAACGCATCGCTTTCGCAGGCGCATACGGCAAGCTGGCGACGGTCGGCTTTCCGAGGAAGCCCCCATTCGCGAATCGAACGGTCTGAGGATCGATCGCATACGGGATGCCCAGGAACCGAAGCCTAGGAAGCAGCGGCGGATCGGTCGCCGCGTATGTCGCTTCGACAACCACCTCGTTGAGCAGCCTCGGATCCGGCTCGGTCATCGATCCGATCAGCTCTTCCACCGTCCTTCCCTCGAAGGATGTCACATGCAGCCGAAAGTCGAAGGAACCACTCACGAGGACATTGTGGCGCCATAGTTGCGCCATAGTCAAGGCTAGTTGGTGCCATAATCGAAACCGACGGTCGTGCGGGTCGTCGACCAACCACCTTCGTCCGTGTTCGCAAGGCGTACTCGCGCATGAGGCTTGCCGCTAGACGGCAGCATCCATGGCAATAGCGAGGGCGACGGTGTCGTCCAAGTAGTTGGTCACGTCGCGCATTCGAACGAGCACAGATCCGCCGTGGGCAGAGGCATTTCGAATCTGGACGAGTTCGGCCACCACGGAGCGAACCTGAAAGTCCGTACGACGCCTTGGCTCGCGTACCTGGGTTGGCGTGCTGAGGGTCCGATGATCAACCATCGACTTTGCCGGTCGAGGATCCACGCTGATGGTCAGGCTCGTGTGAGCAAGCGATCGGTAGAGACGGTCGATCTCCTTTGGCCAAGGATTGTTGAAGTTGTCGGTCAGTCGCGCGGGCACCGAGCCCGCGCCGTACTTGGTGGCCCAGACCTCCTCGAATAGATCCACCACGAATCCAGCGAAATGTCCGGTGAGAATGACAAGCGCAGCTCGATTGAGCGCGTAGGCTTGCCTCGAACCGCCTTGGCCTGGCCCGGCCAGACTGATGTGTGCGTCAATCAGAACCTCGATGTCTGCGAGGCGGTCGGCGTACCGCGACAGTGACGCATGCCGCGGAGCCGCGCGCAGACGACCTATCGCGAGGCTGACGCGCTCCTTGGAGGACTGCGATCCCGGCGGGTGGACGCGCGGAGGCATTCAGCCGATCGCCTCTCTTCGTGGACGTTCGTGGAGGTTGCGCCGCATGAGTTGAGCCAGAATTTCAGCGTCGGTCGTTTGTTCCGCGAGTCCGTAGCTATGTAGAACGGCCCGGTCGAGGTCATCGTGCGCGATGGCAAGCCACGTTGGGCGTTGGTTGTAGAGACCGGTTAGTGATCTCGGATGCATCGTCGCGCCAGCCGAATCGGGGGCCGCGAGCCACCCTTCACGTAGCTCGTTAAGTCTCTTGGCTGCCTGGCTGATGACAACTCGATCGCCATCGTCGGTGTGCGGAAACGGAAACGTTTCAAAGGTGGTTGTGGACGTGTAGCGAAACCCCGACGCCGCGTCCCGTAGTTGCGTTCCAGTGGCGCGAGCCCAGACTTCGTGGACTCGTGACTGAAGGACGCCGAATTCGTAGTCGCTGTCAAACGCGAAGGCGACGGCGGCGCTGTCTAGGAGGACGGACTCGTTAAGCCACACAAAGATCCGGTGCTTTGAGACCCGCGGAGTCGCGATGTAGCGGCGGAGCCCAGCCAAGGCCCTCCTCATCTCTGGCCTGGCGTTGTGATGTATCCACCATCGTGCTCGACAGCACGGTGCTCCGGACGTAAGCCGCCCTGGGCGGACGTTGTCGACGACGTACTGAAAGGGAGCTTCATACAGAGATGCGTCGCGTTCCGACATGTTCAGTCCAAAGTCGATAATCCAGCGCCCGCGCCGGATGCCTGTAAGGTCCGACCCATTCATCCAGGGCCGGACGACGTCGCGGTTCGATCGTCCGTCTGGATTGGCTGCGGATAGCAACCGCTTGGCCGTGGCGTCATCGACATCAAATGGGCCCACCTTGATGTCGCCCATGAACGCCTTTCCTGCGTTTGCAGCCAGAGAAGCGGCCCTGGATGTGTCGACCCCAGACGTCAGGTCGGGGTTGATGGCTCCGACATGCCGGCCGTCCAGCGATCGTTCCACCTCTGATCCGCTGTCCTGACCAACGAAGCTAATGTGCACCGTTGCTCCTGCGAGTACCCAGGGTTCGTCGGATCGAGCGAAGAAGATGGCCCCAGATTCGTTTATGCGTTCCAACACGCGACGGTTCGCTTGGCCTCGAATTCCTTGTGTCGCGAGAAGTCCGGCACGCTTCGTTCGATCTTGAGCGATCGCTGCTCGGGCCTTTTCGTGCCAGTAGCAAACAAGGTCCGATGAATGCGGGAGGCGATCGTCGAATACTGACCAGAGAGACTCGGTGTAACGGCTGGTTAAGCCACGTCGCAGGAAGCGGTTCCCAAGAAACGGCGGATTGCCGACGATGAACTCGGCCGTCGGGCCAGTCGGCCTCCGCGGGTTCGCCGGGTCCGTCAGGTCGATCAGGGCGTCGCGGTTCTCGATGTGGTCGAGCGGCTTTAGGATCGGGTCGCGGCGGTAGCCGAAGCCGTGGCGGATCATCCACTGGATCTCGCCGATCCAGATCGTCACCCGGGCGAGCTCCGCGGCGTACGGGTTGATCTCGATGCCGAGGACCGCCTCGGGCCGACTGCGGGAGCTGCATCGGCCGCTGGAGGACGAGCGAGCCCCAGAGGATGGCCTCGCGCTCGAGGTCCTTGAGCGCCTACAGCGAGACGATCAGGAAGTTGCCCGAGCCGCAGGCGGGGTCGAGCACGCGGACCGTGCGGAGGCGATCGAGGAACGCCTCGAAGACCGCGTTCGGGTTCTGGTCGCGCGGCGTCGCCTTCGTGATCTTCTTGCCCGCCAGGATCGCTGGGTCACCCGCGCCTGCATCTCCGCGTACTCGCGCCGGAGCGGGCGCATGAGGACCGGCTCGACGAGGCGCCCGATGGCGTCCCGGTCGGTGTAGTGGGCGCCGAGCTGGGCGCGCTGTGCTCGGGTCGAGGCCGCGCTCGAAGAGCGTCCCGAAGATGGCCGGCTCGATCTTCGCCCAGTCGAGCTTGGCGACCTCGAGCAGGATCGTGATCTCGGCGCCGGTCGAGCGGGAGACGTCGGCGTCGTCGAAGAGACCGCCGTTGAACCATTCGATCTGCTCGGCGCCGAAGAGGCCGCCGTCCGTCGCTCATCTTCGCGAACAGCTCGCCGAGGCCGGCGATGAAGACGCCGGAGTCGCCGTGCGGACGCCTGCGACAGGCGCTGAAGGATGCCCTTGGGCAGGAGCCCGGCGTCCTCGGCGAACAGGCAGAACAGGAGCTGGTCGAGGAAGTGCGCGACCGCCTGCGGGTCGTGGCCGCGCGGCGCGGAGGCGCTGCGGCGAGCCGCGCGAACTGCTCGGCCGCCTCCTCGGTGATCTGCGCCGGGCGTCGTCTGCGGCCGGAGCGCCTCCGGGTCGTGAAGACGGCCCGCAGGAGCCGCAGCGGCTCGGTCGGGTCGTCGGCCAGGTCGTCGAGCGTGAACCGTGGACACCGGCGAGAGTGCTCGTGAAGTTGGTGTGGATCTCGAACCGGTCGAGGTCGCAGACGACCAGGAGCGGCGGGTTCTCGAGCGCCTCGCGGTAGCTCGAGGAGCTGGCGGTAGGCGGCCTTCGAGGTCCTTGTGCTTGCCCTTGTACTCCCAGGCGAAGTGGCCGCGCTTCCAGACGTCGGCGAAGCCATCGCCGCCGCCGGCCTTCGCGGCGCCCTTCTCGAAGGCGTACGCGTCGCCGGTCGGGTCGGCGTCGGTGCGGCGTCGGCTCGCCGAGCATCCGGCAGAGGTCGATGAAGTGGGACTGGGCGGAGGCCTTCTCGTTGGTCTCGACGCCCTTCCATTTCTTGGCGAAGGCGGCGGGCGTGAGGGTGGGCTCCATCAGGCTGTCATCGGGGACATAGATCCGAACCTAGCCGGCCGATGGCGGCAAAACTGGATGGGCTGATTTTCCAAGATTGCATGCGTCGCAGGCCGTGAGCAGGTTTTCCTCTGAAGTTGGTCCGCCCGCGGCGACCGGAATGACGTGGTCGAGGTGAAGCATTGCGCCGTCGCGCGCCGATCGACCGCAGTAAGCGCAGCGGAAGGCGTCCCGCTGCAGCACCCGAAAGCGAAGCTGCGGAGGTATTGGATCCCGATCCGACGGACCAGACCCAGGATTGTCAAGAGCCGCTTCTCGACGGTCATAGCACGTCCCGCATCTTGGCTTGCTCGCAACGTGCCCGCGACCTTGAGGTTCCAGGACACCGAGTCGCTCCGCGGTCGCCAACACACGAACCGCTTCTTCATACGACTTCTTCAGCCGACGCTCAAGGAAGGCGGGACGAATGGGCATCCGACGCTGCACTTATGATCGTTCGAAACGCCGCGCGACTCAGTCCAAGGGGAGCTTCGAACCAGCCGACCTTGGACCAGATGTGCCTCGCTGGTGCTCGCCCATCGGCCGCATTCACTGCACTCAAACTCAGACCTCGGCGGGAAGATCCCTAGGTCGGCGCATGCTTGGGCGAGCGCCTCTAGCGTCGCTTTCCTTTCGTTCCGTGTCGCCAGCTTCTTAGCTTCATCCGGACTGAGCGGTCTGCTGGCGATCGCGGCGTACACGGCTCGAGTATCGCGCAAATAGCACCGGCGACACAGTGCCGCTGGTCTTCGCCTAATAGCGTATTGAGTCGGACGAAGCCGCTTGAGATGACCGCCCGTTACGAGGAACGCAGCAGCGGGCCGTGTTCGCTCGGACACCTCGACGGTCGCACTCGCCTGCATCGAATTGAGCAGGACTTGTACCTGCCTCACCATCGTCGCCGACTGCAGTTGTTCCTGGCCGGAAACTGGTGCGGAAAAAGGCGAGGGTATTTCGACCGCACGACGTGCAGCAGGGGTCGACATCCAGATCACCACGAACAGCTTCGGGCGGGTCGCCACCCGCTTCCGTGGAACGCCTACGCAACGAGAGCTTCACTTCATGCTCTCGAGCCGCGCATCGATCACGTAGCGCTGGTACTGGGCGACCTGTCGCGACGGGTGGAGGTGGTCGATCTCGCGGCCGCCCATGTCGACCGTCACGCAGTCGGTGATGTTCGATCGTCCGACGGTCGTCCACTGCTTGAGCTCGACGACGACCGCGGCGTCGCCGGCGGTCGGGTTCTGGCCGGTTATCAGGACGTCGAGGCGCTTCGAGGAGAGCGGGAGCTTGAGCTCGACGAGGATGCCCTGATCGCGGAAGTCACCGAGCTGGAGGACCTGCGCCATCGCGCCGAGCGAGTTCTGCCAGGCGCGGACCTCGGACAGGCTGGGCTTGTAGCGGAACTCCTGGAAGAACCGCTCGGCGAGCTGGTTCGCGAGTCGCGCCTGCACGGCGTCCGCGATGAACTGCTCGCTGGTGCCCTGGTAGAGGTGCAAGCCCCCTCCCCCGCTCCGACCCGCGCGCGGTCGATTCGCTGTTGACTATAGCGACGCGCTGTCGCGCCGTGTCGCTCCTCTGGGAATCCACGAGGAGTCGTTGCGATCTCTCGGTCGAGTCAGGCCTGGGCCGGGACTGAACGGCTATCGCGATCGCGCGCCTCCGGCATCGATTCGTCTCGAGGCCGAGAATGGAGCGCATGGCACTCAAGCGAATGGACAACATGGGGATCGTCGTCGAGGACCTCGCGGCGGCGATCGAGTTCTTCCGCGAGCTCGGGCTCGAGCTCGAAGGGCAAGGCATGGTCGAGGGCGAGTGGGCAGGGCGCGTCACCGGACTGGGCAACCAGCGGGTCGAGATCGCGATGATGCGCACGCCCGACGGGCATAACCGGCTCGAGCTCTCACGATTCATCGAGCCGGCGGTCGTCGCCGATCACCGGACGGCGCCGGTGAACGCCCTCGGCTACCTGCGGGTGATGTTCGCGGTGGACGACCTCGACGACACGCTCGCCCGGCTCCGCAAGCGCGGGGCGGAGCTCGTCAGCACCGAAGTGGTCCGGTACGGAGACGAGATTCGGCTCTGCTACATCCGTGGCCCGGAAGGCCTTCTCATCGGGCTTGCCGAACCCTGATCGCTGGGTGTCATCGACGCCGGTTCAGTCACTCGGCCGCGCCCAGCAATCGCCCTGGCCGCCTCGAGATCGAGCCTGGCCCCGAGCTTCTCGAACGTCATCCGGGCGGCACGTGCCTCCCTCTCGGCGCCCGGCTGGTCGCCCGAGTCGCGGAGCGCCCGTGCCGTCTCGAGGAGGCTCCGCGCCGCCTCGTATGGCGCGCCTGCCGCACGCCACTGTCGAGCCGCACCGCGGAAGTGGCCGACGGCCGCATCGGCGTCGCCAGAGGCCAGCGCGACGGCACCGCGGGCATCGAGGGACGCTGCAGCGAGCGCCGGACCGGTGAACCGCTCCGCGATCGACCCGAGCTCCGCGGCTCGCGCTTCTGCCTCGTCGAGGTCGCCGACCGCGACGGCCGCCCGGACGGCAACGGGCAGGTAGCGCGCGCGAGTCAGCGGGTCCGGCGGGACCGACCCGAGGGCGCCCGCGATCGCCGATCGCGCTCCCGCTGCGTCGCCGGCCGCCAGGAGCAGCGACGCCGGACCGGGCCCGGGCGGCAGGCCGAACGCGTCGGCTCGGTCGAACGCGCTGCGGGCGGCGTCCAGGTCGCCTTGCCGGAGCCGGATCTCGCCCAGCGCCGACAGCGCCTGCGCCGTGTGGCCGAGGTCGTAGGCCATCGCCTCCGTCGCCGCGAGCTCGGCCTCGACGGCGCCCCTCCCCCACTCGCCGCGGACGACGCAGAGCACGGCTCGGTGGGTCCGGCAGTCGCCCGGGAAGCCGACGGTGCCGAGCTCCGGCGCCCGCCGCTCGATCGTGTCGGTCCACTCGATCGCGCGGCGGTAGTCGAACGTGTCGACGCACGCGCTCAGCGTCCGGCAGTAGACCATCCCCTGGGCGAGGGTCCCGAGCTGGCCGCCGACCGCGTTGGCCATCGCCTCGTCGAGGCGCGCGCGGCCGTCGTCGAGCTGTCCCTGGTGGATCAGCCCGAAGCCCTCGAACACCAGCCCCAGCGCCTGGATGTCGCGGTCGCCGGTCCGGCGGCCGATGTCGAAGGCCTCGCGGGCGTGCGCGAGGGCCGGCTCGGTCGCGCCCGCGCCGTACTCGCCGAGCGCCATCAGCGAGAGCATCAGGCCGTGCTCGGGCCAGACGGGCGGGCTGTCGGCACCCTCGTCGGGAGCCAGGAGCCGGCCGGCCGCGTGGAGCCATCCCGCGACCACCGCGAACCGGAGCGTGACGGCGGCGTTCCAGCCGAGGCCGAGCGCCATCCGAGCCGCCGACCTGCGGTCGCCGCGTGCGAGATAGGCCGCGTACGCCTGTTCGCGGGCGGTCGTCGACCGGTCGAACTGCGCCCGACCAGGTCGCGCAGTCGCCGAGCAGCTCCAGGTCGGCGACATCGAGCGGTGCGATCACGGCCGCCGCGGCCAGCGCATCGACCGCGTCCGACCACGCGCGCCGCGCCGCCGCCGCGCGGCCGGCCTCCAAGGCTCCCCCGCCCCCGCCCGTTCGTCGCCGCCGGTGCGCCCTCGAAGCCACGCAGCACCGCCTCGCGCGCCAGCGCGATCCGCCGGCTCTCGGTGCCTTCGGCGACCTCGAACTTGTCGTACAGGTTGAGGAGGTGCTGCTTGACGGCCGCCTCGGTGACGACGAGCTCCGCGGCGATCTCGCGGGTCGTCGCGGGCATCGCCACGGGCCGATCCGACGCCAGCGGGCGACACAGGGCCGCCAGGACATCTCGCTCCCGACGCGTCAACTCGGGCATCGGGCTCGCTGCGGACACGGGTCGATCCACCGGCTCGGTCCCCTCCTCCGCCGAACCTTACCCGAGGGCAAGGGAAGTCTCACCTCGAGGGTCATTCCGCGCCCGGTGCGCCCCTCGTACGTTCGTGTCGACCCCGCGGGACATCAGCGGGACACACGAAGGAGCACCGAGATGCAGCACCTGCGGATCGCCACCTATCGCCAGACGGCCGGCACGTTCGAGGAGCTCACGCCAGCTCCTCCAGGCGCCGGGCGGCCTGGCCGACGTCTTCCGCGCCTCGCCGGGCTTCGTCTCCTACGCGTTCGCCGACCTGGGCGACGGGACCAACTGCTCGATCAGCACCTGGTCGACCGCCGAGGCCGCCGATGCCGCGACCGCCGCCGCCCGGACGTGGGTGGCCGCGAACATCGCCGATCTGGGGCACCTGATCGACGACCGGACGGGCCGGATCGGCTTCGCCATCGGCGGGCTCGTCCCGACCGCGGCCTGAGCGGCGACCGTCATCGGCGGTTCAGCGGATCCTCCCGGGCAACCGAGCTCGGGAGGATCCTCAGCGCGCGCGCCGGTAGTGCATGGCGACGGCGCCGCAGCGGAGCGGCTTCGCCGAGACGAGCTCGAGCCGCCGGGTGCTCGGCAGCCCGTCCTGGAACAGGGTCGGGCCGTGGCCGGCGATCCTGGGGTGGACGAGGAACACGTACTCGTCGATCAGATCCAGCCGGTCCAGCTCGGTCGCGAGCTTGCCGCTCCCGAGGAGCACGCCGGCCGGGGTCGCGTCCTTGAGCTTCTGCACCTCCGTGCGCAGGTCGCCGGCAAGGTGATGGCTGTTGGTCCACGGGAAGTCCGTTCGCGTCGACGACACCACGTACTTCGGCTTGGCGTCCAGCTTGATCGCCCACTCGCGCAGCGCCGGCGGCGCTTCCTCGTCGCCGCGGGCGATCGGCGGCCAGGCGCTCTCCATCATCTCGTAGGTCGTGCGGCCCCAGAGCATCGCCCCGGCCCCGTCCATGAGGCGGGTGAAGAAGGCATGCGTCTCGTCGTCGGCGACGCCCTCCCGGTGGTCGACGCAGCCGTCCAGGGTGACATTGAGGCTGAAGGTCAGGAGTCCCATGCGGCGAGTCTAGGCCAAGCCCGGCGCTGGTCACCGGACCGACGTTGATGGGCGCATGATCCTGCGCGTGCGACACCGACGGGCAGCTCTCGGAATCCTGGCGGCTCTCCTCGCGGCCTGTTCGCCGACGACGTCATCGTCGAGTCCCGCCGGCTCCGCCGGCCCGCCGGCAGCGACCGGTGCCGCGCCAACGGCGAATGCATCGCCCGCCCGGTCGTCGTCGGCCGCGCTCGTCGTCGGGGGCGACCGTCCGGTCACCGTGCACCTGCCGCGCTCGTACGACAAGACTCGCCCGGCGCCGCTGCTGATCGTCCTCCACGGGTACAGCGCCTCCGGCTCCGTGATGGAGGCGTACGCCGGCCTCCAGGACGAGGCGGACGCGCGTGGCCTCGTGACCGCGTATCCCGACGGGACGACGGACAGCCAGGGCAATCGGTTCTGGAACGCGACGGACGCCTGCTGCAATTTCGACCGATCCGACGTCGACGACGTCGGCTACCTCGACGGCCTGATCACCGCCATCGAGGCCGCGGCCTCGATCGATCCCCACCGCGTCTACGTCGCCGGGCACTCGAACGGCGGCTTCATGAGCTATCGCCTCGCATGCGCCCACGCTGCCCGGATCGCCGCGATCGTCAGCGTCGCGGGCGCCACCTTCGCGGAGTCGGCCGACTGCCGTCCCACCGACCCGATCGCGGTCCTCCAGATCCACGGCACGGCGGACGACACGATCGCGTTCACGGGTGGGTCGATCCAGGGCCATGCCTACCCGGGCGCCGAGGCGACCGTCGCGACGTGGGCGGGGTACGACGGCTGCTCCGCCGCCTCCACCGTCGCGCAGCGGGTCGACGTCGACGCCAACCTGAACGAGGCGGGGCAGCCAGCCGAGGCGACGGTGATGCGCTGGTCGGGCTGCAAGCCCGGCGGGGCGGTCGAGCTCTGGACGGTCCCGGGCGGCGGTCACGTCCCGACGATCTCCGCGGCGTTCGGCGCCGCGGTCCTCGACTTCCTCGAGGCGCACCCGAAGCCGTAGACGCGGACTCGCGTGAGCACACCGTCCGGACGATATCGACGAATGCCGGCGCCTGACCGTGGACGGCCGGCCGACGCGTTCCCTGGTTCGGTCGGGCAGCCTTGCCTGGACCCGCCAGCCATACGAGGTTCCCGCCATGCCGACGTCGTCGCCGCGCAACCTGCTCCCGATCGTGACCGCCTACCTGCCGGTCGCCATCGGAGGGGCTGCCCTCTCGGTTCTGTGGGACGTCGGCGCCTCACCCGAGGGAGGCGCGGGTGACATGTTCCTCCGGGGAACGGCGCTCACGCCTCCCGTCTTCCTCCCGGTGGTGCTATGTGTGGCCGCGGCGGCGGCCCGAGCCGAGGGTGGGCGCGGTCGCGTCGGCGCCGGCTTCGTAACGCTTGTCGCGGCCGCGTTCATGGCCGGCAGTACGGCGAACCTGCCCAACGACATTGCGGCCGCTCGCGCGGCCGGGACGCCGATCGCCCTGACCGCAGGCCTTGCCGCCATCCATCTCGGGCTATCGGTCGGGCTCCTCTACAACGCCCTGCCGCGTCTCCGTCAGCGGGCACGCGGCGCCGCGGTCGAGGTGCAGCGGCAGCCGGCCTGACCCAAATCGATGCCTGCGCATCGTCTGCTCCCGTGCGGTCAACGCGGACCGGATGTCGGCCTCATGGGCGGTTGCCCGAATCTTGATGAGCGCCGATCATCGATCGATGGCACCAGCCCCCTTCGTGCCGCCCGATTTCGTCGTCCCGTCGTCGCTGGAGACGCCGCTGTTCCGGCTCGAGCCGCTCGGCCCCCAGCACAACGCGGCCGACTACGCGGCATGGACGTCGTCCATCGAGCACATCCGCGCCACGCCCGGCTATCCCGACGGCATGTGGCCGGACGGACGGTCCATCGACGACAACCTGCGCGACCTGCGCCGTCACGCCGACGACTTCGCGCACCGCCGCGGGTTCACGTACACCGTCCTGGATCCCGCGACGGGCGACGTCATCGGCTGCGTCTACATCTACCCCGCCAAGGACGACCCGAAGCGCGCCGTCGTCCAGTCCTGGGTGCGGGCGAGCCGAGCCGAGCTCGACGTCCCGTTGTGGCGTGCCGTCGGTGCCTGGCTCGCGACCGCGTGGCCGTTCGAGGCTGTCTCGTACGACGACCGCCCGCCGACGTAGAGGCCGGCGATGAGCGTGCAGATCCTGTTCGTCCAGGGCGGCGGGGAAGGCGCCCACGACGAGTGGGACGACAAGCTCGTTGACAGCCTGGCGCGGGCACTCGGGGACGGCTTCGAGATCCGCTATCCGCGGATGCCCCGCGAGGATGACCCGAGCCTAGAGCGGTGGGGCGCGGCGATCCGGCGGGAGCTGGCGACGCTCGACGACGGCGCGATCGTGGTCGGCCATTCGGTCGGCGGTACCCTCCTCATCCGCGCGCTCGCCGAGCATCTGCCGGAGCAGCAGCTTGGTGCGATCGTCCTGCTCGCCGCGCCGTTCGTCGGGGATGGCGGATGGCCTGACGACGAATTCGAGATGCCGAGCGACCTCGGCGACCGGCTCCCCGATGGCGTGCCGGTCCATCTGTTCCACGGGCTTGACGACGACATCGCCCCGGCGGCCCATGCCGACCTGTACGCCCGCCGGATCCCGCGGGCGCAGGTACATCGGCTGGCGGGGCGAGATCACCAGCTGGGCAACGACCTGGCGGAGGTCGCAGAGGTGATCCGGGCGACGACCCGCACCGGGCGCCGCGACGAGCACCTCGCGCGGATCGCAGCCGAGGACGTCGAGCTGCTGCGGCGCCTCGGCAGGATGTGACCGAGTACCTGACCTCGTCGATCTCCTCGCTGCCACCGACGCCGCCGTGCTTCGCCGAGGGACCTGAACGCCGCCCGGAACGGCGCGTTCAGCCGCCGCCGGACCGCCGCATCCGATCCAGCTCGCGGCGCAGCCGCTTGCTCGGCCGGCCCTCGCCGCGGACCGCCTTGATCCCGGGCGCGATCTCGCGGACAACCTGCGGCGGGCTGTTGTCGACGTAGCACAGGGCGGCGGCCGGCGCGCCGACGCGCGTCTCGATCGGTCGCACGATCTCGACGATCCGCTCGCGTTCGGCGATCAGGGCATGCACGACGTCGCCGGCACGGACCTTCGTCGACGGCTTGGCCGGGTTGCCGTTGACACGGACGTGCCCGGCGTCGCAGAGCTGGGTCGCGATCGGCCGGGTCTTGACGAGGCGCACCGCGCAGAGCCAGCGATCAATTCGTGTGTCGTCGGGCATCGAGTGTCGCGCGTTCACTCCGCGGCGGAGTTGCGCGCCTCCAGCTGCTCGACGAGGGCCGGCAACGCCGACCGGACCGCGTCGCCGTAGTGGGCCGCCACCTCGGCGCTGAGCTCGCGCTGCTGGCGAGCCCGTGGAGGGGCGTAGCGGATGTGGACCGTCGTCCCCTCGGTGATCGGCTCGAACTCGATCGTGTGCGTGAACTTCAGCGCGCCGTGCGGGGTTTCGATCACGGTTCGATCGGTGACGTAGTCGTAGGGACGCCAGTCGAGGATCTCCTCGATGACGGCCTGCTTGCCGTGCATGCAGTGGTTGGCCGAGCCCGGTCCTCGGCGGCCGCCATCGGCGCCCTTGACGGTCACGTCGGTGACCCACGGCTGCCAGGACATCCGCTGTCCCGGCGTCGTGAGGAACTCCCAGGCGAGCTGCGGCGGGACGCCGACATCGACGGAGATGTCGAGGATGGCATCGGCGGGTGCGACGAACACGCGCTGCCGTCCCTCCTCCTCCAGCCAGCGCCGCTCGAGATCGAGGACCCACGCCGTGACCTCGCCGATGTGCTCGTACACCTCGACGTCGGGCTGCATCGACAGGCCGATCGGATCGAGGCCGGCGGCATCGAGGCTCGCCTGGCTGAACAGCGCGTACGCGTCGAGCCCGAGACGCTCGTGGACCTCGTTCTTCAGCAGCCGATGGACCACGATCACGTCGGACCCCGCGAGCTCCTTGCGGCCGGCCACCACCTGCTGGATCGCGACGCCCTGGTGGACGACGAACTTGAGGTCCAGGTCGGGGATCCGGGCGCAGGCGTTGCACTCGCAGGACGTGGCCTGACGGACATCCCGCCGCCGGCGTCGGAAGCCGAAGTAGCAGCGCTCGACGACGTCGAGCAGCAGCGAGCCGTCGATCCGCTCGATCGGCGCATAGACGAAGGCGGCGTCGCCCTCGAGCTTGGCCAGCCGGAACGTGGGCCGCAGGGCACTCACGACCGCGCCCATCAGGTCCGCCAGGATGTCCTGCGCGTGATCGAGCTCCACCCCGGTCAGATAGCGCGTGTATCCCGAGATGTCGGCGATGAGGAAGCAGGCGGGCTGTGGCGCGGCTTGCATGGGCTCCTGCTCGGTCGGGGGCGCCACTATACGGCCCTCCCCTTGCATCGGCCGTCGGGCAGCGATGATTCCTGGTCGGCTGTGTCGTCAATGATGTCGACGTCCGGGAGGCGACGACCGGATCGAGCTGCTCGAGGCGCATGACGCGGCGCGAGCTCATCACTGCCGGCCGGGCCAGGCGGCGCAACCGAGGGACTGGAGGAACGACGATGACGTCGCCTGACCACGAACAGGAGCCAGCGGCGGGCGCCGGGCTGACGAACCTGCCGGCCGCCATGACGGGCAGGGCGAGCCCCGCCAAGGCCGCGCTCGGCGACAAGCCGGTCTTCGCCTACATCGCCAGCCTGCCGCAGCCGCAGCGCTCGATCGCCGAGCGCGTCGACGCCCTGGCGGCCGAGACCCTGCCGGACCTCCAGCGCTCCGTGAAGTGGGGCATGGCGTGGTACGGCGTCGGCGACGGGTGGTGCTTCGCCTGCGGCGGCTTCGCCGGCCACGTCAAGCTGGCGTTCGGGCGCGGGACGTCCCTCGCGCCCGTGCCGCCGGCGACGCCGATCGGGATGGGCAAGGAGACGCGCGGCGTGGACCTCGCGTCACTGGACGACCTCGACGAGGAGCAGGTCGCGTCCTGGATGCGCCAGGCGACGGCGATGCCCGGGTTCGGCAAGCGATGAGCCGCTCCGTCGCCATCACGCCCGTCCACGTTGCCGACCTGCTGGCAGACGGCGAGCCGATGCCGGTCTACGTCCACGTCATCGACCACCCCGACGGCCGCGTGCTGGTCGACACCGGCCTGACGGAGCTGCACCCGGCGGTCGCCGACATGGACCCGCGCCTCACGCCGTTGAGCGAGCAGGAGTTCGACCTCGCCGGCATCGACATCGTCGTCAACACCCACCTGCATTTCGACCACTGCGGCGGCAACCACCTCTTCGCCGGGAGGCCGATCTACGTCCAGCGCCGGGAGCTCGAGGATGCCCGCAGCCTGGACGACTACACGATCCGCGAGTGGGTCGACGCGCCCGGCGTCGAGTACGTGCCGGTCGACGGCGAGCTGGAGCTGCTCGCCGGGCTCCGGCTCGTCCCCGCGCCCGGCCACACGCCCGGCACGCAGGTGGTCGTCGTCGAGACGGGCGGGCGTCCCGTCGTCATCGGCGGCGACATGGCGGTCTGGGCCGGCGAGCTCGATGATCCGCAGACCGACGGCCAGCGGCTCGTGCGCGCGCTCCACCCCGAGCTGGTCTGGCTCTCGCACGCCCATGACCCGTGGCGACCCAGCCCTGACGGAGTGGAGGACCTCCCGTGAAGCTCCTGCTCGCATCGGCCGGCATCACCAACGCCAGCATCCGCGCGGCGCTCCTCGAGATGCTGGGCAAGCCGATCGCCGACTCGACCGCCCTGTGCATCCCCACCGCGTCGTACGGCATGGGCCGCCGCGGTCCGGACGCTGCCTGGCGCTTCATCGCCGGCCAGGAGCCGCAATGTCCGATGACCGAGCTCGGCTGGAAGTCCGTCGGCGTGCTGGAGCTGACGGCCCTGCCCAGCCTCGACCGTGACCAGTGGGAGCCCGGCGTCCGCGAGGCGGACGTCATGCTCGTGAACGGCGGCGACCCGATGTTCCTGCACCACTGGATGGTGGAGTCCGGCCTCGCGGCGCTCCTGCCGTCGCTGTCGGAGACGGTCTACGTCGGGCTGAGCGCCGGGAGCATGGTGATGACGCCGCGGATCGGCGAGTGGTTCGTCGAGTGGCGACCGCCGACCGGAGGGGACGACCGGACCCTGGGGCTCGTGGACTTCTCGATCTTCCCGCACCTCGACCACCCGGACCTGGCGTACAACACGATGGCCCATGCCGAGCGCTGGGCGGCGGACATGACGGTGCCGGCCTACGCGATCGACGACCAGACGGCAATCCGCGTGACCGACGCCGGCGTCGAGGTGATCTCCGAGGGCCACTGGCGGCGGTTCGAGCGCTGAGCCGTGCCCGGTCGCGGGCGATGAGCGCCGCACCGAGCGGTCGCGCGCCGATCCGCCGGGCTCAGCCGAGCAGCGGCAGCACCCGCGCGGCCAGGACGGACCGGAAGACGTCGACCACGAGCGTGGCCCGGTCCGCGTCCGGGAGGCCGGTGTCGAGCAGCGGGTCGAGGACCTGGTCGATGCGTTCTCGCCGCTCGACCGCGGTCAGCTCGGGCCGGACGCCGAGCGAGATGTCCCACAGCTCCTCGTACAGGATCCACGCGAACTCCTCGTGAATCAGGCCCGCCTCGATCTCCCACGCCTGGGCCGATTGCACCGCGGCGCCGATCTCGAGGAGCGCCGGCAACGCGCGCTCCAGCAGCTCACCGAGCCCGCGCTCCTGGTGGTCGCGCACCTCCGGCAGGCTGACGCTCGCGACGGCGGCCGTTCCCAGGACGGCGCCCCAGCGGCTCGCCGCGCGCGATGCCGACTTGCTCTCGAGCGTCCGCAGGCACGCGTGAAAGGCATGCGCGACGGCGCGCGCACGTGCCGCCTGCGGGCCGTCGACGACGAGCAGCGCCTTCTGGAATTGCCAGAGACCGTCCGGTGTCGGGTTCGCCAGGAGTCCGTCGAGCGACGATCGCAGGGCGTCCGGAGCGGGAATCGCCGCGCCCACTCGGGTGACTGCCGGACGCCGCGCTCGTGCCACCGACGAAGGGTACGCCCGTTCAGGCGGACGCCCGGAGTCGGTACCCTCCCGCGGATGACCAGATACCTCGTCCTCCTCCGCGGCATCAACGTCGGCGGCCGGAACAAGCTCCCGATGGCGGCCCTGCGCGAGCTCCTCGAGTCGCACGGCCACACGAGGGTCTCGACCTACATCGCCAGCGGCAACGTGATCCTGAGCTCCGATCAGTCGGCCGCCGCGATCAAGCGCGAGCTCGAGGATGCGCTGCCGAAGACGTTCAAGCTCGACAGCGAGCTGATCGCCGTCCTCGTCCTGACGCGGGCCCAGCTCCGGGCCGTCGTCCACGATCGGCCGAAGGGCTTCGGCGACGAGCCGGACACGTACCACAGCGATGCGGTCTTCCTCATGGGGATCTCCGCGGCGGAGGCGCTGAAGGTCTTCGATCCGCGGCCGGGCGTGGACGAGGTCTGGCCGGGCAAGGGCGTGATCTATTCGCAGCGGCTCAGCGCGCAACGGACGAAGAGCCGGCTCGGCAAGATCGTGGGCACGCCGGCGTACAAGTCGATGACGATCCGGAGCTGGCAGACGACGCTGGCCCTGCTCGAGCGGATGGAGGCGCCCGAGGCGGACGCCTGAGCGCGGCTGGCCGATGCCCGGCGGCCATCCCCGTCGGTCCGGGCGGGCCTTCCGGCCCGTCAACCGTTGCCTTCGGCACAGGCGATCGAGCCCCAATCGGGAGTAGAACGGAACCAGGCGCCGGTGACTCGCGTTCGGCGTCCGACACCGCCCCAGGCGGGCGAGGAGGTTCTTCATGGTCACGCGCACCCCATCGATGTCCGCCCCGTTCGGCCCAGGCGTGTCGGTGCTGTCCGGCCTTCTCGTCGTGGCCGCGGCCCTCGCTAGCGTGACGGCGCTCGCGATGCCCGAGCTCATCCACGGCCCGGCGGTCATGGTCGGCTCGATGCGGGGCACCGCCCTCGTGGTGCTCGTTCTCGCGATCCCGATCCTGCTGCTGGGGATGGGGACCATGGGCGGGGGCCGGCTGATGGCGGCCGTCGTCTGGATCGCGGGAGTGGTGTTCATCACGTACCAGGCGTGGATGTTCCTCTTCGCGGTCCCGTTCAACGGGCTGTTCCTCGTCGATGTCGCGATGCTCGCGTTCGGGTTCTGGGCGATCGTCGGGCTGCTCGTGCGGCTCGACCCCGACCGCTTCGCTGCGGCCCGGTCGCGGATGCCCGTGCGGCTCCTGAGCGGATGGATGGTCGTGTCGTGCGCCGCGTTCTATCTCCTCTGGCTGAAGAACGTGGTCCCCGCGTTGTTCGACAGCGACGCTCCGGCCTTCCTCGACGGGACGGGCATGGTGACCGCCACGAACTACGTGCTCGACATGGCCCTCTTCCTGCCATTCACGCTCGTCGCGGCGGTCGCGCTGTGGCGCCGGACGACGTGGGGCGTCGTCGTCGGCGGCGCGATGTTGATCGTCCTCGTGCTGGAGTCGATCGCGATCGCGGTGGACCAGTGGCTGGGCGCGGCGGCGGACCCGCAGTCGCCGGTCGCGTCGGCCGCGGCGACGCCGATGTTCGCTGTGCTCGCGATCATCGGCGTCGTGATGGTCGGGCTCTGGTACCGGGGCACGAGGCCGTCGGAGGGAGCAGGCCGCGCCGCGTCCCCGACCGGCGCACGGACCGCGGCCTCGGGCCCGTCCCGCAGCTGAGCCGTGGCCCCGCCGGCCCCGGCCGCTCGGCAGCGGCCGGGCCCGGGCGTCAGCCGGGGAGGAGCGTCGCCATCGCCGCCGCGAGGTACAGCCCGACGGCGTAGACGGTGTGGGTGCCGAGGTTCCGAAGGCGCGTCGCTGCCGGGTTGGGCGTCCTGGACCCGGCGAAGCCGGCGCCCATCGCGGGCTGCATGACGAACCATGGGGCGACGATCGTGCCGAGCCCGATGGCCAGGGCCGGCCAGATCGTGGGCGCCTCCGCCCAGGCCCGCCCCCAGACCGCCAGGAGCAGCAGCGCGAAGGTGACGCCGATCCCGTAGTGGGCCGCCCAGCCGATCTCCCGTTCGCCCGCGATCGGGGCGGACGATCCGATCCGGTCGTGGACGAGGCGCCCCTTCGCGACGTGCCCGAGCCAGCGGCCCAGGAGCCGGTAGTCGAGCGTCGGGATGCCGAAGCGCCGTCGCAGGACGGCGCTCCAGACATCCATCAGGGCCGAGCCCGTGACGCCCATGACCACCCCGAGAGCGAGGAGGTCGAGGGGCTCAGGCATGGGCCCGCTCCCCTCCCCCGCGCGGCACGTCACCGACACCCCGACCCACCATGACGTGGCCGAGCCAGACCAGCGAGCCGACGAGCCAGACGGCCGGGACGAGCCCGGTCGCCCCGATGGCGACCGCGAGGAGCGGCGCCGCGGGCTGGTGGAACAGGTTGTGGGCCGCGCGCCCCCGGCCACGGAACAGCCGGGGAACGTCGGGGGCGATCCCGAACGCGATCAGGGCGAGGATCCCGACCCCGTTCGCCTTGCCCAGCTCGTTCGCGGCGATCGCGATCGCGAGCCCCGGCACGAGCCAGAGGTGCCGCAGACGCAGGCGTCGTCCGGTCCTCTCCGCCGGCCGGGCGGCGCGCTCGGCGCCGTCCAGCTGGATCGTCGTGCCGCTCATCGGGCCGGCCCATCGGTCGGCTCGAAGACGACGATCGCCGTCTCGCCGGGTCGGAGGGCGGTCAGGCCCTCGAGGTCGGAGCCCCAGCCCGGATAGTCGCGGAACGTCGCCCAGAGGCGCTCGCGCTCGGCGGCGGACGCCGCTCGAGCCCGGACCTCGCGCGTCCCGTCGGGGAGCTCCACCGACGCCGTCGGCTCGGCCTGGAGGTTCAGCCACCAGGCCGGGTCGGCCTTGCCCCAGCCGTTCATCGCCAGGGTGACGAGGTTCGGCCCGTCCTCGAAGTAGCCGACCATCGTGATCCGCTCCCGTCCGGTCCGCCGGCCCACGGTGTGGAGCCGGAGCATCCCGAACTTCGCGCCGCGCTCCGGCCGCTGGAGGCCGATCCGGCCGCTGGTGGCTCGGTAGAGGGCTCGGTGGAGCGTCCAGAACGTGTGGAGGAAGAGCCGCGGGACCGGCTTGACGTCCTGGCGGTTCGTCGCGGTCATGCCGCACCTGCCGTGGCCGAGAGTCCGGCCGTCGGCGCCAGCCGAGCCCGCTCGGCGACCGCGATCGGCGACGACTCGTTGAAGCCCTTGAAGGTCAGCCACAGCCCGAGGACGAGCTCCCAGATGAAGAACGGCAGGACGGCGACCGCGTGGAACGGCGTCCCGACCTGGGCGACGCCCAGCATCATGCCGGCGACGAAGGTGATGAGGATCGGCGCCCCGACGATGCCGAGCGCCGGCAGCCAGCGGGGCACGAGCCGCGCCCGGTACAGCGCGGTGCCGAGCATCAGGGCGTTGAACGGGGCCATGTTGCTGCCGATGACGATCGCCCAATTGCGGATCGCGACGAGCGCCGCAGCGACCGGGACGAGCGTCTCGCCGTCGGCGCCGGCGGCGACCTGCTGGC
Source organism: uncultured Chloroflexia bacterium (assembly GCA_963710105.1). Classification (GTDB taxonomy): domain Bacteria; phylum Chloroflexota; class Limnocylindria; order Limnocylindrales; family CSP1-4; genus CF-46. The sequence goes on from CAVPYV010000001.1 coordinate 1,361,441, forward strand.
GGAGGGTGATGATCGACAGCAGGCTGATGACGCTGACCGTGATGATCGCGCCCTCGAACAGCCGGGTCGCGAGGTAGCCGATCGCGAGGCCCTCGTGGACCTTGCGGATGACCGAGAAGAAGGCGATGCCGCAGCCGATCAGCGCGAAGACGTTCACGAGCTCGCCGATCGCCGCGAGGCCGATCTGCTGGTCGGCGCCGGCGCCGACGACGTATGCCGGGTCATTGAGGGCGGGCCCGACGAGCATCGCCGATGCGATCGACCCGATGAACGTGATGAGATAGAGGATGCCGCCGACGAGGGCGGTCTTCCGGAACGAAGTCATGGGATGCTCCCTTTCAGGGAATGGGGTCAGTGGTGGGGATCGGGGTGACGGAGATCAGGGCCAGGCCGAGGTCGCGGACCTTCGCGAGCAGCCCGTGCAGGCCGGCCTGGTCGAGGCCGGGGCACCGGATCAGCGTCGTGCCGTCGGCCTCGTGGACGAAGGTCACGCCCTCGAACCAGTCCGACCAGCTCTCGCTGATGCGCCCAAGAGTCCGGATCTCGTACCCGCTCGTGCCGCCGAGACCGGGGGTCGTATCGCTCATCGCGCTCCTTTCGAGGTGCCCGTCCGGCTGGATGGGCGTCGTCCGATGAGCGGAGCCTCGGTGGCGCAGTGGTGAGCGGGCATCACCACACGTGGTGATTCGGGTGGTGATTTCTCGGGGGGTCGGTGTGGGGGGAGCGGTGACGACGGACGGCGGCGGCGGGCCCGGGAGGCGCCCTCAGATCAGGTCGAGCTCCTCCGCTCGGCGGACCGCGGCTCGCCGGCTGCTGACCCCGAGCTTCGCGTAGATGCTCTTCGTGTGGCTGCGGAGGGTGTTCAGCGAGACGACGAGCTCGCGCGCCATCGCCGGCCCGTCGAGCTCGCTGCGGAGCAGGCGGACGACCTCGAGCTCGCGCTCGCTGAGCGGCTCGACGAGCCCCTGGCTCGTTGGCTGGCGCATGGGGCTGGCGCCCGTCGACGCGCGGACGAGCCCCTGGAGGTAGCCCGGCGCCTTCGATCGCTTCGCGGCCGCCTTCAGCAGCCGGGTCATCGGCGGACCTTCGTCAAGGAAGACGCGGACGTAGCCCTCGGGCTCTGCCAGCGTGACCGCGGCGTCGATGGCGGCGAACGCTCCCGGGCTGTCGCCCGCCGCGTCGCGGGCGAGAGCCTGGACGACGAGGATCTCGAGGCGGCTCCCGTCCCGCCGACCCCGCTCCGCCGCCGCGAGCAGGCGTTCGAGGAGCGCCAGGGCCGCGGCCAGTGCCCCGGCCGCGCCGTCGCCCGACTCGGCGACGAGGAGACGGGCGAGCGTCGTGTGCTCGTACTCGCGGACGTACGTCAGCTCGTCCGTCGGCGACAGGCCGGCCCGCTGCGCCCAGGAGCGTCCCTCGCCGATCCGTCCGTGGGCGATGAGCATCCGGGCGCGGATGGCGGGCACCGGATGGATGTCCGGCGAGAACTCGCTCAGGTACAGCCGCTCCGCCTCCTCGAGCAGCGGCAGCGCGCCGTCGATGTCGCCCAGCGCCTGCTGGATCCGCGCCCGGACCACGCGCCAGCGATAGGGCTCGCGCGGGAACCCGAGCTCGTCGCCGAGGCGGCGGCCGGCATCGAGGTGCGCCTGGGCCTCGTCCAGCCGTCCGCGCTGGTAGTCGATGTCGGCGAGCCCGGTGTGCATGTCGGTCGCCCCGCGCAACGGCGGCTGGCTTCGCATCGCCCGGGCGAGCCCGTCCTCGTAGATCCGCGCCGCGTCCGTCAGCCGGCCCGCCGCCGTCCGGATGTCGGCGCCGACGATGCCGCTGCCGACGACGTCGGTCACCAGCCCGCCTCGCTCGAGGCTGACCATGCCCTTCGCGTACCACTCGTAGCCCTGCTCGAGATCGCCCATGCCCCAGGCGGCGAGGCCCAGGAACGTCTCCGCACCGCCACGGCCGATGTCGTCGTCCTCATCGACGAGCTCGAGCACCCGCCGGGCGTGGGCGACATTGCCGGCGAGGTCGCCCCGGAGCTTGCTGAGGGCCGCGCGGTAGAGCTCGATCATCGCCGGCAGGCGACGCCGCTCGGTCTGGTCGACGACGACGATCGGCTCGCCGCTCGCCAGTCGCCGGTCGGCACCGTCGAGGAGCTCCTCGACCCGATCGACCCGGTTGGCAGACAGCGTGGAACCGGCGAGTCCGACCGCCAGGACAGGGCGCCGCGCGAGCACGTCCGGCGGAAGCGCGGTCAGCCAATGGCGGAGCGTCGCCTCGCGCCGGTACTGCCGCATCTCGACGATGGCGAGCTCGACGAGCTCGGCGGTCCGCTCCGGGTCGCCGGCCCGCATCGCGTGCTCGACCGCGGCGGGGCGGTCGCCGCTTCCCTCGAACCAGTCGCTCGCCCGGCGATGGAGGATCGGGACGTCAGCCGGCATCTCGGCCGTCAGGTGGGCCTGCAGCACGCCGCCGAACAGGTGGTGGTAGCGGTACCAGCGGCGCTGGTCGTCGAGGGCGACGACGAACAGGTTGGCGCGGTCGAGCATCTCGATCGTCGCCGCCCCGCCCTCGCCCGCCGTGACGGCGTCGGCGAGGGGTCCCGTGAACCGCGACAGGATCGAGGTCTTCAGCAGGAAATCGCGGATCCGCGCGGGTTGGCGGCGCAGGACCTCCTCGACGAGGTAATCGACGATGTGGCGATCGTCGCCGGCGAAGGCGCTGATGAACCCGCTCGCGTCGGCCCGGCCCTGGAGCGACAGCGCGGCCAGCTGGAGCGCGGCGATCCAGCCCTCGGTCCGGCCCTCGAGCGTGGCGACATCGCCCTCGGGGAGAACGAGACCCATCGTCTCGAGATAGCGCGCCGCCTCGTCCGGCGAGAACCGCAGGTCGCTCGCCCGGATCTCGACCAGGCCGCCCCGAGCGCGGAGCCGGGCGAGCGGGATCGCGGGATCGGCCCGGGTGCCAAGCACCACGTGGGCTCGCGCCGGCATGTGCTCGAGGAGGTAGCCGAGCTGCTCGTGGATCGCCGGCGACTCGATCACATGGAGGTCGTCCAGGACCAGGATGATGTCGGCATCGGCCGAGGCGAGCCCGTTCAGCAGGGTGGTGACGACCGCGTCGATCGACACCTGGGCACCCGTCAGGCTCGAGCGGGCGCCGGCCGACGAGGCCCGGGGCGGCTCGCTCGATGGCCTCGATGACATACGTCCAGAAGGTGACGGGGTCGTTGTCGCCCGGGTCGAGGGACAGCCAGGCGATCCGCCCGCCATCCGACCGACTTGCCAGCTCGGCCATGACGGTCGTCTTCCCGAAGCCGGCCGGCGCCGAGACGAGGGTGAGGGTCGCCGCCGCCGCCCGGCCGACCTGGTCGCTCAGCCGGGCTCGCGGCACGAGCCGGCCGTGGGCGATCGGCAGGTGGAACTTCGTCTCGAGCAGCGGCGTGGCCGTCACCGCTCCGTCCCGGCCGTGAGCCCATCGAGGAACCTGCGCTGGAGGACGAGGAACAGGACGAGCGGCGGGACGAACGTGATCGCCAGGCCCGCGAAGCGGAGCCCCTCGTCGGTCGCGTAGAAGGTCGAGAAGGTCGTCAGGGCCAGCGGCGCGGTGAACGCGCTCGGCCGCTGGATGAGGACCAGGGCGCCGGCGAAGTCGTTCCACGAGAACACGGCGACCAGGATGCCGACCGCGACGATCCCCGGCCGGGCCAGGGGGATCGCGATGGACCCCAGGAGGGCGAGCCGCCCCGCTCCGTCGAGCCGCCCGGCGTCGATCAGGTCCTGCGGGATCCGCCGGAAGAAGCCGGCAAGGACGATCGTCGCGAAGGACACGCTGAACACGACGTCGACCAGGGCCAGGCCGGGCAGGCTGTTGATGAGCCCGAGCGTCCGGTAGATCGAGAACATCGGGACGATCAGGACTTCGGTCGGGATGATCAGCGGCGCGAGGACGAGCAGGAACAGCGCCGCCCGGCCCGGCGGCCGGAGGCGGGTCAGGGTGAACGCCGCCGGGATGGCGAGGACGAGCGTCCCGGCCACGGTCAGCGACGCGACGTACGCGGAGTTGAGGAGCGCCTGGCCGAGGTTCGCCCGGCTCCAGGCCTCGCCGAGGTTGGCGATGGCCGGCGGGATCGGCACGGCCAGCGGACCGGCATACAGATCGGCTGTCGTCTTGACCGCGTTCGTGAGCGTCCAGATCACCGGGTAGATCCAGAGCAGGGCCAGGGCGGCCACGGCGACGGTCACCCAGCGGACGGGTCGGCGGGTGGTCACGTGCTTGCGGCCTCGGCCCGCGGATTGAGGAGCCGGTACTCGACGACGGCGAGGGCCACGATCAGAACCATGAGGATCGTCGCCATCGCCTGGGCGTAGCCGACGTCGAGCGTCCGGAACGCGGTGGTGTAGACGTACGTCGCGACGGTCTCGGTCGAATGGCCGGGCCCGCCCGCGGTCATGATCCACATCAGGTCGAACACCCGAAGTGTCGCGATCGTGGTCAGCAGGACGAGCGCGAACGTCTGCGGCCAGAGGAGCGGCCAGGTGATCCGCCGCAGCCGCGTCAGCCGGCCGATGCCCTCGATCTCGCCGTGCTCGTAGTACTCGCGCGGGATCGCCTGCATCGCGGCGAGGTAGACGACCATCGAGAAGCCGGCGAACCGCCAGGCGAACACGAGGACGATGGCCCAAAGCGCGAACGCCGGATCCGCGAGCGGCGCGACGCCGGACAGGTCCAGCCCGAGCGCGCCGCCGATCGACGGCGCGATCCCGAAGAACGGCGCGTACATGAACTTCCAGACCGTGCCCGCCGCCACCGGGGCGAGGACGAACGGGGCCACGAACGCGATCCGGAACAGGGTCCGGCCCCGGCGTGTCTCGGCGACGAGCACGGCGAGCCCCAGCCCGACGCCCGTCTGGAGGAGGACGGCGGCCGCGGTGAAGACGAGCGTGTTGGCCAGCCCCTGGCGGAACACCGCGTCCCCGAACAGGGCCCTGGCGTAGTGTTCGAGCCCGGCGGATCCGACGACCTCGAAGCCCTCGGTCCGGTTGACGCTCAGGTCCAGCCCGTAGAGGAGCGGGTAGAACAGGAAGACGGCGAGCAGCCCGAGGACCGGCACGAGGAGGGCGAGGTCGAGTGCGCGCTCCCTGCGCCCGGCCGCTGTCATCGAGAGCGAGCGCGATCCATCCATCGCAACGATACTCCGTCGTGCGCGCAGCGGACCCTCGTCCGGCGTGCCGGTGGCGCGCTTGCGCGGGGAGGATCCATGGCGCCTCGACCCCCGCTGTCGTCGATCGATTGGGACCGCCTGCTCACCCGCCGGGACGTCCTCCGGCTCGGCCTGCTCGCCGCCGGGGGAACCGCCGCCGCCGCGATCGCGGGCGGCTGCGCGCCGCGACGCGAGCCGACCGCGTCCGCTTCCTCCGCGTCACTCGCGTCCAGTGGCGCATCTGCGCCGTTGACCGGGCCCGTCACGATGATCGCGGGCGGCGGCGACCCCATGGCCGAGCCGCCGCTCCGGAACGTCTTCGACGCCTTCGCGACGCAGCACCCGGGCCTGACGTGGGATGTCCGCGCGCTGCCCGGTGGTGGACCCGAGTGGGACCGACTCGCCAGGGCGCTGCTCGCGTCCGGCGAGCCGGTCGACCTGGTGGGGATCGACGGCCAGCAGCTCCGATCGTGGGTCCGCGACGGCCTGCTGGCGGACCTCTCCGCCGATTCCGCCCTGGCCGACGTGCTGGCGCGGGTTCCGGCGAAGTTCCAGATCGGCGGACCGGGTGAGACGGTGACGCGCGCGTTTCCCCTGGCGATGACCCGTGGGGTCCATACGACCGGCCTGTACTACAACAAGGCGCTCCTCGACGCGGCCGGCCTCGCCGCGCCGCGCTCGATCGCGGACCTCCGGGCGATGGTCGGGCCGCTCGCGAAGCTCGGGGCGGCGCCGCTCGTCCACTGCTCCGGCGACGTCTTCTTCAACCAGATCCTCCTGACCTGGATCCTGCCGATGATCGCCGAGCGGTCCGGTGCCGACCCGACGGAGTTCGCCGACCGCACGGTGCGGGGCGAGGTGGGCTACGACAGCCCCGAGTGGGTCGAGGCGTTCAGCACGATCGCGGACCTGAGGACGAGCGGCGTGCTGCTCGAGGGCTCGGGGGCGACCGACTACCTCGCGATGCAGCAGCTGTTCCTCCAGGGCAAGGCCGCGGCGACGTTCCAGGGCTCGTGGATGCTCGCGCCGATCCAGGCCGGGACGGCGACGGGGCCCTTCGACGTGCACGTCGCTCCGCCGCCGCTGGTCGACGGTGCCACCCGTCCGCGGCCGATCCTGGCCTGGGCCGGCTTCGCCCTCCCGGCGACGACCGCCCGGCCACGCGACGCGGTCCATGCGTTCCTTGAGTATGCGAGCCGTCCGGAGGTCGATCGCGAGGTCACCGCCGGATCGCAGAGCTACTCCCCGATCGCCGCGTCCAACGACGCCATCGCCGACCCGGTGGCGCGCGAGTTCCTGCCGTTGTTCGACGACGCGATCTCACCGATCGATTGGCTCTGGGAGCCGGAGATCACGGCCGAGATCGACAGCCAGGTCCAGGCGCTCGTCAAGGGCGGCACGGACGCCGGGTCTGCCGCTCGTGCCGTCCAGGCGGTCGCGGCGGACCTGCGCGCGACCGGCCGCAGCTACTACCGATAGCCGGATCGGGGCGCGGCGATTCGGTCGATCCTTGACAACTGGCTGATCGTCCGTTTAGTCTGCTGAACATGAGTTCAGCCCGCACGGAACGCAACGACCTGACCGCCCGAGCGACCATCCGGAACGCCGCGTTGCGGTTGTTCGCCGATCACGGCCCGGACGCGGTGACCGTCCGCGCGATCGCGACCCAGGCCGGCGTCTCCCCGGCGCTCGTCCTCCACCACTTCGGGAGCAAGGACGGACTGCGCGCCGAGGTCGACGCCTTCGCCGCCCAGGCATTCGACACGATCTTCGAGGCGATGCCGACCGAGGACCTCGTCGAGCTGCTCGCCGGCGGGTCGGCGCAGGGGTCGCTCGCCGAGGCGTTCGCCCGGGGGTTCCCGCCCGGCTCGCCCCTGCCCGCCTACCTGCGCCGCCTGCTCCTGACGAACGACCCGGCCGGCGCCGCCCTGTTCGGACGGTGGTACGCGACGACCCGCCGCCTCCTCGACGTGATGGTCGAGGCCGGCGTCGCTCGGCCGAGCGCGGACCCGGACATCCGGGCGGCCTTCTTCCTCGTCAACGACCTCGCCCTGATCCTCCTGAGAACCCCGATCGCCATGGCGATCGGCGCCGACCCGCTCACTCCCGCGGGGATCGACCGGTGGGCCCGGGAGGCCAGCATCGTCTACGCCGAGGGCGCGTTCCGTGCCCCGGGAAAGGAGTAACCCCGCATGAACGCGGTTCAACCCGTGATCCGCACCCGGGGACTGACCAAGTCCTTCGGCCGGGTCCGCGCCCTCGACGGGCTCGACCTCGAGGTGGCCCCCGGGGAGGTTCACGGCTTCCTCGGCCCGAACGGAGCGGGCAAGACCACGACGATCCGGATCGTCCTCGGCCTCATCCGCGCCAGCGGCGGCCAGGTGGAGCTGTTCGGCGGCGACCCCTGGCGCCAGGCCGCCACGCTCCACGAACGGCTCGCCTACGTCGCCGGCGAGGTCGCGCTCTGGCCGGGGCTCACCGGCGGGCAGGCCCTCGACGTCCTCGGCGCGACTCACGGCGGGCTCGACGACGGTCGCCGGGCCGCCCTCATCGAGCGGTTCGACCTCGACCCGACCAAGCGGGTCCGCGACTACTCCAAGGGCAATCGCCAGAAGGTCGCCCTCATCGCCGCCCTTGCCGCCGACGTCGACCTGCTCGTGCTCGACGAGCCCACCTCCGGGCTTGACCCGCTCATGGAGCAGGCCTTCCAGGAGGTCGTCCGCGAGCGCCGCGAGGAGGGCTGCACGGTCCTGCTGTCGAGCCACATCCTCGGCGAGGTCGAGGCCCTGGCCGATCGGGTGAGCATCATCCGCCACGGCCGGACGGTGACGACCGGGACCCTCGCCGAGCTGCGGCGCCACACCCGGACCCACGTCCACGCGGTCACCGTCGACGCGCCGGCCGGCCTGGCCGACGCTCCCGGCGTCGCCGACGACGTCACGAAGCGGCTCGACGGCCACGTCGACAGCCGGTTCACGATCGACGCCGATCACCTCGACGACGTCGTCGGCCTCCTGCACGCCGCCCGGATCCAGACCCTCACCGTGACGCCGCCGAGCCTGGACGCGCTCTTCCTGCGGACCTACGAGGACGCCGCGCCCCTCGGCGCCGCGCCCCTCGGCGCCGCGCCGCTCGAGTCCGGGCCTCTCGATGCCGGCGAGGTCGGGGTGGCGGAAGAGGCGCGATCGTGACCGCGGGCCTGCGAGCCATGCTCGGCGTCCAATGGCGGACGCACCGCCGCGGCACGCTCATCTGGATGTTCGCCCTGATCATCATGATGGTCGGAGCAGCGGGCGCGGTCGCCGGCATCTACACGACGCCCGAGCAGATCCACACGTACGCCCAGGCCGTCACCGCCGGCGACGCCCTCGTCGCGATCAACGGCCGGGTCGAAGGCATCGACAGCCTCGGCGGGATCATCGCCGACGAGTTCGGCTTCCTCGCTGCCTTTCTCCTCCCGCTGCTCGGGATCAGCCTCGTCGCCCAGGCAACCCGGCACGAGGAGGAGGCCGGGCGGCTCGAGGCGGTCCTGGCCGGCCGGGTCGCGCGCCACGTCCCGGTCCTGGCCGGGCTGATCGTCGCCTCCGCCGCCATCCTCGTCACCGCCATGGCGTTCGCCGTCGGGCTCATCGCCTTCGGGGTGCCCGCCACCCGATCGGTCCTCTACGCCGCCTCCCTCGGCGCCCTCGCCTTCGTCTTCGCCGGGCTCGCGGCGCTGCTCGCCCAGGTCACCCTGCACTCCCGGGGCGTCTACACGTGGGGCCTGCTCGTCCTCGCCGGGGCCTACGTGCTGCGCGGCGTCGGAGACGTGACGCGAACGTGGGTCACCTGGCTCTCACCGCTCGGCTGGGCCGAGAAGGCCGCGCCCTTCGGTGACATGCGCTGGTGGACCCTCCTCATCCCGCTCGCCGTCGGCGGGCTGCTGGGCGCCCTCGCCGTCGTGATCGCCGGGCGTCGCGACCTCGGCAGCTCCCTCGTCCGCGGGGGCGCCGGCCCGGCCCGGGCGACGTCATGGCTGCGGAGCCCGCTCGGGCTGGCGACGGCGATCCATCGGCCGGCCGTCCTCGGCTGGCTCGCCGGTTCGCTGATCCTGGCAGGAATGATGGGCGCGCTCGCCCAGCCGTTCATCGACGCCGTCGCCGGCAACCCGGCCATGGCCGAGGCCATCGGGATGTCGGGCACGCAACCGGCCGACGGGCTCATCGCCGTCACCCAGCTCTATCTCGCGATCGTCGCCACCGGGTACGTCGTCCAGGCGGTCGGCAGCATGCGCGGCGAGGAGACGGCCGGACGCCTCGAGGTCCGGCTGTCCGGCACGCTGTCGCGCACGCGCTGGCTCGCCGCCCACGGGCTGGTCATCGTCGGCGGCCTCGTCGTCATCGTCGTCGCCTCCTCGGCCGTGCTGGCCGCGGGCGCGACGTGGTCGATGGGCAGCGCGGTCGACCCGGGTCGCATCCTCGGATCGGGGGTCGCGTACCTCCCCGCCGAGCTCCTCGTCGGCGGGCTGGCGCTCGCGCTCTTCGGCCTGTGGCCGAGGGCCTTCGCCGCGAGCTGGGCGGCCTTCGCCTTCGTTGCCTTCATCGCCTTCCTCGGCCCGGGCCTCAAGCTGGCCGCGTGGCTCCGCGACCTCTCCCCGACGACCCATGTCGGCAACCCGCCGGTGGGCACGGTCGAGGCGCTGCCGCTCGCCGCCCTCGGCGGGATCGCGGTGCTCCTGGGGATCGCCGCGGCCATCGGCTTCCGCCGCCGGGGGGTGCCGCAGAGCTGAGCCAACAGCCTCACCGGGGGCGCTGGCGCGCGCGAGCGATCAGCCGCCGGCCGCTGCCCGCTCCAGCTCGGCGATGTCGATCTTCCCCATCCGGAGCATCGCCTCCATCGCCCGCTCGGCGGCGGCCGGATCGTCCGTGCCCTGGGTGAGCTCCAGCAGCCGCCGCGGGACGATCTGCCACGAGACGCCGAAGCGGTCCTTGAGCCAGCCGCAGGGTCCGGGCTCCCCTCCCCCGGCCGTCAGCGCGTCCCAGTAGCGGTCGACCTCGGCCTGGTCGGCGCAGTCGACCATGAACGAGATCGCTTCGGTGAACTGGAATTCGGGGCCGCCGTTGAGCCCGACGAATTGCTGGCCGCGGAGGGTGAAGTCGACCGTGAGCACGGTCCCCTTCCTGCCGCTCGGCGTGTCGCTGGCGGCTCCGTGGACGCCGTCGACGCGGCTGTCCGGGAAGATCGAGGTCCAGAACCTGGCGGCGTCCTCGGCCTGGCCGTCGAACCACAGACAGGGGGTGATCGGGGTCATCGTCGTCCTCCGTTGCGGGATGCGGGTTGCGGAATCGGGATGTGGGCTCCGGTCGCCCTCAGTCCGCCACGTCGCCGAAGGTCGCCCGGCCGTTCGGTCGATACGTCTGGATCATCACGCCCGTCGAGGTCGAGCTCGACTCGACCAGCTCCAGGTTGTGGGTCTGGCCGTGCTCGGGGAACAGGCGCAGCCCGTCGCCGACGATGACCGGGTAGATCCGCAGGTTGAGCTCGTCGACGAGATCGCGGTCGAGCAGCCAGCGCAGCAGGATGCCGCTGCCGTGGACCTGGAGCTCGCGGCCGGGCTTCGACTTCAGCTCGCGCACCGCCGCCTCGAGGTCGCCGTCGATGACGTGGGTGTTCTGCCACGTCGGGTCCTTGAGCGTGGTCGACGGGACGTACTTCGGCAGCACGTTGATCCCGTGGGAGACCGGGTCGCCGCCGTCGTGAAGCGGCCAGTACGGCTCCCAGATGTCCCAGGTCCGGCGGCCGAGGAGGAGGGCGTCGGCGCGCTCGAACCACGACGTCAGGAACGGCCACATGTCCTTGTCGGCGTAGGCGGCCGTCCAGCCGCCGCGCTCGAACCCGCCGCTGCGGTCCTCGCCCGGGCCGCCGGGGCCCTGGTAGACGCCGTCGAGGGTGAGCATCATCGAGGCGGTCAGCTTCATCGTCATGGCTCCTGTGCGTCGGGTTGGTGAGCGTAAGACGACACGGCAACCGGCGATTCATCGGTTCGGCGACGCCTCCGATCGGGCGATACGCTGGATGCGTGACGGATCGCCCGACGGCCGCGCGGACTCGCCTGGTCCTGCTCGTCGCCGCCCTGATGACGCTCGCCACCGGTTGCACGCGGTCGGACGGATCTGCGCCACCTGCGGCGAGCCAGGGCTCCGCCTCGGCCGGCCCGAGCGGCTCCTCGGAGGATCTCCGCGGCGCGCGCGTCCAGGTCCTCGGCGTGTGGAGCGGACCCGAGCTCGACAGCTTCGAGGCAGTCACGTCCGCCTGGGAGGCGGAGACGGGCGCGATCGTCGACTGGAAGGCGACGGACGACCCGCCCGGCGCCCTCGCCGACCGGCTGCAGGCCGGCGATCCGCCCGACATGGCGATCCTGCCGAACCTGGCATTGATGGACCAGCTCGCCGACGACGGCCGCCTCATCGCGCTCGACTCCGTGCTGGACATGACGCAGGTCGCGAGGGACTACGCGCCCGCATGGATCGACCTCGGCAGCCGCGGCGGCAAGCTGTACGGCATCTTCTACAAGGTCACCAACAAGGCGGCGGTCTGGTACGACCCGGCGGCCTTCGCGGCGGCCGGCTACCACGTTCCCGCGACCTGGGACGAGATGATCACGCTCGCCGACACGATCGTCGCGGACGGCCACGCCCCCTTCTCGGTGGTGGCGGCGAAGGGTCCCGCGAGCGGCTGGGCGCTCACCGACTGGATCTCGGAGATCGTGCTCAACCACTGCGGCCCGGAGCTCTACGACCGGTGGGTCGCCGCCGAGATCCCCTGGACCGACGCGTGCATCAGGCAGTCGTTCGACCTGTTCACCACGATCGCCTCGACCAGGGGCTACGTGCTCGGCGGGAGTCAGCGCATCATCGCCACCGGTGACGACGTCGCGGCGGACCCGCTGTACACCGACCCGCCGACCGCGTGGCTGTGCTACCTCCCCTCGTTCGCCCAGGCGTTCATCGCCGTGCGCCACCCCGACCTCGAGCCGGGCACGGACTACGACGTCTTCCCCTTCCCGACGATCGACCCCGAGTACCGCGGGGCGGTCACGATCGGCGCCGATCTCCCGGTGATGGTCAGCGACACGCCCGTCGCCCGCTCGCTCATGACGTACCTCGCGAGCGCCCGGGCGCAGGAAGCGTGGATCCGGCGCGGCGGTTTCACGTCGGTGAACCGCAGCGTGTCGCCGGACGCCTACGCCGATCCGGTCGCGCGAGCGGTGGCCGAGGAGCTCACCGCGGCCAGGATCATCCGGTTCAGCGCCGGCGACATCATGCCGCCATCGCTGCAGCGGTCCTGGTGGGGGGCGATGCTGGACCTCGTCCAGGATCCGAGCCAGGTCGACTCGATCCTCGATCGGCTGACCGCCGCCGCCGCGAGCGGCCGGTAGGCCCACCCGGGGCCTGGGGTTGCCCGAGGGATGCGAGGGTCGGGCCGCCCGGCACCTGGTGGTGCGTCGGTCATTCACGCACCGGATCGCTCGAGGCACGGGAGGCCGTCGCAGGCCGGCCCGACCGGGTCGAGCCAGCTGTCCGCGAGGCGCGTGATGCCCTCGAAAGCGTCGCGCACGGGTCCGCCCAGGACATGCGCGCACGGGGCGTGTCCGAGCGGATGCTCGCAGTGCTCGTGGACGACCACCTGGAAGCGCCTGCACGAACAGGTCCGCATCGTGGAGATGGAACGCGCGTCGGCTGTCGCGCTCGCGATCGAGAAGCTCGTAGGCGTACTGGGATCGTTCATAGGCACCGCCCCGGATGGGCTGCCAGATCTCGCGGACCTCGACGAGTGCCGACCCGGGCCGGCCCGTCGCCCGGTAGTCGGCCGCGGAGCGCGAAGGACATGGATCCGAGCGGAGACTCATCGAGCGCGATGGAGTCATCGGCCCCGAGGTCGAGGGCGACACCGTAGCGCTCGAGCAGCAACGCCGCGCTTCCGAGGTAGTCCTCGAGTGCGTCCGCCGGTAAGCGCACGCTGGATCAGACGGGCTGCGGGTCGCGAGTCGGGATGTTCTCCCCCAGGTGCGGCTCCGCGCCGACGGAGCGACGAACCGCCGGTCGGCGTGACGGCGCGCGGCCGGCTTGGAACGCTTCGAATGCCGGCGCGGGAATCCGGATGACACGCGGCGACACGCGGAGGGCGGCAAGGTCGCCGGCGGCGATCAGGCGATGGATCGTGTCGGGGCTGACCCGGAGCTGCTCCGCGGCCTCCGCCGGCGTCAGGTATCGTGCGGCCACTGATGCGTCTCCTGCGGCTAAGGCAACGATGACGCACAGACCGCAGATCTGTCAATCGTCCGGGCCCCCTTACCGGGCCGCGCCGGGTGGTCGCGGGACGTCACGACCCCATCAGGGTTTGGCTGGAGCCCGCCACGGGCCGCGATCGGGGTGACGCTCACCGATCGACGCGCCGGCGGCAGCGGGCTCGGCGGGTAGTCGGCGTGGCGCCCGCGCGTCGCGCTGTGCCACCCGCGTCGCGCTCCCGCGTCGCTCGCAACTGGCCATTCATTCTTCCCCGGACTGCACGGCCCGACTTCACGCTCGGCATCGCAGTCGAGGACGTCCGCGCGAGAGCGGCGACCGCTCCCCTCATTCCGCGGGTGAATGCCTGGCCAGATCGGGCCCGGTGCGGGCGTCCGGAACGCCGGCTGACGCCCCGGCGGGGCGGAACGCGGTAGCCTCTCCGCTATGGGACTCGGATTCGCCCTCCTCAGCGCGCAGGCTCGCCCCGGCGAAACGGACTGGACGCGCGCCTACGACGAGACCGTTCGCCTGGCCGTCGACGCGGAGCGACTCGGCTTCACGTCGGTATGGACGACGGAGCATCACTTCGTCGACGACGGTTACATGCCCTCGCTCCTCGTGGTCAGCGCGGCGCTTGCCCAGGCGACGACGCGGATCGAGATCGGCACCGGGGTCATCCTCGCCCCGATGCACCACCCGCTCCGCCTCGCGGAGGACGCGGCGACGGTCCAGCTCCTGAGTCACGGCCGGCTGGTGCTGGGCCTCGGGCTCGGCTGGTCTGACATCGAGTACCAGGGGCTCGGCGCCGACATGCGCCGCCGCGGCGCGGCGATGGAGGAGATCCTCCAGATCCTGCCCCAGGCCTGGACCGGCGAGCCGTTCACGCATCGCGGGTCGGTCTACGAGCTGCCGACGCTGGCCGTGCGGCCGACGCCGCCGGCCCGGATCCCGATCGTCATCGGCGGCGGCGCCGAGCCGGCCATCCGGCGCGCGGCCCGCCTCGCCGACGGCATCTTCTCGAACGCGCCCGCCGACGAGTTCGGCCAGCAGGTCCGCTGGGTGCTCGACGAGTGCGAGCGGAGCGGTCGCGACCCGGCGACGTTCCGCTTCATCCACTACTCGATCCTCCTGCCCGGCGCGTCCCGCGAGGACGCCCTCGCCCGCTACCGCGACGCCGTCTGGGCGCTCAACTGGAAGTACTCCGACATGGAGGCGTCCGCGACTCGGCCGCTGCCGGCGGTGTCCCCTCCCCCGTTCGACCGACCCGACGACACGCTCCTGAAGCGCCGGACGACGCACGCCGGGACGACGGACGAGCTCGTCGAGCGACTCCGCGAGATCCGCGACCAGGCCGGGGTCCCGGTCGAGTTCGTGGCGCGCAGCCACCTTCCGCTCCTGGCGTACGACGCCCAGATCGAGCTCATGGAGCAGCTCTCCGAGGGCGTCGCGCCCCACGTCTGACCCCGCGCGGGCGCCGGCGGCTCCGGCTAGAGTGCGGACGCGATGACCGCCAACGCCCTCTTCCTGCTGCCCGCGCTCCGCCGCGCCCGCGACCTCATCGACCGCGACTACGGCCTGCCGCTCGATCTCGACGCGATGTCGCGCGAGGCCGGCTACTCGCGGTTCCACTTCGCCCGCGCGTTCGCGGAGGTGTACGGCGAGACGCCGCGGGCCTACCTGACGCGGCGGCGGATCGAGCGGGCGAAGACCCTGCTGCGGACGGCAAACCTGTCCGTGACGGAGATCTGCCTGCTCGTCGGGTTCGGCAGCCTCGGCTCGTTCAGCAGCCGGTTCCGCGACCTCGTCGGGCAGTCGCCGACCGAGTACCGCGCGGCAGCGGTCGCGGCCGGCGGCGCTCCGCCGATCCCGGGCTGCGTGGTCCTGATGTGGACGCGGCCCCACGGCGAGGTTCCGCAAGCGGCGAGAAGCGAGCGGCGCGCCGTGGGCGCTAGCGTGGTCGAGCCACAGCCGAAGGAGGTCCGATGATCCGCAAGCTCAACCACGTCAACGTCTTCGTCCTCGACCAGGACCGGGCGAAGCAGTTCTACACCGAGACGCTCGGCCTCGAGGTCCGCAACGACTCGGTCCTCGACGGCTTCCGCTGGCTGACCGTGGGGCCGAAGGAGCAGCCCGGCTTCGCCATCCTCCTCGCCTTCCCTGCCCCGCCGATGTTCAGCGAGGAGGACGCCGAGACGGTCCGGTCGCTCGTTGCCAAGGGCTCGCTCGGCGGCGGCGTCTTCGAGACCGACGACTGCCGGAAGACGTTCGAGGAGCTGTCGGCGAAGGGCGTGACGTTCCTCCAGGAGCCGGCCGAGCGCCCGTACGGGATCGAGGCCCTGTTCCGGGACGACTCGGGCAACTGGTTCAGCCTCACCCAGTCGAAGTGGGCCGGCTGACCGGGTACCGCGACCTCAGGCTCGGCCTCGCCGACGCATCGCTCGTTGTCCTCGCCGAGCGCCATGGCACGCTCGACGTCCTGACGCTCGACGAGCGCCACTTCGGGGCCATCGCCGGCCCGGGCGGTCGGCCGTTCCGGATCCTGCCCGCCGACGGTCGCCGAACCCGCCGCCGCCGGCGGCTCCGCAGTCTCGAGCGGCTCGGAGCGCCGAGACGGCGCCGAGACGCCGCCGAGACGGCCCCGCGCTAGGGTCCCGCCACAGGTCGATCGGAGGTGGATCGTGGCGGACAAGAACGCCAAACGCCCCGCTGAGTCCGGGGCTGACGAGCGAGCCGACGATGTGTTCGCCGTACGCGTCCGCGTGACGCAGGATCAGGCTCGGACCATCCTCGAGCGCGGAACGTACGACTTCGGTGACCATCCGACCATCACGCCGAACCCGGATGGCACCGGCGGGCTGGACCTGTTCGTGACCCGGGCCCAGGCGTCCGAGCTCGAGGACGAGGGCGTCGCCGTCACCTTCGGGCGCAACCAGTCTGCCCGGGCCCGCGAGCGGATCGCGGAGCTCGGCGAGGGCGATCGCTACGACGGCGGTCGTGTCGTCCCGCGCGGCATCGGTCGAAAGATCGGCGGTCGCGGCGGACCGGGCGGGGGTGGCGGCCGCGGCCCGTCCCGAGACTGACTCCGGGGAGCGTGGGTCATGACGTCGTTCCTCAAGGTGCCCGAGATCGAGTCGGCCCTCGTCGGACTCAACAAGGCCTACCCCGGCCTGACCCAGTTGATCACCCTGCCGAACATCACGGCCGAAGGGCGAACGACCCACGCCCTCGCCATCCGCGACGGCGGCTACCGCTGTCGAGCGGCGCTGGTCTTCATCAGCGGCGCCCATGCGCGGGAGTGGGGCGGCCCCGATGTCCTGGTGAACCTCGCGGCCGACGTGCTCGAGGCCTACACGACCAATGCGGGGCTGGCCTACGGCGGGAAGTCATTCAGCGCCGCGGCCGTCCGGGGCATCGTCCGTGGGACGACGATCGTCGTCTACCCCGACATCAACCCCGATGGCCGCGCGTACAGCATGGCCGCCCTGCCGGACACCCAGCAGGCGATGTGGCGGAAGAACCGCAATCCCGCGAGCTCCGGCGGCGACCCCGCGAAGATCGGCATCGACGTGAACCGCAACTACGACTTCCTCTGGGACTTCCCGACGAAGTTCTCGGCCGGCGCGAACATGAACACGCTGGCCTCGACGAACCCCGCCAGCGACCTCTTCCACGGAACGGGTCCGTTCTCCGAGCCCGAGTCCCGCAACGTCCAGTGGCTGGTCAGCCAGTTCGCCAACGCGCGGTACTTCGTCGACGTCCACTCCTACACGGGCGACGTCCTGCACGCCTGGGGCGACGACGAGAACCAGAGCGTCGATCCGTCGAAGTCGTTCACGAACCCGGCCTGGGACCACAAGCGGGGCGTGCCTGGCGACGCGTACGGCGAGTACATCTCGGCGTCGAAGCTCGCCGCGGCCGTCGCCGGCGCGAACGTCATCCGGGACGGGATCAACGCGGTTCGCGGCCAGGGCTACGTGAGCAAGCAGGCGTTCTGGCTGTGGTCAGGCGCGGCGTATCCGACATCGGGAGCGAGCGACGACTGGGCGACCACCGGCGGCCTGCAGTCGTTCGTGATCGAGTTCAACAAGGTTCCCGACTTCTTCCCGACCTGGCCGGAGATGGTCGACATGATCGCCGACGTCGACGCCGGCCTCCTGGCGCTGTGCGCCTCGGCTCGACCATCGTTCTGGCAGCTGTTCCTGTGCTGGATCCGCGACTGGTGGCGCCGGATCCTCGACAGATTCTGGGCCGGTTGGCACCGGGTGTTCCCGCCCGAGCTGTGGGGGCCGTACGGGCCGTGGAGCCGGTTCGTCGGCGTGATCTCGCAGGTCGTCCGTCGGATCGTCGGGATCTTCCGCGGCGGCCGCTGAAACTCCGCGCCGGAACGCCCGGTTCCGCGCACGGGGTTGATCCGAGCCATCGCCGGGCGTAAGGGTCAGGATGTCGTTCGAGGCAATGAGGGGGTCATCGCTCATGGTTGGAACTGCGCTGCTCGACCTGCACAAGGTGTTTCCGTGGTGGACGCCCGACGTCCCGGATCTCGGATGCTTCGTTCGCCGGAAGCACGGGCTCGAGTCCTACGACTGGAACATCTGGAACGAGTTCTCCCCGTGGAACGCGGGCGGGATCATCACCCACCAGACGTACGCCCGGGTCCTCTGCGGCCGAGCGGCCTTCTACCAGCGGGCACGCGTCGTGATGCTCGGACCTTCGTCCGACCCGTTCCTGGCCAACGCCTCGCCGCCCGACTTCATCCTCGGCGGCAATCACGTCCCCTACCCCTCCGACTGGATCAAGTTCCCGGTTCAGACCCAGGAGCGCCTCTACTGGTTCATCGGCGAGCACCGGAACCCCGCGACCACGACCTGGGCCGCCGACAAGCGCGTCGGCCACGAGTTCGACATCTACGACAACGGTACGCTCAGCACGGTCAAGTACGACGACACCGGTGGCGACATGGACCAGGACGACTTCATCCTCGAGGTCGCCGTCGTGCGGCGCCGGCCATGGTTCGATGCCATCGAGGTGGGTCCGGCGAAGGCGCGCAAGTTCGACGAAGGGAGGTTCCGGGCGATCCAGGAGCGGAGCCGTTTGAACCGGGAGGTCGCCGAGGCCGAGGCCTAGCTGTGCAACTGACGTCGGCCGATCACACCATGCTCGCGGTCTCCTGGCGCAGGACATCCGGTATGCACCACCAGTTGGCCAACGTGATACAAGAGCACCGTCTACAAGGTCAACTACTCCGGCGGCGACGCGATCCGCGTCTGGACGGCTGCGCGCTGACGATATGGCGATGAGGACATTCAACGTGCGGGCATCAAAGCCAGCCTGGGCAATCTTGACGCTTCTCGTTCTCGTGACTGTCAGTCTTGCGGTCTCGAGCGAGTCCTTCGCCCGTGCCGGGTCGGCCCTGACGCCCAGGGCTTTCCCGGCAGCTGTCGTACCGGCCGCCCCGGCAGAGGCGCCCGCGGCCCCCGTTGGGGACGCCGCGTCAGGAACTGTGGTGATCTCGTTCGGTCATCACACCACCGAAACGGCCGACCAGAAGGCCGGCACGGTAACGAAGTCGGGCAACTCCGGCAGCGGCGACACGTCTTGTGCAGGAACGGATCCGTGCGGTCCGTAGGATCGGTCGCCCCGGAATGAGAAGCCGCCTTGGCTCCATCGGCCAAGGCGGTGTTCTTATCCCGCGACGGCGGACCAATCGGCGATCACTGCCACGAACGCCCTTGCCGCGCCGATCGTGGACGGGTCAGCCATACCGCGGTTACTCGAGCAGGTACCGTGCGACCTCGTTGACCAGCGGCTCGCCCGCCGCGAACCGGCGAATCTGGTCGGCGGCGAGCTCGAACGCTCGAATCGTGCTGCCCGGCGAATCGCCGGCCATGTGCGGCGTGATCAGGACGTTTGGCAGGCCCCAGAGCGGGTGATCCGGCGGGAGCGGCTCCGGGTCGGTCACGTCGAGGGCCGCCTGGAGCCGGCCCGCCCGGAGCTCGGCGACGAGCGCCTCGGTCTCGATCGTCCGGCCGCGCCCGGCGTTCACGACCAGCGCGCCGTCCGGCAGGATCGCGAGTCGGTCTGCGTCCAGCAGGCCCTCGGTCGCGCCGGTCAGCGGCAGGATGTCCACGAGGATCTCCGCATCGCGGAGCACGTCGTCGAGATCGGCCAGGCCGCGCACGCCGTCGCGCGCGGTGCGGCCCACGCCGACCACCTCGACCCCGAACGGGCGGAGCCGGTCCGCGATCGCGTTCCCGATCGAGCCGAGCCCGAGGATCACGACCCGTCGGCCGAGCAGCTCGGGCGGCTCGATCGCGTCCCACTCGTGCCTGGCCTGCGCGTCCCGCGCCTGGACGAGGCCGCGCTGCATCGCGAGAATCGCGCCGACCACCCACTCCGCGAGCGGCGTGTCGTAGACCCCGCGGGCGTTGCAGACCATCACATGCTCGGGCACCCGGCCGACGAGCCAGTCGACGCCGGCGCTCAGCGTCTGGATCACGCGGAGCCGGCCCCCGCCCCCGGCGAGCAGCTCGACCAATGGCTCGCGAGTTCGCGTGAACGGCACGATGAGCTCGACCTCGGCGAGATCGGGGACCGGCTCCGGCTCGGGCGGCACGAGCCGGACGTCGACGTTCGCCGGCAGATCGCCCATGTGGACCCGCTCGGGGATGTCGGGCAGGGACACCACAACGGTGTCGGGGGGAGCGGTCGGCGGCCTGGCTTCCATCTCGGCTCGGACGATACCGCGGAGCGGGTCAGGAGACGCGGTAGGTCATCCACACCGTGCCGCCCGGCGTCGGCGTGGCACGGATCAGCTGCAGCCGGCGCAGGTCGTCGAGGCCCTCGAACAGCCGCGAGCCTTCGGGATCCAGGACAGGCCCGACCGCCAGGTGCAGCTCGTCCACGAGGCCAGCCGCCAGGAGCGACCGGGCGAGCGTGATGCTGCCGTGGACGCCGATGTCACCGCCCGGGCGAGCCTTGAGGTCGCGCACGGTGTCGGCGAGGGGTCCGGTGACGGCTTCTGCGTTGGCCCACTGGCTCGCGAGCGGCGTGGACGTCACGACGTACTTCCGGACACCGTTGATGAAGTCGGCGAAGGGCTGCTCGTCGGACGTCGGCCAGTACCGCGACCACTCGTCGAACGTGGTGCGACCGAGCAGCACGGCGTCCTGTGTCGCGATCATCTCCGTTTCGAGGTCGGCCGCCAGCGAGTCGAAAGCCGGAGGGCCGGCGACGGTCGTAGCGCTGTCCGGGAAGTAGCGGCGCGGATCCTCGACGGCTCCGTCCAGGGAGGTGAGCGTGTACTGCACGATCTTGCGCATCGGCGGGCCTCATGAGGGATCGGATCATCGGTTGGGCCAGGCGAACCGGTCGGCCTTCATCGAGGTGATCGGACGAGCTGATCTTGCGCGATGCTCGTGCCGCGGTAAGGTCGATCCGGGCCTGCTGCCCGTGCGAGTAGATTGCAGTTCACGCACCTGCAGCGTTGCATGAGGAGGGCACAGATGGACGTCGCTTCGAGTCGCGCGACCTGGCGCTCCCCCGCGTGAAGCCCCGGATCTTCCTCGGCTCCTCGGGCCAGCAGGCGAAGCTGGTCCAGGCGCTGACGCGCGGGCTCGCCGACGTCGCGGATGTCGAACCCTGGACCGCGGTCTTCAACCCGGGCGTGTCGACCCTCGACCGCCTGGTCGAGCTCACGGGTGAGGTCGACTTCGCCGCCTTCGTCTTCGCCCATGACGACTGGACCAGCAAGCGACTCGGACGTCGTCGTCGCAGGCCAGGCCTCGCCTCGCGACAATGTCG
This sequence comes from uncultured Chloroflexia bacterium, assembly GCA_963710105.1. Classification (GTDB taxonomy): domain Bacteria; phylum Chloroflexota; class Limnocylindria; order Limnocylindrales; family CSP1-4; genus CF-46. Next base: position 1,382,702 of record CAVPYV010000001.1, read on the forward strand.
TGTTCGAGGCGGGCCTGTTCGGTGGTGCTCTGGGGATGCGCCGCACCTTCATCCTCCATGCGAAGGGCGCCAAGCTACCGACCGATCTCCTCGGGATGACGGCGGTGCGCTACCCGCCGGACCTGACGGCGGCTGACATGCGGGCGGTCAACCAGAAGCTGCGCAAGGCGATCGAGGACGAAGGTCGGCTGACCCGGCTCGAGGGTGACTGGTGGCAGCATTCGCTCACCCTTCGGAGCGAGCGCGAGCCCTCGGCGATCAGCCTCCTCCGGATCTCGCGCGATCGCGAGGGGTCGCTCGAGGTCGCCGGCCGCGGCTGGCAGGCGGACGGGACGCTCTCGTCACGGTACTGGAGCGTCGCATCGAAGGAGCACCGCGATCCGCCGGCCGTCTTCTACTACTACCACGGCGAGCGGCCGCGGCACCCGAACGCCCCGCAGCTCGAGGGCACCGGCGAGATCCGGCTCGACTCGGTCGATCGGGCATCGGGCTACTGGATCACCCGCTCCGAGACCGATCCCCAGCTTCGCGAGCGGACGTCCGGCATCTACCTCCGCGCCGATCCGGCCGACATGGCCATCCTCGACGGCGGCGACGCGACGCGTCGTGCCGGGCTCCTCGCCGTCCGACTGGCGGAATGGAAGGAGATCTCGAGTTCGTGAGGCCGGTGACCGCCGCCCGGCGCGGGCGGCTAGCCGCATATCGGTGGCGGGTGCCGCCGCCCGGCGCGGGCGGCTAGCCACATCTTGATGGCGGGTGCCGCCGCCCGGCGTGGGCGGCTAGCCACATCTTGATGGCGGGTGCCGCCGCCCGGCGTGGCGGCTAGCCGCATCTCCGGAGGTCGCGTATGCGGCTAGTCGCCTTCGGATGGCAGTCCTCGCTCCCCTCTCGGGGCGCGAGCGACGCCGCGTTCAGGGCGCGAGCGACGCCGCCTTCAAGCTCGGCACCTGACTGAACACGATCGCCAGCACGCAGGTCGTCGCGCCGAGGACCGCGAGGGTCGCGCTCCCGCCGACCGCGTCGATCAGGATGCCGCCGACCAGATTCCCGATCGGCATCAACCCCAGGGCCATGACGCGGGCGGTGCTCGCGACGCGCCCAACGAGCGCGTCCGGCGAGTTGGCGGCTCGGACGCTCACGTACAGGACGACCAGAACCGCCGACCCCGCGCCGCTCAGTCCGGACAACAGGACGATGGCCGGCAGCGACGGGATGGCCCCGGACGCGGCGGTCGTCGCCCCCATCACGAACACCGCGGCCACGAGGGCGCGCGCCACGTTCGTGCCATGCCCCAGCCGCGTGGCGATGAGCGACCCGACCAGCGTTCCGAGGCCCAGTCCGGTCAGCGTCAGTCCGAATGCCGCCGGGCTCTCGCCGAGATCCCGGACGATCCGGAAGGTCATCGCCGCCGCGAACGGCGCGAGCACGCCGGTGGTCGACGCGAAAAAGAGGATGACCGAGCGCAGGACCGGATGGCGAGCGACATACACGATGCCCTCCCGGATGTCGTCGACGATCCGCGACGGCGCCCGATCCGCAGGCGCCTTGAGATCGCGCCGGATCAGGACGAGCCCGATCGAGGAGATCGCGAACGAGGCTGCATCGAGCGCGAGCGTTTCGCCGGGGCCGACGATCGTAACGAGGAACCCGGCAAGCGACGGGCCCAGGATGAAGGAGGCCGAGAACGCGGTCTCGAGGATCCCGTTGCCGCGCGCCAGCTGCGACCGGCCGACGAGGTTCGGCATCGACGCGAGGTAGCCCGCGCGAAAGAACGCGCGGAGGATCGCCAGCGGGCCTGCGACGAGGAGGATGACCGCCATCGTCGGGCCACCGAGGAAGACGCTGATCGGGATCAGGGCAGTCAGGATCGCCCGGCCGAGATCCGCCACGAACATCATCCGCTTCCGGTCGCCGCGGTCGGCGAGCGCGCCGGCCACGGTTCCGACGACGAAGTCGGCGGCCGCGTTGACGGCCCCGACGATCCCCATCGCCAGCCCCGAACCGGTGAGGGCCAGGACGAGGAGAGGCAGCGCGGTCAGGCTGACCGCATCGCCGCCGGCCGAGACCGACTGGCTGACCAGGAGGGTCGCGAAGTCGCGGTTCCGGCGAAGGGGCTCGTCACCGGGCGGGCCGTCCTCGTTCACGGAAGAAAGGGCAGCCACCGGGGGATGTCAGCCGCCGTCAGCGCGGGATCGTCGCCGGGGTCCGAGGACTGCGGACCGGGACGGACGGGGCGCCGAATCAGGCGGGCGGTCGGCTCTCGGCGTACTTCTGAAGCGCCGCGATCATCGACAGCGCCTGGAGATGGTCCTTCTCGTTCGGGTGCTCGTGATCGGCCGTGATCCCGCAGTACACGTCGTGGATGGCCTGGCTCATCGTCTCCTGGTCGGCGATCGTGACGCCGCGCTCGGCCATCCAGCGGGCGGTGTCGCTGTCGGCCGACAGGTGCATCGCTTCCAGCAGTGACTCTCGCGTCGTCATCAACGGTTCTCCTGCGCTGAAGGGTTTGCCTGCACGACGATTGTGCGCCCGCGGGGGCCCCGCCGTCAGGACGCCTCGTTCGTGGCGATGACCTCGTCGATCGGGCGCTCCAGTTCTGTGTCGGACAGCCTCCGTCCGGCGCGGGGCAGGCGACCCTCCCGGCGGACGACGGCGCCGCGGGCGGCCGAGCCGTGGGCGGGCGAGCCGCAGGCGGCCGAGCCGCGGCGGGTCTACGATTCGCCGATGCAGCCTTGGTTCGGTCTCCACCTTCCCAGCTACACCCACCCCGACACGCCGCCGGCGCAGCTGTTCGACCGCGTCGTCGAGCAGGCGCAGGCCGCCGAAGCAGCCGGATTCCGGCTCGTCACCGTCATGGATCACCTGTACCAGATCCCGGGCGTCGGCCGGGTCGACGAGCCGATGCTCGAGGCGTGGTCGACCCTCGCGGCGCTCGCCCGCGAGACGAGTCGGGTCCGGCTCGGGACCCTCGTGACCGGTGTCACCTACCGCAATCCGGCGCTGCTCGTGAAGCAGGTGACGACCCTCGACACGATCTCCGGCGGCCGGGCGATCCTCGGGCTCGGCGCCGCCTGGAACGATGTCGAGCACGCCGGGTACGGCTACGACTTCCCGCCGATTCGGGAGCGGATGGACCGCCTCGAGGAGGCGCTCACGATCGCCCGGGCGATGTTCACCGAGGAGCGCCCGTCCTTCACGGGCCGGTACCACCGGATCGACGAGGCGCTGAACGTGCCGCGACCGGTCCAGCCGGGCGGCCCGCCGATCCTCGTCGGGGGCGGCGGCGAGCAGCGAACCCTGAAGATCGCGGCGAAGTTCGCCGACATGACCCACTGGTTCCCGCTCGGGCTGGACGTCCTCCGCCACAAGACCGAGGTCCTCGCAGGCCCACTGCGAGGCGATCGGGCGGGACCCCGCGACGATCGAGCGGACCATGGCGGCGCCGGTCCTCGTCGGGGCGACCGAGGCCGAGGCGACGGCGATGCTCGATCAGGTCCCGCCGGAGCGCCGCCCGCACGTCCTCGCGGGCACGCCCGAGCAGGCCGCGGAGGGCCTCGGCCCGTACCTGGAGGCCGGGTTCACCGGCTTCACCTTCAACAACTCGATCTATCGGACGACCGACCAGATCGCGCTGCTCGGCGAGCTGATCCGGATCGTCAAGGGAGCCGCCGCCCCGGCCTGAGGCGGGTCTCCAACCGCGTTCGACGCCGCTACCCTTGCCCGATGAAGCTCGTCGTGACCGCGTTCGTGACGCTCGACGGGATCGTCGAGGCGCCCGGCTTCGACGAGCACCGGAGCGGCCGGAACGCCTGGGCCCTGCGCGTCCAGAACGAGGAGGACGAAGCGTTCAACGTCGGCCAGGTGCGATCGGCCGCGGCGTTCCTCCTCGGCCGGCGGACCTGGCAGAGCTGGGCGGCGTTCTGGCCGACGGCGACGGGCGACCCCGAGCTGGCCGCCCGGATCAACGGCATCCCGAAGTACGTCGTCTCCAACACTCTGACTCGGGCCGACTGGACCAATTCGACGATCGTCTCCGGTGACATCGCGGCCGAGGTCACGAAGCTCAAGGCCCGACCGGGTGGCGACCTGCTCGTGTACGGCAGCCCGGACCTCGTCGACGAGCTCCTCCGCCACGACCTCGTCGACGAGTACCGCCTGCTGATCTACCCGGTGATCCTCGGCAGCGGCAAGCGCCTGTTCCGCGATCGGATCGATGTCCACCACCTGCGCCTCACCGGCTCGCGGACCTTCAGCTCGGGGGTCGTGCTCCTCACGTACGTGCCGGAGGCCGAGGTCCCGACGAGCCCCTTCGTCGAGGCGTACCGCTGGTCAGGCGAGCAGGTGCGCTCGCTGCAGGCGGCGGAGGATCTCGACCGCACCCTCGCGACGGTCCTGTTCGCCGACATCGTCGATTCGACCGGCCGGGCCACCGCCATGGGCGACCGCGCCTGGCGGAAGCTGCTCGACCATCACCATCAGCTCGTGCGCGCCGAGATCAGCCGCTGGAACGGTGCCAACGTGGAGTTCTCCGGCGATGGCGTCATGGCGATCTTCGACGCGCCAACGCGTGCGCTTCGCTGCGCGTTCGGCATGATCGAGGCCGCCCGCAGCATCGACCTCGAGATCCGGGCCGGGCTCCACACGGGCGAGATCGAGCGCCGGGAGACCGGGATCGGCGGGATCGCCGTCCACATCGCCGCGCGGTTGCTCGGACCGGGCGGGCGAAACGAGGTCGTGGTGACCCGCACCGTCCGTGACCTGGTGACCGGCTCGGACCTGATGTTCGCGCCGCTCGGCGAGGTGAGCCTCCGCGGCGTGTCGGGCGCGTGGGAGCTGTTCGTGGCCTCGGTCCGCTGACGGGGTAGCATCCGATCGGTGACCGCCCGTATCGATCGCCTCGCGACCGCGCCGACCGCCGCCACCGCGGGCGCGCCCGCCATTGAGGTCGACGGCCTCGTCAAGCGCTACCGGAAGGCCGACCGGAACGCCGTCGACGTCATCTCGTTCACGGTCGGCGCCGGCGAGTTCTTCGCCCTCCTGGGCCCGAACGGCGCCGGCAAGACGACGACACTGTCGATCCTGACGACGACGCTCGCGCCGACCGAGGGGCGGGCGCTGATCGAGGGCCTCGACGTCGTCGCCGACGCCGCCGCGGTCCGCCAGCGGGTCGGGATCATCTTCCAGCGGCCGAGCCTCGACAAGAACCTGACCGGCGAGGAGAACGTCCGCTTCCACGCGATCCTCTACGGGCTCTACCCGTACGCCCCGGGCTACCGGCTGATGGCGCCCGGCTACCGCCGCCAGGTCGAGGAATGGGGCGAGCTGCTGGAACTCGGGAGCGATATCTTCAAGCCCGTCCGGACGTACTCGGGCGGGATGCTCCGCAAGCTCGAGATCGTCCGGAGCCTCGTCCACCGTCCGGCCGTCCTCTTCCTCGACGAGCCGACGACCGGGCTGGACACCCCGAGCCGGCGGGCGCTGTGGGGCTACCTGCGCGACGTCCGGGCCGCGAACGGAACGACGATCGTCCTCACCTCGCACTATCTCGAGGAGGCCGAGCAGGCCGATCGGATCTGCGTGATCGACGAGGGCCGGATCGTGGCGACCGGCTCACCCGCGGAGCTGACCGCTGCCCTCGCCAGCGAGTACCTCCTGGTCGACGCCGATGATCGGACCGCGCTCCGGGCGGAGCTCGAGCGGCTCGGCCGGCGGCCGGCGGGCAGCGGACCGTTTCGGATCGACGTGGGGACCCGCGACGCGCACGCCGCCCTGCGCGCGATCCAGACGCCGCTGACCCTCGTCCGGACCCACGCCCCGTCGCTCGAGGACGCCTATCTCGAGATCGTGAGCCGGGCCGAGCTCTCTCCCGAGGCGCGGGCCGACGACGAGGACGCCGGCGCCGACCACGACGACGCGGACGGCGGCTCGCCGGCGGCCGCGCCGGATGCCGCGGGACACCCCGCCGATGGCTGACGCCGCGATCGCGCGCGACCGCCTCGAGACCGGCCGCCCGCCACGACGCCGCCTGGGGGCCGAGCTGTCGGCGATCGCGGTCATCGCCCACCGCGATTTCGTCAAGCTGCTCCGCGACCGGACCCGCCTGCTGTCGGAGCTGGCCTTCCCGCTCGTCTTCGTGCTCATCCTGGGCCCGGCCCTCCAGTCGGGCTTCGGCGCACCCGGCGGACTGGACCTGACCGCCTTCGTCTTCACCGGCATCATCGCCCAGACCCTCTGGCAGTCGGCCACCCTCGGGCTCGTGTCGCTCATCGCCGACCGCGAGGAGGACTTCAGCCAGGAGATCTTCGTCTCGCCGGTGTCGCGCTACGCGATCGTGGCCGGGAAGATCATCGGCGAGGCCCTCGTCGCGCTGCCGACCGGGCTCGGGATCCTGGTCATCGGCATCCTGATCGGCGTCCCGATGTCGCCGCTCGTGCTTCTTGCCCTGATCCCGGTCTCGCTCATCATCGCCGTGTACGGCGGGTCGTTCGGGCTGCTGCTCCTCTCGCGGCTCTCGAGCCAGCGCGCGGCGCAGCAGATCTTCCCGTTCGTTCTTCTCCCCCAGTTCTTCCTCGCCGGGGTGTTCAACCCGGTCAACGACCTGCCCCTGCCGCTGGCGATCCTGTCGGCCCTGTCGCCGATGCGCTACGCGGTCGAGCTGATGCGCCACGTCGTCTACGGGCTCCAGCCGAGCGTGACCGCGCCCGCCATCACGCCGCTGCCGATCACGATCGCCGCGATCGCCGGCTCGTTCGTCGTCTTCGTCGTCGCGGGCACGGCCTTCTTCGTCCGCTCGGAGCGGAACCGCTAGCGTCGCGGCCAGGTCAGCCGGCGCCGTCAGTCGTCCGAGGTGAGGGTCAGGGTCCAGCACCGGCCGGGCCGCTCCGGGGGCTCGAGCCGGACCGGCCAGCGCTCTCCGAGGACGTCGGCCAGCGCGTCCGGCTCGGCCGGCTCGATGCCGGATTCGAGCAGCACATGGGCGGCCTGCCCGCGGATCCGCTTGGCGACCACGTCGCCGATCCGGCGGCCGTCGCCGGAGACCTGGCTCACGCGGACCGCGACCGTCCGATGGCCGAGGTCGGTCGGCGACCCGAGCGCCTGGAAGCTCGGCGGCCGCAGGTCGAAGACGACTCCGTCCGGTCCCGCGAGCTGGGCGAACAGGCCCGCCAGGGCGGTCCGCCACACCGGCTCGACGCGGCCGATGCCGACGAGGTTCGACCACGACCGCATCCGGTAGGCGGGGATCCGGTCGCCCGGCCGGAGCGCGCCCCATAGCGCGGACGCGATCACGAGGCTGCGCCCGGCCCGTTCAGCCGCCGCAGGCGACAGCGACGCAACGTCGAGGCCGGCGTGGAGGGGCCCCGAGTAGACCTCGGCCGCCGCTCGCGTCGGAAGCTCCCGGAGCCGCGTGTTGCGGGCGATCCAGCCGGCCATCGACGGCCGCTCGGCCAGCCGCTCGAAGGCGTCCGGCCCGGCGCTCGTCTCGATCAGGGCGTCGAGGATCCGGTCGCGCAGCCGGGTGAGCTCCGGGAACGACAGCCCATCGAGGTCGACCGGGCGGCCACGGTCGGGTGGCGGCCGCTTCGACTCGGACGGCGGGACGAGGATGAGCAACCCCTCAGCCCTTCGGGCGCTCGCGGACGACCTTCCGCGGGTCCTTCTCGAGCTCGATGCCCTTGTACGCGGCCTGGCGGACGAGGCCGTCCGCGGTCCAGCCGGCGAACTCGGCGCGGATGACGAGCTCCGGGCGGAGCCACTGCGCGTCGCGGGCGGCGGCGCGGGGCGGCGGCGGGACGAAGGGCGGCTCCTCGGCCGCGAGCGGGGCGAGCGCCGCCAGCAGCTCCGACCGGTTGTCGTTCGTGTACCCCGCCCCGATCTTGCCGGCGTAGCGCAGCGCACCGTCCTCGTGGACGCCGACGAGGAGTGCGCCGAGCTCGGCCGCCTTGCCGCTGCCCGTCACCCAGCCGCCGACGACGAGCTCCTGCTCGGGCCGGATCTTGACCTTCTGCCAGCGGTCGGTCCGCTTGCCGGGCAGGTACGGGGAGCGGCGATCCTTGGCCATGATCCCCTCGAGGCCCCGCACCCGGGCCGCCTCGAAGAACGCGATCCCGCCACCCTCGACGTGCTCGCTCAGGCGGACGCGCGGGTCCGGTCGGAGGACGCCCGCCAGGAGCCGCCGCCGCTCCTCGAGCGGCTCGTCGAGCAACGATCGGCCGTCGAGGTGGAGCAGGTCGAAGACCTCGTACACGAACGGGGTCGGCTCCGCCGCGCCTCCCCGGCCCTTGATCCGGGCCTGGAGCAGGGCGAAATCGGGCTCGCCCCGATCGTCGAGGGCGATGACCTCGCCGTCGACGACCGCGCGGCGGGCGCGTGAGCCAGGCCGGCGGCTCGAGGAAGGAGCCGAAGTAGCGCGCCGCGTCCTGCTCGCCGCGGGTCCACAGGCGGACGCTGCCGCCGTCGACGACGGCCTCGACGCGGAAGCCGTCCCACTTGACCTCGAACAGCCAGCCGGGGTCGTCGAAGGGCGCGCCGACGAGGGTCGCGAGCATCGGCGGGATGAAGGCGGGCGGCGGCTCTGCCTTGGCCATGGCCCCTATCATGCAGCGCCGCTGTCCTGAACCGCTGCGAGATGCTGCGCGGTCACGGCGGCGATCGAATCCGGTGCATCTCTAGAGATCAGCCCCCGGAACCTGCGCTTGACATGCACGATGTACGGTCGAGCCATGAGTTCTTCGACCCCGCCGACCGGACCCGATCCGGAGGCAATCACCCGGCTCATCGTCGAGCGCTACCCCGAGACCGTCGTCGCCGAAGCGCTCGGCGCCACGTTCTTCTCGCTCGACGAGACCCACTGGCCGAACTACGCGACGATCGTCACGACCGACGAGCATGACGAGGGCACGCCGTCGGATCTGGCCCGCGCCGGCGCGTTCCGCCTGAACCTCGGCGTCGGCCGCGAGACGTTCGAGCGGCTCGTCGGCGCGATGGACTCGCCGGACGACGCGGCCTACGACCGCCTCCTGCCCCACCCCGTCTACGCGAAGCAGCTCTGGATCTCGATCCTCAACCCGAGCGACGCGACGTTCCGGGACGTCGTCATGCCCCTGATCGCCGAGGCCCACGACCGGCTCGCCGCAGCGCGCGCCCGGCGTCGGGCCGATCCGGCCCGCTGATCAGGCGGACGCCGCCCGGCGCTTGAGCGTCCGCCAGCCGCCGGCCCGGTTGTCGGCGATGATCGCCCGGAAGATCGCCGTGAGCGCCCCGCGGTTGATCGGCTGGTCCCTCCGGATCGCGATCATCCGGCCCGTCTCGTTGCCGTGGCCGCCGGTGATCACGCCTTCGGGGTCGGGGGCGAGCCCGCCGTCGTAGAGAAAGACCGTGACGTGGTCCTTGGCGGCGAGCAGGGCCGCCACGTTGCCGTCGAGCACGAAGTACGGCTGGACCGTCCGCTTGATCGTCTCCTCGAGCGCCGGGTCGGCTGCATGGAGGAGCTCGCGCACCTCGCGGCAGACCGCCTGCTGCCAGTCCGGCAGCGCGTCGATGTAGGCGTCGACGCGCGGATCCCTCGAGTCGCTCATCGTGCCCCCTCGCTCGGGTCGTTCATGATCCTTGGACGGCGATGGCCCGGCGAACTCATCGCCGCGGCGGGCGGTCCGTCAGCGCCGGATCGCGAACAGGACGAGCGGCTCGAGGAGGCCCTTCAGTTCGACCGGCGCGGGGCGGTCCGTCCAGCAGCGACGCCGTCGGCCCCTACATCCGCTCGACGAAGTCGGCTCGCCAGGCGGGCGCCTCGAACGGGTTCGCGAAATACTCGGTCATCTTCGCGACCTTGCCGTCGCGGATCTCGCCGATTCCGACGTAGCTGACGGGGACCCCGTCGCCGTAATCGATCGTGCCTTCGATCACGAAGACATCGCCGCCGCCGAGCATGCGCTTGTAGGCGAAGGTCGGGCTCGTCCCGGTCATGTCCGGGTACGCCTCGGCCATGCGGAGCGACGCCGCCTTCGTCAGGCGCTCGCCGGACTGCGGCCACTCCTCGACGAAGTCGTCGCTGCCGTACTCGCGCAGCAGCTCGGTCTGGCCGGCGAAATCACCCTGCTTGAGGACCGCTTCGAACTTCGCGGCGAGCTCGCTGTTGTCGCCCATCACGCCACCCCTCCGCTCCCGATGTGGAGGCCGAGCATGAACCGTTCAGCGCGAGGCGACAAGATCAATCTCTGGCACCGTCGTGCGATCGCCCGTCCGTCGCCCAATCGAGCACGCGCATGGCGCGGAGCGTGATCCAGCGGCTCGGGCGGCCCTCGCCATCGTCGAGCTCGAGGGGCATCGCGCCATCGTGGACCTTCTGGACGGGCCAGCGGCCGTCCGGATCGCGATTGGCTTCCACGACCGCGATCGCCTCGCGAACGCGCTCGTCGGGCGGATCGGCGGCGTCGCGGAGGTACTCGAGCGCGCGCAGGATGTCGTAGTGCCACCAGGTGGGGAACGAGAACTGGAGCCAGCCCGGGGTCGATCACCTCGCCGGTCGACTTCCGGCGGAACAGGCGGCGCTCGAGCAGGTACTCGTCGCCGCGCTGGCGGGCCTCGGTCAGTCGCGCCGACCCCCCGATCGCCCGCTCGTGCTCGAGGAGGCCCTCGAGGACGTTGATCGTCGTCGCCAGCGACGACACCGTCGCCCCGTTCTCGACCTCGCAGTTCCAGCCGCCGTCGGGCAGCTGCTCGCCGAGGAGCCGCTCGACCAGCGGGGTCATGTCGATCCCGAAGTACGAGCCGGTCGCGACGACGTTGCCGTTGATGCACGGCTCGACCTCGCCGTCGAAGAACCCACGGTCGGCCCAGGGCGGGTTCCACCAGGCGCCGTCGCCCCACGTCACGCGCTCGCGGACCAGGCCGATGGACCGCCGGGCCGGCTCGCTCGCGGGATCGAGGCCCAGCCGACGGAGGAGCTCCAGGACGTGGAACGTGTCGGTCCGGTCCTGCGAGAAGGCCATGCCCGCCCACAGCCCGTCCGGGGCCTGGAGCGCGAGGAGGCGGGCGCCCCAGCCCTCGGTCGCGACCCGCGCCCGCTCGGCGGCAACGGCGGCCGCCGACTCGCGGCTCAGGTCGCGCATCACCTGCCAGCGAATCGCGGGGTCGGCGTCGAGCAGCCAGTCGATGACGCCCATGTCTCTCCTTCGCGGCGGCGCTGCGGATCGTGGCCGGCTGGGCCTCCGCCCATCCTCGGGGCGAAAGATGACAGCGGCCGTCTTGCTCCTGTCGGTCGATGGACGGCCGACGCCGAACCTGACATGGTGCGCACCGTGAACGGGATCCTCCCCTCGCCGGCCCGCCGCCGATGATCGAGTTCCGCCTCCTGGGCGACGTCGAGGCGCGGCGCGCCGGTCGGTCCCTGCCGCTGGGCGGGCGCCGCCAGCAGGCGCTCCTCGCCCACCTGCTCCTTGCCGCGGGACGGTCGGTGCCCGCGGACCGGCTCATCGACGAGCTCTGGGCCGGCGAGCCGCCCGACGGCGCGGCGGCGACGATCCGCTCGTACGTGTCCCGCCTGCGGGCGACCCTCGGCGATGACGCGCCGATCCGCGCCCGGTCGGGCGGGTACGCGATCGACGCCCCGCCGGACGCGACCGACGCCGCTCGCTTCGAGCGGCTCGCTCGGGACGGACGAGGCGCCCTGGCGCACGGCGACGCGCACGGCGCGCTCCAGCACCTTCGCGGGGCGCTCGACCTGTGGCACGGGCCCGCGCTCGCGGGGGTTGCCGACGACGGTGGCCTGCGCGCCGCCGCCGACCGCCTCGAGGAGCTCCGGCTGACGGCCGAGGAGGACCGGATCGAGGCCGCGCTCGCGCTCGGCGAGGCGGCCGGTCTCGTCGCCGAGCTCGAGCGGCTGCTGGCCGACCATCCCTACCGGGAGCGTCTCTGGCGGCACCTGATGCTCGCCCTGTACCGGGCCGAGCGTCAGGCCGACGCGCTCGCTGCCTACCGCCGAGCATGGGCGTTGTTCCGCGACGACCTCGGGCTGGAGCCGGGCGAGGAGCTCCGGGCGCTCGAGGCGGCGATCGTCCGCCACGAGGTCGCCCGGGTGTCCCCGGTCGCCGCTCGTCCGGCGCTCCCGCTCGCGATGACGGCGTTCATCGGTCGCGAGGCCGAGCTCGCCGCGATCGATCGGCATCTCGGCGAGGCGCGCCTGGTGACCCTGACCGGGATCGGCGGCGTCGGCAAGACCCGCCTGGCGCTCGAGGCAGCCCATCGAACGGCCGACCGCTGGGCCGACGGGCCGTGGTTCGTCGACCTCTCCGCCCTCGGCGACCCCGAGCTCGTCGCTCGCGAGGTCGCCGGTGTCGTCGGCGTCGTGGAGCAGGCCGACGCGACGGTCGTCGACCGCCTGGCCAGCCGATTGCAGACGACGGATGCGCTGCTCGTCCTCGACAACTGCGAGCACCTCCGGGCGGCCTGCGCCGAGCTCGCGCGGCGCCTCCTGGCCGGCGCGCCGCGGCTGCGGATCCTCGCCACGAGCCGCGAGCCGATCGGCGTCAGCGGCGAGGTGGACGTCGCGGTCCAGCCGCTCGCGACGCCCGCGGCCCACGACGATCGGCCGACGATCGAGGCAAGCGACGCGGTTCGCCTGTTCCTCGCCCGGGCCGAGGACGCGCGCCCGGGGATCGGGACGAGTCCGGCCAGCCTCGCCGCAGCCGCGGCGATCTGTCGCGATCTCGATGGTCTGCCGCTCGCGATCGAGCTCGCCGCGGCGCGGGTGAAGGCCTTCTCGATCTCCCAGATCGCCGAGCGCCTCGACGACCGATTCCGGTTCCTCGTCTCGTGGCGGCGGCTCGCTCCGGACCGCCACCGGACCCTCAAGGAGGCGATGGACTGGAGCTACGACCTGCTTGCCGAGCCGGAGCAGCGGCTCCTGCGCGGCCTGTCCGTGTTCGCTGCCGGCTTCACCCTCGAGGCCGCGTCCGCCGTGTGCCTGGGAGGCGAGGAAGCGACGGCGATCGATCTGCTCGGGCGGCTCGTGGACGCGTCCCTCGTGATCGCGGAGGAGCGCGTCGCCGAGATGCGCTACCGGCTCCTCGAGACGGTCCGCCAATACGCGGCCGCTCGCCTGATTGAGACCGGCGACACCGCGGCGCTCCGGGCCGAGCACGCCGCCTGGTTCCTGCAGCTCGCCGAGCGGACCGAGCCGCAGCTCACCGGGGAACGCCAGACGGCCGCGTTCGCGACTCTCGAGACCGAGCTGGACAACCTGCGCGCGGCCCTCGTCGAGCTCGACGCCGCCGGCGATCCGGAGCGACGGCTCCGCCTCACCACAGCCCTGTCCCGCTTCTGGTACGTCCGCGGCCACCTCCCCGAGAGCCGCCGCTGGCTGGAGCGGGCGCTCGACGGTGCGGACGAAGCGCCGGCCCTCCTCCGACGGCGGGCCTTGACGGCCGCCGGCGGGGTCGCGCTCTTCCAGGGCGACTATCCCGCCGCCGTCTCGTTCTCGCGTCGCAGCCTGGCGGCGGCCCGCGAGACCGGGGATCCGCGGCTGATCGTGAACGGGCTCAGCAATCTGGGGGCGATCACGATGGCCGCCGGCGACCGGTCCGAGGCCCGCCTGCTGCTCGAGGAGGCGGTGGCGCTCGGTCGATCGATCGACGACACCCGGATCGCCGCGCTCGCCATCAACAACCTCGGCGACCTCGCCCTGACGGAGGGCGAATACCCGAAGGCTCGGCCGCTGTTCGAGGAGAGCCTGGCCCTTCTCCGCGAGCGCGGCGACACCTCGAACATCGCGCGGAGCCTGTTCAACCTCGGCTCCGTCGAGCTGATGCTCGGCTCGCCCGCGGCCGCCGGCGCGCACTTCCGCGAGAGCGTCTCCTTCGGCCGGGAGGCCGGCGACAAGGAGGATCTCGCCTGGTGCCTCCTCGGGATCGCCGGCGTCGCGGCCCGAACCGGGAACGGGCCGCCGGCGGCGGTCCTGCTGGGTGCCGCGGTGGCCCTGCTCGACGCGATGGGGGCCGCCTTCAAGCCGTTCGAGCGGCACCTCCACGACGACACCGAGGCGCGGGCCAGGGAGCTCGTCGGATCTGAAGCGTTCGATGGCGAGCGGGCGCGTGGCGCGACGCTGTCGCTCGACGCGGCCATCGACGAGGCGCTGACGGTCGCGGCAGCGGAGGCAGCGGAGGCACCACCGAGCCGCTGACCCGGCGCTCAGACGGCCCGTCCTCGCCGCACGCACCGCCTTCGCAACATCGTGCCGCGGGAGTGCAACGCCCACCGGCCACCGTGGCGCCGATGGAAGAGCGCGACGCGTCGGACGGACTCGAGCGATCCAGGCGCGCGGCGACCCGCCGCTTCGGCGCAGCGATCCGCGGCGGCGACCCGGCCGCCGCGTCGGCCGCGTATGCCGTGGACGCGCGCCTGCTCGCGCCGTCGGCCGACCTGATCGAGGGCCGCGACCGGATCGAATCCTTCTGGCGGGCCGGGCTCGATGCCGGCATCCGCGCCGTGCTCCGCACGCCGACGCGGATCGACGGGCACGGATCGTTCGCGTTCGAGATCGGCCGCTACGCGATCCGTCTCCGGCCGCAGGACGGCGGATCCGTCGTCGATCGCGGCGCCTACCTCCTCGTCCATGAACGGGACGCGAATGGGTCGTGGGCCTGGTCGCTCGAGATGTTCACCCCGGACGGAAGCCCGCAGATCGCCTCGGCACCGCCCGCGCCAGCGCGATAGGAGGTGACCGACCGCACGACATCGACCTGACCGGTTCCAAGCCCGCGGACACGAACTCAGCGGAAAGGATGAAGAAGGGGAAGACATGAAGCACCTGCCCGGAACCACCGCGCGAAGCCGACACCGCCGGGTGCGGTCGGCGTCGATCCTGGTCGTCGCCCTGCTCGCGAACCTCGTCGCGGCCGCCACACCCGTCGCCGCGGCCGGCCAGACCAGGTCGGCGAACGTGTCGCTTGGGGGCGGCACGGACGTCGGCGTCGCCTACGACGTCACCGCGTCCTGCGACGGCTGCGTGCCGGACGACTTCGCCCAGCTCGTGACCGGCCACCCCGACTGGGCCTTCGCCTTCGGCGCGACCGTCCATACCGTCGTCGACCGGCTGGACTGGTCGAGCAGCGGATCGGTCGACATCGCCTACGACGACACCCTCCTCCGCCAGGGCCAGACGGTCACGCTCAGCGACACCCTGACGACGACCGGCGGGACGATCACCGCCACGGGCGCGATCTCCGGCTCCTACGGCCTGTTCGCGGATCCCGCGGGAGGCACGGACTTCCAGCCCACGAACCAGACGAAAGACTTCTCGAAGGACCTGACCTGGACCTTCTCCTGCGTCGTCCCGCTGCCGGGCGAGAGCCCGCGAACATGCACGTCGGGCACGCAGAACGTTGGAATCGACTCGTACACCCTCTTCACGGTCCCGTTTGTCGACCCGGTCGACCTCGACATCGAGTTCAACGTCGGCGTCGCCCTCGTCGCCAGCGTCTCGAGCGACGGCATCGTGGCGGTCCGCGGGATCGACGTGACCGGCGGCCAGGGAAGCCAGAGCGCAAACCTCGAGTGGCTCGGCTCGTCGCCGTCGACGATCAGCGATCCGGCCCATCTCTCGTGCACGCAGCCGGCGGGCAACGAGGTCAACTACCACCTCACCGGGATCGCCGCCGATTCGCCGGCCCAGAGCCTCGCCGCGCGGACGGGCGTCGGCGCCAAGGTCATCGCGTCGCCCGCGGTCGGACCCGATTTCACGGTCTACGACCTCGGCGAGTTCGGCCACCAGGACACCCCGGCGGCGGACATCTCGTTCGGGCTGACCGGTCCGGACGCGAGCGTGGTCCTCGGCGCCCTCCAGAAGAACAACATCCCGCCCACGGCCGACGCCGGCGGCGGCGCCAGCCACACCTACAGCGGCGACCAGGGTTCGCCGATCACGTTCGACGGCGGCGGCAGCGCGAGCGTCTGCGGCTTCCCGACGCTCCGCTGGGATTTCTCGGACGGCGGGGTCGCGTTCGGCAGGAACCCGCAGCACACCTTCCAGGGCAGCGGCACGTACTCCGGCCTCCTGACCGCGACCGACGCGACCGGGCTGACCTCGTCGACGACCTTCTCGATCGACGTCGCGAACCTGGCACCGGTGGTCGCGGCAGGTCCCGACACGACGGCTGCCTGGGGCCGGTCGGTGGCGTTCAACGGCTCGGCCGTGGACCCCGGCGCCGACGATCAGCCGACCCTGACCTACGCCTGGTCGTTCGGCGACGGCTCGCCGAGCGCGACGGGCGGCCCGTCGGTCGCCCACTCGTACGCCACGCCCGGCTCCTACGTCGCCACCCTGACGGTGTGCGACCGGCTCGCTGCGTGCGCCTCGGACACGCGGACGGTCGAGGTCCGGAAGCGGACCGTCACCGTCGGATCCCTCGGGGACACCGCCGGGACCTACGACACGGCCGGCGCGCGACGGGCGTCCCTCGTCGATGAGTTCGGATCGGTCGTGAGCGGCCGGACCGTGACCTTCAGCGTGGACGGCGCCGCCGCCGGATCCTCGGTGACCAACAGCAGCGGCCAGGCCCAGGTCGCCTGGACGCCCCTCCTCGATGCCGGGACCTACGCATCCGGCGCGGCCTTTGCCGGCGACTCCCTGTACGAGCCGGCGACCGGCTCGAACAGCGTTGCGATCGCGGCCAAGGCGACGACGATCGCGTACACGGGGGCGACGACGGGCGGCCCGAACAAGAAGGTCACCCTCAGCGCCATCCTGACGGACGCCACCGGCAAGGCGCTCGCCGGGCGCCAGATCGTGTTCGCCCTCGGCAGCCAGACCGTGACGGCCGCGACCAACGGGTCGGGGATCGCCTCGGCCACCCTCAAGCTGGCCCAGAAGAACGGCACCTACCCGTTGACGGCAACCTGGACACCGTCGGGCGCGGATGCCGGCCGATACGTCGGAAGCGCGGCGTCGGTGACGTTCAAGCTCCAGGCGAAGTAGCCGACCGGGGCGGATCGGGCGGCGGCGCCGAGGCGCTCAGCCGCCCGATCCGTTCCCGCGTCGATCCATCACGCTCCTCGTGGGGCGAACCCAGTGACGGCCGCCGCGAGCGCCGCGTCGAGCTGGCGGGCCAGGTCGTCAGGCTCGGCTTCCGGGTTGAGCCGGCCGGTGAGCGCGACCATCGCGCAGGCCCCGAACACCACGGTGACCGCGGCTTCGAGATCGAGCTGGGCTCGCACCCGGCCGAGGCGCTGCTCCGCCGCGAGGTAGTCGACCAGCGGCCGGCGCAGGCGGTCGACCCCGAACGGCGATCGATGGATCTCCGTCCAGAACCGGTGAAGCAAGGGCGGATGCGCGAGCAGCGCCGCGCCGTGGAGCAGGGCGTCCAATTCCAGCGCGCTGAGGACCCGCCCGTAGGCCTGGACGTTGGCCGCGACCGTTCCCTGGCCCGCCATCGGGACCTCCTCCTCGAGACGGCCGACGAGCCGGCCGTAGCGCCGGAGCATGGCCTCGATGACGAGGTCGGCCTTGTCCGCGAAATGGTTGTAGAGCACGCCGTCCGACACGCCGGCGTGGTGGGCGATCACGCGCGTCGTCAGGTCCCCTGCGGAGTGCCGATCGAGCAGGTGCTCCGTGGCCGCGACCAGGTGCTCGCGCAGCGAGGCGGCCTGGTGGGGCCCCTGATCACGCAGGACGGCGGCGCGACGCGGACTCATGGCTGATACGATGAGCGCATGTTCATGATCACGTGATCATATCAGGCGAGGAGAAGCGCATGAAGGTCCGTCGGATCGCCGCAGCCGGGGTCATCGCCGCAGCCGGTGCCGCGTTGGGTGCCGGTCGCATCCGCGAAGCCTCCGCCAACATGCGCCGCTATTCGATGCCGAGCGCCGGGGCCTACGACCTGGTGACCCGTCTCGTGTTCCGACGCCGCTACGACGAGATCGCCCGCGACGTCGCCGCGGAGGCACCGGGGGGCGGCACGGTCGTCGACCTCGGGTGCGGGACCGGTGAGGTCCTCGTCCGCGTCGCGCGGCTCGCGCCGTCCCTCCGTCTCAGCGGCGTCGACGTCGATCCCGAGATGATCGCTCGCGCCGGGCGCAAGGCCGAGCGGGCGCTTCGCGGCAGCGGCCTCGGCCGGCCGGACTTCGTCGTCGCGGATGCCGCGGCCCTGCCCTTCGCCGATGCGTCGGTCGATCTCCTCGTCAGCTCCTACGCCGTCCATCACCTGCCCGATCGCCACGCCGCCCGCGCCGAGATCCTGCGCGTGCTCAAGCCCGGAGCGCGGGCGATCATCTGGGACGTGACGTCACCGCATGGCGAGCCGGCCCGGACCGGGAGCCCGCACGGCCACGAGGCACCGCCGGCGCATCCCGCGGGGGCCTGGAGTGCCGTCCGGATGCTCGTTCGCTTCGGCCGGATGCCCGCCGAGCGCTACGAGCTTCGCAAAGCCGCCGCCTGACTCGGCGTTCGCCGGTCTGGCGGTCGCGACGTTCCGGCGGGGATGCCGGTCAGCCGATGATCAGCCGGCCGGTCACGCCGGTAGCGCTCAGGATCCCGGCTGCGGTGAGCAGCGCGATTGCCGCCAGCGCGCTCCCGACGAACCGGCGCCGGCCGGTCCCAGAGCGCAGCGCGAGCCAGCACAGGGCTCCCCACAGCAGGCCCTCGACGAAGAACCACGGCTCGTTGAGGAAGACATCCTGAAGGTCGGATGCACGGCGGTCGACCGTGGCGAAGAACGGGAAGTCGAGCCGCAGGAGCCCGGCCAGGCTCAGGAGCCGGGTGACCCAGTCGACGAGCGCGTGCATCACGCAGCCGACGGTGATCACCCACCCGACGGCCAGCAGCACGAGTCGGCCGCGAGGATCGGCGAAGATCCGCGGCGACGCCGCCGCCACCCCGGCCGCGATCACGAGGACGACGGCGGCGATCCCGTTGATCAGCCGCCAGTCCGCCTGGGAGACGGGCGTTCCGAACATCCCGATCGTCCCGCCCAGGGCGTAGTAACCGCGATAGGCGCCGTACAGCAGCGCCCAGCCGGCGGCCAGCCAGGGAAGACGCCCGGATGCGAGTCGCGGGAATCGGCGAGCGAAAGCGGCATCTCGCGTCACGGGAGCGGCATCTCGCGTCAGCGGTCCGCGAGTCGGGGAACGGCCGACTCGCCGCGCGTTCGGGTCCGTCACGACCCGATGATGGCAAGGCGGACATCGCCGGGCCATGCGCCGCCGCGTGCCTCGCGTGCCGTCTGTCTATCGACCCCCGCAACCCGGTACCCTGCGGGCCATGATCGCTCCCCTGCGCGTGATCCTCGAGGTCGGCAAGAAGCGGCGGGTCGTCGCCGCGGCCATGGACTGGCCCGGCCTCGATCGCTGGGGCACGTCCGAGGACGACGCTCTCCAGAAGCTCGTGACCTATGCCGCGCGCTACGCCGGCGTGGCCGAGCGGGCCGGCCTGGCCGGCGAGTTCGATCGTGCCCTCACCGTCGACGTCGTGGAGCGCGTGCCGGGCTCGAGCTCGACCGACTTCTGGGGGGTCGCCCACGTGCCCTCGGAGATCGAGCGCGGGGTGCTTGCGGCGGCGGACCTGGAGCGGCGCCTCGATCTCCTGCAGGCGTGCTGGGCCGAGTTCGACGCCGTCGCGGCGCGGGTCTCCGCCGAGCTCCGCCCGGGGCCGCGCAGCGCCGGGCGGACCCGCGACCAGAT
Organism: uncultured Chloroflexia bacterium; assembly: GCA_963710105.1. GTDB lineage: Bacteria > Chloroflexota > Limnocylindria > Limnocylindrales > CSP1-4 > CF-46. Next base: position 1,402,373 of record CAVPYV010000001.1, read on the forward strand.
CATCCGCCACGTCCTGATCAACGAGCCCGAGCAGTTCTCGCGCAAGGTCGAGGTCCGAACGCCGTTCGAGGCCATCCTCACCCCGGACGGCCTCGCCGGGCATCGGCGGGCCTATCTCACGGGGATCCGCGCCTACAACGCCGAGGGCCGGGCAGCCCGGACGTGGCCGATCCAGTTCCTCATCCGGCGCACGGCCAATCACGTGATCGACCACGCCTGGGAGATGGAGGACCGCGACCCCGCAGCCGTCTAGTCGTGGGCCCGAGGTCGCCGAACCACGCCGCGTAGGCGACCGTAGATGTCAGGTATCGCGGGGTAGAGTGCGGGAAACGTCCGCACCGACCTTCCCGGAGGCTCCCATGGCCGAAGTCCTGCTCTTCCACCACGCCCAGGGCCTGACGCCCGGGATCCACGCCTTCGCGGACGAGCTGCGGGCCGCCGGGCACACGGTCCACGCCCCGGACCTGTTCGAGGGACGGACGTTCGGGTCGATCGACGAGGGGATGACGTTCATCAAGGCGCAGGGCTTCGACGAGCTCCGCGCGAAGGGCGTCGCGCTCGCGGCCGAGTATCCCGCCGAGCTCGTCTACGCCGGGATGTCGTTCGGCGAGGCGATCGCCCAGGAGCTCGCCCAGACGCGACCCGGGGCGAAAGGCGCGCTGCTGTTCTACTCGGCGATCCCGATCAGCGGCGAGTGGGCGTTCGGGCCCTGGCCGGACGGCCTCCCCGTCCAGATCCACGGCATGGACAACGACCCGATCTTCGTCGGCGAGGGCGACATCGACGCCGCCCGCGAGATCGTCGCGAAGGTCGATGACGCGGAGCTCTTCCTCTATCCCGGCGACCAGCACTACTTCTCCGACAGCTCCCTGCCCTCGTACGACCCGGACGCCACGGCGCTGCTCCTGCAGCGGGTTCTCGAGTTCCTCGCCCGCGTCTGACCGGCGCGACGGACCGGGCATGCCGGTCCCGGGAGGCTTCGACGATGTCGATCCGCCGCTTCTACGACCGCTGGCCGCAATACCAGCGCCGCCTCCGCGAGGTCGTCGCCGCGATGACCGATCCCCAGCTCGCGATCCGGCCGGCGCCCGACGGGATGCCGATCTGGGCGACCGTCGGGCATTGCGCCGGCGCCAGGGTGTACTGGCTGTGCGGCGTCGTCGGCGAGCCGGGGGCCGACGCGACGCCCTGGCCCGATCCGGACGGTGACGGGTGGGAGGACGATCTCGACCATCCGCGGACGGCGGGTGAGCTCGTCGGCGCGCTCGAATTCGACGTGGGCGATCGTCGACGGCGTCCTCGATCGCTGGACCCCGGACGAGCTCGACGCGACCGTCGAGCGCCGCTATGCCGGGACGGTCCAGGTCCACTCCCGCGCGTCGATCCTCCAGCGGCTGCTGACCCACGACGCCTACCACTGCGGCGAGCTGTCCCAGACCCTCGGGATCCACGGCCTGCCCCAGATCGACCTCTGGCGCCCGGACTGACCTCCCTCGGCCCGGTCCCGGCGCCCGGCCGCGATTCCGGCACGTCCCCTCCCCCGCCCCGCCGGAGCGGGCTGACGTCTAGCGCCGCATCACGTGGCGCCGGATGTTCGCGATGGCCTGCTCGAAGATCGCGGTGACGGCGGCGGTGTCGGCGTCGGCCCGGGTCCGGAGGCGGACCGTGACGTTCGCCGTGCTCGCGGTGCTCTCGACAACCGAGATCGAGCCGCCGTAGTCGTGCTCCGGTCGGCCCCAGGTGATCGTCCGCGTCCGGCGATCGGCGACGAAGCCGGCCTCCGGGGCGCCGTCGCGCCCGGCGAGGTCCGCGTCGGCGTCCTCGTCGCCGCCGATGGCGACCGCGTCGACGAACTCGATGATCGGGACGAGATCCGGAAGGTGAGCCGGGTCGGCGAGGGCCTCGAACGCCGCGTCGGGTCCGGCCATGACGATGAATGTGCGCTCGAGATCAGCCAGGGGTCGTGGCCCTCCGCTTCGGGGTCAGTCCAGGTGGACCGGGGACACGCGCGTCACCGGGACGAGGGACACGGCGCGGACGGGTCCAACGTCCGGGTCACGCTCGAGCGAGAGATTCACGTCCCCTGCCCTGCCGCGAAGCCGCCACGTCGCCTTCCGCTCCCCGTCGCCGGCCGTCGCCGGGCCGAGGCTGAGCGGGCCGAAGATCGCCTCGGTCGCCCGGAGCTCGCGGTCGAGGGCGGCGCGGTCGATGCCGTCGGCGAGCGCGATGTGGTCCGGCCACGACGGACCAGGCCCTGCCAGGAGCGCGACGATCCGCTCGGCGAGCGCCGTCAGGTCGTCCGGCGGCTCGGGGACCGACGTGAGCTCCAGCCACTGGACGCGGGGTGGACGCTCCGGCCCGAGCAGGATGTCGACGCCGACCCGGCCGCGGTCACCGGCCATCCACCAGCGGAGCGCGGCCGCCGAGCTCGATTCGGGCGGCTCGGTCGGGTCCGGCCGGAGCCGGCCGTGGGTCGCCCGCAGGCGCTCGACCGTCGCGCGTCGCGCAACGAGCGGCTCGTCGAGCTCGACGTTCATCGCGAACAGCCGATCGGCGACGTCGTCGTCCCACGCCTCGAGCAGCCCCTCGACAGCGTTCCGTGCCTCGAGCGTGGCGGGCCAGGGTGACGGCCGGCGGACCGGCGCGATCGCCCGATCGATCAGCAGGTCGAGCGCCTCCCGGCAGGGCTCGAGGACCTGGGCGTAGCGGCCGTTGGCGAGGCCGACGACGCCGAGACCCGTCGCCGGGTGCCAGCGCATGTGCGAGCCGAACCCCGGATAGCCGCCGCTGTGGCTGACCGTTCGGCCCCGGATCACATCCTGGATCACGAAGAGCCCGAAGCCGTAGCCGGCGATCCGCGGGACCGGTGGGCTGGCCGCCGACGTCCACGTCAGCTCCGGCGGGATCGCCCGCTGGGCGTGCTGCATCTCCCGCCGCGACGCGCGCGAGAGCGGCGCACCGCCATCGGGATCGTCGCGGGCAGGCACGGCGTCCGCGAACCAGGCGGCCCACGCGGCCAGATCGCGGACCGACGAGAACAGGCCGCCCATCGGCGCGAAGGCCCCGTGGCCCGCGATCGGCTCCTCCAGCCATGCCTCGTCGCGTCGGACGTAGCCGCGGGCCAGCCGCTCCGGCCCGACGTGCGATCCGTCGTAGCCGGTCGACGCCAGCCCGAGCGGGCCGAGGATCCGTCGCTCGACGGCGGCTCGATACGGCTCGCCGGTCGCCCGCGAGACGATCAGGCCGAGGATCGCGAACCCGAGGTTGGCGTACTCGAATTGCGTCCCGGTCGGCCATGCCAGGCGCGGGCCGTCGGCGAGGAACCGCAGGAACGCATCGGCATCGAGGTCCTGCTGGCGGTCGCCCCACGGGTCGTCGGTCGGGAACCCGGCGGTCATCGTCAGGAGCGAGCGGATCGTGATCGGTGGCGAATCGCCCGACCACGGCGCCAGGCCGCCCAGCTCCGGGATCCAGGTCGCGACCTCGTCGTCGAGGCGGAGGACCCCGTCGTCGCGGAGCCGGAGGACGGTCGCCGCGGTGAAGCTCTTCGTCATCGAGGCGATCCGGAAGACGCTGTCGGCGTCGGGCGCGGCGGGCTCCCCGACCCGCAGGACACCTCTGCCGCCGGCATGGACGAGGGCGCCGTCGACGATCACCCCGAAGGCGCATCCGGGCGCCGCGGTCGAGTCATGGAACCGGTCGAAGATCGCGTCGATCTCGGCAAGGACGGCGTCGAGGCTCATGCGCTGATGATGTCAGAGCGGCGGACGCCTCGCGGCGCGTCGCGGCGCCGCCCGGGACCGGTCCCGGGCCTGACCCAGGGCCCGCCGGTCAGTCCGCCTCGCCGTCGGTGAGGAGGTCGGCGAGCTCCGCCGGGCGGGCCAGGAACGGCGAGTGGCCGCCAGGCAGCTCGGCCGGTGTCACGCCCAGGCGCTCGCGGTAGGCCGTTCGGGCCCAGTCCGGGTTCAGGGCCCGATCGTCGGCGCAGACGATTCCCCGGATGTCCACCGCCGGCCAGGTCTCGAGTGGCGTCATCTCGCTCATCACGCGGTACGCCTGCGGCCGCAGGCGGGCGACCGCCCACGCGACCGTGCTCGCCGGGACGTCCTGGTAGAAGAGCTCGGTCGCGGTGTTCGGCCCGATCATCCACACGTCGTCCCCGAGGGCCGTCCACTCCGCGCTCCGCGGGGGCACCCGGCCGTCGACCGGCTCGGCCTCGCGCTGGTCGTTGACGCTCTGCCCGGGCCGGGGCAGGAACGCGGCGAGGAAGACGAGCCGGCGGACGGGCCGGCGGGCCGCGACGAGCGGGATCACGAGGCCCGCCATCGAATGGCCGACGACGATCGGGTCCGTCGCCCCGTCGAGGGCCCGGACCACGACGTCGGCGTACTCGGATGCGCCGAGGCCGGGATCCGAGATCGGCAGGTCGACCGCGACCACCCGGTGGCCCCGCCGTTCGAGGACCTGCCGGAGGGGATCCCAGCACCAGCCCCCGTGATATGCGCCGTGGACGAGGGCGATGTCCATCGGTCGGGCCTCCTGCGCCGGATGCGGGTCGCGCTCGGGGCCCACAGTACCGCTGCCGCCCGCGTGGCGGGGGCCGTTTCTCGCGGCGATCCGCCGCTCGCGGCCCGGCCGGGGAGGCACCCGGCGCCGCCGGGCGGTACCGTGTCCGCGGGCCACCGGATTCGGCCCAGCTCATCCACCGTACCGAGGCGCAATCCGCGATGACGACGCGACGCGTGGCCTGGCGGCGATCGGACGAGATCGAGGCCGACGAGCACTGCACCCTGACCCTGCGTGACGGCGGGCTGTCCCTCGTCGGGACCGTGATCGGCGCCGAGAACGGATTGCCCGTCCGGATCGAGTACCGGGTCCTGGCCGACCGCACGGGGATGACGACGGCCGCCCACGTTCGCGACCTCCGTGGCTTCGAGACGCGGACGATCTCGCTCGAGCGTAATGCGAAGGGCAGCTGGATCGCCGACGGGGGCGCGGCCCGCTCGCTCAAGGGCGCGACCGACGTCGACCTCGGCTGCAGCCCCTCGACGAACACGCTGCCCATCCGCCGCCTGCGTCTCGCCATCGGCGCCTCGCAGACGATCCAGGCGGCATGGGTCCGCTTCCCCGACCTGACGGTCGTCAAGGCCGCTCAGACCTACACCCGCCTCGACGAGTTCACCTATCGCTACGCGAGCGGGACGTTCGAGGCCGAGCTGACCGTCGACGACGACGGGCTCGTGGCCGCCTACGCCGCGTGGCGGCGGACGGGCTACTCGACCGGGCCGGACGACACGGAGCCGCTGGACGCGCACCACTAGGCGGCCCGGTCGGGCGACCGCCGGTGGGCGCCTCCCTCGCCGGTCCGCCGGTCAGAGCGCGGCGAGGGCCTCCGCGAACTCGGCGGCGAGCGACCGGCGGTCGGCGTCGTCGAGCCAGGTCGACTCGATGCCCTCGGTCGCGAGCCGGCCGAGCTCGGCAATGTCGTAGCCGAACGCCTCGCCCACCCGGGCGTACTCCCGGCCGAGGTCGAGCTCCATCATCGCCGGATCGTCCGTGTTGACGGTGACGAGCAGCCCGGCCCGGCGCAGTTCCGGCAGCGGATGCTCGGCGAGCGAGCCGAAGCGGTTGGCGATCACGACGTTGCTCGTGGGGCACACGGTCAGCGGGATCCGCTCGGCCGCCGCTCGGGCCATGAGCTCCGGATCCTCGGCGATCGCCACGCCGTGGTCGATCCGCTCGGCGCCGAGATCGTCGATCGCGATCCGGATGTTCTCCGGTCCGACGCCGACGGCTTCGCCGGCGTGGCACGTCCGGCGCAGCCCGAGACGGCGTGCCTCCGCGAAGGCCGGCGCGAACCCCGCGAGGTCGACGCCCAGCTCGGTCGAGTCGGCCCCGATCCCGATGACTCGCTCGCCCCGTCCCGACCGGCGCAGCGCGCCGAGGCCCTCGACGAGCTCGAGCCCGGCACCCGGGCCGTATGCCCGGTCGACGTCGCCGATGAGCATGCAGCGGACGCCGGTCTCGGCCTCGGCCGCCTCGCTCCCGTCCGTCAGCCCGGCGACGATCGCGGCGAGGTCCTGGCCGGCGGCGAGATGGCGTGCCGGCGTGAAGAACATCTCCCGGTAGCGCAGGCCGTGGGCGGCACCGTCGAGCAGGGACTCGTACGCGATGCGCGCCCAGTCGTCGCGCGAGACGAGCGTCTCCTGGACGAGCCAGAAGATCGCCAGGAACGAGTCGAGGGAGTCGTAGCGGTAGAGATCCGCCGGGTCCGCCACCGGCAGCGGCCGCCCGGCCTTCGCGGCGAGCTGGACGACGGTGTCCGGCCGGACCGTACCCTCGACGTGGCAGTGGAGCTCGACCTTCGGGATCCGGTCGATGCGCGGGTCGACCGTCTCGGGTCCTGACGCCATGTCCTCGCCCCTCGCCGGCCGGGGTCGGTCGCGGTCACGCCGCCACGCGGTCGGTCGCTCGATGATAGCGATGCCAGCCCGCCGGACGCGACCGCGATCGCCGACAATGCCGCTGATGAGCGAGCCGGCCGCGGACACCAGGGCCAGCTGGGCGAGCGGCCGGGCGTACCTGTCGTATGTCGGGCGGTGGAGCGCGCTCGTCGCGCCGGTCTTCCTGGCGCAGCTCGCAGTCGGGCCGGGGCGGCGCTGGCTCGACGTCGGGTGCGGGACCGGCATCCTCACCCGGACGATCCTGGCCGAGGCTGCCCCGGCGAGCGTCGTCGGCATCGATCCCGCAGCGGCGTTCCTCGACGAGGCGATCGCCGCCACGCCCGATCCGCGGGCCACGTTCGCCGCCGCGACGGCCGCCGCGACCGGGCTCGCGGACGGCTCCGTGGACGCGGTGGTCTCCGGTCTCGTGTTGAACTTCGTGCCCGACGTCGCCGCCGCGCTCCACGAGGCCCGCCGCGTGGCCCGGGCCGGCGGCGTCGTCGGCGGGTACGTCTGGGACTACGCCGACGGGATGGAGTTCATCCGGGCGTTCTGGGACGTCGCGGCGGACCTCGACCCCGCGGCCGCGGTGTACGACCAGCGGCGCCAGTTCCCGATCGCGGCACCGGGCCCGCTCCGCGCCGCGTTCACGGCTGCCGGGCTCGTCAACGTCGCGACCGAGGCGATCGAGATCCCGACGACGTTCGCCGACTTCGACGATCTGTGGGTCCCCTTCACCGGCGGCACCGGCCAGGCGCCGACGTACCTCGCCACGCTCGATCCTGCCCGGCGGGAGGCCCTCCGCCACGCCCTCCGGTCGGCGGTGCCGATCGACGCCGACGGGGCGATCCGTCTCACCGCTCGCGCCTGGGCCTGCCGGGGCACGACCCGGGCTTGACCGCTGGGCGATCCTTGGCGAACGCCGGGGGCGGCGAACGAAGCTCGAGGGATGCCGATGGACGGGACGCTGAACCGGGCGGACGACATCCGCGGTCCATGGTCGACCGGTCTGGCGCTCGCGGTCGCGATCGCGCCGTTGGTGGCCGGCATCGCGATCGGCCTCGCCGGCGGCGCCCGGCCGGCGATCCTCGGGCCGCAGCTGACGCCGGCGGTGGGGCCGGCCCTCATCCTCCTGGTGGTCCTGTACCCGGCCGTCGTCGCGCTCGCCCGGACGATGGCCTACGCCCCGACGACCGTGCTGATCGTCGCTTCGATCGGCCCGAGCGCGGTCTACGCCGCCCGCCTGCTGCTCGATCCGCGACCGACCGACCGGCTCGGCAATCCGGCCGTGACGACGGCGACGATCGTCCAGCGCGCGCTGCCGCCGGCGATCCTCGCGGTCGGCACCTTCGTCGCGATCGAGATCGCCACCGCGGCGATGCGCCGCGGGGTCGCGATCGGGGTGTTCGGCGGTCTCATCGCGGCCGGCGTCCTCGGCCTGTCGATCTACGCCGGCCTCGTCGCCATCGCCCTCGCGGCGAACCTCTGACCGGGCGCCGGCGCCGCGTCGGGGCCCGCCGCCGGCCCGAGGTCAGCCGGCCGTGACGAGGACGGTGTTGCCGTCCGGGTCGTCGACCATCGCCATGTAGGCGCCGAAGCTCGTGAGCCAGGGCGCGCGCCGGCCGGCGTGGCCTGCCGCGGTGAGCTCTCCGAACTTCGCGTCGACCGCGGCGTCGCCGTCGACGAAGAACTCGAGGAGGATCCGCGAGCCGCCGGTCGGCGGACGACGGTCGGGTTCGTTCCTCGCGAACGTCGTCGAGATCACGAGCTGGTGCGTCTCCCCGAGCGGGACCTGGACATCCGACCGCTGCTCGACGTCAGGTGGAAACACGACCCCGAGCCGCCGATAGAACGCCACCGAGCGCGGCAGGTCCTCGACGAGGAGAACGACCATCGTGAAGCGAGGTGCAGCCATGCGTGTGCCTCCTCCTGGATCGGAGATGCCGGTCGCGGCCCGGTGCGAACATCGCCGGTCCCGCCGATCGCCGTCCACGGTTCTCCCCCAATTCTGCGAAGATCGCCGGCGTGACGCTCCGCCGGAGGGCGCCTCGATGACGCGGCGCGGGCTCGTCCTGTTCGGCCTGATGTCGGTGATCTGGGGCATCCCCTACCTGTTCATCCGGATCGCGGTCGATGAGATCTCGCCGGCCGTCCTCGTCCTCGCCCGGACGTCGGTGGCCACCGCGATCCTGCTCCCGATCGCCATCGCCCGCGTCGACCTCCGCCCGGTGCTCGCCCGCTGGCGATGGGTCGTCGCGTTCGCCGCGGTCGAGATCGCGATCCCGTGGGTCGCGCTCGGCTCGGCCGAGCAGCACCTCTCGAGCTCGCTGAGCGGCCTCCTGATCGCGGGGGTGCCGCTCGTCGGCACCGCGATCGCCCTCGCCACCGGTGGAGCCGACCGACTCGGGCGGGCCGGTCTGGTCGGCCTCCTGATCGGGCTGGCCGGCGTGGCCGCCATCGTCGGCGCCGACTACGCCACCTCGGACCTGACCGCGCTCCTGCAGATCGCCGTGGTGGTCGTGGGCTACGCGGTCGGGCCGGCGATCCTCGCCCGGCGCCTCGGCGGCCTGCCGTCGGTCGGGGTGATGGCGCTGTCGCTCGCGCTCTGCGCGATCGTCTACGTCCCGATCGCCGCGGTGCAGTGGCCGTCCGTCGTCCCGTCGCCGAACGTCCTGCTCGCGATCGCCGTCCTGGCGGTCGTCTGCACCGCCGCCGCGTTCCTCGTGTTCGCCGCCCTGATCGCCGAGATCGGGCCGGTTCGAGCGACGGTCATCACGTACGTCAACCCCGCCGTCGCCGCGGTCCTCGGCGTGGCCGTGCTCCACGAATCGTTCAGCCTGGCGATGGCGCTCGGGTTCGGGCTGGTGATCGCCGGCTCGAGCCTCGCGACGCGGCCCGGGCGGACGGCAGGCGCCACGTCGACGCGGCCGGGGCTGGAGCTCGAACCAGCCCTGGAGTAGGCGGCGCCCGACGGCGATCGACGAACCCGGCCCGAGCGCGGACGACGAGCGCGGGCGGGCTCAGGAGGCCGCAGGCCCGGCAACCCCGAGCGCGTGCTGGATCGCCTCGTGGAGACGGGCGCCCGACGGCTGCCCGCTGAGCATCGTGACCGAGTGGCGGCCCTCCGCCTCCTCCCAGCTCAGCCCGATCCCCGGCGAGGTGAGCACGATCGGCGTGTCCGGATGGATGTCGCGAATGTTCTCGATCAGCGTCTGCGACCCGTCGGCGTCGCCGCTGGCCCAGACGTCGTACACGAGGACGTCGGCGACCTCGGCGAGATCGCATGGATGACCGGCCAGGATCGGGCAGCGGTTCCGCGTCGGGCCACCGCATTCGGTCACGTCGTAGCCGAACCGACGCAGCGAGTCGACCTCCTGGCCGGCCAGATCGAGGTCGTGATGAACGACGAGGACGCGGGTCATCTCGGACCTCCGGGCGACGGTCGGCCGGCCCGTTCCGGCCGGTCTCGATCCGGGCAGTGTGCGGCGGCGGCGCGACCGCCACGGAGGGGCGAAGGTCACGCCGCTCCGGGCCGTCGGACCCGAACACGTCGGGCGCGCGGAGGTCCGGCCGGCGCCCGGAGCGAGCCAGGTCGGCGCGGCGCGGGCCGCTTCATGGGCTGCATGGCTCTTGGCCGGCGCCGGCCGGGGCGACCACGCTTTGTCTGTCGACGCGGCGGCCCGCCTGCGCTGCGACGTCACGCTCGACGCCCACGCGGAGGTCCGTCATGCGCGCCCTGGTCGTCTACGAGTCGATGTTCGGAAACACGCAGAGCGTCGCGCTCGCGATCGCGGCCGGCCTGCGGGCGACGATGCAGGCCGAGGCGGTGGAGGTGACCGAGGCATCGCCGATCCTCGCCGCCGACGTCGAGCTCCTCGTCGTCGGTGGCCCCACCCATGCTCACGGCCTGACGAACCCGAAGACGCGGACGAACGCCGCGGAACGGGCCGGCGCCCGGCTCGTCACGCGCGGGGACGGGATCCGCGAATGGCTCGACACGCTCGTTCCGGTGCCGAGCGGGCTCGCGGCCACCGCGTTCGACACGCGGATCAAGGGCCCCGAGCTGCTCTGGGGGTCCGCGGCGAAGGGCGCCGCAAAGCGGCTCCGGGCGCTTGGGTTCTGGGTCCTCCCGACCGCCAGCTTCCTCGTCGGCGGTCCGTCCGGCGACCCGTTCGACCGACTCCCGGTCCGCGAGCTCGAGCGGGCGAAGGCCTGGGGCGAGATGCTCGCCGCCGACCTCGGCGCGGCGCCGATCGCCCACACCCACGCCTCGGCCGGCTAGCCCGACCAGCGGGTCGCCGCCGCAGCGTCAGCCGCCACAGCATCGCCGCGCCACGACGCCGCGCGCAACGGCGCCGCGCCAGCGCGCAGAAGCGCCACCGCGCGATCGCGCAGCAGCGCTTCGCCGCGGCCGCAGCAGCGCTTCGCCGTGGCCCGGGTCCGGCGCCTACTTGCCCTTGGCGGCGTCCTTGGCCTTGTTCTGCTTCGGCTTCTTCGGGGTCTTTGCCTTCTTGTCCATCGGGTCGTCCTCCTCGGTGCCGACGTGGTCGCGACGATTCTCGCACGGTCGGGTCATGGACGACCAGACCCCGGATCGACGCCGTCGGCGACGAACGGAAGCGACCCGCGGCGGGGCGGGCAGGATCCGGCCGGAGCCCTCAGCAGGGGCTCAACGGAGCGGTCGAGGCAGTCGTCAGAAGCCGAGCGCCGCGCCCGGATCCTGGATGATGTCGAGCGACGGGCCGGGATGGTTGAACCCGAACAGCGCCGTCGCGACGACCGCGACCGCCAGAATGGCCAGGAAGAGGACGAGCACACGGAGGGCGTCGTGGTTGGTCGCCGTCCGCTCGATGGGGGTCGTCTGAGGATGGGTCATCGTGTCTCCGCGGATCGCCTGCGCCACGATCGTCCAGCTCACGCGGATCGGCGACCCGATCAATTCCCGTGCCGGGATGCCACCGGCCCTGATCCCTACCCGGCCAATCTGCTCGCAAGGCCGGTCATCTTCAAGTGCCGGAGCGCACCTCGTCCGACCACGACCGGTCGATCGACCGACCTGATCCACAACGATCTCCACCCCGGGCGGCGCCGCGGCCGACACAGGCGACGCGATCCGGGGCGAGGACCCCGATAGGATTCGGCCATGTCCCCCCGCACCGGTGCCCGGCCTCCGGCCGCGGCGATCCTCGGCTGCCTGTCGTTCTTCCTCCTCGGCTGGACCGGGCTGATCGTGGCGTCGCTCATCCGCTCGATCGAGCGCGACTTCGACCAGACCGACGCCGGCATCGGCCTGCTCTACCTCGTCAACGCCGCCGTCTACGGCGCCGGCGTCCTCGGCGGGACGCTCGTCACCCGCCGGTTCGGCCGGCGGCGCGTCCTGGCGGGCGGCGTGGGTCTGACTGCCGGCGGGCTCGCCATCCTCGCCACGGCTCCGACGTGGCCGGTCTTCCTCCTCGGCGTCGTCCCGTTCGGGATCGGCAGCGGCACGATCGACGGGGCGGGCAACGGACTCATCCTCGACCTCTTCCCCGGGGCCCGGGGGCGCGCCCTCAACCTCCTCCACTTCTGCTTCAGCGCCGGTGCGCTGGCGTGTCCCGCCGTCCTCGGCCAGGCGGTCGCGGGCGGCGTGCCCTGGCGCGTCCTCGTGGCGGCGACGGCGCTCGTCGCGGCGCCGATCGCGGTCCTGTTCACCCGGGCGGCGATGCCCGACGGACGCCGCGCCACGGTCGCCCCGGGGATCCGCCCGAATGACCGACCCGCTGGACGTCTCCTCCTCGACCGCGGGATGCTCGTGCTCGGGATCGCGATCGCGTGCTACGTCGCCGCCGAGGTCGGCGTCTCGAGCTGGCTCGTCCGGTTCCTCGCCGCGGTCCCGCTCGAAGTCGCGACCGCGGCGCTGACCCTCTACTGGGCCGGACTGACGGTCGGCCGGCTCGGGTCGGCGCGGATCGGCGACCGCTTCGACCACACCGCGTTCGCTGCCCTCGCGAGCGGCGTGACCGGGATCCTGATCCTCCTCGCCGTCGTCGCACCGGCGACCTGGCTGTCGATCGCCTGCTTCGGCGCGGCCGGCGTGGCGTCCGGGCCGATCTTCCCGCTCATCGTCGCGATCGGCGGCGATCGCCATCCCGATCGCTCGGCGGACATCGGCGGCTACCTCGCCGGCGCGGCGGTCGTCGGCGGCATCACCTACCCGCCGGTCATGGGCTTCCTGTCGGTCACGGTCGGTCTGCCGGCGGCGATGGTCGGGACCGCGGCCCTCGCGATGCTCGCCGGCGTCGCGCTCACCCGCGTCCGCCGCCGCTGATCGTCTCGGCGGCGTCCGGGTCGGGACATCGCGCGTCGCCGGACCTCGCCTGCGCCAGCCCTCGCCTGCGCCATCCGCCGAGGGCTCCTAGGCTGGGTGTCCGGGCGACCGTGCATTTCGCCGGGTCCCGGCGTGTATCCAGGTGTGACGACCCGCGTGGCCATCGCCGAACCGACCGACATCGCCTACGAGCGCGCCTTCGAGGAGCACTGGACCGACGTGTTCCGGTTCGCCCTCGCCTGGACGAACGACTGGGCGGCCGCCGAGGACCTCGCCCAGGAGGCGTATCTCCGCCTGTGGGGCCGGCGGGATCGGATCGACTGGCGCCGCCCGGTCCTGCCGTGGCTGCTTGTGACGACACGACGGCTCGCCACCGATCGCTTCCGGGCCCTTCGACGGCGGCTGCTGACGGTGCCACACGACGAGCGGGTCGACGGCTCGCTCGCCGGCGACCCGGCCCTCCGGACGCGCTGGCTCGACGTCCGGGCCGCGATGGCCATCCTCTCGCCCCTCGAGCGGACCGCCCTCGTGCTGACCGCGATCGAGGGCGACTCCTACGACGAAGCCGGCCGGTTGCTCGGAACGAGCGCCGGCGCCCTTCGCGCGGCGGTCAGCCGCGCTCGCGTGAAGCTGGAGAGTGAATCATGAAGCCCTCGCGCGTCGATCGAATCCTCGAGCAGTGGTCGTCCGCCGCGGGGGCCGCCCGGCGCCCCGCGGACGCGCCGCGGCCGATCGCGGTGCGCAGCGGCTTCCCGGTCGCGACCCTGTCCGGGGCCGCGCTCGTGATCGTCGCGGTGGCGGTGGCCGGGATCCTCCTCGGCCGGCCGGGCCCGAACCCGATCGCCGGCAGCGAACCATCGACCTCGAGCTCCGCAGACGCGTCGGTGGATGCACGCCCGTCGGCCTCGGTGCCGGTGGTCGGCCCCGGCCGGCCGTCGGCGGTGGTTGCCTGCGATCCTGCCGACGTCGCCGTCAGGATCACGGCGTGGGACGGCGCCGCAGGCTCGCGGATCGCTCACGTCACCCTCGTCAACCAGGGAGCGAGCGAGTGCTCCCTCGACGCGATGGCGCGCCCGCAGCTCGTGGACGGGCGCGGCGACGTCCTGATCGACGGGCGGGAACCCACCGATCGCGCGACCCTGCCGCTGGCGCCGGGCGCGACCGTGCAGACCCTCGTCGAGGTCTCCAACCTCTGCGGGGCGACCCCGGCGCCGCCGATCAGCGTCGCCTTCGTCCTCGCCGACGGCCGGCGGGTCCTCGCCGACCCGGCGTCGCCGACTGACGCCACGGTCCCGCCGTGCAACGGAACGGCGGCGCCGGCGGTGATCGACATGCATCCGTGGGCGCCTTGAGGCGACGGCGTCGATCGCGGCGGCTGGCGGTCGCCGTGCTCGCGGTCGCGGTCCTCGCGGTCGCGATCGGAGCCGGCGTCGCCAGCGGGATGGCGGCTCGGGAGGCGGCCCGCGGCGAGCCGGCCGCGAGCTCCCCGGTCGCCGTCGCGAGCGGCCCGACGCCGACGGTCGCCTCGCCGGCGGCGACGCGGCCGGCGCCGTCCGCGGTCGGCTCCCCGGTTGCAACCGAGACCCCGGCCGGCGGCTTGGCCACGCCGAGCGCGGCGCCCGGTGGCGGGTCCGCATCACCGACGATCGCCCGGCTCGTCGGCCAGAAGCTCGTCGTCCGGATGGACGGCGCCGTGCCGAGCGCCGACCTGCTCGGCCGAATCCGGCGCGGCGAAATCGGCGGCGTCGTCCTGTTCGGCCCGAATCTCACGACACCGGACGCGCTCGTCCGGCTGACGGCGACGCTCCACGCGGCTGCCACGGCCGGCGGCAATCCGCGCCTCCTCATCGCGGTCGACCAGGAGGGCGGGTCCGTGAAGCGAATCCCGTGGGCTCCCCCGAGCCTGTCGCCGCCGCAGATCGGCGCGGACGGCTCCGATGCGCTCGCCCTGGCCGAGGGCGCCGCCACCGGTGGCGCCCTGCGGGCTCTCGGGATCGACATCGACCTCGCGCCCGTCGCCGACGTGCCCGCCTCGACCTCGTCCTTCATGGCGCGCGCCGGCCGGACGTTCTCGGTCGACGCGGCCCGGACCGCGCGGCTGGCGAACGCGTTCGCGTCGGGCATCCGCTCGAGCGGGGTCATCCCGACGCTGAAGCACTTCCCGGGAATCGGGCGGGCGACGCAGAACACGGACGTCGCGGTCGTGACGATCGATGCCGCGCGGGCCCGGCTCGCGTCGGGCCTCCTGCCCTACCGGACGGCCATCCGCCAGCAGGCCCCGCTGATCATGCTGTCGAACGCGACCTATCCGGCGTACGACCCACTCGACGGCGCCGGCTGGTCGGCCGCGATCGTGGCGACGCTCCTCCACCATGACCTCGGCTACATGGGTGCGACGATCACCGACGGCCTCGACGGGACGGCCCACGCGCGAGGCACGACCCCGAGCCGGCTCGCGATCCTGGCTGCCGCGGCCGGGACCGACCTGGTCCTGATCACCGGCTCCGAGCCGGAGTCGGCCAAGGTCTTCGCCGCCCTCGTCGGGGCCGCCAAATCGGGGGCGATCCCGCGGACGACGCTCGAGGCGTCCTACGCCCGGATCCTCGCCCTCAAGTCCGGCGACTGACCGTCGAGCTCCGCCGAGGACCGGCGGATCGTCGCCTGCCGCCCGGCGGCCCTGCCCACGGTGAGCGCGCCATCCACGCCGCGAGCCCGGTCCCGTCGAGCAGCCGCCTGCTCTGGCAGTCCCGCCGCACGGCGACCTCGCGCTCGATCGCCCGCAGGAAGTGCCGATCGAACGGCCCGCGCGGGAAGGCCGCCGCCACGTCATCGCGGACGCGATCGGATCGAGCTCGAAGCCGTCGCCGCGGACGTCGATCCCCGTCGCCCGGTCGAGGAGGACCGCCTCGACCCCGTCGTCGACCGTCACGTCGGGCTGCATGTGGAGGATGATCGCGATCGCCGCGCGGTCCGCGTCCGCGGCCGGCATCCCGTGGCGTTCCAGGAACGCCCGGGCGATCTCCGCGCCCTCGACCTCGAAGCACATCGTGTTCCGCGGGTTCCGGGTCAGGCCGACGTCGTGGATCAGGGCCGCCGTCCACAGGATCCGCCGGTCGAACGACCAGCCCGCCTGCCGCGCGAGCTCCGCTCCCCAGCAGTACGAGCGAACGGAGTGCGCGAAAAGGTAGCCGGGCAGGTGGCGCTGGGCCCACTCCCAGGTGATCTGCGACACGGGGTCCTGCGGCACGTCGAGGCCGGCGATCCGGGTCGGAAGCGGACGACAAGCGGGCATCGACGCCATCGTAGCGTTCGACGCGCGGATCCTGGCCACCCGGTGCCGTCGAGCGGCGGGCAACCCGCCTTCCGGGCCCGCAGTGGCGGGGTGGGTCGGCCTAGGACGGTTCGACGACGTACCGCTCGCGGTGGATCCAGACCCACAGCGCGACGAGGAAGCGGGCGACGAGGCTGATCCCGTAGCCCGCGCACCACACGCAGATCGCGCCGATGACGAACAGCTCGAGATAGGTGAAGTACAGCTCGAAGATCACACCGAGGAGCGAGAGGCCGTAGTGCGCGGCGAGAAGGCGGCCGTCGTTCGTCCGCCACCAGGCGATCGCGAGGCTGAAGAGCACGAGCGAGAGGCCGACGCCGAAGACCGCGACCGGGACGCCGCCGATCCGGCTGAACTCGGACAGGGCGACCTCCTCGCAGCCATGGAGCGGGCCGCAGTCGGGCAGCTCGCCGCGAAGCTCGACGGACGACAGGTACGTCGCGATCGCGAGGCCGATCAGGTCGAGCACCGCGAGGACGATCCCCGGGTGCAGGCCGCGGAGGCGCCGCCAGGCGATCGCGAGCGTCGTCACTTCGCCGCGTCGGCGATCGCCGCGGACAACTCCGTGTAGCCGTTGCTGCCCGGATCGGCTCCGTTGACGAGGACGGTCGGGGTCGAGTTGATCCCGGCCTGCGCCGCGTCGGCGATCCCGGCGCTGACGGCGGCCGTCGCGGCCGGCGAATCGAAGTCCGCGACGAAGCGGTCGTGGTCGAGCCCGATGGCGTCGGCCATCGCCAGGAGTCGGTCGCGGACGAACGCGCCGCCGTTCTCGCGAAGGCCCTGGTTGGCGTAGAGCGTCGCCCACATGTCCCAGAATCTGCCCTGCTGCTCGGCCGCCCAGGCCGCCTTGGCGGCGTCCTTCAATTCCGGCCCGATGAACGCGAAGCCGTGGAAGACGAGCTTGGTCGTCCCCGCCGCGAGCTCGTTCTGGACGAGGCGCGGCAGGACGTTCTGGCCCCACTGCTCGCAGGCCGGGCACTGGAAGTCCTCGTAGAGGTCGAGGGTGACCGGAGCGGCCGCGTTGCCCAGGACGTGGCCGGCGGCCGGGATCCCGGCCGGGGCCGCCCCGGTGGCGACCGAGATCGGCACGGCCTTCGGCTGGTTGTTGAGGAGCAGGAGACCGGCGACGAGGACGAGGCCGCCGACGAGGGCGACGAGGGTGACGACGCCGATCCCGATCCGGCGCGGCTGCCTTGGGGCGCTGCGCGGGTCGGCTCGCTTCTGGGCGAGGGCCGCGGCGCGGCGCTCGCGCCGAAGCTGGCGGACCGGTTCGCTGGACATGGGCGCTCCTTGTGGGGTGACTGCCCTGACGATCACCCGGCGGCGCGGCACCGGAGGGGTGCCATTCGGCCCGAAGGCGGCGGACGGATTTCCCGATCCGGCGGGCCCATCCCAGACCCCGGGCGGGCCGGGAATCAACCAAGATCGTTGCAGATGCAACCATCTTGGGGTAGCGTAGGCTGCGACGGGCGCGACGGAGGTCGGGCCGGGACGCGACAGGGGTCGCGTTCGAGCACCAGGAGCGGACATGCAGTTCGGGATCTTCAGCGTCGGGGACGTGACCACCGATCCCACCACCGACACGCACGATCAGCGAGCACGACCGGATCGCGTCGATGATCGCGATCGCCCTCAAGACGGAGGAGGTCGGTCTCGACGTGTTCGCGACCGGCGAGCACCACAACCCGCCCTTCGTGCCGTCCTCCCCGACGACGATGCTCGGCTACCTCGCGGCCCGGACCGAGCGGCTCATCCTCTCGACCGCGACGACGCTCATCACGACCAACGATCCGGTGAAGATCGCCGAGGACTACGCGATGCTCCAGCACCTGGCTGACGGCCGGGTGGACCTGATGCTCGGCCGCGGCAACACCGGCCCGGTCTATCCGTGGTTCGGCCAGGACATCCGCAACGGCATCGCCCTCGCCTATGAGCACTACGGCCTGCTGCACCGGCTGTGGCGCGAGGACGTCGTCGACTGGGAGGGCAAGCTGCGGACGCCGCTGACCGCGTTCACGTCCGTGCCGCGCCCGCTCGACGGCGTCCCGCCGTTCGTCTGGCACGGCTCGATCCGGAGTCCCGAGATCGCCGAGCAGGCCGCCTACTACGGCGACGGCTTCTTCCACAACAACATCTTCTGGCCGCAGGACCACGTGAAGCGGATGGTCGAGCTGTACCGCCGCCGGTTCGAGCACTACGGCCACGGCACGGCCGAGCAGGCGATCGTCGGCCTCGGCGGCCAGGTCTACATGCGGCCGAACAGCCAGGATGCGATCCGCGAGTTCCGGCCGTACTTCGATCACGCCCCGGTCTACGGCGGCGGTCCGTCGCTCGAGGACTTCATGGACCAGACCCCGCTCACGGTCGGAACGCCGGACCAGGTGATCGAGCGGACCCTCGCCTTCCGCGACGTCGTCGGCGACTACCAGCGCCAGCTGTTCCTCGTCGACCACGCCGGGCTGCCGCTGCCCGTCGTCCTCGAGCAGATCGAGATGCTCGGGGAGCTGGTCGTCCCGGTCCTCCGCCGGGAATTCGCCGCCCTGAGGCCGACCCGCGTCCCCGATGCGCCGGTTCATCCGCGCGTCGCGGCAGCCGCGGCCGCCCGTCACGCTCTGGCCGACCCGGCGGCGAGCGCGGCGGAAACGGCGGTTCCGGCATGACCGGCGCCGACCGCTCGATCGCCGTCGTGAGCGCGGGCCTCGGCCGGCCGTCGTCGACCCGCCTCCTCGCCGATCGCCTCGCCGCCGCCGTCGAGCGCCACCTCGGCGACGCCGGCGTCACCTCACGGGTCGAGGTCGTCGAGCTGCGCGATCAGGCCCAGGATCTCGCGAACCACCTGCTGACGGGCTTCCCGAGCCCCAGGCTCCAGGCCGCGATCGACGCCGTGGTCGGCGCCGATGGACTGATCGCGGTCAGCCCGATCTTCAGCGCCTCGTACAGCGGCCTGTTCAAGCTGTTCTTCGACGTCGTTGAGCGGGACGGCCTGGCGGGCATGCCCACCCTGCTCGGGGCGACCGGCGGGACCGCCCGCCACTCCCTGGCGCTCGACCACGCCCTGCGGCCCCTCTTCGCCTACCTCAACGCGGCGACCGTCGCGACCGGGGTCTATGCGGCGACCGAGGACTGGGGCGCCGGCGGTGTGGCCGCCGACGGCAGCCTCGTCAGCCGCATCGATCGCGCCGCCGCGGAGCTCGCGACCGCGATCGCTGCGCGCCCGGCGCGGACCGCACCCGATCCGGCGGCCGCCGACGACCGACTGGCGGACCCGATCCCGTTCGAGGACCTCTTCCGCTCGCCGTGACCGGCGGTCAGCGGTCGAGGGCCGCGTCGACCTCGGCGATCCGCGCCCGAACGAGCGTCGTCACGAGGGCCCCTGGCAGGGGTCGGTCGGGCGGGAACCGGACGGCGCCTTTCGAGGTCGGATATGCGGCGAGCTCCGCGGCGTGCGCCTCCATCACGGCCGGGCTCTGGACGAACAGCGAGCAATG
Organism: uncultured Chloroflexia bacterium; assembly: GCA_963710105.1. Lineage (GTDB taxonomy): Bacteria > Chloroflexota > Limnocylindria > Limnocylindrales > CSP1-4 > CF-46. The sequence continues at coordinate 1,421,942 of CAVPYV010000001.1, forward strand.
GTCGCGAGCCGCCCCGATCGAGACGAGGGCGCGGCCGCGGTAGTGGAGCGCCGGCACGCCGTAGCCGATCGTCGGGACGGCCCCGGGGGCTGCGGTGGCGAGGGTCTGCCAGAGGTTCCGGAGCGCCGCCCGCTGCTCATCCGGAAGGCCGGCGAACCAGGCCGCGATGTCCGCTGAACGATCGGGTCGGTCGGTCATCAGGCTCCTCGTTCGAACCGCGGCTCCTCGCTCGAGCGGGGCTCCAGGCTCGATCGGAGTACGGTAGCGGGTGTCGCCGGCCGGCGTCGGCGGCGGATCGCCTGAGGCCGGTCACCAGACGTCGCCCGGCCGCCACTCGCAGCTGATCGGGGACGAGGTGTCGATGGCCGGAGTGGCCGGCGTCCGGAGGACCATGAGGTAGCCGTCGTCGGCCGGCGTGCGCTGGAGGCGGCCGGCGAACCGGACCGACGATGGGCCGGTCCAGCGGACCCAGCCGAGGCGCTCGTAGAAGTGATGGCTGCCGGTGCCGAGGAGCCCGAGCTCGAATCCGTCGCGGATCAGCGCGCCGATCTCCCGCATCACGGTCGTGCCATGGCCCCGACCCTGGCGGCTCGGTGCGGTCGCCACGGCCTCGACGTAGCCGGTTCGGAACGGGCGTCCGTCGATCTCGATCCTGCGCTCGACCACGGACGCGTGGCTGACCGGCTCGCCGTCGAGATCGAGGATGACGTGGGTTCCCCCGACGGCGTGCTGCCAATCCTCGTCGGTGAACCTCTCCTCCTCATCGTCGTCGTCGAAGGCCGCGTGCATGAGCGCGCGGAGCGCCGCGACCTCCGCTCCCGTGAGCTCCGCGGTCGCCAGCCGGCGGATCCGGACGCCTGCCGGCCGTCACGCCGGGTCCGCTGCCGGCAGGCGGGGCCGAGCCGGCCGCATCGCCGGCGGGCGGGCCATCTGACGGGAGGGCTCGCGGCTCGACGGCGGCGGGATACAGCTCGCGGAAGACGACGTTGACCGCCGCGGCGACCGGGACGCCCAGCAGCCCGCCGAGGACGCCGTAGAGGCTCAGGCCGACGAGGACCGCGAAGATCGTCACGACCGGGTGGAGATGCACCGCCCGCCCGATGACGACCGGCATGACGACCTGGTCCTCGACCTGGCGAAGGACGAAGTAGAAGACGATGACGGCCGTCGCGAGCCCGGCGCCGCCGCGGGCGAACGCGTCCACGGCCACGATCGCGGTCGCGATCAGGGGTCCGATGAGCGGGATGATCTCGAGGATCCCCGTCAGCACGGCGAGCGCGAGGGCGTACGGGAGGTGGAGGATGGGACCGAGCCCGACGTACGCGACCGCGGCCACGAGGGCGATCAGGAACAGCTGGCCGCGGAGCCACTTGCCCAGGATCACGTGGATGCGGGTGAGGAGCGCTGCGGTCCGCTCGCGGTGGGCTGCCGGGAGGAGGGCGATCGCGCGGTCCATGAACATCGACCCGTCGACGAGGAAGTAGAACGTCACGATGACCGCGAGGATCGCCTGGAGGCCGGCCTCGCCGACCTGCCCGGCCAGGTGGATGGCATCGCCGGGCGAGGTGACCAGCCCGGCGACCCGTGACTGGATCTCGCGGGCGATGTCGGCCACGGCGATCTGCTGGCCACCGATCACGAGGACATCGCTGCCGATCAGGTCGCGCAGCGTCTTCGCCAGCGAATCGGGACCGGATCCGGCGAGGAGCTCCAGCTCCGCGATGACGCGACCGGCAAGGAGGACCGCGAGGAGGCCGAGCAGGACCGCGGCGATCGCGTAGCCGAGGGCGACCACCGCGATGCGCGGCCAGCCGAGCCGCCGCTCGCCGGCGGTCACGAGCGGGCTGAAGGCGTAGGCCAGGACCGCCGCGACGATGAACGGCCCGAGGATCCCGCGCGACACCCACAGGATCGCGATCGCGGCGAGGAGCAGGACCGCGAACGGGCCGCGGCGGGGCCCGCTGCGCTCCGCCTGCCCTGGGTCCAGCGGAGCGGCGGTCCGGCGGAGGGGATGCATGGGAGGAGAGTACGGGTCGCCGACGCCGCGCGGGCCGTGACCCGGCGCGACGGTGGCGGCTCCACGCACCACGGCCCCGCGACGCGTCTTGTCACAGCCGGCGGACCCGCGCATGATCCGCGCATGGTCGAGTACGGCAACGGCGTCGGGCAGGCGACCGGGGTCGCCACGGGCGGCTCGGGCGGCGGTCAGGCGATGGACGCGGGGGCAGCGCTCGGGCAGTTCGTCGACAACGCCGTCCACACGATCTCGACGATGCCGCCGACGCAGCTCGCGCTGCTCGTCGTGGTCATCGTGATCGGCTTCGTCGTCTTCAAGCGCGCCTTCTGAGCCGCCGGGCGTCGAGGACGGGCCCTCGGCTGCGCGGTCCCGCCGCGCAGGCCCGGCCCGCGCCAGCCCGCGGCTGACGTCCGCCGGAGGAGCCGCCATGGACCCGCAGGCGAAGGCCGCCCCAGACCCTGACAGCGCGGGCGGAGGCGGGCTCCGCGACCACCTCCGGTTCGAGGATGTGCTTCTCGTCGGGTGGCTCGTGCTCGTGAACGGCGCCATCGGCGGCCCGAGCGGCGATGGCCCGGACCCCGGCGGCCCGGATCTTGCGCGCGGCGTGATCGGCCTCGTCGCCCTCCTCGGGTTCGTCGCCTGCCTCGCCGCACGGAGCCGGCCCGGCGTCGAGAGCGGCCTGGTTCGGCAGGGCGAGATCCTGTACGCGGTCGGCCCGCTCTTCGGGGCCTTCGCCCTCACCTTCGACGAGACGCGCGACAACCTCGGCCTCGGCGACAACGCCATCTTCATGTCGGTCGCGCTCGCCGTGGTCGTCGCGATCGTCGTGCGGCGGTCGGTCGGACCGCTCGACAGCCTCCCGCGGCGGCTGCTGGTGACGCCCTTCATCCTCGTGACGACGCGCTTCTTCGGCGACATCGCGAGCGGCCTCTCCGACCTGTTCGACCTCCGTCGCGTTGCGGCGGACGCGGCCGCGGAGGGCCTGCCGTGGACCACGTTCGTGGTCGGGATGGCGACCCTCGGGCTGCTCGTCTTCTACGTCATGTTCGTGTTCGCGCCGCGCCAGGTGGCGGAGCGGGAAGGGACGACGCGGACATGGGCCGTCCGCTTCCTCGTGTTCATCGCGGCCACCGTGGTCGGCCAGACCGCCGGCGGCCTGATCCGGCCGGGCTGAGGCTCGGCCGGCCGGGGCCGCCGGAGATCGCCGGTCGCCTCAGGCCGCGTGCACGGGCGCCCGACCATAGACCGTCGCTGCGTACGCCTCGACCGAGGTCAACGGGACCGGGAACCCAGCCAGGACCGCGTCCATCGGGATCTCGTCCCCGCGGGCGTACGAGCACATCAGGGCCGCGAACGACTCGGCCATCGGGTCGCTGGCCTCGCGGCGCTGGGTCTCGAGCACCTCGAGCGGCACGTGCTGGACACTGAACGGCCGCCCGCCGACGCGCTCGAAGATGGCGACCGCCTCGAGCGGGCTGATCGCCTCCGGCCCGCCGAGTTCGAGGACGCTGTTCCGGGCCGTGGCTGACAGCGCGGCATGCACGGCGAACGCGGCCACATCCGTCGCCGAGATCCAGCTGATCGGCCGCGTGCCCGTCCCGTAGATCGTTGCCGTTGCATTGAGCGGGTCGAAGCCGACGGCCGGCCCGAGCCAGATCTCCATGAAGCAGCTCGGCCGCAGGATCGTGTACTCGAGCATTCCGCCCCGCAGCCGGGCCTCGATCGTCCGCTTCGCGCTCTCCAGTGGGCACGGGGTGTCGAGGTTGCCGCTGAAGGACGTGTAGACGAACCGGTGGACGCCGGTCCGTCCGGCGGCCGCGATCAGCTCGAGCGTCCCGAGCAGGTCGGTCGTCCGGAGGTCGTTGATCCCCGGCACGTACGAATGGGGCATCGCGCTGACCGTGCTGATCACCGTGTCGACCCCGCGGCACGCCGCCTCGAGCGTCTCCGGCATCCGGAGGTCGCCGACGAACGGCTCCGAACCTGCGGCCCGGAGGGCCTCTACCCGGACGGGATCGGACGTGCCTCGAACCAGGGCCCGCACGCGCTGGCCATCCTCGACCAGACGTCGGCAGATGTCGCTCCCGACCATTCCGGTCGACCCGACGACGAGAAACATCGAGTCCTCCTCGCGTGGCGCCGCGGCGCCGCGGATCGGACGGTTGCGGCTGGATCGCGTCAGGCGGAATGCCGGGCCCGGCGTTCAGGAGGCGAGGCGAGCTGACCATCGCCGAATCCGCGTTCCGGACAGTGTCCTGCGGTCCGGGCAAGGGCGACCGTGCCAATCGACCCGATTCCAGGACCTCGTCTGCGCCCGCGAGCCGGCGAACGCTGCTGTCGCGCCCTCGCGGCCCATTCACCGGTGGGACGCGCCGACCGGGGACGCATCGCCAACTCGGCCGCGGCCGCGGTCGGCGAACGACCCTCAGCCCTCGATCGGCTTGCGGAAGTGGATCAGGTCCGTGCCACCGTACGGCTCGCGGTGCGTCTCGCGATAGCCGTAGCGCTCGTACATCGCGATGTTCGCCAGATAGCGCTCGTTCGTCAGGAGCCCGACCGCGGGGAGGCCCAGTCGGAGGGCCTCGGCCTCGGCGAAGGCCAGCAACCGGCGGCCGAGCCCGCGGCCCTGCCAGTCGGGGTCGACGGCCACGTTGTGGACCCAGAGGTGGTCCGGCCGCGCGATCAGCTCGATCACGGCGGCGAGGCCGCTGCCCGTGTCGAGGACCCAGACGTCGTGCTCGCCGATGGCGGCCGCGAAATCGCCGAGCATCGGCGTCGGCGTCCGGCCGAGCAGCGGGATGTAGTGCCGATACGCGCGATCGACGACGATGGCGATGGGGCCAGCGTCGGCGGCGGTGGCCCGCCGCAGCAGCGCGCCGTCGGGGTCGGGGGTCGGCAGGACGCGGTCGGTCATCTCGCCATTCTGCCCCGATCGCCGGCGGGTCAGCGCCGGCGAGCCGGGACCGGCCGGGCCGACGCTCGGTGGAAGCGGCCTCATGGCCGCCCGGACTGAGTACCCTCATGGTGTGAACCCCGCCAGCTTCTCGATCGAGGGCCGGGTCGCGCTCGTGACCGGCGCAACCGGCGGGATCGGCGCCGATCTCGCCGCCGCCTTCGGGCAGGCCGGTGCCAGGGTCGCGGTCGCCGGCCGGCGGATGCCGGCTGCGGCCGCCGTCGTCGAGCGGATCGTCGGGAGCGGAGGCGAGGCGGTCGCCGTCGAGCTCGATCTGACCGATCGGGCCTCGATCGAAGCGGCAGTCGCGGCGACCGTCAATGCCTTCGGGCGGATCGACATCCTCGTCAACAACGCCGGGCTCGGCACGAACCATGACGCCATCGACGCCACCGAGGCCGAGTGGGACGAGCTCTTCGCCGTCAACGTCCGGGGCCTGTTCTTCGCCTGCCAGTCGGCCGCCCGGCGGATGCTGCCGCAGGGCTCGGGCCGGATCATCAACATGGCCTCGCAGGCCGGCCTGGTCGGGATCGAACGGCATGCCGCCTACTCGGCGAGCAAGGCCGCCGTCATCGGCCTGACCCGGGTCCTCGCCCTCGAGTGGTCGCCGCACGGCGTCACCGTGAACTCGGTCGCGCCGACCTGGACCTACACCCCCGGCACGGCCGAGCGGCTCGACGAGCCCGCGTTCCTCGCCTCGGTGCTTGCCCGGATCCCCGCCGGTCGCGTCGCGACCACGGACGAGATCGCCGCCGCCTTCCTGTACCTCGCCTCGCCTGCCGCGGCGATGGTCACCGGCTCCGTCCTCACGATCGACGGCGGCTGGACGGCTCGCTGAGCCGCTCCCCGCGGCGGCCCGGACGCGAGATCGCCTTCGAGGAGTCCGTCCCCCGGCGACTCAGATCGAGCGGCGGCCCTGGAGGAGCTGGACGGCCAGGACGATCACGGCCAGCACGAGAAGGAGGTGGATGAACCCGCCGCCGATGCTGCCGACCAGGCCGAGGGCCCAGAGCACCAGCAGGATCACGAGAATGGCCCAGAGCATGGGGATTGCCTCCCAGGTTGGGCGCCGCGCTCGGGGCGAGCGTCGGTCGCGCAATCCATCGTCGCCACGATGGCCTCCACGGTCAGTCCGCGGCCCGGCGCCGGCTCACAGGCTCGTTGCAGTCCAATTCGCCGCGCTGCGCCGGCGACGGCGGTGTACCCTGCCCGGCGATGCACCGATCGTTGGGCCGGCGCCCGCAGGACGCCTGGCTCGCCACCATCTCGAATCGGAACGGCTGAGCCGCCCCTTCCAGAACCAGCGTCGATGGAAGGGGCGGGCTCCGGACGCGTGCCGCTCGTCGCAGCCGGATCGTGCTGCGCGCCACGCGCCGCCCGCCCAGGGAGCGAGATGCAGCCATGCCCATGCCCCACCGCACGTTCGCCCAGGTCGCCAAGCGGCGGCTGATCGGGAAGGAAGGCCGGGACCGGATCCGCGAGGTCCGGGCCCTCCTCGCCGAGCTGCCCGACTATCGAAACGGTCCGTACGCCGACCTTCGCAAGGCCCTGCTCGCCGAGATCGAGGACACCCGGGTCCGGTCGAGCGCCGTGCACCGCGATTCGATCGCGGTCCGGCGCGAGGGGGCGGCCCAGATCGCCCTCGTCGGGCCGCCGAACGTCGGCAAGTCGTCGCTTCTCCAGGTCCTGTCCGAGATCCAGATCAAGACCGGCGACTACGCGTTCACCACGCTCCGCCCGGTACCGGCCCTGACCCGGATCGGCGGGGTCCTCGTCCAGCTCGTCGAGATCCCCGGGCTGATCGCGGGAGCGTCCGCGGACCGCGGCGGTGGCCGGGCCCTGCTCGGCGTCCTCCGCTCCGCCGACGCGGTCGTGTACTGCGTTCGCGCCGACGGCGATCCAGCGGAGCTCGCGACGGTTCGGGCCGAGCTCGCGGCGGCCGCCATCGACAAGCCGGCGATCGTCGCGGCGACGCGGTCCGACGAGGCCGCTCCGGGCTCGGTCGCGCGCCTCGCCGCCGCCGTCCCGGAGTTCGACGTCATCGGCGTCTCGATCCTCGACGAAGCCTCGCTCGACACGCTCCGCGAGCGGATCTGGCAGTTGACCGGCCTGATCCGGATCCGGCTCCGGACGAACGGCGTGACCGAGGACGAGCCGATCGCGCTCGAGCCGGGCTCGACGGTTGCCGACGTCGCCGACTGGGTTCACCACGACCTGGCCGCGTCGTTCAGCGGCGCGCGGATCCGCGGACCGTCCGCCCGCTTCGACGACCAGCGCGTCGGCCGCGAGCACGTCGTCGCGGACGGTGACGTCGTCGAGATCCTGCGCTGACCCGCGTGCCAGACTGGATGGAGCCGGCGCGACGAGGAGGAACCTGACGATGGCCGACGATCCGCTCGCGGCGGCCCTGGTCGGCGAGGAGGCCGATTGGGCCCGCCGCCACCTCGAGACCGACCTCGTGGCCTGGCTGACCACGGTCGCCGCGGACGGCCGGCCGCAGTCGTCGGTCATCTCATTCCTGCGCGACGGACCGACGATCCTCTTCTACAGCATGCCGGAGACCCCGAAGCTCCGGAACATCGCCCGCTCGCCGCAGGTCTCGTTCCATCTCCAGTCCGATCCGTACGCCGACCACTTCCTCGTGATCGAGGGGACGGCAGCCGTCGATCCGTCCATCCCGCGATCGGACGTCCACGCCGCCTACCGGGCGAAGTACCGCGAGCCCCTCGCCCACTGGAACATGGACGAGGCGACGACGGCCCGGGAGTTCTCGGTCCCCATCCGGATCACCCCGACGCGGGTCCGCGTGAGCTGAACGATCGCCACACGCGCAACCGCCGGCTCGTCTCGCAGGCGTGCAACGACGTTCGAGGCTGGCGGACGCGATCGCGGTGGCGGCCCGTGGCTGCGCCCTGTTCCTCGGCGGGTTCGCGCTCCTCGGGCTGATCGGCGAGGCGCGCGGACGCGCCACCGACCTGGGCCTCTGGTTCGTCGACCTGCGCGACCTGGCCGGCCCGATCCAAGTGCTCCTCCTCGGCGGATTCGGGGTCGCGCTCGTGGCGTGGAGTCGAGCCGGGGAGGCCGGCGTGGTCGTCCGCCGCGGCGCCGCGCTCGCGTGCCTGGTCATTGCCGGGTTCGCGATCCGTGACGTCGTGCGCTTCGGGCAGGTCGTCGGCTCGGGCCTCGTCCGGCCGGTGGTCCCGATCCCGCTCTCGCTGCCGATCGCCGCCGGGCTCGTCGCCCTGGCCGTCGCGATCTGGCGCGACGCCGGCCTCGCGGGCAGCGGCCCACGGCGCGTCCGGGCGTCGGTGGTCGCGGCGGCGGTGGTCGCGGCCGTCGCGTTCCCCGTCCTCCAGATCGGATTCTTCTGGACGACCGACTATCGCCGCCCGGCCGACGCGGCGATCGTCTTCGGCGCGCGGGTGTACGCGTCCGGCGCCCCCTCCCCGCTGCTCGCGGACCGGATCGCGACGGCGGTCGAGCTCTACCGGACCGGCTTCGTGAAGACCCTCGTGATGTCGGGCGGCGTCGGAGCCGACGGCTTCAACGAGGCCGAGGTCATGCGGGACCGGGCGGTCGCCGCCGGCGTCGACCGCGGGGCGATCCTCGTCGATGGGACGGGGATCACGACCGAGGCGACCGTCGACCATGCCCTGACGCTCCTCGGCGGCACGGCTGCGGGTTCGCGGCGGCTGATCGCGGTGAGCCAGGCATACCACCTGCCCCGGATCCAGCTCGCGTTCTCCGGCGCCGGGATCGACGTCCTGACCGTCCCGGCGGTCGACCCGGTCCCGATCAGCGAAATGCCCCTCCTCGTCGCCCGCGAGGTCCCTGCGTTCTGGCTGTACTACCTGCGGGCCTGCCTGGGCTGAGCGCGACCTGCCGATGAGCGAGCGGAGGCTGGGAACCCCGCGGGTTCAGCGACCGTGGCCGCGGGCCGCCCGCCGCGAGCCGCGAGCCACGAGCGGAGCGTCACCGTCGCGTCCTGCCATGGCCAACTCCTCGACCGCGAGTCGGAGGAACCGATCGACGGCGGCCCGACCGCTCGCGTCAAGGGTCGCCAGGGCGCGCTCGATGGCCTCTGCCCGCCAGAGGTAGGCTCGACGCACCATCTCGAGGGCCCGCGCGGTCAGCGCGACGTGGACGATCCGACGATCGGTCGGGTCCGGCGCCCGGTTGACCATCCCGCTCGCCTCGAGCTCGCGGACGACGCGACCTGCCCAGCCAAGCGAGATTCCCAGTCCGGTCGCGATCTCGCCGATCGTCCGGCCGCCATGCTGGTAGACGTGGATCGCGGCTCGGATGGCGTGCGCCGAGGCGCTCTGTGGGTCGCCGCGGGCCGCTGCCGGGGCGGTCTCGGCATCGACATGACGCGTGGCGTAGGCCACGTGGACGAGCTCGACGACCAGCTGGCTGATCTCGAGGGCCTCGTCGGACACCCGATCTGCCGCAGCGACCGGCCGGCCGGACACGGGCGCGTCGCCGACGGCCTTCCTCGTCCGCTCGGAGCCCTGCCGGCCCCCTGCTGTCGTCACCGGTAGTATCCTAGCGCAACAGTTGCGTTACGCAAGGATCAGCCAGGCGAGCCCGCGTCGTGACGGCGCGGGTCGAGCCGCGACGTGGAGGACGGATGTCGACGACGAACCGCCCGCCGGTGGGCACGGCGATGCACGCGTCGGGACGCGGTCGATGGCTGGGGCTGGCGATGCTGAGCGTCGGCGTCGCGATGATCATCGTCGACGCCACGATCGTGAACGTCGCGGTCCCCTCGATCATCCGCGAGCTCAGACTCGACTCGACCCAGGCCGAGTGGATCAACACGATCTACGCCCTCGTCTTCGCCGCCCTCCTGATCACGCTCGGGCGGCTCGGCGACGTCTTCGGACGGCGGCGGCTGTATCTCGCCGGCCTCGTGGTGTTCATCGGCGCGTCGATGGTTGCCGGCCTCGCCCCGAGCGGCGACCTGCTCCTTGTCGCCCGCCTCTTCCAGGGCCTTGGCGGGGCGATGATCCTGCCCGCGACCCAGGCGATCCTGAACTCGAACTTCCAGGGGCGCGACCGCGCCATCGCGTTCGGGATCTGGGGATCGGTCATCGGCGGCATGGCCGCGGTCGGCCCCCTCCTGGGCGGCGCCCTGACCACGTACCTGTCGTGGCGCTGGGCCTTCTTCATCAACCTGCCCGTCGGGCTCCTGGCGATCGCGGGAACGATGCGCTACATCGGCGAGTCGAGGGACGAGAACGCCAGGCCCGGCTTCGACCTGCCGGGGTTCGTCCTGATCACCCTGGGTCTCGGCGCGATCGTCTTCGGCCTGATCGAGGGCCGCCAGTACGGCTGGTGGTCACCGAACGCGAAGCACACGTTCAGCCTGTTCGGCTGGGCCTGGCCGTCCGGGACGATCTCGATGATCCCGGCCGTCCTCGTGCTCGGCGCCGTCGCGCTCGTCGCGTTCGCGGTCGTGGAGACGCGACGTCGGAGAGCGGGCCGGTTCTACCTCTTCGACTTCTCCCTGTGGCGCCACCGCGGGTTCCGCTACGGCAACCTGGCCGGCACGATCGTGGCGCTCGGCGAGTTCGGGCTGCTGTTCGCCCTTCCGCTCTTCCTCCAGGCCGTGCTCGGCTACTCCGCCTTCGAGACCGGACTCGTCTTCCTGGCCCTCGCGATCGGCGCGTTCTTCGCGGCCCCCGGGGCAGCCACGCTCGCCCGTCGATACGGGCCGCGCTGGGTCGTCACGACCGGGATGATCCTCGAGGCCGTCGGGATCCTCGCCACGACCCTCCTGATCTCGACGACGACCAGCGGCCTCCTCCTCGGAATCCCCCTCTTCGTGTACGGGATCGGCGTCGGGTTCGCGACGGCCCAGCTGACGAGCATCGTCCTGTCGGACGTCCCGGTCGAGCGATCGGGGATCGCGTCCGGGGCGAACTCGACCCTCCGCCAGGTTGGATCCGCGCTCGGGATCGCGATCATCGGGACGGCGCTGTTCACCGTCCTCGTCGGTCAGTCGACGGATCGCTTCCGGTCGATCACGCCGCCCGCCGGGATTCCGCCTGCCGTGACCGCGCGGATCGGCGAGTTCGTGGCGGACGCGCTCGACGCGTCGGCGGGCCAGGCCATCGGGCCGCTGCGTGACGATCCTGCGAAGGTCGCCGAGCTGGTGCCGCTGCCGCCCGAGGTCGCCGCCTTCCTGGCCAGCCCGTCCGCCAAATCGGTTCTCGCGCCATACGTGGCCGTCGCCGAGCAGTCGTTCGTCGATGCGACACGGGCCGCGGGATTCCTCGCCGCAGGCTTCGTCATGCTCGGGGTCGTCTTCTCGTTCCTCCTGCCGCGCATCCCTCCCTACCGTGAACCTGAGCCGGTTCCGGTCGACGGAGCTGACGGAGCCCGGCACGGCGCGGGCCGCTGATCGATCCACGCTCCGGCCACGCCGCGGCCAGCCCGTCCGGGTCAGTCCGTCGATGTGCAGTCCCCGCACCGTCCGGCGATCGTCAGGTGGCCGACGTCCACGTGGAACCGCCGGCCCCGTTCGAGATCGGCGACCAGCGACGCTGTCTCGGCGGGATCGACCTCCCACGATCCGCCGCAGCTGACGCACTGGAGGTGGGCGTGCTCGCCCGCCGGCAGGACGTGATACTCCTCGCGGCCGTCGGGCCCATGGCTGTGGTGCAGGTAGCCGAGACCCTCGAGGACGTCGAGGGTCCGATAGACGGTCGACGGCGTCGTGCCCGGGTCGCGCTCGCGGCAGCGATCCACGATCGCGCTTCCCGTGACGTGGCCGCGGGCCTCGCCGAGGACCTCGAGGATGAGCTTGCGCTGCGGCGTCCAGCGCAGGCCGCGGGTCCGCAGCTCGGCCCGGATGTCCGGCCACGCAGGCGTGGCGGCGGCGCCCCGGTCGCCGGCGGCGCGGCTCACTCGAAGTCGTCCGCCGGTCGCTCGCGGGCGAGGACCGGGATCGGCTGGCTGACCCAGGAGGGACGGCGCCGGGTCACGGTGGTCAGGACGAGGCAGGCGAGGAACACCGACGCCTCGAGGAGGACGATCGTGGCCCCGGACGACACGTCGAGCCAGTAGCTGACATACATCCCGACGATCCCCGACAGGGCGCCGATGACCGTCGAGATCGCGATCATCCGGCCGAACGAGTCGGTCAGGAGCCGGGCCGAGGTCGACGGGATCACGAGGGTCGCCGCGATCAGGGTCACGCCGACGACGTTGATCGAGGCGACGATCGTCGCCGCCATCGCCAGCGCGAACAGGGTGTCGACCAGGCCGATGTTCACCCCGTAGATCGGGGCGACCTCGGGATCGAACGTCACGAAGAGCAGGCGCTTGTAGAAGAGGACGATGAACGCCGCGACGGCGACCGTCACGACCGCCACCACGATCAGGTCGAGCGTGGTGACGCCGAGGATGTTCCCGAACAGGGCCGCCTCGAAGTTCCGGGTGAAGCTCCGCGTCTTGCTGATCAGGGCCACGCCGACGGCGAAGCTGGCGGTCGTCACGATCCCGATCGCCGCGTCGGCCCCGATCCGCCGGCGCCGTGCGGTCGCGTTGATCGCGAGCGCCGACAGGAACCCCCACAACCCGGCCGCGAGGTAGAAGTTCAGGGTCAGGACGTAGCCGACGACCGCGCCGCCGAACACCGAGTGCGAGAGCCCGTGACCGATGTAGCTCATCCGACGGAGGACGATGTAGACGCCGAGCATCCCGCACAGCGCGCCGACGAGGCCCGACGCCAGCAGGCCCTGCCGGAAGAACTCGAAGGCGAACGGCTCCTCGAGCAGGCTCACCGCAGGTGCTCGTGGTCCGGCGCGCCGACGGCCGGCGGGCTTCCGACGGGCGCTCCGTCGGCGGCGTCGCCGGCGGTCGCTCCGTGCTCGTGGGCGGGATGCTCGTGGTGGGCGTGCTCGAGGTCGCCGTGGCGGTGGCGCAGGGCGTCGCGGAGGCGGTGCGGCGCGGCGTCGGCGACGAGGACGAGCCCGTCCTGGCGGACGACGCGAAGCTCGGCGCCGTAGGTCCGGCCGAGGATCTCGGAGGTGAAGATCTCGTCGGGGTCGCCCTCCGCCACGATCGCGCCGTTGACGCACACGACCCACGGCAGATGGGCGGCGACCGTGTTGAGCTCGTGGGTCGTCAGGACGATCGTGATCCCGTCCGCGTTGAGGTCCGCCAGCAGGTGGAGGATGTCGTCGCGGGTCTTGAGGTCGACCCCGCTCGTCGGTTCGTCGAGGAGGAGGAGGGCGGGATCGGAGATCAGCGCCCGGGCGAGGAAGACCCGCTGCTGCTGGCCGCCCGACAGCTCCCGGATGTGGCGCCCGGCGAGGCCGCCGATGCCCAGCCGCTCAAGCAGCCGATCGACCCGGCGACGGTCCTCGGCCGACGCCCAGGCGCGCCACGGATGCTCGGCCCAGCGGCCCATCAGGACGACCTCGCTGACCGTCGCCGGAAAGTTCCAGTCGACGGTCTCGAGCTGGGGCACCCAGCCGACCCCGGTCGTCGCGCCCCGGGTGACCGTCCTGCCCTCCACGGTCAGCCGCCCCTCGACCCGCGGGACGACGCCGACGATCGCCCGGAGCAGCGTCGTCTTGCCGGCGCCGGACGGGCCGACGATCCCGACGAACGCTCCCCGGCGGATCGCCAGGTCGACGTCGCGGAGGACCGGCGGGCCGTCGTAGCCGCACGACACGCCGGCGAACGTCACGAGGGCCTCGTCCGAGCCGGTTCGGGGATCGTTCGGCGCCGTCGCATCCCGGGCCGTCGCCGCGGTCACGGCTGCCACGTGTCGGTCACGTCGAGCGGGTCGAAGATCGCCGGGTCGCCGCCGAGCGCGCCGATCATCACCTGCATGTCCTTCTTGAGCATCCCGACGTAGGTGTGGCCGCCGCTCTGCGGCGCGCCGGGCGGCTCGTCGTCGCTCAGCTGGTCGATGAACCGGGCGCCCGATTCGCGGGCGATCTGCTCGAGGACCGGGCTCGGGAAGACCTCCGAGCCGAAGACGGCCGGGACGTGCTCGTCGCGGATCTGCTCGATGAGCCGGGCGACCTCCTGCGGGCTCGGGTCGGAGAAGTCCGACGCCTGGACCGCCCCGATGACCGTGAACCCGTACTCGCGCGCCCAGTAGGCCCACGAGTCGTGGTAGGTCAGCAGCTTGCGGTCGCCGCTCGGGACCGTGGCGACACCGGCCCGGATCATCCCGTCGAGCTGGTCGAGGCGGGTCTTGAACGCGGCGTAGTTGGCGTCGTAGGCCGCCTGGTTGGCGGGGTCGGCCGCCCCGAACCAGCCGCGCATCAGGTCGGCGTACCGGAGCGCGTAGCGGACGTTCATCCAGAGGTGCGGGTTGGGGTCGCCGGCGGACTGGGGAAAGCTGAAGTCGAACAGCCAGTCCTGCTCGCCGATCGTGCTGTCGCCGAGCTGCTTGACCTCGGCGGCGGCGCGACTTCGACGCCTCGGCCATGTCGAGCGTCGGCTGCTCCAGGTGGAGGCCGTTGACGATGATCAGGTCGGCCTTCGCCAGGGTCTGCGCATCGGACGGCGCAGGCTCGAAGGTGTGCGAGTTCGTCGCGTCGGGAATGATCCCGCGGAGGCGGATCCGGTCGCCGCCGATGTTCCGGGCGATCGAGCTGATCGGGGCGACCGTCGTGGCGACGTCGAGCTTGTCGGGTCCGCCGGTCAGGGTGTCCTGCCACCCGAGCGATGATCCTCCGGCCCCGCTCACGGGCGCGCCCGAGCCGGTCGCGGCGCTGCAGCCACCGATCGCGCCGACGACGGCGACGATCAGCGCGGCGAGCAACGCGCGCCGCACGGCGAGCGAACGCGGAGCGACGGGCATGCAGGGGTACCTCGTGTTCGAGCGGTGCTGTCAGGCACAGGTTATCGCAACATGTTGTAACAAGCGGCGATGACGTTCAGCTGGCGCGCCGGCCGGCCGATCGACACGCCGTCGGTCTCGACCTACGCCGACGGGATCGCCTCCCGGATCGCGATCCCGGCGGCGGTCGAGCTGATGACCGGCCGGGTGGACGAGATGCGGATCGTGTCGGACGATGCCCTGCGCGACGCCCAGGCTGAGCTGACCGCCGAGCTCGGGATCAGCGTCGAGGGCGCGGCGGCGGCGTCCTGGGCCGGGCTGCTGGCCGGCCCGCGCCCCGACGGCCCGGCGGTCGTGATCGTGACCGGCAGCAACGTCTGAGGGCTCGCCCCGCTCGACCGGCGCCCGACCCGGTCCGTTCGCCGGCCGAGCGGGTTGACGGCCCGCCTCCCGGCGCGGGACGATCCACGGCGATGACCGACGAACCGCTCGATCCCCGCGAAGCGGAACGGATCCGGCGACGCGACCGCGAGGCGGCGGCCGCGGCCCGCGACCTGATGAAGCCCGGCATGGGCAAGGTCTTCAAGCAGATCCAGGACGCCCAGCGCGAAGCCGCCGGGAAGGCCGCGCCGCAGCGAGCCCGGAAGCGCAAGCCGGCCTGACCTGCACCGCCCGGGCGGGCCCCGCAACCGGCGATGGGCTGCGCGGTCAGCCCCGGAAGCGCTCGATGGCCTCGAGGACGGTCGCGAACGACGCGGACGTCGCCTGGCGGAGGGCGAGCTGGACGTGGGCCGCTCCCTCGGCCTGCCAGACGGCGAAGGCGTCGGCGAGGGCGCCGGCGTCGAGGGGGAGCGAGGGCGAGCCGGCGGGCACCGCGGCGTCCCCGCCGACGTCGAGCCCGACGGTGATCTCGAGCGTGGCCGGGTCGCGGCCGACGACCGCGCACGCCGCCAGGAGGCGCTCGTGACGCTCCCGAAAGCGGTCGTCCGGGAGGCCGAACCACGCGGTCTGCCACGCGTCGGCGAGCTCGGCGGTCAGGCGCAGCATTCGGTCGCCCTTGGCCGCGACGAGGATGGGCAGCCGGGGCCGGATCGGCGGCGGCAGGATCGCGGCGTCGCGAACGTGCTGGTACGTGCCGTCGGACGTGACGCGCTCGCCGCGGACGAGCGGCGCGACGATCCGGAGGGCCTCCTCGAAGCGCCCGACGCGGTGGTCGAACGGGTATCCGAACGCCTCGTACTCGGGCTCGTGCCAGCCGCAGCCGAGGCCCAGGATCAACCGCCCGCCGGCGACGGCGTCGGCCGTCACGGCCATCTTCGCGAGCAGCCCTGCCGGCCGGAACGAGGTGGCGAGGACGAGGGTGCCGATCTCGACCCGGGTCGTGACTGCGGCGAGGGCGCTGAGGAGGGTCCACGCCTCGTGATAGCCCGTCTCGCTCCCGAGCGGGGCGTCCGCCTCGCGGTAGAAGAAGTGATCGCTGAGCCAGACGCTGTCGGCGCCGCCGGCTTCCGCCTCGTGGACGAGCCCGGCGATCTCCGGCCAGGTTCCACCCGCGCCGTCGGCCGCGGCCTGGGGGAGCGCCAAACCGATCTTCATCGGCGGAGTCTACGGGCAGGGCGACCGAGCGCGCGGCGGCCCGCCGGCTGCAGCCCGCGCCCGGGCGGCGCAAGATGGAGCCCATGGGCGAGCCGCGCCGTCCCGCCGAGGACCTGGAACCCGATCTGCCCGCCTTCGCCCGCCGGCCGGCCGGGTTCGCCAGCGGCCCCGGCCACGTCGTCGTCTACGGCAACCTGGCCTTCCGGAGGATGTTCGGCGACGACGCCGTCGGCCTGCCCGCCCGGGAGTCGATGCTCGACCTGCCCGGCGAGGCGTTCGCCCTCCTCGACCGGGTGCTCGGTGAGGGCCGGCCGCTGGCTCGCTGGGTGGAGCGGCCTGATGGGACCTGGCGTCTGACCGCGGTCCCCCGGCGCGATCCCGAGAGCGGTGACGTCTACGGGATCGCCTTCCACCTCCGGGCCAGGACCGACCTGCCGGTGACGAGTCGCGACTGACCCCGCGCCGCCACGCGCCGTCGGCAATCAGCGGCGGCGGCGCCTGCCGGACTCCAGGACGATCGGCCGGCCCTCTCCGTCGACGAGCCGCCAGCGCACCCCGAGCGCCTCGTCCCGGCCGTCCACGAGGATCTCGGCGACCGTGGCCGGCGCGGCGTCGTCGGCGAGCCGCTCCAGGCGCCGGGCGATGGCGTGGGCCGCCAGGGCCGGCACCCCACCCACGACGTCGCGCCGGACGAGACCCTCGGCGTCCGGTGCCCCGTCCTCGGTGAGGCGGGCGATCAGACGCCGCGCCCGGCCGCGCCCGGCCGGCTCGAGGTCGGCCAGCCAGCCTGGCTCACGCGGCGCATCATCCCGTTCCGCCCTCTCCGACCCGTCGGGCCGGCGCCGTGGTCTGACCGATGACGCCGCGGCGCTCGGGCGACCGCGACCCGCCGACGGCCCCCCGCGCGCGGCGGCCTGCGCCTTCGGTCGCGGAGCGGCCCCAGGACCCGACCGCGCTTCGGCGCCCTCGACCGGCGCGCGTCGTCGCCGCTCGATCTGCTCGGCCAGCGGCGATGCCGCCGGGCCCCCGGCCCGGGCGCCGGCGATCGCCGCCTTCGCGCTGGTGAGGCTCGGAAACGGCCCGCGGACGAGCGGCAACCCGAGGTCGTCGGTCTGCTCGCCGTCGACGACGACCCACGTGCCCGACTGGGGCTCGATCGTGAAGCGCTCGTCGCGGGTCTGCCAGCGGCCGCCGCCGAGGCGCTTCAGCGGCGCGTCGTCCGGGTCGCTCGGGTCCTTCGTCGCTCGGGCCATCACCAGACGATACCCGCCCGCGGGCCGTCAGGTCTCGAAGGCGAGGAAGGTGCCGTCGGGGTCGCGCGGGGCAGCGACCGCGGCCACGATCGCGACGCGGTCGAGCGGCCCGAACACATGGGGGTAGATGCGGCCGGGATCGTCGATCCGCCACGGGCTGGTGACCCGGTCGAGGTCGATCGAGAGGACGACGAACGGGCGGGGATCGGCGGCGTAGTGGCGGTTGGCGGTGGCGACCATCTCCGCGGCGCCGTCGGTGCAGTGGATGAACCCCTCGGCCGCGAGCGACGGCGCTCCGAGCGGCGCCTCCGGATCGGCGGCCTCCCACCAGTCGCGGGGCGTCAGATGGTACGTGCGCCGCACCGCGGGTCAGGCGCCGGGCACGAAGTCGCGATCGGGCGCGACCCAGCCCCGGTCGAGCGCGACCTGGATGACCGTCGGGCGATCGTTGGCCAGCGCCTGGCGGACCGCCTGCTCGAACGCCGCATCGGTCTCGACCCGGATCCCGCGCGCGCCGCAGGCCCGGGCGATCGCGGCGAAGTCGATCGGGCCGAGATCGGTCGCGATCACCGCCTCGGCCCCGCCGCGGCGGTCCTGGTGCATCCGGATCGTGCCGTAGCGCTCGTTGTCGAAGACGATCGCGATCACCTTGGCCTTCTCGCGGACCGCGGTCTCGAGCTCGGCCATCGTCATCGCGAAGCCGCCGTCGCCGGCGAACGCGACGACGGTCCGATCGCGGTGGACGAGGCCGGCCGCGATCGCCGCCGGCAGGCCGTAGCCCATCGCGCCCGATGTCGGTCCGAGGAACGTCCCCGGCCGCCGGAAGCGGAAGTGGCGAGCAACCCAGAGCCCGAAGTTCCCGGCATCGGTCGTCACGATCGTGTCGTCGGGAACGAGCCGTCGGACCGTCGCGACCGCGTGCCCCGGGTGGACGCCGGGCCCCGACCACGGCTCCGGACCCAGGCTCGTCGCCGCCTCCCAAGCCGCCCGGTCGGTGGCGTTGGCGGCGGCCCGGGCATCGGCAGACGCGGCGTCGAGGACCGACTCCTGGAGGCGTGCGACCGCCGCCCGGAGGAACGCCCGCGCGTCGGACCGGATCGAGCGCACCGGCGGCGGGAGGCCCTGGCGGGCCTCGAGCGGCTCGACGTCGACGTGGATCCAGGCCTGGCCCTCGGCCGGGATCGAATAGCCGAAGGACGTGATCTCGGACAGGCGGCAGCCGAGGACGAGGATCGCGTCGGCGCGCTCGAGTCGCTCGCGCACGACCGACGGGCTGCCGTAGCCGGCCATGCCGAGGTAGAGCGGGTGGTCATTCGGGATCACGTCGCCGCGCCGCCAGCCGGCCACGACCGGAACCCGCAGGAGCTCGGCGAGCCGGACGAGGTCGGTCGAGGTCCGGGCGCGGAGCACGCCGCCCCCGGCGAGGATGACCGGGCGCTCGGCGCGAGCGAGGAAATGGAGCAC
Source organism: uncultured Chloroflexia bacterium (assembly GCA_963710105.1). Classification (GTDB taxonomy): domain Bacteria; phylum Chloroflexota; class Limnocylindria; order Limnocylindrales; family CSP1-4; genus CF-46. The sequence continues at coordinate 1,441,033 of CAVPYV010000001.1, forward strand.
GGCCCGAACGTCCTCCGGCTCCGGTCGCGTCGGGGCCGGGCGCGAGGTGTCCAGCTGGGTTCCGGCCGGCAGCTCCTCGTCGAGGAGGTCCTCCGGGATCGACAGGTAGGCGGGCCCCGGCCGCCCGACGAGGGCCGCCCGGACGGCGTCTCCGACCATCCGCGGAACGTCGGCGAGCGCGGTCAGCTCGATCGCGTGGACGGCCAGGCCGCCGATCGTCGTCGCCTGGTCGATCTCCTGGAACGCCTCCCGGCCGCGGAAGCCGCGCTCGACCTGGCCGACGAGGGCGAACATCGGCGAGGAGTCCTGGCGGGCCGTGTGGATCCCGATCGCCAGGTTCGCCGCGCCGACACCGCGCGTCCCGATCGCCGCCGCCGGCCGGCCGGTCAGCTGGCCGTGGGCCTCGGCCATGAATGCTGCCGCGCCCTCGTGGCGGGTCGCGACGACCCGGATGCCGGCCGCCTGCAACCCCTCGAGGAGGCCCAGGAAGCTCTCGCCCGGCACGGTGAAGGCATAGCGCACACCGGCCGCGCGGAGGGCGTCGGCGATGAACCGTCCGACGGTTCGCGGCCCGGCGGGTTCCGGCCGGCTCGGGCTCGGGGACCGCCTCGGGCTCGGGTTCCGACTCGGCAGGGTCCGGCGCCGACTCGGCAGGGTCCGGCGCCGACTCGGCAGGGTCCGGCGCCGACTTGGCAGGCTCGGGCGTCCCCTCGGGCTCTGGCTCGGCCGGCGCCTCGTCGGGCTCCGGCACGGCCTCGGCAGCCTCGTCGGCCCCGGTTATCGTCTCGGCGGCCTCGGTCACCGCTTCGGGCTCGATCGCCGCCTGGGGTTCGGCGTTCGCCGCCTCGGGTTCGGCGATCGCCGCCTCCGGCTCGGTCGCCGCCTCCCGCTCGGTCGCCGCCTCCGGCTCGGTCCGCTCGTCGACCATCAGGGCGCGCCGGGCGCGCCGGCCATGGCCACGACCATGCCGAGGGCCACGACGATCGCGACGATGATCATCAGGAACCGGGCGTAGCGCGAGCCGGGCATCATCGGCGGGCTACCGGTAGTTCTCGAACTGGAGCGGGACCGGCACGTCCTCGAGCTCGCGCAGCCGGACGATCACCCGCTGGAGCTCGTCCTTGCTCTTGCCCGAGACGCGGACGGCGTCGCCCTGGATCTGTGGCTTGACCTTCGGGAACTCCTCGCGAATCAGCTTGCTGAGCTTCTTCGCCAGCTCGTCGTTCAGCCCGCGCCGGAGCGTGATCACCTGGCGGACCTTGCTCCCGCCGGACGGCTCCACCTTGCCCCAGTCGAAGATCTTCAGCGACAGGTTGCGGCGAACGGCCTTCGACTCGATCAGGTCCTTGATCGCGGCGGCCCGGTACTCGTCGTCGGTGACGAGGGTGAGCTCGTCCTTGCCCTGCTCGAGCTCGACCGTCACGCCCTTGAAGTCGAAGCGCTGGCCGACCTCGCGCCGGACCTGGTCGAGCGCGTTGCGCAGCTCCTGCTCGTCGAAGTCGCTGACGACGTCGAAGGAAACGTCTCCGGCCATGGGCCTCCCTGCAGTGCGGCGATCGACGGCGCGCCGGACGGGGCGCCGCGATCTCTGGGATGACCGCTCAAGTATGCCCTGATCGACCGATCAGCGGTCGGCCAGCGCCTCCAGGAGGAGCTCGCCGATCCGGTAGCTCCGGCCGCCGCCCATGACGAGCACCGCGTCCCCGTCGCGGACCTCGCCGGCCAGCCACGCGGCCGTCGCCTCGACCGAGCCCGGCGCAGCCACGGGGATCTGCGGCGCCCGCCGGGACACGGCCTCGGCAAGGCCCGCCGCCGACGCGATCGTGGTGTCCGGGTCGCGGCCGGCCCAGATGTCGGCGATCGCGACGGCATCGGCTTCGGCGAGCGCCGCCGCGAACTCGTCGAGGAGGGCCGCGGTGCGGTGGAAGGTCAGCGGCTCGTAGACCGCCCAGACGCGGCTGCCCGGCGCGCGCTGGCGGACCGCGGCGATCGTCTCGCGGATCGCGGTCGGGTGGTGGCCGTAGTCGTCGAAGACGACCACGCCGGCCGCCTTGCCCTTGCGCTCGAGCCGGCGGCCGACGCCGCCGAACGACGCCAAACCGGCCGCGATGGCGTCCGCGGCGACGCCCGTCACGAGCGCCGCCCCCGCGACGCCGAGGGCATTGGCCGCGTTGTGGCGGCCGGCGGTCGCCAGCCGGACGGCGAGCGGCCCGCGAAGGTCGTCCAGCCCGTGGATCTCGATCGTCGTCGTGTCCGGATCCGTCGCGACGATCCGCCCGAGGAGCGCCCGTGCCGGGCCACCCGCCGTCGCGTACTGCTCCGCGATCCCCCGCCCGAAGCTCGCCGCGCGCGCCGCGTCGGCGTCCACGATCGCGGTTGCCAGGATCGTTCCCGGCCAGTCGCGGAGGCCGGCGGCGAGCTCGGCGGCGCCCGGGTCGGCGACGTTGATCACGGCGACCGGGAGCCCGTCGGCGCCGGTCACGCCGGCCGCCGGCTCGGCCGCTTCGGCCGCCGCGCGCAGCCAGCGGTCGAAGGCGGCGACGACCGCGGCTCGGTCCGCAAAGACGTCGGGATGGTCCCACTCGGCCGAGGTCACGATGGCGATCGCCGGCCGGTAGGCGTCGAAGTTGCCGGCGTACTCGTCGGCCTCCACGACGAACACCGGGCCGAAGCCCCGGCGCGCGGTGGCCGGCGGGCCGCCCGTCAGCGACGGCGGCAGGAGGGCGCCGACGAACGCCGCCGGGTCGCCGCCGGCGGCCGCGAGGACGTGGACGAGCCAGCCCGCCGACGTGCTCTTGCCGTGGGTCCCCGCCACGCCGACGAGCGTTCGCCCGACGGCCGCGTCCGCGATCACCTGCTGCCACGGCTCGATCGGGATCCCCGCCCGGCGGGCGGCCTCGAGCTCGGGGTGGTCGGGCTGGATCGCGGTGAGCGCCTTCGTGACCGCCAGCCGGTCCGGGCCGGGCGGCGTGGTCACGTGCGCTGCGTCGTGCTCCCAGGCGAGGGCGATCCCGGCCGCGTCGATCGCCGCCGTGTACGGCGACGGCCCGCCGGGGTCGCAGCCGTCGGCGACGCCGCCGGCCCACGCCGCGTGGAGGACGGCGGCGCTCGCGCCGGCGCCCGCCGCCCCCACGACGTGGATCCGCTCCGCCGCCGCGATCGGGCGGGCGAGACGTGCCGGGAGCAGGCCCGTGCCCGGGGTCGCGGCTCCGGTCACCCGGAGTCGGACGGCGCGCCGGCCGGAGCGAGGGGACCGTCCTCGCGCTGGGCGAGCGCCGTGACCCGCTCGAGGAGGAGCTCCAGGACGGCGATGGCACTGTCGTGGCGGTTCGCCGCGCGGTCGCCGGGCCAGACGATCCGGCGGACCTCGACCCCGTCGGAGTCCGCCACCGCGAGATAGGTGAGTCCGACCGGCTTCTCGGCGGTCCCACCGTCCGGGCCGGCGATCCCGGTCACCGACGCGGCCATCGTCGCGTGGAGCCGATCCCGGGCGCCGACCACCATCGCCCGGGCAGCCTGGGCGCTCACGGCGCCGTGGGCCGCGAGGATCGCCTCGTCGACGCCGAGCAGGTCGCGCTTGGCCTCGTTCGAATAGGAGACGACGCCGCCGAGGAAGTAGCCGCTCGAGCCGGCGACGTCGGTCAGGGCGGCCGCGATCACCCCGCCCGTGCACGATTCGGCGACGGCAACCGTCGCCCCGGCCCCGATGCAGGCCGCCTGCAGCCGGACCGCGAGCTCGCCGAGCGGGTCGCCGCCGCCGCCCATCGTCAGTTGCGCTGGGTCTTCGTCGGGGCCGCCGGCGGCTTGAAGAGCCAGGTCTCGGGGATGCCGCGCTTCCCGAGCGCGCCGAGCGACTGGCCGTTCAGGGTGAACAGTGTCGCCCCCGACGACCCCGTCCGGACCTCGACGGAGGTCTCGCCCGAGAACGTCAGGACCTGGCCATCGCGATACGTCCGCCCGGCGCGGCCGACCGTCGGATCGATCTTGTCGTCCACCCACACCTTGATCCAGGCGGCGCCGCCCTTGATCGTCACGACGAGGTTCACGCCGTGGTAGGCGACCGACACGTGACGGGTCTGGGTCGTCGACTTGCGGGCCTCGTTCGAGGCCGTGACGGTGATCGTCCACTCGCCGGTCGTCAGCTGGAGCGGGGTCGTGCCGGTGTCCCACGTGCCGTCGGACCGGACCGGGATGGTGATCGGCGCCGGCCCGTCCGACGGACCGCCTGACGGGGCGGCCGACGGACCGCCGGACGGCGTCGCGGAGGCCGGAGCGGACGGCGCGGTGGACGGTGGCGGGCTGGGGCTGGCGCGGACGCTCCCGATCGGGCCGTCGTATCGGGCGGTGACCGTCACGGTGGTGGCGTTCACGGCCGAGCCCTGGACGGAGATCGCCCCGTTCTCGAAGGTCGTGTCGGCGACGGGCTGGTCGACGGTCAGGTTCGGGGCCTGGATCTCGCTGACGGGAACCGTGATCACGACGAGCGCCGGCTGCTCGGCGTGCTTGCCGGTGTCGGGATCGGTCGCGTCGAACTTGAACTCGTTCCGGCCGCGTCGGAGATCGATCGTCAGGGTCCAGCGCCCGGTCGAGTCGGCCGAGGCCTGGCGCGACCCGCCGGCCATCTCGACCGTGATCGTGGCGCCCGGGATCGAGGTCCCCTCGAACGTGAACGAGGTCGCGTCCTCGGGGAGCTCGACCGTGGCCTCGCGCGGCGAGGTGACCGCGAGGGTCGGCGGCTTGGCGAAGCGCATGACCTGCAGGCCGAGCCAGGCCCCGACGCCGACGATCAGGATCGTCAGCAGGGCCGCGACGACGATGCCCGGCGAGAACTGGAGCCCCGGGCGCGGCTGGGCGATCGGCCGCGGAACGGTCAGGATCGCCTTGCTCGGGCCGCTGTCGCCGCGTTCCCGGCGCCACTGCCCGACGACCTCCTCGGGGTCGAGGCCGAGGTACAGGGCGTAGTTGCGCAGGAAGCCCTTCGTGTAGACGTCGCCCGGCAGCTCGCGGTACTCGCCGCGCTCGAGGGCGGCGAGGTAGCGCGCCCGGATCTTCGTGTCGCGCTCGGCCCGGTAGAGGTCGACGCCCTTCCGCTCGCGCGCGGCGTAGAGCCGCTCCTGGAGCGGCGCCTGACGGGGCGCGCCGCCGGCCTCGGCCTCCGCGCCGCCGCGAGTGGCGTCGCGCCGGCCACGGTCGGCGTCGCGACCGTTGGCCCGGTCCCCGCGGCGGTCGGGATCGCGATCCGGGTCGGGCCGGTCGGGGTCGGGACGGTCGGGCTCCGGGCGCGGCGGCACGAGCCGCAGGCTCTCGGGCCGCGGCTCGCCGGCGGCGCGTCGCGCGTCGTCCCTCGTCGTCATCGATGTCCGTCCTCGCCGTCCGCAACCGCGCGCGCGCCCGCGGCCGACCTCGAGGCAGAGGATACCGCGTCCCTCACCGAGGTCCAGATCGCGACGATGGGACGATCGTTCATTCGTCCGCCCCGTCACCGCCGTCGATGGTCCGGAGCCAGTTGTCCGGGCCGTAGATCTGGCGCGGCGACGCGGGGTTGCGCGGATCCTGCGGACCGATGATCCCGTACCGCTCGAGCTCGTCCATCACCCGGCTGGCCCGAGCGAAGCCGAGCTTCAGCTTCGTCTGGAGCATCGACGTGCTCGCCCGCTGCGAGGTCGCCACGAGCTCGGCCGCCGGGATCGTCTGCTCGTCGACGCCGTACTTCCGGAGCCAGCCGAACTGGCCGCCGTCGGCGCCGTTGCCCTCCTCGGCGTCGGTGAAGGCGAGGATGTCCTCGTCGTAGTACGTCCGTCCGCCGGTCTGGTCGAGCCAGTGCTTCGTGATCTCGGCGACCTCGGTGTCGCCGACGAAGACGCCCTGCATCCGGACCGGGCGGGGCAGGTCCACCGGCTGGTAGAGCATGTCGCCGCGGCCGATCAGGTCCTCCGCGCCGGGCGCGTCGAGGACGGTCCGGGAGTCGATCATCGAGGCCATCGCGAAGGCGATCCGCGACGGCACGTTCGCCTTGATCAGCCCGGTCACGACGTTGACCGACGGCCGCTGGGTGGCGAGGACGAGGTGGATCCCGACGGCGCGCGCCTTCTGGGCGATCTTCACGATCGGGTCCTCGACCTTGCGGCCCTCGCGCATGATCAGGTCGGCCAGCTCGTCGATGATCAGGACGATGTACGGCATCCGCTCGTCGCCTTCCTCCTCGGCGACCTCCGGGCGGCCGTTGTAGGCCCCGATGTTCCGGACGCTGTGGCCGGCCAGGATCTTGTAGCGCTCCTCCATCTCGCGGACCGCCCAGTTCAGGACGGCCTTCGCCTCGCCCGGCTCGACGATCACGTGCTGGAGGAGGTGGGGCAGGCCGTTGTACGGGGCGAGCTCGACCCGCTTGAGGTCGACGAGGATCATCCGGACCTCGTCGGGCCGGGCCCGCATCAGGAGGCTCGTGATCAGGGCGTTGACGCAGACGCTCTTGCCGGAGCCGGTCGCGCCGGCGATCAGGAGGTGGGGCATCTTGGCCAGGTCGACCGCGATCGACTTGCCCGACACGTCGCGGCCGAGGGCGAACGTCAGCGGGCTCGTCGCGCCGAGCATGTTCGTCTCCTCGACGAGCGGCCGGAAGCCGACGACCTCGCTGATCGAGTTGGGGATCTCGATCCCGACGACGTCCTTGCCCGGGATCGGCGCCTCGATCCGGATCGAGCGGGCCGAGAGGGCCATGGCCAGGTCGTCCGCGACGGCCTCGATCCGGGCAACCTTGACGTGGTGCTCGGGCTTGACCTCGTACTGGGTCACGACCGGCCCCGAGTTGACGCCGACCACCTTGGCCGGGATCGCGAAGCTCAGGAGCTTCTCCTCGATCCGCTTCGTGTTCGAGGCATGGTCGAGCCCGATGCCTGTCCGAACGGCCGGGCGCGGGTCCAGGAGCTCGATCGAGGGCAGCGTCCAGTCGATCGCCTGGAGCGACTCGAGCGCGGTCGGGATCTCGCCGATCGCGGCCGCGACGCGGGGCGCGAGGGCCGTCGCAGGCCCGCCGCGAGCCGGGGCGCCCGCGACGCCGTCGGCGCTGCCGGTCCAGACCGTCTGGCTCATCGGGGCGGCGCCGGCCCGCGGCGCCGGCTGGTCGAGGATGCTCGGGGCGAGCCCGCCGCCGCCGTCCCCGTGGGGCTCGAGCCGCGACGGCGCGAGCGGGGCATGGCCGTTGTCGCTCGCCACGGCGGTGCTTCCCCGGCCCGCCCGGCCGGTGCGCGCCGCGACGACCGGCCCGCCGGCCGGCTCCCGCCGCATCGAGGCCGCCGCGGTCGTGCCGAACCAGCGGGCGAGGCGCGTCCCGGGCCGGGTCAGCTGCTTGAGCTGGAGGTTGAAGGCGAGCATCAGCCCGATCGCGAAGATCGCCAGGCAGACGACGAAGGCTCCGGGGCCGGTCAGGAGCGGCTCGAGGAGCCCGCCGAGGAACCGCCCGATCCGGCCACCGCCGCGGTCGGTCCCGAACAGGGTCAGGTCGAGCACCTCGAACGCCCCGAGGAAGCCGACGTACGCCAAAGCGACGCCGCTGAGGGTCGCGCCCCAGCCCGAGTTCGGCCGCTTGCCGGGACCCCACTCCAGGTACCAGCCGGCGCCGAGGAGGAGGAACGGCAGGAGCCAGCGTCCGGTCTCGAACCACGGCGCGATCGAGTCGCGCCACCAGTCGGTCAGCGCGCCCTGGCCCGGCAGGGCGAGCGCGATCAGGGTGACCGCACCCAGGACGAGAAAGCAGATCCCGACGATCGAGCGGGCGACCTCTGGACCGACCGCGGGAAACGCGATCCCGGGCAGGCCGGGACCGGTTCGCCGGCGGGTCCGGGTGCGGCGCGTCGGCGTCCGGCGCTTCGAGGCCACCCTCAGACCTCCACCACGACCGGGAAGACCATCGGCCGGCGCTTCGTCTGCTCGTACAGGTAGCGCGACACGCCGTCCTTGATCTGGCTCTTCAACAGCCCGATCTCGCTGATGTGGTCGCCCGGGTTCTGGATCGAGACGAGGATCCGCTCGATCGCCTCCCCCATCATCGGGTCCTGCTCGTTCTCGCGGACGAAGCCCCGGGTGATGATCTCGGGCCGGCCGACGACGTTGCCGGTCTGCTTGTCGATCGTCACGACGATCATGAACATCCCGTCGTTGGCGAGCGACTTCCGGTCGCGCAGGACGATCTCGCCGACCTCGCCGACCGACAGGCCGTCGACGAAGACGTAGCCGGCCGTGACCGGCGCGCCGCGATGGGCGACCCCGTCGGTGTCGATCTCGATCGGCTGGCCGTTCTCGATGATGAACACGTTCTCCGGGGCGACCCCGGTCTCGATCGCCAGCCGGCCGTGCTGGACCTGCATCCGGAACTCGCCGTGCATCGGGATGAAGTACTTCGGCTTCGTCAGCCCGAGCATCAGCTTCAGCTCTTCCTGGCTGGCGTGGCCGGAGACGTGGGCCCGCTTGATGGTGTGGTAGAAGACGTTCGCGCCGGCCTTGAACAGGTTGTCGATCGTCCGGCTGACGTATTCCTCGTTGCCGGGGATCGGGCTGGCGCTGACGATCACGGTGTCGCCGGGCTGGATCTCGACGAAGCGATGGTCGCGGTTGGCCATCCGGGCCAGGCCGGCCATCGGCTCGCCCTGGGCGCCGGTCGTGCAGATCACCAGCTTGTCCGCCGGGATCTCGTTGAGCTTGTCCTTGGCCACGATCATCGACGGGTCGTAGGTCAGGTAGCCGAGGTCGCTCGCGATCCGGAAGTTCTGCTCCATCGAGCGACCGATGACGGTTGTCTTGCGCCCGAAGGACGCGGCGGCGTCGAGGACCTGCTGGACCCGGGCGATGTTGCTCGCGAACGTCGCGACGATCACCCGGCCATCGAGCGGCTCCATGATCTCGCGGAACGCCTCGCCGACGGTCCGCTCCGACGGCGTGTAGCCGGGGTTCTCGGCCCGGGTCGAGTCGGACAGGAGGCAGACCACCCCCTCCGCCCCGAGCTTGGCGAGGATCGCGAAGTCGGAGAGCTTGCCGTCGACCGGCGTGTGGTCGAACTTGAAGTCGCCGGTGTGGACGACGACCCCGGCCGGGGTCCGGAGGGCGATCCCCATCGCGTCCGGGATCGAGTGGCCGATCCGGAACGGCATGACCCCGAACGGGCCGATCTGGACCTCGTCGCCGGGCTCGAGGGCCAGGATCGGGTTGTTGTGGAGCTTGTGCTCCTTGATCTTGTTGCCGAGCAGGCCGCGGGCGAGGGTCGAGGCGTAGACCGGGACGCCCGGGAACTCGGGCAGGACGTACGGCAGGGCGCCGACGTGGTCCTCGTGGGCATGGGTGATCAGGAACGCCTTGACCTTGGCCTTGTTCTCCTTGAGGTAGGTGATGTCGGGGATGACGAGGTCGATCCCGAACATCTCCTCGTCGGGGAACATCAGGCCGCAGTCGATGACGACGATGTCGTCGCCGTACTCGAACACGTACATGTTCTTGCCGATCTCGCCGACGCCGCCGAGCGGGATGATCCTGAGTGAGTGGTTGGCAGTTGGCATGAGGGGGTGATTCGTCCTTCGTTGGGGGCTGGTCAGAAGATGGTGATGTCGGCCGGGGTCGCCGCGCCGGATGGATCCGCGGCGGTGTGGGCCGCGGTGGCGGCTGGGCCGGCGTGGCGGCGGCCGGCGTGGGCGTCGCGGCGGCGCGCCGAGCGCGGACGTCGAGGAGGACCCGGGGGATCCGGGCGACGTCGTCGTAGCTCTGGCGCTCGACCTCCGCCCCGCGGAGGGCGGCCGCCGGGTGGTACATCGCGAAGACGGTCGCGTCGCGGGCGCCGCTGGCCGGGTCGACGGCACCGGTCGTGCCGTGGGCCTGGCTGATCCGGGCGCCGGGCATGAAGCGGCCCATCGAGTGGCGGCCGAGGGTGACGATCAGGGCCGGATCGAGGACCTCCAGCTGGCGCTTCAGGTACGGCGCGCAGGCGGCGACCTCGTCCGGCTCGGGGTCGCGGTTGTCCGGCGGCCGGCATTTCACGACGTTCGTGATGAAGACGTCCTCCCGGCGCCACTCGATCGAGCCGAGCAGCTTGACGAGCAGGTCGCCGGCGCGGCCGATGAACGGCCGGCCGAGGCGGTCCTCGTTGAAGCCGGGCGCCTCGCCGACGAGGACGACCTCGGTGTCGGGGCTTCCCTCCCCCGGCACCGCGTTCGTCCGGCCGGTCGCGAGCCGGCAGCGGGTGCACGTCCGAACCTCCTCCGCGATCGCCTCGAGCGCCGCCTGGCGCTCGGCGTGGGTCACGCCGGGGCCCCGATCGCGGACCCCTCCGCGAGATACGGCGCGGCGCCTCGTCGCGCGGCCGCCGGGACCCAGCCGCGACGGGCGAGGACCTCGGCGATCTGGACCGCGTTCGTGGCGGCGCCCTTGCGGAGGTTGTCGCTGACGACCCAGAACGCCAGGCCACGATCGTCCGCGATCGACGGGTCGTGGCGGACGCGACCGACGTAGATCTCGTCCGAACCGGCGGCCGCGGTCGCGAGCGGATAGGTCCCGTGCTCCGGATCGTCCTGGACGACGACGCCGTCGACAGCCGCGAAGAGCTCGCGGGCGCGATCCGGCCCGATCGGCGAGCCGGTCTCGACGTGGACGGCTTCCGAGTGGGCGACGAAGACCGGGACCCGGACGGCCGTGCACGACACCCGCAGCTCGGGCAGGTGGAGGATCTTGCGGCTCTCGGTGACGACCTTCCACTCCTCCTTCGTGTACCCGTTGGGGAGGAAGACGTCGACCTGGGGCAGCGCGTTGAAGGCGATCTGGTGGGGGTAGACGGAGACGTCCTTCGGCTCGCCCGCGACATGGGCCCGGACCTGGCCCTCGAGCTCGCGGATGGCGGCGGCGCCGGTTCCCGACACCGCCTGGTAGGTGTCGACGACGACCCGTTCGAGGCCGACCGCGTCGCGGAGCGCCATGAGGACCGGGACCAGCTGCATCGTCGAGCAGTTGGGGTTCGCGACGATCCCCGGATGGCCCTCGAGGTCGTCCGGGTTGACCTGGCTGACGACCAGCGGGACCGCCGGGTCCATCCGCCACGCCGACGAGTTGTCGATCACGGTCGCGCCGCGGGCGACTGCCAGCGGGGCGAGCTCGCGCGAGGCGTCGCCGCCGGCGGAGAAGAGGGCGATGTCGACGCCTTCGAATGCCGGGCCGGTCGCGAGCTGGACCTCGTGGGTCTGGCCCTCGATCGAGACCGACCGGCCCGCCGACCGCTCGGAGGCGAGCAGGCGCAGCTCGCCGACGGGAAACTCCCGTTCGAGGAGGACCTGGATCATCGTCCGCCCGACGACGCCGGTGGCGCCGACGACCGCGACGGTGAAGGTTGGGCGTGTCATGTCGGGCATGGCTCCGCTGTCACTGTCGCTGGCAGGGCACGGCCGGAGTATAGCAGCGGTGGACGCCGCTCCCGGCGCGCGGGCCGGTCCGGGCCGCCGTCCGTCACCATCGACTCGGATCCGCAACCGGCCGGCGAACCGCGATCGTGGCGCAGCCGCGCGGCCGGCCGGAACCAGGAGGACCGGTCACCTCGACCGGTCCTCGAGCTGCTGGAACGGACGCCGGATCAGCTTCCGACCGGCTCCTTGGCGAGGTGGCGCTGCATCGCCGCCTTGCGGGACAGGTTGACCCGGCCCTGGCGGTCGATCTCCATCACGACGACCATCACCTCGTCGCCGACGGACACGACGTCCTCGACGGTCGGCACGTGGTAGTCGGCGAGCTCGCCGATCCGGACGAGGCCCTCCTTGCCCGGCAGGATCTCGACGAACGCGCCGAAGCCCATGATCCGGGTGACCTTGCCGAGGTACAGCGCCCCGACCTCGACCTCGCGGGTCAGGCTCTCGATCCACTGGATCGCCTTGCGCGAGTTCTCGCCGGAGACGGCCGCGATCTCGACCGTGCCGTCGTCCTCGACGTTGATCTCGGTCTGGGTCTCTTCCTGGATCTTGCGGATCATCGAGCCGCCCTTGCCGATGATCTCGCGGATCTTCTCCGGGTTGATCTTGATCGTGGTGATGCGCGGCGCGAAGTCGCTCATCTGGCCACGCGCCTCGGGCAGGACCTCGGTCATCTTGTCGAGGATCTCGAGCCGGGCCGCCAGGGCCTGCTTCAGGCCGTCGCGGATGATCGCCTCGTTGATCCCCTGGACCTTGATGTCCATCTGGAGGGCGGTGATCCCGTCACGGGTGCCGGTCACCTTGAAGTCCATGTCGCCGACCGAGTCCTCCTTGCCGAGGATGTCGGTCAGGACGACGAACCGGCCGTCCGGCTCGCTGATCAGGCCCATCGCCGCGCCGGCGACGGGAGCGCTGATCGGCACGCCCGCGTCCATCAGGGCGAGGGTCGAGCCGCAGGTCGAGGCCATCGACGTCGAGCCGTTCGACGACATGCACTCGGACACGAGGCGGATGACGTACGGAAACTCGTCGTGGGCGGGCAGGACGGGGATGAGCGCCCGCTCGGCGAGGTTGCCGTGGCCGATGTCACGCCGGCTCGGGCCGCGCATCGGCTTGTTCTCGCCCGTGGAATAGGGCGGGAAGTTGTAGTGGTGGATGTACTTCTTCTCGGTCTTCGGGCTGATCGTGTCGATCCGCTGGACGTCCGAGGACGCGCCGAGGGTCGCGATCGTCATCACCTGCGTCTCGCCGCGGGTGAACAGCCCGGAGCCGTGGGCGCGCGGCAGGAGGCCGACCTCGACCGAGATCTGGCGGAGCTCCGTCGTCCCGCGGCCGTCCATCCGGATGCCCTCGTCGAGGGCCAGCGTCCGGCAGGTCTTCTTGAAGACGAGGTTGTAGAGGCTCTTGCTGACGCGGGCCTTGCGGCGGGCCGCCTCGAGCTTGGACTTCGCCTCGTCCTTCGAGGTCCTGTTGGCGCGGACCGAGTCGGAGATCTCGCTCTTCAGCGTCGCGATCCGGCCCGGCAGGTCCGACGCGAAACGAAGGAGGAGGTTGGCGGTCGCCTCGGCGTCCGGCAGGGCGCGGTGGTTCTGGGTCAGGTCGATCCCGAAGAACCCGGCGAGCGTGTCGAGCTTGTAGTTCTGGAGGTCGGGGTAGCCCTCGCGAGCGAGGGTCAGCGTGTCGACGAGGCGGCCCTGGTCGATCCGTGCGCCGCCCGCCTCCTCGAGGAAGGCGAGGTCGAAGATCACGTTGTGGCCGACGACGAGGGCGTCGCCGATGGCCTCGACGGCCTGCTTCGCGGCATCGGCGGCCGACGGCGCCTTGGCGACGTCCTTGTCGGTGATGCCGTGCATCTGGTTGCCGAGGATCGGCTGGGACGGCTTGACGAAGGTCGACCAGCGATCGCTGATCTTGCCGCCCTTGACCTTGACGACCGCGATCTCGAGGAGGTCGGCGGTCTTCGGGTCGGTGCCGGTCGTCTCGACGTCGATGACCGCGAACTCGCGCTTGGCGTCGACGGCGGCGACGAAGTCGAGGACGGAGCCGGTGCCCGGCTCGAGGTACGGCGTGCGCTTCGGCTTGCCGACGGCCTCGCGGAGCTGCTCCTGGATGTCGATGAGCGGCTGCAGGGCGCGATGGCCGAACAGGATCGCCTCGGCCATGACGTCCTCGGGCAGGAGCTTGGCGCCCGCCTCGACCATCATGATCGCGTCGCGGGTGCCGGACACGATGAGGTCCAGCTCCGACTCCTCGACCTCGCTGTAGGTCGGGTTGACGACGAACTCGCCGCCGATCCGGCCGATCCGGACCGCGCCGACGGGGCCGGCGAACGGGATCTCGCTGATCGTCAGGGCGGCCGAGGCGGCGATCGTGCCGAGGACGTCGGGCTCGTTCTCCTGGTCGGTCGAGAGGACCGTGATCACGAGCTGGATGTCGTCCTTGTAGCCCTCGGGGAAGAGCGGGCGGATCGGGCGGTCGGTCAGGCGGGCTGCGAGGGTGGCGGCCTCCGAGGCGCGCGCCTCGCGCTTGATGAAGCCGCCCGGGATCTTGCCCGCGGCGTACATCCGCTCCTCGAACTCGACGGTGAGCGGGAAGAAGTCGAGGCCCGGCCGCGGATCCGACCGGTTGGCCGTCCCGAGGATGAGCGTGTCGCCGTAGCGGACCGTGACGGCGCCGCCGGCGAGTCGGGCGAGCTTGCCCGTCTCGATGGTCAGCGTCCGGCCACCGAGCTGTGTCTCGAATGTCTGAGACAAGGGAATGTTCCTCCTTGGTCGTGGAGGAGGGAGTCGACCTGTGGGCAGGTCGGCCGTCTGCGCCTGGCTGAGCGTCGGATGCGGTCGGACCCCGGATGTCCCGGGGTCCCGTGCTTGACGCTAGCGGCGGAGTCCGAGCCGTCCGATGACGGCGCGGTAACGCGTGTTGTCCTTCTTGATCAGATAGGCAAGAAGGCGACGGCGCTGGCCGACGAGCTTGAGGAGGCCGCGTCGCGAGTGGTTGTCCTTGGGGAAGCCGCGGAGATGGTCGGTCAGGCTCCGGATCCGCTCCGTCAGGAGCGCGATCTGGACCTCCGGCGACCCGGTGTCACCGTCCTTGGTGGCATACCCGGTCATGATCTCCTGCTTCTGTTCCCGCGCGAGCGGCACTCGTTCCTCCGTACACGAACTTCTGTCGTTTGCTTGTTCTTTCTGTGACCGGCGAACGGTAGCATGCCGCCCGTCGCGCAGCAAACGGGGCGCCCTCGCTCGGAGCCCGCCTCAGGTCGGCGGCAGGTGAGGTCCAGGGCCGGTGACGGTTCCGGTCAGGCAAGGCTTCCCGTTCCTGGCCACCTATTCCCCTCGGACTCGCTGGTCGGAACCTCGTGCTCGCGACCGAGACACCGCCCCCCGTCCGTGCATGCAGGGTCTGCCTCTGAGTCTGGGGGTGAATGGATGGCCAGATGCCGCCAATCGAGCGCGTTTCGTTCGGGATCGGGCGCCCTGATCGCGGCCGTTGAGCGGTGCCTCGGGCACCCGAGGACGCGTACCTTCGCGGGCTCCGATCAGACCGGACCGGAAACGCGGCTCCGCACCGCCCTGTTCGGCGTGGCAGTCGAACTCGCGTCGGCTGATGCCGCCCGCCGTCGTGGAGCCGTGACGGGACGGACGCAAGGGGATCTGCTGAGCAGGGCGCCGGGGCGCTCATATCGCGAGGCGCGGTGTCCCTGCCCCTGCGGGTCACGCCGTGTCGAAGGAGACCCTCGTCGTCCGGCCGCCGGGCCAGTCGGTGACCATGACCTCGCCGTCGGCGACCTGGAGCTCGACGGAACGGCTCTCCTCGCCGCCACCAGGCAGCCCGGCCATCACCCGATAGCGGCCGGCCGGCGGCAATGCGACCGGCATCGGGAACGTCATCCTGCCCGCACGGTCGACCTCGCCGACGACCGCGTACGGCCGGCCGAGCAGGCGCCTGGCCGCCGCCAGGTCGCCGGCGGCGATCGCGGCCCGGATGTCCGACGAGCGGACCTCCCGCCCGTCGACCTCGAACGGCGGCACGACGATCAGCTCGAACCCGTCGAGCGCACCGAGCGCACCGACGGTCGCCGGCGTGCCGGCCCGGTCGTGGCCGAACGCGGCGTCCGGCGTCATGACGAGACCGGCCATGTCACAGCGGCTCGTGATGCCGTGGACGAAGTCGTCGTACGTCGTCTGCCGGAGCGCCTCGTCGAAGTGCTCGACGACGACCAGCTGGACGCCAGCCGCGGCGAGCCGCTCGAGGCGCTCGGCCGCGTCCATGAGGAGCGGCGGGGCGTGACCGAGGAGCACGGCATCGGGGTGGGCATCGAACGTGATCACCGCCGGGCGCGCCTCACGCGCCCGCGCCTCTCGCACGAGGTGATCGAGCAGATAGGTGTGACCGCGGTGGAGGCCGTCGAACACGCCGACGGCGACGAGCAGCGGCCCGTCCGACCGAGCCAGCCGGGTTCGACCGATGACGGTCCTCACGAGACGGCAGACGGATCGGCGCCGACGGGCGCATCGACGAGGACCTTGTCCGGTGCCAGCTTCGTGCCGGCGAGGCGGGCGATCGCGACGAGCCGGCCGGTGGCGTCGACGAGCCGGATGGGCTGATCGGGGTCCAGCGGCGGCGTGCCCGTCGGGACGCCGATCGGCTGCCCCCGCCCGATCGCGACGAGCGCCGCATCCGGGACCGCGACGGTCGGCAGATCAAGCCCCGCGTCGACCGGGAGCAGGAGCCGGGCGATCGCCTCCGGGCCGTGCGAGGCCGCGGACCGGATCGCATCGAGGTCGGTCGCGGCCGCCAGCTCGAACGGGCCGCTCGCGGTGCGGGTCAACGCCCCGAGATACGCGGCGCTTCCGACCGCCGCGCCGAGGTCCCGGGCCAGCGACCGGACGTACGTGCCGGCCGAGCACTCGACCTCGACGATCGCGATCGGCTCGCCGGCCGTCGTGTCGTCCCAGGCGACGACCTCGATCGCGTGGATCGTGACGGCGCGCGGCGCGAGCTCGACCGACTCGCCGGCGCGAGCCAGCGCGTAGGCGCGCCGGCCGGCGACCTTGATCGCGCTGTAGGCCGGCGGCCGCTGCTCGATCGGGCCGCGGAAGCCCGCCAGGGCCGCTTCGACCGTCGCCCGGTCCGGGGCGGGACCGGCGGCCGGCGTCAGGGCGCCCTCGAGGTCGTCGGTCGTGGACGAGGCGCCGAAGCAGACCGTCGCCCGGTAGCGCTTGCGGTCGCCGAGGTGGTACTCGACGAGCCGGGTCGCCCGCCCGAGGAAGACCGGCAGCACGCCGCTCGCGAATGGGTCGAGGGTTCCGCCGTGGCCGACCCGCTTCGTCGCGGCCAGCCGCCGGATCAGGCCGACCACGTCGTGCGACGTCGGGCCGATCGGCTTGGCGACCACCAGGACGCCGTCCAGGCCTGGGGCGGCGCCCGACTGACGCCTCAGCGGGACACCGCCGCGGCCATCCGCCCGGCCTCGGCGAGGAACGCCCGACGAGCCTCGGCCACGGGCAGGGGGACCGTCGCGCCGGCCGCCCGGGCGTGCCCGCCGCCGCCGAACCGGCCGGTCAGGACCGTCGCGTCGACGCCGCCGGGCTTCGTCCGGACGCTGACCCGGGTCCCCTCCCCCGCCTCCTTGAACAGGATCGCGACCTCGGCGACCTCGGACTGGGCGAGGAGGTCGATGATCCCCTCCGAGTGCGGGGCGATCGCCCCCGTGGCGGCGAGATCGGCGTCGAGCAGGGTCGAGTGGACCACCAGGCCCGCCGCCGTGGTCTCGAGCCGGTCGAGGACCCGCCCGAAGAGGCGCAGCTGGGCGTCCGGCTTGGAGCGATAGAGCCGGCGCGAGATGTCCGCCAGGGGCGCGCCCGCTTCGACGAGCGCGGCCGAGACCGCCAGGGTCCGCGGCGTCGCGTTCGGATGGGCGAAGGTCGCGGTGTCCATCACGATCCCGGCCATCAGGTCGGCCGCGAGGGCGCCGTCGCCGTCGTCGAGCGGGATCCCGAGCCGCACCGCGAGGAGCGTGACCATCTCGCAGGTGGCGGCGCTGCCCGGCTCGATCCAGTCGGTCGGGCCGGCGTCCCCGTTCGAGGCGTGGTGGTCGATCACGATCCGCGGCAGCCGCTCGAACAGCTCGGCGTGACGGCCGCGGACGGCGCCGATCCGATCGAGCGAGCCGCAGTCCGACACCACGAGGAGGTCGTAGTCGATCGCGGGATCCGGGTCCGTCCGGGCGCGGGCGACGTCGTCGAGGAACTCGTAGAGCGGCGGCACCGGATCGGCGAACACGGCGGTCGCCACGGCCCCGCCGCGCTCGACCAGCCGGCAGACCGCGAGGGTCGCGCCGAGCGTGTCGGCATCGGGGTTCTCGTGGCCGACCGCGAGAACCCGGCGGGCCGCCCTGAGCCGCTCGACGACCGACTCCGGGACCGCGTCGAGCCAGGGGCCGAGATCCATCATCGCCGGCGCTTGCCGGGAACGGTCCGGTTCGTCCGGGAGCCGGGCCGGAACGTCCGCCGTGGCTGGCCCGCGGCCCGCGCCGCGGCCTCGCGGGCGGCGGCGCTGGCGAGGTCGGCGGCCGCCCCGCCGAGACCCTCGGTGATCGCCGGCTCGACGCGCGGCAGCGCCCGCGGCGTGGGAAGCGTCTCGCCCTCGGGCGGGTCGTCGGCCGGAACGTGGCCGGCCTCGAGCTCGTCGAGGAGGTGGAGGACGCGCGTCCCCCGCTCGAGCGTCTCGTCGAGCTCGAGGTGGAACTCCGGGATCCGCTTCATCCGGAGGCGCTTGCCGAGCTCATGACGGATGAACGGCATGTGCCGGCCCATCGCCGCGATCGTCGCCCGCCGTTGCTCGACAGGCCCGATCACGCTGACCATGACCTTCGCGTGGCGCAGGTCCGGCTGGGTCTCGACCCCGGTGAGCGTGGCGAAGCCGATCTTCGCGTCGTCGACGTCCTTCGCCAGGATCGCCGTGATCTCCTGGCGGAACAGCTCGTCGATCCGGTCGGTGCGCGCGGTCATCGGCTCAGCCGCCCAGCGTCAGCTCGGCAGGACGCGGCTGACGCTCTGCGACGTGAAGCATTCGATGATGTCGCCTTCCTCGAGGTCGTTGTAGCCGGCGAGGCCGATGCCGCACTCGTAGTTGCGCTCGACCTCCCGGACGTCGTCGCGGAACCGGCGGAGCGACTCGATCCGGTCCGTGGCGACGATCTTGCCGTTGCGCCAGACGCGGGCGCCGCCGCGGACGATCCGGCCGTCGGTGACGAAGCAGCCGGCGATGACCGTGCTCTTCCCGACGCGGAAGATCTGGCGGACCTCGGCGCGACCCTCGACGATCTCGACGATCTCCGGCTCGAGCAGGCCCTGGAGGGCGGCCGAGATGTCGTCCGTCAGCTTGTAGATGATGTCGTACAGGCGGACGTCGACCCCTTCCGCGTCGGCGGCGCGCCGGGCGGTCTCGGTGATCTTCGTGCTGAAGCCGACGATGATCGCGTCCGACGCGGAGGCGAGCATGATGTCGTTGTCGGTGATGTCCCCGGCGCCCTCGTGGAGGACGTTGATCCGGATCTCGTCCTGGTTGAGCTGGTCGAGGGCGTGGGTGATCGCGCCGAGCGAGCCCGACACGTCGGCCTTGAGGATGATCCGCAGCTCCTTGGCCTGGCCGGCCTGGATCTGGCGGTAGAGGTCCTCGAGCGTCGCCCGGCCGCTGCCGTCGCCGCCCTTCGCCGCCACCTCGGCCTGGCGCGCCTCGACCATCGCGCGGGCCGCCTTCTCGTCGGCCACGACGCGCAGGATGTCGCCGGCCTCGGGCACCGCGGACAGGCCGAGGACGACCACGGCCGACGACGGGCCGGCCTTCGTGATCCGCTTGCCCTCGTCGTTCTCGAGCGCGCGGACCTTGCCGAACGTCTCGCCGACGACGATCACGTCGCCGACCTTGAGCGTCCCGGTCTGGACGATCGCGGTCGCGATCGCGCCGCGGTTCTTGTCGAGCTGGGCTTCGACGATCGTGCCGACCGCCGCCCGCTTCGGGTTCGCCTTGAGCTCCTGGAGGTCGGCGACGAGCTGGATCATGTCGATCAGCTCGTCGAGCCCGACGCGCGTCCGGGCGGACACCGGGACGAGCGGCGTGTCGCCGCCGTAGTCCTCGACGATGACGCCGGCCTCGGACAGCTCGGTCTTCACCCGGTCGGGGTTGGAATCGGCCTTGTCGATCTTGTTCAGGGCGATGATGATCGGCACCTTCGCCGCCTTGGCGTGGCTGATCGCCTCGAGCGTCTGGGGCATGACCCCGTCGTCGGCGGCAACGACCACGACCGCGATGTCGGTGACCTTCGCCCCGCGCGCCCGCATCGCGGTGAACGCCTCGTGGCCCGGCGTGTCGAGGAAGACGACCTTCTTGCCGTTGCGCTCGACCTCGCTCGCGCCGATGTGCTGGGTGATCCCGCCGCGCTCGCCGGCCGCGACCTCGGTCGTCCGGATCGCGTCGAGGAGGCTCGTCTTGCCGTGGTCGACGTGGCCCATCACCGTCACGATCGGGGCCCGCGGCTGCAGGTCCGACGCGTCGTCCTCGTCGAAGAGGACCTCCTTGGCGGCCGGGGCCGGGGCGACGGTCTCCTCGCCCTCGACGGCCACGCCGGCGGTCGGGGCGATCGTCTCGGCCACCTCGTAGCCGAGCTCGCCCGCGACGAGCGACGCGGTGTCGCGGTCGATCAGCTGGTTGATCGTGGCGAAGATCCCGCTCTTGATCAGCTCGCGGATCACGTCCGCCGGGTTGACGGCGAGCAGCTCCGCGAGCTCCTTGACCGTGATCGTCGTCGGCAGCTCGATCGCGCCACGCTCGCGCGGGTCGATCGTCTGCACCTGCGAATTGGCGTCGCCGGGACGACGCGGTGGCTTGCGCGGCCCGCGCCGGCCGCGGGTGCCGCTCCTACTCCTGGCCACTCGCTCCTCCTGTCGTTGTCGTGTTCATCATCGCTGGTCCGGCCAGGAGCGCCTCGCGGAGCTCCGGGGGACAGCCGCCTCGAGCGCGCGCCCGAGGGCGCCCCGTTCGGCGGCGAGGGTCCAGCAACCGGCATCGCGGCAGAGGTAGGCTCCCCTGCCGGCGAGCCGGCCGGTCTCATCCATGATCATCCGCCCGTCCGGCGTCCGCACCACCCGGACGAGCTCCCGCTTGGGGCGGGCCGTCCGACAGGCAACGCACGACCGGGTCGGGACACGCCGCGGCGCATCCGGTCGCGGCCGCGCTACGACCCGACCTCCTCGGTGGAGGCGGTCTTCTTCGCTCGGGTCTTCCTGGCGGGCGCCTCTGTCGCGGCGGCGACGGGCTCCGGCGCTGCCTCGGTCTCGGCGACCGGGGCGGCCTTCTTGGCCCGGGTCTTCGGAGCCGCCTTCGCGGCCGTCACGACCTTGGCGGGCGCCTCCGCCGGGGCTGTCCCCGCAGCGACGTCGGCAGCCGGCTCGGCCTTCGCGGCCGCAGCCTTCTTCGTCGTCTTCGCCTTCGGCTTGACGGCGGGAGCCTCGACCGTTGCGTCGGCGGCGGCGGCCTCGGCGGCCGCGGCCGGCTCGGTCTCGACGGCGGCGACCGGCGTGCTCGCCGCGGCCTCGTCCTCGGCCACCTTGGCCGCGACCGACACGTCGCTCCGGATGTCGATCCGCCAGCCGGTCAGCCGCGCGGCGAGCCGCGCGTTCTGGCCCTCGCGCCCGATCGCCAGCGACAGCATCCGCTCGGGGACGGTCACGTTGGCGATCCGCTTCTCCTCGTCGATGTCGACGCTGATCACCTGGGCCGGCGACAGCGCGTTGGCGACGAAGACGCTGGCGTCGTCGTTCCACGGGATGATGTCGATCTTCTCGCCGCCGAGCTCGGCGACGACCGCCTGGACCCGGGCGCCGCGCTGACCGACGGTGGCGCCGACCGGGTCGAGCCCTTCCTGGCGCGAGGAGACGGCGACCTTCGAGCGCGAGCCCGGCTCGCGGGCGATCGCCTTGATCTCGACGGTGCCGCTGTGGATCTCGGGGACCTCCAGCTCGAACAGGCGCTTCAGGAAGCCCTTGTGGGTGCGGCTCACGAGGATCTGCGGGCCGCGGCTCGAGCGGCGGACCTCGAGGACGTAGGCCTTGACGTTCTGGCCGATCCGGTAGTGCTCGACCGTCGACTGCTCCGAGGTGGAGAGGACCGCCTCGACGTTGTTGCCGACGTCGAGGATGATCGCCCGCGGCTCGACCCGGTTGACCGCCCCCGTGATCATCTCGCCTTCGCGGTTGGCGAACTTGTCGAAGACCTGGTCGCGCTCGACCTCGCGGATCCGCTGGAGCACGATCTGCTTGGCGGTCTGGGCGCCGATCCGGCCGAAGACGTCGTCCGGCAGCTCCTCGGTCTCGACGAGGTCGCCCGCCTTGGCCTCGGCGTGGTGCGTCCGCGCCTCCTCGAGGGTGAACTCGATGAGCGGGTCCTCGACCTCGTCGACGGCGACCTTCGCCCGGAACACCCGGATCTTGCCGGTCTCGGCGTCGATCCGGACGTGGATGTCCTCGTCGCCCGCGACGCGCCGGTAGGCGGACTGGATGCCGTCCTCGACCGCGTGGATCAGCTGCTCCCGGGAGACCTGCTTCTCGGCGTTGAGCTGGAGGAGGGCACCGACGAAATCGCGACTCACGATGCCTCCTCGCTGCTGCACGGTTTCCGGTGGGCCACATAAAGAAACGTGGGGGTCACCCACGTCACGGAGCGGCCGTTCAGTTGGAGACGAACTATACACCCGGATGGGTGGACGGCTCAAACGGCGGATCGCCCCGGAAACACACGTCAGGCGCGGGCGCGGTGCTCGGCGCCATCGGGTCTGCACACCCCATGATGCACATCGGACGCGGCTGACGTCAGCGCATCCCGAGTCCCGCCGCAACGAGGTGAATTTGGTCCGATCCTGCACGCCCGCCGTGCAGCCACGGCAAATTCGGGCCCGGAAGTGGCCCGCCAGGTCCGATGTGCACGCCCCATGAGAATCCTCGTCGGGGTCCCGAGCGCCGACTGCTCTGCACGCCCCACGTGCGCATCGGACGCGCCGGACACGGCGCCGCCCAAGTCTGGCGTGAGCGCTTCGGCATCGGTCGCTTCCGGCACACCTGCCGCGCAACGCGGGCAGGTTCGGGCTCTTGGGTGGTCCGGCAGTCTCGATGTGCACGCCCCAAGAGAATCCCTGTCGGGCTCGGGCTCGTCGGGGGGGCTCAGCCCGTGCTCAGGGGCTTCGACGAACTCGCCGGATAGCGCCGCTCGACGTACTCCTCGAGGATCCCGATGAACTCCGCGACGAGGCCCTCGCCGCGGAGCGTCCGATCGAGCCTGCCGTCGATGAACACCGGGGCGACCGGGTCCTCGAACGTGCCCGGCAGCGAGATCCCGATGTCGGCGTGCTTGCTCTCACCCGGCCCGTTGACGACGCAGCCCATGACCGCGACCCGCATCTCCTCCACGCCCGGCCGCGTCTCCGCCCACTCCGGCATCCGCGCCTTCAGGTGGGCCTGGATCTGCTGGGCCATCTCCTGGAAGAACGTCGAGGTCGTCCGGCCGCAGCCGGGGCAGGCGCTGACCTGGGGCAGGAACGAGCGCAGGCCCATCGACTGGAGGACCTGCTGGGCGATCTCGACCTCGCGCTCGCGACCGGCCCCCGGCTCGGGGGTCAGGGACACCCGGATCGTGTCGCCGATCCCCTCGTTCAGCAGGATCGCCAGCCCGGCCGTCGAGGCGACGATGCCCTTGTCCCCCATCCCGGCCTCCGTCAGCCCGAGGTGGAGCGGATAGTCGGAGCGCGCGGCGAGGAGGCGGTACACGTCGACGAGGTCGCGGACCTGGCTGACCTTGGCGCTGATGATGATCCGGTCGTGGCCCAGCCCGGTCTCCTCGGCCAGCTCGGCCGAGCGCATCGCCGACTCGATCATCGCCTCGATCATCACGTCCCGGGCATCGCGCGGCACGGCCAGGCGCGAGTTGGCATCCATCAGCTCGGTCAGGAGCTGCTGGTCGAGGGAGCCCCAGTTGACCCCGATTCGGACGGGCTTGTCGAGCTCGATCGCGACCCGGACGATCGTCGCGAAGTGCTCGTCGTGGCGCTTCGCGCCGACGTTGCCGGGGTTGATCCGGTACTTCGCCAGCGCCTTGGCCATCTCCGGGTACTCGACCAGGAGCTTGTGGCCGTTGTAGTGGAAGTCGCCGATCACCGGGACGTCGACGCCGAGGTTGTCGCGGAGCTTGGCCATCATCTCCGGGACGGCCGCGGCCGCCTGCTCGGTGTTGACGGTGACGCGGACCAGCTGCGATCCGGCGTGGGCCAGGCGGGCGACCTGGATCGCGGTCGCGTCGGGATCGGCGGTGTCGGTGTTCGTCATCGACTGGACGACGATCGGGTGGGCGCTGCCGACGAGCACGCCGCCGACGTCGACCGAGACCGTCGGCCGGCGGCGCGGCCGCAGAGCGTCCGTGGCGGCCGTCATCGACCTAGCTCCCGCCGGACAGGATCCGGACGATGTCGAAGCCGCTCACCCAGATCAGGAACGCGAACAGGAACACGAACCCCACGAAGTAGGTCATCTGCTCGGCGCGGAGGCTGATCCGGCTGCCGAGGAGCCGCTTCAGGACGATCATCAGCATCCGGCCGCCGTCGAGCGGCGGGAATGGCAGGACGTTGACCAGGGCCAGGTTCGCCGACAGGATCCCGGCGACGTAAAGGGTCATGACGAATCCGGCCCCGAAGAAGATGTCGGAGATCTGGGTCGCGATCCCGATCGGCCCGGCGACGGGCGGCGCGGCGGTCGGATTGCTCACGACCTGCCCGACGAGGTCGCCGAGGCCGCCGAGGATCACCCCGAACCAGCGGGTCGTCTCGCCGGCCCCGACGGAGATCGCGCTCGGCAGGTCGCGGGTGTAGGTCCCGAAGAAGCGGGTCTGGAACGGGGTCGTCTCCTGGCTCACGCCGAGCGGCCCCTTCTGGGCGATCCCCTCGGCATCCGCCGATGCGTCGATCTCCGACTGCGTCCGGAGCGTGACCGCGACCGGCACGACGGTGCCGTCCGGGTGCTCGATCGTGAGGGTCACCGTCTGCCCGACGTTCGCTCGGAGGTCGGTCAGGATGCTGCCCTCGCCGAAGAACTCGTTCTGGTGGCCGTCGATGGCGAGGATCGCGTCGCCCGGCTGGAGGCCGACCGAGGCGGCCGGCGAATCGGGCTGGACCTCGAAGAAGCGGAGGCCGACGAAGGGCGTCGCCAGCCATGCGATCAGGGTGAAGATCAGGAACGACACGACGAGATTCATCGCGACGCCCGCGACGAGGACGATCAGCTTGACCGGCAGGCGGGCCCGGGCGAACGAGCGCGGGTCGTCGACCTCGTCGCCGTCCTCGCCCTCGAGCTTCACGAAGCCGCCGATCGGCAGCCAGTTCAGGGTGTAGAGCGTCTCCCCGCGGGACCGGAGGACCTTGGCCCGGGGCGGGAAGCCGACCCCGAACTCCAGGACGCGGATCCCGGCGAGCCGGGCCGTGATGAAGTGGCCGAGCTCGTGGATCAGGACGAGGCTGCCGAGGACGACGAGGAACAGGACGATCGTGACGAGGACGCCCAGCGGCCCGCTCATCGGGCGGCCGCCGTCCAGCCCGCGGCCCAGGCCCGGACCTCGGCGTCGAGGGCGATGAGGGTGTCGACGTCGGGGGCCTGGTCGGGACCGCCGCCGTGGACCTCGACCGCGGCCGCGAGCAGAGCCGGGATCCCGTTGAAGCCGAGGCTTCCGTCGAGGAACCGGCCGACGGCCACGTCGTCCGCGGCGATCAGCGCCGTCGTCGCCCGCTGGCCGAGCCGGCCCGCGTCGCGGGCGATCCGGAGGGCCGGGAAGCGGGCCTCGTCGGGGGCGCGGAAGTCGAGCCGGCCGGCCGCGACGAGATCGACCGCGGCGGACGGCGACGGGCGGCGGTCGGGATAGGTCAGGGCGTACTGGATCGGGGTGCGCATGTCCGGGGTGCCGAGCTGAGCCTTCAGGGAGCCGTCCACGAAGCGGACCGCCGAGTGGACGACGCTCTGCGGATGGATGACGACCTCGATCGCGCCGTCCGGGACATCGTACAGCCAGCGTGCCTCGACGACCTCCAGGCCCTTGTTGGCGAGCGTCGCGGAGTCGATCGTGATCTTCGCTCCCATCGACCAGGTCGGGTGGCGGAGGGCCTGCTCGCGGGTCACCGTGGCCAGGTCCGACGGCCCGTCGAGGAACGGCCCGCCGGACGCGGTCAGGACGAGGGACGCCACCGCCGCGAGGGATTCGCCGACGAGGCACTGCCAGATCGCGGAGTGCTCCGAGTCGATCGGGCGGAGCCAGGCGAGCGGGCTCGCGAAGGGATCGGCCGGCGCGACGGCGGCTCGCTCCGCGGCTCGCGCCCGGGCGAGGGCCATGACGAGGTGGCCGCCGGCGACCAGGGTCTCCTTGTTGGCGGTCGCGACGACCTTCCCGGCGGCGAGCGCGGCGAGCACCGGCCGGAGGCTGACGATCCCGCCCGTGGCCACGACGACCAGGTCGACGTCGTCTCGCGTCGCGAGCGCCGCGAGCGCGTCCGGGCCGGCGGCCGGCTCGCGGTGGGTGCCGACCGGCAGATCGAGCGCGTCGCCGGCCGCCAGGGCGACGACGGCCGGGCGGAACCGGCGGGCCTGCTCGGCCAGCAAGGGCGCATTCGACCCGGCGGCCAGCGCCACGACCTCGAACGCCGCGGGATGGGCGGCGAGGACGTCGAGCGCCTGGGTCCCGATCGAACCCGTCGAGCCGAGGACCGCGACGCGTCGCCGCGGCCCCGGCTCAGCGGGTGATGGCGATGACATAGAGGGCCAGGATCGGGGCGGCGAAGAGGAAGGAATCGACCCGATCGAGGACGCCGCCGTGACCCGGGATCAGGGATCCGGAATCCTTGGCCCCGGCGGCGCGCTTGAGCATCGACTCGGCGAGGTCGCCCGCCTGCGCCGCGAGCGACAGGAGCGGCCCGACGACGAGCGCGCCGGCGGCCGGCTGGCCGAGCCCGATCAGGACGACCCCGCCGACGATCGTCGCGGCGACGATCCCCCCGATCAGGCCCGCCCAGGTCTTCGACGGCGAGATGTGGGTCAGGAAGCGGCGGGTCCCGTAGCGCTTGCCGAGGATGTATGCGCCCGTGTCATAGGACCAGACGCAGAGCACGAGCAGGACGATCCAGCCGCGATCCGCCCCGAGCCCGGCCAGCGGAGCCCCGGCCGGCAGGCCCGGCGCCTCGTGCCCGAGCCGGAGCACGAACCCGAGCAGCGACGCGTAGAACGCGCCGAAGACCGTCGCGAACCAGGTGGGGAGGCCGTCGCGCGGATCCGGCCGGGTGAACGCCCCGATCGCCGCGATCACGGTCACCGACGCGACCAGGATGAGGCCGCTCGCCTCGATCGCGGGCACGATCGCCGCGTCGAGCACGAGCGCGACCGCGGACACGATCCCGAGCCAGGCCAGCGTCGGGTAGCCGGCCGCGGTCAGGAGCTGGAAGACCTCGCGGGCCGCGAGGGCCGTCGCGACCGCGATGACGGCGACGATCCACGGACCGCCGAGCAGCAGCGCGACGACGAGAGGCGGGATCAGGACGGCGGCGCTCGTCGCGCGCTGGCGGAGCATGCCGCCGGCGAGCGGCGTCGTGCCGTTCAGCGTCCGAACCGGCGGGTCCGGCTGGCGAACTCGAGGAGGGCGGCGTCGAAGGCCTCCGCCCCGAAGTCGGGCCACAGGACGTCGGTCGTGTAGAGCTCGGCGTAGGCCGCCTGCCAGATGAGGAAGTTCGAGAGCCGCTGCTCGCCGCCGGTTCGGATGACGAGGTCCGGATCGGGCAGGCCCGCGGTGTACAGCGCGTTGGCGATCGTGCTCTCGTCCACGGCGTCGGCGGAGGTCCCGCTGGCGACGATCCGCCGGACCGCGTCCACGAGCTCGGTCCGCCCGGCGTAGTTGAACGCGACGTTCAGGAGGAGCCGGTCGCCGCCGGCGGTCTCCGCGAGCGCCTCGCCGATCGATCGGCGGGTGTCGTCGGGCAGCTCGTCGAGCCGGCCGAGCAGCCGGATCCGGACACCCTGCGTCTTCAGCTCGGGCGTCTCGCTCCGGATCGCCTGCTCGAGGAGGCCGAACAGACCGCGGACCTCGTCGTCGGAGCGGGCCCAGTTCTCGCGGCTGAAGGCATACACCGTCACCACGGGCACGCGGCGCTTGACCGCGTGGCGGAGGAGGGTCCGGATCGCCTCGACGCCGGCGGCATGGCCGTCGAGCTCGGCGAGGCCCTGGCGACGGGCCCAGCGGCGGTTGCCGTCCATGATGATCGCGACGTGGCGCGGCAGGTCGCTGTCGGGCACCAGCCGGTCCGCATCGGGCACGGCCTGGGTCGTCGGGTGGGCAGCCTCGGCGTCGGGCCGGTGCGCCGTGGGCGGCGCGTCGGTCGGGCGAGCGAGGGGCGTCCGAGCCACTAGACCTCCATGACCTCCTGCTCCTTGGCGGCGCCGACGCGATCGACCTCGCCGATCCAGCGGTCCGTGGTCTTCTGGAGCTGCTCGAGCTGGCGGTGGGACTCGTCGGTCCCGACCGCGCCGTCGCGCTCCTCCTTCTTGAGCTCGTCGGCCGCGTCCCGGCGGAGGTTGCGGATCTCGACCCGGGCTTCCTCCATCCGCCTGTGGACGCTCTTGACGAGGTCCTTGCGACGGTCCTCCGTCAGGGGCGGGATGTTGAGCCGGACGACGGTCCCGTCGACGTTCGGCATCAGGCCGATGTCGCTCTTCTGGATCGCCTTCTCGATCGCCCCGAGGACGCCGCGGTCCCACGGCTGGATCACGATCTGGTGGGCCTCCGGGACGCTGATCCCGGCGAGCTGGTTGAGCGGCGTCTGGGTGCCGTAGTAGTCGACCGTCAGGCGCTCCACGAGCGCGGTCGAGGCGCGACCGGTCCGGAAGGCCTGGAAATCGCGCTCCATCGCCTCGACGGCGCGGCTCATCTTGTGTTCGGCGGACGAGATCGTCTCGGTGCTCATCGGCTTCCTCCGAGGGCGCCGGCGGCGCTGGAGATCCGGGTACCGACCGGCTCTCCGGCGGCCACCCGGGTGATGTTGTCGGGCTGATTGAGGTCGAAGACCACGATCGGCAGGTCGTTCTCCATGCAGAGGGAGACCGCCGCCGCGTCGAGGACCTTGAGCTGGTCACGGAGCAGGTCCGCGTATTCCAGCTCAGCGTAGCGCCGCGCGTTCGGATGGGTCTGCGGGTCCGCGTCGTAGACCCCATCGACCTTCGTCGCCTTGAGCAGGACCTCGGCGCCGATCTCGACGGCGCGGAGGGCGGCGGCGGTGTCCGTCGTGAAGTACGGGTTGCCGGTGCCCGCGACGAACAGGGCGACGCGGCCCTTCTCGAGGTGGCGGACGGCCCGCCGCCGGATGTAGGGCTCGGCGACCTCGTTCATCGCGATCGCGCTCATCACCCGCGTCGGCACGCCGGCCCGCTCGAGCGCGTCCTGGAGGGCGAGGCCGTTCATCACCGTCGCGAGCATCCCGATGTAGTCACCGGTCGCCCGGTCCATCCCGCTGGCGGCAGCCGCGAGGCCGCGGAAGATGTTGCCGCCGCCGACGACGATCCCGACCTGGACCCCGAGACCGTGGACCTCGGCGACCTGGCGGGCGATGAACGCGCAGAACGCGGGATCGACGCCGTAGGAGCGGTCGCCGAGCAGCGCCTCACCCGACAGCTTGAGGAGGATCCGCCCGTAGCGAACCCCCTCCCCTGCCGGCTGGAGGGCGGCCGGCTTCGCCCCGATGGCGTCGCTCACAGCTCCTCCCCGAGCGCGTAGCGGACGAACCGCCGGACGCGGATGTTCTCGCCGATCGTGGCGATCCGCTCGGTGACGAGGTCGCGCACGCTGCGCTCCTCGTCGCGGAAGGGCTGGTCGTACAGGCAGACCTGGGAGAACCACTTCTTCAGCTGGCCGTCGACGATCTGCGGCCGGATCGCCTCGGGCTTCTTCTGGGTCGCCTCGTCGGAGAGGAGCTCGGCCTTCTTCGCGTCGAGGACGTCGGCCGGGATCGCGTCGGCGTCGACGTACAGGGGCGCCATCCCGGCGACCTGCATCGCGAGGTCGCGGACGAGCTTCTGGAACTCGTCCGTGCGGGCGACGAAGTCCGTCTCGCAGTTGACCTCGATCAGGACGCCGACCCGGCCGCCGGTGTGGATGTAGCTCGACACGAGGCCCTCGCGGGCGTCGCGGCCGGCCTTCTTGGCGGCGGCGGCGAGGCCTTTCTCGCGGAGCATCGCGACCGCCTTGTCGACGTCCCCGTCGCTGGCGACGAGGGCGTTCTTGCAGTCCATGAAGCCGGCTCCGGTCCGTTCCCGGAGGTCCTTGACCGCTGCCGCGGTGATCTCTGCCATGTG
Organism: uncultured Chloroflexia bacterium; assembly: GCA_963710105.1. Lineage (GTDB taxonomy): Bacteria > Chloroflexota > Limnocylindria > Limnocylindrales > CSP1-4 > CF-46. The sequence goes on from CAVPYV010000001.1 coordinate 1,470,887, forward strand.
GTGCGTTCGCTCCTGTGTCGTGGTGGCGGCGGGCCGGAGCCCGCGGTGGGTTCGATGATGGCGGGCAGGCCCGGGAACCCGGGCCGGCGGCACGATCGGGGCGGGCCGGCGGGCCGCGCCGACGCCCCGAACGGGTCGGCGGTCGAGACGCGGCCGAGCCGCGGATCGGCCGCCCGGCTCAGGCGTTGGCGGGCTCTTCCTTCTCGGCCGCCTCGCGGGCAAGCTCCGCGGCGATCTCCTCGGGGCTGGCTTCGGCCGCCGGGGCCGCCTCGGCGACGGCGGGCGCCGGGCGGGCGCCGGGCAGGAGCTCCTCCTCATCGGCATCGGGCTCGAACGACAGCGCGCCGCCGCCGGCGAGGGCCGCGACGAGCGCGTCGGAGGCCGTCTCGTCGTACTCCGGCTCGGCCGCCATGATGACCTCCGGCTCGGGCTCGTTCGCCCGCGCGGCGCGTTCCTGCTGGCCCTCGATGCAGGCGTCGGCGATGAGGGTGCAGAGCAGCCGGATCGAGCGGATCGCGTCGTCGTTGGCCGGGATGATGTGGTCGATCTCGTCGGGGTCGACGTTCGTGTCGCCGGTGGCGACGACCGGCAGCTCGAGCTTGTTGGCCTCCGTCACCGCGATCCGCTCGCGATGCGGGTCGATGATGAAGATCGCGCCGGGGACGCGCTTCATCTTGCGCATGCCGCCGACCGTCAGGGTCAGCTTGTTCATCTCGTCGGTGAGCTTGGCGGCCTCCTTCTTCGTCATCCGCTCGAAGTCGCCGGCCTGCTGGCGGGCCTCGAGCTGCTCGAGGAGGGAGATCCGCTTCTTGATCGTCGTGAAGTTCGTCAGCATCCCGCCGAGCCAGCGCTTGTTGACGAACGGCTGGCCGGCCCGGTTCGCCTCCTGCATGATCGGCTCCTGGGCCTGCTTCTTCGTGCCGACGAAGAGGACGTACTCGCCGTGGGCGACCGTCTCGCGGACGAAGTCGAGCGACGACTCGAGGTGCTTGACGGTCTGGGCCAGGTCGATGATGTGGATGCCGTTGCGCTCGGCGAAGATGAACGGCTTCATCTTCGGGTTCCAGCGCCGGGTCTGGTGCCCGAAGTGGACGCCGGCTTCGAGCAGCTGCCGCATGGAAACGTTCGGCACGGGGAGAGGCCTCCTGTCGGTGTGTTCCTCCGCGGACTTCTGTCGCCGGGTCTCCGGTCTGCTCGGCATGGCGAAGCGCCTGCGCGCTCGGATGACGAGTGGTCCGGCACCGCCCCGGTCGGAACGGTCCGCGTGTGATCTCCGTCGCCGCCGGCGTCGGCCGGCTGCGCGGGCATTGCTGGTCGGTCCCGGGCGCACCCGGAGCCGGCGCGGAGTGTAGCACGGGGCCGATTCCGGGCCGGTTTCCGGGGCCGGTTCAGCATCGCGCTCAGCGAGCGCGGCCCCACGAGCAGCGTGCAGAGTCGATCCGACGCGACGTGTTGATTTCCGCCAGCGGCGGCACTCGGTGCGGGCCGCTCGTGAGGACGCCGCCGGGAGTCTTCCATGCTCCGCGCCGCGCCATTGGACAAGGACTCCGCCCGATGGTGTCGGATCCGTGCCGTTACCGCGCGCCGACGCGGCAATCCACACGTCATCGAGGCGGGCACCCCGGCGTCGGCTCGACGTGTCAGATGGGCTCGCCGCGTCGGGCGATCTCCTGACAGCCAAGGTCGCGAGCCCCGGCGCTCATAGCGAGATCGCACGGTGGTGGCGAGTCCGCAACGGCTGCCCCGCCTCGATGTCGCCGGGCTCGACGACGACGAGATCGACGCGGATCGGCATCGCCGGCAGCGCGACGCCGCCGGGCAGCCCGACCTCGAGCAGGCGGCCGATCGCGGCGCGGAGGTGGGCCCGCTTGCGGTGGTCGACGGTCTCCTCGGCGAGCCCGAACGCCCGCGACCGCCGCCATCGGACCTCGAGGATCACGAGCATCGCGGGCGGCCCGGGATCGACCGCGACGATGTCCAGCTCGCCCCGACCGATCCGGACCTGCCGGGCGAGAATCCGCCAGCCACGGCCGGCGAGGTCGGCCGCGACCACGGACTCGGCCAGGTCACCCCGGGTCTGGGCGCCGGTTCGCATCCGCCGATCCTGGCGGCGGGCGATCAACGGCGGCTTATCCGGCGGCGCCGCCCACGGTCTCGAGCTCGAATGGGTCCGCCGACCCGACGTCGAGGACGAGCAGGTCGGGCGCATCGAGCATCGCGTCGTCGGCCATGACGGGCACCGCCTCGCGGCCGAGTCGCTCGTGGAGCTCGGGCAATGCACCCGGATCGCCGAGCAGGTCGAAGTCGAGCTGGTCGCCGGCGAGCGTCCGCTGGAGCGCCAGGAACGAGCGGCGGTGAAACGGCGTGAGGCCCATCGCCCGGATGGCGTTCCGGTGGTCGAGCGTCGCGTAGCCCTGGTTGTGCTCCCAGCCATAGCCCGGGTAGCGGGCCGCGAGGCGGGTCATCATCCGGTCGCGAACGACCTTCGCGACGACCGACGCGCAGGCCACCGAGTAGACCTTGGCGTCGCCGTCGACGACGTTCGTGTACGGCCCGACGAGGTGCTCGAATCCGGCGATCCGGTTGCCGTCGACGATCACGTGGTCATGGCCGCGGAGGCGCGCGATCGCCCGGCGCATCGCGAGGTGCGTCGCGTGGTAGATGTTCAGCTGGTCGATCTCGCGGACCGAGGCCGCCCCCACGCCGACGGCGACGGCCCGGGCCTGGATGAGCGGCGCGAGGCGCTCGCGCTGGGCCATCGACAGGGTCTTCGAGTCGCGCACGCCGGGGATCCGATGACAGCCCGGGCGCATGATCACGGCGGCCGCGACGACCGCGCCGCAGGTCGGCGCCACACCGACCTCGTCGACCCCGGCGACGCGCGTCAGGCCGTCGTTCCAGAGGCGGCGCTCGTGGCGGAGGGTGGGGACGATGACGGCCATCGGAGGTGAGGGTAGCCGGTCACGCCCGACGATGCGGCCCGGGTCAGGGCCCGGGCCGGCGCATCGCTCCCGGTCGCGGATGCGATCGGCGTCCACCCGCGACCGGGAATCGAGCGACCCCGGCGCTGGCCGGGGTCGGCGGGTACGTGCGCGCGGTGCAAGCGCCGCCTAGCGGGACGTTCGCCGCTCGCGGAGGGTGGCCGCCTTGCCGACGCGGTCGCGCAGGAAGTAGAGCTGGGCCCGGCGGACCTGGCCGTGACGGACGACCTCGATCTTCTCGATCCGGGGGCTGTGGATCTTGAACGTCCGCTCGACGCCGACGCCGCTGGCGATCCGGCGGACCGTGATCGAGCGGGTGATCCCGCCGCCGCGGAGGCGCATCACGATGCCCTCGAAGACCTGGATCCGCTCGCGGTTCCCCTCGACCACCTTGGCGGACACCTTGACGGTGTCGCCGGAGGCGAGGTCCGGGAGGTCCGTGCGCAGCTGATCGGAGACGACTTCGTCGAGGACGGTCACGTGATGGATCCTTGTTTGGCTCGTCGGCAGCGCGAAGCTGCGGGTGGGGTCAGGTGGAAGGCTCGAACGATTCGGCCGGCGGCGGAGTATAGCATGGCGACCGCGTGCGCCCGGACGCCCAGGGAGGAGATGTCCGCGTGGCGCCGCGGTCGCAGATCCGGCCCCCGCCGCAGAACCGGGCCCGGGCCGCCCCGAGGAATCGGTGCGGCGCGGCACCGCGGGCCGGCGATCCGCGCGATCCGGCCACGCCATCGAATCGGCCATTGGTCTAGAGTCGCGGGCACGGCCGGCGTCGCTTCGGGAGAGCCATCGCCGCGACCCGCATCCGGGGGAGGAGGTCTTCGCCCATGCGCGCCCGCCGCACTCGACCCCTGGCTGCCGCCGTCCTGGTGGTCGCCGCCCTGACGACCGCGATCGCGACGCCCGCCGCGGCCATCCGCTACGGCACCGACGACGGCAACGGCCACCCATACGTGGGGCTGATGGTCGCCATCGGGCCTGACGGCAACCCCCTCTGGCGCTGCACCGGCACGCTCCTGTCGTCCACGGTCTTCCTGACCGCGGGCCACTGCGTCGGCGCCCCGACCGCCCACGTCGAGATCTGGTTCGCGGCCGGTCCCGAGCCGCTCGGCGCCGGCTATCCGGCGGCCGGCGCGAACCATTGCTCGGGCATCACCGGCTACCCCTGCACGGGCGACGTCGGCGGCACGCCGCACTCGCACCCGCAGTGGGACGAGAATGCGTTCTGGACCCACGATCTCGGGGTCGTGACCCTCGATGACCCGATGCCGATGAACACCTACGGGACGCTGCCGGCGCTCAACTCGCTGGACGCGCTCCACGCGGGACGAAGGACCACGTTCACGGCCGTGGGCTACGGCCTCCAGCGGGCGTTCCCCGATGCCGCGGCTTGGAAGGACGAGGCGATCCGCGTCCGGAAGGTCGCCCATCCGTGGCTCATCCAGAACAACACCCCGTTCTCGTCGGACATCGACCTGATCGTGACCGACAACGCCGCCGGCGGCGGGACCTGCTTCGGTGACTCGGGCGGGCCGAACTTCGTCGGCTCGACGACCGTGATCGCCGGCGTCAACTCGTTCGTCTACAACAGCCAGTGCGCCGGCTTCAGCGGCGTCTACCGCATCGACAAGGCCGACGACGTCAACTGGCTCGCGACCTTCTTCAACTGACCTCCGTCGAGGTCCAGTGACTCCGAAGCCCCGGCCGACGGCCGGGGCTTCAGCGTTCTCCGGCGTCCGGCCGGTCCCCGCGATCGAGCAGGTCCGGGCGGCGATCGCGCGTCCGAGCGTGCGCCTGCTCCGCCCGCCAGCGGGCCACGGCGCCGTGGTCGCCCGATGTCAGGATCGCCGGCACATCGGCGCCGCGGAAGCTCGGCGGACGGGTGTACTGGGGGTACTCGAGCAGGCCCTCGGCGAACGACTCCTCGGTCGTCGACAGATCGTCGATGGCCCCCGGCAGGAGGCGGATCACCGCGTCGATGACGACGAGGGCCGGGAGCTCGCCGCCGGTCAGGACGTAGTCGCCGATCGACAGCTCGAGATCGACGAGCGCGCGGACCCGCTCGTCGACGCCTTCGTAGCGGGCGCAGACGAGCACGAGATGGGATCGCCCGGCCAGGTCGTGGGCCCGTTCCTGGGCGAACACCTCGCCGACGGGGTCGAGGAGGATGACCAGGGAGTCAGCCCGCCGGACCGCGTCGATGCCATCGGCGATGGGCTCCGGCCGCATCACCATCCCGGCCCCGCCGCCGTACGGGGCGTCGTCCACGCTGCGGTGGCGGCCGATCCCCCACTGCCGCAGGTCGTGGGTCCGGATCGTCGCGATCCCGCGCTCCTGGATCCGTCCCGGGATGCTCAGCCCGAGCGGTCCCGTGACCATCTCCGGGAACAGGGTCAGGACATCGATCTCGAGGGCCATCGGTCCGCGGACCCGGTCAGTCGCGGAGCGCGTCGAACGGGTTCGAGCGCGGCGGATCGACAGGGTCGTCGCCTGTCGCCGCCGTCTCGGCCGGCCGGGCCGGTCGGGCCGGCGGCTTCGCCCCGCGCGAACCGGGCCGACGGCGGGGAGCGCGTGGCCGGGACGGGTCATCGGGAGCATGGCGGCGTCGCGGCGGCGTCAGGTCGAGGGCCGCGGTGTCGACGACGATCTCGCCCCGGCGGGGTGCGAAGATCCGGATGAAGTCCCGGACGGCCGGCACGTCGAACTCGCCATAAGGTCCGCCGGACACGATGTAGACCTCCGCGCCGCCGGAGCGGTAGACGTCCTGGATCGTGCCGAGGACCGTCCCGTCGGTGGCGGTCACCGTCGTCCCGACGACCTCGTGCCAGAAGTAGGCGCCGCGCGGCAGCGCCGCGTCAGGCCCGGCGTCGATCTCGAGGTAGGCGCCCTTCAGCGCCTCGGCGGCCGAGCGGTCCGCCACCTCGGCGAACTGGAGCCGCCAGCCGGGGCCGTCGGCGACGGCCGACGACCAGGTGACGGTCAGGGGCTCGGTCGAACCCTCGCGGTGGAGGACCGAGCCCACCGCAAAGCGCTCCTCGGGCCGGTCGGTCAGGATCTCGACCCGGACGGCGCCGCGCAGGCCATGGACGCCCCGAACGAGGGCGACGACGAGTCGCCCCTCGGTCGCCGGGGTCACCGCGCCGGACGCCGCTCCGGTCACCGGCCCCTACAGGATCTCGAGCGAGATCGGCTCGCCATCGCGTGCGGCGGTCACCTTGAGGAGGGTGCGGAGGGCCTTGGCCACGCTGCCGTTGCGGCCGATGACCTTGCCCATGTCGTCCTCGGCGACGTGGAGCTCGATGACCGTCCCGCCCTGATCGTGGACGACCTCGACCTTCACGGCGTCCGGGTCGTCGACGAGCGACTTTGCGACGTATTCGACGAGTTCGGCTGCTGCCATCGGGGTCCCTACTTCTTGGCGGCGGGCACGATGCCGGCCGAGCGCATGAGGCGGAGGACGGTGTCGGACGGCTGAGCGCCCTTGGCCAGCCAGGCCTTGGCCTTGTCGGCGTCGATGTTCAGCTCGATCGGCTCGGTCCTCGGGTTGTAGTGGCCGATGATCTCGATCGCCCGGCTGTCCCGGGCGGAGCGTGCGTCGGCGACGACGACGCGGTAGGTCGGCTGCTTCGTCGCGCCGACGCGCGTCAGCCGGATGCGGACTGCCATGTGGGTCTGGTTCCTCCTAGAGCTCCGTCGGCCACTGGGGGACCGACCGGTTCGACGATGATGGGCGGCGCCTAGTGCACCGTGATCAGCCCGCTCCCACGCACCAGGTCCCCGTCCTTGCGGACGCCGGAGATCATCGCGTCGAGCGGCTTGAGATAGGGCTGGATGTCCGTGGTGTAGTGGGTCCAGTCGGCGGCCGGCATCTGCGCCTGCAGCAACGGCTCGAGGAGCCCGCGGATCGCGCTGACGTCGACGAACGTCACGCCGATGTTCGTCGCCCCGACCCGGTCGAGGAGAGCCTTGAACCGGGCGTCGTCGGCGAGCGAGCTGCCGGGTCCGGCATCGAGGACGGCGGCCACGAAGCCGCTGCCGTAGCCGATCACCGTCACGTTGGCGTTCGTCGCCCAGGCGATCTCCGCCTTGTAGCCGGGCGGCAGGCCGGCCGTGCTCATCCCGGGCATCGCGCTCAGGTCCACGATCGTCACCTTCGTGCCGGCGTGGTCCTCGCTTCGGGTGGAGACGCCGGCGCTCGCTCCGCCCAGGGCGAGGAAGCCGTTGAGCGTCGTGACGAGGCGGTCCGCGGCGGCCGCGTCGCGCGGATGGATGACGAGCCCGCCGCCGATCGTGCCGTCCGCCAGGGGCGAGACGACGAGCGCGGTGTCGCCCCACCAGCCGTACACGGCCTCGGAGCCGCCGAGGAGGCTCAGCGCCTGGTCGACCTGGGCGAAGACGGGCTTGGCCTCGTCGAGCGTCCGGAACTTCCCGAGGAGCGCGGTCAGGGCCGGGCCCAGATCGTGCATCTCGGCATAGAGGATCGTCTTCGCCGGGACATGCCCGAGCAGGTCGCTCGGCTCGTTCGCGACGTCGGCGCCGATCGACCACGAGGGGCCGACGTTCGTGCTCACGATCGCGTCGTTCTCGAACCGGGCGGTCGTCGCCTGCCAGGCCGGGACCATCGCCAGGACGGTCTCGTCGATCTGGGTCTGGTCGAGCGCGCCCGGCTGGGCGGCCCCGATCGTCTTCACCAACGCGTCCGCATAGGCCCGCGTCCGGACCAGCGACAGCATCACGTAGTCCTTGTCGATCGTGGCCAGCGCGGCCTTGACGTCGTCGTTGTCGGCCAGCGCGCCCTTTCCGCCGCCGTCGATCGCGGCCTTCACCGCGGCCTGCGGGCCCAAGATCAGGACCTTGTCGTTGATCGCGGCGGCGATGCTGCCGACGGCGGCCGGGACGAACAGGTCGGCATCGCCGTAGGTCGAGCGGTTGAGGGACGCCGGATCGGTCATCGACGTCACCCAGGCGATCGCCCTGGCCCGGTCACTGACCGTGATCACGATGAGGCCGGCGTTGGCGGTGGCGCCGCTGACGTTGCGGAAGGCGGCGGGATCCGGGGCGTCGGTCCCGACCGCGATCTGGCCGCCGAACCACGGCTTGATGTCGTTCGTCCAGGTCAGCTTGTCCTTGCTGAATGCCCGAACGACCCGGTCGAAGAGATCGTCGAGCTTGGGCTCGATCGCGCTCTGGTCCTCGAAGCCGGGGAACGCCTTGAGGAAGGTCGCGAGCTTGGCGCGCTGGTCGCCGGGCAGGTCGAGGCGGACCTCGCTGTACATCACTGCGGTCGAGGGCATGTAGCCCATCGCCGCCGATGCGGAGGGCCGTGCGCCGACCAGCGAGACGATCGCGAAGGAGGCCGCGGCGACGATCACGACGCCGACGATGGCAAGCGCCCAACGGACCCCGGACCGGCGCGTCCCGGTTCCGGCCGCGCGGGGGACGGACTCGTCGGCGACGGTCCCGACCCGCGTGGCGGGCAGGGTGGCGGCCGGCTCGAATGGCGATGCCGCAGGCGACGCGGCGGTGGAACTGGCGGCGAGCGGCTCGACGGTCCCCGCGGGGTCGGTCGCGGCGCCGCTCGGCGGGCCGGCGAGGGACGGCCAGGCCTGGGTCGGGCTGTCGGCGGCGCCGGCCGGTCCGGCCACGGCATCGGTCGGCCCGGCGGCGGCCGGCGCCGGCGCGTCCGAGGGCTGGAATGCGGGTACCTGGTTGCCGGCGTCGATCGGTCGATCGTCCGGCGTGCGCGGCTCGGTCATGCTGCGACGTCCTCCCCTTACCGCCGGCCCATCAGGCCGGCCATCGCGGCCTTGCGGCCGCCCCCGCCGCTGAGCTGCTTCATCAGCTTCGACAGCTCGGCGTGCTGCTTGATCAGGCGGTTGACCTCGGTGAGGTCGGTGCCGGCGCCCGCGGCGATCCGCCGCCGGCGCGAGCCGTTCAGGATCGCCGGGTCGCGCCGCTCGTGCGGGGTCATCGCCCGGATGATCGCCTCGACGCGGCGCAGGTCGCCCCGGTCGACGGCCTCCTGGGCCTGCTTGGCCATGCCGCCCATCCCCGGGATCATCGACATCAGCTGGCCCATCGGACCCATCTTCTGGACCTGCTGGATCTGCTCGAGGAAGTCCTCGAGCGTGAACTGGGCCTTCCGGAGCTTCTCCTCCATCTTCGAGGCCTGGGTCGCGTCGACATGCTCCTGGGCCCGCTCGACGAGCGTCATGACGTCGCCCATGCCGAGGATCCGGCCGGCGAGGCGGTCGGCGTGAAAGACCTCCAGCGCGTCGGTCTTCTCGCCGGTCCCCATGAACTTGACGGCGAGCCCGGTCATGGCGCTGATCGAGAGCGCCGCGCCGCCGCGGGCGTCGCCGTCGATCTTCGTGAGGATCAGGCCGGTGAGCGGGACGGCGGCCTTGAAGGCGGTGGCCACCGCGACGGCCTCCTGGCCGGTCATCGCGTCGACGACGAGGAGGGTCTCGATCGGCTTCACGGCGGCGTCGACGGCCGCGATCTCGTCCATCAGCGCCTGGTCGACCGACAGGCGGCCGGCCGTGTCAAGGATCACCACGTCGCGCGAGAGCCGCTGGGCCGCGGCGACCCCGCCGGCGGCGATGTCGACGACGCTCGTTCCGACGGGCGCGCGGTGGACCGGGATGTCGAGGGCCTTGCCGAGCGTCTCGAGCTGGTCCGCGGCGGCAGGCCGGTAGGGGTCGGCAGCCACGAGCAGCGGCCGGCGACCCTGGCGCACGAGGTGGCGGGCGAGCTTCGCGGACGACGTCGTCTTGCCCGACCCCTGGAGCCCGACCATGGCGACCACCGCCGGATTGCCGGTCAGGTGGAACGTCCGGTCACCCGCGCCGAGGAGCGCCACCAGCTCGTCGTTGACGATCTTCACGATCTGCTGGCCCGCGCTCAGGCTCTGCAGGATCTCGGCCCCGATCGCCTGCTCGCGGACGCGTCCGACGAAGTCCTTGACGACCTTGAAGTTGACGTCGGCCTCGAGGAGGCTGAGCCGGATCTCGCGCATCGCGGCGTCGACGTCCGCCTCGCTGACGCGGCCGCGGCCGGTCAGGTCGGAGAGCGTCTTGCGCAGGCGTTCGCTGAGGCTGTCGAACACGGTTCGGATGGGGCTCCGTCGTGGAAGGGACCGGCCGGCAGCGCGCGGAGGCGACGCCGATCGGGTGGTGCGCGGGTTCTGACGCACCGAGGCGGGAAGAGTGTACTCCATGGCCCGGAGGCCTCCCGCGCTCCGGCTGTCGGGCGGTGTGCCCGTCGCGGGTGGCGTCCTCCGGGTGCCGACGTCCCCGGCGCCGCCGTCCGGGTGGGAGCATGATCCGGCCCGGACAGGCCCACATGACCAGGAGGGATCGAGTGAACGCGAACGACGAGCAGCGCCGGCGCCTGAGCGAGACGGTCGACCGCCTCACGACGTCGGACTACCAGGTCGAGGCGATGCCGGGCTGGACGGTCGGGGCCATCCTCGCCCATGTCGCCTTCTGGGATCGGCTCGTCATGGAGCGCTGGGAGCGCGCGATCGCGGCCGATGCCACGATCCCGGAGAGCCTGCCCGACGGCCTGACCGACCTCGTCAACGAGGCGTCGCTGGCCCAGTGGCTGGCGGTGCCCGGGCCGCTCGCCGGCCGCGAGGCCGTCGCGGCGGCGGAGGTCGTGGACGCCTACGTCGACGGCCTCGAGGAGGCGCGGGTCGCGGCCGTCGAGGCGGCCGGGCTTGGCCGCCTGGTCGACCGGTCCCGCCATCGCGCCCAGCACCTCGACCAGATCGACCTCGCGGCTCCTCGGTCGGACGCGGGCTGACCCGAAGGGCGTGCCGGGCTTGGCCCCGATCAGGCGAACAGGGCGTCGACGAACGCGGCGGGATCGAACGGGAGGAGGTCGCCGGCCTGCTCCCCCACCCCGACGTAGCGCACCGGGATCCCGAGATCGTGCTCGATGGCGAACACGATCCCGCCCTTCGCGGTCGAGTCGAGCTTGGTCAGGACAATCCCGGTCAGCCCGACCAAATCGTGGAATGCCCGGGCCTGGTGGAGCCCGTTCTGGCCGGTCGTCGCGTCGAGGACGAAGAACGTCTCGGGCACCGCGCCGGGCAGCCGCTTGTCGATGATCCGGCGGATCTTCGTCAGCTCGTCCATCAGGTTCGACTTCGTGTGGAGGCGGCCGGCCGTATCGGCGATCACGAGATCGGCCCCGCGGGCGATCGCAGCGTCGAGGGCGTCATAGACCACGGCGCCCGGATCGGCGCCGGGGGCGTGCGACACGACCTGGACGCCGGCCCGGTCGGCCCAGATCATCAGCTGGTCGATCGCGGCGGCGCGGAACGTGTCGGCAGCCGCGAGCAGGACGTGGCGGCCCTCTGCCGCGGAGCGGGCGGCGAGCTTCCCGATCGTCGTCGTCTTGCCGGTCCCGTTCACGCCGACGATCAGGATGATCGCGGGTCCGCCGGCCGCCGCCGGGCGCGGCTCCCAGTCAGGATCGCGATCGACGAGGAGCGCCGCCAGCTCGGCCCGCACGGCCGCCTCGGCGCCACCCGGCTCGCGCCGCCGGCGAGCCCGCTCGACGACGTCCATCGCCAGCGCCGCCCCGACGTCGCCGGCGATCAGCGTCTCCTCGACGTCGTCCCACGAGGGCCCGTCGCCGTCCTCGCCGCCGAGGAAGCCGCGGAGGCGGGACATGAACCCGCCGCGGGTCCGGGCCAGGCCGTGGTCGAGGGAGCCCGGGGGCTCGACCGCCGGCTCGACGGCCGCCGGCTCCGGAGCGTCCAGGAAGATCGGCTCGGGGGCCGAAGCGTGGTCCGCGTCGGCTGGCGGCGCGCCGGCGGGGCCCCACGCGGCGTCGGGCTCGAAGTCGGCCGGGTCCGGCTCCCACGGTCCGTCGTTGGCGATCGCGTCGTCGTCGGCGGGGGCGTCCGACCCGGCCGCGGGGGCGTCCGCGGCCTCGCCGTGGACGGGGGCGTCGTCCGGCGGGCCGCCGGCGGCTGAGCGGTCGTCGTCGGCCGGTTCCGGCGGCGGCTCCTCGCGCTTCCGTCGCCAGAACATCAGACGACGCCGGCGAGCGCGTCCGCCTCGTCGTCGCCGGCGGCGGACGTCTCGGCCTCGAGCGGGTCGTCGCCGAGGCGCGCCGCGGCCTGGCGGTCCGCGATCGCCTGGGCCTCGTCGAGGCGGAGGCTGATCACCCGGCTCACCGAGTCGTCGCCGACGGTCACGCCGTAGAGGGCGTCGGCCGCCTCGATCGTGCCGCGGTTGTGGGTGATCACGATGAACTGGGTCCGGTCGGCGAGGCTGCGGAGCGCGTCGGAGAAGCGTCCGACGTTCGCCTCGTCGAGGGCGGCGTCGACCTCGTCGAGGACGCAGAACGGGACCGGCCGGACCTCGAGCATCGCGAAGAGGAGGGCCACAGCGGTCAGCGCGCGCTCGCCACCGGAGAGCATCGCCAGCGCCTGGGCCTTCTTGCCGGGCGGCCGGGCGACGATCTCGACGCCCGTCGCGGCGAGGTCGGTCGGGTCGGTCAGCGAGAGACGGGCGAAGCCGCCGCCGAAGAGCTGCTGGAACCGCGCGTCGAACGCGGTCTCGAGGGCGGCGAAGGTCGTCCGGAACTGGTCCGCGATCATGGCGTTCAGCTCGCCGATCAGCTGACGGGTCTTGTCGATCGCCGAGCGCAGGTCGTGCTGCTGGGCGTCGAGGGTCTCGAGCCGCTGGCGGAGCGCGTCGTACTCCTCGACCGCGAACGGGTTCGCGGCGCCGAGCTCGTGATAGCGCCGGCGGAGGGAGCCGAGCCGGCCCGGCGACGGGATGTCGGCGATCGGCGGCTCGACGGCCCAGCGGGCGGCGACGACGTCGAGGGCGGCCTCCAGCGCGGCGGTGTCGTCGGACTCGCTGCCGCCGTTCGCGCCCGCGCCGGCGTCGGCGGCCGCGCTCGTTCGCGGCCGCGTCGTCCGTGGCCGCGCCACGGTTCGGGTCCGCCTGGCTCGCGTCGGCTGCGGGCCCCGCGGCACCGCCCGGTGCAGCGGCCGTCTCGCCCGGCTCGGCCGCGCCCGGGCCGACCGCGACCGGGATGACGCCGGCTTCGTCCTCGAGCCGACGGCGGCCGAGCTCGCCCAGGCCCGCCAGCTCCACGAGGAGCTGCTCGCGCAGGGAATCGCGCCCGAGGCGGGCCTCGAGGTCGTTCCGATCCGCCGCGCGGAGCCGCTCGTCGGCTGCCCGCAGCCGCTCGCGCGACTGCGCGGCGACGCGCTCGGCGGCCGACAGCCGCTCGCGGGCCGCCGCGTCGGCGGCGCGCATCTCGGCCAGCGCGGCGGCCGCCCGCTCCTCGCGCTCGGCGGCGGCGGACAGCTCGGAGGCGAGACGGCGCCGCTCCTCGACGAGGGCTTCCTCGCGCTCGGCCAGCGTGACCGCGTCGCGCTCGGACCGGACGATCCGCTCCTCGTCCATCGCGACCGTCGCCTCGGCGCGCGCCCGCCGCCCCTCGACGTCGCGGCGGGCGGCGTCGGCGGTCGCCAGCTCGGCGGCGAGCCGGTCGCGCCGGTCGCGCAGCTCGGCGGCGCGGCGCTCCCAGGTCGCGATCGCGGTCGTCTCGTCCGACTCGACGGGTCCGCCGGTGGCGACCGCCGGGCCGCCGCGACCCGTCGTCGCGGCACCGGGCTGCGTCCCGGCCGGGGCGGTCGATGCATCACCCCACAGGCCGGCCGACTCGTGCGCCGCGAGCGCCTCGCGGGCCCGCTCGACCTCGGCCGCGAGGCGCTCGACCTGGGCGGCCTGCCAGGCGGCCTCGCGAACGACCGCCTCGAGCTCGCGCGCGGCGGCCCGCTCGGCCTCCTCGGCCCGGCGACGGTCGGCAGCCGCCCGGGCCTCGGCGCCGGCGGCGGCCTCGTGGCTCGCTCGAGCCGTCGCGGCGGCGCGCTCGGTCTCCGCCGACTCCCGGGCTGCCGATTCGGTCTCGGCCCGGAGCCGGGCCGTCTCGGCCCGGAGGCGGTCCGCCTCGGCTCGCCGCTCGAGCGGGGCGTCGCCGCGGCCCAGACGGATCGCGAGCTCGGTGACCACCGCCGAGCCGTCGCGGGTCACGATCGACCAGCCGGCCGGGAGGTCGCCCTGGAGCCCGATCGCGGAGGCGAGGTCGTCGACGACGGCCGTCCGGGCGAGGACGCGCTCGACGGCCCCGGCCGGGTCGCGCCGGATCGCCTCCGCCAGCGGGCTCCCGCCCGCCCCCGCGAGCCGGTCGAGGAAGCGGCGGGTCGCGGCATCCGCGGTCGCGCCCCTGCCGGCCGCGATCGTGCGCTCGCGGACGACCAGGGCCCCGCGCTCCGCGGCGAGTGCGGCGGCGGCGTCCTCGTCGATCAGGTACGCCCGTGCGAGGTCGTCGAGGGCGGCCTCGACGGCCGGCCGGAAGGCGGGCTCGACGACCAGCTCCTCGTCGACCCGGCGCCCGCCGCGGCGCCGCGCCGCACGTGCGATCCCCCGCTCCTCTTCCTCGCGGATCCGGGCGTCGAGCGCCGCGAGGCGGGCCTCCTGGGCCGCGAGGGTCGCCCCGGCGCCGCTCGCCCGCTCGGCCGATGTTCGCCGGCGGGTTTCCGCCTCGGCGGCCGCGGCGCGTGCGGCCTCCCGCCCGGTCGCGGCGGTCGCCGCGGCCGTGACCGCCCCCTCGAGCGCCGCGCCGGCGCCCGCCAGGCGGGCCTCCAGCTCGATCCGGCGCGTGGCGATCTCGGCGGCGGTCGCTCGCTCCGTCTCGAGCCGTCGCACGCCGTCCGCGAGGCGGCGCCGGGCGGCCTCCGCCTCGGCCTGGCGAGCGGACTCGGCGCGCCGGATCGCGGCGGCCTCCTCGCCCCGCGCCCGGCTCGCGGCCCGGAGCGAGGCCAGCTCGGTGTTCGCCTCGGCCAGGAGGCGCTCGGCCTCCGCCAGCGTCGCGTCCAGCTCGTGATCGCGCGGCGGGACGGGAACGGCCAGGCCGCGCCGCTGGACGGCGAGCGACGCCTCGGCGGCCTCGCGCTCCGCCCGGAGCCTCGTCCGGTCGCGGCGGATCGCCTCGAGGTCGCCCGCCAGCCGCGCCTCGCGCAATCGGAGCTCGGTCACCGCGGCGCGGGCCGTCTCGTGGACGGCGAGGCCGTCGCGCTCGGTGGCTGACCGCGCCCCGATCTCGGCCCCGACCGCGGCGGCCGCCTCCTCCGCGGCCTGGAGATCGGCCATCGCCCGGTCGGCCTCGGCGCGCTCGCGCTCGACCCGGCCGGCGGCGGTCGCGGCGATCGCGGCGGCCTCGTGCCAGCGGACGTGGGCCGCCGCCAGGAGGGCCGTCGCGAGCTCCTCGCCGGCCGACAGGCGGGTGGTCTGCTGCTCGGCCTGGGCGGCGAGGCGGCGGGCCTGCGGGCGGAGCTCGGCGAGGATGTCCTCGACCCGGGCGAGGTTCGCCTCGGACTCGGTCAGCTGCTCCTCCGCCTTGCGCCGGCGGCGCTCGTGACGGCGGACCCCGGCGACCTCCTCGAACAGCGGCCGCCGCTCCTCGGGCCGGAGGGCGAGCGCCTGGTCGACCATCCCCTGGCCGATGAAGAGGAACGCGTTGTCGGCGAGGTGGGCCCCGTCGAGGAGGTCGACGAGGTCGCGGAGGCGGATCCGCTGCTTGTTCAGGAGGTAGTCATTCTCGCCGCTCCGGTACAGCCGGCGCCCCAGCTCGAGGACCGAGAAGTCGACCGGAAGGAGGCCGTCGCCGTTGTCGAGGACGAGGGTCACGTCGGCCATGCCCAGCGCAGCCCGCTTCTCGGACCCGGCGAAGATCACGTCCTCGGACTTCCGGCTGCGGAGCGCGCGGCCCTGCTCGCCGAGCGACCAGCGGAGGGCGTCGGCGAGGTTGCTCTTGCCCGAGCCGTTCGGGCCCACGACGGCGCTGATCCCCGGCCCGAACTCGACGATCGTCCGCTCGGCAAAGGACTTGAACCCCTGGAGGCGAAGGGCGAGCAGGCGGGCCGGGGCGCTCATCGAGCGGACCTCCGCCCCGCGTCGCTCGCGCCGTCAGGGATCGCGGTCGTCGCGATCGCCGAGCCCAGGTCGGCACCCTCGGCCTTCGCCCGCTCCGCGGCCTCCGCCCGGAGCGTCTCCATCGCGTGCTGCGCCGCCGCCGTCTCGGCGACCCGGCGCGACGGCCCCACGCCGACGCCGAGGGGCCGGCCCTCGACGAGGACCTCGATCTGGAACAGCTTCTCGTGGTCGGGACCCGTCGCGTCGAGGACGCGGTACTCCGGTCGCGCGCCGGTCCGCCGCTGGGTGTGCTCCTGGAGCCGGCTCTTGGGGCTCTTCAGGCTCGACAGCGGCGCGTCCAGGCTGATCTCCGGGGCGGCGATCGACAGGAGCCAGTCGCGCGTCACGTTGTAACCGAGGTCGAGGTACAGGGCGCCGGCGAGGGCTTCGAAGGCCGAGGCGAGGATCGACGGCCGGCGCCGCCCGCCGCGCTGCGACTCGCCCTCCCCGAGGAAGAGGAACGGGCCGAGGTCGATCCGTCCGGCGAGGCGGGCCAGCCCGACGGTCGACACGATGGAGGCGCGACGGGCGCTCAGCATCCCCTCGTCGTCGGACGGATGGGCGGCGAACAGCGCCTCCGAGATCGCCAGGTTGACGACCGCGTCCCCGAGGAACTCGAGGCGCTCGTTGTGGCCGGTGCCGGCGTCCGGGTGCTCGTGCAGCCAGCTGGTGTGGACGAGCGCCTGCTCGAGGAGGTCGGAGTCGCCGACGGGGAGGCCCAGCCGGTCCGCGAGAGCGGCGGCGGGTCGCACGGCTCCCGGGTCGGCGGCGCCGGTCCTAGGAGGACCGTTCGTCGATGTAGTCGACCGCGTCCTGGACGGTGCGGATCTTCTCCGCGTCCTCGTCCGAGATCTCGGTCCCGAACTCCTCTTCGAGGCTCATGATCAGCTCGACCAGATCCAGGGAATCCGCGTTCAGATCGTCGACGAACGACGCTTCGGGCTTGACCTCGTCCTCCTCGACGCCAAGCTGCTCGACCACGAGCTTCTTCAGCCGCTCGTACGTGGTGGACACTGGGAACTCCCTCCTCGGCGCTAGGAAGCCGACGACCGGTCGACCGTGTTGGCGATCCGCCCGAGTACGCCATTCATGAGGCGCCGCATCGGGTCTCCACTGTAGGTGCGGGCGAGCTCGACCCATTCGGCGATCGCCACCCGGGCCGGCGTCGGCGAGTGTAGCACCTCGCCGATCGCGCAACGGAGGAGGGCGCGGTCCATCCGGGCCAGGCCGCCGACCGGATACTGGGGCGCCGTCGCGACGATCCGGGCATCGATCGTGTCCCGATGGCCGGTCACGTTCGCGACCAGGCTGCGGGCGAGCTCGGCCGCCCGGGCGTCGCCCTCGGTCTCGGCGAGATGCCGCTCGAGCACGGCGTCGGCCGTCCGCTGGCCGAACTCCGCCTCGAAGACCGCGGCGAGCGCCAGCCGGCGGCCCGTCCGATAGGCCCGGATGGCGTCCGCCTTGTCAGCCGCCGACGCCATCGACGGTCACGCTGACCGACTCCAGGCGAAGACCGAGCAGCCGCTCGACCGCGGCCGCGACGGCGGCCCGGACGTCGGCCGTGAGGGTCACGAGCTGCTGGCCGGGCCGGGCCACGATCCACAGCCGGACCCGCACGCCGTCCCCCGAGTGATGGGTGACGATCGGGGGGCCGGCGAGGGCGGCCCGCCAGGCCGGGCCGCCGCGGGCGACGCGGGCGACGCCGGGGATCTCGAAGGCCGCGAGCCGGACCATCTCGGTGATCACGCCGCGGCCGACGGTCAGCTCCGGGCCGCTCACGACGCCGACTCCAGGGCCGCGTCCGACGCCGCCAGGGACTGCGTCGCCGGGCCGGGGCTCGCGGCCGGGCCGGCGCCGGCTGTTGGGCCCGGGCTCGACGACGGCCGGAGGGCGTCGGCGATCAGCTCCGGAACGCGAGTCCGGGCCATCGTCGCGGCGACCGCCACCCCGTAGCCGATCATCCGCCGCTTCGCCCGGCCGTGGGTGATGATCACCGTGCCCTTGACGCCGAGGAGCGGCGAGCCGCCGACCCGCTCGTAGTCGAAGACGTGGCGGATCCGGCCGATCCCGGGGCGCATCAGGAGATACGCGATCCGGCCCCGGATCGACCGCGAGAACTCGGTCCGGAACAGGTCGAAGATGTAGGTCGAGAGACCCTCGAAGAACTTGATCACGACGTTGCCGAGGACCGCGTCGCAGACGACCACGTCGGCCTCGTGCCGGGTCAGGTCCTTGCCCTCGACGTTGCCGACGAAGCGGAGGTCGGTCGCGTCGAGCAGCGCGGTCGCCTGCTGGATCCGCAGGTCGCCCTTGCCCTTCTCCTCGCCGATCGAGAGGAGCGCCACGCGCGGCGTCTCCACCCCGAGGACCTTCTGGCTGAAGATCGAGCCCATCCGGGCGTACTGGGCGAGGTTCTCCGGCGTCGAATTGGGGTTGGCGCCGATGTCGAGCAGGACGAGCGTCCCGCCGTCGGTGATCAGCTGGACGGCGAGTGCCGGCCGGTCGACGCCCGGCAGGCGGCCGAGGCGGAGGACCGCGGCGGCCATCCCGGCGCCGGTATGGCCGGCGGTGACGACCGCGTCGGCCTCGCCGCGCTTCACGAGCTCGGTCGCGACGAGGATCGTCGAGTCCTTCTTCTCGCGCAGGGCGAGCGCCGGGTGCTCGTCCATCCCGACGACCTCGGAGGCGTGGACGATCGAGACGTTCGACGGCAGGGGGCCGGCGATGCCCGCGAGGACGGATTCGTCGCCGACGAGCAGGACCCGGTCCTCGGGATGGGCGCGGGCGTGGTCGAGGGCTCCGGGGACGACCTCGGCCGGGCCGTGGTCGCCGCCCATCGCGTCGACCGCGATCGTCACCCCGCGCCCGTCGTCGACGGCGGCGCCGGCGGGCGACGCGAGCGGACGATCGAACGCGGCGACCACCTCAGGAGGAGGTGTCGGTCGCGGCCTGCTTGAGCTCGATCGCCTGGCGGCCGTTGTGCCAGCCGCAGTTCGGGCAGACGTGGTGCGGCAGCTTCATCTCGTGGCAGTGATCGCACTCCACGAGCTCCGGCACGCTCAGCGCCAGGTGCGCGCGGCGCTCGCCCTGGCGGGCATGCGAGACGCGTCGCTTGGGAACTCCCACGGTCCGTGGTCTCCTTCGATGTCAGGTGCGGGTCGGAGCGGCCGGGATGCGGGACGCGCCGAGATGCCCAGCCGGACTGGCGGGGCCGATGGCGGAGTGTACCGGAAGCGGGTGCCGGACGCGAGCGGCGGGCTCCATCTCGGGTGCGTCCGCCGTCCATGTTCGGCCCGATACCGTCCCGGGTGGTGGACGTCATCGGCGATGGTCCGCGCCAGCGGCTCGGGTGTGCCATGTTAGCCGTCCGTCGCTAACAAACCCCCTCGAGCGGCGTAGGAATGGCCGCCCTCCACCACCGGCGGTGGTGGTGGCGAGATCCAACGGCGAAACCCCATGGTCTGGGCGAGAGCCCGACCGCCCTCCGTCACTCAGCGACGAAGCCGCGCAGGGCCTCGAGGCGCGGATCGATGTCGTCGTCGGGGTGGTCGTGGTCGCCCTCGTCGAGCGGCAGCCCGCAGACGATGCAGAGCCCCGGGCAGTCGTCGCGATCGAGCGGCGCGATCGGCAGCGCCAGCAGGATCGCCTCGCGGATCGGCTGCTCGAGGTCGAGCTCATGGTGGTCGGTCAACCGGATGACGCCGGCCTCCTCGTCCTCGGGACTCATCGCGAGCGCCTTCCCGGAGTGGATGTCGATCGCCGGCAGGGCCTCATCGTGGATCTCGAACGCCAGGGGCAGGACGAGGTCGCGAAGGCAGCGGGCGCACTGCGTCGCGAGGCTGGTCGTGAAGTCGGCGTCGACGAGGAGGCCGCGGTTCGTCCGGCCGAGGTGGACCCGGCCCTCGATCGGGCCGGCCAGCGTGACCTCGTCGTCATCGGCGATCCGAACGCCCTCGACGGCGTAGTCGCGGACGGCCCCGGCCGTCTCGCCGAGCAGCCCGGCGACGTTCCAGACGAGCGGGGCGTCGGCGGCCGGCGCCGGGTTCCGCGGGCGGCGGCTCCGCGGGCGGCCGGCGGTCATCGCCGGGCGGGCTGCGGCAGGTCCTCGTCGTCCGCCACCTCGTCGTAGGCCGCCTCGTCGAGGCCGTCGTCCGGGCCGCTGCCGTCGTCCTCCCCGGTCCGCAGCTCGGCCCGCCGCGAATCCAGGAGGTCGATCCCCTTCTTGATGCTCTGGAGCGTCTTCACGACGTCGCCTTCGAGCCCGACGAGGACATGGACGGCGTACTCGTCGGCGCCGCGCCGGACGTCCTCGGCGTCGGCCTCGGCCTCGGCGATGATCCGGCGGCTCTCGGCCTCCGCCTGCTGGGTGAGGCCGCGTTCGTCGATCAGGAAGGCCGCCTGCTCCTGGGCCTTGGCGACGATCCGCTCGGCCTCCTCCTGCGCCTTCTCGATGATCCGCTCGCCCTCGGAGTTGATCCGCTTCGCCGCCCGGACCTCCTCCGGCACCGCGACCCGGAGCTCGTCGATGAGGCCGAGCGCCGCCGCCTGGTCGACGACGACGTTGTTCGTCAGGGGCAGGTGCTTGCCGTTGGCGATGATCGACTCGAGGCGCTCGACGAGGAAGATGATGTCGATCGGAGTGCCCTCCGTGGCGTCGATCGGACCGGGTCATGAGGGCGCGCGGACGCGCCGCTCGGTGCTGGGCCGGATTATCGCACGGCGCGGCGGGCCCGAGGGGTCCGATCGCCCGGGCGATGGCCTACTCCACGATGTCCATCGTCCGGAGGCGGCGCTCGGCGATCAGGAGGAACAGCAGGCCCCACGCGGCGACGATCGCCGCCACCCCGACCATCGGGACCTCGAACGCCTGGTACGGCGTCTCGCCCGCGGTGAGGGCGAGGGCGTGAGTGTTCGAGCCGAGGATCGCCGAGAGAAGCTGGATGTTCTGGGTCAGGAACGCCTGGGGCACGCCCGACAGGAGCTCGCCCGGGGCGAAGATCGGCAGATGGGCGACGAACAGCTCGATCAGGCCGCCGATGAGGATCACGAGGAGCGGCAGGGCCCCGGTTCGGAGCAGGACGGTCAGGGCGGTCGCGAGGGCGATCACGACCGACGTGATCAGGACGAGGGCTCCAAACCAGACGACACTGGACGCGGGATCGACCGCGGCCGCGGGCGTCGCACCGAGATCCGCCCCGACCAGGCCCAGACCGAGCCCCAGGATCGTCCCGATCATGATGAGGACGATGAAGAGCCCGACCGTCAGGCCCAGGAGGCTGACCAGGCGGGCCGCGAGGAACCGGCGGCGGTCGCCCGCCGCCAGCAGCGAGGTCCGGATCGTGCCGAACCGGAACTCGTCGCCGACCGCCAGGCTGGCGATCAGGACGAGGGCGACCAGCGGGATGGTCCCGTTCCCGATGGCCGTGAAGACGCTCTGCGGGAACGCGTACTTCTGGAGCGTGTCGCGCTGCTGCGCCTCCCAGTCGGCGAGCTGCTGCTGGTTCATGGCGACCTGATCGGCGACCATGAGGTCGATCTGCGCGGCCTTCTCGGCCTCGGTGAGGCCTTCGAAGTCCGCGTACATCGTGACCTCCTCGCGGATCTGGGCGGCATCCGTGATCAGCCACTGCGGGTCGCTCGATTCCGTGTGATACGCGTTGATGAACGAGATCAGTCCGATGACGCAGACCCCGATCGCGATGATCCAGAGATCCTTCCGTCGCCGGAGGCGCAGCCAGTCCGCGCGGAGCAGGGCGGTCATCGCACCGCCCCCGGTTCGGGCTGGGCAATCGCCGAATTCGGAGCGGAGTCGGCCGGATCGCGATCGGACGTGAGCTCGCGAAAGACGGCCTCCAGCGAGCGGCGCCGAACCGTCAGCTCGGCCGGGTACAGGCCGGCGGCTCCGAGAGCGCGGTTGACCTGCGACGCCTCGGCCGGGCCGACGTCGACGAGCAGGGCCGAGCCGGGATGGGTCGGCCCGGCGTCGGCGATCGCGGCCCTGCCGCTCAGCAGCGTCACCGCCGCGGCTGCCTCGGCGGCCGTGTCGAAGCGGACGAAGAGACGCTCGCCGGCCCCGAGCAGGTCGCCGGTCGGTCCCTCCGCCACGATCCGGCCCTCACGCAGGATCGCGACGCGGTCGCAGAGCTGCTCGACCTCGGGCAGGACGTGGCTCGACAGGAACACCGTCGTGCCGTCGCCGGCCAGGCCTGCGATCAGCTCGCGCACGTCGACGACCCCGTTGGGGTCGAGGCCGTTCGTCGGCTCGTCGAGGATGACCAGATCGGGCCGGCCGATCAGCGCCGTGGCGAGCGCCAGCCGTTGGCGCATCCCGGTCGAGAAGCCGCCGACCTTGCGCTTCGCGACGGCGGTCAGCCCGACGCGCTCCAGCGACTCGGCCGCGCGCCGCGCGAGGACGTCCGGGCCGAGCCCGTGGGCCGTGCCGAAGACGCGCAGGTTCTCCGCCGCGGACAGGTACGGGTAGAACGCCGGCCGCTCGATCAGCGACCCGACCCGCCCGAGGACCGGGGCGCCGGGCATGACCGCCTCGCCGAAGATCCGGCTCGTGCCACGGGTCGGCCAGAGCAGCCCGGCGAGGATCCGGATCGTCGTCGTCTTGCCGGCCCCGTTCGGGCCGAGGAAGCCGTAGACGCCGCCGGCCGGGACGTCGAGGTCGATGCCGTCGACCGCATTCGCATCCGCGAACCGCTTGACCAGCCCGCGGCTCTCGATGACCGACAGGCGACCGTCCATCCCTTCCCCCCTCGCCCGCTCAGCCGGCCGCGACCGCGCGGAGCAGCGCCGCCAGCGCCACCGGCGGAACCATCTCCGAGACGTCGCCACCGAAGGTCGCGATCTCCTTGACCAGCGACGAGGCGACGTAGCTGTGCTCGATCGAGGTCATGAAGAAGACCGTGTCGACGGCGGGCGCGAGGCGCCGGTTGTTGTGGGCGAGGAGCATCTCCGTCTCGAAGTCGCTGATCGCCCGCAGGCCGCGGACGATGAAGCGGGCGTCGAGGCGGCGGCAGAGGTCGACGGTCAGGCCCTCGAACGCCTCGACCGCGATCCGCTCCGGGGCGATCGCCGGCTGCCCCGCGGCGAGGGCCTCGCGGATGAGGCGGACCCGCTCGTCGGCCGGGAACAGGGCCTGCTTCCGGGGATTGGCGAGGACGGCGACGATCACCCGGTCGAACACCGCGGTCGCCCGGGCGAGGACGTCGAGATGGCCGTTCGTGATCGGGTCGAACGAGCCGGGGTAGACCGCGACCGTCATCCGCTCTCCTCGCTGGCCGGCGGCCCGCTGCCCGCCCGGCGGTAGAACGTCAGGGCGGTCTCGCCGAAGCGTCGATCCCGCTCGATGGCCAGTCTACCGATCCGCTCGGCCGGCCGGTCGCGCCAGAAGTGCTTGGCGACGACACGCCCGTCGGCGGCCAGCGGGGCGTCGTCGGAGCCGAGCATCTCGAGGACCCGGGCCAGCGTCCCGGTCTCGGCGTAGGGCGGGTCGACGAGGACGAGGTCGAAGGCGGCGTCGACGTTCGGCTCGGCCAGCCAGCGAAGGACGTCCCAGCGGATGATCGCGGCGGCAGGCCCGGCGAGGCCGGTCGCCCGGAGGTTGGCGTCGATCACGGCGGCGGCACCCTGGTCGCGCTCGACGAAGACCGCGCTGGCCGCGCCCCGCGACAGCGCCTCGATCCCGCCCGCGCCGCTGCCGGCGAAGAGATCCAGGACGCGGGCGCCGGCCAGCTCCGGCTCCAGGATCGCGAACAGGGTCTGCTTCACGCGGTCGGCGAGCGGCCGCGTCCCAGGCCCGGGCGCCCGGAGCCGGATGCCCTTCGCCGAGCCCGCGATCACCCGGCCCGCGTCAGGCACCGGTCGCCGCCATCAGGCCCCGCTCGCCGGGTCGCCGGCCCAGACCCGGGCCAGCCAGCCGCTCTCGAGCTCGCGGAGGAGCGGGGCCGCGGCGGGCCCCAGGCGGCCGGAGGCGTCGAGGAGCGCCTCGGCGCGCTCGCGGGCGCGCTTGGCGAGGGCGACGTGCTCGCGGTTCTGGAGCGAGGCGACCCGCAGCCGCGGCAGGCCGGACTGGACGAGGCCGAGGACGTCGCCCTCGCGGCGAAGCTCGAAGTCCTTCTCGGCGAGCTCGAAGCCGTCGCGCGTCTCGACCACGGCCTTCAGCCGCGCCCGCGCGGTGTCGTCGGTCGTGTCCGAGACCAGGACGCAGAAGCTCTCGGCGGTGCCGCGCCCGACGCGCCCGCGAAGCTGGTGGAGCTGGGCCAGGCCGAAGCGGTCGGCCCCCTCGATGACCATCATCGTCGCCTCCGCGACGTCCACCCCGACCTCGATGACGGTCGTCCCGACGAGGACGTCGAGCTCCCCGTCGCGGAAGCGGCTCATCTCGGCGTCGCGGTCGACGGGCTTCATCCGGCCGTGGACCATCCCGACCCGGAGCGGCGCGAGGAGCTCCCGGAGACGGACCGACTCGGCCTCGGCGGCCGGCGCCGACGTGTCGAAGATCGTCGGCTCCGCGTCCTCGTCGGCCGGCTCGGCCTCGTCGATCAGGGGAACGACGACGAACGTCCGATTGCCCGCCGCGGCCTCGCTCCGAACCTTGTCCCAGGTCGACCCGAGGGCATCGGGGTGCTTGATCCCGGTCCGGATCGGGATCCGGCCCTCGGGCGGCGTGCGCAGGTCCGAGACGTCAAGATCGGCGTAGAGGACCTGGCCGAGCGTCCGCGGGATCGGCGTCGCGGTCATCAGGAGGACGTGCGGGGCGTGGCCGCCGGCCTTCGCCTCGAGCTGCCCGCGCTGCTCGACGCCGAAGCGGTGCTGCTCGTCGATGACGACGACGCCGAGGGCCGCGAACTCGACCCGGTCCTGGATCAGGGCGTGGGTCCCGACGACGACCGGCGCCTGGCCGGAGCCGACGAGCTCGAGCGTCCGCCGCGCCTGGGCCGACGTCTGCGAGCCGGTCAGCAGCTCGACGGGCACCGCGGCCTCCTCGAGGAGCGCGGCCAGGGTCGCGTGATGCTGCCGGGCGAGGAGGTCGGTCGGGGCGAGGAGGGCGCCCTGGAGCCCGTTCCGGGCGGCGGCGGCGAGGGCCCACGCGGCGACCGCCGTCTTGCCGCTCCCCACGTCGCCCTGGAGGAGCCGGAGCATCGGGGTGGCCCGGGCGAGGTCGTCGCGGATCGCGCCGATCGCCCGATCCTGATCGGGCGTCAGGGCGACGTCGCGGCCGAGCTTGCGCCCAAGCGAGCCGGTCAGCGAGCCGCGGAGGCCCGCGTCGGCCGCCGCATCGAGCGCGATCGGGCGGGCGGCGTCGCGACCGCGCTGCCGGCGCCGGCCGACCATCCCGAGCTGGAGGGCGAGCAGCTCGTCGTAGGCCAGACGGCGGAGGGCCGCGTCGCGGCCCTCGAAGGTCGACGGGTAGTGGGCGCTCTCGAGGGCCCGGGCGATCCCGTCCAGGCCCTCGGCGTCGAGGATCCCCGCGGGCAGGTACTCGTCGTAGTGGACGCCGGCCCGATCGAGGGCCTCGCGCATCGCGATCCGGAGGCGCGCCGCGGTGAGGCCGGCGGTCAGGCGGTAGACCGGCACGATCCGCCCGACGTGGAGCATCTCGCCCTCCGCCCCGAGCGGCTGGAAGTCGGGGTTGTCGAGGGTCAGCTTCCGGCCGAAGTGCTTCAGCTTGCCCGAGACGATGATGTCGGCGCCGGGGAACAGGCGGCGCTCGATGAACCGCCGGCCGAACCAGGTCGCCTCGATCGACCCGGTCTCGTCCTCGAACGTGGCGATCGTCCGCTGGATCCGCCGCCGGAACGACGGCTCGACCCGGACGTCGGCGACCCGGACCCGGGCGCTGACGACCGTGCCCTCCTCGACGAACCGCAGGTCGCCGAGCAGCCGCATCTCGCGCAGGTCGTCGTAGCGCCGCGGGAGATGGAACAGGAGCTCGCGGACGGTCAGGAAGCCGAGCCGCCGGCCCGCCCGCTGGAGGAGGTTCGCGGCGCCGAGGCCGGACCGATTGAGCATCGTGTCGAGGAGCTCGGCGGGATCGGTCGGCGGCGGCGGCGGCGCGGCCGGCTTCGCCTTCCGCCGGCCGCCCGGCGGCGGGCCGCTGCTCTCCCGGATCGCGGTCACTCCCCTACTCGGCCGAGATCAGGTAGCGATAGTGCGGCTGGCCGCCGTGGACGACCTCGACCTCCGCGCCGAGCTGGCGACCGATCGCGCTGGCGACCGCCTCGGTCTCGCCGAGGGTCGCCTCCTGGCCGTAGTAGAGCGTCACGAGCTCGGTCCCCGGCGGCAGCTCGGCGACCGCCCGGAGGACCGCCCGGTCGCGATCGCCGTCGACCGCCACGAGGCCGTCGTCCGGATCGAGCACGATCGTCTGGCCCTTCCTGACCTTCTTCCCGCCGATCTTCGCGTCGCGAACCGCCTCGGTGACCTGGAGCGTCGCCAGGCCGCGGCCGGCGGTGGTCATCGGCTCGACGTTCGCGGCCGCGTCGAGGTCGCGATCGAACGCCAGGAGGGCCGACACGCCCTCCGCCGCGTTGCGAGTCGGGACGACGACGAGCCGGCGTTCCTCGCAGATCCGGGCGGCCTGCTCGGCGGCGAGCCGGACGTTCGGGTTGTTCGGGAGGAGGATCACCTCGCGGGAGCGGGCGAGGCGGGCGATCCGGAGGAGCTCGCCGGTGCTCGGGTTGGCAGTCTGGCCGCCCTGGACGATGTGATCGACGCCGAGGTCGCGGAACACCTTCTCGAGGCCGTCCCCGGCGACGACAGCGACGATCGCCGGCCCGAGGGCGGCGTCGACCTCGACGATCGCGTCCGCGGGGTCCGCGGGGTCCGCGGTCGCCGCGGGCACGGCGGTCGCCGCGGAGCGTTCGGTCGCCGCGGAGCCTTCGGTCGCGGCGGGACGCCCGGCCGCGGCGGGGCGCTCGGCCGTGGCTCGGCGGGATCCGTTCCGGCCGGCCCGCATCACGGCCCCGGCGGCGGCCGTCACCGCCGGCGCGACCGCGATCGCGACGTCCGCGCCCGCATCGTCGTGGCTCGTTCCGCCGGCGGCGGCCGGCGGCGGATCCCCGACGAAGGCCGCGGCGTGGGCCTCGCGGACGTCGTCGGCCATCGCGTCGAGGTTCTCGACGGAGATCCTCGTCAGGCTGCCGACCGACAGGCCGAACGCGATGACCTCGTCGGGTCGATCGTTGTGGACGTGGACCTTGGCCAGCCGCTCGTCGCCGCCGACGAGGACGGAATCGCCGAGCTCCTCGAGCCGCGCCTGGATCGCCCGGATGTCGAGGGCGCTGCCGTTCGAGGCGGTCACGATGAACACCGTCTCGTAGCCGAAGGCGTCCTCCTCGGCGGCCGCGCCGCCGGGCCGGAATGCCGGCGCGACCGCGGTCCGCGCCTCGCCGTGGGCCGTCCCGACCTGTGAGCGCGAGGCTGCCCCGACGGGCCGGCCGCGGACGCTGAGGAGGGCGCCCTCGAAGAGCCGCAGGAGCCCCTGCCCGCCCGAGTCCACGACGCCCGCCTCGCGCAGGATCGGCAGCAGCGACGGCGTCCGGGCGACGGCCTTCTCGGCCGCCACGACCGTGGCCGCCAGCACGGACTCCATCGCGTCGTCGCGCTCGGCCGCCTCAACGGCCGCCGCGGAGGCCTCCCGGATCACGGTCAGGATCGTGCCCTCGACCGGCTTGCCGACCGCGCCGTAGGCCGTCTTCGTGCCGAGGGCCAGGGCGTTCGCCAGGTCGAGCCCGTTGAACCGCCGCCGGCCGGCCAGGCCCTCCGCCACGCCGCGCAGGATCTGGCTCGTGATCACCCCGGAGTTGCCGCGCGCCCCCATCAGCGCGCCGTGGCTGACGGCCGCGGCGATCCGCTCGGCCGGCGCGTCGCGGCCCGCCGCCTCGGCCTCCTCGAGGGCGGCCCGGACCGTGGCGACCATGTTCGTACCGGTGTCGCCGTCGGGGACGGGGAACACGTTCAGGGCGTTGATCTCGTCGACGTGCTTCTCGAGGTTGGCGACCGCGCTCCGGATCGCGTCGAGCAGGGCCGCGCCGGTGCAGTGCTGGCGGACCATCAGGCGACGTCGGTCCCGCTCGCGGCGAGGTCGTCCGTGGCGACCTCGCCCGGCTCGCGCCCACGGGCCTCGCCGCCGCCCTGCCCGTCGAACGGGGCGACCCGCAGCCCGTTGACGTGGATCGTCAGGCGGTCGACCTCGCGGTCCAGGGCGCGGCGGATCGCGTAGCGGATCGCGGAATCGACCTGGCGAGCGACCTCCGCGATCGGCAGGCCGTGAGCGACGATGAGGTCGAGCTCGATCGCGAGCCCTCCGCCGAGATGGACACGGAGGCCTCGCGGCGGCAGGCCCAGCCGCTCGGCGAGGCGGCCGAGCGGACCGCCGCCGGCGAAGCCGATCACGCCGTACGAGCCGAGCGTCGCGCCGCGGACGATATCGACGATCGCCCGACGACTGACGAGCGATCGACCGGTGGTCGGGGTCGGGGCATCGGTGGGCACGCCGCGGGCATCCTCCCTCGAAGGCTGGATCCGCCGGGCCCGTGGCGAGGCGCGCGACGCGGGTGCTATCATACCGCCCCGTCCGCGCCCTCCGGCCGGATCTGCCCGCGCGATGGCGCCCGGGCCCCACGGTTGATCTTCACCACCCGATCCCCTCTCGAGGACAACATGGCCCGCTCCTGTGCGATCTGCGGCAAGGTCTCGATGGGCGGCTTCAACCCGCAGTCGTCGGGGATGAACCGCGTCCGAGCCCACCGTCGCTACCAGCCGAACCTCCAGCCGTTCACGACCCGCGATGCCAAGGGCCACGAGACGAAGTCGCTCGTGTGCACGCGCTGCCGGCGGACCTCGCTCAAGTCAGCCAAGTAGCGATCGGGCGTACGCGCCTCCCTCCGATCCGACGCCCGGCCCAGGCCGGGCGTTCGTCTGCCCGGTCGCGGAGCCTCAGCGCTCCGACGTGTCGAGCCAGATCGTGAACGGGCCGTCGTTGACGAGCTCGACCTCCATCACCGCCCCGAACCGGCCCGTGGCGACGGTCACGCCGAGCCCCAGCAGCGCATCCGCGAACCGCAGGTACAGCCGCTCCGCGAGGTCCGGCGGGGCGGCGCCCGTGAACCCCGGCCTGCGCCCGCGTCCGGTGTCCGCGTAGAGCGTGAACTGGCTGACGACGAGCGCCGCGCCACCGACATCGGCAAGCGACCGGTTCGTCCGGCCGTGCTCGTCGTCGAAGATCCGGAGCTCGGTGACCCGGCGCGCGAGCGTGTCGGCCGTCGCCTCGTCGTCCGCCGGCCCGACGCCCAGCAGGACGACGAGGCCGGCCCCGATCTCGCCGATGGTCTCGCCCGCCACCCGGACGCGGGCCCCGGTCGTCCGCTGGAGGAGGGCCCTCACGCGGGCCGGCGGCGCTCGCCGGGGGTCGGCGGCCCGTCGGGGCTGTGCGGCCCCTCGGAAGCCGGGCGACCGCCGGGCCGGATCGGATCGAGGCTCTCCGGCGGGGTGATGCCGAACTCGGCGATGTAGGCGGCCCGCCAGCGCTCGGCGTCGGCGAGGTAGCGGGCGCGGTCGGCCGCGTGGCGCTCGGTGGCCAGGGTCTCGGCGGACGCCGGGACGAGCAGGTCGTAGTCGCGGATCCCGTCGGGGTTGAAGCGGCCGCTGCCACGCAATGGGATGACCGGGATGCCGCCCTGCTCGATGTCGCGCATGAACGCCCAGGCGAGGTGCTTGGGGAGCTGGGCGAAGACGATCATCGCGTCGCGTGGGATCGGCGGCTTGCCGTCGTTGAGGCGATATTGGTAACCCTCGTCGGCGAGGGCCCGGACGAGGCGGATCTCGCGACCCATGTTGCGGCCCTTCTTCCACAGGACGGAGCCGACGACGAGGATGTCGACGCCGAGCCCGCCGACGAACTCGGCCGACTCGCGGTTGACGCCGCCGTCGACGTGGACCTCGCCGTCGACCGGCTTGTGGGTCAGGAGGTCGCGAGCGGCGAGGATCTTCTCGGCCGCCACGTCCCTCATGAACTCCTGGCCGCCGAAGCCGGGCTCGACGGTCATCACCAGGACGATGTCGAACAGGCCGCGGTACGGCTCGAGGGCCGAGAGGGGGGTCTTGGGCCGGACCGCCAGGCCCGGCGCCCGGCCGGCCGCCCGGATCTTCCGGAGGGTCGGCTCGACCTGGGCCGGGTCGATCTCGACGTGGAACGTGATCGAGTCGCAGCCCGCGTCGAGGAACTCGTCGACGTACTGGAGCGGGTCGCTGATCATCAAGTGGGCGTCGAGCGGCAGCTCGGTCCGCGGCCGGATCCCCTTGATCATCCGCGGGCCGAACGTCAGGTTCGGGACGAAGTGGCCGTCCATGACGTCGATGTGGAAGCGGTCCGCGCCCTCGCGCTCGGCCCGCCGGACCGCGTAGGCCATGTTCGAGTGGTCGGCGTCGAGGATGCTGACCGCGACCCGGGCGCGCCCGCCGGCCATTACGACTTCCCCGCCCAGCCGGGCGTGGCGGCAACCGCGGCCTCGGGGGCCTGCTGATCGCTCCGCTCGCCGCGCAGGGCGTGGGCGCTCTCGTCGACGAGCCGCGCCCGGCGCCGGGCCACGACCGCCGGGGCCGGCTCGCCGGCGCGCTCGGCGGCGAGCTGGCCGCAGGCCGCCCCGATCTCCTGGCCGCGGTTGCGACGGATCGTGGCGGTCACCCCGGCTTCGGCGAGGATCGCGGCGAACCGCTCGATCACCGCGTCGGGCGAGGCGCTCCAGGGCGTGTGGGCCACCGGGTTCATCGGGATCAGGTTGACATGGGCATGGTCGCCGCGCAGCAGGTCCGCCATCGCCTGCGCGTCGACCTCGGTGTCGTTGATCCCGCCGATCATCGTCGCCTCGTACGTCACCCGCCTGCCGGTCGCGGCCGCATGCTCGCGGGCGGCCTCGACGACC
The DNA here is from genome assembly GCA_963710105.1 of uncultured Chloroflexia bacterium. GTDB lineage: Bacteria > Chloroflexota > Limnocylindria > Limnocylindrales > CSP1-4 > CF-46. The sequence continues at coordinate 1,501,808 of CAVPYV010000001.1, forward strand.
TCCGCCACCGGCCAGCGCCGGTTCAGCGGGACGAGGACGTCGCGGAGGGGGTCGCGGGCGGCGTGGAGCGAGACGGCGAGGGTGAACTGCGGCCCGAGCGCGGTCAGGCGCCGGATGCCGGGCACGACGCCGGACGTGGACACCGTGATGTGGCGGGCGCCGAGCCCGAAGCGGCGCGGGTCGTTGAGCGCGTCGACGGCCGCGAGGACCCGGTCGAGATTGAGGAGCGGCTCGCCCATGCCCATGAACACGACGTTCGTGAGGCGCCGGCCCGCGACCGCCAGGCGGCGGGCGGCGTGGCGGACCTGGTCGACGATCTCGGCCGTCTCGAGGTCGCGCCCGTAGCCGAGCTCGCCGGTCGCGCAGAACGGGCAGCCGACCGCGCAGCCGGCCTGGCTGGAGATGCACAGGGTGTGCCGCTCGCGCTGCCCGCGGCGAGCCGGATAGCGCATGAGGACCGACTCGACGAGCGCCCCGTCGGACAGGCGATGGAGGCCCTTCTCGGTGAGGCCGCCGTCCGACAGGCGGAGCTCGGTGTCGCTGACCGTATCGAGGCGGAACGCGGCGCCGAGCGCCTCACGCAGGGCGGCCGGCAGCGTCCGGATGTCCTCGACGGCGGTCGTCGCCCGGTCCCAGACGGCGTCGGACACCTGGCGCGCCCGGTAGGCGGGCTCGCCGCGCTCGGCGAACCACGCGGCGAGCGCATCGGTCGTGAGTGCGGACAGCCCCGGGCGGGGATCCCGCGCGGGCGCGGCCTGGTCGGGGGCGATCGGGAGGGCGGGCACGACCCGAGTCTACGCGGGCCCGGCCGGGCGGTCGTCCGGAGCAGGCCCGTCCGAGGCGGCCGGAGCGGCGAGCGGCCCATCGGAGGGAGGCGCGGCCGGTTCGTCCTGGGCGGCTCCCCGGTCGGCAGCCAACCGGACGCTCCGGCCGAGGATCGCCGGCCGGCCGCGGACGAACGCCTCGCCGGTCATCGGCCGCCCGCCCGCCGGCTGGACCTCGGCGAGGAGGAGCCGCCCGGAGCGGGTCGCCAGGGCGAGGCCGCGCGCGTCGGGCACGATCCGTCCGGGGACGTCGTCGGCCTCCGCCGCGGCGACGCCGGCCACGAGGATGACGAGGCGGTCGCCGTCGACCTCGAGAAAGCTGCCCGGCCAGGGCTGGAGGGCGCGGACCCGGCGCTCGAGGAGGACGGCCGGCAGATCGGGGTCGAGGCGCCCGTCGCCGCGCCGCAGCGGCCGGGTCAGGGTCGCCCCGTCATCGGCCTGGGGCTCGGGAGTGCGCTCGCCCGCGAGCCACGGCTCGAGGCTGCGGGCGAGCAGCCCGGCGGCCGCGATCGCGAGGCGCGCCTCGAGGGCGGGGGCCGTCTCGTCGCCGGCGAGCGCCACCCGCTCCCGGGCGACGATCGGTCCGGTGTCGAGCCCGGCGTCCATCCGCATCAGGCTGACCCCGGTCTCCGCGTCGCCGGCCAGGATCGCCGCCGGGATCGGCGTCGCGCCGCGGTGGCGGGGCAGGAGCGAGGGGTGGAGGTTCAGCGCGCCGCTCGGTACGTCGAGAAGCTCGGCGGGGACGATCTGCCCGTAGTCGGCCAGGACGAGGAGCGCGGGCTCGAGGGCGAGGACGTCGGCGATCGCGGCGGGATCGCGCAGGCGGGCCGGGGCGAGGACGGTCAGCCCGAGCTCGCGGGCGGTGGTCTCGACCGGCGTCGGCGTCTCGACCTGGCGGCGTCCGACCGGGCGGGCCGGCGCCGTCACGACCGCGGCGAGGTCGATCGCGGGATGGGCCGCGAGCCGGCCGAGGATCGGCTGGGCGAAGCGGCCGCTGCCGAGGAAGACCGTCCGGACGCGATCGCCCGCCGTCGGCCCGTCCGTCACGCCAGGGCCCGAGCGGCCTCGCGGGTGTGGGTCGGATGCTCGGGGTCGTCGCCGCCGGTCTCCTCATCGTCATCGGAGCCGACCGGGATCAGCTCGTCCATCGAGCCGAGGTAGTCGATGAAGAGCTTGCCCTCGAGGTGATCCAGCTCGTGCTGGAGCGCCCGCCCGAGGAGCCCCGAGCCGGCGACCTTGATCTTCTTCCCGTTGCGATTCTGGGCGACGACCCAGACCTTCTCGCTGCGGGTCACATAGGCGTAGTAGCCGGGCAGCGACAGGCAGCCCTCGAGATCGCGATCGTCGCCGGCGGCGCGGACGATCCGCGGGTTCATCAGCTCATGCAGGACGCCGCTCACCTCGATCACGCAGGCCTGGAGCGCCTCGCCGACCTGCGGCGCGGCGAGCCCGACGCCCGGGGCGTGGCGCATCGTGTCGGTCATGTCGTCGAGCAGCTCGTGGAGGAACTTCCCGAAGCTGTCGACCGGCAGGCCCTTCAGCCGGAGCCGGGGGTCGCCGAGGAGGACGATGGGTCGGACGCTCATGGCCGGGAAGTATAGCGGCGGACCGCCCGCGCCCGGCGCACGCTCGAACCGAGGTTCCGTCGTGCTCGTTGCGCGGTCGAGGTCAGCCTCGCTCGCCCTCGGCCGGCTGGTCGCGGGCGGCATCCTCGACCGCGTCGTCCGCGCCGTCGACGGCCGCGCTCGCGCGGCTCGCGACGTCTGCGGCATCCCCGCCCGGGGCGCCGTCGCCGGTCTTCGTCCGGAGGTCCGCCGCCCAGGTCCGCGTCTTCTCGGCCAGGCGCTCGCTGGCGTCGGCCGTCGCGTCCGCGGCCCGGTGGGCGAGCGGTCCGGCCCGCTCTGCCGCGATCGCGGCCAGCTCGGCCGCCTTCGCCCCGACCTGGCGGACGACCGGCCCGGCCTGGACCGCGATCGTGTCGATCATCGACTGGAGCTGGGTCAGCATCCGGTCGGCGGCCGCCCGCGCCTCCCCGCCGCTCCCGGCGTCGTCGTCTGACGCGGTCCAGCCGAACGTCTCGTCGGCCGCCGGCGCCGGCTCGCCGACCGGCCCGGAGTCGCCGCTCGGGGTCGTCTGGTGCTCGTGCTCATCCATGGCGTCCTCCTTCCACTGATCGGCTCATTGTCGTTCCGATCGGGCGACTCCGCCATCGAGAACCGCGCGATCGCCGCGGCCGGAGCCGCCCGGACGGACCCGCGCCGTCAGAGCAGGCTCTCCGGGTCGACGTCGACCGTCCACGGTGGGTCCAGGCCGCCGTCGAGGAGGACCGCCGGATCCGGCCCGCGGAGGACGAGGTTCCAGCGCCAGCGGCCGGCCCGCCGGGCGATGTACGCCGGCGCCGGGCCGAGCACCGCGACGGCCTGGTCGCGCTCCCGGGCGCGAACACGAAGGACCTCGGCCAGCGCGGCCGCCTCGCGCTCGGCCGCGTCGCGGTCGGCGATCCCGACGGTCAGCTTCACGAGCCGGCCGAACGGCGGCGACCCGAACCGCCGGCGAAGCGCGAGCTCGGCGTCGTAGAAGGCGGCTCCGTCGTCGTCCGCCACGGCCCGGATCGCGGCGTGCTCCGGCTGGTAGGACTGGATGATCGCCAGGCCCGGCCGCTCGCCGCGGCCGGCCCGGCCGACGGCCTGGGCGAGCATCTGGTACGTCCGCTCGGCCGCCCGCTCGTCGGGCAGGTTCAGCGCCACGTCGGCCGACACGACGCCGACGAGGATCACCGCCGGGATGTCGAGGCCCTTTGTGACGAGGGACGTCCCGACGAGGATGTCGATCGCCCCGCCGGCGAACGCATCGACGACTCGCTCGGCGGCCCCGCGCCGCTCGGCGACGTCGCGGTCGAGGCGCCCGACCCGCAGCTCCGGGAACCGCGACCGGACCTCGTCCTCGACCCGCTGCGTCCCGCCGCCGAGGTAGCGGATCCGGGGCGAGCGGCAGCTCGGGCAGCGGGTCGCGATCGGGGTCGCCCGGCCGCAGTGGTGGCAGCGCAGGGTCGTGCCGGCCTGGTGATAGACGAGTGGCCGCTCGCACTCCGGGCAGGCCTGGACGTGGCCGCAGTCGCGGCACAGGACGACCGACGCGGTCCCCCGCCGGTTGATCGTCAGGATCGCCTGGTCGCCGGCCGTCCGGTCGAGCCCGGCGATCGCCTCGACCAGCCGCGCCGACAGGAGGCCGCGGTTGCCCGCCCGGAGCTCCTCGCGGAGGTCGACGACCTCGACCGTCGGCCGCGAGCCGGTCGGGCGGGACGGCAGGACGGCCCGGCGGTACGTCCCGTCACGGGCCCGGCCGACGCTCTCGACGGCGGGCGTGGCGCTGCCGAGGACGATCGCGGCGCCGGCCAGGCCGGCCAGCCGCACGGCGGAGTCGCGGGCCTGGATCCGGGGGGTCCGATCGCTCTTGTACGCGGGGTCGTGCTCCTCGTCGACGACGATCAGCCCCACGTCCGCGAGCGGCGAGAGGACCGCGAGCCGGGTACCGACGACGATGTCCACGTCGCCCGTCCGGATCCGCCGCCACTCGTCGGCGCGCTCGCCGTCGCCGAGCCCGGAGTGGACGAGCGCCACCCGGACGGCGAGGTCGGAGCGGAGGCGGTCGACGAGCGGCATCGCCAGGGCGATCTCCGGGACGAGGACGAGGGCCGGCCGGCCGCGTTCGAGCGAGGCGACGATCGCCTCGACGTAGATCGCGGTCTTGCCCGCCCCGGTCACGCCGTCGAGGAGGAGCGGGGTCGGATCGCCGGCGGCGACCGCGGTCCGGGCGAGGGCGACCGCCTCGGCCTGGGCGGGGGTCAGCTCGGAGCCCGGCGGGCGGCCGCCGCGGATCCCGGCGGGGCGGGCGGCCAGCGGCCGCCGTGGTCGCTCCCGGACCTCGACCTCGACCAGCCCGCGCCGGGCAAGGCCGGCGATCGCGGCGCTGCCGTGGTGCTCGCCGAGGCCCGCTCCGGGCAGCCCGCCGGCCAGGCCCGCGGCGAGGTCGGCGAGTGCGGCGAGCTGGCGTGGCCCGAGAGGCCGGCCGGCCGGCCGTTCCCCGGCCGCCGTCGCCGCGACGACGTCCCGGCCGGCCGCCGACAGACGGATCCAGCGCTCGTAGCGCGGCCCGGCGCCGGCGGCGAGGAGGGTCCAGTCGAGGGTGACGAGGCCGGCATCGGCGAGGGACCGCAGCCGCCGGACCAGGGCCGGCCGGCCCTCCGCCGCCACGAGGTCGCGGATCGGGCGCGGACCGCGCTCGAGCTGGTCGAGCAGGTCGACGTCGGCCGGGGCGAGCCCGGGCGCCGGAGCCGCCGCCGTTCGCTCCGCGAGGAGCTCGAGGCGCTCGAGGAACCCCGGCGGCAGCATCGCCCGGACGACGAGCGCGGGCGGCGCCAGGTAGTGGCCGGCGATCCAGCGGGCGAGGGCCAGGGCGAGCGGCGGGAGCAGCGGGCCGTCGGCCCGGACCCGGCCGGCGATCGGCTTGGCGGTGACCCCGTCGGGTGGCGGCGCCTCGCCGAGGACGACGCCCAGCGCCTGGCGCCGCCCGAACTCGACGAGCACCGCCTCGCCAGGTGCGAGGTCGGCGAGCGAGGCGGGAACGGCGTAGGTGTACGGCCGGGCACCGCCACCGCCGGCGGCGTCGATCGCGACCGCGACGTGCCGGGTGGCAGCCGGATCGCCGGGGCCGGCGGTCGCCCCGTCGCGCGGCGGCGCCGGATCGGGACCGTCGAGATCGAGGGCGGGCTGCTCGGTCATGGCGAGGTCAGGCTCGGCTCCCGCTGCGGACGGCGATCCGGAGCCTCGCCCTACACCCGGACGCGGCGCGTCGGATGGCGGCGATGCTCCTTGGCGATGATCTTGTTGATCTTCATCGCCGTCTGCTCGACCTGGCCGGTCTCGTTCGTGACGATCCGGTCGTAGTCGTTCTGGCGGGCGATCTCGAGGGCGGCGTTGCGCTGGCGGAGCTCGAGCTCGTCGGCGGTCTCCGTCGCCCTCGCCCGGAGACGCTGGAACAGCGCTTCCATCGACGGCGGAATCACGAAGATCAGGAGCGCCTGGCTGACCTGCTCCTTGACGACCTGGGCCCCCTGCACGTCGATCTTGAGGATCACGTCCCGGCCGGTGGCGAGGGCCGCCCGGACCTGGTCGCGCGGCGAGCCGTACCAGTTGCCATGGACCTCGTTCGCCTCGAGGAATCCGCGCTCGTCGCGGATCCGGAGGAACTCCTCGCGCGTGACGAAGTGGTAGTCCACGCCGTCGACCTCGCCCGCCCGCGGGGCCCGGGTCGTGACCGTGACGACGTAATGGCGGCGGTCCTCGAGGCCGCGCTCCCGCTCGTGGCGGCGAAGCTCGTCGATGATCGTGTCCTTGCCGACGCCCGACGGGCCCGAGATGATGATCAGCATCGCCCCCGGCGCGCCATCGACCGTGTAGTCAGGCCGGCCCGGGTCGTCCGAGACGTGGCCGTCGCCGTCGAACGGCGGCGGGGGGTCCTCGGGCGGCGAAGCATCCTCGGGCGGCGAACCGAGCGGGCCGTCCCCCTCCTCCGCCTCGCTGGCCTCGCCCGGCTCGTCCGTCACGGGCGCCTCCGCGTCGTCGCTCATCGGCGGCCGTCGGGCCCGGACAAGGCGGCGGTCCCACCGGCCCGCATCGCCTCGAGGACCTCCTCGAGCTCGTCAGGCAGCGGCGCCTCCGCCCGGATCAGGTGGCCGTCGCCCGGCGAGGCCAGCTGGAGCCGCCAGGCGTGGAGGAACAGGCGCTCGAGCGACGCCGCCTCCCCGCCGACCCGCGGGCCCTTGCGCGACGTCCCGGTCCCGTACACCGGGTCGCCCGCGATCGGATGGCCGATCGCCTCGAGATGGACCCGGATCTGGTGGGTCCGCCCGGTGACGAGGTCGAGCTCGAGCAGCGTCCAGCCGCGGAAGCGCTCGCGGACGCGGTAGCCCGTCGTCGAGGGCCGGCCGTCGGGCACGACCGCCATCTTCGTCCGGTGCCGCGCGTCGCGGCCGATCGGGGCCTCGATCCGGCCGGCCTCGGCGGCGACCTCGCCGACGACCAGGGCGAGGTACGTCTTCTTGACCCGGCGGGCCTTGAGCTGGGCCATCAGGGAGTGCTGCGCGGCGTCCGTCCGGGCGACCATCAGGAGGCCGCTCGTGTCGCGATCGAGGCGGTGGACGATGCCCGGGCGCTGGACGCCGGCGATGCCGCCGAAGCCGCCGCCGCCCTCCAGGCCGAGGAGGGCGTTCACGAGCGTCCCGCCCTGGTGCCCCGGCGAGGGGTGGACCACGAGCCCGGCCGCCTTGTCGATGATCAGGAGGTCCGCGTCCTCGTAGACGACCCGGACGGGGATCCCCGGCTCCGGGGTCAGGTTGAGCGGCTCGGGCTCCGGGACGACGAGCCGGAGGGTGGCTCCGGGGGCGATGACCGCGTTCGCCTTCAGGACGACGCCGTCGGTGGTCAGGTTCCCGGCGCTGATCAGCTTCTGGACGTGGCTCCGGGACAGGCCGGTCACGTCGGCGACGTAGCGATCGACGCGCTGGGCGGCCGCGCCGGCCGGCACCTCGAGGGCGTGGACGCCGGGCGGCGTCACCGCGGCGGCCCGCCTGCCGGGGGTTCGGGCGGGGCGGCCGCCGCGTCGTCCGCGTCCATCGGGGCCGCGTCGGCGATCGCTCCCGGGTCGGCGGCGGTGGGGCCCGACGAGACCGCAGCGGACGTTGCCGGGCCCTCGATCAGGGAGGGGCGCAGCGCGGCGATCAGGAGGAGGAGGATCGCCAGGCTGATCGCGCTGTCGGCGACGTTGAACGTGTAGAAGCGGGTCCGGCCGATCCCGACGTCGACGAAGTCGACGACGTAGCCGATCCTCAGCCGGTCGATCATGTTGCCGACCGCCCCGCCGAGCAGGAACCCGAGGGTCAGGGTCAGGTACAGGCTCGCCGCGGTGCGGGCGTGGTACGCGACGATCAGCCCGACGACGATGAGCGAGACGACGCCGAACATCGCGGCGTTGTCCTTGAACAGCCCGAACAGGGCGCCGGTGTTCTGGCCGAAGACGATCCGGACCAGGTCGCCGACGACGGACGTCGACTCGCCGGGGGCGAGGGCACCCGTCACCAGTGCCTTCGTCGCCTGGTCGACGACGACGATCGCGACCGCGAGCCCGATGAACAGCGGCCAGCGCCGGGTGGCGGTACGGGGGGTGCGGGCGTCGCCGGCGGCGATGGCGCCTGGCGGCGTCGCCGCCCGATCGTCCGTCACGCCGCTCCTCCGACCAGCCGGCGGAGGGCGATCCGGACCGGCCCTTCCGCGAGGTCGACCGAGCCGGTCGTCGCGTCCGCGACGGGAGGAAGCGGGCCGACGTGGACCGAGTCGGCGAGCGTCTCGCCGGCGACCGCGTCGAAGTGGGGCTCGACGGCCTCCGGGAGCCCCTCGATCCACAGCTCGATCCGGTCGTCGAGGGCCAGCCCGGCGTCCTTCCGGAGGTCCTGGATCGCGCGCTGGAGCTCGCGGGCGTCGCCCTCGGCCCGGAGATCGTCGGTCAGCTCCGTGTCGATCACGACGACGAGCCCCTCGTCGTGGGCGACCGCGGTTCCGGGCCGCGGGCTGGCCAGGATCTCGACCTCGTCGGACGCGAGGGTCACGCCGCCGAGCGTCACCGACCCGTCGGGGTGATAGTCGACGTCGTTCGCCCGGGCGGCGGCCATGATCGCGGGGATCGCGGCTCCGTGCTTCTTCCCGATCTTCGGGAGCAGCGGCTTGACCCGCCGCTCGACGAGGTCGGACTCGTCGCCGAGCAGGATCACCTCCCGAACGTTGACCTCGTCGCGGATCAGGTCGATCAGGGCGTCGCGGTCGGCCGGCTCGCCGCCGGGGAGGGCGAGCCACAGGCGGGCCAGCGGCTGGCGCGTCCGGAGCCCCGCCTGGGAGCGGAGGAGGCGAGCCAGCTCGACCGCCTGGCGGACCGTCGCCATCGCGCCCTCGAGGGCCTGGTCGCGGAAACCGGCCATCGCGTCGGCGGGCCAGCGGACCAGATGGACGCTGTCGGGCAGGTCGGGGACGACGGCCGCGATCAGGTTGCCGTACATCGCCTCGCTCAGGAACGGCAGGATCGGGGCCATCGTCTCGACGATCGAGGTCAACGCGGCGTGGAGGGTGGCGAAGGCGGCGTCGCGGTCGGCCGGATCGGCGCCGGCCCGCATCCGGTCGCGGGAGCGGCGGAGGTACCAGGTCGAGAGATCGTCGATGAAGGTCGCGATCGCCCGCGTCGCGGCCGCCGCGTCCGTGTCCCGCAGGCGTTCGCCGACCTCGGCCGCGACGCCGGCCGCCCGAGACAGGATCCAGCGATCGAGGACGGGCCGGCTCGCCGCCTCCGCCGCGCCGGCGTCGACCGCGGACCGCGGAACCCAGCCCGCGAGCCGGGCGTAGGACACGAAGAACGCGTAGACGTTCCAGAGGACGAGGAGCTCGCGGCGGGCCTCGTCGGCCGCGTGCCAGCCGAAGTTGATGTTCTCCTCCGGCCGGGCCTTTGCGAACAGCCAGCGCATGACGTCGACGCCCATCCGCTCGGCGGCCTCGTCGAAGTCGATCGCGTTGCCCCAGCTCTTGTGCATCGGCCGGCCGTCCTCGCCGAAGACGAGGGCGTAGCCGAAGATCGATGTGAACGGCGGCTCGCGGCGGAGGACGGTCGACATCGCCAGCATCGAGTAGAACCAGTTGCGGAACTGGCCCGGGAAGCTCTCGGTGATGAAATCGGCGGGGAACCACTCCGCCCAGTAGGCCGGGTCCTCGCGGTAGTGGAGCGTCGAGAAGGGCACGATCCCGGCGTCCAGCCACGGATTGCCGACGTCGCGGATCCGCTCGACCGGGGCGCCGCACGACGGGCAGGCGATCGTGACCTCGTCGACGAACGGGCGGTGCGGCGTATGGCCCTCGAAGCGCTCCCAGCCGGCGACCGCCCGCTCGCGGAGCTCTTCGCGGCCGCCGACGACGTCGAACGTCCCGCACGCCTTGCAGTCGTAGATCGGGAGGGCCAGGCCCCAGTAGCGCTTCTTGCTGATCATCCAGTCGTGCATGTTGATCAGCCAGTCGAGCTCGCGGTCGTAGCCGAACCCCGGGATCCAGCGGATCTGGTCGACGACCTCCATGATCTGGTAGCGGAGGCTCGCGTCCACCTCCTCCTTGCTGAGCTCGGCCCGCGGCCGGTCGTAGACCGGGCCCATGCTGATGTACCACTCGTCGACGAGGCGGAAGACGAGCGGCGTCTGGCAGCGCCAGCAGTGGGGATAGCGGTGGTGGATCGTCTCGAGGCGGTAGAAGCGGTCCTCCCGCTTGAGGTGCTCGACGATCGGGTCGGTCACGTCGCGGACGTCGCGACCGGTCAGCGAGCCGAAGCCGTCGATCACGATCCCGCTGTCGTCGAGCGGCGCGATCATCGGCAGCCCGAGGGCCTTGCCGAGGGCGTGGTCCTCCGCTCCGCAGCCGGGCGCGATGTGGACGATCCCGGTCCCCTCCTCCTCGCCGACCTCGTCCCAGGCGACGACGCGATGCTCGTACGGGCCGTCCGCGGCGATCGGTGAGGCGCCCGCCGCGAACGCCGCGCGGACGGCCGGCAGGTCGTCGAACGGGCCGCCATAGCGCCACCCGACGAGCTCGGCGCCGGGACGCTCCTCGACGATCTCGAACAGGCCCTGGAGGGCCTGCTTGAGCGTCCCCCGGGCCAGCCAGTGGACGCGCTCCCCCTGGCGGACCGCCACGTAGCGCAGCCCCTCCCCCACCGCCGCCGCGACGTTCGAGGTGAGGGTCCACGGGGTGGTCGTCCAGACGAGGAGGTCCTCGCCGGGCCGGTCGACGAGCGGGAAGCGGACGGTCAGGCCCGGATCGTCGCGGTCGGCGTAGCCCTCGTTCATCTCCATCTGCGAGATGCCGGTCCCGCAGCGGGCGCACCACGGCATCGTGTCGTGGCCCTTGTACAGCCAGCCCCGGCGGTGGCACTCCTTGAGGAAGCCCCAGATCAGGTCGTTGTTCTCGTTGCTGAACGTGAAGTAGCTGCCGCCGACGTCGGGCATCCCGAGGCGGCCGACGAGCATCTCGACGCTGTCGCTGACCGGACCGCCGGGGCCCTCGATCGTCGTCGTCGCGGCCGGGTCGGCAGCGAGCAGGTCGCGCAACCGGCGGAGCTCGTCGGGGTCGTTCCAGTCCATCCACATCCCGAGCCGGATGCTCTGCTCGGTCTGGCGCGCGGCGTAGGTCAGGACCCGCTGCTTGCAGAGCGAGACGAACTCGGCGATCCCGTAGTCCTCGATGTCGCGCTTGCTCGTGAAGCCGAGGTCGCGCTCGACGTTGACCTCGACCCACAGCCCCTGGCAGTCGAACCCGTTCTGGTAGCGCTGGTCCTCGCCGAGCATCGCGTGGAAGCGCTGGTAGAGGTCCTTGTAGGCCCGGCCCCAGGCGTGGTGGACGCCCATCGGGTTGTTGGCCGTGATCGGCCCGTCGAGGAAGCTCCAGTGCGGCCCGCCCGCGTTCTGGGCACGGAGCCGCTCGAACGTCCGACGTTCGCGCCATTCGGCGAGGATCGCGTGCTCCTGGGCGACGAGGTCGGGTTTCGCGCTGACGGGTCGGAACATCGGGCCTCGTGAGACGGCGGTTGCTCGCCGGAGGGTGGGCGGGTGGGAAGGATCAACGTTGCCGGTGGGTCGGGATCAGCGTTGCCGGTGGTCAAGATCAGGGTTCCGGTGGCCGGTCGGCGGCGGCGCGGTTCGCGGGGGCGGGCAGCCTCGACGACGGCCGACAGGTGTCCGAGTATCCTACCCTGCGATGCAGCGCGCGCAGGACCCGCGGCCACGGGCGAGATCGCCCTTCGTCGCCGCCGTCCTCTCCCTGTTCTTTCCCGGTCTCGGACATGCGTATGCCGGGGCCTACCAGCGCGCCCTCGGCTTCGCCGCGCCGCCGATCCTCGTCGGGGCGCTCGTCGCCGGCATCGCCCTCCGGGTCGAGCCGACGAAGCTGATCGAGTTCGTCCTGACCCCGTGGGTCCTGCCCGGGGTCTTCGTCCTGAACCTCGTCGTCCTGATCTACCGCCTCGTGGCGATCGTCGACGCCTACCGGGTGACCGCCTTCCTCAACGCCCTGGCGACAAGTGGCGGCGGGCGCCTCGGCCGGCCGCGGATCGTCTTCAACCCGATCTCCGTCGCCGGCCTGCTCGCGGTGATCCTCGTCATGTCCGGCGGCCACGTCGTCGTCGCCAAGTACGACCTGCTGGCGGGGGGAGTCCTCAACGACCCGTGCATCTTCCTCTCGAACGACACCGAGGGGACGGCCGAGTGCGACGCCACGGCGTCGCCGGGCGCGTCGGGCTCGGTCGGGCCGACCGACGAGCCGGTCGACTCCGTCGAGCCGACCCAGGCGCCGCCGTCGGTCCAGGGCTCGGCGCTCCCGAACGTGTCGATCCCGCCGTGGGACGGCAAGGAGCGCCTGAACATCCTGCTCATCGGCTCGGACCAGCGGCCGAACGAGGGCACCTACAACACCGACACCCTGATCGTCGTGTCGATCGACCCGACGACGAAGCAGGTCGCGATGTTCAGCCTGCCGCGCGACTCGTGGGGCATCCCGCTCCCGGCCGGCCCGCTGCGGAACGCGTTCGGCGCGACCTACCAGAACAAGATCAACTCGTTCTTCACGGCGATCCGGAACCGGTCGGACCTCGTTCCCGGGACGAGCCGGACCCGCGGCTACAACGGCCTGAAGATGGTCCTCGGCAACCTCTACGGGCTCGACATCAAGTACTTCGTCGAGGTCAACTTCGACGGCTTCAAGCAGGTCGTCGACGCCGTCGGCGGGGTGACGATCAACGTCCAGGTGCCGGTCCTCGACGAGAGCTACCCGAGCGACACCGGCCGGCTGTCGCGGGTCTACATCCCCGCCGGCATCCAGCACATGACCGGCGCCCAGGCGCTCGTCTACGCCCGGTCCCGGCATGGCTCGGACGACTTCGACCGGGGCTACCGCCAGCAGCGGGTCCTGACGTCGCTTCGTGAGCAGGCGAACATCGCCAACCTGATCCCGCGGATCCCGGAGCTCCTCACGGCGGTCAAGGCCACGGTCAAGACCGACGTGCCGCAGGCCGAGCTCGCCAAGCTGGCCGGCCTCGCCGGCTCGGTCGACACGAAGAACATCCGCTCCTACGTCTTCGCCTACCCGCGCTACGGGACGCAGACCGGCCCGGGCGCCAAGGTCTACAAGTACCTGCCCGACGCGACGAAGATCCGGGCCGCGGTCGCCAACGCCTTCAAGGTCGACCCGGAGCTTGAGGACACCCGCTCCGCGCTCGGCCAGGAGGACGCCTCGATCTGGGTCCTGAACGGGAGCTCGCAGCAGGGCCAGGCGTCGACGCTCGCCGCCTACCTCGAGTACTACGGGCTGACCGCGTCCGCGCCGACGACGGCGCCCGACAAGACGGGCCTGAGTGGGACGCGGATCGTCGTCTACAACGGGGCCGAGGCCCGCCTGACCGAGACGATCAAGTTCCTCGAGTCGACGTTCAAGGTCAAGGTCCAGCTCAAGGACGACCCGGGGGTGACGGTCGACGTGATCATCACGACGACGAAGTCCACCCCGGCGCTGACGCCGCCGCCGAGCTCCTGACGCCGCCGCCCGGCCCCGAACCGCGGCGGGGGCGGGTCGGCCGGCAGGCCGATGCGGAGGCCCAGTGCCGGGCGCGAGGCAGGCGCCGGCCCGGCCCGGCCCGGCCCGGCCCAGGCTCGCGGCACGGTGCCCCAGCGCGGCCATTTCGAGGTCGTTCTCCGAATGCGGAACGATTCCGGGTCCGGCGCCGGGACGGACGACCGCTCGTCCCGGTGCGAATTGTTCCGCGTGCTCGAAACGACCGCGAATTCGCCGGGCTGCGCGGCGGGCGCGGCGGAAGGAACAGGCCGATCGCTCCCGGACCGGACCCGCCGCTGGTCCGAGACGCGTCAGTCGGCGGGGATCTCCGTCAGCCAGTGGGCGTACCGCGGGAGCCGGCCGCGGACCGCGTCGAAGTAGCGCTCGCGGACGAGCGACGTGATCGGGCCGATCTCGCCGGACCCGATCGGCCGGTGGTCGATCTCCGTCACGGGCGAGATCTGGACGCCGGTCCCGCACAGGAACATCTCGTCGGCGACGTACAGCTCGGACCGATCGATCGATCGCACCTCGACCGGGATCTTCTCGTCGCGGAGCAGCTCCATCATCGCGAGGCGGGTCACGCCCTCGAGGATGTCGTCGTTGACCGGCGGCGTGAGGGCGACCCCGTCGCGGACGATGAACAGGTTCGCCGCCGACGCCTCGTTGACGTGGCCGTCGGCGGTGAGGACGACCGCCTCGTCGTAGCCGTTCATCTCGGCTTCGGACTTCTGGAAGGCCATGTTGACGTAGCCGCCGACGATCTTGCCGCGGGCCGGCAGCGCCTCGTCGGCGTTCCGTCGCCAGGACGAGGTCATCACCCGGATGCCGGCGTTCGTGTCGACGTAGTCGCCGAACGGGATCGCGATGATGTAGAGCTGGTTCTCGAGATGATGGAGGCGGACGCCGATCGCCCGGGTCGACTTGTAGAACGACGGCCGGATGTAGGCGTCCTCGCGGTAATGATTGCGGCGGACGGTCTCGACGACGAGCCGGGTCAGCTCGTCGACGGACGGGACATCCTCCATCATCAGGATCCGGCACGACTGGCGGATCCGCTCGACGTGCTCCCGGATCTTGACTCCGTAGAGCTTCCCCTGGTCGGCGTTCCAGTACGCGCGGATGCCCTCGAACGTGGCCGTCCCGTACATGAACGCGTGGGTCATGATGCTGACCTTGGCGTCCCGCATCGGTACGAAGTCACCCTCGAAGTAGGCGATCGCGTCGTCGAGGTCGCGCGGCGCCGGCGCCGGCTTCGCGTCGGCGGCGGAGCCGGCCTCCGGGGTGGCGGCGGCGTCGGCCGCGCTCGACTTCTGGGTCAGCATCTGGCACTCCTGGGAGGTCGGCGGCGGGGGCGCCGCGGGGTCATCAACGTCAGCCGAGGATAACACTCGCTCCGGCTCGCTCCATCGGGACCGGATGGCCCGACTCGACCGGTCCGCCTGTCGTGATCCTCGCCCGCCGATCGCGCCGTGGACGGCTCGACGAGCCCGCGGGGCGTGACGCCCGGCGGGTTGTCCGAGGGGCCGCGAGAAGGAGCTGCCGGCTTAGAAGAAGCCGGCCAGCGACGCGCCGACGATCGCGAGATACAGGACGTAGAACGCCCCGCCGATCAGCAGGCGCCGGCCGAGGAGTCGCCCCGAGCGGGCCATCGGGATGAAGATCAGGGCCGACGCGAGGAAGGCGATCGCGGCCGAGCCGAAGGCGATCCGGCTGTCCTCGCTGAAGTGCCAGGCGTCGGCGGCGAACAGCAGGGCGACGACCGTCGGGATCGTCGACTGGAACACCATCGCGCCGGTGATGTTGCCCATCGCCAGGGTGTCCTTGCCCTGGCGGATCCAGATGACCGAGTTGAACTTCTCGGGCAGCTCGGTCGCGATCGGGGCGATGACCAGGGCGACGATGATCGGAGCCACCCCGAGCGAGCTCGAGAGGTGCTCGACCGAGTCGACGAAGAAGAACGCCCCCACGACGATCAGTCCGAGGGCCGTCAGGACCTGGAGATTCACGACGCGCAGCCGCGGGACCACCCCTTCGCCGTTCGGTGTCGCCGGGTCGAGGCGGTTGAAGCGGAGCGGGGCGAGGTCGCCCGCGTCGACGTCGGGGTCGTCCTCGAAGTGGCCCTTCACGTACCAGCCGTAGATCCCGATGAGGACGACGGCGACGACCCACTTCGGCCAGGCCGGCTCGATCGGCAGGAAGGCGGCCGCGATCGCGATCAGGTAGGCGATCGCGAAGTAGCGCATGTCGTGGGCGAGGACCGTCGTGTCGACGGGCATGTCGTCGCCCTTCTCGCGGTTGCGGGCCACGTACAGGACGGCGACGCCGGTCACGAACATCGCCAGGGTCGAGAGCATGAACGGCGCGCCGAGGATCGCCCCGACCCCGATCCCGTGCGAGGCCGATGAGCCTCCCCCGGAGAGGATCGCGATGATCGGGATCATCGTCTCCGGCAGCGCCGTCCCGACCGCGGCGAGGACGGAGCCGACCGCACCCTCGGCCAGCTCGAGCTTCCGCCCGAACCACTCGATGCCGTTGGTGAACAGCTCGGCGCCCATGAGGATGACGACGAACGCGGCGATGAGGATCAGGATGTCCACGTCAGCCCTCCAGGCCCTTGGCGAGCGCGACGCTGACGGCGATGACGATGAGGATCAGGACCGACACGACCGTCATCGTCCGCTCGCCGCGGCGGACGTAGCCGACGAGCGACGCGGCCACGCGGGCGGACGGCGTGGCGACGACGACGAGGAGGCCGACCCAGATGAAGCCGGCCGGACGGAACGCGGCGACGTCGCCGACCACTGACCCGAGGTCGAACGCCGGACCGCCCGAGAGCGGGCCGATCCCGGCCGCGAGGAGAAGCAGGACGCCGGCGGCGAGCAGGACGACCGAGACGTAGGTGCCGACGGTCAGGACCTGCCCGATCGAGTGCTCCAGGGCATCGGCGCCGGTCGGGCCGGCGGCAGCCGCGGTGGCGGCGCTGCCGGTGGCGGCGCTGCCGGCGGCGCCCGCCGGATGGGCCGCAGCGGACGGGCCCCGACGGGGCAGACCGGTTCCGCGCGGCTCCGTCACGCGAGGGCTCGCTGCAGCATCTGCCAGGCAGTGTAGAGCAGGATCGCGACGAACAGCCCGCGGAGGAGGCGCAGGTCGATCCGCGACGCGACGCGCGACCCGATGCTCGCCCCGATGAACACGCCGATCGCCGTCGGCGCCGCGGCGTACGGGTCGATCCCGCCGCGGAGGAGGTAGATGATCGCGCTGGCCGACGCGGTGATCCCGATCATCAGGTTGCTCGTCGCGGTCGCGACGCGGAGCGGCACGCCCATGATCACGTGCATCACGGGGACCTTGATCAGCCCGCCGCCGATCCCGAGGAGCGCCGAGGCCACGCCGGCCCCGATGCTCCCGACCATCCCCCAGCCGAGCCGCCCGATGTGGTAATCGGGGCCGGACAGGTGATCGAGGTACGCCTGGGTCCGGCTCGCTGCCGGGGCCTCCGCGTCGGCGCGGCCGGCCGGCGGAGTCCCCGCCGGCGCGGGCAGGGAAACCGAGGCCGGCGCTGCCGTCGTCGTGGCGGGTGCCGGGTCCCGCCGGCGCGCCATCGTCAGCGCGACGTACACGAGGAGAATCGTGAAGATCAGCTCGAGCAGGTGCTCGTCGAGGAGGAAGGCGATCAGCCCGCCGACCATCGCCCCGGTGGCGGTGAAGAGCTCGAGGGTCATCCCGAGGCGCAGGTTGGCGACCCGTCGCTCGAGGTAGACCCCGGCGGCCGCCCCGCTCGTGACGATCACGCAGATCAGGCTGACCCCGACCGCCTTGATCAGGGCGAGCCCGAAGCCGAGGGTCAGGAGCGGGACGATGAGGATCCCGCCGCCGAGCCCGAGCAGCGACCCGAACAGCCCGGCGCCGGCGCCGGCGACGACGAGGAGCAGTCCCTCGATCATCGCGGCGTCGAGCCCGTGGGGCGGGCCGCGCATGGAGCGCGCGGCGTCACCCCTAGGGCCGGAGGTGCTGCGGCGCGTACGGAAGCAGGGCCACGATCCGGGCCCGCTTCAACGCGACCGCGAGCTCGCGCTGGTGGGCGGCGCAGGTGCCGGTCTTGCGGCGCGGCTCGATCTTCGCCCGCTCCGAGAGGTAGCGGCGGAGGCGGTTGACCTCCTTGTAGTCGATCGACACGGTCTTGTCGGCGCAGAACGCGCAGACCTTGCGGCGGCGTCGATCGCGGTAGTAGTCGTCGCGCTTCTTGGCTCGTGCGGCAGGGGGCATTCGGAAGTCTCCTCAGGCGCGGCGCGCGGCCGCGCGGATCAGTCGGTCGGGCTCGGGGTCAGAACGGCAGGTCGTCGAGGTCGCTCGAGTCGTCGAACCCGCCGCCGCCACCGCGCGGGGCGTTGCCGCCACCCGACGGGGCACCGGCCGGGCGCGGCGGAGCGGAGGACGTCGTCCCGGCGAACTCGCCGTCGCCCTCCTCGCGGTTGCGCTTCTCGAGGTTGACGAGGCTGTCGGCGGTCAGCTCGAGCGACGTCCGCTTCTGGCCGTCGCGGCCCTCGAACTCGCGGGTCTTGAAGCGACCCTCGACGAAGACCTTGTTGCCCTTGCGGAGGTTCTCGGCGGCGCGCTCGGCGCGATCGCCCCAGACGCTCACCCGGAACCAGTCGGTCGCCTCGACCCACTCGCCGGTCTGCTGGTTCTTCGTGCTCTGGTTGACGGCGACGTTGAACTGGGTGACCGGTCGGCCGCTCGGGGTGTAGCGCATCTCGGGATCCGCCCCGAGGTTGCCGATGATCATCACCTTGCACAGGGCCATCGTGGCGCTCCCTCAGTCGATGGCGGCCGGAGCCGCCTCGCTCTCGGATTCGTCGATCCGCTCGGCGACCTCGTCGTCCTCCTCGTCGGGGGACGGCAGGTCCGTGCCATCGGATTCGTCGAGCCCGTCCTCGCCGCCCTCGCGGCGGCTCGTGCGGGCCGGTCGCTCGTCGCGGGTGACGAGGTGGCGGAGCACCTCCTCGGTGATCTGGAGCGTCCGCTCCATCTCGCCGAGGGCCTCGGGCGGGGCCTCGAAGAGGACGATGTGGTACGAGCCCTCGCGGTACCGGTCGATCTGGTAGGCGAGGCGGCGGCGGCCCCACGGGGCGACCTTGATGATCTGCCCGCCGTCGGCGACGAGCTGGCGGGTCGTGCGGTCGATGACCGCCTGGGCCTTGTCGTCCGCGACGTCGGGACGCAGGACGAGCATGAGTTCGTAACGGCGCATGCGCCAGTTCACTCCTTCCAATGGGGATCGTCCCGCTGACGGCAGGGCCGGCGCGGAACCGAAAGGAAACGGTGCGGAGTGTAGCACGAGGGCCCGCTCCCTCCGGCCGGCCGGCCTGCCGCGACGGTGACGGCGTCCGGCGCCGCCCGATGTATCCTCACCGCCATCGGCCCGCGGGCCGATCGACCAGCATCGATCACCCATCCCCTGTCCCGGAGGATCCGTGCCCGCCAGCACCGTCCTGCTCATCGACTCCGACCCCGCCGGCACCGAGACGATCTCGACCGTCCTGACCGGCGTCGGTTACGCGGTGACGATCGATGACGACCGCGTCCGACGCGTTCGCGGTCGTCTCGGACCATCAGCTCGTGATCATCGACCAGGTGGCGGGCGATCGCTCGGCCGCCGACCTCTGCCGCGAGATCCGGGCGACGCCGTCGCTCGTCGCGATCCCGGTCCTGTGCGTCAGCCAGACCGACGATGTCGAGGAGCGGATCCGCTTCCTCGAGGCTGGGGCCGACGACGTGATGGCGAAGCCGTTCGACGCGCGCGAGCTCGAGGCCCGGGTCGAGGCCCTCCTCCTCCGGTTCCAGCGCTCGAAGGATCGGACCGCCGTCGTGTCGACCGACGGCATCACGGTCTCGCGGACCCGGCGGGTCGTCGCGGTCCACAGCCCGAAGGGCGGCGTCGGGACCTCGACGATCGCCACGAACATCGCGATGGCGGCGGCCCAGCGCAAGCCGGACCAGGTCGTGATCGTCGACCTCGACCTCCAGTTCGGCCAGGTCGCGACCTACCTGAACGTCGTCCCTCGCCAGACCCTGGCCGACGTCGTCCGCGACGACGCGGCGCTCCGCGAGCCGGAGCTCCTCCGGACGTACGCGACGAAGCACGACAGCGGGCTCCACGTCCTGGCCGCCCCGACCGGGCCGGAGACGGCCGGGCTGATCAGCGCCGACCACGTCGATCGGATCCTGACGACCCTGCTCGACTCGTACGACCAGGTCGTGATCGACACCGGCTCCTGGCTCGACGAGCGGACGCTCGGCGCGTTCGAGCACGCCGAGACCGTCCTCTTCGTCGTGAACCCCGACATCGCGGCGCTCAAGGCGATGACCGCGCTCGTCGAGTACCTCAACGAGGCCGGCACGGTCGCGGCGAAGACGACGTTCGTCGTGAACGACACCTTTGCGCGGGAGATCCTCAAACTGCGCGATGTCGAGCAGGCGCTCGGCACCAAGGTCGGCGCCGAGCTCCCCTACGACCCGTTCCTGTACCTCAAGGCCGTGAACGAAGGCGTGCCGATCGTCCTCGGCGCGCCGCGCTCCGCCGCGGCCCAGGAGCTCGTGAGGCTGTCGACCCTCGCGTTCGGTCCCGAGGATTCGGGCGTGCCGGCCCCGGTCGAGGAGCGGAAGTCCGGCGGCCTCTTCTCGTTCCGCCGCCGCTGACCTGACCGCCGCGCCGGCGGCGACGACCAAGTAGCACCCAATGGATGGGCCCAACGTCGGTAGGAGGACCCTCCCTTGCCATCGGTCAGGCGGTCATCGCCTACCGGTCCGATGTCCGGCTGTCGGGGCCACGGAGGCGATCACAGTGTGCATCGCCTCCAGGTCGCGGAGGTCCGCCTCGGTTGAGGCCAGACGGTCCTCGAGCGTCCGGTCGAAGGACTCCCGATCGAATGCCAGCGCGGGGTGGAGCCGCACCAGGGTCGCGGCCAGCCACTCGAAGTGCTCGAAGAGACCCGCGTTGGCGTCCACCGTTCGCGCCTTCAGCACCCACGGGGCAAGGATTCCCCACCAGCTGTCGGCTGCACCGAGGCCTTCGGCGACGAGGGACGGAGCAACATGTCCGGCCCGGGCCAAGGCTCCGACCTTCTCCCAGTAGTTGGCGACGGCGCCGGCTGGCGAGTCCGGGATATCTGCCAAGGCCACACCGTCGCGGATGGCGACGAGGACGGCCACTCGCTTGCGAACCAGCCGCTCGCCCTGCCACTCCTCCACGAGCGCGCTGAGCTGCGTGAACGCGTTCGCTGCCCGCGCGAGGCTGAGCTGGCGGTAGATCGCGATGAACGTGACGGCGAGGACCATCCCGCTGACGGCTGTCCAGAACCACTCCGAGCCGGGTCCGATGAACGACATCCCGTCGGTGTTGATGAACGTCACGCCCACTCCTTCCGTCCTGCTGCCCCGGTAGGCGGACGATACGCGCGGGCGACTTGGGTCGGGCGTTCACGCCGGCAAGTGAAGGTCCGCTGACCTGGACAAACGCCTTCACCGTCACCCCCCGGGCCGCCTGCCGAGACCACGAGGCCAGGGCGGCAGTGCCGGAGTCGAGGTTCGAACTCGAACGGGATCACTCCCAGCGGTGTTTAAGACCGCCGCGTCTGCCTGTTCCGCCACTCCGGCCCGTTGCGGAGCCTACCGCTCTGCGGCCGTCGCCGCGTCCCGTCGGCCCGCGTCCGGCGATACTGGCGCCGTGTACATCCCGGACCACTTCCGCCCGACCGCTGACGACGTCCGCGACCTCCTCGCTCGCATTGGCGCCGCCGACCTGATCACGGCCACCGCGGACGGCCTCCTCGCGACAATGCTGCCGCTGATCTACGAGGCGCCGGGCTCCGGGCCGGACGCCGGTCCGCACGGCCGGCTCCTCGGCCACGTCGCCCGCAACAACCGCCAGTGGAAGGTGCCGGCGATCGGCGAGGCGATGGTCATCGTCCGCGGTCCGGATGCCTACGTCTCCCCCTCCTGGTACGCGACGAAGCGCGAGCATGGCCGGGTCGTCCCGACCTGGAACTACGTCACCGCTCACGTCCATGGCCGCCTCGTCGTCCACGACGATCCGGCCTGGGTCGACGCGAACGTCCGGGCGCTGACCGCCCACCACGAGGGCGGGCACCCCGACTCGTGGTCGGTCGACGACGCGCCGGCGCCGTACATCGAGGGCCAGCTGAAGGCGATCGTCGGCCTCGAGGTCTCGATCGAGCGGATCGAGGCGAAGTTCAAGCTCAGCCAGAACCGCCCGGTCGAGGACGTGGACGGCTCGATCGCCGGCCTGACGTCCGGCGGGGCGAGCAGCGACGCGATCGTCGCCGCGATGCGGGCCGTGCGCGAGCGTCGCTGAGCCATCCCGCGCGAGAGGACAGGCCCGCCGGCCGGACCCTGGACGACGCCGGACGGCTGAGCCTCCGGGCGGCCGCCCGCCGAGCGGCGGGTCGCCCGCCCTACTCGTCCTGCGACAGGATCACCACGGAGTACGGCCCGAGCCCGACCGCGATCCGCTGGGCCATCCCGTCGTGCTCCCCGGCCTCGCTGTCGGCGTCGTTCGAATCGACGGTCTCGAACTCGGGGTCGTAGCCGTCCCAGTCGCTGTTGAAGCGGACCCGCCAGCGGCCGGCCCGCGGCACGCCGACGTGGTAGCCGGGGAATGCGTCGGTCGAGAAGTTGGCGAGGACGATGACGTCGTCGCGCGGCCCGCCCTCGAGCCAGCGGTGCCAGCCGAGGACCTTCGCAGCGGCGTTGAGGTGGTGGACCGCGACGTGCTCGCCGCGCAGCCCGCGCGACAGGTCGGCGGTGTTGCGGCGCAGCGAGATCAGGTCGCGATGGAGGCGGAGGAGCCCGGCGTGGCGGTGGCGGAGGGTCCAGTCGAGGCCGTCCTCGTCGCTGAACCACGAGCCCTCGACGAGCTCCTGGCCCTGGAACAGCATCGGGATGCCGGGGCTCGTCAGGACGATCGCGCTGCCGAGCGTCGCCCGCTTCTTCGAGGCCCAGCTGTCGGCGTAGCCGGGCCAGATCTCCTCCGGGACGCGGGCCGAGCCGTTGGCGTCCTCGTCGTGCGACTCGGTGTAGATCACCCGCCGGAAGCCCTCCCCCGCGCGATCGCCGATGACACCCGCCACCGAGACCACGTCACGGTCCTCGTCGTCGCTCGCGATCAGCGCCGCCCGGACGAAGTGGACGAAGGCGCCGTCCCACTGGGCGCCGAACCCGGCGCCGCCGTCGCTGGCCGGGCGGGTGATCGTCAGGTCGGAGCGGAGATCCTCGGCGATCGTCAGGCGGCCGGGGAACCGCTCGGCGATCTCGGCGTTGACCTCGGCCATCAGCCGCCAGCCGTCGTCGATCCGATCCGGGGCGGCGCTGCCGCCGCCGTAGATGCTCGAGATCCAGGCCGTCGCGTCCCAGCGGAGGCCGTCGACCCGGAACTCGTCGAGCCACTGGATCGCGCTGTCGCGGAGGAACGCCCGGACCTCCGACCGGCCGTAGTCCGGGCGGGTGTCGCCCCACGGCGTCGTCGAGCGCTCGTCCTCGTAGAAGTAGATCCCGCCCTTGCCGTTCTGCGACCAGCCGTCGAACTGCCAGATGTCGAGATCGGACGGCCCGAGGTGGTTGTAGGACGACGTCGAGCAGGACGGCGATGCCCGCGGCGTGCGCGTCGCGGACGAGCGCCTTCAGATCGTCCGGCGACCCGTACGTGCTCTCGACGGCGAACGGATAGGCGGGGTTGTAGCCCCACGAGCGGTCGCCCGCGAACTCGAACGGCGGCATCAGCTGGATCGCCCCGACCCCGAGCTCGCGGAGGTACGGCAGCCGGCGGCGAACGCCGTCGAGCGTCCCCGGCCGGCCGTGCTGGCCGTCGCTGAACGTCCCGACGTGGAGCTCGTAGACGACGAGGTCGTTCCACGCCGGCTGACGGAACTCCGCCTTGCCCCAGTCGAACGCCGCGGGGTCGTAGACGACGGCATTGCCGACCGAGTTCGTCAGGCGCCGCGCCCGGGGGTCGATCCGGTTGCGCTCGCCGGCCGGGGTCTGGAGGACGAAGCGGTACTCGTCGCCCGGGCCGGCGTCGGCCACCTCCGCGGACCACGTCTCGGCGGAGCCGCCGCCGTCGCGGGCGAGCGGATCGCGCCCGGCGTCCCAGCCGTTGAACGTGCCGTAGACGCTGACCGCGGTCGCGTGCGGGGCCCAGACGCGGAAGGTCGTCCCCGAGGCGTGGGGCACGGCGCCCATTCCGGGGCGGGCGGATGGCTGGAAGCGTTCGGGCACGTGGTCACCGATGGGGTGGATGGGCGGTCCGGGCGGCGCGGGCGGGCCGGCGCGGCCGGAATCGCGGGCGCATCCGAGGATAGCCGACGGCGGATGGCCGACGGCGGACGGTGCCCCACAATGGCCCGGTGACCTTCGATCTCGAGCGCTTCGTCGATGCCCAGGCCGGGGTCCATCCGGCCGTCGTCGACGAGCTTCGGCGCGGTCGCAAGACGGGCCACTGGATCTGGTTCATCTTTCCCCAGCTCGCTGGTCTCGGGCGGAGCGCGATGTCGGAGCGCTACGGGATCGCGTCGCTCGCCGAGGCCCGGGAATACCTGGCCCACCCGCTCCTCGGGCCGCGCCTCCGCGAGTGCGCCGGGCTGCTGCTGGCGATCGAGGGCCGGACGGCATCCGGGATCCTCGGCGACCTCGATGCGATGAAGGTCCGCTCGTCGATGACCCTCTTCCATCGGGCCGCGCCGGACGAGCCGCTGTTCGGCGCGGTGCTGGACCGCTTCTTCGGCGGCCGCCCGGACCCCTTGACCGACGAGCAGCTGGCGGGGCGCCCCGCGGCCGACCCGCCGGTGGGCGGGTCCTGAGCCACCGCGTCGGTCGCGTCGCGACGGGTCGATTTGCGACGAGGTCCTAACCGCCGCCCACGGGTCCGATCAGGTGGATCTCCAGGTCCGGGATCCGCTCGAGGAGGCGATCGGCGAGTGGGCGCCGGCGGAGCAGGCGAAGGCCGCTCTCCTCATGGTGCGGCAGGACGAGGTGCGTCGCCTGCTTCGAGCGGACCGCGGATTCCAGGCCCGTCGCGAGGTCCGGTGCCTCGATCCGGCTGACGGTGGCGCCGAGATCGACGGCGTCGTCGAGGGCCTCCTGGACGTCGCGGGTTCGGTCGAACGGTCGGTGCGCCACCTCGGGCGTGTCGACGACGACGGCGAAGAGCCCGGCGTGGAGGGCGCTCGCGAGCACGGCCGCCCGCCGCACGGCCCGCCCGGCGGACGGGCTGCCGTCGACCAGGACGACGACCCGATCGGTGACGAGCGGGAGCTGGGATCCGGCGATCGTGTCCTCGAGCTGTCCCTCGACGCGCCGGGCCACGAGCCGGAGGGCCAGCTCGCGAAGGGCGGTCAGGTTCGACTCGGTGAAGAACTTCTCGAGCGCGACCTGGGTGCGATCCGGCGGGTAGACGTTGCCGTGCCGCATCCGCTGTCGCAGGGCGTGCGGGCTCATGTCGACGAGCTCGATCTCGTCGGCGGTCAGGAGGACGTCGTCGGGGAGGCGCTCGTTGACCGGCGCCCCGGTGATCGTGGCGACGGCGTCGGCGATGCTCTCGAGGTGCTGGACGTTCAGCGTCGTGACCACGTGGATGCCCGCGTCGCGGATGACCTCGACGTCCTCCCAGCGCTTCGGGCGGGCCGAGCCGGGGATGTTCGTGTGGGCCAGCTCGTCGACCAGCGCGACGGTGGGTCGGCGGGCGAGCACCGCGTCGCTGTCCATCTCCTCGACGACGACCCCGCGGTACTCGACCCGGCGGCGGGGCACGATCTCGAGGCCGTCGAGCAGGGCGAGGGTGTGCTGCCGGCCGTGAGCCTCGACGAAGCCGACGACGAGGTCCGTTCCACGCCCGAGCCGGCGGTGACTTTCCTCGAGCATGCGGTAGGTCTTGCCGACCCCGGGGGCCATGCCGATGTACACCCGCAGGCGGCCGCGGCGGGCCGGCGAGTCGGCCCGGACCCGGGCGAGCATCTGCTCCCCCGTCGGCCGGACGTCCAGCGCGTCGCGCTCGGGGTCGGTCGTCATTCCAGGAGCCCGTCCAGGTCGAGGTTGAGCAAGAGTACGTTGACTCGCGGCTGGCCGAGGAAGCCGAGGACCGGCTGCTCGGTGTGACGGGCGACCGCGGCCCGGACGTCCGCCTCCGGCATCCCTCGCGCCGCCGCGACGCGGGCGACCTGGTACTCGGCGGCGGCGGGGCTGATCTGCGGGTCGAGCCCGGACGCCGACGTCGTCACCAGGTCGACCGGGACCGGACCGCCGCCGTTCGCGGCGCGGACCCGCTCGACGTCGGCGGCGATCCGGTCGATGAGCGCCTGGCTCGTCGGGCCGAGGTTCGATCCGCCCGAGGCGCTCGCGTCGTAGCCGTCCTCGCCCGCCGCCGAAGGGCGGCCCCAGAAGTACCGCGGCTGGTCGAAGGCCTGGCCGATGAGCGTCGACCCGACCGTCCGCCCGTCGGCGGTCACGACCAGCGAGCCATTCGCCTGGGAACGGAAGGCGACCTGGGCGACGGCGGTCACGACGAGCGGGTAGATCACGCCCGTGATGATCGTCATCGCGAGAAGGAGGGCGATGGCCGGCCAGAGCCGGTGACGGACGAAGGTGCTCATTCGAGTGGTCCTAGGCAAGGTGCAGGGCGGACACGACGAGGTCGATCGCCTTGATCCCGAGGAACGGGGCGATGATCCCGCCGAGCCCGTAGATGGCGAGGTTGCGGCGGAGCAGGACGCCGGCCGGCGCGGCCCGGAACCCGACGCCGCGAAGGGCGAGCGGGATCAGGGCGACGATGACCAGGGCGTTGAAGATCACCGCGCTCAGGATCGCGCTCTGCGGCGTCGCCAGGCCCATGACGTTCAGGGCGTCGAGCTCCGGGTAGACGCTGACGAACAGGGCCGGCAGGATCGCGAAGTACTTCGCGACATCGTTGGCGATCGAGAAGGTCGTGATCGAGCCGCGCGTGATCAGCAGCTGCTTGCCGATCGCGATGACCTCGAGGAGCTTCGTGGGGTCGGAATCGAGGTCGACCATGTTCGCCGCCTCCTTGGCGGCCGACGTCCCGCTGTTCATCGCCAGCCCGACGTCCGCCTGCGCGACCGCCGGGGCGTCGTTCGTCCCGTCCCCGGTCATCGCCACCAGGTGGCCGTCGGCCTGCTCCCGGCGGATGAAGGCGATCTTGTCCTCCGGCGTGGCCTGCGCGATGAAGTCGTCGACACCGGCCTCGCGGGCGATCGTCGCGGCGGTCCGCGGGTTGTCGCCGGTGATCATGACCGTCCGGATCCCCATCCGGCGGAACTCGGCGAACCGCTCGGGCAGGCCCGCCTTGATCGTGTCCTTGAGCTCGATCAACCCGAGCACGACGCCGCCGGACTCCAGGGCGAGGGGCGTGGCGCCCTCGTCGGCGAGCCGGTCCGATCCGGCGGCGATCGCGGCGGGCAGGCTGCCGACTCGCTGCTCGATCGCGTCGATCGCGCCCTTCAGGATCGTCACTCCGTCGGCCGTTCGGACGCCGCTCGTGCGGGTCTCGGCGCGAAACGGGATCTCCTCCTCGATCGTCGCGGCGATCGCGGCGAGCCCCGCCTCGTCGCCGGCCCCGCCGGGCAGGTGAAGCTCGGCGAGCCGGGTCCGGGCGAGCTCGACGATCGAGCGCCCCTCGGGCGTCTCGTCCCGGAGCGAGGCGCTGAGCGCGGCACGGAGGGCGTCGCCCTCGGCCACGCCGTCGGCCGGGGTGATCGACGCGGCGAGCCTGTTGCCGTAGGTGATCGTGCCGGTCTTGTCGAGGAGGATGACGTCGACGTCGCCGGACGCCTCGACGGCCCGCCCGCTCATCGCGAGGACGTTGAAACGCGCGACGCGGTCCATGCCGGCGATGCCGATGGCGCTCAGCAGCCCGCCGATCGTCGTCGGGATCAGGCACACGAGCAGGGCGACGAGCGAGACCGTGCCCACGACGGAGCCCGCGTACGACCCGAAGGGCCGGAGGGTGACCGTCGCCATCAGGAAGATGATCGTCAGCCCCGCGAGGAGGATCGCGAGGGCGATCTCGTTCGGGGTCCGCTGGCGCTTCGCGCCCTCGACGAGGGCGATCATCCGATCGAGGAACGTCTCGCCCGGGTCGGTGGTCACGCGGATGACGAGCCGATCGCTCGTCAGGGTCGTGCCGCCGGTAACGGAGCTCCGGATGTCCGTCCCCGGCTCCTTGAGGACCGGCGCGGACTCGCCGGTGATCGCGGCCTCGTTGACGAAGCCGATCCCCTCGATGACATCCCCGTCGCCGGCGATCGTCTCGCCTTCCTCGACCACGATCACGTCCCCCTTGCGCAGCTCGGAGGAGCCGACGGTCTCGACCGTCCCGTCCGCCAGCCGGCGATGGGCGACGGTCTCCGTCCGGGTCCTGCGGAGGGTCGCGGCCTGGGCCCGGCCACGGGCCTCGGCGACGGCTTCGGCGTAGGTCGCGAACAGGGCGGTGAACCACAGCCAGGCCGCGACCTGGACCTGGAAGCCCAGGCTGCCCGAGTCCGGGGTCGGCTGGATCCCCGTCGCGTTGCCGACCACGACGATCGTCACGAGGAGGGCGGTGATCTCGACGACGAACATCACCGGGTTCCGGATGAGGAGCCGCGGGTCGAGCTTGCGGAAGGCGTGCGGGATCGCGGCTCGGAGAAGGCCCGGATCGAACACGCCGCGGGGGCGCGGCGGCTCGCCGCCGGCGGGCTTCTCGCCGCCGAGGGTGACGAAGCGCTGGAAGCGTCGTGTCCCGCGACCGAGATCGACCGCGTTGAGGGAGGGATCGGCAACCATGATCAGCTGGCCCTTCCGGCGTTCTGGATTAGCTGCTCGACGATCGGCCCGAGCGAGAGCGCGGGGAAGAAGGTGAGCGCCCCGACGATGATCACGACGCCGATGAGGAGCACGGTCCACAGCACGCCGGTGGTCGGGAAGGTGCCGAGCGATGGCGCCACCCGACGCTTCGCCGCCATGGACCCGGCGATCGCCAGGACCGGCACGATCATCCCGTAGCGGCCGATCAGCATCGCCAGGCCACCGGTGACGTTGTAGAAGGGCGTGTTCCCGCTCAGGCCGGCGAAGGCCGAGCCGTTGTTGCCGGTCTGGCTCGAGAAGGCATAGAGGATCTCGCTGAATCCGTGGGGCCCCGTGTTCAAGGAACCCGCCAGCCCGTCCGGCACGGCGCTGGCGAGTGCCGTGAAGCCGAGGATGCCGGCACCGAGGACGAGCGCGGTGAGCATCGCCATCTTGATCTCGAACGCCTCGACCTTCTTGCCGAGGTACTCGGGCGTCCGGCCGACCATCTGGCCGGCGATGAACACCGCGAGGATCGCGCCGATCACGAGCATCCCGTAGATGCCGGCGCCGATCCCGCCCGGCGTCACCTCGCCGAGCTCCATGTTGAACAGGGGCACGAGGCCGGCGATCGGCTGGGCGCTGTCGTGCCAGGAGTTGATGGCGCCCGTGCTCGTGCCGGTCGTCGCGGTCATGAACAGGCCGCCGGCCGCCGCGCCGAAGCGGGTCTCCTTGCCCTCCATGGCGCCGAGGGCGGACTGGTCCAGGCCCGCCGGGAACAGCGGATTGCCGGCGGACTCCGCGTGCATCGCGACGACCGCGCCGACGACGAGGATCAGGGCCATCGCCCCGAAGATCGTCCAGCCCTGGCGCCGATCGCCGGCATACCGGCCGAACGTCGACGTCAGCGAGAACGGGATCGCGAGGATGGCGAACATCTCGAGGAAGTTCGTCAGCGGCGTCGGGTTCTCGAACGGGTGGGCCGAGTTGGCGTTGAAGAACCCGCCGCCGTTGTTGCCCAGCTCCTTGATCCATTCCTGGGAGGCGACGGGGCCGAGGGCGATGGTCTGCCGGGCGCCCTGCAGGGTCGTGACGGCGTGGGCCGGGTCCCAGGTCTGGGGAACGCCCTGCCAGACGAGGACCAGCGCCCCGACGATCGACAGCGGCAGGAGCAGGTAGAGCACGCCGCGGGTCAGGTCGACCCAGTAGTTGCCGAGCGTCTTCGTGCTTCGCCGGGTGAGTCCACGGATCAGGGCAATCGCGACGGCCAGGCCCGTCGCGGCCGAGGTGAAGTTGCGGACGGCGAGGACCGTCGCCTGGGTCAGGTACGTCGCGCCGGTCTCACCCGCGTAGTTCTGCCAGTTCGTGTTCGTCTCGAAGCTCACCGACGTGTTGAACGCGAGGTCCGGCGTCATCGCCGGGATGCCGCCCTGGTTGAGCGGCAGGACGTCCTGGAGGCGCAGGACCGCGTAGCCGGCGACGATCGCGACGACCGCCATGGCGAGCACGCTCACGGCGTAGCCCTTCCAGGACTGCTCCGACGCCTCGTCGATCCCGCAGACCCGGTAGACGATCCGCTCGATCGGGCGGATGACGGGGCTCAGGACGGTCCGCTCGCCTTCCATGACGCGGTGGATGTAGCGGCCGAGGAGCGGGGTGACCGCGGCGACCGCGAGGGCCAGCGCAACGAAGGTCAGGAGGTCGCCAGCGGCCATCGATCAGAAGTCCTCGGGCCGGAGGAGGGCCCACGCGAGATAGGCGAATCCGGCGAGCGCGGCAAGCCCGGCCAGCAGGTCGATGACGTTCATCCCCGCACCCGGTCGCAGAGCTCGAGGTAGCCCAGGAGCAGGGCGGTCGCCGCGGTCAGAACCAGCAGGATCTGGAGATCGTTCATGGCCTGGGAGTCGATCCCTCCTCGGAGATGACCCGCTCGATGCTCGCGACGAGCGTGTCGAGCGGGAAGGGCTTCGGCAGGTATCCGGCGACGCGGAATTCCATCAGCCGCTTCGGGCTGACGGTCGTCGCGCTGGTCACGATGACCGGCGGAGAGCCGGCTGCGGTCATGGCCGGCCCGCGGAGGAGGGACCAGCCGGTGTCGCCGGGCAGGTTCAGATCGAGGATCACCAGGTCCGGCCGCAGCCCGCCCTCGATCGCCTCGACCGCCGCCTCGGCAGACGGTGCCTCGTCGACGGCGTAGCCGTTGGCCCGGAGGTGCCGCGAGACGATCCGGCGCAGGGACTCGGCGTCCTCCACGATCAGCAGGCTGCGACGGCGGTCAGCCATCGCCGACTCGCTCGACGGCGATGTCGACCCCGGCGTCGTCGGGCATCCACAGCGGGACCAGCCGGACGCCGGCCGCCTCGGCCAGGCCGCGCGCGGTCCCCAGCAGCTCCTCGCCCAACTGCAGCCCGCCGACGACGACGCGCGCGGATGCGCCGCCGGCAACCATGGCGATCGCCTCGCGAACGAGCCTCATCTCGCGATCGAGCGCGCGCCCGAGCCGTGCCGCCTGCTGGTCCGTGGACTCGTCCATGTCCCCAGTCTCTGCCGGCCTCCCAAGAGGCCGAGCGGGACCGGAGGCCGTGCCGGCCTAAGGTCGGTCTGAAGATTCCGGCTGGGCGGCCTCCCGAACGCGATACCCGACGCCGGGCTCCGTGACGATCAGGTCGCGCAGCGCGCCGGTCGGATCGGCAGCCGCGAGCTTGCGCCGGAGCTGGCTGACGTGGACGTAGACATAGCTGTCCTCGCCCTGGTAGGCCTCGCCCCAGACGGCCCGAAGGAGGCGACCCTTCGTCACGAGCCGGCCGGCGTTCGCGAGAAGGACTCGCAGGATCTCGAACTCGCGAGGGGTGAGCTCGACGCGGGTCCCGCCGAGGCGGACGTCGTGGCGGACGGCGTCGAATTCCAGCGGCCCGACCGCGATCCGCCCGTTGCCGTCGGCCGCCGGCCCCGCGGCGCGGCGGAGGGCCACCCGCAGCCGGGCGTTCAGCTCGTCGACGCCGAATGGCTTCGTCACGTAGTCGTCCGCGCCACGCTCCAGCGCCTCGACCTTCTCGCGCTCCTCGTAGCGGCCCGACAGGATCACGATCGGCGTCGTCGCGTCGCGCCGGACGCGTCGGACGATCTCGAGGCCGTCCATGTCGGGCAGGCCGAGATCGAGCAGGACCAGGTCGGGCCGGTGGCCCTCCCAGCGGAGCAGGGCCGTCCGACCGTCCTCGGCCTCGGTCGTCCGATAGCCCCGGCTCGCCAGCTCCCGGACGAGGGCCGCCCGTGTCTCGCCGTCGTCCTCGACGACCAGGACGGTCGGCCCGGCGGCAGCGACGCTCCGCGAGCTCACGGTCGGGCCTCGGCGGCGGGCTCCACGGCGGGCTCGACGGGGACGGCGGCCGCCGGCAGGTCGAGATCGATCGCGAGACCGCCGAGATCGCTCCGCCGGGCGGCGACGCGGCCGCCCATCGCCTCGACGAGCCCGCGCACGACGGCCAGGCCGATCCCGGTGCCCGAGCGCGATCCCCCGCCCGTCCCCGGGACCCGGTAGAACTTGTCGAAGATCTTCGGCAGGGCCGCCTCCGGGACCCCCGGTCCGTCGTCCTCGATCGTGAGCCGGACCCGTGGCTCGCCCGGCCGGCGGCTCCCCGCGACCCGGATGGTCGCGTGCGGGGGCGTGTACTTGAGGGCGTTCTCGAGCGCGTTGGTGATCGCCTCGTCGAGGAACACCGGGTCCACCTCGACCGCCAGCGCGGGGGTGTCGACCGTCAGGGTCCGGCCGGCGAGCCGCGCCCGCAGCCGCTCCACGGTCCGACCGACGAGGTCGTCGAGCTCGAAGACGTCGCGCTCGGCCCGCAGCGCGCCGGCCTCGATCCGGCTCAGGTCCAGCAGGTTCGTCACGAGGCGGTTGAGGTACTCGACCTCGCGATCGATCGCATCGGCGCTCTCGCGCTGGTCCTCGACGCTCAACCCACCGCCCGGCCGCAGGGTCCCGGCGGCCGCCCGGATCGTCGCCAGCGGCGTCCGCAGGTCGTGCGACACCGACTGCAGGAGGGCCGACTTCAACGCGTCGCTCTGGCGCGCGACCTCGGCGGCCTGGGCCTCGGCTGCCAGGCGATCGTGGGCGAGCGCCTGGCCGATCTGGTCGGCCGCCGCGGAGAGGAGCCGGGTCTCGGTCCAATTCGGCTCCCCGCGAGTCCTGTCCCGGAGGGCCCACACGGAGCCGAGCTGGATCGGGCCTGCCTCGATCCGGACGCGATAGGCCTCGCGGCCGGTGACCCGCCCGCTCCGGCTCGGGGATGGCTGATGGACCCGGACCCAGCGGGCCGGCGTCTCGTCCGGCGTTCGCTGCAGGACGTGCTTGAAGCCGGGAACGGCCGGCGCCTCGTCGGGCGCCGTGTCGGCGGTCACACGCTCGCGGCCGTCGTCGGGCCCGAGGGCGATCCAGATCCGCCGCATTGCGGTCTCCGCCACCAGGATGTCGGCGATCGACCGCAGCGCTGCCGGCGTCGACGCCCGGGTCGCCAGGGCGCGGCTGATCCGGAAGAGCGCTCGCGCCTCGCGCTCGCGGGCCTGCGCGACCTCGGTCCGCGATCGCTGGAGCGCCACGAGCTGGCCGACAACGATGCCGACGAACAGGAGCAGGATGAGGTTCAGCCACTCGCCGGGATCCTGGACTGTGAAGGTGTACAGCGGCAGGGTGAACAGGAAGTCGTACAGGACGAACGAGGCCCCCGCGGAGACGACCGCGCCGACGGTCCCGGAGCCGAATGCCGCCGCGACGACCGCGGCCAGGTAGACGACCGAGGCGTTCGGGACCCCGAGGTCCTGGAGGACCGCGATCGCGACCGTTGCGGCCGCGAGGGCGAGGATCGAAACGCCCAGCTGTCTCGTCAGGTCACGTCGTTCGAACCGCACGGCACGATCGTAGGCCTTCCGCCGGCCGACGCGGGCCGCCGGACGATGCGGGCGGCCGGGTATGCCTTCCGCAGGCGTTCGCCGGCCACCGGCCGATGCGACTGCGAGCCGGTCGCAACCCGGGCCCGCGGGCAGCATCCGCTGGTCTAGCCTTGCCGCATGACCGACCTGGCCATTGCGACCGACGGGCTCACGAAGCGGTATCGGGGCGATGTGCTCGCCGTCGACGGGGTCGATCTGCGGGTCGCCCGCGGCGAGATCTACGCCTTCCTCGGCCTCAATGGCGCCGGCAAGTCCACGACGATCCGGATGCTGCTGGGGATGATCAAGCCGACCGCCGGGCACGCCGAGCTGTTCGGCGTGCGGGTCGGGCCGGGGGCGAACGACCTCTGGCGCCGGGTCGGCCACCTGGTCGAGAGCGCCACCGCGTATCCGGAGCTGACGGTGGCCGAGAACCTCGACGTCGCCCGGCGCCTCGCCGGCATCGGGGACGCCGGCCGGGTGGACGTGATGATTGACCGGCTCTCGCTCTCGGCCTACGCCGGCCGGCGGGCCGGAACGCTCTCGCTCGGGAACCTCCAGCGGCTCGCCCTCGCCCGCGCCCTCCTCCACGGACCGGAGCTCCTGATCCTCGACGAGCCGGCCAACGGCCTCGACCCGGCCGGCGTCATCGAGATCCGCGACCTGCTCCGCGACCTGGCGCGGCAGGAGGGCGTGACCGTCTTCATGTCCAGTCACATCCTCGCCGAGGTCGACCTGCTGGCGGACCGGATCGGCATCGTCCATCGGGGCCGGTTGGTGGAGGAGCTCGACAGTGCCGCGCTGGAGCAGCGGCGGGACCGTCGCCTCGAGGTCGACGCCGTGGATCCCGTTGCCGCCGAGGCGGCGCTCCGGTCGGCGGGGTTCGGGCCCCAGCGACTCGGCCGAGGCCGACTCGAGCTTCGCGAGCCGGCGGCCCTGGCGGCGCCCGAGCGGATCGCCGAGGTCCTCGTCGCGGCGGGGACGCCGCCGACCCACCTGGCGATCGCCCGGGAATCGCTCGAGGAGCACTTCATGCGCCTGACGAGCGACGAGGCGGGCGCCGCATGACCGGCCTTCGCGCGGCCGTCGCCACGGAGCTCCTGAAGAGCCGCCGATCGCGGGTGCCGTGGGGGGTCGCCGCGGGCTTCTCGATCGCCCCCCTGGTCATGGGCCTGTTCATGATCATCCTCAAGGACCCGGAGGCCGCCCGCGCCCTCGGCCTGCTCGGCGCCAAGGCCCAGCTCACCGCCGGAACCGCCGACTGGCCGACGTACTGGTCGCTCCTCGGCCAGGCGGTCACCGTCGGCGGCGCGATCCTGTTCGCGTTCCTGACCGCGTGGGTGTTCGGCCGCGAGTTCGCCGACCGGACCGTCCGCGGCTTGCTCGCGTCCGCCACGCCGCGGCGGACGATCGTGATCGCCAAGGCGCTCGTCATCGCCGCGTGGGGCGTCGCGATCTCCGGCTGGATCCTCGTCCTCAGCCTCGTGCTCGGGGCGGCGATCGGCCTGCCCGATTGGTCGTCCTCCGCCGCGATCGAGGCGCTCGCGAGGATCGGGTTCGCCGCCCTCCTGACGATCGGCCTGCAGGGCATGACCGCGTTCTTCGCCGGTGTCGGTCGCGGCTACATCGCGCCCCTGGGCTGGGCGGTGGCCACGGTCGCCGCAGCCCAGATCCTCGCCGTCCTCGGCTGGGGAGCGTGGTTTCCCTGGGCGGTGCCGGCCATCCTCGCCGGGGCGGGCGGTGCCGCGGTGGAGCCGGTCGGGCCTGGTGGGATCGCGAGCGTCGGCATCGCGGCCGCGGCCGGGATCATCGCGACGATCGCCTGGTGGGAGCGCGCCGACCAGACGGGCTGAGTCAGCAACCCGGCTGGCGCGGAGGCGAAGGCGACGACGGGTTCAGACCGCTGAAACGACGGTCGTTCTCGCGCATCGCGTCAGCGGACGCCCGGCCGGGCGACCCAGCCGGCTCAACCGCGCCGGGTCAGCCTGAGGCGCCTGTCCGTCGCTCGCCGCCCGGGGGATGAGCGGCGGTCCCGCGGATCCTCGACGAACCTGGCCGGCAGCCGGTGGAGCGCCGCCCGCTCGACCCAGCTCGCGACCGGATCCGCGGCGATGCCGCCGAGGCGGACCGCGAAATACGCGCAATCCACGCACCACCACCAGCGCTGCGGCTCGGCACGAGCCTCGCGGGGTTCGTAGAGGCGCACGTCCTCGGCTCCACCGCAGGTCGCGCACGATGGCATGGGGGGTTCGCTCCGGCCGGTGTTGCGCGCTCGGACTGGTGCGGACCGGCACCATAGCGATCCCTCGCGAAGCGTGTCAATGCGGATCGCGTTCGGCCAACCTTCGTCCGGCGTCGGCGAGCGTGGGCGATGGCGGGGTGATCGCCGACATCAGGAAACCGGCCCGTGTGGGCCGGTTTCGTGCTCGGATGGTGGAGGCGACGACCGGATTCGAACCGGTGAATAGAGGTTTTGCAGACCTCCGTGTTGAACCACTTCACCACGTCGCCCCGTGCGACGGTCGGACCCGCCGCGGTGATCGTTCAGATTGTGGCTGCCCCTCGAGGATTCGAACCTCGGTTCACGGATCCAAAGTCCGCTGTCCTACCACTAGACGAAGGGGCAGCGGGCGGCGACCTCGAGAGACCCCGGCGGCGGGCCGGACCCGGTCGACCCGGGCAGGAAAATGGAGCGGAAGACGGGACTCGAACCCGCGACCCTCACCTTGGCAAGGTGATGCTCTACCAACTGAGCCACTTCCGCTCGATGCACGCGACCACCGCAAGCGGTGGTGCCGAGAGCCAGATTCGAACTGGCGACACCGCGATTTTCAGTCGCGTGCTCTACCAACTGAGCTATCTCGGCCCGATGGCCAACCAGGCTCGGTCGCCCGTCGGCGGTGGCGAGGATACCACGGGCCTCTGACCCCCTTCAAACTCCGGGGGCCCTGCCGCCGAGGCCCTGCCGGCTCCCACCTCTGGGGCGGGCAGGGTCAGGCCGACCGCTCGTCCGCGCCCTCCTTGCCCCAGCTCAGCTGGCGGATCGGACGTCCGGCGGCGGAGTCGGCGATGAGCGTCGCGAGTCGTCGCTCGCGGGTCTCCTGGCGCTTCGCCGACACGACCCAGTGGAGCGACTGGCGGCGAAAGGACGGGGCGCGAGCCGAGAACCATTCCCACGCCGCCGCGTTCGCCCGGAACCGCGCCTCCTCGTCGGCCGTCAGCGCCGGCTCGTCGGCCCGCTCGAACGAGTAGACCGCGGTCCGATCCTCGCGGCGGGCGGCGAACGCGGCCTCGCCGGCGGGCCGCAGCCGGCCGGCCGCCCGCAGCTCGGCGACCTTCGCCACGTTGATCGCGCTCCAGATGCTGCCCTTCCGGCGCGGCGTCAGCCGGATCGTCCAGCCGTCGCCCGGCACGCCCCGCCGGATGCTGTCGATCCAGCCGACGCAGAGCGCCTCCTCGACGATCTCCGGCCAGGTCAGGCTCGGCCGACCGGTCGACTTCTTCCAGGCGCCGACGATCAGCTCCGGCGCGCTGGCGTGGTGCTCGTCGAGCCAGTCGCGGAGCTGAGCCGGGGTCTCGAAGAAGATCGGCTCGGGCGCGTCGTCCACGGACTCAGTCGAGGCCGGACAGCTGCGCGGCCTCCGCCCCCTCGAGGGGCTGGTCGCCGGTCAGCTCGCGCAGGCGGTTGATCCGATCGAGCGTCGCCGGATGCGTCGAGAACAGCCCCGACGCGCGCTCCTCGAACTTCTTGATCGGGTTCGTGAAGTACATGTGCTGGGTCGCCCGGTTGGCGACCTCGAGGACCTCGGTGTCGCTCGAGATCTTGGCGAGGGCCCGCTCGATGCCGTAGGGGTTGCGGGTCAGCTGGACCGAGCTCGCGTCGGCGAGGTACTCGCGCTGGCGGTTGACCGCGAGCTGGACGAGCCGGGCGGCGATCGGGGCGAGGATCGAGAGGACGATGGCGACGACGAACATGATCGCCTGCAGCCCGCCGCCGCCCGAATCGCGGTTGTTCGACGACCGCCGGCCGCCGCCCCAGAACGTGAAGCGGAGGAAGAAGTCGGCGAGGAGCGCGATCGAGCCGACGAGGACGCCGACGACCATCGCGAACCGGATGTCGAAGTTGCGGACGTGGGAGAGCTCGTGGCCCATCACCCCCTGGAGCTCCTCCCGGTCGAGCTTCTCGAGGAGGCCCGAGGTGATCGCGACCGAGGCGTGCTTCGGGTCCCGCCCGGTGGCGAACGCGTTGGGCGCGCTGTCGTCGATCACGTAGACCTTGGGCATCGGGATGTTGGCCGCGATGGACATCTCCCGGACGACGTTGAGGAGCTGCGGCGCCGAGGTCTCGTCGACCTCCTTCGCGCCCGAGACGGACAGGACGATGGAGTCGCCGCCGAAGTACGAGCCGACCGCGGCCAGCCCGCCGAGCAGCACGGCGATCCCCATCACGACGAGCGCACCCGAGGCGCTCCCACTGATCGCGTAGCCGATCGCGAACCCGAGCGCCCCGAACAACGCCATCACGAAGAGCGCGAGCAGCAGCGAGTTGCGGCGGTTCGCCGTGATCTGGCTGTAGAAGGTGTCGGCCATGGGTGATCCCGTCGCGGCGCGGAGCGTCAGCTCGGTGGCGCCCCGCCGCGCGGTCGGGGTTCGATCCGCTCGACTAGGACAGGTTCAGGTCGACGGTCGGGACGGCGCTCGCCTCCGGCTCGGCGTCGAAGAACTCGCGCTTCGTGAAGCCGAACATGCCGGCGATCAGCACGGCCGGGAAGACCTGGATCGCCGTGTTGTAGTCGAGGACGCTGGCGTTGTAGTGCTGGCGGCTGAACGCGATCTGGTTCTCGGTCGTCGTCAGCTGCTCCTGCAGCGACAGGACGTTCTCGTTGGCCTTGAGCTCCGGGTAGTTCTCGACGACGGCGAACAGCGAGCGGAGCGTCCCGGTCAGGGCGTTTTCGGCCGAGGCCTGGGCTGCCGGGCCCTGGGCGCCGGCGGCGACGGCCGCGGCCCGCGCGTTCGTCACGTCGGTCAGGACCTTCTGCTCGAACCCCATGTAGCCCTTGACGGCGTTCACGAGGTTCGGGATGAGGTCGTGGCGGCGCTTGAGCTGGACCTCGATCTGGGCGAAGGCCTCGTCGATCCGGAGGCGCCGCTGGACGAGGCCGTTGTAGAGCCCGATCACGAAGATGACCGCGACGACCACGATCACGATCACGATGATCAACGCTGGATTCATGCTCACCCTCTGCGACGTCGTGGAGCGAGGCTCAGGCCCCGTGGCGCCAGTCTAGCAGCGACCGACCTCCGCCCGGCCGTGGCGGACCGATCCGCCCCTCACCAGAGGCGGAGCTGATCGGTCCGGCGCAGCCAGAAGAGGGCGACGAACCCCAGGACGAAGCCGACCGTCAGGAAGACCCAGGTCAGGATCATCGTCTCGGGCATCGTGACGATCTGGACGAGGATCCAGACGATCAGCCCGACGCCGAGGACCCCGGTCAGCCACGGGGCGAACCAGTGGCGCCGGACGCTCAGCGCGG
The DNA here is from genome assembly GCA_963710105.1 of uncultured Chloroflexia bacterium. Taxonomy (GTDB): domain Bacteria; phylum Chloroflexota; class Limnocylindria; order Limnocylindrales; family CSP1-4; genus CF-46. Next base: position 1,540,628 of record CAVPYV010000001.1, read on the forward strand.
CGAGGGCCAGCATCCCGAACCCGTTCACCGCGAGCAGGTACAGGCCGGGCACGAGGTACGACCCGAACGGGGTCGCCTCGATCCAGCCGTCCGGCAGCTGCATCGACCGGCCGCTGGGATCCTGGATGAAGAGCCAGCCCACCGGGATGGCGAGCAGCCCGGTCGCCACCTCCAGGACGATCCCGATCCAGACGAACGCGGGGCGTTCGACCTGGCGCTCCCGCGGCGTGACCTCGACGTGCATCCCGGCCTCCTCTCACCTTGCGACGGCTCGCCACAGGATCCGTTCGAGCGGCGCGGCGGCGCGAGAGCCGAACGGGCCGTCGCGGGCGGGACGGACGACCCGCCGCGCGTCCGCCCGCGCCGCGGACCGTCGCCCGAGGCCGGGTGAGCGGCACGACGGGGGGCCGATCGGCCCGCAGCCGGTGACACTCGGCATCTGTGACATCTCAGCGCTGAGTGAGATGTTCACGGCGTGAGAGAGACCCTCCCGATGCTCCCAGAACCGCGTCTCGACCTGGCCGCGCCGGACGTGACGGACGCGGCGGCGGCAGCCGCGATCCTCGCCGACCCCATCCGGGCCGGGATCCTCCGCCTCCTCGCCGGCGGGCCCCACTGCGTGTGCGAGATGGCCGCCGCCTTCGGTGCCCGCGACAACAACGTCAGCAATCACCTCGCCCGCCTCCGCGACGCCGGCCTCGTCCGCGCCAGCCGGCACGATGCCAACGGGCGCTACCTCTACTACGAGCGCGATGAGGCGGCCGTCGCCCGGGCGCGCGGCGCCCTTCTCGACGTGCTGCGGTGACCACCGCGGCCCTGCGCCGGACCCGTCCGCCGATCGGCCTCGCGGTCGCCGCCGGGACCATCCTGTGGCTCGTTGCCTGGTTCCTCGCCCTGCCGGCTGCCGACTGGGCCGCCTATGGCGCCCTCGGCCTCGGGCGCGGCTCGCAGGCAGGCGACTCGATCGCCTTCTTCCTGTACGACGTGCCCAAGGTCCTGCTCCTCCTGACCGGCATCGTGACCCTGGTCTCGTTCCTGCGCTCGTTCGTGTCCCCGGAGCGCGTGCGGAAGACGCTTGCCGGTCGCGGCGTCGTGCCGGGCACGGTGGCCGCCGCCGGGTTCGGGATCGTCACGCCGTTCTGCTCCTGCTCGGCGGTCCCGCTGTTCATCGGCTTCGTGGAGGCCGGCGTTCCGCTTGGCGTGACGTTCGCGTTCCTCGTCGCCTCGCCGATGGTGAACGAGGTCGCGATCGTGCTGCTGTGGGGCCTCTTCGGGCCCGGCATTGCGATCGCCTACATGGCCGCCGGCCTGACGGTCGCGATCGTCGCGGGGCTGGTCATCGGCCGGTTGCACCTCGAGCGCCACGTCGAGGACTACGTCTGGCAGATCAAGGCCTCGGGCACGATCGCCGAGCTCCGGCCGACCCTCGACGACCGCGTCCGCGACGCCTGGCGCTCGACCCGGGAGATCGTCAGGCGCGTCCTGCCGTACGTCATCGCCGGCATCGCGGTCGGCGCGCTCATCCACGGCTTCGTCCCGACCGACCTCGTCGTCTCGGTCGGCGGGCGCGACAACCCGCTCGCGGTTCCAATGCTCGTCACCCTGGGCATCCCGCTCTACAGCAACGCGGCGGGCACGATCCCGATCGTCGAGGCGCTCCTGGGGAAGGGCCTGCCCGTCGGCTCGGCGCTCGCGTTCATGATGGCCATCACCGCCCTGTCGATCCCCGAGATGGTGATCCTGCGTCGGGTCATGAAGCCGCGGCTCATCGCCGCCTTCGTGTCCATCGTGGGCGGCGGGATCCTCCTGGTCGGCTACGGCTTCAACCTGTTCCTCTCGTGAAGGAGTCAGCCGTGCACGTCATCGAAGTCCTCGGTCCCGGCTGTCAGCGGTGCCAGTCCACGGAGAAGGTCGTCCGCGACGTCGTCGAGAGCGCCGGCATCGCCGCCGAGATCAGCCACATCACCGACGACGTCGAGATCGCGCAGCGCGGCGTGATGTCGACGCCGGGCCTCGTCATCGACGGCACCGTCGTCCTCGCCGGACGCGTGCCCACGCGAGAGCAGGTCGCCGCCTGGCTCGGAATCGCCTGATCGCCTGCCTGGCGCGGTTCCGTCGAACTCCGATCCAGCCCCCGGACGGCGGGCCGCTCCTCACGGGTCATCGGACATGGTGGGCGGTACTGGACTCGAACCAGTGACCTTCTCGGTGTAAACGAGGCGCTCTGACCGACTGAGCTAACCGCCCGAGTCCAGAGGGTACGACACGCCCCGGGGCTGCACGCCCCACGTGCGTCCGCGACGTGTCGGACGTGTCCGACGCCCGGAACTGCGGCGTCTGCACGCCCGACGTGCGCGAATCGCCGATTTCCGCCCGAACCCGGCGATTCCCGGGCCAGGACTGGTCGGGCTCGTCGCATGTGCACGCGGGACGTGCAGGACGCTCCAGACGGGGCGGCGAGCGTGCAGGGGCGGCCAGCACGGGGCGGTGGGGGGTGATCCGCCGGACACATATCGACCGCCGGACGGCCGGCGGTCGAGATCAGGCGGGGTGTGGTGCCCAGGCCGGGACTTGAACCCGGATGAGTTGCCTCATACGCCCCTCAAACGTACGCGTATACCAATTCCGCCACCTGGGCAGGTGAGCCGTTCGTCGCGACGGGTCGGGAGGGAGGAGGTGGTGGTACCGAGGAAGGGACTTGAACCCATACGCCCTTGCGGGCACTAGCTCCTGAAGCTAGCGCGTCTGCCAATTTCGCCACCTCGGCGTCGACCCGCCGGCCGGCCCGCCCGAGGGCTCACCGGTCGTCAGCGAGGCGCCATGTTAGCACATCGCCGAATCGCTCCGACCCGTCGGACACCTCCCGGGAGACCGGTCCGCTGACCCGCCCGGCGAGGACGACGACATCGTCCGGCCAGGCGATCGGGAGGATGTACGTCCCGCCGGCGAGCCGCTCCTGGAGAGCCAGGTAGGCGGCCCCGCGGGCCTCGTCCGTGCCGGGCTTCCGGGCCGCCTCGAGGAGCGCATCGAGGGGCGGGTCCTGGAGCCCGATCACGTTCGCGCCGCCGGTCCGGATCTGGCTCGAGGCGAGGAGCGGGTAGAGGTCCGGGTCGTGGCCGATCGCGATGTCGACGACGGCCGCCTCGAAGTCGCCGGTCCGGAGGTGATCCGTGGCGAGGACCGCGGGGTCCTCCTCGCGGAGCGAGACGGTGAACCCGAGCGCGGTCCAGTCGGCGGCGATCTGGCTCCCGGCGGCGTACAGGATCGGGTTCGCGGTCCGGTCCGGGACGAGCAGCTCGATCGTCCGGGCGGCCTTCGCCCCCTCCTGGCGCCAGCCGTCCTTCGCCTTCGTCCAGCCGGCGGCGCCGAGGGACTTCGCGGCAGCCTTCAGGTCCCGCTCCACGGGCGGGTTCGCGGCGGTGCTGAAGGCCCACGATGTCGGCGGGATCAGCCCGTCGGCCCGGGTCGCGGCCCCGCCGAAGGCGACGCTGACGATCCGCGACCGGTCGATCGCGGCGAGCAGGGCGAGCCGTGTCCGCGGATCCACGAACGCGTCCTCGGTCGGATGCAGGTTGAGCACGACCGCGGCCAGCGTGGTCGACGGATTGCGGACGGCGCGCGCCCCGGGCGTCGCGGCAAGGGCGGTCGCGGCGGCCGGGTCGAGCCCCGAGACCGCGTCGAGGCGGCCCTCCCGGAAGGCGCCGGACAGGGCGTCCGGATCGTCGAAGAACTCGAACTCGAGGCGTCCCGGCCCGCTCTGGCCGGCGGGCCGGCGGGTCGGGCCGGGCGTCGCGAGCGGGTCGATCGAGGAGGCGCCGGAGGACGCCGCCGACGGAGCTCCCGAGGCGGCGTCGCCGGAGTCCTGTCCCCCGCCGGCCGCGGTCGGAAGGAGGACGGCGTGGTCACGATCGAGCTCCTCGATCTCGTAGGCGCCCGATCCGATCGGGTGCTTCCCGAACGGCGCGTCGGCCATCCCGCCGGGCGGGACGTCGGAGAGGAGATGGCGCGGCACGATCGGCTGGGTCGCCAGGTCGAGGAAGCCGCCGATCGGGGTCGCCAGCGCGAACTCGACGGTCGCGGGATCGGGCGCCGTCACGGTGATCCCTGCCCACGAGCCCGCGCCGGGCCCGTGGAAGTCGGGGCTCTGGAGGACCTGGATCGTGAAGACGACGTCGTCGGCGGTGATCGCCTCGCCGTCCTGCCAGCGGCGATCCGGCGAGAGCTGGAACGACCAGCTGTCGCCGCTCTCTGACGTCGTCCACGAGCGGGCGAGGCCGGGGATCGTCCGGCCGTCGGCGCCGCGGCCGACGAGGCCGTCGAACGTCAGGGCCACGAGGTCCCGGTCGGCCTGGGTCCGGGCGGCGAGCGGGTTGACGTTCGTCGGCCGCGAGAGCACGCCCTCGCGATAGGGGGTGACGGCCGGCGCGCTCGGCGGCGCGGAGACCGTCGGCTGGAGCCGTGGGGCGAGGGCCGGGCCACCGATCGCGACCGCCGCCACGGCAAGGGCGACGAGGAGGCCGGCGATGACGGCGCGATCGATCCGGTTCATCGGATGCAGGAGCGGGTCGTCGGCGCGGAGCGCCCCCGGCGCCGCGGCGGACCCTCGGGGCTCAGATGTCCTGGAAGACGTACGACGAGACGGAGAACGCCACGAAGAGGACGAGCAGGACGATCGTGAACTGCCACAGCCGCTTCTCGATGCCGCGCCGGCTGCGATACACCGCGGAATCGCCGCCGAACGTTCCGGACAGGCCCGTCCCCCTGGCCTGGAGCAGGATCGCGGCGATCAGGGCGATGCTGACGATGATCTGGCCGATGGCCAGGGGGGCATTCACGAGGGGCGACCTCCGGTGGGAACGGCGTCGGATGATAGCACGGGCTCCGGATCGCTCCCCGCCGCGGCGACCAGCAGGGACCGCCCGGTCATCCCCTCCCAGCGGGGCAGGCCGGCCAGCTCGAGCAGCGTCGGGGCCACGTCGGCGAGGACGCCGTCGCGAAGCGCCCGGCCGGAAACGGCGCGGCCCGCGAGCAGGAGCGGGACCGGGTTCAGCGAGTGGGCCGTCACCGGGTTCCCGGCCGTGTCGCGCATCGCGTCGGCGTTGCCGTGGTCGGCGGTGATCGCGAGGAGCGAGCCCGGCCCGTCCGGGTCGAGGGCGTCGCGGGCGTCGAGGGCGGCCGCGATCCGGCCGATACAGCCGTCGACCGTCTCGACCGCCCGCACCGTCGCCTCCCAGACGCCCGTGTGGCCGACCATGTCGGCGTTGGCGAAGTTGGCCACGATCAGGTCGTAGGCATCGCCCGCCACGGCGTCGATCAGGGCGTCGGCCACGCCGGCGGCGCTCATCTCCGGCTGGAGATCGTAGGTGGCCGCCTTCGGGCTCGGCACCAGGCGGCGGTCCTCGCCGGGCAGGGGCGCCTCGCGACCGCCGTTGAAGAAGTACGTCACGTGGGCGTACTTCTCGGTCTCGGCGACGTGGAACTGGTGCCACCCCGCGTCGCTCGCGGCATGGGCGAGGGAGCGGACCTCCTCGGGCCCGAACGCGACCTGGACCGGCAGGCCGCCCTCGTACTCGGTCATCGTCACGACGAGCAGGTCGCGCGGGCACGGCGCGCGGGTCGTCGCGATCGAACCCGTCGAAGCCGTCGCCGTCGGCCAGGGCGTGGGTCAGCTGGCGGGCGCGGTCGGCCCGGAAGTTGGCGTGGACGATCGCGTCGCCGTCGCGGACCCGCCCGTCGACGCCGTCGATCACGGTCGGCAGGACGAACTCGTCGTTCTCGCCACGGGCGTAGGCCGCCTCGATCGCCGCCGTCGCGGACGCCGCGCGCTCCCCCACCCCGTGGACGATCGCGGCGTAGCCCTTCGCGATCCGCTCCCAGCGCTTGTCGCGGTCCATCGCGTAGTAGCGGCCGCCGACCGTGGCGATCCGGGCGTCGGGGTGGGCCGCGCCGAGGCGCGTCTCGAGGTCGGCGACGAATCCGAGCGCCGACCGCGGCGGCGTATCCCGACCGTCGAGGAGGGCGTGGATCCGGACCTCCGGCACCGCCCGGCGGGCGGCCAGCCCGACGAGGGCGACGAGATGGCGATCGTTGGCGTGGACGCCGCCCGGGCCGATCAGGCTCACGACGTGGAGCCGACCGCCGGGCCGGGCGGCTCGATCGCAGGCCGCGACGAGCGCCGGCCGCTCGAAGAACGTGCCGTCGGCGATCGCGGCGTCGATCCGCGGCAGGTCCTGGAGCACCGGCCGGCCGGCCCCGAGGTTCAGGTGGCCGACCTCCGAGTTGCCCATCTGCCCGGCCGGCAGCCCGACGGCATCCTCCGAGGCACGCAGGACGCTGTGCGGCCAGCGCGCCAGGAGGCCGCGCCAGGCCGGCATCGACGCGGCCGCGATCGCGTCGTCGGCCGGGACCGGCCCGAGCCCGAAGCCGTCGAGGATGACGAGGACGATCGGGCGGGGCCGGGCGCGCGGCGAGGTCACGAGGCGGCGGCCAGCCGGCCCGCCGCGGTGACCCCGGCCCGGCCGACGATCCCGGCCATCTCGTCGGGCTTCAGCGACGCTCCGCCGACGAGTGCCCCGTCGATCGCGGGCTCGGCCAGGAACTCGCCGATGTTCGCCGCGGTCACGCTGCCGCCGTACAGGACGGGCACGTCGCCCGCGGTCGCGTCCCAGCCGAGGCGGCCGAGCGTCGCCCGGATCGCCTCGGCCATCGCCGCGGCGTCCGAGCCGAGGGCGTTCCGCCCGGTCCCGATCGCCCAGACGGGCTCGTAGGCGATGACCATGCCGGCGGCCGCCAGCACGGCCGGCTCGAGCCCGGCGAGGGCGCCGGCGAGCTGGGCGTCGACGACCTCGACCGCCCGGCCCGCGTCGCGGTCGGCGAGCTGCTCGCCGACGCACAGGATCGGGCGGATGCCGGCCTCGACGGCGCGGGCGAGCTTGCGCCCGATGCGCTCGTCGGTCTCGCCGTGGTCGCGGCGGCGCTCCGAGTGGCCGACGATCACCCAGCCGGCAAGGCCCGCGAGCATCGGCGCGGAGATGTCGCCGGTGTACGCCCCGGCGAGCTCGTGGTGGACATCCTGGGCGCCGACCCCGACGTCCGCTCCCGCCTCGGAGGCGGCCAGCGCGTCGCGGACGGCTGCCAGCGCGACGAACGGCGGGCAGATCACCCGGGTGACGCCGGCGACGCGGGTCCGCCCGGCGATCGTCACGGCGAGCTCCCCGGCGTCGGCCGGGGTCGTGTTCATCTTCCAGTTCGCGGCGATGACGACGGGGCGCATGGAGCCATCATGCCAGAGGGCGGCCGATCCCCGCGGTCCGGCGGGCAGACGGGGAGCCGGGTCCGGGCGGGCGCGACCCGGGCAGGTGACCTCCCGAGCGACGCCGGCCGGGCCGGGCGTCGTCCGGCGTGAGGGCCAGCCGCTCGATCCGCTCGAGCGACCGCTGGACCGCCGAGCGGTGCAGTCCCAGCCGCTCGGCCAGCTCGGCGAGGGTCGCCTCGGGCGTCTCGCGGCGGGCCTCGGCGACGGACCGGACGACGTACGGCTGGCCCGCGAGCTCGCCGCTGGCGGTCAGCTCCTCGATCGCGGCCATCTGGCGGCCGGCGGCGCCGACCGCCCGCTGGAGGTTGGCCGACTCGGCGTTGATCACCCGGTTCAGGTCGCCGCGGAGAGCCCGCGAGACCTGGCGCGCCTCGACCTCGAGGAGGGCGCCGGTCGCCCCGATCCGGCGCAGGAACGTCCCGACGAGATCGCCGTTCTTCCAGGTCACCACGCCGCGCCCGCGGCGAATCCGCCACGAGGCCGGCAACCCGGCCTGGCCGAGGCGGCCGGCCAGGACCGGGGCGTCGTCGACGGCCACGACGAACTCGAGGTGGGTCCGGCCGCCCGACAGGCTCAGCGAGCCCCGCCCGAGGAACAGGCCGCGCAGCCAGGCCAGGCGGCAATGCTCGGCGGAGGCATCCCAGTCGAACGCGACGACCGCCGCGCTCGCCGCGGGGTCGATGGCGTCCCGCTCGCGTGCCAGGCGGATCAGGAGCCGGGCGAGCGGCCCATCGCGGGCCGCGCCGATGTCGGCCAGGGCGAGGGCCTCGGCGCGCCGGTCGCATGGCCGCGCCGGGTCGATCGCGGCGAGCTCGGCGCGGAGGGCCAGGACCAGGTCGCGATCGCTGCCGCTCATCGCCGTTCGACGGCCGGGTCGGCTGCGAGGCGGGCAGGGCGCATCGGACGCGTCAGGCGGTCCGGGAGGCGGCGGTCCGGCGCCGGGCCGACCCCTCGCGATCGAGGATCCGCATGACCGCCGCCGCGAGGCGATCGGGGTCGTGGCGCTGGGCGGCCGTGGCGTCGACGACGTCGTCGAGGACCAGGCGGGGCGCGGCGGCGAGCGCCGGCGGCCAGGTCAGCCGGACGGGCTCGCTGGGGGCGCGGAGGGACCCCGTGTCGCCGGGGCGGTTGTTGGCGAGGACGACGTCCACGATGCCGGCACCGGCATGGGCGAGGAGCGCCTCGACGTGGCCGGCGAGGTCGAGGCCGCTCGTCTCGCCGTCCTGCGTCGCGACGTTGCAGACGTAGATCCGGAGCGCCGGCGAGGCCGCGACCGCGTCGCGGATCTCGGGCAGGAGGAGGCTGGGCAGGAGGCTCGTGTAGAGGCTGCCGGGGCCGAGGACGATCAGGTCGGCTTCGGCGATCGCGGCCAGCGCGTCCTCACAGGCCGCCACGTCGGGGGGCGTCACCCAGGCGGTCTGGATGCCGGCGGTCCGGGTCACGAGCGACTGGCCGTCGACGACCCGTCCGTCGCGGGTCCGGGCGTGGAGGGTCAGCGGCGTCGCCGCGGCCGGCAGGACCTGGCCGCGGACGGCGAGGACGCGGTTCGCCCGGCGGACGCCCTCCTCGAAGTCGCCGCCTTCGAGCTGGGTCATCGCCGCCAGCAGGATGTTGCCGACGGGATGCCCGCCGAGGGGCCCGCCGGCCTCCGGCGCGGCGTCGCTCGGGCGGCCCGGGAAGCGGTATTCGAGGACCTCGCCGACGAGGTTCTCGGCGTCGGCGAGCGCGGCCAGGCAGCGCCGGATGTCGCCGACCGGCGGGATCCCCAGCTCCTCGCGGAGGACGCCGGACGAGCCGCCGTCGTCCGCCACGGCCACGATCGCGGTGAGGTTGCTCGTGTGCTCCTTGAGCCCCCGCAGGATCGTCGACTGGCCCGTCCCGCCACCGATCACGACGACCCGCCGGCCGCGGGCGAGGGACTTCCGGTGGTAGATCAGCTCGACGAGGCGCCCGCCGCGCGACGGCAGGAACGGCGAGGTCAGCGCCCCGATCGTCCGATACGCCCCGACCAGGAGGATCGCCAGCCCGACGGCCCCCACGAGCAGGCCGCGCAGCGGGTACGGCAGGAACTGGAAGGTGACCGCGTCGAGCACGGTTCCGGCGAGCCCGCCGGGCTCGAGGTCGCGGGTCGCCTGGCGGATGACGTGGGCGGCGCCGAGGGCGAGGACGAGGAGTCCGGTGAAGGTCAGGAGGAGCCAGCGCTTGACCCCGATCCCGGGCATGAGCCAGCGGCGGAGGGTGGCCGCGGCCAGCCGGTCGGCGTCGATCCGGCGGCTCGCCCGGGGCGGCTCGCCGGGACCGTCCGGACCGACCGAACCGCCCATCGGCCCGGCGGCCGGCCCGACCGGCCCGTCGCCGCGGACCGGGTCTGCGTCGCCGCGCCCGGGCCCGGTCACGTCCGATCCAGCTCGCGGTGGAAGACGGCGACCGGGCCGAAGTCCTGCTCGCGCAGCCAGTCGGCCAGCTCTTCGGTCAGCGCGATCGAGCGGTGATAGCCGCCGGTGCACCCGAGGGCGATCGTGAGGCGGGTCTTGCCCTCGCCGACGTAGGCCGGCAGGGCGAATCCCAGGAACGTCCGGAGATAGTCGAGGAACTCCCGGGCCGCCGGCTGGGCGAGGACGAAGGAGCGGACCGGCTCGGTCAGCCCGGACAGCTGGCGGAGCTCGTCGATGTAGTACGGGTTCTGCATGAACCGGACGTCGAACACGAGGTCGGCCTCGAGCGGGACGCCGTACTTGAACCCGAAGCTGATCAGCTGGATCGCGAGGCGGCTCGGGTCGGCGGTCTCGCCGAGGCGGGTGAAGATCCGCTCGCGGAGCTCGCGGAGGGGCAGGTCGCTCGTGTCGATCACGACGTCCGACTCGCTCCGGACGGGGTCGAGCAGCCGCCGCTCGGCGACGATCGAGCTGGCGATCCCGCGCTGGTCGGCGAGCGGGTGGCGGTGGCGCGTCTCGGAGAAGCGCCGGATCAGGACCTCGTCGCGGGCCTCCAGGAAGAACACCTGCGGCCGGATCCCGCGGCCCTCGAGCGCGCCGCGCATCGCCCCGAACGCCATCGGCGCGTCGCCCGAGCGGATGTCGAGGACGATCGCGACCTTGCCGAACCGCTCCGGGCTGTCGGCGACGAGCTCGGCGAGCTCGGCGAGGAGCTCCCCGGGCAGGTTGTCGACGACGGTGTAGCCGAGGTCCTCGAAGAGCTTGGCCGCCGCGGTCTTGCCGGCGCCCGACAGGCCGCTCAGGAGGACGACGTGCTGGCCCTCGCCGGAGTCGGCGACCTCGATCACGTCCGCGTCGGCGTCCGGCTCCACGTCGGGCTCGGTCGGCGGCGGGACGGTCAGCGCCCCGCTCGGCGTGGCGGCGGGCGGGGGCCCGGCTGCCGCGGCCGCGGTCTCCGCCGCGGCGGAGGACGACCCGGTCGCCGCGGTCCCGGGCTCGGCCGGCCGGCCGCCTGCGGTCATCGGCCGCTCCGCCGGATCGCGATCAGCGTCAGCTCGAACAGGAGGTACATCGTCCCGCCGAGGATCGTCGGGCTGACGAGGTCGCCGCCCGGCGTGGCCACGGCGGCGAAGATCGCGATCCCGAGGATGACCATCCGCCGCGACGAGCGGAGCCGGGCGGAGCTGAGGATCCCGACCCGGGCCAGCGCATAGAGCACGATCGGGAACTCCATCAGCAGCCCGAACGCGAGGAACATCGTCGTGACGAAGTCGAAGTAGGGCGGCGCGGCGAGGTGGGCGACGATGACCTCGTCGGTGAACGCGAGCAGGAACCCGATCGCGAACGGCAGGATCACATAGGCGATCGACACGCCGAGGACGAAGAAGAAGAGCGCGAGAGGGATCCACGGGCGGAGGGCCCTCCGCTCGGTCGGCGTCAGCCCCGGGGCCACGAACGCCCACAGCTGGTAGAGCAGGACCGGCATCGCCAGGATGACCCCGACCACCACGGCGATCCGGAGCTGGATCCCGAACGCGTCACCCGGGCCGAGCACCTGCAGGGGCAGCGCGCTCGCCGGCAGCGGGCCGACGAGGAACTCCTTGACGGCCGGCGCGACCGCGAACCCGATCGCCGAGCCGATGACGACCGCGAGGATCGAGCGGACGATCCGCGTCCGAAGCTCGGTCAGGTGGTCGACGAGGGTCATCACCCGCTCGGGCTCGGCGGCGGGCAGCCCCGGGCCGGGAGGAGTCTGGGTGGCGGGCAGCCGCTCCGGCAGGCCGGCCCCGCGAACCGCGTCGCTGTCGGCCATCAGGTCGAGGGGCGGGCCGGGCTAGGCCGGCAGGTTCGTCGGTTCGTCGTCCGCCGAGGGATCGGGCGGCGCCGCGACGGGCGCCGGCACGGTCGAGGCCGTCGGCGTCGGAACCGAGGGCTCCGGGGTGGGGGCCGGCGCGGCGGTCGCCTGCACGGCGGCAGGCGGCTGGGCCGGTGGCGCGGCGGCGGCCGGCTGGGCGGCGGCCGGCGGCAGCGGCGACGTGTCGACGCGCGCCCCCTCGGACAGGTCCGACGAGGCCTTGCGGAACTCGCGGATGCTCTTGCCGAGGGCGGCACCGACGTCCGGCAGGCGTCCTGGGCCGATGATCACGAGGGCGATCACGAGGATGACGATGAGCTCGAACGGCCCGATGTTCGGCATGGGTGGCGGTCTCGACCTCTTGTCCGGCGGCGCGGTGCGACAGACCTCGGCGCGCGCTGGCTAGGGTAGCACGGGCAGGCGGGCGGCCCACGCACGCGCCGCCGCCGCGATCGCCTCGCCCGGGTCGCGCGGGGCGGCGGTCCCGGAAGCGACGGCGGCCCCGGCGATGCCGCGCGACACGTTGACGAGGAGCCCGCCGCCGGGCCGCGAGCTCGCCACGCCGGCGGTCGCCCGGCCGTCGGCCAGCACCGCGGCCTCGTCGCCGCCCTGGGCGCCCACCCCGGGCACGAGGAACGCGAGCTGGGGCGCCAGGCGGCGGATCGCCGCGAGCTCGGCCGGCGCGGTCGCACCGACGACGAGGCCGACGGTTCCGCCCGGCCCCCACGTCGCCGCCCGCCGGGCGACGCGGGCCCAGAGGGGCTCGGCCGGCGCGGCGAGGTCGGGATCGGCGGCGACGACGAGGGCCTGCAGCTCGCCGGCCCCGGGATTCGAGGTCCGGCACAGGACGTAGGCGAAGCGATCGAGGCGCGCGAGCAGCGGCCCGATCGCCTCCTCGCCGAGGTACGGGCTGACGGTGATCGCGTCCGCGCCCAGGGCGTCGTAGAGCGCCGCGGCCTGGCGCGCCGCGGTCGACCCGATGTCGCCGCGCTTCGCGTCCATCACCACCGGCAGGCCGGCGGGGACCGCCGACCGGAGCCGCTCGAGCGCGCCGATCCCGGCCGATCCGTAGGCCTCGAAGAAGGCGAGGTTGGGCTTGACCGCCGCGGCGTGCGGCCCGCCCGCCTCGAGGACGAGCCGGGCGAAGGCCTCGACGCCCCGCAGGTCGCGGGTGAACCCGTCCGGCAGCGCGGCCGGATCCGGGTCGATCCCGAGGCACAGGACGGTCGCGGCGGCCGCCGATCGCGCGGCGAGGCGGTCGAGGTAGGGGGCCGCGTCGCCAGCGGCTGTCGCGTCGGCTGAACCCGGCGTCGCGAGCGAGGTCACGGCGCGCTCGACCCTGCCGGCGAGGCCCCGTCGCTCGCCCCCGCGCCCGGGCTGTCGCTCGGTCCGGCGCTGGGCGCCGGCATCTCGGCCGGCGGGACGAACCAGCTCGGCCGCGACGCGCCGTCGAGCCCGGACACCTTCGTGAGGTCGACGATCTTCGAGACCACCCAGCGGCCGGTCGATTCGTCGAGCTTCGCCATCTGGAGGTCGACGATCGTCCCGGCCAGATGGAGGAAGGCGACCGCGTCGCCCGCCGGCGACCAGATCGGCGAGAAGGAGTGGCCGTCGTCGGTGACGCGGAGGACCTCATTGCCGGAGGCGTCCAGGATCGCGACGTCCGTGCCGAACGCGTCGGTCTTGGTGGCCGCGATCCACTGGCCGTCGCGCGAGTAGGTCGGCGCCAGGTAGCCGGGTCCGGTCAAGGCCCGCGTCTTCTTCGTCGCCGGCTCGTAGCGGAAGATCTGCGGCGCGCCGCGGGTCAGGTCCCGGCCGTTCCGGACATAGAGCAGGAAGCGTCCGTCCGCGCGCCACGACGGATCCTGGTGGCCGAGATGGAGCGACTCGGGCAGGTTGAGCGTCGTCAGCTTCTTCGTCGCGAGGTTGTAGCTGTGGAGGACGATGTCGCTCTGGAGCGGGTTGGGTCCGTCGGAGACGACGACGACGGTCTTCCCGTCCGGGCTCGGGACCGGCTGGCGGAGCCAGTAGAACCACGTCGAGTTGCCCTGGACGTAGCGCCCCGTGAGGAGCTTCTCCGGGCCGCTTCCGTCCGGCTTCATCCGCATCAGCGCCGGGGTCTCGAGGTCGTACCACGCCCGGCTCTGCGTTCCGCCGGCCGGGAACTTGCCGCGACCCTCGGTGACCCGGACGAAGTAGATCCACTGCCCGTCGGTCGAGAAGGTCGGCATCGAGTCCGTGCCGCCCGTCGTCAGCTGGCGGGCCGCCTTGCCGGCCTGGAGCCAGACGTTGCCGGCCTTGGCGTAGACGATCGAGCCCGGGAAGAGGACTTCCTCCGGCGTGATCACGACGTTCGAGGGGGCCGGGGTCACGGCCGGTCCGCCGTCTCCGCCGCCGTCGCCGCCACCGGGCGTCGTCGAGCGCACGAAGGGGATCTGGCCGCTCATCAGGTTCAGGGTCAGGACGCCGACGACGACGAGGGCGACGAGCGCGACGACCGGTCCGACGTAGCCGGCGACCGGCCCGATGCCGTACGGGTCGCGCGGGGCGCGCGCCCGGCTCCGGGCCGGAGCGCCGCGACGGGTCACGAGACCACCGGGATCGGCCGGTCGGCCGCCGGCCCGGGCTCGAGGGCCCGATCGCGGTCGAACGTCACATCACGCCCCGGCCCGTTCGGCGGCCCGGGATCGAGCGGGGCGCTGCTCGCGACGTCGCGGATGTCGAGCTGGAGCGACTCGTAGCCGCCGAAGTTCCGGCTGGTCAGGCGGGCGACGACGTCGACGCGGTCGCCCTCGTGGACCGTCTCGGCAAGGTCGGACCGCCCGAAGGCGATCCCGTCGAGGACGTCGAGGCGGCGGCGCAGGGTGAGCTGGGTGTGGCCGCCGCTCGCGGCGCGGATGCGGGTCACGGTCAGGCCCTCGACGATCAGGAGCGGCTCCGGGTGGCCACGGCCCCACGGATCGAGCCGGCCCAGGTCGCGATGCAGGGCGTAGTCGACCTCCAGCGCGGGCAGGGCGAAATCGATCGCGAGCGGGAGGCGCGGGTCGTCGGGCACGGCCCGGGCGGCGAGCGCGTCGAAGATCGCGACGAACTCCGGCCAGCGGGCGGCCTCGATCTCGAAGCCGGCCGCACCGGCATGGCCGCCGTGGCGGAGGAAGATCGGCCCGCACGCGTCGAGGGTCGCGCCGAGGTCCAGCCGGCCGTCGCTCCGGCACGATGCCCGGATGACGCCGCCGAGGTCGGCGCCGACGATGGCCGGGCGATCGTGGTCCTCGACGAGCCGCGAGGCGACGAGCCCGACGATCCCGACCGGCCACGGCCCGTGGACGATCGTGGCGTGGAGCGCGACGGGATCCGTCGGCGCGTCGGACGGGGCGGGCATCTCGCCCGCGGCCGGCGCTCCGGCAACCGCCGAGATCGCGGCCCGGGCCTCGCCCATCGCCTGGCTCGTCAGGTCGCGCCGGGTCCGATTGGCCGTCTCGAGCTCGGCCGCCAGCCGGTCGGCCTCGGCCCGGTCGTCGGTCAGGAGGAGCGCCGCGGCGGCGGCCGACTCCCCCACCCTGCCCGCGGCGTTGATCCGCGGGGCGATCGCGAAGGACAGGGTCTCGGCATCGACGGCGGCAGGCGCGACCGACGCCGCCGCGAGGAGGGCCGCCACCCCGGGCCGCGGCGCCGCCGCGATCCGGGCGAGACCCAGCCGCACGATCGCGCGCGTCTCGCCGAGGACCGGGACGAGGTCGGCGATGCTCCCGATCGTGGCGAGGTCGCTGAGGTCGAGGGCCGCCGCCGGTCCGCCCGGCTCCTCGGCGAGGAGGAGCTGGGCCAGCTTGAAGGCGACCCCGCTGCCGGCCAGCCGCCGCTCGGGATAGCCGCTGTCGGCCCGCTGCGGGTTGACGATCGCGACCGCCGCCGGGAGCTCCGCGGGGAGGCGATGGTGGTCGGTGACGATGACGTCGATGCCGATCGCCTTCGCGGCGGCGATCTCGGCGACGCTCGTCGACCCGCAATCGACGGTCACGATCAACGTTGCGCCGGCCGCCCGGGCCGCCTCGACGGCGGCCGTCGACAGGCCGTGGCCCTCCTCGAGCCGGCTCGGGACGTAGGGCAGCGGGTCCATCCCCCAGGCGCGAAGCGCGCGGACGAGGATGGCGAGGCCGGTCAGGCCGTCGGCGTCGAAGTCGCCGAAGACCATCACGGTCTCGCCGCCGGCTCGCGCGACGCGGAGCCGGAGGAGGAACGCCTCGGCGTCGGGCAGCAGGCGGGGGTCGTGGAGCGCGGTCAGCGGCTCGGCGAAGAATGCCGCGAGCTCCGCCGCGGTCGCCACGCCGCGGCCCGCGAGGAGGCCGATCGCTCGCGCCCCGAGCCCCATCCGGGCGCCGACAGCGAGGACCTCGGCGGTCGGGGTGACGGCATCGGCGACCCGCCAGGCGTAGCGCGGTTCGATCACCCGGTCAGCATGCCACGGCTCGGTCACCGGCGGATTACCGGGACCCTGGGCCACGGACGACGGACCCGTCAGCCGGTCAGGAGGCGACGCGGCGCGTGCGCGGCGCGCGCGAGGAGCCGGTCCGGCCGAGGCGGCGGTCCTCCCACTCGTGCCACACGACGAGGAGCGGCGAGGCGTTGAAGATCGACGAATAGGTCCCCGAGATGATCCCGATCAGGAGGGCGAGGACGAAGTTCCGGATCGCCGCGCCGCCGAACAGGTACAGCGACAGCAGCGTGAGGACGACGGTGAAGCTCGTCATGATCGAGCGGGCGAACGTCTGGAGGATCGAGTGGTTGACGATCTCCGCGAACGGCTCGCCGGCGTGCCGGGCGCGGTTCTCGCGGATCCGGTCGAAGACGACGATCGTGTCGTGGACGCTGAAGCCGATCACGGTCAGCATCGCGGTCACGAACAGGGCGTCGATCTCGATCCGGAAGATCGTCCCGAGCATCGCGAAGATCCCGACGACCACGATCACGTCGTGGACGAGGGCGACGAGCGCGGTCACCCCGAACTTCACGTCCTGGAAGCGGTAGGTGATCCAGAGCAGGATCCCGACGGACCCGACGACGATCAGGAGGAGGGCCTGGTTGATCAGGTCGGACGAGACGACGGGACCGATCGTCGTCAGCGACGCCTGCTCGGCGATCTTGCCGAAGCGCGCCTCGAGGACCTTGACCATCGCGCCGCCCTTGCCCTCGGTCGGCAGCTGGGTGTTGCCGGTCGCGGTCGAGGGCGAAGCCGAGGGGGACCCGGACGGCGCGGCCGACCCACTCGCGGCCGGGCTGGCGCTCGGTGACGGCGAGGGACTCGCCGCCGGCGTCGGGCTCGGGGACGGCGAGGGGGGCCGTCGATGGGGCCGTCGACGGGGGACGACGCCGGCCGAGGAGGACGGGGCGGTCGACGCGCCGCTCGCGCCGGGGCTCCCCGAAGGCGCGATCGTCGGGACCGGGCTCGTGCTGGGCGCCACCAGCAGGCCGAGCGCCTCGGTCTTGATGTCCATGAAGCCGTTGTCCTGCTTCACGACGATCGCCTGGAGGCCGTTCTCATGGAACGCCGCCGCGACCGCGTCCGCGCCGACGCTCGGGTCGGCGAAGCGGATCTGCCAGGTCGTCCCGCCGGTGTAGTCGATCGTGAACTGGAGCCCCTCCTTGCCGCCGGTCAGGGGCGTCAGGAGGATGAAGACGAGGCCGGGGATCGTGACCAGGAGCGAGATCAGGAAGAACCAGCGCTTCTTGCCGATGATGTCAAACACGCGAGCGAGCCTCGCCCCGGAGGCGACTCCGGCCGCTGACGCCGATGCCGGCGACGAACTCCTTCTCGCTGACCCCGTAGAGGCCCGCCTTCCGCGACCACTGCCGGGCCACGACGGCCCGCAGGATCGAGCGGGTGACGACGATCGCGCTGAACATCGAGACGAGGACGCCGAGGATCAGGACGAGGGCGAAGCCGCGGATCGTCGACGAGCCGAACAGGTAGAGGATCGTCGCGGTGATCAGGCTCGACACGTTCGAGTCGAGGATCGAGTTCCAGGCGCGCCCGAAGCCCGCCTCGACCGCCGCCGGGAGTGACTTGCCGACGCGCATCTCCTCCTTCATCCGCTCGAAGATCAGGATGTTCGCGTCGACCGCCATGCCGATCGAGAGGACGAAGCCGGCGATCCCGGCGAGGGTCAGGGTCACCGGGATCAGCCGGAAGATCGCCAGGACCACGAGGGTGTAGTAGACGAGGGCGAAGCTCGCGATCATGCCGGGCAGGCGGTAGTAGATGACCATGAACAGCATCACGAGCAGGATCCCGACGGCGCCGGCGAGGAGGCTCTGGCTGAGGAACTGCTCGCCGAGCGTGGCGCTGATGTTCTGGGTCGACAGCTCGGCGATCGGGAACGGCAGCGAGCCGTACTGGAGGACCGTGACGAGCTCCGTCGCCTCCTTGAGCGGGTAGCCGCCGATCGTCCCCTTCTGCGAGATCTCGACGCTGCCGCCGGGGATCGCCGAGTCGATCGTCGGGGCGGAGATCACGTGGTGGTCGAGGACGATCGCGAAGTAGTCGCCGATGTGCTGCGCGGTGTAGTCCGCGAACAGCTTCGCCCCGGTGTCCTTCAGCTGGAAGGTGACGACCCGGCCGAGGGTCTGGTTCTGGCCGATCGTCGCCGACGACAGCTCCGTTCCGCCGAAGAGCGGCGGGAACTGCTTGTCGTCGACCAGGTCGCCCTTGTTCTTGGGCGTCTGGCCGAGGGGCACGAACTCGAGCAGGCCGGTCTGGCCGACGAGGCTCCGGATCGCGTTCGGATCTGCCACGCCGGGGAGCTCGACGACGATCCGGTCGCTGCCCTGGACGGTGATCACCGGCTCGGACACGCC
Organism: uncultured Chloroflexia bacterium; assembly: GCA_963710105.1. GTDB lineage: Bacteria > Chloroflexota > Limnocylindria > Limnocylindrales > CSP1-4 > CF-46. The sequence continues at coordinate 1,559,085 of CAVPYV010000001.1, forward strand.
CGTCGAGTTCACCCGGTTCTCGATGATCGTCCGGATGACCTCGAGATCGCCGGCGGTCGGCGCCTGGCCGTTCACGGGCTGCGCCTGGTACTCGACCCGGAGGCCGCCCTGGAGGTCGAGGCCGACCTTGGTCTCGAAGACGCGCGACGTGTCCCAGGGCACGGCAAGGCCGGGGACGAAGTCGACGATGAGGGCGAGGATCCCGATGATCAGGATCAGGATCGGTCCGGTCTTGCGCATCAGCGGCGGATGATACAGGAAAGGACCCCGGCGACCGCCCCGGCCGCCGGCTCAGGCCTCCAGCGTTGCCTTGATCCGGGCCGCGAGCGACGCGCCGATCCCCGGCACTGCCGCGATCTGCTCGACCGGCGCCTCCCTGACGCGCTTCGCCGACCCGAACACCCGGAGCAGCGCCCGGCGCCGCTTCGGGCCGACGCCCGGCAGGTCGTCGAACGCCGAGCGCGTCTGGCGCTTCGAGCGGAGGTCGCGGTGGTACGTGATCGCGAACCGGTGGGCCTCGTCGCGCAGGCGCTGGACCAGGTAGAGCGCCGACGAGGTCGGCGGCAGGACGACCGGCTCGGCGATGCCCGGCCGGAACAGCTCCTCGCGCTCCTTGGCGAGGCCGGCGAGGGGCAGGTCGTGGAGGCCGATCTCGTCGAGGACCTCCTTGGCGGCGCTGACCTGGCCTTTGCCGCCGTCGATGATCACGAGGTCCGGCATCGCCCAGCGGCGCGCCTCCTCGGCGCCCTCGTCGCCGTCCTTCGCCCGCCGGAAGCGACGCCGCAGGACCTCCTGGTGCGAGGCGAAGTCGTTGGGGCCCTGGACCGAGCGGATCTTGAACCGGCGGTACTCCCCCGTCCGCGGCCGGCCCTCCTCGAACACGACCATGCTCCCGACCGTGTCGGAGCCCTGGATGTTCGAGATGTCGTAGCACTCGATCCGGAGCGGCGGCCCCGGCAGGCCGACCGCCTCCGCCAGCTCCGCGAGGGCGCGCAGCGTCTTGCCCTCGTCGGCCATCCAGCGCGCCTGTTCGCGCGCGAGCGTCTCGCCGGCGTTCCGCGTCGCGAGGGCCATGAGCTCCCGCTTCTCGCCGCGCTGCGGAACAGCCAGGCGAGCCGGGCCGCCACGGCGGGCTATGAGGAACGCCTCCAGGTCGGCCGCGTCGGGCAGCGGGCACGGAACGAGGATCTGGTGCGGGATGGACGTGGCGCGGGCGTAGTACTGGAGCAGGAAGCTCGAGAGCACCTCCTCGTCGGACGCCTCCCGGGCGGCGTCGAGGAGGAACACGTCGCGCCCGATCATCTTCCCGCCCCGAATCGCGAACAGCTGGATCGCCGCCTGGTTGTCCTGGCGGGCGAGGCCGACCATGTCGAGCTCGGTCCGCTTGAACGCGGCCATCTTCTGGCTCTCCATCGTCCGCTCGATCGCCCTCACCTTGTCGCGGAGCGAGGCCGCCCGCTCGTAGTCGGTCCGCTCGGACGCCGCCCGCATCTCGGCGCTGAGCGCCTGGACGACCGATTCCTGGCGGCCCTCGAGGAACAGCTCGATCTGGTCGATCTGGGCCCGGTAGTCCGTCTTCGAGACGGCTTCGATGCAGGGGCCCTGGCAGCGCTTGATGTGGTACAGGAGGCACGGCCGGGCGAGGGCCCGCTTGCCGTCCTCGATGTCGATCGTGCAGGTCCGGAACGGGAAGAGCCGGCGGACGAGGTTCATCGACTCGTCGACGCTGCTCGCCGACGCGTACGGCCCGAAGTAGCGGCTGCCGTCCTCGACGAGCTTGCGGGTCCGCTCGACCCGCGGGAAGTCGTCGGCCATCGTGATCTTGATGTACGGGTAGCTCTTGTCGTCCTTGAGCCGGACGTTGAACCTTGGCCGGTAGCGCTTGATCAGGTTGGCCTCGAGCAGGAGCGCCTCGCTGATCGAGTCGGTGATGGTGTACTCGACGTCGGTGACGCGGTCGATGACCGAGCGGATCCGGTGGATCTCGCCGATCGGCGTCGGCCTTCTGCCAGTAGCTCCGAACGCGGCTGCGGAGGCTCTGGGCCTTGCCGACGTAGACGACGTCGCCGCGCGCGTCGCGCATGAGGTAGACGCCGGGCCGGTCGGGGAGCTTCTTGAGGGTCGCCTGGAGGTCGGGGGTCACGCCCCGATGCTAGGACACCCGGCGCGCGGACGCGCCGGGTGTCGAACGATCGTCGGTGGGCGAGATGGCGCCGGGCCGGAATGGCGCAGCCAAGCGCCGCGCAGGGTCAGCGCCGGGCATTCCCCTTTGCCCCACCCTGGGACGCGCCCGTTGACGATCCGCGGAGGTCAAGGCGGAAGCTCCCGGCCGCCTGCCCGTCAAGGCTGACCGTGGCCACGTAGCAGCCGGGTCCGGCCAGCAGCGAGGTGTCGAGCTTGCCCGTCCAGCGTCCCGCGTCCCGCCCGAGGGCGATCGCGAGCCCGGTGCCGCCATCGCACGGGGTGACGGTCAGGACCGCCTGGCCGCTGCCCTGCTCGATGCCGTCCGCGAAGGTCTCGACCTTGATCGGCACGGACCGACCCGGGTTGGCGACGAAGGTGTCGCCGGTCGACGCGAGCGGCTCGCCCCAGGTCGCGGTCCAGCTGACCGCCGGGACGTACGTGACGACGACGTCGAACGCCGACGAGGACTGGTTGCCCGAGGCGTCGCTCGCGCTGCACGTGACGGTCGTCGTCCCGACCGGGATCGCCGAGCCGTTGGCCGGCAGGCAGGCGACCGTTGGCGCCGGGTCCACGACGTCGGCGGCCGACGGCAGGTCGTAGGACAGGACCGCGCCCGCGGGATCGCTGGTGGCGATCTCCTGGTCGCCGATGGCGGCGATGACCGGCGCGGTCGTGTCGACGACCGTGATGTCGAACGAGCCGGTGGCCGTCAGGCCGCCGCCGTCCGTCACCGAGCAGTCGACGGTCGTCGTGCCGAGCGGCAGGACATCGCCGACCGCCGGGCTGCACGCGGGCGTCGGCGCCACTCCGTCCTCGGCGTCCGACGCCGAAACGGCATAGGCGGCGACGGCGCCGCCGACCGTGTCACCCTCGACCGTCATGTCGGCCGGCAGGTGCAGCGACGGCGGGGTGTTGTCGGCGACGTTGAGAAGGAAGACAAGGGTCGGCGCCGTGCCCTCGAACACCGCGTTGTCGTCGATGCCTGTCGGGACGAGGCTGCGGTTCCAGGTGAACGAGTAGCGGTAGCCCGTGCCGGGGTCGGGCGGGGCCGTGACGATCACCCGCAGCGCCGGGCTCGTGACGGGTGCGAGATCGGCAGGACACGCCTCGCCGTCGGCCGGCCAGCCGGCGCCCGGCGCGAAGACCAGGCTGCCGACGCCGAAGCTGCCGCCGACCGGGACGGTGATCGACCCCGGCGTGAGCCGGACCATCTGGCCGAGGTCGACGTGGCTCGTCCCGGTGCAGGTCAGGGTGAAGGCGACATTGACCGTGACGTCCTGGCCCGGCGCCGCCGTGCCGAGGTCGACCGTGGTCTGCAGGCCGGCTGTGACGAGATCGCCGTCGCCGGCGACCGTCTCGGCCGATGCCGCGGGCACGGTCAGGAGGGTGAGCGCCGCGACGGCAGCGAGGGCACGGCGAGCGGGCGCGAAACGCATCGATGACTCCCCATCTCGATCGGGCCGACTGCCCGGCTTCCCCATCGTCCGCGGGTGGGTCCGGGCCGTCGATGACCGATTCGGGTCGTTCGTTGCAGGCATGCGCCGCCCAGGAGTACCAGGGCGGGCCGGCTGGTGAGCGGGCGTGAAGCGCCACCGGTCAGGCTGGACGGATGCCGCTCCATCCCGACGTGGCCGACCGCCTCGCCCGCCTCGCCCCCGACCAGCGGGCCGCCGCGACCGCGCCGCCCGGGCCGATCCTGTGCGTCGCCCCGGCCGGGTCCGGCAAGACGACGACGCTCGTCGCCCGAATCGCCTGGCTCCTGGCGACCGGCGCGGCCCGACCCGGGGCGATCGCGGCGATCACGTTCAACAAGCGGGCTGCGGTCGAGCTGGATGAGCGTCTGACGGCCGCGCTCGCGCCGCTCGACGTCGCGGAGGGCGCCGTCCGGGTCCGGACGTTCCACGCGCTCGGCCTCGAGATCCTCCGCGACGCCGGGCGTCCGGTCGAGCCGCTCGTCGATCGGATCGGCGTGCTGCGGCGGATCGCGCCGGATGTCGGGCCGGCGGGCTGGCGTCGCCTCGACACCGCGTTCTCGAAGCTCAAGCTCGACCTCGGCGTGACGGCAGCCGAGGTCGCCGCCGACCCCGAGGCCGGGCCGGTCGCCCGGGCCTTCGTGGCCTACGAGGCCGATCTCGCCGCGGACGGCGCCCTCGACTTCGACGACCTGGTCGCGCGCAGCCTGGCCCTGCTCGAGGCGGATGGCGACGTCCGGACGAGATGGCGGGAACGCTGCACGGATCTTCTCGTCGACGAGGCCCAGGACCTCGACCGGGCGCAGCTCCGCCTGGCCCTCCTGCTGGCCGCCCCCGCGAACCGGATCTTCCTCGTCGGCGACGACGATCAGTCGATCTACGGCTGGCGTCTCGCCGACGTCCGGCGCGTGCTCGCCCTGGCGGACGAGCTCGCGGGCCTCCGCCGGGTCGACCTCGTCGTGAACTACCGCTGCCCCGCGACGGTCGTCCGACGGGCCGTCCGCCTCGTCGAGCACAACGTCGAGCGGTTCGCGAAGGCGGTCGCGCCGCGGGCCGACGCGCCGGGACCGATCGTCCTCGCCGCCGACCCGGCCGACGACGCGGTCCGCATCGGGCGGCTGCTCGCCGCCTGGTTCCCCGACCGACCGGCCGGAACCGACGGGGCCGATGAGGCCGACGCGGCCGGCGCTCCCGAGGACGACGCGCCGACCCGGGCGATCCTCGCCCGGACCAATCGGGAGCTCCGCCCGGCGATCGCGGCCGCGCTCGACCGTCGCGTGCCGTTCCGGCCGCCGCCGATCGATCTCCTCGTCGGCTCGCCGTGGGTCGACGCCTGCCTGGCCGAGACCGAGGCGACTCCGCGGGGCCTGCCACTGCTCGCCCGGATCGAGCGCGTCCGGGCGGCCTGGGCGGCCCGGCCTCCGGAGCCCGCTTCGGATCCGGACGCTCCCGCGCCCGACGTCATCGCGGCGGCCGTCCTTGCCTGGGCGGTCCGGTACCGGAACCTCGAGGGCCTCGCCGCGGCGGTCGAGCGTCGCCGTGCGGACCTGGCGGAGCTGTGCCGCGACGACGCTCCGCTGTCGTTCGCGACGGCCCACGCGACGAAGGGGCTCGAGTTCGACCACGTCGCGGTCATCGGGATGGAACGAGCCCGCTTCCCGAGCGCCCGATCCCTGGCCGACGCGCCCGACCCGGGCCGCGCCATGGAGGAGGAGCGCCGGCTCGCGTATGTCGCGTGGACCCGGGCGCGGAGGTCGCTGACCCTCGTCTACGACCCAGCCGCGCCGTCGCCGTTCCTGCTCGAGGCGTTCGATCCCGACGAGCTCGGGCTCACGTCGGGGCTCGAGGCCACGTCGTCCGGTGGCTAGACTGCCCAACATGCGCGACCCCGCCGCGACCCCGCCGTCGTTCCCGCCCGACGGGCGCGTCCCGCAGGTCGCCGACGGGCCGATCTACCTCCGGCCCGGCGAGCGCCGCGACATCCCGTTGTTCCTGCGGTGGATGAACGACTCGCGCACGACGCGGACGCTGCTGATGCTCAGCCCGATCGGCGAAGCGATGGAGGAGCGCTGGTTCGAGCAGATGCTCGAGCACCATGGCCGGGACCGTTGGTACTTCGTCATCTGCCGGGTCGAGGACGACCGGCCGGTCGGCTCGATCGACCTCCACGATGTCGACCTCCGAAACGGCAGCGCGACCCTCGGGGTCGTCATCGGCGACCCGGCCGACACGGGCCAGGGTTACGGATCGGGTGCGATCCGCGCGATCGTCGGATTCGGATTCGACCAGCTTCGGCTCGAACGGATCCAGCTCGAGGTGTTCGACGACAACGAGCCGGCGCGACGGCTGTACGAGCGCATCGGCTTCGTCCACGAGGGGACGCGCCGCCGCGCGATCTACCGCGACGGCACGTTCCATGACGACCACCTGATGTCGATCCTGCGGGGCGAGTGGATCGGCGGGACCAGCGAGTAGTCAGGCGGCTCCGTGGTCGCGCTTGTTGAGCTGCTTGATCAGCCGGTCGATCGCGTCGAGGAACGGCTCGGTCACCTCCGCCGGCAGGACCTCGCGAACCGAGTCCTTCGGGCCGTATGCGGCGCGGGCCCGAAGCGCGACCTGGCGGAGCGACCGCGGCTCGTCGTCGCGGAGGCGATCCGGCATCGCCTCGAAGTAACGGAGCCAGCGGGTCGCGCCGACCGCCTCCGCGGCGGCGACGAGGCGGTCGGCCTGGCGGCCCGCGTGGAGCCCGGCTTCGTCCACGGCCGGCAGCTCGTGGCGGGCCGGGCCGCGCCGGTCGAGCGCCGAGCGCGAGCCGGTGTCGCGCCCGCCGGTGTCGCGCCGGCCGGTCTCGCGCCCGACCGCGGGCAGGCGGGGCGGCCGATCAGGCATCGGGCGCGGTGACGAGGAGCGGCAGGCGCTTCCGCTCCGAGCCGTTGACGAGGATCCGGAACGAGTAGTCGCCCGGGGCCGGGAATGTCAGGTTCCAGAGGTCGATCGAGAAGGTCAGGACCGTGTCGCGGCCGTCGACGTGGCCGCGCGCCTGGAGGCTGCCGGTCGCGCCGGCGACCTCGCCGCCGTCGGGGTCGAGCAGGACGAAGCGGACCTCATGCTCCCGATCAAGCTCCGGGGCACTGACCAGCAGCCCGAGGACGAGGGCGAGGTGCGGATGACGGAGCGGGAACGACCGCCCGCCGAGCCGCGACACGCCCCCGCCGAGGACGTGGAACTTCTGGCCCGGCTGGGTCTCGGCCGCGTCGGCCAGGAACGCGAAGTCGATGTCCGGCATGGCCGCCATCGTAGCGGCTCCGGCTGCACGGCCGGTTCGCGACGTCGTGGCCCCCATCGGGGGCGCGGCTCCCGCCCGATCAGCCCTTGGCCGACGCGGCCGCACGCTTGCGGCTCGGAGCGATCCGGACCGCCGGTCCGTGGCCGTTGGATTCGTGACCGCGCCCCGCCTCGTCGGCGAAGGAGACGTCGGACAGGGGCACGAGCGGCTCGCCCTTCAGGACCCGGTCGAGGTACTCGCCGGTCGCCGAGCCCGCGGTCGCCGCGACCCGCTCCGGGGTGCCCTCGGCGATGATCCGGCCGCCGCGCGCGCCGCCGGCCGGCCCGAGGTCGACGATCCAGTCGGCCGTCTTGATCACGTCGAGGTTGTGCTCGATGACGAGAACCGTGTTCCCGCCGTCGACGAGGCGATGGAGGACCTCGAGGAGCTTCTCGACGTCGGCGAAGTGGAGCCCGGTCGTCGGCTCGTCGAGGACGTACAGCGTCCGGCCCGTCGCCCGTCGCGACAGCTCCGTGGCGAGCTTCACCCGCTGCGCCTCGCCGCCGGACAGCGTCGTCGCCGGCTGGCCGAGATGGACGTAGCCGAGGCCGACGTCGTACAGCGTCTGGAGCTTCGTGTGGACGTTCGGGACCGCCGCGAAGAACTCGACCGCCTCGGCGATCGTCATCTCGAGGACGTCGGCGATCGAGCGGCCCTTGTAGTGGATCTCGAGGGCCTCCCGGTTGTAGCGCTTGCCCTTGCAGACCTCGCACGTCACGTAGACGTCGGGAAGGAACTGCATCTCGATCTTCAGGATCCCGTCGCCCTTGCAGTTCTCGCAGCGACCGCCCTTGACGTTGAAGCTGAAGCGGCCCGGGAGGTAGCCCCGGACGCGCGCCTCGGGGACGCCGGCGAACAGCTCGCGGATCGGTCCGAACAGGCCGGTGTACGTGGCCGGGTTCGAGCGCGGCGTCCGGCCGATCGGGCTCTGGTCGATCTCGATGATCTTGTCGACATGCTCGGCGCCCTTGAGCGCGTCGTGGGCGCCGACGGGCTCCCGGGAGCCGTTCAGCTCGCGGGCCAGGGCGCGGTAGAGGACGTCCGTCACGAGCGTCGACTTGCCGCTCCCCGAGACGCCGGTGACCGCCGTGAACGTCCCCAGCGGGATCGTCAGGTCGATCCCGCGGAGATTGTGCTCGCGGGCGCCCTTGACGACGAGCTTCTTCAGGTTGCCCTTCCGCCGCATCGGCGGCACGTCGACCATCCGCTCGCCGCGGAGGTAGGCCCCGGTCAGCGAGCGCGGCTCGGCGAGGACGGCCTCGAGCGGGCCGTTGGCGATGATCTCGCCGCCGTGCTCCCCCGCCCCGGGGCCGATGTCGATCACCCAGTCGGCCGTCCGGATCGTCTCCTCGTCGTGCTCCACGACGAGGACGGTGTTGCCGAGGTCGCGCAGCCGGGTCAGCGTCGCGATCAGCTTGGCGTTGTCCTTCTGGTGGAGCCCGATCGACGGCTCGTCGAGGATGTAGAGGACGCCCATCAGCGTCGTCCCGATCTGGGTCGCCAGCCGGATCCGCTGGGCCTCGCCGCCGGACAGCGTGACCGACGCCCGGTCGAGGGTCAGGTAGTCGAGCCCGACGTCGACGAGGAAGCCGAGGCGGGCCGTGATCTCCTTCAGGACCTGGACGGCGATCGTCCGCTCGCGCTCCGACAGGCGCGGCGGCAGGGCGGCGATCCAGTCGAGGGCGTCCGTGATCGAGAGGACCGCGACGTCGGAGATCGCCCGCTCGTCGACCGTGACCGCGAGGACCTCCGGCTTGAGCCGCCGGCCGTGACAGGTCGGGCAGGGCCGGGTCACCATGTACTTCTCGAGCTCGGTCTTGATGTACTCCGAGTCGGTCTCGCGGTAGCGTCGCTCGAGGTTCGTGACGATCCCCTCGAACGTCGCCTTGTACGTGTTCTCGCCGCGCTCGTGGCGGTAGCGGACGAGGACCTTCTCGTCCTTCTCCGCCCGCAGGAGGTAGTCGAGCGCCTCCGCCGGCAGGTCGCGAACGGGCTTCTTGAAGTCCCAGCCGTGGGACGCGCAGATCGCCTCGAGGATCTTCAGCCGCCACGACGCGTCGTTCGGCATCTTGGCCCACGGCACGAGGGCGCCCTGGGCGAGGCTCTTCGACTTGTCGGGGATCACGAGGTCCGGGTCGATCTCGAGCCGGGTGCCGAGGCCCGGTGCACGCCGGGCACGCGCCGTGCGGCGAGTTGAACGAGAAGTTGCGCGGCTCGAGCTCGTCGATCGTGAACCCGTCGTACGGGCACGTGTAGCGCTCGCTGTAGCGGCGCTCCTCGAAGGACGGCGGCTCGTCGTCGCGCGGCGCGGGCGCGATCAGGACGACGCCCTCGCCGAGCCGGAGCGCGGTCTCGATCGAGTCGGCGAGGCTGGTCTTGTCCGGGTCGGGGATCACCTCCCCGGTCTCCGGGTCGATCGGCCGGCCATCCGCGGCGCGCGCCGCGCCGTCGGGCGCGTCGGCGTGGCGGACGATGTAGCGGTCGACGACGACCTCGATCGTGTGGCGCTTGTACTTGTCGAGCGTCGGCGCCTCGGCGATGTCGACCATCTCGCCGTCGACCCGGACGCGGACGAAGCCCTGCCGCCGGGCGCCGTCGAAGACGCGGTCGCCCTCGGTCTTGCGGTCCTTGATCAGCGGGCCGAGGACGAGCAGGCGCGTCCCCTCCGGCAGCTCCAGGACCTGGTCGACGATCTGCTGGACGGTCTGGCGCTCGATCGGGTGGCCGTTCGGGCAGTGCGGATGGCCGACCCGGGCGAACAGCAGCCGGAGGTAGTCGTAGATCTCGGTGACGGTCCCGACCGTCGAGCGCGGGTTGCGGGACGCGCCCTTCTGGTCGATCGAGATCGCCGGGCTGAGGCCGTCGATCTGGTCGACGTCGGGCTTCTCCATCTGGCCGAGGAACTGCCGCGCGTAGGCGCTCAGGCTCTCGACGTAGCGGCGCTGGCCCTCGGCGTAGATCGTGTCGAACGCGAGGCTGCTCTTGCCGCTTCCGGACAGGCCGGTGATCACGACGAGGCGGTCGCGCGGGAACGCGACGGTGACGTCCTTGAGGTTGTGTTCGCGGGCGCCGCGGACGACGATCTGGTCCTGGGGCATGGCTGTGCAAGTCTAGCCGACCGGACCGAAACCGTACAGGTGTTCGATCCCGGCGACGATCGGCCCGCGGGGTCGACGGGAGACGCGCCGCCGACCGCCGAACCTCGCGGCCGGCGGCGGCGGCGGGTCAGGCGACGGTCAGTTGCTGCAGATCAGCCACTTGCCGCCTTCGTTGACGACGTCGATGTCCTCATCGAGCTTCTGGCCGGCGGAGAGCTGGCCTGACATCGCCGTGATCGCGGTGTCGAGCGTCGCGTCGTCGGCCGGCAGGCCCTGGGCCGCCATGACCGTCTTCATGATCGTCTTGAACTTGTCCTGGTCGATCGTCATCTTCATGTCCGCGGTCACGTGGACCTTGGCCGTCGTGTCGGTCTTGCTGACCTCCTTCGTCGACACGTTCGAGAACGCCACGGTGAAGGCCCCGAAGAGATCCTCGGGCTTGATGCCGGCGGCCGTGAGGGAGCCGAGGTCGCTCCCGCCGAACGCGGCCGCGATGTCGCCCTTGTGAGCGGCGCAGGCGTAGTCGGCGAGCTTCGTCAGGCCGCCGCTGCTGGCGGCCTCGAGCGCGCCGGTGACCGCGCCCGACGGATCGTTGGGCGCGCTGCCGGGCCCGCCGCTGCAGGCGGCGGCAACGAGCAGGAGCACCGCGAGTAGCGGGATCCGGAGTCGTGAAGCGTGCATGGGGTGGTCCCTCCCTGTCCCTCCGATCGGAGATGCGTCGAGTCTAGGCTCCGCCCGGCCGTCCGGTGTCTCGGCCGCGCAGCGTTACCCGCTCAGAGGAGGACGGCCGCGTTCGACCAACCGCCGACGAGACCGGCGAGGATCGCGACGGCGAACAGGAACGCGACGGACCGGCGGGCGCTCGACGGATCGCCGTCGCGGGCCAGGACCGCGATGACGGCGACGACGAGGGCCAGCGCGGCGACCTTGGCGACCGCCAGCAGCGGCAGGCCGTAGCCGGTCAGGAGGAATCGGACCAGCGGGTTCGCCTCGGCGGCGGCGCCGTGCCCGGCCACCATCCGGACGAACGTTCCGAGGTCGAACAGCTGGGCGACCGTCAGGGTCAGCAGCGCGAGCGCCATCTCCGGATTCTGGACACTGCTCCGTGCGAATGCGACGGTCAGTCGCGTCGCGGCATCAGAATCGCGTGACAACCGGCGGACGATCGGCCGGTGCGACGGCCGCCCCGCCCGCGGCGGGCCTCCGCCGGCTCGTCGTCAGCGGCGGCGCGGCGGGCGCGTCCCCGTCCGGCGCCGGACGTTCGGCGTGACCGTCCGGTCCCACGTCGGCCGATCGCGCCAGGCGGCGGTCCGCCCGGTGTCCTCGTGCTCGTCGCGGATGCCGGGCAGCCAGTCCGACGCGGTGTTCTCGTCGGTCGCGCCGTCCTCGTGCTCGTCGCCGTGGGGATCCGGGTCGAGCGTGTCGGCCGGCTCCTCCTCGGCCGGGAGGACCGTGACGCTCATCACCTCGAAGGCCTGGCGCTCGCCGGCGGCCTCGTCGCGGCGGGCCGTCCGCTTGCGGTCGGCGGCGCCGACCAGCCCGCTGTTGCGAGTCGAGGCCGCCCGCTCGGCCGCCCGGCCAACGATCAGCGAGGCGTCCTGCTCGAGGACCCGGAGGCGGATGTTCTGGATCTCGTCGCGGAGGGCCGCCGCCCGCTCGAAATCGAGCTCTTTGGCCGCCGCGCGCATCTCGGTCTCCATCCGGGTGAGGAGCTTCTCGATCGCCGCGGTGTTCTCCATCGTCAGCGCCCGGCCGGCGAGCTCCTCGCGCTCGGACGTGTAGACGATCGTCCCCTCGGCGACCGTCCGGAGCCGCTCGTTGAGGTCGTGGATCTCCTTGACGATCGTCGTCGGCTCGATCCCGTGCTCGGTGTTGTAGGCGACCTGGATCGCCCGGCGGCGGTTCGTCTCGTCGATCGCGGCGGCCATCAATTCGGTCGTCCGGTCGGCGTACATCACGACCCGTCCGCCGATGTTGCGGGCCGCCCGGCCGATCATCTGGATCAGCGACCACGAGCTGCGGAGGAACCCCTCCTTGTCGGCGTCGAGGATCGCGACGAGGGTGACCTCAGGCAGGTCGATCCCCTCGCGGAGGAGGTTGATCCCGACGAGCACGTCGTAGACCCCGAGGCGCAGGTCGCGGAGGATCGCGACGCGCTCGAGCGTGTCGACCTCGCTGTGGAGGTACTGGACCTTGACTCCGAGCTCGCGGAGGTAGTCGGTCAGGTCCTCGGCCATCTTCTTCGTCAGGGTCGTGACCAGGGCCCGCTCGCCGCGCTCCGTCCGCAGCCGGATCTCCTCCATCAGGTCGTCGATCTGGCCGTCCGTCGGGCGGACGTCGATCGTCGGGTCGACGACGCCGGTCGGCCGGATCAGCTGCTCGACGATCCGCTCGCTCCGCTCGTGCTCGTAGGGTCCCGGTGTCGCCGACATGTGGACGACCTGGTTGAGATGGCCCTCGAACTCCTCGAACGTCAGCGGCCGGTTGTCGAGCGCCGACGGCAGGCGGAAGCCGAAGTCGACGAGGATCTCCTTGCGGGTCCGGTCGTTCTTGTACATCCCGACGACCTGGGGGATCGTCATGTGCGACTCGTCGACGACGAGGAGCCAGTCCGGCGGGAAGTAGTCGAGGAGCGTCCACGGTCGCGACCCCGGCTCGCGTCGCGACAGATGGCGCGAGTAGTTCTCGATGCCGGTGCAGAACCCGAGCTCGCGCATCATCTCGAGATCGAACGTCGTCCGCTGGCGGAGGCGGGCCGCCTCGAGGACCCGGCCCTCGGCCTCCATCTCGCCGACCCGCTCCTCCATCTCGGCCTCGATGTCGACGAGGGCGAGCTTCAGCTTGTCCTGGGGCGTGACGTAGTGGCTGGCCGGGTAGACGTTGACCTCCTTGCGCTCGGCGAGGAGTTCCCCGGTGAGCGGGTCGAGCTCGGTGATCCGCTCGACCTCGTCGCCGAAGAACTCGACGCGGACGAGGGTCTCCTCGGACGCCGGCTGGAACTCGAGCGTGTCGCCGCGGACCCGGAAGCGGGCGCGCTGGAGGGCCTGGTCGTTGCGCTGGTACTGGAGGTCGACGAGGTGGCGGAGGACGGCGTCGCGGCGATACGAGCCGCCGGTCCGGAGGCGGAGGACCGTCGCCCCGTAGTCGACCGGCGCGCCGAGGCCGTAGATGCACGAGACGGAGGCCACGATGATCACGTCGCGGCGCTCGAACAGGGCGTGGGTGGCGGCGTGGCGGAGGCGGTCGATCTCGTCGTTGCGCGACGAGTCCTTCTCGATGTACGTGTCGCTCCGCGGCAGGTAGGCCTCGGGCTGGTAGTAGTCGAAGTAGCTGACGAAGTACTCGACCGCGTTGTCCGGAAAGAACTCCCGGAACTCGGCGTAGAGCTGGGCGGCGAGGGTCTTGTTGTGGGCGAGGACGAGGGTCGGCCGCTGGTAGGCCTCGATCGCCCGGGCGATGGAGAAGGTCTTGCCCGTGCCCGTGGCTCCCAGCAGCGTCTGGTGCTTCAGCCCCTTGCGGAGCCCGTCGACGAGGCGCTCGATCGCCGCCGGCTGATCGCCGGTGGGCTCGAACGGAGCGACGAGTCGGAAGTCGGGCATGGGCGACCATCGTAGCGGATCGGGATGAAACAGAACACCCGTTCTAGCGACGATTCTCCGAGCCAGGGCGGCCCGCAACTGACCTGCGGGTAGGACCGGCTGGGACGACCGGGCTATACCGGCGGCCGACGGCCATCGAGGACGATCCGGTGCGCGCCGTCCACACCCCGACGGGTGGTGGACCCGGCGCCCGAACGTGTCCATCGCCCGCCCCTCGCGCCCGCGAGCCAGGCGTTCCCAGAAAGGCCGGTCATGGATCAGGAATTCCACGACGATCGACGACGCAGCAAGGTCATCATCGCGATCGGCGTCGTCCTCGCCCTCGTCGCCGGCGGTGCCGCGTTCTACCTGATCAACCAGGCGTCGCAGAAGGCCGGCCAGGGCGAGCTCCAGAAGATCTCCGTCGTCGTCGCCGCTCGGGCGGTCCCGGCCCGCCAGGCGATCGTCGCCGAGGACCTCGAGGTCCGTGACGTCCCCCTCGACCCCACGAACGCGAACGGCGTGATCACCAACCCGGCGGATGCCATCGGCCGGCTGCCGGCGGTCACGATCCTCCAGGGCCAGCTCGTGACCCAGAACATGCTGGCGTCCTCCGAGGCCGGCAGCGAGTTCTCGATCCTCGCCCCGGGCGAGACGGTCGGACCGGACAGCGAGGCCTGGCGGGCGGTGTCGGTCACGGTCACCGACGACCTCGCCGTCGGCGGCATCCTCAAGGCCGGCGAGACGGTCGACGTCTTCATCACCGCCGTGGTGAACGTCCCCGCCGACATCGCCGCGAACGGCCGCTACACGACCGACCGCTCCACGAAGATCGTCTACCAGAACGTCCTGATCCTGGCCCGCAACGGCACGTTCTACATCGTCAAGGCGCCGATCGCGATGGCCGAGGAGCTGACCCATCTGCAGGCCGTCGGGACCGCGACGCTGAGCATGGTCCTCCGGCCCGACATCGACCAGCGCCCGGTCGACGCCCGGCCGCTCGGCGAGACGACGAACCGGATCATCCAGAAGTACGGGCTGCCGATCCCCGAGAACTACCCCGCGAGCGGAGGACCGCTGCCGAGCCAGCCGCCGCTGGCGTCGCCGACGCCCTTCCCGACGCCGTCGCCGTCGCCGTCGGGGTCGCCGTCGAGCCCGGCACCCTCGGCCAGCGTCGCGCCCTGATCGTTCGGGCCGGCGACGCGCCGGCACGGTCGCCGGGCGGGACCCCCGGGCCGGGGCCGGATCGGGGCGCGCCCGACGGCAAGATGATGCCCGCGGCCGGTACGAATGGGCCAGCCCGGACCCCTTATCGGGCGGTCCTGCCTGACCTAGAGTCGGAGACGATGTCCCAGACCCTGCGTGCGTCGCGCCGAAGCCGGCGCGACGACCTCCGACGATGACGAGCCGCGCGCCCGCGGGCGGTCACCTCGGCGCGCCCGACCGCCGCCCGGCCGGACCGCGACAGCCGGCCCGAACGATCCGCCCCGGTCTTCGCCTCCGGCGCCATCTGGCGACCCGCTCCCGCGGCCAGGCGATCGTCGAGCTCGCCCTTGTCCTGCCGGTGTTCCTCGTCCTGCTGGCCGCCGGCGCCGACCTCGCCCGCCTCTTCCACTCGCAGGTCGCCATCGAGAGCGCGGCCCGGGCCGGCGCCCTGGAGGCGGCGATCCACCCGACGTCCTTCGTGTCCGGCCAGGCCTGCAACACCCTCACGAACCGCGTCACCTGCGCGGTCCTGACCGAGTCCAGCGGGTCCTTCCTGACAGTCAGCGCGAGCGACGTGTCCCTGGCCTGCACGCCCGACCCGTGCGCAGAGGCCCTCGGCAACCAGGTCACCGTCACCGTCGTCGGCCACTTCTCGCTGCTGACGCCGATCCTGTCGGCGTTCTTCGGCGGGACGGACGTCACGTTCGCCCAGAGTGCCTCGGCCCAGATCGCGGTCCGGCCGAGCGTCGGGGCCCCGACGCCGACGCCGACCGCGACCCCGTTGCCGACGCCCACGCCGACCCCCACGCCGACGCCCGTCCCGACGCCCACTCCGACGGGGACCGTCGCCCCGACGCCGACGCCGACGCCCGCGCCGACGCCGACCCCGACGCCGTTCTGCATCCCGCCGACCGCCGACTTCTCGTTCAGCCCATCGAGCGGCATCAAGAAGAAGACCAACTTCCAGTTCACCGACCTCTCGACCACGACGCCGAGCTGCCCGCTGACCTGGTCGTGGAACTTCGGCGACGGCGCCGGCGACTCGGCTTCGACCCTCCAGAACCCGGTCCACCAGTACCAGATCAAGGGGACGTTCACGGTCACCCTCGTCGTCTCGAACTTCGGCGGGCCGGCGACCCGGACCCGGACCGTGTCGGTCTCTCCGTGACGGGGTCCGTCGCGCGGGACGTCTCCGGTCGAGCCGGGCCAGGGCGCCCACGCCGCGGCACGCGCGGCCAGGGCCTGGTCGAGTTCGCCCTCGGGATCACCGTCTTCCTGACCCTCTTCATCGGCCTCGTCGATCTCGCCCGGGCGGCATTCCTCTACAACGGCGTCTCGGACGCGGCGCGCGAGATCGCCCGGGTCACGAGCGTCCATCCCGGCGCGACCCTCGGCACGAGCAGCGAGTCGGCCAGCGCCGCCGCCAACGCCCGCGGCCTCGTCCCCGGCTTGACCGTGACCTCCTACCAGTGCATCGACATCGCGGGGGCGAACGTCTCGGGGACCTGCCATCCGGGGAGCTGGGTCCGGGTCTCCGTCCGGGCCTCGTTCAACGCGGTGCTCCCGATCCTGAGCGCGTTCGGGCCGTTCACCCTGACCACCTCCAGCAGCGCCAAGATCCAGTGACCCTGAGGCACACCATGACCACTCAGCGACGCCAGCGGCGCGCCCAGGACGGGCAGATGCTCGTCATCTTCGCGATCGCCCTCCTCGCGATCATCGGGATGGTCGGCCTGGCCATCGACGGCGGCGCGACGTTCGCCCAGCGCCGCGACCAGCAGACCGCGGCCGACATGGCCGCGCTCGCCGGCGCGAACGACTACCTCCTGAGCAACAACGACATCCAGGCGATCGACCGGGCGCGGACGATCGCTGCGTCGAACCGGTTCACGGACGGGTCCGGCCCGACGACCGTGGACGTGACGATCTCGACGACGAACGGCGTGGCGGTCCAGGTCGACGTCGTGTCGGCCCACACGAACTCGTTCCTCGGCGCCCTCGGGATGAGCCAGTGGCGGGTCTCGACGACCGCGACGGCCCTGGCCGGCTTCCCCGACACCGCGACCGGCGCCAGCCCGTTCATCTTCTCGATCGGCGCCTTCGACAACGACGGCACGCCGAACTACCAGACTCCGACCGACTTCGGCGAGACGAATGGCGACGTCCCGACGAGCGACCTCGACTTCGCCTGGACGAACTACGGCACCGGCAACCTCAACACGACCGAGGTCGACGAGATCATCCAGGGCGGACGGGACATCGATCGCACGCTGACGTACGGCGAGTACATCGGCCAGCACAACAACGGCAACCACACCTCGCTGTTCCAGGACGTGGACACCTACCTGTCCGGGCTCGACCTGCCGGTCGCGATCGTCGACAACAACGGCAACTTCATGGGCTGGGCGACCTTCCACGTGATCAGCGCGTCGGGCGGCTCCGCCAAGCACGTCAACGGCTATTTCCTCAGCTCGTTCACGAGCGACCGCCTGACGGTCTCGTCGTGCTCGAGCAACGCCTGCCCGCGCTACCTCGGCTCGTACGTCCTGAAGCTCACGAACTAGCGCTCGCGCCGATCGCGACGGCTGCCGCGGCCAGACAGCGGCCGCCGGTCAGCGGCCGCGCAGCGCGGCGTCCCACGCGGCGGCGACCCGCGACCGCGCGTCGACGGTCGGCCCCGACGTGTCGATCAGCCGGGTGGCGACCGGCCGGACGCGCTCGATCAGCCCCGCCTGGGCGGCGATCCGCCGGTCGGCGTCCTCGGCCGACGCGCCGCGCTCGATCACCCGCTCGCGCTGGACCGTCGGCGCGCACGTCACCAGCCAGGTCTCGTCGCACAGGGCCGCGAGCCCGCCCTCGACCAGCTTGATCGCCTCAATCACGACGGCCGGCGCGCCCGCCCGCTCGGCGTCCGCGATCCGCTCGAGGATCCGGGCCCGGACGACGGGGTGGACGATCGCCTCGAGCCGGCGGAGCGCGTCCGGGTCGGCGAAGACGACCCGGGCGAGGGCCGCCCGGTCGAGCCGGCCGCCCTCCTCGACCCGGACCGCGTCGCCGAAGGCCGCGATCACCGCGTCGTGAGCGGGCTCGCCCGGCGCCGAGACCTCGCGGGCGACGACGTCGGCATCGACGACGACCGCGCCGCGCTCCGCGAGCCACGCGGCGATCGTGCTCTTGCCGCAGCCGATCGGCCCGGTCAGCCCGATCCGGATGGGGCGCCCGGCGGCCTCGGTGGTCTCGTCCGGGCCGGTCACGGCGCCCGGTCCTCGAGCTCCAGCCAGGCGTCCTCGGCCGCCGCGAGCGCCTGCTCGACGTCGGCGAGCTCGCTTGCGACCCGCCGCATCTCGACGAAGTTCGCGGCGATCGCCGGCGAGCCCATCGACAGCTCGAGCTGGCTCTTCCGGAGGCCGAGCCGGGTGAGCTCGGCGTCGACCTGGGCGCGCTGGCGGCGGTAGGCGTCCTTCGAGAGCTTGTCGCGGCGTGCGGCGGGCCGCGTCGCCGTCGCGGTGGCGGCTGCCGGCGCCAATGCCCGGGCCGTCGACGGGGCGCCAGACGACGCCCGCTCGGGCCGACCGGTGGCGACCTTCCCCGCCGGCGGGCGGTCCGCGAAGGGTTCCCGCGGTCCGGCCGAGCCCGACCTCCCACCGTGGGCGCCGCCGCGGAGACGGGCCGCCTCGAGCTCCGCCGCCGCCTGGACCGTCCAGCCGTCGGCGACGGCCGCCCGCCATTCCCGCCAGCCGCCCGCGAACGGCACGGCCAGGCCGTCGTCCACGACCCACAGCGTCGTGCAGACCGTCTCGAGGAGCCGCCGGTCGTGCGACACGACGAGGAGCGTGGCCGGCGAATCGTGCATGAACGACTCGATCGCCTCGCGGGCCGGGATGTCGAGGTGGTTCGTCGGCTCGTCGAGGAGGAGCAGGTTCGACGGCATGATCCCGAGGAGCGCCAGCTCGAGCCGCGACCGCTCCCCGCCCGAGAGCTGGCCGACCTCCTTGAACACGTCGTCGCCGCGGAACAGGAACCGGGCGAGGAAGCTGCGCGCCTCGCCGGGCGTGACCGGGATCGCCTCGAGGAGGGCGTCGAGGACGGTCGCCCCGGGGATCGCCGCGCCGCGCAGCTGGGCGAGGTAGCCGGGCTGGACGGCGTTGCCGAAGCCGAGCGTCCCGTCGAGCGGCGGCAGATCCCCCGCGATCGTGCGGAGAAGGGTCGTCTTGCCCGCCCCGTTGGGGCCGACGATCCCGATCCGGTCGCCGCGGGTCGCGGCCAGGAAGGGGACCGTCGCGACCCGCTTCGGCTCCGTGGCGGGCGAGCCGTCGGGTGTCACGGCGCCGCGCCCGGGCAGGTAGCCGACGACGAGGCCTTCGATCCGGATGACGATCTCGCCCGACCGCGACGGGCCGCCGCCGGCCAGCGCGCCGGCGGGCAGGCGCAGCCTCTTCGTCGCCTTCGGCGTCTCGACCCGGTCCGCCTGCAGCTTCTCGAGGCGCGACTCGTGCTCGTGCATCTTGCTGAACTTGCGCTGCGAGCGGTAGCGCTGGACGAGCTCCCGCTCGCGCTCGATCTGGTCGGCCTGGCTGTCGGCCTCCCTGACCGCCCGGACGTCGCGCTCCTCGCGCTGGCGGTGGTAGGCGCTGTAGTCGCCGCGGAAGACGGTCAGGCGCCGGTCGCGGAGCTCCCAGATCCGGCCGACCGTGGCGTCGAGGAAGGCCCGGTCGTGGGACGCCACGAGGAGCGCGCCGTGGCGCCGCCGGAGGTGCTCCTCGAGCCACTCGATCGCGCCGATGTCGAGGTGGTTCGTCGGCTCGTCGAGGAGGAGGAGGTCGGGCTGGGCGATGACGAGCCGGGCGAGCGTGGCCCGCGTCTGCTCGCCACCGGACAGGGCGGTCGGCGGCTTGGCCCACTCGTCGCGGGTGAAGCCGAGGCCGGACAGCGCCTCGTCGACGCGGACGTCGAGCGTGTAGCCGCCGAGGATCTCGAACTCGTGCTGGAGGTTCGCGTAGGCCGCCTGCTCGACCCGCCCGGTCTGCTCGAGGACGTGGAGCTCCGCCGCCATCGCCTCGAGGTGCGCGGCGCCGTGGCGGACGGCCGCCCGGAGGTCCGGCGCGGCCATGAACGCCGCGTCGAAGTGGGACTCCTGGGCGAGCAGGCCGATCGTCAGGCCGCGCTTGCGGTGGACCGCGCCGGCGTCGGGCTCGTCGCGGCCGGCGGCCAGCCGGAGGAGGGTCGTCTTGCCGGCGCCGTTGGGCCCGACGAGCCCGATCCGGTCGTCGACCGCGATGGCGGCCGAGACGTCGTCGAGGATGACGAACGTCCCCACCTCGCGCCGGACGCGCTCGAGGCGCAGGATCGACACGTCTCAGCCCCCGACCGACGCCCGGGCCGCCGCCCGCCGGGTCGCCGCGGCGCGACGCGTCCGGTCGGCGCGCCCGCTCGCGTTCGTGCGGGAGCGCTCGTCGCCCGCCCGGCCGACGCTTCCCTCCCCGCCCGGGAGCTCGGACCAGCGCCGGCCGGTCCGCTCGGGGACCGCGAGCGTTCGCAGGATCGCCCGGGCGCCGGCGCGGTCGGCGGCCGGCAGGCGCTGGTCCCAGGAGCAGAAATGCGTCGCCCGGCCGCCGACGACGATCCGCCGGATCGGCCGCCCGCAGCGGAGGCACGGCTCGCCGGTCCGCTGGTAGACCGTGAGGTGGTCCTGCATCTCGCCGTCGCCGTCGGGCGCGGTGTAGTCGTCGATCGACGAGCCGCGCCGGATCACGGCCTCGGCCAGGATCCGCCGGATCTCGATCCACAGCCGGCGCTCGTCGGCGGGGCGCAGCGTTCGCGCCGTCCGGAGCGGATGGAGGCGGGCCGCCCACAGCGCCTCGTCGGCGTAGATGTTGCCGACGCCGGCGACGAACGACTGGTCGAGCAAGAGCGGCTTCAGGCGGCCCTTCCGGGAGCGGATCCGGCGCCGGAAGGCGGCCACGGTGAAGGCGTCGGCGAGCGGCTCCGGCCCGATCTTCGCGAACGGGTCCGCGTCGGCGACGGCCGCGTCCGCCCCGTACAGCCCGACCTTGCCGAACTTGCGGATGTCGCGGAACCGGATCTCGCGGCCGTCCTCGAGGGCCAGGACGAGCCGGACGTACGGGTCCTCCGAGCCGCCCTGGGGCACGACGAAGAGCTGGCCGGTCATCTTCAGGTGGATCGTCAGGAACGCCCCGTCCGACAGGTCCACGACGATCTGCTTCGCCCGCCGGCCGACGCCCTCGATCCGCCGCCCGGCGACGCCGTCGGCGAAGGCCTCCGGCGAGATCCCGCGGAGGGTCCGCGCCCAGTGGGTCGTCGCGTCGACGATCGTGGCGCCGGTGATCAGGGGTCGGAGGTCGCGGGCGACGGTCTCGACCTCGGGCAGCTCGGGCATGCCGGAAGCCTACCGGCCGCGGGCCGCGCGGTCAGGCGGTCGGCGCGAGCGGCGCCTCCTCGGGCAGCTCGCCGAGCTCGGCCGCGATCTCGTCCTCGCGGGTCAGCGGCGTCATCCCCTCCCAGTCGTCGCCGACCTTGATGTCGACCGTGAGCGGGACGGACAAGGGCAGGGCGCCCTCCATCGTCTCGCGGACGATCGCCGCCAGCGCGTCGACCTCCCCGCGCGGCGTCTCGAACAGGAGCTCGTCGTGGACGCTCAGCAGGAGCCGCGCCCGCAGCCCGGCGGACGCCACCCGCTCGGCGACCCGGATCATCGCGATCTTCTGGATGTCGGCGGCGGTCCCCTGGATCGGCATGTTGATCGCCATCCGCTCGCCCGCCCCGCGGAGCGCCGGGTTCGCTGCCCGCAGCTCGGGGATCTGGCGCTTCCGGCCGAGCAGGGTCTCGACGAACCCCTGGCTCTTCGCCTGCTCCTTGATCGCCATCATGTAGTAGCTGATCCCGGAGTACGCCGCGAAGTACGAGTTGATGAACTCCTGGGCCTCCTTGCGGGGGATGTTCGCCCGCGACGCCAGCCCGAAGTCGCTCATCCCGTAGGCCAACCCGAAGTTCACCATCTTCGCCATCGAACGCTCGCCGTGGGTGATGTCCTCGGGCGCCTTGTGGAGGACGCGGGCCGCGGTCTCGCGGTGGATGTCGGCCTTGCGGGCGAAGGCGTCCTTGAGGTGCTCGTCACCCGAGACGTGGGCGAGGATCCGGAGCTCGACCTGGGAGTAGTCCGCGGCGAGGAGCGTCAGGTCGGGTTCGCCGGCCACGAACGCCCGCCGGATCCGCCGGCCGAGGGCGGTCCGGATCGGGATGTTCTGGAGGTTCGGATCCGAGGAGGAGAGGCGGCCGGTCGCGGCGACGGCCTGGTGGAACGTCGTGTGGAGCCGCCCGTCCGGGGCCATCAGCGTCGGCAGGGCGTCGACGTAGGTCGAGCGGAGCTTCGTGTAGATCCGCCATTCGAGGAGCTTGTCGATCATCGGGTGGGCCGGCCGGAGGTCCTCGAGCACCGACGCGTCGGTCGAGTAGCCGGTCTTCGTCCGCTTGCCTTTCGGCAGGTTCAGCTCGAAGAAGAGGATCTGCTCGAGCTGCTTCGGGCTGCCGAGGTTGAACTCGTGGCCGACGTCGACGTAGATCTCCTGCTCGAGCCGGTCGATCACCTCGCCGAACTCCACGGCGAGGCCCGCCAGGGCCTCGAGGTCGAGGGCCACGCCGACCGCCTCCATCCGGGCGAGGACGGGGATCAGGGGCAGCTCGATGTCGCGGAAGAGCCGCTCGAGGCCGACCTCGACGAGCCGCTTCTCGAGCGGGTCGCGGACGGCCAGCGCCGACAGGGCCTCGAGGCCGGCCCGGGCCGTCGCCGGCAGCTCCGTCGCGGCGGGCAGGATCTGGTCGAGGTTCTCGGCCACGACGTCGGCGATCGTCTGGCTGCGGAGCGCGGCGTTGAGGACGTAGGCGGCGACCTGCGTGTCGAACGCCACCGGCGTCGGCGGACCCTCGAGGTCGTCGGCGAAGCGGGCGACGAGGACCGGCTTGACCTCGTGTCCGACGAGCGGGATGCCGGCCGCCTCGACGAGGTGGCGGAGCGCGTCCGACGCCTCCGCGCCCTCGGCCGCGACGACCCGCCCGTCCGGGCCGGCGATCGCGAGGGCGAGCGGGCTGCCGCGGCGCGGCCGCGGGTCGTCGGCGACGAGCGATGCGCCGACGACGGCCTGGGCGGCGATCCACGGCTCGAGCTCGGCGATGCGGTCCGGGCCGCGGACCTCGATCCGGCTCGGGTCGGCGATCACCTGGGCGAGGGCGGTCGGGAGGTCGCCGGCGGGCTCCGCGGCGTGGGCCGCCGCGCCGGGGGCCGCACCGCGCGCCGTCAGCCTCGGCGCGAGCCGTGCCGGAGACCGCGGTGAAGTCGAGGCGGAGCTGGAGCTCGCCGCTCTCCGGCCGAGCGGCAGTCCGCCCGGCACCCCAGCCGTCCGGCCGGCCGGCGACCCGCGCGGCCGGCACGTAGCCGCTCTCGACGACCGAGCGGAGCGAATCGGTCCGCTCCTGGGCCGACTCGCCGGCCATCGGCGGCAGGCGCTCGATCAGCGTCCGGAACTCGTACTCGCGGAAGAGGCGGACGACCGTGTCGCGGTCGTAGTCGCCGAGGCGGGCCGCCTCGAGATCGATCTGGATCGGCAGGTCGCGGACGATCACCGACAGCTCGCGGCCCATCCGGATCCGGTCGACGTGCTCGCGCAGCTTGTCGCCGAGCTTCGCCGGGGTGACCTCGTCGAGGCGGGCGAGGAGGCTGTCGAGGTCGCCGAAGTCGCGGATGAGCTTGGCCGCCGTCTTCTCGCCGACGCCGGGCACGCCCGGGATGTTGTCGCTCGGATCGCCCTTGAGCGCCTTGTAGTCGACCATCTGGTCCGGCCGCAGCCCGAACCGCTCGTCGATCTTGGCGACGTCGTACATCACCGTGTTCTCGACCCCGGAGCGGGTCGTCATCAGCCGGACGCGGGGGGTGACGAGCTGGAGCATGTCGAGGTCGACGGTCACGATCGTCGTCTCGAGGTCCTCGCGGGGGTCGAGCTGCTTCGTGATCGTCCCGATCACGTCGTCGGCCTCGTAGCCCTGCATCTCGTAGACCGGGATGCGGAGGGCCTTGACGACCTCGCGGACCTTCGGGAACTGGTCGCGCAGGTCGTCGGGCATCCGCGTCCGGGTCGCCTTGTACTCCGCGTAGGCCTCATGGCGGAAGGTCGGGCCGGGCAGGTCGAACGAGACCGCGAGGTAGTCCGGCTGGAGGTCCTGGAGCCCGCGGAGGACGATGCTCGCGAAGCCGAAGACGCCGTTGACGAGGTCGCCCTTCGACGTCGTCAGGGGCGGAAGCGCGAAGTAGCCGCGGTAGACGAGCCCGTAGCCGTCGAGCAGCATCAGGCGTTCGCTGGGCACGACCGGAGTGTACCCGTGGGCCTCGCCGCCGGCCGAGCCTGGGCCGGAACCAACGCCGGCTCGCGTGCCGCCGGCGGCCGCCTCAGGCGCTGCGGCGACCGCGCAGGCGAGGGAGGATCAGGAGCCCGAGGCCGATGACGATGGCGGCGGCGAACACCGCGTTCAGCGGCCGAGCGGGCTCCGGCGCGGCCGCCACGCGACCGGCCAGCGTGTCACCGGCCGGCCGGGCCGACGCCGTCTTCGAGCCTGTGGCGGACGGGACGAGGGGCACCGCCCCGACCGCCTCCGGTGCGTTCGACGCGCCGGAGCCGTCCAGGCTGCCCGCGAGGTCGGGCGAGGAAGGAGCGGCCGACCCGTTCCGATCCGGCTGGCTCCGCGGCGCGCCCGAGGCCGCCGGGGCCGACGCGGCGCCGGCCGGCACCTGGCCGGCGTCGGTCGTGGTGCCTGTGGCGGCCGCGGAGGCCGCGCTCGACGCGGCGGGAGCGGCGGCCTCACCGCCACCGGCCGACATCGCCCGTTCGGGCGCAGCGGCGCTTCCGACACCGATCTGGACGTTGCCGATCAGGAGGCCGGCAAGGCCGAGGGTGGCGAGCCCGACGCCCAGGGGGCGGGTCAGCGCGGCGCGGGATCCGCCCAGCGCGGCGACCCAGCGGCGCCAGCCGGCAGGCCGGAGGCGCGCGGCGTCGGCGGTCGTCAGGCGGAAGTCGCGCGGCGTGGTCGTGACGGGGGGCGGCGTGGACGCGACCGCCCGGGCGAGGGCAAGGAGGTCGTCGTGGAGGGAGGCGCAGTCGGCGCACGAGCGGGTCAGGGCGATGGCCTGGTCGCGGTCGGCGGCGGCGAGATCGCCGGCGGCGAGCGCGGCCACGAGCATCGGGTCGTGGCGGTCATGGGACGTCGGGCGGACGTCGGAGACGTGTGGCATGTCCGTCAGACGACCTCCGCTCGGGTCCGGTTCCCCGCGGCCGGGGCGCGGCCCCGTCGCTCAGCCACGGAACAGCTCCATCCGATCCGCGAGCCGGTCGCGCAGGGCGAGCCGGCCGCGATGGATCCGGGACTTGACCGTGCCCAGCGAGACGCCCGTCAGCTCGGCGATCTCGGCGTAGTCGTAGCCCTCGACGTCGAAGAGCACGATCGCGGCCCGCTGGTCGTCGGTGATGCCGGCCAGCGCCTCGTTGATCGCCCGGTGGCGCTCCGTCGTGAGGGCCGTCGTCACGGGGTCGGCGTCCGTCCCGGCCGGCGGCTGCCAGCTCTCGTCGTCGAGCTCCGGGTACGGTTGGACCGGCCGTCGCTTGCGCGCCCGCTGGATGTCCATCGCCGCGTTGATCGCGATCCGGTGGAGCCACGACTTCACGCTGCCGCCGCGGAACCCGGCCAGATTGCGGAATGCCGAGAAGAACGCCTCCTGGACGCAATCGGACGCCTGGTCGCGGTCCGGGACCATCCGCACGATCAACGCGAAGAGCTGCTCCTGATAGCAGGTGACGAGGTCGTTGAAGGCGTCGAGCTCGCCGCCGCGAGCGCGCTCGACCAGGATCAGGTCACGGCGCTGGACGGGGTCGTCGCCGACCGTCGTCGAGCGAAGGTCCTCCACGATCCGGGGGTCCCTCCCGACGGCGATTCTGAGGCGCGGCGAGTCTAGCATCGGCTTCGTCGCCAGACGCCGCCCCATGGTGGACGGTTCCGTCCCCCCGCCTGCGACACCGGACGCGCCGGGACGGCTCGCGCCCGCCGGACGACCGCCTGCCGTGGGCTAGGATTGCCGCCCGGGCCGAAGTGGCGGAATGGCAGACGCGGCGGTCTCAAACACCGCTGAGGGCAACCTCGTATGGGTTCGACTCCCATCTTCGGCACCAGGTTCGCGGGCCGCGCCCGCGCGCGAGGTGGACATGGCGCTCGAGATGGAAGGCATCGACCCGGTTCGCTTCGGCTGGCTGCCGGCGAGCCTCGGGATCGTCGCCCGGTGGGAGGTCACCTGCGGCTTCTGCCGGACGCGGTTCTCGCGAGTCCGCTGGGAGCTGATGACCGGCTCGCGGCTGAGCTGGGTCGCGTGCCCGGCCTGCGGCACGCACAACCTGCTGCCCCACCATCCGGACATCCGCGCCCGGGGCGGCTGACGGGGGTCGGGGCCTCGGGCGGCTTCCTGCGATACTCGGCCTGATGCCGTCCGACCGCGTGATCCCCGACGATCCGAGCCTCCAGCAGCGCTACGGCCCGACAGCCCGCTGCTTCGGCTGCGGCCCGGCGAACCCGATCGGGCTGCACATCGCGAGCCGGCCGAGCGCGGACGATCCCGCGGTCCTCGTCGCCAGATGGACGCCGCTGCCGGACCATGAGGCCTTCACGGGGGTCGTCAACGGCGGGATCCTCGGGACGCTCCTCGATTGCCACGCCAACTGGACCGCCGCCTGGCACCTGATGCGGGCCCGAGGCGAGGATCGCCCGCCGACGACCGTGACCCTCGAGTACGCCATCCGGATGCGGCGGCCGACGCCGTCGGATCGGCCGGTCGAGCTCCGGGCGTGGGTCGTGGACAGCGCGGCCGACCGGGCGACCGTCGAGGCCGAGATCTCGTCGGACGGCGCCGTCACCGCAACCGGCCGCGGCATCTTCGTCGCCGTCCGGCCCGACCATCCCGCCCACGACCGCTGGTAGGAGACCCGATGTTCCGTCGCTTCCTCGGCCTCGATCGCCCGCAGCAGGACCCCCGCCTGCCCGTCGGCGACGCGGCCGCTCCCCTGCCCGATTCCGCTGCGGAGACGGCGACCGTGCGCCGGATCGTGGCCCGCCTCGATGCCCTGCCACCGGCCGAGGCGCGCTACCTCGCCTCCTTCGCCTACGTGATGAGCCGGACGGCGAACGCCGATTTCGACATCAGCGCCGAGGAGACCGCCGTCATGGAGCGCTTCGCCGTCGAGTACGGCGGGCTCGACAGCGCCCAGGCCGTCCTCGTCGTCCAGATGGCCAAGCTCCAGGCGAGGGTCAACGGCGGGACCGAGGACTTCGTGGTGACCCGCGAGTTCCGCTCGATCTCGACGCCCGAGCAGCGCCTCGCCCTCCTCCGCTGCTGCTTCGCGGTCGGGGCGGCCGATGGCACGATCACGGCGCCCGAGGCCGGCACGATCAACGAGATCGCCCGCGAGCTGGACCTCGAGCCCGGCGACGTCAACCAGGTCCGGGCCGAGTTCCACGAGCAGCTCTCGGCGGTCCAGGCGCTGCGCCGCGCCGGCGCCTGAGCGCGGACAAGCTCGGCGACGCGCCGCGGCCGCCAGCGCGCGGCCGACCGGTCAGCCCGGCGCGAGCTCGCCGAGGACCGCGTCGAACGTCTCGACGAGGCGGTCCGCGTCGGCCGCCGAGAACACCAGCGGCGGCTTGATCTTGATCACGTCGTGGTCCGGCCCGTCCGTGCTCAGGAGGACGCCCAGCTCGGCGGCCCGGTTGACGAGCTGGCTCGCCAGGCCGGCGTCCGGCTCGCGCGTCGTCCGGTCGCGGACGAGCTCGACGCCGACGAACAGGCCCATCCCGCGGACGTCGCCGATCGGCTCGTGGCGCGCGGCCACTTCGCGGAGGCCCGCGAGCAGCCGCTCCCCGGTCACCCGGGCGTGCTCCCGGAGGCCCTCCTCGGCGATGACGTCGAGGACCGCGAGCCCGATCGCGGCCGAGACGGGATTGCCGCCGAACGTGTTGAAGTACTCCATCCCGTTGTCGAACGCCTCGGCGATCACCCGGGTCGTGACCACCGCCCCGAGCGGGTGGCCGTTGCCGATCGGCTTGCCCATCGTGACGATGTCCGGACGGGCACCCTGAGCCTCGAACGCCCAGACCGCGCTGCCGACGCGCCCGAACCCGACCTGGACCTCGTCGGCGATCGGGACGGCGCCGACCGAGCGAGCCGCGTCGAAGAGCCCCGCGAGCCAGCCGGGCGGCGGGACGATCTGGCCCGCCACGCTGGGGATCGCCTCGGCGATCTGGGCCCCGGCCGGCCGGCCGGCGGCGGCAGCGGCGTTCAGGACCCCCAGTGCGTCCGCGAGATAGGCCTCGCCGACCTCCCGCCCGCCGCCCCGGTGGCGGCCGCGGTACGGATCGGGCAGTGGGACGACCTGGACGTCGTCGCGGCGGCCGGCCCCGCCCGGCCCGTCGAACTTGTACGGGCTCACCTCGATCAGCCGCTGGGTGTTGCCGTGGTAGGCCACGTCGACCGTCGCGACGTCGGGCCGGCCGGTCGCCGCTCGCGCCAGGCGAAGGGCGAGCTCGTTCGCCTCACTGCCGGAGTTCGTGAAGAAGCAGACCTCGAGGTGCTCGGGCAGGAGCCCGGTCAGCCGCTCCGCGTAGCGGACGACCGTCTCGTGGAGGTAGCGCGTGTTCGTGTTCAGCAGCCGCATCTGGGCGGCGCCCGCCTCGACGACGCGCGGATGGGCGTGGCCGACGTGGGCGACGTTGTTCACGCAGTCGAGGTAGGCCCGGCCGTCGGCGTCGAACAGGTGGGCGCCCGCGCCGCGGACGATGTGGAGCGGCGTCCGGTAGCTGAGCGAGAGCGACGGCCCGAGGACGCGACGGCGGGCAGCCAGGATCTCGTCCGCGGTCATCGCCGGCCGACTCGTTCGAGCCGGGCGAGGAGGTCCCACGCGGGCGCCTCGGACACGGTCAGGTACGGGTCGTCCGGCGCGAGCCGCGACTGGTGCGCGCTCAGGGCGACGCTGGTCGCCAGGCGGAGGGCGACGAGGGCGAGGAGCACGGCGGACTCGGCGGCGGTCAGGGCCAGCGCCTCCTCGAACCCGGCCCGGACGCGTCCGATCACGTGCAGCGGGTCCGCCGCGCCGAGCGCGGCGTAGGCGGCCGCGACCGCGAGCTCGTTGACGGCCACCGTCCAGACGGCGTCGCCGAGGTCGAGCAGGCCGCTGATCGATCGGCCGTCGTCCGCGACGAGCACGTTGTGGTCGTTCGCGTCGTTGTGGATCACGCCATGACGAAGCCCGGCGAACCGATCGGCCAGGGGCGCGAGGCGGCGCAGCCAGCGGTCGAGCAGGGCGGTGCGAGCGGGATCGGCGACGGCCGGGGCGTGCTGCGCGATGACCTGGAGGCCCTCCTCGGCCGACCACTGGAAGGGGCGGTGGGCGGCCGGATGGTCGAACCCCTGGAGCGCGGCCGCGGTGCGGCCCATGACCCGGCCGAGGTCCTCGAGCAGGGTCTCCGGTCGATCCGCCACGGCGATCGCGGCGAGCGGTCGGCCGGGCAGCCAGGTCAGGAGCCGAACGAGGATCGGGGTGTCTGGCGTTCCGGCGTCGACGACCTCGGCGCCGCCGCGCCGCGGGACGACGCGCTGGCACGGGACGCCGGCGGCGGCGAGCCGGTCCATCGCCCGGTGCTGCAGGTCGAGGAACCTGCGGTCCTCCGTGGCGTTCGAGATCTTGAGGACGTAGCGATCCGTGCCGTCGACGGCGACGGCGAAGTTGCGGTCTCGCTCGCTCGGCAGCGGCCGCAGCGCACCCTCGATCCCCCAGCCGCGGCGCAGCACCGCGGCCGCACCGTCGTTGTCGATCGACGGACGGGTCAGGACGGCGCCGACGAGCTCGCTCACGGGCACAAGGGTAGCGGCGCCGGCACCGTCCCCGGGCCAGGCCGGGCCAAGACGCTTCCGCGACGGAACGGGTGTAGGGTCCATGACGCCGGGCGAGGTGGCCGCCCCCGATCGTCCGGGCCTGGAGCCGATTGCTTCCTGGCGGATCGCGGATGGCGGACGGGTCGGTGGGCCCGCGGGCCCCTGGTGACCACGGGTGACCGGTCGCGCCTCCAACGGCCGGCCTCCCCCCCGGACCTCCCGTCGCCGGAACGCGCCGCGGCGCGGGGGCACGGAAAGGAAGGTCGCCATGACTCCTCCATCTCGGGGGCCCACGGGCCGTCGGATCGTCCCGGGCTTCCTCGCAGTGCTGCTGGCCGTCCTGACGGCCTGCAGCGCGACGACCGGCACCGCCTCGACGACCCCATCGGGGGCCGCGCCGAGCCTCGCGTCGATCGCCGCCACGCCGTCGACCGAAGCGTCGACGATGCCGTCGGAGTCGCCCGCCTCCACCGCCCCGACCGACAGCCCGGAGCCGACCGCCGTTCCGACGTCGATCTCGGCGTGCGACCTCGTCACGCAGGCGGAGGCGGCGGCGCTGATCGGCGGCGGCGCCGCGCCCGGGACGGAGGACACCGAGCAGAACGTCAAGGTCTGCAGCTACAGCCAGGAGGGCGTCGTCTTCGAGGTGCTCGTGTCCGTCACTCCGGATGCGGCTGCGGCCAAGGCCGCCGAGCCGGCATTCGTCGCCCAGATCAAGCAGGGCGCGAGTGACGCCGGCCTGAAGGACCTGAAGGTCACCGAGCTGCCGGAGTTCGAGCCGGGTGTCGACGCCGCGACGATCACGGGCAGCGCCACCGTCTCGGGGGTGACGCTCAAGGGCGTCTCGATCTACGCCCTGAAAGGTGCAGTCATCGTCGGCCTGAGCTTCGTCTCGATCGGGGCCGGCGAGGTCCCCACAACCGATGAGATGGAGGCCCAGGCCAGGACGTCGCTCGGTCGGCTCCCCTAGCCCGGGCCGAGGTCCGTCACCCGAGCGACAGCTCGACCAACCCGTCGCCGAGGCGGCGGCGGACCTCGGAGAGCAGCTCGGCGTCGTAGGCCACGCGGCGGCTCAGCTCCATCGGCAGCGAGCCGCCGCCGCTCGGCGCCGGCACGTGGAGGACGACCCGGGTCCCGCCGGGCCGCTCCCGCAGGAGCGTCTTGAAGGTCTCCATCGCCAGCACGAGGCGGTCCGCGGCGGCCGCCCCGAATCGGACGTGGAGCGTCTGATCGGGCTGGCTCTCGACCGGCGAGGTCGGCGCGGCGGAGGCGAGGGCTGCCCGGGCCCGCGCCTCGTCGGGGAGGGCCGGCTCCTCGCTCGCCTCGGCGCGGGCGTCACCGGCCGCGAAGCCGGCGGGCTCGTCGTAGGTCGGGATCGGCTCGGCCGGCGCGATCCGCGGCAGGGCCGCGACCTGTGCCTCGGCGCGGAGCGGCGAGACACGCGGGACGCCGGGCCGGATCTCGTCGGGCCCGCCCGGGCGATCGTTCGCGGACGCCGGCCCCGCCGGCCCCGGTCCGACGGCCACGGGCTCGCGCGCCGTCGTCATCGCGTCGTCCGGCGCCATGACCGCGACCGGCGCTCCCTGGGGAGCGGCGTCGCGCCGGCCGCCGGACCACCCGCTGCCGTTTCCCGTGCCGTTGCCGTTGCCGTTGGGACCGCCCCGGCGCGGGCCCCGCCCGCGATCGCCGGCCGCCACCTCGCGAGCGAACGCCTCGGGCCCGCTGCTCACCGCGGCGTCCCAGTCCACCGCGAGGTCGGCGAGGAGCGACACGTCGTCGCCGCGGTGGTCGATCCGGCCGGCGACGAGGAGGATCGTCCCCTCGACCCAGGTCGCGGCCGTCTGCTCGTACATCTTCGGGAAGACGACCACCTCGATCGTGCCCTGGAGGTCCTCGAGCGTTGCCACGCCCATCGTCGCGTTGGCCTTCGTGATCACCCGTCGGAAGCCCGTCACGATCCCGCCGATCACGACCCGCTGGCCGTCCAGGGACTCGTCCTTGAGGTCGCTGCTGAAGGCGGTGACGTACTGGCCCACCTGGCCGGCGACCTCGCCCATCGGGTGCTCGGAGAGATACAGCCCGAGGAGCTCCTTCTCCCAGCGGAGCCGCTCGCGGACCGGGACCTCGGTCGCCTGCGGGAGCGGCCGCTCGAGGGCGGTCGCGTCGTCGGCGCCGAGGTCGAAGAGCGACGTCTGGCCGGTGATCCGGTCGCGCGACGCCGCCTGGCCGGCGTTGATCGCGTCATCCAGGCCGAGGAGGACCTGGGCCGGGTGGCCGAAGACGTTCAGGGCGCCGACCTTGGCAAGCGCCTCGAGGACCTTGCGGTTGACGAGGCGGAGGTCGATCCGCGAGCAGAGGTCGGTCAGCGACTTGAACGGGCCGCCCTCGGTCCGCGCGGTGACGATCGACTCGATCGCGCTCTGGCCGACGTTCTTCACCGCGAGCAGCCCGAACCGGATCGCGGGCCCCTCGACGGTGAACTCGACGCCGCTGTGGTGGACGTCGGGCAGCTTGATCTCGATCCCCATCCGGCGGCACTCGGCGATCGCGGCCGCGACCTTCTCCTCGTTCGAGCGGAACGCGGTGAGGACCGCGGTCATGTACTCGACCGTGTAGTTCGCCTTGAGGTAGGCCGTCTGGTAGGCGATCAGCCCATAGCAGGTGGCGTGCGCCTTGTTGAAGCCATAGCGCTCGAACGGCTCGAACGCCGTGAAGACGGCGTCGATCGTGTGGGCCGGCACGCCCCGCTCGGCGGCCTGGGTGACGAACTTCTCCTTCTGGGCCCGGAGGACGGACGACTTCTTCTTGCGGATCGCGTAGCCGAGCGTGTCCGCCTCGGGTCCGGTGAAGCCGCCGAGGGCCATCGCCGCGGACATGATGTCCTCCTGGTAGACGAAGATCCCGTAGGTCTTCTCCAGGTAGGGCTCGAGCAGCGGATGGAGGTAGGTGACCTTCTCCTGGCCGTGCTTGCGCCGGATGTACGCCGGGATGTTGTCCATCGGCCCGGGCCGGTAGAGGGCGACCATCGCGGCCAGGTCGTAGACCGACGTCGGCTGGAGGTCGCGGATGTAGCGGCGCATCCCCGCCGACTCGAGCTGGAAGATGCCGGTCGTCTCGCCGGAGGCGAGGAGGGCGAAGGTCGTCGCGTCGTCGAGCGGGATGTGGTCGAGGTCGATCTCGACGCCGCGCTCCTGGCGGACGAGGTCGACCGCGTGGCGCAGGATCGTCAGGTTCGACAGGCCGAGGAAGTCGAACTTCAGGAGGCCGAGCGCCTCGATCCCGTGCATCTCGTACTGGCTCATCAGGGCGTCGGAGTTCGTCGCCTTCTGGAGCGGCATCAGCTCGGTCAGCGGCTCGCGGCTGATCACGACCCCGGCCGCGTGGGTCGAGGCGTTGCGGGCGACGCCCTCGAGCTGGCGGGCGAAGTCGATCACCCGCTTGACCGCCGGGTCGGCGTCGACCTGGCCCTTGAGGTCGGGCGAGATCTGGAGCGCCTCGTCGAGCTTGATCCCGAGCTGGTTCGGGACGGCCTTGGCGATCCGGTCGACCTCGCCGTAGCTGTGGCCGAGGACGCGGCCGACGTCGCGGATCGCGGCCCGGGCGAGCATCGTTCCGAACGTGATGATCTGGGCGACGTGGTCGGAGCCGTACTTGCGGCTGACGTAGTTGATCACCTCGTCGCGGCGCTCGTCCTCGAAGTCGACGTCGATGTCGGGCATCGTCACCCGGTCGGGATTGAGGAAGCGCTCGAACGGGAGCCCGTAGGCGATCGGGTCGACCGGGGTGATGTACAGGGTGTAGGTGACGATCGAGCCCGGCGCCGAGCCGCGGCACGTCGTCTGGATCCGCTGCTCGCGGGCGAAGCGGACGAAGTCGGCGACGATCAGGAAGTAGCCGGCGTAGCCCATCGAGAGGATGACGCCGAGCTCGTAGTCCAGCCGCTGCTGGAGCTCCGGGGTCACCGTTCCGTAGCGCTCGCGGAGGCCGCGCTGGCACTCCTCGCGGAGCCAGGTCTCGACCGTGTGGCCATCCGGGACCGGGAAGTGCGGGATCCGGAGCTGGCCGAGCGGCAGCTCGAGGTCGGTCATCTCGGCGATCCGGCGGGTGTTGAGGATCGCCTCGCGCTGGTCTGGGAAGAGGGCTGCCATCTGCGATGCCGGCTTCAGCCAGAAGTCGTTGCCGGCGAACTTCATCCGGCCCGGCGTGTCGATGTTGTTGCCGGTCCCGATGCACAGGAGGACGTCCTGGGCGTCGCTCTGCGACTCGTGGACGTAGTGGAGATCGTTCGTCACGACGAGCGGGATGCCGGTCTCCGGGGCCAGCCGGAGGAGCTTCTCGTTGAGGACCCGCTGCTCGGGCATGCCGTGGTCCTGGAGCTCGAGGAAGAAGTTGCCCTTGCCGAGGATGTCCTGGTACTCGCCGGCCAGCCGCCGGGCCGAGTCCCAGTCCTCGATCTCGAGCGCCCGGGGGATCTCGCCGCCGAGGCAGGCGCTGAGGCCGACCAGGCCCTCGCTGTAGCGGGCGAGGTGCTCGTGGTCGATCCGCGGCTTGTAGTAGTAGCCGTCGATGTGGGCGTCGGTGATCAGGCGGCAGAGGTTGCGGTAGCCGACGAGGTCCTTGGCGAGGAGGACGAGGTGGAACGGCTGGGCGTCGGCCTTGCCCTCCTTCTCGGTCATCGACCGCCGGGCGACGTACGTCTCGACCCCGATGATCGGCTTGATCCCCTTCGTCTTCGCCGCCTGGTAGAAGGCGACCGCGCCGTAGAGGGCGCCGTGGTCGGTGATCGCGAGACTGTCGAAGCCCTGCGCGGCGGCCGAATCGACGAGGTCCGGGATCCGTCCGAGCCCGTCGAGAAGGCTGAACTCGGAGTGGACGTGGAGGTGGGTGAAGTCGTTGGGCGCCAGGGTCGTCACGGGGGTTCCATGGTAGCCGGGAGGGCGGGTCGGGGCGAGACCACCGTCGGCCTGGTGGCTGATTGAAGGGCCGGGCGCGCAGTGATCGTTGATCAGCTGCGCGACCCGGCCTGAGACGGACCTTCCTATAGGAGAGAGGCGCCCCTGATCAGCCGATCACGGCCCCCGATCCACGACCATGCCACCTAGCACCCGACACACTGATCGGGCCGGTTGTGCGCGATCACGCTATGGATCGATGTGACCACATTGTCCGTGTAGATGCCGCCCCCCTCGACGGTGACGCCGGCGCTCGCGGCCGCTGTGTTCCGGGTCACGCTGGTCCGCGTCAGGTTCAGCGGGCCACCGGGAGGTCCGTCGGTCACGGCATCGAAGATGCCGCCACCCTGGACGCTGCCCTCCAGCCCGTAGCCAACGGCCGTGTTCCGGCTGACCGTGGAGTTGGCAAGCGAGATTCCGCCCCAGTCGCCCACCAGGGCGCCGCCGACGACCCAGACGCCGCCGTTGGGGCTCGAGGCGCTGACGCGGTTGCCGGTGACGACGGTCCTGTCCAGCGAGCCGCGGTAGATGGAGGCGCCCGCAAGAGCTATCGCCCAGCCATTCGTCGCCGTGGCCGTGACGCTGTTGCCGCTGATGATCGCTCCGCTGAAGGTGGCGCCCATCTCGCCGGCGCCCGAGTCGGCGGCGGCGAAGCCGGTCGCGGACGCGGTGACTGTGTTGTTGCTGATGACGATGCCGCTGGCCGTGATGTCGACGTCCGCGTGAAGGCCGCCCGAGAAGGCCGTCGCGTATCCGACCGTGTTGGTCATGCTCACCGCGTTGCCGATGAACCGACTGGAGCCGATCGTCGCGGAAACGCCGCCGCCGATGTGGATGCCGCCGGCGATCGCCAGCATGTCGACGGAGTCGGGCAGCGACGCCGCCAGGGACGCGGAGTTGTGGCTCACCGAGCTGCCGACCATTGACAGGGAGCCGCCGCCCTCGAGGAACACCCCGCCCGCATCGGCGTAGCGACCGTTGGGGCCGGCAGCGAGGACGACGTTGTCGTCGACGGAGGTCCGGACCAGCGTTAGGGCGCCCAGCCAGGAGTTGATCCCGCCGGCATACGCGTCGCTCGCCACGCTGGCCGGGCCGGATGCGGCACCCACCCGGTTGTCACTGACCGTGGCGTCGACGAGCGTCAGGTTCCCCCAGCTGTCGATCCCGCCGCCGGCGGCGAGCGCGAATGGGCAGGACCCCCCCGGGCAGGTCGCGAGGCCCGACGGTACCGTCTGCATCGCGGCCACGCGGTTGCCGTTGATCAGGCTGTTCGTGATCGTGACGTCGGCGCCGCCGCTGAAGTCGGCGTTGGGCGGGATCTCCACCCCGCCACCGAGCGCGATGACGCCATCCGCGCCCACGAACGGCACGGATTCCGGGCTGGAGGTCGCGTACCCGCCGGTGATCGTCACGCCGGTGATCGTTACGGTCGGCTCCGCGTCCGCGCCGAACTCGCCGATCGTGACGACGGAGCCGCCACCCTTGATGATCGTGGCGCGTGCTCCGGCACCCACGATTCGGACGCTCTTCGTGATCGTGATCCCACCAGCAAATGTGCCGCGACCGACGCGGATCGTGTCGCCATCGTGCGCCGCGTCCAGCGCGGCCTGGATCGTCGCGTAGCAACCCGAGCCGCTCCCGACACACAGGGCCGCGCCGCTCGCGGGGAGCAGCGAGACGCGGGGCGAACGGGCCCGGTGGCTCGCGGGCAGGTGGCTTCGCATCTCCGCCAGGAGCCTTGTCGACGATGAGTGATGTGCCTGGATCGCGGCACGTTGCGCCGCGGATCCTGCCGTCGGTCCCGCAGGCCCGCCGGCCGCCGCTCCACCGGGCATGGCCGCGGCCGCCCACAACGTGGCCGCGGCTACCGCGGCCACCCGACCGCGGATCGATCGTCCGTTCATGTCGCCACCTCGGATGCTTCGCCCCGGCACAATCTGGCGTCCGGGTTGTGTCCGCCACCCTAGGCAGCGAGCAGCCGTGCTCCAACGGCGCTGGCTCGGAGTGGGACCGGGGTAGCACGGTGTTCCTTCGCCTTGCTGTCCCCAATCGTTCAGCCCGTGGGCGACCGACCTTGACACTCGACCGGCGATCGACTATCGACTGGCATGTGACCGGAATCGCAGGCGACACGGACCGACGGTGGCGCACGCGCGTGGGATGGACCACGGCCGCACTGCTGACGGGCGTGCTGACCGTGCTCGCCGCAGAGGCTGACCTCGCCCCCGGTGGCCTCGATCGGGTGGCGACCGCCATGGACCTGGCCGTTGGCCTTTCCTTCATCGGAGGCGCTGCCCTCGCCTGGGCGCCATGGCCAAGCCGGTTGCTGTTCGCCGCGGTTGGTCTCGCCTGGCTTGCGGGTTCCTTCCTGCCCGTCGCCGAGCTCTCCTACCTCGGGTTCCTGGCGATCGCGTTTACGCTGTTTCCGAGCGGCCGTCCGCGGACCGCTCACGACTGGTCACTACTGGTGCTCGCGCTGCCGGTTACCCTGGTCGTCCCGACGAAGCCGGTGCTGGCTGCTCTGTTCCTTGCGATCGCGGTGTCGGCCTGGGCAGTTCGGCGATGGGAGCGCGTGGTCGCGTGGGTCCGCGTCCTCGCCGCCGCTGCGGTCGCCGCCGCGCTCGCAGCGTCCTGGATGGCCGAGGTGGCGCAGCCCCGGGCCTTCGACCCCCGGCTCTGGAGGCTGGCGTTCGAGCTCCTGCTGCTCGTCTTCGCGCTCGGCTTCCCGGTCGCGAGTCGGGCTGTCGTGCGGGAGCGGGCCCGGCTCGCGGACCGCCTCCTCGGCGACGAGCGGGTCGTGGGTCTCCAGGGCCTCGCCGTTCTCCTGGCCGAGACCCTCGGGGATCCAATGCTAGAGATGTACCGCTGGGACCCGGCAACGATGGGGTACGTCAGACCCAGCGGATTGCCTCCGGGCCTCGACACCCAAAGGGCCCTGATCCCGGTCGACGATGACGAGGGGCCGCTGGCCGCCGTCGCCCACGGCCAGACCGCCGCGATGCACGATCCGGTAACCGTGGCTGCCGTGGTCGAGGCCGTTCGCCTCACGGCCACGAACGAGCGCCGGCAAGCGGCGTTACGTGGGCAGCTGGCGGAGCTGGATGCCGCTCGGGGCCGGCTGCTTGCGAC
The DNA here is from genome assembly GCA_963710105.1 of uncultured Chloroflexia bacterium. Classification (GTDB taxonomy): domain Bacteria; phylum Chloroflexota; class Limnocylindria; order Limnocylindrales; family CSP1-4; genus CF-46. Next base: position 1,597,000 of record CAVPYV010000001.1, read on the forward strand.
AGCCGACCGGCAGCGGAACGCGATCGCGGCGCGACTCCGCGACGAGGTGGTGCGCCCCATCGAGGCGGCCGCGGCCCAACTGCGCCGGATCGACCTGCCTGCGGGTGACGAGGAAGCGAACGAGGCGCTGGCCGTAGCCCACCGCGAGCTCGACGCCTCGGTGGGCGAGATCCTTGCGCTGATCGACGGCGTCCCGCCCGCGACGCTCGGGAACGGCGGCCTCGTCGCGGCGATCGCCCGGCTCGCGGAACGGTGCCCGCTGCCGGTGGCCGTGTCCGCGACCCCGAACGCAACAGCCGACGTGGCCCGCGAGACCGCCCTGTTCTACGTCTGCTCGGAAGCCCTCGCGAATGCGACGAAGCATGCCTGGGCGAGCCAGATCTCGATCGACCTCCGTCGCGAGCGAGGCGACCTGGTGATCGCTGTCTCCGACGACGGGGTCGGGGGCGCCCGGCCGTCCGGGTTCGGTCTCCGGGGCCTCGCCGACCGGCTCGCGGTGCTCGGTGGCCGGCTCCGGGTGGACAGCCCAGCCGGAGGCGGCACGACGCTCACCGCCCGGATCGCCGCTAGTTGATCCTGGTCCAGGTGGCGAATGAGTACTGGTAGGCGTCAAGGTCGCCCCCTGGATGGCTGAATGTCAGTTCATCGCCGTCGAGCGACCAGTCGAGCCAGTACGGCGGGACCACGTAGCAGTGGCCGTCCACAATCTGCGACGGCGGCATCACGCACCCGTTGGCCTGCTGCAGCATCGTGCCATCGCCAACGAAATAGACCGTGTTGCCGGTGCCGCGAAGGTTCCCTGCTTCGACCGTGAGTCCGTCGAAATGGCTGTTTCCACAATCCGTCGCGGGCTGGCCGATGAACCGGCAGGCGAGCGCGAACGTGCCGTCCTTGACGGTGAGGGTCCACGTGCCGGCCATGCCCGGGTCGGGGGCCCCGGCAGCGGTGATGTCGGCCTGGGTTACCTGCTCGCGGTAGGTTCCGTCCGGCAGCGACGACACGTCCGCCGGGATACTCGGAGCAGCAGGTACAATTCCGAGCTCGCGGCAGCTCGCCGGTACGTCCGGCTCCTCGACCTTCGGGTATTGGCGGGCGATGGCCTGGATCTCGGCCAGGAGCGGGCCATTCACCGGGTCGGCCGCCAGCGTGGCGATCACCGGGGCCACCGCGTCGTGGAGCGCAGCCAGCTGGGACGTGCTCGCATCGACGAACCGGACCCCGCCCGCGCACAGTCCGACGGCGGGTGTCGACTCGTCCCACCTAGCGTCGACCGACGCCTTTGTCGCCAGGTCGGCTGCCTGCTGGACCCACGTGCGCTGCTGATCGGTCAGGGCATCCCAGCGCTTCTGGCTCAGGGCGAGGACGAACACCTTGGGCCACAGCACGACGTTCGCTGTCACGAACGGTGCCAGAGAGCCGTTGCCGTTCGCCGAGTACTGGGCAACGTCGAACTCGATGCCGCGCAGGGTGCCGGCCGCGATCTGGTCGACCCAGTCGTTCTCCGAGTTGACCGGCGTGGCACCGAGGGCCCGGATCGTGTCCGCCTGGACCGGCGAGTTGAACGACCGGAACGGGATGCCCTTCCAATCCTGCAGGCTGAGCAGCGGAGCCTGCGCCGCGAACGGACGGCGGAGCGGGCCGACCGCGAGCCCCAGCCCCTTGACCCCGCTCCCATGTAGCTGGGCGAGCAGGTCCACGGCCACCGGCCCGGACACAAGGGCCTTGCTGACGGCGTAGCTCGGGATCGTGAGCGGGGCCTCGACCGCTTCGAGGCCGCGGATCCCGGCGTTCGCGAAGGCGCGGGTGGATGGCCAGCCGCCGTCGACATCGCCCGACGCGATCGCTTCCACCAGCTTGGACTCGGCGTCCGTAGCCGGCCCGCCGAAGTTCACGGTCAGATCCACCCTGATCATCCCGCCCGACACCGACGCCAGGTCCTGGATGAATGCCGCCTGGCCCGACGTCAAGTCGTTGTTGGCAATCGGATCGCCCGTGGCCAGATTCAGCACCAGCGTGTGGGCACCCGCTTTGTCCTGTGGAGGCACCGCCTGTCCCGCGCAAGCGGCGAGCAACAGGGAGCCCAGCGCGACGCTGATGGATCGGTGGACCGATCGCCTGTTCATGTCGCTTGCCCTCACGTGCTTGGCTGAACCTGTTGGTTCTACGCGCCGGCCTAGTTTCCTCCCAGCGGGCTGGCTCGGCTGCCGATGTGGACAACACGGCTGTGGGGCGAGGGGCAGGGTTGCACAATGCCACACGTGGCCAGCCGCGCAGATCCGTTGCCCAACCTGTCGCCCCCGCGAGCGACGGGAGTCGGGGGCTTCACGGCAGCCGCGGCTTTGACGGTCGCATTCACGATAACCGCGCTCGGCGCGACGTCCGACCCGCCGATGTCCCTGATCTGGCGCAACCTGCCGGTCTGGCTGCTCGCGCTCGGGCTGCTGGCCGGCCTCGCCCTGATCGGTGCCGCGTGGATCGTGAGCATCGAGCGATCGGCACTGGCGGTCGCGGTCGCGGCGACCTCGGCTGGACTGCTCGTGCCGACGTGGGCCGGGATCATCGTCCTCCCTCCCGCCGCGCAGGCGGGAGCGCTTGCCGCGGCACCGCTCGCCGTGGCCGGCATATCGCACATCGGCCTGCGATGGTCGCGTGACGTCGCTCCATGGGACCCGGTTCGCGTCATCTACGCGCTCGCGGTCGCCGCGGTCGTCGTGCACGCCGCCGGGTACGACCCGCTGACCGACCCTGGCTGCAATCTGACCTGCGCCAACGTTCAGCCCCCGTTGGCCACCCTCCTCTCAAGCCGTGCTGCCTACGCGCTCGCGACCGCCCTCGTGGGAGCAGCCGGCATCCTGGCGATGATCGAGCTTGTCCGGAAAGCGGCTCGCCGTCGATCCGCTGGGGTCGAGTGGGCCTCGCTGCTCGCCGTGATCGTCCTGACGACGTCGTGGGTCGCCCACGCGGTCTCGTGGACGGACCCACGGACGACGGAGGCCGTGGTGCTCCCCGCCGTCGTCGCGGGGCTCCTGGCCGGGCTCGCACCGATGGTCGCGACTGGCGCGCTCCGCCGAAGGCGCCTCGCGGTGCGAGAGCTCGTGGATCACCTGTCGGATACGGGCCTCGCCTCGGGTACGGCTCGCGGCCTCAATCTCCGCGTCCATTACGCCGTCCCCGACGACGGCCGCTGGGTCGGCGCAGACGGCGAGGAGGTGGCATCCGGCGCCGAGCCGGCTCCCGCCGTCGTGATCTCGGACGCTGGCGGCCCGGCGCTCCGCCTCGAGGTCCCCGCCGGCGAGGATCCCGGAGAGCTCCTGGCGACGCTGACCCCGGCCACGATGCTCGCGCTCCAGAACGCGCGGCTGGCGGCGGTCGGCCGTGCACGACTCTCAGAAGTCCGGGCCTCGCAGCGGCGGATCGTGGACGCGTCCGACGCCGAGCGCCAGCGGATCGAGCGCGATCTCCACGACGGCGCCCAGCAGCGTCTCGTCGGCGCTACGTTCCAGCTCAGCCTCGCGCGCGGCCGCCTGCTCGGAAGTCACGAGATCCTGACGCGCGCCGAGGCGAGCGTTGGGGACGCGCTCTCCGGTCTCCGGCAGCTGGGACATGGCCTTTTCCCGGCGACGCTCGCGGCCGAGGGCCTTGCCGCTGCCCTGGAAGACCTGGCTCGGGAGTCCAACCTGCCGGCCACACTCGACATCCGGGAGCTCGGGCCCGAGGTCGAGCGCGACGTCGCTCTGGCCGCCTACTCGGTGGTCGCAACCGCACTATCGTACGCGAGCCATGTCCCAGGCCCAACGTCGGTCGAGGTCGGGGCGTCGACCAGCAATGGCACCGTGCAGCTTCGCGTGCAGTTGATGGGCAGCGCGGGATTGCGGCACGATGACCTCCTCGACATCGCCGACCGGGTCGGCGCCGTCGGCGGCCACCTCGCGGTCGAGCCCATCGACGGCGGCGTGGCAATCACCGCGGTGATGCCATGCGCGTCGTAGTCGCCGATGACGTGATGCTGGTCCGGTCCGGCCTCGCCAGGCTGCTCGAGGATGCAGGGGTCGAGGTCGTGGGCGAGGCCGCGGATGTCGACAGCCTGCTGGCACTGGTGGCTCGCCAGAAGCCGGGCGTCGCCATCGTCGACATTCGGATGCCTCCGACCCACACCGACGAGGGGCTCGTTGCCGCGCGGCGGATCCGCGATGAGCATCCGTCGACCGCGGTCGTGCTGCTCAGCCAGTTCGTCGAGCCGCGCTACGCGCAGCGCCTGCTGGCCGACCAGCCCGGCGGGCTCGGCTACCTGCTCAAGGAGCGCGTCTCGAACATCGCCGTGCTCGTGGACGCCCTGCGCCGGGTGACCGAGGGCGAGTGCGTCATCGACCCGACCATCGTGGCCCAGCTCATGCGCAGCCGGCGGCCCGACTCACCTCTGGAGCGGCTCACGAGTCGCGAGCGGGACATCCTGGCCCTGATGGCCGAGGGCCGGTCGAACGCCAGCATCGCCCATGAGCTCGGGATCAGCGAGCGCACGGTCGAGGCAGCCTCCGCGGTCGTGTTCCAGAAGCTCGACCTGGAGCCATCTCCGGAACTGAACCGGCGCGTCCTGGCAGTGCTGACACTGCTCCGCCGCTGAGGGGTGGCCGGCAATTCGCACGGCGGAGCAGTGCCCGTGGAACCGCCGAAGCCGCGGGCAGCCGTCATCCATCGCTACGCCCCGACCGTACGGGCGCCGAGAGGTTGGGGGCATCCGAGGATACCCGACAGTTCCGGCCGCCGACGTAGGGCATCCGGCCGTCAGTCCGTGCGCGAACTCCCACCTATTGACCGGTGGAGCTGGGCGAAGTCGTTGGGGGCGATGGTCACGGGACGTCCATGGTAGCCCGACGTGGGGGTGTGGACCCGGAGAGGGATTCGGACGCCAAGCTTAGGGGATCAGCTCCAACCCGCACACCTTGAAGACTTTGTCCTGGTATCCGTCCCCGAGGAGAGTGACCCGGGTCCCTGTTCGATAGAGGACCCTTCCGTCGCGATCGAGGATCTCGACCGCCTGTCCGGACCGCCGCCCCGTGTAGCCAGGCGGCCATTGGACAGGCTTAGGACGGGAGCCAACGTCAAAGGTGACGGAGTTGGTTACTGCGTCGAAGGCCAGGTCGCCGCTCCACCCGTCATAGCACTCCCCGCTGCCGGTCAGAAGGGCAAAGGGTTCCTGCCCCGCACACGTCGCGAGGAACAGCGCCGAAGTCAGGAGTGCCCCCAGGAGCCGAGCACGCTTCGTTGTCGTCATGCGAGTAGCGCCAAACCTACCGTCCAGTCAGGCCGCCTTCGCGAGCTGGGCGCTTCGACCATCACACGATCGCGAGCGGACCGCCGGACACGGCAAGGGTCGGATGTCGACTCCCAGGCCGTCTACCCGTCGATAGTCCCGGGGTTCGGCCTTCCCGCGGCTGCCCGCCCAAATCCCTGACGGCCGTCGCGGCCGTCCGGCGCCGCCCGCTATCGTGGGCGCGATGGACGACCTCGCCCGCCCTATTCCCGAGCCGGCCGGTCTTGTCGACTTCGACGCGGTGATCGACGACGTCATCGATGACCTGCCCGACGCCTTCGCCGAGCGGCTCGCGTCGGTCGCGATCGTCGTCGAGGACGAGGCGACGGCGGACCAGCTCGCCTCGGTCCGGGCGCACGGCCTGTTTGGCCTGTACCAGGGCGTGCCGCGAACGCGATTCGGCGTCGACAACGTCCCGCTGCCGAGCAAGATCACGCTGTTCCGCGGGCCGCTCACCCGGGCCTACCCGGCGGCCGAGCGGCTGACGCGGGCGGTCGAGGATACGCTCCTCCACGAGATCGCCCATCACTTCGGGATCGACGACGCCCGTCTCCACGAGCTGCGGGCCGAGGGGCGGGCCGGCCGGATCTCGAGCGCCGACCGCGACCACGGCCACGGCTGACCGAGAAGAGCGGCCGGAGCCATGCCGGCCCAAACGGGGAGACGGCGCCGGATCTCACCCGGGCGGCCCGGATTCCCGTGGGGAGGGCGGAACGGACGCAGTCGGCCATCGATCCGCACGTTCTGACCGTGGGGCGGGAATGCCGGGCCCGAATCGGGCCGAAGCGGGCCGAATCCATCGGACCCACGGGCGTGGGGACCGGGGACATGTCGGTTCCGCCCGTGGGGTGGGAATCGGCGGAGCGCGGCCGATCTGAGGGCCGCGAGCGGCGATCAGCCGCCGGCCCCGCTGACCCGGCCGCCGATCAGGCCGGCGACCACCGGCGCGATCCGCGCCACCCAAAGTGCGTAGTGCGCTCCGGAGGGATGAAGGCCGTCGTCCGCGACGAGCGAGCGATCGGCCGCGGCCCGGAGCGACAGGTCGTGGACGTCGACGAACGCGACCCGGCGCGCCGCCGCAAGCTCGCCCAGGATCGTGTTCACGGTGCGGATCGCGGCCGCCTGAAGGGCCGGGTCGCCGAAGGCCGCGCCCTGCGGGGTGACGGTGTAGTCGGGCGTGGCGACGGCCACGATCCGGTCGGACGCGAGGCGTGCCAGGAGCTCGTCGAGGATCCGCCCGACGTTCGCCCGGTAGATCGCGGCCGGCACGCCCTGGACGACGTCGTTGACGCCGACGAGGAGGCTGGCGAACCCCGGCCGGAGATCGTCCAACGCGGGCAGCTCGCGCTCGACGACGTTTCCGGACGTGAATCCGTTGACCCCGAGATTCGCGACGAGCTCGAGCGGGGGCGATCCGCCGGCGAGGGCCGCGACCAGCTGGTCCGGCCATCGCTCGCGGTCGTTCGCGAGCGCCGTCCCGATCGTGTAGCTGTCGCCCAGGGCGACGTAGCGCAGGCCCGGGCTCGCGTTCGCCGCCCGATCGCCCGGGCCGCCTGCCGCCGTCACGACCGGGGCGGTCGCGCCGCCGCGTCGATCGCCGCGGATCGCTCCGCCGACGACCGTGACGAGGCACGCGGCGCGGAACCCGCGGCCGCCGGCCCGGCCGACGCCGGCGCCACGGCGGGCTCGCCGTCGAAGGCACCGCTGGCAACGTCCGCGAGGAACGCCGAGAGCAGCTCGCCGAACCGCTCCGGCTCCTCGAGGCTGAGCATGTGGCCGACGCCCGGCACGACGAGGAGGCGCGCCCGCGGCGCCTCGTCGGCGATCCGCTCCGCGGCGGCCAGGATCGCCGCATGGTCGAGCTCCCCGACGACGACGAGGACGGGGCAGGCCAGCTCGCGGAGCCGGCCGGCCGCGGGTGGCGCGAGCTCGTGTTCCGGCGCCTGCTCCCCGTCCCACTCGGGGATCTCGAACGCGTCCCGCTGCATCCGCCCGACGAACGCCCGGACGGCCGGGTCCACGGCATCGGGCGGGCGCGACGGCCCGTCCACCCAGGCCCGCAGGTTGATCTCGACCGCCGCGTCGGTGTCGCCGCGGTCGAGGGCCTCGATCTCGGCGGCCCAGATCGGGCGGAATGCGGCGGGAGTCCCGGCGAGCAGCGCCCCGCCCGGTGCGACGAGGACGAGCGACGCGACCGCGCCCGGCCGGGCGAGGGCGGCTTCCACCGCGATCCCCGCGCCCATCGAAGCCCCGACGAGGTGGGCCCGGCCGATCAGGAGCTCGTCGAGGAGGGAGAGCAGGTCGGCGTGGTGCGACCAGGCGCCCGTCGGCGGCAGGGACTCGCCGACCCCACGAACGTCGTGGCGGATCACCCGGTGGCGGGCGGTCAGGGTCGTCGCCAGGGCCGCCCACATGCGGCGATCCGCGACCCCGGCATGGACGAGCACGACGGGCGGGCCGGAGCCCTCGTCGTCGAAGGCGATCCCGGCGGCGGTCCGGCCGCCGGGCACGAGCGGCTGCTGAGCGTCGGTCATGGCGGGCCAGTATGCACTGGCTGGCTGCGCAGCCTATTCTTGGGGCCGGTGCTCCCCCACGACCCGGGACGTCGGACCATGCCTGCGCGTGCCAAAGCGCACTTGCCCGGCCGACCCCCCGTCGCTAGGATGCGCCGATGGTCGCTCCGCGGAGCGAACGTTCCTTCGAGGCCGCCACGGACCACCCGAATTCCCTCGGCCGGACGGATCTCGATGCTGGAGGAGGAAGCATGCACAAGCGCTCGCTTGGCCTGACGCTGTTCGGCGGTCTGGCCATCATCGTGGCGGCGTGCGGCGGCGGGGCGACACCCAGCCCGTCCGCCGCGTCGCAGCCGCCCGCGTCGGCACCGGCATCGGCGCCGGCGTCGGCGTCGGCCGAGGCCTCGGCCCCCGCGTCGCAGTCGGCCCAAGCCGATCTGAAGATCGGCGTCGTCACCGACATCGGCACGCTCAACGACAAGAACTTCAACGAGTACTCCTTCAAGGGCGCCGAGGACGGCGCGGCGGCGATCGGAGCGGCGGAGCCGAAGTCGATCGTCCCGACGGCGTCCACGGAATACGCGTCCTCGATCAAGTCGTTCATCGACCAGAAGTTCGACGTGATCGTGACGGTCGGCTTCAACCTCGCGAGCGCGACCGTCCAGGCCGCCCACGACAACCCCGACACCTGGTTCATCGGCGTCGACCAGAGCCCGATCTGCGTCACGGCCGACGGCCTCCCGGACAGCACCTTCGCATGCGCCGGTGACGCCAAGACCCTCCTGCCGAAGTACATCTCGATCCAGTTCCAGGAGGATCAGGCCGGCTACCTCGCCGGGATCGTCGCCGCCGGGGCGACCAAGTCCGGGACGATCGCCGCGATCGGCGGGACGAGCATCTGCGCCCCGTGCGTTCGCTACATCCAGGGCTACGAGCTCGGCGCCAAGTCGGTCAAGTCCGACATCAAGGTGGTCTCCGCGTACGTGACGAACGACTTCTCCCCGGCCGCCTTCCAGGATCAGGCCGGTGGCAAGACGTTCGCCGAGAACTTCCTGGCCCAGAACAAGGACGTCGACGTCCTGTTCCAGGTCGCCGGCCTGACCGGCAACGGCGTCCTCGACGCCGCATGCGCGGCCAACATCCTCGGCATCGGCGTCGATGTCGACCAGTACAAGTCCTATCCGAATGCCGGGCCTTGCCTGCTGACCAGCGCCGAGAAGCATCTCCAGGTGGCGGTGGCCGACCAGATCAAGGCGATCGCCGGCTCGTCCGCGACGCCGGGTGACGTCCTCTACGATGCGAAGAACGACGGCATCGGCGTTTCGCAGGGCCACGACAACGGCGGCAAGTGGGCCGCCGGCGTCCAGGAGCTGCTGAACAACGCCCTCGCCGGCATGAAGGACGGGTCGCTCAAGACCTGCCCCGACAAGTGCGGCGTCGCCGGGTAACCGGACCGCCCGCCTGATCGACCAACCGGCACGCGGGCCGGCCGAGGCAACTCGGCCGGCCCGCGTTTCTGTACCCTGTGGTCCAGCACCCGTCGTCCAGCACCCGTCCTGACCGTCGTCCGCTCAGGGAGTCGCGCCCGCCGTGACGAGCACGCCGCAGACCGTCCACGACGACCCCGTCCATGACGAGCCCGTCCGCGCCCCGGCCCTCGAGATGCGCGGAATCACGAAGCGCTACCCGGGCGTCGTCGCCAACGACAAGATCGACCTCGAGGTGCGGCCGGGCGAGATCCACGCCCTGCTCGGGGAGAACGGGGCCGGCAAGACGACCCTGATGAACATCCTCTACGGGCTGGCGAAGCCCGACGAGGGCGAGATCCTCCTCGACGGCACCGTCGCCCGGATCGCCAACCCGACCGACGCGATCGCCCGCGGCATCAACATGGTCCACCAGCACTTCATGCTGGTCCCCGTCCTGAGCGTGGCCGAGAACATCCTCCTCGGCGAGGAGACGATGGCCAACCCGATCTTCCTCGACCGGGGGGAATCGCGGCGACGGATCGTCGACCTCGGCAAGCGGTTCGGGTTCGAGATCGACCCGGACGTCAAGGTCGGCGACCTGTCGGTCGGCTGGCAGCAGCGGGTCGAGATCCTGAAGGCCCTCTATCGCAACGCGAAGGTCCTCGTCCTCGACGAGCCGACGGCCGTCCTCACTCCCCAGGAGACCGACGAGATCTTCGCGGTCCTGCGGCGCCTCGCGTCGGAGGGCCACAGCATCGTCTTCATCAGCCACAAGCTCAACGAGGTCCTGGCGATCGCCGATCGGATCACCGTGATCCGGCGCGGTCGGGTGGTCGGCCAGCGCCTGCCCGCCGAGACGGACGAGGAGGACCTGGCGGCGCTGATGGTCGGCCGGGACGTCCAGCTCATCGTCGACCGCGGCGAGTCGCATCCGGATGCGGTCTGCCTCCAGGTCCACGGCCTGAAGGTCCGCGACGACCGCGGCTCGGAGGCCGTCCGCGGCGTCGACTTCGAGATCCGCTCGGGCGAGATCTTCGGCATCGCCGGCGTCGCCGGCAATGGCCAGGACCAGCTGGTCGAGGCGATCGTCGGGCTGCGCAAATCCCACGAGGGAACGGTCACCCTGGACGGCAAGGACGTGACCGAGGCGAGCACCAGGGAGATGACGAACCTGGGCACGGGCTACGTCCCCGCCGACCGTCATCGGTTCGGGCTCGTCCTCTCCTTTACGATCGCCGACAACCTCGTCCTGACCCGCTACTACGACGCGCCGTTCAGCCGCGGGATCCTGCGCAACGACGACGCGATCGAGGCGCGTGGTGCGCTGGCGGTGAAGGAGTTCGACATCCGGACTCCGTCCGTCGACGCCCTCGCCGGGACGCTGTCGGGCGGCAACCAGCAGAAGCTCGTCGTCGCTCGCGAGTTCGAGGGCGACCTTCGGCTGCTCATCCTCGACCAGCCGACCCGCGGCCTCGACGTCGGCAGTATCGAGTTCATCCATCGCCAGGCGATCAAGAAGCGCGATGCCGGGTCGGCCGTCCTCCTCGTCTCGGCGGAGCTGGACGAGGTCCTCGAGCTGAGCGACCGGGTGGCAGTGATGTACCGCGGCCAGATCGTCGACATCGTCGACGGCCGGACGGCCGACCGCAACGAGGTCGGGATGCTGATGGCGACCGGGCTCAAGCACGAGGCCGCGATCGCCCACGGCGCCGCCGCGCCGACGGGCGGACCGAAGGGACGCCGATCGTGAGCGCCGCGGTGCCGCCGACCGGCACGCCGCCGACCGGCACGCCGCCGCACGGCGCGCCGCCGACCGGCACGCCGCCGCAGGGTCGCGGGGCCAGGCGACCGCGGCTCACGGCCGATCGGATCAGGCAGCTCCGGACGGTCGCGATCCTGCCGGTCATGGCCCTGATCCTGGCCGTCATCGTCGGGTCGCTGTTCATCTACCTGGCCGACGCGATCAAGAACAAGGGGGCGATCGACCTCGGCCGCCCGGTCACGGCCTATCTCGCCCTCCTCGACGGGTCGCTCGGCGGGTTCGACGCGATCGTCGAGACGCTGGTCCAGGCCGCGCCGCTCGTCCTCGGCGGCCTCGCGGTCGGCCTCGGGTTCAAGGCCGGGCTGTTCAACATCGGGGTCCAGGGCCAGCTCCTGATGGGCGTCCTCGGCTCGGTGGCGGTCGGCGTCGCGCTGGCCGATCAGCCGGTCTGGGTGGCCGTCCCGGCCGCGTTCATCGTCGGGACCCTGGGCGGCGCGGCGATGGGGTTCGTCCCGGGCTTCCTCAAGGCGGTCTCGGGAGCCCATGAAGTCGTCACGACGATCATGCTCAACTACGTATCGCTGAACATCCTGGCGGCCGCCGTGTCAGGCCCCCTGCGGGTGCCGAAGGCGCCGGCGCCGGTGACGTTCGACGTCGGCCACGCGGCCCTGCCGATCATCCTCGGCCGGACCGGCCACATCGGGATCCTGATCGCGGGGATCACGGCGTTCGCGGTGTGGTGGCTCCTGTACCGGACGACGCTCGGCTTCGAGATCCGGACCGCCGGCGCCAACCCCGACGCCGCCCGGTACGCCGGCATGCGCCCGCGCCGCCTCGTCATGCTGACGATGACGCTGTCGGGCGGGCTGGCCGGCATGGCCGGCGCCGGCGAGCTCCTCGGCGTGACCCACCAGACCCAGACGAGCTTCGCGACGTCGGTCGGGTTCGACTCGATCGCGGTCGCCCTGCTTGCCCGATCCAATCCGCTGGCGATCATCCCGTCGGCCCTCCTCTTCGGCGCGATGCGCGCGGGAGCCGGACAGATGCAGATCCAGGCCTCGACGCCGCGCGAGCTGGTCGACGTCCTGCAGGCCGTGATCCTGCTGGTGATCGTCGCCCTGCCCGTCGTCGCGCGAGCCGTCGGCGGACGTGGCTCGCAGGCGTTGCGCGCCGATGCCCAGACGATCACGAAGACCTACGCCAGCGAGACGGCGGTTCCCTGATGGACACCTTCCTCTACAGCATCCCGGTCCTCGGGATCCTGTTCCAGATCGGCGGCTATCTGATCGCGGTCCTGCCGACGTCGGCCCCGATCATCCTCCGCGCGGCGACCCCCCTCGGCTTCGGCGCGCTGTGCGGCGTCGCGTGCGAGCGGTCGGGCGTCGTGAACATCGGCATCGAGGGCACGATGCTGACCGCGGCGTTCACCGGCTGGGTCGCCGCGATCGCCGCAGCCGGGCTCCTCGGCCACGCCGACCCGGGTCCGCTCGGGCTCACCCCGGCTCTCGTGATCGGCCTGGTCGCGGCCGTCCTGTCGGCGGTCGTCGTCTCGCTCCTCCACGCCTGGCTGTCGATCAGCCTCCGGGTCGACCAGATCATCAGCGGCACGATCATCAACATCGCCGCGTTCGGGATCACGGGCTACCTGAACAACGTCATCTCGGCGGCCTCGCCGACGAGCGCCGGTCAGTTCGGAAAGATCACGCCGCCGAAGGAGCTGACCGAGTTGCCGATCGTCGGGTGGCTGTTCGCGACGATCCTCAACCAGGGCCCGATCACGATCAGCCTCCTCGTCGTCGTGATCGTCCTCCAGGTCTTCCTCTTCCGGTCGCGCTGGGGGCTCCGGACGCGGGCCGTCGGCGAGCATCCCAAGGCGGCCGAGACGGTCGGGATCGACGTGATCCGGCTGCGCTACCGGAACGTCCTGATCGGCGGCGTCTTTGCCGGCCTCGGCGGAGCGTTCCTGTCGATGGAGCTGTCGAACTCGTTCCAGCAGGGCGGGACCGCCGGGCGCGGGTTCATCGCCCTCGCGGCGATGATCGTCGGCCGCTGGACCCCGATCGGCGCGTTCGGGGCGGCCCTCCTGTTCTCGCTCTTCCTGACCCTCGGCCAGACGATCGGCTTCGCGCCGCCGCCCGGCCAGCTCGGCGAGATCGTCGCCGCGCTCCCGAAGCAGGTCTTCAGCGCCCTGCCCTACCTCGTGACGATCATCGTCCTCGCCGGGCTCATCGGGCGGAGCATCCCGCCGGCCGCCGACGGCCAGCCCTACGAGCGCGAGGCGACGGCCTGAGCAGGCCGCCGGAGATGCCGGCCGGCGGCGGCGACGGCCTGGTGACGGACGTCGGGTCCCGCGACGCTGCCGATCCCCCGCCGATCGGCCCGCTGCCGTCTGTCGAGGAGCGCGCCCGGCGGCTGGCCGACCGGGCGCGGGTCCGCGCCCAGCTCGACCTCGACGAGGGCCGGGGCTCGGTCCCGCTCCTCGGCGACGACGGGATCGCGGCGGTACTCCGAACCACCCGGCGGATCGCGATCGTCGGGGCGTCGTCCAACGAGGCCAGGCCGTCCTTCGGCGTCTTCCGCTACCTCGTCCAGCAGGGCTACGACTGCGTCCCGGTCAATCCCGCCGAGCGTGAGGTCCTCGGCATCGCCGCCTTCCCGACGCTCCGCGACGCCGTCGACGCCACCGGACCGTTCGACCTCATTGACGTCTTCCGGCGGTCCGAGCTCTGCGAGCCGCACGCCCGCGAGGCGGTCGAGGTCGGGGCCCGCTGCCTGTGGCTCCAGCTCGGCGTCGTCAACTGGGCCGCCGCCCGGATCGCCGCCGACGGCGGCCTCGCGGTCGTGATGGACCGCTGCACCGCGATCGAGCACGCGTCGCCTCCGGAGGCGATGACGAGCTACTTGACGAGGAAGCCGAGGAAGACGAGGACGAACCCGACGACCGCGATCGCTGCCGCCTGCTGGGCCTGGCGGCGGAGGACCGCCATCGCGACCGAGGCGCCCGTCGCCCCGTCGTCGCGGATCCCGCCGCGCCAGGCGTTGTAGCGGGCCGCGTTCGCGTCCTGCTCCTTGAGCGCCTGGTAGCGCGACCACGGCCCCCTGGCGCGGCTGTAGCCCGCGGCGATCAGGGCGATCCCGGCGACCCACAGGGCGATGTTGAGGATCATTGCCCTCCCGCCTCGAGCCGCGTCCGGACCGCCTCCTGGACCAGCCCGGCGTTCGCCTGGCCGCGGGTCGCCTTCATCACCTGGCCGACGAAGAAGCCGAGCACGGGCTTGCCCGCCCGATAGTCGGCGACGGCCTTCGGGTTCGCCGCGATCACGTCGTCCACGGCACCGGCGATCGCCGACGTGTCGGAGATCTGGCGAAGCCCGCGGGCGTCGACGATCGACCCGACCGTCGCGCCATCGGCGGCGTGGGCGGCGAAGACCTCCTTGGCGTTCGTGCCGGACAGCTCGCCGGCCGCGACGCGCCGGACGAGGTCGGCCAGCTCGCGCGGCGTCCACCCGGGCCGCGGCCTCGGGGTCGGTCTTGACGAGGCCGAGGAATGCCCCGGTCACCCAGTTCGCGAGGACCTTGACGTCGGCGTCGGCGGTCGCCGCGCGCGCCGCCTCGAACAGCTCGCTCGCGCGCGGCTCGGCGACGATCACCGCCGCGTCGTAGGCGGACAGCCCGAGATCGGCCTCGTACCGCGCCCGGCGGGCGGCCGGCAGCTCCGGCAGCGCGGTCCGGATCGCGGCGAGCCAGGCCGCGTCGACCCGGAGCGGCGGCAGGTCCGGCTCCGGGAAGTAGCGGTAGTCGTGGCTGTCCTCCTTGGACCGCATGACGTACGTCGTGCCGCGGTCCTCGTTCCAGCCACGGGTGTCCTGGGTCAGCGTCTCGCCGGCGTCGAGGGCGGCCGCCTGGCGCTCGATCTCGTAGGCGATCGCCCGCTCGACCGAGCGGAACGAGTTCATGTTCTTGACCTCGACCCGGATCCCGAACGGCTCCGTGCCGCGCGGCCGGAGCGAGACGTTCGCCTCGACCCGCATCTGGCCCCGCTCCATGTCGGCGTCGCTCGCGCCGATCGCCCGAAGGAGCGCCTGGAGCTCCTCGGCGTAGCGGCGGGCCTGCTCGGCCGTCCGGACGTCAGGATCGGTGACGATCTCCATCAGCGGGGCCCCGGAGCGATTGAAGTCGATCAGGCTGACGCGGCGGCCGGCCTCGTCCGTGCCGTGGACGAGCTTCGCGGTGTCCTCCTCGAGATGGGCCCGGGTGATCCCGATCGTGACCTCGCCCTCGGACGTCTGGAACGACAGCCGGCCGCGGGCGGCCAGGGGCAGGTCGTACTGGCTGATCTGGTAGCCCTTCGGGAGGTCCGGGTAGAAGTAGTTCTTGCGGTCCCAGCGCGTCGCGGGCGGGGTCTCGGCGCCGATCGCCACGCCGGTCGCGAGGACGAGCTCGACCGCCCGCCGGTTGATGACCGGCAGCGTGCCGGGCAGGCCGAGGCAGACCGGGCAGGTGTGGGTGTTCGGCGGCGCGTCGGCGTAGGCGTTCGAGCAGCCGCAGAACATCTTCGACGCGGTCTTCAGCTGGCAGTGGACCTCGATGCCGATGACCGCCTCGTAGCGGTCGAGCGCGGCCGCGGTCGCCGCCTCTCCGCCGGTCGTGCTCGTCATCGGAACGGCTCGCTCGTCATCCGGCCAAGTTTCGCATAGGCGCCCCGCCCGAGCGGTGCGCACGGGCGGCGCCGCCCGGCCTGCATCAGCCGCCGGCGCGTCAGGCGCGGTGGCGCTCGACGAACCGGCCGATCCGCCCGAGGGCGTCCTCGAGCCGCTCGTAGGAGGTCGCGTAGCAGGCCCGGACGTGGCCCTCGCCGCTCGGCCCGAACGCCGAGCCGGGGATGACGGCGACGCGCTCCTCGGCGAGCAGCGCCTGGGCGAAGTCCTCCGACGACAGGCCGGTCGCCGTCGTGACCTCGGGGAAGGCGTAGAACGCGCCACGCGGCTCGAACGTCCGCAGGCCCATCCCGTTGAAGCCGTCCACGACGAGCCGCCGGCGGCGGTCGTACTCGGCCCGCATCCGCTCGACGTCCGCCTCACCGCCGACGAGCGCCTCGAGGGCGGCGTCCTGGGCCGTCGTCGGGGCCGACATGATCCCGTACTGGTGGACCTTGACGATCCCCTCGAGGATCGCCGCCGGCGCCGCGAGGTAGCCGACCCGCCAGCCGGTCATCGCGTAGGCCTTGCTGAAGCCGCCCATGAGGATCGTTCGCTCGCGCATCCCGGGCAGCGCGCTGAACGCCCGGTGGCGGTACGTCCCGTAGGCCAGCCGGTCGTAGATCTCGTCGCTGTAGACGAGCAGGTCGTGGCGGGCCGCGATCGCCGCCAGCTCGTCCTGGACGTCGTCGGGCAGGACGGCGCCAGTCGGGTTGCACGGGTAGCCGAGGAACAGGGCCTTCGTCCGCGGCGTGATCGCGGCCTCGACCATGGCCGGATCCAGGGCAAAGTCGTCGGCGAGGCGGGTCGCGACGTGGACGACCGTGCCGCCGGCGAAGATCACCGCGGGCGCGTAGGCGACGTACGAGGGCTCGTGGAGGATCACCTCGTCGCCGGGATCGCAGGTCGCCCGCAGGGCAAGGTCGACCGCCTCCGACGCGCCGACCGTGATCAGGAGCTCCGTCGCCGGATCGTAGGCGACCCCGTAGCGCCGCTCGAGGTGCTCGGCCAGGGCCCGCCGCAGCTCGACCGTGCCGTAGTTGCTCGTGTAGTGCGTCCGCCCGGCGTGGAGCGAGCGAACGCCGGCGGCGACGATCCGCTCGGGGGTGTCGAAGTCGGGCTCCCCCACCCCGAGGCTGATCACGTCGTCCATCGTCGCGAGGATGTCGAAGAAGCGACGGATCCCCGACGGCGGCACGGACCGGACGCGCTCGGCGAGCGCGCGATCGGCGAGAGGTGGACGGCGGGTGATGGATGCGTCGGTCGACATGGCCAGCCGAAGACTACGCGATCCCGGGAGCCCCGGGTGAGGGCGAGGCCCCGCGGCGGCCGTCTCGGCCGGTCAACACCGGCCGGGGCGATGGCCTGCCCGCGGGGCCCCGCAGGGAGCTCCCCCTAAGCGGGAACGAGCTCCTGGTGGCCCGTCTCGACCGGGAGCTCCTCCGCGGCCGGCTTGATCGGACCTCTGCTGATCAGCCGCTCGGCGCGCTCCTTGATCCCGAGCAGCTGGCGGCGCGTCATCAGGAACACGCCGACTCCGAAGAGTGGACCGGTGACCCGGTTCCACGCCGCGACCTCGGCGTACTCGACGCGGACCCGCTCGATCAGGCGGGTGCGCTCGCCGTCGACCGGATCGAGGACGAAGGCCCAGCTCGCCCGGAATCGGCGCGGCTGGGAGCGCATGATCGCCGCCGAGGCGGCCAGGCCGGGGGTTGTTGAATCGGCGCCAAGGCCGCCGACGGCCGTCGCCCGGGCCTCCGCCTCCTGGCGGGCGACGATCGTGTCGTCGAGGTAGAGGACGAGGGCGTGGTCCGGCTCGACCTGGACGACCTCGAACCCGCCGCCCGGCCACGTTGGCATCGTCTGGCCGATCGCGATCGACTGCCATTCGGGGACGATCGCGTTCGCGCTGTGACCGCGCATGTCGAGCGTGTCATAGCTGTACCAGCCGGCCCGCCCGAAGCCCATCTGGATCAGCCACGGCCAGATCGCCGCGGCCGGTGCCTCGATCGTGATCCCGCGAGTCTCGCCCGCGGTCGGTCCGGCGATCAGCTCGTCGCCGGGGAGGAGCCGGAGGTCCTCGTCGGGTTCGACGCCCCAACGCTCGTACCACGGCCGGACGATGCCGCGATAGGCGGCGACGGCACCCACTGCCACGCCGGTGCCGAGCAGTGCCAGGGTCAGCGGTCCTCGTCGCATGTCGACAGTCCTCCTGCAGGGATCGTCGTCCGCGGCGCGTGACGGGACGAGTGCCGGACGGACTGTCTGTTCCGGGTCCATCGACGGGCCGCGAGGCCCTACCTCCCCGCGAGCGCCGCCGCCCGTTCGGCCGGGGTCGGCTGCCGGGGGTCGGTGGTCAGCTCGATCTGGGCGGGCTCCATGGCCCGCCAGGCGGCCTCGGCCGTCAGGGCCTCGAAGCCGCGCGACAGGCGGAACAGCTCGAGCTCCGACCAGGCCGGTCCGATCAGCTGGAGCCCGACCGGCATTCCTTCCGACAGGCCGCACGGGATGGAGATCCCCGGCAGGCCGGCCATGTTCACCGGGAGGGTGCAGGCGTCCGACAGGTACATCGCCACCGGGTCGGCCATCTTCGCCCCGAACCGGAAGGCGACCGACGGCGAGGTCGGCGCGACCAGGGCGTCGAATCCCTGCTCGAACAGGACGTCGAAGTCGCGCTTGATCAGGGTCCGGACCTTCTGGGCCTTCACGTAGAAGGCGTCGTAGTAGCCCGCCGACAGGGCGTACGTCCCGAGCATGATCCGGCGCTTGACCTCCGGCCCGAAGCCGCGACCGCGCGTCGCGAGGTAGTTGCCGAGGACGTCCGAGTCGCCCAGCCGCGGCCCGAACCGGACGCCGTCGTAGCGGGCGAGGTTGGCCGACGCCTCGGCCGGGGCGACGATGTAGTACGTGGCGAGCCCGTAGTCCGTGTGCGGCAGGCTGACCTCCTCGACGTTCGCGCCGGCGCCCTCGAGGGTCGCCACGGCCGCCTCGATCCGGCGCCGCGCGTCGGGCTCCATCCCGGCCACGAAGTACTCCTTCGGCAGCCCGAGTCGCTTGCCCCGCAGCCCGCTCGCCGCCTCGTCGGCGCTCGCCGGCAGGTCGAGCAGCGCGTCGGGGACCGGGACAGCGGCCGACGTGGAGTCGCGTTCGTCGCGGCCGGCCACGGCGTGGAGTAGCGCTGCGGCGTCGCGGACGTCGCGGGCGAACGGGCCGATCTGGTCGAGGCTGCTCGCGAAGGCGACGATCCCGTAGCGCGACACGCGCCCGTAGGTCGGCTTGAGCCCGACGATCCCGCACAGGGCGGCCGGCTGGCGGATCGAGCCGCCGGTGTCGGTCCCGATCGAGAGCGGGGAGTGGTACGCCGCGACGGCGACCGCCGACCCGCCGCTCGAGCCGCCCGGGACCGTCTCGAGGTCCCACGGGTTGGCGACCGGCCCGAACGCGCTGTGCTCGTTCGAGGAGCCCATGGCGAACTCGTCCATGTTCGTCTTGCCGAGGATCACCGCGCCCACCGCCCGCAGTCGCTCGGTGATGTGGGCGTCGTACGGCGCGACGTAGCCCTCGAGGATCCTCGAGCCGGCGGTGCACTGCCCGCCGCGGACCGAGACGAGGTCCTTGAGGGCGACCGGGACGCCCAGCAGCGGGTGGGCGCCGGGCTCGCCCGCCGCGAGCCGGCGGTCGGCGGCGTCGGCCTCGCGGAGGGCATCGTCGCGGTCGATCGCGAGCCACGCGTTGAGCGCGCGGTTGCCGGCCTCCGCGGCGTCGAGATGGGCCGTGGCGAGCTCGCGCGCGGACACCTCGCCGGCGCGCAGCCGGTCGGTCATCTCGTGGGCCAGGAGCCGGGTCAGGTCGCTCATCGACCGACCGCCGGGTGCGCCGCGGTCACGCCCGGATCACTCGCCGCCGAGGATCGGCGGCGAGACGAGGTACCCGCCGGCCGTCGCGGGGGCGTTGGCGAGGACCTCCTCGACGGGCAGGGACGGGGTGACGGCGTCGTCGCGGAGGATGTTCTCCAGCTCGATCGTCTGGGCGGTCGGGTGGATGGCCTCCGTGTCCAGCTCGGCGAGCTTCGCGTACTGCTCGAGGATGTCGTTCAGCTGGCCCTCGAGGAGGCTCAGCTCCTCGGCCGTGAGGCCGAGTCGGGCGAGGTGGGCGACGTGCTCGACGTCGCTGCGGGTCAGGCCGGCCATGGCCGGATCATCGCATACCGGGCCGGCTCGGGCCGGCCTTGGTACCCTCGCCGCTGACCCGATCCGAAGGAGTGGCCGCCCGTGACCGATCCCAGCGACGTGATCCTCAAGGCCTTCGACGCACCGGACGAGTGACCGCCCGGATCCGGCCGATGACCGCTGCCGACGTCGAACCGGCGGCGGAGCTGCTGGTGCGCGAGTCGTTCGGGGACCGTCGCGAGTTCTTCTCGTGGGCGCTTGGACAGCCAACGATCGCCCCGATCGTGGCCGAGCTCGACGGTCGGATCGTGGGCACCGGCTGCGGCTCGGCCCACGGCCATGCCGGCTGGGTGGGAGTGATCTTCGTCGCCCCGGACCAGCGCCGGGGCGGCCTCGGCCGGCGACTCACCCGGACAGTCATCGACGATCTCGAGGCCCGTGGCTGCCGGACCCAGATCCTCATCGCCTCGCCCCTCGGCCGGCCGATCTACGAGCGTGAGGGCTTCACCGTTCTCGACGCACCAGGTCCGGTTCTCGATCGACGGCCTGCCTCCGACCGACGAGCCGCCGGGCCTCGGCATCCGGCCGTTCGCGGCCGGCGACCTGGCGGGGACGCTCGCGCTCGATCGCGAGGTCACCGGCGAGGATCGCGGCGCGGTCCTGCAGTCGGTGCTGGCGCCGGACACCACGTTCGTCGCAGCCGACGCCGACGGGACGATCCGGGGGTTCCTCGCCCGCGCCCCGTGGCGTGGCGGGGCGCTGATCGCCCGCGAGCCGGACGACGCGCTCCGCCTCCTCGAGATCCGGCGCCACTCGACCGGGGCGGGCGGCAGGGCGGGCGCCGGGGTGCTGGCCGGCAACGTCGCGGGCCGGGCCCGGCTGCGGGCCGCCGGCTGGACCGAGGAGATGGGCAACGTCCGGATGATCCGCGGCGAGCCGCTCGACTGGCAGCCGGCTGCGATCTGGGGCCAGCTCAACGGCGCCCTCGGATGATCGGGCGAGGGCCGCGGGTCAGCTCGGCCCGATCATCCGCCACCAGGCCGCGGCGAGGCGGATCTCGGCCGCCCGCTCGACGAGCGGCCGGTAGAGCGCGACGACGTCGGGGGCGCTGACCTCGATCGTCTCGACCCGGCCCTCGACGAGGAGGGTCGCCCGGACCGTGCACGCCTCATCGCCCGTCGAGAGCTCGATGTCGTCGACCGCGACGCCGGCGCCGAGGACGGTCGCGAGATCGCTCGCGAGGCGCTCGGCGAACGCCGCCTCGGCATCGTTCACGAGTCGCTCCGATCCTGCTGGTCCGCGGGGCCATCGCCGGCCGTCGCGTCCCCGGCCAGGAGCCGGGCGAAGCCCGCCGCGTCGAGGACCGGGACGCCGAGCTCCTCGGCCTTCGCCAGCTTCGAGCCCGCACCCGGCCCGGCGACCAGGTAGTCGGTCTTCTTCGACACCGAGCCCGACGGCTTGCCGCCGGCGTCGCGGACCGCCTGCTCGGCCTCGTCGCGGCTGTAGCCCTCGATCGTGCCGCTGACGACGACGGTCTTGCCGGCCAGCGGTCCGGCGGCCGCCGACTCCCCTCCCCGGCCGGCCGGCCGAGGCGCCGGCAGCTCGGCCTCGACGCCGGCGTCGGCGAGATCCTCGAGGACCGCCCGGCCCGGGCCGCCCTCGCCGAACCACGCCGCGAGCGCGGTCGACACGGTCGGACCGATCCCCTCGATCTCGACGAAGCGCTCCGGCTCGCTCGTCGCGACCTCCTCGAGCCGCGCGGCCGCCCGGCGGAGCCAGTCCGGCCCGACCGGCGCGCCGCCGGCGGGGCCCTCGGCGGGAACCTCGGCGGCCAGCCAGGCCGCCAGCTCGATCGCGGTGGTGAACCCGACCTGGGGGATGCCGAGCCCGGCCAGGATCCGCTCCAGCGGCCGGCGGCGCGCCTTGCGGATCGACGCGTGGAGGTTCTCGGCGCTCTTCCGGGCGAAGCGGTCCAGCCCCTCGAGGTCCTCGACCGACAGCCGGAAGAAGTCGCCGCGGCGCTTGGACGAGACCGGTCTGGAGGAGCTGCTCGAGGACCTTCCAGCCGGCGCCCTCGATGTCCATCCCGCCCCGCCCGACGAAGTGCTGGAACTCCTGGGCGACGCGCGCAGGGCAGGCGAGGTTCGGGCAGTAGTGGCGGACGGCGCCCTCGTCGCGGACGATCGGCGTGTCGCAGACCGGGCAGCGCTCGGGCATCGCGAACGGCCGTTCCGCGCCGGTCCGCTTCTCGGCGAGCGGGCGGACGACCTCGGGGATCACGTCGCCGGCCTTCTGGAGGATCACGTGGTCGCCGATCAGGAGGCCCTTCCGGCCGATCTCGTCGAGGTTGTGGAGGGTCGCCCGGGTGACCGTGGAGCCGGCGACCTTCACCGCCGTCAGATGGGCGACCGGCGTCAGCGTCCCGGTCCGCCCGACGTACGCGACGACGTCCTCGAGGACGGTCTCGACCTGCTCGGGCGGGAACTTGTAGGCGATCGCCCAGCGGGGAGCGCGGCTGACCATCCCGAGGCGGGCCTGCTGGTCGAACCGGTCGACCTTGACGACGACGCCGTCGGTCTCGTACGGGAGGCCGTGGCGCTCCTCGCGCCACGCCTCGGTGAAGGCGATGACGCCGTCGATGTCGAGCCCGGCCTGGCGATCCGGGTTGACCGCGAAGCCGAGCGCGGCGAGCCGGTCGAGGGCGGCCGACTGGCTGGTCACGCCCGGCGGGGCGGCCTCGACCGGGTCGGCCTCGACCGGGTCGGCCACGACGGGCGCGGACGTCGCGGCGGTGTCGTCCTCCTCGATCAGCTGATAGGCCCACGTGCTGAGCTGGCGGCTGGCCGTGACCGTCGGGTCCTTCTGGCGGAGGGAGCCAGCCCCGGAGTTGCGGGGGTTGGCGTAGAGCGGCAGGCCGAGCTCCTCGCGCTCGGCGTTGATCCGGGCGAACTCGGCCTTGGGCATGTACACCTCGCCCCGGGCGTCGAGGGTGGCCGGCTCGGCGAGGCGGGTGGGGACGCTCCGGATCGTCCGGAGGTTCGCCGTGACATCCTCGCCGGTGGTCCCGTCGCCGCGAGTGGCGCCCTGGACGAAGCGGCCGCGCTCGTAGCGGAGGGTGATCGCGAGACCGTCGATCTTCAGCTCCGCGACGTACGTCAGGTCCGGCGCGGGCTCGGGCGCCGCGGGCAGTCCCAGGCCGCGCCGCACGCGGGCGTCGAAGGCGCGCAGCTCGTCGTGGCTGAAGGCGTTCGAGAGCGACAGCATCGGGCGGCGGTGGCGGACCTCGTCGAACGTCCCGGCCAGCCGGGCCCCGACGCGCTGCGTCGGCGAATCCGGCGTCACGAGGGCCGGCCAGGCCGCCTCGAGGGCGACGAGCCGGCGGAAGCGCTGGTCCCACTCCGCGTCGGTCAGGAGCGGGGCGTCCGCCTCGTAGTAGGCCCGGTTGGCCGCTTCGATCTCGTCCGCCAGCTCGCGGTGGCGGGCCGCCGCCTCCGCCTCGTTCAGGGCCGCGGCCTCGGCGATCAGGGCGGGCTCGACCGGCAGCCCATCGGGCGCGTGGGCCGTCTCCGCGGCGGGCGCGGCCTCCTCGTCGGTCATCGCCACAGGATAGGGACGGCGACGACGAAGCACACCCTGCGACGGCCGCCCACGTCGCGACCGG
Source organism: uncultured Chloroflexia bacterium (assembly GCA_963710105.1). Taxonomy (GTDB): domain Bacteria; phylum Chloroflexota; class Limnocylindria; order Limnocylindrales; family CSP1-4; genus CF-46. The sequence continues at coordinate 1,620,582 of CAVPYV010000001.1, forward strand.
GCGAATATGTGATAGGCTCCTACAAATCATCCCAGCCACGTGAGTGCGGCGACGCGCATCCGTCGCCGGAACGGAGGATCGGATCGTGGGCGACGCCTTCTTCCCCGGGGTGACGGGCCCGATCCCGTTCGGCGGCCCGGACTCGACCGATCCGCTCGCCTTCAAGGTCTACGAGCCGGACCGCGTCGTGCTCGGCAAGCGGATGGAGGATCACCTCCGGATCGGCGTCTGCCTGTGGCACTCGTTCGCCTGGGACGGCCGCGACATGTTCGGCGTCGGGACCCTCGATCGGCCGTGGCTCGACCCCGCGGCCGAGCCGATGACGGCGGCCCGCCAGAAGATGGCCGTCGCGTTCGAGTTCATCGAGAAGCTGGGCACGCCGTACTACTGCTTCCACGATCGGGACGTCGCCCCTGAGGGCGCCTCGTTCGCGGAGTTCCGCGCCAACCTCGACGCCCTGACCGACGACGCGCTCGGCTACCAGGAGCGGACGGGCGCGACGCTCCTGTGGGGCACCGCCAACCTCTTCACCCATCCCCGCTACCAGGGCGGCGCGGCGACGAACCCCGACCCGGAGGTGTTCGCCTACGCGGCCGCCCAGGTCAAGCACATGCTCGAGGTCACCCAGCGGCTGGGCGGCACGAACTACGTCCTGTGGGGCGGCCGCGAGGGCTACGACACCCTCCTGAACACGGACCTCCGGCGCGAGGGCGAGCAGCTCGCCCGGTTCCTCCACCTGGTCGCGGACCACAAGCACCGGATCGGGTTCGAGGGGACGCTCCTGATCGAGCCGAAGCCGATGGAGCCGACGAAGCACCAGTACGACTACGACTCGGCCACGATCCACGGCTTCCTCGTCCGGCACGGGCTCGAGGACGAGTACCGCCTGAACATCGAGGCCAACCACGCCACCCTCTCGGGCCACTCGTTCCATCACGAGGTCGCCTATGCCGTCGCCAACGGCATGCTCGGCTCGATCGACGCGAACCGGGGCGATCCCCAGAACGGCTGGGACACCGACCAGTTCCCGAACTCGGTCGAGGACCTCGCCCTGCCGATCTACGAGATCCTCCGCGGCGGGGGGCTCACGACCGGCGGCTTCAACTTCGACGCGAAGCTGCGCCGCCAGAGCACCGATCGCAACGACCTGTTCTACGCCCACGTCGGCGGCATCGACACGCTCGCCCGGGCCCTCCTCGTGGCCGCCGACCTGGTCGAGCGCGAGACGCTCTCGCGACCGCTCGAGGAGCGCTACGCGGGCTGGAACGGCGGCCTGGGGGCGGCGATCCTCGACGGCCGGGAGACGCTCGCGTCGCTCGAGGCGCAGGTCGCCTCCGGCGAGATCGACCCGCGCCCGGTCTCCGGCGGGCAGGAGCGCCTCGAGGACGCGGTCAACCAGGTCCTGTGGACGGCCGGCCGGCCCGAACCCGTCGGAACCGGCAGCGGGCGCTGACCGGCCGACCCCGGGTGGCGTTCGTCCTCGGTCTCGACGTCTCGACGACGGCGACGAAGGCGGTCCTCGTCGACGAGGCCGGCGCCGTGACCGGCGTGGGGGTCGCCGAGTACCCGTTCGACGTCCCGCGACCGCTCTGGAGCGAGCAGGATCCGGGGCTGTGGTGGACCGCGGCGATCGCCGCGATCCGCTCGGTGCTGGCGTCGACCGGCGTCACCGGCGACGACGTCGTCGCGATCGGGCTGACCGGCCAGATGCACGGCGCCGTCGTGCTCGGCGCGGCGGACGAGGTCCTCCGGCCGGCGATCCTCTGGAATGACCAGCGAACGGCCGCCGAGTGCGAGGCGATCCGCGCCGCGGTCGGTCCCGAGCGCCTGATCGCGATCACCGGCAACGACGCGCTGACCGGGTTCACCGCGCCGAAGCTCGTCTGGATCCGCGATCACGAGCCCGACATCTGGCGGCGGGTCGCCCACATCCTGCTGCCGAAGGACTACGTCCGGCTGCGCCTGACCGGCGAGCACGCGACCGACAAGGCCGACGGCTCGGGGACGATCCTCTTCGACCTCGCCGCGCGCGACTGGTCGCCGGAGGTGCTCGCTGCGCTCGGCGATCGATCCGGGCTGGCTTCCGACGACCTTCGAGGGCCCGGCCCCGACCGGCGCGCTCACCGCGGCCGCCGCCGACGCCAGCGGGCTGCGGGCGGGGACGCCGGTCGTGGCGGGCGGCGGCGACCAGGCCGCGAACGCCGTCGGGGTCGGGGTCGTCGACCCCGGGTCGGTCGCCCTGTCCCTCGGGACGTCGGGCGTCGTCTTCGCCGCGACCGACCGGCCGGTCGTGGAGCCCGCGGGCCGCGTCCACGCCTTCTGTCACGCGGTGCCCGATCGCTGGCACCTGATGTCGGTGATGCTGTCGGCCGCCGGCAGCCTGCGCTGGTTCCGCGACACGCTGGCCCCCGGCGTCGCCTTCGGCGACCTGGTCGCCGAGGCCGCCGACGTTCCGCCCGGCAGCGACGGCCTGCTCTTCCTCCCGTACCTCACCGGCGAGCGCAGCCCGTACCCCGATCCCCTGGCCCGGGCGGGCTTCATCGGCCTGACGATCCGCCACGAGCGGCGCCACCTCACCCGGGCCGTCCTCGAGGGCGTCGCCTTCGGGCTGCGCGACGGGCTCGACCTGATGATCGCGGCCGGGATGCCGGCGCCGGACCTGATCCGGATCTCCGGCGGCGGCACCGCCAGCGGGCTGTGGCGCCAGATCCTGGCCGACGTCCTCGAGGCGGAGCTCGCGACGGTCAGCACGACCGAGGGCGCGGCGTTCGGGGCCGCCCTCCTGGCGGCCGTCGGCGCGGGCTGGTTCGCGAGCGTGCCCGAGGCAACCGCGGCGCTGACCACGGCCGCTCCGGCGGCGAGCCCCGGCCCGGACGCGGCGGCCTACCGCGAGGCGCACGAGCGGTTCCGGGGGCTCTACCCGGCCCTCGCGCCGACGTTCCACCGGATCGCCTAGCGCCGCCCGGCCCGACGGCGGGCGCGAGGCGAACCGTGCCGCGGGCGGGCGAGCCGTGGCGCGGGGCGAACCGTGCCGCGCCGCCGCCCCGGTCAGGCGCGGAGCTCGGCCAGGTCGCTCTCGGTCACCTCGTCGGGCTTCTTGCCGAGGATGATCATCGCCAGGATCGCGTCCGTGGTCACCTTGTCCTTCTCGACCGTCCCGACGATCCGCCCGTGGTACATGACGCTGATCCGCTCGGACAGGTCGAACACGTCGTGGATGTCGTGGCTGACGAGGAAGATGCCGATGCCCTCGGCCTTCAGCTGGCGGATGAGGCTGCGGACCTGCTCGGTCTCGGCCGGCCCGAGGGCCGCCGTCGGCTCGTCCATGATCAGGATCCGGGCGTTGAAGTGGACGGCCCGGGCGATCGCGACGGACTGGCGCTGGCCGCCCGACAGGGATCGGACCGCCGACTTGAAGTTCTTGAAGTTCGGGTTCAGCCGGCCCATGACCTTGCGCGTCGACGACTCCATCGCCGATTCGTCGAGCGTGCCGGTCCGGGTCGTGAGCTCGCGGCCGAGGAACATGTTCGCCGCGGCATCGACGTTGTCGGCGAGAGCCAGCGTCTGGTAGATCGTCTCGATCCCGAGCGTCTTGGCGTCGCGCGGATTGCCGATCACGACCGGCCGGCCGTCGACGAGGATCTGGCCCGAATCGGGCGGATGGGCCCCCGACAGGGCCCGCATCAGCGTCGACTTGCCGGCGCCGTTGCCGCCGACGAGGCCCATGACCTCGCCCGGTCGCAGGTCGACCGTCACGTTGTCGACGGCGTGGACGCCGCCGAACGCGATCTTGATGTTGCGCATCTCGACGAGGGGCGCCGCCGGGGTCGCGGGCATCTCCGTGCCTCCGCTGCTCATCGGGCCGACCGCCGCCGCAGCGCCGAGTCGAGGAAGACGGCTGCGACGAGGACGATGCCGACGACGATGTCCTGGGTCGGCGAATCGAAGTTGAGGAGGACCATCCCCGAGCGCAGCGACTGCATGACGACCGCGCCGAGGATCGCCCCGGGGATCGTCCCGATGCCGCCGGCGAAGGACGTCCCGCCGATCACCGCCGCGGAGATGACGTCGAGCTCGGCCTGGACGCCGAGGCTCGTGACCCCGGCGTTCAGCCGGGCGGTCTGGATCGCCCCGCTGATCGCGCACAGGATCCCCATCAGGACGAACGTCTTCACGATCGTCATCCGGACGTTGATGCCGCCGAGCTCGGCCGCCTCCGGGTTGCCGCCGATCGCGAACACGTAGCGGCCGAACCGGCGGCGGGTGGCGATGACCGTCATCACGATCGTGACCGCGATCATGATCAGGACCGGGAACGCGATCCCGACCGGGATCTGGAGGCCGCCCGGCGGCTCCGCGATCCCGTGGTCGATCGCGTACTGGTGGGCCGACGCCTCCGGCCAGAAGTAGTTGTTGGCGACCCACACGGACGCGAGGACCGCGACCCAGGCCGCGCCGATCACGGTCACGATCGCCCAGGTCGGCCGGACCGGGAACCCGTAGGTCCGCCGGCGGCGGCGGCCGGCGATCAGGAAGTAGGCGATCGCGGCGCAGGCCACGATCCCGAGGATCCAGCTCGGCCACTCGCCGAGCGAGCCGATCGGTCCGCCGCCGATGAGCTGGAACGTCTTGTCCATCGGCGCGATCGTCTGGCCCTTCTCGTACTTGAAGAGGACGCCGCGCCAGACGAGGAGGCCGCCGAGGGTGACGATGAACGCCGGCACCCCGCCGTAGCGACGATGAAGCCCTGGATCGCGCCGACGATGATCCCGAGGACGAGGCCGACGAGGAGGGCGACGACCCACGTGTACGGCTGGTCGAACCCGAGCCCGAGCGTGGTCGGGATCCAGATCGCCTGGACCATCGCCATCGTGTAGCCGAGGAAGCCCAGGAGCGACCCGACGGACAGGTCGATGTTCCGCGACACGATGATCAGGACCATGCCCGTCGCCATGATCGCGGTGGACGAGCTCTGGACCGACAGGTTCCAGAGGTTGCGGGTCGTCAGGAAGTTGCCGCCCGAGATGACGTTGAAGCCGAGCCAGATGATCGCGAGCGCCGCGAACATGCCGAGCAGTCGGGTGTCGATCTCGAGCGACGAGATCAGCGAGCCGACGTTGCGGAACGGGCGTTCGGTTGCCGCGCTCGGGGTCGAAGGTGCCTCGGTCACCGCCACGCCTCCCTGGGACGACTGGGATGAACGGGATGCGCCCTGCCGCGCGGAGGTCCGCGGGGCAGGGCGCAGGTCTACGACGAGGTCGTCAGCTGGGGATCACCCGCAGACGTCGACCGAGCCGGCCTTGACGTCCTTGCACAGGGCGTCCTTCGTGATCCAGCCCGCGTCAAGGACGTCCTTGAGGTTGGCCTTCGTGATCGGGTCGGCCTTCAGCAGGATGCCGCTGACGCTGACGCCGCCCGGCGTCTGGAACGGCGCGGCGCCGCTGATCTTGTCGACCTTGGTGCCGCCGCACAGCGCCACGGCTGCGTCGCCGGCCGTCTTGCCGAGGAGGCGGGCGTCCTTCCAGACGTCCACGACCTGCGTCCCGAGGGCGACCCGGTTCAGGGCGGCCTGATCGCCGTCCTGGCCGGAGACCGCGACCTTGCCGTCGAGGCCCTGGTCGTGGAGCGCCGCGATGACGCCGCCGGCCATGCCGTCGTTCTCGGAGAGAACGGCGTCGACCTTGTTGTTGTTGGCCGTCAGGAACTGCTCCATCTCGGTCTTGGCGAGCTCGGGCTTCCAGTCGTTGGTGTAGGTCTCACCGACGTTCTTGATGTCGCCCGAGTCGACCGCGGCCTTGATGATCTCGTTCTGACCGCTCCGCAGGAAGTCCGCGTTCGCATCGGCCTTGTTGCCCATGATGAACACGTAGTTGCCCTTGGGAACGGCCTTGAAGACCTCGCGGGCCTGCATGCGACCGACTTCGACGTTGTCGAAGGTCGTGTACAGGACGGCCGGATCCTCGATCAGGCGGTCATAGGCGATGACGGGGATGCCCGCCGCGGTGGCCTTGGCGACCGACGACTTGATGGCGGTGCCGTCCTGGGCCAGGATGATCAGGACCTTGGCCTTGCTCTGCGAGATCAGGTTCTCGACGTTCGTGGCCTGGGTCTCGGCCGAGGACTTCGCGTCGTTCGACACGTAGGTCGCGCCGGCGGCCTCGAGAGCCGCCTTGATCGCGGGCTCGTCCCACTTCGCCCAGCGCTCTTCGGTGTAGTTGTTCCACGACACGCCGACGACGCAGCCGGCGGCCGAGCCGCCGCCGCCGCCCGACGGCGCCGTCGACGCCGTCGACGAGCAGGCGCTCAAGACCATGGCTGCCGTGGCAGCGACGGCCGCGAGCGTACGAGTGTGCTTCATCCGGTAACTCCTCCTGTGGACATCCCCGTAGGTAGTGACGGTCGATATCCCGCGCTAGGCTACTCCCCTCCTTGCACCGCATGTGGCGAAATTCCGCTGAACGGAGACGTGATGTGCGGCGCCGTGACGGCGGGCCGGCCGGACGCTCATGCCGGAACCCGGTCGAGCAGCGGGTCGGGCCGACCCAGCCAGCGGGCCGGATCGCCGAGGATCGGCTCGAACGCCAGCTCCGCGGCCCCGAGCAGCGGGGCGTCGTCGCCCAGGGCCGATGGGACGAGCGAGACGAGCTCGCGCGGCGGCCGCAGGGCCGCCCGGTCGAGGCCGGCGTGGACGGTTGCCTCGATGAACGGGAACAGGTGCTCGAACAGGCCGCCGAACACCACGACCCGCGGGTTGAGGACGTTGACCAGCCCGGCCAGGCCGATCCCCAGCCAGCGCCCCGTCTCCTCGAGCGCGCCGAGGGCCACCGGATCGCCCGCCCGGGCCGCGTCCAGGACCGCGTCGATCTCGCGGCGCCCGCCGGCGGCGGCCCGGCCGGCCCGGCGCAGGATCGCGGTCGCGCCGACCTCGGTTTCCCAGCAGCCGGTCGAGCCGCAGGCGCACGTGATTCCGGCGGGGTTGACCGGCAGGTGCCCGATCTCGCCCCCGTAGCCCGCGACCCCGGCAAGGGGCCGGCCGTCGACGATGATCCCGCCGCCGACCCCGACCTCGCCCGACAGGTAGAGGACGTGGTCGGCGCCGCGGGCGGCGCCCCGGCGAACCTCGGCGAGGGCCCCGAGGTCCGCCTCGTTCGCGACCTCGAGGGGGACGTCCAGGCCCAGGCTCTTCCCGAGGAGGTCGCCGAGCGGGACGTCGCGCCAGCCGAGGTTCGGCGCCATCCAGACGAAGCCATCGGTCCGGCGGACGACGCCCGCGACCGCGATCCCGACGCCGACGAGGGCGGCCCGCCGGCGGCGCGGCCGGAGCACGTGGTCGGCGAGCCCGACCAGGTCGGCCACGATCGCCTCGACCGAGGCGCGATCGCGCGGCCGCTCGACCGTGGTCGACGCCAGGACGGTCCCGCCCAGGCCGACGAGAGCGGCCGCCAGAGAGTCGACCTCGATCTCGAGCGCCAGGGTGGTCGCCCGCTCCGGCTCGAGCCGGACCACGGGCGACGGCCGGCCGGGGGTCCCGAGCGGGATGGCCGGCTGCTCGACGGCGAGGCCCCCACTCGTCAGCTCACCGATCAGCCCGCGGATCGCGCTGCGGGTGAGTCCGGTCCGAGCGACCAGCTCCGAGCGCGACAGAGGGCCGCCGTCGTGAAGCTGACGGACGATCGCGCTCAGGTTGGCGCGTCGCACCGTCTCGCTGCGCTGACCGACTGGTTCGCGCCGGGCCGTCACGTGATTTGTGATCCTCTTGATCAAATGTTTGTGCTACCGTCGTACAAGTTCGGTGCCCGTGTCAAGCCGGCGTCGCGGCGCGACCGCGGGTGGCCGCGAGCCGGCGGTCGGCCGGGCCGACGCGAGGAGGCGGACGAGGGGATGACCCGGCTGCAGTGGGGCATCATCGGGCCGGGCCGGATCGCGCCGCGGATCGCCCGGGCGCTGGTCGAGAACCCCCGCGGGACCCTCCGCGCCGTCGCCAGCCGGGACCTCGGACGGGCCCGGACCTTCGCGGCGAGCCATGGCGCGGCCGTGACCTACGGGTCGTACGAGGAGCTCCTCGCCGATCGCGCGATCGACGTCGTCTACGTCGCGCTGCCGAACCACCTCCACGCGCCGTGGTCGATCCGGGCCCTCGAGGCCGGGAAGCACGTCCTGTGCGAGAAGCCGCTCGCCCTGTCGGTCGCCGAGGTCGACGCCGTCGCGGCGGCCGCGGCCCGGAACGGGCGGATCGCCGTCGAGGGCTTCATGTACCTCCACCATCCCCAGACCCGCGCCGCGCTCGAGGTCGCCGCGTCCGGCGAGCTCGGGCCGCTCCAGGTCGTCAGCGCCGCGTTCTCGTTCCCCCTCTCGACCCCGAACGACCCCCGGATCGATCCGACGATGGGCGGCGGGTCGCTGTGGGACGTCGGCTGCTACCCGGTCAGCCTCGCCCGCCGGATCGCCGGCTGCGAGCCGGAGGCCGTTGCGGCGGTGGCCCGCTTCGACGAGCGCGGGGTCGACCGGACGTTCGCGGGCGAGCTCCGCTTCCCCGGCGGCCTGCTGGCGCTGTTCGACAGCGGGTTCGCCTCCGCTGACCGCCAGCGGGCGGAGATCGTCGGGACCGCGGCGACGCTCGTCATCGACTCGCCGTTCCTGCCCGAGCCGGACGGCCCGGCGCCGGTCGTCACGATCCATCGCGACGGCATCGCGACCCCGCTCGACGTCCCGTCCGTCGACCAGTACCGGGCCGAGGTGGACGACCTCCAGGCCGCGATCCTCGACGGAACCCCGCCGCGGATCGACCTGGCGTTCAGTCGCGGTAGCATCGCGACGCTGGTGGAGCTCGATCGCGTCGCACGCGGCGGCGGGGCGGCTGCGCACTGAGCCGGCCGGGCGTCCGGCAGCGCCGGTTCCCCGGCACAGGAGGTCGAGGCATGTCGAGGATCGGGGTCAGGGGGTTCGTCGTCGCGATCGCGGTCGTGGTCACGGCCGGGACCTTCGGCGCCCTGACGGTCGAGCGGGCGTCGAACGCCGCGCGCTGCGCCCCGATCGCCGAGCACCCGGACTGGAGCGTCGCCCGGCGCTGGGACGAGGCGCTCCTCGACGCGATCCGGCGAGCCCTCCCGAACCCGCCCGTCCACGCCCGCAACCTCTTCCACACCTCGGTCGCGATGTGGGACGCCTGGGCGACCTACGACCCGGTCGCTTCGGGCGACCTGTTCACCGAGAAGCACACCGCGCTCGACGTCGGCGCCGCCCGCGACGAGGCGATCAGCTACGCGGCGTACCGGCTGCTCAGCGCCCGCTACATCAAGGCCGTCGGCGGGGCCGACTCCCTCTCGGAGTTCGACGACCTGATGGACGCCCTCTGCTACCCGATCGGCGACGCCTCGACGACCGGCAACGGCCCGGCGGCCGTGGGCAACCGGATCGCGGCGACGGTGCTCGCGGCGACCCACGACGACGGCTCGAACGAGGCCGGCGGCTACGCGACCCCCGACTACACGCCGGTCAACCCGCCCCTCGTCGTCGACCGGACCGGGACGACCCTCATCGACCCGAACCGCTGGCAGCCGCTCCAGATCGCGCACATGATCTCGCAGAACGGGATCCCGGTGACGAACGGCGTCCAGCAGGCCGTCGGGCCGCACTGGGGACACGTGACGTCCTTCGCCCTGCCGCCCGGCGGGGCGAGCGGGACGCCGATCGATCCCGGTCCCCCGCCCCACCTCGGCGACCCGGCCACGGACCAGGCCTACAAGGACCAGGCGGTCGAGGTCATCCGCGACTCGAGCCTGCTGGACGCCTCGACTGGCGCGACGATCGACGTCTCGCCCGGCGCCCGCGGCGGCAACCCGCTCGGATCGAACGCCGGCACCGGCCACCCGGTGAACCCGGCGACCGGCCAGCCGTACCCGCCGGACATCGTCAACCTCGGTGACTTCGGCCGGGTCATGGCCGAGTTCTGGGCGGACGGCCCGAAGTCCGAGACTCCGCCCGGCCACTGGAACGTCCTCGCCAACGCCACGTCCGACGAGCTCGCCCCGAACCTCCGGATCGGCGGCGACGGGCCGGCGGTGCCGCGCCTCGAGTGGGACGTCAAGCTGTACCTCGCCCTGAACGGCGCCGTCCACGACGCGGCGATCGCGGCGTGGGGCCTCAAGGGCGCGTACGACTCGGTCCGCCCGATCACGATGATCCGCTACCTGGGCGGGCTCGGCCAGTCGAGCGATCCGACCGGCCCGTCGTACGACCCGGAGGGGCTCCCCCTCGTGCCCGGCCTGATCGAGGTGATCACGGCCGAGTCCAGCGCCCCGGGCCAGCGCCACGCGGCGCTCGCCGCCGACATCGGCAAGATCGCGATCAAGGCGTGGGGCGGCAACCCGGCGGACCCGAAGACCCAGGCCACCGGCGCCGTCTGGATGCTCGCCGGCGACTGGGTGCCGTATCAGCTGCCGACGTTCGTCACCCCCTCGTTCCAGGGCTACGCGTCCGGCCACAGCACGTTCAGCCGGGCCGCCGCCGAGGTCCTCACCGCGTTCACCGGCAGCGAGTACTTCCCGGGCGGGATCAGCGGCTACACGATCCCGGCGAACTCGCTGAAGTTCGAGAAGGGCCCGACGACCGACATCCGCCTCGAGTGGGCGACGTACTACGACGCCTCCGACCAGGCCGGCCAGTCCCGGCTGTGGGGCGGGATCCACATCCAGGCCGACGACTTCAACGGCCGGATCATCGGCGCGCAGTGCGGCAAGGAGGCGTGGGCGCTCGCCCAGCGGTACTACGCCGGGCAGCTCGGCCGGTGAGGTCGCGGGCCGTGGCCGGCGGGACTCGGCCATGTCGCCGGGGGACGGTGGGCAGCGGATGACGCGGCCACGGATCGCGGTGCTCGTCGGGACGCTCGCGATCCTCGCCGTCGCGCTCGGCGCGGCGGCATGGACCCGGTTCGGTCCGGCCGGCGGCGGCGGTGGCGGGGCGCTGGGCCCGCCTCACCTCGTCGACGAGCGCGCCAGCGCCGGGATCGCCACGACCTACGACGGGAGCTCCGACTACGCGACCGGCGGCGGGGTCGCGGCCTTCGACTGCGACGGCGACGGCCGGCCGGACCTGCTCGTTGCCGGCGGCGCGAACCCATCGGGCCTCTACCGCAACGAGAGTCCCATCGGCGGCGCGCTGCGCTTCGCCGAGGCCGATGCGGGCGCGGGCGGGGCAGCGGGCGCGACGCTCGGGCCGGGCGTCCTCGGCGCGTATCCGCTCGATGTCGACGGCGACGGGACGACCGACCTCGCGATCCTCCGGGTCGACGGCCTCCGCCTCCTGCGCGGCCTGGGCGACTGCGCGTTCGCCGACGGCAACGCCGGCTGGTCGCTTGACGGCGGGGCCGGCTGGACGAGCGGGTTCAGCGCGACGTGGGAAGGGTCGGCGGCGCTGCCGACCCTGGCGATCGGGCGCTACCTGAAGCTCGCGGCCGGCCAGCCGACGTTCGACTGCGACGACAACGCCCTGGTCCGGCCGGCGGCCGGGGGCCCGCGCTATGGCGCCCCGTCGGTCCTGGCGCCGGGCTTCTGCACGTTGTCGATGCTGTTCAGCGACTGGGACCGCTCGGGCCGACGCGACCTGCGGGTGACGAACGACCGCCAGTACTACGTCGACGGCGAGGAGCAGCTCTGGCGGATCGAGCCGGGCGCCGCCCCGCGGCTCTACACCGACGCCGACGGCTGGCGCAGCGTCCAGGTCTGGGGGATGGGCATCGCGAGCTACGACGTGACCGGCGACGGCTACCCGGACGTGTACCTCACCAGCCAGGGTGACAACAAGCTCCAGGCGCTGGCGGCCGGGCCGCAGCAACCGGCCTACCGCGACATCGCCCTCAAGCGCGGCGTCCTCGTCGCCCAGCCGTTCACCGGCGGCGACGCCCTGCCCTCGACGGCCTGGCACCCCGACTTCGAGGACGTCAACAACGACGGCCTGATCGACCTGTTCGTCTCGAAGGGCAACGTCAACGTCATGCCGACCTACGCGGCAAAGGACCCGAGCAACCTCCTCCTCGGCCAGCCCGACGGGACATTCGTCGAAGGCGCGGCCGGTGCCGGGATCGTCACGTTCGAGCGCGGCCGCGGGGCGGCCCTCGCGGATCTCAACCTCGACGGCCTCCTCGATCTCGTCCAGGTCAACTACGGCGCCCCGGTCGGCGTCTGGCGCAACGTCGGCGGCGGAGACGCCACGGCGCCCGCGGCGATGGGCTCGTGGATCGGCCTGCGGCTGACCGAGCCCGGTCCGAACCGCGACGCCATCGGGGCCTGGGTCGAGGTCCGGGTCGGCGAGACGACGAGCCGCCGCGAGCTGACGGTCGGCGGCGGCCACCTCGGTGGCGAGCTCGGCTGGATCCATGTCGGGCTCGGCAGCGCCGACGGCGCGGAGGTCCGGGCCCAGTGGCCCGACGGCGAGGTCGGGCCGTGGCTCCACGCCGACGCGAACCAGTTCGCCGTCCTCGAGCGCGGCGCGGCTGCCGTCCGGCCGTGGACGCCGGGCAGCCCATGAGCGGCGCAGGCCCGCTCGTGACGATCGGCGGCGGCGGGCCGATCGAGGTCGAGATCCTGCCGGCTGCCGGGGCGCGGCTGCATCGCCTCCGCGTCCATGGCCACGACCTGCTCCGGACGCCGGCCGACCTGGCGCGCCACATCGAGGACCCGTACTTCTGGGGCTGCTACCCGATGGCGCCGTGGTGTAACCGGCTGCCGAGCGGCCCGGCGGTCGCCGCCGGCCGCGCGATCGACCTGCCGCCGACGTTCCCCGACGGGACGGCGATTCACGGCCAGGTGTCGCGCCGGGAGTGGGCCGTCGTCGCTGCCCTGCCCGACGGCGCGACATTCCGGATCGAGGCCGGCGGCGACGGCTGGCCGTGGCGCTACGTGGTCGAGGAGGAGATCCGGATCGACGGCGGCCGGCTTCGCCTGGTCCTGCGCGTGACGAACGAGTCGGACGAGGCGATGCCTGCCGGGCTCGGGTTCCACCCGTGGTTCCGGCGGCCCGTCCGGGTCGCGATCGCCGCGGCCGCCGTCCACCCCTCGAACCTCGCGACGGTGGCACGGCCGGTCCCGGTGGCGGGTCGCCTGGATCGGCGCCGCCTCGAGGAGCTGCCGGACGGCCTCGACGCCGCCTGGGCGGACCTGGCCGACCCGCCGGTCGTCCTCGACTGGCCGGACGCCGGGATCCGGGCGGAGCTGGCCGTCGCCGCCCCCGCCGGCGGGCGGCCGTTCATCGTGGCCGCCAGCCCGGCCGGAGTCGACGGGGTCGCGGTCGAACCCGAGACCCACGCCCCAGACGGCCTCCGCCGGCTTGCCCGTGGCGAGCCCGGCGGGCTCGTCCTCGTGGCGCCCGGGGCGGCGCTCGAGCTGGCCGCCACCCTTGCCTTCGCGTCGTCGGGCCGGGCGATCGACCCGGCGTCGTCTTCGTGAGACGGCGGGTCCATTCGTGACACGCCCTGACACGGACGTCGCCCAGGATGGGGCGATGAACCGGACCATGCTCCTCGCCGCGATCGCGGCCGGCCGGGCGCGCCTCGAGGCGATCATTGCCGGGCTGTCGGATGAGGCGATGCTCGAGCGGGTCGACGACGTCTGGACCCGCAAGGACGTCGTGGCCCACCTCGAGGCCTGGGAGCGCCGGGTCGTCGACAACGTCGCGACGCTTCGCGCCGGGCGCGACCCGGACGGCTCGGTCGAGACGGACGAGCTCAACGAGACGTTCTACGTCGCGGCCCGCGACCGGACGCTCGCCGACGTCCGGAGCGGTGAGGCTGCCGCCTACCGGGCGCTCGTGGCGGCGATCGAGGGTGCGTCGGACGAGGAGCTCTTCGACGGCGGCCACTTCGCCTGGACCGAGGGCGACCCGCTGGCCGACTGGTTCCGCGGCAACGCCGACGAGCACTACGCCGAGCACCTCGAGCAGCTGACCCGCGCTGCCCGCTGAGGCGCGGCGCGAGCCGGCCGTTCGCTCGGCCAGGCCCATTGGTGCTGCACGCCGGCCCGCGGGCCCAGTGGGCCGCTCGCAGGCCCGCGGCGCCTGATCCCCACCCGGATCATCTCCTCGGCCACCACGCACGACGGCGCGCCGGATCGGTGGTGCGGTTGGCGGATTCGGCCGGACGTCGCGCTCATTCGTCTCTGTTCTGATCCGGTCCAGGATCAGGCGCCCCAAGGCGCGGGCGTCCGTCGGGCCTGATCGGCCCAGCTCAGTCGGGCGCGACGTGGCCCCGCGCGAGATCGCCCGGCGTCGCCGCGCCGAGGAGGGTCATCGCGATCACGGTCTCCGTCCGGAGGAGGGCCAGGGCGCGCTCGACACCGGCCTGCCCGGCGGCGGCCAGGGCCCACAGGATCGGCCGCCCGACGAGGACCCCGCGCGCCCCGAGGGCGACGGCCGTCACCACGTCGAGGCCGCGCCGGATCCCGCCGTCGACCCAGACCTCCGCCCGGCCGGCGGTCGCCGCGACCACCTCCTCGAGCGCGTCCGCCGGGGCGATCGACCGATCCAGCTGCCGCGCGCCGTGGTTCGAGACGATCACGCCGTCGACGCCGCGCTCGACCGCGAGGCGGGCGTCCTCGGCGGTGAGGATCCCCTTGAGGAAGAGCGGCAGGGACGACCAGCTCCGGATCCGCTCGATGTCGTCCCAGACGAGCCCCCGGTCGAGCTGCTCCTGGAGGATGTCGTACCCACTGTCGGGGTCGCCGCCGTGCGAGGCGTGGTCGGGGCCGTCGCCGTCGCGGAAGTTGCCGTGCGGCACCGACAGGTCGAACCCGGTCCGCAGATCGCGCTCGCGGTACCCGAGCACCGGCAGGTCGACGGTCACGACGATCGCCCCGTAGCCGGCCCCGGCGGCGCGCTCGACGAGCGACCGCGTCCGGCTCGGCATCGCCTGGGTGTAGAGCTGGAACCAGCGAACCGCGTCCGGCGCGGCGGCCGCGACCTCCTCGATCGACGCGGTGGACATCGTCGAGAGGGTGAACGGGATCCCGGCGGCCGCCGCCGCCCGAACGGTTGCGAGCTCCGCGTCGGGATGGGCCAGGCCGTGAGCGGCCATCGGGGCGACGCCGACCGGAAGGGACGCCGGGCCGCCGGCCATCGTCGTCGCCGGGTCGACCCGGCTGACGTCGACGAGGACGCGTGGCCGCAGGCGCCGCCGGCGCCACGCCGCCTCCGCCTCGGCCAGCGACTGCTCGTCCCAGGCCCCGCCCGCGACGTAGTCGAAGGCGGCCGGCTCCATCGCCGCCCGGGCGAGGGGCTCGAAGTCGGCGAGGCTGACGATCCCGGCGAGGTTGATGTCCGGTCGGGCGGTGGTCATCCCGCTGAGGATACGGGTACGGCGTGCTGAGACGGCGCGGGATCGCCGGGCATCTCGCCGAGCGACGGACCCTAGCCGATGAGATCGAGGTTGGCGAGGCTCGCGAGCATCGTCTTGCGCCCGATCGCCGGATCCTTGAACGCGACCGTGATCTCCTCGTCGCTCCGGGTCAGCTTGCTGGTCACGACGATCCCGTCGCCCCAGCGGCCGTGGCGGACGCGGTCGCCGTCGCGGTACTGGCGTTCGCCGGGGATGATCGGCCGGGGCGGGCGAACGGCGCTCGCCGCAGGGCGCTCCGCACGGTCGGCACCGGGCCGCCCGAGCGAGCCCGACGGCGCCCCCTCGGCGTAGGCCTCGCGCTTCGCGCCGAGGTCGCGGGTCGGCCGGAACGGCTGGCCCGCCGGCGGCGCGCCGGGCGTGCCGCTTCCCTGCCGCCACGCGCCGCCCGTGCCCTGGCGCATCGGCCGGCCGAAGCGGGTCGTGCCGCGCGCGCCGAAGGCGAGGTCGAGGTCGACGTCCAGGCCGGCGCTGCCCGACGCGAGGTCCGGCCCGATCATCAGCTCGGCCGGGATCTCGAGCAGGAACCGCGACGGCACCGAGGGCTGGCCCATCCCCCAGGTCGCCCGTCGCCAGGCGTGCGAGAGGAACAGCCGGCGCATCGCCCGGGTCATCCCGACGTAGGCGAGGCGGCGCTCCTCCTCGAGCTCCTTCTCGTCGTCGAGCGCCCGGCTGTGGGGGAAGACGCCCTCCTCGAGGCCGGCGATGAACACGACCGGGAACTCGAGGCCCTTGGCCGCGTGGAGGGTGATCATCGTGACCGCGTCCGCGTCGCCCTCGTAGGAGTCCTGGTCGGCCACCAGGGCGGTCTCCTCGAGCAGCCGGTCGAGGGCGTCCTCGGGCTCGAGGTCGTCGTAGCGGGTCGTGACCGAGCGCAGCTCGAGGAGGTTCGCCCAGCGGTCCTCGCCGTCCTCCGAGCCGTCGGCGAGCATCGCCCGGTAGCCGGACGCCTCGAGCGTCTCGTCGAGGAGCTCGGGCAGATCGAGGACGCCGACCTTGCTCCTCAGCCGCCGGATCAGGGCGGCGAAGTCGGCGAGGGCGGTCCGGGCCCGTGGACCCAGGCCCTCGAGCTCGCCGCGCCCGGCCTTCTCGATCGCCTCCCAGGTCGAGATCCCGCCGCGGACGGACGCCCCGCGGAGGACCTCGATCGTCTTGTCGCCGATCGCCCGCGCCGGGACGTTGACGATCCGCTCGAAGCTGACGCTGTCGGTGTCACTTCGGAGGACCCGCAGGTAGGCCAGGGCGTCCTTGACCTCGCGCCGGCTGTAGAACCGCGTCCCGCCGACGAGCTGGTAGCGGATCCCGTAGCGGAGGAACAATTCCTCGATCGCCCGGGACTGGGCGTTCATCCGGTACATGACCGCGATGTCGCGGGCACGGAGCGAGCCGGCGTCCTCGTCGTCGGCGCGGCGGGTCAGGACGGATCCCCGGCCGCCGACCAGGCCCTCGACCTGGCGGGCGATCCACTCCGCCTCCTCCTCCTCGTTGTACGCCTCGAAGCGCTGGATCTTGGCGCCGCCGCTCTTGTCGGTCCAGAGCTTCTTGTCGGTCCGCTCCGTGTTGCGCGAGACGACGGCGTGGGCGGCGTCGAGGATCAGCTGGGTCGAGCGGTAGTTCTGCTCGAGCTTCACGACCGTGGCGTCCGGATAGTCGCGCTCGAAGTCGAGGATGTTCCGGAGGTCGGCCCCGCGCCAGCGGTAGATCGACTGGTCGTCGTCGCCGACGACCGCGAGATTGCGGTGCTTCGCGGCCAGCGAGCGAATCCAGAGGTACTGCGGCCGGTTCGTGTCCTGGTACTCGTCGACGTGGAGGTAGCGCCAGCGATCCTGGTAGCGGGCGAGGACGTCCGGCGCCTGATCGAAGAGCTCGACCGCCTTCAGCAGGAGGTCGTCGAAGTCGAGCGCGCCGACCTTCCGGAGGCGCTGCTCGTAGCGGACGGCGAGCTTGGCGATCGTCCGCTCGCGGTGGTTGACAGCGTTCTCGGCGAGGAACGTCGCGTCGAGCATCTCGTTCTTCGCCCGGCTGATCGCGCCGAGGACGGCGCTCGGCCGGAACTCGCCGGTGAGCGGCAGGTCCTCCTCGCGGAGGAGCTGCTTCATCAGGCTCTGCTGGTCCTCGGTGTCGTAGACGACGAAGCGGCGGTCGATCCCGATCGCCTCGCCGTCGCGGCGGAGAACACGGGCGCAGAGCGAGTGGAACGTCCCGGCCTGGACGTCGCGGCCCGGCTCCCCGACGAGGCTGATGATCCGCTCGCGGAGCTCGCCGGCGGCGCGGTTCGTGAAGGTGACCGCCAGGATCGACCACGGCCGGACGTTCTTCACGCCGACGAGGTAGGCGATCCGATGGGCCAGCACGCGGGTCTTGCCGGAGCCCGCGCCGGCGAGGATCAGGAGGGGGCCGTCCGTGGCGGTGACGGCGCGGGCCTGTTCGGGGTTGAGCCGGCCGACGATCTCCCTGGCCCGTGCGGCCGCGCGGATCTTCTCGGCTGCCTTCTGCTCGTCCTCGCGGGCCCGTCGCTCGTCGGCGGTCAGCTCCTGCGGGACATCGCCCGGAAGCGGCACGTCGCGGAGCCAGTCCGGCTCCTGGGGGACGGCCGCGGCGGGCTGCTCGGCGACGTCGGCGAAGAGCGTTCCCTCGCCCGTCGGGGCGTCGTCGGAAGCGCGTCCGGCGCGCGGCCGGCGGGTC
The DNA here is from genome assembly GCA_963710105.1 of uncultured Chloroflexia bacterium. Lineage (GTDB taxonomy): Bacteria > Chloroflexota > Limnocylindria > Limnocylindrales > CSP1-4 > CF-46. Next base: position 1,638,649 of record CAVPYV010000001.1, read on the forward strand.
GGGGATGGCACCGGGTCATTGTAGGTCGGGGCGGTTGCCCGGGCCGTACCCGGCGCCGCGAGCGCCGTGTTGCAGGCCGAACCACAAGCGGCGGCCGGTTGGCCGGCCCGGACCGCGCGGCTCCCTGCCGAGCGCCCTCCGACGCCGCATGTTGCGGCCCTGGCCACACCCGGCGCCGGACGTCTGCGCCGGGCACGCCCGCCCGCCGATTCGCCGTCACTTGTGGTCCTGTGCGCAACCACCGCGACCAAGCGGACGGGGCGCGCTCGGCGCCGGCCGCCGCCGCGAATCGCGAGGCCCGGGTCGTCGGCCCGGGCCCCAGGTGTTCCAGCGGCGTCGGCTACGGCGCGATCTGGTCGGCCGGCGGCGCCGCCACCGAGACGGCGACGTCGTACTTGAGGTCGAAGGTCATCCCGAAGGTCCCGAGCGTCGCCGACGTCATCGAGAACGCGATCTTCGCCGGGCGGTAGTCGCTCTTGCGCGTCCAGAGGTCGACCGAGACGTCGCCATCGAGCGTCGAGGAGGCGTCGACGGCCTTCATCTGGGCGGCCGTGACGACGGTCGAGACGTGGTAGCAGTCGGTGTCGCCGCACTTCTCGTCGGCGCCCTTGGTCAGCGGCGACGGCAGCTGGGCCAGGCCCTCCTGGAGCTGGGCGACGAGCTTGGTCACGTCGGTCGCCGCCGCGACCGGGTCGCCCGACGCGGTCGGGACGGGCACCTTCGTGTACTTGTCGGCCGTGCCGCCGATCATCCCGGCGAGGGCGCCGGAGACCTTGTAGTAGGCCGTGTCGCCGACGACCACGGCGTCGATCTTCGTGCCGAGCAGGGTCGGCGCGTCGAGGCTGAGCTTGGCCGTCTTGTTGGCGATGTCGACGGCCGCGGCGAGCTTGATCGTCGAGAGGTCGAAGTCGCCCATCTGGGCGGCCTTGACGCTGCCGGTGAAGCTGCCGGTGACCTCGAAGGACTTGACGTCCTGGATGGACGTGACGCCCTTGGTCACGATCTCCTTCGGGTCGGTGAGGGCCGGCGCCGCCGGCGGCGAGCTGCAGGCGGCGAGGACGAGAGCGAGCGTCGCCACGAGGGCGGGCGGCAGGAGCGCGAGGCGTCGGGTCACGGGATCCCCCTGGATGGGTTGGATGAGCTCCGGCAAGCCTCGCCCGCCCGATCCGGCGCTGTCAAACGGCCAAACGTCCTGTTGATGGACCGGGCTACCCCTCTCAGCTCGATCGTGCCGTCCGGGAAATCGATGCGGGATCGTCGATCGGGCGCCGTTGGTCCGGAAACTCGCCGGCTCGAGTGCCGCAGTCGACCGACTTCCGCCAGGGCGCATGGCTGACGACCGCCAGGACAATCGCTACCACGATCCCGCCTTGCGGAGCCCGGCATCAGCCGGGCTGATTGGCTGTGCGCGACGATCGACGATTCCCGCGACCTCGAGCTCGATTTCGCGCTCCACCGGCCGGGGCGTGAGCACGGTGTTCGGGGTCGCCGACCCCTTGAGGCCGCCCCTGCGTCCGCTGGATCAGTGGGGCTGATTTCGAGCGGGCGAACGTCCAGCGCCACCCCCCGCCGCGACATGGCGTGCACGTCCGTGCCGCGAGCACGCGCGATGGCCGCGGACGTGCGCCGGACAGCCGAAGGCCCCTCCCGGCGAACCGGGAGGGGCCTTCGATCGGTGGTGCGGTTCCGGACTAGAAGTCCATGTCCCCGCCGCCGTGGCCGTGACCGCCGCCGGCAGCCGCGGGCTGCTTCTCCGGGATGTCGGTGATCAGGGTCTCGGTCGTGAGGACCATCGCCGCGATCGACGCCGCGTTCTGGAGGGCGGACCGGGTCACCTTGCGGGCGTCCACGATCCCCTTCTTGAACATGTCGCCGTACTCGTTGCGGAGGGCGTCGTAGCCGTGGCCGATCTTCGCGCCGCGGACCTGGTTGATCACGACCTCGCCGGACTGCCCGGCGTTGTCGGCGATCTGGCGGGCCGGGGCCTCGAGGGCCTTGCGGACGATGTCGACGCCGACCTGGGCGTCACCCTCGAGCTTGAGGTTGTCGAGCGCCGGGATCGCCTGCAGCAGCGCGGTGCCGCCGCCGGCGACGAGGCCCTCCTCGACGGCCGCGCGGGTCGTCGAGAGCGCGTCCTCGATCCGGTGCTTCTTCTCCTTGAGCTCGACCTCGGTGGCCGCCCCGACCTTGATCACGGCGACGCCACCCGACAGCTTGGCGAGACGCTCCTGGAGCTTCTCCTTGTCGTAGTCGGAGGTCGTGTCCTCGATCTGGGCCTTGATCTGGCTCATCCGGGCCTTGATCTGGTCGGCCGAGCCGGCGCCGTCGATGACGGTCGTGTCGTCCTTGGTGGCGACGACGCGGCGAGCCGAGCCGAAGTCCTCGAACGTGACCGAGTCGAGCTTGCGGCCGACTTCCTCGCTGATGACCGTGCCACCGGTCAGGGTGGCGATGTCGCGGAGCATCTCCTTGCGCCGGTCGCCGAAGCCCGGGGCCTTGACGGCCAGGACCGAGACGGTGCCGCGGAGCTTGTTCACGACCAGGGTCGCGAGGGCCTCACCGTCGATGTCCTCGGCGATGATCAGGGTCGGCTTGCCTTGCTGGACGGCCTTCTCGAGCGCCGGGAGCATGTCCTGGACGCTGGAGATCTTCTTGTCGGTGATCAGGATGAGGGGGTTCTCGAGGACCGCCTCCATCCGATCGGGGTTGGTCACGAAGTACGCCGAGAGGTAGCCCCGGTCGAACTGCATGCCCTCGGTGTATTCCTTCTCGAGGCCGAGCGACTGGCCCTCCTCGACGGTGATGACGCCGTCCTTGCCGACCTTGTCCATCACCTCGGCGATGATCTCGCCGACTTCCGGATCGGCGGCCGAGATCGCCGCGACGGCCGCGATCTGCTCGCGCGAGCTGACGTCGACCTTGTGCTTCTCGAGCTCGGCGACGACGGCCGCGACGGCCTGCTCGATGCCGCGCTTGACCACCATCGGGTTGGCCCCGGCGGTCACGACCCGGAGGCCCTCGGAGACGAGCGCCTGGCCGAGGACGACCGCGGTGGTCGTGCCGTCGCCGGCGACATCGTCGGTCTTCGTCGCGACTTCCTTGAGGAGCTGGGCGCCCATGTTCTCGAACGGATCGTCGAGCTCGATGTCGCGGGCGATCGTGACGCCGTCGTTCGTGATCGTCGGCGCGCCGAACTTCTTGTCGAGGACGACGTTGCGGCCCTTCGGCCCGATCGTCACCTTGACGGCGTCGGCGAGCTTGTCGATGCCCTTCTTGAGACTGCGACGAGCGGTCTCGTCGAAGATCAACTGCTTAGCCAATGTGCGTGTCCCTCCTGGAGACGTGCGTGGGGGTGGTGGCAACCTCAGCGGTCAGCCGGCGTTCGCCCTCCGACGGCCGAGCGCGCTCGGCGGAGCGCATCGGCCGGAGGATTCAGTCCTCGACGACGGCGAGGATGTCCTTCTGGCTGACGATGAGGAGCTCGTCGCCGTCGATCTTGAACTCGGTCCCGGCGTACTTGGCGTAGAGGACCTTGTCGCCCTTCTTGACGTCGATGCTCTCGCGCTTGCCGTCGTCGAGGATCCGACCCGGGCCGACGGCCAGGATCGTGCCTTCCTGCGGCTTCTCCTTGGCGGTGTCCGGAAGGACGATGCCGCTCTTCGTCATCTCCTCGCGGGGAGTCGGCTGGATCACGACGCGATCGCCCAGCGGGCGGAGCTTCGTCGCGGAAGCGGTGGCGGTGGCCAACGTGCATTCCTCCTGGGACGCCGGCAGGCGGCCGACGTCGATCTCGATGAAGTGGGGACGTCCAGCGGCCGTGCCGATGGGCTCCCCCGGCGTGGTTGGTGGTGCCGCGACGGGTCCCGGTCCCGAGCCTGCGGGCTGCTCCGCCGATCGGCGGATGCCCCCTCCTGGTGGTCGGTTCGGACCGCGCTAGCACTCTCGATGTGAGAGTGCTAACTGTAGACGCTGCCGCCGCGGCGTGTCAACACCCGCCTCCGCGCGTCCGGTCCGGATCGCCCGGCGCTGTTGCACGCGGGGCAACAAGGAACCGCTGGCCCGGGGTTGGGCGGCGGCTCCGGCGCCGTCCGTGGACGGGGCCGCAACATGCGTCCCCGGACACGCCGCCGATCCCTGCTCCTCCGTCCTTTGTGGCCTGCCCGGCACCACGCGACGAGATGGAGCGCCCATGCCGGCCGCAGGCCTCAATCCGGGCGGGACCGGGCTCCGAACGTCCGGTCGTACGCGGCGACGAGCGCATCGCCGGCCCGCCCGACCGTGTCGCCGCGAAGGTCGGTCACCCACGCCGCCGTCAGGCGGACCCACTCGGGGGCGTTGCGGCCGCGCGGGGCGCCGGGCGGCGAGAGGTACGGCGAGTCGGTCTCGACGAGGAGCCGCTCCGCCGGGGTCAGCCGGACGACCTCGGCCGTCGCCTCCTCCCCCTTCCGGAACGCCAGGCCGGAGATGCTGATGACCGCCCCCAGCTCGAGCATCAATTCGGCGTAGTCCACCGGGCCGCTGAACGAGTGGATCACGATCGGCGGCGGCTGCGAGCCGAACGCCCGGACCTCGGCGAGAAGCGCGTCCTGGGCGTCGCGCTCGCCGGCCCGCGAGCGGCAGTGGAGGATCGCCGGCTTGCCGGTCGCGGCCGCCAGCTCGAGGTTCCGCCGGAGGTTGGCGAGCTGGGCGAGGATCGGCGAGAAGACACGGTCGTAATCGAGACCCGTCTCCCCGATCCCGACGACGCGCGGGTCGTCGGCAGCCGCGACGATCCCCGCCCACGCGGCGTCGTCGACCTTCGCCGCGTCGTGGGGATGGACGCCGACTGCCGCATCCAGCCACGGCACCCGCTCGACGAGCTCGAGCGCGGCGGCGGACGACCAGGCGTTCCAGCCGGGCACGAGGATCCGCTCGACGCCGGCCGCGCGGGCGGCCGAGATCACGGCGTCGACGTCGTCGTCGAAGCGGTCGGCCTGGAGGTGGCAGTGGGAATCGACGAGGCGCATCGGCCGATTGTCGCCGATGCGCCCCGCTGGGCCGGTCGCGGCCGTGCGGCCGGTTGTGGCGCGCGGTCCGTCAGCCGTTGCTGCCCTTGTAGAGCGCGAGCGTGTTGCCCTCGCTGTCGGTCCCGACCGCGAACCAGCCCATGCCCGGGATCTCGGTCTTGTCCTCGGTGATCGTCCCGCCGAGCTCCTTGACCTTCGCCACGGCCGCGTCGATGTCATCGACCGCGATGTAGTTGCGGACGGTCTGGCCGGCCATCTCGCCGCGCTTGCCCATCCCGCCGCCGAGGCCGCCCGGCCCCGCGGTGTACAGCGGATAGCCCTCGAAGCCCTCCATCGAGTTGAACTGCCAGCCGAAGACGCCGCTGTAGAAGCGCTTGGCCCGCTCCTCGTCGTCGAACGGGATCTCGATGTGGTTGTACTCGCCGTGGGCCACCATGAGCGATCCTCCTGTCGGGTCGCCGCCGGTGCCCCGGCGGCGCGGCCGCATCTCGGCGCCTAGTCTGACGCGGTTTCGGTCTCCAGTCGCGGGAAGAGCGGCTCGGCCGTGGCGAGCCGGCCGGCGTCGCCGGCATGGGCGCCCCAGCGGAGCTCGTCGAGGAGAGGCGGACCGCCGTTGCCGTCCGGGCCGTACGGATAGGCGTAGCCGAGCTGGGTGAGGACGCGCGGCGCGGTCGCCGGGAGGAACGGCGCGGCCGCCAGCGCGATCAGGCGGCAGGCCTCCACGAGATCGCCGAGGACGGTCCGCAGGCGGTCGGCGGCGGCGGCGTCATCGGCCTTCGCCGCCTTGTTCAGCTCCCACGGCTTCTCGGCGTCGACGAACCGGTTCGCCTCGCCGACCATCGACCAGATCGCGGCCAGGGCTTCGTGGAGGGCACAGCCGTCGATCGCGGCCCGGACGGCGTCGACGACGCTCGGCCAGGACGAGGCCAACGGACCGTCGGAGCCGGGCGCCGGGCGATCGCCGTCGAGGTAGCGGTTGGCCATCGAGACCGTCCGGTTGACGAGGTTCCCGAAATCGTTCGCGAGGTCCGCGTTGTAGCGCCGGACGAAGCCGTCCCAGCTGACCTCGGCATCCTTGTCGAACGGGACCTCGCGGAGCGCGACGTAGCGCGCCCCGTCGCCGCCGAACGCGGCGACGAAATCGGCGGGGTCGAGGAAGTTGCCGCGGCTCTTGCTCATCCGCTCGCCGCCCGCCGCGAGCAGCCAGCCGTGGGCCCAGACCCGGCGCGGCGCCTCGAGGCCCGCGCTCCAGAGCATCGCCGGCCAGACGATCGAGTGGAAGCGGAGGATGTCCTTGCCGATCACGTGCAGGTCGGCCGGCCACCAGCGGGCCACGGCCTCGCGATCGTCGGGGAAGCCGGCCCCGGTCACGTAGTTGATCAGGGCGTCGTACCAGACGTAGATGCGGCCCGCCTCGGGATCCCAGGAGCCGTCCTCGCGCTGGGCCGTCTCGCCGTCCTCGCCGATCGGGAACGGGATTCCCCAGCCCGAACCGGCTCGGCTGATCGAGAGGTCCTCGAGGCCCTGGCGGATGAACCCGAGCATCTCGTTCCGGCGGTGGTCGGGCTGAACGAACTCCGGGTGGTCGAGGAAGTGCCGCTCGAGGCGGTCCTGGTAGGCCGACAGCCGGAAGAACCAGTTCTGCTCGGTCAGCCATTGGAGCGGCACATCGGGATGGTTCGGGCAGATCGTCCCGCGGGCCGTCTCCTGGACGTCGGTCGCGTTCCGGAACCCCTCGCTCGGGCAGTACCAGCCCTCATAGGTCCCGCGGTAGATGTCGCCGTTCGCGAACGCCCGGCGGACGAACTCCTGGCTGGCCCGGACGTGATCCGGGTCGGTCGTCCGGATGAACCGGTCGGGCGCGATCCCGAAGGAGTCCTCGGCGGCCCGGAACAGCGCGACCTTGGCGTCGACGAAGGCGCGGGGGTCCAGCCCCTCCTCCGCGGCCCGCATCGCGATGTTCACCGAGTGCTCGTCGGTCCCGGTCAGGAAGCGGGTGTCGTCGCCGAGCATCCGGTGCCAGCGGGCGATCGCGTCGGCGCCGATCACCTCGTAGAGGGTGTGGACGCCGGGCTGGCTGTTGGCGTAGGCGATCGCGGTCGTCAGGTAGAAGCGCAGGCGTGGGTCGGCGGGCATCGGGTCCTCGGGTGGTGCTCCGGGATCGAGGTCAACGGGCGGCGCGCGGGGCGGGCGCGCGGCATGAACGGCGGCCGTCGCTCGGCCGGGCGAGGTCCCGAGTCAGACCTGCCGCGAGCGAGGCCGCCCGGGCATCGCCATCCGGCTCCCGAGTCGGTCCACGGGGCGATCATGGCGGAGGGGGCGAGCACGGGTCAAGTGGACCGCGGGCGATGCCCGGAACGAGGAGGGCGGAGCGGCGTCCCCCGGACCACCACTCCGCCCATGAGCCCTGCCGGAATACCCGGCAGCGGAGATGATGCCAGCCTCACCGGCTCCGCGCTTCGCGGATTCGCACCCGGATCGGCCGGGCGGCCCAGATCAGTGCCGGAAGTGCCGGGTCCCGGTCACGATCATCGCCGCGCCGGCCGCGTCGGCGACGGCGACGACCGCGTCGTCGTTTTTCGAGCCGCCGGGCTGGGCGAAGGCGCTGACCCCGGCATCGAGGCAGACCTCGACGGCGTCGGGGAACGGGTAGAACGCGTCGGAGGCGCAGGCGGCGCCCTGGAGGCTCTCCGCGCCGGAGAATGCGCGGGCCTTCTCGACGGCCTGGCTGGCCGCGTCCACGCGCGAGGTCTGGCCGCTCCCGAATCCGATCAGGCGACCGCCGCGGACCAGGACGATCGCGTTGGACGTCACGGCCCGGCAGAGACGCCACCCGAGGTCGAGGTCCCGCCGCTCGTCATCGGTCGGGGGTCGCGCCGACGCCACCTGCCAGGTGGCCGGGTCGTCGGCGGCGGTGTCCGGCGTGCTGACGAGGACGGCGCCGCCGGCGGTCCGCAGCGCGCCGAGCGGGTCGGGCGCGGGCGGCGCCTCGTCGGAGCCCAGCCCGGGGTCCACGACCAGGCGCAAATTCGGCTTCGCCGCGAGGAGGGCGCGCGCCCGGTCGTCGAAGCCCGGGGCGACGACGACCTCGAGGAAGACGCCGGCGAGGCCGCGAGCCGTCGCCTCGTCGACCGGCCGGGTCAGCGCCACGACCCCGCCGAACGCCGACACCGGATCGCCGGCGAGGGCGGCGTCCCACGCCTCGCGGAGGGTCGTCCGCTCGGCCGCGCCGCACGGATTCGTGTGCTTGACGATCACGCACGCCGGGCCACGGAGGGTCCGGGCGAGCGACGCCGCGGCCGCCCCGTCGAGGACGTTGTTGTAGCTCAGGGCCTTGCCCTGGAGTGGCGGCTCGGCCCCGGCGAACGGCCCGTCCGCGACCCGGTCGCGGCCCGGTCGCCGGTAGCGGGCGGCGGCCTGGTGCGGGTTCTCGCCATAGCGCAGGGTCTCGACCTTCTCGAGCCCGATCGTGAGCGACGCCGGGTACGGGTCGGACGCGCCCGGCAGGCCCGGCTCGTCCGGCAGCTCCACGCCCGCGGCGGCCATCCGTCCCGGCAGCTCCGCCGCGATCCGCGCGTCGTAGGCGGCGGTGTGGCGGAACGCCTCGATCGCGAGCGCCGCGCGCATGCCCGCCGGGACGGCCCCGCCCGCGCGGATCGCGGCGAGGATCGGGTCGTAGCGGGCGGGTGAGGTGACGATCGCGATGCTGGCGTGATTCTTGGCCGCCGCCCGGACCATCGACGGGCCGCCGATGTCGATCTCCTCGACGAGCTCGTCGAGGCCGATCCCCGGCCGATCGGCGGCCACGGCGAACGGGTAGAGGTTGACGACGACGAGCTCGAACGGGGCGATGCCCGCGGCGGTGAGCTGGCGGCGATGGTCGGCAAGGCGGCGATCGGCGAGGACCCCGGCGTGGATCCGGGGATGGAGGGTCTTCACCCGGCCGTCGAGCATCTCCGGCGCGCCGGTCACGGCCGCGACATCGGTGACCGGCAGGCCCGCCTCGCGCAGGGCGCGGGCCGTGCCGCCGGTCGACACGAGCTCGAAGCCGAGGCGGACGAGCCCGTCGGCGAACTCGACGAGGCCGGTCTTGTCGGAGACCGAGAGCAGCGCTCGGCGCGGCACCGGGAGGACGGCCGCCGCCCGCTCGGCGTCGATCGTCGTGGCCCGCGTTCCGCTCGCCGGCAGGTGGAGGGCTCCGGCGAGCACGAGCGCCACCGCCCGTGGCAGCAGCCGATGCTCGACCGCCCGGATCCGGGCGTGGAGGGCGGCGTCGTCGTCACCGGCCAGGATCGGGACCGCCTCCTGGAGGACGATCGGGCCGCCGTCGAGCTCGGCGTCGACGACATGGACCGTCGCACCGCTGACCTTGGCCCCGTGGACCAGGGCGGCAACGACCGCGTGGGCGCCGGGGAACGCGGGCAGCAGGCTCGGGTGGGTGTTGAGGATCCGTCCCGGGAAGGCTTCGAGTGTCCGCAATCCGAGGATCCGCATGTACCCGGCGAGCACGACGACGTCCGGCCGGGCGGCAGTGAGCGCGTCGGCCAGGGTGCCGTCGTCGCCGCCCGGGACGAGCGCGGTGTCGATCCCCTGCTCGCGCGCCCAGGCCAAGGCGGGACAGGGCCGGTCGGCCACGACGAGGACGACCTCGCCGCCGAGCTCGCCGCGGCCGGCCGCGGCGTGGAGCGCTCGCAGGTTCGAGCCGGCTCCGGAGACGGCGACCGCGATCCGACCGCTCATCGTCCCAGCGGGCCTTCGACGTAGCGCGAGCGGCCGTCGGCCGGCAGGACCTCGCCGATGTGGGCCGCCGCGATCCCCTCCCCCGCCAGCGCCGCGATCCAGCCGGACACCGCCTCGGGCGGCACGATCCCGATCATCCCGATGCCGCCGTTGAACGTCGCCCGGATCTCGACGTCGTCGAGGCCCGCGAGCGCGCCGACGAGGCGCACGGCGGACGGCATCCGCCAGGCGGTCGGGTCGAGCCGGGCGGCCAGCCCGTCCGGAAGCGCCCGCGGGACGTTGCCGGGCAGGCCGCCGCCGGTGACGTGGGCAAGCCCGCGGATGTCGTGGCCGGCCGCCCGGAGCGCCGCCCGCGTCCGGATCAGGGCCCCGGCGTAGATCGTCGTCGGCGTGAGGAGGACCTCGCCGAGCGTCGCCAGCGCGTGATCGGGCTCGGCGCCGATCGCCTCGGCGGCCGCCTCCCGGCCGAGCGTGAGGATCAGCTGCTCCTGGTACGGCCGGGCCAGGTCGAGATCCCATTTGGCGATCTGGGAGCGGACGAGGGAGTAGCCGTTGGCGTGCAGCCCGCTGGCCGCCAGGCCGACGATCGCGTCGCCCGCCCGGACGGCGCTGCCGTCGAGCCACTCGTCGCGCTCGACCACCCCGACGCAGAACCCGGCCAGGTCGAAGTCGCCGGGCTGCATCAGGCCCGGGTGCTCGGCCGTCTCGCCGCCGACGAGCGCGCAACCCGCGTCGACGCAGCCCGCCGCGACGCCCGCCACGAGCTCGGCGACCTGCTCCGGGTCGAGCCTCCCGACGGCCACGTAGTCGAGGAAGAACAGCGGCGCCGCACCGCTGCAGACGACGTCGTCGGCGCACATCGCGACGAGGTCCCGGCCGATCGTGTCGTAGCGCCCGAGGGCAGCCGCGATCGCGGTCTTCGTGCCCACGCCGTCGGTCGCCGAGACGAGGACCGGCTCGCGGAACCCGGGCGGGATCGTCACCGCCGCACCAAACCCGCCGAGCCCGCCGAGGACCTCGGGCCGGCGCGTCCCCTCGACCGCGGCCCGCATCAGCTCGACGGCCCGGTCGCCCGCGGCGACGTCGACGCCGGCGGCCGCGTACGCCGTTCGCGGCTCGGTCATCGCGCGCGGCGGCCCGTGGCGGCGCGCAGGGCCGGGCGGACGGTGATGCCGGTCGCGCGGCGGATTTCCGCCAGATACCGGCACCGGTGGTGGATGCCGCCGCTCGAGGGGCGAATCGCGGGCCGGGCCGGCCAGAGCTTGCCGTCCGCGGCTAACTGCGTCGCAGCCGTGTGCCGATTCCGAAGATCGCCTGCGCCAGTCACCACGCGGGATGGTGGATGGCGGAACTCGCCGATCGATCGGTCGGCGGCGGCGCCAGACACCACGTCGGATGGTGGATGGCGGAACCGACCGGACGCGGCCGCGGGGACCTCAGCCACGGGCGCCGACGACCTCTTCGAGGACGAACTTCCGCGACGCCGCGTCGTACGGGACGGGCTCCGGGTAGTTCCCGTCGAAGCAGGCGAAGCAGAACCGGTCGTACGGCAGCTCGAGCGCGGCGAGGACGCCGCGGATCGAGAGGTACCCGAGCGAGTCCGCCCCGATGAACTCGCGGATCTCCTCGACCGTGTGAGTCGCCGCGATCAGCTCGGTCTCGACCTGGGTGTCGATCCCGTAAAAGCACGGGTGGTAGATCGGCGGTGCGCTGATCCGGACGTGGACCTCGGCCGCGCCTGCCCGCCGCAGGAGGGCGACGATCTGCTTGGTCGTCGTGCCCCGCACGATCGAATCGTCGACGACGGTCAGGCGCTTGCCGCGGACGACCTCGCGGAGCGGGTTGAGCTTCATCGTCACGCCGCGGTGGCGCATCGTCTGGCTCGGCTGGATGAACGTCCGCCCGGTGTAGCGGTTGCGGATCAGGCCCTCGCGATACGGGATCCCGGAGATCTCGGCGTAGCCGGCCGCCGCGGGCGCGCCGGTATCGGGAACGGGCATGACGAGATCCGTCGCCGCGGGGTGCTCGCGGGCCAGCTCCTCGCCCATCCGGCGGCGGACCTCGTACAGGTTGCGACCCTCCATGTACGAGTCGGGCCGGGCGAAGTAGATGAGCTCGAACACGCACAGGGCCGGGCTGGCGGCCGCGTAGCGTACGGAGCGCGGCGGGCGGCCCGACTCGAGGACGACGATCTCGCCGGCCTCCACGTCGCGGACGTACTCCGCGCCGACGATGTCGAGCCCCGTCGTCTCGCTCGAGAGGACCCAGCCGGCAGTCGCGTCGTCGCCGGTTTCGTCGCCCCACAGCCCGGGCCCCGCCGCCGCCGCGGGCGATTCCGGCGCCGGCAGCCGGCCGAGGACGAGCGGCCGGAAGCCGAACGGGTCGCGGACGCCGATCACCCGCCGCTCGTCGAGGATCACGAGGCTGAACGCTCCGTGGACGCGGGGCAGGACGCGGACGAGGGCGTCGACCGTGTCCGCGGCCGGCTCGTCGGCGAGGAGCGCGGTCAACAGCTCCGTGTCGGTCGACGCGGGCAGCCGCCCCCGGCCGCCGTGGAGCTGGCCGAGCAGCTCGCGGGTGTTGACGAGATTCCCGTTGTGGCCGATCGCGAGCGCCCGCCGCGGCCCCAGGCGGAACGTCGGCTGGGCGTTCTCCCAGACCGTCGAGCCGGTCGTCGAGTAACGGCAGTGGGCGATCGCCAGGCCGCCCTTCAGCGACGGCAGGCGCCGCTCGTCCAGCACCGACGCGATCATCCCGAGGTCCTTGTAGAGCATCAGCTGCTCGCCGTCGCTGACCGCGACCCCGGCCGACTCCTGGCCGCGGTGCTGGAGGGCGAACAGGCCGAGGGAGGCGAGCGCCGCCGCGCCCTGGTCGGCGGCCTGGTCGGCGCCGGGCGGCAGCACGACCCCGAAGACGCCGCACATCAGCCCGGCTCCCGTTCGCTCGCCGCCCAGCCGAGGGCGCGGGACAGGCCGCCCTCCCAGGCGTGGCGCAGCTCGTCGAGCCCGACGATCAGGGCGTCCGCCACCCGGCTCCCCCGGTCCTCGGCGGCCCCGGTCGCACCGGACCCGTGGAGCTCGATCACGAGACGGCCCGGCGCGTCCCCGCCGGGCGCCGTCACGTCGCCGAGCTCCTCGATCGGAAGGCCGTGCTGGCGGGCCAGGAGGATCAGCGCCGGCACGTGGCGGGGCGCCGCCGACACGACGATCCGCGACGGGCTCTCCCCGAACAGGTCGACCGCGGGCGAGCTCGCCACGCCGACCCGGAGATGGGCGCCGAGGCCGCGCTCGCGATCGGCCCACAGGCAGCACTCGGCGAGGGCGACGGCGAGCCCGCCGCCGGATACGTCCTGGGCCGACTCGAGCAGGCCCCGGCCCGCGGCCTCGCGGACGAAGGCCTGGAGCCGCCGCTCCCGCTCGAGGTCGAGGCTCGGCGGACCGTCCTCGGCGGCGATGCCGGCGAGGTCAGCGTAGGCGCTGCCGGCCAGCCCCGCGGTGGCCTCCCCGACGAGGAGGACCCGATCGCCGGCCGCCCGCCAGGCCGGACCGACCCGCAGGGCGACGTCCTCGAGGAGCCCGACGACGCCGATCTCCGGGGTCGGCGCGATCGCCCCGGCCGGTGACTCGTTGTAGAGGGAGACGTTGCCGCCGGTGACCGGCAGGCCGAGCGCGCGGCAGGCGTCGGCGAGGCCGCGGACCCCTTCGCTCAACTGCCAGAACGCCTCGGGCCGGGTCGGGTCGCCGTAGTTCAGGCAGTTGGTGACGCCCAGCGGCCGGGCGCCGGTGATCGCGACGTTGCGGGTCGCCTCGGCGACGCTCAGCGCGGCCCCGAGCCACGGGTCGAGGGCCCCGACCGCCTGGTTCGCGTCCGTCGTGGCGACGAGCGCCTTCGTCGTGCCCTTGATCCGGATCACCGCGGCGCCGTGGCCGGGACCGCTGACCGTGTTCGCCTGGACGGTCGAGTCGTACTGTTCGAAGACCGGCCGCCGGCTGGCGAGGTTCGCCGAGCCGAGCAGCGCCGTCAGCACCGCGCCCGGGTCCATTCCCCGCTCGGGCAGGCCCTCGCTCGCGGTCGCCGGGGCGCCCGGCGCCGGGGCGGCGCGGCGCCGGACGGGAGGCGCCGCCGTGCGCTGGTGGACGATCGCGTCGCTCGTCAGGGCGGCCGCCGGGATGCGGGCGATCTCGGCGCCGTCCTCGGCGACGACGGCCACGTCACCGTCGAGGGTCACCCGGCCGATGATCGCGACCGGCAGGCCCCAGCGCTCGCAGACCTCGCGGACCTCGTCCCAGCGACCCGGCTCGACGACGGCGAGCATCCGCTCCTGCGACTCGCTGATCATCACCTCGAACGGCTCCATCCCGGCCTCCCGGCGGGGGATCGCGGCGAGCTCGATCCGCATCCCCGTTCCGGCCCGGTCGGCCGTCTCGGAGGTCGCGCAGGTGATTCCGCCGGCGCCGAGGTCCTGGAGCCCGGCGACGAGTCCGTGGCGGATCAGCTCGAGCGACGCCTCGATCAGGAGCTTCTCGGCGAACGGGTCGCCGACCTGAACGCTCGGGCGCTTGGAGGCGTCCGCGTTCTGGAACGTCGCGCTCGCCAGCACCGAGGCCCCGCCGATCCCGTCGCGACCGGTCGTCGAGCCGAAGAGCACGACGAGGTTGCCGACCCCGGGCGCGGCGGCCAGCGTCAGGTCGTCGACCTCGAGCAGGCCGATCGCCATGACGTTGACGAGGGGGTTCCCGGCGTACGACGGGTCGAACACGAGCTCGCCGCCGACGGTCGGCACGCCGACGCAGTTGCCGTAGCCGCCGACGCCCTTCACGACCCCCTCGACGAGGTGCCGCGTCCGGGCGTCCGCCGGATCCCCGAAGCGGAGCGCGTCGAGGACCGCGATCGGGCGGGCGCCCATCGTGAAGATGTCGCGGAGGATGCCGCCGACGCCGGTCGCGGCGCCCTGGGTCGGCTCGACCGCGCTCGGGTGGTTGTGGGATTCGATCTTGAACGCGACCGCCAGGCCGTCGCCGATCGCGATGACCCCGGCGTTCTCGCCCGGGCCGGCGACGACACCGTCCGCGGCGCTCCCGGTCGGCAGGGTCCGGAGCAGCGGCCGCGAGCTCTTGTACGAGCAGTGCTCGCTCCACATCACGCTGAACATCGCGAGCTCGAGGTCGTTCGGGGCCAGGCCGCCGAGCCGCTCGCGGATCGCGGCGAGCTCCTCGTCGGTCACGCCGAGGCGGCGGTGGAGCGGCTCCTCGGGAGCGGACGGTCGCTCGGCCGTCATCGTCATCGGGCGCCGACCGCCAGCGAGCCGCCCGACCCGGCCCGGGCAGCCGCGCTGGCGACGAACGAGGCGATGATCCCGAGGCCGTCGTCCGAGCCGAGGACCGCCTCGACCGCCGTCTCCGGGTGGGGCATGAGCCCCGCCACGTTGCCGGCCGCGTTGAGGACCCCGGCGATCGCCCGGAGCGATCCGTTCGGGTTGGCCCGATCCTCCTCGCCGCCGGCCGCCGTGCCGTCCTCGCGGACGTAGCGGAACAGGACCTGGCCGCTCGCCTCGAGGGCGTCGAGGGTCGCCTCGTCGGCGTAGAAGGCGCCCTCGCCGTGAGCCACCGGCATCCGCAGCGGGCGGCGCGGGCCGAGGGCACGGGTGAACGGGGTGTCGGAGCGCTCGGCCGCGATCCGGACCTCGCGCGACACGAATCGCAGGCCGCGGTTGCGGAGGAGCGCGCCGGGCAGGAGGTGGGCCTCGGTCAGGACCTGGAAGCCGTTGCAGATCCCGAGGACGAGACCACCCGCCGCGGCGTACGCCGAGACGGCCCGCATCACCGGGCTGAAGCGGGCGATCACGCCGGCCCGGAGGTAGTCGCCGTAGGCAAAGCCGCCCGGGACGAGGATCCCGGCGACGCCGCCGAGGGACGCCTCCTCGTGCCACAGGGCGACGGGCTCGGCGCCGGCCAGGGCCAGGGCGTTGACCGCGTCGATGTCGCGGTTCGAGCCGGGGAAGACGACGACCCCGATCGGGATGGTCACGCGGACGCTCCGGCCGCGGTCGCCGAATCGGTCGAGGAGGCGGCGCCGAGCACCTCGACGTCGTAGGCCTCGATCAGCGGGTTCGAGAGGAGCTCGGCCGCCAGCCGCTCGACCACGGTCCGGGCGGCCCCCTCGTCGTCCGCGCTCACGGTCAGCTCGACCCGCCGCCCGACGCGGACGTCGCGGACCCCGTCGATCCCGAGATGACCGAGGCTCCCCTCGACGGCCCGGCCCTGCGGGTCGAGGATTCCCGGCTTCGGGCGGACGTTGACGGCGAACCGGGTGTCCATCAGGCGCCCGCGATCACGTCGTCGTCGAGGTAGCGCTGGAAGCTCGCCCCGGTGATCCGCTCGAACGCCTCCACGTAGCGGGCCCGGGTGCCGGCGACGACGTCCGCCGGGAGCTCCGGTCCGGGCGGCGTCTTGTCCCAGTCCCGCGTCTCCAGCCAGTCCCGGACGTACTGCTTGTCGAAGCTCGCCTGGGACCGCCCCGGCTCGTAGTCGGCGGCGTCCCAGAAGCGCGACGAGTCGGGCGTCATCACCTCGTCGATCAGGAGCAGCTCGCCGGACGCCGGGTCGACCCCGAACTCGAACTTCGTGTCGGCCAGGATCACCCCGGTCGGCTCGGCGATCTCGGCCCCCCGCCGGTAGAGCGCGATCGCGACCGCGGCGACGCGCTCCGCCACGTCGCGCCCGACGAGCTCGGCCGCCTGGTCGAGGGAGATGTTCTCGTCGTGGCCCTCCTCGGCCTTCGTCGAGGGCGTGAAGAGCGGCTCGGGCAGGCGGTCGCTTTCGCGCAGGCCGGCCGGCAACGGGATGCCGCAGACCGCCCCGGTCCGGCCGTAGTCCTTCCAGCCGGAGCCCGCGAGGTAGCCCCGGACGATCACCTCGATCGGCAGCGGCCGGACACGGCGGCAGAGCATCATCCGGCCGCGCAGCTCGTCGGCCTCGCCGGGCGCCCCGCCCGGGATGTCCTCCGGCGCGACCCCGACGAGATGGTTCGGGACGAGGTCGGCCGTCCGCCCGAACCAGAACCGGGACAGGCCGGTCAGGACCCGGCCCTTGTCCGGGATCGGCGTCGGCAGCACGACGTCGAACGCGCTCAGGCGGTCCGATGCGACGAGGAGGAGGCGGTCGTCGCCGACGGCGTAGAGGTCGCGGACCTTGCCGGAGCGGAGGAAGGAGTCGGCGAGCGGGCTAGCGGGCGACATGGATCTCGGCCTCCAGGCTGTCGAGTCGGGCGATGACGGCGGGGACGTGGCGGAGGTGGGCGGCGTCGTCGAAGCAGGCGTCGAGCTCGGTCAGGGTCATCCGCTTGGCGACCTCCGGTTCGAGGGCGAGCAGCTCGCGCAGGGGCGAGCGCTCGTCGGCGGCGCGGAGGGCGGCCCGCTGGACGATTGCATAAGCGGCCTCGCGGCCCATCCCGCCGCGCTCCACGAGGGCCCCCAGGACGCGGCTGCTGGCGTGGAGGCCGAGGCCGCGCTCGATGTTCTCGAGCATCCGCTCGCGGCGGACGACGAGGCCCTCGACGAGGCCGGCCATCTTCACGAGCAGGTAGTCGAGGACGATCGTCGCGTCGGGCAGGATCACCCGCTCGGCGCTGCTGTGGCTGATGTCGCGCTCGTGCCAGAGGGGCTGGTCCTCGAGGGCGGTCTGGGCGTAGCCGCGGAGGAGCCGGGCGAGGCCGGCGATCCGCTCGGCGAGGATCGGGTTCCGTTTGTGGGGCATCGCGCTCGAGCCCTTCTGGCCCGGCTTGAACGGCTCCATCACCTCCCCGAGCTCGGTGTGCTGGAGGTTACGGACCTCGGTCGCGAACCGCTCGAGCGAGCCGCCGAGGACCGCCATCGTCGTCAGCAGGCCCGCGTGGCGGTCGCGCTGGACGATCTGGGTGCTGGACGGGTCGACATGGAGGCCGAGCTCGGCGAGGACCTCCGCCTCGACGTCCGGGCCGAGGTGGCTGTAGGTCCCGACCGGGCCTGAGACCTTCCCGGTCGCGATCTCGTCGACCGCCGCGGCCAGGCGGCGCCGGCCGCGGTCGACCTCGAACGCCCAGCCCGCGAGCTTCAGCCCGAACGTGATCGGCTCGGCGTGGACGCTGTGGGTCCGGCCCATCATCAGGGCGTCGGCCTCGCCCCGGGCGCGGGCGACGAGGACCGCGAGGAGGCGGTCGCAGTCGCGCAGGAGCAGCTCCCCGGCCTCGCGCAGCTGGAGGGCGAGGGCGGTGTCGACGACGTCGCTGCTCGTCAGCCCGAGGTGGAGGTAGCGACCGTCCGGCCCGACGGTCTCGGCGACCTGGCTGACGAAGGCGATGACATCGTGGTCCGTCGTCTTCTCGATCTCGGCGATCCGCTCGGGATCGACGGCCGCCCGGGCCTCGATCGTCGCGAGCGCCTCGGCCGGGACGACGCCGCGGGCGGCCTGGGCCCGGCTCACCGCGAGCTCGACCCGGAGCATGTGCTCGAAGCGCGACCGGTCGGTCCAGATCGCGCCCATCTCGGGCAGCGTGTACCGGCGGATCATCCGCGCGCTCCGACCGGCCGAGGCACGGCCAGCCCGATGTCGTGGCGGCGCTGCATCCCGGGCCAGGCGATCATCCCCGCGGCGATCTCGGCGCGGTCCCGGGCGGCCGCGACGTCCGGGCCCCGCCCGACGACGCACAGAACCCGTCCGCCGGCGGTCTCCCAGCCATCGATCGTCGCGCGCGTCGCCGCGTGGAAGGCGAGCACGTCACCGCGTCCGGCGTCCTCGATCCCCTCGATCGGCTGGCCGCCATCCACTCGCCCCGGATAGCCACCGGCCGCCAGGACGATCGCGACGGCCGCGCCGGGCAGCGTCCCGAGCGAGGCGGCCCCCGGCAGCGAACCGCGCGCGGCCGCGAGGAGCAGCGGACCGAGCGGCGCCGCGAGCCGGGGCAGGATCGCCTGGGTCTCCGGGTCGCCGAAGCGGGCGTTGAACTCGAGAAGGCGCGGCCCGTCCGCCGTGAGCATCAGGCCGGCGTAGAGGGCGCCCCGGAACGGCGTCCCGCGCCGGGCCAGCTCGGCGAGCAC
Organism: uncultured Chloroflexia bacterium; assembly: GCA_963710105.1. GTDB lineage: Bacteria > Chloroflexota > Limnocylindria > Limnocylindrales > CSP1-4 > CF-46. The sequence goes on from CAVPYV010000001.1 coordinate 1,657,468, forward strand.
CGGGCGGTGGAACGCATCGAGGATCCCCTCGGCCGCGTCGTCGGGCAGGTCGTCGAGCGGCGAGTAGGCCCCCATGCCGCCGGTGTTCGGCCCGGCGTCGCCGTCGAGCAGCCGCTTGTGGTCACGGGCGATCGGCAGGGCCACGGCGCGGCGGCCGTCGGACAGGGCGATGACGCTGGCCTCGGGACCGGAGAGGCGCTCCTCGACGATCACCGTCGCGCGCTGCCCGGAGATGGCCACGGCCACCTCGTCGAGCGTGTCGCAGACCGTCACGCCCTTGCCGGCCGCCAGGCCGTCGGCCTTGACGACCACCGCCCCGTGCGGGTGGAGGCCCATCGCGTAGGCGAGCGCGGCCGACGGATCGGTCTCGGCGAAGGCCCGGCCGCGGGCCATCGGGACCCCGGCCGCCTCGGCGACCTCGCGGCAGAACGCCTTGGAGCTCTCGATCCGCGCCGCCGCCTGGCTCGGCCCGAAGACCGCGAAGCCGGCCTCCGCGAGAGCATCGGCGACGCCGGCGGCGAGCGGCGCCTCGGGTCCGATGACGACGAGCTCCGCGGCGAACCGGCGGGCTGCTGCCACGACCGCCGCCGGATCGAGCGGATCCACCGCACGGTCGACGCGGACGCGCGACACCCCCGCGATCGCGTCGGATCCGGGGACGACGAGGACCTCGTTCACGCCGGGCTCGGCGGCGAGCTTCCAGGCGAGCGCGTGCTCGCGCCCGCCGCCGCCGACGATCAGGATCCGGGTCGGCTGGACCAGCTGGCTCATCGGCCGGCCACCGAGCCGTGCTCGCGGGGCGCTGCCGGCCAGGCCGCCTGCTGCGGCGCGCACTCGGGGCGCGCCCGGTCGGGGCGCGCCCGGTCGGGACCAGCCGCGAGCAGCCCCTGCTCGTTGCGTCGGTCGGGGGCCGCGCCTCGGTCCAGAATCAGCCGATTGGACGACGTTGTGAGCGGCCCGTGCTCACCGCATCGTCCGAGAGACGCTCCAGCCGACGCAGCGAGCACCGGCTGCTCAGCGAGCGGACGGCGGTCGCGGGCGAGGCTGCCGCTCATCCGCCGGCCACCACGCGATGGCGCATCGGCCGCCAGGCGCGCTCGATCGTCTGCGTCCGCTCGGGGCCCACCGACACCAGCACGATCGGCGCCCCGGCGTGGTCCTCGAGGGCGGTGACGTAGCGGCGGGCCGCCTCGGGCAGGTCGGACAGGGCGCGCACGCCGTGGATCGGCTCCTGCCAGCCCGCGAAGTCCTCGTAGACCGGGGTCGCCCGGTCGAGCAGGATCGCCGACGACGGCCACGCCTCGACCCGCCGCCCGTCGATCTCGTACGCCACGCACAGCCGGATCGGGTCGACGCCGGACAGGATGTCCAGCTTGTTCAGCATGATCGAGCTGACCGAGTTCACCGCGACCGCGTAGCGAGCGGACACGGCGTCGAACCAGCCGACCCGGCGCGGCCGGCCCGTCGTCGTGCCGACCTCGTGGCCGCGCTCGGCGATCCCGCGGCCGACGCCGTCGCCGAGCTCGGTCGGGAACGGCCCGGCTCCGACCCGGGTCGCGTACGCCTTCATCACCCCGAAGACCTCGTCGACCTGGCGCGGCCCGATGCCGCCCCCGGTGCAGGCCCCGCCGGCGATCGGCGACGACGAGGTCACGAACGGGTACGAGCCGTGGTCGATGTCGAGGAGCGTGCCCTGGGCGCCCTCGAGGAGGACGTGGTCGCCGCGGCGGAGGGCGTCCTGGACCAGCCACGTCACGTCGGCCAGGTGCGGCGCCAGACGGCGGCCCCAGGCGAGCGCCTGCTCGACGAGCGGCTCGACCTCGAAGCGCTCGTTGGACTGGAGCGCGGCGAGGACGGCGTTCTTCTCGGGCAGGATCCGGGCGAGCTTGCGGCGCATGACCTCGCCGTCGAGGAGGTCCTCGAGACGGAGCCCGGTCCGGGCCGCCCGGTCCTCGTAGGCCGGGCCGATCCCCCGGCCGGTCGTCCCGACCTTGCCCTTGCCGAGGCGCGTCTCGCGGGCGATGTCGAGCGCCCGGTGGTACGGCAGGATCACGTGGGCGGCGAAGCTCGCCCGCAGCCGGCCGACGTCGATCCCGCGCGAGGTCAGCCCGTCGATCTCGGCGATCAGGGTCGCCGGGTTGACGACGACCCCGGGGCCGATCGCCGGGACGATGTGAGGGTAGAGCACGCCCGACGGGACGAGATGGAACTTGAACACCTCGTCGCCGAGCATCAGCGTGTGGCCCGCGTTGTCGCCGCCCTGGTAGCGGACGACGAGGGCGGTCTGCTCGGCGAGGAAGTCGGTCGTCTTGCCCTTGCCCTCGTCGCCCCACTGGAGGCCGACGATCACGGTCGCCGGCATCAGCGGCGGTCCCTGGGCCGGGCCACAAGGCGGCGCGTTCCGGCGCCGGACGCAAGAAGACCCCGGCCAGTGCCGGGGTCCGAGGTAGACCTCTCCCGAGAATCCTCGCCGGCGTCGTGGCGAAGCGGGGCGTCGAAGGTGCTCATACGCCTCACGGGACGAATGACGCGCCTTCCTCGAGCAACGGCGGTCTCCTTGAGTGCACGCGGTTCGCGAGGACCGCGCCAGTATCGCACGTCCGCGGCGGCCGTTGCCGGGGTCGCTGGGTGGGCGAGGCGCCTCGCCGGGACGTTCGGGGGCGTGCCGGGAGGACCATCGGCGGGACGTCCCGGGAGGGGCCGGCCGTTACCGTTGGACGGGTGATGCGTCTGCTCGGGGGGCTGGGGCTCCTCGCACCGATCTCGCTCGTGGTCCTGTGGATCGCCAACCCCGGCTCGATCGGCTCGTTGATCGACGACGGCAGCCGCGCGGTCCTCGCCGCGATCGTCGCCGGCATCATGGGCGTCTCGCTCACGGCTGGGATCGTCTTCCTCTACGTCCGCCTCCGCCTCCGCCGCCTGATCCGGGCGGCCGAGCGGATCGCCGCCGGCGAGCTCGGCGTGAGCGTCGACGCCAGGCCTCGCGGCGGCGGGCTCGAGGGCCGGCTCGGCCGGGCGATCGACGCGATCTCGGTCGCCCTCGACGAGACGACGAACGCCGCGACCTACGACAAGCTGACCGGCGTCAGCAATCGCCAGACGCTCCTCGCGGACCTCTTCGCCGAGGTCGAGCGGGCGAACCGCTACGAGCGGGCCCTGTCGGTCGCGTTCGTCGATATCGACCACTTCAAAAACGTCAACGACACGTTCGGCCACGAGGCCGGCGACCGGGTCCTGCGGGTCGTCGCCCAGACGCTCAAGGCAAATCTCCGGGCGTCCGACGAGGTCGGCCGCTACGGCGGCGAGGAGTTCATGCTCCTGCTGACCGAGACGGACGTCGAGGAGGGAGCGAACCTCACCGAGAAGCTCCGCAACCTCGTCGCCCGCCAGAAGGTGACGATCGCCGACGGCCAGGAGCTGAGCGTGACGATCTCGATCGGGATCGCCGGCGGCAAGGGCGGGATGCTCCGGACCGACGCGCTGGTCCGCGACGCGGACGCAGCGATGTACTCGGCGAAGTCGCTCGGGCGGAACCAGACCTACATCTTCGCCGAGCCCGACGAGGACGCCCGGGTCCCGCGGGCCCCGATCTCGGCCGCCGGGCGAGCCCTGGCGATGGAGGTCGGGCGGGTCGCGCGCGACGCGGCGACGGCGAGCCTGACCTCGGTCGTTTCCCCCCTGCCCCACTACCGCGGCCAGCCGTCGGCGCTCATCGCCTCGATCGTCGTCGCGATGGCCCGCAACCTCGCCCTCCCGGAGGCGGAGGTCGACCGGATCCGGACGGCCGCCCTGCTCCACGACCTCGGCAAGGTCGCGGTTCCCCAGGAGATCCTCGACAAGCCCGCCGCCCTCTCGTCCGCTGAGTGGCGGACCGTCGTCCAGCACCCCCGGATCGGCCAGGTCATCCTCGAGCAGGCCGCGGCTCTCAAGGACGCGGTCCCGATCATCCTCCACCACCACGAGCGCTACTCGGGGCACGGCTATCCGTTCGGGCTGCGCGGCAACGACATCCCCCTCGGCGCCCGGATCGTGGCGATCGCCGACGCCTACGACGCGATGACGAACGACCGGCCGTACAAGCGGGCGATGACCCACGACAGCGCGATCGCGGAGCTCCGCCGCCACGCCGGCACCCAGTTCGACCCGGAGCTCGTGACCCTCTTCTGCGACCTGTTCGCGAACCACGCCCCGACGCCCGACCCGGCGGTCCTCGCGATCACGGCCCCGGCCGCCGCGATGAGCGCCGTCCACCCCGAGCGCCGGCGACGGCGCCGATCGGACGGCGCGGCGGGCGCCGCGGAGCGCCACGACCAGAGCTCCGCCGCGAGCTGATTGCGCCTGGCGACCGAATACGTCGGTGTGCATGCCGGGTGAACCGGCGGTGCAGCACCGCCTGCTAGGTTCCGTCCTGCCCGCCAGGCAACGCCGGTCCCGCCGAGCGACACCGTCCACGGTCCGCCGACCACCGATGGTCCACGACCCGCCGGATTGGCCCGACCGCCGGGGCCGGCAGCCTCTCCGCCCCGCCGAGCTGCCCGCCGCGCTGTTCCCGCCGGAACGCAGGGCCGCCGACCGACCGTCGGACGGCCGAGAAGGAGTACGGACCGTGAATCGGGTCCTTTTGACCGGACGCCTCACCCGCGACCCGGAGATGCGCAGCCTCGCCAGTGGCAAGGCGGTCACGCAGTTCAGCGTGGCGACCAACGAGTACATCGGCCAGGGCAAGGAGAAGGCCGAGTACCACAACATCGTGACCTGGGACCGCCTGGCCCAGACCTGCGGCGAGTTCCTCGGCAAGGGCCAGCAGGTGGCGATCGAGGGCCGGATCCAGACCCGGTCGTGGGACGACGACGGCGGCAAGCGCCACTGGAAGACCGAGATCGTCGCGAACCACGTCGAGATGCTGTCCGGTCGCCGGAAGAAGGACTACGCGGCCGAGAACGCCGCGAACGGGCTGGTGGCCCAGGCCGCGTCCTACGGCGACGACGACGCGGACGACGACGGCGAGGCCGCCGCGATCGCCGCGGCCGCCGAGCCGATCACCGAAGCGGACGAGGAGGTCGTCGCCGCCTGAGCGTCCATGCGGCACGCCCGAATTCTCCGCGGACCGGCGGCGGCTCCCCCTCCCGCCGCCGGTCCCTCCGATTTCAGGCGGGGCGCGGCACGAGCTCGAAGAAGGCCGCGGCCAGGATGAGGTACACGATCACGAGGAGGGCGCCCTCCAGCCAGTTCGACTCGCCGTCGAGGGCGATCAGGGCGCTGATCCCGACGGCCGCGCCGACGGCGACCACCTCGAGCGGCGCGAACACGAGATCCATCGGATGGCCGGTGGCGACGCCGAGGATGACGAGGACCGGCGCCACGAACAGGGCGACCTGGAGGCTCGCCCCGTACGACACCGCCATCGAGAACTCCATCCGGTTCTTCCAGGCGAGCTGGACCGCGACGAGCTGCTCGGCCAGGTTGCCGATGATCGGCAGGACGATCACGCCGACGAAGAAGGCCGTGAGCCCGATCGTGTCGACGACCGGTTCGATCGCGCCGACCAGGATCTCCGACAGGACGGCGAGCAGGATCGCCGCGCCGACGAGGACGGCCGCCGCGGTCCGGCCGGTCCAGCCGGGACCCTCCTGGGCGTCGCGCGCCTCGTGGCCGCCGAGGGTGCCCGACGGGTTCGTGAACTGGTACACGAGCGACAGGACGTAGCCGGCGATGAGGAAGACCGCGACGAGGACCGAATCCTCGACGACGCTGCCCTCGCCGCCGGCGCTGCTCAGGGCGAGGATGGCGGGCACGAACAGGCCGATCGCGGCCAGGACGAGGAGCGCGGCGTTCGAGCCCGCGATCTCCCGCGAGAACGTCTGCCGCCCGTTCTTCAGCCCGCCGATCAGGACCGACAGCCCGAGGACGAGGAGGAGGTTGCCGATGATCGAGCCGGTCAGGCTGGCTTTCACGACGTCGATCAGGCCGGCCTGGAGGGCGAAGAAGGCGATGATCAGCTCGGCGATGTTGCCGAAGGTCGCGTTGAGGATCCCGCCGATCTGCGGCCCGGTGATCGCCCCGATCCGCTCCGTCGCCTGGCCGATCAGCCAGGCGAGGCCGAGGATCGAGACCGCGGCCAGCGCGAAGACCAGGGTCGGCGGGAGGTCCGCGGCGACGATCGACAACCCGATCGTGACCACGGCCAGGCCGACGACGACGACGAACGCCACCCGGCCAAGCGGCGAGAGTCCGCCCACGATCGGGAGGCCGCCGAGGATCGAGCGCGGTTCGGTCATGAGGCCTGAATCCTAGCGGGGGCAGGCAGGCCCGCGTTGCGTCAGGCGGGTGGGTCCGCCTGCGCGGTTCGGACCTCGGACGCGACCCGGGCGACGAGCGCGGCCGCGGCGTCGCGGTCGAGGTAGGAGGCCTGCGTCCCGGGCCGGGTCACGCTGTCCGATCCCGCGGCACAACCCAGGACGACCGCGTCCCGGACGGGCCAGCCGAGGGCGAGGCCGACCGCGAAGGCGCCGACGAACGCATCGCCCGCCCCGGTCGTGTCGACCGCCTGGACGGCCGGCGCGGCGATCCACGAGATCCCGCCGCCGCGCGGCCGAAGCGCGGCGCCGCGTTCGCCGAGCGTCACGGCCAGGCCCACGCCGAGAGGATCTCCGAGCTCGGCGATCGCCGCGGCCAGCGCGGCGAGGGAGCCGGTCAGCGGTCGCCCGCCGATGTCGACGAACTCCGTCTCGTTCGGGACGAGCCAGTCGGTCAGGCCGAGGAGCACGGGATCGATCGCGGCTCCCGGCGCCGGGTTGAGGACCGTCGTCGCGCCGGCCGCCCGGGCGGCCTCGAACGCGGCCGCGGTCACGGCCTGGGGGATCTCGAACTGGCCGACGACGACCGCCGGCCGCATCCGCCGCACGGCATCCGCCGCTCGGCCGGGGTCGACGAGCTCGTTCGTCCCGGGGATGATGATGATCCGGTTCATGCCGGCGCCATCCACCCAGATCGGGGCCACGCCAGAGGTGCCCGCGACGACCGCCATGTCGTCGGTCGCGACGCCCTGCGCCTGGAGGTTGGCGAGGATCGCCCGCCCGTTCGGATCGTCGCCGACGGCGTTGACGAGAGCCACCGTCGCCCCGAAGCGGGCGGCGACGACGGCCTGGTTCGCGCCCTTCCCGCCGAAGCCTTGCAGGAAGCGGTTGCCGACGAGCGTCTCGCCCGGCCCGGGCAGGCGGTCGGCGAACGCGACGAGGTCGATCATCGTGCTGCCGACGACGACGATCCTGGGCGCGGTGAGGCCGCCGGCGGTGGCGCTCATTCGCCGGCTCCGCCGACCCGGTACAGCCGGCGACGCGGGATCCCGGTCTCGGCGGCCACCGTCCGGGCCGCGTCGCCGCGGGACGAGCCGGCTGCGACCCGCCTCTCGACCTCGACGAGCGCCGCGGCCTCGGCATCGACGCTCGCTGCCGCCGCCCGCGCGCCGACGCCCGACGTCGCCCGGCCGGCGTCGTCCACGCCCCACGCGCCGACGACGAGCGCGAACTCGCCGCGGAGCGTCAGCTCCCCGCTTCGTGCCCGGTCGGCCAGCTGGCCGAGGGTGCCCCGCACGATCTCCTCGTGAACCTTCGTCAGCTCCCGGCCGATCGCGGCCGGCCGCTCCTCGCCACACGCCGCCGCGAGGTCGAGGAGCGTGGCCGCAACCCGGCCGGGCGCCTCGTAGACCACGGTCCCCCGCTCGTCGGCGGCGATCCGCGCCAGCCGCTCACGCCGCTCCCGCCCCGACCGCGGCAGGAACCCCTCGAACGACCAGCGCGGGCCGGCGACCGCGGACGCCGCGACGACCGCGAGCACGGCCGAGGCACCCGGGATCGGCACGACCGTGCCGCCCTCCGCCGCCCAGGCCGCGACGAGGTCGGCGCCGGGATCGCTGACCGACGGCGTCCCGGCGTCGGTCACGAGGGCGAGGTCGGCCCCGCCGCGGAGGTGGTCGAGCAGCTCGGCCAGGCGGCTCGGCGCGCTCCGGGCGTGGTAGCTGACGGTCCGCCCCTCGACGCCGTGGCGATCCAGGAGCCGGCGCGTCAGGCGGGTGTCCTCGGCGGCGATCAGGGGCACCGCTCGGAGGATCTCGAGCGCGCGCAGGGTGACGTCGCCGAGATTCCCGATCGGCGTCGCCACGACGAAGAGGCGGCCCCCGCTCGGCGGGATCCCGCGACCTCCCGCGGTCGCCAGCTCGGCCGCCGCGACGTCGGTCGTCGTCCGGTTCCCGCTCACCCGCGGGCGGAGCCGGGCCGCCGCCGGGGGTAGAGGTAGTCGACCCCGGCCGTCCGCGGCCCGAGCTTGGCGATCGGCGGGACCTGGCGCTTGAACTCCGACGTCGCGATCATCCGGTCGACCCGGGCGACGAGATCCGGATCGAACCCGAGCGCCGTCATCTCCTCGTCGGACCGGCGCTTGTCGATCCGCCAGAACAGGAGCCGGTCGAGGACGGGGTAGCTGAAGCCGGCCTCGGCCTCGTCGGTCTGGCCGGGCCAGAGATCGGCCGAGGGCGCCTTGCGGATGATCGCCTCGGGCACGCCGATCGCGGCCGCGAGCTGCCGGACCTGGCTCTTGTAGAGGTCGCCGATCGGGTTGAACGCGCAGGCGTTGTCGCCGAACAGGGTCGTGTAGCCGATCAGCGACTCGGTCTTGTTGCCCGTCCCGACGACGAGCCCGCCCCAGGTCACCGAGCGGTCGTAGAGGACCGCCATCCGCTGACGGGCCATGAAATTCCCGCGGCGGAGCGGCGTCGCGTCGGGCTGGCCGGCGAAGTAGGCGTCGACCATCGGGCTGATCTCGACGAGCTCGCTCGCCGCCCCGAGTCGGCGGACGACCTCCTCGGCGTCGGTCCGCGACGCGTCCGACGAGGTCCGGTACGGCATCAGGACGCACAGCAGCCGCTCCGCCCCGATCGCCTCGGCGACGAGGCACGCGACGAGCGCGGAGTCGATGCCGCCGGACAGCCCGAGCACGGCCCGCTCGAAGCCGGCCTGGCGCAGCTGGCCACGGATGAACTCGCCGATCACCCGGCGGGCCACGTCGGTGTCGATCGCGAGCTCGTCCGGCAGCTCGAACAGGTGCCCGCCGTCGGCCGCGGCCACCGCCGTCACCCGCTGCCCTCCCGGCGGAACCCGATCGGCTCGTGGAGCGGCAGGCCCGGTGCGATATCGAGCCCATCCTCGGCGAGGTCGTCCGCGGTCGAATCGCGCGCCAGCCCGGCGCGCTCGGCCACGATCCGGGTCAGCTCCCGGACCTGAAGCTCGGGCCGCTCGTCGCGCAGGAGCGGCAGCGACAGCCGCTCGCGGCGGAGGTCGGCGAGCGGAACCTCGACGACGAACAGCCCGGCCTCGAAGAGCGGCGCGCTGAAGAGGGCCCGGCCGTTCGGGGCGATGACCTCCGAGCCGCCCCAGAACGAGATCGACTCGTCGACGCCGACCCGGTTGCAGAACACGACCACCGAGGTCGTCAGCTGGGCGTACGTCCGCATCAGGGTGCGCCACGAGGTCGCGGTCCCGAGGCCGACCTCGTTGGTCGCGGCCAGGTCGCGGCCGGGCGACGACGAGACGTTGACGAGGATCTGGGCGCCGTCGAGGGCGAGGAGCTGGGGCACGGTCAGATGCCAGAAGTCCTCGCAGATCCCGATCCCGACGCCGACCCCGAGCCGCGACGGCGTCGCCCGCAGGAGATCGCCCGCGGCGAAGAACCGCCGCTCGTCGAACAGCCCGTAGGTCGGCAGGAAGAGCTTGCGGTGGACGTGGACGATCGCCCCGTCCTCGAGGAGGGCCGCGGCGATGAAGAGCCGATGGTCGGCCGACTCCTCGACGAACGACACGACGACCGACAGCCCGGCGGTCGCCGCCGCGAGCCGGGCGAGGCGCGGGTCGTCGAGCCGGATCGCGACCTCCGCGGCGAGGTCCTGGAGGAGGTAGCCCGTGAGCCCGAGCTCGGGGAAGACGACCAGGCCCGCCCCTCGCGCGCGCGCGTCCGCGATCACGTCGAGGTGGTCGCGCAGGTTCGCGTCGAACATCCCGAGCTGCGGCGCGGTCTGGGCCAGGGCGACCGTCAGCGTCTGCACCCGCCGAGCATAGCCGCTCGCGTTCGGGGCGCGACGGGGGCGGACCCATGGCGCGGGGTCCCCGACGCAACGAAGGGTGAACCCGGCAGGGCGCTCCGGGCGTACGTTCTGGCAAGCGTCCGAGGCGTGGAAACCTGCTGCGCACGCATGCTAGGCTTCCCGGCACCCGCGACCTGCGGCCCGAGGGCCGAACGTGCGCGGAACGGACGCTCCGACCGGGCATCGAATGCGACGCATCCCGGGCCAGGGAGCCGTTTGAGGAGGAGTGCATGTCCCGAACCACGAGGTGGTCGCCCCTTGCCATGATCGGCACGGTCGCGATCGTCTTCGCCGCCTGCAACGGTGCGGCGAGCCCGTCCCCGAGCGCGTCGGCGACGACACCGTCCACGCCCCCGGCCAGCCAGGCCGCGAGCGAGGCCCCCTACGACGGCATGGTCTACCCGACCACCGGCGAGGCCCCGTGCGGCACCGCGCCGTACACGGGCGAGTTCAAGAAGATCTCGGCCCTCGACGCGCATACCGTCGAGTTCCAGCTGTGCCAGCCGGACGTCGCGTTCCTCTCGAAGGTCGCGTTCAGCGCCTTCGGGATCCAGGACAGCGACTATCTCGACAAGCACGCCGCCGACAAGTCGTACCTCGACCAGCCGAACGGCACCGGCCCCTACAAGCTGAAGAGCTGGGAGAAGGGTCAGCGGATGGTCTTCGAGGCCAATCCGAACTACTGGGGCACCAAGGCCCTCACCCCGAACCTCGAGTTCCGCTGGAGCGACCAGGCCGCCCAGCGCTGGCTCGAGCTCCAGTCCGGCAACGTCGACGGGATCGACAACCCCGGCACCGATGACATCGCCGCCATCAAGGCGAACAGCGACGTCAAGTTCTACGCCCGCGAAGGCCTGAACACCTTCTACATCGGGATGAACGTCAACGACGCCCCGTGGGACAACGAGAACGTCCGCAAGGCGCTCGCCATGGGCATCGACCGCGAGTCGCTCGTGAAGAACTTCTACCCCGAGGGGTCGGAGGTCGCCACCCACTTCACCCCGTGCGCGATCCCCTACGGCTGCGAAGGCGACGCGACGTACGACTTCGACGCGACGGCGGCCAAGGGCCTGCTGACCGCGGCGAACTTCGACTTCAGCAAGACGTACAAGATCCAGTTCCGGGCCGCCGTCCGCGGCTACCTCCCGGATCCGCCGCAGATCGCGACGGAGATCCAGACCCAGCTCCTCGCCAACCTCGGGATCAAGACCAGCCTGGACCTCCAGGAGTCCGGCGCGTTCCTCGACGCCAACGCGGCGGGCACGCTCGACGGCCTGTTCCTCCTCGGCTGGGGCGCGGACTATCCGGATCCGACCAACTTCCTCGACTATCACTTCGGCTCGGGCTCGGGCAAGAAGTTCGGCACCCCGTTCCAGGACATCGTCGATGCCCTGAACAAGGGCGCCCAGTCGGCCGATGACGCGACCCGCAAGTCGGCCTACACCGAGGCCAACAACCTGATCAAGCAGCACGTCCCGGCGGTCATCGTGGCCCACGGCGGCTCGGGCACGGTCTTCAAGGCCGACGTCACGGGCGCCCATGCCTCGCCTCTCAGCAACGAGATCTTCTCGGTGATGCAGGCCGGCAGCCGCGACACGCTCGTCTGGATGCAGAACGCCGAGCCGCTCAGCCTGTACTGCGGCGACGAGACCGACGGCGAGACCCTTCGCGCCTGCGAGGCGGTCAACGAGTCGCTCTACGCGTACAAAGTCGGCGGGACGGACGTCGAGCCTGCCCTCGCGACCGAGTGCAAGCCGAACGCCGACCTGACGGTCTGGACCTGCACCCTGCGCGACGGCGTCACCTTCGGTGACGGCGCCACGTTCGACGCCAACGACGTCGTGGCCAGCTACGCTGCCCAGTGGGACACGAAGAACAAGAACCACGTCGGCCGGTCCGGCGCGTTCGAGTACTTCCCCGGGCTCTTCGGCGGCTTCCTGAACCCGCCCCCGCCCGCCTCCTAGGCTCACCTGTCGCCCAGCCCCCGGCTGAGCGACCCGGAAGGAACGGGGCGCCGAGCAATCGGCGCCCCGTTCGCCCATCATCGTCCCGGTGCCGGAACGAGCGGCACCATCCCACTTGACCGCCCTCGATCCATCGGAGCGACGTCCCGCACGTGACCCGCTTCATCCTCCGCCGGCTCCTGGTGACGATCCCCGTCCTGTTCGGGCTGGTCTTCCTCGTCTTCTTCCTGTCGCGGGTCGTGACGCACGATCCCTGCCGGGCGATCCTCGGCGAGAAGGCGACCGAGGCGACGTGCATCGACTTCAACCGGCGGCTCGGCCTCGACCAGCCGATCCCGGTCCAGTTCGGGATCTATCTCGGCCAGCTGTCGCGCGGCGACCTCGGCGAGTCGATCAAGTTCTCGCGGCCCGTGACCGAGGTCCTGATCGAGCGCCTGCCGACGACGGTCGAGCTCACCGTCTGGGCGCTCCTCTTCGCGATCATCGTCGGCATCCCGCTCGGGATCCTGTCGGCGATCCGGCGCAACTCGCCGGTCGACGTCGGGGCGATGGTCGTCGCGAACCTCGGCGTCTCGATGCCCGTCTTCGTCCTCGGCCTCTTCCTCCAGTTCATCTTCGCGCTGCTCCTGAAGAACACGTTCCTGTCGCTCCCGCCGTCGGGACGGTTGAGCGCGGGCGTGGAGGTCCACTCCCTCGTCGAGGTGTGGGGGCTGGCCGGCACCACGGGGATCCTCCGCGGGATCCTCGACTTCCTGTCCGGGATGTACACCTTCACCGCGACGATCACCGGCCAGTGGGCGGCCCTCGGCGACGCGATGCGCCACCTCATCCTGCCGGCGATCGCCCTGGGCACGATCCCGCTCGCGATCATCGCCCGGATCACCCGCTCGAGCCTGCTCGAGACGCTCGGCCAGGACTACGTCCGGACGGCCCGGGCGAAGGGCCTCCGTGAACGGTCGGTCGTCATCCGCCACGCGACCCGCAACGCGCTGCTGCCGGTCGTGACGGTCATCGGCCTGCAGCTCGGCGGCCTCTTCGCCGGCGCGGTCCTGACCGAGTCGACGTTCAACCTCGCCGGCGTCGGGCGGACCCTGTTCGAGGCGATCACCGGCCGCGACTATGTCGTCATCCAGGGGTTCATCCTGGTGATCGCCGTCGCCTACGTGATCATCAACCTCCTCGTCGACATCTCGTACGGCTACCTCGACCCGCGGATCCGGCCGCGATGAGCTTCACGATCGATCCCGTGGGACCCGGCGGCGGGCTGCCCTCCGGCGTGCCCGGGACCGGCGTCCCGGCCTTCGCCGATCCCCTCAGCCGGGCGAAGCCCTCGAGCCTGTGGCGGGACACCATCGGCAACATCCTCCGCCAGCGCTCGGCGATCGTCGGCCTGATCATCCTGACGATCCTCATCCTGACCGCGATCTTCGCCCCGATCATCGCGACGCACGATCCGAACGCCTCGATGCTCCAGCTCCACGAGCCGGGGGCGATCAAGCGCTCGCCGCCGTGCATCCACCTGCTCGGGTGCCCGGCGGACAAGCCGGAGCACCTGCTCGGGCTGGACGGGAACTTCCGCGATGTCTTCAGCCGGGTCGTGTTCGGCGCCCGGATCTCGCTCGGCGTCGGACTCGCGTCGGTGAGCCTCGCGATCATCCTCGGCTCGATCATCGGCGCGATCGCGGGCTACGTCGGCGGCTGGGTCGACAACGTCCTGATGCGGCTGATGGACGTGATCCTCGCGTTCCCCTCGCTGCTCCTCGCCATCGCGATCGTCGCGACCCTCGGCCAGTCGCTCTTCAACGCCCTGATCGCGATCGGGATCGTGGCCGTGCCGGTCTATGCCCGCGTCGCCCGCTCGTCGGTGCTGTCGGTCCGCGAATCCGACTTCGTCACCGCGTCGCGGGCCCTCGGCGAGTCGGGCCGGGGAATCCTCCTCCGCCGGATCCTCCCAAACTCCCTGACGCCGCTCGTGGTCCAGGGCACGCTCGGCATCGGCGGGGCGGTTCTCGAGATCGCCGCCCTGACGTTCGTCGGCGTCGCCGGCTCCCTCAACGTGGCCGAGTGGGGGACGATGATCAGCGTCGAGTCGCAGCAGCTCTTCAACGCGCCTCACGTCATCCTCGTCCCGGGCCTCGCGATCACCCTGACGGTCCTCGGCTTCAACCTCCTGGGCGACGGCCTGCGCGACGCCCTCGACCCGCGGCTGAACCGATGACCGCCCCGCGCTCGAGCCTGCCGGAGACGCTGGAGGCGTCGCTCGGCGAGCCGTCGGTCGAGGAGCTCCTGCCCGCCTCGTCGCGCCGGCCGCGCAAGGAGCGCGGCGATCGGCCGCTCCTCGAGATCAAGGGCCTCCGGACGTCGTTCTACACCCGCGACGGCGCCGTCCGGGCCGTCGACGGGATCGACTTCCACGTCGACCGCGGCGAGATCATGGGCCTCGTCGGCGAGTCGGGCTGCGGAAAGAGCGTCACGTCACTCTCGATCATGGGCCTCGTCGGCCGGCCCGGCGTGGTCGAGGCGGGCGAGATCCTCTTCGACGGCCGTGACCTCCTCAAGCTGCCCGCCGACGAGATGCGCAAGCTCCGCGGCGACCGGCTGAGCATGATCTTCCAGCAGCCGCAGTCGTCGCTCAATCCGGTCTGGGACGTCGGCCGCCAGGTCGCCGAGGTCCTCGAGATCCACCGCGGCATGAAGCGCGGTCCCGCCCGCGACCGCGCCCTGGAGCTGTTGAAGATGGTCGGGATCCCCGACCCGGAACGGCGCCTGAAGGCGTTCCCCCACGAGCTCTCCGGCGGCATGGCCCAGCGGGTGATGATCGCGATGGCCCTCGCCTGCGAGCCCGAGCTCCTGATCGCCGACGAGCCGACGACGGCGCTCGACGTCACGATCCAGGCCCAGATCCTCGACCTGATGCGGAACCTCCGCGAGCAGACCGGGACCGCGATCATCCTGATCACCCACGACCTCGGCGTCGTCGCCGAGATGTGCGACCGGGTGGCGGTCATGTACGCCGGCGAGATCGTCGAGCACGCCGATGTGACGACGCTGTTCCGGGCGCCCCGCCACCCCTACACCCGCGGGCTGATCGGCTCGATCCCGGTCGTCGGCGACATCCGCGAGGAGCTGAGCGTCATCCCGGGCAACGTCCCGAACCTCATCGACGTCCCGAAGGGCTGTCGCTTCGCCCCGCGCTGCGCGTCGCGCGTCGCCGAGGACAACGCCATGGCGATCGACGTCCATCCCGGCCTCCACCCGCTCGAGGGCGATCACGAGGTCCGCTGCTGGCTGTATCACGACGTCAACGGCCGACGGATCCCCCGCCCCGATGGCTGGGTGCCGCGGACCGATGTCCCGGCCGCCGAGGTCCTCGCGACCGGCGCGCCGGCCGACGCCGGCGCGGCGACTGACGGAACGGGCGCAGTCCCGGGCGGCGCGGCATGACGATGGCCGGCCCCACCCCGACCATGGCTCAGGACGCGCCGGATGCCGTCGTGGCTCCCGCGGCCGGCGAGGGTCCTGCCGTCGCCGCCGGCCGGACGCCGCTCGTCGAGGTTCGTGATCTCGTCAAGCACTTCCCGATCCACGGCGGGGTGCTGCAGCGGACGGTCGCCAGCGTCCAGGCGGTCGACGGCGTCAGCTTCGACATCTTCCGCGGCGAGACCCTCGGGCTCGTCGGCGAGTCGGGCTGCGGCAAGACGACGGTCGGCCGGCTGCTGCTCCGCCTGATCGAGCCGACGTCCGGTTCGATCCGCTTCGACGGGCAGGACATCGCCGCCCTCAAGGGTTCGGCCCTGAAGCCGTACCGGCGGCGGATGCAGATCATCTTCCAGGACCCGTACGCCTCGCTCGACCCGCGAACCCCGATCGGCGACAGCATCGGCGAGGGCCTCCGGGTCCACGGGATCGGGAACTCGTCCGAGCGCCGCAGGCGGGTCCAGACGATCATGGATCTCGTCGGGCTCGCCCCCTACCACTACCGACGCTATCCCCACGAGTTCTCGGGCGGCCAGCGCCAGAGGATCGGGATCGCCCGAGCCCTGGTCCTCCGGCCGGACCTCGTCGTCTGCGACGAGCCGGTGTCGGCCCTCGACGTGTCGATCCAGGCCCAGGTCCTCAACGAGCTGAAGGCGCTCCAGCGCGAGCTCGGGCTGACCTACCTGTTCATCGCCCACAACATGGGCGTCGTCGAGCACATCAGCGACCGGGTGGCCGTGATGTACCTCGGGAAGATCGCCGAGCTGGCCGGCAAGCGCGAGATGTTCAGCGCGCCCGAGCATCCGTACACCCAGGCCTTGATGTCCGCGATCCCGATCCCCGACCCCGAGCTCCGCCGGAAGCGGATCATCCTGCGCGGTGACGTGCCGTCGCCGGTCAACCCGCCGAGCGGCTGCCACTTCAATCCGCGCTGCCAGCTCCGCGCCGAGCTCGGCGGTCCCGAGATCTGCGCGACGACCGAGCCGCCGCTCCTCGACGCGGGCGGTGGCCACCTGGTGTCGTGCCACTTCCGCGGGGCCGCCGCGACGGGCGGCGGGGCCGCGGCAACGGGCCGCGCGGTCGCGGCCACACCTCCACCTGAGGCGCCGCGCCCGACCTGACGGCGGATCCGACGCCTCGCGCCCGGTGCCTCGCGCCCCCCTCGCCCGCCCGCGCGGCCCGCGCCCTCCGTGCGCCCCGCCCCTCGCGCCCTCCGTGCGCCCCGCGCCCCCCGCGCCGGGCGCTTCCGTGCGCCCCGCCCCTCGCGCCCTCTGCGACGTGTTTCAGCGGGCACCACAAGTGACGCCCGGATGGACCCGAACGGCGCATTCACGCGGTGATCTGCCGCTGGCTGTGGTCGAGGCTGGAACGAGCGACGGCGGAACAACGACGCCAACAGAGTCCTTCGTCGCTTGTGGTCCATCAGGCAACAGATGGGCGTGTGCGCGGCGCGTCTGCCCAGTGCGGCGTGTGTGCGGCGCGTGGTGCCCAGTGCCTCGCTCCGGCGCTCCGGCGCTCGCGGCGCGTCTGCCCAGCGCGTCGCTCCGGCCTCAGAGGATCGCGATTCCGCTCCCTGCCGGCCTCGCGCCATGGCTCAGGGCCTGAAGCAGCCGGCGAGTCCGCAGCGGGAGGTCGGCGAAGGCGCCGGCGGCGGCCGCGGCTGCGATCGCCCGGCGGTTCCGGCGCGTGTCGGCAACCAGCAGGATCACCGTCTCTGCTCCACCGTCGCGGCGCTTCAGCGCCAGCCGCCGCTCGAGAGCCTGGACGTCGTCCACGACCGTCTCCGCCTCGACGTGGGCGGCCCACCCGGCGCCGCGGATGACCGCGTCCCAGGCCCGCCGATCGCCCTGGATCGCGAGGGGCACCTCGGTCCCCCAGCCCAGGTTCCTGGCGACCCGAGCGTGGAGGCGCCCGATCAGGCGCAACTGGCCGGCGTCGCGGATCGGATCGGCCGCCGGGTAGGCCCGGAGCCGGACCTCGAGCCCCACGGCACCACCGAGGGCGGCGACCTCGTCGAACGACGGCTGCGCGATGCCGCGCTCGATGCGCCAGATTCGAGCGTGGTCGAGGCTCGTCGCATCGCCGACAGCTCGGAGGCTCAGGCCCGCCCCGATCCGGCTCCGGCGGATGCCGCCCACGACGGCTCGGAGGTCCGCTCGGGCAAGGTCCCGGCCGTGGTCGGCCGGGCGCGATCGGGTCGACATCGCCAGATCCTGACGAACGGGCCTCACCCACCGGTTATCCGGGCGATCGGCAGGCTCGACGGTCGACATTGCCGGCCCAGATCACCTCGTTGCGCACGAAGCCACAAGCGACGTCTGAGCCGGCGGGGGCGGAGTCTGATTGGCCCCTCGGACGACGCACGTGGTCGCGAATACAACAGGAGGAGCCCGACGAGACGCGGTTCTCGCTTCGAGAGTCACTTGTGGTCGCTACGGCAACAAGCGGGCGGCAGAGGCCGCTCGTCAGGCAGCGGGGCGGCCGCGCGGCGCCAAGCAAGCGGGGCCAGGCAAACGGCGAGGCGCCCGACGGATCGGGCGCCTCGCCGCGCGGGTCTGACGACGGGAGAGCGTCAGCCCTTGATGTACCAGTCCACGGCGTTCCACGTCGGGCCCGCCTGGGTCGGGTTGGCGAAGAAGTTGCCGAGCTTCGAGCCGACCAGATCCACCTGCTTGCGGTAGTACAGGGGGATCTCGACGGTCTGGTCGACATACGTCTTCTGGAACGTGGCCATCGCGTCCTTGATGACCTGGAAGTCGACGCTGTTGGCAACGGTGTCCATCGCGGCGTCGATGCCGCTGTCGTTTACCTGGGCGTCGTTGACGCCGGCCGGCTCGAACTGGCTGCTGTGGTAGGCGAAGTAGTTGCCGAGCGGGTCGATCGAGCTCGTGAAGGCGTGCTCCGCGAGGTCGTAGTTGCTGCGCGACAGGGCGCACGGCGTCTCGGTCGTGGACTCGTTGTAGGTCGCGAAGATGTTGGCCGGGTCGACGGCGTTCGGGACGGCCTCGATGCCGACGTCCTTGAGCCAGCCGGCGACGAGCGCCAGCGTGTCCTGACGGACCTGGCGGGTCGTCGTGCACATCTCGATCTTCGCCTTCAGGCCGTTCTTGACCCGGATGCCGTCGGCGCCGGGGACCCAGCCGGCCGCGTCGAGGATCGACTTGGCCTTCTCCGGGTCGAAGGTGATCGGCGGCTGGTCCGCGAAGAACCACGCGCCGGGCGACACGAAGGTGTTGGCGACCTGGACGGTGTTACCCAGGAGCCGGGTGTTGATCGCGTTCTTGTCGACGGCATAGGCGACCGCCTGGCGCATCGCCGGGTCGGCCATCGGGCAGCCCGTGCCGCGGTCCTGGACCGTCGGGTTGCGCGAGCAGCCACCGGTGCCCTTGGTCGCGTCCACTGAGGACACGTCGGACCAGTTCGGCCGCAGGAACTCATAGGTCAGCGACGGGATGGCCGAGACCTGGTCGCCGAGGTCCTGGACCTTCGGGATGTCGGAGTCCTGGAGGTCGGTCGCGAAGTCGACCTCGTTGGCCTTGTAGCCGGCGATCATCGCGTCGGCGTCGCCGTACCACTTCCAGATGAGCGAATCGAGGTGGGCCGGCTTGTTCAGCGAGAAGCTCGTGTAGTTCGGGTTCTTGACCAGGCGCAGCTCGGCGCCCGGGGTGACCGTGTCGAACTTGAACGCGCCGCTGACCGGCAGCTTGGAGATCTCGGTCGAGCGGAAGCCGGCGCCGGCGACCTGATCCTTGATCGGAATCTTTGGACAGGAAGTGGCGGGGCAATGGGGCCACGGCGAGGGTGATGTAGCCCTCATAGACCTTCGGGAAGTGCCAGATCATCTCCGTGTCGGACGGGCAGTCGACGCCGCTGATGGCGTCGTAGCTCGACTTCGAGCCGATGCCGGTGTTGTCGGGGTCCTCCACCCACTCCTGGGCGTACTTGAAGTCGTCGCACGTGAGGGGCTCGCCGTCGGACCACTTGAGGCCGCTGCGCAGCTTCCACGTCACGGTCATCCCGTCGCCGCCGGTGCCCGGCACCTTCACCCCGCCGTTGTCGAGCGTCGGGACCTCCGTGGCGAGGTCCGGCGCGTACTTGTAGTCGTAGGTGAACACGACGAGCGTGGACCACACCGCCGAGGCGACGTTGGCCTCGGTGACCTGGCCCAGGTAGAACGGGTTGAACTGGTTGGCTTCCTGCCAGTCACCGATGATGATCTGGCCGCCGTCCGTGCCGGCTTCGGGCTTGTAGGCGGTGTTGAACAGCTCGATCTTGCCGGGCGCGGCGCTTTCGCCGCTGCTCGGAGGCGGGGCCGTCGTGCCGCCGGGGGCGGCGGTCGACGGGCTCGCCGTCGGGGGCGCCGCGCCTTGGCAGGCCGCCACGACGATCACCGCCGCGAGCGCCAGGCTGGAACGGAATCTGGTCACAGGCTCTCCTCCACGACTCCCGTCCCGGCGCCGGCCGCACCGGCGCGAAGCCGGCTCGCCCGACGCGGGCACGCCGGCCCCGCGACCGTGAACCGATGCGGAAGGTCACGCCCGCGGGGCCGCAATTCGAGGGCGACGGTCTCGTCGTCCCCACGCCATCCTCCCGACCGGACCCGGCCCGACAAGGCACACCGACGGCCGATCGCGGCGCAGCGTTCCCGTGACGGCGGCCGCGCCGATGGGAATGGCCCGCCCGCAGACGCGGCAGGTGAACCGCTGCGGCCCGCGGCCGGTATCGGCTGCTGACGGCAGGTCATCGCACACGCCCGGAGCCACCCGCCGTCGCAGGGAGGAACGCCGCTGTCCAGCCCGCCGATCGTCCTCGACCGCGAGGCCGCGACGCCGCTCTACCGTCAGATCGAGGTCCAGCTGCGGAGGGCGATCCTCGACCGGCAGCTCCGTCCCGGAACGGCCCTGCCGGGGATCCGCGCCTTCGCCAGGGAGCTCGGCGTGGCGGCGATCACCGTGATCACGGCCTACGACCAGCTGACCGCGGAGGGCTATCTCGAGCCGCGCCCGGGTCGCGGGACGCTGGTCGCGCCCGACCTGCCGGTCATGCAGCGCGTCGCCGGCGTCAGGCGGCGCGCCGGCGCGGCGGGGCCGGCTCTCCCCTCCTCGACCGCGCGCGGGCCCGACCGGCCGTTCTTCGATCATGGCTGGCCGGCGGCCCGCTACGACTTCCGGACCGGGTCGACCCGCCTCGACGTCTTCCCCGTCCGGATCTGGGAGCGGCTCCTGCAGTCCGCGTGGCGAGACCTGGCCTCCGGATCGGGCGGCGCGACCGACTACACCCGGCCCGAGGGCGACGAGCGCCTCCGCCGCGAGCTGACCGCTTACCTCGGGCGGGCGCGGGCGGTCCGCGCGGAGCCCGAGCAGCTCGTGATCACCGCGGGCGCCCAGGGCGCGATGGCCGTGGCGGCCCGGCTGTGGCTCGGCGACGGCCGCCGGCTCGCGGTCGAGGATCCCGGCAGCCCCCACCTCCAGCGGACCTTCAGCGGCCTCGGCGTCGGCCTCGTCCACGTTCCGGTCGACGAGCGCGGGCTGCCGATCGACCGCCTGCCCGACGGCGTCTCGGGAGTCCTCGTCACGCCGTCGTGGCAGTACCCACGTGGCGGGACGATGCCGATCGCCCGGCGGCTCCAGCTCCTCGACTGGGCGGCCGCGCGGCGGGCCGTCGTCATCGAGGACGACTGCGACAGCGAGCTCCGCTACGAGGGTCACCCACTGCCGTCCCTGCAGGGCCTCGACGGCGACGGCCGGGTCCTCTACGTCGGGACGTTCAGCAAGGTCCTCTTCCCGGGCCTCCGGACCGGCTACGCCGTCGTCCCGGAGGCGGCGATCCGTCCGTTCGTCGCCCAGCTCGAGGCGGCCTACCGCGGCCCGAGCGCCATCGAGCAGCGAGCCCTCGGCCTGTTCATCGCCGAGGGCCACTTCGAACGCCATCTCGGCCGGCTCCGCGCGGTGTTCGCCGAGCGGCAGCAGGCGCTGCTCGGCGCCCTGGCGGATGAGCTGGGACGGGTCGTGAGCACGAGCCACGCGCCCGGCGGCTCCCACCTCGTCGTCCGGATCGAGGACGGCCGGATGACCGCCACCGAGCTCGCCGCCCGGGCCCGCTCCCAGGACGTCGCGATCGAGCCGCTCGTCGGGTCGGCCCACCATCCGATCCCCGACCGCGAGTTCCTCATGCACTACGGGCGCCTCCGGCCCGACGAGATCCGGGCCGGGGTCCAGCGATTGGCCCGGGCGGCGGCCTTCCGCACGAGCCGGGCGATCGCCTGATCGCGCTCGCGGGGCGTGCCGTGCCGCGGGCGCGGCCGGGCGACGGAGCGCGGTCTCGCGCCTGGCGATCGACGGCATCCGAAGCGTTCCCATCCGATCGTCGGCCGGCGTGCCTGTCGGTGGGACCGGTCGCCCGCGACCATCGGATGCGCGCCGGTCATCCTGACCGGCCGAAACGAGGAGGCGACACGATGCCCACCCGAGCGCCGGGCCCGGCGACGACCCCGCCGGCGAGCGCCGCGGCCGACGCGGCGAGCGGTTCGGCCGCGGACGCCGAGCGGCTCTTCGAGGCCGGCCGACTGGAGGACGCCCTGGCTGCGTTCGAGGCCCTCGCCGCCCGCGAGCCGGAGGCTCTTCGACCGCGTTCGCGCGTCGCCGCCTGCCTGCTCGCCCTCGGCCGCCACGCCGCGGCGGCGAGCCTCCTCGAGCCGCTCGCCGAGGCGATGCCGGAGCAGCCGCTCGTCCTCTACCGGCTCGCCGACGCGCGGGCCGGGCTCGCCGACCTCGACGGCGCGTTCGACGCCCTGGAGCGGGCGGCGTCCGCCGGGCTCCGGCAGGCGGCCGGGATCGACGACGACGCCACCCTCGAGCGCGTCCGCGCGGACGGCCGATACGCCGCGATCCGGGCCCGGATCGCCCGCAACGACGCGCCGACGGCCGACGACCCCCGGTTCCGCGCCTTCGACTTCTGGGTCGGGACCTGGGAGGCGCGGACCCCCGATGGCATGCTCCAGGGTCGCAACCGGATCGAGCGGGTCCTCGGCGGGGCGGCGATCGTCGAGCGCTGGACGGGCGCGAGCGGCTACCGCGGCACGTCCCTGAACCGCTATGACCGCGGGACGGACACCTGGCGCCAGACGTGGGTCGACGACCAGGGCGACATCGTCGAGTTCGTCGACGGTGTCGCCGCGGACGGCCGGGTCGTGTTCGGGGCGGTCGATGCAGATGGCGGACGGCGACGTCTCACCTTCGAGGATCGCGGCGCCGACGCCTTCCGTCAGCTCTCGGAGCGCTCGACCGACGACGGCCGGTCGTGGACGGTCGAGTACGACTTCGCCTACCGCCGGCTGGCCGGCGAGTCGGCCGAGGACCCCGGCCCGCCCACCAACGGAGATCGCGAGCCGGCCGCCTGACGCGTCTGGTGCGGGCGGCCGACGGGCCGGTCCTTTACTCGGTCAGGAGCCGCTGCTGGAGGATGGCCTGCTCCACGAGGTCGCCGATCTGCTGGCGGATCGGGGCGTAGTCCTGGATCGCGGCCACGAGCTCCTGGTAGCCCGCGGCGATCCCCGCCGCGTCGCCGCTCGTGATCGAATCGCGGATGTGCCTAGCCGCGGCGGAGATCTCCGGGAACGCCTTGCGATAGAGCGCCGCGATCGGGCGCGTCCCCTCGTAGACGTCGAGCCGGTCGATGTTCGCGATCAGCCCGTCGATCATCTTCGCCAGGCCGTCGGCCGCGCCCCACATCGCCTTGAGGTCCTCCGCGTCGGCTGCCGACTGGAGGTCCGCCCCGGCCTTCTGGATCTCGCCGTCGGCCGCGCCGAGGGCGATGACGGCGAGGACGGTCGTCCCGGGCCAGTGGGGCGGCGTGGGCTCCGGTGCGCTCGAGCCGCCGCCGGTAGGGCCGGCGGGGGACGCGACAGCCGGCGACCCGGCGTCGGGTCCGAGAAGCCCGCCCGTCCCGGTCGAGCCGGACGGCGCGACGCTGCTCGAACCGCAGGCGGCCACGGACAGCCCGAGGAGGAGGGCCGCGAGGGCGGTCGAGCGGCGATGCGGAGCGACGGTCCGTGGGCCCGGACCCGCCGCCCGATCCGGGATCATTCGGGGTCGGCGACCGCCGTCTCCAGGACCGACTGCGTCTCGACCACGGCGGACACGCTCTCCGCGCTGATCTGCTCCGCGAAGTGGCAGGCCGTCTGGTGGCCGCCGCCGAAGTCCCGCAGCGGCGGCTCCTCGGTCGAGCAGCGCTCGGGATTGCCGAGCTTCTCGCGCAGCCAGCAGCGGGTGTGGAAGCGGCAGCCCGACGGCGGCGCGGCCGGCGACGGCACGTCGCCCTTGAGGACGAGCCGCTTCTTCCGATGGCGCGGGTTGGGGTCCGGGATCGCCGACAGAAGCGCCACCGTGTACGGGTGACGGGCGTCCTTGTAGAGCTGCTCGACGGACCCGATCTCGGCGATCTTGCCGAGGTACATCACCCCGACCCGGTCGCTGAAGTACTGGACGACCGACAGGTTGTGGCTGATGAAGATGTAGGTCAGGTTCAGGTCGCGCCGGAGGTCGAGGAGCAGGTTCAGGACCTGGCTCTGGATCGACACGTCGAGGGCGGACACCGGCTCGTCGCACACGACGAGATCCGGGCCGAGGGCGAGGGCCCGGGCGATCCCGATCCGCTGCCGCTGGCCACCCGAGAACTCGTGCGGGTAGCGTCGGGTGTACTCGCGCCGGAGCCCGACGAGCTCGAGCGAGTCCTCGACCTTCTTGTCGCGGGCCTTGCGGTCCTTCATCCCCTGGGCGAACAGGCCCTCGCCGATGATGTCGCTGACCGGCATCCGCGGGTTGAGCGACCCGAACGGGTCCTGGAAGATGATCTGCATCTTGCGCCGGAGGGGACGGAGCTCGTCGGCGCTGATGCTCGTGATGTCCCGCCCGGCGAACGTGATCGTGCCGGCGGTCGGCTCGGTCAGGCGGAGGATCGAGCGGCCCAGGGTCGTCTTGCCGCAGCCCGACTCGCCCACGAGGCTGAACGTCTCGCCGGCGTTGACGTCGAAGTCGACGCCGTCCACGGCGTAGACCGTCCCGATCTGGCGCTTCAGCAGTCCGCCGATGATCGGGAAGTGCTTCTTCAGGCCGCGGACCTGGAGGAGGGTGTTGCCCTCGCCGACACGATCGATCCGGAGCGGATCCATCTCGGCCAGCGGTTCGCCTCCCTCGACGATGACCGGACCGGACGGCCCGGCCGTCTCCTGGGTCGGGGCCGGACGGTTCGTGGATTCCATCGTTGGGCTCGGGTCCTCCACGTCAGGCGATCCCCTGCCCGACGTTCATCTTGCGTTGGTGGTCCGCGATCGCCTCCGGAAGGCGGGCCGCGCCGGCGGACGTGTGGAGGTGGCAGCGCGCCTTCTGGTCGGCGGCTCCGGCCGGATAGAGGTCCGGCGGCGTCTCGTGACAGAGCGACCAGGCGTACGGGCAGCGCGGCTCGAAGCGGCAGGCCGGCGGCATGTTGAACGGATTCGGCACCGTGCCCTTGATCGCCGACAGGCGTCCGCCGCGCTTGTCGACCGTCGGGATCGACTCGAGCAGGCCCATCGTGTACGGATCGCGAGGGTTGACGAGAACCTCGTCGACGGTCCCCTGCTCGACGACCTGACCGGCGTACATCACGATCACGTTGTCGACCATCTCGGCGACGACGCCGAGGTCGTGGGTGATCAGCATCAGCGCCGATTCCGTCCGCTCCTGGATCGTCTTGAGGAGCTCGAGGATCTGGGCCTGGATCGTGACGTCGAGCGCGGTCGTGGGCTCATCGGCGATCAGGAGCTTCGGCTCGCACGACAGCGCCATCGCGATCATGACCCGCTGGCGCATGCCGCCCGACATCTCGTGCGGATACTGGCTGACCCGCCGCTCCGGCGACGGGATGCCGACCAGCTGGAGCGACTCGATCGCGCGGTCCCAGGCGGCCTTCCGGCTGACCTTCGTGTGGCGCTGGACCTGCTCGGCGATCTGGTCGCCGATCGTGAACACCGGATTCAGGCTGGTGAGCGGCTCCTGGAAGATCATCGCCATGTCGTTGCCGCGGATCTTGCGCATCTCGTCCATCGGCATCGACAGGATCTCGCGTCCGTCGAACCAGATCTCGCCCTCCCGGATCTCGGCAGGGGGAATGTCGAGCAGCCGCATCAGGGTCAGGGCAGTGACGCTCTTTCCGGAGCCGGACTCGCCGACGATGCCGAGCGACTGCCCGCGCTTGAGCGTGAACGACACGCCGTCGACGGCGGGGACGGTCCCGTCGAGGACGTGGAAGTAGGTCTTGAGATTGCGGACCTCGAGCAGGACGTCGTCCTTCGGCGGCGCCCCGAGGGGCACCGGCGCGGCGAGAACCTCGGTCATGCTCGCGACCGGGGATCGAACGCGTCGCGGAGGCCGTCGCCGATGAAGTTCACGGCGAGCACGGTCAGGATGATCGCGAGGCCGGGGAAGAAGGGCCACCACCAGTTGCCGAGCGGCAGGAACGTCAGCGCGCTCGACAGGATGTTGCCCCAGGTCGGGGTGATCGGGTTGAC
The DNA here is from genome assembly GCA_963710105.1 of uncultured Chloroflexia bacterium. Classification (GTDB taxonomy): domain Bacteria; phylum Chloroflexota; class Limnocylindria; order Limnocylindrales; family CSP1-4; genus CF-46. The sequence goes on from CAVPYV010000001.1 coordinate 1,683,590, forward strand.
CCCGAAGCCCAGGAAGCTCACGAACGCCTCGCCGATGATGTTGCCGGCGACGATCAGCGACGCCGACACGACGATCGGGCTCAGGGCGTTCGGCAGGATGTGCTTGAAGATGATCCGCCGGTCGCGGACGCCGACCGCCTTGGCCGCCTCCACGAACTCGCGCTCGCGAATCGACAGGAAGAGGCTGCGGACGAGGCGGGCGACGCCCATCCAGCCGAACAGCCCGAAGATGATGATGATCGTCCAGACGTTGTCGCGGGCTCCGGCGAAGAACCGGGCGGCGACGAGAATGACGAATAGGAGCGGCAGGCTCAGCATGATGTCGACGACGCGCATCAGGAAGTTGTCGACGAAGCCGCCGAGGTAGCCGGCGATCGAGCCGACGATCGTCCCGATCATCACTCCGATCGCCATGCTCGAGAACCCGATCAGGAGCGACCACTTCGCGCCGTTGACGACGAGGAGCAGAACGTCGCGCTGCAGGCCGCCGGTCTCCCCGAAGAAGTGCCCGATCGACGGCGGCCGGCCCTGGTAGACGATCTGGTCGGGGTGGCCGGTATCCGAGAACGAGTACGGCATGAGGATCGGCCCGATGATCGCAATGATCCCGAACGCGATGAGGATCCCGAGGCCGAGCAGGGCGAGGTGGTGCTTCCTGAACTTCCGCCAGGCGAGCTGCCACTGGCTGAGGGACTCCAGGCCGATCTCGTAGTCGGCCTCGGGCTCATCCGGGGGCCGCTCGCCGTTGGCGGCCGCCGCGCGCTCGATGTCTTGTGCCATGCGTTCGGCCGACCTCTGCTAGTACTTGATCCGGGGGTCGACGAAGGCGTACGCCAGGTCGGCCAGCAGGTTGGCGAGGACGACCAGCATCGCGGTGATCAGAAGCACCCCCATGAGGATCGGGTAGTCGAACGAGCGGGTGGCGTCGATCGTGAGCTTGCCGATGCCCGGCCACGAGAAGATCGTCTCGGTCACGAGCGCGCCCGTGAACAGGAACGGGATCTCCAGGCCGATGTTCGTCAGCACCGGCAGCATCGCGTTGCGGAGCGCGTGCTTGAACGTCACCGACCGACTCGACAGGCCCTTGGCCTTGGCCGTCCGGACGTAGTCCTGGCTCAGCGCCTCCAGCATGCTCGCCCGGATGAACCGCGAGTCGCCCGCGATGTTCACGACGACGAGGGTGATCACGGGCAGGATCAGGTGGCGCCCGATGTCGACCAGAGCGGCAACCGGCTGGCTGCCGAAGTAGGCCCAGTAGGGATCGCTCCCGAATGGCGGCGACAGGCGCGTCTCGGTGATCCCGCCGGCCGGCAGGATGTTCAGGCCCGGTCCGCTGAAGATGAAGATCAGCATGATCCCGAGCCAGAAGGTGGGCATGGCGAAGCCGACGTAGGCGAAGATCGTCGCTGCCTGGTCGAACCAGGAATAGCGTTTGACCGCCGCGGTGACGCCGATCAGCACCGCGATCGTGAGCCAGATCATCAGGGCGAACGAGGCGAGGATGAAGGTCGGCAGGGCGGCCCGCGAGATCCGGCCCATGACCGACTCACCGGAGTCGATCGAGTAGCCGAAGTCGCCGTGGAACACGCCGTTCTTCGAGCCGGAAATACCCTCCGGCAGGAAGTTCGGGAGGCCCTTCGGACCGATGAAGGCCGCGGGCGCCGGGAAGATGCCGAGGATCGTTTCCTCGGTGTCGGGATTGCACACGCCGATCCAGCGGCAGTACTGGATCGGGATGGGCTGGTCGAGCCCCCAGGCGTGCTTGAACTGCTCCTTCTGAGCGAGCGTCATCCGGGGGTTCTGGGCGAACCGGGCGGTCGGGCCGCCAGGCGCGGCGAGGAGGATGGCGTACACGGCGATGCTGATGCCGAAGAGGACGGGGATCGCCTGCGCGATGCGGCGGATCACATATTTCGTCATCGGCTCACCACCTGTCGTGTCGAGTAGGTTGTCATGGAGATCACGAACTGGTCTCTCCAGGCCGCGTCCCGAGCCGCATCGGTAGCGACACGGTACACGGTTGCGGAACCGGGTGCCAGTCGGGGCGCTCGCTGGTGCGAGCGCCCCGAGTGATCCTGTCGTGACATACAGCGCCCGGAGGACGCCGGTTCACCTAGCCCTTGACGTACCAGTCAACGGCGTTCCAGGTCGGGCCTTGCTGGGTCGGGTTGGAGAAGAAGTTGCCGAGCTTCGGCGAGGCGAGGTCCACGTTCTTCCGGTAGTAGAGCGGGATCTCGACCGTCTTCTCGACGTACACCTTCTGGAACTCGGCCATCGCGTCCTTGATGACCTTGAAGTCGACGTTGTTCTGGACCGCGTCCATCGCCGCGTCGATCGCCGTGTCCTTCACCTGGGCGTCGTTGACGCCGTTCGGCTCGAACTGGCTGCTGTGGTAGCTGAAGTAGTTGCCGAGCGGATCGATCGAGCTCGAGAAGGCGTGCTCCGCGAGGTCGAAGTTGCTCTTCGAGAGCGCGCACGGGGTGTCCGCGGTCGCCTCGTTGTAGGTGGCGAAGATGTTGGCCGGGTCGACGGCGTTCGGAACGCCCTCGATGCCGACGTCCTTGAGCCAGCCGGCGATCAGGGCCAGCGTGTCCTGGCGGACCTGGCGGGTCGTCGTGCAGAGCTCGATCTTCGCCTTCAGGCCGTCCTTCACCCGGATGCCGTCGGCGCCGGGAACCCAGCCGGCCGCGTCGAGGATCGACTTGGCCTTCTCGGGGTCGTACGTCGCCGGCGGCTGGTCCGCGAAGAACCACGCGCCGGGGGAGATGTTCGTGTTGGCGACCTGGACGGTGTTACCCAGGAGCCGGGTGTTGATCGCGTTCTTGTCGATCGCGAAGGCGATCGCCTGGCGCATCGCCGAGTCGGCCATCGGGCAGCCCGTGCCGCGGTCCTGGACCGTCGGGTTCTTCGAGCACGCCGTCGCCGACCAGTTCGGGCGAAGGAACTCGTAGAGGAGGGCCGGAGCCGCGGAGACCTGGTCGCCGAGGTCCTGGACCTTCGGGATGTCGGAGTCCTGGAGGTCGGTCGCGAAGTCGACCTCGTTGGCCTTGTAGCCGGCGATCATCGCGTCGGCGTCGCCGTACCACTTCCAGATGAGCGAATCGAGGTGGGCCGGCTTGTTCAGCGAGAAGCTCGTGTAGTTCGGGTTCTTGACCAGGCGCAGCTCGGCGCCCGGGGTGACCGTGTCGAACTTGAACGCGCCGCTGACCGGCAGCTTGGAGATCTCAGTCGAGCGGAAGCCGGCGCCGGCGACCTGGTCCTTGATCGGAATCTTGGACAGGAAGTGGCGCGGCAGCGGCGCGACCTCGAGGGTGATGTACCCCTCGAAGATCTTCGGGAAGTGCTGGACCATCTCGGTGTCGGACGGGCAGTCGACTGCGCTGACCGCCTGGTAGCTCGACAGGGTGCCGATGCCGGTGTTGTCCTTGTCGAGGACCCACTCGTGGGCGAACTTGAAGTCGTCGCACGTGAGGGGCTCGCCGTCGGACCACTTGAGGCCGCTACGCAGCTTCCAGGTCACGGTCATGGCGTCGCCGTTGTCGCCGGGGACCTTGACGCCGCCGTTGTCGGTCGTCGGGATCTCCGCCGCCAGATCCGGCGCGTACTTGTAGTCGTTCGTCAGGACGACGAGCGACGACCACACCGCCGAGGCGACGTTGGCCTCGGTGACCTGGCCCAGGTAGAACGGGTTGAACTGGTTGGCTTCCTGCCAGTCACCGATGATGATCTGGCCGCCGTCCGTGCCGGCTTCGGGCTTGTAGTTGCTGTGCGTCAGGTCGACGGTCTCGGCCGACGGCGATGCAGCGGGCTCAGACGGGGTCGTCCCCGTCGATGCCGGCGGCGCCGACGGCGCGCTCGTCGGCGAGGGGCTCGCCGCGCCCTGGCATGCCGCGAACACGATCATCGTGCTCGCGAACAGGCCAATCAGTCGTTTCCGCATCAAGACTCCTCCCATTGAGTGTGTCTCCCCACACTGCTTGGTCGCAGATCGCCGCGTGTCGTGCCCCGCTCAGTCCCCGTCGCCGCCCCCCCTCAGGCAGGGCCTGACGGGGTCGGTCGACCTGGTGGGACGCGCGAGCACACGGTGAGCGTTCGGCTCCTGCGCTCCGGGTACTATGGCCACGGCGCCAGACCCTGTCAAATCGCCCTTGGCGGGCGTCCAGTCGGCTCCGCCGGGCTCACCTCCTTCCGCGTCGGTTGGTAGTTGTCGGGACGAATTCGGAGGTCGGTGCCGATCCAGCCGGCCGCGTCGTCGGCCGACTCGCCGGGCAGGGTTCGCTGCCGGATCGAGGCGAGGTAGGCAGCCTCGATCTGGCGGTCGACGATGGTGGCGCCGGTCGCCCCGTCGCTCGTCGGCGTCGCAACCGGACCGACCAGCGTGCCGCCGAGGCGCACCGGCAGGAGCAGGACGGCGACGATGCCGAAGCTCATCGCGATCCCCGCCAGCGGTGACATTGTCGCCGGCCGTCGCCGCCAGCCCTGGATCCGGATCCGGAGGCGGGGCCAGGCGTCGGGACCCGGCTCCTCCTCGGCCGCCTCGTCGCCCATCCGGCGGAGGGCCGTGATCGTGAGCATCGTCGACTCGACCGCCTCGGTGCAGCGGGTGCAGCGGTCGAGATGGGCGAGGGCCGCCCCGGTCTCGGCTCGGACCTCACCGCGGTCGACGAAGTCGATGAGGACGGGCCGGTGCCGCGAACAGCCGCGGGACAGGTCGATCACGACGCGTTCGCCTCGACCTCGTCGGCCGGGGCGAGGTAGGCCCCGCCAAACCGGCGGTCGCGCTCGAGATGGGCCCGCAGGCTGCGCAGGGCGTAGTGGAGACGCGATTTGACGGTCCCCAGCTGGATCCCGAGAACCTCGGCCGTCTCCTGCAGCGACAGCCGCTGGAGGTAGTAGAGGACGACGACGCTGCGGTGCTTCTCGGGCAGGGCGGCGATCCCGTCGCGGACGATCAGGCGGAGCTCCGCCTGCTCGGCCTGGTCGGCCGGCAGCGGCCCGTCATCGGCCCGGCTCGCCTCGGTGGACTCGTCGATCGGGTTCGTCGTGAGGCGCCGCCGCGACAGCCGGGAGTAGCAGAGATTCAGCGACACGCGATGGAGCCAGGGCAGCGGCGACACGCCGGCGTGGAGCGTGTGCCTCCGCTGGTAGGCGCGGGCGAAGGTGTCCTGGAGGACCTCCTCCGCGGCCTGTCGATCGCCGGTCAGGCCATAGGCCGTGCGGTAGATCGACGAGCGGTAGCGAGCAAAGAACTCCTCGAAGGCGTCCAGGTCGTCAGCCTGGACGCGGCGCAGCAGCTCCGCATCCATGGCCTGGCTGGTCCTCGACGTGGCGCCTCCCGCAGCGTCTTGCGTCGTCCGGTCTCCGTGCAGGCGAACAGGCCCCGCGGGCCGTCTGTTGCTCACAAGATACCTGCCGAAACGACGAAAGGTTCAATCCGGATTGCACGAGCTGCCGCGGGTCACGCTCCAGCGTCGTCCGGGCCGGACCGCCTCAGTCGGGACAGGGCATCTCGGCGCCGGCCATCGCCCGCCAGCGGAGGTTCGGCTGGCGGGCCGCCGTGGCCTCGTCGAGCCGGCCGACCGGCGCGTCGTGGGGCGCGCTCTTGACGAGCTCGGGATCGGTCTCGCACTCGCGGGCGATCGCGATCAGGGCGTCGGCGAAGGCGTCGAGGGTCTCGACCGACTCGGTCTCGGTCGGCTCGATGAGCATCCCCTCCTCGACCGTCAGCGGGAAGTAGATCGTCGGCGGGTGGTAGCCGTGGTCGATCAATCGCTTGGCGATGTCGAGCGTGCGAACCCCGGTCCGCTTCTTGATCCCGGCCGCCGAAGCGACGAACTCGTGCTTGCAGGCGCGGTCGAACGGGATGTCGTACGCCTCGCCGACCCGCTTGCGGAGGTAGTTCGCCGCGAGGACCGCGTCCTCGCTGACCTGGCTCAGGCCGGTGCCGCCGTGGGCCCGGAGGTACGCGTACGCGCGCACGAGGACGCCGGTGTTCCCGACGAAACTCCGCAGCCGGCCGATCGACGTGGGGCGCTCGTCGACCCGCTCGAGGCGATAGGTTCCGTCGTCGGCACGGAGGACCCGCGGCGACGGCAGGAACGGGACCAGGGCCTCCCCCACCCCGACCGGGCCCGCGCCCGGGCCGCCCCCGCCGTGCGGCGTCGAGAAGGTCTTGTGGACGTTGAAGTGCATGACGTCGAAGCCGGCCTCGCCCGGCTTGAACCGGCCGAGGATCGCGTTCAGGTTGGCCCCGTCCATGTAGGCCAGGGCGCCGGCCGCGTGGACCTCGTCGAGGAGCTCGCCGATCCGTCGCTCGAAGAGCCCGAGCGTCGACGGGTTGGTGATCATCACCGCCGCGGTGCGTGGGCCGAGGGCGGCCTTGAACGCCTCGTTGTCGACCCCGCCGTCCGGCGCGGACGGGATCGTGATCGTCCGGAAGCCGGCCATCGACGCCGTCGCCGGGTTCGTCCCGTGGGAGCTGTCGGGGACGAGGACCTCGTCGCGGTCGGTGTCGCCGCGGCTGCGGTGGTAGGCCCGGATCATCAGGATCCCGGTCAGCTCGCCCTGGGCGCCGGCCGCCGGCTGGAGGGTGACCGCGCGCATCCCGCTGATCTCGGCCAGCCAGGCCTCCAGCTCGAACAGCAGCTGGAGGGTCCCCTGGGCGGTCTCGTCCGGGGCGAGCGGATGGAGCGACGCGAAGCCCGGCAGGCGGGCCGCCCACTCGTTGAGCTTCGGATTGAACTTCATCGTGCACGAGCCGAGGGGGTAGAAGCCCGTGTCGATCGCGTAGTTCAGCTGCGACAGGTTGACGTAATGGCGGACGACCTCCGGCTCGTTGAGCTCGGGCAGGGCCGGCGGCGTCGTGCGCCGGGCGGCGGCCGGGATGCGGTCGAGGGCGTCCTTGGGCGGGTGCGGGATCTTGTCCCCGCCGCGGCCCGGCCGCGAGCGCTCGAACAGGGTCGGCTGGAGCCGCTCGCCGACGACGGTCATCGGCCGGCCTCCACCGGCATGCCCGCCGCCGCGGACGAGGGGGCCACGCCGCTCCCGGCGCCGCCGAGCTCGGCCTCGAGGGCGGCCGCGAACTGGGCGATCTCCACGTCGGTCGTGACCTCGGTCGCGCAGACGAGGAGGGCGTCGGCGAGGCTCGGCTCGTCCGGCAGGACGTCGGCGAGGACGAGGCCGGCGAGGACGCCGCGGGCGATCAGGCGGCGATGGACCGCCCGGGCGTCCGGGACGCGGACCGCGAACTCGTTGAGGTACGGGCCGGGGTGGACGCGCGGCGCGCCGACCGCGGTCAGGGCCGCCTCGAGGCGGGCGGCGCGGGCGGCTCCCTGGGCGGCGACGTCGCGCAGCCCGTGTGGGCCGATCGTGGCGAGGTAGATGCTGGCCGCGAGGGCCAGGAGCGCCTGGTTCGTGCAGATGTTGCTCGCGGCCTTGTCGCGGCGAATGTCCTGCTCGCGCGCGCGAAGGGTCATGACATACGCCCGCCGGCCCTGGACGTCGGTCGTCATCCCGACGAGGCGGCCCGGGATCTGGCGGACCAGGGCGTCGCTGGCGGCGAGGATGCCGAGGTACGGCCCGCCGTACTGCGGGGCGATGCCGAGCGGCTGGCCCTCGCCGGCGGCGATGTCCGCCCCGTAGGCCCCGGGCGGGGCGAGGACCGCGAGCGACACCGGCTCGACGACGCTGACGAAGAGGGCGCCGCCGGCATGCGCCAGCCGGCCGATCTCGGCCATCGGCTCGAGCAGGCCGAGGAAGTTCGGCTGGGCGGCGATGACCCCCGCGACCGGCCGGTCCACACCGCCGAGCATCCGCTCGAGGGCCGCGAGGTCGGTCGTCCCGGCAGCGTCGCCGGAGTCGACGAGCGGGATCTCGTCCAGCTCGAGTCCGTGGCCGAAGTACGCCAGGAGCGCCTGGCGGTAATGAGGATGGACGGCCTTCGAGACGAGGACCCGGTCGCGGCGGGTCGCCCGGCAGGTCATCAGGCCGGCCTCGGCGGTCGCCGCCGCCCCGTCGTAGTGGGAGGCCGAGACGACGTCGAGGTCGACGAGCTCGGCGAGGAGCGACTCGTACTCGTAGATGCTCTGGAGCGTCCCCTGGCTGATCTCCGGCTGGTAGGGCGTGTACGCCGTGTACCACTCGCCGCGGAGGAGGAGCTGGTCGACGTTCGGTGGCGTCCAGTGGCGGTAGACGCCGGCGCCGAGGAACGACGCCAGGTCGGTCCGGTTCCGGCCGGCCAGATCCTGGAGGCGGGCCGCCAGCTCCAGCTCGGGCTCGGGGCCGGGCAGGTCGAGAGGGCTCGCCCGGAGCGCCTCGGGGATGTCGGCGAACAGGGCGTCGACGCTGTCGATCCCGAGCGCCGCCAGCATCCGCTCGCGATCGTCCGCGGTGTGCGGTCCGTAGGGCATCGCCGGTCAGCCCGCCGCGATCAGCGCGTCGTAGGCGGTCGCGTCGAGGAGCTCGTCGAGCTCGTCGGGCGCCGTGAGCCGGAGGCGGAGCATCCAGCCATCGCCGTAGGGATCGCCGTTCACGAGCTCGGGCGAGCCGGCCAGTGCCTCGTTCGCCGCCGTCACCTCGCCCGTGAGCGGGGCGAACAGATCGCTGACGGCCTTGACGGACTCCACCACCCCGAAGGCGGCGAACTGGGCGACGCTCCGGCCGATGTCCGGAAGCTCGACGAAGACGATGTCACCGAGCTGGCTCGCGGCGTACTCCGTGATCCCGACGGTCGCCTCGTCGCCGTCCACGCGGACCCACTCGTGGTCCTTGGTGTAGCGCAGATCCGTGGGGACCATCCGAGCTCTCCTCCCTGGCGACCGTCGCGGACCGGGTCCGGGCCGGCCACGCTGGCCATGGTGCTTCGCCTGACGGAGCGGCTGGCCGGCCGCGGCGCGCGTCGACGACGGGCGACGTGCCGTTGCGTTCGGCGCCGAGCGGCGGCCCGGCGTCCCCGGTCAGCGGGCCCGGCGATAGAACGGCAGGGCCACGACCTCGGCGGGAACCCGCTGGCCGCGGATCTCGACGTCGACCATCGTACCCGGCTCCGCGTCGACCGTTGCGACGTAGGCCATCGCGATCGCCTCGCCGAGCGACGGCGACTGGGTCCCGCTCGTGACGACGCCGCTCGGCCGGTCGGCGGCGACGACCGGGTAGCCGTGACGGGCGATCCCCCGGCCGCGCATGACGAGACCGACGAGGCGCCGGGTCACGCCGTCTCGGGCGACCTTCTCGAGGGCGGCGCGGCCGACGAAGTCGCCCGGCTTGGCGAGCTTGACGACGCGTCCGAGGTTCGCCTCGAACGGCGTGGTCGAGCGGTCGAGCTCGTTGCCATAGAGCGGCATGCCGGCCTCGAGCCGGAGGGTGTCGCGGGCGCCGAGGCCGATCGGCGCGATGCCCGCCCCGGAGCCGGCAGCCATGAGGGCATCCCACAGCTCCACCGCGCGGTCGCTCTCGACGAAGACCTCGAAGCCGTCCTCGCCCGTGTAACCGGTCCGGGCGACGAGGGCCGGGATGCCGCCGAACGAGCCCTCGGCGATCGCGTAGTAGCGGAGGGCGTCGAGGTCGACGTCGGTCAGCGAACGGGCGATGTCGATCGAGCGGGGCCCCTGGATCGCGACGAGCGCCATCGCCAGGGAGCGGTCGTCGAGGACGGCCTTGAACCCGGCCAGGCGCTCGGCGAGGGCGTCGCTCACGGTCCGGGCGTTGCTCGCGTTGGCGACCACGAGGAACCGCTCCGCAGCGAGGCGGTAGACGATCAGGTCGTCGATGATCCCGCCGTCCTCGGCGACGATCATCGAGTAGTGGGCGCGGCCCTCGGCCAGGGCCGGCGGGTCGGTGACGAGGGCGTAGGCGAGGGCCGCGCCGGCCTGCGGCCCTTCGACGAAGAGCTCGCCCATGTGCGACAGGTCGAACAGCCCGGCTCGCTCGCGGACGGCCCGGTGCTCCTCGAGGATCCCGGCGTACTGGACCGGCATCAGCCAGCCGGCGAACTCGATCATCCGGGCGCCGAGGGCGACGTGGCGATCGTTGATCGGGGTCTCGTGGAGGGTCGGCTCCAGGGTGTCGGTCATTCAGCTCCTCGCGCCGCGGCGGATGTCAGGCGCCGCCGAGCGGCGCGCCCGCGGCTGGCTGGACGGTGGCCGGTCCGGGAGCCCGCCCCGCGGGCGGCTCGACGATCTCCGCGGCGCGGGCCACGAGGGCCCGCTCGGTCTCGAAGGTGAGCAGGTCGCCGGCCTGGTCGAAGCGGACCCAGCGAACCTGGTCGAACTCGTGGTCGTGACGCTCGAGATCGCCCCCGATCGGCTCCATCAGGTAGTAGTGGACGGTCTTGTGGATCCGCGTGCCGCGCTGGACGAACCAGTACTCGATCGAGTCGAGGACGTCGGTGATCCGAACCTCGAGGCCCGTCTCCTCGGCGACCTCGCGGAGCGCGGTCTGCTCGCGCGTCTCGCCGTCGTTCGGGGTGCCCTTCGGGAGGGTCCAGGTGTAGATGTCCCGATCGCGTCGCCGAGCGCCGACGACGAGCGAGGGGATGCCGTCGTCGAACCGGACGACGATGCCACCGGCCGATGTGGCGGTGCCGGCCCTCAGGCGCGCCACGGCGCCGTGGCGGCGCTCGATCGGCGGGTCGAGCCGGCGAGCGCGGAGCCGGTCCAGCTCATCGAGACCGACGGCCGCGGTCGCCCGTCGGTTCGCCGCGGAGCGGCCGGCCGGATGGCCCGCCAGTCGCCGCGGAGCCGGGCGAGGACGTTGCCGCCGGGTCGATGGAGGACGGTCAGCCGGGCCGGTGCGGGACGGAACGAGCCCGCGCCGCGAAGCCCGAGTCGCCGCTCGCGGGCCTTCGCCGACGGGCTGACGAATCGCGCGGTCGGACGGGCCGCGTACCGTGCGGCGATGCTGCGCTCCATGGCCGCCAATGGTACCGCGTCAGACGGCCGTTGCAAGCGGTCCGGCGAGGGTCGTCCGGAGCTCGGCGGCCGCTTCCGGTGTCAGGGCGCGCCGTTCGACGGCGATCGCGATCTCGCGCTCGGCGAGGGCCAGATAGACGGGGAGCGCGGCGGGGGCGTGCTCGCGCAGGGACGCCAGGTGGCGGACCACCGTGCCGCGGTCGCCGCGGGTCATCGGGCCGGTCAGCGCCGCGGCGATCCCGAGGGCCCGGGCGTTGCCCAGGGTCTGCTCGATCAGCGAGCCGTAGATCGCCAGGCTGCCCGCCTCGTCGAGGCCGGCGACGCGTCCGAGCTCGGCGATCGCGTCGAGCAGGGCGTCGAACCCGCCGGCGGCGAGGACGGCCGCGGCGTGGTAGGCCGGCTTCGATCCCGCGGCGAGGCGAACGGGCGTCCCGCCGACGGCCTCGGCCATCCGGGCGAGGAGCGCGAGGAGCTGATCGTCGCCCTCGATCGCGATCGTCGCCCCGTGGAGCGCGGCGACCGCCCGCTCGAGATCGGCGAAGGCGACGAGCGGATGGAACGAGCCGACCTGCGTCCCGGCCGCCATCGCGGCCCCGAGGACCTCCGCTCCGAGCAGGCCGCTGGTGTGGACCATCGCCTGGCCGCTGTACATGTGGAGGCCGCCGGCCAGCGAGGCCAGCGCGTCGTCCGGGACGGCCAGCACGATCAGCTCGACCTCCTCGACGAGGGGCGTCGCGTCGGCGAACGCGCGGACGCCCGGGACGAGGCCGCGGAACCGGTCGCGCCGCTCCGCGCTCCGGCTGGCGACGGCGTGGATCGGCCAGCCGGCCCGGTCGAGGGCGACGCCCAGGGCGGTCCCGACGGCACCGGCCCCGACGATCCCGATGACCGGTGGCTCGCCCGGGCTGCTCTGGACGTGGGGGTGGCGATGGGGGTGGGCGTCGTGATCGTGGTCGCGGTCCGCGTCGGCGGCGCCGCCCGTGGCCGCGGGGGCCGCGGCGTCCGCGGGATCGTCGCTCCCCGCCTGGCGGCGACCGGCCCGGGCGGCGGCCGCGGCCTCGGCCGGGGTCAGCGGGTCGAGGTCGATCCCGGCCGCGTCGAGGTCGCGCAGGGTGTCCTCGCGGGCCCGCTCCGCCGCGGTCCCGTCGCCGCGCTCGCCCCAGGCCTTCACGGCCGCCGTCCGCCGACGCCCGGCGACCGCGCGGCCCGGCGCTTCCATCCGGCGGGTCCGCCGACGGGTCCCGGCCGCCGTCCAGGGCCGGCTCGCCGCCCCGCCTGCGAACCGGGTCGCTGGCCGGAGTCGCGGTACTCTTCCATGCGAGCGAGTGTACCGAGCGAACAGACGGAGGACGCGTGACCAACCCCGATCCCTTCGGCGCCAGGGCCAGCCTCGGGGCCGGCCTGCCCGACTACTACCGCCTGGCTGCGATCGCCGACCGGATCGACCTGGACCGCGCTCCGGTGACCCTGAAGATCCTGCTCGAGAACGTCCTCCGCCACGCCGGCGGCGGGATCGTCGACGCGGCCGACGTCGAGACGCTCGCCTCGTGGCGGCCCGGCGTCGCCGCCGAGGCCGAGGTCCCGTTCATGCCCGCCCGCGTCCTCCTCCAGGACTTCACCGGCGTCCCGGCCGTCGTCGACCTCGCGGTGATGCGCGACGCGATGGCCGAGCTCGGCGGCGACCCGGCCCTCGTCAACCCGCTCGTGCCGGCCGACCTCGTCATCGATCACAGCGTCCAGGTCGACCAGTTCGGGACGGCCGGCTCGTTCGCCTTCAACGTCGAGCGCGAGTACGAGCGGAACGGCGAGCGCTACCAGCTCCTTCGCTGGGCGCAGACCGCGTTCCGCGACCTGCGGGTCGTGCCGCCGGGGACCGGGATCGTCCACCAGGTCAACCTCGAGTTCCTCGCCAGCGTCGTGACCGATGCGCCCGACCCGGACGGCGGCGCCGGCCGGATCGCCTTTCCGGACACCCTCGTCGGGACGGACTCCCACACGACGATGATCAACGCCCTCGGCGTCCTCGGCTACGGCGTCGGCGGGATCGAGGCCGAGGCCGTCCTCCTCGGCCAGCCGCTCTACCAGCCGATGCCGCGGATCGTCGGCGTCCGCCTCCATGGCGAGCTGCCCAAGGGCTCGACGGCGACCGACCTCGTCCTCGTCGTCACCCAGCTCCTGCGGGCCCACGGGGTCGTCGGCGCCTTCGTGGAGTTCGCCGGCGACGGCCTCGCCGGCCTGGCCCTCGCGGACCGGGCGACGATCAGCAACATGAGCCCGGAGTTCGGGGCGACCGCGACGATCTTCCCGATCGACGACGAGACCCTCGCCTACCTCCGCCTGACGGGCCGGACGGCGGAGCGGCTGGCGCTCGTCGAGGCGTACGCGAAGGCCCAGGGCCTGTGGCGCGAGCCGGGCGGCGGGCCCGACTTCGACGAGGTCCTCGAGCTGGACCTGGCGACCGTCGAGCCGTCCGTGGCCGGGCCGCGGCGGCCCCAGGACCGGGTCCCGCTGACGGCCCTCCGCGACAACTTCCGGACGAGCTTCCCCGACGGCCTCGAATCCCTCGACGAGGCCGGGGTCGAGAGCCGCGTGCCGGCCGGCGGCGAGGTCGAGGAGTCGTCCGCCGAGTCGTTCCCGGCCAGCGACCCGCCGTCGTTCGCCGCGGCCGACGCGCGCGACGAGCAGGCGCCGCCCGCCGATGCGGTCCCGGCCGGGTCCGCCCCGCACGATCGCCATCGCTACCGCCCCGTCGCCGTCGAGCTCGACGGCGAGCGGGCGACGATCCGGACCGGGTCGGTCGCGATCGCCGCGATCACGTCGTGCACGAACACCTCGAACCCGACCGTCATGATCGGCGCCGGCCTTCTCGCCCGGAACGCGGTGGCTCGCGGTTTGACCGTCTCGCCGCTCGTCAAGACCTCGCTCGCGCCGGGCTCGAAGGCGGTCACGTCGTACCTCGCGGCGGCCGGGCTGATGGCCCCGCTCGAGGCGCTCGGCTTCAACCTCGCCGGCTACGGCTGCACGACCTGCATCGGCAACTCCGGCCCGCTCGACGAGCCGATCGCGAAGGCGATCGAGGACAACGACCTCGTCGTCGCCGCGGTCCTGTCGGGCAACCGCAACTTCGAGGGCCGGATCCATCCCCTCGCCCGGGCGTCCTACCTCGCCTCGCCGCCGCTCGTCGTCGCGTTCGCCCTCGCCGGCCGGGTCGACATCGACCTGACCGTCGAGCCGCTCGGGACGGGGTCCGACGGACGACCGGTGATGCTGTCCGACATCTGGCCGTCGCCGGACGAGATCCGCCGGGTCATCGGCACGTCGATCGACCCGGAGCTCTTCCGCCGGACGTACGCCGTCGTCTTCGACGGCGACGAGCGCTGGCGTGCGCTGCCGATCCCCGAGGGCGACCGCTACGACTGGAACCCGCGCTCGACGTACATCGCCCGGCCGCCGTTCTTCGAGGGCCTGACGGCCGAGCCGGCCGCGATCCGGGACATCGACGCGGCCCGCGTCCTGGCGGTCCTCGGCGACTCGGTGACGACCGACCACATCAGCCCGGCCGGCTCGATCGCCGCCTGGTCACCGGCCGGCGACTGGCTCCAGGAGCGGAACGTCCCGCCGCTCGAGTTCAACTCCTACGGGGCGCGGCGCGGCCATCACGAGGTGATGATGCGCGGCACGTTCGGCAACATCCGCCTCCGCAACCAGCTGGTCCCGGGCAAGGAGGGTCCGTACACGGTCCACCTGCCCGACGGGGAGCAGCAGTTCATCTACGACGCCGCGGTCCGCTACCGGCGCGAGGACACACCGCTCCTCGTCATCGCCGGCCGCGAGTACGGCTCCGGGTCGTCGCGCGACTGGGCGGCCAAGGGCACGCTCCTGCTCGGCGTCCGGGCGGTGCTCGCCGAGAGCTACGAGCGGATCCACCGCTCGAACCTCGTCGGGATGGGCGTGCTGCCGCTCCAGTTCCAGCCCGGCGACAGCGCGTCGTCGCTCGGCCTCACCGGCCGCGAGTCGTACACGATCCACGGCCTGGCCGAGGGCCTCACGGCGCGGAAGCGGCTGACCGTCGTCGCCCGGGCCGACGAGGCGGACGGCGGCGGCGAGCGGCGGTTCGAGGCGATCGCCCGGCTCGACGGGCCGATCGACGTCGGCTACTACCAGCAGGGCGGGATCCTGCCGGCGGTCCTCCGGCGGATCGCGGCCGGCAGCTGACAGGCGGCCGGCGACTGCCGGCTGACCGCCGCCCGCGGCGGGCGGCCGGCGGGCCGCCTCGGGTAGGCTGAACGACCCGCGCCGTCGGCGCGTATCCCTGTCGAGAGTCCCGCCCGAGGAGCCCGCCACGGACACCGACATCGAGCCAGCGCCGGCGGCCGGCGCAATCGACCCATCGGGCCCGGCGACCCCGCCCGGCCAGCCGGCCCCGGCCGACCATCCGGCGCGCCGCCTCTGGGAGGACCTCCGCTCGGCGGTCGGGCGCGCCGTCGTCGGCGCGGAGGCGCCGCTCCGGCTGATCGTCACGGCCCTCCTCGCCGACGGCCATGTCCTCGTCGAGGACGTTCCGGGGACCGGCAAGACGCTCCTCGCCCGGGCGGTCGCCCGGGCGCTCGCCCTCGAGACCAACCGGGTCCAGGGCACGCCGGACCTCCTGCCGGTCGACGTCACCGGCTCGAGCCTGTTCGAAGGCGGAACGCTGCGGTTCGCCCCGGGGCCGGTCTTCACCAACGTCCTCCTCGTCGACGAGATCAATCGGGCGACGCCGCGCACCCAGGCCGCCCTCCTCGAGGCGATGCAGGAGCGCCAGGTCTCGATCGAGGGGACGACCCGGCCGCTCCCGGACCCGTTCATCGTCCTCGCGACCCAGAACCCGATCGAGTTCGAGGGCACGTTCGCCCTGCCCCAGGCGCAGCTCGACCGCTTCCTCCTGCGGGTCACGATCGGCTACCCGGACGAGGCCGCCGAGCGCAGGATCTCGCGCCGCTACCAGTCCGCGGCCGAGCCGCTCGACGCGATCGAGCCGGTGCTCGACGGGCCGCGCCTGCTCGCCCTCCGCGACGAGGTCCGGCGGGTCCGCGTGGCCGACGAGGTCGAGGCCTATGGCGTGGCCCTGGTCCGGGCGACGCGGGCCCATCCCGACCTCCAGCTCGGGGCGAGCCCGCGAGCGACCGTCGCCCTTTATCGGACCGCCCAGGCGACGGCGTTCCTGGCCGGCCGCTCGTTCGTCCTGCCCGACGACATCCAGGCGATCGCCCGGGCGGTCCTCGGCCACCGCCTGGTGATCGACCTCGACCAGAGCCTCCGTGGCGCGTCGGTCGACAGCTCTCTCACCGCGATCCTCGACACGGTGCCCGTGCCGCCGATCGTCGCCGCCTGAGCGGACGGTGGCGACCCGGCCCGGCGGTCCGCTGACCTGGCCCGGCCGGCCGCCGACCGGGCCCGGCCGGTCGCAGGCCGCGCGACGCCGATGACCGGCACCGCGTTCCTGGCGATCCTCCTCCTCCTCGCCGGGACGTTCCTCGACGTCCCGGTCGCGATCGTCCTCTCGATCGTCATCCTCCTCATCGAGATCGTCCGCGCCGTCTGGGCCCGCTACGGGCTGGAGCGGGTGACCTACCGCCGCCGTCTCGAGCGGAACCGGATCACGTGGGGCGAGGCGATCCCCACCTCGATCGAGATCTGGAATCGCAAGCGCCTGCCGCTGGCCTGGCTGCGCGCCGAGGACGAGGCCAGCCCCGGCGTCGTCGTCGAGGAGCGGTCGCTCGTCATCGGCGGTCATGGCGGGCGGGTCCTCCGCAACGCCTGGACGCTCGCCCCGTTCGAGCGGGTGACCCGCCGCTTCCACGTCTCGGCCGAACGGCGGGGGGTCTACGAGCTCGGGCCGGTCGGACTGACCGTCGGCGACCTGTTCGCGCGCCAGGCAGCGACCGTGGAGCGACCCGGCATCGACCGTTTCCTCGTCCGGCCGCGGACGGTCCCGACGGCGGCCCTCCACCGGCGCGACACGTGGGGCGGCCTCGACCGGGCGCGTGCCGGGCTGGCCGAGGATCCGTCGCGCTTCGCCGGCGTCCGCGAATACGCCCCGGGCGACCCGATCCGGCGGATCCATCCCCGGGCGAGCGCCCGCCTCGGCCGACCCGTGGTCAAGCGCTTCGAGCCGTCGCGCGATCGCGAGGTCCTCCTCGCCCTCGACGTCCAGACCGCCACGGGCCGGGCCTGGGAGACGACCTGGGATTCCGAGGAGGTCGAGTCGCTGTTCGTCGTCGCCGCGTCGCTTGCCCGCTCGCTCGCCCTCGAGCACGCGGCGTTCGGGCTCGCCGCCGCCGGCTACCACGGCGCCGAGAGCCGCTTCGCCCACCTGCCCGTGTCGGAGGCGCCGGGCCAGCTCGAGAGGGTGTTCGACCTGCTCGCCCGGCTCTCGTCCCACCCGTCCGCCCCGTTCGAGCGACTCCTCGGGATGATTCTCCGCGTCGTCCGGCCCGGCACGACGGTCGTCGTCCTGACCGCCCGCGACCCGTCGCCCTACCTCACCTGGCTGCGCCGGATCGAGCGCGCCGGATGCCGGGTCGTCGTCGTCGCCTGCGGCCCGGACGGCGCCGCCGATGCGGGCCGGGCGCGGCGGATCGGCCTGATCGCCCGAAGCGCCCGCCTGGACGGGCCATGGCGGACGGCGCGCCACCTGGCGGTGACGGGTTGACGGCGGGTGGTGACGTGACGGCGGCGGGCCGTGACGTGACGGCGGCGTCGTCCCCGACGGCGCGGTCGCGGGCGGTCGCCAGGGCGGTCGAGCTCGCCCCGGTCGCCCTCGTCGTGATTGCCGAGGCGGCCTGGATCTCCGTCGTCGGCGGGCTGCTCCAGGAGTTCGCGCTGCGCGATCCGGTCCTGGGCATCCCGGCCCTGGCCGCCTGCGTCGCCGCGGGGGCCGTCCTCGCCCGGGTCCTCGCGCCGCGCCTCGGCGACCGCTGGCCGGTCGTCGGGTTCCTCCTCGTCCTGGCCACCGGCGCCGGCGGCTGGCTGGCCTCCCCCGCTGCGCGCGCGGCGCTGGCCGAGGGCGCCGGCCCCGCGCTCGCGGCGCACCCGGCGGGCTGGCTGGCGGGCCTCGCCCTGCTCCGCGGGTTCGCCCACGCCAGCCTGCCGCTGGCGGAGGGGACGGTCACGAACCTGCTGGCGCTCGGGGTCCCGGGCCTGGCCGTCGCCGCGACCATCGGCGGGCTGATCGCGGACCCGTTCCGGACCCGCTTCCTGGCCAATTCGCTCGGCGCCGCGATCGTCTACGTCGCGGGCTCGGTCCTGGCGCTGGCCTTCACCCGGCTCGACGCGGTCGGTATCGACGCGGGCTTCGACTGGCGCCGCAACCCACCGTGGCTCCTCCTGACGATCGCGATGGTCGGCGGGGCGATCGTCCTCGCGATTCCCCTGGCGAGCGTTGCCGGGACGGTGATCTCGGTGGTCCTGTCGGTGGCGCTCGGGCCGCTGTTCCTGCTCGGCCTCGCGACCGGCTTCGACCGGGCGGCGCGGCGCGTCCTCGGCTTCTTCGTGGCCGTCGTGGTCGTCCTGATCGTCCTCGTCCGCTTCTTCGGACCACGGACGGACACGACCGATCCGTCCGGCGCCGGGATCGGCGCCCAGCCGGCAGCGTCGACGGCGGAGCAGCTCGTCACGCTCAGCCTCGGCGGGCTGCTCCTCCTCGCGGCGGTCATCGGGATCATCGTCCTCGTCGCCCTCTGGATGCGCCGGACGCCCCCGCCGGACGGGCTCGTCGGCGAGACCCGCGAGATCGACCCGAGCGGCGACGGCGTCGAGCCCGGCCGGCCACGGAACCGGTTCGGGCGGCGGCGCGACCCGCGGACGGCAGTCGAGGCCTACGTCGCGCTCGTCGCCGACCTCGATCGCCACGAGGCCGTCCGCCGCGGGGCCGCCGAGACGCCGGCGGGCCACGCGGCGCGCCTCCGGGCGAGTGGTCGGTCCGAGCTCGCCCTCGACCTCCTGGCCGCCGACTACGCCCTCGCCCGGTACGGCGGCGCCGACCTGCCCGAGCGCGAGGATCGGCGGGCGGTCGGGCGCTGGCGGATGCTGCGCCGCCGCCTCGCGGTCGATCTCGACGGCGGCCGCCACCGGATCGGCCGGTCGGGTCGTCCGCCGGCTCCCGACTCCAACCTGCCGGTCGACCTCGAGCCGCGGCGGACGTTCTAGGGCCGCCACGGCGGCGCGGCCGGGCAGCCGCGTCAGCGTCCTCGCGCGGCACCCCGCATTCGGCGTCCGTGCGAGGCATCCCGCTGACGGCGCGGGTCCAGTTCAGGCCGCGAGCCGCGCCCGAAGCGCCCGCCGGTCGGCCGGCCGGAACCAGACCCAGTACAGGATCGTGGCCGTCGTGTACAGGGTGATGATCGTCACGAAGTTCACCGTGTAGCCGGCCTCGAAGCCGAGCGTCGCCTGGAGGAGGGCGTACCAGGTCCCGCCGACGACCCAGCCCGCCTGCCACAGAACGCTCATCGCGGCCGACAGGCTGGCCCGCTCGGCGGGAGTCACCTGCTCCATCGCGAACGCGCTGAAGATCGGGTTGCCGGCGTTCATCAGCGAGTTGCGGACGGCCATCGCGAGGATCACCAGCCAGATGACCGGCGAGAACCCCAGGACGACGAGGAACGGGATGCTCGCCGCCTGGACGATCACGACCGAGGTGATCTGGCCGAACCGCCGGGCGAGGGTCGGCTGGGCGAGGATCGCGGCCACGGTCCCGAGGCTGGTGAACGCGAACACGGCATTCAGCGACGTCAGGTCGAGGCCGAACTTGCGCTGGATGAAGATGTTCAGGAAGGGGATGATCTGGCCCGCCCCGATCGAGATCAGCAGGCCCGGGAACACGAGCCTTGCGAACCGGCCGCGGTCGCGGATCACGATCCCGAGGAGGGCCCGCGGGCGGCGCGGATCGGGCGGGAAGGCGGCCGGCTCGCCGATCGTCACGAGGCGCGGCCCGGCCACGACCCGCGGCCGGTCGTCGGTCAGGAGGGCGACCACCGCGAGGGACGCGGTGAGCAGCACGGCCATGAAGACGAGGATCACCCGGTACGTCCCGGAACCGCCCGGATCCAGCCCCAGGAGCGACGCGATCGCCGTCGCCCCGACGGCGCCGAGAAGCGCCGCCGCGACGTTCGTGAAGTTCTGGATCGCGAACTGGACGGCGAACAGCTCGTTGCGGTGCTCGGGCTCGCTGTGCTCGGTGAGGAACGGCGCCTGGACGACCTGGAGGGACTGCTGGCCGACCGACCACAGCGCGGCGAACACGACGATCAGCGGCAGCTCGCTCGTCAGGATCAGGCCGACGAGGGCGACCAGCCCGATCGCGATCCCGGCCGCGATGATCGCCCGCCGCCCGAGCCGGTCGGACGCCGCGCTGGCCGGAAAGGCCACGACCGCGCCGGCGATCGAGGCGATCGTCGAGACGACCCCGATCGTCGCCGTCGACATCCCCAGCGAGGCCAGGTACAGGTTGAAGTCGATCCAGTAGAGGCTCAGCGCCGCCCCGGCGACGAACGTCGTCACGAGGAACAGGCGGGCGTCGCGATGGAAGCGGCCGAGGCCGCGGACGGCGCGTCCAGCGCTCCATCGGCCGCCGCGGGACGCGCTCATCGGGCCGGGTTCCGCGGTCGCGCCGCGATCCCGCGCCGGGCCTTCGCGAACCGCATGCCATCACTCCGGGGTCGGGTCGAGGATCGGGGGCAGCCTGACGATAGCCCGCCCCGATCCGCGCCGCAAACCGGGCGCGCGGAGGGCCTCGAACGGCCGTCGCGTCAGGCCGCGACCACCCGGTTCCGACCGGCGCGCTTGGCCATGAACAGGCCGATGTCGGCGCGGCCGATCACGTCCTCCCGGGTGGGGTTCGCCGGGTCGATCGCGGCACAGCCGGCGCTGACCGTCGCCCGCAGCGGATCGCCGTCCGCCCCGGCGACGGGCCGCCGCGCCAGCTCCAGCCGGATCTCGTCGGCGAGGCGGACCGCGTCGTCGAGGCTGCAGTCCTCGATGACCGCGATGAACTCCTCGCCGCCGTAGCGGGCCACGAGATCGGCCGAGCGGAGCCGCTCCCGCAGGATCCCCCCGAACAGCCGGAGCACGGCGTCGCCGACGAGGTGGCCGTGGCGCCGGTTGAACTCCCCGAACCGGTCCAGGTCGAACATGATCGCCACGAGCCGGGCCGTCGGCGCGTGGCGGCGGTAGCGGGCGATCGCGAGGTCCAGCGCCGCGTCGAAGTGACGCCGGTTGTAGAGCCCGGTGAGCCCGTCATGGATGGCGAGGGCGGAGACCTCCGCGACGAGGTAGGCGTTGGCCAGGGCGAGCGCCGCCTGGGAGCCGAGGAGGACGATGACCTCATGCTCGGCCGGCGAGAACGTCGCACCGGGGCCGGCCCGGCCGACCGAGATGACGCCCAGCACCGCGTCGTCGTGGACCAGCGGCACGGCGATCCCGTTCATGACGTCGAACTTGACATGCTCGCGGAGGGCGGACGAGTACCGGCCGCGCTCGTGGTGGTCCGACATCACCACCCTGCGCTCGACGATCGCCCGGCCGGTGTTCCCGTCGCCCGGTTCGATGACCGCCCCGACGGCCCCGTCGGACAGCCCCCGGACGGCCCTGACCCGCTGCCGCCCGTCGTCCCGGTCGAGCGTCGTGATGACGATCGTGTCGGACGGAACGACGGTCCCGACCGCCTCGACGAGGGCGGTCGCCAGGCGCTCCGGATCGAGGATTGCGTTCGCCATGCCGGCGAACGTCGCCAGGGCGGCGAAGAGGCGGGCGCGGTCGCGAAGGGCCTCGTGCCTTGCGTTGAGCAGGAGCGCCGTCGAGAGCCGATCGGCGACGGCGGCGGCGAGGCGCATGTCCGCGGCACCGAGCCGGCCCGCCTTGGTCGCCTCGATGTTCAGGACGCCCAGGCAGCCCTCGTCGCCGTGGAGCGGGACGGCGAGCTCGGCAACCACCGCCTCGCCCGCGGCCACGTAGTCGGGATCCGCGGCCACGTCCGGGACGAGGTCGGGATGCCCGGAGCGGGCGACCCGGCCGATCACCCCCGCCGCGAGGTCGATCGACTCGGGCACGGTCATGTAGCCCAGCTGGGCACCGAGGCGGAGGCCGGTCCCGTCGCGCAGGTAGAGCGAGAGGTGGTCGTAGCCCATGCACGCCTCCAGCACGCCGAGGATGGAGTCGAGCGCAGCCGTCGTCGGGCCCTGGTCCGCCAGAACCTGCCCGGCCGATTCGATCCCGGCCAGGGCATCCTCGGCGCGGCGCTCCTCCGTGACGTCGCGGGCGACCGAGACGCTGCCGACGACCCGGCCGTCCACGAGGATCGGCTCGACCGACGACGCCAGCCAGAGCTCCCGCCCGTCGGCGAGTCGGACCGACCCGGTCCCGCGCCACGGCCGGCCGGCGGACAGCTCCTCGGCGAAGGCGCGCTCGTCGTCGGGTCCGCTCATCCGGAACGGCAGGAGATCGCCGAACATGCGGCCGACCGCCTCGTCGGGCGTGAATCCGAAGAGGCGCTCCGCCGACGGCGTCCAGTGCGTGATCCGATTGGCCGCATCGGTGGCGAAGACGGCGTCCGAGATGTGGTCGAAGAGGAAGCGCCCAAGATCGGCGTCCGACAGCCGGTGGGCGGCGGCAGGCGGCGTCGAGCCCGCCGGCTCTCGGGCCGCCGAGGCGTCGCGTCGCGACGCGGCGGTGGCTCCGCCCGCGGGCCGCCCGGGCAGCGTCGATCGCCCCCTGCCCCGCCCGCCACCGCGCGGCGGCGGAGTCGGTCGTCCGCCCTGCCCGTCCTTGTCCATCTGACCCCCAGCGGAGCCGCCTCACGCGGTCGAACGATCGGACCGCCGACCTCGACGATGGTCGGGAGCCCCAAGACCGTGGGCGCCACCGGCGCGCCTGTCAAGGGCCGGAACGCGCCGCGCCGGCGCGAACGGGCCGTCCGCGGCTGACACCCGCTCGATAGATCCTCGGCGGCGTGCCGGCGGTGGAGGCAACGGACAGGGGGCGATCCTGCGCTCACGGATCCGTCGCTGGAGAGGGATCGATGCCCGTCCGAATCGGCACCTCCGGCTTCATCTACGACCACTGGCGGCGGCGGTTCTACCCGCCGTCCGCGCGGGGCTCGGAGCTGGAGTGGTACGCCCAGACGTTCGACACGGTCGAGCTGAACGTGACCTTCTACCGCCTGCCGACCACCGCGACCTTCCGCTCGTGGGCGGCTCGGGTCCCGGACGGGTTCCTGTTCGCGGTCAAGGCGAGCCGGTTCCTGACCCACGTCCAACGGCTCCGGCAGCCGCGGCCGAGCGTCGCGATGCTCGTCGAACGAGCCGCCGAGCTCGGCTCGCATCTCGGCCCGTTCCTCGTCCAGCTGCCGCCCGACCTCGAGCTCGACCTCGCGGGGCTCGAGGCCACGCTCGACGCGTTCCCGGCGGACGCACGGGTCGCATTCGAGCCGCGTCATGGGTCGTGGTTCGTCGAGGAGGTCCGCCGCGTCCTCGCGGACCGCAACGTGGCCCTGTGCGTGGCCGATCGGCGCGGCCCGATCACGCCCCTGTGGCGAACCGCCGACTGGACGTACCTCCGGTTCCACGCCGGCCGGGCGCTGCCGAGATCGTGCTACTCGGCGCAGGCGCTGGCGGCCTGGGCGGACCGCTACGTCGAGGGCTACGGGCGAACGGCGGCGGGCTTCGCCTTCTTCAACAACGACGGCAACGGCTGCGCGCTCCGAGACGCGGCGGTCTTCGGCCGGGCGCTCGAGCGGCGCGGAGTCAGGCTCGGCCGCGTACCCGACATCCCGGCCGAGGTCGTCCGGGACCCGGGGCTCGTCGTCGATGCGGAGGGCCGCGTCCCGGTCTCTGCCGGCCGGGCATGGGCTGACGGCCGGACCGCACCGCGCGCGAAGCGACGCTGACTTGAGGCGCGCGACCGACCGGGACCGACCGGCTCAGCCGCGGGCGCCCGCCGTCGCGGCCACTTCGCTGAAGCGCGGCAGCACGTCGCGGGCGTAGGCCTCGAGGAACCCTTCCTGGTCCGGGCCGACCTGGTGGACGTAGACGTGGTCGTACCCGGCGTCGACGTACTGCTGGATCGCGTCGACGTGGCGGTCGATGTCGGGCCCGCAGACGATCCGGTCGGCGATCATGTCCTCGCTGACGATCTCCGCCAGCTGCTCGAAGTGGGCCGGGTTCGGCAGCTCCTGTCCGGACTCGCCGGGGATCGCCGCCGTCGGCCAGATGCGGTGGGCCGTCTTCCTGGCCTTCGCCTCGTCGCGGCCCCAGCAGACGGTCAGCTGGCCGTAGCGGGGGCGGTTCGCTCCCCGCCGCCCGCGCTCGAACTCGGCGATCAGCTCCTTCTCGGGCGCGGTGCCGATGAAGCCGTCGCCGAGCTCCGCGGCCAGCGCCACGCTGCGCGGCCCGGAGGCGGCGACGTGGATCGGCACCGGTCGCTCCGGGAGGGTGTAGATCCGGGCGTTCTCGACCGTGTAGAACTCGCCGTCGACGCTCGTCACCTCGCCCCGCCACAGCTCGCGAATGATGCCGACGGCCTCGCGCAGCATCTGGGCTCGAACGTCCCAGTCGGGCCAGCGGTCGCCGAGGATGTGCTCGTTCAGGTTCTCGCCGGTGCCGACGCCGAGGAAGAACCGCCCGTCCATCATCGAGCCGGCCGTGGCGGCCGCCTGGGCGATGATCGCCGGATGGATCCGGATCGTGGGGCACGTCACGCCCGTCCCCAGCTCGAGGGTCGAGGTCGCCTGGGCGATCCCCCCGATCACCGACCAGACGAAGGGGCTCTGACCCTGGGCGTCGGTCCAGGGATGGAAGTGATCGCTGATCAGGGCGAACGAGAATCCCGCCTCCTCGGCCAGCCGGGCGTGGCGGACGAGGTCGGATGGTCGATGTTCCTCCGATGACAGGGCGTAGCCGATCCGAGCCATCAGTCAGGACCTCCCGCCGGTCGTCGCACGATGTCGCGCGCGCCGAACGCCCAGCGTCCGCGTCTGGCGCTCGGCTGCCTCGTCGGGGCCGCCTCCGCGGCTCTCGTCGAATTCGTCGAGGAGGTCGCCCCGGCGCTCGCGCCGCGGCTCGATCGGGCTGGCATGGGTCACCTCCCGGGGGGTCGAACCCATGCTGCGGGCGGCCGCCCGTCGGACGCGGACGCTCAACCTGCTCCGGTCGTTGCGAACGCGTGTCACGCGCCGCGCCGGGTTCGCCGCACCGGGTCGCACGCCGGCGGCGAACACGGGGATGGCCGTGAGGCCCCGTCGTCTGGGAGGTGATGGTGGGCGATACTGGATTCGAACCAGTGACCCCGCGGATGTGAACCGCGTGCTCTAACCACTGAGCCAATCGCCCGAGAGATGCCACGGCTCATGGAACCGCGGCTGCTCAACGGTGGGTCGCGCGGCGCCCTCCGAGGTCCGAGGCTGAGCTCCGCGAAGCCATCGGCCCGAGGATCATACCCGCAGCCCCGGGTACCGGGCAACGAGCGCCGCCGGCTCGAGCCCGTCGACGACGACGAGCTTCTGCCGCCCGGCGGCGCCGGCGACGAGCCGGACCGAGCGGCGCGGCACCCCGAGCTCCTCGGCCAGGAGGCGGAGCAGGGACTGGTTGGCGGCGCCTCCGACGGCCGGCGCCGCGACGCGCGCCCGGAGGACCCCGTCGACGACGCCGTCGACGCGGTCGGACCCGGAACGCGGGGTCAGCCGGACGGCGAAGCGGACGTCGGTCTCAGCCAGGGCTCACACGAAGCGCCAGAGGACGCTCAACACGATCAGGACGACGAGCGGCGAGAGGTCGACCATGCCGGTCGGCGGCAGGGCCCGCCGGATCGGTCCGAGGATCGGCTCGGTGGCCGCGATCACGAACGACGCGAGCTGGCTCCGGCCGGCCGGGTCGAACCACGACAGGAGGACCCGTCCGAGGACGAGGACCCAGACCGCGAGGAACGCGACCTGGAGGAGGTTCGCGAGGAGCACGCCCACGGTCCGAGTCTACCAGTCTCGACGAGCGAGCCCGACCGAGGCATGGGCGGCGCGGGTTCCCCGCGGCGCTCGCTCAGTGGTGATGCCGCTCGCCGAACAGCGCCCGCCCGACGCGGACGATCGTCGCCCCCTCCTCGACCGCGATCGGGTAGTCGCTCGTCATCCCCATCGACAGGGCCGGCCCGATCGCGCCGCCGGAGCCGCGGTCCGTGCCGCGCAGGCGCTCGGACAAGAGGCGCAGGGCGGCGAACGTCGGCCGGGCGTCCTTCGCCCGCTCCACGAGCCGGCCGACCGTCATCAGCCCGCGCAGCTCCAGGCGCCCGAGCGCGGCCAGGCGCGGTAACGCCGCGGCCAGCCCGTCGGGCGAGAAGCCGGCCTTCGCCGGATCGTCGTCGACGTTGACCTGGAGGAGGACGGGCACGCGCGCGCCGGGCCGGACCTCGTCGGCCAACCGGTCCAGCCGCTCGGCGAGCTCCACGGTGTCCACGGACTCGATGACGGCGAACGCCGCGAGCGCCCGCTTCGCCTTGTTCGACTGGAGCGGGCCGATCAGGTGCCACGTCGCCCCGGCGACGGCGCCGACCTTACCCTCGGCCTCCTGGACGCGGTTCTCGCCGAGGACGGTCAGCCCCGCGGCAACGGCGGCAACGAGCCGCTCCGCCGGAACGGTCTTCGACACCGCCACCAGGGTGACGGCCGCCGGATCGCGGCCCGCCCGGGCGCAGGCGTCGGCGATCGAGGAGAGGACGCGATCGCGGGCCGCCGCGAGCGCGGCGACCTCGGGCGACTCAGCCGTGACGGCTACTTGCGCCGCAGGAAGGACGGGATCTCGAGGTCGTCGGCGTCGTACGCCGCCGGCCGCTTGACCGGCACGGGCTCGCCGACGGTCCGCTCGACGCGCGGCGCCATCACCGCGGCGGCCGGGCGCTCCTCGCGTCCGTGGTCGGCGGTGCCGTCGCTCGACTCGAGCCGCTGGCGCTCGAGCTCCTCGAGGAAGTCCCGCTCGCGCGGCGCCCGGATCGACTGCTGGTCCGTCGCGGGCTGGGCGGCCTGGGCCGGCCGGCTGGTCTCGCGCCGGCGGGTCCCGTCGAAGCCGGTGGCGATCACGGTGATCATCACCTCTTCGCCGAGCCGGTCGTTGAAGCTCGTCCCGAAGATGATGTTCGCCTCCGGGTCGGCCGCGGCCCGGATCTCCTCGGCCGCCTCCGTGACCTCGAAGAGGCTGAGGCTCGAGGAGCCGGTGATGTTGAACAGGATCCCCTGCGCGCCGGTGATGTTGACCTCGAGGAGGGGGCTGGCGATCGCCATCCGGGCGGCCTCGACGGCGCGGTTCTCGCCGGTCGCCCGGCCGATCCCCATGAGCGCCGACCCGGCGTCCTTCATGATCGCCCGGACGTCGGCGAAGTCGAGGTTGATCAGGCCCGGCATCGTGATGATGTCGCTGATCCCCTGGACGCCCTGACGGAGGACGTCGTCGACGACCCGGAACGCGTCGATGATCGAGGTGTTCTTCTGGACGACGTCCTTGAGGCGGTCGTTCGGGATCGTGATCAGCGTGTCGACCTGGGCCTTGAGCTCCTCGGCCGCCTTCTCCGCGACGATCTTCCGCTTGGCGCCCTCGAAGCTGAAGGGCTTGGTAACCACGCCGATCGTCAGGGCCCCGGCGTCCTTCGCCAGCTGGGCGACGATCGGCGCGGCGCCCGAGCCGGTGCCGCCGCCGAGCCCCGCGGTGATGAAGACCATGTCCGACTCGGCCAGGGCCTGGGCGATCTTCTCCGAGTCCTCCTCGGCCGCCCGCGCCCCGATCGCGCTGTCACCGCCGGCGCCGAGGCCGCGGGTGATCTTGTCGCCGATCCGGATCTTGTGCGGCGCGTCCGACTGGAGGAGCGCCTGCGCGTCGGTGTTGCAGGAGATGAACTCGACGCCCATCATCTCGGCCCGGATCATCCGGTTGACGGCGTTGCTGCCGCCGCCGCCGACGCCGATGACGCGGATGAGCGCGAAGTTCTCGGAATCGGACCGCAACGCCATCGTCTTCCTCCGGGGCTGGTGGCTGGTGAGGACGGGCCATCCGGGGAGAATGGCGACGTCGGGTGGTTGTCGATCGAGCCGTCCGCCGGGCCCCGCAGCGCCTGCGCTCGTTCGGGTCCGTCGGACTGCCGGGAGTCTACCACCGGCCCGTTGCGACCGAACACCCCGATGGCGGATCGCCGGCCGGATCCGCGACGCGGCGGCCGGCGCCCGCCGGGCTCGATCCGGTGCGCTCGGGCACCGCCGCGGCGTGCGTGGCCGGCGGCCTGCGGGGCGGCTATCCCGCGAGGAAGCTCAGGAGCACGGTCCGCTCGGCGTTGTCGGCGTTCGGGTCGAGGAGCGCGATCGACTGCCACGTGCCGAGGGCGAGCGCGCCGCCGACCACCGGCACCGTGACCGACGGGGCCGTCAGCAGCGGCAGCACGTGGTCGGCGCCGTGGCCGGGCGACCCGTGGTGGTGGCGCCAGCGGTCGTCACGCGGCAGCAGCCGATCGAGCGTGGCGAGGGCGTCTTCGTCGGAGCCTGCGCCGAGCTCGAGGATCACGAGGCCCGCGGTGGCGTGGGGCACGAAGATCGACAGGAGGCCGTCCCCTCCCCCGGCGTGCTCGGCGACGAACCGCCGGCATGCGGCCGTCAGGTCGGCGAAGCCGCGCTCGCCGCCGGTCCGGACCTGGAGCCTGACGTGATCCATCGGACGGCCGCCACGCGGCCGCGTCCTCGCGGTCTAGGGGAAGATCGAGCGGAGGGCGTCGCGGATCCGGCCGAGGCCGCCCGCCGCCGGAGCCGATTCGTAGCGCAGCGGCTCGTCCTCGGCGAGCGTCGAGGCGCCCCACAGGAGGAGCCCGACCGCCGTCGAGTAGCCCGGGTTGAGGATCGTGTCGACCAGCCCGCCGATGCCGGTCGGGGCGGCGATGCGGACCGGCATCCCGAGGACCTCGCGGGCGAGCTCGGCGGTCCCCGCCAGCTGCGCCCCGCCGCCGGTCAGGATGATCCCGGCCGGGAGGAGGCCGGCCCCGCCGCGGGCCATCTCGGTCCGGAGCAGCTCGAAGGTCTCGCGCATCCGGGCCTCGATGATTTCGCACAGCTCGCGCCGCTGGAGCGTCCGCCCGGCGTCCTCGCCGAGGACGCTGACGGTGATCTCCTCGTCGTCCTCGACCGCCGCGAGGTTGCACGTCCCGTGCTGGATCTTCAGCTCCTCGGCGACCTGGAGACTCGTCTTCAGGCCGAGCGCGACGTCGTTGGTCACGTTGTTGCCGCCGATCGGCAGGACCGCCGTCCGGAAGGGCGACCCGTCGGAGAACATCGCCAGATCGGTCGTGCCGGCCCCGATGTCGGCGACGGCGACGCCGAGGTCCTTCTCGGTCTCCGACACGACGGCGTCGGCCGAGGCGAGGGCGGAGGCGACGAGCTCGTCGATCTTCACCCCGGCGGCGTTCACGCACTTGGACAGGTTCTGGACGGCCGTCGCGGCGCCGCTGACGATGTGGACCTCGACCTCGAGGCGCAGGGCGCTCATCCCGAGCGGGTCCTTGACGCCCTCCTGGCCGTCGACCTTGAAGCCGCGCCGCTCGACGTGGAGGACGACCTGGCTCGACGGGATCGAGACCGCCCGGGCGACCTCGACGGCCCGGTTGACGTCCTCCCGGCTGACCTCCTTGCGGGGGCCGCTGACCGCGACCTGGCCGGGCGAGTTCAGGCTCTCGACGTGCTGGCCGCCGACCGACACGAAGGCCCGGTCGATCTTCCAGCCCGACAGCCGCTCGGCCCGTTCGACCGACTCGGCGATCGAGCGGACCGTCTGGTCGATGTTGACCACGACGCCCTTCTTCAGGCCGGACGAGGGCACGGTCCCGTGGCCCATGACCGTCATCCGCCCGTCGCGGCTGACCTCGCCGATCAAGGTGCAGACCTTGGACGTGCCGACATCGATCCCGACCAGGACCGCTTCTCTCTCCACCGTCGTCGTCCGTGCCTCCTGCTTGCCGCCGTGCCGGCCGCCTCGCGGACCGGGTGGCCGTCGATGTCCTAGACGAAGTGGCGCCGGATGAGCGCCACGTTGTTGAAGATCCGGAACCCGAAGTTGATCAGGGCCACCAGGTACAGGTCCAGGCTCAGCCGATCGCCGATGAAGGTGAGGATGACCGCGACGATCGCGTTCGTGATGAAGCCGCTGATGAAGATCCGATTGTCGTAGACGCCGTCGAGCTCGGCCCGCACGGCGCCGAGGACCGAATCGAGCGCGGCGAGGATCGCCACCGCCGTGTAACGGGTGAACTCGAAGCCGACGTTGACATTGAGGACGAGCCCGGCCAGAACGCCCACGAGGAGACCCGCCAGGGGTAGGAACACGCCTCGCCGCCCTCACTCCGGTGCGTTTGGGCAAGGCTACCCGACGCGCGCGGCGCCTGCCAGCCGCGCCGAGTGGTCATGGCTTCGGGGTCGCGCTGGGGCGCGGGGTGGGCTTCGCGACAAAGGTCCCCTCGCGATCGTCGGCGAGGACGACCGACTGGACGTCGTCCTCGCGGCCGGCGAGGAGGCCGCCGAGGAGCTGGACCTGGCCCGGGATCAGGCCCGGCGTCCGCTGGTTCCGGCCGTAGAAGCCGAAGACCGCGACCCAGCCGCCCTTGCCGCTCGTGACGGTGAAGCCGCGATCGTCGGTGACCCGGACCTGGAGGGCGGCGGCGTGGCTGCCGACCTGGCTCGGGGTGAGCGATCCGAGGCGCGTCGCGGCGTCGAGGTCGACCGGGTCGAGGACCGAGGTCACGACGAGCTGTGCCGCCGACGCGCGGACGTCGACGACGACCGGCGTGGCGGCGGTCGCCCGGGTCGGGTCGGTTGTCACGTCGGCGAAGAGGAGCCCGCTGTCGTCGACCGCGAAGCGCCGCTCGCCGGCGGCCCAGACGAGGATCGCCCGCCGCTCGGTCACCGTCACGTGGAGGGCGTCGGGCAGGCCGACCGAGACGTCGACGTCGGCGACGGCCGGCAGCGTCCGGAGGCGATCCTCGAGCGGCTCCGTCGAGAGCCCGACGAGGTTCGTCCCGTGGGCCAGGCCCAGCTTCGCCTCGATCACCTGCTCGCTCGTCAGGCTGGTTCCGGCGACCTCGAGCCGCTCGAAGCCGAAGGCCGCGGTGGCCGCCAGGCCGTAGATCGCGCCGGCCGCGATCAGCATCGCCAGGATCGCGGCCGAGCGGGTCGGTGACAGGCCGGCCGACGCCCGCCGGACCCGCGGCTGGCGGCGCGGGGTGCCCGCGGCCGTCCGATAGCGGCGCGGCGTGCCCCTCGTCATCGGCTCAGCGCGGCAGGTCGGCGGCCGTGAGGCGGCCACCAGCCCGGGCGGCGTGGCGCTCGAGGGCGAGGTCGACGACCCGGGCGCAGACGGCGGCGAAGGTGTAGCCACCCTCGGCCGGCAGCGTCGGGAAGAGGCTGATCGGGGTGAACCCGGGGATCGTGTTGATCTCGGACAGGACGACCCGGTCGCCCGCGACGAGGAAGTCGATCCGGGCGAAGCCCTCGGCGCCGATCGCCCGGTAGGCGTCGCGGGCGATCTTCAGCATCGACGCCTTCATCGCCGCCGGGATCTCGGCCTGCGTCGAGGTCTCCGACAGCCCCGGCGTGTACTTGGCGGCGTAGTCGTAGAACTCGTGGCCGGCGAGGATCTCGCCGGGGCCGAACAGCTCGAGACGGGCGTGGTCGTTGCCGATCACGCTGACCTCGAGGTCGCGGGCGCCGACGAGGTAGGCCTCGGCCAGGGCGACGTCGTCGTAGCGGAGCGCCAGGTCGACCGCCGCCGCGTACTCCGCCGGGCCGTGGGCGAGGGTGATCCCGACCGACGAGCCGAGGCCGGACGGCTTGACCATGAGGCGCGGGTCGCCGCTGCCCGCGGCGAACGCCCCGAGCTCCGCGAGGACCCCGGCCCGATCGTCGCGCCAGCGCGCCGCCCGGATCTCGCGCCACTCGGTGACGGGCAGGCCGATCCCCCGGACGAGGCGCTTGAAGACGGCCTTGTCCATGCCCAGCGCCGACGCGGTGACGCCCGAGCCGGTGTAGGCGAGGTCGGCCCCCTCGAGCATCGCCTGGACCGTGCCGTCCTCGCCGAACGGCCCGTGGAGGGCGATGAAGACAAGCGGCCGCGGCGACAGGGCGGCGAGCCGGTCGACGGCGGCTCCCGCCGACAGCGGCCCCTCGGCGCCGAGGCTCGCCGGATCGTCGTAGGCCGCGGCCGGCCGGCCCTCGCGGCGGTGGTCGGGCGGCAGCCACCACCAGCCGCCATCGAGATCGATCAGGACCTGCCGGACGTCGTCGCCGCTGCCGGTCAGCGCCTCGGCGATCGCGGTGCCCGACACGACCGACACGTCGTGCTCGGCGGACGGGCCGCCGAGGAGGACGACGATCGGCGGATGGGCGGTCATCGGCCGGCCTCCGCGGCGGACCCGGGCTCGGCGGCGGTGCCGGGCTCGGCGGCGGTGCCAGGCTCCATGGCCGGACCGGGCTCGGCCCTCTCGGCCGCGCCCGCCGGCCACGCGCCGAGGAACACGACCTCGGTCTCGAGGCGGACGCCGGTCTCGCGCTCCACCGCGGCGGCGACCTCGTCGATCAGCCCGCGGACGTCCGCCGCGCTGCCTTTGCGGTCGTTGACGATGAAGTTGGCGTGCTTCTCCGAGACGGTCGCCCCGCCCTGGGTCCGGCCCTTCCAGCCGATGCCGTCGATCAGCCGGCCGGCCGAGTCGCCGGCCGGGTTGCGGAACGTCGAGCCGGCCGACGGGATCCCGAGCGGCTGGTGCTCGCGGCGCCAGCGCTTGATGTCGTCGAGCCGGGCGGCGATCGTCGCCGGGTCGGCCGGCTGGAGGCGGAACGTGGCCGACAGGACGACCTCCTCGGGGTGGTGCTTGAGGCGGCTGTCGCGGTAGCGGAGCTCGAGCTCGGCCGGCGTCAGCCGCGCCTCGGTCCCGTCGCCGAGGAGGACGTCGGCCGTCTCGAGGATGCCGGCGATGTCGCCGTCGTGGGCGCCCGCGTTGGCCCAGACCGCGCCGCCGACCGTGCCCGGGATCGCCAGGCCGAACTCGAGCCCGGTCAGGCCCGCTTTCTGGGTCTCCGTCGCGGCGCGGGCCATCGGCAGCCCGGATTCGGCCACGTAGCGATCGCCCTCGACGCGCGACCCCTCGGCCCGGTTCTGGACGACGAGGCCGCGGATCCCGGCGTCGGCGATGACCACGTCGCTGCCCCGCCCGAGGAGGGTGAGCGGGATCCCGCGGGCTCGGGCGAACCGGACGATCGCGCGCAGCTCGTGGATGTTGTGGACGGCCGCGAACAGGTCGGCCGGGCCACCGACCCGCATCGTCGTGAACCGCGCCAGCGGCTCGTCGCGGGACGTCTTGACGCCGATCCGGCGCTGGATCGCCGTGCCCGTCGCGAGGGCGTCGAACGGCGCCGCGACGCTGGCCGGGACGCCGGGCGATCCGGTCACGCCGGGACTCGCCGGGCGATCGCGTCGATCGCCGCGGCCGGGGGCAGCGGGCTCCGCTCGGCCAGGGCGAGGACGAGGGCCGCGACGGCGTCCGCCGCCCCGGGCCGCCCGAAGCCGCGGGCGGCCGTCGCCATCGCCGCCCGGGCCGGCTCGTCGAACAGGAGATCGGCGGCGGCCACGAGGGCGTCGGCGTCGAAGTCCTTGTCGGCCACGATCCGGGCGGCCCCGGCGGCGGCGAGAATCTCGGCGTTCGCGCCCTGGTGGCCCGCGGCGTGGGGGTACGGGACGATGACCGACGGGATGCCGAGGGCGGCGACCTCGGCGAGCGTCGACGAGCCGGCCCGCCCGACGACGAGATCGGTCGCGACGAGCGCCGCGAGCATGTCGTCGCGGAGGAACGGGTACGGCCGGTAGCGGTCGCGAAGCGCCTCTGGCAGCTCCCCGCGCTGGGCGAGCGCGACGGCGTAGCCGCTCTCGCCGCTGACGTGGAGGACGTGGACCCGCTCGACCAGCCGCGGCAGGGCGGCCGTCACCGCGGCGTTGAAGCGGCGGACGGCCTGCGAGCCGCCGAAGACGAGGATCGTCGGCGCGTCGGGCGGCAGCTGGAGGCGGGCTCGGGCGGCGTCGCGATCGATCGCGTCGACCGCCCGGATCGGCGTCCCGGTGACGTAGGTCGGGACCCCGGCGCCGGCGAGGGCCCGGCCGGCGGCCTCGTACGAGACCGCCAGGGCCGCCGCGAGCCGGGCGATCGCCCGGACGGACCGGCCCGGGATCGCATTGCCCTCCCAGAGGACGACGGGGATCCGCAGGGGCGCGGCGGCCATCACGACGGGGACCGCGACGTAGCCGCCGGTCGTGAAGATCGCTGCCGGCCGCTCGGCGGCGAGGATGGCCGCGGCCTGCGGCACGGACAGCCCGAGGCGGAGCGGATCGAGGACGGTGTGGACCGACCGGTCGACCGTCCGGAGCGAGCGCAGCGCCAGCCGCCGGACGCGGATCCCGGCGTCACGGACGACGTCGGCCTCCAGGCCGCGGTGCCCGCCGAGCCAGGTGACGTCCGGCGCGTCAGGACGATCGGGTCGTTCGCGGAGCGAGCGGGCCACGGCGAGTGCCGGGTAGATATGCCCGCCCGTCCCGCCCCCGGCGATCAGCAGCCGCATCGTTCCAGGTTCCTCGTTCGACGGTCTCGCGCGAGATCGACAGCAGGATGCCGACCGCCGCGAGGCTGATGGTCAGCGACGAGCCGCCGGCGCTGATGAACGGCAGGGTGATGCCGGTCACCGGGATGAGGGCGACGACTACGCCGATGTTGATGAAGGCCTGGATGCACAGCCAGGCGGTGATGCCCGCGGCGAGGAGCGCCCCGAACGTATCGGGCGCCGCGAGCGAGACGCGGATGCCAGAGTAGGCCAGACCGACGAACAGGACGATCACGACCGCCGCCCCGATCAGCCCGAACTCCTCGCCGATGATCGCGAAGATGTAGTCGTTGCTCGCGTTCGGCAGGAACAGGCCGCCGGCCAGGCGGCTCTCGCCGAGACCCGCGCCGAGGATCCCGCCGAGGCCCAGCGCGAGGAGGCCCTGGATCGTGTGGAACCCGGCGCCGAGGGGATCCGACCACGGGTTGAGCCACGTCCGGATCCGGTCCAGCTGGTACGCCCGCAGGCCGACCGCGACGAGCGCCATCAGGGCGGCCGCGCCGATCGCGACGAGGTGGAGCATCCGGCCGCCGGCGAGGAAGAACATCGTGACCGCGGTCAGCCCGATGACCATCGTCGTCCCGAGGTCGGGCTCCTTGAAGACGAGGGCCACGATCGGCCCGACGATGATCAGGAACGGGATCGTTCCGGCCCAGAAGCTCTTGATCCGGGTGCCCCGCTTGGCGAACCAGTGGGCGAGGTAGACGACCATCGCGAGCTTGGCGATCTCAGCGGGGTGGACCGCCGGCAGCGGCCCGACCTGGAGCCAGCGGGCCGAGCCGCCGACGGAGATCGCCCGGACCGGGCCGGTCGTCGGGAGGACGAGGAGGAGGACGAGGGCCCCGATCGCGAACGCGAACACCGGCACCGACGCGAAGCGGAGGTAGCGGTAGTCGACCCGCATCATCGCGATCATCGCGACGATCCCGAGCCCGGCCCAGGCGATCTGGGGGCCGACGATCGCCAGCGTGTCGTCGCTCGCGATGTAGGCCTTCATCGCCGAGCTCGAGTAGACCATCAGGATCCCGATGGCGGTCAGGGCGACGACGATCACGAGGATCGCGTAGTCGGCCTGGTGGCGCTCGCGGACGAGGGCGTTCGACTTCTGGCGGGCCGGCGTCCGGCCGCGGGCGCCGTCACGCTCGACCCGCTCGAGGCGGGCCGCGCCGTGGCCGTCGATCGAGCCCCCGGCGCCGCGGCCGGCGCCACGGCGGCCGAGGGGCAGCGCGTCGCTCATCGGGTCCTCCGCTCTCGCCGGGCGGCGGCGATCGCCGCGACGGCCTCCTTGAACGCCCGTCCCCGGGCGGCGTAGTCGACGAACATGTCGAAGCTGGCGGCAGCCGGGCTGAGGAGCACGGTCGCGGGCTCCCGCTCGCCGGCCGCGAGCCGCTCGCGGGCAAGCGCGTCGGCGCGGCCGACGGCGTCCTCGAGCGAGGCGGCGCGCTCGGTCGCGGCCAGGCCGGCGTTCCGGATCATGGCCTCGAGATCCGGCCCGCTCTCGCCGATCAGGACCGCCGCCGCCGCCCGCTCCGCCACCACGGGGCCGAGGGCGGACAGGTCGACGCCCTTGTCGCGACCGCCGGCGATCAGGACGATCGGCGGCTCGAAGGCGCGGAGGGCGGCGATGACCGCGTCCGGCTGCGTTCCCTGCGAATCGTTCACGAACCGGACGCCGTCGATCAGCCCGACCGGCTCGAGGCGGTGCTCGACGCCGCTGAAGTCCGCGGCCGCCCGGCGGATCGCGTCGGGGGCGACGCCGAACACGAGCCCGGTCGTCACGGCGGCGAGCGCGTTCGAGACGTTGTGGCGGCCGGGGATCGCCAGCTCGCCGACCGGCAGGATCCGCCCGCCCGGCCCGGTGGCCGCCGCGCCGCCGCCGGCGAGCGGCAGGCGGACGACGCCCGCGGCCACGATCCAGCCGTCCACGACGCCGACGCCGCCGGCCATCGGGGCGTCCTGGCGGTACAGGGTCGCCGCCGCCGTGCCGAGCCCCGCGTAGGCCGTGACGACCGGGTCGTCGGCGTTGAGCACGAGGGCGCCGTCGGGATCGACGAGCTCGGCCAGCCGCCGCTTGGCGGCGCGATAGCCCGCCAGCGACCCGTGCCGGTCGAGGTGATCGGACGTGACGTTCGTGTAGACCGCGACGGTCGTCCCCCGCGACAGGGTCGGCAGCTGCAGCTCGCTGAGCTCGATCACGACCCGATGCGCCGGCGTCAGCTCCGGCAGCCGCTCGACGAGCGGGATGCCGATGTTCCCGCCGAGGACGACGGGATGGGAGGGATCGGCGGCGAGGATCGCGGCGATCAGCGACGACGTGGTCGTCTTGCCCTTCGTGCCGGTCACCCCGATCGTCGGGGCCGGGCAGAGGCGCAGGAACAGGTCCGGCTCGGACACGACGGCCGGCAGCGAGCGGTCGCCCGCGCGACGGGCGTCGACGAGGGCCTGCAGCGCATCGCGGAGGCGTGGCTCCGTCGTGGGGTAGTCGGGGTTGATCGACGGCGACGTCGTCACGAGCGCGACGCCCGCCCAGGCCTCGGCCGGCGCCACATCGGGGCCGGCGAGGAGGCGGACAGCCCGCCCCTCGAGCTGGTCCATCGCTCGGTCGAGCTCGGCTGCCGGTCGGCCGTCGTAGATCGTGACCCGGGCGCCCGCATCGACGAGGAAGCGGGCCAGGGCGATGCCGCTCCGGGCGAAGCCGAGGACGGTCACCGGCCGGTCGCGCAGGACCCCCGCCCGGACCGCGTCCATCGTCAGCCCGTCGGGGTCGATCGGCCCGTCGGGGTCGATCGGCCCGTCCTGGCGGAGCTCGGGCGGCCGGTCGGTCGTCATCGCCGCGCTCACGCCAGCTGCTTGATCGAGGCGAGGAAGAGGGTGACCCCGAGAAGGCCGGCGAGGATCCCGACGATCCAGAACCGGAGGGTGATCTTCTCCTCGTCCCAGCCGGCCAGCTCGAAGTGGTGGTGGAGCGGCGCCATCCGGAAGATCCGCTTCCCCCCGCTCAGCTTGAAGTAGCCGATCTGGAGGATGTCCGAGCCGGTCTCGATCACGAAGATCAGCCCGATCAGCGGCAGGACGAGGATCTGGCCCGTGATCAGCGCGATCACCGCCAGCGTCGCCCCGAGCGACAGGGACCCGGAATTGCCCATGAAGACCTGGGCGGGATGGACGTTGAACCAGAGGAACCCCAGCAGGGCACCGATGATCAGCGCGCACAGGAAGGCCAGGTTCGGCTGGGCCGGGATGTTCAGGAGCGAGACGAGGAGGAAGGCGACGAACGCGAAGACGAGGGTCCCGCCGGCGAGCCCGTCGAGGCCGTCGGTGATGTTCACCCCGTTGCTCGCGGCGATGATCGCGAAGGCGGCGAACAGGACATAGACGAACGGGTCGATATGGACCGCGCCGACGAACGGCACGGCGATCTGGTCGATGCCGTAGGTCCGCTGGATGAGGAACGCGGCGGCGAAGGCGAACACGACCTGCCAGAGGAGCTTCTGGCGGACCCGGATCCCCTCCCCCGTCTTCGCGTTCAGGTAGTCGTCGAACGCGCCGAGCAGGCCGACCCCGGCGAGGGCACCGAGCGGCGCGTAGATCCCGCCCTCGGGCGGCCAGCGCAGGAGGAGGTACAGGGCGAGGACGATCGCGATGATCAGGGCACCGCCCATCGTCGGCGTCCCGTGCTTGACCTGGTGCGTGTCCGGGCCCTCGATCCGGATCTGCTTCGTGAAGCCCGTCGCGCGGAGCAGCCGGATGTACGGCGGCATCAGGATCACGACGATCGCGAACGCGAGGAGGAGGCCCTGGATCAGCTCGACCGTCACCGGCCGGCTCCATCGGCCGCGGTCCCGGGTTCGGCGGCGTCGGCGCCCGCGGCCCCGTCAGGCTCCCCGAGCGCGGCGGCCAGCTCGTCGACGAGGACGTCGAGGGCGACGCCGCGCGACGCCTTGACGAGAAGGACGTCGCTGGGCCGAAGATCGGCGAGGAGCCGCTCGCGGGCGGCGTCGCGGTCGGGCACCCGAGCGATCGCGGCACGGTCGAGGCCGGCTCCGGCGGCGCCGTCGGCGATCCCGGCCGCGCCGGCTCCGACGACCACGAGCCGCTCGACGACCCCGGCCGCGGCGACCCCGACCGCCTCGTGGCCGGCGTCGTGCCCGGCGCCGAGCTCGAGCATCTCGCCGAGGACCGCCACGTGCCGGCCTGGCAAACCGCCGAGGAGCTCGAGCGCCGCGGTCACCGAGCCCGGCGACGCGTTGTAGCTGTCGTCGACGATCGTCACCCCGCCGGCCCGGACGAGCTGGCCCCGGCGGGGCGCGCTCCAGCCACCGGCGAGCGCCGCGCCGATCGTCTCGAGCGGCAGCCCGGCGGCGAGACCGGCGGCGGCCGCGGCGAGGGCGTTGTGGACCGCGAGGCGGCCGAGGACCGGGATGACGACCGGGATCTGGCCGTTGGCGGTCACGAGCTCGAAGGCCATGCCGTCGGCGCCGCGCGACACGACCCGCTCGGCCCGGACGTCGGCGTCGGCGGCGAAGCCGTAGGTCAGCGGCCGGGCCGCGGTCCGGGCGGCCATCCGCCGGACGCGCTCGTCGTCCGCGTTGAGGATCGCGACCCCGTCGGCCGGGAGGGCCTCCACGAGCTCGCCCTTCGCCCGCTCGATCGCCTCGATCGTGCCGATCCGCGACAGGTGGACCGGCTGGACCGCGGTCACGATCCCGAGCTCCGGCCGCCCGATCCGGGCGAGGTCGGCGATCTCGCCGCCGACATACATCCCCATCTCGAGGACCGCGGCGCGGTGACGCGCGCGGAGCCGGAGGACGGTCAGCGGGAGCCCGATCTCGTTGTTCAGGTTGCCCTCGTTCTTCAGGGTCGGCATGGCCGCGCCGAGGACCGTCGCGACGGCCTCCTTCGTGGACGTCTTGGCGATCGAGCCGGTGATGCCGACGACGAGCGGGTCGAACCGGGTCCGCCACGCGGCGGCCACCGCCTGGAGGGCGCGGAGCGGCTCCGCGACGAGGACGACCGTCGCATCGCGCCCGGCCAGGTCGGCCGAGTCGGGGGCGGCGGACACGAGGGCCGCGGCCGCGCCGGCGGCGAGGGCCGCCCCGACGAACGCGTGGCCGTCGGTCTGCTCCCCCGGGAGTGCGACGAACAGGTTGCCGGGCTCGACGGCCCGCGAGTCGACGGCCCCGCCGCGGATCGGCCGACCGGACGCGGCGAGGAGGCGGCCGCCGGTGATCGCCGCGAGCTCGGCGGCTGCCAGGCCGGCGTCTGGATCGGCGATCCCGTCGCCCGGGCGCGACAGGTCACGGCGCTCGGTCACGCGGGCCATTGTCGCATCGGCGGTCGCCATCGGGTCAGCGCGTGGCCGTCGTCGAGTCGACCGGCAGCGGCCGATCCGACAGGAGGTCCGGCGTCGTGATCGCGTCGTGGGCGATCCGCCGGAACAGCTCGAACGACATCACCGGCATCTCGAGCTGGCCGAGCTTCGCCACGGTCGGCGTCCCCTCCTCGATCCGGATCGCCACGACGAGGTCGGGGTGGCCGGTCGTCCGCCCGATGTAGCCGATGAACGAGTAATTGAAGATGTTGTGCTTCCAGGCGCCCTTGCCGTGGTTCGCGGCCGGGTCCCAGATCTGGGCGGTGCCGGTCTTGCCCCCGACGTCGTAGCCCGGGATCAGCGTCCGGTCGCGGTAGAACGGGACCGTCGAGACGACGTGGCGCATCATCCCGATCAGCGTCTGCGACAGGGCCGGGTCGATCACCTGGCCGCCCTCGACCGCCGGCCGCTCGGTCATCCCGATCGCCTTGACGATGTGGGGCTGGACCTGGCGTCCGCCGTTGACCATCGCCGCGTAGGCGGTCGCGAGCTGGAGCGGCGTCACCGCCACGCCCTGGCCGAAGGCGCCGTTGGCGAGGTCGATCTGGCGCCACGTCCGGATCGCCGGGTCGTTGACGATCCCGCCGACCTCGGCGGCGAGGTCCACGCCGGTCCGGCTGCCGAAGCCGAACCGCGTCCACGTCGAGTGGAGGATCGACGAGGCCGTCCGGACGTTGCTGTCGAGCCCGAGCGCCGCCTTCGCCGCAACGACGTTGCGCGACCAGGCGATCGCGTCCTCGAAGGTCAGCCAGCCCATCGCCTTGTGGTCGGCGTCGTCGATGTGGGTCCGGCCCTTGTCGAGCATCAGGATGCCGGTGTCCTTCATCTTCGTCTTCGTCGTGACCTCGCCCTTCTCCAGCGCCGCCACGACGGTCAGCATCTTGAACACCGAGCCCGGCTCGTAGACGGCGCTGATCACCGGATCGATGAAGCGCGACGGATCGCTCGCGGCGATCGCCGCGTAGTCGTTGCCGTCGTACGACGGGTAGGACGACTCGGCGAGGATCTCGCCCGTGTACGGGTTCATCACGACGGCCGACACCGACTTCGCCTTGTCGGCCGCCCAGGCGGCGAGGATCTCCTGCTCGACCGAGAGCTGGAGGCCGGCGTCGATCGTGAGCCGGAGGTCCTCGCCGGGAGCGCCGGCATCCTTGACGATCGTGCCGTCGGGGATCGCCCGCGCGGCGATGTCGCGCTGGGCCTGGATGATGCGCGGGCGGCCGGCCAGCGAGTCCTGGTAATACTGCTCGACGCCGTACTGGCCCTCGCCGTCGCGGTTGACGAACCCGAGGACCTTCGCTGCGAGCGTCGTGTTCGGGCCGCCACCGGCCTGCGGGTAGACGCGGACCGGCTCCGGCTCGAGGGCCACCCCCTTGATCGTCTTGGCCGCGATCGCCGCCCGGATCCGGTCCGCGGTCGTCGTGTCGAGGGCGTGGGCGAGGACCTGGTACTTCTTGTCGGACTTCACGCGGGCGACGAGGGCGTCGGCGTCGGCGCCGGACAGGCCGAGGATCGAGACGAGAGCGTCGGCGACCGCGGCACGCCGGTCGGGGGCGATCTCCGACGGGTTCGCGATCAGCCGCTCGCGCTCGATGGTCGTCGCGAGGACGACGACGCCCGAGCGGTCGTAGATGTCGCCGCGCCGGCTCGGGGTCTCCTCGCGGACCGTCGTCTGCTGGAACGCCTGCTCGGCAAGGTCGTCGCGGCGGGCGACCTGCCAGTAGGCGAGGCGGACGAAGAGGGCGCCGCCGGCGACCGCGAAGACGATCAGCAGGAGCAGCGCCCGTACGCGCGAGTCGGTCCGGCCCATGTCGCTCGATCCGGCTGGTCAGTGCGCGCCGACGACGATCGGCGCCGCCAGCTGGGTCAGGCCGGCGTCGATCGCCAGCTTGCGGACGGCCGGCTCCTGGCCGAGACGGTTGAGATCGGTCGTCAGCTCCTGCTTGCGGATCAGCAGCGCGTCGCGCTCCCGCCCGAGCCGCTCGAGGTCGTAGCCGGTCGCCGACACGCGAACGGTCTGGGCGAGGGAGAAGAAGGCCAGGACGAAGGCGAGGACGATGCCGCCGAGGACGAACGCCAGGCGGTTCGTCCGGCGATGGGCCCGGACCGCGCCGCGGACCCGGCGGCGGGGCAGCGTCGGGGCGTCGGCGACCCGCGACCGCTGCGGCAGGAAGCTGGAGCGAGGGTGAGCCCCCGAATAGACGGCCACCTACTCGCCGGCCGCGAATCTGATCCGCGGCGCCCGCGGGTCGAGGAAGGCGAAGGGGTCCACCGGGGAGGAGGCGCCGAAGCGATCGAGCTCCAGGTCCTCGGTCGTCCAGTCGTGGCGGCGGGTGCCTTCCCGCTCGTGGACCTCGTGCTGGCGGCGTCCATACGACCGACGACGGCTGGACTGGTGGCGCTTGCTCACGGTGACTTCCTCCTCTCTCTTCGGTGGTTGGGGTGGACGATCAGGCGGCGAGGCGCTCGGCGGCCCGCAGGCGGGCGCTCCGGGCGCGGGGGTTGGCGGCGATCTCGGCGTCCGTCGGGGTCAGCGACGGATGGGTCACGAGGCGGAGGCGAGGGCTCCGGCCGCAGACGCAGACGGGAACCTCCGGCGGGCAGACGCAGCCGCGCCGCTCGGCGGCGAGAAAGCGCTTGACGATCCGGTCCTCGAGCGAGTGGTAGCTCAGGACGACGAGCCGGCCACCCGGCCGGAGCAGGTCGATCGATGCCGCCAGGGCGTCCTCGAGGGCGTCGAGCTCGGCGTTGACCGCGATCCGGAGCGCCTGGAAGACCCGTGTGGCCGGATGGATCCGGCGGTGGAGGCGGGGATTGCCCGGGGCGACCCGCTCGACGAGGGCCGCGAGCTCCTCGGCGGTCGACACGGGCGCCGTGGCCCGGGCGGCCACGATCGCGTTGGCAATCCGGTTGGCCTGGGGCTCCTCGCCGAACCGCTTGAACAGCGCCGAGAGCTCCGTCCGGTCGAGGGTCGCCAGCAGCTCCGCCGCCGAGACTCCGCGACTCGGGTCGAAGCGCATGTCGAGTGGGCCGCCGGTCCGGATCCCGAACCCGCGATCGGCGTCGCCGAGCTGGAAGCTGGACAGACCCAGGTCGAAGAGCATCCCGTCGACCGCGCCGAAGCCGGCCGCGGGCGCGACGGAGCGCAGCTCGCGGAAGTTCG
The DNA here is from genome assembly GCA_963710105.1 of uncultured Chloroflexia bacterium. Classification (GTDB taxonomy): domain Bacteria; phylum Chloroflexota; class Limnocylindria; order Limnocylindrales; family CSP1-4; genus CF-46. Next base: position 1,726,717 of record CAVPYV010000001.1, read on the forward strand.
CTCGGCGGAGGACCAGGCGATCGCCGTAGATGGGACGGAGGCGACCATCCACTCTGGCGATGGCCGCCCCATCGGCATCGAGGCCGAGGAGGCGGCCATCAGGGTTGGTCGCCTCCAGGATCCGCTCGGTGTGCCCACCGCCGCCCACGGTCGCGTCGATCTGAAGGCTGCCGGGAGCAGGTGCGAGCATCGACATGACCTCCTCCACCAGCACCGGCAGGTGCCCTTCCTTCATCTCTCCTCCACCGTTGACGTCGGATCCCGCTCGGATCCTGGAAGCGCATGTGGTCCGCCCGGCCGGTCCGCCGGCGGGCGGTTGCCCTAGATCCCGAGGCCTTCGATGGCCTGGGCCAGGGCTGCCGGGTCCTCGAGGCTCCGGCGGTACGACTCCCACGTGTCGGGAGCCCAGATCTCGGCGTGGTCGCGAGCGCCGACGACGACCGCCTCGCTCGCGAGGCCGGCCATCTCCCGGAGGTAGCCCGGAAGGAGGACGCGGCCCTGGCCGTCGAGGGCCGTCTCGACGGCCCCGGCGAAGATGAAATCGCGAGAAGCGGCGGGCGTTCTCGTCGGTGATCGGCAGCGTCGCCACCTTCTCGGCGAGGGCATCCCAGCCGGCCCGGGTGTGGATCGCCAGGCAGGCGTCGAGCCAGCGGGAGACGACGAGTCCCGTGTCCAGCTGGGCACGGAAGCGCGACGGGACGGCGAGCCGTCCCTTGTCGTCCACCGAGTGCCGGTACTCGCCGGTGAACACCTACGGAATCCCCACTTCGGGTGCGGTGCCTGGTCATGGCGGTGCGCGATGTCGGCGCGGAGAGGTGTTCCGTTGCCCCACTTTGGGCCACTTCACACCACTTGTGGGCATCATAGCGCGCGGAACGGCCCCGTCAATGGGCAACTTCGCCAGGGCGCGGCCTGGCAGGCGGGCGGGCCCGATCGCCCGCGCCCGCCGGAATCGTCCGAGCGCGGGCTGCTCGTTGGGTCGGCTGAAGGGATGCGGGGCGGCCTGTACAGCCGGATTCGGGGCATCTCGGACGACGTTCCGAGCCGCCGGTGCGCGGATCGTCGTCAGACGACCCGACCGAGCGACGCAACGAGCACGGGCTGTTCGGCGGGCCACGGAACGGCGACACGGGCGAACGGCCCGTGCCGCGACGCGAGCCTCCAGCCCTCCCCGGCCGGCCCGGCCGGCGATGCGGCGATCAGCGGGTGGGCGTCGGGATCCTCAGCCGATCGCCGGCGTGGATCGTCGTCGGGTCGGTGATCGCCGGGTTCATCGCGAGCACGCGGTCGTATGACACGCCGAACCAGTTGACGATGCTCCGCAGGTTGTCGCCGGCGCGGACGACGTAGATCCAGCAGTCCGGCGTCGAGGGGCACGCCGTCAGCAGGGCGAACCGGTCGCTCGAGGCCGCCGGGGTCCGGGTCGGGCTGACCGACGGGGGTGGCGTCGGCGCCGGGGTCGGGATCGGGGTCGGCGACGGCGTCGCGATCGGCGACGGACTGGACGACGGGCTCGGCGACGCGACACCCGGCGTGGCCGCGGCGGCCGGCGAGGTTGCCGGCGATGCGCTCGCGACGGCGATCACCGGTGCGGACGCCGACGGCGTCTCGATCGCGAACCCGCCGCGGACCGCGAGGAAACCGAACGACACCGCGATCGCCGCGGCGAGGACGAGGGCGGCGCCGATCACGGCGGGCGAGACCGGCTCGCGCGCCTGGCGCGGCGGGCTCGCGCTGAGGAGCACGCCGCGGAGATAGCGCGGACAGTTCGTGTGGGCCGCGGCGAGGCAGACGAGCTCCTGCTGCTGGATCGTCTGCGGGACCGGGTCGCCGAGGGCGACGCAGCGGTGGGCCGGGTCGACGCGGTCGATGGCCGGCTCGAGGATCCGCTCGGGCGTCTCGAGCGCCAGGAAGCGGCAGATCGACCGCGAGTCGACCGGGCCGCTCCGGAAGACCCGCGTCGCCCGCTCGTCGAGCAGACCGTCGTCCGCCCGCGCTCCGTCGCCCTCCGCCACGCGCCCTCCCGCGCTCAGACCGCCATGGACGGCGCGGAGTCTAGTACGTTTGGCGTGTTGCCGTGGTCTTCCCGGCGGTGCTACAGTCCGGCGCCCGGCCGGCAATCGTGCCGCCGACTCCTCCGAGGCACGCTCTTCGATGGCCATGCCGCTTCCGATGGTGACGACCGAGCCGGACTCGTACCGGCTCGCGCCCCAGCGGATCAAGCGCTGCACGTTCCGCCGGCTCATCCACATCGAGGCCGGTTCGGAGCGTCTGTATGACGTCGAGTGCCTGCTGCCGGACCGCCGAATGCCGATCCCGCTCGGCAACCTCGACGCGGCGACACCGATCTGCAACGCCTGCACCGCGCCCCACACCTTCCGCCCTGACGAGGACTGAGCGGCCGACCGCCGGTCGCGGGCCGCGCCCTCGCGGCGGTCGAGAACGGGCTCCCCGCCGGGACGGCACGGGATGATCCTTCCCAGGATCCGGGATCCGCGGTTGATCACGATCCGCCGCGGCGGCAGCCTCCGGGACGACGACCATCACCTGCTCGCGCTGTGGGCCGCCGACTGCGCCGAGCATGTCCTCCATCGCTTCGAGCTGGCGCGGCCGGGCGACGATCGTCCGCGGCGGGCGATCGACCTCGCCCGCGCCTGGGCCCGCGGCGAGGTCTCGATGACGGCGGCGCGCTCGGCCGGCGGCCATGCCAACGCCGCCGCCCGGGCGCTGAGCGGCGCGCCGAGGCACGCCGCGTTCGCCGCCGGCCAGGCCGGGGCGGTCGCCCACGTCGCGGCTCACGAGCTGGGCGCGGCCGCCTACGCGATCAAGGCCGCCCGGGCGGCGTCCCGCGACGAGGCCGACGCCGCCGGTCGCACGGAGTGCCGCTGGCAGCGGGCCCGGCTGCCCGACCCGATCCGGGAGCTCGTGCTGGACGACGAGCGGCTGCGCAACGAGCTCTGCTGGTTCGCGTTCGGTTGCTGATCGGCTGCGGTGGCCCGGCGGGTCGCGTTCGGTCGCCGAGCCGGGGGGTGCCTCCCTCGGGTCCAGATCAGGGGAACGTCAGCGAGGCGGTCTGTACGCCGAGTTCTGTCACGACGGCTCGCGCCGTCGCGGATGGCCATCCATCTCAGGCCGCCGGTTACCCGACGGCTCATGCGGCCGACCCGAGGGCTGGGCAGCGCACCTCTCCCCCGACGGGTTGCCCCGACGGGTTGCGCCCTCCTATTTGGCCTTGCTCCGGGTGGAGTTTGCCGCGTTTCACTCCGTCGCCGGCTTGCGCCCGCGACGGCATCGTCACTGTGGCACTGGTCCTCGTCTCACGACGGACGGGCGTTACCCGCCACCCTGCGCTGAGGAGCTCGGACGTTCCTCACGCCGTGACGAGGTTGCCCCCGACGGCGCGCGGCCATCCGACCGCCTCGCTGACGCCGCCATGCTACCGGACGGGATCGAGGACCCTTCGGGACGGTCCGGCTGCGCCGGCTGCGGAAGAACGCGTCAATCGGTGACGGCCGGCCCGACAACGACGAGGACGATCTGGCCGCCGGGTCCGCCGAGGACGAGCTCCCCGTTCGGGCCGGTCGTCGTGACGACGAGCGTCGCGTCGAGGGCACGGATGAAGCGCGTCTCGAAGTCGTTCCTCGACTGCTCGGCGCAGGCCATCGCCGTCATCGACAGCTGGTCGAAGCGGAGCATGCCGGTCGCCGGGTCGTACGCGTAGTCGCCGCCCAGCTGGTTGCAGCCGCCGCTGCCCTGGACCCGCGTCGCCGCGAAGGCGAGTGCCGGGACGCTGCCGGCGACGGGCGCCACGCCCCCGACCGACCGGACGGCCCACGAGGTCCCGGAGAGGGTCGCCGGGTGGCCACCGGTCGGCGGCTCGCTTGCCGGAGCGGCGCTGTCGCAGGCGCCCGCGAGGACGGCGACCACGAGCACGACGAGCGCGGTGCGGATCGATCGGCGGCTCATGGCCGGACGACGTCGCGACCCGGGCTCAGGTTCCGGGCCGGACGACGACCAGCGCCGGACCGCCGGCCGCGACCCGGTCGATCGCCTCGTTGCAGAGCGCGTCGGCGACCGTGTTCTGGGCCCGCGGGACGTGGCTGGCCGACCATCGCTCGAAGCCGCGGAGCGTCCGCCGCGCCGTCTCCCAGAGCGGGATCAGCTTCGAGTCCTTGACCCGCCAGCGGCCTGCCAGCTGCTCCACGATCAGCTTCGAGTCGAGGAGCATCACGACCTCCCGGGCGCCGAGCTCGGCGGCCATCGCCAGGGCCCGGACGACCGCGGTGTACTCGGCGACGTTGTTCGTCTGGACGCCGAGGAACTCCGAGATCGAGGCGTCCGGCCGGGCGCGCGGGTCGCGGGCGTCGGGCCGGGCGAGGTCGAAGAGGGCGGCGCCGGCCGACGCCGGTCCGGGGTTGCCGCGGGCCGCGCCGTCGGTCCGGACGAGATAGCCGCGGGGCCGGCCGCCGGCCCCGCCCGCGGCCCCGCTCTCCTCCCCCGTCGCCGGCAGATCGGGGAAGAGCGTGTCGCTCAGCTCTGCCTCTCGACGATCGCCGAGCTGACCTCGAGGATCGCCTGGGTGATGTGGATCCCGCGCGGGCAGGCGTCGGTGCAGTTGAAGATCGTCCGGCAGCGCCAGACGCCGTCCTTGTCGGCGAGGATCTCGAGCCGCTCGTCGCCGCCCTCGTCGCGCGAATCGAAGATGAAGCGGTGGGCGTTGACGATCGCGGCCGGCCCGACGTACGACGGCTGGGCCCAGAACGATGGGCAGGACGAGGTGCAGGCCGCGCACTGGATGCACTTCGTCGTGTCGTCGTAGCGGGCGCGTTCCTCGGCGCTCTGGATCCGCTCGCGGGCCGGGGCCGGCGTCTCGTCGATGAGGAAGGGCTGGACGCTCCGGATCTTGGCGAAGAAGCCCTCCATGTCGACAACGAGGTCCTTGACGACCGGCAGGCCCGGCAGCGGCGCGATCGTGATCCGGCGCTTGCCGAGCTGCTCGACCCGGACCTTGCAGGCGAGCCGGTTGCGGCCGTTCACCAGCATCGCGTCCGAGCCGCAGACCCCGTGGGCGCAGGAGCGGCGGAACGTCAGCGTCCCGTCCTGCTCGTACTTCACCCGGTGGAGGAGGTCGAGGACGCGGTCGGCCTTCGGGTCGGACTCGACCGTGTAGGACTCCCAGTGCGGCTTCTCGTCGCGCTCGGGGTCGTAGCGGAGGATGCGGAGGTCGACCTGCATGCTGCTCGTGCCCTGCTCAGTAGGTCCGCGGCTTCGGCTGGAACTGGGTGATCGTGACCGGCTTGTAGGTCAGCTGCGGGTTGCCGCCGCCCGGTCCGCGGGTGGCGAGGCTGTGGGTCAGGAAGTTGACGTCGTCGCGGTCGGGGTAGTCCTCGCGGGCGTGGGCACCGCGGCTCTCCTTGCGGTTGATCGCGGCGACGACCGTGGACTCGGCGCAGTCGAGGAGGTAGCCGATCTCGCGGGCCTCCAGGAGGTCGGTGTTGAAGACCGTCCCGCGGTCGGCGATCCCGACCTTGGCGTAGCGCTGGCGCAGCTCGCGGACCTTCGGCAGGGCCGCGGTCAGGAGAGCCTCGTCGCGATAGACGCCGACGTTGTCCATCATCACGTCGGCCAGCTCCTTGCGGATCCGGGCGGCGTTCTCGCCCTTGACGTTCGCCTTGAGCGCGACCATCTCGGCCCGGACCGGCTCCTCGACGTCGCGGCCGAGCTCCGGCATCCCGACGCCCTTGACGTCGAGCGCCATCTGGCGGCCGGCCCGCCGGCCGAAGACGAGGAGGTCGACGAGCGAGTTCGTGCCGAGGCGGTTCGCACCGTGGACGCTGACGCAGGCGCACTCGCCCGCCGCGTACAGCCCGGGCACGACCGTCGAGGCGGCGTCGCGGGTGACGCGGGTGTTGTTGTCGGTCGGGATGCCGCCCATCGCGTAATGCGCCGTCGGCTGAATCGGCACGGGCTCGGTCAGCGGCTCGACGCCGAGGTAGACCCGGGCGAAGTCGGTGATGTCCGGCAGCTTCTCCTCGATCACCTTGGCCCCGAGGTGGCGGACGTCGAGGTAGAGGAAGTCCTTGCCGCCGATGCCTCGTCCGTCGCGAATCTCGAGGTACATCGAGCGCGAGACGACGTCGCGCGGGGCGAGGTCCTTCATCGTCGGCGCGTAGCGCTCCATGAATCGCTCGCCCTCGCCGTTGAGCAGGATCCCGCCCTCGCCGCGGGCCGCCTCGGACAGGAGGATCCCGATCCCGTAGATCCCGGTCGGGTGGAACTGGTAGAACTCCATGTCCTGCATCGGGATCCCGTGGCGGTAGGCCAGGGCCACGCCGTCGCCGGTCAGCGACCAGGCGTTGGACGTGATCCGGAACATCCGCCCGAACCCGCCGGTCGCGATCAGGACCGCCTTCGAGCGGAACGTGTGGATCTCGCCGTCGGCGATCCGGTAGGCGACGACGCCGGCCGCCCGCCCGCCGTCGCCGAGGTCGCCGCCCTCCGACAGCAGGTCGACGACGTGGTACTCGTCGTAGAACTTCACGCCGTACTTGATGCACTGCTGGTACAGGGTCTGGAGGATCATGTGCCCGGTCCGGTCGGCCGCGAAGCACGCCCGGCGGACCGGTCCCTCGCCGTAGTTCCGGGTGTGGCCGCCGAACCGCCGCTGGTCGATCTTCCCCTCGGGCGTCCGGTTGAACGGCAGGCCCATGTGCTCGAGCTCGATCACGGTCTCGATCGCCTCGCGGGCCAGGATCTCCGCCGCATCCTGGTCGACGAGGTAGTCGCCGCCCTTGATCGTGTCGAACATGTGCCACTCCCAGTGGTCCTCCTCGATGTTGCCGAGGGCGGCACAGACCCCGCCCTGGGCGGCGCCGGTGTGGGAGCGGGTCGGGTAGAGCTTCGTCAGAACGGCCGCGTCGACCCCGGCCTTGGCCAGCTCGAGGGCGGCCCACAGGCCGGCCCCGCCGGCGCCGACGATCAGCGCGTCGTGGTCGATCCGCATCTCAGCCCGCCCCGGGCAGGACGCGCGGCACGGTGAGCAGGGCGATCGTGCCCATCGCGAAGATGACGATCGCGAGCAGGTAGAGGCCCATCGTCAGGACGGTCCGGACCGCGCCGTGGGTGTAGTCGCCGACGATGATCCGGAGGCCCATGAACGCGTGGAAGACAACGAACGCGAGCATCAGCCAGTCGGCCGTCCGGACCGACAGGTTCGCCCACCGCTCGCTGATCCACGACGCGTCCTGCTCGACGGGGTCGTACAGGACGTGGGTGATCAGGAAGTGGCTGATCGCGAGCACGAACAGGCCGAGGCCGGTCAGCCGCATCAGGTACCAGACGGCGAGCTCGAAGCCGCTGCCGGACGGGCGGGCGCGGCTGCCGGAGCGGCCGAGGGGCCGGTTGGCGCTCATCAGCCGTTCCAGATCGGCTTGAGGATGATGTACGCCACGGGCAGCCCGACGACGGCGAAGACGACCCAGTTGGCGTACCACAGCTGGCGGTGGAAGCGGGTCATCGCCGGCCAGAAGTCCATGATCACGATCCGCAGGCCGTTGAGGGCGTGGTAGAGGAGCGCGGCGCCGAGGAGCGTCTCGCCGACCCGCCCGATCGGGCTGCCGTAGATGACGAGGAGGTCGCCGTAGAGGACCGGGTTCGCTCCGGCCAGCCAGATGTCGAAGACATGGAGGACGATGAAGACCCAGATCGCGAGACCCGAGATCCGGTGGAATGCCCAGGCGAGCATCCCCTCCGAGCCGCGGTAGCGGAGCAGCATCGTCGGCTCAGCCGGCCGCGCCGGCGCCGCTCGGGGACGGATCGCCCGCGGCCGCGCCGGCCAGGCGCTCGATGATGGCGTCGGCGAACTGGCTGGTCCCGGATTCGCCGCCGAGGTCGTAGGTCGTCCGGCGGCCGTCGGCGATCACCTCGCGAAGGGCCGTCTCGACCCGCTCGGCGGCGGCCTGCTCGCCGAGGTGGCGGAGCATCAGGACGCCGGACAGGATCAGGGCGGTCGGGTTCGCCTTGTTCAGGCCCGCGTACTTCGGGGCGGACCCGTGGACCGGCTCGAAGACCGCCGCCTCCGTCCCGATGTTCGCCCCCGGGGCCACCCCGAGCCCGCCGACGAGCCCCGCGCACAGGTCGCTGACGATGTCGCCGTAGAGGTTCGGCAGGACGAGGACGTCGTACAGCTCCGGCTTCTGGACGAGCTGCATGCACATGTTGTCGACGATCCGGTCCTCGAACTCGATCCGGCCGTCGTAGTCGGCCGCGACCGTCCGGCAGCTCTCGAGGAAGAGCCCGTCCGACAGCTTCATGATGTTCGCCTTGTGGACCGCGGTGACCTTCCGCCGGCCGTTGGCGACCGCGTAGTCGAAGGCGTAGCGGGCGATCCGCTCCGACGCGGCCCGGGTGATGATCTTGATGCTCTCGGCGGCGTCGGGGCCGACCATGTGCTCGATCCCGCCGTAGAGGTCCTCGGTGTTCTCGCGGACGATGACGAGGTCGACGTCCTCGTAGCGGGTGTCGAGGCCCTTCATCGAGCGCGCCGGGCGGAGGTTCGCGTACAACCCGAGCGCCTGGCGGAGGGTGACGTTGGCGCTCCGGAACCCGCCGCCGACCGGGGTCGTGATCGGCCCCTTCAGGGCGACGCGGTTGCGGCGGATCGAGTCGAGGACGTGCTCCGGCAGCGGCGTCCCGTGCTCGGCGATCATCGCCTCGCCCGCCTCCTGGACCTCCCACTCGAAGGCGACGCCCGTCGCCTCGAGGACGCGGCGGGTCGCCTCCGCCAGCTCCGGGCCGATGCCGTCGCCGGGGATCAGGGTCACGCGGTGGGCCATGCCGCCATTCTAGCCGCGTGGACCTCGACGCTGCCGGGATCCGCGCGGGGAGCCGCCGCGCCGCCGTCCCCCGCACCACCGACCTCGGCCGGCAGCGCGCGGTACCATCGACGGGCACCCACCTCGACCCGGCCGGTCCCATCGAGCCGTCCCGCGCAGCGCAGGAGCCACGTCCAACCGTGAACAGCCACGCGTGAAGATCCAGGAAGCCGACGCGAAGTCGCTCCTCGTCGCCCAGGGCCTGCCGGTCCCCGCGTGGGAGGTGGCCCGCACCGCCGCCGAGGCCCGCGCGGCCGCCGAGCGCTTCCTTGCCGCTGGGGCCGGGCAGGTGGTGATCAAGGCCCAGGTCCTCGTCGGCGGGCGAGGCAAGGCGGGCGGCGTGAAGCTCGCCGGCTCCGCCGATGAGGCGGAAGCCGTTGCCCGGTCGATCCTCGACCTCCAGATCAAGGGGATCCCGGTCCGCAAGGTCCTCGTCGGCCCGGCCGCCGACATCGCCAAGGAGTTCTACCTGTCGGCCGTCCTCGACCGGGCGGCCCGCCGGATCCTGCTGATGGGCTCGGCGGAGGGCGGCGTCGAGATCGAGCAGGTCGCCGCCGAGCGACCCGACGCGATCGTCTCGATCCACGCCGACCCGCTGATCGGGCTGCAGCCGTTCCAGGCCCGCCAGATGGCGTTCCGGCTGGGCCTCGGCGCGCACCTCCGCGACGCGGTCGCGATCGCCACCGGCCTCGTCCGGACGATGCTCGCCTACGACGCGGACCTCGTCGAGATCAATCCCCTCGCGATCGTCAACGAGACCGGCCCCGACGGCCAGGTCACCCAGCGCCTCCAGTGCCTCGACGCCAAGATCACGCTCGACGACTCGGCCCTGCCGCGCCACCCCGAGCTCGAGGCGCTTCGCGATCCCGACGAGGAGGATCCGACCGACCGCGAGGCGCGCGAGGCCGGCCTCACCTTCATCAAGCTCGACGGCACGATCGGCTGCATGGTCAACGGCGCGGGGCTGGCGATGACGACGATGGACCTCGTCAAGCGGGCCGGCGGCGAGCCGGCGAACTTCCTCGACATCGGCGGGGGCGCGCGGGCCGACAAGGTCGCCACGGCGATGCGCCTGATCCTGGCCGACCCGAAGGTCAACGCGATCCTCGTCAACATCTTCGGCGGGATCACCCGCGGCGACGAGGTCGCGAAGGGCCTGATCGAGGCCCGCGCCCAGCAGGAGCGCGACGTGCCGATGGTCGTCCGGATCGTGGGGACGAACGCCGAGGAGGCGGCCGTCCTCCTGGAGGAGGCGCACTTCGTGACCGCGGCAACCCTCGACGACGCCGCCGCCCAGGCCGTCGCCGCCTCGAACGGAGCGGTCGCGTGAGCATCCTGATCGACGGCTCCAGCCGCGTCGTCGTCCACGGCCTGACCGGCCGGGAGGGCTCGTTCCACGGCCAGGCGATGCTCGACTACGGGACCCGGATCGTGGCCGGGATGACCCCGGGCAAGGGCGGCCAGACCGCCCTCGACGGCAAGGTCCCGGTCTTCGACACGGTCGCCGACGCGGTCCGCGAGACCGCCGCCGACACGTCGTGCATCTTCGTCCCCGCGGCCGGCGCCCCGGACGCGATCATGGAGGCCGCCGCGGCCGGCATCCGGACGATCTTCTGCATCACCGAGGGGATCCCGGCGCTCGACATGATCCCGGCGGTCGAGATGGTCCGAGCGGCGGGTGCCCGCCTGATCGGGCCGAACTGCCCGGGCGCCACCTCGCCCGGCCGGGCCAAGCTCGGGATCATCCCGGGCTCCATCCATCGCGAGGGCCGGGTCGGGGTCGTGTCCCGCTCCGGGACGCTCACCTACGAGGCCGTCCAGGCGATGACCGACGCCGGCATCGGCCAGTCGACGTGCGTCGGCATCGGCGGCGACCCGGTGATCGGGACGACGTTCCTCGACGTCCTCCAGCTCTTCGCCGCCGACCCCGAGACCGAGGCGATCGTCCTGATCGGCGAGATCGGCGGCGCGGCCGAGGAGACCGCAGCGGCGTGGGCCGCCGAGCACCTCCGCGACGTCCCCAAGGTGGCGTTCATCGCCGGCCGGACCGCGCCCGAGGGCAAGCGGATGGGCCATGCCGGGGCGATCATCTCCGGCGGCGCCGGAACGGCCGCGTCGAAGGTCACCGCGCTGGAGGCGGCCGGCTTCCGGGTCGCCGGATCGCCGACCGAGCTGCCGCAGCTGCTCCGCGACGCCGGCTACCGCGACTGAGGCCGGCGCGAGACCCCGCCGACGAACGTCGGCCCCATGGCATCCCCGGCGACATCCCGACCGCACCCCGCGACACTGCGTCCCACCGGCCGAGGAGGCGAAGAAGCGCGATGACGATCGACGAGATCCGCGACCTGTTCGCCTACGACGCATGGGCGACCGCCCGGGTCCTTGCCGTGCTCGACGGGATCGACGACGCCACGTGGTCGGCGACCCAGGTCGTCGACGAGCGCGGGCTCGGCGGGATCCTCGTCCACCAGCTCGGGGCATCCCAACGCTGGCGGCACGGTCTGGCCGGCGACGACGAGACGCCCCGCCCCGAGCGCGAGCCGCTGCCCTCCCCCGCCGAGCTGCGCGCCCGCTGGGAGCGCGAGTGGCCGGCGATGGACGCGTTCCTCGCCGCGCGCGACGACGCGTGGCTCGCCGGTGACGACGAGGGCGTGCCGTTCACCGGGATGCTCCAGCACGTCGTGAACCACGGCACGCAGCACCGGTCCGAGGCGGCGGCGATCCTGACCCAGGCCGGGCGGTCGCCGGGCGAGCTCGACCTGATCACGTTCCTCGAGGAGCGAGCCGGCTGGGTCGACGGCCGTCCGCCATCGCAGCTCGGCGGGGGCGGCTGATGGGCGCCCTGATGGACCTGGTCGCCGGGCCGGAGCGCGAGATCCTCCTCGCCATCTCGGTCGACGACTGGGCGGGCTTCGACGACCGAGCCCGCTTCGATGCCCACCTCTCGCTCGGCGGCGGCCTCGATCCGACGTGGCTCGACCTGTTCTCGGAGTCCATCCGGGCGGTCACCGAGAGCGACACCCCGGCCGACTTCATCGACGCCCGGCGCGAGCTCGACGGCCCCGAGGATTCCGGCGAGCGGGTCATCGAGCGGGTCGACCCGGCCTGGATCGACGCAGTCGCCCGGCTGTCCGACCACCACGTCGACGCCGTCGCGGGCCATTGGATCGGCCTGATCGAGGAGGAGCTCGGCTTCCTGCCGCGCGAGGAGAAGCCATGGATCCGCAAGCTCGCCGGGGACATCGTCCTGTTCGCCCGGGCCGCGGACCGCTCGCCCGACGTGCTCTTCGCCTGGTCGCTCTGAGGCCCGGCGCGTGACGACCTTCGACGAGCGGGCCCGCGACTGGGACACCCCAGAGCGGATCGCGCGGGCCGCCGAGATCGCCGGCGTGATCCGGACGGCCATCCCGCTCCGGCCGGCCGACCGCCTGATCGATGTCGGCGCCGGGACCGGGCTCCTCGGGCTGGCCCTGGCCGACGACGTCGGCTCGGTCGTCCTGAGCGACCCGTCGGCCGGGATGATCGAGGTCGCGGCCGAGAAGCTGGCGCGGATCGGGCTCCCGTCGGCCCGGGCGATCCGCCACGACCTCCTGACCGATCCGCCGCCGCGAGCCGCGGTTCGACGTCGCCGTCTCGCTCCTCGTCCTCCACCACCTGGCGGACACGCGGGCGGCCCTGGCCGCGATCCGCGACCTGCTCGGACCGGGCGGCCGGATCGCCCTGGCCGACCTCGAGACCGAGGACGGCTCGTTCCACTCGGCCGACGCCGAGGGGATCCATCACCGGGGCTTCGATCGCGGCGCGCTGGCGGAGGATGCGCGGGGCGTCGGGTTCGTCGACGTCGCGACCCGCATCGCGGCCGTCCTCGAGAAGGGCGACGACGGGCGCGGGTACCCGGTCGTCCTGCTGACGGGCCGCCTGCCGGAGGGTTAGCCGGCGCGGAACCCGAGGCTCTGCCACGAGGGCCCGCCCGGCGCCTCGATCAGCTCGACGAGGACGCCGTGGCACGACCGCGGATGGATGAAGGCGACCGGCCCCTCGGCGCCCCGCCGCGGCGCGCTGTCGATCAGCTCGAGGCCGTCGATCTCGAGGCGGAGGAGCGTCTCGGCGAGGTTCGCGACCTCGAAGCAGACGTGGTGGAAGCCCTCGCCCTTGCTCGCGAGGAAGCGGGCCACGCCGGTCGTGTCGTCCGTCGGCTCGACGAGCTCGACCTTCGACTCGCCGACCGCCAGGAAGGCGATCCGGACGCGGTCCTGGGGGATGTCCATGACCGTTTCCAGCTCGAGGCCGACGAGGTCGCGCCAGACCCGCAGGGCGTCGTCGATCGAGGCGACGATCAGGGCGACGTGGTGGATCCGGCCCAGCCGCCGGACGGGGTCCGGGAGGCGATCGACGGACGACGGCATGGCGCGCTCCTCTGTCGGGTAGGGATCGGTCGTGGTCAGATCGTGATCAGATCGTGATCAGCTCGCGGTGGACCCCGAAGGCGGTCCGCAGCCGGTCGCTGATCTCGCCGACGGTCGCGTAGGCGTTCACGGCCTCGATGATCGAGGGGAGGAGGTTGTCCGCTCCCCGGGCGGCGTCCTCGAGCCGGCCGAGGGCGGCCGACCAGGCCCCCGCGTCGCGCTCGGATCGGACGCGCCGGACCCGCTCGATCTGGCGGCGCTCGCCCTCGGGGTCGATCCGCTGGAGGGCCGCCTTCGCCTCCCCTGCCCCGTCGTCGCGGAAGCGGTTGACCCCGACGACGACGAGGTCGCCGCGCTCGATCTGCTGCTGGACGCGGTACGCCGATTCCTGGATCTGGCGCTGCTGGAAGCCGCCCTCGATCGCGGCGAGCGTCCCGCCCATCGCGTCGATCTCGTCGAGGTAGGCCTGGGCCGCCTGCTCCAGCTGGGTCGTGAGGCTCTCGACGAAGTAGGACCCCGCGAGCGGATCGGGGGTCTCGGTCACGCCGCTCTCGTGGGCCAGGATCTGCTGCGTCCGCAGGGCGAGCCGGGCCGACGCCTCGGTCGGCAGGGCGAGCGCCTCGTCTTTGGCGTTCGTGTGGAGGCTCTGGGCCCCGCCGAGGACGGCGGCGAGGGCCTGGACGGTCGTCCGGACGACGTTGTTGTCGATCGACTGGGCGGTCAGCGACGACCCGGCGGTCTGGACGTGGAACCGGCAGGCCATCGATCGGGCGCTCGTCGATCCGAACCGGTCGCGGACGATCCGGCTCCACATCCGGCGCGCGGCGCGGAACTTGGCGACCTCCTCGAACAGCTCCGACCAGGCCGCGAAGAAGAAGCTCAGGCGCGGGGCGAACTCGTCGATCGCGAGGCCGCGGGCGACGGCTGCCTCGCAGTAGGCGATCGCGTCGGCCAGGGTGAAGGCGAGCTCCTGGGCGGCCGTCGCCCCCGCCTCCCGCATGTGGTAGCCCGAGATCGAGACCGTGTTCCAGCGCGGCAGCTCGCGGGCGCAGAACTCGAAGATGTCGGTCACGAGGCGCATCGAGCTCGCGGGCGGGTAGATCCAGGTCCCGCGGGCGATGTACTCCTTGAGGATGTCGTTCTGGGTCGTGCCCGCGACCCGCTCCCGCCCGACTCCCTGCTTCTCGGCCGCGGCGACGTACAGGGCGAGGAGGATCGGCGCGGTGGCGTTGATCGTCATCGACGTGCTCACCTCGCCGAGCGGCAGGCCATCCACGAGGACCTCCATGTCGGCCAGGCTCGAGATCGGCACGCCGACCCGACCGACCTCGCCGTCGGCCTCGGGCGCGTCGGAGTCGTAGCCCATCTGGGTCGGCAGGTCGAACGCGACCGACAGCCCGGTCTGGCCCTGGTCGAGGAGGTAGCGGAACCGGCGGTTCGTCTCCTCGGCTGTCGCGAAGCCGGCGTACTGACGCATCGTCCAGAGCCGGCTGCGGTACATCGTCGCCTGGACGCCGCGGGTGTAGGGCGGCTCACCCGGCAGCCCGAGGTCGCGCTCCGGGTCGAAGCCGGCGGCGGCCAGGTCGGCCGCCGTGTAGAGGTCGGCGATCTCGAGGTCCGAGCTCGTGGCGAACCGCTCGCGCCGCTCGGGGGCGGCGGCGACGGCCTTCGCCCGGGTCGTCGCCCGCCAGCGCTCGACCGCCGGATCGTCGGGCTCGCGCGCGCTCATCCGAGCACGACGAGGAGGTCGCCGTTGTCGATCGTCCCGCCCGCCTCGACCGCGACCCGGTCGACGGTGCCGGCCCGCGGCGCCCGGAGCTCGTTCTGCATCTTCATCGCCTCCACGACGAGGAGGCTCTGGCCGGCCTCGACCACGTCTCCCACCGCTACCCGGATCGCGGCGACCCGTCCGGGAATGATCGCCCGGATGTCGATGGGCCCGCTCGCCGCGGCCGCATCGGGCGCGCGGGTGGCTCGCCGCCGGAGCTCGGCCCGGGCGGCGTCCTCGACGAGGAGCTCGAAGCGCCAGCCGTCGACGACGACCTCGACCGCATCCCGGCCGTCGGCCGTCCGCCCGAGACGGGTCGGCCGAGGCGCGGCGGAAGACCGGCCCGTCGACGTCGAGGGTGGCGAGGTCGACGTCGCGCGGCTCGTCGCCGTCGAGGAGGCTGGCCGGCGCGGGGCTGACCCGGAGGCGATCGGTCATCGCGGCCACCGGGCGACGCCGGCGGCACGGCCGGCCCGGGCCCAGGCCGAGGCGCCCTGCGGGGCCGAGCCCTGCGGGGCCGAGCCCTGCGGGGCCGCGTGCTCGGCTCCGCCGGCGGAGGTCTCGCGCGGGCCCGGCGCCTCGCCGCGGATCGCGGCTGGGTCTCCGGCCGCGCCGGCGACGGTGGGGTCGGTCCGCCCACCGACGACGGCGGCGGCGACCTCCGAGGCCGTGGCCAGGGCGTCTCGCCGGTGGCGGAGGGCGATCGCCTCCCAGTTGGCGTCGACCCAGTCGACCGACAGGTCGGCGGCCCGGAAGGCCGGGTCGGCGGCGATGAACCGGTGGAACGGGAGGGTCGTCTGGATCCCGCCGATCGTCGTCTCGTCGAGGGCCCGGGCCAGCCGGTCGATGGCCGCGTCGCGGCTGTCGTCGACGACGATGAGCTTCGCGATCAGCGGATCGTAGTCGGGGGCGACGATCGACCCGCTCCCGACCGCGGTGTCGATCCGGATGCCCGGGCCGGCCGGCATCTCCCAACGCCCGATCCTCCCGGGCGTCGGCGCGAAGCCGCGCGCCGGGTCCTCGGCCGACAGGCGAACCTCGATGGCATGGCGCGTCGGTCGGGCGGCGGCCGCGGCGGCGGCGCGGACCCGCTCCGACAGCGGCCGGCCGGCGGCGATCCAGAGCTGCTCGCGGACGATGTCGACGTCGGCCACCAGCTCGGTCACGCCGTGCTCCACCTGGAGCCGGGTGTTGATCTCGAGGAACCACGGCCGCCGCTCGCGATCGAAGAGGAACTCGGCCGTGGCGGCGTTGACGAGGCCGACCGCCTGCGCGGCGTGGACGGCCGCCGCGTGGAGGTCGAGCCGCTCGCGTTCGCTCAGCAAGGGAGCCGGGGCCTCCTCCAGCAGCTTCTGATGACGGCGCTGGAGAGAGCAGTCGCGCTCGCCGAGGGCCACGATCGTGCCCGCCTCGTCGCCCAGCAGCTGGACCTCGACATGCCGGGCCGGGTGGATCTCGCGCTCGAGGTAGACCGCCCCATCGCCGAACGCGGCCTTTGCCTCGGCGGCGCCGGCGTGGAGGGCCGCCGGAAGCTCGGAGGGACGGAGAACGCGCCGCATCCCCCGACCGCCGCCGCCCGCGGCGGCCTTGACGAGCAGCGGGAACCCGATGCGCTCGGCGGCGACGAGGATCGCCTCGACGGCGTCGGGGGCGTCTGCGTCGAATGGCTCCAGGGTCCCGGGCAGGATCGGCACGCCTGCCGCAGCGGCCGAGCGGCGGGCCGCGACCTTGTCGCCGAGGGCGGCGATCGTGGCGCTCGACGGCCCGACGAACACGATCCCCGCGTCCTCGACGGATCGGGCGAACGATGCGCGTTCGGCGAGGAAGCCGTATCCGGGGTGGATCGCGTCGGCCCCGGTCGCGACGGCCGCGGCCACGATCGCGTCACCGCGGAGGTAGGACTCGACGGCCGGGGCGGGCCCCAGCCGGACCGATCGGTCCGCCAGGCGGACATGAGCCGCATCCGCGTCGGCGTCGCTGTGGACGGCGATCGCCTCGATCCCGAGCTCATGGCAGGCGCGGATGATCCGGACGGCGATCTCGCCGCGGTTCGCGATCAGGACCCGCTCGAACGGTCGGGCCCCTCCCCTGTCTTTGCGCAAAGACGCCGCCGCGACCGACGTCACAGGGGAATGTTTCCGTGCTTCTTCGGCGGGTTCGTGTCGCGCTTGTCGGCGAGCAGGTCGAGTGCCCGGATCAATCGGGGTCGCGTCTCGGATGGCAGGATGACGTCGTCGACGTAGCCCCGCGACGCGGCGATGTACGGGTTCGCGAATTGCTCCTCGTATTCGGCGATGAGACGAGCCCGCTCGACGTCCGGATCCGCGGCGGCGTCGATCGCGTCGCGATGGATCACGTTGACCGCTCCAGCCGGGCCCATCACCGCGATCTCCGCCGTCGGCCAGGCGAAGTTCATGTCGCCGCGGATGTGCTTGCTGCTCATCACGTCATAGGCACCGCCGTAGGCCTTGCGGGTGATCACCGTCAGCTTCGGAACCGTTGCCTCGCAATACGCGAACAGAAGCTTCGCGCCGTGCCGGATGATTCCGCCGTCCTCCTGGTCCACGCCGGGCAGGAACCCCGGAACGTCCACGAAGCTGACGAGCGGGATGTTGAAGCAGTCGCAGGTCCGGACGAACCGTGCCGCCTTCACGGACGCGTCGATGTCCAGCGCCCCGGCGAGGACGGACGGTTGCTGAGCGACGATCCCGACGCTGCGGCCACCGAGCCGAGCAAACCCGACGATGACGTTCTCGGCCCAGCCGGGCTGGATCTCGAGGAAGTCGCCGTCGTCGACGACGGGTCCGATGACGTCATGCATGTCGTACGGCCGCGATGCGTCGTCCGGGATGACGCGGTCGAGCGCCGGCTCGCGGCGCTCGGGATCGTCGCCGGGCGGCCGCCGCGGCGGATCGGCGAGGTTGTTCTGCGGGAGGAACGACAGGATCCGGCGCGCGGTCGCGAGGGCGGTCGCCTCGTCGGGCGCCGCGATGTGGGCGACTCCGGATCGCGTCGTGTGCGTCGTGGCGCCACCCAGCCGCTCGGCGTCGACGTCCTCGTGGGTCACCGCCTTCACGACGTTGGGCCCGGTGACGAACATGTAGCTCGTGCCCTCGACCATCACCGTGAAATCCGTGATCGCCGGCGAGTAGACCGCTCCCCCGGCGCACGGGCCCATGACGACCGAGAGCTGGGGCACGACTCCGGACGCTAGGGTGTTGCGCAGGAAGATGTCGGCGTATCCGCCGAGCGAGACGACGCCCTCCTGGATCCGGGCTCCGCCCGAATCGTTCAACCCGATGATCGGCGCGCCGACGCGCATCGCGAGGTCCATGACCTTGCAGACCTTGGCGGCGTACGCCTCCGAGAGCGAGCCGCCGAAGACCGTGAAGTCCTGGCTGAAGACGAACACGTTCCGACCGTCGATCGTGCCGTGCCCGGTCACGACGCCGTCGCCGAGGATCGCATCGTCGTCGCCGTCGCTGCCCCGGGCAGTGACGAACGCGTCGATCTCGACGAACGAGCCCGCGTCGACCAGCAGCTCGACCCGCTCGCGAGCGGTGAGCTTGCCGCGAGCGTGTTGTTGGTCGATCCGGACCCGCCCGCCACCGAGACGCGCGCGCTCGCGCATCGCCTCGAGCCGGGCGGTGCGCTCCTCGTTCGTCGGCAACGTCCACTCCCCTGCGGTTCTCGGTGTCCTTGCGCAAAGACAGGCGCGGCGAGCGACACCACGGCCATGATAGGGCCGTGGCGGCCACCGAACGCCTGTTGCGCGAGACCGGAACGGGTTGCTCAGCACCCCGGGACCACCCGATTCGCGCGATTCCGGCACCCACCACATATCCACAGATTCGGTGAACAACTCGATGATCGTGTGGATAACCTCGCCGGTCGCCCACCGGGGCGCTGCGGTAGGATGACCCCCATTCCCCCACCCGGCGTCGGCCCGTCGCGACGCTCCCTGACTCGAGGTGATGCCCCAGTGACGCAGGTGATCGCGATCGCGAACCAGAAAGGCGGCGTCGGCAAGACGACGACGGCGATCAACCTCGCTGGTGCGCTCGAGGAAGAGGGCTACCGCGTTCTCTGCATCGACATGGATCCGCAGGCGAACCTCACGGCGGGGCTCGGCATCAATCTCAACACCGTCGAGCGATCGATGGCCGACGTGCTCGCCGACGGGCGCGCGACCCTCGCCGACGTCATCCGCCCGACCGAGGGCGCG
This sequence comes from uncultured Chloroflexia bacterium, assembly GCA_963710105.1. Classification (GTDB taxonomy): domain Bacteria; phylum Chloroflexota; class Limnocylindria; order Limnocylindrales; family CSP1-4; genus CF-46. The sequence continues at coordinate 1,745,989 of CAVPYV010000001.1, forward strand.
GGAATCGATGTCGCGCCCGCGAACATCGACCTGGCGTCGACCGAAGGCGAGCTGTTCACCGCCCTCGGCCGCGAGCAGGTCCTGCGCGATGCGCTCGAGGGCCAGGTCGACGTCTACGACTACATCCTGATCGACTGCCCGCCGAACCTCGGCCTCCTGACGGTCAACGGCCTCGTTGCCGCGAACAGCGTGATCATCCCGGTCCAGACCCAGTACTACGCGATGAAGGGCCTGAACAACCTCGTCAAGGTCATCAACATGATCCGGATGAAGCTGAACCGCGACCTCCGGATCCTCGGCCTGCTGCCGACGTTCTACGACAGCCGCACGAACCTCGCCCGGGACATGCTCGACGAGCTGCGGGTCGTCGGCGACCACCACGTGTTCAGCAGCATCGTCCGCAACACCGTGAAGCTCGGTGAGGCGCCGCTGGCCGGACGACCGATCACGTCGTACGCGGGATCGTCGGAAGCCGCTCGCACGTATCGCGAGCTTGCTCGGGAGGTGATCGACCTTGGCCAGGCCTGACTTCCGCGCCGCCGCCGCACGCCGCCTGTCCGAGGATCGCGAGCTCTCGCCCGCGATCGTCAGCCTGCTCTCGTCGGAGAATGCCGGCCGGACCACCGGCGTCAAGATCATCTCGATCGACCGGATCGAGTCGAACCCGGGCCAGCCGCGGATGATCTTCGACGAGGCGGCCCTCCACGAGCTCTCGGCGTCGATCAAGGAGCACGGCGTCCTCCAGCCGATCCTCGTCCGGCCGCTCGGCGAGAACCGCTACCAGCTCATCGCCGGCGAACGCCGCTGGCGCGCCACCCGCGAGGCCGGCCTCGCCACGATCCCGGCCCTCGTCGAGGAGATCGACGACGACACCGCCCTCGAGATCTCGATCATCGAGAACCTCCAGCGCGAGGACCTCTCGCCGCTCGAGGAAGCGACGATGTTCGACCGGATGGTTCGCGAGCACGGCTACAGCATCCGCAAGCTCGCCGAGAAGCTCGGCAAGGACAAGGGCTATCTCGAGAACCGCCTGCGTCTCGCCGACGCGCCGGACGAGATCCGGGAGCTGGTGTCCTTGCGCAAAGACACCGTCTCCCATGCCTACGAGCTGCTCAAGGTCCAGGACCCGAAGAAGCGGAAGCGGTTGGCCGCCCAGGTCGCCTCAGGCGAGCTGTCCCTGGTCAAGCTCCGCGAGAAGATCGAAGGGCGCCGGGCGCGGACCCGCAACCGCTTCCGACGATCGAGGCGAGACGGCGGAGCCCGGTGAGGAGGTCGACGGCATCGACGCCGCCGACGCCCAGGATGCCGCGGACGGCTGGAACCCGAGCGCCCGGACGGCCCTGACCCTCGGCGACGACTCGCTCGTCAACGCCCGTCACCAGCTGTCCGACGCGGTCGAGGACCTGGTCGCCGTCCTCCGCGCGCCGGATGTCGTCCGGGGGATCCCCGAGGTCGATCGAGCGAACCTGGCGAAGTACCTGACGATCGCCAAGCTCAAGCTCGAGAACGCGATCGCCCTGGTCCGGACGGGCGACAGCGACTGACCTCGACCTCGACGACGCGGACAGCAAGAAAGCCGGCGCCTCGCGGCGCCGGCTTCGGCTTGTCCGGGGCGACGGATCCGACGGCGGGATCCGTCCCGGGGGTCAGTGCTTCGCGGCGGCCGGCGTCGGTGCGTGCTTCGCCGCGGCGTCGGCATGACCGTGGTTGTCCTGGGCGATCGTCCGGACGTAGGCGCCGTGGTTGGCGAACCCATCCGGCGTCTCCGCCTGGGCGGCCTCGCTGACGAGCTTGCCGTGGTTGTCCGGGTGCTCGGCCGTCGCCGAGTCGGGGGCGTCCGCCTCGGACGGGTCGGCGGCATCCGGTGACTCGGCCGGCTCGGACTCGTCCGCCGCAGCCGGCGTGGCCTGCTCGGCCGGATCGCCCGTGTCGTGGCTCGGGGTGGGAGCGTCGGGATGGCCGACGGGCACGGCCGGCCGGCCGGCGAGAACGATCGTGGCCGACAGGGCGAGGACAGCGAGGGCGATGAGCAGGCTGCGGAGCCGGCGGGTGACGCGATTCACGATGGAAGGACCTCCGGTGACTGTGCCGCTTCGGGGCAGCGTGGATGTACCCGGAACAACGACCGAGCCTGACCGGCGTTTGGGGGACCTTCGTCCTGGGTCGTCTGGCCGATTTCGGATCAGGCGGACGTCACGCCCGGGCGGCCTCGAGGACGGCGGCCAGCCAGAGCGTCGCGAGGACGGCCAGGGCGATCGCCTCGGCCTGCCACGCGCGCTCGCGGCCGGCGCTTGACGAGCCGAGCGATCTGGCGGCCGCGGCGACGAGGATCGCCCCGCTCGCGGCGATCGCCGCGAGCAGCGGCGGGGCGCTGCCGACGGCCGCCGCCGACGCGATCGCGACCGCGGCGATCCCGGCGAACAGCCCAACCATCAGCGGCCCGGCGCGGCCGGGACCCAGGGCGATCGCGATCGAGGTGACGCCCGCCCCACGGTCGCGATCGACGTCGACCAGGGCGTTGCCGATCGCCAGGGCGGCGCCCGCGATCACGGCGACCGGCAGGAGGACGGCGAAGGCCGCCGGCAGCGCCGCGCCGGCCGCGGCCCAGCCGAAGACCGGCAGGAGCGGGATCCCCAGGGCGAACGGCAGCCAGGACCACGCCGTCCCCTTCAGGCGGAGGTCGTAGGTAAGCCCGATCGCGACGACCACGAGGGCGAGGAGGCCGGTCACCGGCCCGATGAGCGTCGCGAGCACGATCCCGGAGCCGAAGCTGGCGATGGCGACCGCCCGCGCGGCGGGCGGCGCGACGAGGCCGGCCGGGATCGGCTTGCCGGGCTTGCGACCGGCGTCCCGCGGCGCGTCGACGAGGTCGTTCGTGACGCCGATCCCGAGCTGGAGGAGGGTCATCGCCAGCCCGATCGCCAGCGCTACCGTGGCTCCCCCGCCGGCGAGGCCGGCACATGTCCCGCTGACGGCCCCGTCGAGGACCGACGGGAAGGGATGGCCCAGGCGGATCCAGCCGAGCAGCCTCGCCGCGGCAGCGGGGGCGGGCTCAGACGTAGACGAGCTCGCCGAAGTTCGCGACGAGGTACTCGACGAGGCGGGCCCGGCCGTCGGCCACCTGCGAGCGGATCCCGGGCACGAGGGCGAACAGGGTGATCGCCGGCACGATCAGGTTGCCGGCGCGGTCACGCCCGACCACCGCCGGCGGCCCGCCGCCGGAAGCGAACACCCGTTCGAACCCTTGCTCGTCCAGGCCGGCCGCGCGGCGGAAGTCGGCCACGGCCTTCACGACCCCGCGGCGGATCGCCACATCGCGCATCAGCTCGGACGCCCAGGCGTCGATCTGGTCGTCGCTCTGCTCGCCGAGTCGCTCGCGGTACTCGTTGGGGTCGGCCGACAGGCCCGTCGTCGCCACGTCGTCTCCTGGTTCGGGGATCGGCCGCAGTATGCCAGAGTCACCGTCGCCGGTGGCTCGGCCGCCGGTCAGCGGCTCGGCAGCACGCCTCGCGGTGACGAGCCCGCGCCCGCCATCGCGGCGCCGGCTCGCGCCGGGCCAGGGGCGTCTCCCGCTTCTCCCCGGGCCGCCTCCCCAGCGGCCGACTCCGCGGCCGCAGACTCCGCCGCCGCCGACTCCGCGGCCGCGCGATCGCCCTCCGGCCAGTCGTTGAACCGCTCGGTGACCCAGCGCCCGATCGGACCCGGCCGCGGCCGCTCGGGCTCGCCGCCGACGAGCCCCTGCAACGCCGCCCGGCAGCGAGCGGTCAGCTCGTCGACGTGCTCGCGGTTGGGCCGGCCGGCAGGAAGAAGCGGCTCCCCGACGACGACCCGGATGCGCCGTCCGAACGCGAGCCACGAGGTGCCGTAAATCGCGATCGGGACCAGGGGGACCCCCTCGCGCAGGGCAAAGTAGGCGGCGCCCTCCTCCAATGGCCCGATCCGCGCTTCGAACGGCTGGATCCGGCCCTCCCCCGCGATCGCGAGAACGCCGCCGGCCGAGATCACGGCATGGACGCGCCGGGTCGCCTCGATCAGGTTGTCCTTGCCCGGCCGGTACGGAATGGTCGCCCCGGTCCAGGTCATCACCCGGTTCCGTCCGCCGACCGACATGTCCTCCTCCTTCGGTCCGAAGAAGGTCAGCCGTGGACGCATCGGGAGGATCGCCATGAGGAGGAACGGGTCCGCCCAGTTGCGGTGGTCGAAGCAATAGACCGCTGGCCGGCGCGGCAGCCGCTCCCGGCCATCGAGGCGGAGCCGGAGGTAGGCCCGGACGACGACCCACGAGGCGATCCGGGACAGCCAGGCGCGCAGGGCCCGGCGCACGGGGTGGAGGCCGTCGGTCCCATGGGGGCCGCTCGGTCGTCGCGGACGGTCGCCCGCCCGGCTCACCCGATCGCCGCCGGGTCGAGATCCGCCAGCCGGCCGATCGTGAGATCGGCGAACCCCTCCGCCCCCGCGGCCGGCGGGACCGATTCGTTCGGCACGAGCACGGTCGTCATGCCCGCGGCGCGACCCGCCCGGAGGCCGTTCAGCGAGTCCTCGACGACGAGCGTCGCCCGCGGATCGGCGCCGAGCCGGCGGGCCGCCTCGAGGAACACGTCCGGCGCGGGCTTGCCGTGGGCAACCTCGTCGGACGAGACGACCGCCCGGAACACGCCGGTCAGGCCGGTCGCCCCCAGCGCGGCGTCGATGACCCGCCGGTGCGACGAGGATGCCAGCGCGCTCGGCCAGCGGGCCGCGATCCGGCGGACCGCCTCGACCGCGCCGTCGATCGTCGGCGGGCCCTCCCGGGCGTAGCGCTCGACGACGCCGTCAACGATCGCGGTCTCGATCGTCGCGGCGTCGAGGCCGTCGCCGATCCGCTCCCGCATCGTCTCGGACCATTGCCGCGAGTTCGCACCCATGACCGCGTGACGATCGTCGATCGTCCAGACGTGACCGTGATCCCCGGCGAAGTCGCGGCGAACCTCGTCCCACCAGATCTCGGAATCCACGATCACCCCGTCGAGGTCGAAGATGACCGCGCGGACGGGCTGCCGGCGGCCGCCCGACGACGGATCAGGCGTCGACGTCGGACGACGTCCCGGCTCGGCCGGGCCTCGCGGCCTTCGCGCCCGCCGCGGCCCTCGCCGGCTTCGATCCCGATCCACGCGAGCTGGACCGCGCCGCGGAGCCGCTGCCGGCCGAGCCGCTCCCGAGCCTCCGGCGCGTGGTCGGCTCGACGACGTCCGGCAGCGGGCGGCCGTCGATGGCGGCGATCACCCGGAGGGCGAAGGCGGCGGCACGGTCGGCCTCGAGGTCGGCACCGCGGAGGACCTGCGACTCGAGCTGGAAGCTGAGCATCCGGTGGCCCGCCTGCGTCTCGACGCTGAGCTCGCCGATCGCGACGCGGTTCCAGCGGACGAGCTTCGTCGTGGCCCGCGGTCCCTCGCCCGGGACGTTGACCCGGACGAAACAGGCGATCAGGCCGGGTTCGGTCGGCACGAAGATCGTGAAGCGGTTGGCGGGCTCCTCGCCCCAGGCGACCCAGCAGTGCGGGTCGTCCCCGGCGCCGAGGGCGGCGAGGACCGGATCGACGACCGCGGAGACCTTCGACGTCGCCGCCTCCCGGGCCGGCGCGGAGGCGCGCCATTCGCTGAGTCGCATCATCCCTCCAGGCTCGCCCCCGGCCCGCCGCGAACCCGCCGCTACCGCGGTCCTCCGACGCGCCGGTCCGGCCGAGGCTAGCACAGTCCTGTACCGTTGCCGACGCGATCCGACTGCGGAGGGACGGGATGCACAATCGATCGGCCCCAGGTCAGGTCGGGTGGCTCATGGCCGACGTGAGCGCCGGCAGGCTGAGCCTCGATCCCGCGCGGCTGTGCGCCGGGTGACGGCCTCCGGCACGGCGGCTCCCGGCGTCGCGGTTTCCGGCGTGGCGACCCCCGGCGGGGCGGCTCCCCGCAGGTCTGCCCGCCGGGCGGCGGCCGGCGGCAGCGCGTTGCTCCGTCCCGGCCGGTGATCCACGTCGACCTCCCGCCGAGCCCGACGCTCGCCGTCCTCGCCGGGGTCGGTGTCGTCCTCGGCCTCCTCCTGCTGGTCCGCGGCTTCGGCGGCTATCGCGCCGCGGGCCGGATCAGCGGCACGTCGGTCTCGCGGATCGCCAGCCTCGCGGTCGGCGAGGTCCTCGTCAGCGGCGCGGCCGAGCCGATCGAGCTGACCCTCGTCTCACCGCTCCAGAGCGCCCCGTGCGTGTACTACCGGGCCCGGATCGACGAGGCCCGTGGCGGAGAGAGCCGCGAGGTCTATCGGGAGGACCGCGCCGTCGGCTTCCGGGTTCGCGACGCGAGCGGCGCGGTCCGGGTCTTCCCGAGCGGCGCCCGGTTCGACGTCCCGGACCGCTACGACGAGGCACCCGGGATCTGGGGCGGCGGGGCCGTCGGCTTCCAGCCGCGGACCGGATCGGTCTTCGCGCCCGGTCCGGCCGACCGCGACGCGCAGGTCGCCGCGCTGCTCTCGGTCCAGCCCGCCCGGCAGTCCGCGCTCGTCGATCCGGGCGGCGCCGCGATCGCCACGACGGGCGGCCAATGCCACTACCGCGAGGCGCGGATCGAGCCCGGCGACGTCGTGACCGTCCTCGGCCGGGTCGTGCCGTTCGGCGAGCTCGACGACCCGGTGGCCGCCAACCTGCTGGACGGCACCGAGCTCGACCGCGCCGACCCCGAGATCGCCGCCGACCTCGCCGCGGCCCGGGCGGCGGGGCTCCTCGCCGCGACGCCCGCCGAGGCCTGGGGCAACGCCGCCATCGAGGGCTTCGGGATCGGCCGGCCGGTGCGGGCCCCGGAGCTCGATCCCGCCGCGGATCGCCCGCCACCGCCCGACCCGGCGCTGGCCGCGCGGGCCAGGGCGGCCTTCGAGATCGCGCCAGACGCGCTCGTCCTCGCGACCTCCGACGAGGTGCCTCTGATCGTCTCGCTCGGTGCCCCGGGCCAGGTGGCCGCCCGCGGCGAATGGCAGTTCCTCGTCGGCCTCGCCGGCGCGGTCCTCGCGATCGGCTCGGCGATGGCGGCGGCCGTGCTCGTCCAGGGCGGGCTGCGGTGAGCGCCCAGGCCCTGGCCGCCGCTTTCGCGGTCGGGCTCGTCGTCGCGATCGCGCTCTTCGTCGTCGTCGCGACCTACAACGACGTCGTCGCTCTCCAGCGCCGGATCGACAAGGCGTGGGCGAACATCGAGGTCGCGCTCCAGCAGCGGTTCGACCAGCTGCCCGCCCTCGTCGACGCGGTTCGCGGCCTGCTGGCCTTCGAACGCGACGTCCTGAGCGAGGTCACGGCTGCCCGGGCGGCCTTCTCGCCGTCGGCGCCGATCCCCGACCAGGCGGCGACGTCGGAGGCCACCAGCCGGGCCGTGCGGACGCTCCTCGCGACCGTCGAGCGCTATCCGGACATCAAGTCGGCCGGCAACGTCCTCGACCTGCAGGCGGAGATCGAGCGGCTCGAATCGATCATTGCCGACCGGCGCGAGCTCTACAACGACCAGGTCTTCCGCTACAACACGAGGATCGGCCAGGTGCCGGGCGTGCTGCTCGCCGGCGCCTTCGGCTGGTCGGCCCGCGCCTTCTTCGACGCCGAGCCCGCCGCGGACCGCGCACCGCGGGGCTTCGCCGACGGCGGAACGGCGCGATGACCGGGCCTGCGCCCGAGCCGGCCCTGACCCGACTCGTCCTGGCCCGCCATGGCGAGACGGCGTGGTCGAAGGCGGGCCGCCACACGGGCCGGACGGACGTTCCGCTGACGCCGACCGGTCGCGTCCAGGCGCGCCGTCTCGGCACCGCCCTGGCCGGCCGGTCGTTCAGCCGGGTCGTCTCGAGCCCGCTGGCCCGGGCGACCGCGACGGCGCGGCTCGCCGGCTTCGCCGACCGCATGGAGCTCGATCCCGAGCTGCAGGAGTGGGACTACGGCGTGTACGAGGGGCGGCGCCGGATCGACATCGAGCGGGACGATCCGGGCTGGACGATCTGGACCCGCCCGATCCCCGACGGCGAGAGCCTCGCTGCGCTGGGTGCCCGCGCGGACCGGGTGATCGCCCGCCTCCTCCCGTTCGGCGGCGACGTCCTCGTGTTCGCCCACGGCCACGTCCTGCGCGTCCTCGCGGCTCGCTGGATGGAGGCGCCGCCACTCCTCGCCAGCCGCCTCGAGCTGGCGACCGCGACCGTGTCGGAGCTGGGCTGGGAGGCGGACCGCCGGGTGATCGAGCTCTGGAACTCGGCGGCCCACCTTGCCGCCCCGCCGCCACGGGCGAACCGCGGCGGCGAGGCGCCGGCGGCGCCGGCCGCCGGTTCGCGGTAGAATTCGTCCTTCGCGCAAGCGTCCCGTCCCGCTAGGTCGATGGCCCTCTCGGACCGGCCTGCGTATCGCGATCGACGGCCAGGGAGGTCCAGCCCATGTCCAACGGAACCATGCGTCCGCCGCGCCCGGCCGCCCAGCCGGTGAACGAGCCGCTCAAGCACGTCATCGCGGAGTACAAGCACCAGGCCCAGACGATCACGTGCGTGTGCGGCTGGCACGGCAAGAGCTCCTCGCTCGACGGGCGGACCTCCGAGTGGACCGCGCACCTCGCGGCGAACCGGACGAAGCCTCGCTGATCTCCGCCTCCGCCGATCCCGGGAGGGCCCGGCGGCAGGAACCGACACGCCATCATCCGACCGGCGCGAACCGCGCCGGTCGTTCGAATTCCCGGAGCCCGCGGCCGCCCGGGCGCGCTGCCGGTGATCAGCCGAGCCCGCGCCGCTTCTCGAGGATCAGCTGCTGGTCCTGGGTGATGCCGGTCGCGAACCCGGCCTCGCTGATCGCGAGGTAGTAGTCCCACATCCGGATGAAGCGCTCGTCGAAGCCGAGCGCCCGGACCTCGTCGAGATGGGCGTGGAAGGCGGCTCGCCACAGCGCCAGCGTCCGGGCGTACGAGGCGGCGATGTCCTGCGTCCCGGTGATCAGGAGGCTCGTCGCGGCCGTCGCCCGTTCGATGACCGCGAGTGACGGGAGCAGCCCGCCCGGGAAGATGTACGTCTGGATCCAGTTGGCGCCGCGCCGCTGGGCCTCGTAGCTCGCGTCGGGGAACGTGATCGTCTGGAGGCTGAGCCGGCCGCCCGGCGTCAGGGCGCGGTCGCACGCCGCGAAGAACGCCGGGAAGTACTCGTGGCCGACCGCCTCGAGCATCTCGATCGAGACGATCGCGTCATACGTGCCGTTGATCGCGCGGTAGTCGCGGAGCTCGACCCGGGCCCGGTCCTCCAGCCCCGCGGCCCGGATGCGCTCGATCGCGAGCGCCTGTTGGGCCGGCGAGATCGTGATCGAGGTGACGTCGCAGCCGAGCTCGCCCGCCGCGTAGATGGCAAACCCGCCCCAGCCCGAGCCGATCTCAAGGACGCGCATCCCCGCCCGGAGCCCGGCTCGATCCGCCATCAGGCGGTACTTGTTGCGCTGCGCGTCGGCCAGCGACTGGTCCGGCCGGTCGAAGACCGCGCTCGAGTAGGTCATCGTCTCGTCAAGGAAGAGGCGGTAGAAGTCGTTCCCCAGGTCGTAGTGGCGGCGGATGTTGCGGCTCGCCTGGCGGACGGTGTTGCGACGCGCCCGATGCGCGAGAACCCGCGGGATGCCGGCCAGCCGCCGCCACCAGCCGCTCGACAGGGCCAGCGCGTCGCGGTTCAGCGCGGCGAGGCGAAGCAGCGCGGCGAGGTCCGGCGAGGACCACAGGCCGTCCACGAAGCCCTCCCCGGCCCCGGTCTCGCCGCCGAGCAGCATCCGGATCACGCCGCGCTCGTCGTGGATGCGGATCTCGGCAGCCGGCCCACCCTCGACGCCGACCACCTCGCGCGTCCCGTCGGGCAGCTCGATCGTCAGCCGCCCGACCTGGATCCGGCGGGCGGCGGCCAGCATGGTCCGGCGTGCGGCGCGATCGAGGATCGGGATCGCGGTCGTCCGCGGGCCGCCGGCGCGGTCCAGCGAGCGGCTGCTCATCGGACCCCCTCGGCGCCGGGGACGACGTCGGCGATGGGCCCGCCACCGTCGCCGACTCCTCGGCCGGCGCCCGGGCTGGAGCTGGAACCGTGGCGATGGAACCGCGCCCCGCGCAGCCACAGCCGGAGCGCGTGCCAGTGGATCAGCCCGATCGTTCGATGGGTGACGAGTGGATGGCGCAGCAGCAGCCGCAGGAGCATCCGGTCGGTCAGCGGCAGCCGACGCAGGACGAGGCTCGTCGCGAGCACGGGCCGGCCCGCCTGCCGCTCGTGGATCGAGATCGTCAGCCGATCGGCCTCGTCCCGGACCTGGACGGCGTAGCGGCCGTCCATCTCGAGGAACGGCGAGACGTAGAACGCCTTGTCCATTGCGGCCCGGAACGGCGCCTCGCGGTCGGTGCCCGCTCCGGTGCCCGCGCCACTGGCCGCGCCAGCTTCCACCCCGGCGCCGGAGCCGGCGCCGGGCCGGAGCGTGTAGCAATGGCGCTCGCCGTGCGTGTTGTGGACCTCGACGACCACGACCCGCAGGGCGCCGGCCTCGTCGCGGCACAGGTAGAAGCTCGCCGGGTTGAAGACGTAGCCGAGGACCCGGAGGTTGGCGACGAGCGTGATCCGCCAGCCCACCGGATCGATCCCCTCCCCCGCCAGGTGGCGCCGGACGTCGACGGCGAGGTCGGTGGACGGCTCCGGGAGGTGATCGGCGTCGCGCAGCTCGAGGACGTTGCGGCGGTTGCGGCTGACGAGCCGGAGTCGCCGATCGATCGTGTCGAGCTCGTCCAGGTCGAGCGCGGCGTACCAGACCGCGTGGTCGAGGTCGTAGGCCGGCGGGCCGGTTCGCCGATGGCGGACCCTGCCCTCGAGGAGGTGCGACCTCATGCCGCCCGCTCCGCCGCGTCGTCGGCGAGAAGCTCGGCGACCTCGAAGCCGGAGCGGCAGCCGTCCTCGTGGAAGCCGTAGCCGAGGTGGGCGCCGGCGTACCACGTCCGGCGGTGTCCCTGGAGATCGCCGATCCGGCCCTGCGCGGCGAGGGTCCCGAACGTGTACATCGGGTGGCTGAACTCGCGCTCGAGGATCACCCGCTCCGGGCGGATGTCCATCGCGGGGTTGACCGAGACACAGTATTCGACCGGCCCGGGGATCGATTGGAGCCGGTTCATGTGGTACGTCATTGTCAGGGCGTCGGCGGGCCGGCGGCAATCGGCGGTGTCGATGTTCCACGACGCCCACGCCTTGCGGCGCGTCGGCAGGACCCGCGGATCGGTGTGGAGGACCACCCGGTTCGTCGAGTACTCGAAGCCGCCGAGGGCGGCGCGCTCGGCGGCGTCCGCGTCCTCGAGGAGCCCCCGCGCGTCGTCGGCATGGGTCGCGAGGACGACCGCGTCGTGGCGGGCGTGCGAGCCGTCGGCCAGGGTGACCGTCGCCCCGCCGGCGTCGCGCCGCACGGCGCGGACCGGGACGCCGGCCCGGATCGCGCCGGCCGGGAGACCGGCGGCGATCTTCTCGACGTACATCCGCGAACCGCCGCGGATCGTCCGCCACGGCAACGATCGCTTCATCCCGATCAGGCCGTGGTTGTCGAGGAATCGGAGCAGGTAGTCAACCGGGAACTCGCCGATCCGGTCGGCCGCGGTCGACCAGATCGCGGACGTGATCGGCACGAGGAAGTGGGCCGTGAACACGCGGCCGTAGCGGTGCTCGGCGAGCCAGTCCGCGAGCGTCGCTCCCGACGGCGCGGCCGCGTCGAGCGTCCGCCGCGCGTCGCGGTAGAAGCGGGCGATGTCGGCGAACATCCGCCAGTGGGTCGGGCTCGCCACGAGGCGGGAGTCGGCGAAGAAGCCGGCGGCGCCCCGCGAGCTGAACGCGATCCCACACGCGCGGCAACTCGACCCGAGCGACATGTCGCTCGGCTGGGTGGCGACGCCGAGCTCCGCGAGGAGGCCGACGAACCGCGGGTAGGTCGGCTCGTTGTAGACGATGAAGCCGGTGTCGACCGGGATCGGCCCGTCGGGCCCGTCGACCTCGACCGTGGCGACATGGCCGCCCGACGTGGGGTGGCCCTCATAGACGGTAACTCGGTGGTCGGTCCGGAGCGCCCAGGCCGCGGTCAGGCCACTCACCCCGGCTCCGACGATCGCGATGTCCATCGTCGCTCAGGCCGGCGCCGCGACGGCGAGCGCGCGGGCACGTTCGTCGAGCGTCCGCTGCATGCCGTCGCGCGCCTGGCGACCGATCGTGGCGAAGGCGCCGCCCGCGAGCGGCTCGAGGAGTCGCATCCAGCCGCGGAGGTGGATCTCGGCCACGTAGTCGATCCGCGTCCCGCCCGGGGTCTCCGTGAACGTGATGTCGTCGGTGGCCCGGACCCCCGAGCCCGAGCCCGCCAGCACGACCCGGCGCGGCGTCTCGAAGGCCGTGATCCGGTACTCCATCGGGACGACGCGGCCGCGCATCCGGACCCCGAGCCGGAAGCGCGCCCCGACGCCGAGCCGCCCGTCGCCGATCCGCTCCGAGGTCGCCGTCCCGGGATCCCAGGCGGCGGCGTTCGCGAAGTCGGCGATGAACGCGAAGGCGGCGTCGCGGTCGAGGGGCGTGAGGATCGTCTCACGGAGGATGGGCATCGAGGGCTCCTGGGGGATGCGTGCGGTCGTGTGTGTCTATGGTATGTCTTGGGTCCGAGGGTCGATTGTATCCTCCACCTCGCAGAATGTCTAGTCCTTGTCTAATGTTTGAGGTCCTGCTAGGGTGAGGCCATGCCTTTCGTCTCCCCGCCCCTCGCCACCGTCGTCGACGCCGCCCTCGAGCTCTCGGTCGTCGGCAGCTTCAGCCGGGTCGGTCCGGCAGTCCGCAGCCGCCTCGAGGACTGGTCCCCTCCACCCGCCGATGCGCTCGCGGGGCGCACCGTCCTCGTCACCGGCCCCACGTCCGGCCTTGGGCGCGCCGCGACCGATCGCCTCGCCGGGCTCGGAGCGCGGATCCTGCTGGTGGGCCGGAGCCGCGACCGGCTGGAGGCCGTCCGGGCCGAGCTGACCGCCCGCCACGGGGTCGACCGCTTCCCAGTGATCGAGGCCGATCTCGGCTCCCTCGCCTCGGTCCGCACGGCGGTCGAGCGGATCCTGGAGAGCGAGACGCGGCTCGACGTCCTCGTCGACAACGCCGGCGCGATCTACCCGAAGCGGACGGTCGGGCCCGACGGGATCGAGGCGACCTTCGCCCTGATGGTCGTCGGCCCCTTCGTCCTCGAATCCGGGCTGTTGCCGCTCCTGCGGGCGGCCCGCGGCCGGGTGATCGCGGTGACGTCGGGCGGGATGTACACCCAGCGGCTCGACCTGGACGACCTGGAATCGGCGAACGGCGCGTGGTCGGGTCCGCAGGCATACGCCCGGGCGAAGCGGGCGCAGACCGCGCTCGTCCGCGAGTGGGCCCGTCGCCTCGCGGGATCCGGGGTGACCTTCGACGCGATGCACCCGGGCTGGGCCGACACGCCGGGGCTGGCCGAATCGCTGCCTGCCTTCCACCGCGTGATGCGGCCGCTCCTGCGCTCGCCCGAGGAGGGAGCCGACACGATCGTCTGGCTCGCAGCCGACCCGGCCGCCGCGGCGGCGTCCGGCCGGCTCTTCCTCGATCGCCGGGCGCGGCCGTTCGATCGCGCCCCGCAGACCCGGCTGTCCGCCGCCGACCGGCGGCGACTGTGGGACCTCGTCGTCGGCCTGGCGGGCGAGGCGGATTCCGCCGCGGATTCCGCCGCGGATCCCGCCGCCGACTGAGGGCGGGCTCGGGCCCGTCGGCTTGCGAGTGCGAGGGCGGCGCCCGGGGGGGCTGCCGGCGGCTTGGGCCGCTCCACCAACGTCATCCCGGCCGCTCCGGCGACCTGATCCGTGACCAGGATCGCTTTCATCGAAATCGTCTCCCCAGCCAGCTTGTCTCCCAGGGGAACATATCGTTCCTCCGGCGTGTCCGGGATCACCCTTGCAGCGGCACGCTCACGCAGGGGATCGCTGATCCAGCGATCGGCCACGCGGAGTGCAACGCTGTGAGGATCGCGGCGCGCTTGGTCCGAACAGCGGACCGGAGCAACGCCTTCGCTTGAACAAGCGAGTACGCTCCGAACCTCTGCGGATCCCCGCGATCGAGGCGACGGGTCGTGCGATCTACCACGGGCTCCTGGGCATGGCTCCAGGGCAGATTTCGGGAGCGCGAGGCGCTCGATCGGCTGGTCTCGGGCGCGCGCGCAGAGCAAGCGCAACGCTCGTCCTGCGGGGCGAGGCCGGAGTTCAGCGACCTTTCCAGTGTCAGCCGCCGCGGTGCCACATGACCGCGGTGCATCCCCGGGCAATGGAGGCTGCTCAATGTCCGACACGCTGCTGAACCACGCGACCGCCCCAACGGCGGATCGGGAGGCGATCCGCCCGTTCACGTTCGAGGTCTCAGAGGAGGATCTCGTCGATCTGCGCCGCCGCGTCAGCGCGACCAGATGGCCGGACCGCGAAACCGATCCCTCGCAGGGAGTGCGGCTCGAGACGATCCAGGCCCTCGCCAGGTACTGGACGACCGACTACGACTGGCGCGCGTTCGAGGCACGTTTTGCGGCCCTGCCGCACTTCATCACCGAGATCGATGGCGTCGACATCCACTTCATTCACGCTCGCTCGAAGCACGAACACGCGCTGCCACTGATCGTCACGCACGGCTGGCCCGGCTCGACGATCGAGCAGCTCAAGATCATCGACCCGCTCACCGATCCCACCAGCCACGGTGCGAGCGCGGCGGACGCCTTCCACCTCGTCATCCCTTCGTTGCCGGGCCACGGATTCTCCGGAAAGCCGACGGCGACGGGCTGGGACCCGATCCGCATCGCGCGCGCCTGGGCCGTGTTGATGCAGCGCCTCGGATACACGAAGTACGTTGCGCAAGGCGGCGACTGGGGAAACGCCGTCACCGAGCAGCTCGCCTTGCTGAAGCCGCCGGGATTGCTCGGGATCCACACCAACATGCCCGCCACCGTCCCGCCCGACGTGTCGAAGGCACTGGCCACCGGCGGTCCCAAGCCGGCAGGGCTTTCGGCCGATGAGGACACGGCGTACGAGGTCCTCAAGCACTTCTTCGCGACCGGTGTCGCGTATGCCCAGGAGATGAGCAACCGCCCGCAGACGCTCTACGGCATCGCGGACTCCCCGGTCGGACTGGCGGCCTGGATGCTCGATCACGACGAGCGCAGCTTTGAGCTCATCGCGCGCGCCTTTGCAGGGGACCCCGGCGGAATCACGCGAGACGACGTCCTCGACAACGTCACCCACTACTGGCTGACGAAGACAGCGGTCTCGTCGGCCCGCCTCTACTGGGAGAGCCATCTGGCCTTCTTCGATGTCAAGGGCGTGGAGATTCCGGTCGGGGTGACGGTCTTTCCGGACGAGCTCTATCCGGCTCCGCGGAGCTGGGCGGAGAAGGCGTATCCCAAGCTGGTCCACTTCAACAGGGTGGACAACGGCGGGCACTTTGCGGCCTGGGAGCAGCCCGAGATCTTCTCGGTGGAGATGCGTGCTGCCTTCCGATCGCTGCGCTGACTCCGAGCCCCGTGCCAATCCCTCCTGACACATCCAGCGGCGTACCGCTCGAAATTCAGCGGTCCATACTCCCATCGGCTCATCGCCGGAGGCATCGGCCACAACCTGCCGCAGGAGGCGCCGCGGGCGTTCACCGACGCGGTCATCGAGGTCGACGGGTTCTGACCCGCCGGGCAACAGGACGATCGGAGGCTCAGCCATGACCGACGATGCCAGAGCCCCGCTCCCCGACGCCCGCTCGGTGGAGGACCCACCACCGAGCCGCCCGGGCCTGCTCCGCTCGCTCGCCCACCGCCTCGCCGGCGATCCGGCGGCGTTGCCCGTCGAGGGCCGCCTCGCCCCGTTCAGCGGCGCGACCGGTTGGCTGAACTCGGAGCCGCTGACAGCGGAGGCCCTTCGCGGGCGCGTCGTGCTCGTCGACTTCTGGACCTACACCTGCGTGAACTGGCTGCGCACGTTCCCGTACGTCGCGGCGTGGGCGGCGAAGTACCAGGACGCGGGGTTTGCCGTCGTCGGAGTCCACACGCCGGAGTTCGGGTTCGAGCGGGACGTCGAGAACGTGACCGCCCAGGTGCGTCGTCTGGGCATCGCATATCCGGTCGCGATCGACTCGAACTACGGCGTCTGGCGGGCGTTCTCCAACCATTTCTGGCCGGCGGCGTACCTGGCCGACGCCGAGGGACGCATCCGCTTCCACCACTTCGGCGAGGGCGAGTACGCCTCGACCGAGATGGCGATCCAGCAGCTCCTGATGGACGCCGGGGCCGCCGACGTTGATCAGGACCTCGTGGACGTCGCCCCGAAGGGCCTCGAGGTCGCGGCCGACTGGCGGACGCTCCGAACGCCGGAGACGTACACGGGATACGGCCAGGCGGTCGGCTTCGCCCAGGAGGGTGACACGCAGCACGACCGGCCTCGGATCTATTCGGCGCCATCCGGGCTGGCGCTCAATTCCTGGGCGCTCGACGGCGCCTGGACGGTCGCCCGCCACGCAGCGATCTCCGATGAACCCGGCGCCAGGATCGCCATTGCCTTCCAGGCCCGCGACGTGAACCTCGTGATGGGGCCGGCCCGGCGCGGGGCGTCCATCCCGTTCCGAGTCTTCCTGGACGGCGACTTCGCGACCGACGCGCGCGGCACTGATGTCGGCGCGGACGCCACGGGCACGGTCGACGGACAACGGACCTATCAGCTGATCCGCCGGTCCGGGCAGATCGACCAGGCCGTCGTCGAGATCGAGTTCCTCGCGGCGGGGGTCGAGGCCTATTGCTTCACGTTCGGCTGAGGCGACGGAGATGACCGACCGCGCCGCGGCCGAGCCCCCGACAGCCGATCGGAGGGACAATGCGCAAAGCATGGACCAGCCGCATCCGAACGCCGCCCTGGGCTCCGAACCGATCCGGACGATCGGCCGCACGGAGCTGAAGGCGAAGCTCGACCGCGGCGACGACTTCAAGCTGATCATGGCCCTGAATCGCTGGGCGTTCGAGGCCAAGCACATCCCGGGTTCGGTCCACTTCGACACGCCCGACGAGCTGTACTCCGCCGTCCGCCCCGACGACGAGATCGTCGTCTACTGCTCGCACGTCGATTGCCTCTCGAGCGTCGCGCTGTATCGCGACCTCATCCGCCGCGGCTACGGCAACGTCCGCCGCTACTCCGGCGGGCTGCTCGACTGGGAGGATGCGGGGCTCCCGCTCGAGGGCGAGTTCGTCATCGCATGAGCGCTGCGGCCGGGATCCCGGTGCCGTCCGTTTCCCCAGATGCCGCAGCGATCCATGCCGAGCGCGATGCCGACATCGACGGACTCGACGCTGAGTTCCTCGCGGCGATGAACGGCCAGCCCTGGACGGTCGCCAGGGTCCAGGCCAACGCCGGCCGCTCGCAGGTCGTCACGACGCGTCGTCCGGCGGCTCGCCGAGCGGCACCCAGTCCCACCCCGGAGCGCTGAGAGCCGTGCTGCGGATGGCCGTCGGCCACAGTGACGACGTCGATGTGGCATCCGCGCTCGAGGCCGTGATCGCTCAGTGCGAGGCCGGGCTCGCCGGAGCGGTCCCGACGGCGGGGCTGCTGATGAGTAGCTGGGGAACCGACCATCAGGCCGTCATCGACGCGATCCGGGCCCGCTACCCCGCCATCGAGCTCGCCGGCTCGAGCAGCGCCGGCGAGATGTCGTCGGTCCTGGGCTTCCGCGAGGACTCGATTGCGCTCACCCTGTTCGCATCGGACTCGATCGACATCGTCGCCGGACTCGGTCGAGACCTCTCGGGCGATTGCCAGGCTGCCGCCAACCAGGCCGTGGCCGAGGCGCTCGCGAAGACGACCCTCCCGCCGCGACTGTGCGTCCTGACGTCGACGATCGGCGACGTGGAGGCGGGGATCATTCTCGGGGCGCTCCGCGATGCGCTCGGCCCGGGCGTCCCGATCGTCGGCGGCGGGGCGGCACCCCGCGACCCCGGTGCCGAGCCCGACGGCAGCGGACGCGAGATCGGCGGCGACGTCCTCGCGGGAGATGCCCTCGCCATCCTGCTGTTCGCCGGTCCCGTCGCGTTTTCGATCGGCGTCGACACCGGCTGGCGCCGCGTCGGCCCGCGGGCGGCAGTCACTGGAACGTCCGAAGCCGCCGGCGTCCTCGAGATCGACGGCCGCCCTGCGCTCGAGTTCTACGAGCGCTTCCTCGGCGTCGGCGAGCCCGCAGTCGCGAACCCGCTCGCCGTCTTCGACGAGCCCGACTCTGACCGCTTCTATCTCCGGACGCCGGTCGCCTACAACCGCGAGCGGGGCTCCGTCGCGTTCTTCGGAGCCGTCCCGGACGGCGCCACGATCCAGCTGACGATGGCCGGGATCGACGAGATCTTTGCGGGGGCGCAGGCCTCGATCGCCGACGCCGTGGCCGCCTTCCCCGCGAGCTCCCGGCCGGATGGGGCGCTCCTGTTCTCCTGCGCGACACGGAAGTTCCTCCTCGGGACGCGGGCCGGCCGCGAGATCGAGCTCGTCCGCGCGGTCCTCGGCGAGGCGATGCCGATCGGCGGCTTCTACTGCCTGGGCGAGATGGCGCCCTCGGCGACGGTCGATTTGACGCGCTTCCACAACGCGACGCTGGTCTCGGTCCTGCTCGGATCCGCAGCCGCTGACGCGGCGACGCCGCCTTGACGACGGAAGGGCCCCACCCGGAGCCGGGCCCGCGCACGTACGACGAGCTCGAGAAGGAGAACCGCGGCCTCACCCGGCGGCTCGAGCGGCTCGAGGGCAACGTTCGCCGGCTCGAGCGGTTCCAGGATTCGAACGCGACGCTCATGTCGCGGCTGCTTACGGAGCTCGAGGAGGAGCGGGCGCGCTCGGAGCGGCTGCTGCTCAACGTTCTGCCGCAGCGGATCGTCGACCGGCTGGCCGCGGGCGAGACCCTGATCGCCGATCGTCATGACGCGGCCGCGGTCCTGTTGTGCGACATCGTCGGATTCACCGAGACGTCCGCCCGCCTCGCCCCGGCCGACCTGATCGCGGAGCTGAACGGGCTCTACTCGGGGTTCGACGCGATCTGCGAGAAGGCAGGCATCGAGAAGATCAAGACCGTCGGCGATGCCTACCTCGCGATCGGCGGCCTCGACGGCGGGGCCGACCCGGCCACGGCCGTCGCGGAAACGGCACTCCGGATGATCGAGCAGGTGGAGGCGCGGGCGGGGATTGGCGCCGACTGGCGCGTCCGGATCGGGCTGCACACCGGGCCGGTGGTCGCCGGCGTGATCGGCACGACGAAGTTCGCCTACGACGTCTGGGGCGACACCGTCAACGTCGCGGCGCGGTTGGAAGGGGCATCCGAGCCGAACCGGATCCACGTCTCGGGGACGCTGGCGGCGAAGCTCGGCGACGCCTTCCGGCTGGTCCCACGGGGCGCCGTTGAGCTGAAGGGCAAAGGGCTCGTCGAGACGTGCTTCCTGGTCGGCCGACGCGAGAGCTAGGGCCGCGTCAGCAGGATGGACGTGGCGGGGGCAGTCGAAGACAACGACAGAACTGGCTCCGGCGGGCGGGAGCCCGCCGTGTGCTCCATGCACGAGGAGCGGTGCCGACCGAGATCATCCTCCCTACCCGACTCGGCCGCGCCCGAGCCTGTCCCGCACCGTCGTCGAATGGGACCTGTGCCACCAGGAGGTCGGACGGACGTCGCCCGTGCAACGACGTTGCCCAGCATGCCGCAGGGTGCACGCATGGATCCGCCGGACATCAACCCGCCCGACACGAGGCCCCGGCCCGTCATCGACAAGGCCGTGGTCGCCGAGGCGCGCAGGTTCCTGCCGACCGCGTTGGCCGAGTACCGCCGGCTCGGCGTCATCCCGAACCTCCGCAGGCTGAACCTCCGGGAGCGCTACGAGGGACCGTGGCCGCCGTGGGGCGCTGTCATCTCCAACGGGCGGATAGTCGAGCCATGCGGATCTGTTGGCCGCGGGCGGTCTCTTACGCCGAACTCTCCCGGACCCAGTTCAAGCGCCAGGACGCGGGTAGGACGCAGGCGATACGTGAAGGCCTGTCGCCGACGGTGTGATGGTCCGGGTGGTTTCGATGCTACTCCTCGCGCCCCGACGACGGCATCTCCCACGCTCCAACCAGCGCCGCGGTGCGTGCAGCCATCTCACCCACGGTCATCGATGCGACCGCGGCGGATTCGTCGGTGTCCCGGGCTCCGGCCGGCGCTTGGCGTCGCCAGCGGTCGATCCGGTCTGTCCATCCTGCTCCGGGGGCCACCCGCAGTTCCGCAGCGATGATCTCGGCGCGCCCGAGCATCGCGATGAGCCAGTCCCAGCACTCAAGCCTCCTGAGAACAAAACCTGCGGGCAGCAGGAACTCGACGATGGTGTCGGATTCATTCGGTCCGATGCGAGCGTTGGCCTCGACGACCATGACCCTGGCGGCCTCCGCGTCCCCCCAAGCAGCCTCAACCGCAGCAGTGGCCGCGAGCGCGCGCGCGAGCCGGTAGTCGCTCCCCGACCGGCGGGCGAGACCGAGGGCAATCGGCGCATAGTGCCGCGCCGGCCGCTTGAAACCGGCAAGCATGCTGACGGTCACGAGCGTCGTCAGCACGTACGCGGCCCGATGGTCCTGGCCCGACTCCCGGTACAGCCTTGAGGCGTCGCGCAACGCGGGGATGGCCTCCCGCTCCCGTCCGTCGTACGCAAGACCCTCGCCCACGTAGTAGTGCGCCGTGGCACGCCCCGAGACGTTCCCGTCCGGGCCTAGGATGTCGAGTGCGCGCTGCGCGGCGCGACGTACCGCCGCCCACCGACCAAGGGTCGAGTGGACCTGCGCGATTGATAGCAACGACATCGCAATGCCCTCGGCGTGCCCGAGCCGCCGGAACTTGCGGAGGCTCTGGGCGAGATATCGCTGGGCGGACTCAAGATCGCTCACGTTCTGGCTCAGCGAACCCAGGCAACGGAGCGTCCAGCCGAGCGTCACAGCGTCCGTGATCAGGGGCAGTGATCGCGTCAGCCAGTCGAGCGCCTCCCAGGCGAGATACCGGTCGTAGAAGTAGCCCACGACCGCCACAACGGCCGTGGCGACGTCATCGCCCCGACCCCCTTCAAGGGCGAGATGGAGCGCTGTCCGGACGTTATCGATTTCGTCGTCGAAGCCCGCGAAGTCCACGCCCGCGGCCAACGGATCCGGCGACCACGCCCGGGCCTTGTCGAGGTAGTGGTCAAGGAAGGCCGGGGCCACGCGCTCGACCTCGAGCTCCTGGACCACCCGCACGTGCTCCCGGATCGGCGCCAGCAGCCGATAGACGGCCCGCCCCTCCGGCCGACGATCGACGTGCAGCAGCGAGACATCCACGAGCCGCGCGATCGCCGCCGCGACATCGCGCAGGCGGATGTCGGGGGCGCACACACTCGTCGCGTCCTGGAGCGAGAACGTCCCACTGAACACCGCGATCCGGCTCAGAAGCCGGCGGTCCGAGCGCGTCAGCATGCTGGTGCTCCGGTCGATCGCCCGACCGATCGAGGCGTCGTGGCTCATCGCCCCCGGTGGCTCACGGTTGCCCGCGAGCTCGGGCCCGAGCACGTCCCGGACGTCCGCGATGCCGATGACCGGCATCCAGCTGGCGGCGAGCTCGAGGGCGAGCGGGATGCCCTCGGTGACGGCGCATACCTCCCGCACGATCGGGAGCGTCTCCGGCAGCAACCGGAAGCCGGCATCGGCGGCCCTCGCGCGGTCGACGAACAGACGAACGGCCGGGCTCGTCAGCGCCCGAGTCGGCGAGCCGGCGTCGTCCTCGATTGAGCCGAGGCGCAGCGGCCCCAGGACGTAGGTCCGCTCACCAATGGCTCCCGTCGGGCGCCGGCTCGTGATGAGCGCCGCGAGCGGTCCCTCCGTACGGGCGAGCCCGTCCAGAAACGCCACGACCGCCTCGACCAGGTGCTCGGCGTTGTCGAGGATCAGGAGCGACTGTCGCGGCGCGAGGTGTCGGGCGAGGTCCTCGAGACCATGGACCTGGTGCCGGGCGCGTGTCGCGAGGGCAATCGCGCCGGCGACATCCTGGTCGGTCCGGGCGGCCGCGAGTGGCACGAACCAGACACCATCGGGGAACCGACCGCCAGACGCAAAGCCGATCTCGACGGCGAGGCGCGTCTTGCCGATGCCGGGTGCCCCCACGATCGTTACGACCCGCCCGTTTGCGAGGAGGTCACCCACCTCCACAAGCTCCGGCTCCCGCCCGACGTAGCTGGTCTGCCGGGGCGGCAGGTTGTGGAGGAGTGCCGACGGGATCGGCATGCCGAGATCGGGATCCTGCTGCCGGATCCGCCGTTCGAGATCGCGCACGGTGGCCCCCGGCTCGACGCCCAGCTCGTCGGCGAGGACACGGCGCGCCTCCTCGTACGCGCGCAGGGCCTCGGCCGAGCGACCATCGAGGTGCAGCTCGAGCATGAGGTGGCGCCAACGGCGCTCGTCCAGCGGGTCGCCGAGGACCTCGCGCCGGGCAAGCTCGGCGGCATCGCCGTGGCGGCCGAGCGCGCCGAGCGCCGTGATGAGCCGGCCCGCGATTCGAGTGCGGAGCACGTCGAGGCGGTGGATCTCAGGAGCGGCGAAGTCGTCGTGACCCAGATCCTCGAACGGTCGTCCGCGCCACAGCAACTGGGCGCGCTCGGCGGCGTCGAGGGCTTCGAGCCAGTCGGCGCGATCGCAGGCGACGTCACATTGGGCCAGGAGCGACGCAAGCTCAGCGCTGTCCAGTGAGTGCCCCTCGAGGTCAAGCCGGTAGCCGGCCGAGACCGTGGCGATCACGCCCTCGCCGAGTCGCTTGCGCAGCTGTGAGACGTGGACCTGGAGCGCCGCCTTTGCGGTTGGAGGAGGAGCCTCATGCCACAGGCGGTCGAGCAGCCGATCAGTCTCGATGACCCTGCCGGGCTCGAGCAGCAGGATTGACAGCAGGCGTCGATGCGACGGGCGCTCCGGCGTCAGCGCCGCCTGGCCGACGACCTCAAGCGGGCCGAGCACGCCGAACCGCATTCTCCATGCCCTCCGTGGCGGGCCTCGGGACCGGCGGGGCGCGGGCGCGCCAGCGGCGTCCGGGCCCGACCCGAGGATACGGGCGTTTGGCAAGCGTTTAGCGGCTCGCCGTACGGTCGAGGTCGGCCGTGCCGTCCCAATCGTCGCCAGACCGGCCGACCGCGGACGAGCTAGGCGGCCATGCGGAGGGTGCCCATGCTGTCGACGTCCGGACCGCGAGTGGGTGTACTGCTTGTCGGCCTCGCACTGTCGCTGGCGGCGTGCGGCGGGGCAGGTCAAGAAGGGGGCGATTCGTCTCGTCCCGCCGGCGACGTGCCAAGTGCCGGCGGAGGGGGGAGCCAAGGTCCGGCCGGTGGCGGGACCGGTCCGGTCACCGTGACCATCGAGGGGGCGTCCTACTCGTTCCCGAGGGGCGCCTGCGAGGTCACCGACAATCGAGTGCGGGTCGATGCATCGATGGGCTCGGGCGAGGTCGGCTACGTCGACGTCATGTGGATCGCGGGGGACGATTCGGAGCAGCGTATCCGGGTCGGCAACTCCGACGTGGCCCAGGCGGGGGCGCCGGCGCCGTTCGAGATGTTCGCCGATGCCGGGAGGACGGCGACCTCGTGGAGGGTCGACGTGACCGGGTCGTCCGCTCGCGTCATGGCTCGAATGGGTGACGAGCTCAGGTCCAAGCTCGAGGCCAATCCCGAGATCCAATACCACCGCGTCGACATCGACATTCGGTGCGACACGCCAGCCTTCGGTGGCGCGACGCCGCTGCCGGCACTCGACGGCGAGGTGCCCGTCGAGGCGTCAGCCGTGCCGGCCGGAGCCGCCAGCGCGTCCGTAGAGGTGGCCGGGACGACCATCACCTTCGACGGCATCGCCTGCCCGATCAGCGCGGACGGGATCAACGTCAACGCGCAGAGTAGTGGCGGGGACTTCCTCAGTCTCATCGGGCCCGCGACCGGGTCCGACCTGTTCCTTGGGCTGCACGACGGGACGGGCTACCAGGGGCTGGCACTGCCGTTCACGGTCACCGGCAACGACGCGACCTGGTCGGGGACGGCCACGCCGCTGGGGGGCATCGCTACCCCGATGCGGATCACGATCCACTGCGCATGAGCACGTCGAGAAGCCGCTTGAGCGTCGCCGGCCAGGTGGGTCTGACGCTCCTGCTTGCCAGCTCGGTGCTCGCCGCTTGCTCGCAGAAGCTAAGCGGTGGCAGCGAGCGGAGCGACGAGGGAGCCTACATCATTTCGATCACGGGCGACACCCGGAAAAGTCATGACTTCGCCGGCACCACGGCGATCTGGGTGCGGGACCTCAATACTGTGACCCTCGGGCCCGAGGTCAGCGACGGTCCACTTGCCCGGATGCAGATCACCCTTGGTGTCAACCCTCTCACGATCCTTTCGACGACCGACAAGCGCGAGGGAGACGGCCAGGTCGTGAACGGAAGGCTCTACACGGAGGTCGGAGGAGCCGTCTCAGACGTGTTCCGGAATATCGCCCAGGCCAACTTCGGCAAACTTGGGATTCTCGAAATTGGCGACAACTACATCCACGGTCAATGGGCTGCGGTCATGGACCGGGTCCTCGTCAACCCCGAGGACACCCCGGAGACCATCAAGATGTTCGTCGAGTTCCGCGCCATAGCCCACTAGCTGTCGCCTCCAAAGAGAGGTTGTTGACAAATGAGAGCCTCCCAGACGGTACGGGGGTGTTGAAGCACCACCCCGTGAGGAGGCTCTCATGGCCCATCGTAGGGCCCGTCTCAACGTCCTTGGTCGCGAGCTGCTGGTGACGCGGGTGGACCTGTTCGAGCGGATCGACGTCGACTGTCGCGACGAGAAGGCTGTCGCCGGCTGGAGGGCCACGAGCGACGAGGGTGTTAACCGTCGGATTCCGTAGAGGAGTGGCTCCGGCGGTAGGACTCGAACCTACGACCAAGCGGTTAACAGCCGCCCGCTCTACCACTGAGCTACGCCGGAGCGAGGGCCGACGAGCCGATGAGGACCGTCGACGGGGCGCCGTCGCGGCGCCGCACGAGAGGATACCAGAAGGCCCGGACCGGCACCGGACGCCCAGGGGGCACGCCGCCTCGGACGATCCGCGACCA
This sequence comes from uncultured Chloroflexia bacterium, assembly GCA_963710105.1. Lineage (GTDB taxonomy): Bacteria > Chloroflexota > Limnocylindria > Limnocylindrales > CSP1-4 > CF-46. The sequence goes on from CAVPYV010000001.1 coordinate 1,771,144, forward strand.
TGAGGGCGTGATCCACCTCAGCCGCATCAGCCGGGCGCGACGCCGTTCCGGATCGTCCGCCGTGGGCGGCGCCGACGACGACGGCGGCCGCCGCGCGCCGGCCTTCCCGTTCGACGTCCCGGCGATCGCCACCCTTCCCGACCTCGTCCTCGACAAGCCGGTGACGATCTTCGTGGGCGAGAACGGGTCGGGGAAGTCGACCCTCCTCGAGGCCCTCGCGATCGCCGCGAGGGCGACGACCGCGGGCTCGGCCGACGCGGCCGACGACGCGACGCTGGCCGGCGTCCGGGCGCTGGCGGCCGAGCTGCGCCTGTCGTGGGCGACTCGGACCCACCGCGGCTTCTTCCTGCGGGCCGAGGACTTCTTCGGGTTCGCCCGGCGGATGGCGACGATGCGCGCCGAGCTCGAGGCCGGGCTCGCGAAGGTCCTCGAGGACTACGCCGAGCGCGAGGCGTACGCCCGCGACCTCGCCGCCCTGCCCTACCGGCGCGAGCTCGCCGAGCTCGAGCGCCGCTACGGGGCCGGCCTCGACACGCATTCCCACGGCGAGGCGTTCCTCGCCTTCTTTCGCGACCGGTTCGTGCCGGGCGGCACTTACTTCCTCGACGAGCCCGAGGCGCCGCTCTCGCCCGTCCGCCAGCTCGCCTTCCTGTCGCTCGTCCGCGAAGCCGTCGAGGCGGGCTGCCAGATCGTGATGGCGACCCACTCGCCGATCCTCCTCGCCTGCCCGGACGCGGCGATCTGGTCCTTCGACGCGGCCCCGATCCGGCGGGTCGCGTACGCCGAGCTCGAGCACGTGTCGCTGACGCGAGACTTCCTCAACGATCCGGAGGCATTCCTCCGGCACCTGTGAACGGCCGGTCGGTATCCTCGGGCGCATGAAGCGTTCCTCGCCGCTCATCTCCGCCCCCGACCTCCTCGAACTCGTTCGCGGCGGCGAGACCGACCTCCGGATCGTGGACTGCCGCTGGGTGCTCGGCAGCCCGGGGGCGGGCGCGGCGGCCTACGCGGCGGGACACCTGCCGGGGGCGATCCATCTCGACCTCGACGAGGACCTGGCCGACCCGGCCGGGTTCGGGGCGCCGGGCCGCCATCCCCTCCCCTCGCCGGCGGCCTTCGCCGAGCGCCTCGCCCGAGCCGGGATCGGGGACGCGAGCCTCGTGGTCGCCTACGACGACGTCGGCGGCTGGGTCGCCGCGCGGCTGTGGTGGATGCTCGACGTCCTCGGCCACCCCGCCGTCGCGATCCTCGACGGCGGGCTGGCGGCCTGGACCGCGGCCGGCGGCGATCTGACGACCGACGTCCCGGATCCGCCCCCGGCCGAGGTCCATCTCGCGGCCGACTGGTCGCGGGTGATCGATCGCGAGGAGCTCAAGGCGCGGCTCGGGTCGGTCGTCCTCCTGGACGCCCGCGGCGGGCCCCGCTACCGCGGCGAGACGGAGCCGATCGACCCGGTGGCGGGCCACATCCCGACGGCGCGCCACGTCCCCGTCGAGGCCAACCTCGTCGAGCCCGACGGGCCGTTCCGGCCGGCGGCCCAGCTCGCGTCCCACTTCCGCGACCTCGGCGCGGACGGGAGCGGCGGGCCGGTCGTCACCTCCTGCGGGAGCGGGGTCTCCGCGCTCCACCACGCGGTCGCGATGCGGATCGCGGGCCTGCCCGACCCGATTCTCTACGTCGGCTCCTACAGCGACTGGTCGCGCTCGGGCGAGCCGGTCGTCAGCGGCTCGAAGCCGGGCAAACCCCGGTAGGGCCTCAGCGAGCGGCCGCCCGGAGCCGCCCGCCGTCGTCAGCCCGCCGCCGCCGGACGCACCCGGACGTGGCTGACGTCGAGCTCCGGGATCGCCGGGTCGCCGGGGCGGGATCTACTCCAGGTAGTCCTTGAGCTTGCGACTCCGGCTCGGGTGGCGCAGCTTGCGGAGCGCCTTCGCCTCGATCTGGCGGATCCGCTCGCGGGTCACGTTGAACTCGCGGCCGACCTCCTCGAGGGTCCGGGCCCGGCCGTCCTCGAGCCCGAACCGGAGCTGGAGCACCCGCCGCTCGCGGCCCGTCAGCGAGTCGAGCACGGCCTCGACCTGCTCCTTGAGAAGCTGGTGCGACGCCGCCTCGGCCGGGGCGAGCGCGCCGCGGTCCTCGATGAAGTCGCCGAGGTGGGAGTCCTCCTCCTCGCCGATCGGCGTCTCCAGCGACACGGGCTCCTGGGAGACCTTGATGATCTCGCGGACCTTTTCCGGGGTGACCTGGACCTCCTGGCCCTTCGACATCGCCTCGGCGATCTCCTCGACCGTCGGCTCCCGCCCGAGCTCCTGGAGGAGCTGGCGCGAGACGCGGATCAGGCGGTTGATCGTCTCGACCATGTGGACCGGGATCCGGATCGTCCGGGCCTGGTCGGCGATCGCCCGGGTGATCGCCTGGCGGATCCACCACGTCGCGTAGGTCGAGAACTTGAAGCCCTTCTCGAAGTCGAACTTCTCGACCGCCCGGATCAGCCCGATGTTGCCCTCCTGGATCAGGTCGAGGAACGACATCCCGCGGCCGATGTACTTCTTCGCGATCGACACGACGAGGCGCAGGTTGGCCGAGGTCAGCTGCTCGCGGGCATCGCGCCCGATCCGGACCAGCTCGCCCTTGCGGTGGGCCAGCTTCGTGTTGAGCGGGACCTCCGGGTCGAAGCCCATCCGCTTCAGGAGGTCCGCGTCGTTGCCGGCCGTGACCCAGCGCTCGAGCGCCGGGAACGCGACCTCGTCGCGGGTCCAGTCGTAGATCGCCCGCAGGCCGACGTTGTCGCGCGAGTCGAGGTCGCCGTTGTGGACCGCCAGGTAGGCCCAGTCGAGGAGGGTCAGGAACGAATCCGGGTCGAGCTTCTCGCCGTAGCCGGCGAGGAGCTTCTTCGCCTCCCGCAGGAGGTCCTTCGTCCCGTCCGACTGGGCGTCGCGGCCGGCCTTCACCAGGTGGAAGTCCGGCGGTGCGACGAGCAGATCCTTGGCGGCCTTGGCGTGGATGGCGTCGGACACGAGCCGGTGGGCCTCGTCGCCGAGCGGGAGCCGGTGCTGCGGCTTCGTGGTCCGGGTCTTGCGCTCGGTGTCGTGGAGGGTCCACTCGTGGAGCGAGACGATCCCCTTCCACGGCTCCTCGACCAGCTGCTCGCCGAGCTCGATCGCCTTGGCCAGGACGACCTCCTCCTCGGCGGTGAGCAGGGCGACCTTGCCGATCTCCTTGAGGTACATCCGGACCGGATCGTCGATCCCGATCATGTCGGCGCTGATCGCGTCGAGCTCCTCGGCGGTCGGCTCGTCGACCTCCGCCGGGTCGAGCTTCGCCGGCGCGTCGGACGGCATCTTCGTGTCGACGGTCGCGCCGTCCTCCCCGACGACCTCGACGCCGACGTCGCCGCCCTCGACGACGATCGTCCCGTCCGAGCCGGGCTCGGCGCCGAGCTCGAAGTCGTCGTCGTCCTCGTCGTCGTCGCTGGCGACCTTCGGCAGGGCGACCTTGGTCTGGCGCAGGTTGCGGGTGGCGAGCCGGGCCTCCTCGACGTCGGCCTTGGCGCGGCGCGGACGAGCCAGGACGGCCTCGACGAGCTGCTTGTCCAATGGATCAGCCATCAACTGTGCCCTCCTGGAGTCGGTGTTGCGGGGTCAAGACGGGTTCGGAGACTGCGTTCGTCGCGCCGGGCGTCGTTGCTGCACGACAGTCCATGGTCATGCCCTCACCAACACGGTGGCTTGCTCGATCTGGCGGTCGATCGCCCGCCGTGCCTCGTTGGTCTGGCGCTGGAGGTCGACGAGCCGGGAGACGACGTCGCGCTCGCCCCGGCCCTCGGCCGCGAGCAGCTCGGCGCCCACCCAGTCGGCGCGCTCGTCGAGCCGGATCCGCTCGAGGCGGAGCAGGCAGCGGTCGACGGCGTACGTGATCCGCTCCGCCGTGATCCGGGCGAGGTCCGGCGAGGGCCGGGCGAGGATCGCCTGGGCGAGCGCCCGGATCTCGTCGTCCAGACCGTCCATCAGGGCCGACATCGAGAACGGCGGGTGGATGCCCTGGTCGTTCGGCGCGCGCTGGACGATGATCGCCCGGAAGAGCTCGCGCGCGGGGGTCGAGGGCAGCTGGTCCGGGCCGATCTCGTCCGACGCCCGGAGCTGCTGCTCGGGGACCAGCAGGATCAGCCGGAGGAGCTCCTCCTCGACCGGCGTGATCGCGGCGAGGATCCGGTCGACGGGCAGTGCGTCCGCGGCGCCGATGACCGCATCCGCGGTGATCCGACCCTGGACGGCGACGTGGTCCGGTCGCTGGTGGAGGACCTCGAGGACGGTCCGCTCCTCGACGCCCGAGACGCGGTGGATCGTCTGGAGGTAGGCGTCCCGCATCACCGGGTTCGGGATCGCCCGGAGGGTCGGCACGATCGCGTTGACGAAGCGGGTCTTGCCGCCAGGGGTCTTGAGGTCGAACGCCCGGGCGTGCTGGTCGATCAGGTAGTCGACGATCGGCTGGGCCGTCCGGACCTCCTCGCGCCAGCGGTCGGGGGTCTCGCGGACGACCTCGTCGGGGTCCTTGCCGTCGGGCAGGCGGACGACCCGGACCTCGTCGAGCTCGACGCCCGTGTCGGCGATCGCGAGCTGCCCGATCAGCGACTCGAGGGCCTGGGCTCCGAACGTCCCGGCCTTCTCGCCGGCCGCGTCGACGTCGTAGGCCAGGGCGATCTTCGTCGCGTAGCGGGTGAGGAGCGCGACCTGGCCGGGCGTCAGGGCGGTCCCGAGCGAGGCCACGACGTTGTCGAAGCCCGCCTGATGGGCCATCAGCGCGTCCGTGTAGCCCTCGACGATCACGGCCTGGCCGCCCTTCCGGATCGGGCCCTTGGCGCGGTCGATCAGGTAGAGCGTCCGGCTCTTGTCGAAGAGCGGGGTCGCCGGGGAGTTGAGGTACTTCGGGCCATGGTCCTTGCCGTCGTCGGTCGCGTTCCCGAGGATCCGCCCGCCGAGCCCGACCGCGCCGCCGCTGGCGTCGCGGATCGGGAAGATCACCCGCTCGCGGAACCGGTCGTAGACGCCGCCGCGGGCCGACTGGCGGGGCTGGGCGAGCCCGACCTCGACGAGGTCGTCCGCCCGGATCTGGCGCTTCGCGGCGAGCGTCCGGGCGAGCGTGTCCCAGCCGCCGGGCGCGTAGCCCAGCTGGTAGGTCGCGATCGTCGCGTCGGTGAAGCCCCGGCCGCGGACGTAGTCGAGGGCCGGCTGGCCCGTCTTCGAGGCGGTGAGGACCGCGTGGTAGAACGCGATCGCACTCTCGATCACGTCGCGAAGGCGGGCCTTGCGGGCATCCTCGCGGGTCGTCCGCTCGTCGATCTCGACCCCGGCCTTGCCGGCGAGGACCTTGAGCGCCTCCGGGAAGGACAGCCCGTCGCGCTTCATCACGAAGCTGAAGATGTCGCCGCCCTCGCCGCAGCCGAAGCACTTCCAGGAGTCGCGGGCAGGGGTCACGGTGAACGACGGGGTCTTCTCGCCGTGGAATGGGCAGAGGCCCTTGAACGTCGACCCGGCCTTCTTCAGCTGGACGGTCTCGCCGACGACGTCGACCACGCTCAGCTTGCTCTTCACCTCGGCAGCGACACCGACCGCCAAGACGTCCTCCCGCCCGGTCGCTGCCGGGCCATTGCCCCGTGGTGGATCGGGGGGCCGCCGCGCTCGCCCCGCGGGAGCGCCGGACATGACTGTGGGCTTGTCAAGTCTTGACAAGCCGCTCGCCCCGATCATAGCACCCGGTTGTCAATACCTCCATGGGGTATTGACAGGTTCATCCACAGCGTCGCGGTGCGAGCCAACCGTGACCTTCGGGAGCTTGCGTGGCTCCGGTCTCCCGCCGACGATGGAGGCGTGAGCCGACCGCGTCTGTATCTCGTCCGCCACGGTGAGACCGACTGGAACTCCGAGGGGCGGCTCCTCTCCTTCACGGACCAGCCCCTCAACGCCCGTGGCGAGCGTCGGGCGGCGACGCTGGCGGCAGATCTCGCCGAGGTGCGCTGGGAGCGTGCAATTTCGTCGCCACTCGTCCGCGCTCGGCGGACGGCTGAGGTCGTCCTCGCAGCTCGCCAGGACGCGCCGCCGCTCTCGATCGACGACCGCCTGCGCGAGATGGATTTCGGCCCCTATGAGGGCTGGTCGGAGGCGGAACTCGAAGCTGACCCGGTTGCTGCTACGAGGCGACGGGATGGTGCGCAGATCCCAGGGATCGAGCCGGAGGAGGCCGTCGCCGAGCGAGCACGATCCTTCCTCGCCTCGATGGGCGAAGCTGGCGGCACCACGCTCGTCGTCGGGCACGGGCGAACGCTGCGAATCCTGATGGCTGTGGCGCTCGGAATGCCGTCATCGTTCGCGCAGTCCCTCCGCATGCGCAACTGCCGCCCGGCTGTTCTCGAACCCGGGTCGAGGCCGCTGCTGCGGGCGTTCAACGCGGGAGAACCGTCGTTCGAGGCGCGACCGGAGCCCTGAAGAGGCACCTCCGGCTCCTTCGTCTCGCGAACAGGTAGCCGGGATCAGGCGCGTTCCTCAGGCGTCGTGGCTGCCGGGCCGCCTTCCGTCGAGGGCCGCGCTCCCCGCGACCGCCCGGGGCCCCAACCCCTGGAACCCTCTCAGGGATGGCAGACGCCGGCCTCCACCAGGGCGCTGACGGCGTCGAGGACGGTCGCCTCGTCGGGCCCGTCGGCGGTGACCCGGACCTGCTCGCCGGCCTGGATGCCGGCGCTGATCAGGGCGAGCATGCTCCGGGCGTCGATCGGCGATCCGCCGGTCTCGATCCGCTCGAGCGTGACCCGGGCCTCGGTTTGGGCCAGCGCCTGCTGGATCCGGTGGGCCGAGCGGGGATGGAGGCCGTAGCGGTCACGGAACGTGACGGTCCGTTCGATCACGTGTGCTCCTTCGATCCGGGACCGGAGCCCGGCGGAGATGGTTGACCGCCCGAGCCGGGGCTCGGGCGGTCAGCTCCTCCGGAGAGTCCGGGGTTACGCGGCGCCGTGTGCCGGCACCTCGGTGGTCGGGGTCGGCGGCTCCGGCGCGGCGGTCCCGCCGGGGACCCAGTTCGTCTCGACGTAGCGCCTCTGGAAGAGGCTGGCGAGGACGAGCAGCACGACGCAGAGGACGACGACGCCGATCGCGGCGATGTTGCCTTCGAGGTTGGCGATGTTGCCGACCAGGAAGCCGAACCACTGGAAGTCGGCGTCGCCGAACGTCGTTCCCTGGAAGCCGATGGCGCTCATCACCGGGACGAGGAACGCCGCGAACAGGGTGATGATCAGCCCGTTCACGAAGCCACCCGCCACGGCGCCGCGCCGGCCACCGGTCGCGTTGCCGAAGACGCCGGCGGTTCCGCCGGTGAAGAAGTGGGGGATCATCCCCGGCAGGATCAGCGGGACGACGAGCGCCGCGCCGAGACCGGCCCACAGGATGCCGAAGCCGACGAGGCCGCCGACGACGCTGGCCAGGAAGCCGACGAGGACGGCGTTCGGGGCGTACGGGAAGGCGACCGGGCAGTCGAGCGCGGGGACCGCGCCCGGGATGACCCGCTCGGCGATGCCGGCGAAGGCCGGGACGATCTCGCCGAGGATGGTCCGGACTCCGAGCAGGATGACGGCGACGCCGCCACCGAACACGAGGGCCTGGTTGAACATCGTCGTCAGGAAGCCGAGGAGGCCGCCGGCAGCGCCCGCGGCGCCGGCGAACCCGGCGTCGGTCACGGCCTGGAGGGCGGCGGGCTCACCGATCCGGATCGTGAAGATCACGGTCAGGAGCTCGTAGATCACGATCATCGCGACCGCCGTGCCGACCATCGGGTCGCGCAGGAAGCGGAGGCTCTGCGGGAACTGCATCTCCTCGGTGCTGCGGCTGCCCTTCCCGACCAGCTGGCCGGTGATGCCCGCCGCGATGTAGCCGAGGGTCCCGAAGTGGCCCATGGCAACCGGCTGGTTGCCGGTGACCTTCTTCATCCACGGCATCGAGAACGCCGGCATGATCACCATCATCGTCGCGAGGCCGAACGCGGCCACCGCGATCGAGATCGCCGAGTCGACCTTGGCGGCGAACAGGACGACGGTCAGGACCGTGGCCATGAACAGCATGTGATGGCCCGTCAGGAAGACGTAGCGCAGCGGCGTCAGCCGGGCCAGGACGAGCGACAGGAGCACGCCGATGAACATCGCGATCGCGACGTTCTGGGCGACATCCGGGTTGGAGTTGGCGATCGCCGTGATCGCCTCGTTGGTCGGGACGACGCCGTTGACGCCGAACGCCCCGGTGATCAGGGCGCCGAGCGGCGTCAGGGCGCCGATCACGGCGCCGGCGCCGATGCCCAGGATGATGAACCCGAGGGTTGCCTTGAGCGAGCCCCCGATGACCTCGCCCGCGCTCTTGCGAGACGCGACCAGGGCGATCAAGGTCATCAATCCGACGAGATATGCGGGAACGCCGAAGATGTCCTTCGCGATCCACTGGACGACGTAATTGAGCTGATCCATCTGCGATCCTCCTACCGGTCGCATCCGGTGATGACGGCCTGACTCCCTCCCGACCGGAACCCGTCCGGTTCTGTGCTCAGACCATGGCCGCCCTCAGCTTGTCGACCATCTCCCGGAGGTCGATGAAGTTGCTGATCGTCACGATCGGCGGCTTCACCTGGCCGAGCTGGGGAGCCAGCTCCTCCGAGGTCAGGATCAGGTCGGCCGTCGCGGCGAGGGCGCGCGCCGTGCCGATGTCGGCAACTTCGAGGTCGGCCTGGATGCCGAGCTCGCGGAGGGCCTTCTCGGCCTGCATCCGGAGGAGCAGGCCCGTGCCGAGGCCCATCCCGCACACCGCCAGGATCTTCACGTCAGCGTCCTTCCTCGTAGGTCGTCAGCAGGTCGCGGACGGCATTCGCGTCCGGGGCCTCGAGCAGGGCCGCACGCCGGCCCGGATCCGCCAGGAACTCGGCGATCGTGGCGAGGCCCTCGAGGTGGCCCTCGTCGTCGAGGGCGGCGAGGCCGACGACGAGCCGGACCGGATCGTTGGTGGGATGCCCGAACGGCACCGGCGAGGCGAGGGTGACCACCGACATCCCGGCCCGATGGACAGCCGGCGAGGGCCGGGCATGGGCGAGGGCGATCCCCGGCGCGAGGACGAGGTACGGGCCGAGCTGCTCGACCACGGCGATCATCTCGTCGGTGTAGGCGGGCTCGGTCGCGCCGCTGGCAACGAGCGCCTCGCCGCAGCTCCGGACGGCGGCCCGCCAGTCGGCGGCGGCCACGCCGACCCGAATCGCGTCGCCGGCGATGAGCGCCGACAGCGACCGGGCATCGTTCGACAGGCTCGCGGTCACCTCGTGGATCTCCCTTCCGTCGGCCATACCGCCCCCGGGGCCCTCCGACCCCATCACGACCGAGGATCGCGTTCGTCATCGGCCGGTCACAGGGCTCATCGGCCCACCGGGAGCGGGCCGGATGGCCAGCGCCGCTGCCAGCGGGCCGCGCCGACAATCGAGCCATGCGATCGATGCAGGGGCGGCCCGCGGCTCCGGGCATCGCCTGCGGCCCCTGGACCCGGATCGAGCGGTCCGTCGTCGCGGGCGGCGGCCCGATCGATGCCGCCGCCGTCCCGGCCGAGCACGCCCGCCTCCGGGCGGCGATCGCGGCGGCGGCCCGCGACCTCGACGAGGTGGCGGCGCGGATCGCCGCGGACGGCCATCCCGACGAGGCCGCGATCTTCTCGGCCCAGGCGGCGATCGCCCGGGATCCCGCCCTGAGCGCCCGGGCGGAGGAGCGGATCGACCGGCTCGACGACGCCATCGGGGCGATCCAGGCGGCCGGCTCGGCGATCGCGGACCAGCTCCGCGCGCTCGGCGACGAGCTCCTCGCGGCACGTGCCGCCGACGTCGTCGACGTGGTCGAGCGGATCGCCGGGGCCATGACGGCCGACAACGGCCGGCCCGCACCGATTCTCGAGGCCGCCGCGATCGTCGTCGCCGACGACCTGCCGCCGTCGGTGACGGCCGGGCTGCCACGCGACCGGCTGCTCGGGATCGCCCTCGAGGGCTCCTCAGCGACGGCCCACGCCGCGATCCTCGCCCGCGCCTACGGGATTCCGGCCGTCGTCGGCGTGGCCGGGCTGATCGCCGCGCTCGCCACGGACGGTGGCGAACGGGTTCGCGAGATCGCGATCGACGGCGCGACGGGCGGGGTCGTCCTTGATCCGGATGACGCGACCCGCCGCCGGTTCGCGGCCGGGGCCGAAGCGGATCGTCGGCGACGGGAGACGGATCGCGGCGAGGCCGGAATGGCCGCCGCGACCCGCGACGGGACGACCGTCACGCTCCTCGCCAACATCGGCACCCCGGACGAGTGCGCGGCCGCCATCGAGCTCGGCGCCCAGGGCGTGGGTCTGTTCCGGACCGAGTTCCTGTTCCTGGAGCGGAGCGACCCGCCGACCGAGGAGGAGCAGCTCGCCGCCTATCGCCGCGTCGTCGAGGCGTTCGCCCCGCGGCCGGTCACGATCCGGCTCCTCGACCTCGGCGGCGACAAGCCCATCCCCTACCTGCCGATCGCGGCCGAGGCCAATCCGTTCCTCGGCGTCCGCGCCCTCCGCCTGGCGTATGACGACCCGTCGGTCTTCGTCCGCCAGCTGCGGGCCTGCCTCCGGGCCGCGGCCGCCGGACCGGTCAAGGTGATGGCGCCGATGATCGCCGACGGCGGCGACGTCGACCTGCTCCTCGACCTGGTCGAGCGGAGCCGCGCCGAGCTCCGGGCCGAGGGGCTCCCGGCGGGCGAGGTCAGCCTCGGCGTGATGCTCGAGATTCCGGCGGCGATCCTCGTCGCCGATTCGTACTTCGGGCGGATCGCGTTCGCGAGCCTCGGCACGAACGACCTGCTTCAGTACACGCTCGCGGTCGACCGCGGCAACGCGGCCCTCGAGCGGTACCGCGATCCGCTCCACCCGGCCGTCCTCCGCCTGATCGCCGACGCCGCGCGGGCCGCCGGCCGGGCCGGGATCGAGCTCTCGGTCTGCGGCGAGATGGCCGGCGACCCGGCGGCCGCCCTCGCCCTCGTCGGGCTCGGGGTGCGATCGCTCAGCATGAGCGCGCCGAGCCTCGCCGCCGTGCGCCGGGCGATCCGCGCCGCGGATGCCGGAGAGCTGGCGCGCGTCGCCGGCGCCGCGCTCGGCGATCGGTCCGCGACCGATGCCCGCGCCCGGTTCGACGCCGTCCTCCGCCCGGCGATCCCGGCCTGATGGCGGGGCAATCCGCGCGCGACGGCAACCGAAGCCGGCCGACCTCAGTCGGTCTGGGTCTCCCCCAGCCCCGCGCCGACGAGCTCGGCCAGGGCCGCCAGTGCGGCGTCCGCGTCCGGGCCCTCGGCCGTGAGGCGGATGCGGTGACCGCGCGACACGCCGGCGGTCAGGATCATCAGGACCGACTTCGCGTCGACCGGGGGCGTGCCGCGGTCGATGTTCTCGACCGTGATCCGCGCCGCGAACCCGGCGGCGGCCTGGCTGAACAGGGTGGCCGGGCGGGCGTGGAGCCCGCTCGGGTTGGGGACGACGAGCTCGATCGATGGCATGCCCGCAGCCTACGGCCCCGGCGGCGAGGGGCGGGCCGGGCCGAACGACCCGAAGGAGGGGGGACAACGTGATCGAACAGGACGCACTCGAGAGGCTGGGCCGACAGCTCCGGATCGACGCGATCCGCTGCAGCACGGCGGCCGGCTCGGGCCATCCGACGTCCTCGATGTCGGCGGCCGACCTCCTGGCGGTCCTCGTCGCGAACCACCTGCGGTATGACTTCAGCCGGCCCGACGACCCGCGGAACGACCACCTCGTCTTCAGCAAGGGCCACGCGACGCCGCTCCTCTACGCGATCTACCGGGCCGTCGGGGCGATCGACGACGCGACCCTCCTCACCTACCGCAAGCGCCTCAGCCGGCTGGAAGGTCATCCGGTGCCCGTCCTGCCCTGGATCGACGTCGCCACCGGCTCGCTCGGCCAGGGTCTCCCGATCGCGGTCGGGATCGCCCTCGCCGGGGCGCGCTTCGACCGGCTCCCCTACCGGACATGGGTCCTCGCCGGGGACGGCGAGATGGCCGAGGGATCGATGTGGGAGGCGATCGAGCGGGCCGGCGTCGAGCGCCTCGAGCGCCTCACCCTGATCGTCGACGTCAACCGCCTCGGCCAGGCCAGCGAGACGATGCACGGCTGGGACCTCGACGCCTACGTCCGTCGGCTGGAGGCAGCCGGCTGGCACGCCATCGCGGTCGACGGCCACGACGTCGCCGCGATCGACGCGGCGCTGCGATCGGCGGTCGAGACGACCGGCCGGCCGAGCGCGATCGTCGCCCGGACGATCAAGGGCAGCGGGGCGAGCGCGGTCGAGGACCGGCTCGGCGCGCACGGGAAGGCGCTCGACGACCCGGCGGCGGCGCTGCGCGAGCTCGGGGCGGACGCGCTGGAGCGGATCGCCGTCCAGGTCGCCGGCCCCACCGGCGATGCGACGGCGCATCGGTTCCCGGGTGGGCGGCTCGACCTGCCGGGCTACGAGCCGGGCACGCAGGTCGCGACGCGGCGGGCCTATGCCGAGGCGCTCGTCGCGCTCGGACGGGCGCGCGGCGAGGTCATCGCCCTCGACGGCGAGGTCGGCAACTCGACCTACGCGGACCTCTTCGCCGCCGCGATCCCCGAGCGCCACGTCGAGATGTACATCGCCGAGCAGCTGATGGCGGCGGTCGCGATCGGCCTCCAGGTCCGCGGCTGGGTCCCGTTCGCCTCGACCTTCGCCGCGTTCTGGAGCCGGGCCTTCGACTTCCTCCGGATGGCCGCGGTCAGCCGGGCCGACATCCGCCTCGCCGGATCCCACGCCGGGGTCAGCATCGGCCCCGACGGCCCGAGCCAGATGGGGCTGGAGGACATCGCGTCGATGCGGGCGATCTGGGGGAGCACCGTCCTCTACCCGTGCGACGCCAACCAGACCGCCCGGCTCGTCGCCGCGATGGCCGACCGGCCCGGCGTGGTGTACCTCCGGACGACCCGCGGGGAGACGCCGGTCATCTACCGACCCGACGACCCGTTCGCGATCGGCGGCAGCCGCGTCGTCCGCTCGGGCCCGGCCGACGACGTGACCCTGATCGGGGCCGGGATCACCCTCCACGAGGCCCTCGCCGCCGCCGATACCCTCGCCGAGGAGGGGATCCGCGCCCGCGTCGTCGACTGCTACTCGATCAAGCCGATCGACGGACCGACGCTCGCCGCCGCGGCGCGGCATACGGGCCGGATCGTCGTCGCCGAGGATCATCGGGCGGAGGGCGGCCTCGGCGAGGCGGTGTTGTCCGCGCTGGCGGAGGCCGGCGCCTCCGCCCGCGTGACTCGCCTCGCGGTCCGCCACATGCCGGGCTCGGCGACGCCGGAGGAGCAGCTCGCCGACGCCGGCATCGACGCCCGGGCGATCACTGCCGCCGCCCGCCACCTGTGCACCGACGGACCGGCCAGCCGGCGATCCCCGGATGGCGGCCCGGTCGGACGGTCCCCGGCGCCCACACCCTGACGTTCGTTCGGGTCGGAAGGCACTGGCTGCGATCTCGGCGGCGGGGATGATACGGGGGCGGGAGCGGCGGCGATCCGGCGCTCCTCCCGCGGGTCGCCCCGGTCCCGCTCTCCCGCATCCGCGCGCGGGAGCGCGCACTTGGCGGGCCGGGATCGGCCGAGGGACGGAGGGCACGGGAGCAATGAACGAACGTCGGCGCGGCCGCGATGCAGGCGCCCTGGTCCTGGGCGCGATCCTCCTCCTCGTCGGCGGCTATTACGTCCTCAGGAACACCCTGGGATTCGACCTCGGCGAGCTGGACGGCGAGCGGATCTGGCCGGTCGCGGTGATCGCGATCGGGCTGATGATCGTGATCCGGGCGATCGATCGATCGTCGATCGAGCACCGGCCGTAGCGCGCCAGTCATCCGGCGGTGACGGCCCGCCACCCGGATCAGGCCCGACGCCGACCGCGGGCGCGCAGGCGCATCGCGAGCCAGGCGAGGCTGAGCGCCATCGGCACGACCCAGAATGCCCCGCCCGGGTCGGCCGGCCCGGTGGCGAGGCCGGTCGGTCGGATCCGGAGGAGCGGCAGGTTGGCCGTCCGGGCGGCAAGCTCGTCCGGCGGCGCGTCGGCCCGGCAGACGAACACGCGGCCGAGGATCCCGAGGGCGCGGATCAACGCCCGCCAGGCGCGATCGAGCTCCGCCGGGTCGGTCACCGGCTCGGCGATCGCGGCGAACCCGCCGGACGGCAGGACGATCTCGACGCGCGGCTCGGCGAGCAGGTTGCGGTACCACGCGGTTCGCGGTCCGAACCCCGCCGAGCAGTACACCGCGCCGTCGAGGAGGGCGTAGCCGAGGGCGGCCTCGCGGCGAAGCCCGGTCCGCCGGCCCGTCGTGCGAAGGAGCATCCACGAGCCGGTGACGGGGTTGGCGTGGAGGGGCCGAGGCCGGCCTTGATCGCGGGCAGGACGTAGACCCGGTTCAGGATGCGGAAGGCCCGGCTGATCGCGGGCAGCGTCGTCCGCAGGAACGGGCCGTACGGCAGCTCCGGGGTCGCCGCCTCCGGCGAGCCGGACGGCTCGGCCGGCCGCTCCCCCGCGGCGGGCGCGGCGGGATGGTGGCCGTCATCTCGGCCGCCCGGGTGGTTCGGGTGGTTCGGGTGGACGCTCTCGATCTCTGCGAGCAGCGCGGTCTCGGGCTCGATCATGGCGCTCACGATCGGCGATGCCGGCCGGCGACGTGAGAGCGATTCGGCACATCCGGACGGGCCGGCCGGCCGGCCGCCCCGACGGCCCCCGACGGCCCGCCCCCATCGGGCCGTCGGGGAACCTCGAAGAAGTTGATCAGACGGGAACCGCCGCCGGCGCCGCCACGATCGGCAGGTCGACCTCGGTCCGGTACTCGGCCGGCGAGGCGACGTCGCCGGGGCCGTTGAGGTAGCGCTCATGGAGCGGGCCGGCGCCATCGACGCCCTCGCGCTCCACCCAGTCGTTGATCGCCCGGTATGCCTCGCCGAGGTCCTCGTACGGACCGACGTGGAGCGTCCGCGCGACCGTCATCGCCGGGATCACCCGGGCCTGGATCTGGCCGGACGCCTCGACCGGGGCCGCGACGGGGACGCACACCTCGGCGTCGATGTCGCGCGGCGCGAACTCGTGGTAGATCACGAACGGCGCGCCCGCCGGCGCCACGCCCAGGAGGGCGAGCCGCCCGAACAGCTCCTCGAACGAGCCGCCGATGAACGGCGGGATCCTGCCCTGCTCAATTCGGTCCCGGATCGACAGGACTCGCTGCTCCTCGACCTCGAAGACCGCGACCTCGTGCTCCATCGTCAGCTCCTCGCCGGGACGCCGGACCTTCACGGATGACGTCGTCGACTCTCCGCGCCGCCCCTCTGCGTCGCAAGAGCCAACCGTCCCGATCCGGCGCCGCCCGGCCGGCGCAGCCCTCATCGCGGCGCGTGGCCGGGCAGGCATCCCGCTCCGTCCTCTACGCTTCGGCTGATGCCATCGACGAGACTCCCGATCCGCGTCGGCCGGCGCTCGCGCGGCCTCCTCCGGCTCGCGTTCGGCGTCCGCCCCGAGCAGGCCTGGGTCGACCTCGGCGACGGGGCCGATGCCACGCTCGAGGTCCGGTTCGGCTGGTCCCGCTTCCGGACGCCCATGGCCAACGTCGCGAGCTGGCAGATCGAGGGGCCGTTCCGCTGGATCACCGCGATCGGCGTCAGGATGAGCATCCGGCACCGTGACGTGACGTTCGGCGGCAGCCATCATGGCGGGGTCCGGATCGACTTCCGGGCGCCCGTCCACTGGACGATCTTCGACGTCCCGGCGATCTACGTGCCGGCCGACGATCTCGAAGGCCTGGCGGCGGAGCTGGCGCGGCGCGGGATCCCGGGCCGCGACCTTCGGCGGCGCACGGGCTGAGCCGGATCCGACAGCGCGGCGGTCGTCAGGGCTCCACCGCCGCGGGCTGATCCGGCCGTGACCGGCACGTGGCCGCGGCCCGAGGTCGACCGCCGAGGCGCCCGACCCTCAGGGCGTGACCGTCAGGGCGTGACCGTCAGGAATCCCGAGGCGATCACCCGGCCGTTCGCGCCGAGGAACGAGATCACCCAGGTGCCGGGCGTCAGGTTGTCCGGCGTCAGGTCGGTCGCGAACGTGTCCGCGCTGTCGGGGTTGTTCGAGGCGGCGATCGGGCGCGGGGCGAAGTTCGTCGAGCCCTTGCCGACCTGGACCGTGACCTCCGACGCCGGCCGGGCCGTGAAGGCCCTCCCGACAGCGATCATCGGCGTCCCCGCCTTGAGCGAGCCCGACTTGCCCGCGACCCCGAGCGTCCCGGGGTCGTACGACGTCCCGAAGATGACCGTGCTCGGGGCAGGCAGATCGGAGCCACCGCCGCCACCACCACCGCCGCCGCCGCCGCCGCCGTCGGCGGTCGCCCCGCCGCCGCACGCCGTCACGAGCCAAGCCATTACGAGGAGCGCGCTCAAGTACCGCCGCATCTCAGTCTCCCTGCAGTGACCGATGACGCGCAGTATCCACGCTTGGCGGATCGAGTGCCCGCGAATCGCGCAGAGCGCGCACCGCGGGCTCCTCGCTTCGGCTGCGACCCGGGTCGCGGGATCAGCGCCCGGCGGCGACCTTTCCCGGCGAACCCGCCGCGACCGGCGCATCGATCCGACCCCATTCCGCGACGGTCATCGCCCCGCCGGCCCGGAATTCCGCGATCAGGTCCGTGTACGCCGGCAAGCCCCGCTCGTAGCCGAGAGCCCAGAACCCGGCGCCCGCAAGCCCGCGCTCGTTGGCCAGCCCGAGCTTCGGCCGGAGGCTCCGCGGCGTGTCGTAGTAGATGGCCTGCCAGCGGTCGCCGTCCGGGACGGCGAGGAACGACACGTCCTCGATCGGGTCGTAGGCCGCGACGGTCGCCGGGTCGACGAGGGTCGCGAGGTTGCGGCGCGGCACCCAGACGTCGCCGGGCCCGGTCCGGGCCGACCCGAGCGCCGCGTCGGCGGTCGGCCACGCCAGCCCATAGAGCGGCAGGCCGAGGAGCGTCCGGTCCGTGGGAATGCCGACCGCGGCGTACAGGTCGAGCGACCACGCCAGGGAGCGCTCGGCGCCGTCGCGCCGAGCCATCGGGGCCGACGCCCCGGGCTCGCTGCCGGCCGTGCGGTAGTCGTAGCCCATCAGGAAGATCCGGTCGGCTCCGGCGACGGTGGCGGCCAGAGCGAGGGCTGCCCCCTGGGGACCGGCGCCCGTCGCGGCCGTGACGGTCACGGCCGGGTCGGCCGCCCGGAGGGCCGTCCGCAGGCGGCCGACGAACCCGCCATAGGCGGGGATGTCGACGTCCGCGATGCCCTCCACGTCGACGACGATCCCGTCGGCGTCGAGGTCCGCCCGAAGCCCGACGAGCGACGCGATCACCGCGTCCTGGAGCTCGACCGATTCGAAGAGGGCCGCGTTCTTCGCCCGCCCGAAGCTCGTCCAGGTCAGGTCGGCCCGCCGGCCGAGCTCGTGGGCGTCCGCGACGATCCTGCGGCCGATCGGGCCGTCGATCCGGCGCGCGCCGGTCTGGCGCGTGTCGATGGCGCCCGTCGCCGTGTGGGTGACCGAGAAGAGCCCGACCGTCGTGACATCGGTCGCCCGGAGGTGCGCGGCGATCGCGTCGTCCATCTCCCAGTACGGCACGAAGCCGTAGACCTCGTGACCGGGCCGGGAGATGGCGGCCGGTGGCCCCGTCAGAGCGGAGGCACCCGACGGCCCGGGCTCCGCCGCGGGCCGGCCTCCCACGATCAGGCCGAGCGCGACGATCGCGGTGATGCCGACGGCGGCGCCGATCGCGAGACGCGGCCGCCCCCGGCCCTTGCCCGTGCCGGGCGGTCCGGCCATCCATCGGCGAGCTCGGCGGTCCACGCCGCAAGTCTGCCGCGGCCGGGCGATCCGGTCCAAGGGGGCCGGCCGGGGCGGTCGAACCGGAAGCCGCAAGAGCATTGATGCACAGCGGTATGCAGAGTCGCCGGAGTCCAGTATTCTGCAACCGACCGGATTCGGTCTGTGGCCCGGGGACTCAGGCACGTCCGGCACAGGGAGGACCGACGCTGTCTCACCGGACGACCCGAACGACCGACGACGCCGAGCGGCAGGCGGCGGCCGGACGCGCCGGCCGCGCGCGGGATCTCGGCCTGGCCGACGATCGCGGCGCCGGACTCGGCCCGGACCTTGGCGCCGAGGAAGAGCTCCTCGTGGTGCTCCGCGGGATCGGCGCGATGATGTTCCTCACGACCGACCGGGTCATCGTCGCCCGCGACGGCCTGGAGCGCCGGCCGCGAACGGGGATCCAGTCCTTCCGCCTGAGCGAAATCCGCCAGATCCGCCTCGAGCTCGGTAGCGCGCCCTCCGGCCGGATCGCGCTCTCGACGGCGACCGGCCAGGAGTCGGTGAGCATGTTCTTCGATGCGCGCTCTCTGGACCGCGCGCACGCCATGATTGACATTGCCCGGCCGCTCATCGCCCGACAGCGACGGAGCGGCCTCGGAAGCGGGCCGGTCCGTCGTCCCCCGAACGGACCGGCCGGCTCCGGCTCCCCCGAACGCCCCTGACGGCCGTGCGGTCCGGCCGGACCGACCTTCGCGACGATTGAAGATCCTCGCGCCGCGGGCCACGGGCGTCTGTCTTCAGGATTGCCGTCGCGGTGTCGGTTCGACCGGATCGTTGGAGCCGGGGCGAGGGCTCGAGCTGCTAGCGCGGAATGGGGCCCGGAGCGCTTTCGGCGAGCACCGTGGCCACGCTGGCCAGGAGCATCGCAGCGGTGAGGATGGCCGAGATGGTGAGGGTTCGGGCTCGGTGGAAACGCACTGGGGGTGCTCCTTCTCCGCCCGGACCCGTGGCGCGAGGACGCACCACGCATGGTACGGCCTTCCACGATCTGCACAAGTATTTCTTGACCTTCCCTGGCGACCCAGCGACCGACGGACCCGGGAGAGGGTCAACTGGTGCTTGTGCCGGGGCGTATGATCCGCGCCATGGGAACGCAGACGGGGGCTCGGACCCGCAACCGACCGAGTCTTGCCACCGAGGACCTCGATCTCGCCCGGCAGGTCGGCGCGCGCCTCAAGGCCGCCCGAACCCGGGCCGGGCTGACCCAGCGCGAGCTCGCCGAGCCGCGCTATACGAAGGCCTACATCAGCGCCCTCGAGAACGGCCTGATCAAGCCCTCGCTTGCGGCGCTGCGGTTCCTCTCTCGCAAGCTGGGAACGGTGCCCAGCGCCTTCCTCGCCGACGAGGACACCCGCTGGCATCGGCTCGATGCGGAGCTGCGCCTCGCGGCCGGCGACTGGCAGGCGGCGGCGGACCGCTTCCAGGACATCCTCGACACCGAGCCGTCCGGCGTCGGGCGCGGGCTCTGCCTGCTTGGACTGGCCGAGGCCAACTACCGGCTCGGCCGGTCGCACGACACGATCGCCTTCGCCTCCGAGGCGCTCGAGCTGCTGTCGAAGGCGAACCACCGGGCCGAGGCCCAGCGAGCGACCTACTGGCTGGCGGCCGGCCACCATGCCAGCGACGATCCCGCCCGCGCCCGGATGCTGTTCGAGGAGCTCCTCGCCGCGACGAGCGTCGAGACCACCGATCCCGACCTCCGCGTCCGGATCCTCATCGCCCTCGCGATGGTCGAGGTCCACGCCGGCGAATCGACGAAGGCCATCGGGCTGCTCGAGGAGGCTCGCGCGATCGGCGCCGACCTCGACGATCGCCGCCGGGCCACGCTGCTCCATTCGCTGGCCCAGTCCTACCGCCTGTCGGGCGACCTGGAGGGGGCCGTGCGGACGGGGATCGAGAGCCTGGCGCTCTTCCGGTCCATCGACGCCCGGATGGAAACGGCCCTGATCGAGAACGAGCTGGCGATGACGTACCTCGGTCTCGGCAACCTCGATGCCGCAGAACGCCATGCCCAGGAGGCCCGGCACGGGATGGAGCGCGAGCAGGATGCGTTTCGCCTCGCCAACCTCGCCGACACCGAGGCCCGGATCGCCCTCGCCCGGGGCGACCTGCCGGAGGCCGAGCGCCGAGCGTCGGCCGCGGCGGACCTCGCCGAGAGCCTCGGGAACCAGAAGGGCGTGGTCGACGCTCTCATGACCGTCTCCCGGGCGGCGCGCGGGCGCGGCGACCTCGCCCTCGCCGCAGCAAGCCTCGAGCGGGCCGCATCAGCCGCCGAGCGGGGTCCGGCGAGCCGGCTCCGCCTCGTCCTCACCGAATGGAGCGAGCTGGCTGCCGCGACCGGCGACCACGCCACCGCCTACGAGCTCAGCCACCGCGCGCTCGCCCTGGCCTGAAGGCCGCCGCCCGGCGGCGCGTCGGTCCCGACCGCTCAGATCCCCCGGACGACCATCCCGACGAGGAGCAGGACGATGGCCAGGACGAAGGCGAGCACGCCGGCCTGGTCGGGGATCACGGTCCCGTAGGTCCCGAGCAGGCCGGCGATCATCAGGACGAGCGCGACGGCGATCGTCCGCGCGGTCGGCGCGAAGTTGGTCCGGTTCATCTCAGATCCCCGGCACGAGCGAGCCGATCACGAGCAGCGACGACGAGACGAACAGGGCGAGCCAGCCGGTCTCGACGGTCGGCCCGAGGCCGAAGCCCGCGGTCACGTCCGTGACCGGCTTCAGGATGTCGACGAGCGGCGCCAGCGGCAGGGCCAGGATCACGCCGACGACTGCCAGGGCGATCGCCGCCGCGACCGTGACCAGGCGGGGCGGGTTGGGACGGAGACGCATGGCTGCAGGATCGCGGCGCCGAGAAGCCTCAGGGGATCCACGGCGTCTTCACATCCGGCCCACATCGCGTGCCCAGGATGGACTCCATCGAACCCGCAGCACACGGAGATCCCTCGAACATGAACGGTCGAATGATCGCTCGCTTCCTCCTCGTCCTCGTCCTCGTCGGCGGCGCGATCGCCATCGGCGTGACCTCATACAACGCCGGCGTGACGGCCGGGCTCGTCCAGTCCGGGCAGGCCGTCATCGTTCCCGGCGGGTACCCGGTCGCGCCGGGCGCGGCCTACGTCGGCTACGGCTGGGGCTTCGGCCACGGCTTCGGCTTCTTCGGCTTCCTCGGCGGCCTGCTGGTGCTCTTCC
Source organism: uncultured Chloroflexia bacterium (assembly GCA_963710105.1). GTDB lineage: Bacteria > Chloroflexota > Limnocylindria > Limnocylindrales > CSP1-4 > CF-46. The sequence goes on from CAVPYV010000001.1 coordinate 1,792,296, forward strand.
TCCTGATCGGCCTGATCCGGGCGGCCTTCGGCGGCCCGCGCCGCGGCTGGGGCCCGGGTGGGCCGCGCGGCTGGGGCGACGGGCGGCGGGATGCCTGGGAGCAGCGCGTCCGGGAGACGCACGAGGCGCTCCATCGCGAGTCCGCCGATCGGCCCGGCGGCCCGGCGGCCGGTTAGCCGCCGCTCCACCCCTCCCCTCGCGGCGGCGCCGGGTCCCGAGGACCCGGCGCCGCCGCCGCGCCCCTAGGATGGTTCGCGATGAAGACGATCCTCGTCGTGGACGACGAGCCGCGGATCGCGGACCTCGCCCGCGACTACCTCGAGCACGCCGGCTTCGCGGTCCGCGTGGCAGCCGACGGCGAGGCCGCCCTCGCCGCCGTGCGCCGCGATCGGCCGGACCTGGTCGTCCTCGACCTCGGCCTGCCGGGCCTCGACGGGCTCGATGTCACCCGGGCGATCCGGCGCGACTCGAACCTGCCGGTGATCATGCTCACCGCCCGCGACGACGAGCTCGACAAGCTCCTCGGACTGGAGCTCGGCGCCGACGACTACCTGACGAAGCCGTTCAGCCCGCGGGAGCTCGTCGCCCGCGTCCGGGCGGTCCTGCGACGGGTCGACGCCGCGGCCGCGCCGGCAGCCGCGGATCGGATCCGAGCCGGCGACCTGACCCTGGACGTGCCCCGGATGCGAGCCGACGTGGCCGGCCGCTCGATCGACCTGACCCCGACGGAGTTCGCCCTCCTCGCCGCGCTGGCCCGCCAGCCGGGCCGGATCTTCACCCGGTCCCAGCTCCTCGACGCGGTCCACGGCGTGGCGTTCGAGTCGTACGAGCGGGCGATCGACACGCATATCAAGAACCTCCGCCGCAAGCTCGAGCCCGATCCGCGCCGGCCGACCCACGTCCTCACGGTGTACGGCGTCGGCTACCGCTTCGCGGACGACCGCCCGTGACCGAGCCCCGCCCCGTGACCGATCCCGGGCCTGGCCCCGGCCCCGGCCCTGACGGGCCCGACGGGCCCGACGGCTCGGTTCCGGACCGACGGGCCGGCGGGCGGCGCGGTGGAAGCCGTGGTGCGGACCGCGGCTGGACGCGCCGCCGCGGGCCGGGCGGGAGCTGGGGCCCGCCGTGGGTGGACGCGACCGGCGAGCGGCCGGGCTGGTGGCCCCGCGACGAGCCCTGGCCGCCGCGCCGGCGCCGGCCCTGGCGCGGGTTCGGCTGCCTCTTCGGGCTCCTGTTCCTGGCCGGGGTCCTGGGCCTGTTCGCGTTCGCGACGAGCGTCGTCGGTCACATCATCGACGCCGCCGGCCCGGCCGGGGTCGTCGTCCGGGTCGCCGCCGTCGGGGTCGCGGTCGCCGTCGTCGTCGGGCTGGTCCGGACCGGTCGCTCCATCCGCGGCTCCGGATCCGCGCTCGATGCGCTCGTCGACCAGGCCGCCAGGGTCGAGGCCGGCGACTACGCCGCCCGGGTCAACCCGGCCGGACCGGTGCCGCCGCCCGTCCGGGCCCTCGCCCGGGGGTTCAACACGATGGCCGCCCGCCTGGAGGCCGACGAGGCCCAGCGGCGCAGCCTCCTTGCCGACGTCACCCACGAGCTGCGGACGCCGCTCACCGTGGTCCAGGGCAACCTCGAGGCGATCCTCGACGGGGTCCATCCCGCCGACGAGGCGCACCTGACCGCGATCCTCGAGGAGACGCGGGTCCTGGGGCGGCTCGTCGAGGACCTTCGGACGCTCGCCCTGTCCGAGGCCGGGTCGCTTTCGCTCCACCGCGAGCCCACCGACGTCGGCATCCTCGCCGCCGATGTCGCCGCATCGTTCGCCGCGGTCGCCGACGGCGGCCGGGTCGAGATCGCGACGGCCGTGGACGACGATGTCCCGCTCCTCGACCTCGATCCCGTCCGGATCCGCGAGGTCCTCGCGAACCTGGTCGCGAACGCCATCCGCCACACCCCGCCCGGCGGTCGGATCGAGATCGCGGCCTCTCGTCCCGGCGACCGCGCGGCGGTTCGGATCGTCGTCCGCGACACGGGACCGGGGATCGATCCGCGGCTCCTGCCGCACGTCTTCGATCGCTTCGCGCGCGGTGCCGGCTCGACCGGGAGCGGGCTCGGCCTGTCGATCGCCCGCGGTCTGGTCGAGCTCCACGGCGGCACGATCGCGGCCGGGAGTGGGCCGGCCGGCGGCACGGAGATCCGGATCGAGCTGCCCATTCGGGTCCCGCGTCGACGGCTGATTTGATCCGGGTCGCGGCCGCCCGCCGGCTGGCCCCTTCGTACCCCGCGCCCGGGGGCAGAGGTGGGGTTGCGCCGCAGCACCGCCAGCGGGCACCCTAGGCGCCATGCCCCGACGATCACGCGCCCCACGTCGATCGCTCTCGCTCGCCACGCTGGCGGCGGCGGCGTTCGTCGCGCTCGCCGCCGTGCCCGCCGCGGCGGCGGACTTCCCGGCCAAGGATGCGCTGTACCACAACTTCACCGAGATGACGGACGAGATCCACGCCGTCGAGACCGCCCACCCGGACATCGTCAAGGTCTTCAGCATCGGCAAGAGCTACCAGGGCCGGGACATCTGGGCGGCGAAGGTCAGCGACAACGTCGCCACCGACGAGGCCGAGCCCGAGATCCTGTTCGACGCCCTCCACCATGCCCGCGAACACCTGACCGTCGAACAGGCGCTCTACCTCTTCCACCTCCTCGTCGACGGCTACGGGTCGGACGCCAAGATCACCGACCTGGTCGACACACGCGAGATCTTCATCGTCTTCGCGGTCAACCCGGACGGCTTCGCGTACGACCTGACCTGCACCGGCAGCAGCCATCCGCCCTACTGCGCGTGGCGCAAGAACCGCCAGCCCAACGCCCGGACGAGCGCGATCGGGACCGACCTCAACCGGAACTACGCCTATCACTTCGGCTGCTGCGGCGGCTCCTCCGGGAGCCCGTCCTCGATCCTCTACCGCGGCCCGCGGTCCTTCTCGGCCCCGGAGACGCGAGCCTTCCGCGACTTCGTCCTCAGCCGGGTCGTTGGCGGGATCCAGCAGATCCGGGCCCACATCACGTTCCACACGAACGGCCAGCTGATCCTGTGGCCCTACGGCTACACGAAGTCGGACATCCCGACCGACATGACCGCGCTCGACCACCAGGCCTTCGTGAAGATGGGCCGGAGCATGGCCGCCCTGAACGGCTACAAGGCCGAGCAGTCCAGTGACCTCTACATCACCGACGGCGACCAGATCGACTGGCTGTACGGAAGCCAGCGGATCTTCTCGTTCACCTGGGAGCTGTACCCGCCGGAGACCGCAACCGTCTGGGGCGACCACTACCCGCCCGACGAGACGATCGCCACCCAGACCGCCCGCAACAAGAACGCGCTCCTGTACTTCCTGACGGTCGGCGGCTGTCCGTACTCGGCGATCGGCCTCACCAAGCAGGACTGCGGGCCGTACTTCGACGACGTCGAGATCTTCCGCGGCTGGACCCGCAACCCGGACGGCACCGACACGGCCCCGGCCAGCGCGCGCTTCAGCCTGGCCGACCCGCTGCCGACCCGGGCCTACGGGGTCACGATGCAGCCGGGCGGCACGTCGTCGGGCCATCTCGCGCTCGTGACCGGCCGCCTGGCGGGGCGCGGCGCGAACAGCTACGACCTGGACGGCCGGACGACCGTCCAGAGCGTCCCGATCGCCCTCCCGGCCACGCCCGGCAACCTGACCTTCCGCTACGTCTGGGCCCATGGCCCGGGCAGCAGCGCCGACTACCTTCGGGTCTTCGTCGAGGACGCGACCACGAAGGCCCGGACCCTCGTCTGGTCGCGGGCCGGCAGCTACCAGGTGGTGGCCGGCGCCTGGCGGACCGGGTCGGCCGCCCTGACGCCGTGGGCCGGGAAGTCGATCCGGATCGTCATCCAGGCGGCTGACGGCGCCTACAACGGCATCGTCGAGGCCGCGATCGACGACGTGCGGGTCGAGAACCCGAGCTGATCCGGGCCGCGCCGACCCCGGCGCGCGGCACACGACACCGGGGCCCGCGCAGCCGCCGCTCGGCACCCGGGCCACGCGCGGCGGGGAACCCCGTCCGGGTGACCGGCGTCAGGAGCCGCATCCCCCGCCCCCGCCCGGGGCGGGCCAGCCCAGGAGGGCGACGCGATGCGACGACGACGATTCGGTCGGCTCGGACTCGGCCTTTCCACGGCCGTGCTCGGCCTGCTCCTGGCCGCGGCCCCGACCCTCGCCTGCGGCGGCCTGATCGGGCCCAACGGGGCGGTCAACCTGCTCCGGACCACGACCCTCGCCGGCTATCACGACGGGGTCGAGCACTACGTCACCGCGTTCCAGTTCGCCGGCGGCGGCGGCGCGTTCGGCTCGATCACTCCCCTGCCCGGCGTGCCGACGAGCGTGGTCAAGGGCGGCGACTGGACCCTCCAGCGGCTGATCCGGGAGACGGCTCCCGTCGAGCTCCTCGACGCCGTCCGAGCCTTGCCGGCGGCCTCAGCGGGGGCCGTCGAGCTGATGACCGTCAAGATCGACGCCCTCGACCTGACCGTCCTCAAGGGCGGCGCGGCCGACATCGGCGCGTGGGCCACCGACCACGGATTCCGCCTCCCGCCCGACGCCCCCGAGGTTCTCGACTTCTACGCCGAGCGCAGCCCGATCTTCCTCGCGGCGGCGTTCGACGCCGACGCCGCCCAGGCGCGCGGCCAGCAGATCGGCGACGGGACGCCGGTCCACATCACGATCCCGACCGCCAACCCGTGGGTGCCGCTGCGGATCCTCGCCCTGGGCAAGACCGGCGAGGACGCCGTCCAGGCCGACGTCTATCTTCTCACCGACCGGGCGCCGGCGCTGTTGCCGGCCCCGACCGGCCGGAACGGCATCCGCCTCGACCACAGCGCAGCCGCGAGCCGGAGCCTGCTCGATGACCTCCACGCCGACCGCGGGATGGACTGGGTGCCGTCCTCCGGCTGGCTGACGAAGGTCGCCGTCGACGGGACCGCCGCTCAGCTCGGCTACGACCTCGCGATCGACGCGTCGGGGGCGGGCCGTCCGTCCGCCGTCGACGCCGGGTTCACGATGCCGGGCGCGGTCGTGCCGCCGGCCGCGGCCGACCTCAGCCGGCTCCTGCTCGCTCTCGCGTTCGTCGCGGTCGGGCTCGTCGGGATCACCCTGATCGCTCGGGCGGGCCCGCGGGCCGGCCGGCCCCTCGGCTGGTAGGTCGGTCCCGTGCCCGCCCCACGGACGGCGATCGGCCTCGGCCTCGGCCTGGCGATCGCCGCCCTGACCGGGATTGCCGCGAATGCGGTCGCCCGGTCCCAGGATCCGATCGAGATCGCGATCACGATCCATTACTCGCACTTCCAGCCGGCGCTGGTCAGCGTTCCCGCCGGCAGGCCCGTGACCTTCGTAATCACGAACACCGACCCGATCGACCACGAATGGATCGTCGGCGACGCGGCCACCCATGAGCGTCACCGGACTGGCACCGAGCCGGTCCACGACGCACGCCCGACCGAGATCAGCATCGCCGCGAACAGCGTGAGGCGGACGACCGTGACCTTCGCGACGAGCGGCTCCGAGCAGTACATCTGCCACCTGCCGGGCCATGAGGCGTATGGCATGGTCGGAACGGTCGTGATCACCCCGTAGCGCTCCGGCCGGGCCGCCAGTCCGGCTGCGGCGGCCAACGCCCTCCTCACGAGCGACGGGGCGTGCGATCCTGCAGCCATGACCGAGCGAGCCGCGATCCGCGCCGCCGTCCTCGACCGGCCCGGCGTCCCGACCAGGATCGAGACGCTCGAGCTCGATCCGCCCGGCCCGGGCGAGGTCCGCGTCCGGATGGCCGCCGCCGGCGTCTGTCACTCGGACCTCCACGTCCGCGATGGCGAGTGGGAGCGCGAGGGGCCGATCGTCCTCGGCCACGAGGGTTCGGCGTTCGTCGAGGCGCTCGGCGAGGGAGTCGCGGGCCGGTCCCCGGGACTGGCGGTCGGCGGGCTCGTCGCGCTGTCCTGGTTGATCCCGTGCGGCGGCTGCCGGGCGTGCCGCACCGGCCGCGTCTGGTCCTGCTCGGCCAGCCCGTCCTACACCCACCGGATGCCGAGCGGCCGCGCCGCGACGCACCGCCCGGCGGGCGGCGACGTCCTGACCTACTGCGCGATCGGCACCTTCGCCGACCGCCAGAACGTGCCGGCCGCCGCGGCGATCCCCGTCCCGGCCGGGACGCCGCCGGAGGTCGCGGCGCTCATCGGCTGCTGCGTGACGACCGGGGTCGGCGCCGTGACGAAGACCGCCGACATCCGGCCCGGAGCGTCGGTCGCGGTGATCGGCCTCGGGGGCGTCGGGCTGTCGTGCGTGCTGGGCGCGGCCCTCGCCGGCGCGGACCGGATCGTCGCGGTCGACCGGGTTCCGGGAAAGCTCGAGCTCGCCCGGGCCGTCGGCGCGACGCACGGGATCCTCGCCGGCTCCGACGCGGCCGAGACGCTGGCGGCGATCCGCGACGCGACCGACGGCGGTCCGGACGCCTGCTTCGAGGCGATCGGCCTGCCGGCGACGATCGAGACCGCGATCGCCTGCCTCCCGACCGGCGGGACCGCCGTCCTCGTCGGGATGACCCCGTTCGGGGTGCGGGCCTCGTTCGAGCCATTTCCCTTCGTCGACGGTGGGCGGCGGATCCTCGGCTCGAACTACGGCTCCGCGGAGCCGTCGGTCGACTTCGCCCGGTACGCGGCCCTCCACCTCGCGGGCCGACTGCCGGCGGACCGGCTCGTCACGGGTCGGATCGGCCTGGACGGCCTCGAGGACGCCTTCGACGCGATGCGCCGCGGCGAGGGCGTCCGGACGATGATCACGTTCTGAGGGCGGTCCGCGGCCGAGCCCGCGGCCCGACCCCCGGCGCCCGGCGGCGGCGGTGGCGGCCGTGCCGATCCTGCCGGGGATCATCCGCTCCGCATCCGAGCGTGACGCCGAACCGAATCGAGGGTGTGGTCGCCGGATCCGACATGCCGTCACGCTCGGTTGGCCGGAATTTGATCCACCGGGAGATCAGGCGGCCTGGATCGGGCGGCGACAGCGGTCAGTCGGGCTCGGCGGTCAGTCGGGCTCGGCGGTCGCGGGCGGCTCGGGTTCCTGGATCGGCGGCAGCAGCGGCGTTCCCGTGATCAGCCGCGAGCCGCGGCCGTGGGTCAGGAAGCTCCATGCCCAGCGGACGGTCACCACGAGCCGGTTGGCGAACCCGATGAGATACACGATGTGGATCAACAGCCAGAGCGACCACGCGAAGAACCCGCTCTGCCGCCCGAACGGGCCGAGCCACGGGATGTCGGTCACGCCGGCCAGCCGGCCGATCACCGCGACGTCGCCCTTGTTCGAGTAGCGGAACGGCGGCGTCGCCTCGCCGGACAGCCGGCGCCGGATCGTCCGCGCGGCGTGCCGCCCGCCCTGGATCCCGCCCTGGGCGACGCCGGGCACGGGCCGGTCGGGCTTCCAGGGCATCACGGCGGCGTCGCCGACGGCGAAGATCTCGGGGTGGCCGGGGACCGTGAGGTCCGGCGCGACGAGGATCCGGCCGTTGCGATCCGTCGGCGCGCCCGTCGCCTCGGCCACCGCGTGGACGAAGGACGTCGCGAGGATCCCCGCCGCCCAGAGGGTCGTCCGGGTCGGGATCGTCTCGGTGACGCCGCCGGCCATCTCGACCGTGACCGATCGATCGTCCACGGCGACCACGCGCGTCCCGGTCCGGACGATGGCGCCCAGACGCTCGAGCTGGCGCTTGGCCGATGCCGAGCGGTCCTTCGGATACGTCGGCAGGACCCGGTCGACGGCCTCGAGCAGCAGGATCCGGGCGCCCGCGGTGTCGATCGAGCGGAAGTCGCGGCGGAGCGTGTCGCGGGCGATCTCGGCGAGGGCTCCGGCCAGCTCGACCCCGGTCGGCCCGCCGCCCACCACCACGAACGTCATCCACTCGCGGCGCCGCTCCGGGTCATGCTCACGCTCGGCGGCCTCGAACGCGATCAGGACCCGCCGCCGGATCTCGGTGGCGTCGTCGAGCGACTTCAGCCCCGGGGCGACGGCTCGCCAGTCGTCGTGGCCGAAGTACGAGAACCGCGCGCCCGTCGCGACGATCAGGCTGTCGTACGGGATCGGCCCGCCATCGGACAGGTGGACCTCGCGGCGCTCCGGATCGAGCCCGACGGCCTCGCCGAGGAGGACGGTCGTGTTGCGCTGGCGGCGGAGGATCGAGCGGAGCGGCTGGGCGATGTCGCCCGGCGAGACCGCTCCGGTCGCGACCTGGTAGAGGAGCGGCGCGAACAGGAAATGGTTGCGACGGTCGACGACCGTGACCTCGACCCGCTCGTCGCGCCCGAGCTCCTTGGCCGCGTACAGCCCGGCGAAGCCGCCGCCGACGATCAGGACGCGCTGACGAAGGGGCCGAATGGACATCGTCAGCCGAGTCTAGCCCGATAGACTCGAGCAGCCATGCGCCCACTCCTCCCGCCCTTCGACGCAATCGTGGCCGGCCGGCCGGCCCGGATCGGCCTGCGCGCCTCGGCGCTCCTCGGCGCCCGGCTCCTGACGAAGGACCTCGCCTTCCCGCCGGACGAGCGCGACGCGTTCGGGCTGGACGGCCTCCTGCCCGACCGGGTGTTCACGATCGACGAGCAGGTCGAGCTGGAGCTCGAGCACCTCCGTCGCAAGGACGATCCACTCGAGCGCTACATCGGCCTGGCCGCCCTCCAGGACCGCAACGCGACGCTGTTCTACCGGCTGCTGTCGGCCCACCCGGCCGAGTTCCTGCCGATCGTCTACACCCCGACGGTCGGGCGGGCCTGCCAGGAGTTCAGCCACATCATCCGCCGGACGCGCGGCCTGTGGATCACCCCGGAGGACATCGACCGGATCCCCGAGCTCCTGGCCAACAGCCCGTACGAGGACGTCCGCCTGATCGTCGTCACCGACAACGAGCGGATCCTCGGGCTGGGCGACCAGGGGGCGGGCGGCATGGCGATCCCGATCGGCAAGCTGGCGCTCTACACCGCCGCGTCCGGGCTGCACCCGTCGGTCACCCTGCCGGTCTCGCTCGACGTCGGCACGGACAACCCGCTCCTCCTGGCCGACCCGCTCTATCTCGGCCACCGCGCCCCGCGCCTCCGCGGCGCCCCGTACGACGCCCTCGTCGAGGCGTTCGTCGCGGGCGTCGAGGCGACGTGGCCGGGCTGCGTGATCCAGTGGGAGGACTTCAAGCAGCACAACGCGCTGCGGATCCTGGACCGCTACCGCCACCGGTTCTGCTCGTTCAACGACGACATCCAGGGAACGTCGGCCGTGGTCCTGGGCGGGATCCTCGCGGGCCTCCGCCTGCTCGGGGCGCGGCTCGTGGACCAGCGGGTCGTGATCGCCGGAGCCGGGGCGGCCGGGATCGGGATCGCCCGGCTGATCCGGCTGGCGATGATCGACGACGGCGCCACCCCCGCCGAGGCCGCCGCCGCGATCGTCATGGTCGACACTCACGGGCTCGTCCATGACCGGCGGGCCGACCTCGACGACGACAAGCGCGAGATCGCGCGCCCATGGGAGCGCCTCGCGGCCGACGGGTTCGCGGCCGACGGCGACGGGCCGCCGAGCCTGCTCGACGTCGTCCGGGCGATCCGGCCGACGATCCTCCTCGGGGCGACCGGGACGCCGGGGCGGTTCGACGAGCCGCTGATCGCGGCGATGGCCGCCGCGACGCCGCGCCCGATCATCATGCCGCTGTCCAACCCGACGACGGCAACCGAGGCGATCCCGGCCGACGTGCTGCGCTGGTCGGACGGAAGGGCCCTGGTCGCGACCGGCTCGCCGTTCCCCGCCGTCGAGCACGACGGCGTCCGCCACGAGGTGGGCCAGGCGAACAACGTCTTCGTGTTCCCGGGCCTCGGCCTCGGGGCGATCGTGGCCGAGGCCGCGACGATGCCGGATCGACTGTTCCTCGTCGCCGCCCGGACCCTCGCGACGCAGGTGTCCGACGAGCGGCTCGCCGTCGGCGCGATCTACCCGACCGTCGACCGCCTCCGCGACGTCACCCGGGCGATCGCGATCGCGGTCGCGACCGCGGCCCGTGAGGACGGGCTCGCCCGCCTGCCCGACGAGGTCGACATCGCGGCGGCGATCGATGCCGCGATGTGGTGGCCCGACTACGTCCCGTACGTCGCGGTCGACGACGGGCGCGCCGTCCCGGAGGGCGCGGACAGCTAGGGGCGCGGCGGACCTAGCGGTCGCGCTCGGCGCCGGCCATCGCGGCCTGGGCCGCAGCCAGGCGCGCGACCGGCACGCGGTACGGCGAGCAGGATACGTAGTCCAGCCCGATCCGCTCGCACTTGTGGATCGACTCCGGGTCGCCGCCGTGCTCGCCGCAGATCCCGAGCTCGATCCCGGGCTTCGTCGAGCGGCCCTTCTCGACCGCGGTCCGCATCAGGCCGGCGACGGCGTCGTCGAGGGTCTGGAAGGGGTTGACCGGCAGGATCCCGTCCTCGACGTACTTCAGGAGGAACCCGCCCTCGGCGTCGTCGCGGCTGTAGCCGAACGTCATCTGGGTCAGGTCGTTCGTGCCGAAGCTGAAGAAGTCGGCCTCGCGGGCGATCTCGTCGGCGGTCAGCGCCCCGCGCGGGACCTCGATCATCGTCCCGAACTTGTAGTCGACCTCGACCCCGCCGGCGGCCTCGCGGACCGCCGTCGCCTCCTTCTCGAGGAGGGCCCGGGTCGCTGCCAGCTCGTTCACGTGGCCGACGAGCGGGATCATGATCTTGGCGATCGGGTGGCCGCCGCGCTTCTTGACCGCGATCTCGGCGTTCAGGATCGCCCGCGTCTGGATCTTCACGAAGTCGGGGATCATCAGCCCCAGCCGGCAGCCGCGCAGGCCGAGCATCGGGTTCTGCTCGTGGAGCGAGCGGATCGTGGCGAGGAGCTCCTTGTCCTCGTCCGAGGCGCCGCCCTGCAGCTCGGCCCGGGTGACCTTGACCAGCTGCTCCTCGAGGTTCGGCAGGAACTCGTGGAGCGGCGGGTCGATCAGGCGGACGACGACGGGCAGGCCGTCCATCGCCTCGAAGATGCCCTCGAAGTCGCCCTGCTGGAGGACCTCGAGCTTGGCCATCGCGGCGTCGAAGGTCGCGATCGCCTCCTGCTCGTCGGCGGTGAGCTCGACCGGCGCGGCATCGGCGACGGGCTCCGCGTCCCGCTTCGCCTTCGCCCGGGTGGCGACGCTCGCGACGAGGATCGCGCCGCGAACGATGTCGAGCCGCTCGCCCTCGCGGAACATGTGCTCGGTCCGGCAGAGGCCGATGCCGCGGGCGCCGTAGCTCCGGGCCTGGGCCGCCTCCTCGGGCTTGTCGGCGTTCGTCCAGACGGCCATCCGGCTGAACCCGTCGGCCCAGCCGAGGATCGTCTGGAGCTCGGGCTGGTCCTCGAAGCTCGCCTCGACCGTCGGCAGGGCGCCGACGAAGACCTCGCCGGTCGAGCCGTCGACGCTGATCCAGTCGCCCTCCTTGAAGCTGAGGCCGCTGTCGGACGAGCGGGCGCTCTGCGAGCCGTAGTCGACGACCAGCTCGGCGCAGCCGGCGACGCACGGCTTGCCGATCTGGCGGGCCACGACCGCGGCATGCGAGGTCGCGCCGCCGCGGGCGGTCAGGATCCCCTGGGCGACGGCCATCCCGTGGAAGTCGTCGGGCGAGGTCTCCACGCGGACGAGGACGACCTTCTCGCCGCGGCTCACCCACTCGACCGCGACGTCGGCGTCGAACACGGCCTTGCCGACGGCCGCGCCGGGCGACGCGTTGAGGCCCTTCGCGATCCGCTCGGCGGCGAGGCGAGCCTGCGGGTCGAACTGGGCGCGGAGGAGCTGGTCCACCTGGGCCGTCTCGATCCGCCCGACGGCCTCCTCCTTCGTGATCATGCCGTCGGCGACCATGTCGACCGCGATCTTCACGGCGGCCGCCGCGGTCCGCTTCGCCGAGCGGGTCTGGAGCATGTAGAGCTTGCCGCGCTCGATCGTGAACTCGAGGTCCTGGACGTCGCGGTAATGGCTCTCGAGCTGCTGGCCGATCCGCTGGAACTCGTCGTAGACCGCCGGCATGTCGGTCGCCATCTGGGCGATCTTCGGGGCGGTCCGGACGCCGGCGACGACGTCCTCGCCCTGGGCGTTGGTCAGGTACTCGCCGTACAGGACGCGCTCGCCGGTGTTGGGGTCGCGGGTGAAGGCGACGCCGGTCCCCGAGTCGTCGCCCATGTTGCCGAAGACCATCGTGACGACGTTGACCGCGGTGCCCAGATCGTGGGGGATCTTCTGGCTCGTCCGGTAGTCGTTGGCGCGCTTGCCGAACCATGAGGCGAAGACGGCCTTGATCGCGAGGTCGAGCTGCTCGTAGGGGTCGGTCGGGAAGTCCCGGCCGGTGTCGGCCCGGACGATCGCGAGGTACTCGGCGACGAGGGCCTTGAGGTCGGCGACGTCGAGGTCGGTGTCCTTGGCGCCGTGGCCGTGGCGCTCCTTGCTCGCCTCGAGGGGGGCGTCGAACCGCTCCGCCCGGACATCCATGACGATCCGGCCGAACATCGCCACGAATCGGCGGTAGGCGTCCCAGCCGAAGCGCTCATTGCCGGTCAGGGCGACCATGCCCTGGAGGGTCTGCTCGTTGAGCCCGAGGTTGAGGACGGTGTCCATCATCCCGGGCATCGAGAACTTCGCCCCGGACCGGACGCTGACGAGGAGCGGGTTCTGGGGGTCGCCGAAGCCCTTTCCCGAGCGCGCCTCGACCTGGTGCATCGCCTCGAGGACGTCGTCCCAGAGGCCCTCCGGGAGCTGCTCGCCGGCCGCGAAGTAGTCGTTGCAGGCCTCGGTCGTGATCGTGAACCCGGGAGGGGTCGGAAGGCCGGCGATCGTCATCTCGGCGAGGCCCGCGCCCTTGCCGCCGAGGAGGTCCTTCATCCCGCCGTTGCCCTCCGCCGTGCCGTCGCCCCAGGCGTAGATGTAGCGCTTGGCGGCGCGGTGCGGACGGTCGGTCGGGGACGCGGCGGTCGTGGCCATCGGGGGCTCCTCGGGGCGTGGACGCCGCCCGTGGGCGACGCGGAAGACGTTCGTTGCAGACCGCAATTGTACCCGCGGCCCCGGTCCGCCTCGGGTTGCCGATCGGTGACCCGGCGCACCGGCCACGGCCGCGCACGGCCGCGCGCGGCAACCGGCCGTGCCGACCGTCTCGTGGGAGGCCGGGCGAGGTGCCCGCCGAACCCCGCCCGTCGGGCGCCGCCCGGGTACCATCGGTCCATCCATCCGCGCCCCGAGGCCATCGACCGCCATGACCGACTCCGGCGACAGCCGCGCCATCGAACCCGCCGCCCCGCAGTACAACGCGACCCTCGTCCGACGGGTCGACGAGACCGACGACCTCGCGTACGTCTGGGTGAAGTTCGATGGCGAGCCGACGCCGTTCGAGCCCGGCCAGTACATGACGATCGGGGTGTTCGCCGACGGCCGGCTGTGGCAGCGGCCGTACTCGGTCGCGTCGGCGCCGCGGGTGGCCGGGGACGAGGGCTACGAGTTCTACGTCCGGCTCGTCCCGATCGAGCGGTTCACCTCGCTGCTGTGGCGGCTGCCGATCGGCCACGGGATGCGGATGATCGGGCCGAAGGGCAAGTTCCTCCTGGAGCCCGAGGACGACCGGACCCACGTCTACGTCTCGACCGGGACCGGCATCGCGCCGTTCATCGCGATGATCCGCGAGACCCAGGCGGCCGACGCGCCGCGGCGGACCGTCGTCCTCCACGGCTGCTCGTACGAGGAGGAGCTCGGCTACCGCGGCGAGATGGAGGCGTGGGAGCGCGACGGGACCTATCCCCTGACCTACATCCCGACGATCTCCCGGCCGGCCGATCCGCGCAACGCCGCCTGGACCGGCCGGACAGGCCGGGTCGAGGCCGTGATCGACAGCGTCTGCGAGGACCTCGATCTCGACCCCGACCAGACGGTCGTGTACATCTGCGGCAACCCCGAGATGATCCTGAACGTCGAGCGCCAGCTGATGGCCCGCAACTTCCCGGAGTTCCACGTGAAGAAGGAGCTCTACTGGCCGAAGGGCAAGGACGCGGACATCCTCGGCGCGGCCGCCGCGGCCGCCACCGGGGAGTAGCCACCCGCGCTTCCACCGGCCAACGCTCCGCGACCGCGTGACAGCGGCTGATCGACCTGGTCGCATCCCGTCCGTGCCCGGCCCCCGTCGCCCAGCGCCCTGTTTTCGCATCGTTCACCCCAAACGGAACGATTGCTGCCGCCGAACTCGTTCCGCGATCGTGAAACGATCGCAAACCCGGTCCATGCGGGACCCGCGGCATGCGGGCCTGCGGTACGCCGGGTGCAGGTTCACCCCAAGCGGAACCTCCGGCGCGGGCGAACTCGTTCCGCGATCGTGGAACGATCGCGAAATCCTGCCTGTGCGCGACCTGCGAGTCGGCGGCGGCAGGCGAGTCGGCGGCATGCCGGCCGGCGGCGAGCCGTTTGCCGGCTGCGGCCGCCCTGCGCCCCGTTTTTCGCGTCGTTCACCGCAAACGGAACGTCCTGCCGGAGCGAACTGGTTCCGCGATCGTGGAACGATCACCGAGCCGCCACCGAACATCCGGCCGGGATGACCGGTGTCCCGGGCCGCTCGTGACGTTCGGCCCCCGTCTACGGGCACACTGGGCGGTGGGTCGCGACCGCCGCGTCGGGCACGATCGAAGCACGAAATCCGTGCCCGGGAGTCCGATGCATACCGTCGTCGCGAGAGACCAGCTCTCCCCGAACGTGACCCGCCTCGTCCTCGAGGCGCCGCGGATCGCCGAGATCCGCCGGCCGGGCCAGTTCGTCATCGTCCGGCTCGGCCCGGGCGCCGAGCGCATCCCCCTCACGATCGCCGACGCCGATCCGGACGCCGGCACGATCAGCCTCGTCATCCAGTCGATCGGCAAGAGCACCGCCGACCTCGTCGACCTCGCCCCCGGGGACGCGATCACCGACATCGCCGGGCCGCTCGGACGGCCGACGGACCTCGTCGAGACCGGCCGCGTCGTGTGCGTCGGCGGCGGGGTGGGGACCGCGGTCATCCTGCCGATCGCCCAGGCCCTCCACCGCCTCGGCGTCGACGTCACCAGCATCATCGGCGGGCGCTCCCGCGAATGGGTCATCCTCGAGCACGAGCTGGCGGCGGCCGGACGCGTCGTTCCCTGCACCGACGACGGCACGTACGGCCGCCCCGGCTTCGTGACCGAGGCCCTCCGCGACGAGCTCGCGAACGGCGACGTCGCGGCGGTCTACGCCGTCGGGCCCGTCCCGATGATGCGGGCCGTGGCCGGCGTCACCGGCCCGCTCGGCGTCCGGACGATCGTCTCGCTGAACCCGGTCATGGTCGACGGGACCGGGATGTGCGGCGGCTGCCGGGTCACGGTCGACGGCGTCACTCGCTACGCCTGCGTCGACGGCCCGGAGTTCGAGGCCGACCTCGTCGACTTCGCCGAGCTCGCCGACCGCCTCGGCACCTATCGCGACTTCGAGCGCGACGCCCTCGCCCACCGCGAGCCCTGCAACGTCGGCCTCCGCAAGCCCCCCGCCGCGACGACCGCGGCCATCATCCCCGGAGCATCCCGATGACCGACTCGCTCGAACCCGCCGCGGAACCGACCGCGGGAACCATCCCCGAGCCCGCCGCCGAGCGCCCGCCCCTGAGCCCCAAGGAGCGGATGGCGATCGATCGCGTCGTCATGCCCGAGCAGGACGCGACCGCGCGCGCCGGCAACTTCCGCGAGGTCAACCTGGGGCTCACCTACCAGCTGGCGATGCTCGAGGCCGAGCGCTGCCTCCAGTGCCCCAAGCCGTACTGCGTCGACGGCTGCCCGGTCCGGGTCAACATCCCGAAGTTCATCAAGCACCTCCGGGAGGGCGACCTGCCGGCCGCCGCGGAATTGCTCCTCGACGACAACGCCCTGCCGTGCGTCACGGGCCGGGTCTGCCCCCAGGAGAGCCAGTGCGAGGGGGTCTGCCTCCGCGGCAAGAAGGGCAAGCCGGTCGCGATCGGCAGCCTCGAGCGGTTCGTCGCCGACTGGGCCCAGGCGAACCCCGAGAGCCAGACCCACGTCCGCCCGGTCGCCAACGGCAGGTCGGTCGCGATCGTCGGCTCCGGGCCGGCCGGGCTGACCGCCGCCGGCGAGCTCGCCAAGGTCGGCTACGAGGTCACGATCTTCGAGGCCTTCCACGCCCCGGGCGGCGTCCTGATCTACGGCATCCCCGAGTTCCGCCTGCCGAAGGACATCGTCCAGGCCGAGGTCGAGCGGCTGCGTGACGCGGGCGTCCAGATCGAGCCGAACGCGATCATCGGCAAGACGTTCACCCTGGCCGAGCTGCGCGAGCGGTTCGACGCGATCTTCGTCGCCGTCGGAGCGGGGCTGCCGGTCTTCATGGACGTCCCGGGCGAGAACCTCAAGGGCGTCTACTCGGCGAACGAGTACCTGACCCGGGTCAACCTGATGGGCGCCTGGACCGAGGACACGAACACGCCCGTCCTCCACGGCCAGCGGGTCGTCGTCGTGGGCGGCGGGAACGTCGCCATGGACAGCGTCCGGACCGCCCGGCGGCTCGGCGCGGCCGAGGCGACGATCGTCTACCGGCGAAGCGCGGACGAGCTCCCGGCGCGGGCCGAGGAGGCCCACCATGCCCACGACGAGGGCGTGGCATTCGAATACCTCGCCGCCCCCGTCGAGGTCCTCGCCAGCGACGACCGCTGGGTGCGCGGCATCCGCTGCATCCGGATGGAGCTCGGCGAGCCGGACGCGTCCGGACGGCGCCGGCCCAGCCCGATCCCCGGATCCGAGTTCGAGATCGAGTGCGACATCGTCGTCGTCGCGATCGGGACGAAGTCCAACCCGCTCCTCACCGCCACCGCCCCGGAGCTGACGATCAACGAGTGGGGCTACATCACGACCGACGAGCACGGGATGACGAGCATGCCCGGCGTCTTCGCCGGCGGCGACATCGTCCGCGGCGCGGCCACGGTCATCCTCGCGATGGGCGATGGCAAGCGGGCCGCCCACTCCATCGACGCCTGGCTCCGCGGCGCGTACCCGCCGATCGACGAGGCCGTCGTGGTCTCCGGCTAGCGCCCTCTCTCCGGCGAGCGCGCACGGCCCGCAGTCGCTCGGCGACGACGCCGAGCCCGCCCGGGCCCCAGCGAGCCACGGACGGATCGCGCGCGCCCTGCTCCCGACTCAGGGGGTTGACAACGGTCGTAGTGTATCGGTCATCCGACCGATGTCGGTCGATCGACCGACTGAGCAGACTGGGCCGGACGAAGAGCAAGTGTGCGGAGGCATCCCGAAATGACGTACGACATCGAAGGCCGGCTGCTCGAGGTCTGTTCCTGCAACGTCCTGTGCCCGTGCTGGATCGGCGAGGACCCCGACGGCGGAACGTGCGACTCCGCCCTCGCCTGGCGGATCGACACGGGGTCGATCGAGGGGCTCGACGTGTCCGGCCTGACCGTCGCCCTGTCGGTCCACATCCCCGGCAACGTCCTCGTCCCGAAGTCGTGGAAGGCCGCGGTCTTCGTCGACGATCGCGCCACCGATCAGCAGCAGGACGCCCTGCTCGGCGTCTTCACCGGCCAGAAGGGCGGCGCGATCGCCGATCTCGCCGGACTGATCGGCGAGGTCGTGTCGGTCGAGCGCGTGCCGATCACGTTCACCGTCGAGGGCGGCCAGGGTCGCCTGACGATCGGCGCGGTCGCCGACGCCGACCTGATCCCCTTCACGGGCGCCACAGGCAAGACGACGGTCCTGTCGGAGACCGTGTTCTCGACGATCCCGGGCTCGCCGGTCTACGCCGCCAAGTCGAGCCACTTCACCCGCGACGGCAAGCCGCACGGGCTCCCGGACGTCGACCGCAAGGGCAACAACGCGCTCCAGGGCCACTTCCGGTTCGCCGCCTGACGGGCGACCGACATGTTCACGACGTCGCACCTCCGCGACGCGCGGCGCGATCGGGCGATCCTCGCAGGGTCGCTCGTCGCGCTCGCGGCGGTCGCCTGGCTGTCCCTCGCCATCTGGAGCGCATCCCCGTGGGCGCGCTACCTCCGTCACGACGCCGTCGCCGCGGTCCAGCCCGTCGATGCGCTCCTGTTCACCGTCGGCTGGGTGGTGATGATCGTGGCGATGATGCTGCCGTCGAGCGTCCCCCTCGTCCTGGTCTTCGCCGCGGTCATCGGTCGCCGGCCCGCGCCGGGCGTTCTCGTCGGGCTGCTCCTCGCCGGCTATCTCGCGGTTTGGACGGGGTTCGGCGCGGCGGCCTGGCTCCTCGACCGGCTGATCCATGCCGCCGTCGACGCGTGGCCGTGGCTCGCCGCCCACCCCCAGCTGATCATGGGGATCACCCTCGGGATCGCCGGCCTGTGGCAGTTCAGCCCGCTCCGCGATCGCTGCCTCGACGAGTGCCGGAGCCCGTTCGGCTTCGTCGTCAACCGCTGGCGGGGGACGTCCATCCGACGGGAATCCTTTGCCATGGGCGTGGCCCACGGGGCGTTCTGCGTCGGCTGCTGCTGGAGCCTGATGCTCGTGATGTTCGGGGTCGGGCTCGGCAGCCTGACCGTGATGATCGGACTCGGCGCGCTGACCGCGATCGAGAAGAACCTGCCGTGGGGCCGGCGCCTGACCCGCCCGCTCGGCTTCGTTCTCGTCCTGGCCGCGGTCTTCGCGGTCGCCGGATGAGCGTGGGGATCGTATGCTCGGCCCGACGTGGACGGGACTGAGGCGGCTCCAGCGACGCGGGCCGAACGCCGCCAGCAGGCGACGTCGGACACGCGTGCCTCGATCATCGAGGCCGCCCGCGCCACGCTGCTCGCCGTCGGCTCCGCCAACCTCTCGACGCGGGCCGTCGCCGAGGCCGCCGAGGTGCCCCTCAGCCAGATCCACTACCACTTCGGCAGCAAGCAGCAGCTCATCCTGGCGGTCCTCGAGGCCGAGAACCGATCGCTGCTCGAGCGGCAGGCTGCGATGTTCGGCGGGCCCGAGCCGCTGTCGGTCCAGTGGGATCGGGCCTGCGACTACCTCGATGCCGACCTCGCGTCGGGCTATGTCCGGATCCTCCAGGAGATGATCTCGGCCGGATGGTCCGACGCCGACGTGGCGGCAGCGGTTCGCGGCTATCTCGGCGGCTGGTATCGGCTGCTCGCCGAGGTCGCCGAGCGCGAGGCTCGGCGCCTGGGTGGCCTTGGCCCGTTCACCCCGGCCGAGGTCTCGGCGCTGATGGGCCTGCCGTTCATGGGCGCCGAGTCGGCCATCCTTCTCGGCTTCACCGAGGAGGAGCTGCCGGCCCGATCCGCGCTGCGCAAGATCGGCGCCCTGATCCGATCCTTCGAGGAGCGCTGACGTGGACCGGGCGGCGACGGCGACCGTCGCGCCATCGACGGCGGCCCCGCTGGCGGGGAACGAGCCCGCCGACGCGTCCGGCCGGGCGCGCCTCCCGGACGAGACCGGCTTCGTCGATCGCGACGGCGTCAGGGTCCACTGGGAGCGCTACGGCGAGGGCAGCCCGACGCTCCTCCTGATGCCGACGTGGTCGATCTTCCCGGCCCGTCACTGGAAGCTCCAGATCCCGTACCTCGCCCGGCACTTCCGGGTCGTGACGTTCGATGGACGCGGCAATGGGCGCTCCGACCGGCCGACGGACCCGGCCGCCTACGCCGACACGGAGTTCGCCGCCGACGCCGCCGCGGTGCTCGACGCGACCGGGACGGACCGGGCGGTCGTGGCCGGCCTGTCGATGGGCGCGGGCTACACGGTCCGCTTCGCGATCGAGCACCCCGAGCGCAGCCGGGCCATCATCCTGATCGGCGCCGGAATCGGCGTCCGCGATCGGCCGCCCGGCACGCCCGACGTGGCCGCGGACGACGACTTCGAGAAGCCGCGCCACGCGGACCACGACGACGGGTGGGGCCGCTACAACGCCCGTTTCTGGCGACGCGACTGGCCCGGCTTCGCGGACTGGTTCGTCGGCACCCGGATCTTCTCCGAGCCGCACTCCAGCAAGCCGGTCGAGGACGGGATCGCCTGGGCGCTCGGGACCGATCCGGAGACGATCATCGCGACTCGTCGCGCGCCGTACCTGCGGCGACCGGCCGACTGGCCGGTGCCGCCGTCGACGGAGGGCCGCGGCATCGCCTTCCTGCGCCGGGTGCGCTGCCCCGCCCTCGTCATCCACGGGACGACCGACCGGATCATCCCGTTCGAGACGGCCCCCCGGATCGCGGCCGAGGTCGGCGGCAGGCTCGTCGCCGTCGGCGGCGGGGGCCACGCCCCCAACCTTCGCGAGCCGGTCCTCGTCAACCGGGCGATCCGCGACTTCGTCGAGCGCGTCTCGCGGGATCCCTGATGGTCACGGCATCCCGACCCATCCCCTCGCCGCCCCTGCCGTCCGCCGTCGCCGACGGCGGGCGCGCCCGCCTGCCGACCGGGAGCGGGCTGTCCGCCGGCCCGGACGGCGTCCGGATCGCCTGGGACGAGTACGGCTCGGGCGACACGACGGTCGTCCTCCTGCCATCCGCGCCGATCATCCACTCCCGGCAGTGGAAGGGCCAGATCCATTTCCTCAGCCGGTTCTGCCGGGTGGTCACGTTCGACGGCCGCGGCAACGGCCTCTCGGACCGGCCGACGGATCCGGCGGCCTACACCGACGATCGATCGGTGGCGGACATCGTCACCGTCCTCGAGGCGACCGGGACCCGGCGGGCCGTCCTGGTCGGGCTCTGCGGCGACGGCGTCTGGCGCTCGATCCGGCTCGCCGTCGAGCAACCGGAACGGGTCCTCGGGATCGTGGCCTTCTCGGTCGGGGTGCCCCTGCTCTCGCCGCCCCAGCCGCACTACGCCGCCGCGGGGGCGACGTTCGACGAGGAGCTGCCGACCAGCGAGGGCTGGGCGAAGATGAACCGCCATCACTGGCGGCGCGACTACGCCGACTACGCCCGCTTCTTCTTCGCCCAGATGACGACCGAGCCGCACTCGTCCAAGGCGATCGAGGACGCCGCGGGCTGGGCGACCGACGGCTCCGTGGACGTCATGCTGGCCGACGCGGAGAACGAGTTCCCCTTCGATCTCGCGACCGTCGAGTCCTACTGCGGCGCCGTCCGGTGCCCGATGCTCCTGGTCCACGGATCGGACGATCGCTGCCAGCCGATCGCCCGCGCCCACCGCCTCGCCGAGCTCAGCGGCGCGCCGCTGGTGATCGTCGAGGGCGCCAACCACATGATCCCCGGGCGCCACCCGGTGCTCGCCAATCTCCTGATCCGCGACTTCATCCGGAATGTCGAGCGAGGAGCCGGCCGATGACGATCACCTGGACGCGAGCCCTCGCCCGGCCGCGGCGCGCCCTCTACCTCTCGTCGCCGATCGGACTCGGCCATGCGATGCGCGACGCGGCGGTCGCCGACGAGCTCCGCCGCCTCCGGCCGGACCTCGAGATCGAGTGGCTCGCGCAGTCGCCGGTGACCGAGGTGCTCGAGGCGCGCGGCGAGCGGATCCACCCCCTGAGCGCGGAGCTCGCCTCCGAATTCGGCGCACGTGGCTCGCGAATCGTCGGGCCACGAGCTGAACGCCTTCCAGGCGATCCGCCGGATGGACGAGATCCTCGTCGCCAACTTCATGGTGTTCCACGACGCGGTGAGCGACGGCGAGTACGACCTCGTCGTCGGCGACGAGGCCTGGGACGTCGACCACTTCCTCCACGAGAACCCCGAGCTCAAGCGGACCGCCTTCGCGTGGCTGACCGACTTCGTCGGCTGGCTGCCGATGCCCGGCGGCGGCGACCGCGAGGCGCTCCTGACGACCGACTACAACGCCGAGATGATCGAGCACGTGGAGCGCTTCCCGCGCCTCCGCGACCGGTCGATCTTCGTCGGCAATCCGGACGACATCGTGCCCGACGGCTTCGGGCCCGGCCTGCCCGCGATCCGGGACTGGACCGAGCGGCATTTCTCGTTCAGCGGCTACATCACCGGGTTCGACCCTGGTCCGCTCGTCGAGCGCCGCGAGGAGCTGAGAGCGGAGCTCGGCTATCGGCCGGACGAGCGCGTCGTGATCGTCACGGTCGGCGGCTCGGGTGTCGGAGAGGCGCTTCTGCGACGCGTCGTCGCCGCCTACCCGGATGCGGCCCGCCGCGTCAACGGCCTCCGGATGATCGTCGTCGCCGGCCCCCGGATCGACCCGTCCACGATCGGCGCGACGGCCGGCGTCGAGGTTCGGGCGTACGTCCCGGACCTCTATCGACATCTCCTCGCATCCGACCTGGCGGTCGTCCAGGGCGGCCTGACGACGACGATGGAGCTGGTCGCCGCGGGCCGCCCGTTCCTGTACTTCCCGCTCGCGAATCACTTCGAGCAGCGCCGCCATGTGCGGCACCGCCTGGAGCGCTACGGCGCCGGCCGGTTCATGGAGTTCGACGCGTCGCCGCCCGACGTGATCGCGGCCGCGATCGCCGCCGAGATCGAGCGGCCCGTCATGTCGCTGCCCGTCGAGCGCGACGGTGCCGAGCGCGCAGCGGCGCTGATCGCCGAGCTCGTCTAGCGTCCGGCCCCGGCGGGCGATCGGCGGCGGCGGGGCGATGCGGCGGGGCGAAGCGGCGGGGCGACGCCGCGCGGCCGATCAGCCGGCAACGAACCGATCGGCCCGGAACGGCTCGAGCGGCCACGCCGTCGCCCCGTCGAGAGCCAGATCGGCGAGGATCTCGCCGATCACCGGGGCGAACTTGAAGCCGTGGCCCGAGCAGGCCGAGGCGAACGCCACGCCGGGCGCCGACGGGTGGCGGTCGATGACGAACGTGTCGTCCGGGGCGTTCGTGTAGAGGCAGACCTCCCCGTGGACGAGGGGGCCGTCCGCGAGCGGCATCCGCCGGCGGAGGAAGGCGCGGACCCGCTCGACGTCGCCGTCGCCCACCGTTCGGTCGACGGCCTCGGGCTCGACGAACGTCCCCCAGTGGTGGATCGAGACCTTCAGCCCGAGCTCGGGGTCGTTCGGGATGCCGTAGAACATCGTCGGCCCGTCGCCGAGGACCCAGACCGGCAGGCGGTCCGCGCCGACGCTTGCCGGATCCACCGTGAGCCGGAACCACAGCGGCACCTCGCGCTCCACGGCGAGCGGCAGCCGGAGATCCGCGACGGACTCGCCGATCCACGGACCGGTCGTGAGGACGAGGTGCTCGCCGCCGACGACGACCCCGTCGGCCGTCTCGACCTCGAACCCGCCGGCGGCGGCCGGCCGCCAATCGACGACGCGGGCGCCGTAGCGGAGCTGGGCGCCGCCGCGCTCGGCGACGGCCAGGTGACCCGTGTTCGCCCGATCGGCGCGGAGGGCCCCGGCCCGGGCCTCGAGCACGCCGACGACGTCCTCCGGCGGCTCGAGGACCGGCCAGCGGGCCCGGATCTCGCGCGCGTCGATCAGCTCGTGCTCGAGGCCGTGGGCGACGGCGCCCTGGCGCGCCCCGCTGACGATCGCGCTGTCGGGGGGGCCTGCGTACAGCCCGCCGGTCGCGGTCAGGATCGCCTGGCCCGTCTCGAGCTCGAGGGCTCGCCAGCCGTCCCACGCCGCAGCCGCCAGCGGGACGAGCCACGGATGCTCGAAGTGGGACAGGCGGATCATCCGCGTCCAGCCGCCGGACGACCCGCGGCCCTCGCCGCGCCCGAACCGCTCGAGCCCCAGCACTCGCTGGCCGCGCCGGGCCAATGCCGCCGCGGCCGCCGAGCCGTGGGCGCCGAGCCCGACGACGATCGAGTCGAACCTGTCCATCGCCCGGCTCCGCCCTCGTCGCGCGCCGCGATCCGCCGGGGCTCAGCCGGCCCGCGCCGCCGCCAGCCGGTCGAGGATCAGCCGCTTCACGCCCTCGAGCGGGATCCGCTCCTGGGTCATCGCGTCCCGCTCGCGGATCGTGACGGCGCCGTCGTCGAGGGACTCGACGTCGACCGTGATGCACCACGGCGTGCCGATCTCGTCCTGCCGGCGGTAGAGCTTGCCGATCGCCGCGGTGTCGTCATAGACCGCGAGCATGTCGGTCGCGAGGTCGGCCCGGAGGCGGTGGCAGATCTCGACGATCTCCGGCCGCTTCTTCAGGAGTGGCAGGACGGCGACCTTGTACGGCGCGATCTCGGGATGGAAGCCGAGGACGACCCGCGTCTCGCCGCGGACCTCCTCCTCCCGGTAGGCGTCGATCAGGAACGTGAACGCCGCCCGGTCCGCGCCCGCCGCGGTCTCGACGACCCACGGGATGAAGTGCTCGTCCGCCGCCTGGTCGAAGTACTCGAGGTTCTCGCCGCGACGCCTTCGCATGCGAGCCGAGGTCGAAGTCGCCCCGGTTGTGGACGCCCTCGAGCTCCTTCCACCCGAAGGGGAAGCGGTACTCGACATCGATCGCCTTCTTCGCGTAATGGGCCAGCTCGTCGGGCGCGTGCTCGCGGAAGCGGAGGCGCGACGGCGTCACGCCGTAGCGCTCGTACCAGGCCCGGCGCTTCGGCAGCCACTCCTCGAAGGCGGCGCTCGCGGCGTCGCCCGGCCGGACGAAGTACTGCATCTCCATCTGCTCGAACTCGCGCATCCGGAAGACGAAGTTGCCGGGGCTGATCTCGTTCCGGAACGACTTCCCGATCTGGGCGATCCCGAACGGGATCTTCTTGCGCGAGCTCTGCTGGACGTTCTTGAAGTTGACGTACGAGCCCTGGGCGGTCTCGGGCCGGAAGTAGACGACCGACGCGTCGTCCTGGACCGGTCCCATCCAGGTCTGGAACATCAGGTTGAAGCGGCGCGGCGGCGAGAGCGGCCCGCCGTCGTTGGGGCAGGTGAGGCCGAGCCGCTGGACGACGGTCGGGTCGAGCAGGTCGGTCGCGCTCAGGCCCTCGGCGCCGGGCAGCTCGTCGAGGCGATAGCGGCGATGGCAGGTCGCGCACTCGACGAGTGGGTCGCTGAAGCTGCCGACGTGACCGGAGGTGACCCAGACCTGGGGGTGCATGAGGATCCCCGCGTCGAGCCCGACGATGTCCTCGCGCTCCTGGACCATCGCCCGCCACCACGCGCGCTTGACGTTGTTCTTCAGCTCGACGCCGAGCGGCCCGTAGTCCCAGACGGCGTTGATCCCGCCGTAGATCTCGGAGCTCGGGAACACGAAGCCGCGGCGCTTCGAGAGCGACACGATCGTCTCGAGATTGGCGATCGCGGGCGCGACGTCGTCGGGAGCGGGAACGGTCGGGGTGTCGGTCACGGGGGGCTCCAATGGGCGGCCGGCCGTGGCAGGGACGGTCGCGGGGGCGGGATCGGCGAGGGCGGCCGGACGGGGCGCCGGCAGCCCGCCGATCCTAGCAGAGCACCGCGGACGGGCCGACCGACCGGCCCCTCCGGGCAACGAAGTTCGAGCCCGGCCAGGCCGGCCGGGCTCGATCCATCGCGAGTCAGATGGCGCTCAGCCGCCGGAGCGGCAGGGGTCAGCGGCGCCGGCGGGCAGCTCCGCTGGGGATGGCGAGGAACGCGCCGAAGGCGATGAGGGCCAGCCCGACGGCGATCCAGCCGGCGGCCGGGGCGGTCG
Organism: uncultured Chloroflexia bacterium; assembly: GCA_963710105.1. GTDB lineage: Bacteria > Chloroflexota > Limnocylindria > Limnocylindrales > CSP1-4 > CF-46. The sequence goes on from CAVPYV010000001.1 coordinate 1,817,886, forward strand.
CCGCGGACGCGCCGGGAGCGTCGGTCGGGGGCGGGGTGATCCGGGGCGTGCCCTGGATGCCCTCGACCTGGCCGTCGTCCGACGGGCTGCCGCTTCCGACGGCCGGCAGCTCGCTCGCCTCCTCCGAGGCGGATGCGACCGGCTCCTCGGACGCGATGGGCTCGGAGGCCACCGGCTCGGATGCGACCGGCTCGGACGGAACCGCGACGGACTCGGCGGGCTGCGAGGGCGCCTCGCAGCTGATGACGAGCGGCGCGTCGCGCGGGACCGTGTCAAAGCTGGTGTAGCCGTCCTCGGTGTCGTCGTCGATCAGGATGTGCGCCCGCAGCGTGTACGTGCCGGGAGCGAGGCTGATCGACGCCTCGAAGCCGTCCGCGAACGTGCCGTCGGGGTTGACCCAGGCGAAATCGGGCGGTGTCCCGTCGTTGCCGCTCAGGCCGCTGACCGCCTTGCCGGTGCCGTCGATCCGGAGGTACGCGTTCTCCGGGCGAGTCTGCTGGCCGTGCTCGCCGTCCTTGACGAGGACGAGCCCCGCGAGGACCTGCGTCGCGCAGTCGTAGCGGACGTAGAACGTGGCGAGGACCGGGCGGCCCGCGGCGCCGCCGCTCGTCATGTCGGCGAAGTAGTCGCCGGCGAGGTCCCACTCGGCCGGGTTGCCATCGATCGTCGCGGTGCCGCTCGACGGGTTCGGCGCCGCGGCGCCGACGAGAAGCGGAAACGCCGCTCCGACAATGATCAGCACGCCCGCCGCGATGCCTGCGGCGGACAGCCTCGAACGTCCGGACCCACCGATCCGGCCGAATGACCCCCGGGCCATGTCAGCCTCCCTTGGCGCGAACCCGCGCCCAATCTCGATGAAGATGTCGACGGCCATCGACCGCCGGATGAAGACGGCCGAATGATCGCAGGTCGAGAGGCGATTGGCTAGGACGTTCGGCGTTGCAGTCGTCCGACCCGGAGCCGACCGCAACCACCCCGACCCCCGCAGACCGCAGCCGCTCATCGGTGCCAGCTCGCACCGCCGGTCCGGGGCCGCGGCAGGACGATCGTCCGGCGCCCCAGGGTCGAGTCAGGCGGCGGGCAGCGCCGATCGGAGGAAGCGGACCGCCGTGCCGCCCATGACCGCGCCGATCGTCGCCTCGTCGAGACCCTCGGCCAGGAGTGCCGCCGTCAGGAGTGGCAAGCCGGAGACGTCGAACGGGACCGGCACGGCACCGTCGAAGTCCGATCCGAGAGCGACGTGGTCGGCGCCGACGACCGCCACGGCGTGGGCGATCGAGCGGGCGATGGACGGGGCGTCGTCGCCGCCCGTCGCGGTCGGCCAGAAGCCGATCCCGACGACGCCGCCGGTCGCCGCGATCCCGCGGAGGTGGTCGTCGGATAGGTTCCGGGGGTGGTCGGCCACCCCGCGCACGCCGCCGTGCGAGGAGACGACCGGCCGCGTCGCCCGGGCGAGGACGTCGTCGATCGTGGCGGTCGAGGCATGGGCGACGTCGACGACGATCCGGCGCCGCTCGAGCTCGCCGACGAGCTCGCGACCGAGCCCGGTCAACCCGCCCTTCACCACGCCGTGGGCGGATCCGGCAAACGCGTTGTCGAAGAAGTGGGTGAGCCCGACCATCCGGAACCCAGCGTCCGCCAGGCGCCCGAGGTTGCCGATGTCTCCATCGAGGGCGTGGGCGCCCTCGATCGAGAGGATCCCCGCGACGAGCGCCGGATCGGCCGACCGCCGGGCGAGGAAGCCGTCGAGATCGGCGGCCGACCGGACGACGGTCAGCCGGCCGCCCGATCCCGCCGCGCACGCCGCCAGGCGGCCGGCGAGGTGCTCGGCGCGGGCGGTGAGCGAGCGCCACGTCGGCCGCGGCCAGCCCTGGACGAGCGCGATCAGTCCGATGTCGTCGCTCCGGTCGTCGTTCGCGTCGTAGCTGAGGTGGCGAGGCACCTTCGTCGCGACCGCGAAGACCTGGAGGGCGGCGTTGCCCTGGACCATCCGGGGGATGTCGACGTGGCCCTGCGGCGCCCGGACGCGGAGGTCGCGGCCCCACAGGAGCGAGTCGGCGTGGAGGTCGACGACCGTGAGCCGCTCGTGGAGGTCGGCGGCCGCCGGCGGGACGAGGTACGGGCCGGGGTCGGCGACCGGGTTCAGGCGGCGCTCGGTCCGGGCCGACAGCCGCCGGCCGATCGTCGCCCGCAGGATCGGACCGCCGAGTGCCAGCCCGGCGCCGGCCAGCCCGGCGACGACGACGGATCGCCGCGACGGGGGCATCAGGCCGGCCGCGCGGCCATCAGGCGCTTCGCTCGGCGAACGGCTCCGCCGCCGCCGACGTCGCGGCCTCCGCCTCGTCGGACGCGAGGAGGTCGTCCACCGGCTCTCCGGTGTAGGCGGCGGCCTGGAGGGTGAACAGCTGGGCGTAGCGGCCGCCGAGGGCCATGAGCTCCGCGTGAGTGCCCTCCTCGACGAGCCGGCCGTGCTCGAGGAACAGGATCCGGTCGGCCTGGCGGACCGTCGAGAAGCGGTGCGAGATGTAGATCGCCGTCCTGCCGCGGGCGAGCGAGCGGAGCCGCGCGAACAGCTCGAACTCGGCCTGGGCGTCGAGGGCCGACGTCGGCTCGTCGAGGAGCAGGATCCGGGCGTCGCGCATGAACGCCCGCCCGAGGGCGATCTTCTGCCACTCGCCGCCCGACAGCTCGACCCCGCCGTCGAACCACTTGCCGAGCGGCGTGTCCCAGCCGTCCGGCAGGCGATCGAGGAGGCTGTCGGCACCGCCCTTCCGCGCCGCGTCCTCGATGGCGGTCCGGTCCTCGAGGTGCTCGAGCTCGCCCAGGCCGATGTTCTCGGCCGCGCTCGCCTGGTAGGTGACGTAGTCCTGGAACATCCCGCCGATCAGCTGGCGGACCGCGGCCGGCTCGAGCTCGCGGAGGTCGACGCCGTCGAGGAGGATCCGGCCCGCGGTCGGGTCGTAGAGTCGCGTGACGAGCTTGATCAGGGTCGACTTGCCGGCCCCGTTGCGGCCGACGACCGCGACGGTCTCGCCGGGCTCGATCGTGAAGCTCACGTCGCTCAGGGCGTCCTCGTCGCGTCCGGGGTAGCGGAACGTCACGTGGTCGAAGACGAGCTGGCCGCGGACGGTCGGGAGATCGAGCGCCGGCGACGCGCTCGGCGCGGTCCGTCGCGACGTCGCCTCCGATCCGTCGCCCGCGGCGCCCTCGATCCCGACCGGCGTCGCGAGCAGCTCGAACAGGTCGTTGAGGTAGAGGTTGTTCTCGTACATCGAGCCCGCGCCGCCGAGCAGCCCCTGGACCGAGCCCTGGACCGACGAGGCCGCCTGGGTGAAGAACGTCAGGCTGCCGAGGGTCAGGTTGCCGGCGATCGCCTGGAGGGCGACGTAGAGGTAGGTCAGCGACCCCGCCAGGGTCGTGATCGAGCTCCACACGAAGCCCGCGAAGTAGCGGGTGACGACCAGCCCGCGCTGGCGGTCCTGGTAGACCGTCGAGAGCTGGCGGAAGCGCTCGATGAAGTACGGCCCGAGCCCGAAGAGCTTGACCTCCTTGGCGTAGGTGTCGGTCGTGACGAGGGTCGTCAGGTAGTCCATCCGGCGGCGCAGCGGCGAGGCCCAGCGGGCGAAGCTGTAGCCGCGCCAGCCGTAGCGCGTATCCGCGACGAACGCCGGGATCGGGGCGATCAGCGCGACCAGCGCGAGGACGGGGCTCAGGAAGAAGAGCCCGACGACCATCGACACCAGGGCGATGGCGGTCTGGATCAGCCCGAACACGCCGCTGACCATGAAGAGCGGTCGGCTGCTGGCCCCCTGCTGGGCCCGCCGGAGCAGGTCGTACGAGGCCGAATCCTCGAAGAAGGCGAGGTCGAGCTTCGCGGCGTGATCCATGATCTCGAGCTGGATCGTGTTCGTGACCCGCTCCTGGAGCAGCTGCTGGCAGACGTTGCGGAGGGTCGAGAGGAACGACGAGAGGGCGTAGACGAGGAACTGGGCGGCGGCCAACAGGATCACGACCCCGGTCGGGTCGATCGTGAGCGGGCCGAGGCTCTCGGTCGCGGCGGCGACGCCCGACGCGTTCGCGGTGATCGCCTTGACGACCGCATCGATCAGGAGCTTGGCGATGAAGGCGGTGATCACGGGCACGACACCGGCGAGGATCGTCGCCGTCGCCAGCCCGAGCGTCAGGATCCGGCTCGCGGTCCAGACCAGCCCGAGGACGCGGGGCAGCGTGCTCGCCAGGGCGCGAACGGAATCGCGGGCGGCTCGGATTCGGCCGCGCAGGTCGGTCGGGCCATCGCTCGGCGGGTCCGGGATGTCCGGGTTGCCGCTGAGGCCGCTCTGGCGGCCCTCGATGCCGGGGCGGAGGTCGCGGCGGAGGCGGTTGCCGCGCGGGATCACCGGCGGGCCGCTCAGGCTCGGCCTCCGTTCGAGGCGTCGCGCCGGGCGACGGGGGCGCGCCGAGCGGCGGCGGCGCGCCGGGCGGCGAGGTCGAGGCGGAGGAGGTCCTCGCCCCACTTGACCTCGCCGGTCTTCTCGAACCCGTAGCGCAGGTAGAAGGGCTGCGGGGAGCCGTCACCGGCCCGGCAGCTCGTCCACAGGATGTCCGCCGCGGGTCGCGTCGCGAGGTAGCCGACGAGCGCGTCGAGCGTGGCCCGGCCGTAGCCCCGGCCCTGCCAGCGATGGTCGACGAGGAGGCGCCACAGGTAGTAGGGCCCGACGATGTCGTCGTCGGCCGCCAGCGTTGCCGCCGGGATCCCGTCGCTGATCATCGTGAAGCCGACGAGGAGGTCGCGGCCGGCATCGTGGACCGACCACATCCGGGGACAGGCCCGGGCGTCGGCGATCGCGTCCTCGAAGTGACTGATCATCGACCCGAGATAGCGCTCCTGGCCGGGGCCGCGGCGGAGGCCCATCACCGCCTCGACATCGTCCTCGCTCGCGATGTCGCGGAGCTCGACCGTGGGCGTCACGGCGTCGCGAGCGCCCGGCGGCTCTCGCGCTCGAGCGCGCGGGCGGCGGCCTCGGGCGTTCGGATCTCGTCGAGGAAGGCGAGCGAGCGGGCGTCGCGCTCCAGGGCGTTGCGGATGAAATCGCGCATCGCGCCCTCGACCTCGCGCTCGGTGACGGCGGCCAGGCGCAGCCCGGCGAGCGCCTCGACGTCCTGGCGCTGATAGGCCTTGAGGAGCTTCAGCCCGTCGAGCGTCAGGCCGGTCCGGTCGTGGGGCGGCCCGGGACACCGATCGCAGAGCACCCCGCCGAGGGGCGGGACCCAGCGGAACCGGCCGTCGACCTCGAGCGGCCGGTCGCACTCGACGCAGCGGTCGACCTCGGGCCGGACGCCGAGCTCGTCCGCGAGGTGCATCTCGAACCAGCGGGCGACCCGCCCGGGCTCCATCCCGGCGTCGAGGAGCTCGTAGCCGCGCTTCAGGAGCGAGTACACCGGCTCCGCCGCGTGGCGCTCCTCGAGGGACCGGTCGGCGAGCTCGGCGAGATACCACGCGGTCGCCGCGCTCTCCAGCGAATCGCGGAGGTTCAGCCAGGCATGGCCGACGCTCACCTGGGTGACGACGTCGAACGTCCGGCCGCGGGCGAGGAGGACGGTCAGCTCGGCGAACGGCTCCAGGCTCCCGCCGATCCGCGACGTCGGCCGGCGGATCCCCTTGGCGATCGCCTTCAGCTTGCCGCCGCTGGGCGTGATCAGCGTGAGGATCCGGTCCGCCTCGCCGTAGTCGAACCGCGAGAGGACGATCGCATCGGTCGAGTATCGGCGCGGGATCGGCACGATCGGACGGTAGCACCTCCGCGGGTCAGGGGCCGTCGTGAACCCCGGGGCCCGGGCCCGTCATCCGTGGCGGCGGCGACCGCGTATCCACCGACAGGCGCCGGTGCGGTTGCGTCCCCCGAACCGGCGCCGCTTCCTGCCCGTCGCCGCCCCGTCCGCTCGACGACCTGGTCGAACGAGTGCCCGGCGCACGCGGTGGGCGTGGTTGCCCGCGGCGGCGCTCGCGTCGCGGCGACGCCCATGCATCGGCGTCGGCCCGCCGACGGTCGGATGCGCGCTCTGCGCGCGACAGCCGGATCTCGGCCACGCCCGAACCGGCAATGGAGCGTCCGCTGCACGATTGACCACCGCCCCGCGTTGATTCGCGCGTGGGCGCACCGGGCGCGCCGCTCCGGCCCGCAGCGGGCCGGCGGGCCGGTGCAGCGGATGCACAATCGTCATGGCTTGCCAACCGTCCGGTCGCCGCAACAGGCTACTTGCGGCTAGCATGATTGCCGGAACTTCGCTACCATGGCCGCGATGACCACCGCCCAGCCGGTCCTCGACGCCGCCGCCCTCATCGCCGACACGGAGGCCGAGATCCTCCGCGTGGTCGCGAACCACGATCCGTCGACCACGGGCGTGTACGACATGATCCGCTACCACCTCGGCCTCGACGGGTCCGGCGCGTCGGCCGGCAAGCGGATGCGACCGCTCCTCGGGCTCCTCGCCTACGCCTCGATCGCGGGCGACTACCGGCCCGCCCTGCCCGGCGCGGCGGCCGTCGAGCTCGGCCACAACTTCAGCCTCGTCCACGACGACATCGAGGACGGAGACCGGGAGCGCCGCCACCGGCCGACGATCTGGGCCCTCCATGGCATCGCCCAGGCGATCAACACCGGCGACATGCTCTTCAGCCTGAGCCGGATGGCGCTCCACCGCCTGTCGGACCTGGGCTTCAGCGACGCCAAGGTCCTCCGCCTGATGCGCCTCTACGACGAGACGTGCGTCGCCCTGTGCGAGGGCCAGTACATCGACATCGCGACGAGCGAGCGCGACGACCTGATGTCGGTCGAGCTCTACTTCGACATGATCGGGCGGAAGACCGCGGCCCTGATCGCGGCGTCGATCGAGGCCGGCGCCCTCCTCGCCTCGGACGACGACGAGGTGATCGCCCGCTACCGGGGCTTCGGCTGGGCGCTCGGGCTGGCGTTCCAGCTCAACGACGACCTCCTCGGGATCTGGGGCGCGGAGCAGGCCACCGGCAAGGAGCCGTCGGACATCGCCCGGCGCAAGAAGACCCTGCCCGTGATCTACGCCTTCGAGCACGCCGCGCCGAGCGACCGGGCCCGCCTCGCCGCGCTCTACGGCAACGGCGGCCCGACGGGCGCCGACGTCGCAGAGATCATCGCGATCCTCGAACGGAGCGGCGCCCGCGACTTCACCCGGAGCGAGGCCCGCCGCCGGCGCGACGAGGCCCTCGCCGAGCTCGACGCGGCGGGCGTCGTGGACCCCGAGGCGAGGGCGCGGCTGGAGGAGATCATCGTCTCGGTGATCGCCGCCTGACCTAGCGGTCGCCGTCCTCGTCGGGGCGCGGCTCGCCGTCCTCCTCGACGCGCGTCCGGACGACGAGGACCTTCCCGACCCGCCGGCCGTCGGTCGACTCGACCGTGAGGCGCAGCCCGTCGACCTCGACGACGTCGCCCGGCGACGGCACCCCGCCGATGCGGTGGTAGATGAGGCCGCCGACGGTGTCGTACTCGTCCTCGTCCTCGAGCCCGAGCTCGGTGTCGAAGAGCTCGGCGAGGTCGTCGATGTCGGCCCGGCCGTCGACCCGCGCCTCGTCGTCCGAGATCTTCACGACCATCGGCTCCTCGGTGTCGTACTCGTCCTGGATCTCGCCGACGATCTCCTCGAGGAGGTCCTCGATCGTGAGCAGGCCGGCCGTCCCGCCGTACTCGTCGAGGACGATCGCGATGTGGACCTTCCGGCGCTGGAACTCGTGGAGGAGATCGTCGATCGTCATCGACTCCGGCACGAAGACCGGCGCCCGGAGCAGCGAGCGGAGGGCCGGCCGCGGACCTGACGGGGACTTCAGGATCGGCAGGAGGTCCTTGGCGTAGAGGATCCCGACAACCTCGTCGATCGACTCCTCGTAGACCGGGATCCGGCTGTGGCCCTCGTCGATCACCCGATCGATCGCCTCGTCGAGGGTCGCCGACGCCGGCAGCGAGATGATCGCGATCCGCGGGATCATCACCTCGTGGAGGCGGCGCTCGCCGAGCTCGATGATCGAGTTGATCATCTGCTCCTCCTCGGCCTCGAGGACGCCCTGCTCGCCGCCTCGCTCGACGATCAGGCGGAGCTCCTCCGCGGTGATCTGGGCCTCGTTGGAGACCGACGCGCCGAACAGCTTCGCGGTCCACGCCGTGACCCCGGTCAGGACCCGGATGAGCGGGCTCAGCGCCCGGGCGAGGAAGTCGATCGGGAGCGACAGCGCGATCGCGAACCGCTCGGTGTTGGCGAGGGCGAGGGTCTTCGGGACGAGCTCGGCGAAGATGATCGTGAACAGGGCCAGGACGACCGTCACGATGATCAGGGCGATCGTCTCCGAGGTGTTCGGATCGATCCCGACACCCTCGAGGATCTTCGCGAACCCGGAGACGAGGCTGACCGCGGCGTAGGCCGAGGCGAAGAACCCGATGACGGTCAGCCCAAGCTGCGAGACGGCGAGGAACCGGCCAGGCTCCTCCAGAAGACGGCGGACGCGGCGGGCGCCGGAGCGGCCCTCGTCGACGAGCTGCTCCACGCGGCTCCGGCGGATCGAGACGAGGGCGATCTCGGCAGCGACGAAGAACGCCTCGAGGAGCGTCAGCAGGACGAGGACGAGGATATCGAGCACTACGCGGTCCCGCCGCCCGCGGCCCCGGATTGCGGCCCGGGATCGGGTTCGGTCGCCGGCTCCGGGTCGACCGGCCGCGGATCGCGCATCCGGGCCGGCATCCCGACCGCGAGCTTGCCCGGCGGGACGTCGCGGGTGACGACGGCGCCGGCCCCGGTCTTCGCGTCGTCGCCGACCGTGAGCGGCGCCCGGAGCATCGTGTCGACGCCCAGGAAGACCCGCTTCCCGATCGTCGTGCGGTGCTTCTTCCGGCCGTCGTAGTTGGCGGTGATCGTGCCGGCGCCGACGTTCGTTCCCTCGCCGAGCTCGGCGTCACCGAGATAGCTCATGTGGTGCTGCTTCACGCCGCGCCCCAGCGTGGTGTTCTTCAGCTCGGCGAAGTTGCCGACCTCGGCGTCCGGCCCGACGTGGGTGCCCGGCCGGAGGTGGCTCAGCGGCCCGATCCGGGCGCCGTCCTCGACGACCGACCGCTCGACGAACGAGGCCCAGACGAGGCAGCCCGCCCCGATCGCGCTGTCGACGATCTGCGAGCCGGCGCCGATCGTCGTCCCCTCCCCGATCGAGGTCGCGCCGCGGATGATCACGTTGGGCTCGATCGTCACGTCGGTCGCCAGGGTCACGGTCGCGTCGAGGTAGACCGTCGACGGATCGCGCATCGTCACGCCGGCCCGCATGTGGGCGCTGTTGATTCGCGTCCGGAGGTCCCACTCGGCCTGGGCGAGCTCGGCCCGGTCGTTGATCCCCATCAGCCGCCCGTCGTCCTCGACGGTGAGGGCGACGACGAGCCGGCCGTCCGCCCGGGCGAGCTCGACCAGCTCGGTCAGGTACAGCTCGCCGGTCTTCGGCGACGGGCTGAGCGACCCGATCCGGCCGCGGAGCCACGCCCCGTCGAACGCGTAGACCCCGGCGTTGACCTCGTTGACCGCGATCTCCTCGTCGGTCGCGTCCTTGCGCTCGACGATCCGCTCGACCGTCCCGGCGTCGTCGCGGACGACCCGGCCGAGCTGGCCGGGATCGATCGCGTCCACCGCGACGAGCGCGATCGCGGCCTCGTCGAGGCGGCGCTCCTCGAGCAGCTCGGCCAGGAGGGACGCCTCGAGGAGCGGCGAATCGCCGGTGAGAACGAGGATCTCGTCGACGTCGTCGGGAAGGGCGGCGACGGCCGCCGCAACCGCGTCGCCGGTGCCGCGCGGCTCGGCCTGGAGGGCGTAGTCGACCGCGTCGCCGAGGCTGTCGCGGACCGCCGCGGTGGCGGGGCTCGTGACGAGGAGCGGGCGGCGCCCGGTGACCTCCCTGCCGGCGTCCGCGACGTAGGCGACCATCGGCCGGCCGGCGAGCTCGTGGAGGAGCTTCGGGGTTCGCGACTTCATCCGCGTGCCGAGGCCGGCGGCCAGCACGACGGCCGTCACCCGCGGGCGCGCGCCGGGACTTGGAGGGTTCACGAGGGGCGACGCGAGCGGACGAGGGTCGGGGAGGCAGCGTTCCCGACGCGGTCAGGGCCCGGCGCGTGTCGAGGTGTTGATGTCATTGAAGGGTGGCGCGATGGTATGGGCGGGCCTCCGAGGGTGTCAAACCATCGACGCGGGGCCCAGGCGGCGCCGTGCCGGTGCAGCGCGGAGCGCGACCCCGGGGCCCGCCGAGCCGCCGCTGGATCAGCGGGGCTGATATCGGAAGCCGGAACGCGCGCCCGGGCCGCGAGCGGTGGCGCCCAGCCGCGCCGGCGCCTCAGCCGCGACCGGGCCGGAGGTCAGCCGCGCTGGCGCGCAACCGCGTCGGCGAGCGGTCGACGGGCGATGGCCTCGATCTCGACCCGGCCGCCCTTGGGCAGCGCCCCGACGCCGATCGTGGAGCGGGCCGGCGGCGGGTCGGGCATGAACTTCGCGTAGATCGCGTTGACGGTCGCGAAGTCATTCACGTCGGCGAGGAAGATGGTCGTCTTCACGACGTCGTCGAAGCTCAGGCCGGCGGCGTCGAGCACCGACTGGAGGTTGCGGAGGGAGCGCTCCGCCTGGGCCTCGACGCCCTCGGCGAGCTCGCCGGTCGCGGGGTCGAGGCCGAGCTGCCCGGAGCAGAAGACGAGCTCGCCGCTGCGGATGGCCTGGCTGTAGGGCCCGATCGCGGCCGGCGCGCCGTTCGTCTGGATCGCGTGGCGGGTCATCGCTGGCTCCTCTCGGCGTCCGGGTCGGGGGTGATCAGGAAGGTCGTGGCGGTGACGAACGGCGGGCCGTCGCCCGGGCTCGCGATGAAGCCGGTTCCGAGCGCCGCCCGGACGGAGGCGGCGGCGAGATCGGCCTCGTCGACCGAAGGATAGAGCGCCCAGAGGGTCGGCCCCGAGCCCGACAGGCCGATCGGGCGGACGAGGAGCCGGATCAGCGCCCGGCGCAGCGCGACGAGACCGTCGACGACGGCCGCCGCCGCGGGCAGGAGGTCGTTGGCGGCGGCGAGCACGCCGGCCCGCTCGAGCAGCTGCTTGGCGCTCATCCCCGACCCGAACTCGGCGGCGAAATGCTCCGAGCTGCGGGCGGCCACCCCCGGCTCGGCCATCGCCCCCGCCGCCCAGGCCGCGAAGACGTCGGCCGTGTGGGCCGCGACCGCCGGCGTCACGAGGAGCACCCCCGGCGGCCGCTCCGACGCGGCAAGGCGCAGCCCCCGCAGCGGCGTCACGCGCTCGCCGCGGCCCTCGACGAGGGCGGCCCGGCCGGCGAGGAAGAACGGCACGTCGCTCCCGATCGAGGCGGCGAGACCGACCCGATCCGGGGCCGGCAGGATCTCGGATGCCGACCACGCCTCGAGCGCCCCGTCCATCGCCGCCGCCGCGTCGCTGCTGCCGCCGGCGAGGCCCGCCGCCACCGGGATCCGCTTGACGAGGCGGGCCGCGAGCGCCGGCGGCGCCACCGCGACATGCGGCCGGATCGCCCGGCGGGTGGCCCCGATCGCGCGGAGGACGAGGTTGTCGCCGAGCGGGCCTGCGTCGAAGCCGTCCACGCTCAACGAATCCGGGGCGCCCGGCGACGGGTCGGGGGCGAGGCTCAGCCGGTCCGCGAGCGCGAGCGGGGCCATGACCGAGTGGAGGTTGTGGTAGCCGTCCGCCCGGTGGCCGACCACCGCGAGCGTCAGGTTCAGCTTGGCCGGCGCCAGCCGGACGACCGGCGTCAGCCGCCGGGTCGGGTCGGCGTCCGTCACGGCTGGTCCTCGCCGGCGCGCCGCCCGCGACCGTCCGGCCCGATCTCGCCGAACGCCTCGAGCAGGGCGAGCCACTCCCCCACCGCCACGGTCTGGGGGCGACGGTCGGGCGCGATCCCGGCGGCGGCCAGCGCGGCGGCGACCCGGGCCGGCTCGACGGGGAGCTGCCGCGCCAGCACGTTGTGGAGCATCTTCCGCCGCTCCCGGAACGCCGCCTGGACGAGCCGCCACAGCGCGTCCTCCGTCGCGGGGTCCGCCAGGCGGTCGTTGGGCGGGTACGGCTCGACGACGATCACGGCCGAGCGGACGGCGGGCTCCGGCTCGAACGCCTCGGGCGGGACGTCGAACGCGATCCGGACCCGGGCGTGGTACTGGACGAACACGCTCAGGTAGCTCATCCCGCCGGGCGGCGCGGCGATCCGCTCCGCGACCTCCCGCTGGACCATCAGCACGAGCCGCTCCGGCCGCGGCGTCTCGCCGAGCAGCCGGTGGAGGATCGGGCTCGTGATGTGGTACGGGAGGTTGGCCACGACCTCGTACGGCGGCGGGACGACCGTCGTGAGGTCGAGGTCCAGGGCGTCGCCGTCGATCAGGCGGAGGTGGCCCTCCTCCAGCTCGGCGGCGAAGCGGTCGCGGAGGAAGGCCGCGAGGCCGCGATCCAGCTCGACCGCCGTGACCTCGGCGCCGCTCTCGAGCAGGCCACCGGTCAGGAGGCCCAGCCCCGGGCCGATCTCCAGGACGCGCGAGCCCGACCCGATGGCGGCCTCGCCGAGGATCGCCTCGAGGACCTCCGGGTCGGCGAGGAAGTTCTGGCTCAGGCGGTGACGGGCCCGGAGCCCGGCGGAGCGGAGGGTCTGGCGGACCGCGGCCGGGTCGATCCGGACGGGTCGCGCGGCGCGGGTCACCGCCGGGCCAGCGGCAGCGACGGGCGCGCGTCGAGGGCCAGGTCGGCCCGCTCGCCGGCCGCGAAGCGGCGCGCCCCGGCCGCTCCGATCATCGCCCCGTTGTCCGTGCACAGCGCCGGCCGGGGCACGATCAGGGGGAGATTCCGGGCCTCCGCCTCGCCGGCCAGCCGGGCGCGGAGCGCGCCGTTGGCAGCGACGCCGCCGCCCAGGACGATCGAGCGGGCGCCGGTCGCCTCGGCCGCCCGGATCGTCTTCGTGACGAGGACGTCGACGACCGCGTCCTGGAAGCCCCACGAGAGCTCCGCCACGGCGGCGTCGGAGAGGCGGGCGTCGGGCTCGTCGGCGGCCGCCTTGCCGGTCGGCAGCCCCTCGCCGGCCCGGGCGTCGTCGATCGTCCGGCGGGCGGCCGTCTTCAGGCCGCTGAAGCTGAAGTCGTAGCTCTCCCCGAGCCACGCCCGGGGGAACGCCGCGTCGTGACGGACGGCCGCCTCCGCCGCCCGCGAGACCGCCGGCCCGCCGGGGTACGACAGCCCGAGGAGACGTCCGACCTTGTCGAACGCCTCGCCCGCGGCGTCGTCGACGGTCTGACCGAGGAGGCGATAGGTCAGGTGGTCGCGCATCTCGACGAGGAACGTGTGGCCGCCCGAGACGATCAGGGCGACGAGCGGGAAGACCGGCTCGGCCCGGTCGCCCGCGGCGACGTCGGCCAGCCAAGCGGCGTAGAGATGGCCCTCGAGGTGGTTCACCGCGACGAGCGGCTTGTCATGGACCCAGGCCACGGTCTTCGCGAAGTTGATCCCGACGAGGAGCGAGCCGGCGAGGCCCGGGCCGTAGGTCACGGCGACGGCGGCCACGTCGTCCACCCGCACGCCGGCGTCCGCGAGGGCCTGGTCGAGGACCGGGACGATCCAGCGGAGGTGGGCCCGGGCCGCGACCTCGGGGACGATCCCGCCGGTCGCCGCGTGGAGCGCGGTCTGGCTGGCGACGACGTTCGACAGGATCCGCCGGCCGCCCTCGATGACCGCGATCCCGGTCTCGTCGCACGACGATTCGACCGCCAGGATGAGCCCGCCGTCGGCGGCCGCCGCGTCGCCGCTCACCGCCCACCCCCGTCGCGCTCGGGGGGCGGCTCGTCGTGGGCCGGGTCGGGATCCGGCTCGAACGGGCCCTCCGGCGCCGGCGATGCGTCGAGCGCGGCGCGCAGCCGGTCGATCCGGGCCTCCAGGGCGGCGTCGCCGAACGACTCCGTCGTCATGATCAGCGCGTCCTCGTTGTTGTCGCTGTAGTAGCGCGGCCGGAGTCCGACCGGGCGGAAGCCGTACTTCTCGTACAGCCGCCGCGCCGCGAGGTTCGACAGGCGGACCTCGAGGGTCGCCTCGCGGGCATGGCGATCGCGGGCGAGGTCGAGGAAGGCGAGGAGGAGGCGCTCGCCGATCCGCTGCCGGCGCCAGGCGGGGTGGACGGCGAACGTCGTGATGTGCGCCTCGTCGACCATGAGCCACATCCCGCCGTAGGCAACGATCCGACCCACGGCCCGGGCGACGAGGTACGACGCCAGGCGGTTCGTCAGCAGCTCGCTGCGGTAGGCATTCTCCGGCCACGGCGTCGAGAAGCTGGCCTGCTCGATCCGCTGGACCTCGTCGAGGTCCTCGAGGCGCATCGCCTCGATCGTGAGCCTCACCGGCGGTCGCGCGACCATGCGACCTCCCCGCTCTCCCGGGTGACGCCGCGCGGCAGGCTGACGTACTCGGGGACCAGCCGCTCGAGGTCGTCCGCGTCGCCAGCCGCGAGCCGGGCCGCGCCGAGCCGGACGAGCGCCGCCGCGAACCCGGTCCGGGCAGCCTCGCCGCGGGCGGTCGCGTCGGCCGGAGCGCGGCCGTCCAGGTCGACCGCGACGAGGACGTCGCCCGCCTCGAGGGTCGGCTCGGTCCCGCCCGGCAGGAGGACGGCCGGGGCCCCGGAGCGAACCGCCAGGCGGTCGTTCGGGCCGGCCGGCAGGAGGAGCACCCCGTCGTCGCCCGTCCCGCTCGCGGCGAGCAGCGCCGCGCCGCTCGACACCCCGGCGATCGGGACGCCGAGCTCGTGGGCCAGGGCCTTGGCCGTCGCCAGCCCGACCCGCAGGCCGGTGAACGCACCGGGGCCCGTCCCGACGATGACGCCGCGCATCCGCGAGCGGCGAAGGTTGGCCTCGCCGGTCAGCCGCCCGATCGCCGGCAGGAGCTGGGCGCCGTGCGTCCGGCCGGCCTCCCAGGTGGTGACGCCGAGCGGCGTCCCGTCGGGCGCGGCCGCGGCGACGACGATGCGGCTCGTCGCCGTGTCGATCGCCAGCAGCCAGGGGCGGCGGCCGTCGTGCTCGCTCACCGGGCCGCCTCGACGAGGCGAGCCATGCCCGGATCGACCGTCGCGACCTCGATCTCGCGGACCTCCTCGCCGCTGCCCTCGATCCGGACGTCGAGCCGTCCCGCGGGCAGGACGTCGCCCATCCGGTCGGGCCACTCGACGACCGTGACGCCGTCGGCCTGGCGGTCGTCGACGACCCCGCCGGCGAGCGCGTCGGCCGCGTCCGCGAGGCGGTACAGGTCGACGTGGAACAGCGGCAGCCGGCCGCGGTACTCGTTCATCAGGATGAACGTCGGCGAGTTGACCGTGTCCTCGATCGCGAGACCGCGGGCGATCCCCTTCGCCACCTGGGTCTTGCCGGCCCCGAGATCGCCCCACAGGCAGACGAGGTCGCCCGGCCCGGCCGCGGCGCCGAGGCGCTCGCCGAGGGCGATCGTGTCGTCGACGGAGGCGCACCGGACGCGGGCGCGAAGCTCGGCGCGGGGCTGCTGATCGGCGACGGGCATCTCAGACGACCCGCCGGCGAGCCGGCATCGCCATCGTCAGGCGAACCGCTCGAGGTCGGCGATCGGGACCGCCAGCGGCGGATCCTCGCCGAGGACGACCCAGCCCGCCTCGAGGAGCGTCCCGCCCGCGAACCGGCGGAGGCCGGCGAGGCCCGCCCAGCGGCCCTCCTGGCCGGCGTGATCGCCGGCCCGGACGCGGACGTGGTCGGGTGGCGGGAGGGCCGGCGTGAAGCCCGGCTCGTCGAAGACGATCGCCGGCGGATCGACCGTGATCGCGACCGTCGCCCCGGCGAGGCGCTCGAGGACCGCCGCGACCGGGCCGGCGATCGGGCGCCGCAGGGCGCCGTCGAGGACGAGGACCGCGAACGGCGGCAGGCGGTGGAGGGCTGCCCGCTGGCGGGTCTCGGACGCGAGGAAATCGCGGCGCTCCTTGCCGGCGAGGCCGCTGACGATCACGCCGCGCACGCCCATCGCCCGCGCCCGGGTCAGTGCCTCGGCGTCGACCCGCGAGCCGATCACCAGGATCGTCCCGGCCAGCCCGACGTCGAGCGAGGTCGATCGCAGCCGGCCCTGGCGCTGATCGCTCCGCTCCCCGCCGAGCGACAGCCGGCCGCTCGTCGGGTCGCCGAGGGCCTCGACGCCGGCGATCGCCTGGCCCTGCGCCCGGACCCGGATCCCGATCCCGGGTCGCACGTCGCGGACCACGCCGGCGAGCGGGCAGTCGACCGCCTGGGCGTGCTCGCCGGCGGCCATCGCCCAGTGGCCGTCGTGCTCGTACAGCAGCTCGCCGGCCTCGGCGCCGCTGCCGCGTCGCAGCCGGATCGTGGGCTGGGCCCCGGTCGTCCAGCGGTCGCCCGGCCGGGCGCCCTCGGCCGTCGCCGTCGCGCCGAGCTCGACGAGGCGGGCATCGCGGAGGCGCTCGGCGATCGTCGTGCCGGCCACGATCGCGTCGCCGGCGGCCACGAGCGCGCGGTCGCCGGCGGCGAGCGGGAAGAGGACCTCGATCGGGCCGGCCAGGAGCGGCCGGCAGGCGACCAGGTCGAGGCCGCGCGGCTCGTCGACGCCGGCCGCGCCGGGCGCGACCCGGACACCCGGAGCTGCCGTGGGTCGCAGGCCGGTCGTCGTCATCGGTCGCGGGTCAGCCACAGCGATTCCTGCCAGGCCTCGAGCAGCTCGCGGCGGCGGTCCATCCGCTCGGGCAGGCGGAGCGGGACGTCGCGGAGGTCGACGAGGAGGCCGCCCAGGCCGCCCGACACGTCGATCGCGAACCGTCGGCCGCGCGTCCCGAGCCGGACGGCGTCGCGGAACTGGAACTCGGCGGTCGCCCGCTCGCCCGGCGCGAGATCGACGACCTCGAGCCCGCCGGGGACCAGGTCCGTGTCGCTCGATCCGGTGCCGGCGTGGACGGTCATCCGGCCGGCGCTCGCACCGGCCCGGATCCCGCCCGGGATGACGACGCTGCCGAGCGGAGTCAGCAGGTCGTCGACCAGGTCGATCAGCGCCTGGCGCCGCTCGACGACGTCGGGGATGACCCCGATCGTCCCGAGCAGCCGGGCGTGATCCTGGGCCAGCGCAACCGCGCCCGGCCGGCGCAGGACGTCGGCGACGGCCAGGGCCACGGCGGGGCCGGGGGCGACGGCGAATGCCCCGCCCGCGACGACGACGAGATCCGGGGCGGGCAGGGCCGACTGCTCCGGGGTCGCCTCCACGAGGATCGTCAGGGCGGCCCGGGCGGCCGCCAGCCGCAGCCGGGCCCCGTCGCCGGCGATCCCCGACCACGGCCAGAGGCGGAGCTCGCGCAGCCGGTCGCGGAGGCGATGGCGGTCGAGGGGCATCGTCGACCAGGCGAGGACCCGGTCGACGAGCTCGTCGCTCGAGTCGGGCGGGACCAGGCAGGCGTCGGCCACGATCGAGACCGTCGCCTCGGCGTCCCGCCCGGCGACTCCCGGCTCGGCGGTCGCCCGGAGGCCCCCGTCGAACCCGATCTCGATCAGCTCGACCCGGCGGTCGAGGACGTCGGCGAGGGCGCCGACGGCGCGGCCGGCGGCGCGGCGCGGGTCGTCGGGCCCGCCGCGGATCTCGTCGAGGAGCTGGCGGAGCGCGGCCCCGGCCGGCTCGCCCGAGCCCGCGGCCGGGCCGAGGAGGAGCTCGCCCGTGCGCTCTCCGGCGGCGGCCTCGATCCGCTCGAGCTGGTCGGCCATCGCCCCGGCCAGGACGATGGTCTGGTCGGGCCGGCGGGCCGCCGTCCCGGCGACGATCAACGCCAGCTCGCCGAGCCGGCGCCGCTCGTCCGCCCCGGGCGGGTCGCCCGCGCCGACGAGCAGGACGTCGACGGCCGGATCGAGGAGGCGTCCGGTGAGCTCGAGAGGATCGCTGCCGTCGAGGGTCGCCTCGGTCGTCCGCCAGCCGGACCTCCGGGCGGCGGCCACGAGCGGCTCGAGGGCCCGCTCCGACACAGCGCAGGCGAGGATCGTACGCGCCGGGGCGCTCCGAGCGACGAGGCGCGGCAGGTCGGTCGCCACCGCGTGGGCGTCGAGCGGCCCGGCGCCGGAGATCCCGATCGCGGCCGCCAGCGCCGGATCGGCGATCGCGACGCGCCGGATCAGCTCGGCCGACAGCCCCGCGAGATCGCTCGTCGACGGCATCGCCAGCGAGCCGACGAGGCGCCAGCGGTGGGCGAGCCGGCCGATCAGGGCCACGGACGAGGTCGCGGCACCGAGGTCGAGAGCAAGGAAGGCGCGAGGGTCCGCGGTCACCGGACCATGCTACCTCGGGGGGCCGGCCGCGACGGACCTCGGCCCCGATCGTGACCGGGCCACCTGCGCTCGGCGGCCAGGGCCTGCCGGCCGCGTCAGCCGGTCAGGCGTCCCAGGTGATCTCCTCGTCGATCTCCTCGAGCCGGGCGATCAGCAGCTCGATCCCGGTCTCGTCCGCCAGGATCTCCGACGCCGAGGCGTCCTCGCCGCCGAACAGCCCGCGCAGGACGGGGTCGAAGAAGAGCATCGCGTTGGCGCCGAGCGGCCGGTACGGCCGGCTCGCCTCGAGGAAATG
This sequence comes from uncultured Chloroflexia bacterium, assembly GCA_963710105.1. Taxonomy (GTDB): domain Bacteria; phylum Chloroflexota; class Limnocylindria; order Limnocylindrales; family CSP1-4; genus CF-46. The sequence goes on from CAVPYV010000001.1 coordinate 1,836,533, forward strand.
GACCGCGGGGCCGGTCAGGCCGCGCAGCTGAATCTCGCGGGCGACGCGCTCGACCAGCTCGTCGCGCTGCTCCTCGCTCCGCTCCCAGGGCATGCTCACGGCCGGATCCCCGCGTCCGGCCGCCGGACGGCGGCGGCCTGCGGCGCGCCCGGCTCGCGGTGCGCCTCGGCCAGGGCCGCCTGGAACGCCTGATAGGCGGCCGCGCCGCGCATCGCGAAGGTGACGTGGTCGATCAGTGGCGAGCGCTCGATCTCGTCGCGGACGGCGCGGACGGTGACCCGGGCCGCCTCATCGAGCGGGAAGCCGCCGACCCCGGTGCCCATCGCCGGGAACGCGACGCTCGCGATCCGCAGCTCGCGGGCCCTGGCCATCGCGCTCCGCACCGCCCGGTCGATGACCGGGCCGCTCGTCCGCCGGTCGCGATCCAGCGAGACGGCGTGGATGATCGCCCGCGCCGCGAGCTTGCCGGCCGGCGTCACGATCGCCTCCCCGAGCGGGACCGGCGCCTGACGGACCGCGGCGAACTCGATCGCGTCGCCGCCGGCGCGCTTGATCTCGCCGGCCACGCCGGTCGACATCCAGAGCGACAGGTTGGCGGCGTTCACGATCGCGTCGACCTCGAGGTCGCAGATGTCGCCGTTCCAGAGCTCGATCCGAGCCAAGGGTTCTCCAGGTGGGCAAGGGGGCGCGTTCCGATCAGACCGGCCGCCGCATCGTACACCCGGGTCAGGCGGGCGGACATCGCGGTCACGACCTCCCACGAGTTCGTGGTGCGCCATCGCGCCACCTCGGCGGCGGTGATCTCCGCGTCGCCGTCGCGCCCGATCAGGACGACCTCGTCGTCGATGTCGACCGGCCGCCCGGGGACGCCGCTGACGTCGATCATCGTCGCGTCCATCGCGACGTTCCCGACGACCGGGACGCGCGTCCCGCGGACGAGGGCCTCGGCCCGGTTCGAGAGCGACCTCGGCCAGCCGTCGCCGTAGCCCAGAGGGAGCGTCGCGATCCGGCTCGGCCGCGCCGCCCGCCACGTCGGGCCGTAGGACACGCCGTGGCCGGCCGGCAGGTCGACGACCCGGACCGGCCGCGCGCGGAGCGACAGGACCGGGCGCAGGTCGCGCGCGGCGGCCGGCAGGTCGGCGAGCTCGATCCCCGCGGCCGCCAGCTCGTCGGGCAGCAGGCCGTAGGTCGCGAGCCCCGGCCGGACCGCGTCGTAGCGCGGGACCGCGCCGAGGAGGATCGCCGCGCTCGCCGCGAGGTGGCGGCGCGGGACGTCGACGCCGGCCGCGGCAAGGACCGCGAGGGCCTCCTCGAACCGGGCGATCTGGGCCGCGGTCAGGTCGGCCACCTCGGCCTCCTGGAGGTGCGACCAGACGCCGCCGAGCCGGGCGCCCGAGGCGAGGATCCGGCGGGCGGCGGCGGCCGCCTCGCCCGGCAGGACGCCGCCCCGGCCGAGACCCGTCTCGACCTCGAGCTCGATCGACAGGCCGTCGGCGACGCCGGCGGCCGTCGCCGTGGCGAGCAGCTCGTCGAGGGCCGTCGCGGTCCCGCCGGCCAGGCCGATCCCCCGTCGGGCCGCCTCGACGACGCCGCCCGCCGGGATCGGGTAGAGGACGAGGATCGGGGCCGTGATCTGCTCGTCGCGGAGGACGATCGCCTCGTCGAGCGTCGCGACGCACAGCCCGTCGGCACCGGCCGCCTCGAGCGTCCGGGCGACGGGGACCATCCCATGGCCGTACGCGTCGGCCTTGACGACCGGCAGGAGCGCCACGCCGGGGCCGGCCAACCGGCGGATCGCCGCGAGGTTCGCCGCCAGGGCCGCGGTGTCGATCTCGATCCACGCCGTCCGGCCGAGCGGCGGCAGGCCCGCCCGGGCCAGGCGGTCCTCGATCGACGCGCCCGAACCGCCGCCCACGGTCAGGCGTCGCCGCCGGGCCGGTCCGGACCGGGGCCCGGCCGAGCGCCCGCCGGCGCGGCGTCGTCCGGGGCGGGTTCGGCGTCCGGCTGCGCCGCCCCGCCCGTCCCGGGGGGCCGGACGCCGAACCCGAGGCGCCCACCGGCCCGGCGCCGCTCGGCCACGCCGGCGAGGCGCTTGCGGGCCAGGGCGATCGGGTCGGGCAGGTCGGAGGCGAGGAGCCCGGCGTCGCCGAGCCGCTCGCGGACGGCGTCCCCGGCGAGGCCGTGGAGATAGACCCCGAGGCGGGCGGCGTCGTACGGCGCCAGCCGCTGGGCGAGCAGCGAGCCGATCGTCCCGGCCAGGACGTCGCCGGTCCCGCCGCTGGCGAGGGCCGGGTTCTCGAACGGCGCGACGGCGACCCTGCCGTCCGGCGCCGCGATCACGGTCTTCGCCCCCTTCAGGACCACGACCTGGCGCCATGCGGCGGCGGCATCCCGGGCGGCGGCCGCGCGGGCCGCGTCGTCGGCGGCGAGGTCGCCGTCGGCGGCGGGTTCGCGGCCGCTCCCCGCCCGGAGGCGGGCGAACTCGCCGGCGTGCGGCGTCAGGACGCTCGGCCGGCGGTCACCGTCCCACCAGGCCTCGAGCGTCGCGAGCGATCGGAGCGCCTCGGCGTCGAGGAGGATCGGGGTCGCGCCGCCGTCGTCGCCCGTCGCGAGGAGCATCCGGACGAGCTCGGCCGTGGCGAGGCCGGGGCGGAGTCCCGGCCCGACGACGATCGCGTCGTGGTCGTGGTCGAGGATCCGGGCAAGGGCCGGCTCGGGGTCGATCTCCTCGACGTCGTCCTCGGGGAGGGCCATCGTCGTCGCCTCGACGACCTTCGCGGCAAAGAGCGGCTGGAGCGATTCGGGAACCGCGAGCGTGACCAGGCCCGCCCCGGCCCGCCCGGCGGCGCGGCAGACGAGGAGGGCCGCGCCGGCGTAGTCCAGCGAGCCCGCGATCACGAGGAGCTTTCCGAACGCGCCCTTGTGGCCGCGCTTGTCGCGCTCGGGCAGGAGGGCCGAGGCGATCGCGTCGTCGAGGAGCTCGGCGCCCTCGACCGGCGGGCCCGGATCCGTGGTCGCCGCGGCCGCCCCGTCGTGACGGACGAAGCCGAGCCGTCCGCCGCCGGTCACCGCGCCCGCCCCGGGGTGGGCTCCGGCGCGGGCTCCGGCGCGGGCTCCGGCGCGGGCTCCGGCGCGGGCTCCGGCGCGGGCTCCGGCGAGCTCGCCTTCTCGGGCGCCGCCGCGACGTTGGCCTCGTGGAGCTCGCGGAGGCGCTCCATCCTGGCCAGCAGCCGCCGCTCGCGATCGTCGAGGCGGTCCTCGATGTCGAGCGGGAAGACATAGCGGCCGCCGGCCGTCCGGATCCCGAAGGCGATCGCCACCGCGTAGTCGGATTCGTGGCTGATCGACAGCGCGATCCGCTCCATCCCCAGCTGCTCGGCGCGGGCGGCGGCCCGGCCGTGGAGGCGGACCGACGGCTGGCCGGTCGGGAGCCGCTCGACCTCGATGTCCCGCCAGCCGATGCCGCGGACGCCGAGCCCGAGGACCTTCGACACCGCCTCCTTGGCGGCCCACCGCCCGGCGAACGTCTCGGGCCGCATCCGGACGTAGCGCTGCTCGCCGGGGGTCAGGACCCGCTTCGAGAATCGCTCGCCGAATCGCGCGATCGACGCCCGGATCCGCTCGACCTTGATGATGTCGATCCCGAGCTCGGTGGTGCCCTCCGGGACGAGGCCGCGGCCCGGCCGGGGCGCGGCGGCGGGATCGGCGGACACGCGGCGACCTACTCGACCGTGACCGACTTCGCCAGGTTCCGCGGCTGGTCGACGTCGGTGCCGCGGGCGACCGCGACGTGGTAGGCGAAGAGCTGGAGCGGGATGATCCCGATCACCGGCCCGAGGACCTCGTGGATGTCGGGCACGTACCAGACGTCGTCGGCGTAGCGCCCGATCTGCTCGTCGCCCTCGGTCGCGACGGCCAGGACGCGGGCGTCGCGGGCCCGACCCTCCATGACGTTGCTGATCAGCTTGTCGTAGACCCGTGAGCGGGTGGCGACCGCGACGAGCGGGTACTCCGCGTCGAGGAGCGAGATCGGGCCGTGCTTCAGCTCGCCGGCAGCGTAGCCCTCGGCGTGGACGTAGCTGACCTCTTTGAGCTTGAGGGCTCCCTCGAGCGCGGTCGGCATCGCGTAGCCCCGGCCGACGAACATGAAGCCCCGCGAGTTCACGTAGCGCCGGGCGACGGCCGGCGCGCCGGGGGCGTTCTCGTCGATCGCCCGCTGGGCCGCGGCCGGGAGGGCGTGGAGCGCATCGGCCAGCTCCCGCTCCGCCGCGTCGTCGAGCGTGCCGCGGGTGCGGGCGATCGCCGCGGCGAGGATCACGAGGGTCGTCACCTGGGTCGTGAACGTCTTCGACGCGGCGACCGCGATCTCGGGCCCGGCCTGGAGGAAGACGACCGCGTCGGCCTCGCGGGTGATCGCCGATCCGACGGTGTTCGTCACGGCGACGATCGGGCACCCCCGCTCCCGGGCATGGCGGGTCGGGGCGATCGTGTCGGCCGTCTCGCCCGACTGGGTCACCGCGATCACGAGCGTCTTCGCGTCGAGCGGCGGCGGGCTGTAGCGGAACTCCGAGCCGACCGTCGCCCGGGCCGGGATCCCGGTCCACTCCTCGATCGCCGCGGCCCCGACGAGGGCGGCGTAGTAGGCGCTGCCGCAGGCGACCAGCTCGACCCGGGTCGCCGCCCGGATCTGCTCGGCCAGGCCGTCGATCTCGGCGAGCCGGACGCGCCCGTCGCGGGTCACCCGGCCGGCGATGCACTGGCGCAGCGCCTCCGGCTGCTCGTGGATCTCCTTGAGCATGAAATGGTCGAAGCCGCCCTTCTCGGCGGCCTCCGGGGTCCAGTCGACGATCGTCTCGGGCCGCTCGCGCGGGTTGCCCTCGACATCGGTGATCACGACGCTCGTCGGGCGGACGTCGGCGACGTCGCCCTCCTCGAGGAAGATGATCCGGTTGGTATGGGCGAGGATCGCGGCGACGTCGCTGGCGATGAAGCTCTCCTCGCCGTGGCGGCCGACGACGAGGGGGACGTCCTGACGGGCGCCGACGAGGCGGCTGAGCTCGCCCTTGTGCATGACGACGAGGGCGTAGGCCCCGTCCAGCTGGCGGAGGGTGGCCCGGACCGCGTCGGCGAGGTCGCCGTCGTAGGCCTCCTCGACGAGATGGGCGATCGCCTCGGTATCGGTCTCCGAGGTGAGGACATGGCCGCGCGCCTCGAGGCCGTCACGGAGCTCGCTGAAGTTCTCGATGATCCCGTTGTGGATCACCGTGATGTTTCCGGTGCAATCCTGGTGGGGATGGGCGTTCAGGTCGTTCGGCCGGCCGTGGGTCGCCCAGCGAGTGTGGGCCAGGCCGATCGCCGCGTGCGGCGTCCGGTCGGCGATCGCGGTCTGGAGGTTGGCGAGCTTGCCGGCCTTCTTCTCGACGAAGAGGGCGCCGTCCTCGTCGACGAGGGCGATGCCCGCCGAGTCGTAGCCCCGGTACTCGAGCCGCCGGAGGCCCTCGATCAGGATCGGGCCCGCCTCCCTGGGTCCCGTGTACCCGACGATTCCGCACATGCCGCCGACCTCCTCCGCGTCCCGCGGCAGCGACCGCCGGGCCTGATCCTGGATCCGGCGCCGCCCCGACGCCGGCGGCTAGTTTAGTCGGTCGCCCGCGAGGGTCGCGATCGCGTCGGCCAGCTCGGTCACGAGGTCGGCGTCGGGCCCCTCGACCATGACCCGCAGGGCCGGCTCCGTGCCCGATGGCCGGACGAGGACCCGGCCGAGCCCGCCGAGGCGCTCCTCGGCCGCCCGGATCGCCGCCTGGATCGACAGATCGCCCTCCCACTGGTCCTTGTGGCGCGCCTTCACGGCCCGCTGCTGCTGGGGCAGCATCGGGATCCTCGCGGCGAGCTCCTCGAGCGGCGCGCCGGCCCGGGTCATCACCCGCAGGACCTCGAGGGCGGTGACGATCCCGTCGCCCGACGTCGTGTGCTCGAGGACGATGACGTGGCCGCTCTTCTCGCCGCCGAGGCCGGCGCCCGACACCTGCATCCCCTCGAGGATGTACTTGTCGCCGACGGGCGTCCGGATCACGTGGCCGCCGGCCGCCTCGACGACCGCCTGGAGCCCGCCGTTCGACAGCACCGAGACGACCAGGGCGCCCTCCGCAAGCACGCCCCGCGCGATCCGGTCGAGGGCGAGGATCCCGAGGACCTGGTCGCCGTCGACGATCCGCCCCGCCGCGTCGACCGCGATCAGCCGGTCGGCGTCGCCGTCCAGGGCGAACCCGACGTCCGCCCCGCGCTCGCGGACCGCCGCGGCGAGCGAGGCCGGCGAGGTCGCCCCGGACTCGACGTTGATGTTGATCCCGTCGGGGCCGTTGTGGATCACCTCGACGTCCGCGCCGGTCGCGGCGAGGATCTCGGGCCCGACGACGCCGCCCGACCCGTTCGCGCAATCGAGGACGATCCGGAGGCCGGTCGCGTCGACCGCGGCGGCGAGGCCGAAGCGGTGCTCGCGATAGCGACCGAGGAGGGTGGCGTCGTAGATCGAGCGGCCGATGTCGGCGTTGCCGACCGAGCCGAGCTCCTCCGTCCGCCAGATCAGCTGCTCGATCTCGTCCTCGACGGCGTCGTCGAGCTTGAGGCCCTGGCTGTCGAGGACCTTGAGCCCGTTGTCGTCGGCCGGATTGTGCGAGGCCGAGACCATGATCCCCGCCGCGAAATCGCCGGTTCCGGCGAGATAGGCGAGGGCCGGCGTCGGGACGCAGCCCGCGATCCGGACGTCCGACCCGAGGCTGGTCGCGCCGGCTGCAATCGCCGACACGAACATGTCGCCCGAGCGCCGGGTGTCCTGGCCGACGACGAGCTGGCCGCCGCGGCCGACGAGGTGATGGGCGGTCGCCCGCCCGAGGGCGTAGGCCAGGGTGGGCTTGAGGTCGACGTTGGCGACGCCGCGGATCCCGTCGGTCCCGAAGAGGCGCGCCATCAGCCGCCCGCCGAGGGCGCCGGGCTGGCCCGCGCCGTGATCGTCACGGTGACCGTCGGCGGGTCGATCGAGAGGAGGCGCAGCCCCGCCTGGAGGTTGGGCGTCGGCGTCACCTCGTGGACGCCGGGCTGGAGCCCGGTCACGTCGAGCGGCACGGTGAAGCCCGCCGGGTCGAGGCGGTCGAGGTCGGCCAGCGGCCCGGCGACGGTGACGAGCGCGCTCAGCGTCGAGAACTGGTAGTCGAGGGTCGGCTGGCGACCGCTGACGACGAGACCGCTCGAGAACGTCCGGGTCCCCGTCTCGGCCTTGAGGGTGATCGTGACGTGGACCGTCTTCGAGCCGATCGGGAGGACGCCTGCGGGCAGGTCGAGGTCGATGTCGGCGTCGATCGTGCCGGTCGCGGTGCCGATCGGGATCGCCGCGGTGTCGGCCCGGGCGAGGGTCGAGAGCTGGTCCGGGTTGCCCTCGACCGTGACGGTCGACGGGGTCACCGTGATCGTGTCGATGTCGTAGCCGCTCGGCGGCGTCCCCGTGACGACGGGATGGACCGCGAGCGACTTCTTCGTCGAGTTGCTCAGGACCGCGATCGTGACGTGGACGGTCGTGGGATCGACCCGGACCTGCGTCAGCCAATTCCCGAGCTGGTCGACCGGGATCAGCGGCACGTCGCGGTCGACCGCCAGGCCGGACGGGTCGATCAGGACGTCGGCCTGGGCGGCGACGGCGAACTTCACCACCAATCCGGCCCGGACACCGTCACCGTCGGCTGGCTGAGCTCGGCCGGCCGGACGATCAGGCCGGTCGGGATGTCGCCCATGTTGACCCGGACGGGAACCTGGTACGACTTGAACGGATCGAGCTGGACGTTGATCCCGCGGGGCTCCCAGTCGACGGCGAGGAAGCGCGGGTCGTTCGAGGCGACGTCGATCTTCACGTAGGTCGAGCCGGCCTCCGGGTTGACCCCGCTCAGGTCGATCGTCGCCCGGAAGCTGTCGGGCGTCGGGCCCGCGCCGACGTCGCCGTTGGCCACGTAGCGGACCCGGTTGACCGACGGGAGGTTGCCGAGGATCACCGCGTTGGCGGGCTGGTTCAGCGGGTGGATCTGGAGCGACACCGGCAGCTCGAACGTCGACTGCGACACGACGAGCCCGGCGTAGAGCAGGGTGGCGAGGACGATCGCCATGAGCTTGAGCGGCCAGTTGTAGACGATCGCACCGACGATCCGGCTCATCGCGGCGCCCGGGCCGGCGCCGGGTCGTCGTCGGCCCGCGGCGGCGGCGGGGGGACGACCCGCGGCCGGCCGCGCCCGACGAACCGGCCGAGGTCGGACAGGCGCGGGGCCCGGCCGCCGGTCGCCCCGTCGGACAGGACTCGCCGGCCGATACGGCCGCGCGCCTCCGACGGCGCGAGCAGCGCCCGGATCGCCTTGGCGAGCTGCGGCTCGCTGAGGTTACGGACGATCCGCGCCCGCTCGACGAGGCTGACCTGGCGGTTCTCCTCCGAGACGACGACCACGACCGCATCGGTCTGCTCGGTGATCCCGAGGGCCGCCCGGTGGCGCGTCCCGAAGCGCTCGGTGTGAACCGTCATCTCGGCCAGTGGGAGGAGCGCCCCGGCGGCGAGGATCGCCTCGTCGCGGATGATCACGGCGCCGTCGTGGAGGGGGGTCCGCGGGGCGAACAGCGTCCGCAGCAGATCGACGCTGATGTCGGCGTGGAGCATCACCCCGGTCTCCGCCACCTCCTCGAGGCCGGTGTCCCGCTCGAGGACGATCAAGGCGCCGTGGCCGTCGCCGGACAGGAGCATCGCCGCCCGGGCGACCTCATCGGCGACCCGCTCGACGGCGCGCTGCTCGGCCGGCGAGAAGAGCCAGTTGAACGAGCCGACCCGGCCGATCCGCTCGAGCGCCCTTCGGAGCTCGGGCTGGAAGACCACGACGAGCGCGAACAGGCCGACGACCGCAAGGGTCTGGAGGATCTGGGTCAGGAGGCGCAGGTCGAAGGCGCGGGCGGCCGCATAGACCGCGAAGAGGACGCTGACGCCGATGACGAGGCTGACGGCGCGGGTTCCCCGGATCAGGCTGAACAGCCAGTAGATCAGGAGCGCCGTGATCCCGATGTCGATCAGCGAGGTCAGGTCGATCTGATCGCCGATCGACGCGAGAAGCTGCGGCATCGTCCGTGCAGTCTACATCGGCCCGTCGGGGCCGGATCGGGCATGGACCGGCTCGATCGGCGGCCGCGCTGCTCGGCGGCGGCTGGTCAGGCGATGAGCTCGGCGAGGCGCGGTTCGTCGGCCAGACGCGCGCCGATGAGCTCGCGCAGCCGGCCGCGGACCGCGCCGTCGTCGTCGAGGTCGGCGAGGCGGCCGAGGAGCAGGAGCTTCTCCGTGGCGAGGCCGTGCCAGCCGCGGTCGAGGTAGAGCTCGGCGAGGAGCAGGTGGAGGTCCGGATCGGCCGGAGCGAGCCCGATCGCGAGGTAGCAGGCGTCGAGGGCCGCCGACAGGCGGCCGGCTCGGCGGTGCGCCCGGGCGGCGGCGAGCAGGCCGTCATGGGCGGCGGGATCACCGTCGTACAGCGCCCGTTCCGCGGCGGCTCCGAGGGCCATGCCGAGGCCGGCCGGCTCGTGGGTCGGCTCTGGCTCGGGCTCCGGCTCGCGCGCGGCCGGACCGGGCTCGGCCGGCACGGGCTCGGACGGCTCGGGTTCGGCCGCCGCGCCCGTGGGTCCGGCGGCGGCGTCCGCGTCGGGAACGGCCTCGATGGCGGGCTCGGCGGGCGGCTCGGACTCCACCGGCCCGCCAACGGCATCGGCCGGCCCGCCAACGACATCGGCCGGCCCGCCGTCCGCGCGTTCGCTGTCGGCCGAGGCCGCCCCGGCCCGATTGGTGGGCTCCAGGACCCGGAGCGCCTGGTCGAGCGCCCGCTGGGCGACCTCATCACCGCTCGAATCGGTCCGGAGCCGGCTCGCGAACCCCTCGACCTGGCGCCGCCTGGCGCGTGATTCGGCGAGCTCGAGGGCGCGCCGTGCCGCGTCGGTCGCGTCGGCCAGGCGACCGAGCGCGTCGAGGCTGTCGGCGAGGCGATCGAGCGTCGCCGCGGCCTCGCTGCGGTGGCCGGTCCGGAGCTGCAGGTCGGCCAGGCCGCGCAGGGCCGCCTCGTCGCGGGGAACCAGCCCGAGGGCCCGGTCGAACGCGGCCGCCGCGTCGTCGAGGCGGTCCATCTTCACGAGGATGCCGCCGATGCTGGCGTGCGGCAGGGCCCGGTCCGGAGCGATCGTGGCCGCCTCGCCGTAGGCGTCGATCGCCGCCTCGTTGCGACCGCGGAGGGCGGCGACGTGCCCCCGCCGGAGGGCATCCTTGTAGCGCTCGTACAGCGACCCGTTGGCGGTGGCGCCACCGGCACGCGGCGGGCGCTTGCCCGAGCCGGGCCGCCCCGCGCCGGGCCGCGAGCCGCGCTGGGACCCGCTCATCCGCCGAGGACCTCGACGAGCAGGGCCTTCTGGACGTGGAGACGGTTCTCCGACTGGTCCCAGATGATGCTGCGCGGGCCATCCATGACCGCGGACGTGATCTCCTCGCCGCGATGGGCGGGCAGGCAGTGCATCGCGACGGCGTCGCGGCCCGCGGCGTCGAGGAGGGCCTCGTCCACGCGGTACGGCGCGAACGCGTCGCGGCGAGCCTCCGCCTCGGCCTCCTGGCCCATGGATGTCCAGGCGTCGGTGTACACGACGTCGGCCCCGCCGACGATCGCGGCCGGGTCGTCGCCGAACACGAGGCGGCCACCCGTCGCGGCGGCCAGCTCCCGGGCGCGCTCGACGACGCGGGGGTTGGGGCCGTAGTCCGGTGGGTGCGCCAGGCGGACCTCGAGCCCGAGCATCGCCCCGAGCAGGGCGAGCGAGTGGTAGACGTTGTTGCCGTCGCCGACGAAGGCGAGGACGCGGCCGGACAGGTCGCCGAACCGCTCGCGGATCGTGAACAGGTCGGCCAGCGCCTGGCACGGGTGCTCGCGCAGCGTCAGCCCGTTGATCACCGGGATCGACGCCTGGGCGGCGAGCTCGACCACGACCTGGTGCGGCCCGGTCCGGGCGACGATGGCGTCGACGAACCGCTCGAGATTCCGGGCGACGTCGCGGACGCTCTCGCGGGCGCCCATGACGACGTCCTCGGTCAGGTAGATCGCGTGGCCGCCGAGCTGGTTCATGCCGGCTTCGAACGTGACCCGTGTCCGGAGGCTCGGCTTCTGGAACAGCATCGCCAGCGTCCGGCCGGCCAGCGGTGTCCGGACCGCCGCCCCCGTCTCCCGTCGGGCGCGATCCTCGGCCTTCAGCGCGAGCGCCCGATCGAAGATCCGCCCGACCTCGCCCGCCGACAGGTCCGCGACCGACAGGAGGTCACGCCCGCGCAGAGAGGTCGACGAAACGGTGGTGCTCACCCGCTCACTCTAGCGGCCGAACGTTTCGCGCGGCGCGGTTCGGTCGCGCCCGGGCGATCGCAGACAGCGGAGGGCGTCGCAGGGGCGGTTCAGCGCAAGGCGGAGGCGAGCACGCGATCGAGCGCACCCGCAGGTGCGTGAGTGAGCGCGCGCAGCCGACAACGCCGCGATGGGCCGCCCATGCGGAGGGCGTCGCAGGGGCGGTTCAGCGCAAGGCGGAGGCGAGCACGCGATCGAGCGCACCCGCAGGTGCGTGAGTGAGCGCGCGCAGCCGACAACGCCGCGATGGGCCGCCCATGCGGCGCCCGGCTACCGCTTGGTGTACTGGGGTGCCTTGCGGGCTCGCTTCAGCCCGTACTTCTTGCGCTCCTTCATCCGCGGATCGCGGGTGAGGAGGCCGGCCTGGCGGAGCGGCAACCGGTTCGTCGCGTCGTCGACCTCGAGGAGGGCCCGGGCGATGCCGTGGCGGATCGCGCCGGCCTGGCCGGTGACGCCGCCGCCCTCCACCTTGATCATCGCGTTGTAGTGGCCCTCGGTGCCGGTCACCCGGAACGGCATCCGGACGTCCGACTCGTTGATCGCGTTGCCGAAGTGCTCCTCGAGCGACCGGCCGTTGACGACGATCTCGCCCTCGCCGGGGAGGAGTCGGACGCGGGCGATCGCGGTCTTGCGGCGACCGGTCCCGGAGAAGAAGGCAGGGGCTGTCATCGGTGGCTCCTCGTCAGGCGAGCGGCTCAGGCCGCTGGGCCTGATGCGGATGGTCGGTGCCGGCGTAGACCTTCAGCTTGCGGAGCTGCTGCACGCCGAGGCGGTTGCGCGGGAGCATCCCCTTCACGGCGCGGCGGATGACCTCCTCCGGCCGGCGCTCGAGGAGGTGGCCGAGGGTCTCCTCCTTGTAGCCCTGGGGATGGCCGCTGTGGCGGATGTAGAGCTTCGATTCGAGCTTGTTGCTCGTGACGGCGATGCGCCGGGCGTTGAGGACGATGACGTGATCGCCCGAATCGAGGTTCGGGGTCCAGGTCGGCTTGTGCTTGCCCTCGAGCACGCGCGCGATGCGCGACGCGAGGCGGCCGAGCGTCTCGTCCGCCGCGTCGACGACGTACCAGCGCCGCTCGATCTCGCTTGCGCGGACCGTGTAGGTCTTCGTGCTCATCGTTCCTCAGTCGTCTCCGTCTGTCGTCAAGTCCGTCCCCGGCCGGCGCCCGATGGCGACGTGCCGGAGGCAGAGCCCGCGGGCCGGGGCCTTCGCCCCGTTGCGAGCCGCCGTCCCGGCGGCGATCGCCGCCCGGACCTCTGTCTCGTCCATCCTGCCGTGGCCCGCCTCGATGAGGATGGCCACCATCCGGCGGACCATGCCCCGGAGGAAGGCGTCGGCCCGGACGTCGATCGTCACGAGCGACCCCCGCCTCCCGACCCGGACCGCGTGAACGGTCCGGACCGCCGAGCGGTCCCCGACCACCGCCCCGAAGGAGCTGAAGTCGTGCCGGCCGATGAAGGCCTGCCCGGCTCGCGCCATCGCGACGATGTCGAGCGGGGCCCGCACCCCGAGCGCGTGACGCTCGCGAAGCGGGCTGCGCGGCCCGTTCCAGACGGTGTAGCGGTACTCCCGGTACCGCGCCGCTCGACGGGGATGGAACTCCGGTGCCACCGGCCGGACCTCGCGAACCGCGATGTCCGGCGGGAGCTGGCCGTTCAGCGCCGCCTCGAGTCGCCGGGCGGAGCCCCGGGCCGGGAAGGTGAATGCGATCACCTGCCCCAGCGCGTGGACGCCGGCGTCCGTGCGGCCGGCCCCGTCCACCGCATGACGCGCCCCGGAATCGAGGCGGGCCAGCGCGGCTTCGAGTTCCCCCTGGACCGTCCGGAACCCGGGCCGCTGGGCCTGGAAGCCGGCAAAGTCCGTGCCGTCGTATTCGACCCGCGCCCGGTACCGCTGGGCGGCCGGCGCAACGGGGGCGCCCTCTCGGGCGCCTGGTTGGTGGTCCGTTAGACGAGCTCGATCTGGACGATCGGCGCGGCATCGCCCCGGCGCATGCCGATCTTCACGATCCGGGTGTACCCGGACGTCCGATCGGCGTACTTCGGGGCGATCTCGTCGAACAGCTTGGTCACGACGAGCGGCTCGTTCGGGAAGGCGGCAACGACCGCTCGGCGGGCCGTCAGGTCGTTCCGCTTCGCGAGGGTGATCATCCGCTCGACCCGGCCCTGGATCTCCTTGGCCTTCGCCTCGGTCGTCTGGACCCGCTCATAGCGGAGGATCGAGACGGTCAGGTTCTTGAACAGGGCGAGACGGGGGCCCTGCTTGCGGCTGAGCTTGCGTCCGCCGATCCGGTGGGCCATCTCAGGCCTCGTCCTCGTCGTCGGGCTCGTCGTCGAAGGCGACGTCGTCGAGGCCGTCCGACTCGGTCTCCGGGATGATGAAGCCGCGCATCCGCAGCCGCTCCTTCATCTCGTCGAGCGACTTCTTGCCGAAGTTGCGCATCCGGAGGAGGTCGTCGTCCTTCAGCTGGAGCAGCTGGCCGACCTTGACGATGTTGTTGCGCTTGAGCGAGTTGTAGGCCCGCATCGGCAGGTCCAGCTCCTCGATCGGCATGTCGAGCATGTTCGGGGGCAGCTGGGCCAGGCCCGGCGCCACCTCCTCGCCGACCGCGGCGGCCATCCCGATCGTGACGAACGGCCGGAACTGGTTGACGAGGATCTCGGCGGAGCGGCTGAGCGCCTCCTCCGGCGTGATCGCGCCGTCGGTCTCGATCTCGATCGTGAGCTTGTCGTAGTTGGTCATCTGACCGACCCGCATGCCCTCGACCCAGTAGTTGACCTTGCGGACGGGGGTGAAGATCGCGTCGACCGCGATCACCCCGATCGGGAGCTGCTCGCTCCGCTCGGCGCCGAGGTAGCCGACGCCGCGCTCGACGGTCAGGTCCATCTCGATCGTCACGTCGTCGGTGTCGAGGGTCATCAGGACGAGGTCCGGGTTGATGATCTCGACGTCGGCCGATTCGGCGATGTCGGCGGCGGTCACCTGGCCGGCGCCGCTCTTGATCAGGCGGAGCTGGACCGGATGGGTGGCGAAGCTCTTCAGGCGGAGCTTCTTCACGTTCAGGACGATCTGGGTGACGTCTTCCTTGACGCCGGGGATCGTCGAGAACTCCTGGTAGACGTCGCGGATCTGGATGCTGGTCACGGCCGCGCCGTCCAGGGACGACAGCAGGACGCGGCGGAGGGCGTTGCCGAGGGTGACGCCGTAGCCGGCCTGAAGCGGGCCGGCCTCGTACTTGGCGTACGTCCCGGCTTCCTCGACGGGCTCGATCTGCGGGTTCTCGAGTTCGATCATGAGGGCGGCTTACCTCGAGTAGTACTCGACCACGAGCTGCTCGTTCAGGTCGAGCGGCATCTGGTCGCGGCGGGGCAGGTCGGCGACGGTCCCCGCGAGCTTGGCGGCGTCGAGCGCGAGCCACTCCGGCGCCTGGTGCGAGCGGAGCGTCTCCTTGGCCAGCTTGAAGGGCTCACGGGCGCGGCGGGTCTCGCGGACCTCGATCCGGTCGCCCGGCTTCAGCTGGTACGAGGGGATGTTCGTGGCGACGCCGTTGACCGAGAAATGACCGTGGCCGACGAGCTGGCGGGCCTGAGCGCGGGAGCTCGCGAAGCCCATCCGGTAGACGACGTTGTCGAGGCGGAGCTCGAGCGTCCGGAGGAGGCTCTCGCCGGTCACGCCGGGACGGGCCTCGGCGCGGTCGAAGTAGTTCCGGAACTGGCGCTCGAGGACGCCGTAGACGCGGCGAACCTTCTGCTTCTCCCGCAGCTGCAGCCCGTAGTCGCCGACCTTGCGGCGGCGGACGCCGTGCTGGCCGGGGGGCGAGGGTCGGCGCTCGAAGGCGCACTTCTTCGTGTAGCAGCGGCTGCCCTTCAGGTAGAGCTTGGCGCCCTCGCGCCGGCACAGCCGGCAGACGGATGCGGTGTAGCGAGCCATCAGTCTCCCTCCCCGATCAGACCCGGCGCCGCTTCGGGGCGCGGCAGCCGTTGTGGGGGATGGGCGTGACGTCGGTGATCGCGCTGACCTCGAGGCCGGCGGCCTGGAGCGACCGGATCGCCTGCTCGCGACCGGCGCCCGGTCCCTTGACGTAGACCTCGACCTGGCGCATCCCGTGCTCCATCGCCCGGCGCGCGGCGCCGTCGGCGGAGAGCGCGGCCGCGTAGGGCGTGCTCTTGCGGGAGCCCTTGAAGCCGGCGACGCCGGCAGAGCCCCAGCTGATCACGGCGCCCGTGAGGTCGGTGATCGTGATGATCGTGTTGTTGAACGTCGCCTGGATGTGGACCTGTCCCTGGGGGACGTTCTTCCGCTCCTTGCGGCGTTGCTTCACTGCCCGCTTGCGCTCGGCCATGCTCGTTCAGGTACCTCGGCCTACTTCTTCCGCCGCACGCCGACCGTCTTCTTCGGTCCGCGCCGCTGACGGGCGTTCGTCTTGGTCCGCTGGCCGCGCGCCGGCAGGTTGCGCCGATGGCGCATCCCGCGGTACGAGCCGATCTCGATCAGCCGCTTGATGTTGAGCGCAACCTCGCGCCGCAGGTCGCCTTCGACCTTGTAGCGGCGATCGATCAGCTCGCGAAGGCGGTTGACCTGCTCCTCGGTGAGGTCGCGCACCCGGGTGTCCGGGTTCACGTTCGTCTGGGTCAGGATCTTCTGGGCGGTCGGCAGGCCGATGCCGAAGATGTACGTGAGGGCGACCTCGACGCGCTTCTCGCGCGGGATGTCGACGCCGGCGATACGTGCCATCGTTACCCCTGCCGCTGCTTGTGCTTCGGGTTCGTGCAGATGACCATCACGGTGCCGTGGCGACGGATGACCTTGCAGTTGTCGCAGCGCGCCTTGACGGAAGCTCTGACTTTCAACGGATCCTCGACTCGTAGGGTGGCGGCCGGCGAACCGGTCCGCGGTTACTTCAGGCGGTAGGTGATCCGACCGCGGGTCAGGTCGTAGGGCGACAGCTCGACCCGGACGCGATCCCCTGGCAGGATCCGGATGAAGTTCATCCGGAGCTTCCCGCTGATGTGGGCAAGCACCCTGTGGCCGTTCTCCAGCTCGACCGCGAACATCGTGTTCGGGAGCGGCTCGATGACCGTTCCCTCCACTTCGATCGCATCACGCTTGGCCACAGGCTTCTGTGCGTCCCTTTCTCACGATGAGTGCCGGCCCGGCCGGGCCGACACACGAACGCGTAGCGTATCAAAGTTGCCCGACCCGGGCAAATCGCCGCGGGCGGCACGCCCGGCCGTCGATTCGCCCATCGGCGCGGGCGTCACCGACACGGGTTGCCTCCGGCTCGCATCGTCAGGCCACCGTCGTCAGGATCTCGGGAACCTGGGGCCGATGGGGTCGCGGAGCTCCCCCTCGGACCTCGGTGGGCGCCTCGCTGACGCGTGTTGCCTTCGGCTCGCATCGTCAGGCGACCGTCGTCAGGATCTCGGGGCCGTTGTCCGTTACGGCGATCGTGTGCTCGAAGTGGGCGGCCAGCGATCCGTCGCGGGTCACCACCGTCCAGCCGTCCGGCTTGATCGCGACCTCGTGGCTGCCGAGGGTGAGCATCGGCTCGATCGCCAGGCAGATCCCCGGGACGAGCTTCATGCCGCGGACCCCGGTCCGGTAGTTCGGGAGCTGCGGCTCCTGGTGCATCTCGGTGCCGATGCCGTGGCCGACGAACTGGCGGACGATGCCGTAGCCGCCGGGCGCCGCCGCATCCTCGATCGCGCCCGAGATGTCGCCGAGGCAGTTGCCCGGGACCGCGGCGGCGATCCCCGCCATCATCGCCAGGCGCGTCGCGTCGACGAGCTCGGCCACCTCCGCGGTCGGCTCGCCGACGACGAACGTCCGGGCGCCGTCGCCGTGCCAGCCGTCGTAGATCGCGCCGGCGTCGATCGAGACGATCTGGCCGTCGCGGATCAGCCGCTCGCCGGGGATGCCATGGACGACCTCGTCGTCGATCGAGACGCAGATGCTGGCCGGAAACGGGTTGCTGCGGTGGCCGTAGCCCTTGAACGAGGGGACGGCACCCGATGACCGGATATGGCGCTCGGCCAGCCGATCGAGCCGCGCCGTCGAGACGCCCGGGCGGATCTCGGCTCCGACGAGGGCCAGGACCTCGGCCACGATCCGGCCGGCGACCCGCATCTTCTCGATCTCGCGGCGGGACTTGCGGGTGACCATCAGCCGGCCGCGTCGACGGTCGGCGGCGCCGCGCCGATCGGGGCGTCGATCGCCGCGAGGACGCGCTCGCTGACCTCGGAGATCGGCTCGCGCCCGTCGACGGTCTGGAGGACGCCGGCGGTCCGATAGTGGTCGACGACCTCGAGGAGCGGCGGGATCTGCTCGGTCATCCGGGCTCGCACCGTCGCCTCCTGATCGTCGGGCCGCTGGACGATGGGCGACCCGTCGAGGTCGCATGTCCCCGCCACGACGGGCGGGTTCGAGGCGAGGTTGTAGACGTGGCCGTTGGCCGTGCAGATCCGGCGGTTCGCCATCCGCTTCACGAGGTCCTCGGTCGCCACGTCGATGAAGATCGTGCGGTCGACGCGTCGGCCGGCCGCCGCCAGGGCGACGTCGAGCGCCTCGGCCTGGACCCGGGTCCGGGGGAAGCCGTCGAGGATTGCGCCGGCCCGGGCGTCGGGCTGATCGAGGCGGTCGAGGAACACCCGGACGATCGTCTCGTCGGGCACGAGCTGGCCGCGGCTCATGTAGCGGTCCGCCTCGCGCCCGAGCGGGCTGCCGGTGGCCACCGCGGTCCGGAGGAGGTCGCCCGACGCGAGCACGGGAACCCCGAGATGACGCGCGAGGACGGGTGCCTGGGTTCCCTTCCCCGCCCCCGGCGAGCCCAGGAGAACGACCACGGTCATCGGGGGACGCGGCTTCCCCGCTCGGCGGCCATCGCGCCCCGCGGCGTCCGCGACCCGCAGCCGGGCCCGTTCATCGGATGAAGCCCTCGTAGTTCCGCATCAGGAGCTGGGCCTCGATCTGCTTCATCGTCTCGACGATCACGCTGACGACGATCAGCAGGCCGGTGCCGCCGAGGGCGATCGAGGAGAGAGACGGGAAGACCAGCCCGAGGAGCGTCGGCAGGGTCGCGACGATGCCGAGGAAGAGCGCGCCGGCGATCGTGATCCGGGTGACGACCCGGGCCAGGTAGTCAGCGGTCGGGCGGCCCGGGCGGATGCCGGGGATGAACCCGCCGTTCTTGCGGAGCTGCTCCGCGGTGTCGTCGGGCTTGAACGTGAACGCCGTGTAGAAGTAGGTGAACCCGACGGTCAGCGCGAAGTACAGGGCCACGTACGGGATCGTCCGCGGGTTGAAGAACGAGACGATCCCGTTCGCGAAGCCGGCCACCCAGCCGACCTCGGAGCTCGTGAAGTACGAGGCGATCTGCTGCGGGAACAGGAGGATGCTGATCGCGAAGATGATCGGGATGACGCCGGCCTGGTTGACCCGGAGCGGCAGGAACGTCTGGCCGCCCTGGTACATCCGCCGGCCGCGGACGCGGCTCGCGTACTGGATCGGGATCCGGCGCTGGCCTTCCTGGATGTAGATGATCACGGCCACCGAGACGATGGCGATGATCGCGAAGCCGATGATCAGCGGCAGGTTCGGCGTCGACAGGAAGCCGCCGATCGCGCCCGGGGCGCGGCTGACGATGCCGGCGAAGATGATGAAGCTGATGCCGTTGCCGATGCCCTTCTCGGTGATCAGCTCGCCGAGCCACATCAGGGTCATCGAGCCGGCCGTCAGGGTCGCGATCTGGGTCAGGGTCGCGCCGTTGGCGAGGTCGAAGCCGGACGACAGGATCCCCTGCGAGTTGAGCAGGGCGAGGAAGCCGTACGACTGGAGGAGGGCCATCGGCACGGCCAGGTAGCGGGTGTACTGGTTGATCTTGTTGCGACCGTATTCGCCCTCGCGCTGGAGCGCCTGGAGCGACGGGATCACCCCGCTCATCAGCTGCATGATGATCGAGGCGTTGATGTACGGGTTCACGCCGAGTGCGACCACGGAGAAGCTCGACAGGCCCCCGCCCGACAGGAGGTCGAGCACGCCGAACAGGGCGTTGTTCTGGAGGTACTGCGAGAGCTGTGTCTGGTCGACGCCCGGGACCGGCACATGGGCCAGGAACCGGAAGACGACCAGGATCCCGAGGACGTAGATCAGGCGGCGCCGGATGTCCGGCGCCCGGAAGGCGTTCAGCAGCGAGTCGAACACCGGTCGCTAGGCGCTTTCGTCGCCGGTCGGGGCCGTGCTGTCGTCGCCGCTCGCCGGCGCCGCGGCGGGGGGCTCGTCGGCGACGGCGTCCGGCGCGTCGGCCGGCTCGTCGGCCGCCGCCGCGGTGGCATCGGCCTCGGCAACGTCAGGCGCCTCCGCGACCACGGCCGGCTCGGCCGGCTCGGCGGCTGCTTCCGGCTCGGCCGGGGCCGCCTTGGCGGCCTTCGGCGGCTTCGACTTCTCCGGCTTGGCGGCCTTCTCGGCCGCGGCCGTCACGACGGCCGCCTCGGCCTCGGCCCGATCGGCGTCGCGGCGGGCACGGGCGTCGTCCACCCGCTCGGCCGCGGCGCGACCGGCCGCCGTCCGGGCGACCCGGGCCGGCCGGGCGACCACCTCGCCGTCGACGCCGAGCGCCGCCCGGGTCTCGGTCGGGGCCTCGAGGACGGTGACGTTGCCGCCGGCGGCCTCGATCTTCGCGGTCGCCGACTTCGTGAACGCGTCGGCGACGACGAAGAGGGCCGCGCCGAGCTCGCCATTGCCGAGGATCTTCAGCGGCTTCTTCACGTTGCGGACGAGGCCGACCGCGCGGAGCACGTCGGCGTTGATCGTCAGCTGCTCGCCCTTCTTCGGGGCCGTCCCGGCCGAGGTGAAGGCGCCCGCCTCGATGCGGGCGGCGATGTCGCCGACGTTGACGACCTCGTAGTCGACCTTGCCCCGGTTCTTGAAGCCGCGCAGCTTCGGGATCCGCATGTGGAGTGGCGTCTGGCCGCCCTCGAACCACGGCGGGATCGAGCCGCCGGCGCGGGCCTTCTGGCCCTTCGTGCCGCGGCCGGCCGTCTTGCCCTTGCCGGCCGCGATGCCGCGGCCGACCCGGGTCCGGGCCGTGTTGGAGCCCTCCGGCGGGCGGAGGTCGTGGAGCTTCATGCCTTCTCCTCGCCGCCGGTCGCGCCGGGGCCCGGGCCGCCGACCTCCTCGACCGAGACGAGGAAGCGGACCTGGCGGACCATGCCGCGGGTGGCGGGATTGTCGGGGATCTCGACCGTGTGTCCGATCCGCTTCAGCCCGAGGGCGCGGACCGTCGCCCGGTTGCGGGCGATGTGGCTGATCGTGCTCTTGATCTGGGTGACCCGCAGCTTATCGGCCATCGCCGGCCTCCAGCGCCACGGCGGCCGGCTGGCCGGAGATCCGGCTCACGAGCTTGACCCCGCGGCGCGCGCTGAGCTCCTCGGCGGAGTGCAGGCTGCGAAGGGCCTCGATCGTGCAGCGGGTCACGTTGACCGGGTTCGTCGAGCCGAGCGTCTTGGCCAGGATGTCGCGGATGCCGGCCGACTCGACGACGGCGCGGACGGCGCCGCCGGCGATCACGCCGGTCCCCTGCGAGGCGGGCTTCAGCATGACCCGCGAGGCCGAGAAGACCTGGCGGACCTCGTGCGGGATCGTCGTCCCGACCATCGGGATCTTGATCAGGTTCTTCTTGGCGTCCTCGACGCCCTTGCGGATGGCCTCGGGCACCTCGCCGGCCTTGCCGAGCCCGGCGCCGACGTGGCCCGCGCCGTCGCCGACGACGACGATCGCGCTGAAGCTGAAGCGGCGGCCGCCCTTGACGACCTTCGCCACCCGGTTGATCTGGACGACGCGCTCCTCGAGCGCGAGCTTGTTGGGATCGATCCGTGCCACGTCAGCTCCTCTTGATCAGAACTCGAGGCCGGCTTCGCGGGCGGCTTCGGCGAGCGACTTGATCCGCCCGTGATACCGGAACCCGGCTCGATCGAAGACGACGCGCGCGACGCCGGCGGTCTTCGCCCGCTCGGCGACGAGGCGGCCGACGACGGCCGCCTCCTCGGTCTTCGTCGTCTTGGAGCCGCGAAGCTCCTTCTCGACGGTCGAGGCCGCGGCCAGCGTCCGCCCGGAAGCGTCGTCGATGACCTGCGCGTAGATGTGGATGTTGCTGCGGAAGACCGCGAGACGGGGCCGCGACTCGGTCCCCTCCAGGTGGAGGCGGATCCGGTCGTGGCGCTTGCGTCGAGCGGCGCCGCGGCTGGCGACCTGCGTCACTTCGTTACTTCCTTCGCTCTCGAGGTCGCCTCGCTGACCAGCCATGGCTGCGTTGGCGCCTGCGCGCCCTCACTCACGCACATCCGAGTGCGCTCGTTCGGGTGCTCGGCGCCGCCTTGCCCTGGCTTCCCATCGAGGCGAGACCGGACACTACTTCTTGCCGCCGATCTTGCCGGCCTTGCCGGCCTTGCGGCGGATCCTCTCGCCGGCGTACTTCACGCCCTTGCCCTTGTACGGCTCGGGCTTGCGCGTCGAGCGGACCTGGGCGGCGATCTGGCCGACGAGCTCCTTGTCGATGCCGACCACCGCGAGGCGGGTCGGGTTCTCGAGCTCGAAGCTGATGCCCGCCGGCGGGTCGATCTCGATCTGGTGGCTGTAGCCGAGGTTGAGCTGGAGCTTCTCCCCGACCTTCGCCGCGCGATAGCCGACGCCGGTGATCTCGAGGCCCTTGCGGTAGCCGTCGGTCACCCCGACGACCATGTTGTTCACGAGGGTCCGGGTCAGCCCGTGGAGCTGCTTGTGGGTCTTCTGCTCGGTCGGCCGGCTGACGACGAGGTTCCCCTCGTCGCGCCTGACCGTCATGTCGGGATGGAGCTCCCGGCTGAGGGTCCCCTTGGGGCCCGTGACCGTGAGCCGCCGGCCCTCGATCGTCACGTCGACGGTGGAGGGAACGGCGATGGGGAGGCGACCGATGCGTGACATGTCGTGCGCCTACCAGACGAACGCGAGGACTTCGCCGCCGAGCTCGGCCTTGCGGGCCTGCGCGCCGGTCATGATCCCCTGGCTGGTGCTGACGATGACGATGCCCAGCCCGCCGAGGACGCGGGGGATGTCGGTCTTGCGGGCGTAGACCCGCAGGCCGGGCTTGCTGATGCGCTTCAGCCCGGACACGACCGGCACCTTGCCGTCGACGTACTTCAGGGTCAGGTGGAGGACGACGGCCGGACCGTCCTGCTCCTCGCGGACGTCGGCGATGAAGCCCTCGTCCTTGAGGATCCGGGCGATCTCCCGCTTCGTCCGCGACGCCGGGACCACGACCTCGGTGTGGCGCGCCCGGGAGGCGTTCCGCACGCGGGTCAGCATGTCGGCGATCGGATCGGAGATGTTCATCTGGGTTCCTACCAGCTCGACTTCGTGACGCCCGGCAGCTCGCCCAGCAGGGCGCGCTCCCGGAAGCAGATCCGGCACAGGGCGAACCGCCGCATGTAGGCGCGCGAGCGCCCGCACACGAAGCAGCGGCTGTAGCCGCGAACCTTGAACTTCGGCTCGCGCTTTGCCTTTGCGATCAACGACTTCTTGGCCATCTGTCTCCTCCCCGCGCTACGAGGCGAAGGGCATGCCGAGGAGCTCGAGCAGACGCTTGCTCTCCTCGTCGGTCTTCGCCGTCGTCACGATGCTGATCTCCAGCCCGCGGAGACGGTCGACCTTGTCGTATTCGATCTCGGGGAACGCGAGCTGCTCGCGGAGCCCGAGGCTGAAGTTGCCGCGCCCGTCGAAGGACTTGCCGGGCACGCCGCGGAAGTCGCGGATGCGCGGCAGGGCCAGCGTCGTCAGGCGGTCGAGGAAGTCCCACATCCGCTCGCCGCGGAGGGTCACCTTCGCCCCGATCGTGTTGCCCGTCCGCAGCCGGAACTGGGCGATCGAGCGCTTGGCCTTCGTCACGATCGGCTTCTGGCCGGTGATCATCGTCAGGTCGCCGACGGCGGCGTCGAGGGCCTTGGCGTTGGTCAGGGCCTCGCCGAGGCCGATGTTGACGACGATCTTCGCCAGCTTCGGGACCTCCATCGGGTTGCCGTACTCGAACTGCTTCTGGAGCGCCGGCACGACGTCGGCCGTGTAGCGCGCCTGGAGTCGGGCGGTCACGACTTGGTCTCCAGCTGCTCGCCGCAATGGCGGCAGACGCGGACCCGGCGGCCGTTGTCGAGCGTTCGATGGGCGATCCGGGTCGGCTTGTCGCAGTGGCTGCAGACGACCATGACCTTGCCGATCGACAGCGGCTGGGCCAGGTCGAGGATCCCGCCCTGGGTGACCTTCGGGGTCCGGTCGTTCGTCCCCGCGCTCTGGCGCGGCTTCGTGTGGCGCTTGGCGATGTTCAGGCCCTCGACGACGACCGAGGTCGTCACGAGCGGCGACATCCGGTCGAGCCGGCTGCCGTACTTCGTCCGGGTCTTCTTCAGGCCCTGCGGGTCGCGGACGATCCGCTCGATCGTGCCGCGCTTGCCGGCGTCCTTGCCGGTCAGGATCACGACGGTGTCGCCGCGCCGGATCTCGGGCACCTTGGTGACCTGGCGGCGGGGCTCGGCGGCGGCCATCACAGCACCTCCGGAGCGAGGGACACGATCTTCATGTAGTTCCGATCGCGCAGCTCGCGGGCGACCGGGCCGAAGATCCGGGTGCCGCGCGGGTTGCCCTGGTTGTTGATCAGGACGGCGGCGTTCTCATCGAACCGGATGTAGCTGCCGTCGGGCCGGCCGTATTCCTTGGAGGTCCGGACGACGACGGCCCGGACGACGTCGCCCTTCTTGACGGCGGCGTTCGGGATCGCCTGCTTGACACTGGCGATGATCACGTCGCCGACGCCGGCGGTGGTCTTCAGCGAGCGGCCCATGACCCGGATGCACTGGATCGAGCGGGCGCCCGTGTTGTCGGCGACGCGGAGGCGGGACTGCGGCTGGATCACACGGCCTCCTCGGCGGCGGAGCCGCCGGCGGCCTCGGCCTCGTCGGCCGGGCGGGCCTCGTCCGCCTCCTCGGCCGCGTGGCGACCGGGATGGGCGGCGGCGTGGATCGCCTCGGACGTCTCGGCCTCGTCGGCGACGATCGTCGCCGGGTCGCCGTGCTCGCCGGCGCGCTGGGTGACCTGGACGAGCCGCCAGCGCTTCGTCGCCGACAGCGGCCGGGACTCCTCGATGATGACCGTGTCGCCGGTGTGGGCGTCGTTCAGCTCATCGTGCGCCTTGAACTTCGTCGTCAGCCGGATGACGCGCTTGTAGAGAGGGTGGCGCGCCAGGCGCTCGACGGACACGACGATCGTCTTGTCCATCTTGTCGCTGACGACGCGGCCGACCTTCGTCTTCCGCTTGTTCTGCACCTGGGGGGTTGCTCCTGTCATCGCGTGATCTCCCTCACGCCGTCTTGCCGAGCTTGCGCTCGCGCTGGACGGTCAGGATCCGCGCGATCGTTCGCCGCGTTTGCGGGATCGTGCTGTAGTCCTTCAGCTGGCGGGTCGAGAGCGCGAAGCGGGCCTGCCAGAGGTCCTGCTTCGCCTCGCGGAGGGCGTTCTCGAGCTCGGTGTCGGACAGCTCGCGGACCTTAACGATGTCCATCGGCCGCCTCCTTTGCGTTGTCGCGGACGACGACCCGCGTCGCGACCGGCAGCTTGTGGCTGGCGAGGCGCATCGCCTCGACGGCCGACTCGTGGTCGACGCCGGCCATCTCGAACAGGATCCGGCCCGGCCGGACGACGGCGACCCAGTGATCGGGGGCGCCCTTGCCCGAGCCCATCCGGGTCTCGGCCGGCTTCTTCGTCGCGGGCTTGTCGGGGAAGACCCGGATCCAGATCTTGCCGCCGCGCTTGACCGAGCGGGTCATCGCCCGCCGGGCGGCCTCGATCTGGCGGCTGGTGATCCAGGCCGGCTCGGACGTCGCCAGGCCATACTCGCCGAAGGCGACGCTGTGGCCGCCCTTGGCCATCCCGGACATCCGGCCGCGCATCACCTTGCGGTGCTTGACGCGCTTCGGCATCAACATCGGTCAGGACCCCTGGCCGACGACGGCCGTGGCCGGGTTGAGGTCGCGCGGGGCCTGCCGCTCCGGCGCGAAGTCGCCGCGGTAGATCCAGACCTTGACCCCGATCCGGCCGTACGTCGTGTGGGCGTGGATCTGGCCGTAGCTGATGTCGGCGCGGAGCGTCCCGAGCGGGATGCGACCTTCGCGGTCCCACTCGCGGCGACCCATCTCCGAGCCGCCGAGGCGGCCGGCGACGGCGATCCGGACGCCCTTGGCGCCGGCCTTCATCGAGCGCTGGATCGCCTGCTTCATCGCCTTCTTGAAGGCGATCCGCCGGCTCAGCTGGCCCGCGATGTTCATCGCGACGAGGTGGGCGTCGAGCTCCGGCTGGCGGATCTCCTTGATCTCCAGCTTCACCCGCCGCTTCGTCAGCCCGCCGATCTGCTGGCGGAGGACCTCGACGTTGGCACCGCCCTTGCCGATGACGATCCCCGGCTTGGCCGTGTGAATCGTGACCGTCACGTGGTTGATGCCCCGCTCGATCTCGACGCCGGAGACGCTCGCGTTGGCGAGCCGCTTCTCGACGAGCTTGCGGATGCCGATGTCCTCCTTGAGGAGGTCGGTGTATTCCTTGTCCGCGTACCACTTCGCGGTCCAGGTGCGCGAGACACCCAGGCGGAAGCCGTACGGATGGACTTTCCTGCCCATGTCAGGCCTCCCGGTCCGCGACGACGATCGTGATGTGAGTCATGGGCTTGTGGATCGGGAACGCCCGGCCCTGGGCCCGCGGCCGCCAGCGCTTGATCGTCGGGCCCTCGTTGGCCTGGGCATCGGCGACGATCAAGTCCTCGGCGGACAGGTTGTGGTTGTTCTCGGCATTGGCGGTGGCGCTCTTCAGCACCCGGAGCACGTCGTGGGCGGCGTGCTGCGGCATGAACTTGAGCAGGGCCGCGGCCTCCTCGACCGGCCGGCCCTTGATCGCCGCGACGACGAGGTTGGCCTTCCGGGTGGAGCCGCGGAGGTACTTGGCAGTGGCGGAAACGCGCACGGGTCCTCGGCTCCTACTTCAGGGAGGTCGATCGCTCGGTGTGCTTGCCGTGCCCGCGGTAGTTGCGGGTGTGGGCGAACTCGCCGAGGCGGTGGCCGACCATGTTCTCGGTCACGTAGACCGGGACGTGCTTCTTGCCGTTGTAGACGGCGATCGTGTGGCCGATGAACGTCGGGAAGATCACCGACGCCCGCGACCAGGTCTTCACGACCTTCTTCTCGTTGCGGCGGTTCATCTCCTCGACCCGCCCCTGGAGGCGGAGCTCGATGAACGGGCCCTTCTTGACGGAACGAGACATCTAGCTACCTCCCTCCCTATGACTTGCGATGACGCGAGCGGACGATCAGCCGCCCGGTCGTCTTGGCGCGACGGGTTCGATAGCCCATCGCGGGCTTGCCCCACGGCGTCTTGGGCGGCATCCCCGTCGGGGACTTGCCCTCGCCGCCGCCGTGCGGATGGTCGCGTGGGTTCATGACCACGCCTCGGACCTCCGGACGCTGGCCCATGTGGCGGGCCCGCCCGGCCTTGCCGAGGTTCTGGTTCTCGTGGTCGAGGTTGCTGACCTGGCCGACGGTGGCCATGCAGCGCATCGGGATGCGGCGCATCTCGCCCGACGGCATCCGGACCGTGGCGTAGTCGCCCTCCTTGGCGAGAAGCTGGGCCGACGTCCCGGCGGACCGGACGACCTGGCCGCCCTTGCCCGGGACGAGCTCGATGTTGTGGATCGTCGTGCCGAGCGGGATGTTGGCGAGGGGCAGGGCGTTCCCGACCCGCGCCTCGGCCTCGGGCCCGGACACGATCACGTCGCCGACCTTCAGGCCGTGCGGCAGGAGCATGTAGCGCTTCTCGCCGTCGCGGTAGAACAGCAGGCCGATGCGGGCCGACCGGTTGGGGTCGTACTCGATCGTGGCGAGCCGGGCCGGGACGCCGAGCTTGTCGCGCTTGAAATCGATCCGCCGGTAGTGCTGCTTCTCGCCGCCGCCGCGGTGGCGGACGGTCAGCCGGCCGGCGCTGTTCCGGCCGGAGCCGCGGGTCTGCGGCTCGAGGAGCGGCTTGTGCGGCTGGTCGGTCGTGATCTCCTCGAAGGTCGACCGGGTCATCTGCCGGAGACCCGGCGAGGTGGCCTTGTAGGAACGAAGCGGCATCGTCAGACCCCCTCGAAGAATTCGATCTTCTGGCCGGGGGCCAGGGTGACGATCGCCTTGCGCCAGGGGGTGGTCCAGCCCTTGATCCGGCCGCGCTTCGTGCCGCGGCTCTTCTCCTTGGACTGGGTCGTGAGAACGTTGACGCTCACGACGGTGACCTTCTCCTTGGCGTAGAGCTCCTCGATCGCCTGCTTGATCTGGATCTTGTTCGCGTCGCGGTGGACGGCGAACGTGTACTTGTTGCCGGCCCTGGCATCGCGGTCACCGAGGGTCGAGACGTCGATCGACTTCTCGCTGATCACGGGTCGGACGATGATGTCGGCGGCGGTCAGGGCGCTCACGCGTAGACCTCCTCCATCCGGGCGAGGGCCGGCTGCTCGATGAGGACGATGTCGGCCTTGAGGAGGTCGACGACGTTGAGCGAGTCGGCGAGGATGATCTCGACCGTCGGCAGGTTGCGGGCCGACAGCTCGAGCCGCTCGTCGCGGCCCGGGGCGACGACGAGGATCCGGCCGCGGGCCTCGAGGGCGCCGAGGACGGCGGCGAGGTCGCGGGTCTTGATCGCCTCGAGGCCGAACGCGTCGATCACCTTGATCGCCTCGTCGCCGAGCTTGGCGGTCAGCGCGCCGCGCAGGGCAAGGCGCTTCATCTTCCGCGGCAGCCGCTGCTCGTAGCTCCGCGGGTGCGGCCCGAACACGGCCCCGCCGCCGCGGTAGTGGGGCGCGGTCCGCGAGCCCTGGCGGGCGCGGCCGGTGCCCTTTTGGCGGTACGGCTTCTTGCCGCCGCCGCGGACCTCGCCGCGCGTCTTCGTGTCGGCCGTCCCGGTCCGGCGGCCGGCGAGCTGCGCGGTCACGACCTGGTGGAGGACGGCTGCGTTGATCGGCGCGGCGAACAGCGCATCGGCCAGCTCGACGCTGCCGACCGACTTGCCGGTCTTGTCGTAGAGGGTGGTCTGCGGCATCGTCAGGCCTTCTTCACGAGGATGAGCGAGCCGCGCGCGCCCGGCAGCGACCCCTTCACGAGGAGGAGGTTCTTGTCGGTGTCGGCGCGGACGACCCGCAGCTTCTTGACGGTGGTCCGCTGGTCGCCCATGTGGCCGGCCATCTTCAGGCCCTTGTAGACCCGGCCCGGCGTCGTGCCGGGACCGATCGAGCCGGGCTCGCGGTGATGGTCCGAGCCGTGGGTCTTCGGCCCGCGGTGGAAGTTGTGGCGCTTGATCTGGCCGGCGAAGCCCTTGCCCTTGGAGACGCCGGTCACGTCGACGAGATCGCCTTCGGCGAACACGTCGCCGAGGGCGACGGTCTGGCCGAGCTCGTAGCCGTCGACGCTGTCGACCCGGAACTCGCGGATGCTGGCGAGGGCCTGGGCGTCCTTCGGCAGGTTCTTCAGCTGGCCGGCCTCGGGCTTGCTGAGGCGCTTCGCCGACCCGGTGCCGAGCTGGACGGCGACGTAGCCGTCGCGATCCTCGGTCCGGAGGCGGGTCACGGTATTCGGTTCGATGGCCAGGACGCTGACGGCCACCATGGTGCCGTCCGCCTGGAACACCTGGGTCACGCCGACCTTGCGGCCGATCAATCCGATACTCATCGCGCCCACTCGCTGATGCGGGCCATCGCCGCGTTGCCGCCTGCGCGCGCTCGCTCACGGACTGCGGTCCGCTCGCTCACGTGCTCGTCGGCGCCTTGCGCTGACTCCGCCTCAGCGGCGGTCGCCAACCTGATTTCTGAAGCCAGTGTCGTCTTCATCACATCTTGATTTCGATGTCGACGCCCGCAGCCAGCGAGAGTCGCATCAGGGCGTCGACGGTCTTCGAGCTGGGATCCAGGATGTCGACGAGCCGCTTGTGGGTGCGGATCTCGAACTGCTCCCGGCTGTCCTTGTCGATGAACGGCGAGCGGAGGACGGTGAACTTCTCGATTCGGGTCGGCAGCGGGACCGGTCCGACGACGTCGGCGCCGGTCCGCTGGGCGGTCTCGACGATCTGGGCCGCCGACTGGTCGAGCAGGCGGTGGTCGTAGGCCTTGAGGCGGATCCGGATCCGCTGCTTCGCCATCTCGCTTACTCGGCGATCGTGACGATCGCGCCGGCGCCGACGGTCCGGCCGCCCTCGCGGATCGCGAAGCGCTGGCCGATCTCGAGGGCGATCGGGGTGATCAGCTCGACGCTCATCTCGACGTTGTCGCCGGGCATGATCATCTCGGCCCCGTCGGGCAGGCCGATCGCCCCGGTGACGTCGGTCGTGCGGAGGTAGAACTGGGGGCGGTAGCCGTTGTAGAAGGGGGTGTGGCGGCCGCCCTCCTCCTTGGTCAGGACGTAGACCTGCGCCGTGAACTTCGTGTGGGGCTTGACCGAGCCGGTCTTGGCCAGGACCTGGCCGCGCTCGATCTCCTCGCGCTCGATCCCCCGGATCAGGCAGCCGACGTTGTCGCCGGCGCGGCCCTCGTCGAGGAGCTTCTTGAACATCTCGACGCCGGTCACGACGATCTTGCGGGTCGCCTTGACCCCGATCAGCTCGACCTCGTCGCCGACCTTGACCACGCCGCGCTCGATGCGCCCGGTGGCGACCGTCCCGCGGCCCTTGATCCCGAAGACGTCCTCGACCGGCATGAGGAACGGCTTGTCGACCGCCCGCTCGGGGGTCGGGATGTAGGAGTCGACCGCGTCCATCAGCTCCTGGATCGGCTTGTAGGCCTCGTCCGCCGGGTCGTCGGGCGCCTCGAGGGCCTTCAGGGCCGAGCCGCGGATGACCGGGATGTCGTCGCCCGGGAAGTTGTTCTTCGTGAGCAGCTCGCGGACCTCGAGCTCGACGAGGTCGAGGAGCTCGGGGTCGTCGACCATGTCGACCTTGTTGAGGAAGACGACCATGTAGGGGACCTCGACCTGGCGGGCGAGGAGGATGTGCTCGCGGGTCTGGGGCATCGGGCCGTCGGTCGCGGCGACGACGAGGATCGCCCCGTCCATCTGGGCGGCGCCGGTGATCATGTTCTTGATGTAGTCGGCGTGGCCCGGGCAGTCGACGTGGGCGTAGTGGCGGGCGTCGGTCTCGTACTCGACGTGGGCGATCGCGATCGTGATCCCGCGCTCGCGCTCCTCGGGCGCGTTGTCGATCGAGTCGAAGGCGCGGTACTCCGAGCCACCCTTCAGGTGGAGGTACTTCGTGATCGCCGCGGTCAGGCTCGTCTTGCCGTGGTCGATGTGGCCGATCGTGCCGATGTTGACGTGCGGCTTGGTGCGCTCGAACTTCTTCTTGGCCATCGTGATTGCTCCCTGGCTCCTGCCCCTCGGGGCTCCTAGACCTTCGACTTCTGAACGAGCTCCGAGGCCAGGCTGGCCGGGACCTCGGCGTAGTGACTGAACTCCATCGACGACGTCGCCCGGCCCTGGGTCATCGACCGCAGGTCCGTGACGTAGCCGAACATCTGGGACAGCGGGACGAACGCCCGGACGACCTGGGTCGACCCGCGCGACTCCATCCCCTCGATGTGGCCGCGACGGCTGTTGAGATCGCCGATCACGTCGCCCATGAACTCCTCGGGCATCGTGACCTCGTTCCGCATGATCGGCTCGAGGATCGCCGGATCGGCCTTCGAGAAGGCGTCCTTGACGGCCATCGAGCCGGCGATCTTGAAGGCCATCTCCGACGAGTCGACCTCGTGGTACGAGCCGTCGAACAGGGTCGCCTTGACGTCGACCACCGGGAAGCCGGCGTAGATGCCCGTGGCGAGCGTCTCCTTGATCCCGGCGTCGACCGACTTGATGTACTCGCGCGGGATCGTGCCGCCGACGATCTTGTCGACGAACTCGTAGCCGGCGCCCTTCTCCTGGGGCTCGAGCTTGATGATCGCGTGGCCGTACTGGCCCTTGCCGCCGGTCTGGCGGATGAAGCGGCCGTTGCCCTCCGCGGCGCGCCGGATCGTCTCGCGGTAGGAGACCTGCGGCTTGCCGATGTTCGCGGCGACCTTGAACTCCCGGACCATCCGGTCGACGAGGACGTCGAGATGGAGCTCGCCCATGCCGGCGATCAGCGTCTCCGACGACTCCGGGTCCGTGTGGACGCGGAACGTCGGGTCCTCCTCGGCGAGGCGCTGGAGGGCGATCGCGAGCTTGTCCTGGTCGGCCTTGGTCTTCGGCTCGATCTTGACCTCGATGACCGGCTCCGGGAAGGTCATCGACTCGAGGATGATCTGGTGATCCGGGTCGGTCAGGGTGTCGCCGGTGTAGGTGTCCTTCAGGCCGACCGCGGCGGCGATGTCGCCGGCGTAGACCTCGTCGATCTCCTCGCGGTGGTTGGCGTGCATCTGGAGGATGCGGCCGATCCGCTCCTTCTTGCCCTTCGTCGGGTTCATCACGTACGACCCGGCCTTGAGCGTCCCGGAGTAGACCCGGAAGAACGCGAGCTTGCCGACGAACGGGTCGGCGGCGATCTTGAAGGCGAGCGCGCTGAACGGCTCGCTGTCGTCGGGCTTGCGGATGACCTCGTCGCCGGTCCGGACGTCGATGCCGACCATCGGCGGGACATCGAGCGGCGACGGCAGGTAGTCGACGACCGCGTCGAGCATCTTCTGGACGCCCTTGTTGCGGAGGGCCGAGCCGGTCAGGACCGGGATGATCCGCGTCGTCAGCGTTCCGAGGCGCAGGCCGCGCTTGATCTCGGGGATCGTCAGCTCCTCGCCCTCGAGGTACTTGTGGGTCAGCTCGTCGTCCATCTCGGCGACGGCCTCGATCATCGTGTGGCGATGCTTCTCGGCCTCGTCCTTCAGGGCGTCGGGGATCTCGACGACGTCGAACGTCGTGCCCTGGTCGTCGCGGTAGTAGTAGGCCTTCATCTCGATCAGGTCGACGATGCCCTCGAAGCGATCCTCGCGGCCGATCGGGATCTGGATCGGCACCGCGTTCGCGCCGAGGCGGTCGCGGATCGACTCGACCCCCCGCCAGAAGTCGGCGCCGGTCCGGTCGAGCTTGTTGATGAAGCAGAAGCGGGGCACGCCGTAGCGGTCGGCCTGGCGCCAGACCGTCTCGGACTGCGGCTCGACGCCGGCGACGCCATCGAACACGACGACCGCGCCATCGAGCACCCGGAGGCTCCGCTCGACCTCGACCGTGAAGTCCACGTGCCCGGGCGTATCGATGATGTTGATGCGGTGATCGCCCCAGAACGCCGTCGTCGCAGCCGCGGTGATCGTGATCCCGCGCTCCTGCTCCTGGGGCATCCAGTCCATGGTCGCCGCGCCTTCGTGGACCTCACCGATCTTGTAGATCTTCTTCGTGTAGAAGAGGATCCGCTCGGTGACGGTCGTCTTGCCCGCGTCGATATGGGCGATGATTCCGATGTTCCGCGTGCGTGCCAGCGGAACCTGTCGTGCCACGGTGTCTCTAGGCTCCTGGGTCTACCACTTGAAATGGCTGAAGGCGCGGTTCGCCTCCGCCATCTTGTGCGTGTCTTCGCGGCGCTTGACGGCAGCGCCGAGGCCGTTCATCGCGTCGACCAGCTCCTGGGCGAGCTTGTCGCTCATGCTCTTGCCGTTCCGCTTGCGGGCCGCCTGGACGAGCCAGCGGACGCCGAGCGAGAGGCGGCGGTCGCCGCGGATCTCGACCGGGACCTGGTAGGTCGCGCCACCGACCCGGCGGGGCTTGACCTCGATGATCGGGGTCGCGTTGCGGAGGGCCGCCTCGAGGACCTCGAGGCCGGGCCGGTGGGCCTGGGCCTCGGCCCGGGCGAGGGCCTGGCGGAGGATCCGGTCGGACAGGTTGCGCTTGCCGTTGGCCATGAGCTTGGCGGTGAAGCGCGCCGTCGTCCGGTTGGCCGGCTCAGTGTGGTACTTGGTCATCCGCGGGATCGACTGGCGGCGGGGCATTACTTCTTGCCTCCGATGCCGGCCGAGGCCTTGGCGCCGTACTTGCTGCGTCCCTGCTTGCGATCGCGGACGCCGGCCGCGTCGAGCGTGCCGCGGATGATGTGGTACTTGACCGACGGCAGGTCCTTGACCCGGCCGCCGCGGACGAGCACGACCGAGTGCTCCTGGAGGTTGTGACCGATGCCCGGGATGTAGGCCGTGACCTCCATCTGGTTGGAGAGCCGGACGCGGGCGATCTTGCGGAGCGCCGAGTTCGGCTTCTTGGGCGTCATCGTCCGGACCTGGAGGCAGACGCCGCGCTTCTGCGGGGCGCCGGGAATGGCGACCTGCTTGCGGCTCATCCCGTTCCAGTTCTTGCGCATGGCGGGCGCCTTGACCTTCTTGATCTTGGTCTGGCGACCGTGGCGCACGAGCTGGCTGATCGTCGGCACGAAGACGCTGCTCCTCTCATCGGTCTGCGGTCTGCTGGACGGGGTCGCCGGCGGAGGCCGGGTCGCGAGCGGTCAGGCCCGCGGGACCCTCTCGGGTGGTTCATTGGGAGTGGTCGACATCTGGGGTGGTCGACGCGCACGTCGACCGCGGACCCCTGCCGAGGCCACGAAGGCGGAGTGTATCAGCGGCCCGAAAACGGTGTCAAACAAACCTGGAGGAGCGGTCCGGCGGGCATCCATGGTTGCTTCACCGTCTGCGGACAGGACCCGCGACCCAGCAATCGAGCCAGTGCGATCGGTCCGACGATGGCAACGATCCCCACACTCAGGGCCACGACCGGATCAGGGCAGCTACCGGCGGGTCCACGCCCGGTCGGCTCGCCGGCGCCGATTTCGTGTATCCCATGCGCCATTCCCGGATTCGCGTGCATCAGATGAACCTGCGCGACCGACAGGACAGCGGGGAGGCCGCCGCCGAGCTTCGGTCGGCCAGAATTGGGCGGTTCGGTGCATCTGATGCGCCACACCGAGCAGCCTGGAGCTCCGGGAGTGGTCTCCACGTCGCGTAGGTGCATTGGATGCGCACCGGCGCTTCACCCGGTCCGGACGCCAGGGCCTGGAACTGCTGCGGCAACCCTGTCGCGCTGCGCAGCCGGAGCGGACGTCGCGTTGGCGCATCGGCTGCACTGGCGCCAGCCGTCCGCGACGAGCGCCCGCGCCAGAGAAACGGCCGCGCCAGCGCTCCCCTCGCCGAACGTGACGAACCCCGATCCGGCGTTCGGATCGGGGGTTCGTTCATGCTCCCGTGAGCGGCTCCCGGAGGAGCCGATGGGGCTACTTCTCGGGCGTGTCGTCGGCCGTCCCGGACGCGTCGGCGGCATCCTCGTCGGCCGCTCCCCCGCTCGCGCCGACGGCGACGAACGGGTTGTCGGCCGGCTCGGCCTGGTCGGCAGGCTCGGCGTCGCCGCCGTCGCCCTCGCTCGCCTCCTCGTCGGCGAGGAACGGGTTGAACTCGCCCTCCTCCGACGCCCCGGCGATCGTCGCCGCGAGGGCCAGACCGGCGGCCTCGTCGGCCGGCCGGCCACCCTCCTCGAGGAAGGGGTTGTACTCGTTGCCGGTGTCCTCGATCGCCTCGCCGGCGAGGGCCTCGAGGGCCGCCCGGCGGTCGCGCTCCTTGCGGGCCGCGACGTTGGCCGGCGCGCCGGTCCCGGCGGGGATCAGCTTGCCGATGATCACGTTCTCCTTGAGCCCGATCAGGTGGTCCTTGGCGCCGTTGATGGCCGCCTCGGTGAGCACCCGGGTCGTCTCCTGGAAGGAGGCCGCGGCGAGGAAGGACGAGGTGTTGAGCGAGGCCTTGGTCACGCCGAGGAGCACGGTCTGGGCCGTCGCCGGCTCGCCGCCCTCGGACAGGACCTTGTTGTTCTCCTCCTCGAAGTCGAGCCGGTCGATCAGCTCGGTCGGCAGGAGGTCGACGTCGCCCGGCTGGTCGATCCGCACCTTCCGGAGCATCTGCCGGACGATGATCTCGATGTGCTTGTCGTTGATCGTGACGCCCTGGCTCCGGTAGACCTTCTGGACCTCCTTGACCAGGTAGCGCTGGACGGCGTCCTTGCCCCGGGTCTCGAGGTATTCCTGCGGGTTGATCGGGCCATCCGTGATCCCGTCACCGGCCCGGATCTCCTGGCCGTTCTCGACGAGGAGCTTCGCGTTGTGGGGGATCGTGTACTCCCGCTCGACCACGTCCTCGGCGCGGACGGCGAGACCGCCGTCGCCCTTGACGAGGAAGCCCTTGACCGGCGACGCGACGTCGGTCGGCGCGCCCGAGTCGGCGTCCGGGATCCGCGCGACGACCTGGTTGGCCTCGACCGAGTCGCCGGCGGCGGCCAGCAGCTCGGCGCCCTTGGGCAGGCCGAGGGTCGTGTCGTAGACCTCCGTGCTCGTCACCTTGACCTTGGTCCCGGTGTCGCTGCGGAGGATCTCGACGATCCCGTCGATGTGGCTGATCTCGGCCTTGCCCTTGGGGACGCGGGCCTCGAACAGCTCCTCGACGCGGGGCAGGCCGGCGGTGATGTCCAGGCCGGCGACGCCGCCGGTGTGGAACGTCCGCATCGTCAGCTGGGTGCCCGGCTCGCCGATCGACTGGGCGGCGATGATCCCGACCGCCTCGCCGGAGGCGACCATCTCGCCGGTGGCGAGGTTGCGGCCATAGCACGCCCGGCAGACGCCGTAGCGGGCCTCGCAGGTGAGGGGTGAGCGGACGAGGACCTCCTGGATCCCGGCCGCCTCGATCCGCGACGCGATCTCCTCGGTGATCTCGACGTTGCGATCGACGATGAGCGGCGGCTCCTCGCCCTTCTTGACCTTGACCGAGATGTCCGGCAGCGGCGCGGCGGCCAGGCGGCCGACGAGCCGGCGGCGGAACTCCTTCTCGTCGGTCGAGTCCTCGCGGGTGATCCAGCTGCCCTCTTCGGTGCCGCAGTCGTCGTCGCGGGTGATGACGTCCTGGGCGACATCGACGAGGCGCCGGGTGAGGTAGCCCGAGTCGGCCGTCCGGAGGGCGGTATCGGCGAGGCCCTTGCGGGCGCCGTGGGTCGAGATGAAGTACTCGAGGACCGTCATCCCCTCCCGGAAGTTGCTCCGGACGGGGACGTCGATGATCCGGCCCGACGGGTCGGCCATGAGGCCGCGCATCGCGCCGAGCTGGCCGATGTTGCCCTTGTTGCCGCGGGCTCCGGAGGCCGTCATCATCGTGACCGGGCCGTCCGCGCGGAGGCCCTTCATCATCTCGTCCGACATCGCGGTCGTGGTCTTCTGCCAGACGTCGACGACCTGCTCGTAGCGCTCGTCGTCGGTGATCAGGCCGCGCTGGAACTGGCGGTCGATCTCGGCGACCGAGTTGTCGGCCGCGGTGAGGCGGGCCGCCTTGTCCTTCGGGACCTCGATGTCGAACAGGCCGATCGTCATCCCGCCGCGGGTCGCGAAGTCGAACCCGACGCTCTTGATCCCGTCCACGAGGTGGGCGGTCTCGTCCGAGCCGAGCAGGCGATAGCACTCGTCGACGAGGTCCTTGAGGTCGGACCGCTTCATCACCTGGTCCTTGAACCGCATCTGGTCCGGCAGGATCTGGTTGAAGATGATCCGGCCGACGGTCGTCCGGACGCGCTGGAGGCGGAGCTCGCCGGCGTCGGCGTCCCAGGTCCGGACCTCGGCCTCGACGGGCTCGTGGAGGGTGACGCCGGTCTTCTCCTTGAGCTGGTAGGACAGGATCGCCTCGTCCTCGCTCGAGAAGATCCGGACGCGCTTCGGCTGCTTGCCGAGCGGGTCCATCGTCAGGTAGTAGCAGCCGAGGACCATGTCCTGGGTCGGGGCGACGACGGGCGAGCCGTCGGCCGGCGAGAGGAGGTTGGCGGTCGACAGCATCATCGTCCGCGCCTCTTCCTGGGCGGCCGTCGACAGCGGCACGTGGACCGCCATCTGGTCGCCGTCGAAGTCGGCGTTGAACGCCGTGCAGACGAGCGGGTGGATCTGGATCGCCGAGCCCTCGACGAGGACCGGCATGAACGCCTGGATCCCGAGCCGGTGGAGGGTCGGGGCGCGGTTCAGGAGGACCGGGTGATCCTTGATCACCTCTTCGAGGACGTCCCAGACCTCGGGCCGGACGCGCTCGACGATCCGCTTGGCGCTCTTGATGTTGTGGGCGAAGCCCTTCTCGACGAGCTGGCGCATGACGAACGGCTTGAACAGCTCGAGGGCCATCTTCTTCGGCAGGCCGCACTGGTGGAGCTTGAGCTCCGGCCCGACGACGATGACCGAGCGGCCCGAGTAGTCGACCCGCTTGCCGAGGAGGTTCTGGCGGAACCGGCCCTGCTTGCCCTTGAGCATGTCGGACAGGCTCTTCAGGCGGTGGTTGCCGGTGCCCGCGATCGCCCGGCCGCGGCGGCCGTTGTCGATCAGGGCGTCGCACGCCTCCTGGAGCATCCGCTTCTCGTTGCGGATGATGATCTCGGGCGCCCCGAGCTCGAGGAGCCGCTTCAGGCGGTTGTTGCGGTTGATCACGCGGCGGTAGAGGTCGTTCAGGTCGGACGTCGCGAAGCGGCCGCCGTCGAGCTGGACCATCGGCCGGAGGTCCGGCGGGATGACCGGCAGGACCGACAGGATCATCCAGTCGGGTCGGGTGCCGCTGCGGCGGAACGCCTCGATGAGGCGGAGCCGCTTGATCGCCTTCTTCCGGCGCTGGCCCGAGCTCGTCCGGACCTCGACATGGAGGCTCCGCGAGAGCTCCTCGAGGTCCATCCGGCTGATGATCTCGCGGACGGCCTCGGCGCCCATCCCGGCGTTGAACAGGCGGCCGCCGCGGGCGCCCGTGCCGTGGCGCTCCTCGAGGCCGCGCAGCTCCATCTCGCCGAGCGTCTGCATCGGCTTGAGCCCCTCGATCTCGTCGCGGAGCTTCTTGACCTCGTCCTTCGCCGCCTGGGCCCCGCCCGACAGCTGCTCGCGCTCGTTGCGGAGCGTCTCGTCGACGCTCGCGGTGAGGTCGGCGATCTTCTGCTCGACCGCCCGCTCCTCGTCGCGCTCGCGCTGCTGCAGCTCGGCCGTGACCCGCTCGGTCTCGGCCGAGACGATCTTGCGGAGGGCGGCGGTCGCGTCCTTGCCGCCCTTGGCGCCGGCGGCGACGACGACCTCGCCGGTCGGGGCGAACACGATCGTGTCCTCGGCCTCGCCGGTCTTCAGGGCGGCCAGCTGGGCCTCGACCGCCTGGGCGGCGGTGACGACCTCCTCGGTCCGGATCGTCCGCTGGCTCTCGAGGTCGGCCTTCGTCGCGGCGAGGGCCGCGGTCAGCTCGTCCTTGGTCCGGTTGACGTCGGCGCGGAGGCGATCCTCGAGCTCGGCGAGCTGCTCGCCGGCCTTGCCACCGCGCCCGGCGGCCTCGTCCTCGAGCGCGAGCAGGGCCCGCTTGCGGGCCTCCTCGTCGACGTTCGTGACGATGTACAGGGCGAAGTAGAGGATGCGCTCGAGGTTGCGGGGGCTGATGTCGAGGAGGATGCCGAGACGGCTCGGGGTGCCCTTGAAATACCAGATGTGGCTGACCGGGCTGGCCAGCTGGATGTGGCCCATCCGCTCGCGGCGGACCTTCGAGCGGGTGACCTCGACGCCGCACTTGTCGCAGATGATGCCCTTGTAGCGGATCCGCTTGTACTTGCCGCAGTAGCACTCCCAGTCCTTGGTCGGACCGAAGATGCGCTCGTCGAAGAGGCCGTCCTTCTCCGGCTTGAGCGTCCGGTAGTTGATGGTCTCCGGCTTCGTCACCTCACCCTTGGACCACTCCCGGATCTGGTCCGGGCTGGCGAGCGAGATGCGGATCGCGCTGAAATTATTGACCTCGAGCATGGTTCTCCTCCGCGCCGCCGCCTGGCCCGGCGGCGCGCTGCGACCTCAGGACGCGTGAGGCCGGTGCGGTCGGGCCTCCACCCGACCGCTGCGCAATGAGCTGCAGAGCCGTCAG
The DNA here is from genome assembly GCA_963710105.1 of uncultured Chloroflexia bacterium. Lineage (GTDB taxonomy): Bacteria > Chloroflexota > Limnocylindria > Limnocylindrales > CSP1-4 > CF-46. The sequence continues at coordinate 1,875,930 of CAVPYV010000001.1, forward strand.
TCCTCGAACCCGGCGAGGTTGATCCCGCCGAGATCCGGGAGCATGTAGCCGGAGACGTCGTCTTCGGCCAGCTGGATCTCCTCGTCGTTCTGGTCGAGGATCTCCGCGTTCAGCCCGAGGCTGCGGAGCTCCTTGATCAGCACCTTGAAGGATTCCGGGACGCGCGGCGGCTGGATCTCCTCCCCCTTGACGATCGCTTCATAGGTCTGGACCCGTCCGAGGACGTCGTCCGACTTCACCGTGAGGAGCTCCTGCAGGATGTTCGCGGCGCCGTACGCCTCGAGCGCCCAGACCTCCATCTCGCCGAAGCGCTGGCCGCCGAACTGGGCCTTGCCACCGAGCGGCTGCTGGGTGATCAGGCTGTACGGGCCGGTCGAGCGGGCGTGGATCTTGTCCTCGACGAGGTGGTGGAGCTTGAGCATGTAGATGTAGCCGACGGTGATCGGGCGATCGAACAGCTCGCCGGAGCGGCCGTCGCGGAGCTCGATCTTGCCGTCCTCGGGAAGCGCCTTCTCGACGCCGTAGACCTTGTGCCGGGCCTCCCGCAGCTCGGCCTTGATCTGGTCCTCGGTCGCGCCGTCGAAGACGGCGGTCGCGGCCTTCTGGCCCTTCTCGTGGAGAGCCCAGCCGAGATGGGTCTCGAGGATCTGCCCGATGTTCATCCGGCTCGGCACGCCGAGCGGGTTGAGGATGATGTCGACCGGCGTCCCGTCCGGCAGGAACGGCATGTCCTCGGCCGGCAGGATCTTCGCGATCACGCCCTTGTTGCCGTGGCGGCCGGCCATCTTGTCGCCGACGCTGATCTTGCGCTTCTGGGCGACGGACACCCGGACCAGGCGATTGACGCCCGGCTGGAGATCGTCGTTGAGCTCGCGCCGGAACTCGCGGATCTCGACGACCTTGCCCCGCTCGCCGTGCGGCAGGCGAAGGCTGGAGTCCTTCACCTCGCGGGCCTTCTCGCCGAAGATCGCCCGGAGGAGGCGCTCTTCCGCGGTCAGCTCGGTCTCACCCTTCGGGGTGATCTTGCCGACGAGGATGTCGCCGGGGCGGACCTCGGCGCCGATGTAGACGATGCCCTCCTCGTCGAGGTCCTTCAGGGACTCCTCGCCGACGTTCGGGATGTCGCGGGTGATCTCCTCGGGCCCGAGCTTCGTGTCGCGCGACTCGATCTCGTGCTTCTCGATGTGGATGCTCGTGAACAGGTCGTCGCGGACGAGGCGATCGCTGATGACGATCGCGTCCTCGTAGTTGCCGCCCTCCCAGCTCATGAACGCGACGAGCACGTTCCGGCCGAGGGCGAGCTCGCCCTCCTGGGTCGAGGAGCTGTCGGCGAGGGCCTGGCCGTCCGTGACGCGGTGGCCGACGTCGACGATCGGGCGCTGGTTGATGCAGGTGCCCTGGTTGCTGCGGACGAACTTCTGGAGCTTGTACTCGTCGAGCTCGCCCGAGTCGGTCTCGATCCGGATCCGCTCGGCGGTGACGCTGGTGACGACGCCGGCCCGGCTGGCGACGACGACCTGGCCGGAGTCGCGCGCGGCGCGCTCCTCCATGCCCGTTCCGACGATCGGCGACTCGGGCTCCAGGAGCGGCACCGCCTGGCGCTGCATGTTCGAGCCCATCAGGGCCCGGTTGGCGTCGTCGTGCTCGAGGAACGGGATCAGCGCGGTCGCCACGGAGACGACCTGCTTCGGGCTGACGTCCATGTACTCGATCTGGCCGGCGCGCGCCTCGGGGAAGGTGTCGCGATAGCGCGACGGGATCCGCTCGGCGAGGAAGTGGCCTTCGTCGTCGAGCGGCGCGTTCGCCTGGGCGACGACGTGCTCCTCCTCCTCGTCAGCCGGGAGGTACTCGATGTCGGACGTGACGATCGGGCGGATCGGGAAGGCGTTCGCCTTCTGCTTCTTCAGCTCGGCGATCGCCGCCGGGCTGAACGGCTTGCCGGTCTTGAGGATCGTCTCGCCGCTCTTCGACAGGAGGTCGCCGCCAGCCTCGTACGTGGCGAGGTTGGGGTCGTCCCAGGCGACGGTCCGCTTGACCCGCCGGTAGGGCGTCTCGATGAAGCCGTAGCTGTTGATCCGGCCGTAGGTCGCGAGCGAGCCGATCAGGCCGATGTTCGGGCCCTCGGGGGTCTCGATCGGGCAGATCCGGCCGTAGTGGCTGTGGTGGACGTCGCGGACGTCGAACCCGGCGCGCTCCCGCGACAGGCCGCCCGGCCCGAGGGCGCTGAGGCGCCGCTTCGAGGTCAGCTCGGCGAGCGGGTTCGTCTGGTCCATGAACTGCGACAGCTGGCTGCCGCCGAAGAACTCCTTCATCGCGGCCACGACGGGCCGGATGTTGATCAGGGCGTTCGGGGTCGCCTTGTCGATCTCCTGGATCGTCATCCGCTCGCGGACGACGCGCTCCATCCGGAGGAGGCCGATCCGGAACGCGTTCTGGATCAGCTCGCCGTTGGCCCGGATCCGACGGTTGCCGAGGTGGTCGATGTCGTCCTTCGGGTGGAGGCCGCGGTTCGACTCGATCAGGTGGCCGACGATCGCCGCGATGTCCTCGCGGGTGATCGTCCGCTGCTCGCGCGGCAGCTCGATCCCCATCCGGCCGGCGACGCCGTCGAGCTTCTTGTTGAACTTGTAGCGGCCGACCCGCCCGAGGTCGTAGCGGCGGAAGTTGAAGAACAGGCTCTCGACGAGCTGGCGGGCGTTGTCGCCGGTCGGCGGATCGCCCGGGCGGAGCTTCTTGTAGACCTCGATCAGGGCTTCCTGCTGGGTCTTGGTGAGGTCCTTGTCGAGGGTGTTCGCGACAAACGGATGGTCCGGATCGGCGTCGACGCCCGAGAACAGGGCGGCGATCGAGTCGTTCTCCTCGTAGCCCACCGCGCGGAGGAGGGTCGTCGCGGCGATCTTGCGCTTGCGGTCGACCTTGACCCAGAGCTGGTCCTTGTTGTTCGTCTCGAACTCGAGCCAGGCGCCGCGGTTCGGGATGACCTTGGCGCTGAACAGCATCCGGCCCGACGCCGGATCCTCGAGCTCGCTGTAGTAGACGCCCGGCGAGCGGACGAGCTGGCTGACGACGACGCGCTCGGCGCCGTTGATCACGAACGTCCCCTGGTTCGTCATCCACGGGTAGTCGCCCATGTACACGCGCTGGCGCTGGATCTCGCCGGTCTCCTTGATCAGGAGCTCGACGTTGACGTAGAGCGGCCGCGAGTACGTCAGGTCCTTGGTCCGGCACTCCTCCTCGGAGTACTTCGGCTCACCGAACTCGTAGTCGAGGAACTGGAGCTCCATCACCTTGGCGGTGAAGTCCTTGATCGGGCTGATCTCGTCGAAGAGCTCCCGGAGGCCCTTCTCGATGAACCACTGGAACGAGTCCAGCTGGAGCTCGATCAGGTTCGGGATCGGCAGGACCTCGGGGATGCGGGCGTAGCGCGTGCGCGCCAGCGCCACAGCCGTCCGGTTCGACGACTCAGCAGACAGCATGAAACACCACTCCTTGACGGAGGCTTGGGGACAAGGGAAGGGCCGCGCTCACAGAAGGAGTAGGATACCGCGATTCTGCGGGGTGTCAAACGAGGCCGATGGCCCGGCCACCGACCTCGTCGACCGTCGTGATCGTCGTTCGGACCCGCCACGGTGGTCCGCGGCGAGCGACCGGACGACCCGGGTCTCGCCGCCGGAGCGGTTCAGGCCAAGGCGACGGCGAGCACGGAAGCGAGCGCACGCGGACGTGCGTGAGCGACGCGCGCAGCCGTCAACGCCGGCCTGGACCGTTCCGGCGAGCGACCGGACGACCCGGGTTTCGCAAGCGACCGGAAGTCCCGGCAGTTACTTGATCTCGACCTTGGCTCCCTGCTCCTCGAGCGCGGCCTTGATCTTCTCGGCCTCGTCCCGGGCGACGCCCTCCTTGACCGCCTTCGGGGCCGCGTCGACGAGATCCTTGGCCTCCTTGAGGCCGAGACCCGTCAGCTCGCGCACGACCTTGATCACCGGGATCTTGTTCGGGCCGATCTCGGTCAGGGTCGCGGTGAACTCGGACTGCTCCTCGGGTGCCGCCGCCGCTTCGCCGCCGCCGCCCGCGCCGGCCGCCGGGGCCGCCGCTGCCGCGACCGGCGCCGCCGCCGTCACGCCGTAGCGCTCCTCGAAGCGCTTGATGAACTCGGACAGCTCGAGGACGGTCATCTTGTCGATCGCTTCGAGCAGGTCGTCCTGGGTCAGGACCGCCATGTCAGGTCTCCTTGTCGGGTCTCCCGGATCGTGACCGGGAGGGTGGTCTGATGGTTCGGTTGGGTGCCGGCGCGGCGCCTCATGCGCCCTCAGCCGCGGCCTTCTGGTCGCGAACCTGGGACAGCGCGTAGCCGAGGTTCCGGATGTTCGCGACGAGCAGCCCGGCGAGCGTCGCCACCGGCGCCTGCATCCCGCCGGCAAGCTTGCCGAGCAGGATCTCGCGCGACGGCAGGCTGGCCAGGGTCCGCACACCGTCGGCGTCGATCGACCGCGTGCCGAGGACGGCGCCCGTGATCGTGACGACGCGGTACGGCCGGGTCGCGTCGATGACGGCCTTCGCCGTCGCCGACTCGTCGGCGCCGAACGCGATCGCGGTCGGGCCGGTGAGCAGCGGGCTCAGGGCCTCCCCGATCGTGTCCTGGGCGGCGATCCGCAGCAGGCGGTTCTTGACGACGCGGTAGCTGACGTCCTGCTTGCGCAGGGCGCGGCGGATCTCCGCGATCTCCTTGACGGTGAGGCCGCGGTACTCGGAGACGATCAGGGTCCGGCTGCCGGCAAGCGCCTCACGCAGCTCGGCGACGGTCTCCCGTTTGGCCTCTGTGGGCATCGTGCCCTCCAGCTTCGGCGCACGGCCGGTGCGCGGCGGTGGCGCGGCGCGGGTCCGGGCGGGCCCGGAATTGCGACGCCCCTGCGACGGCGCCTCTTCGGCTGGCCTGGAACGCAGGGACGTGACCACCGCGAGGGTGGCAACACGGATCCTGCCTCGGCGTGCTCACCGTCGTCCCCGGCCGGTCGCTTCGCGTCGGGGCTCGGCGAATGCTGCGCATCCGCGTCGCCCTGGCGAGTCGAGCGGCCCGTCCGATCCGGTGGATCAAGCCCCGACCGTCACGCTCGGTGAGAGCGTCGCGGTCCGCGGGCGCAGGCTGTCTCTGGCTTCCCGTCGATCTTCAGTTGTGATGACGCGTCGGGCCGCGAGGGCCCGGCCGTCACCGCGTGTGGTGGGGCCGCCCGGTCAGGCGGCCGCGGCCGCGAGGACCGCCGGCAGGTCGACCCGGATGCCCGGGCCCATGGTGGTCGCGATCGTCAGGCCGCGGAGGTACTGGCCCTTCGCGCCGGCGGGCTTCGCCCGGTTGATCGCGTCGATCAGGGTGGCGAGGTTGGCGACGAGCGCCCCCTCCTCGAAGCTCGCCCGGCCGAACGCCACGTGGACGATGCCGGCCTTGTCGACCTTGAACTCGACCCGGCCGCCCTTGACCTCGCGGACGGCCCGCTCGAGATCGAAGGTGATCGTCCCCGCCTTGGGGTTCGGCATCAGGCCGCGCCGCCCGAGGATCTTGCCGAGGCGGCCGACCATGCCCATGGAGTCGGGGGTGGCGAGGGCGACGTCGAACTCGAGCCAGCCGGCCTCGATCCGCTTCACGAGGTCCTCACCGCCGACCTCGTCGGCGCCGGCCCGGAGGGCCTCCTGGGCCTTGTCGCCCTGGGCGAACACGGCGACCCGGACGACCTTGCCGGTGCCGTGCGGCAGGACGACCGTGCCGCGGACCATCTGGTCGGCGTGACGGGGGTCGACGCCCAGCCGGAGATGCGCCTCGAGCGTCGCGTCGAAGCCGACGAACGAGGTCTCCTTGGCGAGCGCCGCCGCCTCCTGGGGGGTGTAGATCCGGTCGCGGTCGACGAGCTTCGCCGCCTCGAGGTACTTCTTGCCGTGTGCCATGTCGTGGGTCCCTTCGGTCGGCCGGTCGGCCTTCCCCTGCTGGTGATCCGCCGCGGCCGGGGTGCGCCGCGGGCTCGGAATGCTACTTGACTTCGATCCCCATCGAGCGGGCCGTGCCCTCGATCTGGAGCATCGCGGCCTCGAGGTCGTTGGCGTTGAGGTCGGTCATCTTCGTCTCGGCGATCTGGCGGACCTGGTCGCGCGAGACGCGCCCGACGACCTCCTTCTTCGTGGTCTGGGCACCCTTCTCGATCCCGGCGGCCTTGCGGAGGAGATCCGCGGCGGGCGGGGTCTTCAGGATGAACGAGAAGGAGCGGTCCTCGAAGATCGTGATCTGGGCCGGGATGACCTGGCCCGCCTTGTCCGCGGTCTTCTCGTTGTAGGACTTCGTGAACTCGACGATGTTGATGCCGTGCGGGCCCAGCGCCGTCCCGACCGGCGGGGCGGGCGTCGCCTTGCCGGCGGGCAGCTGGAGGGTCAGGACGATTTGGATCTTCTTGGCCACGGGGCTGACGGTTCCTTTCTAGAGCTTCTCGACCTGGAGGAAGTCCAGCTCGACGGGCGTCTCGCGGCCGAAGATGCTCACGAGGACCTTGACCTTGTTGCGCTCCGGGTTGACCTCGTCGACCGTGCCGATGAACTCGGCGAACGGCCCGTCGGTGACCCGGACGCTCTGGCCCTTGGTGAACGCCACCCGGAACTTCGGCGTCTCGACGCCCATGTGCCGGAGGATCTGCTTGACCTCGTTCTCGTCGAGCGGGATCGGCTCGCTCCGGACGCCGGGGATGTTGGCTCCGCCGACGAAGCTCGTCACGCCGGGGGTGTTGCGGACGACGAACCAGCTGTCGGGGTCGAGGATCATCTCGACGAGGACGTAGCCCGGGTAGACCTTCTTCTGGACGGTGTGGCGCTGGCCCTGGCGGATCTCGATCTCGTCCTCCATCGGGACGAGGACCTGGAAGATCCGATCCTCCATGCCCATCGACTCGATCCGGTGCTCGAGGTTCGCCTTGACCTTGTTCTCGTAGCCCGAGTAGGTGTGGATCACGTACCAGCGCTTCTCGGGGGCCTTGCTCGTCTCGGTCGTCGTCATCTCGGTCATGGTCGTGTCCGTCACCCTCCCACCAGCCGCGCGACGACCTGGGTGAACACGGTATCCAGGACGGTGATGTACGTACCGACGACGAAGCTGACCACGAAGACGAGCACGGTCAGGTTGCGGACCTGCTCGCGCGTCGGCCAGGAGACCTTCTTCAACTCGGACCACGCTTCATCAATGAAGCGGCGAAGTCGACTCACGTCGGTGGTTCTTCTTTCAGCTACGGTGCTCTGTCGCGGACGAGGCTTCCGGGGGCCGTCCGACGCCGCGGTGCGTCAGCGGCCCGGGGAGGACCTGGCAGGGGCGATAGGACTCGAACCTACAACCGCTGGTTTTGGAGACCAGTGCTCTGCCAATTGAGCTACACCCCTGCGAATGCCCCCTACTTCGCCTCGCGATGAAGCGTATGGCGGCGCTCCCGGGGACAGTACTTCATCAGCTCGATCCGGTTCGGATCGTTCTTCTTGTTCTTGCGCGTCGTGTACGTCCGCTCCTTGCACTCGGTGCAGGCGAGCTGGATCGTGGGCCGCGCTTCGACTCGTGCCATGTCTGGTTCCTTACTCGGCGATCGTGACGATCGCGCCGGCGCCGACGGTCCGGCCGCCCTCGCGGATCGCGAAGCGCTGGCCGATCTCGAGGGCGATCGGGGTGATCAGCTCGACGCTCATCTCGACGTTGTCGCCGGGCATGATCATCTCGGCCCCGTCGGGCAGGCCGATCGCCCCGGTGACGTCGGTCGTGCGGAGGTAGAACTGGGGGCGGTAGCCGTTGTAGAAGGGGGTGTGGCGGCCGCCCTCCTCCTTGGTCAGGACGTAGACCTGCGCCGTGAACTTCGTGTGGGGCTTGACCGAGCCGGTCTTGGCCAGGACCTGGCCGCGCTCGATCTCCTCGCGCTCGATCCCCCGGATCAGGCAGCCGACGTTGTCGCCGGCGCGGCCCTCGTCGAGGAGCTTCTTGAACATCTCGACGCCGGTCACGACGATCTTGCGGGTCGCCTTGACCCCGATCAGCTCGACCTCGTCGCCGACCTTGACCACGCCGCGCTCGATGCGCCCGGTGGCGACCGTCCCGCGGCCCTTGATCCCGAAGACGTCCTCGACCGGCATGAGGAACGGCTTGTCGACCGCCCGCTCGGGGGTCGGGATGTAGGAGTCGACCGCGTCCATCAGCTCCTGGATCGGCTTGTAGGCCTCGTCCGCCGGGTCGTCGGGCGCCTCGAGGGCCTTCAGGGCCGAGCCGCGGATGACCGGGATGTCGTCGCCCGGGAAGTTGTTCTTCGTGAGCAGCTCGCGGACCTCGAGCTCGACGAGGTCGAGGAGCTCGGGGTCGTCGACCATGTCGACCTTGTTGAGGAAGACGACCATGTAGGGGACCTCGACCTGGCGGGCGAGGAGGATGTGCTCGCGGGTCTGGGGCATCGGGCCGTCGGTCGCGGCGACGACGAGGATCGCCCCGTCCATCTGGGCGGCGCCGGTGATCATGTTCTTGATGTAGTCGGCGTGGCCCGGGCAGTCGACGTGGGCGTAGTGGCGGGCGTCGGTCTCGTACTCGACGTGGGCGATCGCGATCGTGATCCCGCGCTCGCGCTCCTCGGGCGCGTTGTCGATCGAGTCGAAGGCGCGGTACTCCGAGCCACCCTTCAGGTGGAGGTACTTCGTGATCGCCGCGGTCAGGCTCGTCTTGCCGTGGTCGATGTGGCCGATCGTGCCGATGTTGACGTGCGGCTTGGTGCGCTCGAACTTCTTCTTGGCCACGAGACCGTTTCACTCCATTTCAGGCGCGGCTACGCCGCAGGGGTGCCGAGGGCGGGGATGGAGCCCACAATCGGACTTGAACCGATGACCTCTTCCTTACCAAGGAAGTGCTCTGCCAGCTGAGCTATGTGGGCCCGAGTCCGTCGCGGGATCAGAGATGAATGGTGGGCAGGGAGGGAATCGAACCCCCACAGCACAAGGCGGCTGGTCTACAGCCAGCGGAGCTCACCACCTGCTCAACCTACCCATGGAACCGGGCGATGGGCCGAGTGACTGCGGGCCCGTGGTGAGCCCATCGCCGTTGATCTGCACTTGGAGCCGACGACGGGACTCGAACCCGGAACCGGCGGTTTACAAAACCGCTGCTCTACCAATTGAGCTACGTCGGCACGGCGCAGGGCCATACCGCAGACGGACCCTTCGGCGCCGGGGAATGATACGGTCCGCGTCTTCACCGGGTCAAGCGAGGTCGGCGAGCCGGTGGTTCAGCGGTCCGCGGCCCCGCGGCGAGGGCGTTTTCCGGCCGGCGGGCCGCCCGGGAGGAGGTCGTCGCTGGTCGGGTCGCCCTCGGCCGACGGCTCCGCCGGCGCGTCGGCCGGTGGTTTCGGCGGCGTCGCCCGCCGCCGTCGCGCCGGGGTCGCCGGCGTCGATTCGCCGAACTCCGCGGGTGCCGCCGCCGCGGTCCGGGTCCGGGTCGCCCTCGGCTTGACGGGCCGCGGATCGGGCGGGTCACCACCCGGCGCGGCCTCGGCCGGCACGACGGCCGAGTCGGGCACGATAGCCGCGTCGGATGCGGTCGCGGCTCGTGCGGACGTCGCTCCCTTCGCGGCACGCGCGGCCGGCCGCCTGCGCTCGGCCGGCAGCTCCACGGCGAGCTCCTCAGCAGCCACTTCCGCCGACCCATCGGGCGGCGGGGCGGCCTCACCCGCCTTCGTCTTCGAGGTGGCGCGGGCGCGCTTCTGGGCCGCCGTCGTCGGAGCGGGCCGGCGTGGGTGTTTCGAGGCGGCTGGCGTGGCGGTCCCCGTGCTGGCCGCGGCCTCCGTTGCCGCGGCGCCCGGCTTCGCCGCGCCGTCGCCAGGCTCATCCGGACCGGCCCCCGGTCCGGGTCCCGGTTCCGCCGGCGGCGCCGTCGCCGTCCCCTCGTCGAAGGCCGGCCGCGCGGCGCGGAGGGCGTCGCCCTCCCCGCCCGGGTCGCGCTGGGCGACCGCGGCAAAGAGCAGGACCGAGCCCGCGACCGCCGCGTTCAGCGAGCCGATCGCCCCGCGCATCGGGATCCGGACCGCGAGATCGGCGCGTCGCCGGACGACCGGCGAGAGGCCCTGGCCCTCGCTCCCGACGATGATCGCGAGCGGACCCCGGAGGTCGGCCTGGGCCGCCGTGAGCGGCGCGTCGGCCTCGGCCGCGGCGATCCGCAACCCGCGGATCCGGAGGTCCGACAGGGCGCCCGGCAGGTCGTCGACCGGGCAGAGGAGGAGGTGCTCGACGGCTCCGGCGGAGGCCTTGATCGCGGCCGGTGAGAGGGGCGCCTGACGGTGGGTCGGGAAGAGGACGCCGTGGACGCCGGCGGCCTCGGCGCTGCGCAGGAGCGTCCCGACGTTCTGGGGGTCCTCGAGGGAATCGAGGACGAGCACGAACGGCGGCTCGCCCCGCTCGACGGCCCGGGCGAGGACGTCGTCGAGGCCGGCGAACGTCCTCGGCTCGACGACGAGCGCGATCCCCTGGTGGCCGTCGAACCCGGCGACGGCGGTCAGGGTGCCGCCCTCGACCTCGACCACCGGGATCCGCAGGGAGGTCGCGTGGAGGACGAGCCGCTCGAGCGCCTGGCGGCGCTGGGGGACGACGAGCAGGCGGCGCGCCGGACGGTGGGCGACGAACGCCTCCTCGACGGGCCGGCGGCCGGCGACGAGCTCTTCGTCGTCCGCGATCAGGTCGGAGGGCGCGACGCCGGGTCGGTAGGCGTCGGCCGCTCGGGGCGGCGCCTCGCGCCAGGCGCGGTCCCCGCTCGGCCGGCGGCCCGCTCCCTCGCGGTGGGCAGCCGGTCGATCGACGGGACCGAAGCGGGGCCGATCGCCCTCGGGGCGCCCGGCGTCGGACCATGACGGCCTGCGCTCGGCGGGCCCCCGATCCGGCGGGCCGCCGCGCTCGCCGAAGGGCCGCCGGTCTCGATCCCGGTCGCCCCGCAGGCCTGGCTGGTCCCCATGGGGCCCGGCGTCCCGGAAGCCGCCCGAGCGCGGTCCGGGCGACCGCGGTCCGGGCGACCGCTCAGCGGGCCGTCCGGCCGACGGCCGGTCCCAGGGCCGATCGGGCGGGCTGCCCTGGCGGTCCGGCGCCCGTCGCTGGTCGCGGTCGGGGCCGCCGCGGTCCGGCCGATCCGGGCGAAACGGCGCCGGTCGATCGCCGCGGAACGGTGGTCGGGACTGTGGTCGTCCGGCCCCGCCGGGGCGCCGCTCCTCGTCGAACGGACGGCCGCCGGGACCGCCCCGCCGCGGCTCGAACGGCCGATCGCCCGCTCCGCCCCGATGCTCGTCTCGCCCGGTCCCCCCGCCGAAACCGAAGCCGCGCCGGGACTCGTCGCCGGCCGGCCCCGGACCGCGCGGGCCGGGCCGGTCGGCGCGCGGTCCCGCGTCTTCGCCGCGACCCGGGCCGCCTCGACCCGACCCGCCGCGGGACCCGCCCGGACCTGGTCGGAATCCGGATCCGCCCCCTCCCCCCCAGGCAGGGCGGCCGCCCGAAGGTCGCCCGGCGCCGAAGGATCCGGGGCCGCCGGGACGGCCGGGGCCTCGCGGACCCGACCGCTTGGGGCCACCCGGACGCCGCGGGCGCTCGCTCCCGGCACCGCCCCCGCCGTCGGCCGGTCGGTCAGCCACGAGCCGCCTCCAGCTGGCGTCGCCAGCGCTGGCCGTCGCGGGTGTCCTCGACGGCGATCCCGCGCTCGGCGAGAGCGTCGCGGAGGCGATCGGATGTCGCCCAGTCGCGGTTTGCGCGGGCGGTCGCCCGTTCATCGAGCATGCGGCGGATCTCCTCGTCGAGGTCCTCGTCGGCAGCCGGCAGGACGCCGAGCACCTCGTCGAACGAGCGGATGACGGCGAGCGCCCGTTCGGCGTCCGTCGTGGACAGGACCCGGCCGTCGATCCGGCGGTTGAGATCGCGGACGAGGTCGAAGACGACCGCCAGCGCGGCCGAGATGTTGAGGTCGGCGTCGAGCGCGGCCCGGAAGGCGTCGGACGCGGCGGTCAGGATGCCATCGAGGTCGGGGTCGCCCGGGCCGTCCTCGCGGTACGCGGCGAGGGCCGCGACGGCCGCCTCGAGGCGATCGAGCGCCGCCGCGGCGGCGGCCAGCGAATCGTCGCTGTAGTTCAGCGGCGCCCGATAGTGGACGGCGATCAGGGCGTAGCGGAGGGCGCGGGCGGACACGCCGGCGTCGAGCAGCTCGCCGACGCGGGCGATGTTGCCGGTCGACTTGGCCATCTTCGAGCCGCTCGACTGGAGATGGGCGCAGTGGAGCCAGGTCCGGACGAACGGCAGACCGGTCGCGGCCTCGCTCTGGGCGATCTCGTCCTCGTGGTGCGGAAAGATCAGGTCGATCCCGCCGGTGTGGATGTCGAATGATGGCCCGAGGTGCTTCATCGACATCGCCGAGCACTCGATGTGCCAGCCCGGCCGGCCGGCCCCGATCGCGGTTTCCCACGACGGCTCGCCGTCCTTCGGCCCCTTCCAGACCGCGAAGTCGCGGACGTCGTCCTTCGCGTACTCGTCGGATTCGACTCGCTCGCCGGTCCGCATCTGATCGGGGTCGAGGCGGGCAAGCCGGCCGTAGGCAGGCCACGAGGCGATCCGGAAGAAGATCGAGCCGTCGTCGGTCCGGTAGGCGTGGCCGCGCTCGAGGAGCGTCGAGATCAGGGCGACGATCTCGTCGATGTGCTCGGTCGCCCGCGGCTGGATGTCCGGCCGGGTCATCGCCAGGCGGTCGGCATCGGTCCGGAACACGGCCAGCCATCGGTCGGCGAGGGCCTGGATCGAGACGCCGTCGCGGGCGGCGCCCTTGATGATCTTGTCGTCGATGTCGGTGACGTTCATCACCCACGTCACGCGCAGGCCGCTGCGGCGGAGGTGGCGGACGAGGAGGTCGGCGAAGAGGAAGCTGCGGAAGTTGCCGATGTGGGCGGGGCCGTAGACCGTCGGGCCGCAGCTGTAGATCCGGACGTGGCCGGGCTCGAGCGGCTCGAGCGGCAGCTCCTCCCCGGTCAGGGTGTCGTGGAGCCGGATCGTCATCGCCCGGCGGTCCTCGGCCCGAGGACGGCGATCGCGGTTGCGGAGATGCCGCGGCCGGCGCCCTCCATCCCGTCGAGGTTGCCGGTCGAGGCCTTGACATTGACGACCGACGGATCGATCGCGAGGATCTCGGCGATCCGCCGGCCGATGGCGGGGAGCGTGTCGGCGAGCCGCGGCCGGGCGGCGACGATCGTGCAATCGAGCTGGGCGACCGCGAGCTCCCGATCGGCCAGCATCGCGGCGACCGAGGCGAGGAGCGTCGCGCTGGCGATCCCGCGCGGGGTCTCCGGGCCGGCCGGGAACAGACGCCCCAGGTCGCCCAGCCCCGCCGCGCCGAGGAGCGCGTCGGCCACCGCGTGAAGGACGACGTCGCCATCGGAGTGGCCGTGGAGCCGCGGGGCGCCGTCGATGACGATCCCGCCGAGCGCCAGACCGCGGCCTGGACCGAACGGATGGCTGTCCGCCCCGAGCCCGACGAGCCCGGTCGCGGAGCGCGGCGCGGCAGCCCGACCGGGCCCGGCCGGCCCCGCCAGAACCGCCTCGACCCGCGCCAGATCGCCGGGCAGGGTCACCTTGAAGTTGCGCTCGTCGCCGGGAATCGCATGAACGGGGATTCTACAGGCCTCGAGCAGGGCGGCCTCATCGGTGAACAGCTCGGGGCCGCCGGCGGGGAACCGCTCGAACGCGGCGCGCAGCAGCTCGCTGCGGACACCCTGCGGGGTCTGGGCCGCGCCGAGGGTCGAGCGGTCCCCTGCCCCGGCCGCGGTCCCGTCGTCGGCGAGCCGCTTGATCGTGTCGCCCACGGGCAGCACCGGGATCGCCGCGCCGTGGTCGCGGGCCGCCCGGGCGATCGCCGACACCAGGGCGGTCGGGACGAGCGGCCGCGCGCCGTCGTGGACCAGGATCACGCTCGGGCCGTCCGGGCTCCGCCCGGCCGGCTCCTCGGCCGGCTCGTCCAGGGCGGCGACGCCGCGCTCGACCGACTCCTGGCGCCGCGACCCGCCGGCCACGACCGAGCTCACGGACGCGGGCAGCCAGTCCGCGGCAGCGAGCGCGGCGACCCGCTCGGGCGCGGTCACGACCACGATCCGGCGGACCTCCGGCGCCGCCGCGATCGCCGCCAGGGCGCGGGCGAGCAGCGGCGCCCCGCCGACCACGGCGCCGAGCTTGTCGATCCCGCCCATCCGGGTCGACGATCCGGCGGCGACGACGATCGCGTCGGCGAACGGGACCGGGGCCGCCTCGCGGTCGCCGCGGCCAGAGCGGCTCGTCGCGGCCGGCGCTCGGCTCGTCGCGGCCGGCGCTCGAACCGAGCGCGTCAATCGAGTCGCGGCTGGGCGAAGATCATCCGGCCGGCGACGGTCTGGAGGACGCGGGTCACGGCCACGTCGAGGTCCTTGTCGATGTAGCGAACGCCACCCTCGACCACGATCATCGTCCCGTCGTCGAGGAAGCCGACGCCCTGGCCGGCCTCCTTGCCTTCCTGAATCACCCGGACGCGGAGCTCCTCGCCCGGGAGGACCGCCGGCTTCACCGCGTTGGCGAGGGAGTTGACGTTCAGGACGCGAACGCCCTGCAGCTCGGCCACCCGGTTGAGGTTGTAGTCGTTCGTGAGGATCGCCTTGCTCCGGACGCGGGCCAGGGCGACGAGCTTGGCGTCGACCTCGGCGACCTCCGGCACGGGCTCGTCGACGATCTCGATCGGCGTCGGCAAATCCTTCTGCATCCGGGCCAGGATCTCGAGCCCGCGCCGGCCGCGGTTCCGGCGCAGCGTGTCGGAGCTGTCGGCGATGTGCTGGAGCTCGTCGAGGACGAACTTCGGGACGACGAGCGTCCCGTAGATGAAGCCCGACTCGACGATCTCGGCGATCCGGCCGTCGATGATCGCGCTCGTGTCGACGACGATGTGGGGATCGCCGGCCGTCTCGGTCCGTTCGCCGTCCCGCGCCGGGCGGCGGATGATCCCGATCGCCTCGGCGGCGACGAGCAGGTCATGGCGCTTCGCCACGGTGAGCCCGAGCATCCCGAGGCCGAGGAACAGCGAGACCCCGAGCGGCAGCCACTTGCCGTACGGATCCGGGAACGCTGCGAGCGGCAGCCCGAGCAGGAGGCCCATCAGGAGCCCGAGGAGCAGGCCGGCGACGGCGGTGACGAACTCGGCCGTCGAGAGGTGCTCGATCTGGCGGATGAGCCAGCCCGCCGGGACGACCGTGAGGTACGGCAGGATCGCGAACCCGACGACGATCCACGCGACGACCCAGGCCACCAGCAGCCAGCCGCCCATCGGCGACTGGTCGAAGAGGCGGGCCGACGCGGCGAGCGCGAGCCCGACGAGGCCACCGATCGCGGCCCCGAGCAAGCGGATATTGCGGATCACGTTTCCCTCGCGTCGTCCCTCGCGGGGCGCTGACGCAGGCCATCAGGGGGCGCGCCGAAGCCGCCGTAGCCTAGCATCGCGCCGAGGCCGCCGCCATCCGGCGCGGCGTGCCGCCGGCCGCCGACAGGGCCACCTCGATCGCCTCGCGCAGGCTTCCGACGGCGACGATGTCGATGCCCGGGATGTCCGGGATCGCGGAGCCGCGAGCCGGCCTCGGGACGATCGCCCGGCCGAACCCGAGCCGGGCCGCCTCGCGCAGACGGCGGTCGAGGCCGACGACCGACCGCAGCTCCCCGAGCAGCCCGACCTCGCCGATCGCGACCGTCCCCGACGCGATCGGCCGATCGCGGAGCGACGAGGCGAGGGCCAGAGCGAGCGGCAGGTCCAGGCCAGGCTCGTCGACCGCGAGCCCGCCGGCCAGGTTGACGTAGATGTCGTGGCTGGCCAGCCCGACCCCGGCTCGTCGGGCGAGCACGGCGACGAGCAGCGCGATCCGGTTCGTGTCGACGCCGCTCGCGGTCCGCCGCGGGCTGCCGCCGGGCCCCGGCGCCACGAGCCCCTGGACCTCGACGAGCAGCGGCCGGGACCCCTCGAGGGTCGGCGCGACGACGCTTCCCGGCGCCGGGCCGTCGTGCTCGGTGAGGAACGCCCGGGCCGGGTCCGAGACCTCGCTCATCCCGTGTTCGCCCATCTCGAAGACGCCGACCTCCTCGGTCGAGCCGAAGCGGTTCTTCGAGGCCCGCAGGAGGCGGATCGTGGCGTAGCGCTCGCCCTCGAGGGTGAGGACCGCGTCGACGAGATGCTCGAGCGTCTTCGGCCCGGCGATCGAGCCGTCCTTCGTGACGTGCCCGACGAGGACGACGGCGATCCCGGCCGGCTTCGCCAGCTCCATCAGGCGGAGCGCCGCGCCGCGGACCTGGCCGACGGAGCCGGCCGGTCCGTCGAGATTGTCGACGGTCGCCGTCTGGACGGAGTCGATCACGAGGAGCGCCGGGCCGCGGACGCCATCCCAGGCGACGTCGGCGATCCGGTCGATCGACGTCTCGGCCAGGAGGTGGATCGACCCGCCCGCGCCGTCCAGCAAACCGAGACGTTCGGCTCGGAGGCGGACCTGTGCCGCCAATTCCTCGCCGCTGGCGTAGAGGACGCGGTCCGGCCCGACGAGCCCGGCGATGCCGGCGGCGGCCTGCAGGAGGAGCGTCGACTTGCCGATCCCCGGTTCGCCGCCGAGGAGGACGACGGACCCCGGCACGAGGCCTCCGCCGAGGACCCGGTCGAGCTCGCCGATCCCGATTGGCAGGCGCGGCCGCTCCGGCTCTCCGACGTCGATCAGGCGGGTCGGGGTGGGGCTGGTGAGACCGCCGGCCGGCACCCCGCGCGGCGGACGCGGCTCGCCGCGGACCTGGGTCTCGACCAGGCTGTTCCAGGCGGAGCAGGCCCGGCATTGGCCCTCCCAGCGGAGGAAGGACTCGCCGCAGGACTGGCAGACGAAGCGGGTCTGCGGGCGACCGGAGACTTTGCTCACCGCACGCCGTTCCGGCGATCGATGGTCAGGCTTCGACCGGAGTCAGCGGCTCGGCGGCGTGGATGTCGAGGCCGGCTTCCGGGTCGCGGTCGACGACGATCGTCGTGCCCGGCTCGTACTTGCCGAGCAGGAGATGCTCGGCGAGGACGTCCTCGACCATGTTCTGGATCACCCGGCGCAGCGGACGCGCGCCGTACGCGACGTCGTAGCCGAGCTTGATGATGTGCTCCTTCGCGGCCTGGGTCACCTCGAGGTGCATCTGCTGGGCGCGGAGCTGGTCGCGCACCCGAGCGAGCATCAGGTCGACGATGAGGGTGATCTCCTCGACCGTGAGCGAGCGGAAGACGACGGTGGCGTCGATCCGGTTGAGGAACTCCGGTCGGAAGTTCGTCTTCAGCTCGGTGGCGACCTTCTCCTTCATCAGCTCGTAGGAGGTGTTTGCCTGGCTCTCCGCGTCGCCGCCGCGGTCGCGGAAGCCGAGCGACGAGTTCGTCTGGAGCTGCTTCGCGCCGAGGTTCGAGGTCATGATGATGATGCAGTTGCGGAAGTCGACCCGGCGGCCCTTGGCGTCCGACAGGTGCCCGTCCTCGAGGATCTGGAGGAGGATGTTGAAGACCTCGGGGTGGGCCTTCTCGACCTCGTCGAGGAGCACGACGCAATAGTTCTTGCGGCGGACGGCCTCGGTCAGCTGGCCGCCCTCGTCGAACCCGACGTAGCCGGGGGGCGCGCCCACGAGCCGCGACACGTTGTGGCGCTCCATGAACTCGCTCATGTCGATCTTGATCAGCGCGTCCTCGCTGCCGAACATGAACTCGGCGAGAGCCTTCGCGAGCTCGGTCTTCCCGACGCCGGTCGGGCCGAGGAAGATGAACGAGCCGATCGGGCGCTTCGGGTCCTTGAGGCCGGCCCGGGCGCGGCGGACGGCCTTCGAGATGACCTCGATCGCCTCCTGCTGGCCGATGACCCGGTTGTGGAGGGCGTCCTCCATGTGGAGCAGCCGCTCCGACTCCTCGGCGGCGATCCGGGTGACGGGGATGCCGGTCCACATCGCGACGACCTGGGCGATCTCCTCCTCGTCGACCGTCGGCTGGTCGGCGGCGACCTGCGACTGCCAGTCGGCACGGAGCTTGTCGACGTTCTCGCGAGACGTCGCCTCGGCCTCGCGCAGGCGGGCGGCCTCCTCGTATTCCTGGTTGTTGATCGCCGCGTCCTTCTCCTTCGTCACGCGGTCGAGGTCCTTCTGGGCCTCGCGCAGGGCGGGCGGCGCGGAGGCGTGGCGGAGGCGGACGCGCGAGGCGGCCTCGTCGATGAGGTCGATCGCCTTGTCCGGGAGGTGGCGGTCGGTGATGTAACGGGTCGACAGGTCCGCGGCGGCCTTGACGGCGTCGTCGGTGATCGTGACCTTGTGGTGCTGCTCGTAGCGCTCGCGGATGCCCATGAGGATGTCGATCGTCTGCTCGAGCGTGGGCTCCTCGACCATGACCGGCTGGAACCGCCGCTCGAGCGCCGCGTCGCGCTCGATGTACTTGCGGTATTCGTCGAGGGTCGTCGCGCCGATGCACTGGAGCTCGCCCCGGGCGAGCGGTGGCTTGAGGATGTTCGCCGCGTCGATCGCGCCCTCGGCCGCGCCGGCCCCGACGAGCGTGTGGAGCTCGTCGATGAAGAGGACCGCGTCGTTCGTGTTGCGGAGCTCCTCGATGATCTTCTTCAGCCGCTCCTCGAACTCGCCGCGATACTTCGTCCCGGCCACGAGCGAGCCGATGTCGAGGGTCAGGACCCGCTTGTTCAGCAGGGTCTCGGGGACATCGCCGGCGATGATCCGGTGGGCGAGGCCCTCGGCGATCGCCGTCTTGCCGACGCCGGGCTCGCCGATCAGGGCGGGGTTGTTCTTCTGGCGGCGGGAGAGGATCTGGATGACCCGCTCGATCTCCTTGTCGCGACCGATGACCGGGTCGAGCTTGCCGGTCCGGGCGAGCTCGGTCAGGTTGATCCCGAGCTGGTCGACGGTCGGCGTCTTGCTCGCCCGCTTCGTCTCCTGGGCCGGCCCGGCGGACGAGCTCTGGGACAGAACCCGGATCACCTCGTGGCGAACCTTGTCGAGGTTCACGCCGAGCGATTCGAGGACGCCCGCGGCGATCCCCTCCCCCTCACGGACCAGACCGAGGAGAAGGTGCTCGGTGCCGATGTAGTTATGGCCGAGGCGGCGGGCCTCGTCGATCGCGAGCTCGATCACCCGCTTGGCGCGCGGCGTCAGGCCGACCTCGCCGACCACCGGTCGGTCGCCCCGGCCGATGATGAACTCGACCGCGGTCCGGACCTTCGCCAGCTCGACGTTCATGTTCTCGAGGACGCGCGCCGCGACACCCTCGCCCTCTCGGACGAGGCCGAGGAGCAGGTGCTCCGTGCCGATGTAGTTGTGGTTGAACCGCTGCGCTTCGTCCTGAGCCAGTGTCAGGACCTTGCGCGCGCGATCCGTGAACTTGTCGAAGCGGTCCATCGAGTCGAACGTTCGTTCCCTTGTGAGCGTCTCAGGGGGCGCTCCGAAAGCCATGCTAGCACGGACCCCTTCCCTCGCAAGCCAGCCGATCGATGACCTCGACAGAGCCCGGAGTAGGGTCCGCGCGACCGGGCTCCTGGTTCATCATTCGTCGGATCGCGCCCGCCCGATGCGGGAACGCGGACCGGTTTCGATGAAGGAATCGAAACGACCCGCCGATGGCGGGTCGTTCGGATCGGCGATTGGGGGCGGTCAGGCCGGCGGGGTCTCGTCGGCGCCAGCTGCCGTCGCGGCGTCCGACTCCGTCGGTGCGTCCGTCCCGGCTTCCGCCGGCGGGGCGCCGGTCCCCTCGTCGGCGTCGGCGCTCGACGCGGGCTCGGGCTCGGGCTCGGGCTCGGGCTCGGCGACGGGCTCGGGCTCGGCGACGGTCTCAGCCTCCGGCTCCGGGGCCGATGCCTCGGGCTCGGGCTCGGCGACCACTTCGGGCTCCGCCGCGGCCGTCTCCGGCTCGGCGGCCGAGGCGACGTCCGCAGCCGGTGCCTCGGCGATCGTCTCCGGCTCGGGCTCGGCGACTTCCGTCGTCGTGTCCGCCGCAGCCGGCTCCGGGTCGGCCGGTGTGGCCGGCTCGACAGCGTTCTCGGTCGCGGCGGTCGGCTCCGGCTCGGACGCTGCGGACGCCTCGGCCGCGGCCGTCGCCGGCTCGGCCTCGGCGACCGTTTCGGGCTCCGGCGCGGCCGTCTCCGGCTCCGCCGATGCCTCGGGCTCGCTCGTTCGCTCCGACGCGGCCAGCTGATCGCGGACCTGGGCGAAGGCCGCAGCCAGCGTGTTGTCGATCCCGCCCTCCGGCTCCTGGACGGCGTCCGACGCCGACCAGCCGCGCTCCGGACGAGGTCGCCGCTCGCCACGCGGGGCGGACGACGGCGCGCTCGAGCCGGGCTCCGGCGCGGGCCGGGCCGGCGGCTCCTCGGCCTGCTTGAGGCTGAGACCGAGGCGGTGGCGCTCCGAGTCGAGCGAGATGATCTTCAGCTTGAGCGTCTGGCCCTCGTGGACGACGTCGCCGGGGTGGGCGACTCGCTGGTGCGAGAGCTCGCTGATGTGGATCAGTCCCTCGAGGCCGTCACGGACGCGGACGAACGCGCCGAAGTTGACGAGCTTCGTGACCGTGCCGTCGATGACGTCGCCGACGTTGAAGTCGGCCACGGTCGAGTGCCACGGATCGGGCTGGAGGCGGCGGATCGACAGCGAGATCCGGCCGCGCTCGTGGTTGATGTCGATGACCTCGGCCTCGACCTCGTCGCCGACCTTGTAGCCGGACTCGGGGTTGTTGACCTTGTTCCAGGACAGCTCGCTCTTGTGGACGAGGCCGTCGATCCCGCCGAGATCGATGAAGACCCCGAACGGCGCGATGGAGCGAACGGTGCCGCTGACCTTCTGGCCGACCTGGAGGCTGCTGAAGAGCTCGTCCCGCTTCTCGCGGCGCTCCTCGTAGAGGGCGACCTTCTCCGACAGGATCAGGCGGTTCGCCTTGCGGTTGACCTCGAGGATCTTCAGCCGGAGCTTGCGGCCGACGAACGGCATCAGCTTCTCGGCGATCTCCTGGGCGGCGTCGCGCGGCTGGTCGTTCTGGGGCCGTCGCGGGAAGTCCACGATCTGGCTGATCGGGACGAAACCGCGGATCCCGCAGTCGACGATCAGGCCGCCCTTGTTGTGGTCGATGACCGGCGCCTCGATGATGACGCCCGCCTCGAACTGCTCCTGCATCGAGCGCCACTTCCGCTCGAGGCCCGCCCGCCGCAGTGACAGGACCGCGTGGCCCTCCTGCGACTCGGGCTGGAGGACGTAGACGAGGACGGTGTCGCCGATCGCGAGCTGGGGCTGCGACTCGGCGTGCCGACCGTAGAGCTCGCGGTTGCTGACGACGCCCTCGGACTTCGCGCCGATGTCGACGAGGATCTCGTCCTTGTCGATCCGGACGACCGTCCCCTCGACGACGTCGCCGTGCTTGAACGACTTGATGTCGGAGTCCTGCTCGGCGAGGAGCTCCTCCATCGTGGTCGGCTCGGGACCGAGGTCGCGGGGTGCCGGGACCGTCTCCGCCGTGTCTTCCTCTTCGGCTTCCTCGGCAGCGGGCGCGTCGGCCGTGTCGCCGGCCTCGAGCGCCGTTGCCGCGGCGTCTGCCGTCGGGGCGGCCACTTCCGCGTCGCTCGACCCGCTGTTCGGCGGCTCGGCCGAATCGGTGGTCGCGGCCGCATCGGTGGTCGCCGGCGCATCGGTTGTCGCCGGCGCATCGATCGCGACCGCATCGATCGCGACCGCATCGGGCGCGGCGCTCGCGTCGGCGGCAGGGGCCTCGGCCACGCTCGCAGCCTGTTCGGTCACGTCCGCCGCCGGTTCGGCTGCGGGCGCGACGTCGCTCGTCGGAGACGCATCGTCCGCCGCGGAGGTCGCGGTGGACTCGGCGGTGGTGGGCTCGTCGGCCACGGCGGTCGCGGCTGCGGCCCGGTCGAGGGTCTCGTCCGCGGTCGAGGCGATGGCCTCAGGCTGCGCGAGCCCGTCCTGCTGTTCCTCGGTCAAGTGTCTGGTCTCTCCTGTCGGTCAAGTCCCCAGACATGACGACGGCCTGGGCAGCGCCCAAGCCGGGTCCGGAACGATCAGAGGTGGTCCGTGGGTAGTTGGGCCGCGGTCCGCTCCCTTCGTGGCGAGCTGGCTGGACACGTCTTCAGCTGTCTGCCTTCTAGGGCCGGGAGAGTCTAGCACAGCGGTTTGCGCGGCTACAATCGATCGACCGTGCCCGAGCTCCCCGATCTGGCGATCGTCGCCGACGCGCTCCATGCTGCCCTGGCGGGCCGCCAGGTGACCGCCACCCGCGCTCCGGGACCGCTCGCGGTCCGGGGGACGCCGAGCGAGCTGGAAGCCCTCGTCGGCCAGCGACTGGTGGCGATCCGCCGGCGTGGCAAGCTCCTGATCCTCGACCTCGACGTCGATCGGGTCGTCGTGAACCCGATGCTGACCGGCCGCCTCCAGCTTGCGCCGCCGGGTGCTCCGCTGCCCTCGAAGACCGCGGTCGTCCTCGCCTTCGGAGGACGTGCCCGGCGGCCGCGGGATGCGGCGAGATGGACCGCCCGCGCCGCCTGGATCCCGGCCGACGATGCCTTGGCCGAGGTCCGCTACCGCGATCCGACCCAGATGGGCAAGGTCTATCTGGTTCCCGCCGGGGTGGACCGGGTCGTGCCCGGCCTCGTCGACGAGGAGCTCGGGCCGGACGCGGACGATCCGGACCTCACGATCGACATCTGGCGGGCCCGCATCCGACGCCATCCCGGCGAGTTGAAGAACCTCCTGCGAAACCAGGCCTTCGTCGCCGGGGTCGGCAACGCCTACAGCGACGAGATCCTCCACGCCGCGGGACTCCTGCCCTTTCGCAAGCGCTCGACGCTCGCGCCGGAGGAGGTGGACGCCCTCTATGCGGCCACGCGCGCGACCCTCGCGCGCGCGATCGATGTGCTCCGGGAGCGCGTCCCGCCGACCTTCGAGAAGCAGGCGCGCGACTGGCTCGCGGTCCATGACAAGGGCGGCCAGCCGTGCCCCCGCTGCGGCACGAGGATCAGCGAGGTGAAGGCGGGGGGCTTCGTGACCTCGTTCTGTCGGGGTTGCCAGCACTGACCCCGCTCAGGGGATCTTGAGGATCTGGCCGATCTTCAGGGTGGAGCTCGTCAGGCCATTGAGTGTCTTGATCCTTGCGGCGGTCGTTCCGAAGGTTCCGGCGATCGCGATGAGCGTGTCGCCCTTCTTGACCTTGTACGTCGTGGCGGGCGAGGGAGCCCGGCTGGCGACCGCCGCCGAGGGCGCCGCCGACGGCGCGACGGATGGCGCCACGGACGGCCCGACCGTCGGCGACGGGCGCGGCGTGGGCGTTCGAGTCACCGCCGAGGCCGAGGCACGGGGCGACGGCGAGCTCACCGGCGGCGAGCCGGAGGACAGCCGAGTCAACGCCACGATCGCGAACGCGACGATCATCAGGCCGATCAGCGCGACCTGGCCGAGCCCCCGATCGAGCTGCAGCCGGACGGCCTGGTCGACGAGGCGAGGTGGTTCGAGCAGGACGGGCGCCGTGCGGGCCAGGGGCCGGCGACGCTGGTCGGCCACGGCGACGAAGGCGGGATCGCTGCCCGCCGCGAGCGTGGCGATCCGCGCATCCCGGGCCGCGACGAAGAGCGGGCACGCGACGTGATCCTCCGACAGGCAATGGCGGCGCTGCTTGTCGTTCGGCTGCGGCACCGCGGGCTCGACCGCGCCGCAGCGATGGTCGCGCGACGGCGTCGCGATCCGCCAGGCACCGCCGACGGAGGTGAGGTACGGGCAGACCGCGTCCACGGCCTCCCGGGCGCTCGGCGCTCGACGGGGGGGCGGCGCCGGATCATGCGACGCGGCGGGAGACGCGGGCGTCCGCTCCCCCGACGCGTCCTCTGCACCGACGGGAACGGTCATCCCGGCCAGTCTACCCGGCCGCTGGAGCCGACCACCACGGCGGACGCTCTCGGCGGGTGGATTTGGGACGTCGTCCTCGGACGCGTCTCGATGCCGGCGGGCAGGATCCCCGGAAACGCAAAAATCCTGGCGACGACCTATTTTCCCGAAAGGCTGCCCTCTCAGTATCTTCGGCGCTGGAGAGCTTGACTTCCGTGTTCGGGATGGGAACGGGTATGGCCTCTCCGCCAGTGTCACCAGGATTCGTTGCGTCTGGATGGTTGCTCGGCTGCGGCCACGCGCCGGCCCGAGGGCCGGCGCCTGGATCTCCGCTGGCTCCCGCCAGCGGATCGCGCCTTCAGCAGTCGATCTTCGAAATTTCAGAGTCAGACGTGGATCGATCCACGATTCCCAGCCACTGACCCCAGGTCAGTTGCTGTAGAGGTCAAGCCCTCGACCGTTAGTACCGCTCAGCTTCATCCGTCACCGAACTTCCACATGCGGCCTATCAAACAGGTGGTCTCCCTGCGGTCTTACCCGGTTGACCCGGTGGGGAACCTCATCTCGAGGCGAGCTTCGCACTTAGATGCTTTCAGCGCTTATCCCGACCGAACATAGCTACCCAGCGGTGCCCCTGGCGGGACAACTGGCACACCAGCGGTTCGTTCACTCCGGTCCTCTCGTACTAGGAGCAACTCCTCTCAAGTTCCCTACGCCCACGGCGGATAGAGACCGAACTGTCTCACGACGTTCTGAACCCAGCTCGCGTGCCGCTTTAATTGGCGAACAGCCAAACCCTTGGGACGTACTTCCGCCCCAGGATGCGACGAGCCGACATCGAGGTGCCAAACGGTGCCGTCGATGTGAACTCTTGGGCACCATCAGCCTGTTATCCCCGGGGTAGCTTTTATCCGTTGAGTGATACCCCTTCCACTCGGAGGTACCAGATCACTAAGCCCGACTTTCGTCTCTGCTCGACTTGTGGGTCTCGCAGTCAAGCTCCCTTATGCCTTTGCACTCTTCGGCTGGTTTCCATTCAGCCTGAGGGAACCTTTGGGCGCCTCCGTTACACTTTAGGAGGCGACCGCCCCAGTCAAACTGCCCGCCTGACACTGTCCCGCGCCCGGATTCACGGGTCGCGGTTAGAACCGAAATCCAACAAGGGTGGTATTTCAACGTTGGCTCCACCGAGGCTAGCGCCCCAGCTTCTCAGCCTCCCACCTATCCTACACAAGCTGAATCCCAATCCAATATCAGGGTGCAGTAAAGCTCCACGGGGTCTTTTTGCCCTGCCGCGGGTAACCTGCATCTTCACAGGTACTTCAATTTCGCCGGATCCCTCGTTGAGACAGCGCCCAGATCGTTACGCCATTCGTGCGGGTCGGAACTTACCCGACAAGGAATTTCGCTACCTTAGGACCGTTATAGTTACGGCCGCCGTTTACCGGGGCTTCGATTCAAAGCTTGCACCTCTCCTCTTAACCTTCCGGCACTGGGCAGGCGTCAGCCCCTATACGTCAGCTTTCGCTTTCGCAGAGACCTGTGTTTTTGCTAAACAGTCGCCTGGGCCTTTTCACTGCGGCTTCGATCGACCACTGACAAGTCAGCAGCCGCGAAGCGCCCCTTCTCCCGAAGTTACGGGGCCATGTTGCCGAGTTCCTTAACGAGGGTTCTCCCGATCGCCTTGGTATTCTCTACCCGCCTACCTGTGTCGGATTGCGGTACGGACACCGTTGGTCTCGCTAGACACTTTTCTTGCCAGCATGGCTCACTCGAAACGGGACAGAAGTCCCTTACACTCGCTGCTCGGGGTTGAAATGAGAGGACGGATTTGCCTGTCCTCTCCCCCTACCGGCTTGGACGCGTATAGCCAAAACGCGCTCGAGCTACCACACCGTGTCATGCCATTGCTCCCACCTGGGATCAGCTCCCGGACTCGACTGACTTGCGCCAGCCAACCTCCGTTCACCTACCCCCAGGCGACACCTTGCGGTGCAAACGACCTCTGGTGGTTCCGGAATATCAACCGGATGTCCATCGCCTACGACGTTCGTCCTCGGCTTAGGCCCGACTAACCCTGAGCGGACAAGCCTTCCTCAGGAAACCTTAGGCATACGGCGTGTGAGATTCTCACTCACATTTCGCTACTCATGCCGACATTCGCACTTCCATCCGCTCCAGCCGTCCTCACGGTCGACCTTCACAGCAAATGGAACGCTCCCCTACCACGCATCCGCCGGCGAACCGGCGAACACATCCGTAGCTTCGGTACCAGGCTTGAGCCCCGCTGAATTTTCGGCGCGGATCCACTTGACCAGTGAGCTGTTACGCACTCTTTCAATGATGGCTGCTTCTGAGCCAACATCCTGGTTGTCTATGCGAACCCACATCCTTTACCACTTAGCCTGGATTTAGGGACCTTAGCTGACGGTCCGGACTGTTTTCCTTTTGACCACGAAGCTTAGCCCTCGCAGTCTGACTCCCGAGCTCTAGAATCATGGGATTCGGAGTTTGGTTGGGGTTGGTAAGCGGGAAGCCCCCTAGCCCATCCAGTGCTCTACCCCCATGATTGAACGCCCGAGGCTAGCCCTAAAGCTATTTCGGGGAGAACCAGCTATCTCCGAGTTCGATTGGCATTTCACCGCTATCCACAGCTCATCCCCTAGCTTTTCAACGCTAGTGAGTTCGGTCCTCCACGGGACATTACTCCCGCTTCAACCTGGCCATGGATAGGTCACTCGGTTTCGGGTCTACTGCACGCGACTGAACGCCCTGTTCAGACTCGCTTTCGCTCCGGCTCCGTCCTTCGCGGACTTAACCTCGCCACGTGCACGTAACTCGTCGGCTCATTCTTCAAAAGGCACGCCATCAGGCTACCGGCAAGCCGGCAACACCCTCTGACTGCTTGTAGGCACGAGGTTTCAGGTACTATTTCACTCCCCTTCCGGGGTGCTTTTCACCTTTCCCTCACGGTACTTGTTCGCTATCGGTCGCCAAGAGTATTTAGCCTTGGACGGTGGTCCGCCCAGTTTCCCGCATGAGAGACCTTCCACGCGGTACTCAGGTGGCTGATCACGAAGATCGATCGCTTTCGTCTACGGGGCTGTCACCCTCTCTGGCCCGACATTCCTGACGGGTTCGACTAACGATCGATTTGGTAACTTCGCAGGGGCCGTGCAGGGCCCCAATGATCTGCTCCTTCAACCCCCACCCAGAAACGGCTGCAACCTATCGCGCTGGGTGAGTTTGGGCTGTTCCCGTTTCGCTCGCCACTACTCAGGGAATGATCTCTTTTCCTCCAGCTACTGAGATGTTTCAGTTCGCTGGCTTACCTCCACCTGGCCTATTTGATTCAACCAGGGGTGACTGGGCGTTACCCCAGCCGGGTTTCCCCATTCGGACATCTCCGGATCAACGTCTGCTCGCGACTCCCCGAAGCTTTACGCAGCCTGCCACGTCCTTCATCGGCTCTTGGCGCCAAGGCATCCACCCCGTGCCCTTTGTAGCTTGACCCCCTCAGCATCTGACCTGGCGGCCAGTCGCGGATGGGATCGATCGGGATCGTATCCTTGTCTTGACTCGGCGAAATCGAAGATCGATTTACTGCCGAACAACTCATTCCAGTTGTCAAGGTGCTGCCCGCCGAGGCGGGCGCCCGGTCCGTTGCCGGCCCGGTGATCCAGCGGTCCGCTGGTCGGTGAGCTCCCGGTGGAGGCCACGGATCAGGGGAACGATGTGGGGGACACACGAAGACGGCTCGAGGACCTTCCTCGGAGCCGTCTGCACAGCACCTTGGGGTGTTCGGTCGTCCCGGGGTCCACCCGGAGTCTTCAGTTATCGGTGAGTGCTGCCTCGAGCAGGTCCGGATCCTCCGCCACTGTGGCCGTGTCGCTGTTGGTGGAGACGAGGAGACTCGAACTCCTGACCCTCTCCTTGCAAAGGAGATGCTCTGCCAACTGAGCTACGTCCCCGTCGCCGGGGTGGAGTGTGGTGGGCGTTTCTGGACTCGAACCAGAGACCTCTGCCTTATCAGGGCAGTGCTCTAACCAGCTGAGCTAAACGCCCGCCGAGGCTGTGCCGACCAGAAGCGGTCGACACGTCGATCGCCACCGGCGGCTGCACCCTTGACCGTTGAAGAGTGACAGGAACGTCCGATCGTGAATGCACGAATGGGTTCGGTGTTGTTGCCAGGTCGCGATCGATCTCCCCGGCCGGCCCCTTGCGGAACCGATCGGGCGTCACCCACCTGACGAGGGTTGACTGGTGATCGTGCGATCAACCTGGGAGCCTTCAACGCCCAGACCCCACCGAAGAGTCTGAACTCGGATCTCCCTAGAAAGGAGGTGATCCAGCCGCACCTTCCGGTACGGCTACCTTGTTACGACTTCGTCCCAATCACCGACCCCACCTTCGACGGCTGCCTCCTTGCGGTTGGCCCACCGGCTTCGGGTGTTGCCAGCTTTCATGACGTGACGGGCGGTGTGTACAAGGCCCGGGAACATATTCACCGCAGTAATGCTGACCTGCGGTTACTAGCAACTCCGGCTTCATGTAGGCGAGTTGCAGCCTACAATCCGAACTGAGACCGGCTTTAAGGGATTAGCTCCACCTCGCGGTTTCGCAGCCCGTTGTACCGGCCATTGTAGCGTGGGTGTAGCCCAAGGCGTAAGGGCCATGCTGACTTGACGTCATCCCCACCTTCCTCCGAGTTTCTCTCGGCAGTCCCGTGTGAGTGATACAACACACAGTAGGGGTTGCGCTCGTTGCGGGACTTAACCCAACATCTCACGACACGAGCTGACGACAGCCATGCAACACCTGTGGCCAGGTCCCTTGCGGGAAGACGACGTTTCCGCCGCTGTCCTGGTCATGTCAAGCCTTGGTAAGGTTCTTCGCGTTGCGTCGAATTAAACCCCACGCTCCGCTGCTTGTGCGGGCCCCCGTCAATTCCTTTGAGTTTTAGCCTTGCGGCCGTACTCCCCAGGCGGGACACTTAATGCGTTAGCTTCGGCACTGGCGGGGTTGATACCACCAACACCTAGTGTCCATCGTTTACGGCTAGGACTACCGGGGTATCTAATCCCGTTTGCTCCCCTAGCTTTCGCGCCTCAGCGTCAAGAACAGGCCAGGTAGTCGCCTTCGCCACTGGTGTTCCTCCCGATATCTACGCATTTCACCACTACACCGGGAATTCCACTACCCTCTCCTGCCTTCGAGTCGATCAGTATCGCGTGACCCTCCCCAGTTGAGCCGGGGGCTTTCACACGCGACTTGAACGACCGCCTGCGCGCTCTTTACGCCCAGTAAATCCGGACAACGCTTGCCACCTACGTATTACCGCGGCTGCTGGCACGTAGTTAGCCGTGGCTTATTCGTCAGGTACCGTCATCATCGTCCCTGACAAAAGAGGTTTACAACCCGAAGGCCGTCATCCCTCACGCGGCGTTGCTGCGTCAGGCTTTCGCCCATTGCGCAAAATTCCCGACTGCTGCCTCCCGTAGGAGTCTGGGCCGTGTCTCAGTCCCAGTCTGGGTGATCGTCCTCTCAGACCACCTACCGATCGTCGCCTTGGTGAGCCGTTACCCCACCAACGAGCTAATCGGACGCAGGCCCCTCCCGAAGCGCATTGCTGCTTTGAAGGTTCGATTGAACGAACCTCCACATGCGGTATTAGCCACCCTTTCGGGCAGTTATCCCCCACTTCGGGGCAGGTCACCTACGCGTTACTCAGCCGTCCGCCACTAACGATCAGAGCAAGCCCTGATCGTCCGTTCGACTTGCATGTCTCATGCACGCCGCCAGCGTTAATCCTGAGCCAGGATCAAACTCTCCGAAGATTGCGCAGCTTGCGCTGCGACTTCATCCGAGGGTTCGACCACTCGCACATCCATCACGGATTTTCCTGTCACTCTTCAGTTGTCAAGGTGCAGCGTCCGGGGCAAGACAGACCGCGGCGCAGACCCACGATGATGGGGCTTCGCCGCCGCGGTGTCAAACCCGGCGACCCTCCGATCCGAACGTGACGGACCGGCTTCCCGCCCCCGGTCGGGAGCGGCAACGAGGGCGAATACTAGGGTCGCGCCCGGGCGGGTGTCAAACGCGGTCGGCGGGCTGCCGCAGGCGTCGCCGAAGCCGTCGCCGGACGGTCAGATCGGGCTGCTCTCGACGAGCAGAACGAAGGCCGCGCCGCTCAGCCAGGACAGCAGGATCAGCTCCGGCGAGGACGCCGCCCCGACGGGCCCGACCATCACCGCGTAGACGATCGCCCCGGCCACGACCGCGACGCCGGCCTTGGCAAGTCGGAGCAGAATCTCGAAGGCGAGATGGGACATCGCCGGGTCAGACCGCCCGCCGGCCCTGGAGGGCGCGGATCAGGGTCACCTCGTCGGCGTACTCGAGGTCGCCGCCGACCGGCAGGCCGCGGGCGATCCGGCTCACGACGCCCACGGCCTCCTCGAGCCGCTCGGCCAGGTACATCGCGGTCGCCTCCCCTTCGAGCGTCGGGTTCGTCGCCAGGATGACCTCGACGAGGGGCTCCCCCGCCCGCTTCGCGTCATCGGCCCGGGCGAGCAGCTCGCGGACCTTCAGCCGGTCCGGCCCGATGCCGTCGATCGGCGAGATCGCGCCGTGGAGGACGTGGTAGAGACCCTTGAACTCCGACGTCCGCTCGAGGGCCAGGACGTCGAGCGGCTCCTCGACCACGCACAGACGGGTGGCGTCGCGACCGGGATCGCGGCAGATCGGGCAGAGGGCCTGATCGCTGATATTGAAGCAGCGCTCGCAGAAGACGACCTTGTCGCGGACGTCGACGAGCGCCGCCGCCAGGACGCGGGCCTCGGCATCCGGGGCGCGGAGGAGGTGATAGGTGAGCCGCTGGGCCGTCTTCGGCCCGATCCCCGGCAACCGGGAGAAGGCCTCGATCAGCCGGGCGACCGGCTCGATCAGCGTGGACGCCACGTCGCGCGCGGCTCCTAGAAGCCCGGGATCTTCAGGCCGCCGGTCACGGCGGCCATCTTCTCTTCGCCCATTCGGCGCGACGCCCCGAGCGCGTCGTTGATCGCGGCCACGATCAGGTCCTGGAGCATCTCGACGTCGGCCGGGTCGACGGCCGCCGGGTCGATCGTCACCGAGACGAGCTCCTGCTTGCCGGTCACGACGGCTTTCACGACTCCGCCGCCGGCCGACCCGTCGACCTGGGCGTCGCGCAGCTCGCCCTCGATGCGTTGCATCTCCTGCTGCATCTGCTGGGCCATTCGCTGCAGGTTGCCCATGCCCATCGGTTCGATCCTCCTGTCGGTGACGCGACCGCCCTGAGTCTGGCGGAAGCCGTCGCTGCGTGCACGGTCGGGGGTCAGGACACCTCGCCGACGTCGACCAGATCGTCGCCGAAGATGCGGCGCGCCTCGGCGATGAGGTCGGCCGCGTCGCCGAGCGGGACGGCCGGGACATCTTCGAGGTTCGTGGCGACGCAGTGGACGTTCACGGGCCGCCCGAGGATCCGGCCGATCCCGTCCTCGAGCATGGCCCGGCGCCGCTCGAGCGCGTCCTTGAGGAACGCCTGGTCCTCGGGGAAGCCGAGGGTGACGACGGCGCCGTCGAGGCTGACCGGCCGGCAGGCGGCGATCAGGGGCTTCACGGGCGGGCTCTGGCTCAGGGTCGAGACGATCTGCGGCCAGGCCGCGCGGAGCTCGTCGATCCCCGACGTCGCGACGACCGCTTGCGATGCCGGCGCAGCGCCCGCATCGGGCGCCGGGCCGGCCGCGGCCCTGGGCGCGGCGTCCGCCGCGGCGGGCGCGACGTCGCGGGCCTGGATGGCATCGGGGGTTGATCCCGGCCCGGCTGACGGATCGGACGCCCGGGCCGCCCGGGCCGCCGGCCCGGTCGATCGGGTCGCCGCCTCGGTCACGGGCTCGACGGGTCCGGCCTCGTTCGGTGGAGCCGCGACGGGTGGGGCCACGATCGCGTCGGGGGCGCGTGCCGGCGGCGCGCTGGCGGGTGCAGGCGGCGCGCTGGCGGGCGCAGGCAGCGGAGTCGGACGACCGGTCGCGACGCTCGCCCCTGGCCGCGTCGCCGCGTCGAGCAGCGCGAGCTCCAGCTGGAACCGGAGGCCCCCGACCCCGCGCCGTTCCGGGTCGATCGCGGCGAGGCGGTGGGCCGCGGCGGAGAGCGCGGCGGCGGCGGCGGCGTCGCCGGCCGGTCCGATCGCGGCGGCCAGGTCGGACCGGATCTGGTCGAGGATCTGGTCGAGCACGACGGCCACGTCGCGGCCGCGCTCGTCGAGCTCCGTGAGCACGGCCAGCCCGGTGCCGGCGTCGCCGCCGACGAGGGCCGCG
Organism: uncultured Chloroflexia bacterium; assembly: GCA_963710105.1. Taxonomy (GTDB): domain Bacteria; phylum Chloroflexota; class Limnocylindria; order Limnocylindrales; family CSP1-4; genus CF-46. Next base: position 1,908,191 of record CAVPYV010000001.1, read on the forward strand.
CTGAGCCGCCCGACCGCGTCGGCGTCGGCCAGCCCCAGCAGGTCGCGGACGGTCGCCTCGTCGATCGACCCGGCGGCGGAGCCGAGGAGCTGATCCAGGATCGACTCGGCGTCGCGCATCCCGCCGGCCGCGAGGTGGGCGATCAGGCGGACGGCGGCGGGCTCGGCGACGACCGACTCCGCCGCGAGGATCCGCGTCAGCTTGCCCTCGATCTCGTCGATCGTGAGCCGCCGGACGTCGAACCGCTGGAGGCGCGACAGGATCGCCGGCGGGAAGTCCTGGGGATGGGTCGAGGCGAACATGAAGGCCACGAAGTCGGGCGGCTCCTCGAGCGACTTCAGGAGGGCGTTCCAGGCGTCCTTGGTGATCTGGTGGGCCTCGTCGAGGATGTAGACCTTGCGTCGGAGATCGGTCGGGGCGTAGTGGATCCGCTCGCGGAGGTCGCGGATCGCGTCGATGCCGCGATTGCTGGCCGCGTCGATCTCGATGAGGTCCATCGCCCGCCCCTCGCGGATCGCGACGCAGGCCTCGCAGGCGTCGCACGGATCCCCGTCCTGGAGGTTCGTGCAGTTCAGGGCCTTGGCCAGGATCCGGGCAAGGGAGGTCTTGCCGGTGCCGCGCGGCCCGACGAACAGGACCGCGTGCGACACGCGGTCGGTGCGGACGGCGTTGCGGAGGGTCTCGACGACGGCGCCCTGGCCGACGATCTCCGAGAACGTCTGGGCCCGCCAGCGGCGGTAGAGCGCCTGGTGCGGCGCGGTCGTGGCCCGGGCGGCGTCCGATGCCGGGGGCGGGGTCGAGGGAGCGGTCGGGCTCACGGCGCTCCTGTCGCAGGCTTCGTCGTTGGTCCCGGGCGGTCCGTCGCCGGACGACCCGCGACCGGGCGGATCGGGTTAGTGCCGTGCACCCACCGTCGTCCTGCGGTGCCTCGCGCCCTCCACGACGAGCGGCTCGGACCAGGCCGTTCCGCGGCACCCGACGAGGATCGCTTAGTGCTGCTTCCTTCCGGACCTGACACGGTTCGCGGTTCGTCGCTGCGCGGGACCCGATCCTCAACGTCGCTCGAAGCGGCGGCCTGCAAGGACGCAGTCCTCGGGTGGGAATTCAGCCCTGCTGGAGCGGATTGCAGGTTCAGGGCACCGCTAGTTCCCCGCCTAGCACGGCCCGCGAAGTCTAGCAGGGATGCCTTCTCGAACCGCGAGCCACCGCCCTCAGCCGCGATTCACCGCTCGCTCACCCGAGGTCCGAGCGCGAGCTCCGCGCGCGCATTGGCCGTTGGCCCGAGGGTTGGCGGAGAGGGCGGGATTCGAACCCGCGACGGGTTGCCCCGAACCGCATTTCCAGTGCGGCGCCATAGTCCACTAGGCGACCTCTCCCCCGGGAGAACAGAAGCCGACCGGCGTCCGTGCCGGCCGGCCTCGCGACGAGTGCTGGCGGAGAGGGCGGGATTCGAACCCGCGGTGCTTTCGCACACCGCTTTTCGAGAGCGGCACCATCAACCACTCGGACACCTCTCCGCGGCAGAGGATAGCAAAGGTCGGCGGCGCGGCCGACCGGACGATCGTCCGGGGAGAGCCGCCGGGCTCGATCCTCGTGCCGGGCGCCGACGCACGTCCGACTCGTTCAGCCAGTGGACGTCAACGCACGGCGGCCGGGGCCGGCCTGGGCCAGCCTCAGGCGACCGCGGTCGTGCCGGCCAGGAGCTCCTCCGCCTCGTCCCGGCGGATTCCGCTGACGATCTGGATCCGGCGCTGGAGGTCGGGGTGCTGGGCGAGCTGGATCACGGTCCCGGCCGCCCCCTCCGTCTCGTGCGGCATCGCGAAGACCAGGGCCGCGACGTCGCTCTCCAGGAGCGCCCCGACGCACATCACGCAGGGCTCGACGGTCGTGAAGATCGTGCAGTCGGCGAGCCGCTCGCGGCCGAGCTTGCGGGCGGCCTCGCGCAGGGCGACGACGACCGCGTGGGCGGTCGGGTCGTTCGACTCGATCACCCGATCGTGGGCGCGGGCGACCATCGCCTCGTCGACGACCGCCACCGCAGCGTTCGGGCGCTCGCCGGACGCGATCGCATGGCGCGCCTCCGCCAGGGCCTCGCCCATGAACAGCTCGTAATTCATGCGTCCGACTATACAGGCCGGGTCCGGCGAGCCCCGGACCGGGCCGTGACCGTCCCGCAACCGACCCGCCACCCTGCCGAGGGGTACGATCCTCGTCATGACAGCACACAGGCGAATCGGCATCCTGACCGGGGGTGGCGATGTCCCCGGGCTCAACTCGGTGATCAAGTCGGTCGTGTATCGCGCGACCGAGATCGGGGACGAGGTCGTCGGCATCCGCCGCGGCTGGGAGGGCCTGACCCATCTTCGCTTCGATCCGGGACCGGACCCGAACTACATCGTCGGGCTGGACCGGACGAACACCCGGACGATCGACCGGACCGGCGGGACCTGGCTCCACACGTCACGGACGAACCCCAAGAAGATGAAGCCGGACAACGTCCCGGCGTGGCTCGACCCGACCCGGGTGACGGCGATGACGAACGCCGACGGCGTCGTCGACCTCACGCCGGTCGTCCTCGACAACATCAGCCGGCTCGGGCTCGACGTCCTGGTCACGATCGGCGGGGACGACACCCTGAGCTTCTCGCGGGTCCTCTTCGACGAGGGCGTCTCGCTCATCGCGATCCCGAAGACGATGGACAACGACGTCGCCGGCACGGAGTACTGCATCGGCTTCTCGACGGCGATCACCCGGGCCAAGGAGCTGATCAACCGCCAGCGGACGACGCTCGGCTCCCACGAGCGGATCGGCGTCTTCCGGATCTTCGGCCGCGATGCCGGGTTCTCCGCCCTGTACACGGCCTACGTCACGTCCGCCCGCTGCGTGATCCCCGAGGCTCCGTACGACCTCGATCGGCTGGCCACGGTCCTCGCCGCCGACCGCGAGGCCAACCCGTCGCACTACGCCGTGGTCGTCACGGCCGAGGGCGCGATCTGGAAGGGCGCCCGGATGCTGGACGTCGGCGAGGCCGACATGTTCGGCCATCGCCACAAGGCCAACGTCGGCGAGGTCCTGGCGGCCGAGCTCAAGAGCCTGACCGGGATCGAGGCCGTGGCGTCCGAGCTCACCTACGACCTCCGCTCCGGCGAGCCCGACGCCCTCGACGCGATGGTCGCGACGACCTACGCGAACGTCGCGATGGACCTCGTCCGCGACGGCGTGACCGGGCGGATGGTCGCGATCCGCGACGGGAAGTACGCCCACACCGAGCTGCCGGCCGCGGGCACGAAGGCGCGCCGCGTCGACATCGGCGACATGTACAACGAGGAGCGCTTCCGGCCACGGTACGAGGGCAAGCTCGGCGACCCGATGCTCCTCGTCGGCCTCGGCGGAGGGGTCGCCGCCGGGGTCTGACCGGCGACGCCCGGGCTCAGCCCGGCAGCCCCGACCGGGCGCGGATCGCCCGGGCCAGGGCAGACATGTCGTCGTCCGCGTGGCCGTCCGCGACGAGGGCGGTCTCGAGCTCGGCCGCCAGCTCGGTCACCGGCAGGTCCGCGCCCATCTCCCGAGCGAGCTCGAGGGCGATCCCGAGGTCCTTGCGGTGGAGGGCGACCTTGAAGCCGAGGGGGTAGTCGTTGGCGGTCATCCGCCCGCTGCGGTTCGCGAGGACCCAGCTCTGGGCGGCGCCACCGCCGAGCGCCTCCACGACCTGCGCCACGTCCAGGCCGGCCTTCAGGGCGAGGACGATCCCCTCGGCCACGCCGAGGTAGGTGCCGGCCAGGATCACCTGGTTGACGGCCTTGACGGCCTGGCCCGCCCCGCTCGGGCCGACGTGGGTGATCGTCCGGCCCATGGCCGCGAGGATCGGCCGGGCGCGCTCGACCGGACCAGGATCGCCACCGCAGAAGATCGTGAGCGTGGCCTTCTGGGCGCCCTCGCTGCCGCCCGACACGGGCGCGTCGACCAGGTCGACCCCGAGGCCGGCGAGGCGGGCGTGGAAGTCGCGGGTCGCCGACGGCGAGATCGTCGAGCAGTCGATGACGAGCTGCCCGGCCCGGGCGCCGGCGGCGACGCCGTCGGGCCCGAAGAGGACGGCCTCGACGTCGGGCGTGTCGGAGACGCAGAGGACCACGACCTCGGCCGCGCGGGTCACCTCGGCCGGCGTCGCCGCCCGGGCGACCCCGAGCCCGTCGAGCTCCGGCGCGCGCCCGGGGCTGCGATTCCAGGCGGTCACCGCGAAGCCCGCCCGGGCCAGGTTGGCGGCCATCGCCGCGCCCATCGTCCCGAGCCCCAGGAACCCGACCCGTTCGCCGCTCATCGTCGCTCCCGCTGCTGCTACGCTCGGCCGCATCATGCCATCCGGCCCCTGGCCGGTGTGCCGGCCCCGTCACGGGGCGACCAGGGAGGGCACCATGCCGTTGATCGCCGCGCTCGCCGCGCTCCTCGCGGCCGCCTTCCACGTCCTGTTCTTCGTGCTCGAGAGCGTGATCTTCAGCCAGCCCGCCGTTGCCGCGCGGTTCGGCCTCACGACGCCGGAGCAGGTCGCGGCGGTCCGGCCGATGGCGTTCAACCAGGGGTTCTACAACCTGTTTCTCGCCGTCGGGATCGCCGGCGGCCTGGCCCTCGTCGCCGGCGGCTCGGTCGATTCCGGGCGGGCGGTCGTCCTGTTCGCCTGCGGCTGCATGGTCGGGGCGGGGCTCGTGCTGCTCGCGACGAACCGGCGCTTCGCCCGGTCGGCGGCGATCCAGGCCGTGCCGCCCTTCGTCGCCATCGTCGCTGCGCTCATCCTGCGGTAGCCGCCCGGCAGCCTCGGGCGCGGGTCTGACGCTCGCAGAACGCGGGTCTGACGCTCGCAGAACACGGGTATGACGCACGAGGCCTTCATCCCACTCGGCGGCGCTGGATGGGGATGGCGCGCCCGGCGGGACTCGAACCCACGACCTTCAGGTCCGCAACCTGACGCTCTATCCACTGAGCTACGGGCGCACGCGATGCCGGCGTCATCGACCGGAGCGGACCCGGCGAAGCTGGCGGAGAGGGAGGGATTCGAACCCTCGGAGCAGGTTACCCCACTCAACGGTTTAGCAAACCGTCGCACTAGGCCTCTATGCGACCTCTCCGTCGCGCGGCGGCCGGAATCCTACCACGGGCCCGGAGGCCGGCGACCTCGTCGGATTCTGGTAGGTTGGGCCGCCGGTGGCACGAAAGGAGCCTCGATGACCGACGATCCGAGCCCCGCCGGCGGAGCCTCGCCGTCGGGCCGTCGGCCCCTGACCGAGGCCGAGATCGTCGCCGCCTACGTCGGCGGCGCGAACCCCTCGACAGGCCCGATCGTCCTCGTCCCGTACGACGCGGCCTGGCCGGCCCTCTTCGCCCGCGAGGAGGAGCGGATCCGGTCGGCCCTCGGCGACCGCGTTCTCGCCCTCGAGCACACCGGCTCGACGTCCGTGCCCGGCCTCTCGGCAAAGCCGATCATCGACATGACGCTGATCCTGGCCGACGTCGCCGACGAGCCGGCGTACCTCGCCGACCTCGAGGTCGCCGGCTATCGCCTGACGATCAGGGAGGCCGAGCCCGAGTGGTATGACCACCGCCTCTTCAAGGGACCCGACACGAACATCAACCTCCACGCCTTCTCGGCCGGCTGCGTCGAGCTCGACCGGATGGTCGGATTCCGCGACTGGCTCCGAGCCCACGACGACGATCGCGATCTGTACGAGGCGACGAAGCGCGATCTATCCACCCGCGCGTGGGCCTATGTCCAGAACTACGCCGACGCGAAGAGCGAGGTCGTCGAGGCGATCATGGCGCGGGCGGGGCTCCCCGGACCACGCCCATGAGACCAGCGCCCGGCGCGTCGCGGTCGCGGGGCCGCCGGCGTGCACGTCGGGTCCGCCGGGTGGGTGCCCGCCTGTTCCGGCGCCGACCGGGCGCGAGCTCCCACGGGATGGCGAGGTCGCGCGTTGGCGCGGCGCTTCCGGCGTCCGGCGCGCGGCTTCCGGCGGCCGATATCAGCCGGACTGATCCAGGGCCGGTCGGCCGGGCCTCAAGGCTCAACTCGGCTCGTGCTCGACGCTCGGCCCGCCTCGGATCCCGCCCGACACCGGCCGACGCGAGCGCCCTCGGGGCGGTCGGGGCCTCCCGCAATCACTCCGGCTGATATCGGAGGGGCGTCGGCGGAGGGGAGCTTCTGGCGGGCGTCTCCGGTGGCGGCCCGGGCGAGGGCCTCTCCGGCGAGTGCCTCTCCGGCGGGCGTGACCCCCGCCCCGCGCGACGTCGCGCGTTGACACCGCGGGCGGCGGGCCGTACCGTCCGCGACACGCACATGAGCACGCTGTACTACTTTCGACGCCCGGCATGACCGACCCCGGAGCCTAGACCCGGGATCGCGGGTCGTGCCGGGTGGAAGCAGAGGTCGCGACCTCTGCTTTTTTGTTTGACCAGAGAGGAAGTCCACGGATGTTCGTCGTGATGACCCGGGACGCGGGCGAGGCCGAGATCCTCGGCGTGAAGAGCGTCGTCCTCGGCGAGGGCCTCACGCCGTACGACCACGTCGGCGCCGAGCGGACCGTCATCGCCGTGATCGGCGAGATCGGCGGACGCCGGCCGGAGCTGATCGTCCGGCTCGGCGGGCTGGCCGGGGTCGAGGCCGTCACCCCGATCAACCGGCCCTTCAAGCTGACCTCGCGCGAGTTCCACCCCGAGGACACCGTGATCCGGGTCCTCGACGCGGTGATCGGCGACGGCTCGCTGACGATGATGGCGGGGCCCTGCTCGGTCGAGAGCCGCGATCAGCTGTTCGAGACCGCCGACGCCGTGGCCGCCGCCGGGGCGACCGTCCTCCGCGGCGGTGCCTTCAAGCCGCGGACCTCGCCGTACAGCTTCCAGGGGCTCGGCGTCGAGGCCCTCCGTTACCTGGCCGAGGCTCGCGATCGGACCGGGCTGCCGGTGATCACCGAGGTCATGGAGCCGAGCCAGGTCGACATCGTCGCCGAGTACGCCGACATCCTCCAGATCGGCACCCGCAACATGCAGAACTACTCGCTCCTCACGGCGGTCGGGCGGGTCGCCCGGCCGGTGATGCTCAAGCGCGGCTACGGCGCGACCGTCGAGGAGTGGCTGATGGCCGCCGAGTACATCGTGTCGAGCGGCAACCCGAACGTCATCCTCTGCGAGCGCGGAATCCGGACGTTCGAGACGTACACCAGGAACACGATGGACCTCGCGGCGGTACCGCTCGTCCATCACCTGAGCCACCTGCCGGTCATCGTCGACCCGAGCCACGCGACGGGCAAGCGCTGGCTCGTCGCCCCGCTCGCGATCGGCGGGGTGGCCGTCGGCGCCGACGGCGTGATGGTCGAGGTCCACCCCGATCCCGACGCCGCCCTCTCCGACGCGGAGCAGCAGCTCACCCTCGACCAGTTCCGGGCGATGATGGCCGAGCTCGTCCCCGTCCACGAGCACGTCCGGGGGCGTGGCGGGAAGCCGACCCCCGCGAGCGGCGGCGGCGCGCCCGACGGCGGCGCTCCCGACGGCGGCGCGAGTGGCGACGGCGGCGCGGCTGCCGACGAAACCGCCGCCGTCCAGGCCGCCGGCTGACCCGCGGCGCCGGACCGAACCCGTGACCTCCGCCTCGATCGACGCCACCGCCGTCACCCCGGCCCGCCGCCTGCGCGGGGAGCTCATCCTGCCCGGCGACAAGTCGATCAGCCACCGGGCCCTGATGCTGGCGACCCTCGCCGCCGGCGAGAGCCGGATCGCCGGTGCCGGCGACGGCGCCGACGTCCGCTCGACCGCGGGGGTCTGCCGGACGCTCGGGGCGGAGGTCGCGCGGCTGGCGCCGGACCTGCCCGGCGGTGCCGCCCCGCGGACGGTCGACTACGTCGTCCGCTCGCCGGGCGTCGACGCGTTGAACGAGCCCGGCGCGGTTCTCGACTGCGGCAATTCCGGGACGAGTCTCCGGCTGTTCGCCGGGATCCTCGCCGGGCTTCCGTTCCGGACCGTCCTCGACGGCGACAATTCGTTGCGACGGCGACCGGTCGCCCGTATCATCGAACCGCTTCGCGCGATGGGCGCGACGCTCCTCGCCCGTGCCGACAATTCCCTCCCACCGCTGACCGTCATCGGTCGCCAGTCGCTTCGCGCCGTGGATCGGTGGACGCCGGTCCCGAGCGCGCAGGTGAAGTCGGCGATCCTCCTGGCGGCGCTCCGCGCGGAGGGCCGGACGACGGTCCGCGAGGCCGTGGCGACACGCGACCACACGGAGCGGATGCTGCGGGCCCGCGGCATCGACGTCGCGACGGAGCCGTTGGCACCGGCCGACGCCGACGGGCGGAAGGGGGCGGTGGCGATCAGCCTCGAAGGAGGGCGGACGATGATGGCGATCGACGAGCGCGTCCCGGGGGATGCGTCGGCGGCCGCCTTCTGGCTCGTCGCCGGCGCGATCCACCCCGACGCCTTGCTGACGCTCCGCGGGGTCTGCGTGAACCCGACGCGACGGGCCGTGATCGACCTCCTCCGGGCGATGGGCGCCGACATCGAGGAGACCGCGATCGAGAGCGGCTTCGGCGGCGAGGACGCACCCACCCGGGGGTCGGGGCCGCGGGCCGCCGCCAACGCCGGCGAGCCGCTGGCCGATCTCCGCGTCCGCTCGTCGTCGCTGCGGGCGATCGAGCTCGGACCGACGGACGTCGCGGCCGCGATCGACGAGATCCCGATCCTGTGCCTCGCGGCGTCCCACGCCGCCGGCACGACGACGATCCGCGGCGCGGGCGAGCTGCGCCACAAGGAGTCGGACCGGATCGCCGGCATCGTCGACGGCCTGCGCGCCCTCGGCGCCGACATCACCGTCGACGGCGACGACCTCACGATCCGCGGCGGCCGGCCCCTCACCGGGGCGACCGTCGACAGCCTCGACGACCACCGCCTGGCGATGACGTTCGCGATCGCCGGCCTCGCGGCCGCCGGCCGGACGACCGTCCTCCGGCCCGGCAGCGCCTCCGTCTCCTATCCCGGCTTCTTCGACGATCTCGGAAGGGTTGGCTCATGACCAAGCGCGTCGTCCTCATCGGGCATCCCGTCGCCCACTCGCTGTCGGGTGCGATGCAACAGGCCGCGTTCGACCACCAGGGCATCGACGCCGCCTACGAGCTGTGGGACCGCGCCCCGATCGTCCTGCCCGACGCGATCGGCGAGATCCGCGGCGACGACTTCCTCGGGGCGAACGTCACGATCCCCCACAAGGAGCGGGTGGTGCCGCTCGTCGACCGGCTGACCGAGGAGGCCCACGCCACCGGCGCGGTCAACACGATCACCCGGGAGGGCCACCGGCTCGTCGGCCACAACACCGACGTGCCCGGCTTCAAGGTCGCCCTCGACAAGCTCGTCGGGCGCCAGAAGATGCCCCGCGCGGCGATCGTCCTCGGCGCCGGCGGCGGCTCGCGGGCCGTCGTCTACGGCCTGATCCGGGAGGGCTTCCAGCGGATCGTCGTGTTCAATCGCCATCTCCACCGGGCCGAGGCGCTCGTCAAGCATTTCGGCCGGAGCGCCGCCCACATGGAGCTCCGGGCGATGCCCTGGCACGAGTCGATCATCGAGGCGGAGCTCGCCAAGTCGAAGGTCCTCGTCAACGCGACCTCGATCGGGCTGACCGACGGCCAGTCGCCGATCCCGGCCGAGATCATCGCCCCGGACCTGCTCGTCCTCGACCTGATCTACGCCCGGACGACGCTGCTCCGCGACGCCGAGGCGGCCGGCTGCACGGTCGCCGACGGCGAGCAGATGCTCCTCCACCAGGGCGCGGCCGCGTTCACCCTGTGGACCGGCCTGGCGGCCCCGATCGAGCTCATGCAGCGCGCCCTGTCCGAGGCGCGGGCGGGCGGCGTCCGGTCCGCCGAGGGCGAGCCCGCCGGCGACGACCCGGCCGCGACCGGCGCCGGCGCGAGTCCCGGACCCGGCGCCGCCGGCTCGTCGGGCAGCTGACCGCCGGCCGACCTGGCGATGGGACGACTCCGCTGGCTGACGGCCGGCGAATCGCACGGGCGCTCGCTCGGGGTCACCGTCGAAGGGGTGCCCGCCGGGCTCGCCCTCGATGGGGCCGCCCTCGGGCCGGACCTCGCCCGCCGCCAGCGGGGCTACGGCCGCGGGGCCCGCCAGGCGATCGAGCACGACGCGGCCGACATCCTGAGCGGCGTCCGCCATGGGGTCACGCTCGGCTCGCCGATCCTCCTCCTCGTCGCCAATCGCGACTGGGAGAACTGGACGACGGTGATGCAGGTCGGCGGCCTGTCGGACGAGCAGGCGGCCGAGCTCGCCGCCGCCGCCGCCGACGGCAACAAGCGGGCGACGCCGGTGACGCGCGTCCGGCCGGGCCACGCCGACCTCGCCGGCGCCCTGAAGTACGGCTTCAACGACGTCCGCAACGTCCTCGAGCGGGCATCCGCGCGGGAGACCGCGGCACGGGTCGCCGCCGGCGGCATCGCCCGGCTGATCCTGCAGGAGCTCGGCGTCGAGGTCTGGTCGTTCACGGCCGAGGTCGGCGGCGTCGCGGTCGACCCGGCCCGGGCGACCCGCTCGCGCGACGAGGCCGACGCCTCGCCCCTGCGCTGTCCCGACCCGGAGGCGGAGGCGGCGATGATCGCCCGGATCGACGAGGCCCGCTCGAACGGTGACACGATCGGCGGCGTGTTCGAGGTCGTGGCCCACGGCCTGCCGATCGGGCTCGGGTCGTACGTCCAGTGGGACCGCCGCCTCGACGCCGCCCTGGCCGCAGCGGTGATGAGCATCAACATCGTCAAGGGCGTCGAGTTCGGGCTCGGCTTCGAGCAGACGCGGCGGTTCGGATCGGCCGTCCACGACGTCATCGCCGGGCGCGGCGAGGGCGGCCGCTGGATCCACCGCTCGAACAACGCCGGCGGGCTGACCGGCGGGATCACGAACGGCGAGCCGCTCGTCGTCCGCGGCGCGGTGAAGCCGATCTCGACCCTGGCCCGGCCCCTTCCCACGGCCGACCTCGTCAGCGGCGAGGCGGTCGAGAAGGCCCACTACGAGCGCTCCGACATCAGCGTCGTCCCGGCGGCCGGGGTCGTGGCCGAGGCGATGGTCATGCTGACCCTCGCCGACGCGATGCTCGACAAGTTCGGCGGCGACACGATCGCCGACACGCGGGCCGCTCTCGACGCCTACGTCGGGCGGATCTCGCGGCCGGTCGAGGCGCCGGTCGCGGGCGGTCGCCGGGCACGGCCGACGACGGCGGCCGCGCCGGAGCAGGCGGTTGCCCCGGACGGGGACGCGGCCGGGCCGGGCGACTTCGGCTCCGGCGGCGACGACTAGGCCCGCGGTCGAGCGATGGACGTCGTCCTGGTCGGGCTTCCCGGCAGCGGCAAGAGCGCGGTCGGCCGGCGCCTGGCCCACCGCCACGGGGCGACGTTCGTCGACCTCGACGACACGATCGAGAAGGCCGCCGGGCAGTCGATCCCGGAGATCTTCGCCGAGCGCGGCGAAGCGGCGTTCCGGGCGCTGGAGCGGCAGGCCGTCGCGGATCTCGGGCCGCCCGACGCGGGGCGCGACGTCCGGACCGTCGTTGCGACCGGCGGCGGGGCGGTCGTCGATCCGCGCAACCGCTGGGTCCTGTACCGCGGCCGCCTGCCCGTCTGGCTCGACGTCCGGCCCGAGGTCCTCGCCCAGCGACTGCGGCGCTCGCCGAACGTTCGCCCGCTGATCGTCGGGCGCGATCCGATGGGCGCGATCCGTGACCTCGCCCGGGACCGGGACCGCTTCTACTCGGCCGCCCACCGGCTGAACGGCGTCGCCGAGCTGGCGACGATCATCGAGCGGATCGACGAGCTCGTCGCGCGGCTCGCGGGCGGTCACGGTCCGACGGTCCTGCTCCGGGGCCACTCGCTCGGCGGGTCGGTCGTGATCGGCGAGGGCATCGCGGCGACGGTCGTCGCCGACACCCTCCGCGGCCTGCGCGCCCGCCGGGCGATCCTCGTCTCGGAGCCCGGGGCGTGGGCGGCCGCGGGCGAGGCGCTCGCGGCCGCGCTCGGCGCCGACGGCTGGCCGGTCGAGCGGGTCCTCCTGCCGCAGGGCGAGTCGGCCAAGCGGCTGGCGGTCGTCGAGACGGCGGCCGGGGAGCTCGCCCGGCTCCGGGCGGAGCGCGGCGAGCCGCTCGTCGCGGTCGGTGGCGGCGCCCTCGGCGACACAGCCGGGTTCCTGGCCGCCAGCTGGCTGCGCGGCGTCCCGTACGTCCAGGTCCCGACCACGCTCGTCGCCCAGATCGACTCCTCTCTCGGTGGCAAGACCGGGGTCGACCTCAAGGCCGGCAAGAACCTCGTCGGGGCGTTCCATCCGCCGGCGGCGGTCGTGATCGACGTCGCCTGCCTCCGGACCCTCCCCGAGCGGCAGCGGCGGGCGGCGCTCGGCGAGGCCGTGAAGATGGCGGCCCTGGGCGACGAGCGGCTGTTCGAGCTGCTCGAGCGCGACGGTGCGGCGATCGCCCGCGGCGAGCCGGGCGCCTTCGACGACGGCGCGGTCGGCGAGCTCGTCGAGCGGACGGCCTGGGCGAAGGTCGAGGTCGTCGATGTCGACGAAAAGGAAGAGGCGGCCGCGGACGGCCGGATCACGCTCAACCTCGGCCACTCCCTCGGCCACGCCGTGGAGGCGGCCGGCGGCTTCGGCGAGCTCCTCCACGGCGAGGCGGTCGCCCATGGGCTGCGGGCGGCGGTCCGGATCGGCCAGGAGCTCGGCGTGACGCCGGTCGAGCGGGCCGAGCGGATCGAGCGCGTCCTGACGACGCTCGGGCTGGCGACCGAGCCCCTCCCCTACCCGCTGAGGACCGTGCTCGGGGCCCTCGCGACCGACAAGAAGCATGCCGCCGGCGCCCTGCGCTGGGTCCTCCCGACCGCCGACGGCTCGGTCGTGCGGGCCGACGTGCCGGCCGACCTCGTCGAGCGGGCCGCCGCCTCGCTGCTGACGGTGGCCGGCTCCGCACCGGCCGGTGGCGCCGGGAGCGGCCCGGTCGAGATGACGGCATGACCCGGGTCCTCGTCCTCGAGGGGCCGAACCTCAACCTGGTCGGGACCCGCGAACCGGAGATCTACGGCCACGACACGCTCGCGGCGATCCACGCGGAGGTCGCCGCCCGGGCGGCCGAGCTCGGGCTGGATGTCGCCTTCTTCCAGTCGAACCACGAGGGCGCCCTGATCGACCGCCTCCACGAGCGCGACTTCGACGTCGCGATCGTCAACGCCGGCGGCCTGACCCACACGTCGGTCTCGCTGCGGGACGCGCTCATCGGCGTCCAGCGGCCGTTCTGGGAGGTCCATCTGTCGGACCCGTCGACGCGCGAGGCGTTCCGCTCGGTCAACTTCCTCCACGACGTCGCCGCCGAGTCGATCGTCGGCCAGGGCAAGCGCGGCTATCGCCTCGCCCTCGACGCGATCGCGGCCCGCTTCGGGGAAGGCGGCGGCGGTGGCTGAGCGGGAGCGGCCGAAGGACGCCGAGCCGCCGGAGCTGCGACGCCTCCGACGGCGGATCGATGCCGCCGATCGTCGGATCGTCCGCCTCCTCAACGAGCGGGCCGAGCTCGCCCGCGAGGTCGGCCGGGTGAAGGACGCGGCCGGGCGGCGGGCAATCCGAGACGCCGAGCGCGAGCGCGAGGTCCTCCTCCGGGTGTCGATGGCCAACGACGGGCCGACCCCGCAGGCCGACCTGCTGGCGGTCTTCAAGCGGCTGTTCGCGGTCGCCCGGAGCCTCGAGCGACGGGACCGGACGCGCCGGCGGCGGGCGGCCGCGCTCGGCCTCACGCCACCGCCGAGCGACCCCGACTGAGGCTCGCCCGACGGCCATGGCCCCCGCCCGCCTGACGATCCCGCCGGCCACCCAGACGCGGCTCGCGCCGGCACCGACCGGCTTCCTCCACCTCGGCCACGTCGCGAACGCGCTGTGGGTCTGGGGCGCTGCCCGCTTGGCCGGCGCGGAGGTCCTGCTCCGGATCGAGGACCACGACCGGCAACGATCGCGGGCCGGCTTCGCCGACGAGATCCTCGAGGATCTGGCGTGGCTCGGGTTCGCCGCCGACGCCGGGCCGGTTCGCCAGACGACGCCGGACGCGGTCGCGGCCTACGAGGCGGCGCTCGCCCGGCTCGCGGCCGAGGGGCTCGTGTACCGCTGCGGCTGCAGCCGGACGACGTTCGCGGCGTGGGCCCGCGAGCACGGCGCCGACTGGACGGGTCCGGGCTGCCCCGGAGCGTGCCGGACGCGGGCACTCCCGGGCGACGCGGCGACGAGCCTGCGGGTGGCCCTCGGCGGCGGCACGGAGCGGTTCGACGACCTGCTGCTCGGGCGCCGATCGGGCGATCCCTCGTCGGGCGGCGATCTCGTCGTCCGCGACCGCGAGGCGAACTGGACGTACGGCTTCGCCGTCGTCGTCGACGATCTCCGCCAGGGCGTCGATCTCGTCGTCCGCGGTGAGGACCTCCTCCCCGAGACCGCCCGCCAGATCCGGCTCGCCCGGCTCCTGGGGCGCCGGGCGCCGGCGCGGTTCCTCCACCACCCGCTGATCCACAAGTGGACCGGGGCGAAGCTGTCCAAGGCCGACGGCGACAGCGGCGTCCGGGAGCTGCGCGCCGGCGGCGCGACGGCCGCCGACCTCCGCGCCGAGGCGGCGCGCCTGGCGGACGTCCCGGCCGATGTCGTCGCGGCCGGCGGCCCCCTCCCGGAGGGGCGCTGAGGCCACGGACGGCCTCGTCCGGACGCCCCGCGCCGCGGGGGCTACTCGGTCCGGTCCTCGATCTCCCAGGCGTGGTCGAGGGCATGCCAGGCGATCCGGTGAGCGGCGTAGCGGGCCGGCCAGCGGCGCCCGGCGAGCGGAGCCCCGTCCCGCGCGGCCCTGAGGACCTCCAGCATCGCCCGCCGCATCGCATCGACGGCCGGCCGGTCCTCGGGCGCGAACTCCCGAACCTTGATCCCGATCTGGCCGGCGTACGCCCGGTCGGCCTCCATGACGTGGCTCACGACCTTCGACGTGTTCCGGCCGCCGCCGCGGGGACCCTTCCGGAGCTCCTCCGGGGCGGCCTTCGCGGTCCGGTCGAAGAACGCCCAGGCGGCCTCGACGAGCCCGGCCAGACGGGCTGCCCCGTCGGCGTCGATCGGGCGGGCGTCGTGATCGGATGGATGGCTCGGAACGCCGTACTCGGTCCCGGCCGAGCCCTCGTTCCGTTCGACGACCTCGAAGGCATCCGGCGTCGGGGACGCGGCGAACCTGCGGTGCTCGGCCCCGGCGATGACGGCGTAGCGGGGCGCATAGGCCGCGAGCGCCGCGAGCGCCGACGCCTCCGTCTTGCCGGATCGACTCCAGCCGGGCCAGTCGGCCGCCGTCGCGAACGACTTCTTCGGACTGTGCTCGATCGTGACCAGGATCGGCTTCGTCATCGCCTCAGATTGCCAGTCGTTGTCGTCGGGAGGTGTCAGGAACCCTCGCCACGCCGGGTCGCGGCGGCGAGATCGCGGACCAGCCGCTCCATCGCGGCCACGTCCCGCCCGTCGTCGCCGAGGGCGTCCACGAGCGCGCTCGCGACGATCACCCCGCCCGCGCCGGCCGCCGCGATCGCCCGGACGTGGGCCGCCTGGCTGACCCCGAACCCGACGCCGACCGGGACCGGCGACGCGGCCGTCACGTCGCGGACCAGGTCGGCGACGCTGGCGGGCAGCTCCGAGCGGGCGCCGGTCACCCCGACGAGCGAGACGCAGTACAGGAAGCCGCCGCTCCGGGCGGCGATCGCGGCCCGCCGCTTCGGCGGGGTCGTCGGCGCGACGAGGTAGACGACCGCGAGGCCGCAGTCGCGGGCGACCGCCTCGAACGGCCCGCCCTCGTCGGGCGTGAGGTCGGCGACGATCACGCCCGCCGCCCCGGCCCGGGCGAGGCGCTCGGCGGCCGGCCGGCCGTCGCCGCCGCCGAGGAACTGGTTTGCGTAGCCCATCGGGACGATCGGCGTCGCGGGCCGGGCCGCGGCAATCTCCTCGATCAGGCGAAGGCTGCCCTCGAGCGTCGCGCCGCCCCGGAGGGCCGCCTGCGAGGCGCGCTGCAGGGTCGCGCCGTCGGCGAGCGGGTCGGAGTACGGCAGGCCGACCTCGAGGAGGTCCGCGCCGGCGTCGATCGCGGCGAGCGCGATCCGGAGGCTCGTCGCCGCGTCCGGGTAGCCCGCGACGACGTACGGAACGAGGGCGATCCGCCCGCCTGCGGCGGCCGCGCCGAACGCCGCGGCGATGCGCTGCGCGCCCGCGGTCCCGTTCGTGCCGGGCCGGGCCGGGGCCGACGCCGTCACGACCCGTGCTCCTCGAGCCAGGTCCCGAACGCGGCCAGGTCCTTGTCGCCGCGGCCCGACAGGCCGACGAGGACGATCGCCTCCTCCGGCCAGGCCGGAGCATCGCCGCGCCCGGCGCCGGCGAGAAGCCGCGGCAGGACCGCCAGCGCGTGGGCCGACTCGAGCGCCGGCAGGATTCCCTCGGTCCGCGACAGCCAGCGCATCGCCTCGAACGCCTCGCCGTCGGTGGCGGCCTCGACCTCCAGCCGGCCGGCCGCGGCCAGCGCCGCGATCTGGGGCCCGACGCCGGGGTAGTCGAGCCCGGCCGACGCCGAATGGGCCTCGAGGACCTGGCCATCGGCGTCCTGGAGCATCATCGAGCGGCTGCCGTGGAGGATCCCGGGCGTCCCGCCGGCGAGGGCCGCGGCGTGCTTCCCACCGGCGATCCCGTCGCCCGCCGCCTCGGCGACCGCGAGCCGGACCGCCGGCTCGCCGATGAACCGGTCGAGGAGGCCGATCGCGTTCGAGCCGCCGCCGACGCAGGCGAGTGCGAGATCGGGCAGGCGGCCCTCGACGTCGGCCACCTGGGCGGCGGCCTCGTCGCCGATCCGGCGCTGCAGGTCGCGGACGATCGTCGGGTACGGGTGGGGGCCCATCGCCGAGCCGAGGACGTAGTGGGTCGTCTCGACGTTCGTCACCCAGTCGCGCATCGCGTCGTTGACCGCGTCCTTGAGCGTCGCCGTGCCCGACGTGACCGGGCGGACCTCCGCGCCGAGCGCCCGCATCCGGAGGACGTTCGGCTGCTGGCGCTCGATGTCGACGGCGCCCATGAACACGACGCACGGCAGGCCGAGCAGGGCGCAGGCGGTGGCGGTCGCGACGCCGTGCTGGCCGGCGCCCGTCTCGGCGATCACCCGGTCCTTGCCGAGGCGCCGGGTGAGGAGGGCCTGGCCGAGGGCGTTGTTGATCTTGTGGGCGCCCGTGTGGGCGAGGTCCTCGCGCTTCAGGTAGAGCCGGAGGCGGTGCGGCAGGCGGGCGGTCGGATCGAGGGCCACGGCCCGTTCGAGGGCCTCGTAGGCCAGGCGGTCGGCGCGGTACAGCGCGGTCGGCCTGCCGGCGTAGCGCCCGAGGAGCTCGCGCAGCTCCGACCAGAACACCGGGTCGTGGCGGATCGCGCCGTAGGCGGCCTCGAGCTGCTCGAGGGCGGCCATGAGGGTCTCGGGGACGTAGCGCCCGCCGAACTCGCGTCCGGTTCCCCAGCGGCCGGCGTCGTCGGCGGTCAGGAGGCCGGCGTGGACCGGGGTCGGGCGCACGGCAAGGTTCGGCCGGTCGAGGCGGGCCGCCCGGGCGCGCTTCACGAAGAGCGCGACCCGCAGCGGGTCCTTCGTCCGGCGCTCCCCGGCGACCGCCGGGCGCTCCGTGCCGGACGCGCTGTCGACGCCGACCGCGGGCACGTCGCGGAGCGCGCCGCCGACGTTCGCCGGATCGAGGCCGCCGGCGAGCAGGATCGGCACCTCGCGGGCGACGGCCCGGGCGAGGTCGGTGGCGACCCGCGTGCCGGTGCCGCCCGGATGCGGGCCGCCCGCCGCGTCGAGGAGGATCCGCTCGGCGCCGGCGGCGAGGAACTCGCGCGCCCGGGCCACGACGTCGGCGGCGCCGTCCGCGGCCGCCGTCACGCGGATCGCCTTCCATGCCGGCCGGCCGGCGGCCGCCACGTCGGCCGGGGGCTCGTCGCCGTTGAACTGGACGGCATCGGGGTCGAGGGCCGCGACGATCTCCGCGACCCGCTCGGGGCCCGCGTCCGCGGTGATCGCGACGATCGACGGCGGGGCGGTCGCGAGCGAGCGGGCGATCCGGGCGAGGGCGACGGCCTCCTCGAGGGTCAGCTCGCGCGGCGTGCCCGGCACGAGGTTCAGCCCGATCGCGTCGGCGCCGCTCCGGACCGCGGCGAGGATGCCCTCCGCGTCGGTGATCCCGCAGACCTTCACGAACGCAGTCGCCGCGCGGTTCGCCGGGTCGGCCGGGACGCGCCCCGCGGCCGCGAAGGAGCGCGCCGCCGCGGCGGGGTCGGCGGCCCGGACGAGGGCCTCGCCGACGAGGGCGGCGTCGTACCCGACCGCCCGCCAGGCGGCGACGGTGGCCGGATCGCGGACCCCGGACTCGGCCACGACGAGGCGATCGTCGGGGACCAGGTCGCGGAGGCGGATCGCCCGGTCCGTGTCGACCGCGAGCGTCCGGAGGTCGCGGTTGTTGATCCCGATCAGGCGGGCCCGGGTTGCGAGCGCCCGCTCCAGCTCGGCCTCGTCGTGAGCCTCGACGAGCGGCTCCAGGCCGATCTCGAGCGCCCGCTCGACCAGGTCGGCGAGGCGCGCGGCGGGGTGGAGGACGGCGAGGAGGAGGACCGCGTCGGCGCCGGCCGCCCGCAGGTGCGGCAGCTGGATCTCCTCGACGACGAACTCCTTGGCGAGGACGGGGATCGACACCGCGGCGCGGACCGCCCGCAGGTCGTCGACGGAGCCACCGAACCAGTGCGGCTCGCACAGCACGGAGATCGCCGCCGCGCCGCCCGCCTCGTAGGCCCGGGCGCGGGCGACGATGTCCTCGTCCGGCGCCGCGATCGCCCCGGCCGACGGCGACGACCGCTTGACCTCCGCGATCAGGTGAAGGTCGGGCGCGGCAAGCCGGTCGAGCAGCGGCCGCGGCGGCGGCGTCGCCTCGGCGATCGCCAGGTGGTCGTCGAGCGAGAGCCGGCCCATCTCGTCGCGGATGTCCGCCCGGCGGCGCTCCGCGATCTCCTCGACCACGTTCCGGTCGGCCGTGGCGACCCGGTCGGCATCCGGCGCGTCCTCATCGGGCGGCGGCAGGCGATCGGGCCCCTCGCGCTCGAGCTCGTCGCGATCGGCGAGGGTCATGCCGGCGCTCCCTGCCCGGCCGCCCGTGCCGCGTCCGCGGCGCGGCGCTCCGCCCGGAGGTCCCCGAGCAGCTCCGTCGCGAGCCCGGCATCGATCGTCAGGGCCGCCCGGTCGATCCCGGCGGCGAGGTCGTCGACGACGCCCGCGACGACGAGGGCGGCCCCGGCGTTGAGGAGGACGACGTCGCGGCGCGCGCCGGGCTCGCCGCGCAGGATCGATTCGACGATCGTCGCGTTCTCGGCTGCAGTCCCGCCGGCGAGGCGGGACGTCGCGACCCGCCCGAGCCCGAGCGCCGCGGCATCGACGGTGCGCCGCTCGACGCCGGCCGGCGTGACGTCGTAGAGGACGCCGGACCCGTCGAGCGGCAGCTCGTCCACCGACTCGCCGTGGACGACGAACGCGCGCTCGGCGCCGAGCAGGCGGAGGACCTCCGCCAGCTTCGGGGCGGCGGCCACGTCGCCGGTGCCGACGAGGAGCCGCGAGACGCGCGCCGGGTTCGTCAGCGGCCCGATCAGGTTGAACGCGGTCCGGACCCCGATCTCACGGCGGGTCGGTCCGGCATGCCGCATCGCGGGGTGGAAGTCGGGCGCGAACAGGAACGCGAAGCCGTGCTCGCGGAGGGCGGTCCCCGCGGAGATCGGGTCGTGGTCGATCCGGACGCCGAGCGCGTCGAGGACGTCCGCCGAGCCGGCCTTCGAGGTGATCGCCCGGTTGCCGTGCTTGGCGACCGGGACGCCGCTGGCGGCGACGACGAGGGCGGCCGTCGTCGAGACGTTGAACGTGCCGCTCCGGTCGCCGCCGGTGCCGACGACGTCGACCGCGCCGAGCGGCGCCTCGACCTGGAGAACGCGCTCGCGCATCGCCGTCGCGAAGCCCGCCAGCTCGTCGACCGTCTCGCCCCGCATCCGGAGGGCGACGAGGAGGGCCGCGAGGAGGGCCGGCGTGGCGTCGCCGTCCATCACCGAGCCCATGGCGTCGCGGGCCTCGTCGAGGGTCAGGCTCCGGCCGTCGACGACGGCCCCGAGGGCGGTCCGGACCTGGTCGCTCATCGGACAGCCTCCGCCGGGACCCCGCCGTCCAGGCCCAGCCCGGCCGTGGCGAACGAGCCGCTGGCGTCGTCCAGCCGGGACGCCTCCCCCTCCCCGGCGAGGCGGAGGAAGTTGGCGAGGAGATGCGGCCCCTGCGGCGTGAGGACGGACTCCGGGTGGAACTGGACGCCCTCGAGCGGCAGGGCGACGTGGCGGATCCCCATGATCACCCGGTCGACCTCGCTCATCGCGGTGATCCGGAGCTCTGGCGGGAGCGTCGCGCCGTCGACGGCGAGCGAGTGGTAGCGGGCGGCCTGGAACGAGGGCGGCATGCCCGCCAGCAGCCCGGCCCCGTCGTGGGTCACCTCGGACGCCTCGCCGTGGACGAGCGTCGGGGCGCGGACGATCGACGCCCCGAAGGCGACCGCCATCGACTGCATCCCGAGGCACACGCCGAGGAGCGGGATCGCCCGGTCGCGGGCCACGTCGATCGTCGCGACCGACACGCCCGCCGACGACGGGTCGCCCGGCCCCGGCGACACGACGATCCCCCGCAGGTCCGCGGCGGGGTCGTCGGCGAGCGCCTCGACCCCGGCCCGGTCGATCGCGTCGTTGCGGACGACGCGGACGTCCGCCCCGGCGGCCTGGAGCGCCTGGACGAGGTTGAACGTGAAGCTGTCGTAGTTGTCGATGACGAGGATCATCGCTCGACCCCGGCGCCGGCGGGCTCGGGCCCGGCGGCGGCCGCGTCCGGGCGGGGCCGCGGGGCGTCGGCCGGCGCGACGGCGAGCTCGATCGCCCGGCGCAGGGCGGCGGCCTTGTGCTCGGTCTCCTCGAACTCCTTCTCGGGCACGCTGCCGGCGACGATCCCGGCGCCGGTGTGGACGTGGGCCTGGCCGGCACGGAGGACGGCGCTGCGGATCGTGATCGCGGTGTCGAGGTTGCCGTCGTAGCCGAGGTAGCCGACCGCTCCGCCGTACAGCCCGCGGCGCTCGCCCTCGGCGGCCGCGATCAGCTGCATCGCCCGGACCTTCGGCGCGCCGCTGAGCGTGCCTGCCGGGAACACCGCGCGGAGGGCGTCGAGCGCGTCGAGCTCGGGCCGGAGGCGGCCCTCGACGTGCGACACGAGGTGGAGGACGTGGCTGTAGCGCTCGACCTCGAGGTACTTGCTCACGGTGACCGTCCCCGGCCGCGAGACCCGCCCCAGATCGTTCCGGCCGAGGTCGACGAGCATGATGTGCTCGGCCCGCTCCTTTGGGTCGCGCTGGAGCTGCTCGGCGAGGAGCTGGTCCTCGCGCTCGTCGGCGCCGCGCGGCCGGGTCCCGGCGATCGGGTGGGTCGTGAGGCGGTCGCCCTCGACCTGGAGGAGCAGCTCGGGGCTGGCCCCGACGACCTCGAACGACGGCGTCCGGACGAAGAACAGGTAGGGACTCGGGTTGACCCGCCGCAGCGAGCGGTAGAGCGAGATCCCGTCGAGCGTCCGGCCGGTCGCGGGATCGACGGGCAGCTCGAACGACTGGCGGCGGGCGAGGACGACCTGGATCGCCTCGCCCGACGCGATCGCCTCCTTGGCGACCTCCACCGCGCGGATGTACTCGTCGCGCCCGAGCGACGTCTGGATCGCGTCGTCGGGAACCACGCCGTCGGCCGACCCGGGCCGCGCGCCGCCGGGGACGCCGTTCGTCGCGGCCCGCCCCGGGCCGGCGATCTCCGCGGTGCTCGGCCGGGCGGTCGTCTCGAGGGCGGCGAAGATCGCCTGCTCGGCGATCCGGTAGCGGCCCTCGAGGTCCGGCGCGTCGGTGTGGAGCGAGGCGATCGCGCTCAGGGTGTGGGTCAGGTGGTCGAAGACGAGGACGAGGTCAGTCTCGATGAACGCCGCCGTCGGAACGCCGACCGGGTCGCGACCGGGCAGTGGGACGGTCGGCTCGAAGGCGCTGACGGCGTCGTAGGCGATCGCGCCGACGGCCCCGCCGGTGAAACGCGGCATCCCCTCGGTCGGCAGGACCCGGCGGCGCGGCACGAAGCGGCGGATCGCCGCGAGCGGATCGGGCGCCTCGCCGACGTCGACGGGCAGGTCCGGGCTGTAGGCGTCGACCGTGACCGGACGGGTCTGCGTCCGGGCGAGCCCGTCACGGACCTCGAGGAGCCGGCGCGGGCCGACGCCCAGGAACGAGTAGCGACCGAGCCGCTCGCCGCCCTCGACCGACTCGAGCAGGTACGCCGGGGTGGCCCCGTCGTCGAGCCGCAGGAAGGCCCCGATCGGCGTCTCGAGGTCGGCCGGGCGGGTGGCGCGGAGGAGCAGCGTGTCGGCGTTCCCGGCGAGGCGCTTGGCCTCGCCCAGGCTGAGCGGATCGGTTGTCGCCATGTTCGGTGCCTCCGCGGGCCGGCGCCCGAGAATCAGAAACGACCTGTTCGTCCCGGGACGAAAGGTCGTGCCTTCCGCGGTGCCACCCTGATTCGGCGAAGCCGCACTTCGTGACCGACGGGCCGGCCGGTCGCTTTCGCGTCCGTCGCCGATCGGCGCTGCCCTCTATCGCTGGCGCTCTGCGCCGGAGCCTACTGGGTCCGCTCCGCGTCGCCGCGTCGCTCGCCGTTCGGTCCGGAGGCTCCCGGGTCCATTTGCCGCCGCCGCCGCTCCGGTTTCCACCAGCCACCGGATCTCTCTGCCGACGCTCGACGGGGACTCGTCCCGTTCATCGCCCGTTCTTCGTGATGTCCGCGGAGTCTAGGTTCCGTCCTCCGGGGCGTCAAGGACGGGGGGCCGCGGCTCGAAGCCGGCGCAGCGGACGACCGGCAGCCGCGGGTAGCGCGAGAAGCGAGGGTCCGTCCGCGAGCGCTCGCAGAGCACGAACGTGGAGCCGCGATCCGACGCGATCCGGCGGGCGTGGCGGCAGGCGTCGCAGAGGCCCGGCGGCGGGGTCATCTGCGTACGGTAGTGGCGCGGCGGCCGTCAGGGGCCGCCCGCCGACGCAGCGAGTCGCGGGGTCCTCAGCCGGCCGTGGCCCCGCGTCGCCGTCGCAACCCGAGGCCGCCGAGCCAGCGCCGGACCAGGGGCAGCCAGACCAGCCCGCCCAGCATCTGGGCGAGGACGGCCAGGACGAGGAGGAGGCCCGGGACCGTCAGGACCAGGGCCGGCACGGCCCAATCGAGGAGCGATCCCAATCCCAGCGCGCCGACGACGTCGATCGGGTCGAGCGCGCCCGCCCCCGACGGCGGACCGTCGACCTGGAGGCCACCCGGATCCCGGGCGGATGGAGCGTTCGGCGAGCCGCCTCCTCCCGGCGAACCGCCGGACGAGCCGGTCGTGCCGGTCGAGCCCCTCCCGGGACTCGGCAATTCGGAGCCGACTGCCGGGGTCGCGGCGGGGCTCCCGCCGGCCGGACCCGGCGTGGATGACGGACGAAGACGGACCGACGGCGTCGGCGTCGGCGCCGGTGGAGAGGCGCCGCTCGGTCCGGGCGTCGCGATCGGCGGCGGCGAGGTCGCGGGCGTCGGGCTCGGGACCGTCGTCGGCACTGCCGTCGGCGTCGGGCTCGGGGTCGCCGTCGGCCCGGGTGGCGGGGTCGGCGTCGGCATCGGGGTGGCGGCAGCGCTGACGCTGATCGTGACGGTCGCGACCGACGAGGTCGCCAGACCGTCGGATGCCCGGTACGTGAAGGTGCGCATCCCGCTGAACGACCCGCCCGACGTGAAGGTGAAGCCGCCGTTCGACGCAAGCGAGAGCGATCCGTTGCCGCCGCCGTCGACGAGGACCGCCCTCAGGGCGTCGCCGTCCGGATCGTGATCGTTGCCGAGGACGCCGGGCGCCGCGACGCTGAGCGTCACCCCCGTCGTCGCCGCGTACGAGTCCTTCGTCGCGGTCGGCGCCGCATTGGTGACCGTCAGGCGGACCGTCGCGGAATCGGTCACCAGGATGCCGAGGTTGAGGACGCGGGCTTGGTACGTGAACGCGTCGGGGCCGACGTAGCCTGCGGTCGGCTGATACGTGATCCCGCCGTTGGTGGCCACGGTCACCGTGCCGTGGGCGGTGCCGGACAGCTGCGCGGCCGTCAGTCCCACCCCGGAGTCGTTGGCCAGCAACCCCGGTCCCCCCATGGACAGGACGCGATCGTGAGCCACGCTGTACGCGTCGTCGTTCGCGGTCACCAGCAACCCCGCGCTCGCCGGCCGCGGACCGACCGCCGTCAGCAGCAGCCCCGTCGCGAACCCGGCAACGAGGCCACCCCGGCGAGCGCGGCTCACGCCACCCGCCGCGGCGTCCACAGGAGCGGAGCGGCGCTCTCGACACCGGGCAGCGGAGCGTCCGGCGCGGTCTCGATGCCCTCGATGAAGGTTCGCACGAGGACCTCGTCGAGCTGGGTCCCGGCGGCGTCGCCGAGGCGGGCGAGCGCCTCCCGCAGGTCGAACGCCTTGCGGTATGGCCGGGTCGTCGTCATCGCCGAGAACGTGTCGCCGACGGCGAGGATCCTGGCGATCAGCGGGATCTGCTCGCCCTCGAGCCGGTCGAGATACCCGTCACCGTCCCAGCGCTCGTGGTGGTGGCGGATACCCGACCGGACGACCTCGATGTCCGGGAGGTCGTGGACGATCATGTCGCCGAGGGCGACGTGCTGCTTCACGATCTCGAACTCGGTCGCGGTGAGCTTGCCGGGCTTGCGCAGGATGGAGTCCGGGATCCCGATCTTGCCGACGTCGTGGAGGAGGCCCGCGACATGGATCGTCTGGATCACGTCCGGGTCGAGCCCGAGCCGGCTGGCGAGGAACACGCCGTACCTGGCCACGTCCTCGGAATGGCGCTTCGTGTAGCGATCCTTCGTGTCGACGGCGACGACCAGGCCCTGCAGCACGTCGAACGCGGACTCCGGTCGCTCGAGGGACGACGACGCCCCGGCGAGGCGAACCGTGTCGCCACCTGACGCCTTCGCCTCCTCGAGCGTCCGCGCGACGGTCGCGAGGAGGACCGTGACGGAGGAGCCGTGCTCCGGGTACGTGCTGAGCCCGGCGCTGACCGTGACCGGGAGCCGCTCCGTCGCCTCGAACTGGAGGCTGACGTCGGCGAGCGCCGTGCGCAGACGGGTGATCGCCGGCTCGAGCTCGACCACGGCGTCCGCGGTGGCGATCAGCAGGAACTCGTCCGGGCCGTAGCGGCCGAGGACGACCCGCTCCGAGAGCGCCGCGCGCAGCTTTTCGACGACAGTGACGAGGACCTGATCGCCGGCCCGGTGGCCGTGGTGATCGTTCAGCAGCCGGAAGTTGTCGATGTCGACGAGCGCGACGCCCAGCGCCGAGCCGCTCGCCCGGGCGTCCTCGATCTGCGTCGCGAGATGCGCGACCAGCGCCCCGTGGTTCAACGAGCCGGTCAACGGATCGCGGCGGGTCGCCTCCACGAGGGCCTCGGTCTGGCGGGTCAGCCGAGCCTGGGCCGAACGGAAGATCAGGCCGAGCAGCAGGGCCGCGATGATTCCCGCAGTGACGGTCACGAGCACGATGTCCCGGCGCGCCTGGTCGAGCCGTCCCAGGAGCGGCGCGGCATCCCGCCAGATGCCGACGACGGCCCGAACCCGGCCGTCGGCGCTGACCGGCAGGAACTCGCGGATGACGCGGGCTGCAGCCAGCGGCGCCGTGCCGGCGGCCGCGGCGTCCGGGGCCGCGAGGACCACGACCGAGGTCCGGCCCTCGACCGCCGTGGCCATCGCCCCCGTCGGGTCCGCGGCCGCGCCCGCCACTCCGGCGTCGCTGGCCGCGACGACGGTCCCGTCGAGCCGGCGGAGCTCGACGCGGACGATGTCGGTCGGGCCTTTGAGGACGGCCAGCTGCCCGTCGAGCGCCGCCCGCTCCGCGTCGGTCGGTCCGGCCGCGGGATCGAGGTAGCGAAGCTGGACCGAATCGTTCAGGACGGCCCGAACGGTCGCCGCATCGCTCGCGACGATCGTGTTCAGGTCGTTCGTCGAGACATTCAGCGAGACGAGGACGGCCTGGGCCGTCGCCGTCACGCCGATGATGGCCAGGAACGCGCCGAAGACGAGGATGAGCAGAACAGGCCGGCGGACCGCCAGCCGCGAGCCAGACATTGGACTTCCCCTACCGTGGCGCGTCCCGAGGACCCGGAGCCTAGGGGCCGGCGGCCGGATGTCCCATGACCGGAAGGTCCCATCGGTACCATCCCCGCCTACGGCGGCGCGCCGACCCGGGGCGAGCTCGCGGCGGCGCGGCCGGGCGCTCCGGCCGCGGCGAACCGGGTCTCCCGCCTACCAGCGCCAGCCCGGCAGGGACTCCAGCTCGGCGGCCTGGTCGGGGTCGAGGGTGCCGCCGTCGTGCCGGCCGCGGTAGGTCGTCTCCCAGACGCCGAGCGGGAAGCCGTCGCCGGCCGTCGCGCCGGGCGGGAACGGGAGCTCGGCGGCGCCGTCGACCAGGATCTCGCGGGCATACCACAGGCCGGCGTCGAAGAACGCGTCGACGGCCTGCCAGCGGTCGTCCTCGCCCTGCTCGAGCGTCTCCCGGTCGACGAAGCACCACGACCAGGTCTGGCCCTCCTCGAGGGTTCGCATGATCGGGTGGCCCGTTTCCCGGAAGTGAGCGCTGGCGTGCTTGTTCGGGCTCGTGTCGCAGCAGCCGGTCAGGCCGCAGATGCGGCACTGCCGGAGATGGAGCCAGGTCGAGCCGACCGCGACGCAGGCGGGGCAGACGTCGAGGCCGGGGCCGACGTCGGCGATGAGCCCAAGGTGGCTGCAGGTGGTGCGCATGACCGGAACGTACACCGCCCGCGCCGCCAGCGCAGCGGCGTTGCCCGTGGTCGGCGTGGTCGCCGGACGCGATCCTCGCTAGACTCCCAACTCCGCGTCGATTGCCCAGATCGGCGCCGCCGCCCCGGAGCCCTCATGCCCGATCTCATCTCCGCCCACGGCCTCGTCAAGGTCTACCGCGGCCGCAAGACCGAGGTCCGCGCCCTCGACGGCGTCGACCTCGCCGTCCCGGAGGGGACCGTCCTCGGGCTGCTCGGCCCGAACGGTGCCGGCAAGACGACGACGGTCCGGATCCTGGCGACCCTCCTGAAGCCGGACGCCGGCAGCGCGACGATCGCCGGCCACGACGTCGTTCGCGAGCCCGACGCCGTCCGCCACCTGATGGGCCTGTCCGGCCAGTACGCCGCGGTCGACGAGAACCTCACCGGCAGCGAGAACCTGTGGCTGTTCGGGCGGCTCTACCAGCTCCCGTCGCGCGAGGCGCGCGCCCGGGCCGACGAGCTGCTGACCCAGTTCGACCTCGACGACGCCCGCGACCGCGTCGTGAAGACGTACTCGGGCGGGATGCGCCGCCGGCTCGACCTTGCCAGCGCCCTGATCGGCCGGCCGCGGCTGCTGATCCTCGACGAGCCGACGACCGGTCTCGATCCGCGCAGCCGGCTCGGGATGTGGGACGTGATCCGGGGCCTCGTCCGCGACGGGGTCACCCTCCTCCTCACGACCCAGTACCTCGAGGAGGCCGACGAGCTGGCCGACATGATCGCCGTCGTCGATCACGGGAAGATCATTGCCCGCGGCACGGCCGACGAGCTGAAGTCGCAGGTCGGCGGGGAGCGGATCGAGGTCGTCATCCGCGATCGGGCGGCCGTCGGGGCGGCGCGCGAGCTCCTCGCCCGCGACGCCGGCAGCGACACGACGCTCGACGAGCACACCCGCAAGCTGACCGTCCCGGCCCATGGCGGCGCCCAGACGCTCGTCCAGGTCGTCCGCGACTTCGACGAGGCGGGGATCCACATCGACGACATCGCCCTTCGGCGGCCGACCCTCGACGACGTGTTCCTGGCCCTGACCGGCCACGTGTCCGTCGAGGAGGAGCTTGCGGCCGCGGACCGGGGAACCGATGGGAGGGCCGCATGACCGCCGTGACCGATCGCCGCCGCAGCCGG
Organism: uncultured Chloroflexia bacterium; assembly: GCA_963710105.1. Classification (GTDB taxonomy): domain Bacteria; phylum Chloroflexota; class Limnocylindria; order Limnocylindrales; family CSP1-4; genus CF-46. The sequence goes on from CAVPYV010000001.1 coordinate 1,936,344, forward strand.
GCCGGCGATGCCGTGACCGACGGGCTGCTCGTCGGCTGGCGCAACCTGAAGCGGATCCCGCGCATCCCGGAGCTGGCGATCTTCGCCGTCCTCCAGTCGATCATGTTCGTGCTGCTGTTCGCGTTCGTGTTCGGCGGGGCGATCCCGATCCCGGGCGGCGGCGACTACAAGGCCTACCTGATGCCGGGCATCTTCGCCCAGACGATCGTGTTCGCCGCGGGCACGACCGCGATCGGGATGGCCGACGACGTCCACAAGGGGATCATCGACCGGTTCCGCTCGCTGCCGATGTCGCGCTCCGCGGTCCTGACCGGCCGGACGTTCTCCGACGTCATCTACAACGCGATGATCCTCGTCGTCCTGATGGCCACCGGCTTCGCCATCGGCTGGCGGGTCGAGTCGATCCCGGCCTTGGTCGCCGGGTTCCTGCTCCTGCTCTTCTTCGCCTACGGGATGGCCTGGCTCGGCGTTTGGCTCGGTCTCAACGTTCCGACGGTCGAGGTCGGCCAGCAGGTGATCTTCACGACCCTCTTCCCGATCACGTTCATCTCGAACGTCTTCGTCCCGCTCCAGGGCCTGCCGTCGTGGCTCCAGCCCGTCGCCGAGTGGAACCCGACCTCCACCCTGACGGCGTCGCTGCGCCAGCTCTGGGGCAACCCCAACCCGGCCACGTCGGACAGCCTGGCCGTCCAGCAGCCGATCCTCGTGACGATCGCATGGGTCATCGTGATCATCGCGATCTTCGGGCCGCTCGGCGTCCGTCGCTACCGCTCGATGAGCCGCTGACATGACCGACGACGACGCTCCCGCCCCCGCCCGCCGCCCGTCCCGCCGCGCGCCCGCGCCCGGCTCGCGGGCGGCCGATGCCCAGGCCGCCGGACCCGCGCCCGAGGGTCCGATCCGGGCGGCCAACCAGGCCGAGCCCGGACCGGCCAACGCCCGCTGGCGCGCGCTGCTCGCGGAGGGCGGGCCGATCCTCGCCGACGGCGCGATGGGCACGATGCTCTTCGCCTCCGGGCTCCAGTTCGGCGACCCGCCCGAGGCCTGGAACGTCAGCAACCCCGAGGTCGTCCGGCGGATCCACCGCGGCTACCTCGACGCCGGCTCGCGGATCGTGATGACGAACACCTTCGGCGGCAACCGGCTGCGGCTCCGCCTCCACGGCCTCGACAAGCGGGTGTCCGAGCTGAACCGGACGGCGGCGATCCTCCTCCGGGCCGAGGTCGACGCGGCCGGCGGGCGGGCGCTCGTGGCCGGCGACATCGGGCCGTCGGGCGAGATCATGGCGCCGCTCGGGACGCTCGACGAGGACGAGGCGGTCGACGTCTTCGCCGAGCAGGCGGCAGCCCTGATCGCCGGCGGCGTCGACGTGATCTGGATCGAGACGATGTCGCACCTGTCCGAGATCGGGGCGGCGATCCGGGGCGTCCGGCGGGCGTCGGCCGCGATCCCGATCATCGCGACGATGACGTTCGACACCCGCGGCTTCACGATGATGGGCGTCTCGCCGGAGCAGGCCGCGCGATCGCTCCTCGAGGCCGGAGCCGACGCGATCGGCGGCAACTGCGGCAACGGGCCCGACGAGCTGCTGCCCGTGATCGAGAAGATGCACGCCGTCGCCCCGGACGCGGTGCTCGTCGCCAAATCCAACGCCGGGATGCCCGAGCTGGTCGACCTCCGCGCCGTCTATCGGGCCGACCCGCCCACGATGGCCGAGGCCGGGCTCGGGTTCCGGGCAGCCGGCGCCCGGATCATCGGTGCCTGCTGCGGATCGTCGCCGGCCCACCTCGCGGCGATGGCGGAGGCGCTCGGAGTACCCCACCCCGGCTGATCAGCTCAGGCCGGATCGAGGACCCGGAGCGGGGTCCGGCAGGCGAACCACACGCCGGGCCGCACCTCGCCGCCATACAGCTCGACGCGGTCGCCGGTGGCCGCGATCGTCCGGCCGAGCGGGTCGATGACGAACAGCCGGTCGCCGACCGCGCGGAAGGAGAACCCGTCGCGCCAGTCGATCTCGACGTGGCGCGCGCCGTCGAGGTATCCGACGTCGGACCCGAGGGGCTCGAGTGTCCCGGTGGTCACGTTCGCCGGGCAGGCATCGACGAGTGTCCCGGTCGGCCCCGTCCCGCAGGCGGCGAGCAGCGCGGCAAGGACGAGGATCGCCGCCCGCGCGGTCATCGCGTCAGTGCTCTTCGCTCCCCCCGGCGAGGCGCTCGCCGGCGTGGATCGGAACGGGGAGCCGGTTCTCGGCCGGCGTGAGCGGGCACGAGAACTGGGGCGCGTAGACGCAGGACGGGTGGTAGGCGAGGTTGAAGTCGATCGCGTACGTCCCGTCCTCGTCGGGCTCGAGGTCCAGATAGCGGCCGGCGCCATACGTCTCGGTGCCGCTCGTCGCGTCGAGGAACGGCAGGAAGAGCGACTCCGGCCGGCCGTCGTTGAGGACGTAGGCGGTCAGCTGACGCGGCGCCCCATCGAGCTCGAAGCGGAAGACGCCGGCCCGATGGGCGGGTCGGAGGCGCCCGTCGGAGGTCGGGATCTCGAACCTCGACGGCTCGCTGCCGGTGTACGGCTCGAGCGTCAGGCCCTCGAAGACGAGATCGACATCGACCGGGTAGTACGGCAGGCCGGTGAAGGCATCGCGCTCTTCCAGGGGGATTGGGCTGCCCGGCGCCGACTTGAAGAAGGCGTCCTTCTCGGCCCGGTACCCGGCGATCGCGGAGCCGTAGTCGTGCGGCCCGTCGTGGTGGTGATGGTCGTGGCCGTGCTCGTCATGGCCGCCGTGGTCGTCGTGGCCGTGGTCGTCGTGGCCGTGGTCGTCGTGCTCGGTCGTCATGGCGCTCCCTGCTGGCGGAGAGGGTGGGATTCGAACCCACGGACCTTTCGGTCAACGGTTTTCAAGACCGTCGCAATCGACCGCTCTGCCACCTCTCCGCGACGGAGAATAGCGGGCGGCGGGGCTCGAGGGCGCGGATTCACACCCGGCTCGACCGTCGGCCGGCGACGCCCGGCGAGGGCGGGCGTCGCGACGCGAGGATGTTGGGAGCGACGATCGATCAGGCGTGCTCGTCGTCGGCGTCGGCTTCCGCCTTGGTCCGATGGATCGTTCCGGGCGCGTGCTGGGGCGGCGCGTAGACCGTGTACAGCTTCAGGTCGGCCGCGCCGTCGTTGACGAAGTTGTGCCGCGTGCCCGCCGGGACATGGACGAGGCGGCCGGGGCCGACCGGGCTTCGCTGGCCCTCGAGGACGGCGGCGCCCGCGCCCGCGACGAACACGAGGACCTGATCGACGTCGGGGTGGACCTCCTCGCCGATCTCGCCGCCGGCGGGGATGCTCATCACGACGACCTGGGCATGCGGCCCGGTCGAGACGACCTCGCGGAAGAAGGAGTTGGCCTTCGCCCGTGCGGCGATGTCGGCGCTGAATGGCTCGAAGACCTTCGGGGTCATGGTCATGTCGACCTCTCTTTCAGGCCAACGATGGCCCCATGTCCGGCGAGCGCGCCAGAGCCGAACGGGGGGGTCGCGATCGACCACGCGTGGGCCTCAGGTGCGGGCAACGATCGCGTCGCGGCCGAGATACGGGCGGAGGACGTCGGGGACCTCGACCGAGCCGTCCGGCCGCTGGTACGTCTCGAGGATCGCGGCGACGACCCGGGCCAGGGCGAGCCCCGACCCGTTGAGCGTGTGGACGAGCTCCGGCCTGGCGCCGGGCTCGGGCCGCCAGCGGATCGCCATCCGGCGCGCCTGGTAGTCGCGGAAGTTCGAGCACGAGCTGACCTCGAGCCAGGCCTCGACGCCCGGCGCCCAGACCTCGAGGTCGTACTTCTTCGCCTGGACGAACCCCATCTCCTTCGTCGCCATCAGGAGGACGCGGTACGCCAGCCCGAGCCGTTGGAGGAGGATCTCGGCCCGCTCGGTGAGCCATTCGAGGGCGGCCGCGGACTCGGCCGGCTTCTCGAAGAACACCATCTCGACCTTGTCGAACTGGTGGACCCGAAGGATCCCGCGGGTGTCCTTGCCGGCCGCCCCGGCCTCGCGCCGGAAGCACGGCGAGTAGGCGGCGTAGCGGATCGGGAGCTGGTCGGCCTCGAGGATCTCGTCGCGATGGAGGTTCGTGACCGGGACCTCGGCGGTGGGGACCAGGTAGAGCTCGTCGCGGGTGACGACGTACATCTGGTCTTCCTTGTCGGGGATCTGGCCGGTCCCGGTGGCCGATGCCGTGTTGACGACGGCCGGCGGCCAGACCTCGGTCATCCCGTTCTCGCGGGTGTGGACGTCGAGGAAGAAGTTGATCAGCGCCCGTTGGAGCGCGGAGCCGGCGCCCTTGTAGACCGGGAAGCCGGAGCCGCTGATCTTCGCGCCGCGCGGGTTGTCGATGATGTCGAGCTCGGTGGCGAGCTCCCAGTGCGGGCGGCGGCGCCAGGTGGCGGCGCCGACCGCCGCGTCCGCGCCGACCTCGCCGACGACCGGCTGCTCGACGGGCAGGAGCTCGCCCCACGTTCGGACGGTGACGTTCGCCTCCTCGCCGCCGACGGGCACGTCCGGGTCGGCCGGGTTCGGGATCCGGAGGAGGAGCTGCTCGACCTCGGTCTCGACCGTGGCCAGCTCGGCGTCGATCGTCTCGATCTTGCGGCCTGCCTCGACCGACGCTGCCTTGAGGGCGGCAACCTCGGGGCCGTCCGGCTTCGCGCCGGCCTTGATCGCCGCGCCGACCTGCTTGCTGGCGGCGTTCCGCTCGGCCTTGAGGGCGTCCCCCTCGCCGAGGAGCGTCCGGCGGCGCGTGTCGAGCTCGAGCGCCCGGTCGACGATCGCGGGGTCCTCGCCCTTGTCGATCGCGCCGCGGCGGATCGTGTCCGCGTCCTCGCGGAGGCGTTGCAGCCCGACGCTCATGCCGTCCCCCCCGTCGCCGTCCCGGCCGCCCGCAGGCGCTCGATCGCGAACGCGCGATCGAGCGAGGCGAGGAGCCAGCCGGCGCGCGGTCCGTTGGACCGGCCGAGGAACGCGGCGTAGAGCGCTGCGAACGCCCGGCCGTTCGCCAAGCCGGCGTCACCGGCGACCGCGAAGATCAGGTTCTGCCAGGCCTCGCCGGACGCGGGCGGCGCGGCGGCCGAGCGGGCGGCGTCGGCAAGCGCGGCGAGGTAGCGGCGCTGGTCCTCATCGAGGGCCGCGACAGACTCGGTTGGAAGCGCCTCCCGGATCGCGACGATCGCCCGCTCCGGTGCGTACGTCTCGAGCCACGCCCGGGCGGCGCGGACCCGCTCGTCGAAGATCGCCGACTCGCGAGGCGTCAGGGCGCTCCCCTTCTCCGCCGCGACCCGCGCCGCGAGATCGACGTTGGGGATCTGGAGGAGCAGGGCGAGATGCGAGAACGCCGGCCGGAACGCGGCCGCCTCGGCGGCGGGATCGGCCGCGGGGTCGAGCAGCGAGTAGGCGAACGTCGCGGCATGGCCCGGGGCGATCTCGCCGCGGACCTCTCTGCCGGCGGTCGCCGCGGCGAACTTGTCGAACTCGTCGAAGAGGCGCGGGATGGCGTCCGTGCCCTCCGGCTCGAACTCGATCACCTGGTTCGGGCGGGGCCGGATGAACATGAACCGGAGCTGCTCGGGCGGGACGACGTCGGCGATCTCGTGGGCGGCGGCGCCGCGGCCCTTCGAGGTCGACATCTTCTTGCCGCCGATGTTCAGGAACTCGTAGGGCACGTTGAGTGGCGGCTCCCGCTCGAAGATCTCGCGGGCGATCGCGTCGGCGCGGTCGCGCGATCCGCCCGCGGTCGAGAGGTCCTTGCCGCACGGCTCGATCGTCACCCCGAAGAGCGACCATTGGGCGGCCCACTCGAGGTTCCAGCCGAGCTTGCCGGTGCCGCCGAAGGGGGAGATCCAGCCTGACGTGCCGCAGCCGCGGGCCCAGGTCACGAGCTGCTCGCGGCACTCGAAGAAGACCCGGTCCCCGTCCCACTCGGTGACGATCGTCGTCCCGATCTTGCCGCAGTGCGGGCAGACGACCTGGATCGGGTGCCAATTGTCCGCGTGCTGGACGTTCGCGACGCGGCGGTAGATGTCGCGGACGGCCGCGGCGCGATCGAGGGCGGTCCGGATGAAGCCGTCCATCTGTCCGGTCGGGTAGATGTCGCTCATCCAGTAGTAGCGATCGGGATGGATCCCGAGGCCGGCGAAGATGTCGATGAACGTCTGGGCGTGGTGGCGGGCGTAGGACTCGTGGCCGTCGGCGACCTGGTCGGGGACGTGGGCCAGCGGCCGACCCATCTCGTGATCGACCGCGTCGGGCGTCAGGAGCGCCTGGGCATCCATCGGATCCATGTCGTCGATGCCGTAGAGGAGCGTCGTCTCCAGGCCGCGGGCGCGGAGGGCACGGGTGATGACGTCGAGGATCACCGGGCCGCGCAGCGAGCCGACGTGGACGGTCCCCGACGGCGTCTTGCTGTCATTGACGACCTGCGGTCCGCTGACGCTGGCCGCGAGCTCGTCGGCCCAGTCCATGCTCTTCGATCCCTTCCGCGGCCTCGGCGGGCCACCGGCCCGGGCGAGCCGACGGCTCGGTCCGGACTAGCTGATGCTGACGACCTTGTAGGTGAAATCGCCGGCCGGGACCCGCACGAGGACCTTCTCGCCCTTCTTCTTGCCGAGCAGCGCGCGCCCGACGGGGCTCTCGTTGCTGATCCGGCCCTCGGTCGGCTTGGCCTCGGTGGAGCCGACGATCGTGAACGATTCCTCGCCGCCGTCGTCGCTCGCGACCTTCACGGTCGAGCCGATCTGGACGTGATCGGTCGAGTGGTTCTCGTCGATGATCGTGGCGTTCTTGATCAGGGCCTGGAGCGTCTGGATCCGGCCCTCGACGAACGCCTGCTCGTTCTTCGCGTCCTCGTACTCGGCGTTCTCGCTGAGATCGCCGTGCTCCTTGGCGTCGTGGATCCGCTGGGCGACCTCCGGCCGCTTGACGGAGGTCATCTCGTCGAGCTCCGTGCGGAGCTTGTCGAGGCCATCCTTGGAGAGATACGTCGGCTTGCTGTTCATCGGGTCGGGCGCCCCCAGGTCGTGGGTCGACGGGCCGATCGGCCGCGTCTGCGGGGTTCAGATAAAGGAAAGAACTCCAGGCTGCGCACCCTACGTCGCGCCTGAAGTTCGACCGGCCGAAAGGGTAGCGCGGGGGGTCGGCCGTGTCAAAAGGAAGTCCCGGACCAGAGGGCCTGCGAACCGCCCTCAGCCGGCGTAATCGCGAACGCGGGACGCCACCCGGCGGAGCGCCGTCCGATCCGGGCAGGCGACGAATACCGTGTCGTCGCCGGCGATCGATCCGGCGACCTCGGGCCAGCGGGCGCGGTCGAGCGCGGCGGCGATCGCGTGGGCCGACCCCGGCAGGGTCCGGATCACGAGGAGGAGGCCAGCCTCGCGCAGCTCGACCGGCAGGTCGCGGAGCAGGGCGCGGAGGCGGTCCTCACCGGAGGTCTCGGCCTCGACCAGTCGCTTCGGCAGGGCGTACGCCTGGGTCCCGTCGCGCGCCGCCTTCACGAGCCCGAGCTCGGCGACGTCGCGCGACATCGTCGCCTGGGTCGTCCGGAAGCCGCGGTCGCGAAGCGCGGCGGCGAGCTCCTGCTGGGTCCGGATCGGGCGCGTCGCGATCAGGTCGCGGATCGCCCGGTGGCGGAGCTGCTTCATCACTTCCATCGTTCGCGAGGGTACCGCCTGGAGCACCGGCCGCGGGTCGGCCCCGGCCGGTCGGGCCTGCCCGAGGCGGCCGACGGCGCGACGCTCAGCCGAGCCAGACGATCAGCACCGCCGCGGCGAGGATGACCCGATAGGCCACGAAGACATCGGTCGACTGGGTTCGCAGGAATCGCAGGAGGACGGCGATCGCGAGGACGCCGAACACGAACGACGTCACGAGCCCCGCGGCCATCGGGCCCACCTGGATCGCCACGCCCTCGCCGCGGACGACCTGGAGCAGCTCGTAGGCCGCGGCGGCGGCGGTGATCGGCGTCGCCATCAGGAAGCTGAACCGCGCGGCCTCGGCGCGGCGCAGCCCGAGGAAGAGGCCCGCCGAGATCGAGATCCCGGAGCGGCTGATCCCCGGGATCAGGGCGATCGCCTGGGCGCCGCCGACCACGAAGGCCTGCGGGATCGACAGGTCCAACGCCATCCGGCGGCGGCTGCCGGTTCGCTCGGCGAGCCACAGGATCGCGCCGCCGACGACGAGCATGACGGCCACGAGGCCGACCTCGCGGATCACGTTCTCGAGGTCGCGCAGCAGGAACCCGATGATGAGGGCGGGGACCGTCGCCGCGGCCAGCAGGATCGCCAGGCGGCGGTCCGGGTCGCCGTCGAGCGAGCGGTGACGGATGGCCGCGAAGAAGGCCGGCACGAGACGCAGCCAGTCGGTCCGGAAGTACAGGAGGAGCGCCGCGAGCGTGCCGATGTGGAGGATCACGCTGAACTCGAGCGACGTGATGAACGGATCGTCGATCCCGAGCAGGTACGGGACGATGATCAGGTGCCCGCTCGAGGAGACGGGCAGGAACTCGGTCAGGCCCTGGACGATGCCCATGATCACGGCGGCGAGGAGCGTGTCCATCAGTTCCGATCAGCTGGTCCGGGCTGGGCGGGCCCGGTCGGGGGGACGGCGGCGGGCGGCGCGGCGGGCCCGGCCCGCGACGCCGCCCGGCGACGGCTAGCGGATGAAGAGCGGGGCGAGGACCAGGGTGATCGTCGCCAGGAGCTTGACGAGGACGTGGAGCGACGGCCCGGCGGTGTCCTTGAACGGGTCGCCGACCGTGTCGCCGACGACGGCCGCGGCGTGGGCGTCGGAGCCCTTGCCGAGGATGCCGCCCGAGACGTCCTTCAGGTTGCCCGACTCGATGTACTTCTTCGCGTTGTCCCACGCCCCGCCGCCGTTGTTGAGGACGGTCGCGAGGAGGACGCCGGCGATCGTGCCGACCATGAGCATCCCGGCGACGGCCTCGGCCCCGAGGAGGAGCCCGACGACGATCGGGGTGGCCACGGCGACGACGCCCGGGGCGATCATCTCGCGCAGGGCGGCGCGGGTCGTGATGTCGACGACCCGGGCGTAGTCCGGGCGCTGGGTGTAGTCCATGATCCCGGGCATCTCGCGGAACTGGCGGCGGACCTCGACGATGATCGCCTGGGCCGTCGTGCCGACGGCGCGGATCGCGAGCGACGAGAAGAAATAGACGAGCATCGCGCCCATCAGCCCGGCGATGAAGACGTTGACGTTGGCGAGGTTGACCGAGGTCAGGAGCGCCTCGCCGCGGTTCGCGTGGATCAGGTTGACCTTGTCGATGTAGGCGCTGAACAGGAGGAACGCGGCCAGCGACGCCGAGGCGATCGCGTAACCCTTCGTGAGGGCCTTGGTCGTGTTGCCGACGGCGTCGAGGCGGTCGGTGATCTCGCGGGCGCCTGCCTCGGCCCGGCTGAACTCGGCGATGCCGCCGGCGTTGTCGGTGATCGGTCCGAAGGTGTCCATCGCCAGGATGTAGGCGGTGGTCATCAGCATGCCCATCGTGGCGACGGCCGTCCCGAAGATGCCGCCGACGTCCTTGCCGTCGGCGTTGGTGATGTGCGCCTCCGAGCCCAGCCAGTGGCTGGCGAAGAGGGCGATGCCGATCGTGATCGCGGTGACGAAGGTCGTCTCGAAGCCGACCGCGACGCCCGAGATGATGTTCGTCGCGGGACCGGTCCGCGACGCCTCGGCGATCTCGCGCACCGGCCGGAACGTGCCGGCGGTGTAGTACTGGGTGATGTAGACGAAGGCGACGCTCGTGGCCAGGCCGACGACGCCGGCGGCGAAGTAGTAGACCCAGACGGGGATGCCCGACGGGGCGTTGCCGTTGGTCTGGAGCATCACGTTCGTGACGAGGAGGAGCGCCGCCGCCGACAGGATCGTCGTGACCCAGTAGCCGCGGTTGAGCATGTTCATCGGGTTCTCGTCCTCGCGACCGCGGACGAAGAAGATCGCGACGATCGTGGACAGGAGGCCGAAGGCGCGGACGACGAGCGGGAAGAAGATCCAGGCGGTGGGGTTCGGCCAGCCCTGGGCCAGGGCGATCGCGTAGACGCCGACGCCGAGGATCATCGCCCCGATGTTCTCGGCCGCGGTCGACTCGAAGAGGTCGGCGCCGCGGCCGGCGCAGTCGCCGACGTTGTCGCCGACGAGGTCGGCCACGACGCCCGCGTTGCGCGGATCGTCCTCCGGGATGCCCTTCTCGACCTTCCCGACGAGGTCCGAGCCGACGTCGGCGGCCTTCGTGTAGATCCCGCCGCCGAGCTGGGCGAAGAGGGCGACGAACGAGGCGCCGAAGCCGAAGCCGACGATCAGGAACGGGGCGTCATGGGTGGCCTGCCCGCCGCCGAGGCCGCCGAAGAGGCTGAAGATCCCGTACACGCCGAGCAGCGACAGGGCGACCACGAGGAAGCCCGACACGGCCCCGCCGCGCATCGCGACCTGGACCGCCTCGACGAGGCTGCGGCGGGCGGCCGCGGCCGTCCGGACGTTCGACTTCACGCTGATGAACATCCCGATGATCCCCGACGCCATCGAGCACGCCGCGCCGACGATGAACGCCAGGCCGGTCCGCCAGCCGAGGTCGATGCCGAACGTCTTCGTGTCGGCGACCTTCTCGGTCTCGAAGATCGTGATCACGCCGGCGATGACGAAGGCACCGACGACGGCCAGGATGCCGATCGTCGTGTACTGGCGGCGAATGAAGGCGACCGCGCCCTCGAAGATCGTCCCGGCGACGTCTTCCATCTCCTTCGTCCCGGTGTCGCGCGACAGGACGTCGCGGGCCAGATAGAGGGCGAACAGCACGGCGACGATGCCGGCCGGCAGGATGATCAGCTGGAGCGTGTCTGCGCTCATCAGGGTTTCGGGGTCCTCCACTCTCCACTGGGGCACCGGACCACGGGTCGCGCGGCGGTATCCGCGGGTCGACCGGGGAACGGGGCAGCCCGCAGGCGAACTCGGCGGGCGGGGCCGCGGGGAGTGTAGCAAAGCGGGCAGCCCCGCCGCCACACGAGCGGCGGACGGGACGGCGCGGACGCGCGGCCAGGGGCGGCGCCGGAGCCGCGGACGGGGAGCGGCCGCGAGCTCCGCCGAGCGACGCGAGCTCCGCTGAGCAGGCAAGCCGGGGCGCCGGCGAGAGCGCTACGGCGGCCCCGCCGATCGTCCCGGAGACCGGATCGCGCCGGACCCCTATCCTTCAGCGCTGTGACCAACCGACGAGCCCTCGGCTGTCTGCTGGAGATCGTCGAGACGGTCGTCCTGACGCTGGTCCTGTTCTGGGTGATCCAGTCGTTCGTCGCCCAGCCGTTCCAGGTCCAGCAGTTCTCGATGCAGAACACGATCCAGGACGGCCAGTTCGTGCTCGTCGATCGGCTGACCCCGCGGTTCGACGGATACCACCGCGGCGACATCGTCGTGTTCACCCCGCCGGCGAACGCCGAGTCGCCCGACCAGAAGCCATTCATCAAGCGCGTCATCGGCATCGCCGGGGACACGATCTCCGTTCGCGACGGGCGGGTCCTGGTGAACGGCATCGCCCTCGTCGAGCCATACGTGTTCCGGTCCGAGGGCGTGGCCCAGGCGACGCAGCCGGACGGCGACGTGGACACCTGGACGGTCGGGCCGGGCGAGCTCTTCGTCATGGGCGACCACCGCGCCCGATCGTCCAATTCGCGCCTGTTCGGCCCGATCAAGGTCGACTCCGTGATCGGCCGGGCCTGGCTTCGCTACTGGCCGCTCGACGCGTTCGAGGTGCTGCCGACGGCGACCCACCCCGAGCTCGCCAGCCCCAGCCCTTCGGGGTCTGACGCGTCCGGGTCGGCCGCGCCGGGAAGCCCGTCGGCGCGGCCGGCGGCGACCGCGAAGCCCTGAGCCGAGCGGCCCGTCCCGCCGGGCGTCCGGGGTCCTCCCCGCCCGACGACCCTATACTGCCGGACTTGTGACCACCCTGACCCCCACGACGTGACCCGGAAGCCCGCGCTCGGGTGCCTCCTGGAGATCGTCGAGACCCTCGTCCTGACCCTGATCATCTTCTGGGTCATCCAGTCGTTCGTCGCCCAGCCGTTCCGCGTTCAACAGCAGTCGATGGAGCACACGCTCGAGCCGGACCAGTACGTCCTCGTCGACAAGCTCACGCCGCGGTTCGACCCCTACAAGCACGGCGACATCGTCGTGTTCAACCCGCCCGACACGTGGGTTGCCTCGAACGGCCAGCCGTACATCAAGCGGGTGATCGGCGTCGGCGGCGACAAGATCGACATCCACGACGGCTCCGTCTTCGTCAACGGGACGAAGCTCGTCGAGCCGTACGTCTTCGAGGAGAACGGCCAGCCGCAGCCGACCGAGACGTTCGGCGGGGTCGACAGCTGGGTCGTGCCCCCCGGCCAGCTCTTCCTGATGGGCGATCACCGCGGCAACTCGGCCAATTCCCGCGAGGGCGGCACGGTCGACCTGTCGCAGGTCATCGGCCGGGCCTGGCTCCGGTACTGGCCGGTCGACTCGTTCGAGATCCTGCCGACCCCGACGCATCCGGAGCTCGCGACTCCCGCGCCGTGATCAGCCGCGCCCGGCCCCGTTCGGCGTGAACCCGGCCCTGGCGGCGATCGCCGCGATCACGATCGCCGGCGCCGTCCTCGCCGTCTCCGCCCGCGACGTCCGGGCGACCCTGCTCGGCCTGCTCGTCGTCCTCCTCGGCGCGCCCCTCGTCACCGCCCCGTGGCCCGATCCCCTCTCGGTCCTCGCCCGGATCGCCGCCACGCTCCTCGCCGTGCGACTTGTCTCGATCAGCCTGCGCGGTGACCTCACGACGAACGGAACCCGGATCGGCTGGCCGGCCGAGGCGCTGCTCGCGGGCTCCGCGGCCGTCGTCGGCTTCGGCAGCCACGGCCTGGGGGCGGCGCCGCTCGGCCCGGCCGAGGCGCAGGCCACCGGCTTCGCCCTGGTCGTGCTTGCCGTCGCGCCGCTGTTCGCCGGCCGCGACGCCATGCGGCTCTCGGTCGGCGCCCTCCTCCTGCTCGTCGGGGCCACGGCGATCCGGACGGCCCTCGACGCGCCGGCGAGCCAGGCCGAGCAGCTCGTCGGCGCCCTGCTCACGATCGCCCTCGGCGGCGCGATCGCCGTGATCGTCGTCGCCGCCCGCGCGGCCGGTGGGCTGGCCGCGGTCGATGCGGCCACGATCGGGCCGGCAGCCGTGCGACCGCCCGACGCCCATCGGCCCGCCGAGCGGGCGCCGCGAACCGCCACCTCGCGACGCGCCCCGGCGCCGGCGGTCGCGAGGGCGGGCGCCGGTTCGGCCGCGCCGCGATCCGGTTCGGCCGCGTCGCGATCCGGTTCGGCCGCGCCGGGATCCGCGCCAACCGAGCCGCCCGCCCCCGGAGCCCGGGGACCGCGGCGCCCACCTCCGGAGCCTGTCCGTCCGACCGCTCCCGAGCCGGCCCGGGTCCGACCCGCGCCGGTCGCGCAGCCCGGGCTGTGGGGTCAGCTGCCTGTCGAGCCCGACGCACCCGATCCTCCGACCGAGCGCCTGCCCGAAGCGACCGCCACCACGCCGACGGCGGAGCCGAGCCCCGGCGCGGCCGTCGAGCCGCGCCCGACCCGGCCCGCCCGCGCCGCGCGCTCGACCCGCCGCAAGCCGGGCCCGACGCCGGAGGACCGGCCGTGACCGTCCTGCCGTTCGTGATCGTCGCCGCGGCGGCCGGGACGGCCGCGCTCGTCGTCCGTGCCCACCGCGGGTGGTCGACCCTGATCGCGCTCGCGGGCCTCGCCGCGATGATCGCCGTCGCGGCCTCGATCGACCCCCGGGCCGCCATCCGGATCGGCGGCACGACCCTCGCCGCGTCGGAGTGGCTGCGTCTCTACGCCCTCCTCGGCAGCGTCGTCGGGCTGCTCCTCGTCGCGGTCGACGCGTCGGCGATCCACGAGCCGGACGTTCCCGGCATCGTGGTCCTCGGCCTGGGGGCCGCCGTCCTCGCCCTTGCCCTGCCCGATCCCGGGATCGCCGTCCTCGCCGCCACGGCCGGCGGTCTTGCCGGGATCCTCGTCGCGGCCCCGGTCGGGGCGGCCGCCCGGGCTGCGTCCGTCGGCATCCGCGAGCTGCGGGCGATCGCCGTCGCCGGGACGCTCGCGATCGTCGCCACCGCGTGGCTCGCCCGGCCGCTCGACGACCTCGTGGCGGCGCCCGAGGTGTTCGGCCTGGCCTACCTCGCGTTCGCGGTCGCGGTCGCGATCCGCTTCGGCGCCATCCCCTTCCACCTCTGGGCGGCCCGCGTCGCCGACGCGGCTCCGGGCGTCGCCCTGCCGCTCCTCATGGCCTGGGGCCCGGCCGCCCTCGCCGCGGTTGCCCTGACCTGGGTCGACCAGGCCGTCGCCCCGCTCGCCCTGCCGCTCGCCAACGAGCGGACGCTGATCGCCGCCATCGGCGCCGCCAGCGTCGTGCTCGGGATCGTCGCCGCCCTGATCCAGGACGACCTCGAGCACGTCGTCGGCTACACGATCGTCGCCGACGCCGGGTTCGTCGTCCTCGCCCTCGCCGGGCTCGACCCCGGTGTCTGGGAGTCGAGCCGGACCTGGCTCCTGGTCTTCGTCGTCGGCCGGAGCGCGTTCGCCGCGTGGGCGGTGGCGATCCACGGCGGATACGGGACGCGGCGCCTGCCGGACCTCGCCGGCTGGGCCCGGCGGACCCCGCTGCTGGCCGTCGCCCTGGCGGTCGGCTCTGTCGCGGCGATCGGCTGGCCCGGGCTCGTGGCCTGGGAGGCACGGGCGACGCTCGCCCGGTTCGCCCTGCCGGACGTGGTCTCCAGTCTCGTCGCCATCGCCCCCGTCGCGGCGGCGGCGATCTACATCCGGATCCTGTGGATCGGCGTCCAGCGGCCCGGGCCGGCGGTCCGGGCCGGATCCGGCGAGCGACCCGGCTGGCCGATCCGCTGGCCGCACCGGCCGATGGTCGGGCTGGGCACGACCGAGCGCCTGTTCGAGCGGGCGGCCCACGCCTTCGCCGGGCTGCTCGACCAGCTGTGGGCGCTGCCGGCGGCGGCCCGCCTGAACCGCGTCCCGCTCGCGTCGGTGGCGGTCCTCGCCCTGGCCGTCCTGGCCTTCGCCGTCGGGGGCGGCGGCCTCGGCGTGCCCGAGGCGGCGGCCGCGGTTCCGGTCATCGGCGGACCCGCCAGCGACGGCGGGGTGGCGCCCTCCGCCGGGCCGGATGGCGGGCAGCCCGGGGAGACACCGGGCATCACGTTCCAGCCGGTCGGCGGGTCGGCGGCGCCGGACGAGGCCAACTGAGGGCGGGGTTCCCCCGCGTCGGGCGCGACCCGACGACGGACCCGGCCTACTCCTCCGGAGCGAGGACCCAGCGGTCGATCTCGCGCTCGTAGGCGTGAAGCTCGGCTGCCGCGAACCACAGCTCGATCTCGGCGGCGGCGCTCTCGGGGCTGTCCGAGGCGTGGACGAGGTTCTGGGCGGTCTCGAGGGCGAAGTCGCCGCGGATCGATCCGGGCGCCGCCTCGTGGGGGCGGGTCGCCCCGTTCATCGCCCGGACGACGGCGATGGCGTTGGGACCCTCGAGGACCGCCGCGACGAGCGGGGCGCTCGTGATGAACTCGACGAGGCCGCGGAAGAACGGCTTCTCGCGATGGACCGCGTAGTGGCGCTCGGCCAGGTCCGAAATCGACCTGGATCAGCTTCAGCGCGACGAGCTTCAGGCCGCGGTCCTCGTAGCGGGCGAGGATCCGCCCGGTCAGGAGGCGCTGGACGCCGTCAGGCTTGATGAGGACGAGGGTGCGTTCGTTCACGGGGTCTCCTGGTCGGGGCTGGGGGATTGCCGATCGGGGTGCTGGTCGTCGGGGTCGCCACCGTCGCCGGGTCCGTCACCGTCGTCGGGGTTGCCGTCGTCGGGGTGGCCGTCGTCGGGGTGGCCGTCGTGGTCGCCGTCGTCGGGGTGGTCTTCGTCGGCCTCGCCGGGGCCGGCCTCCTCGCCGCTGCCGGGCTCGTCCCCGCCGCCGGGTTCGGGTGCGGGCTCGGCGTTCACCTCGTCCGCCGCGGCAAGGCCGCCGGCCGCCACCGCGTGGTCGCGGACCGCCTCCAGCTCACGCCCGACGATCCGCTGGGCGTCGCCCCGGACGAGGGCCAGGATCGGCTCGCCCCGGCCGGCGAGGAGGTCGAGGACGGCGGGCGCCAGGCTGGGCGAGGCGCGGAGGGCGAGGATCAGGCCCGTCGCGGCCTCGGCCTGGGCCCCGGCCTCGAGCGCCGTCCGAGCCCGGTGGAACAGCGCCGTCGGATCGAGGTCGTCGTCCGCGGCGGCAACCGCGCCCGCCGCATCGTCGCCCCACAGGCTCGGCCCGTTGGCGATCGCCGCCGGCAGGCTCGGCTCGAACGGCTCGGCCGGATGGCTGCCGGGCCCATCGGCCGTCGCGTCGCCTTCGCCGCCGGTCGCCCACGCCGGCAGCGGCGCCAGGGCCTGCGGCCCGGGGTGGAGGTCGTCGAACAGCACGCCGACCGGGCCGACCGCCGCGCCCGGCTCGACCGGCCAGATCGCGCTCCGCTGCATCCCGGCGAAGACCGGGTCGAGCGACCCGTTGGCGCGCTCGATCGCCCGCCCGGCGAGACGGCGCGCTTCGCCCGGCCGGCCGAGCGCCGCCTGCGCCTCGGCCGCGATGACGAGCCCCAGGATGTCGTCGGGCCGGCTCTCCAGCCAGGCGGCCGCCGCCTCCCCCGCCCCGGCGAGGTCGCCCGTCCGCCAGCGCGCCTCCGCCAGATCGCGGATCGCGTCGTCGTCGAGGAGGCCCCGGCCGGCGAGCGTCTCCAGCTCCGTCCGGGCCAGGCTGAGCGACCCGAGCAGCAGGTGGACCCGGGCGAGAGCGAGGTCCGGGTCGCGCTGGGCTCCCGTCGGAGCCGCACCGGCGCCCGGGCCGGGCGGCCCGGGGAAGACCGAGGGCGTGGTCATGCCGGCAGCCTCAGGCGTCGCTCGAGGCCGCGCAGCGAGCGGGCCGGCGCGACCACCGCGAGGCGCAGGCCGTCGTCGCAGATGAGCTCGCCGGCCAGGCGCTGGACGTCGGAGCTGTCGACCGCCGCCACCGCGGCGAGCGCCTCGTCGAGGTCGAGGACCCGGTCGTGGAGCGCCTCCTGGCCGCCGATCCACGAGGCGAGGTGGCGGGTCTCGTCCATCCGCAGCTCGAGCCCGCCCGAGAGGTAGGCCTTCGTCTTCGCCAGCTCGTCGGCCGGGACCGCCTCGTCGCGGAGGCGGGCGAGCTCGAGGAGGACCGCGTCGAGCGCCGCGGGCAGCCGCTCGGGATCGACGCCGGCGGAAACCTCGAGCGAGCCGGCATCGGCGTAGTCGACGAGCCCCGACGACACGTCGTAGGCGAGGCCCTGGGCCTCCCGGACCGAGAGGAACAGGCGGCTCGACATCCCGTCGCCGAGGACCCCGTTGAGGACCGCCAGGATCCACGCGTCGGGATGGTCGCGGTGGAGGGCCGGGACGCCGACGATCAGCTGGGCCTGGGTCGCGTCGCGGCGGGCCTTCAGGAGGGCCCGCTCACCGGCCGGCAGGGCCGGGGCGGGGGCGTAGCCCGGGATCGGGCCGTTGCCGGTGCCGAAGGCGGTCGCCGCGAGATCGACCGCGGTCCCGTGGTCGAGGTCGCCGGCGACGGCGACGACCGTGTTCGCCGGGCGATACATCGTCCGCCAGAAGCCGCGGATCGTCTCCGACGGCAGCGCCCGGATCCCGTCCTCGTCGCCGCAGATCTCGCGGCCGAGTGGGCCGCTCCCGAACATCGCCTGCTGGAAGAGCGTCTGGGCGTGCTCCGCCGGGTCGTCGAGGTACGAGCGGATCTCTTCGACGATCACCGTCCGCTCCCCGTCGATCTCGGCCTCCTCGAGGCGCGGCCGGACGATCAGCTCGCCGAGGACGTCCATCGCCCGGGTCGCCTCGCGGAGCGGGACGCGGACCCAGTACACCGTCGACTCGCGATCGGTGGCGGCATTGAAGGAGCCGCCGACGCCCTCGATCGCCTCGGAGATCGCGCGGGTCGAGGGGAAGCGCTCGGTGCCCTTGAAGGTGAGGTGCTCCATGAAGTGGGCGGCCCCGGACTCCTCGGGCGTCTCGAGGCGCGAGCCGGCGAGGACGTATGCCGCGATGGAGACCGAACGGGCGCCCGACAGCCTGGCGCTGATCACGCGCGGCCCACCGGCCAGCGCGGTACGTTCGAACATCGTGTCGATGGTAGCGGACAACGAACGACCGGCGGCCCGCCGGGCCGCCGGTCGTGGGATCTCCGTCGCAGCTCGCCTAGCTCGGCAGCATGCCGATGATCCAGTTCTGGAGGAAGAACACCAGGAAGCCGATCGAGACGATCCACATCAGCGGGTGGATGGCGTCGAAGCGGCCGCGGAACAGCTTGATGACGACCCACGAGATGAACCCGGCGCCGATGCCGACCGTGATGTCGTAGGTCAGCGGCATGAGGATCATCGTCAGGAGGGCGGGGATGCCCTCGTCGACGTCGCCGATGTCGATGCCCTTGACCTGGGTGAACATCAGGTAGCCGACGAGGATCAGGGCGGGCGCCGTGGCCACGCCCGGGATGATCCCGGCGATCGGCGACAGGAAGATCGCGAGCAGGAACAGGACGCCGGTCACGACCGAGGCGAACCCGGTCCGGCCGCCTTCGGCGACGCCGGCCGCCGACTCGATGTAGGTCGTGTTCGAGCTGACGCCGGCGAGGCCGCCGACGGCCGCGGCGACGGAGTCGACGAGGAGGACGGGCCCGACGTTCGGGACCGAGCCGTCGTCACGCGTCAGGCCGGCCTCGCTGGCGACGGCGGTGACCGTCCCCATCGTGTCGAAGAAGTCGGTGAGCATGATCGAGAAGACGATCAGGACCGCCGCGATCACGTTCAGCTTCTGGAAGACCTGGAAGGGATCGACATGGCCGATCGTCGAGAACGACGGCGTCAGGACGAAGTCCGTCGGGATCTTGGTCACCCCGGCGACCAGGGCGATCACCGTCGTGACGAGGATGCTGATGACGAGCGCCGCCCGGATCTTCAGGACCCACAGGCCGACCGTCAGGATCACGCCGATCCAGAAGACGAAGTCGGCGGGCTCGGTCGGCAGGTGGAAGGTGACGGGCGTCGCCGGC
The DNA here is from genome assembly GCA_963710105.1 of uncultured Chloroflexia bacterium. Lineage (GTDB taxonomy): Bacteria > Chloroflexota > Limnocylindria > Limnocylindrales > CSP1-4 > CF-46. The sequence goes on from CAVPYV010000001.1 coordinate 1,955,509, forward strand.
GGGTTGGCGACGACGAAGCCGCCGTTGGCGAAGCCGATGAAGAGGATGAACAGGCCGATGCCCGCGCCGATCGCCCGCTTGAGGCCGAGCGGCACGGCGTTCATCACCGCCTCCCGGAAGCCGACGATGACGAGGATCGTGACGACGATGCCCTCGAGCAGGATCACGCCCATCGCGCCGGCCGGCGAGAGGCCCTGGCCGATCAGCGAGAACGCGACGATGCCGTTGATCCCGAGGCCCGCGGCCAGGGCCAGCGGGTAGTTGCCGACGATGCCCATCGCGATCGTCATGATCCCGGCGATCAGGGCCGTGCCCGCCGAGAGCGCGACCGCGGTGAACGCCGGGTCGAGATCCTTGAACCCACCGGTGAGGATGCTCGGGTTCAGGAAGATGATGTAGGCCATGACCATGAAGGTCGTCAGGCCGGCTCGGGCCTCCGTCCCGATGGTCGTTCCCCGCTCGGAGAACTTGAAGTAGCTGGCAATTCCATCCACGTCGAGTCAGTCCCTCCAACTCCCTCGCGCGCCGAGGCCCGGGCGGGCTCGGACCACGCCTCGTGCTCCCGGGCCGTCCGGATCCCCGGTCGGGCCCGTCTCCCTCCCAACCGATCCCCTCGCCGGCGCGCCGCTCCTCCTGGGCGAACGCGCCAGACCTACTCGATCTCGCGAGCCTCCAGCCCCTGGAGCTCCATCTGGACGAAGCCGCTGGTGTCGAACGTGAGCTGCTCGGCGCCGCCGGACGCGCTGTCGTCGATCGTCAGCGGGGCGTACTCGATGATCACCCGCTCGTCGCCCTGGACGAGGGCATAGACGAGGAGCTGGTCCGGGCGGGTGTCGAACTCGAGGTGCTCGAAGGAATCCACGTTGAGGCTGATCGAGATCGGGGTGAAGTAGGTCGAGATGTCCGGGTCGTCCGAGACGATCCGCTCGACCCAGCCCGTGCCGTGGGCGACGAGCTCGCGGCCGCGCTGGTAGCGGTACGAGACGGTCTGCTTGAGGAGAGGCCGGAGGAGGTTCTGCATGTCGACGCGGCTCGTGACGACGCCCTGGTTGACGAAGAACTTCGCGGACGGGACGGAGGTCACGGCGGATGCTCCTCGGCGGTCGGAGAGGTCGGGGGCTGGACCGAGCGGTGGGCGGCGGTGGGCGGCGGTGGGCAGGCCGATGGTAACGCAGCGGACCGCCGGTCGACACCCGATTTCACGGCGGAATTGGGCGCCCACGCGGGGCAGTTCGGCGTTGGTTCGAGGGCACCGCCCGGCGACCCGTATGATCGGCCCATGCTGCTCGCGCTCGACATCGGCAACACCAACCTCACGACCGGCCTGTTCCGGAACGGGTCCCTCGCCGCGACGCGCCGCGCGGCGACCGATCCGCGGGTCTCGGCCGACGAGCTCGAGCTCCTCCTCGAGGCCCTGCTCCGGCTCGACGACGCCTCGTTCGCCGACGTCTCCGCGATCGCCTGCTGCTCGGTGGTCCCGTCCCTCACCGCCGCCCTCGAAGCCGTCGCCGCCCGGCGTGAGCGGCCGCTCCTCGTCGCCGCCGCCGGGACCGTCCCGATCGCGATCCGTGTCGACCGTCCCGCGGACGTCGGCGCCGACCGCCTCGTGAACGCGCTCGCCGCGGCCCGGATCCACGGGACGCCGGCCGTCGTCGCCGACTTCGGGACGGCCACGACGATCGACTGCGTGGCCGCCGACGGGGCGTTCGTCGGCGGGGCGATCGCGCCGGGGCTGGAGCTCGGCCTCGAGGCGCTCGCGGCACGGACCGCGAAGCTGCCGCGGGTCGAGCTGCGAGCGCCGGACCGGGCGATCGGTCGCGACACGGTCAGCGCGATCCAGAGCGGGAGCATCCTCGGCTACCAGGCCCTCGCGGACGGCCTGATCGCCCGGATCCGGGTCGAGCTCGCCGAGGCGTCCGGGGTCGCGCCCGGTGACGTCCGTTTGATCCTCACGGGCGGCCTCGCGGCGGCGCCGTGGGCCCAGGGGCTCGCGAACGTGGACGCGATCGACCCGACCCTGACCCTTAAGGGCCTCGCGATCCTCCACGCCGAGGTCGGCGGCGGGCAGCCGCTCGAGCTCGGGCTGCCGACGTGACGGCCGATTCCGGCATGCCGCCCGCCGGCAGGCTCGCCGGCCGGCTGATCGCCGTCGGGATCACCGGCTCGATCGCGGCCTACAAGGCCGCCGACCTCGTCCGCCGCCTCGGCGACGAGGGCGCCGACGTCGTCGTCCTGATGACCCCGACCGCGACGCGCTTCGTCGGCGCCCTGACGTTCGCGGCGCTGACCCGGCACCCGGTCGAGACCGATGTCGGCGGCGGCCTCCTCGACGACCAGCGGATCGGCCACATCGTGATCGCCGACAGCGCGGACGCGATCGTCGTCGCCCCGGCCACGGCCCACTGGCTCGCGGCGATGGCCGCCGGGCTCGCCGGCGACGCGGTCACGGCGGCCGTCCTCGCGAGCGCCGCGCCGGTCGTGGTCGCCCCGGCCATGGACGGCGAGATGTACGGCCACCCGGCGACCCGGGCGAACGTCGCCCGGCTGCGCGACGACTTCGGCTATGCGATCGTCGAGCCCGAGGCGGGGCCGCTCGCCAGCGGCCAGACGGGCCGCGGCCGGCTCGCGGAGACCGGCGCCATCGTCGACGCGGTCGTCGCCGCCGTCGCGGGCCGGCCCGTCCGGGCTCCGGATCCCGCCGCCCGCCCGCCGATCAGCGGCGAGGTCCGTGACGCCGATCTCGCGGGCCGCCGTGTGGTCGTCAGCGCCGGTGGCACGGCCGAGCCGATCGACCCGGTCCGGTTCATCGGCAACCGGTCGACCGGCAGGATGGGCGTCGCCCTGGCCGAGGCCGCGCTCGCGCGCGGCGCGCGGGTCACGCTCGTCGCGGGCCAGGTGAGCGTGGCGTTGCCCGGCGATCCGGCCGTGACCGTCGTCCGAGCCGAGACGACCGCCGCGATGGCCGACGCCGTCCGGCAGGCCGTCGGATCGGCCGACGCCCTGATCATGGCCGCCGCCGTTGCCGACTTCCGGCCGCGCCGGTCGGCATCGACCAAGCTCAGCCGCGACGAGGGCCTGACCCTCGAGCTGGAGCCGACCGAGGACATCCTCGCCGGCATCGCCTCGGCGGTGCCGCCTCCCGGCGATCCGGCCCGGCCCGTCCTCGTCGGCTTCGCGGCCGAGACGGGCTCGCTCGATCGGGCGCCCGACAAGCTGCGCCGGAAGGGCGTCGACCTCCTCGTGGCGAACGACGTGTCCGAGGCCGGCTCCGGGTTCGGGACCGACACGAACCGGGTCGTCATCCTCGCCGCCGACGGCTCGCGCGACGAGCTGCCGCTGCTGTCGAAGCGCGAGGTCGCCGATCGGATCCTCGATCGCGTGGCCGCCGCGCTGGACGCCCGCGGCAGCGGGTCGCAGACTGAGCCCGTCACGCAGGAGACCCGACCTTGAGCGCCACCTCGGAGACCATCCGCCGCCTGACCGTCGGTGACATCGCCAAGCTCCACGCCGACGGCCAGCGGATCGCGATGCTGACCGCCTACGACTATCCGACGGCGAAGCTCCTCGACGAGGCCGGGATCCCCCTGCTGCTCGTCGGCGATTCGCTCGGCCGGGCGATGCTCGGCTACGAGAACGAGATCCCGGTGTCGATGGCGGACATGCTCCATCACACGGCCGCCGTGACCCGCGGCGCGAAGCGCGCGCTCGTGATCGGCGACATGCCCTTCCTGAGCTACGCGACCCCCGAGACCGCGGTCGCCAACGCCGGCCGGTTCCTGTCCGAGGCCGGGGCCCAGGCCGTCAAGGTCGAGGGCGGGGTGCGCACGCAACGGACGATCGAGGCGATCGTCAAGGCCGGGATCCCGACGATGGGCCACATCGGCTGGACCCCCCAGGCGGCCAACGCCGCGGGCAAGGTCCGGGTCCTCGGCAAGAACCGCGAGCAGGCCCGGACGCTGCTCCACGATGCCCTCGCGGTCCAGGAGGCGGGCGCGTTCGCGATCGTCCTCGAGCTCGTTCCCGAGCAGCTCGCCGCGGCGATCACGGATCGGCTGCGGATCCCGACGATTGGCATCGGCGCGGGCGCGGGCTGCAGCGGCCAGGTCCAGGTGATCACGGACCTCCTCGGGATCGACGCCTGGCACCCGAAGCACGCGAAGCCGTATGCCGATTTAAGGGGGACGATCCTCGCCGCCGCCCAGGCCTACGCGGCGGACGTCGCGGCCGGCACGTTCCCGGGGCCCGAGCAGACCGTCCGGATGGACGACGAGGTCCTCGACGAGGTGCTCGGCCGCGGCGCGTCCGACCGCGGCGCGTCCGATCGCGATGCCGACCGGGACGCGATCCCGGGCGGGATCCCCCTCGACCGCGACCTCTGAGGGGGCGGCGCGCCGACCCGGCCGCGCCGACCGATCGCCCGTCCTCGTCACGCCACAGCGGGCGCCGTCCGGCAGCGGTCGCCCAGCGCCGCGGAATCGCGGTCGTTACCCGAACGCGGAACGACTTCACGACGACGGCTGACCGTCGGCTGCGCGACGACGGGATCGCCGGTGAAATGCGGCTACTCGCCTCGTGGTCTGCGGGCACTCGCCATCGTGGTCTGCGGCTCTCCCCCAGCGATATGCGGCTATTCGCCGCCGCCGCGCGGTGGGACAAGGGAGCGAGCGGGCGGCGCCGGCGCCGGGGCCGGGGCCAGCGGCGCCGTGGCCGGGCGGGCCGCCCCAACCGTGCTCGACCCCGGGCCCAAGGTCACGCACAACGACCAGGGCCAGCTCGTCGACCGCGGCAAGACCGAGGGCGCCCAGGCGATCCTCGCCCTCCTGACGAATGACTGGGGCTTCAAGGTCGATTCGAACGAGCTGAACCCGAACCACCCGCTCGTCAACACGGCCAGCGAGTACATGTACCAGATGGCCACGATCTCGTACCACACCCTCCACGCCGCCACCACCGTCACCTTCCCCGCGGATGTCGTCGTCGACGGCAAGGTCGTCCAGGCGGCCGGCACCTATGACTTCCAGAACACCGGCAAGTACTGGACCGGCTTCGACCGGACGAACCCGATCGAGGGTGCCGCCCGCGACAAGATCTGGACCGGCACCGCGCATGCCCTGATCGCCGAGCTCGGCGTCGGCAGCGTCACCGCCTCCGCCCTGACGATGGGCCTCGGCATCGCCGCCCTGTTCGCCCTGATCGGCGCGACGGTCCTCCTGACCGGGCTCGGCCTGGTCTGGGCGACCCGGGCGGCCACCGAGAGCGCCAAGGCTCCGGCCTTCCAGCGAGCGTTCGAACCGGCCTGAACCCACGCGGGCCGGCGCGCGATCGCCGGCACCCACCCCGCCTCCCGCGAACGGCGAGGATCCCCTCGGGTCCTCGCCGTTCGACGCGTCCCGGCCCCGATGCCGTAGCCTCACCGCGTGACCACGATCGAGCTCCGGCCGACGACCCGGATCGTCCGCACCCGGGCCGCCCTGCGCGAGGCCCTGGCCGACGCGCCGCGGCCGCTCGGCCTCGTCCCGACGATGGGCTGGCTCCACGCGGGACATCGGTCCCTCATGGAGCAGGCCCGCGCCGGCAACGCCACGACGATCGTCACGATCTTCGTCAACCCGCGTCAGTTCAACGAGGCGGCCGACTACCAGCGCTACCCGCGGAACGAGGCGCGCGACCTCGCGATCTGCGCGGAGGAGCGGGTCGACCTCGTGTTCGCCCCCGAGGTCGAGGAGGTCTTCCCGCCCGGCTTCGACACGACCGTGTCGGTCGGGGCGGTCGCCCGACCCCTCGAGGGCGCGGCCCGGCCCGGCCATTTCGACGGTGTCGCCACCGTCGTCGCCATCCTGTTCGACCTGATCGGCGCTGATCGCGCCTACTTCGGCCAGAAGGACGCCCAGCAGGTCCTGGTCATCCGCCAGATGGCCCGGGACCTCGCGATCCCGACCGAGGTCATCGCCTGCCCGACCGTCCGGGAGCCCGACGGGCTCGCCCTGTCGTCGCGGAACGTCCACCTCACGCCCGACGAGCGCGCCGCCGCCCCGGTCCTCCATCGGGCCCTCCTCGCCGCCCGGGCCCGCTGGGAGGCGGGCGAGCGCGGCGGCGACGCCCTTCGCGACGCGATGTGGGAGGTCCTCACGGAGGAGCCGTTGGCGACCCCGGCCTACGTCAGCGTCGCCGACGGGCAGACGCTGGCGGAGCTCGACCAGGTCGCCGACGGAGAGCCGGCGCTCCTGTCGCTGGCGGCCCGGCTCGGTGACACCCGCCTGATCGACAACGAGCCACTCGTCTGACGGATCCACCGTGGCGGGGCGATGACCGCCCGACATCCGGGTTCAGTGGTCTCATCGCTCGCCCGGACGCCCCCGGCCGCCGACGATCGACGGCATGGACGACCTTCCGAACCGGCGCACCCTGTTCATCATCGTCGGCCTCCTGATCGGCGGGGCCTTCCTCGCGTCCTCCGTGTTCATGGGCGGCCAGGTGTCGACCGTCCTCTCGACGGTCGGCGCCGCGATCCCCGACCACCAGGGCGGCGGCACGTCGGACACCACGGATGGCACGGATGGCAACGGGGCGACCGGCGAGGGGGCCTCCGGACCGGTCGCGGATGCGGCCGCCGCCCCCGTCCAGGCGCTCCTGATCGTCCGGACCGGCGAGCTCCGCCTCGAGGTCGCGGACCTCGCCGCGGCCGTGCGCGACGGGGATGCCGCGGTCCTGCGGGCCGGCGGCTACGTAAGCGGATCGAGCCAGACCGCCAGCGCCGCCGACGCGTCGGCCGAGGTCACCTACCGGATCCCGAGCGCCGCGTGGGACGCGACGCTCCGGTCGCTCCACACGCTGGCTCGGAAGATCGACCGCGAGCAGATCACGACCGAGGAGGTCACCGGCCAGGTCGTCGACCTCGGCGCCCGGATCGCCAACCTCCGGGCGACCGAGGCGGCCCTCCAGGCGATCATGGCGAAGGCGACGAAGATCAGCGACGTCCTCGACGTCCAGGACAAGCTGACGACCACGCGCGGCGAGATCGAGAAGGCCGTCGCCGATCGGCAGCAGCTCGAGGATCGCGCGGCCTACGGCAGCCTGGACGTGACGTTCCACCTCCCCGCCGTCGTGCGCCCGGCCGCCACGCCGGCGCCCGTGAAGGGCTGGGACCCGGCCGACGACGTTGCCCGGGCGAGCGGCAAGCTCGTCCGGATCGGCCAGACGACGACCTCGATCGGGATCTGGCTGGCGATCGTCGGGCTGCCCCTGGCGGTGGGTGGCGGGATCCTCCTGATCGCGGCGTGGCAGGTCGTCCGGATCGGACGCTGGATGGCGCGGCGGCGCGAGCGCGCGTTGCAGGGCGCCTGATCCAGCTGGCCCAGCTCCCGGCTCAGCCCGCGGGGACCTCCGTCGCGACCGCCAGGATCCGCTCGATGTCGAGGTGCTCGGCGACGAGGGCCTTGATCAGCGAGATCTTCTCGACGTCGGCGGGATGGGTCTTGACGAGCAGGTCGTGGACCTCCGACGCGACGAGGTAGGTGTCCTCGGGGACGATCGTCGCGAACAGGTCGGCCTGGCGGATCGCGGCGAGGACCGCGTCGCGCGGCCGGTAGCCGCCGGTCAGGAGGAGGCCGATCGCGGCGCCCTCGTGACCCTCGACGTTGGCCGTCCGCTCGTTCGTCGCCTCTGCCGCGACCTGGGCGATCCGGGCGGCCTCGGCCGCGCCGGCGATCCGGAAGCGCCGGGCGAGGTGCGCGGTCGTCAGAGTCAGGATCACGTCCTCGCGGTCGCCCGGGACGATGACGAGCGTGCCGGGGCCGACGCGCTGGAGCATGTGCTTCGGCTCCATCGCCCCGATCGCGACCCCGTCGATCACCCGGTCGAGGTCGGGGCCTGGGTGGATCGTCTCGCCGCCCACGCCCTCGAGAACCATCCCGAGCGTCGGGTTGGAGAGGATCGGGCGGACCGGCAGGACGCCGAGGAGGCGGATCCCGTTCAACGCCAGCCCCCGCTCGAGGACGCGCTCGATCCCGGGCTGGGCGTCGAGGTCGACCTTGTTGACGATCGCCCCCGCAACGGGCACGCCGTGGGCGGCGAAGTGCGAGGCGTTGAGGACGATCTCGTCGATCGGCCGGCCGACCCCGCCCTCGCTGACGATGATCGCGGGCGCCCCGAGCATCGCCGCCACGACCGCGTTCGACAGCCCGATGACCGCGCCGACGCCGGCATGGCCCGTCCCCTCGATCAGGAGGATGTCGTGGTCCGCCCGGAACGTGTCGCGGGCGGCGACGATCCGCTCCCCGAGGTCCTCGACGACGTCGCCGGCGATGTACTTCTTCGTGAAGCCGCGCGGGATATGGACCGGGCTCATGTTCGCGTAGTCGGCGGCGAGGGGGAAGACCTCGTGCATGAGGACCGCGTCCTCGTCGGCCGGCTGGTCGTGGTCGATGACCGTCCGCTGGCCGACCGGCTTCATGAACGCCGTCCGCAGGCCCGCTCGGAGGAAGCCGTCGAAGAGCCCGAGCGAGGCGGTCGTCTTGCCCCTGTTCTGGCCGGTGGCGGCGAGGTACAGCTGTCTCACGGTCGGCGACCGCTCGACCGGCGGGTGGCGGGCGGCGGACCTGGCCAGATCTCCATGGCTGGAACGTTAGGCCCGGTTCGAGCTGTCGTCACGGCGTCGGCGCGGGGTCCGCGGCGGCGAGACGAAGCCGGCGCAGCGACTCGGCCGCCCCGACGATCAGCTCCGGGACGCCGTCTTGCGCTCGATCAGGGCGACCGCGTCGCGGAGGCGGGAGAGCGTCTCGGCATCGACGGCGTCCGGCTCGAGGTACGGCCCGAGGCGCTCCATGATGTCGGTCACGAGCCCCAGGAACACGCTCGCGTCGGCCTGGAAGAACTGCGGCTCGTTGTTGTAGCGGACGAGCGTCAGGCGGCCCTGCAGGACGCGGCGCTCCTCGACATGCGCCACCTGGGTCGCGAAGTTGTGGCCCTGGATGCCGTCGGGGTTGTTCAGGAAGTTCAGGGCGTTGTCGATCGCCAGCCCGAACCGGGCGCGCCACGCGACGAGGCGCTCGTGGACCTCGGACGGGATCCGGACCTCGGCGACCTCCTCGAAGACCTCGGGCGCGACGGTCAGGAGCCCGACGAGAGTCGTTCCGGCCCGCGGCCCGAGCATCACCTGGAGGCTGCGCTCGAGGGTGAACACCTCGGAATCGAAGCGCGGGCTCGTGATCACGTCCGTCAGGAGGTCCTCGACGTTGTCGAGGGCGCCGGGCTCCGCCACCGCGTTGGCGAGGTGGAGGATCTCCTCCTTGAACAGGAACTTCTCTTCGTGGTCGAGCATGCCTCGGATGGTAGCAGCCGCCCGATCGCCGGAGGTCGACGGAGCCGACAGCTGCGGTCGGACCGCCAGTCACTCCGTCATGTCCAACCGAAGGTTCCGATCGGCAGCTCGATGACCTGTCCGGACGCGAGGTCCAGGAGCCTCGCCGGGATCGCCGGCAGCGCCGTGGCCTCGACGAACCACGGCTCCAGGAGCACCCAGGAGCCCGGCAGTGCGGTCGGCGACACCAGGATCGACTGATCGCTCGGGCTCGGCAACAGGCCGCGGAGCGCGATCGACCTGGCCCCGGATCCGACCTCGTACTCGACCACGTTCACGGTCGCGCCCGCGAGGATCGGATCGGCGCCGACGAGGATCGTCCGGCCGCCCGTTTCGATCACCCGACCGACCCCGACATGGTCGTCCGTCACGAGGTGGCTGACGCCGTCCGATCGTCGGATGGCCCGGACCGGCAGCGGGGCGTCCCCCGTGTCAGCCCAGCACGCGGCGTCATCCTGGACGACGAGCCAGTCGCGGGTCACACCGACGATCCCGCAGACGATCGGCGGATGGCCCGGGAGGGTGCGCGGCGCCGGGGCGGCCACCGCATCCGGCGGCACCTCCCAGACCCGGCAACCGTCGAGCTCCGCACACGCCTCGACCACCAGGACGCCGTCCGCGTCGAGCGTCAGGTCGTAGCGCTCCGTCGGGATCGCGTCGGGCGTGAACCGGCCGTCGAGCCGGATCAGGACGTCGTCGGTCGACCCGTCGAACGAAAGGCGGTGGATCGCCACGCCGCCCGTCGCGAGAGTCGTCGCCAGATACGCGAGCCGACGCTCCGGGTCGACAGCGAGCTTGCCGGTCCCGTCGCCGGCAACGTCGATGGCCGCCGCGATCGCGCCGTCGACGGCGTGCCGGATCTCGAGGTGGACGCCGCCGCCTGCGGCTGCCGTCGTGGTCGCGATCTCGCCTGCCACGGCGACGAGCCACGGGTACCCCGCCGGGCGGGTGACCTCGAACCGAAGCGTCGGCCCGTGGTTCAGCAGCCCGCTGAAGACGTGCTCGACGGAGCTGCCGTCCGGAAGCGTCTCTGCCTGCGCGCCACCCCAGGCGAACGTCTCGATTGCCGCCGGAACGCCGGCGGCGGGGTCCGCGATCGGGAATGCCCCGGACGTTGGGCTCGGCTCGGTCGTCGAGGGCCCGACGGACGACGTCTGACTGGCGCTGGGGACCGGCCGCGCCGCGCGTGACGGGCTTGCGAGGTCCGGAAGGGACTCGGTCGGGCCCGGTGCGCCGGATGGCGCCGGCTGGGCCACGCACGCGGACAACAGGAGAAGCAGGGCCAGGCAGCGGATCATGCACGCTCTCGGTCGGACGGGATGGCTGGCCGTGTGACGAATGCGCCCGTCGATTGTGGTGCTCTGCGGCGCATCAATCGAACGACGAAGCCCCGGTCGAATGACCGGGGCTCGTTCGGTGCAGCAGAACGGTTGGCTTACGGGTAGAGGCCCCGCATCGCGGTCGCGTCGGCGACCCGCTGGACGGCCAGCAGGTAGGCGGCGGTCCGCATGTCGCACTGCTCGCGGCGGGCGATCGCGAGGGTCTCGCTGAAGGCCTTGACCATGATCTCCTTGAGCTTGGCGTTGACGACGCTCTCGCTCCAGTGATCGCGGTTCAGGTCCTGGACCCACTCGAAGTAGCTGACGGTCACGCCGCCGGCGTTGCAGAGGATGTCCGGGATCATGAACTTGCCGGCCTTGAACATCATCTGGTCCGCCTCGGGGGTCGTCGGGCCGTTCGCGGCCTCGGCGATCAGGCGCGCCTTGATGTTCGCGGCATTGTGGTCGGTGATCTGGTTCTCGAGGGCGGCCGGGATCAGGATGTCGCAGGGGACCTCGAGGAGGGCGGCGTTCGTGATGTCCGTCGCGCCCGGGAAGCCCTGGACGGTCCCGTGCTCCTTCTTCCAGTTGATGACCCGCTTGATGTCGAGCCCGTCCGGATTGTGGATCCCGCCGGTCGAGTCGGAGACCGCGACGACGGTTGCGCCCTCGTCGGCGATCAGGGTCGCCGCGATCGAGCCGGCGTTGCCGAAGCCCTGGACCGCGACCTTCGTCTTCGGCAGCTCCATCCCGAGATGGCGGGCGGCCTCGACGATGCAGAACACGGTGCCGCGGGCGGTCGCCTCGTTGCGACCCTCCGAGCCGCCGAGGCTGATGGGCTTGCCCGTCACGACGCCCGGGACGGTGTAGCCCGCGTGCATCGAATAGGTGTCCATCATCCAGGCCATGATCTGGCTGTTCGTGTTGACGTCCGGCGCGGGGATGTCCCGCTCCGGGCCGATCAGGACCTCGATCTCGGTGAAGAAGCGGCGGGTCAGGGCCTCGAGCTCCTTCTGGCTGAGCTTCTTGGGGTCGACGATCACGCCGCCCTTGCCACCGCCGTACGGGATCCCGACGACGGCGCACTTCCAGGTCATCCACATCGACAGGGCCTTGACCTCGTCGAGGGACACGTCCTGGTGATAGCGGATCCCGCCCTTGGCCGGCCCGCGGCCGAGGTTGTGCTGGATCCGGTAGCCGGTGAAGACCTGGACCGAGCCGTCGTCCATCTTCACCGGGAAGTGGACGGTCAGCTCGCGGCGCGGCTCGCGCAGGACGCGGCGCAGGCCGGGGTCGAGGTTGAGGCGTTCGGCGGCCAGGTCGAACTGCTGCTGCGCGACCAACCAGGGGTTGATCGTCGCGGCGACGTGCTCGGTCGTCATGATGCGAGGCGAACCTCCGTGATGACCGGTCGCGTCGACCGGCCCGCAATGTGAGCCGTCTCCCGGACGGCCCCACGGGGCGCCGCTCGCGTCAAAAGGGCGGTCGGCGCGTCAAGAGCCACGCCCGAGTATAGCCACCCTCGCCCGCGTGGGACGGAGTGCCGTTCACCATGGCGCAACCCGGGCGCAACCTCACCGCAACCCGGGCCATTCGGCCCACGGTGGCGCCGAGCGGCGCGGCGCCGGCGTCGACCCGCCTGTGCAGCCCGCCCCGTCGGCGGCCGGACGGGACCGCGGCCGCCCTCAGCGGCGGTACAGCACCGCGGCGCCGACGCAGCCCGGCCCGAGGTGGGGCCCGACCGACGGCCCGACGAGCGAGACCGGGACATCGGCCTCGGCCAGCCCGGCGCGCCGGATCACCTCGGCCCGGAACGCGTCGACGTCGGGGGCCATCGTGTGGAGGATCGCGATCCGCTCGATCGGCCTGGCCGTGATCATCTCGATGCAGCGCTCGCGCGACTTCGAGCGGGTCCGCGGCTTGTCGGCGGTCTCGACCTTGCCGTCCTCGACGGCGATGATCGGCTTGACCGACAGGAGCGTCCCGATGGCGGCCTGGGCGCCGCTGATCCGGCCGCCCTTCTTCAGGTACTCGAGGGTCTCGAGCGAGACGTACATCCGGAGGTCCGACGCGCGGTCCGAGAGGATCTCGGCGATCTCGGCCGCCGGCAGCCCGCGATCCGCCAGCTCCTCGCCCATGAAGCACAGGATCGACTCGGCCATCGACGCCCCCGTCGAATCGACGATGTGGATCTCGCGGTCGGGCAGCATCGACTTCGCGATCTCGGCGCTCTTGATCGCGCCCGACAGGGTGCCCGCGACATGGACCGACACGATCGCGTCGGCGCCCTCGGCGAACGCGCCGTCGTAGATCGCCTTCACGTCGCCAGGGCTCGCGGCGGCGGTCTTCGGGAAGGGCGCGTCGGGCGCGGTCATCCGCTCCCAGAACTCGGCCGTCGAGAGGTCGACGCCGGCCCGGTAGGTGTCGGCGCCGAACGTGACGACGAGCGGCACGATCCGGATCCCGTGGGCCGTCGCGACCGCCGGGTCGAGGTCGGACGCCGAGTCGGTGACGAAGACGATGCGGGCCACGGCTCTCCCTCCACGGTGGCGATCCCCGCCGCGATGATACGGGACGGGATCGGCGCCGCGGACGCCGCGGCTCAGGCCGCGACGTGACCCGGCGGGCTCAGGCCGCGACGTCGCCCGGCGGGAAGGACGCCGCGGGGGCGGCCGTCCCGACCCGGTGCTCGAATGGCCGCAGCCGCCGCAACGGCACGAGCGCGACCAGGAGCAGCCCGAGGGTCGCCCCGAGGATCCCGTCGATTCCGAAGCCCTTCGCCGCCTCGGCGCCGACGAAGCTGCCGATGATCTGGCCGACGGCGAGGAACACGGAGTACAGGCCCATGATCGCGCCGCGGTCCGAGGGGTAGGCCTCGCTCATGTCGGCCAGCAGCCCGAGCGCGGCTGGCGTCGCCCCGGCGAGGACGAACAGGCCGACCCCGGCGAGCAGGGCCGCGACGAGGGCCAGCGGCACGATTCCGGCCGCGTGGTTGACGATGCCCGCACCGAGGACGCTCAAGGCCCCGCCGCCGATCCCGTAGAGGATGATCGTCGTCCGCCGGTAGCGCCGGAACCGCTCGCCCCAGAAGGCGAGCCCGGCGAAGAACACGAGCAGCGCCACCCCGAGCCCGAGCGCGATCTGAGCGCCCACGAAGCCGCCCATCAGGGCCTGGTCGGCGAAGCGGGGGTCGGGCTCCTTGATCAGCTGGAAGATCGACTGGCTCGCCCACAGGCCGAGCGCGGCGTTGATCGCGATCCAGGTCGGCGCGAGCAGCCAGACGTGGGAGCTCGTGAGGACGGCCGCGTAGCGGCGCCAGCCGGTGTGGCTGCCGGCGACCGCGGCGGCCTCGCCGGGCGGCTCGCCGACGCCGTAGCGGTAGATCAGGAGGGAGACCACGTAGAAGCCGGCGTTCAGCAGGAAGGCGTCGCGCTGGAGGCCACCCCAGACCTCCGGGATCCCGTCGTACAGGATGCCGGCCGCCACCGCGCCCGCGCCGATCCCGGCCAGGGTTGCTCCCTCGAAGCGTGCCGAGGCGCGACCGCGGAGCAGCTCGTCGCCGGCCGTGAACATCGCGATGAAGCCGAGGATCGACGGGACCGAGGCGGCCGTCGAGGCACCCTCGAGGAGGCGGGTCCCGCCGATGACGACGAGGTTGACCGACGCCCACGTCAGGATCGAGGCGACGATCCCGAAGAGCGGGCCGATCTGCATGACCCGGTGGTGCCCGATCCGGTCCGAGAGCAGCCCGAACGGCGTCGAGAGAACCAGCTCGGAGGCGAAGAAGAGGGCCGTCATCACCGCGAGCGTCGTCTCGTCGGTCCGGGGCCCGCCGTAGTCGCGCTCGAGGTGGGTGAAGTAGAACAGGAACAGCCCGCCGGTCAGGCCGGTGCTGAAGCGGAGGGTGAACGTCCCGAGGAAGACCGCGTACAGGGGTCGCACCCGCACAGGGTAGCGGCCACCGCGACCTACAATCCCGGCATGCCCGACCTGCCCCTCGTGCCGATGCCCCTCGTGCCGATGCCCCTCGTCCGCGGCGCCCACGGGGCGGTCGTCGCGCCGCACCATCTCGCGACCGCGGCCGGCCTCGCGATCCTCCGAGCCGGCGGCCACGCCGTCGACGCGGCGATCGCGACGAACGCGGTCCTCGGCGTCGTCCTGCCGTCCGGCTGCGGGATCGGCGGCGACGCGTTCTGGCTCATCTGGGACGAGGCCGACGGCCGCCAAACCGCGCTGAACGGATCCGGGCGCGCTCCGGGCGCCGCCGATCCGGGGCGGATGCGCGCGCAGGGGATGGTCACCCTCCCCTATCGCGGCCCGCACGCGATCACCGTCCCTGGCGCGGTCCGGTCGTGGGGCGACGCCCACGCCCGCCATGGCCGGCTGAGCCGGGCGGAGGTCCTCGGGCCGGCCATCGAGCTGGCGTGGGACGGCTTCCCGGCGTGGGATGGCTTCATCACCGCGGTCGAGACGATCCTGCCGGCGGTGGTCGAGGCGCTCGGACCGGGGTCCGGCTTCGAGCGGGTCTACCGGCCGGCCGGGCGGCCCTGGCGTCCCGGCGAGCGCGTCCGGCTGCCGGCGCTGGCGGCCACGCTCGAGCGGCTGGCGGAGGTCGGCTTCGACGACTTCTACGACGGCGAGCTCGGCGAGCGCCAGGCCCGCGGGCTCGCCGCGGCGGGCTCGGCGATCACGGTCGAGGACCTCCGTGGCCACGTCTCGACCTGGACCGACCCGATCGCGACGGACTACCGCGGCGTCCGGGTGACGACCCACCCGCCGAACAGCTCCGGGATCGTCGCGCTGGAGATCCTCAACCTGCTCGAGACGTTCGAGCCGCCCGTGCCGGGCGCGTTCGGGCCCGAGGGCGTGGCCGACGCGCGTTGGATCCACCTCGGGATCGAGGCAGCGAAGCTGGCCATGGCCGACCGGGACCGCTGGCTGACCGATCCGGCGTTTCTCGACATCCCGGTCGAGCGGCTGACCTCGAAGGCGCACGCCGGCGAGCTCGCCGCGCGGATCGATCCGCTCCGGGCCACCCGCCCACCGGCCGCGACGAACCCCCGCGGCGGCGGAACGATCTACCTCGCGACGGTCGACGACGCGGGCAACGCCGTCAGCCTGATCGAGTCGAACTACATGGGCTTCGGGTCCGGCGTCGTCGACCCCGACACCGGCGTCCACTACCAGAACCGCGGCTCGTACTTCAGCCTCGACCCCGAGCATCCGAACGTGCTCGCGCCGGGCAAGCGGACCCTCCACACCCTCCTGCCGGGGATGCTGTTCCGGGCCGGCGAGCGGCGGCCGTGGGTCGTCACCGGGTCGATGGGCGGCGACGCCCAGCCGCAGATCCACGCCCAGGTCGTGTCGGCCCTGGTGGACGGCGGGTTGGACGTCGCGACGGCGGTCGGCGCGCCGCGCTGGTTCGTCGACGGGAAGGCCCACTTCGCGCCGCCGCTCGACGTCCGCGCCGAGCGCCGCTATCCGGCGGCGATCCTCGACGAGCTCGAGGCCCTCGGCCATCCGGTGACCCGGACGATCCCGTTCAACGGGCTGCTCGGCCACGCCCATGCGATCGAGCTGGTCGACGGCGGCCCGGCTGCCGACGACGGTTCCCTGGCCGCGGCGACGGACCCCCGGAGCGCGGGGCTGCCGGCGGTCTGGTAGCGATCGTCTGGCGCCTGGCCGGGGTTGCCGATCGCGTCGTGGCTGGTGATGCACCGATGCATCGCATTCCAGTCGGCCGCGCTCGCCCATGGCCGCGATTCGTCGAACCGTGACACTGGCCTCGCTCGTTCGGCGCCGAATCGAGTCACCGGCGCATCGCGCGGCAGCCCGCCACCTCCGACGGCCGAGGACGGCAGGCGGCAAGGCAGCCATCGTCGTTCCGCCGCGACAGCCAAACGGCTCTGGCAAGTCTCGCGACTGCGTTCGTCGCGGATGGGCGCGTCAGCGCAAGGCGGCCGCGAGCACCGGAGCGAGCAGGCGCCAACGCCTGTGAGCGAGGCGCGCAGCGGCCAACGCGGCGATGGCGTGCCCAGGCGCGACAGCCATCGGCTCTGGCAACCCTCGCGACTGCGTTCGTCGCGGCGGGGCGACGAGGTCAAGGCGCCGCCGAGGACCGCAGCGAGCGCACTCGGACGTGCGTGAGCGAGGACCGCAGGCGGCAACGCCGCCATCGTCGTTCCGCCGCGACAGCCAAACGGCTCTGGCATCGTCCCGAGGGGTGACGTATCCTGCGCGAAACCGGTGGCGGGCTGCGCTCACACGACGCCGCCACCGGTTTTCCCATACCCGAGCCTGGAGGCGTGCGTGAGCTCGAACGTCGGTCAGAACTACCCGTACACGAGCGAGACCGAGGCCGAGCGCGCGACGCGGATCGGGGCGCTCGTCGAGGCGCGCGAGGGCCTGTCCGACACGCTCCGGGCCGAGACGACGCCCCTCGACGCCAACGAGCGCTGGTGGGTCTGGAAATGCCCGACCACGGGCTGCCCGGGCCTCCTCCACGTCGCCGGCTACGCGGCCGAGAAGCACGCCCTCTACGTCGTCTGCGACGGGACGTGCGGCAAGACCTTCCTGCGCTGACCGCGCCCCGTCCGGACGCGACGGACGCCGGGGAGCTGCGGCGGGCCCGGCGCCGGCTCGTCCTCGACGGGCTGGGGATCATCGTCAGCGCGTTCGGGTTCGGCTTCGTCTTCGGCCTGACGGCCCGGACGAACGGCCACTTCTCGGTCATCGAGGCGATGGCGTTCAGCCTGATCGCGTTCGCCGGCGCCGCCCAGTTCGCGGCGATCGGTTACGTCGTGGCCGGCCTGAGCTGGCCGCTGATCGCGCTCCTGACGTTTCTGCTGAACGCGCGCCACGTCCTCTACTCGGCGGCGCTCGCGCCGTGGTTCCGCGGGCGGAGCCTTCTCGAGCGGGCGGTCGCCGCCCAGCTCCTGACCGACGAGGCCTTCGCCCTCTCGATCGCCCACTTCCGGCGGCTCAGCCGGTACGACGGGTTCGGCTACTGGTACCCCGCGATCGTGACGACCCTCATCCCGTGGAACATCGCGACGTTCGCCGGGGTGATGATCGGCGACGCGATCGTCGAGCCGAGCCGGTTCGGCATCGACGTGATCTTCCCGGCGGCGATGGCCGGCCTGGCGATCGGGCTCCTCTCCGGCCGCCGCGAGGTCGTCGCGGCGCTGGCCGGCGCGGCGATCGGCGTCGTGGCGTCGCTGGCCGTGAGCCCGACGATCGGGGTCATCGCCGGCGGCGTCGCCGGACCGTTCGTCGGCCTGCTCGTGCCGCCCCGTCCCGGCGCAGCGACCGGGCTGGACGGGACCGCACTCTCCCCGGTCGGCGCGCCGCAGCCATGAGCGTCGACCTCGTCCCGCTGGCCGTCCTGATGTTCGCGGTGACGTACCCGTCGCGGGCGATCGGCCTGCTCAACCCGGCGATCGACCGGATGCCGCGGCGGGCCCTCGCCTACCTCCAGCTGGTCGGGCCCGCGGTCCTCGCCGCGCTGGCCGCCGTCAACGTCATGGTCGTGACGATCGACGGACGCTCCGCGTTCACGATCGGCCTGCCATGGCTGTCCGTGGCGGCCTGCATCGCCCTCGTCGCATGGCGGCGGAACCTGTTCCTGGGCCTGCTCGCGGCGGTCGCGATCGCCATCGCCGGGCGGGCCGCCGGGCTGTCCTGAGCGCGGGAGCCGGCCCTGGCCCGGTGGATTCATGCCCGGTTCGGATTGACCCTCGGGCGGGCGTCTCGCTGTCGGGCGTCAGGGGCCACCTTGGAGCGCATAGTCGAGGTACGAATCCTCTCCGACACGCACGTAGACCACCGTATGGCAGGGACCACTCTGCGCCACCGTGGTGCATGGCCCGGCAGGGCACGGCGCGAACAATCCAGGGTCCACGACGACGGGCTCGATGCTGTCCCGCGCCCGGATCTCCGCCAAGCTCAACGCGCGATTCAGCGCGTCCTTGCTCCAACTGCGCCCGCAGATTCGGATGTGCTCGGGCAGGGCGGCGGCGTCATGAACGCCACCCGCGCCCCCGAAGGCATTCCCGATCCGAGGAACGATCACGGTGCCGACGAAGAGGGCGGCCGCGGTGAGTGCAACCACGACGATTCCGCGCCTGACCGTCCTGGACATCCCGGTTCTCTCCCTCGGTGTCGCCTTCACCCAACGTCCTCGGGGCCCGATTGCCTGACGTTCTCGTCGCGGTTCGTGCGCCGGCGGATCAGTCCACCTGCAGACTCCAACCACGAGGCGTCAGCCGCGGCGGGCCTCGAGCTCGACCTCGACGAGCATCGACGGATCGATGAGACCGGCGACCCGGACGAGGGTCGCGGCCGGGCGGATCGAGCCGAACAGCTCCCCGTTGACCGCGGCCACCGCGGCCGCGTCCTCCGGCCGGACGATGTACATCCGGGTCCGGACCACGTCACCGGCGGCGAACCCCGCCTCCTCGAGGGCACCGAGCGCGATCGCGATCGCGGCCCGCGCTTGGGCAGCCGCGTCGCCGGCATGGAGCGAGCGCCCGTCGGGACCCGCGTCCGTCGTCCCCGCGACCCAGCACGAATCGCCGACCGCGACCGCCCGGCTGTAGCCGTAGCGGGCCTCGTAGGGGCTGCCGGACGAGACGAGCCGCCGCTCCGGGCTCACGAGGTCGCGGCGGGTCCCGCCTCCCGCCAGCCGCGGACGACCGGGTCGCGCCCGATGGCGAGGAGCAGTCCCGCGAGCAGGGCGGTCCGCGGAACGATCGAGGCGACCTCGAGGTACTCGGCCGGCGAGTGGTCCATCCCGCCGATCGGCCCGAGACCGTCGATCGAGGGGACCCCCATCCCGGCGGTCGTGTTCGCGTCGGATGCGCCGCCGGTCGCCGCGTCGTGGATCTCGAACCCCAGCCGCCGGGCGACCGCCTGGGCGTGCTCGACGAGCCGCCCGGACCGCTCGAGCTTCTCCATCGGCCACCAGCGGGCCATCGGCTCGAGGTCGGCGGTGACGTCCGGAACGGCGAGCGAGCCGAGCATCGTCCGGATCTCGGCCTCGGCCGCCTCGAGGTCGGCCCGGCGGACGGCGCGGATGTCGACCTCGAGCGAGCAGCGCTCGCCGACGACGTTCGGGCGAGTCCCGCCGGCGATCACCCCGACGTTGATCGTCACGCCAGGCCACCGCCCGTTGAGGGCGTGGAGGCGGGTCACGAGGTCGGCCGCGGCGAGGATCGCGGAGCGGCCCTTCTCGGGCTCGACGCCGGCGTGGGCGGCTCGACCGCGGACGGTGATCCGGGCGTCGAGGATCCCCTTGCGCGAGGAGACGATGTCGCCGTTGGCCCGGGCGCACTCCAGGACGAGGCAGGCGTCGGCGTCGGCGGCGACCGCCCGGATGTGGGGGGTCGAGCTCGGCGAGCCGATCTCCTCGTCGGGGTTGGCGACCCAGGTGAGTCGCTCGAACGGCAGGCGGCCGGCGGCGGCCAGCGCCTTCACCGCGTAGAGCCCGGCCAGCAGACCCGACTTCATGTCGGTGACGCCGGGCCCGCGGGCGATCCCCTCGGCGTCGATCGCGAACGGCCGCTCGGCGGCGGTGCCCGGGTCGAACACGGTGTCCATGTGGCCGATCAGGACGATCCGCGGGCCGCCCGCCGTCCCGCGCTCCCCGTCCCAGGTGCCGATGACCGTCGCCCCGCGGCTGCCCTCCGGGTCGGGCCGGACCTCGACGGTCGCGCGGTTGGCGGTCATGAACCCGGCGACCCAGCGCCCGACCTCGTCGACGCCGGCCGGCGTGTACGAGCCGCAGTCGATGTTGACGAGCCGGGCCAGGTCGGCGAGATACGCCGGCTCGTCGGCCCGGATCGCGGCCTGCAGGGCGAGCAGCTCGGCGTCGGCCACGGCCTCGCCCGGTGCGGTCGTCGTGTCCATCGGCCAAGTCTAGGCGGCGGCCGAGGCCGCCGCCGGGCCGCCGAAACGGTCGCGTCGCGCCCCGATCGGGGCGTTATCCTCCCCGAACCGTGCGACTGATCGAGATCCGGCTGCTCGAGGGACCGAACGTCTACCGGCTCGAGCCGGTGGTCAAGATCGAGGTCGCGATCGGCCGGCGACGGACGTGGTATGGCCAGCGGAGCCCCGGTCGCCACGCCCTGGTCCATCTCGGCGCCGACGTCCCCGCCCGCGAATGGCCGCTCCCGATCGAGGAGCTCGTTGGCTGGCTCCGTCGCCTGCGGGTCGATCACGGCGAGGGACGTGGCGGCGTCGTCGTCCACCGCTCGTCCGACCCCGGCCACTGGATCGTGACCTACGGCTGGACCGGGGCGGAGCGGGCCCGGACGATCGCCGAGGCGGCACTGGCCCTGACGGAGCGGGACGTGTCGTCGGTCCGGCGGACCCGCCTGACCGGCAGCCAGGAGCGCCTCCTCGCCCGCTGGACCGCCCGGATCGCCGACGCGCGGGCGACCCCGCCGGCCTGGGTCCGCGACGCCGATCGGCGGATCCCGATCGTCTCGATCACCGGGACGAACGGCAAGAGCACGGTCACCCGGCTGCTCACCCACATCCTCAAGGTCGCCGGCCGGCGAGTCGGGACGACGACCTCGGACGGAGTCCTCGTCGACGAGCGGCTCGTCGAGCCCGGCGACTGGACGGGTCCCGGCGGCGCGTGGCAGGTCCTCGAGCGGTCCGACGTCGACGTCGCCGTCCTCGAGACCGCCCGCGGCGGGCTGGTCCTGCGCGGGATGGGCTACGAGTCGAACGACGCCGCGATCGTGACGAACATCTCGTCGGACCATCTCGACCTCCAGGGAATCCACACCCTGCCCGAGCTCGCCGAGGTCAAGTCGACCGTCGTCCGGGCCACCCGCCCGGACGGCTGGGCGGTGCTGAACGCCGACGACCCGCTCGTCGCCGGGATGGCTCGCCGGGTCCGGGCCAACGTCGCAGTCTTCTCGCTCGGCGACGGGGGCGCCGCCGCGGCGACCGTCCGGCGGACCGTGGCCGGCGGCGGACGGGCCTACGTCCTGCGCGACGGCTGGCTCGTCGAGATCGACGGCAGCCGCCCCTCGAGCGGCGCGGCCGACGGCGGTCGGCCGGCGGATGGCGGCGACCCGGTCGAGCACCGGATCCTCGAGGTCGAGCGCGTCCCGATCGCCCTCGGCGGGCTCGCCCGCCACAACGTCGCCAACGCCCTCGCCGCGGCCGCCGCTGCGCGTGGGATCGGGATCACCCTCGCGCAGCTCCGCGACGGCCTCGCCGACTTCCATCCGACCTCGGAGCGCTCGCCGGGCCGGCTCAACCTGTTCCGGGTCGGAGCGCGGATCGTCGTCGTCGACTTCGCCCACAACGAGGCCGGGCTCCACGCCGTGCTCGACGTCGCCGACGGGATCGCCGGCGGGGCGGCCGGTCGGGCCGCCCCGGTGACCGCGATCGTCGGGACCGCCGGCGACCGGCCGGACGACACCCTCCGTGGGATCGGCCGGATTGCCGCCAAGCGGGCCCAGCGGGTCGCGATCAAGGAGACGCTGAAGTACCTCCGCGGGCGGAGCCGGGAGTCGATCGTCGGGGAGATCATGGCCGGCATCGTGTCGACCGGCCGATCGGCCACGGACGTCCCGATCTATGAGTCGGAGACGGAGGCGCTGCGCTCCGAGCTGGCGCGCAACGGCGAGGGCGCCGCCCGGCCCGATGCGGCGCGGGTCATCGTTCTGATGTGCCACGAGGAGCGAGAGGAGGTCTTCGCCCTCATCGGCAAGCTCGGCGGCCGCCCGATCGATGTCGGCAGCGAGCTGACGACCCTGGTCCCGCGTCTCCAGGCCCGGCCGCGCCGGAGCTGAGCGAGGTGGCCTGGGACGATGGGTTCCGGAGGCCCGAGGGACTCGATCGCGCGATCACGAGCGTTCACTCGGCCGACGACCTCGCGGCGGCCTATCGCGAGGCGGCCGACCGGGGCCGGCGGTCGGCGCGCGTCGACGGGTCGCCGTACGTCGTCCAGCTCGGCGGGTCGGTCGAGGGGATGGCGGTCGACCTCGTCGTCCGGATCCTCCGGGCCGACGGGGGGCGGCAGCGGCCGAAGACGCGCCTCCGGGCGACCGGCTCCATCCGCGCCGGGGACGGGGGATCCACGCTCGAGGTCCGGATCGCCCCCGACGACCGCCGGACCGCCGCCTGGACGATGGGCGTCCCGGCCGCGGCCGTCGCGCTCATGCTCGTCGCCGGCGTGCCCGTCGCCGGCGTCATCGTCGTCGGCGGCCTCGCGGTCCCGAACGTGCTGCTGGCGATCCGATCCGGCCAGCGGTTCGTCCTGCGCTCGCTGAGCCAGGTCGAGGCGTTCCTCGAGGCGATCGCCCACGGAGGCTGAACGGCGGCGGCCGAGGCCGCTCGGAATCAGTCGCGGGCCTGGCGTCGACCCGCCCGGTCAAGCCCCGCCGGCGGCGGCGAGCAGCTCCTCGAGGCGGCGGAACGGCTGCCAGGCACCCTCCGACACGTTCGACTGGACGACGACCCGCTCGCCGCCGGCGAACGCCCAGCAGCGGCAGCTGAACCCGGGGTCCTCGCCGCTGTGGCCGATCCGGGTTGTCGGCCCCGCCCCGCCGTGGACGACGCCGAGCCCGTAGCCGGCCTTCTCGACCGGGCTGACCGCATGGGGTCCGATCATCCGCGCCCGGGTCGGCGCGGTGAGATACGCCGCGCCGGCCGGCCCGCGCCGGGTCAGGCCGTCGAGCGCCCGGACGAGGTCGGCCGCGGTGGCCTGCGCGCCGCCGTCCGGCAGGCCCATCGCCGGCATCGCGAAGACGTTCGTCCGCCAGGCAGCGGCCGGCGCCCCCGCCGGCGCCTCCGGATCGGGCGGCAGGTAGCCGACCGCCAGGTCGGGCTCGATCGCATCGAGGGCCCAGAACCCGCTCGAACGCATCCCGAGCGGCTCGAGCACCTCGGCCCGGACGAGATCCGGATACGGCCGTCCGGTGCGCTCCTCCAGCGCCAGGCCGGCGAGCACGTACGCGCCGTTGTTGTAGCGAGCGGCCGCGCCCGGATCGCCGGTCCGGGTCAGATCCCGCATCAACGGGACGAGGTCGCGCGCGCCGCGGATCGCACCCGGCGGCACGCGCTCCCAGATCGTCTCGTACGGCGGCCCGTCGTACTCGTCGGCGTAGTCGCCGACGCCGGACGTGTGGCTCAGGAGGTGGAAGAGGGTCACGCGCTCGTCGAGGTCGCTCGGCCGAAGCTCCTCCGGCAGGCAGTCGACGAGGCGATCGTCGTATCCGACGACGCCGCGATCGACGAGCCGGGCGACGGTCAGGCCGGTCAGGAGCTTGGTCGTCGAGGCGATCCCGAAGCGGGTCCCCGCGTGGTTCGCGATGCCGGCGGCACGATCCGCGAGGCCGAGCGCGATCGTGAGCGGCTCCTCGTCGTCGTCGCCGGCAACGTGGACGACGCCGCTGAAGTCCTCGTCCGAGAGCCAGTCGCGATATGCCGCGACGTCGAGCCGGGCGAGCCGGCTCACCTAGAGACTGCGTTCGTCGCGGATGGGCGAGGCGGGCAAGGCGCGCCCGAGCACCGCAGCGAGCGCACCCGCAGGTGCGTGAGCGAGGACCGCAGAAGGCAACGCCGCCAGCGTCGTCCAGGCGCGACAGCCGTGTTCAGCCTTCCGGAACCTCGAACTCGCCCGGGTCGGCGAAGGCGGTGGTCCCGCGGGCGTGGCCCGCGGCCGCCATCGCCTCGCGGTAGACGCCGATCGCGTTGTCGACGCAGCACACCACGAGGTCGCCGGGTGCCGCCCGGCGGAGGCCGGCCCGGACGGCGGTCATCTCGTCGAGCATCTTCTCCGCCTTCAGGGTCCGGCCGCCATCGCCCCGCGCGGCGCGGATCCCGTCGATCACGTTGCCGGCAGACACGCCCGGGGCCCGGCCGCGGAGGTTGGCGTCCTCGCGGACGATGATCTCGTCGAAGGCGCGGGCCGCGATCGCCCCGTACTCGCGCTGGTCGTCGTCGCGCCGGTCGCCGGGGATCCCGATCACGCCGATCGCCCGGCCGCTCCGGGTGTGGCCGTTCGAGGACGGCCCGATCCGGCCGGCCTTCGACTGCGGCTCGGTCATCATCCGTTCGACGAAGTCGGCCAGCTGGCGCATGCCGTCAACGTTGTGGCAGTAGTCGATCACGACGCGGATCCCGCCGACGTCGAGGAGGTTCAGCCGGCCCGGCGCCTGGAAGAACGAGGTCGAGAACGTCCGCAGCCCCTGGCGGATGTCGTGGAGATGGGCGCCGGCGGCCCACGCGGCGGCGGCCGCGGCGAGCGCGTTCGCAACGTTCATCCGGGCCCGCCCGCCGAAGGTCGCCGGGATCAGGTGGGTATAGAGGACCGGCATCGTCCGCGGGCCATGGCGGAGGACGATCAGCTCGCCCTCGGGCCCGGGCTGGAGGACGAAGGCGGCGTTGCCACGGGCGGTGTGGCCATCGACCCGGTCGAAGCCGTCCTCGCCCTTGTGGGTCGCCATGCTGAACAGGACGACCCGGCCGGAGCAGTGCCGGCCCATCCGGTAGACGTAGCTGTCGTCGGCGTTGAGGACCGCCGTTCCCGACCGCGGCACCGCCTCCACGACGACGCCCTTGACGTTCGCCAGCTGGCCGAGCGAGTCGATGCCGCCGATGCCGAGGTGGTCGCCGGTGACGTTCGTCACGACCGCGACATCGTTGCGGTCGTAGCCGAGGCCCTCGCGCAGGATCCCGCCCCGGGCGACCTCGAAGACGGCCGTGTCGACGGTCGGGTTCTGGAGGACCATCTGGGCCGACTTCGGGCCCGACATGTCGCCCTTCTTGATCATCCGGCCGTCGATGACGATGCCGTCGGTCGAGGTCATCCCGACCCGCTTGCCCTTGAGCTTGAGGATGTGGGCGATCATCCGGACCGTCGTCGTCTTGCCGTTCGTGCCGGTCACCGCGACGATCGGGATCCGCGACGGCGAGCCCGGCGGGAAGAGGCCGTCGATGACCGGCCGGGCGACGTACTGCGGCTCGCCCTCGGTGGGGTGGGTGTGCATCCGGAAGCCGGGAGCGGCGTTGACCTCGACGATCGCCCCGCCGGTCTCGCGGACGGGCGTCGCGATGTCGGGGCAGATGAAGTCGATCCCGGCGATGTCGAGGCCGATGATCTGGGCCGCCGTCTCGGCGATCTCGACGTTGTCGGGGTGGGCCTCGATCGTCCGGTCGATCGACGTCCCGCCCGTCGACATGTTGCCGGTCAGCGCGAGCTTGACGAAGGTGTCCGCCGGCGGCACGTCGTCGAGCTCGAAGCCCTGCTCGCGGACGAGGGACTCGGCGGCGGCGTCGAGGCCGATCCGGGTGAGGACCTTCTCGTGGCCGATCCCGCGCCGCGGGTCGGCGTTGGCGAGGTCGACGAGCTGGCGGACGGTTCGCTCTCCGTCGCCGACGACGCTGGCCGGGACGCGCTCGGCGATCGCGGCGACCTTGCCGCCGATGACCAGGCAGCGGTAGTCGTTGCCCGCGACGTAGCTCTCGACGACGAGGTCGCCGCTGCGGCTCTGGGCGCGGGCGCCGTGGAACGCGGCGCGGACCGCCTCGTCGCTCCGCAGGTCGAGGTGGACGCCCCGGCCGTGGTTGCCGTCGAGGGGCTTGACCACGCAGGGGAAGCCGATCCGGCGGGCGGCGGCGACGGTGTCCTCCTCGGTCGCCACGACGGCGCTCTTCGGGACGGGCAGGCCGGCCGAGTCGAGGAGCCGGTTCGTCAGGCTCTTGTCGCTGGCGATGTCGACCCCGATCGCGGACGTGATCGAGGTCATCGTCGCCCGGATCCGCTGCTGGTGGACGCCCTGGCCGAGCTGGACGAGGCTGTGCCGATCGAGCCGGATGTAGGGGATGTCGCGGCTCGCCGCCTCGTCGAGGATCGCCTGGGTCGACGGCCCGAAGGCGGCCCGCTCGGCGAGCCGGATGAGCCGCTCGAGCTCGGCCATGAAGTCGAGGCTCGCGGTCTCGTCGTTCGGGGCGACGAGGTGGTTGACGAGGGCGACCGCGATCTTGCCGGCCTCGACGCCGACCGCCTCCTCGCGGAACTCGTAGATGACGTTGTAGCGGCCGTGCTCGCCGGTGCTCCGGGTCTTGCCGTGGCGGACGTCAGTGCCGGCGAGGTTCTGGAGCTCGAGGGCGATGTGCTCGGCGATGTGGCCGGCCCATGTGCCCTCGCGGAGCCGGGTGATGAAGCCGCCCCGCCGGCCGAGGCTGCAGGCGTGGTCCTCGAGGCTCGGCAGGAGGCCGACGAGGGCGTCGGTGAAGCCCGGGATCTTGTTGCTCGGGAAGTCCTCGAGGACGCCGAGGTCGACGACCATCCGGACGACCGGCTCGCGGGCCCAGTAGTTCGGGCCGCGCAGGATCCGGGTCTCGACGATCTTCAGGGTCGGCTCGGGGCGGGTGCCGGTCGTGGGATTGTCGGCCGCGCGGCGACGCGGCTTCGCCGCCGTTTCGGTCGTCGTCCTGGACCGTGCCCTGGGTGCCGCCTCCGCCACGGAGCCCTCCTGCCGTGCTCAACCCCTTCGCGAGAGGCGAGTGTAACCGCCGTCCGCCGTCAGGACGACGGAAAGACGGCGATCGGGAAGCCCTCCCTCGCGGCCGCCTGAGCCAGGCGATCGTCGAGGGTGACGAACGTCAGGCTCGAGGGGTCGCCCTCGCCAGCGGTCACCGCCGCCGCCAGTTGCAGGGCGTCGCCCGCGCGCAGCGGGTGGACGCGAATCAGGCGAATGGCCGTGCGACGGATCGGCGCTGAGGGCTGCATCTCCAGCCACGCAGCGGCAAGGACATCGAGCCGCTCGATCGCCGCGCTGGTCGTCCTGTCATCGTTGAGGCCGTCGCGCTCGCGTCGGGCGATGGCGGAAGCGCACTCGATGCTCGTCCCCCACCACGCGACCATCTCCGGATCGCGTCGGTATTCGGCGCCGACCGACCGGCTGAGCTCCTCCTCGAGGAGCAGCGGAACGATCGCCGACGAGTCCCAGAACCTCATCGCTCAGCGACCGGTTCGCCGCTCTTCGAGCAACGCGTCGAGGAGGCTCGCGCCAGGGGAGCCCGCGGGCCCGGGTTGGAGAATCAGGTCGACGGGTGGCGGCGTCACGCCACGTTTGGCGAGACCGGCGCGTTCGAGGCGGGCCGCGCGCCCATCGCCATCGCCTGCCCCGGTGATCGGCTCGAGTCGGGCCACGGGTGTCCCGCGATCGAGGATGAGGATGCTCTCGCCGCTCTTGACCCGGTCGATCAGCGCGCTGAGGCCGTTCTTGGCCTGGGTGATCGTCGCCGTCTTCATCTGGCTATTCTAGCCAGATCGATCGGCCCTGCAAGCCCCCAGGAACCAGCGCTTTGCCCGAGGGCACCTCCCGTACGGACTGCGCCTGGGACTGGCATTCGCGTGACGCGACGCCCTCGTCGCAATGCGTGATCTCGCCCGAGCGTCAGTCAGGACGAGGCCGCCTCCTCCACACCGCCGGGCAGGGCGTGCAGGGTCGGCGTCGCGAGCCGGTGCCGCCGGCGGAGGTCGAAGCGGTAGCCGGCCGGCAGCGAGTGGAGGACGACGCCGCTGATCATCAGCGGCTTGTGGCCGCGGATCTCCCAGGCATCGGTCTCGGAGGCCGAGCCGTCGACGACGGTGATGCTCCCCCGTCCGATCACCTCCATCACGTGGTCGGGCCCGACGACGCCGGCGGTGTCCTCGTCGACGCCGAGGCCGAGCAGCGACGGGTTCTGGGCGATGAGCGAGAGGAGCCGCCCGAGCCGGTTCCGCTGCTGGAAGTGCTGGTCGACGATGACGCCCGGCAGCATCCCGAGCCCGGCCGCGATCTGAGCCATCCGGTGCTTCGGCGTCGCGCCGGACGCGCCGAAGGCGATCATGTGGCTGCTCATCGCCGACGCGCCGGCGGACGTGCCGGCCATCACCGCCCCGTGCCGGAACCGCTCGAGCATCGCGTCGGCGAGGCGCGTCCCGCCGATCGTCGAGGCAAGCTTGAGCTGGTTGCCGCCGGTCAGGAACACGCCGGTCGCATCGCGCAGCGCCAGGGCCACGGTCTCGTCGTTCGCCTGGGGCCGGGTCGTCGCGTGCAGCGTCCGGACCGCCTGGACCCCGAGGTCGGTGAAGATCTGGCGGTAGCGCTCGCCGGCTTCGGTCCCGAGGCTCGACGCGGTCGAGATCACCGCGATCGTCGCGTCGCGACCGCCGGCGAGCGCGACAAACCGGTTGAGGATCACCCGATCGCGGATCTTGTCCTCGGCCCCGCCGATGATGATCACGGTCCCGTCGGTCACGCGCGCGCTCCCTGAACTCGGATCGGGGAAGGATAGCGCGGGCATCGAGCCGAGACCCGCCGCCGGCCCGCGCGGCGGGTTGCGGTTCGGGGTCGGATGCTTCGCCGGCCCGACCCGCGCCAAAGGATCCGGCGAGCCGGATGACACCCCTCGCGCGGACGACGGTCGCGACCCGGGCGTCTGCGAGAATGCGCCGGGATGGCCACGACGACGGACGCAGCGGACGGGGGCGCGGGCGAGGTCGCCCGACGGGGCGCGATCGACAGGCCGGCGCCCGGTCCCCGGCGGCGCCGCGCAGCCGTCGTCCGGCGCGCCCTCCGCCACGAGGTCAGCCGTCTCCGCGACCGGCGCCGGATCCTGGCGATGACGCTGCTGATCATCACCTTCGGCTGCCTCGCGGCCGGGCTCGTCGCCCGCGGCGAGCCGGCCGGCGCCGACGCCCGCGCCTACTGGGCCGCGGTGCGGGTATGGCTCGGCGGCGGGGATCCCTATCGCCCCACCGGACCGTTCCTCCCGTACGTCTACGCGCCGTGGATGCTGCCGCTCTTCGCGCCGTGGGCGCTGATGCCGTGGGACGTCGCGTGGTACGTCTGGCGCGGCGGGACGATCCTCGTCCTCCTCTGGACCATCCACTGGGCCTACAGCCGGCGGCCCCTCCAGACCGCGATCCTCGTCGCCCTTCTCGGGTTCCCGTTCGGCGCCAACCTCGACACGGGGAACATCAACCTGCTCCTGACGCTCCTCCTGTGGGGCGCCCAGTTCAGCGGCCCGCGCCTCGCCGGGGTCCTCTGGGCTTTCGCGGCCTGGATGAAGTGGGTCCCGGTCGTCTTCCTCGTCGTGCTGCGGCCGCGGGCCCGGCTGTGGGGCCTGCTCTTCCTCGCGATCTCGGTCCTGCTCAGTCTCGCCACCCTGCCCGGGACGATCGCCCAGCTCCAGGCCCTCGTCGGGTTCGGGCGACGGCCGATCCGCCTCGACTACATCGTGTTCCTGTGGGCGCTCGTCCCGCTCCTCTGGCGGCGGCCGGATCCGTTCGGCTGGCTCCGGCCGGCCTGGTGGCGCGATCGGGTCGAGCAGTTCCGGGCCGAGCGCCGGTCGCGAACGCGGCGGGCCCGGACCTGGCTCGGGCTGCCCCACGGGTCGTCGGCCGATCGGCGGACACCGGCGGATGGGGGCACCCCGTTGGCGGGATCGGAGGTCGGCCGCGACGGCGGGTAACGCGAGCCGCCGGCCGCGCCGAGGTCAGGCTTGGCCGAGGACCGTCTGCAGGGGGGTGCGCCGGTCGGGCTCGACGACGGGCCGCAGGGCGAGCGCCCCGATGAGGAAGTAGCCGACCCCGAACAGGAACTCGACCCGTTCGCCGGTGCCGAGGCCCACGCTCCGGTTGATGAGGTCGATCATCGGCCCGCCGATGATCACCGCGATCGTCGTCGAGGAGGCGGTGACGACGTTCGAGAGCCCCATGTACCGCCCGGACGCCGCCTTCGGGACGATGTCCGTCATCAGCGCCCAGTCCACCGCGAGGAACGTCCCCTGGGAGGCCCCGAAGAGGGCGGCACCGACGGTCGCGACCGCGATCGACGGGGCGAGCGCGATCATCCCCACGCCGGCGGCGCCGATCGCGGTGCAGACGTAGATCACCGGCTTGCGGCCGAAGCGGTCCGACAGCCGCGAGGCCGGGACGATCGCGAGGAGGCTGACGATCGTCGCCGCCAGCAGCATCACGAGGAACGCCGAGCCGGTCTCCTGCTGGGTGAGGCCGTGGCTGTCGGGCAGGTACAGGTTGATGAAGTTCAGGACGGCCGCCCCGCCCATGAGGATGAACAGGCGCGACGCGAGGAGCCACAGGTAGCTCCTTTCGCGGAGGATGTCGGTGCCCCATGTCTCGGCCGCGATCGTCATCCACGACCGGCCTTCGCGCGGCTTCGCCGGCGGCCCGTTCGGCACGCGGAGGACGACGCTCAGCATCGTCACGAGCTCGATCGTCGCGACCGCCAGGACGGCCAGGCCGACGTTGCCCTGGGTGTTGGCGATCGCCGCGAGGGCGAAGCCGACAACGTTGCCGAGGACTTGCATCAGCCCGACCATCGAGCTCGCGAGCCCGACCTGGCGATCGGGCACGAGGTCCGGGACGTAGCCCTGGAACGGGCCGCGGGCGACGTTCGTGCTCAGGGCCAGGAGCGTCGCGAATGCCGTGATCGCGAGGAGCGAGTTCGCCGAGGCGATCCCGACGAGGAACAGGGCGTCGAACAGGGCGCCGCCGACGATGAACGGCTTGCGCCGGCCCCACCGCGTCGTCGCGTAGTCGGAGATCGAGCCGACCGTCGGCTGGATCGCCACGCTGAAGAGGAACGTGAAGGCGCCGATGATCGCGAGCGCCGAGCCCTCCGTACCCGGGTTGACCAAGTGGTCGAACTTCAGGCGCGAGGCGACCGCCGCGTTGACCACGGCGTCGATCGACGTCAGGCCGAGCCAGAACAGGGAGATCCGGACCAGGGCCTGGACCGGCAGGGCCGCCGTCGGGCGACCCCGGTCATCGGTCGGACCCGCGGTCGCCGCGGCCGAGCCATCGCTCACGTCCACCCTCCAGTGCGCCGACGTGCCCTCCGCGTCAAGCGTACGACGCCGGGCGCCGGCGATGGGCGCGACGGCGCCGCCGGACGGCGGCGATGATTGGGTCCGCGGGCCGGCGCCATGGAGTGGGGTGAACGTTCCGCCGGCTCCGGTCGTCAGGTGAAGGCGAGGATGGATGGACCTGATGGAGCCCTGGCGATCCCCCTTGAGCGCGGCCGCGTGATCGACGACCGGGCAGATTTCGCGGCGCTCCTCGATGCCCGCCTCGATCGTGCGTTCCGCCTGGCGACGGTGATCCTCGGCAGCGCCATCGATGCCGAGGACGCCGTTGCCGACGCCGCGCTCGCTGCCTGGCGGTCCCGCAGTCGACTGCGCGATCCGGATCGGTTCGAGGCCTGGTTTGCGCGCATCCTCGTGAACGTCTGCCGGGACCGGCTCCGTGCCCGACGGCGCCGTCCCGTGGCCGAGACCTCAGCGGCGGAGCTCGGCGGCCCGGCGGATCGCGGAGCGAGTGGCGTCGATTTCCGCGAGGGGGTCGCTGCCCGGGACCTGCTGAACCGTGCCTTCGAGACGCTCGAGCCGGACGAGCGCATCGTGCTCGTGCTGCGGTTCTGGCACGACCTGCCGATCGACGCGATTGCAAACCGGCTGGCGATCCCGTCGGGGACCGTCAAGTCGCGTCTCCACAACGCGACCGCGCGATTACGGGCGGCACTGGCGGGCCAGGAGGACGCGCGATGACCGACGACGCCGCCTTCGAGCGCGAGCTCCGGGCGATGCTCACGTCCAGGGACCCCGGCGCGACGCCGGCGAGGCTGTCGCTCGCGATCGCCGAGCGTCTCGACGCCGACCGCGCGCCGGGCCGCCTTCGCCTGGTCGGCCGCTGGGTGGCCGCGGCGGGCGCGGTGGCGGTCGCGCTCGTCGCGATCGTCGCCCTCGCTGTGCTCGTCGGCCGGCCGGCCGGGACCGGGCCGGGCGGCACGGTCCCATCGGCGCCGGCACCCTACGAGGTGAAGCCCGGGGACGGCGTCGCGGCGGAGCCGCCCCTCCCGCTCGTCCAGGGGACCGCCGGGCTGGTGGCCTTCGGAAGCCTGCTCGCGCTGGCGGCGACGACGGTCGACCGGCGGACGCGGGTCGCGGCCGCGCTCGGGAGCCTGGCGATCGCCTGGGTCGCGCTGAACGTCGGGACGTCCGACGCCCTCGGCTTTGTCGCCGGCGTGAGCGGCCTCGAGGACGGCCGGATCGGGCCTGCGGTCGACGGTGAGCCGACGGCGCTGTTCGTGGATGCCACCGGCGATCTCCCGTTCACGATGTACCTCACGGTGACCAACACCTCGGGCTTGCCGCTCGAGCTCGAGGGGCTCGCCGCGCCGCGGCGGCTGGGCCCGGGCATGGTCATCCCCATGCGGTTCGTGGGCGTGGCCGTCCTGCCGGACACGAGTGTCGAGCTGGCATCGGCGCCACGGGTCCCCTTCGCGCCGCTGACACTGGCGCCCGGTGGATCGGTCGACCTCGCCGTCCTCGGCATGGCGGGCCAGTGCGCGATCTCGCCGCCGGATCTGGCGGGGGCCGGACGCACCTGGCTCGACCGGGTCGAGATCGTCTACGAGCAGCTGACGATCTATCACACCGCCAGCGTCGAGCTGCCCGATCCGATCTACGTCGCCGAGACCGACCCGTGCCTCAACCACTCGACGTCAGACCGGATCGCGCCGGATCGTCCTCTCGTACTCGGGGAAGAACCGGCCGATCACGGTCAGCTCGAACGTCCGCAGGATGCTGCCGGGCGGCTCGCGATCGAGGAGGAAGGCCATCGACCGCTCGACGAGGTCGGTTGGATCGCGGTCCGCCGGAGCCAGGCGAGCGAGATCACCGGGCGCGACGCGGACCTCGTGCTCGGAGACGATCCGACCGCCTGATCGAACCGCCGCGAAGCAGGTCCAGCCTCGGCTCGCGTCGCCCGAGCAGTCGACCTCGACCGACCAGCTCACGCGACCGATCCCGGCTGGCACGACGGACACCAGTAGGTCGTGCGCGGGATCGCGGGATCCAGCGGCGCCGACCGGATGAGCGTGCCGCAACGACGGCACGGCCGGCCGGCCCGACGATAGACGGCCATCGGCGAGCGTCCCGGTGCGCTGCCGACGCTCGCCCGGAGGAGGCGGCGGGCGGTCTCGATGAGCCGGCGGACCGTCTCGCCGTCGAGGTCCGCGACACGTGCCCACGGGTCCGCCCGCTCGTGGAACAGGGTCTCGTTCCGCCAGATGTTGCCGATGCCGGCGAGCGCACGCTGGTCGAGGAGCGCCGCCGAGATCGTCATTCCCGCCCGGGCCGGATCGCGCAGCCGGCGGAGCCCCTCCGCCGCCATGATCGGACCCCAGTCGTCGGCGAGGAGGTCCGGGCCGAGCCGGGCCAGCGCCGGGTGGATCGCCTCCGCCCGCGTCTCGAACAGCTCGATCACCGGAGCGTCGAAGCAGACCGCGACCGCGCCCGGCACCTCGAGGACGAGTCGCGCCCGGGCGGCGGGCCGGCGCCAGCGCTCGCCCGGCCGGTAGCGGTGCCACGACCCGGTCATCCGCAGATGGGTCCGCAGCTCGAGCCCGTTGTCGAAGCGGATCAGGAGGTTCTTGCCGACCGCCTCGACGCTCGTGATCGCCGCGCCGACGACCCGCCGGACCTGCGGCCCATCGATCCGCGCCCGCGCCGCGGTGACCGTGCGGCCGACGAGATGCGGCGCCAGGCCGCTGGCCGTCCGGTGGAGCGTGTCACCCTCCGGCATGCCGTTCCCTGCCCCGCGGTCAGCGGAACCGGCCGGCCGCGGCGGACGACGCGACTCGCCCCGCCCCTCGACCAGCAGGGTCGCCGCTCGCCCGGTCGCCGGATCGGCGCAGCACGAGCCCGCGGTAGCCGGGGACGAAGCCGGCCGCCATGAGCCGCTCTCGGAACGCCGAATCGCCGACCGGCGCGCTGTCGACCTTCGTGATCACGAGCTCGCGGATCCGGCCATCGTCGACGAGGGCGCCGAGCGCGCGCGCCGCCGCCTCGCCGATCTCCGGATCGTCGGCCGCGGGCAGCACCTGGAGCGAGCCGCCGCCCCGCTCGAGGTACAGCGCGGCCACGCCGTCGACGAGCACCACCGACGCCCCGGCGGCGCGCTGGAGCGGCCGCCGGTCGTCGTCCCCCCGGCGTGGCCAGGCGATGGCGGCGCCGTACGGGTTGGCCGGGTCGGCGGCGGCCAGGAGGTGGATCGGGCGGTCCTCGGCACCGCGCCCGGGCTCGCGAACGGACCGCAGCCGCTCGATCGCGCCGGCCAGGGCGAACTGGGCGGCGCCGAGGCCGTCGATGAAGTAGCCGCGCCGGATCCGGCCAGCGTCCTCGAGAGCCCGCAGGATCGGGTAGACCGCCGAGAACCCGCCCTCGACCGCCTCGCCGGCGACCGCCTCCCGGGTCACGATCCCGTGCCGGTCGAGCAGGGCCAGGGCCGTCGCGTGGAGGCGCTCGGTCGGAGAACCGGCCGGCGGCGGGACGAGGGACCAGCGGCCGGCCGCCTCGGGCGGCCCGAGCGACGTGAGGCGGCCCGGTCGCCGGCTCCGATCGCGGGCGGTTCGCTTCCAGCGCAGGGCCCGGAGGGGGGCGAACGTGTCGTTCGTGACCTCGCCGGCCCAGACCAGGTCCCAGATCGCGTCGAGGACCTCGCGATCGGGGCCGCCGCCGGCCGCGCTGAACAGCTCCCGGTAGAACGAGGCGCCACGGGCGGCCAGATGGGCCCGGATCGCCTCGTGGCGCGGCCCGTCCGGCCGCTCCTCGGCGTCGGCCGGGCCGGACGGCCGGAGCAGGTCCCGACCGGGCCGGACGAGCGCGATCCGGCCGTCGTCGCGGCCGAGGCTCCCCCGCCCCACCCAGCTGACCTCGCCGAGCGCGCCGAGCTCGTCGAGGAGGCGCGGCTGGTAGCCGGGGACTCGGGCGGGCAGGATGTCGCGCTCGAGGACCGACGCCGGAAGGGCGACCCCGGCGAGCTGGTCGATCACCTCGGCCAGGCGCTCGAGTGCGGCGCCCTGGCGGAGCGACGGCACGTTCTCGCCGACCGCGGCGACCCCGTGCCAGGCAGGGAGGAACCGGGCGAACGCGGCGGGATCGACCGGCTCGACCTCGCGCCGGAGGCGGGCCAGCGAGCGGCGCCGGAGCAGCCGCAGGACGTCGGGGTCGATCCAGTCGCGCTCGGCACCGCCCGGCCGGAACTCGCCGCGCAGGATCGTCCCGGCCGCCAGGAGCCGCTCGAGCGCGTCCCCAACCACCCCCGCCGGGAGCCCCCAGCGGAGCGCCGGCTCCGGAGTGAGGAACGGGCCATGGGTCCGGGCGTAGCGGGCGAGCAGGCCGTCGAGGGCGCCGACCGCGGGTCCCAGGAACGCCGCGGGCACCCCGGTCGGCGGCGACACGCCGACGCCGTCGCGGTAGCGGGCCACGTCCTCGATCGCGATCCAGCGATCCGCGCCGGCAATCCGGGCCGCGACCGCGCGGCGCGAGGCGATCAGCTCGGTCAGCCAGGCATCGCCGGCGGCGGGGCCGCCCTCGCAGCGGGCGGCGATCTCGTCGGCCGACAGGTCGCCGAGCCGGCGGAGCAGGTCGTGGAGCTGGTCCACGGTCGCGGCCCGGCGGTCCTCCGTCAGCGCCTGCAGGCTCAGCTCCAGGTCGGCCAGGGCGTCGGGGTCGAGCAACTCGCGCAGCTCCTCCTGGCCGAGCAGCTCGCGGAGGAGGTCGCGGTCGAGCGTCAGCGCGCCGGCCCGCCGCTCGGCCAGCGGGGCGTCCCCGTCGTACATGTACGCCGCGACATAGTCGAACAGGAGCGAGCTCGCGAAGGGGCTGGCCTTCGGCGTCTCGACGCTGTGGACCGTGATCTCGCGGCGGGCGATGCCGCCGAGGACGTCGCGCAGCGCGGGCAGGTCGAAGACGTCGGAGAGGACCTCGCGGTACGTCTCGACCAGGATCGGGAAGCTGCCGTAGCGGGACGCGACCGCCAGCAGGTCGGCCGCCCGCTGGCGCTGCTGCCAGAGCGGGGTTCGGGTCCCCGGCCGGCGGCGCGGCAGGAGGAGGGCGCGCGCGGCGTTCTCCCGGAAGCGCGAGGCGAAGAGGGCCGAGGAGGCGACCTGGCCGACGACGATGTCCTCGACCTCCTCCGGATCCGGGAACAGGAGCTCCTCGGCGATCCCGACGACCTCGTCGCCATCGGGCAGGCGGATCGCGATCCCGTCGTCCGACCAGATCGTGCGGACCTCGCCGGCCAGCCGCTCCCCGAGCCGGGCCTCGAGGGCGAGCGACCACGGGGCGTGGACCCGGCCGCCGAACGGGGTGAGGATCACCAGGCGCCAGTCGCCGAGCTCGTCGCGGAAGCGCTGGACGACGATCCGCCGGTCGGTCGGGACCGCCCCGGCCGC
Source organism: uncultured Chloroflexia bacterium (assembly GCA_963710105.1). GTDB lineage: Bacteria > Chloroflexota > Limnocylindria > Limnocylindrales > CSP1-4 > CF-46. The sequence continues at coordinate 1,992,462 of CAVPYV010000001.1, forward strand.
CTCGCGCTCGTCCTCGAGGTAGGCGACGAGGTTCTCGGCGGCCAGCGCGTCGAGGTCGTGGTGCTCGTGGAGGCGCTCGAGGACGGCGGCCCGGCCGCGGGCGCCCCGGGCAAGGTCCGCCTCGACCTCGCCGACGAACTCGCCGAGCGCCCGGCCGAGCTCGATCGGCCGCCCGACGGCGTCGCCGTGCCAGAAGGGCAGCTTGCCGGGCACGCCCGGCGCGGGCGAGACGGTCACCCGATCGTGCGAGATCTCCTCGATCCGCCAGCTGCTCGCTCCGAGGGTGATCACCTCGCCGGTCCGGCTCTCGTAGACCATCTCCTCATCGAGCTCGCCGACGCGCCGGCCGGGCGTCCCGGCCTCGCCGACCATGAACACCCCGAACAGCCCGCGGTCGGGGATCGTCCCGCCGCTCGTGACGGCGACGACCCGCGCGTCGCGGCGGCCGGCGATGACGTCGGTCGCCCGGTCCCAGGTCAGGCGCGGCTTGAGCTCCGCGAACTCGTCGCTCGGGTACGCCCCGGCGAGCATTCCGAGCACTCCCTCGAGGACCTCCCGGCCGAGATCCTCGTACGGCGTCGCCCGGGTGATCGTGGCGAGGAGGTCGTCGACCGTCCAGCTGTCCATGACCGTCATCGCGACGATCTGCTGGGCGAGCACGTCGAGCGGGTTGCGCGGGATCTGGGTCGCCTCGATCGCCCCTTCGTGCATCCGGCGGGCGACGACCGCGGCCTCGAGGAGATCGCCGCGGTACTTCGGGAAGATCACCCCCTTGCTCGGGGCGCCGACCTGGTGCCCGGCCCGGCCGACCCTCTGAAGGCCACGGGCGACCGACGTCGGGGACTCGACCTGGATGACGAGGTCGACCGCGCCCATATCGATCCCGAGCTCGAGGCTCGACGTCGCCACGATCGCCGGGCTGCGGCCGGCCTTGAGGTCCTCCTCGATCCGGACGCGCTGCTCGCGGGCGACGCTGCCGTGATGGGCCCGGACGAGCTCCTCGCCGGCGAGCTCGTTGAGCCGCTGGGCCAATCGCTCCGACAGCCGCCGGCTGTTGGTGAAGACGATCGTGCTGCGGTGCTCCCGGATCAGCTCGAGGATCCGGGGGTGGATCGCCGGCCAGATGCTGACCCGCGCCTCGGGCGAGGTCGCGGGGCCGCCCGGCTGCTGGTCGAGCGGGACGAGCTCGCCGGGCTGGGTCATGTCCTCGATCGGGACGATCACCTGGAGGTCGAGCGCCTTGCGCCCGCCGGCATCGACGACCGTCACCGCCCGATCCGGCCCGACGCCGCCGAGGAACCGGGCGATCAGCTCGAGCGGCCGCTGGGTCGCGGACAGGCCAATCCTCTGGGGGGCCGCGGCGCCCTCCCGCTCGGTGACGAGCCGGTCGAGTCGCTCGAGGGTGAGCGCGAGGTGAGCGCCGCGCTTGGACCCGGCGATCGCGTGCACCTCGTCGACGATCACGTGTTCGACGCCGCGAAGGACCTCGCGGGCCTGGCTCGTGAGCATCAGATAGAGCGATTCGGGGGTCGTGATCAGGATGTCGGGCGGCCGCCGGGCGATGGCCCGGCGGTCCTCGGCCGGCGTGTCGCCCGTCCGGCTCGCGACGGTGATGTCCGGTGCGGGCTCCCCGAGACGGGCCGCGGCGAGGGCGATCCCGGCAAGCGGCGCCCGGAGGTTGCGCTCGACGTCATAGGTCAGCGCCTTCAACGGGCTCACGTACACGACCCGGATGCTGCCGGGGTCGGCCCGGGTCGGGGCGGGGCGCGGCGGCCCCGACGCGAGGCGGTCGAGCGTCCAGAGGAAGGCGGCGAGGGTCTTGCCGCTGCCGGTCGGGGCGTGGATGAGGGTGTGGCGACCGGCGGTGATCGCCGCCCAGCCCTCGGCCTGGGCCTGGGTCGGCGCGGCGAACGAGCTCTCGAACCAGGCGCGGACCGCAGGCGAGAACGGGGCCAGCGGATCCGGGCTCGGGTCGCCGGCTGGCCTGTCGCGGGGCGGGCTCGACACGGTGGTCACGGGACTCGGGAGTATAGGCGCCGCGGCCGAATTCGACCACCTGTTCGAAACCGGGCGGTGGTCCCGGCCCCCGCATCGATGCTCATCCGCGAACATCGCCAATTGCGCGGTCATTGCGGTGGAGGACTACCCTGCTAGCGTGGGCCAGCGCTGCCGGGTCCCGGGACGTCGGGCCCAACGGCCCCCCGAGGACGGGCCGATTTGCACATCGAGCATGACCGCTCCCGGACGGACAGTAAAGGCCAGGAGATCAGATCCGCTGCATCCCGGCCATGTGGCTGGCGGCGGAGGGATCCGTTGGAGGGCTCGAAAACAATGTCTACCTATCGCCGCTATGTGACCGTGCTGGGCGTGATCGCCGCGGTCATCCTCTTCCTGATGGAGAACCCCTGGTTCTCCATCGACGCCGGCAGCGCACTGCGCCTGCCGGCCACGATCGCGTTCTGGGTGCTCTTCATCGTGATCGTCGTCCTGATGTTCCAGGATCGGAAGAGTGCGGGGAACGAGGAGGTCCAGATCGAGGGCCCGGCGTTCACCCGCTACCTGTTCTCGAACCGCGCGGCCGGCCTCTTCTGGCTGCCGATCCGCCTGTTCCTCGGCTTCTCGTGGCTCGAGGCCGGCTGGCACAAGCTCAGCGGCGACGGCTGGATCAACAACGGCGGCTCGGCGCTCGCCGGCTACTGGAAGAACGCAGCCACGGTCAGCCCGGACACCGGCAAGGGGCCGATCTCGTTCGAGTGGTATCGCGACTTCATCAACTTCCTGCTGAACGGCCATCACGAGGCGTGGTTTGCCTGGCTGATCGCCTTCGGTGAGACGGCGGTCGGGATCGGCCTCCTCGTCGGAGCGCTCGTCGGCGTCGCGGCCTTCTTCGGGGCCCTGATGAACATGTCCTTCCTCCTCGCCGGCTCGGCGTCGTCCAACCCGGTCCTGTTCACGATGGCGATCGGGCTGATGCTCGCCTGGAAGGTCGCCGGCTACTACGGCCTCGACCGCTACCTCCTCCCGATGCTCGGCACCCCGTGGCGTGCCAAGGTCGACACGGGACGGCCCGGCTACGCTGAGCCGAGTCCAAGTCCGAGCTGACCAGACCATCCCCTTGTCGAAGACCCGGGTCCCCCGCCCGGGTCTTTCGATTCGGGGCTCAGGGCCGCGTTGCGACGAACGCGCGCGGATCGAGCCGGGCGACCGGGTCCGGCGCGTCCGCGATCGTGAAGCCCGCGCCATGGAGAAGGCGCCGGGCGACGTGGATCCGCGTCGCGTGGTCGAGCGGCGCGACGACGTCGCGCTCGGCGACCCCGATTGCCGCCGTCAGCCCGTGGCCCGTGGCGACCTCGGCGACGTGACGCGCGAGGAGCGCGGTCGCGACGCCACGCCGCCGCCAGTCGGGGGCGACGCCAAGCGCGAGAAGCTGCTCGCCCTGAATGGCTTCAGCCGCGGCGACCGAGATGGCGAGCCCGACCACCAGGCTTTCGACGACGGCGGCGGTCACCCGGGCGCCGTCGCGGAGCGCCACGGCGACGGTGGCGTGGCCGGCCGCGGGGTCGGCCGGCGCGACGACCCGCCGGGCGAGCGAGAGCCGGCCCCACGTCGCGGGGTCGAGCGCGGCGAGGATCGTCGGCTCGGAGCCCGGCGAGGGCGCGGGGCCAGCTGACGGCTCCGACGCGAGGTCGGCGTCCGGGACGCCGGAACCGTGCCACCAGCCGCGATCCGCGGCGACCCGGAGGAGGAGCGGCACCGCCGTCGCCCGGACCGCCGCGGCGGTCGCCCGTGACTGGCGCTCGGCGGCCTCCTGGACGCGCGACGCCGGATCGCCGGCATTGGGCGGATCGGTGAACGTCGTCGGCAGGCTCGGCGTGCCGTAGCGGGCGGCCTCCCCCGCCCAGCGGTCGCGCCACGAGCCGGGCAGCCGGTCGGGCGCCTCGCGATGCGCCGCCGCGAGCCAGACGAGCGACCACGACCGCGGCACGACGGCGTACACGCCGTAGCCGCCGCCGCCGGTCGCGAGCCAGCGGCCGCCCGCCTCGCGGTGAGCGACGGAATCGACGAGCCGGGCGGCCTCGCCCATCGCCGTCGTCGTGTTGCGGAGGTGGGCGAGCGGGTCCCAGGCGTGGCTGTCGGCCCCATGCTGGGACACGATCAGGTCCGGCCCGAACGCCGCCGCGACCGCCGGGACGAGCGAGCGGACCGCCTCGAGCCAGGCGCGCTCGCCGGTGTCCGGCTCGAGCGGGACGTTGACGACGGTCCCGGCCGCCGCGCCCTCGCCGATCTCGTCGGCGAAGCCGGTCCCCGGGAAGAGGTAGCGGCCGCTCTCGTGGAACGACAGCGTGAGGACGCCCGGGTCAGCCGCGTGGATCGCCTCGACGCCGTCGCCGTGATGGACGTCGAGATCGACGTACAGGACCCGCCGGCCGGCGCCACGGGCGAGGGCGATCGCAAGGGCGGGATCGTCGTAGATGCAGAACCCCGACGCGCGCGACGGCATCGCGTGGTGAAGGCCGCCGCCGGGATGGAAGGCGTGCTCGACGTCGCCGCGGAGGATCGCCTCGACGGCGCGGAGCGATCCGCCCGCGACGGCCGCGGCCGCGTCGTGCATCCCGTGGAAGGGCGGGTCGTCGCCGCCGACGCCGATCCCCGCCTCCGGCTCCATCCAGCCGTGGTCGAACTCCGAGAAGCGCTTCACGACCTCGAGGTAGTGGCGAGTGTGGCCGAGGAGCAGCTCCGCGTCGGTGGCGGGCTCGGGGGCCAGCCCCGGCTCCGCGCCGACGGCACCGCAGCAGGTCGATCCCGGGTCCGAACCGGCGGGGCGTCAGCGGGTGGGCGGGCCCGAAGTCGTAGTCGAGCGAGCGCGGGCCGAAGACGAGGAGCGGCTGATCGGGCATGGATGGCACGATAGCCGCGATGGACCGGGTCTACAGCACGCCGCTCCTCGACAAGCTCGGGATCCGGCCGGGGATGCGGGTCGCGATCGTCGGGAGCCTCGAGGACGAGGACGAGGATCTGCCGGCCGAGGGCTCGTTCCGGGACCGCCTGGCGGAGCGCACGAGCGATGTCACCGTCGGGGCCCCGCTTCCCGACAGCGACGTCGTCCTGCTCGCCGCCGACACGATCGCCGCGCTGGCCCGCCTCTCCGCGCTGCGCAGCCGGATCCGTCCGGCCGGCGCGATCTGGGTCGTGTCGCGGAAGGGGCGGGCGGCGACGCTCCGCGACGTCGAGGTGATCGTGGCGGCCCGCGAGCACGGCCTCGTCGACAACAAGGTCGTCGCGTTCTCGGCTCGCCGGACCGCGCTCCGCCTCGTCATCCCGGTGGCCCTCCGGCCGCTGGCCTGAGGCGAGTACCATCCGCCCATGGGTTCCGACGTCCTCGTCGTCCTGGTCATCATCCTGATCGTCGCCGTGATCTGGCGCGGGCCGAAGACGCTGCCGCGGATCGGGCAGGCCCTCGGGCGCGGTGTTCGCGAAGCGCGTTCCGAGGCCGCCAAGCTGCGCGACCGCGAGGACGGCGATCCGCCCGCCTGACGTCGTCGGCTCCGCCGGTCGGTTCCGCGCCGTGGCGCTCCGCCCGTGAGCGAGATTCGGCCGGGCGGCGCCCTGCCGAGCGACGTCGAGAGCCTCCTCGAGCGGCCCGGCCCCGGGCCGCATCGGACCACGGTCGTCGTCGACGGTCGCTCGGTCGAGACCCTCGCCGACCTGCCGCCGCTCCGCGACCGGCTCCTCTTCGTCGGGCTGAACCCGTCGCCGGTCAGCGTCGAGGCCGGCCACTACTTCCAGGGACGGCTGGGCCGGCTCTTCTGGCGCCGCTTGATGACCGCCGAGATCCTCCCGCCGGGGACCGACATCGCGAGCGCCGACGACGCGCTCGCCGCCGCCGGGCACGGCCTGACGGACCTGCTGAAGCTCCCGACGCCGCGCGACGAGGCGACCGAGGCGGCGCTCCGATCGGGTGTCGGGCCGCTCTGGCAGAAGGTTGCGATCTGGCGGCCGGCGGCGGTCGTGTTCGTCTACAAGCGGGCCGCCGAGATCGTCGCCTCAAGGCCGCTCGCCGAGCCGTGGGGCCAACTCGACGGCGTCGCCCTGTCCGGCCGGCCGTGCTTCCTGATGCCCGGACCGTACGCCCCGGCGACCGAGGTCGACGCCGCCCTGAACTTCCTGCGCAATCTCGGGGCCTCGCTGCCCCGCTAACCGCCCCTGACGATCTCGAGCAGGCCCGAGCCGGCCGGGCCGAGGCGGACCCGGACGTCGGCGTCCGTCGGCAGCCGCTCGCCGTCCGCCAGCTCGCGGACCGGGTACGGCAGGTGGCGGCCGGCCGCCGGGGCGGCGAGGATCGGGATCCGGAGGGGGATCGCGACGGCCTCGGCGCCGGCCGCATGGTCGGGGTCCGGCGCGGTCAGGACGATCGCCCGGATGTCCCCGCCGCGGTCACGGGCGGCGGCGGCGATCGCATCGAGCGCCGGATCGGACGGATCGCCCGGGTCCACGAGGACGAGGTCCCGCGAGCCGATGAGGGCCGTCTCGGACGTCCGCCCGGGGAGTGCCCCGGCCGCCCCGAAGATCCAGCGGATCGCGGCTGGCCCGTCCTCGACGATCCGGGGCGGAGCGGCCGGCCCGATCGCGAGCCGCTCCGCGAGCTCCGCCGCGCTCGATGCCCCGGTCTCGAGCAGGCGCTGGAGGACGCTCGACGTCGGGACCCACATCCGGGTCTCGCCGGCCGCCAGCTGGTCGAGCGCGACGGCCGGGGCGACCCAGCGATGCCCCGCGACCTCATCGCCGACGAACGACGGCTCGCAGCCGGCCGGCAGGTCCGCGACGAAGAACCACGTCGCGAAGCGGCGGTCCATGAACGGCGGCGTCGTCCAGTGGGCGATCGGGGCGAGCCGGTCGGTCCGGAGGCGGGGGCCCGCAGCCGGCTCGCCGTCCCGGCCGGCGAACACGTCCGCGAGGCCGCCGCCGGCGAGGAGCCGGCCGCGCCCCGCCGCCAGCGTGGCCGCGTCGGGCGGGTCGTCGACGAGGAGGACGCCGGCCTCCTCGAAGAGCTCCCGGAGCGCGGCGTGATGGAGCGCGAGCGCCTCGCCGGGCGGGACGTTGCCGCCGAGGACCGCGGCGGCATCGGCCGCCGAGCGCGCGGAGCGGGCGGTGAGGGCCGGGTCCGCGTCGCCGCGGTCGACCCGGCCGCCGGGGAACACGTCCATGTCGGCCGCGAAGGCCATCGACGCGGGGCGCCTCGTCAGGAGGACCTCGGGGCCCGCGGGGCCGCTCCGCAGCAGGACGACGGTCGCCGCGAGGACGGGCGTTGCCGGGATCACGCGGCCGGGATCGGCGCGGCGAGCTGGGCTGCGAGCGCCGCCGGGTCGGTCACCGGCAGGCGGCAGGCGAAGTCGCGGCAGACATAGGCCGTCGGCCGGCCGTCGATCGCGAGCCGGCCCTCCAGGAGCGGCACGCCGGAGCTGGCCGCGTCCCCCGCGACGGCGACGACCAGGTCGGCCCGCTCACCGCTGCGGGCGGCGTCCAGCAGGGCCGCCGTCGCCGGGTCCGTCGGGTCGCCGACGATCGCGAGCTCGACGATGCCGCCGACCGCGAGCTCGGCCGCCGACAGCCAGTTGGCGAACCCGGTCGGATAGCGGGCGAGGAACGGTCCGACCGACCGGAGGGCACGCTCGGCGCTCTCGCGGTAGCGGCGTTCGCCGGTCAGGGCGGCCAAGCGGAGAAGGACCCGGGTGGCCATCGAGCCGCCCGCCGGCGTGGCGTTGTCCTGGGGGTCCTTGGGCCGGGTGACGAGCGCCTCGTGATCGTCGGCGGTGTCGAAAAAGCCGCCCGCGCCGTCGACGAAGTGGTCGAGGATCGCGTCCGCGAGGCCGCGAGCCGCGGCGAACCAGCCCTCGTCGAACGTCGCCTCGTACAGGGCGAGGAGGCCGTCGGCGAGGTCAGCGTAGTCCTCGAGCACACCCTCGCCCGTCGACCGGCCGTCCTTCCATGACCGACCCAGCCGACCGTCGGGCCGGCGGAGGCCGGCGAGGATCGCCGCCGCCGCCTCGCTCACGGCCGCGCGATACGGCGCGGCCGCCGGGGCGGGCAGGAGCCGCGCCGCGTCGGCGAGGGCGCCGATCGCAAGGCCGTTCCACGCCGCGAGCGCCTTGTCGTCCCGTGCGGGCTGGGCCCGGCGCGAGCGGACCTCCAGCAGCCGCGCCCGGGCATCGGCGAGGCGCGCCTCCCGTTCGGCATCGACCGCGCCGTCGTCGCCGGCCGCAGGCTGGATCCGCGACAGGATCGTCCGGCCCTCCCAGTTGCCTCCGTCACGGACCCCGTACGTCTCGGAGAAGAGCCCGGCGTCCGGGCCGAGGACGTCGTCGATCTCGGCCGCCGTCCAGGTGAAGGTCGCGCCCTCGACCCCGTCGGTGTCGGCGTCCTGGCTGGCGGCGAACGTGCCGTCCGGCCGGCGGAGCTCGCGGAGGAGGTAGTCGAGCACGCCCACCGCGACATCGCGGTACGCCCCGATCCCGAGCACGGCCCACGCCCGGAGGTACGTCCGGGCGAGCTGGGCGTTGTCGTAGAGCATCTGCTCGAAGTGGGGAACAAGCCAGATCGGGTCGGTCGCGTAGCGGTGGAACCCGCCGCCGAGCTGATCGTGGATCCCGCCGTCGGCCATCCGGTCGAGCGTGTAGCGGACCATCGCGACCGGCCGCCGGTCACCCGCCGCGATCCGGCCGAGGAGGAAGTCGAGGGTCATCGGCTGGGGGAACTTCGGGGCGCCGCCCCAGCTCCCGTTGAGCGTGTCGAAGCGTGCCTGGAGGGCGTCGATGGTGCCGGCCAGGAGCTCGGCCGTGGGCGCCTCGCCGCCGGTCGGCAGCGTGTTCTGGGCGACGAGCGCGTCGACGAGGCGCTGACCGGCGGCGACGACCTCGAGCCGCTGCTCGCGCCACGCCCGGGCCGCCCCGGCGAGGACGTCGCGGAACGCCGGGAGGCTGTGGTGCGGCACCGGCGGGAAGTAGGTCCCGCCGTAGAACGGCCGCCCGTCGGGGGTGAGGAAGACGCTCATCGGCCAGCCGCCCTGGCCCGTCATCGCCTGGACCGCGCCCATGTAGACCTGGTCGAGGTCGGGCCGCTCCTCGCGGTCGACCTTGATCGCGACGAAATCGCGGTTCAGGTCGGCGGCGGTCGCCGCGTCCTCGAAGCTCTCGCGCTCCATGACGTGGCACCAGTGACACGCGGCGTAGCCGATCGAGAGGAAGATCGGGCGGTCGAGCTCGCGCGCCCGGGCGAGCGCCTCCGGGCCCCACGGATACCAGTCGACCGGATTGTGGGCGTGCTGGAGGAGATACGGGCTGGTCTCGCCGGCGAGTCGGTTGGGCATGGCCGAATGGTAGGCGGGGAGCCGCTACGCTTCCGTCATGCGCTACGGGCTGTGCCTCCCGAACTTCACGGCCCTCGCCTCGGTCGACGCGATCGACGCCGCCGCGGCGGCCGCCGAACGGCTCGGCTGGCACTCGGTCTGGACGACGGATCACGTGCTGGTCGGGACGGGCAGCGACGCCGCCGACTACCGGACGAATTTCGACGTCATCCAGACGCTCGCATGGGTCGGCGCGCGCCACCCGACGGTCCGGCTCGGGACGTCGGTCATCGTCGTCCCCCAGCGGAACGCGGTCGTGGTCGCCAAGGAGCTCGCCACCCTCGACGCCCTCAGTGGCGGCCGAGCGATCGCGGGGATCGGGGTCGGCTGGAGCGAGCGGGAGTTCGCCAACCTCGGCGTCGCGGATCGGTTCGGCGTCCGGGGCGCCTACACCGAGGAGGCGATCGCCCTGTGGCGCCACCTCTGGTCGGGATCGGGCGAGCCGTTCGAGGGCCGGTTCCACCAGGTCGGCGAGCACGTGTTCGGCCCCGTCCCGCCGCAGGGCGCCGCGCTCCCGATCTGGATCGGCGGACGGGCCGAGGCGGCCCTCCGGCGGGCCGGCCGGCTGGCCGACGGCTACCACTCCTCGGCGACCGGGCCGGACTCGCTCGCGCCGCGGATCCCGGTCATCCGGGCGGCGGCCGAGGCCGCCGGCCGGCCGATGCCGGTGCTGTCCGCCCGCGTCCGGGTCCTCTTCGACGAGCCGGTCCGCTCGGCCGAGCCGCGCCCCTACGCGATGCGCGGATCGGCCGAGGACGTCGCCGCGGAGGTCGCGAAATACGCCGCCCTCGGGGTCGACCACCTCGCCCTGTACTTCGACACGCCGAGCGTCGAGGCCCTCGTCGCGGCCGCCGAGCGGTTCAGCGCGGAGGTCGGGCCGCTCGGTTAGTCCGAGGCCGTTCGCGTCGGGCGACCCAGGCTACTCCGCCGGGTCGTGGATCGGGTCCTTGCGGGTTCGCCCGCAGCCGGGCATCGCGCAGCGGGCATCGCCGGCGCGGACGCTGGCATCGGTCATCGCGACCGACTGCGACCAGCCGCTGCCGGGGGCCCGCGCCGCGCTCATCGCCAGGCCCAATCGATTGTCCTCGGGCTCGACGAAGCGGTGCGGTCCGCTGCTGCCTCCGAGGCGCTCAGGATCAACGCTTCGGTTCATCGGCGGGCCTCCTGCCTGCGGTGACGATGGACGCGCGACGGGTGGCGGTCAAGGCGCCGGGCTCAGCCCGCGGCCCCGGCGACGAGGGCGAGGAGCACGCCGCCGGCGACGGTGCTCGCGACCTGGCCCGCCGCGTTCGCGCCCATCGCGTGCATCAGCGGGAAGTTCTCGAAGTCCTCCTGCTGGGCGACGCGCTGGACGACCCGCGCGGCCATCGGGAACGCGCTGATCCCGGCCGCCCCGATCAGCGGGTTGAACGTCCCGCCGGACAGGCGATTGAGGACCTTGGCGAACAGCACGCCGGCCGCCGTGTCGAGCCCGAATGCGAGGATCCCGAGCACGAGGATGGCGAGGGTCCCCGGCTGGAGGAACGCCGTGCCGACCATCGTCGAGCCGATCGCCAGCCCGAGGAAGAGGGTCACGACGTTGGCGAGCTCGTTGCTGGCCGCGTCGGCGAGACGCGGCACGACCAGGGACTCGCGCATGAGGTTGCCGAGCATCAGCGACCCGACGAGGGGCGTCGCGTACGGCACGAGCGTCCCGACGAGGAGCGTGACCCCGAGCGGGAACAGGATCCGGGTCCGGCGGGAGACGGCCCGCCCGGCGTGGTGCATCCGGATCCGCCGCTCGTCGGCGGTCGTGAGCAGCCGCATGACCGGCGGCATGATCACCGGGACGAGGGCCATGTAGCTGTACGCGGCGACCGTGATCGGCCCGAGCAGGTGCGGGGCGAGGAGCGAGCTGACGTAGATCGAGGTCGGCCCGTCGATCGCCCCGATCACCCCGATCGAGGCCGCCTCCGGGCGGCTGAAGCCGAGGAGGAGCGCAAGGAGCAGGACGCCGAAGATGCCGAACTGGCCGGCCGCCCCGAGCAGGATCATCCGGGGGTTCTCGAGCAGCGGCCCGAAGTCGGTCATCGCCCCGATCCCGACGAAGATGAGAATCGGGAAGAGCTCGTTCGCGACCCCGGCGTCGTAGAGGATCGTGAGGAGGCCGTGCTCGCCGATCATCGGCGAGAGGGGCAGGTTGGCGAGGATCGCGCCGGAGGCGATCGGGACGAGGAGGAGCGGCTCATAGTCGCGAGCGATCGCGAGGTACAGGAGGATCCCCGCGATCGCGATCATCACGATCGACTGCCAGGTCACGCCGTTGATCCCGGCGAGCAGACGGTCGATCGTCTCCCCGCTCATCCCGGAGCGTCGCCGATCCGGACGAGCGGGTCGCCGGATGCGACGTGACCTCCGGACTCGACGGCGACCGCGCCGACGACGCCGTCACGCGGCGCCCGGATCACGTTCCGCATCTTCATCGCCTCGAGCACGAGCAGCGGATCGCCGCGTCGGACCGGATCGCCGGCGCTCACGTGGACCTCGAGGACGACCCCCGGCATCGGCGCGACGACGAGGCCGCCGGCCGCCATTCCCGGCCGGGGATGCGGGGCCGGGCGCGGGTCGGACCGGGCCGAGGCGCGTGTCGCGGGGGCCGCGGGGATCGTGCCCGCCACGGCGAGCCGCGGCTCCGGCGGGAACTCGTGGGCGGCGATGGTCGGCGAGATCGCGATGCCGGGCAGGTCGTGGTCGCCCTCGAGCCGGGCCTCATAGGTCCGTCCCTCGACGGTGACCTCGAAGGCGTCCGACGCTGTCTCCGCGACATCGATCGTGTACGCCCGATCGTCGATCGCAACGCGGTAGCGGCGCATCGTCAGCGACCCCGCCGGCGCCAGGACTGGCCCTGGCGCATCCGGCCGGCGCCGACCCAGCGGCTCGCGAAGAGCAGGCTGCCGGGCCAGTAGCTCCGCATCGCCGGGGCCGCCTGGCGGCGGCGCGCGTCGGCGTGGCGGACGACCGCGACGGTGATCGCCGCGACGAGCCGCGGATCGAGGGCGCCGGGCGCCGCCGGGCCGGCTGCGGCGAGCGCGGTCGCCGGGCTGCCCGTCCCGGCCGGTCGGAATCGGGTCTGCGGCGGCGGCGGCGGCCTCGGCCGCTCCGCGCTCGACCCGCAGGGCCAGGGTGAGGAGCAGCCACAGGACGGCGAGGAGGCCGAACACGATCGCCAGCCCCACCGCGGTCACGCCGAGCCCGAAGCCGAGGTTGTCCATCGATCTCCTAGGCCGGGAAGAGGCCGTGCTTCTTCGGCGGGTTCTGCTGGACCTTCGTCCGGAGCAGCTCGAGCGCGCGGATCAGGCGGGGGCGGGTCTCGCGCGGCTCGATGACCTCGTCGATCTGGCCCACGTCGGCCGCGCGGTACGGGTTGAAGAAGGCGTCGCGGTAGCGGCTGACGTAGTCGGCCTCGGCCTCGGCCGGGTTCGCGGCGGCGCGGACCTGGCGGCTGTAGAGGATCCGGACCGCGGCCTCCGCGCCGAGGACCGCGATCTGGGCTCCGGGCCAGGCGAAGGCGACGTCGGTCCGCATCTGGCGCGAGCTCATCGCGACGTACGCGCCGCCCATCGCCCGGCGGGTCACGATCGAGATCTTCGGGACGGTCGCCTCGCAGTAGGCGTAGATGATCTTCGCCCCGTGGCGGATGACGCCCTGCGACTCCTGGTCGAGGCCGGGCAGGAAGCCCGGGCAGTCGACGAGGGTGACGATCGGGACGTTGTAGACGTCGCAGATCCGGATGAACCGGGCGATCTTGTCGCTGGCGTTGATGTCGAGGACGCCGGCCATGACGAGCGGCTGGCTGGCGACGATCCCGACCGGGTAGCCGTCGAGCCTGGCGAAGCCGATGACGACGTTCGGGGCGTAGGCCGGGTGGACCTCGAGGAAGCTGCTCTCGTCGAAGACCCGGGCGATGATGTCGTGGACGTCGTACGGCTCGCGCTCGTCGACCGGGATGATCGTGTTGAGGGCCTCGTCCATCCGCTCTGCCGGGTCGTGCGGCGCGAGCTGGGGCGGGTCCTCGTTGTTGTTCTGGGGGAGGTAGCCGAGGAGGAGCTTGACGAGCTCGAGCGCCTCGGACTCGTCCTCGGCGACGAGGTGGGCGACCCCGCTGCGGGCCTCGTGGACCTCGGGCCCGCCGAGCTCGTCGATCGTGACGACCTCGCCGGTCACGGCCTCGACGACGTCGGGGCCGGTCGACGAACATCGAGCTCGTCGCCCGGGTCATGATCACGAAGTCGGTGAGGGCCGGCGAGTAGACGGCGCCGCCCGCGCACGGCCCGAGGATCACCGAGATCTGGGGGATGACGCCGGACGCGAGGACGTTCCGGACGAAGACCTCGCCGTACGCGGCCAGGCTGGCGACGCCCTCCTGGATCCGCGCGCCGCCCGAGTCGTTGAGGCCGATCAGCGGCACGCCGCTCTCGAGAGCGAGGTCCTGGATCCGGCTGATCTTGTTCGCCTGGACCCGCGAGAACGAGCCGCCCAACACCGTGAAGTCCTGGGCGAACGCGGCGACGCGCCGGCCGTTGATCTTGCCGAAGCCGGCGACGACGCCGTCGCCCGGGTAGCGCTGGTCGGCGAGCCCGAACTCGGTCTGGTCGTGGGTGGCGAGGGCGCCCATCTCCTGGAACGAGCCGTCGTCGAGGAGGAGGGCGAGCCGCTCCCGGGCGGTCAGCTTGCCCTTGGCATGCTGCTGCGCGATCCGCTCGGGCCCGCCGCCCTCGAGCGCCCGCGCGCGCATGGCGCGAAGGACTTCGAGATGATCGATCACGACCCGATCGTGCGGCCCACCGCCCCGGGCGGCCATCGGCCATGTGGCCCGCTGTGGGGGTGCGCTTGGCTCGGGCCGGGCGGGCGCCATCCGGTCGTGCCAGGATGGCGCGTCTCAGCGGGGACCTGATGTCACCAGGCGATCTCGCAACACTGTCGCTCCTGGACCCTGAACAGGGCTCGTGTCCCGACGGCCATCCGTGTCGCGCCGACGAGACAATCGGCTGGCGCCACTGCAGAGTTGTGGCTACGTCGGATTGGCGCTGATCTGCTGGGACGTCACGCCCGACGTGATCGCGGCCGCCGCAAGGGCCGGGGCGGCCTCTGCTGTGGTCGCGTGGGCTCGCCTCTTCCTCGTCGATCGGTGATCGACGCAGTTCTCAGATCGCGAGCGACGCAGGCGTGCCACGGCCCTATCCTGGGCACGTGATTGGCTCTGCGGATCGCGAGATGCGCCTTGCTGTGTTCGACTGGCTGACGGAGCAACGCGATCGCGACGGTGACATCCTGCCGTGGGCGATTCTCACCGCCGGCGCAACTGTCCTGGGACGCCACGTCCACGTGCTTGGCCCGCAGGGAATCTTCAAGCCCGGATCATTCGAACTTCCGCTCTCCATCACGACTTCTCCGAAGAGCCTGTATGCGGATCGGTTCGTGTCCGACTCAGTCCTCGAATACAGCTACAGGGGATCGGATCCGCGCCACCCTGACAACGTCGGCCTCCGGAGGGCCATGCAGGAGCGCATTCCCCTCGTGTACTTCCACGGCATCGAACCCGGTGCTTACCTGGCCACCTATCCGGTATTCATCGTTGGGGATGAGCCGCAACGTCTGACATTCCGGGTCCAAGCCGATGACTTGTGGACAGTTGTGAATAGCGCCGTCTCGTCATCGCTCGTCAGTGAAGACGATGCAGAGCCACGTCGCGCATACATCACGGCTACCGTGCGGCGGCGCCTCCACCAGGTCGCTTTCCGCGAGCGCGTCATTCGGGCGTATCGCGAGCGCTGCGCGCTCTGTCGGCTGAATCACCCCGAACTACTCGACGCCGCCCACATCACGGCCGACGCGGATCCGAACGGCCTTCCGGTGGTCTCCAACGGGCTGTCCCTCTGCAAGCTGCATCACGCGGCGTTCGATCGGCTCTTCTTCGCCGTGACACCGGACTATCGAATTCACGTCCGTCCGTCGATCCTGTCCGAGTCAGACGGTCCGATGCTTGTCGTCGGGCTACAGCAGATCCACGGACAGCGGATTGAGTTGCCGTCAAAGACCGGGCTTCGGCCCGACCGGGATCGTTTGGCGACGCGGTTCGAGGTGTTCCAGGCCAGCTTGTAGTTGCCCCGAGCCTGGTTCCGCGCCCGCTACCGCGGCCGAGCCCGCGAGATCGTGCCGGCCGAGCGGCCCTCCGGATCGATCGCGCCGATGTCCGCCGCGGCGACGGTCGCGAGCCGCGCGGCGCGGTTCCGCTCGCCGGCGCGGCGCTGCTCGGCGTGGATCCGGTTGAACCAGACCAGGCCGCCGAACCCGATCGCGAGCGTCACGATCGCCCCGATCAGCAGCGACAGCGGCACGCCCCACGCCGACGCGATCGCGCCCATCAGCAGTCCACCGGCCGGGACCGAGGCGGAGAACACCGTCGTGTAGACGCTCATCACGCGGCCGCGGAGGTGATCCGGGACCGCCAGCTGGATCGTCGTGTTGGCGCTGACGGCCATCGCGATCCCGCCGGCGCCGGCCGCCGCCATCGCGATCAGCGAGATCGGGAACGACGTCGACAGCGCGAGCACGACCGAGCCGATGCCGAGGGCGATCGCCCCGAGCGCGATCGGGCGCGGGCCGGGCCGCCGCTGGAAGGCGACCCACAGCGCCGCGATCGTCGAGCCGATCCCCGACGCCGCCATCAGGAAGCCGAAGCCCGACGCCCCGACGTGGAGGACGTTGTCGGCGAGCGGCGGGATGAGGACCGAGAAGTTCATCCCGAACGTCGCGGCCAGGCCGACGATCGTGACCGCGAGCAGGACGAGCGGGGTCGAGCGGACGTAGCGGGCGCCCTCGGCGAGGGTCGCGACGACCTCCGACCAGTTCCGCGGCCGGGGGTTCTGGGCCACCGCCCGCAGCTCGCTGTCGCGCATGGCGAGGTAGCCGAGGATCACCGCGATGAAGCTGATCCCGTTGATCAGGAACGCGATCGAGATGTCGAAGGCGCCGATGAGCAGGCCCGCGGCGGCCGGCCCGAGGATCCGCGAGGCGTTGAAGAGCGCGGAGTTGAGCCCGACCGCGTTCGCGACGTCGTCGCGACCGACCATCTCGACCGCGAACGACTGGCGGGCCGGCATGTCGAACGCGTTGGCGATGCCGAGCAGCGCCGCGAGGACCATGACGTGCCAGACCTCGACGACGTGGAGGGCCGTCAGCCCGAACAGGATGAACGCCAGGATCATCGCGACCGTCTGGGTCGCCATCAGCGTCTTGCGCTTCGGGAGCTGATCGGCGATCACCCCGCCGAACAGCCCGAGCACGATCACGGGTCCGAACTGGGCGAGGGAGATCATGCCGAGCCACAGCGGATCGTGGGTCAGCTGGAGGACGAGCCAGCCCTGGGCGACCTGCTGCATCCAGGTCCCGACGAGGGAGATGGCCTGGCCGGCGAAGAACAGCCGGTAGTTCCGGTGGCGGAAGGCGCGGGCGCCCTGGAATCGGATCGTCATCGGCGCGTTCCGGATCCGGCTGCGGGCCGCGGGAGCGGATGGTCGTGGGGCGCCGGGTCGAGCCCGGCATCGAGCTCGGCGAGGTGGATCAGGAGGTGCTCCCGGCGGCCCTCGGCCTCCTCGATCATCGCCGCCAGCCGGTCGAGCTTCTCCCGGAGCGACTCGACCTGGCGGTCGACCCGCCCGAGCGCGTCGTCGAGGATCGAGCGCCGCTCGGCCGCGTCGGAGGTCGAGCGGAACCGGTCGCGGTTGCGAGCCCGGGCCGCCTCGTCCTCGAGCAGCTGGCCGATCTCGGCCAGGCTGAACCCGGCGTCGTCGCGGAGGCCCTTGATGAAGCGGAGGCGCTCGACGTCGTCCGTGTCGTACTGGCGGTAGTCGCCCTCCGACCGGCCGGCCGGCTCGAGGAGGCCGAGCTCCTCGTAGTAGCGGATCGTCCGGGCGGTGAGCCCGAGCTGGGCGGCGACCTCGTGGATGCGGAGGAGGTGCTCCGGGTCGGACGCCGCGGGGGGATCGAGATGGCTCATGCGGAGGCCCATGATGCCACAACCTTGCCGTTGACGTAAAGGTTAGCGTGTCCAGGTCGGCGCAGCGTGGGCGCAATGCGCGGGACGATCCCGCCGGTCAGGTGATCCTCCGCCGGAACCGCGGGGATTCCCCTGCTCCGCTCGGGGTGCGAACCGTCCGCCCGGCGGTGTCACCGGATGGTCACGGACCCCGCGAGCGCGGACGATGGCCGTGGCCCGCCGCGACGCGCCGCGCTCGCGGGCGGATCGACCGTCGCCGCGTGTCCGTTGGGGTGGTGCGCGGCGACACCGGAAGTCGGAATGAACCTTCGGTAACGGACAGGGAATAGGCAACTGGTATGGTCCGACCCCCGTCGGAGGACTATCGTCAGGGGCGGATCCAGGAGCTCCAGATCGGCGTGACTCGGCAGTCCGGCGGCAGCCGCATCGGCGGCGCCCGCCTCGCAGTGGTGGCGACGCTCGCGATCCTCGCCCTCGGCGCGGGTCCGCTTGCCGCGCCGGTCGAGGCGGCCGGCGCGCGGACCGCCGGACCGGCCCCCAAGGTCGTCCTGATCGTCGGCCCGGCCGGCAGCGCGACGCCCGGCTACCGTCGCCTGGCGGACGAGGCAGCCGCCGCCGCGGCGAAGCTGACCCCGAACGTCGTCAAGGTCTACTCCCCCGACGCGACGTGGACGAACGTCAAGGCCGCCCTCCAGGGCGCCTCGGTCGTCGTCTATCTCGGTCACGGCAACGGCTGGCCGAGCATCTACCGCGACGCGCCGTATCCCCTGACCCAGAACGGCTTCGGGCTCAACCCCCACGCGGGCGCCGCAGATGCCCATCAGTACTTCGGCGAGCAGCAGATCGGCGACGAGATCCGCCTCGCGCCGGACGCCGTCGTGATCTTCAGCCACCTCTGCTACGCCAGCGGCAACACCGAGCCGGGGCTCGCCGAGGGCAGCGCTCGCCGACGGCCAGCAGCGGGTCGACAACTACGCCGCCGGCTTCTTCCGGGCGGGCGCCGGGGCGGTGATCGCGGACGCCTACCTCGCCCCGGCCTACTACGTCCGGGCCGTCCTCGGCGGGAAGGCCACGATCGACGGGATCTGGAAGCGGGCGCCGAACCACCACGACCACTTCCTGCGCTTCGCCAGCCAGCGGACGCCCGGCGCGATCGCCCAGATGGACCCGGACGCGGTCGATTCGGGCTTCCACCGCTCGATCGTGCTGAGGGCCGGCCTCACGAGCGCTGCGGTCCTTGATCACGCCGTGCCCGGCCCGCTCCTGCCGATCGTGCCCGTCGAGCCGTCGCTGGTCGGGCTAGGGATGACGTTCGGGGCGCCCGACCTCAGCGGCGCGCCGACGGCCGGCTCGAAGGTCAGCCTCACCCTCCCGGTCGCGGCCGAGGCCGCTGCGCTCCTGCCGGCCGCGCTGATGGTCGCGACGCGCTGGGACCGCCTCGACGGCGGCTCAGCGGCGGCGGGATCCGGCACGGCGGCGCCCGGCGCGACGCCGGCGGCGGCGGCCTCCCCGACCGCCACGCCGGCGCCGAGTCCGCAGCCAGGCGGCGGCGATCCGGGCACCACGGCGGCGGCCGACCCGTCGATCGATCTGGTCGTGCCCGAGCGACCCGGCGAGGTCGTCGCTCCGGTGCCGGCGACGCGTCTGCCGGGCGGAGGGCTCGCCGTCGCGGTCAGCGTCCCGTCGGCGCCGGGCCTCTACCGGCTCGTCGCAACCATCCACGGCCGCGACGGCGTCGCCTACGACGCCGCGACGCAGGCCCTGATCCCGGCCCTCGTCGTCCGCGTCACCGGGCCGCTCACCGCGACCTACCAGGCGCCACCGACCGCCACCACGTCGGCCGGCGCGTCGCTGTCGCTGGCCGTCCGGGTCGTGAATCTCGGCCGCGACCCGTGGGGCCACGCGGCCCAGGCCCATTCGATCGGCGCCGAGCGCGAGCCCGCGACGCGGGCGACGCTCGTCGCTCGCTGGGTCGATCTCGGGGCCGGCGCTCTGACCGCCACGCCGCCCGCGGGCGCGGCCGGCACGATCCTGCCGGCGGGGCTGGCGCCGGGGACCGGCGTGACGGTCGACGTGCTCCTGAGCGCCCCGGCGACCCCGGGCGAGTACCTCCTCGTCCTCGACGTCGTCGACCCGCAGACGGGCTCCCTGGCCGCGGCCGGCGTTCCGCCGGGCATCGTCCGGGTGACGGTGACAGGCTAAGGCGGGACGGGCGCGGCGCCGGACGACGCGACCGACGTCGCGCGCCGCGGCGACACGCCGACGACGGGCCGCCGCTACGATCCGGGCGTGAACGAGGCGAGCGTCCCGGGATTCCGCCCGAGCACCCACGGCTTCCACTTCGCCAACGCCTGGCCGTCGGGGCCGACGGTCCGGCTCGGGCCACTCGATCCGCGGATCATCGGCGTCGGCGACGCCTCGACGGGGCTGTGCGGCGGGATGGTCTACACCGTGGCCGACCTGTTCGCGGCCGGGGTCCCGGTCCCGGCCGATCGCGAGCCATTCGCGAACGGCTCGCCGCGGTTCGCGGCGATCGTCCGCCGCCAGGTCGAATCCCTGGCGTGGCTGACCGTGCCGATCCGGTTCTGGCTGCGGATGGCGCTCGGCGGCTCATTCGGCGGGGACCGCGCGCGGGCGACCCTCGACGGCGAGTGGCCGAAAGCGCGGTCCGACCTCGACGCCGGGCGCCTGGTCCCGATCGGGCTGATCCGGGTCGCGGGCGCCGACCCGCGCAAGCTGACGAACAACCACCAGGTGATCGCCTGGGGCTACGCTGAGGACGGGCGGGGGGTGACCCTGCGCCTGTACGACCCGAACTGGCCTGACCGCGACGACGTGACCGTCACGATCCACCTCGACCCCGCGCTCCGCCCGACGGGCCTCTCTCAATCGACCGGCGAGCCGCTCCTCGGCTGGTTCGTCCTCCCCTACGCTCCGTCGGAGCCGCGCGCCTTCCGCTGATCGTCGCCCGGTCCGCGGCCGCGGCCCCGGACGTCAGACCGAGGGCAGCTCCTGGGCGTCGGTCTGGGCCGGGGCGAACAGGTCGCCGACGCGCTCGACGCGCTCGACGATCGTCCGGATCGTCCAGCGGTCGGGCCGCAGGGCCGGATCGTCGAGCTCGTCCCACGCGATCGGGGCCGACACGGGCGCGCCCGCCGCCGGCCGCACGGCGTAGGGCGCGACGAGCGTCTTGATCGTCGCGTTCTGGGTGTAGTCGAGGCGGGCCTTGCCGCCGCGGTTCGCCTTGGCCCAGTCCCACGACACGAGGTCCGGCACGGTCGCCCCGATCGCCCGGCTGACCCGCTCGACCCAGCCGCTCGTGTCGGCGAACGTGTAGCGCGGCTCGATCGGGATCCAGACCTGGATGCCGCGCTTGCCGGTGGTCTTGGGATAGCCGCGGACGCCGAGATGGCCGAGGGCCGTCCGATAGAGGCGGGCGAGGACGAGGGTCTCCTCCCAGGTCGTCTTCGTGCCCGGATCGATGTCGATCAGGGCGAACGTCGGGCGGAACGGGTCGTCGAGGCGCGACGTCCAGGCGTGGACCTCGAAGGCGGCCTGGTTGCCGAGCCAGCACAGCGTCGCGACCCGGTCGGCGATCAGGTGCTCGTTCGCCTTGCGGTCCTCGCGCTCGTCGACCCCGATCTCGCGCCAGCGGCGCAGCCAGCCCGGCGCCGACGCCGGGATGTCCTTCTGCCAGAAGCTCGGGCCGTTGGCCCCGTTCGGGAAGCGCTGCAGGTTGAGCGGCCGCTCGGCGAGGTGCGGCAGCATCGTCGGGGCGATCCGGGCGAAGTAGCCGATCAGGTCGCGCTTGGTCACCGGCGCGCCGTCGGGATCCGACGGCGGCGGCCCGAACAGGACCTTGTCGAGGTTGGTCAGCTTCAGGTCGTCGCCGCGCTCGCCCCCGACGTGCCAGACGCCCTCGGCCGCCATCGACGCCAGGCGCTCGAGCTCGGCCGGCTCGGCGGCGGCAGGCAGATCCGGATCTCGCGCCGGCGCGGCGGTTCGCGCGGACGACGAGGTGGCGGCCGCCCCGGGTCGGGCGGCGCGCTTCGCGGTCGCGCTCGGCCGGGACCCCGCCTTCGGCTTCGATGTCGGCTCCGGCGCCGGCTCGGGCTTCTGCTCGGGTTTCGGCGGGGCGGATCGAGCGGCGCGCTTCGTCGGCATCGCCGGATTCTCCGTCGTTTCGGGCTCGGCCGCCTCGGCCCGCTCGACCGCCTGGGCCGAGGCGATCGGCTCCTCGCGGACGACGAGCCGCGGGTCACGCCCGGGCTCGATCCCCTTGAACGCGGTCTGGCGGACATGCCCGTCGCGGGTCCAGCCCCCGAGCTCGGCCCGGATGACGAGCTCCGGCCGGATCCAGGTGATCCCGCTGAGGTCGCCGCCCCAGCGGCCGCGGTAGTCCGTGGGCGGCGGCGGGTCGAAGGGCGGGTCGTCGCTGACGAGCGGCGCCATCGCCGCCAGGAGCCGCTTGCGGGTTGCCGCGGTGAACCCCGACCCGACCTTGCCCGCGAAGCGGAGCCGGCCGTCCTCGTAGACGCCGACCGCGACCGCCCCGAGATCGCGGGCGTTGCCCTCGCCCGGCGTCCAGCCGCCGACGACGAGCTCCTGCTCCGGGCGGATCTTCAGCTTCAGCCAGGCCGGCGTGCGCTTGCCGGGCTCGTAGCGGGACCGGCGGAGCTTGGCGACGATCCCCTCGAGACCGCGCGCCTCGGCCGCGGCCATGAACGCCTCGCCCTCGCCGACCACGTGCGAGGCGTAGCGGACCCGGCTCGTCTCGCGGAGGACGCTCCGGAGGAGGCGCTTGCGGTCCTCCAGCGGGACGTTCAGCAGGGACCGGCCGTCGAGGTGGAGCAGGTCGAACACCTGGTAGACGAGCGCGCCCGGCGCGGGTCCCGCCGCGGCCGCGCCGGTCCGGCGTTGCGAGATCCGCTCCTGGAGGAGCGAGAACTCGGGCCGGCCCTCCTCGTCGAGGGCGACGACCTCGCCGTCGACGATCGCCTCGCGGGCGTCGATCCACGTCGGCGGCGAGAGGAAGCTCGGAAAATACGTCTCGGCATCCTTGAGGTTGCGCGTCCAGAGCTTGACCTTGCCGTCGCGGACGACCGCCTCGACCCGGTAGCCGTCCCACTTGATCTCGAACAGCCAGTCCGGGTCGCTGAAGGCCTTGCCGGCGAGCGTGGCTGCCATCGGCTCGATCCGGTCGGGCATCGGCCGATCGACCGCCCGGCCCAGGTCGATCTCGGCGACGGCCGCCGGCTGCTCGCTGATCCAGATCGCGTCGCGGTTCGCCTTGACCTCGTCGTTCGTCCGGCCGGTCTTCACGCTCTGCGGGAAGTCCTCGGCATCCCAGCCCGGGACCGCG
The DNA here is from genome assembly GCA_963710105.1 of uncultured Chloroflexia bacterium. GTDB lineage: Bacteria > Chloroflexota > Limnocylindria > Limnocylindrales > CSP1-4 > CF-46. The sequence goes on from CAVPYV010000001.1 coordinate 2,015,265, forward strand.
GTCGCATCGCGCTTCTTGATCAGGAGCCACTGCTCGCTGTCGTCCTCGAAGGCGGTCGTCGGGGCGCTGCCCGGCCGGCGGCTCGTCCGGACGATCGTGAACCGGCCGGCGAGCTTCTGGCCCGCGAGCACGAACTTCAGCTCGCCCCGCTCGATGGCGGCGCGCGGATCCGGCGTCTCCGCCTCGGGCGTCCAGGTGCCCCAGTCCCAGACGATCACGTCGCCGGCGCCGTACTGCCTGGCCGGGATCACGCCCTCGAAGTCGAAGTACTCGATCGGATGGTCCTCGACATGGACGGCCATCCGGCGGATCGTCGAGTCGAGGGTCGGGCCCTTCGGGACGGCCCAGCTCGACGAGGACGCCGTCGATCTCGAGGCGGAAGTCGTAGTGGAGCCGGGTGGCGCGGTGGCGCTGGACGACGAACCGCCCGGTGCCGCCGGCGGCGGCCGGATCGCCGGCCGGCTCCGGCGTCTTCCCGAAGTCGCGCTTGCGGTGGTACTGCTCGAGCGGCATCGCCGCTCAGTCTGGCGGGTCGGAGGCCGGCCGGCCTGGCACGACGGGGGTCAGGCGGTCTTCCGCTTCCGGGATCGCGCCGGCGCGGTCTCCTCGGCCTCGTCCTCGTCGGCCTTGGCCGACTTGCCCTTGGCCGCGGTCTTCTTCTCGGTCGCGGGCTTGGCGGCGCGGGCCTTCTTCGCGTCCGCCACGCTGACCGGCTCCTCGCCCTTGCGGGCGGCCTTGGCGGCGTTGACCGAGGCCTCGAGGGCGGCCATCAGGTCGATCAGCTTGCCGCCCTCCTCGACGGGCTCCGGCGTCTTGACCTCGTGGCCTTCGATCTTCGACTCGATCACCGACATCAGCGCGTCGCGGTACTCGTCCTTGTACTCGGCGGGGTTGAACTCGCCGGTCATCGCCGAGACCAGCTGGCGGGCCATCGCGAGCTCGGCCGGCTTGAACTCGAAGTCCTCGTCCGGCAGGTCCAGCTCGGACGTCGCGCGGACCTCGTCGGGCCAGTGGAGGGTCGTCAGGAGCATCGTGTCGGCGAACGGGTCGAGGGCGGCGAGCGCCTCGCGGTCCTTGATCACGACCTTGCAGATCGCCTTGAGGCCCTCCTCCTGGAGGACCGAGCGGAGCAGGTAGAACGGCTTCCGGCCGATCTTGTCGGGCTCGACGTAGTAGGCCTGCTTGACGAAGCGGGTGTTGGACGCCTCCTCGTCATCGGCCTTGGTGAATTGCTCGATCTCGATCGAGCGGACCGTCTTCAACGGAACCTTCTCGAGGTCATCGTCGGTGATCACGACGTACTCGCCGGGCGCGTACTCGTAGCCCTTGACGGTGTCGGCCCGGGAGATCGGCGCGTCCTCGACCGGGCACCAGGTCTTCATCTGGATCCGCGACAGATCCTTCTCGTGGAGCATGTTGAAGCGGATCGTGTAGTCGGACTCGGTCGCCAGGTAGAGCTTCACCGGGATGGTGACCAGTCCGAACTGGATGGCACCCTTCCACATCGCGCGCGCCACGGCAGGTCCTCGTGCGGTCGTCGGCCGGGTTCGTGGCGGGCGTCCGTCACGGCCGGGTCCGCATGATAGCGCGGGCCGGCAACCCGTCCGCCTCTCGCGAACGGGTCAACCCGTCAATGGAGGATGACGAAGGCGTCGAGGTCGACCCGGCCGTTGCCGCGGAGGCGGAGCTCGATCGTGTGGGTCCCGACGCTCGGGAACGAGATCGAGTAGTCGACCACGCGGCTGCGGTTCGTCGACGAGCGGAGGCTGACCGTGCCGCGGTACACGCCGTCGATGTAGATCCGGGTCGAGCCGCGGGTCGTCCCGATCGGGGCGACGAGCGCGACCCCCCGGCCGGTGAAGGTCGTCCGGGCCCGGGCACCGGCGGCCGAGGCGTACGTCGTCGAGCCGCCCGAGGCGAGGCGGTACAGGAGCCGCCGCCAGCCGGAGCCGTAGGTCACGCCCGAGCGATCCTGGACGAGCCCGGCCGTCAGGCTCGGCCCGGTCGCCCAGTCGCTCCACGCCCCGGACGCGTCACGGGCGCGGACGCGGTAGCGATAGGCGTGGCCGAGGGTCTGCGGGACCGCCAGCTGGCGGATCGCGCCGGTGGTCGTGCCGCGGGCGGTGAAGGCGCCGCCGTCGACGCTTCCCTGGAGCTCGTAGGCGGCGATCGGCGACCCGGCCTCGGTGGCGGCGAGCCACCAGACGAGGACGGCGATCGAGGTCGTCCCGATGACCGACTTCGCCTGCGTCCGGGTCGTCGGCGGCTGGGCGACCGGGACGGCGCTCGAGACCCGGATCGAGGCCGCTGCGGTGTGGATGTTGCCGTGCTCGTTGGCGACGATCGTGATCGGGTAGCGCCCGGGAGCCAGCCCGGCCGGGACCGCAATCGAGGCCGTCGTGACGGCGGTGCCGAAGCCGTACAGGCTGGCGGGCGCGAACCCGGCGCCGGCCCCGGACGGAAGGCCGGACGCGGCGAGGGAGATCCGCTCGAACGAGGTCGAGCCGCGGGTCACGGTCACCGCGATCCGGGCCGTCCCGCCACCCCGGCCCACGACGGCCTCGGGCCCGGCCGCGACCGAGAAGTCGCCGCGCGGCCCAATGCGTGAGACGTCGAGCAGCCGCTCGTGGTACGGGTCCGGGTCGGTCGAGGTCGCCCAGCCGTCGTTGCCGAGGTACTGGAGGGCCTCCTTGACCTCGGCCGGGATCAGGGCCGGCCGGCTCTGCTTGAGGAGAGCGACGGCGGCGGTGACATGCGGGGCCGCCATCGAGGTCCCGGACATGTAGGCGTAGCCGCCGGGAATCGTCGACCAGATGCACTTGCCCGGCGCGATCAGGTCGACATCGGAGCCGCGGTTGCTGAAGTCGGCGAACGTGTCGTCGCGGTCGTACGTCCCCCACGAGTAGCAGCGGTTGCCCCCGAGGCCGCCGGCCTTGCCGTCGGTGTCGGCAAGCGCCGAGACCGTGATCACCTCGTTGTACGCGGCCGGGACGCGGGCGGCGGCGCTGCCGGCGTCGTTGCCAGCCGCGGCGACCACCGTGACACCGCTGGCGACGAGCCGGCAGATCGCCTGGTGGAGGATGTCGGCGTTGGACAGGCCACAGTTGAGGTCGTCCTTGCCCCACTTGGCGACGCTCATGTTCGCCGACTCGAACAGGGGTCGCGAGGCGTTCGACGGGTCCCGCTGGGCGGCGATCCAGTCGAGCCCGCAGACGTACCAGCTGAGCAGGCCCTCGCCGCTGTCGTCGAGGATCTTCACCGCCCAGACGCGGACGCCGGGGGCGACGCCGACGACGCCGATGTCGTTGTCCAGGGCGCCGATCGTGCCCGCGACGTGGGTGCCGTGGCCGTTGACGTCGCGCCACGCCGTCGGATCGGCGGTCGAACAGTTGTAGCCGCCGGCGACGTTGAGGTCGGCGACCGGCGAGATCCCGGTATCGACGACCGCCACGTCCGCGTCGACGCGCTGGTCGAGCCCGTCGACGCGGGCCACGCTCGAGAGGTTCGCGCCGATCCGGCTGATGCCCGTCGGCAGCGTCTGGGCCATCGCCTCGATCCGCTCGTCGGCCACGATCATCGCCACCGAGGCGTCGCGGCGGAGGGCGCTGAGCTGGGCCCGATCCAAGGTCGCCGCGTAGCCGCGAACCGCACTTCGGAACGTCCGGTCCGTCTTGAACCCCATCCGACGGCCCTGGCGGTCGGCGGCGGCCGCCGCATCCGTGCCGGGCTTGAGAACGACGATCCAGCGATCCGTGGGGTCGGTGGCGGAGCGCTGCCCGCGGCTCCCCGGTTCCTTGACCAGCGGCGGAGCCGGCGGTGCCGTCGACGCCCCGGCGCCGGGGGCGGCGCTCGGCTGCGGGTCGGCCGACGGGGCGGGCTCGATCGACGGCGACGGCTGGAGCGACTGGGACGGCTCGGTCGATGCCGAGGGCTGCGGCTCGACGGACGGCGTCGGCTCGACGGACGGCGTCGGCTCGACGGACGGCGTCGGCTCGACGATCGGGGCGAGACCGGCGGGATCGCCCGGCTGGGCGCCCGTCGCGCTGCCCACGATCGACAGGAGGAGCACGGCGGAGGCGGCGAAGGCGGCGAGGCTGCGTCGCATGGCGTGTCTCCGGCTGGGATCGGGTTCACGAGGCGGCGAACCGGATGCCCTCGGATCCGGACGGCGCGACGACGGGGGTAGCGTCCTCCGTGGAAGCTGCCTGGCGACAGGACCCGGTGGTCCCATCGGTGGATGGCCCGCATGGCCCAACCGCCCCAGACCCTAGCCCACCGCCCCGGACGGATCAACCCGCGCCGACTCGGGGAGTCGCGCCACGGGCCGCCCGGATCTCCGCCTCCGCCTCGGCCACCCGGGCGATCACCGCGTCGCGGAGCCGGTCGAGGTTGGCCTGGAGACCGGTCGCGCTCGACGAGATCGAGGTCAGGGTGGCCTTGATCCCCTTCAGGGCGTCGAGCTCGGCGCGGACTGCCGCGAGCGCTGCCCGGACGGCCTCGACGTCGACCTCCGCCTCGACCTCGCGGAGGCTGGCGATGGCATGGAGCCGGGCGAGCCGGAGCGCCGCCTCGAGCGTCGCCGGGTCCGGATCGGCCGGGTCGATGACGCAGTACACGTCGCCCGCGCGGACGTCGAACGGCGCGATGCCCGACGGGGCGTGAGCCGGGCTGAACACGACCAGGCCGACGGCGGCGCCCCGGTTCTGCTTCGCCTCGCGGAGCTCCTCGCGGATCGTGCGACCCGAGATCGCCCGGTCCTTCACCTCGACGACGACCCGGACGTCCGCGCCGCCCGTCCGGGCCGGATCGATCGTCACGACGAAATCGCCCTTCTTCGAGCGGAGCAGCTCGCCGGTCCCCGTGCCCGTCCGGTCGACCAGGTCGCCGGAGCCGCGGGCGATGTCGGCGAGGAGGGCCTCGACGACGTCCTCGAAGTCGCCGCCCTTCGCCGCCGACCGGGCCCGCTCCGCGCCCCGCGCCGCGGCGGCCGCCTCGATCGACGCCAGGCGCTCGTGGAGGCGCTCGAAGCCGGCCGCGACCTCGGTCCGGAACTGGTGCATCGGGGAGTGCTGGCGGGTCGGGTCGAGCAGCAGCGCCAGCTTGGAGGCGTCGCCGTCGAAGTAGGTCCCGAGGAGCGTCCGCATCCGCCCGATCGCGCTGTCGCGCTTCGTCTCGTCGAACAGCTCGCCGACGAACATCCGGAGCGCGCCGCGGTCGCCGAGGAACTTCTCGAGCGTCCGCGGGAGCCGGCCGTCGCCGTCGGCGAAGTTCGCCCGGAGGACCTGGTCGAGCGCCTCGGCCGCCTTCGCGTTGGCCTGCTCCGACGAGCGGAGGAGCTTCTCGAACTCGTCGCGGACGAGATCGACGTCGACGCTCACCGTGGCGTCCTGGAGCGCGGTCAGGCCGATCTTCAGGGCGCGCTCGACGAACGACGGCCGGTCCGCCGGCTCGCGATCCGCCACGATCGCGGCGAGCGACGCGTCGCGCAGGATCAGGCGGTCGATGAGGATCCGCTCGCCATCGACGCGAACGTCCGTGGTCGGGAGCTGGAGGATCGTGCGGGCTTCCATGACCGGGACGATGCGCCGGCCCCGTGCCACCTAGGCTGTCACGGCCTCGCGGCGCCAAGGTCCGAGCGGCGGACCGTCGCCTCGATCAGGCCGTACGGCTCGCTGGTCGAGACGTACACCTCGCGGTCGTTGTCGATCCCGAACGGGCTGAGATCGACGGTCCAATGGTGGAGGTTCGGCAGCGACATCGTGATCTCGGCCACCTCGCGATGGCGCTCGAGGATCGCGCTGCCGATGATCCAGATCGACGCCTGGACCGAGACCGAATGATGCTCGGCGAACACCTCGAGGAAGGTCGCCCGGATCGCGCTCCACAAGCGCGTCGAAGTCGATCGCGGCGTGGTCGAAGGCCGACGGGTCGTACGCCCACGAGGCATCGATCTTCGTCGCCATGACCCGGTCGGCGGTCTCGCGGAGCGTCGTGAAGCGGTCGCGCGGGAACCCCTCGAACGCCGAGCGGCTCGTCTTCATCACGGTCAGGCCGGCGATCCCCGCCCGCAGCTCCGACGGCGGCGTCTCGTGGCGGCTGGCGAGGATCCGCGCCGTCCGCGTCTCCGAGCCGTCCCGGCGGAACGCGTCGGGAGCATCGCCGATCGGCCGCCAGAGGTGCTCGTCGATCGCGACCCGGACCCGCTCGACGACGTCGCTCGTGTCCAGGAAGTGGCTGGCCAGGGCCGAGCCGAACAGCTCGATCGCCCCGGTCAGGTGCTCGCCGGCGAGGGCGTACGCGGTGTTCTTCATCGTGTCGGTCGCGATGACGGCGGCGTTGTCGCCCGCGGTGTACGACGCCGCGAAGTCGCCCTCGACGCTGATCGCGATCGTCAGGTCGCGAACCCGGTGGGGCGTCTCGCCGCGGACGACCTTGACGAGGCGGATGGCCGACTTGCCGTAGCGGTTCGGGCCGATCTCGGTCACGTGCTCGCCCCCTCCGCGGTGGTCGTCGCGGCCACAGGCGTCCGCCGGAACCGATCGCGGGCGATCGCGACGACGTCGCCAAGGGCGCGCTCGATCTCGGCGGATCGATCGGCGTCGAGGGCCGCGGCCAGGAGCGGGACGAGCTCGCGCCGCGAGCGGCCGTCGACGAAGACGCAGAACCGGAAGCCGAAGCGGGCCTCGTACGCGGCGTTGAGCCGGCCGAGCTCGGCGATCGCGTCACTGGTCTCGCGGTCGTAGCCCTGCTCCCGGAACGACGCCCCCGAGACCGACGCCGGCGGGGCGCCGAGGCGCGGGTGGGCGTCGATGAGCTCGAGCTGGTCGGGCTCGGGCATGGACCGGGCGATCGCCGCCGCGCGGGCAAAGAGCGTTGACTCGTCGCCGAACGGGCGCGCGGCGGCCAGCCTCGCGATGAACCGCGGGGCCCCCTCGAACCAGGGCGCCACGGCGGCGGCGAAGGCCTCCGGCGGCAGGGCGTCGAGCTCGGCGACGTCCACTCAGCTGCCCCGGTACGTCGTCATCGAGAACGGCGCGAGGAGGAGCGGGACGTGGTAGCTCCGCGTCGCGTCGGCGACCCGCAGGTCGACCGCCACCCGGCGGAAGAACGCGTCGTCCTCCCGACCGACGTCGAACTCGAGGCGGTAGTCGCCGGCGACCAGCGGTCGCTCGAGCAGGTCGCGGATCCGGCCGTCGCCGTCGGTCAGGGCCTGGGTCATCCGGATCGGCGCCTCGGCGACATCGAGGCGGAAGAGGCTGACCCGGACGCCCTCGGCCGGCCGGCCCAGCTCGGTGTCGAGCACGTGGGTCGAGATCGTCGGTCCGGCGCCGTCGGCCACCGTTATCCTCCGTCCATGACGACGCTCACGATCGAGGTCGGCGACCTCCACTTTACTGCCCGATGGGAGCCGGCTGCGCCGCAGACGATCGAGGCGATCCGGCGGATGCTGCCGATCCGCTCGCGGCTGATCCACTGCCGCTGGAGTGGCGAGTCGACCTGGATCCCGTACGGCGACTTCCGGCCCGGGATCGACTACGAGAACCACACCTCCCACCCGGCGCCCGGCATGCTGGCGATGTACCCCGGCGGGATCAGCGAGTGCGAGATCTTCTTCCCGTACGGGGCCTGCACGACCTCCTCGAAGGTCGGCCAGCTGGCGGCGAACCACTTCGCGTCGATCGTGCCGGACGACGGCTGGCAGGACCGGCTCCGCGAGGTCGGCCGACGCTGCCTGTGGGACGGCGCCCAGGAGATCGTGATCCGCGAGGAGGGCTAGGCGCCCGGCCGCGGTCCCGGGCCGCTCCGGGCGGCGCGGGCGGCCGCGCCGGGCGCGCGGACGGCGTCGCGACCTCCACCGCGCCACCAAGGCGAGTAGCCGCATATCGGGGAGCCCGCACCGGTCCCGCAGTCCCGCCCGGGGGATGGGGGGAGTGGCGACGGGCGCCGAGGGCCCGGAGCCTGTCCCGATCCTCGGCATTCGAGCGAGGCTCGCCCGTTAACGCCGCGCCTGTCAGCGTCCTCCGGCGCGGCTCCGCACGACGGCGTCGAGCGGAAGGCTCCAACGGGCGAGCCTCGCCTGGATGCCGGGAATCCGGGCGCCCTGCCGCCGTACCGGGCGAGGGTCGCCTGGATGCCGGAGATCCGGGCGCGCACTGCCGCCGTACCGGGCGAGGGTCGCCTGAATGCCGGGAATCCGGGCGCACGACCGGGCACTCCAAACGCGCGCGCGATCCTGCCATCTGGTAGCATCACCGCATGCCTCGTCATCACGGATCGCGGCTGTCCGTCCTCTTCGAGCTGTACGCCGCCTCACGGGCCGTGGGCGAGCTCGTCGCGTCGGCCATGGCCGACAGCCCGCTGACGCCGGCGGAATACGCCGTCTACAGCGTCCTCTTCGACGAGGGCCCGCACGCGCCGACCGAGCTCGCCCGCAGGACGGGCATGCCGCCGACGTCGATGTCGCACTTCGTCCGGTCGATGCTCGACCGCGGCCACGCGGAGCGCGCGCCGGCAGCGGATGACCGGCGGTCGTACCGGATCGTCCTGACGCCGAGCGGCCTGGCGGCCCACCGCGCGGCGAGCGAGGCGTTCGCGACAGCCGACGATGCCTTCGTCCGGGCCCTCGCCGCCGACGAGGAGGAGGCTCGATCCGTGCTCCGAGCGATCGGCCGGGCGGCCGAGGTCGGTCGGGCGCGCCTGGTCGCCGCCTCCCTCGACGCAACCGCATGAGCCCAGCCCGAGGCATGACGTGAGCACGACCAGGCCGAAGATGCTGCGAATTGGCAGGACCGCGGCCCCGCTCATCATCGCCATGGCGATGACGGTTGCGGGCTGCGGGTCTGCGCTGCCGCCGGCCGCAACGGGGTCGCCGTCCGGCGCCGCCGCGACCGCCTCGGTCGCCCCGGCCTCGGTCGCCCCGGTCTCGGCCCGCCCCACGCAGGGCGCCACGCCGACTCCCTCGCCCTCCCTCGACCGCGCGGCCGCCTGGCGGGCCGACGTCGCGGCGCTCCTCGACGCCCGCGACCGCGTCCATCCCGACGGCTGGCACGGGATGGCCCGCGCCGACTGGGTTGCCGCGGCAGATGCCGTGACGGCCCGGGTCGCGACCCTGACCGAGGACCAGGCCCTCGTCGAGCTCGTTCGCCTGGCGGCGATGCCGAGCTGGAGCGGTCGTGACGGCCACAGCGGGATCTTCCCGTTCATCCCCGGCAGCGGGACCCATGAGTACCCGATTCGCTGGTGGCGCTTCAGCGACGGCCTCGTGATCACGGCGGCCCGGGCGCCGTACCAAGACCTCGTCGGATCGCGGGTCGAGGCGATCGACGGTCGCCCGATCGACGACGTCCTCGCCCTCGTCGAGCCGCTGGCGCCGCGGGACAACCCCTCGAACCTGCTCGCCTACGGGCCGCTCTACCTGCGGGTCAGCGAGCTCCTCGCCGGACTCGGCGTGATCGATGCCGCGGGCCCGGCCGTCTTCCGGCTCGTCGGGCGCGACGGGCAGACGCGAGAGACGACGATCGAGCCGATCACGGCCGAGGAGGACGTCGCCTGGAACTCCGGCGAGCCGCACCGCCTGCCGCCGACCGACGCCCTCTGGCTGCGCGACCAGGACGAGATCCTGTGGTGGACCTACCTCGCCGAGTCACGAACGCTGTTCGTCCAGTTCAATGCGGTCGACGGCGGCGTGACGACGATCGCCGATGCGATCGTCGCCCGGGCGAAGCAGAGCGACGTCGCCCGCGTCGTCGTCGACCTCCGGCACAACGGCGGCGGCGACAACACGACGCTCCGTCCGATCTTCGGCGCCCTCCGCGACCCGGCGATCGACCGGCCGGGCCGGCTCTACGCGATCATCGGCCGGATCACGTTCTCGGCGGCGGCGAACTTCGCGACCGATCTCGAGCGCGAGACGGCGGTGACGTTCGCGGGCGAGGCCATGGGCGGCAGTCCGAACCTCTACGGCGACGCCCGCCGGATCGACCTGCCGGGCAGCCGTCAGGCGGTCTACATGGCCACCCGCTACTGGGAGCGAAGCACGCCGGACGACGCGCGGGTGACGATCCAGCCGGAGATCCGGGCCGACCTGTCGTCGGCGGACTACTTCGCCGGCCGCGACCCCGTCCTCCAGGCGATCCTCGACACGCCGGTCGCGCCGGGCTGACGGGCCGCCGCGCGGCTATCCTCGGCCGGTGACGACATCGATCGAGCGGCTCGGGCCGGACCTCCTCGTGCGCGGCGGGACGGTCGTGACGGCCACGGGCTCGCGCCGGGCCGATGTCGCGGTCCGGGCCGGGGCGATCGAGGCCGTCGAGCCGGACCTCGCCGGTCTGGCCGCCGGTGCGGCCCAGGTCGTCGAGGCCGATGGCCTGCTCGTCCTGCCGGGCGCCGTCGACGTCCACACCCACACCCGCGTGGCGTCGGACGCCGAGCCGGATCGCTTCTTCCAGGACTCGCTGGCCGCGGCCCACGGCGGGACGACGACGTTCCTCGCGTTCAACAACCCGGGGACCGGCTCGTCGGCGGCGGCACATCGCTCGATCCTCGCCGGGATCGACGAGTTCCGGCGGGTGACCGCGTCGGACGCCGCGGTCGACTTCGCCCTGAGCCCGGCGATCCTCGGCGGCATGGACGATCCGCTCGCCGAGCTGCCCGCCATGGTCGACGCCGGCGTGCCGACCGCGAAGGCCTTCATGATCTTCGACTTCCGGCTCGGCGACCGGGCGATCCACGACGCGATGGCGATCCTCGCCGAGCGCGGCGGGATGCTCGAGGTCCACTGCGAGGATCCCGTCCTCGTTGACGCCGCGGTGGCGGCGGCGCTTCAGCGTGGTGACACGGCACCATGGCATCACGCTGCCACGCGGACGACCGAGACCGAGGCGGTGGCGACCCATCGGGTCATGGCGTTCGCGAGAGCGACCGGCGCCCCGGTCCACGTCGTCCATCTCTCGTGCGCCGCCGCCCTCGGGTTCGTCGCCGCAGCGCGATCGGACGGGCTCCGGGTGACCGCCGAGACGTGCCCGCACTACCTGACCCTGACCGACGATCGCTACGCGACCCGCGATCCGGTGGAGTGCGCGAAGAGCCTGATCACGCCGCCCCTCCGGCCCGAGGCGGATCGGCAGGCGCTCTGGGCGGCGCTCGCCGCGGGCGAGCTGTCGATGATCGCGACCGACCACGTCCCCGACCGGGTCGCCGTCGAGAAGGGCGACGCCGGGCGCGGCGTCTCGTTCGACCGGATCAGCAACGGGGCGCCCGGCATCGAGACGCTCCTGACGCTGGCCTACGGGATCGGCGTGGCCGGCGGGCGGATCACGCTCGAGCGGATGGTCGAGCTGATCGCGACCGCGCCGGCCCGCCGCTTCGGGCTTGCCCGGAAGGGAGCGATCGAGGTCGGGCGCGATGCCGACCTCGTCCTGTTCGACCCGACGGCGCGGCGCACGATCCGGGCCGCGGAGCTCCACCACACGAGCGACTTCACGCCGTACGAGGGCATCGAGGTCGGCGGCGCCGTCCGGAGCGTCTTCGTCCGGGGTCGGGCCGTGATCCGGGACGGGCAGGCGGTCGGGGATCGGGGCCTGGGCCGGTTCGTCGAGCGTGGCGAGGCCGGCCGCTGATCGGCGATGTCGCCGCCGCGACGGGATCGGCCCGGACGCCTGGACGGCGCCGGAATACCATCGATGGGTGAGAAACCTGCCCACCGTCGACACCGACCCAGCCCGGCTCGCCCGGGCCTTTCCGGCTGACTTCAGCTGGGGCTTCGCCACCTCCGCCTACCAGATCGAGGGAGCGGCAGCCGAGGACGGCCGCGGACCGTCGATCTGGGATACCTTCGCCCGGCGTCCGGGCGCGATCGCGGATGGCAGCACGGGCGATGTGGCCTGCGACCACTACCACCGCTACGAGGAGGACGTCCGGCTGATCGCCGATCTGGGGGCGCGGGCGTATCGCTTCAGCGTGAGCTGGCCGCGGGTGCTGCCGATGGGAGTCGGCGGCGTCAACCAGCTCGGCCTCGACTTCTACGGGCGCCTCGTCGACGCCCTGTTGGACGCCGGCGTCGAGCCGCTCATCAACCTGTTCCACTGGGACCTGCCGCAGGCACTGCAGGACCGCGGCGGCTTCGCCAACCCCGAGATCGTGGGCTGGTTCAGCGACTACGCGGCGTTGGTCGCGTCGAGCCTGGGCGACCGTGTCAAGGACTGGATGACGTTCAACGAGCCGGCCGTGTTCGCATTCCTGGGCCACGCCGACGGCGTGCACGCGCCGGGGCTGCGTGACTGGCCGACGGCGATCCGCGTCGCCGACAACGAGCTCCGCGGCCATGCCGCCGCGGCCAAGGCGATCCGCGCCGTGGTCCGCGACGCCAGGATCGGCGTGGCGATCGACGTCAATCAGGTCACCCCGGCGACCGGTTCGGAGCGGGATCGAGTCGCCGCCGACCAGTGGAGCTCCGCTCGCGACACGTGGTTCCTCGATCCGCTCTTCGGCCGCGGCTATCCGGCGCTGGGGCTCGAGGCGCACCGGTCGGCCGGTCATCTCGACGGCGTCGACCTCGCCGACCCGCCCGCCGGCGATCTCGACTACCTCGGCCTGAACTACTACCGGCGTGACTCGGTCGCCGCCAGGTCGGATCGCGCGTTCGACTGGGAGATCGGCGCCGCTGGCGGGCTCGGAGCAGACGCAGATGGGCTGGCACGTCGCGCCCGACGGTCTGCGCGACACGCTGCTCGAGCTCCACCAGGCGTACGCACCGCGCGAGATCGTGGTCACCGAGAACGGCGCCGCCTACCCGGACACCGTCGATCCGGACGGCCGGGTGCGCGACGTGGACCGGCTGGACTACCTGGCCCGCCACGTCGCCGCCGCCGGCGAGGCGCTCCGCGCGGGGGTGCCGCTGACCGGCTATCACGTCTGGTCGCTGCTCGACAACTACGAGTGGAGCCTCGGCTACACCCGGCGGTTCGGCCTGGTCCGCGTCGACTTCGACAGCCAGCAGCGCACGCCGAAGGACAGCGCGCGCTGGTATCAGCGGCTCACCGCCCGGACCTAGCGTCCCGGGCCCGGTTGCTCAGCCCGGTGCCGCGAGCCCGTGACCGCGGGGATACAGACCGGCGATCTCGACGGGCAGCCGGCCGACGAACGGCGCCTCGCCCAGCAGCGCGGCCGCCAGCGCCTCCATCGACGGCGGCAGGATGCCGAAGCTGCAGACGTGGGTTCGGGCAGACGGGTACGCGAGCAGGTCCCACGGCGTGCGCAGGGCGACGGTGACGGTCGGCCTGCCGGACGCGAGGACGGCCGCGGCCAGCCGTCGCCTGCGCCGCCTGGAGGTGCGCGGACGAACGTCCCGACGATCGACGAGGTCGGAGGCAGCGAGCCGCTCGCCGAGGCCGGCGACGTCCGCCTCGCCGGGCACCTGCGGCAGGAGGATCTCCTCCACGCCGGCGAGCCGTCGGCGGAGCGCCGCGGCCAGCGTCGGCGGAACCGTCGACGACGTGTCGGCGGGCGTCAGGTCGGCGGGCATCGACTGGACGACCGCGATCAGCGCGTCGGCGGCCGGTCTGCAACGGGACCAGCCGCTCGTCGTTGCGGACGAGGGTGATCGACCGTCGGGCCAGCTCGGCGGCGAGCGCCTGATGGGCGACGCACCCGACGACGTCGAGCGGCGGCTGCTCGAACTGCCCCAGCCAGCGGCGAAGCTCGTCCAGCCGGCGCGTCGCCGCGGCGTCGTCGACGGCGTCGAGAAGACCCCGCCGCTGCGCCTGGGCAAGGCCTTCCTCGAGCCGCTCCAGGGCCGCGTTCGTCCGGTGTCCCGAGGAGCACGTCCTCGCCGGCACGGAGGGCGGCGATGGCATCGACGATCTGGGCCGATCCCTGGGCGAGCGCGCGCATGTCGAGGGCATCGGTGACGGTCACGCCGTCGAACTGCAGCTGCCCGCGCAGCAGGTCGCGCAGGACCGCGGCGGACAGGCTGGTCGGCAGGTCGTCGTCCTGGCCCGGCAGCGCGAAGTGGCCGGTCATGACCATCCGGGCGCCCGCGGCCAGCGCCGCTCGGAACGGGACCAGCTCCCGCTCGGCCAGCTCGGCGTTCGTCCGCGCGCACCAGCGGCAGCTCGTGGTGCGGATCCGCGGCCGTGTCGCCGGCGCCCGGGAAGTGCTTGACCGTCGCGGCCACGCCGTGGTCCTGCAGGCCGCGGACGGTCGCCGCCGCGAGCCTCCCGACCGCGGCGGGATCGTCGCCGAAGCTGCGGATCCCGAGCGCCGGATTGGCCGGGTTGTTGGCCACGTCGCACACCGGCGCGTAGTTCACGTTGACGCCGAGGGCGCGCAGCTCGCGGGCCATGGCGCCCGGCGACGCGCTCGGCCAGGTCCTCGTCGCCGGCCGCGCCGAGCGCCATCGCGCCGGCGAACGGCGTCGTCCCGTCGCCCAGGCCGAGCAGCTGGCCGCCCTCCTGGTCGGCGGCGATCAGCAGCGGCGGCGCTCCGGCCGGCCGTGCCCATTGGATCGCCGCGGTCAGCCCGCGAATCTGGGGCGGATCGACGACGTTGTGGAGCACGGAAGAGCGTCACCCCGGCGACGCCCTGTTCGTGGATCCGCCTCGCCGCCGATCGGCGGCAGCGCGGTGCCGGCGAAGGCGACCATGAGCCGCGCCAGCGTCACGACTTGACGGAGCCGGCCAGGATCCCTCGCACGAAGGCCCGCTGGAGCGCCAGGAAGACGCCGCAGCGGCACGATCATCGTCAGGAACGCGCCCGCGGTGAGCAGGTGCCAGGCGCCGCCGTAGGCACCGAGCAGGTTGAACAGCGCCGTCGGCATGACCCGGACGTCCGGTCCCGGGCCCGAGGAAGACGAGGGCCACGAGCAGGTCGTTCCAGACCCACAGGAACTGGAAGATCGCGAAGGCGCCGAGCGCCGGGATCGACAGCGGCAGCACGATCCGGATGAACGTCTGGAACGCGGACGCGCCGTCGATCGAGGCGGACTCGAACAGGTCGCGCGGCAGCTGCGACATGAAGTTGTAGAGCAGGAAGATCGCGAGCGGCAGCCCGAACGCGGTGTGGGCCAGCCAGATCCCGACGAACGTGCCGTACAGGGAGGCGCCGCTGTAGAGCTTGAGGATCGGGATCAGCGCCATCTGGAGGGGCACGACGAGCAGCGCCACGACGATCGTGAACAGGATGCCCCGGCCGCGGAACGGGATCCAGGCGAAGGCGTAGGCGGCGAACGCGGCGATCGTGATCGGGATGACCGTCGACGGGATGGTCACGATGAGGCTGTTCAGGAACGCGTCGCCCATGCCGTTCGCCGCGAGGACCTGCTGGTAGTTCTGGAGCGTCCACTGGTCCTTGTCGAACAGGTGGAGCAGGCCGTCCCACCAGCCGGTCTTGGTGATCAGCTGGGGGTTCCGGAAGGAGCTGACGAGCAGGCCCGCGGTGGGCAGCGTCCAGAGGAAGCAGATGACGACGACGGAGATGCGCAGCGGCAGGCTCTGGAAGCATCGGCGCCCGCCAGAACCTGCGTGCGGCCCTTCGGCGGCTCGTGCGATCGGCTGTGCGGGTGCTGTCATTACATCGCCGCCTGACGTCGGAAGTTGCGCAGGTTGAGGATCATCACGGGCAGGACGGCGATGAACAGGACGGTCGCCAGCGCCGCGGCGCGCCCATCGTTGAAGAACTGGAACATCTCCGCGAACATCCGCACCGCGACCACGTCGTCGTGGTTGCGCCCACCGCTGATCGACATGACGATGTCGAAGATCTTGAGCGTGGCGATCGCGATCGTCGTGGTGACGGTGACGATCGAGCCGCGGATGAGCGGCACGATCACCTTGAAGAAGATCTGGCGCTCGCTGGCGCCGTCGAGGCGGGCCGCCTCGATGACCTCCATCGACACGCCCTTGATCGCCGCCGAGAGCACGACCATGGCGAAGCCCGTCTGGAGCCAGATCATGATCAGCATCTCGGCCGGGAGGTTGATCGGGAACGTCGTGGCCCACGGGACCGGCTGATTGCCGAAGGCCGTCCAGATCGCGTTCAGGAGCCCGAACTGCGGCTGGCTGGGCGGCTGCCAGGCGTAGACGAACTTCCAGATGACCGTCGCGCCCACCAGCGAGATGGCGAGCGGCATGAAGATGAAGATCTTGGCCAGGGCCTCGCGCCGGATGCGGTCGAAGAGGGCGGCCGTGAGCAGGCCGAGGCCCACGCTGCCGGACGTCGCGACCAGGAGCCAGATGACGTTGTTGCGAAGGATCTCGAGGAACGGCCCCGTGCCGAGGCTCTGCCCAGTTGGCGAGCGTGAACGCGCCGTTCTTGTCCAGGAAGCTGCCGATCACCGTGCTGACGGCCGGATAGACGAGGTAGATCGACAGGAGCACCACGGCCGGCGCGATGAAGACCCACGGCAGGATCCGGTCGCGGAGCCTTGGGCGGCAGGCGCTCGACGAGCGTGCTCGCGCCCGTGAACAGGAGCCAGATCCCGCCGACGCCGACGAGCAGCGCGATCGCCGCGAGCAGGAGCTTGGCGAAGAACTGGTCGCCCTGCCCGTTTCGCAGCGCCTCGGCGCCCGCGGCGTTGCCGAGCAGGTCGTAGATCGAGGCGAGGAGCTTCTGACCGCCCTGCGGGTCGATCAGGATCGTGACGCCGATGGCCGCAAGGACCAGCCCGATCAGGCTGCCGACCAGCACGATGCGCGACGAGCCGTACGAGCCCGAATCCTGCGTGCGGTCCACCGCCACCTCGCCCCTCCGTGGACGTTGCCGGAATGGTAGCGGGGCGCCCACCGGTGGTGAGGCGCCCCGCGCGCTAGCTACGAGACGATGTGCCGCCTACTTGGGCCAGCTGTCGTCGATGGCCTGCAGCACGGCATCGGTGTTCGTGCCGTTGCTGTTGGCCCAGTCGGAGATGCCGGTCCAGAAGCTGCCCTGGCCGACGGACGGGGGCATCAGGTCAGAGGCGTCGAAACCGATGGCGGTTGCGCCGGTGGCGATGTCGTTCGCGACCTTCAGCTTGTAGTTGTTGGCGTACCACTCGGCCGGAACCTTGACGTTCGGCGACAGGACGCCGACGCTCTTGATCCAGCCCTCGAGGCCCTCCGGCGTCGCCAGGAACTCCGCGAACGCGCGGACCTCGGGGCGGTCGTTGAGGACCATGAACGAGTCGGCCGAGCCCTCGGCACCCTTGAAGGTGTCGCTGATCGTCGGGAACGGGAAGATCCCGATGTCGCCGTCGTCGCCGATCGTGTACTTCGAGTCACCGCCGCTGGTGCGGCTGATCCGGGAAGAAGTCCGGGCCGTACCAGACGGGGATCTTCTGCATCCAGCAGCCGGGCGCGGCCGTGTCCTCGTTGAACATCGGATCCATGACGGTCTTGAGGTCGGCGTTGACGATGGCCTGGCCACCGCCGTCGACGTAGCCGTCCTTGAACAGGAGCGAGCCGACCTTGTCGAAGGCGGCCTTGATCTTGGGGTCGGTGAACGTGATCTTGTGGCTGATCCAGTCGTTCGTGACCTGCGGATCCTCGGTCTTGAGGAGGACCTCCTCGACCCAGTCGGTCAGCTCCCAGCCCGTCGCCGTGCCGGGGCCGCCGGCGCTGACGCAGAACGGGTGGCTGCCGTCGGCAACGATCTTGTCGGCCAGGGCAACGAGCTCGTCCCAGGTCTTGGGAACCGTGTAGCCCTTGGCCGCGAAGGCCTTGACCGGGTACCAGATCATCGACTTGACGTCGGCCTTGGTCGGGATGCTCCAGATGTGGGCGCCATCGCTGGTGAGGCCGATGGTCGACGGGAACTCAGCCTTGAGCTTCGCGGTGTCCATGAACGTGGCAACGTCGATGACCTTGCCGTCGTCGCGTACGCGAGCACGCCGGTCGGCTGCGCCAGCGCCGCCATGTCCGGCGGGCTGCCGCCCTCGATCCGGGTCTTGAGCACGGTCTCGTGGCTCGAGCCGATGCTGTCGACCTGGATCGCGATGCCGGTCGCCGCTGCGAAGTCCTTGATCGCCGCTGGCGAAGCCTTCGCCCTCGCCGCCGGTCCACTGCGTCTGGATCGAGACCTTCTTGCCGGTGAACGGCTTGTCGGCGCCCAGCGCCTGGTCAAGCTCGGTGTAGCCGGTCGGGACCGTCGGCAGGTTCAACGCCGCCTCGGCCGACGGGGCCGGTTCGGATGCGGCCGGTCCGGACGCGGCCGGCGCGGACGCGGCCGGCGCGGGTCGCGGCCGGCGCGGTCGGCGACGGCGAGGCACTGCTCCCGCACGCGCCGACCAGGATCATGACGACGACCGCAAGGGCGGACGGCGTCCGTAACGTTTTCACCACGAAGTACTCCTCCTACGAACCACCACCGATGTGGGTGACGAGTGGCTCGGATGGATCCGAGTATCCCACTCCGGAAGGTGCCACCGAGAGGGTCGTCGATTGACGTGCTCCTGCTCGTTGCACCGCGATCGATGCGTCTCCTCTGCGGTTCATCTCGTTGCTGGGGGCCGCTCCTGCGGCCCAGGCTCATGACCCGCACTGTTCGCGCGGGTCCTCAACCCACGGCTTCGCGTGCGACCACCTCCTTCGCGACCGGATCAAGCAGGGCGATGGCGCCCCGAGTCCCGATGTCGTGATCGGGTCCGGCGAGCCGGACGTCCGTTTCGGACAGCAGCTCGGCGGCGAACGCCGACGGAGCCGCGATCCGCTCGAGCCCGGTCCGGATGCGATCGAGCAGCGGCGCCCCGGCGCGGCTGATGCCGCCGCCGATCACGACCAGCTCGACGTCGTAGGCCAGGACGAGCTCATGAACCATCCGCGCGATCGCCGCGGCGGCCGTGTCGGCCAGCCGGCGCGCGAGCCGATCGCCGGTCTCCGCGGCGGCGAAGACGTCGGCCGCGGAAGGGCGGTCGGAGGCGCGCTCGCCGCCGCTGCCGTCGCCGTCGGCCAGCGAGGTCGCCTCGCCCGCGTCGATCGCGGTCCGCGCCGCGCGGGCGATCCCGGCGCCGCCGGCGATCGTCTCGAAGCAGCCACGCAAGCCGCAGGCGCAGAGCGCGCCGTCGGGATCGACGACGACGTGGCCGATCTCGCCGGCGAGCCCGCGGACGCCACGATGGAGATGACCGTCGAGGACGACCCCGGCCGAGATCCCCGTTCCGATCCCGAGGTAGACGAGATCGTCCGTCGAGCGGAACGGAGCCGTTTTGTGGAGCCCCACGGCCGCGGCCCGGACGTCGTTCTCGACGACGCATGGGACGCCCAGCGCGTCGCTCAGCCGGCGACCCAGCGGCAGGTGCTGCCAGCCGAGGTTGACCGCGAACGTGACGTCGCCGCTGGCTGTGTCGACGCGGCCGGGGACGCCGATCCCGACGGCCGCGACGTCCGCCAGGGTCGCCCCGGCATCGGCGACAGCGTCGCGGATCACGGCCCCGATCTGGGCGACGGCCTCGTCCGGCTCGGCCCAGGTCGCCGGGACGTAGCGCCGGGCGCAGACCGTGTCGTCGACGTCGACGACGAGGACCGCGATCTTGCTGCCGCCGACGTCGACCCCGACGCGGAGGCGCGGCGCCTCGGGCGGCCGGGCGCTGGTGCCGGTGGCGGGCATGGTGGGCGGGGTGGATGAGGTCATCGGACGAGGCTCAGGCCGAGCTCGCGGGCGACGAGCAGGGCGGCGGCGCCGCGGATCACGACGTTGGTGGTCGGGCGGGCGACGGCGATCTCGATGTCGTCGGCGAGCAGGGCGAGGGCGCGGCCGCCGGCCTCGCGGCGGACCGCCGCGAGCCACGCCGGGCCGAGCTCCGTCACCGGGCCGAGGAGGACGATCCGCTGGACGTCGAGGGCGCCGATCAGCCCGGCGATCGCCCGGCCGAGGGCCGCGCCGGCGTCGTCGGCGATCGCGAGCGCCCACGGCTCGCCCGCGTCGATCGCCGCGCGAACCGAGGCGAGGTCGGTCGGGCGGCCCGTCGCGGCCGCTGCCCGGCTCTCGATCGCGCGCATCCCGGCGACCGTCTCGAGGCAGCCCATCCGGCCGCAGCGGCAGAGATCGCCGGCGGCGTCCACGACGACATGGCCGATCTCGCCGGCGCCCGAGCCGTCGCCCTGGAACAGCGCGCCGCGCAGGATCAGGCCGGCGCCGACGCCCCGACCGACGCGAATCGCGATCAGGTTCGGGACGCGGTCGCCGCCGGCGTACGTGTACTCGGCGAGGGCCGCGGCCTGGGAGTCGTTGGCGACGTTGACCGGCACCTCGTGGCGCTCGCCGACGATCGCCCCGAGCGGCAGGTCGCGCCAGTCGAGGTTGACCGCCCGGCGGATCGTGCCGGTCCGGCTGTCGACGAGCCCGGGCGTCCCGATCCCGATCCCGAGCAGCGGCGCTGCGCTGCCCTCGAGGAGCCGGTCGAGGAGGTCGAAGACGAGGGCCAGGGCGGCGTCGCCGTCGCGCCCGTCCACGGCCAGCTCGACGGTCCGCCGAATCTCGCCGCGGAGGTTGACCAGCGATCCCGCGAAGCGCTCCTCGCCAAGATCGAGCCCGACGACGAGGCGGGCGTCGCCGTCGACCTCGAGGAGGATCGGCGCCTTGCCGCCGGACGACGGGCCGCGGCCGATCTCGCGGACGACACGCTCGGCGAGCAGGCCGCTGATGACGTCGGAGACGGTCGTCCGGGTGAGGCCGGTGATCCGGGCGACCTCGGCACGGCTGACCGGCCCGAGGTCGTAGAGCGTCCGCACCACGAGCCGCTCGTTGTGGACGCGGGTCTGCTGATGGGTCGCCTTGGTCGGGAGCGCCATCGGGCGGTCGTGCCTCGGTCGCCGGGCGGCCCGCGCTCCTCCGCGCGGACTTCGTCCAGTCGCTGGACAAAGTGCTCCTCATCCCGTGCTTTGTCAAATCGGTGGACAAAGACGGCGGCAGGTCGGGCGCGGGGACGGGTGAGCGGCCGGTGCTCGTTGCGTCGCTCGAGCCGGCTCTCAGGGGACGCGCCGAGCAGCCGGTGCTCGTTGCGTCGCTCGAGCCGGCTCTCAGGGGACGCGCCGAGCAGCCGGTGCGCACCACGTCGGCTGAAGGGGCGGGATCCGTCGATGGCGACCCCCCAGCCGACGGAACGAGCAGCGGGTGCGCAATCGGAGCGCGAACCAGGGCCGTTGCGTCCCTGACCACAAGCGACCGGCGAGACGGCCGGCGGCCACCCGCCGCCGACCCTCAGGCGCCGCCCGTGGTTCCGGGCGCGACGTTCGACGGCGGAGAGCGCCTCAAGGCACCGTCGGGTGCGGCTCCTTCGTTCCTTGTGGTCGGAGGGTCAACGCCGGCGCCCGACGCGCCGCCCCGACGCGCCGCCCCGACGCGCGCGATGAGCTACGGCTCGTCCGTGGCAGGCGATCCGAACGCCCCGAGGAGCACGGTCACCGAGCCGATCGCCCGGAACCCGAGCCGCTCGTACAGGGAGCGCCCCATCGTCGACGACTCGAGGATCGCCGCGACCGCGCCGTGACGAGCCGCGTCCGCGACCGCGGCCGCCGTCACCGCGCTCCCCGCCCCCCGGCCGCGGTGCTCGGGACGCGTGGCGACGTTGTAGATCCCGACGACGCCTTCGACGACGAACCCGAGGGCCGTGGCGATCGCGACGCCGTCCTGTCGCGCCAGGTACACCCGTTGGATCGCCCGGGGTCCGATCGCGTACTCCGCGTAGCGGGCCTCGATCGCGGGACCGATGGCGGACGGCATCCCGAACCCCGCGACCATCACCTCGGTCGCGACGTGGAACCCGGCACCGTCCACGACGGGCTCGATGACGAGTCCCGCCGGGGGCGGACCCGGGACCCAATCCGCGAGCGAGCGGCCCATCACCGGCACGCGCTCGTCGACGACGAGGCCGTGGGCGACGAGGCGGTCCACGAGGTCGTCCGGGGTCGAGGTCGGTCCGACCCACCAGGTCATGTCGATCCGCTCCCGGCGGAACGGGTCGAGGACCGCCTCGATCCGCTCGTCGGCCGTCGCCGCCTCAAACCGCGCGTTCGTCGCGCCGTTGAAGGCCGGCAACGGGATCCCCGTCGTGCCGTGGATGACGTCGGGATCGATCCGGACCGTTGCCCAGGGTCGGGCGGCGGCGGACCGGAAGAACTCCGCCGACTGGCGATCCGCCATCGCGAGGAGGGCGCCGTCCCTCAATTCGACACCCCGCTCGTCGGTTCGACCACGCTGTCAGTCGAGGAGGGCGCCGGCCGGGATCGTCAGGAACTCGGTGAAGTCGTCGTCGAGGACGAGCCCGTCCAGCACCTCCGCGGCCTCGCCGAGCCGGCCGTTGCCGCCGGCCGGGCCGCCGAGCGCCGCGAGCTCCTCGTCGCGGATCGCGCTGTACAGCCCCCCGGTCACGAACCGCCCGTCGTCCATCTGCGCCCCTCCGACTCGCCATTGCCAGAGCTGCGAGCGGGAGATCTCGGCCGTGGCCGCGTCCTCCATCAGGTTGTTGATCGCGGCGGCGCCGTTGCCGGCCAGCCAGGCGTCGAGGTACTGGAGCGCGACCGAGACGTTGAGCCGCACCCCGGCCTCGCTGACCCGGCCACCGGGCACGGCGAAGTCGAGGAGGTCGGCGGCGCTCACGCGGACGTCCGGCCGGAGCCGGTCCTTCTGGTTGGGGCGGTCGCCGAGGATGGCGTCGAAGACCTCGGTCGCGAGGGGCACGAGGTCGGGATGGGCGACCCACGTTCCGTCGAAGCCGTCGCGCGACTCGCGCTCCTTGTCCTCGCGAACCTTCGTCATCGCCGCCTCGTTCGCGACCGCGTCGCGGCGCGACGGGATGAACGCGGCCATCCCCCCGATCGCGTGGGCGCCGCGGCGGTGGCAGGTCCGGACGAGAAGCTCCGTGTACGCCCGCATGAACGGCGTCGTCATCGTCAGCTGGGCGCGCTCGGGAAGGATCCGGTCGGCCCGGCCGCGGAACGTCTTGATGCAGCTGAACAGGTAGTCCCAGCGGCCGGCGTTCAGACCCGCGGCGTACGGCCCCAGGGCGTGAAGGATCTCGTCCATCGCGAACGCGGCGTGGATCGTCTCGATCAGGACTGTGGTGCGGACGGAGCCGGCCGGCAGCCCGAGCCGCTCCTCCGCCCGGGCGAAGACGTCGCGCCAGAGCGTCGCCTCCGCCGCCGACTGGAGCTTCGGCAGGTAGAAGTAGGGCGCCGTCCCCCGTCGGATCCGCTCGGCGCCGTCGTGGAACAGGTACAGCCCGGCATCGACGAGCGAAGCGCTCAGTGGGCGGCCGTCGAGGAGCAGATGGCGCTCGTCGAGATGCCAGCCGCGCGGCCGGACGACGAGCTGGGCCGGCCGCTCCCCCACCCGGTAGGCCTTGCCCTCGGGACTCGTGAAGGCAAGCTCGCCGCGGACCGCGTCGCGGAGGGCGGCCTGGCCGCCGATCACGTTCGCCCACGTCGGGCTCAGGGCGTCCTCGAGGTCGGCCATGAAGACCCGGGCGCCCGAGTTCAGGGCGTTGATCATCATCTTCGGCTCGGCCGGGCCGGTGATCTCGACCCGCCGGTCGTCCCAGTCGGCCGGGGCCGGGGGGACGGTCCATCCGGCCGATCGGAGGTCGGCGGTTGCCGGGTCGAAGTCGAGCTCGACCCCGGCCTCGATCGCGGCCTGGCGGTCGCGGCGGGCCCGGAGGAGGGCCTCGCGGCGCGGTCCGAACGACGCCTGGAGGTCGGCCAGGAAGGCGAGGGCGTCGGGCGTGAGGATCGCGTCGACCCCGGCGACGGCCGGCCCGCTGATCTCGATCATCGACGCATCCTAGCCGCCGAATGGGCGACCCCGCTCATTCAGGCCCGAGGTGGTACCCGAGGCGGCGCGGGATCCGGCTGATCTCCCGGAGGAGCGGCGACGGCGCCCGGCCCGCCTCCTCGGCCCGCTCCCGGCGGGCGGTCGCCTCGCGGAAGACCCGCGCTCCGATGGCCCGCAGCGGCTCCGGCGGGAACGCCCGGGGCGTCGCCCCGTCGCCGACGATCGGCAGGCTCGCCGCCTCGTCGTCGCGCGAACCGCCCGTCGCGAGGGCGGCGAGGATCCGCCCGCCGAGGATCGCCGGCGCGACGCCGTTGCCGCTGTACCCGAGGCCGTGATGGACTCGCCCGCCCGGCCGCGTCCCGAACCACGGCCGGTGGTCGTCGGTGATGTCGATCGGGCCGCCCCAGGCGTCCTCGATCCGGACGTCGGCGAGGCTCGGGAACCAGCGCCGGAGACCTTCGGCGGCGTGCCGCGCAGCCCCGACATCGTGGCTGAACGGCCGCCCGATCCGGCCGCCCCAGCCGGCCCGCCCGCCCCCGCCGCCGAGGGCGATCCGGCCATCGGCGGTCGTCCGGCCGTAGTGGAGGGTGAACCGGCCGTCGGCGATCCCCTCGCCGCCGGTCCAGCCGATCTCGGCCAGCCGGTCGGGGATGGGCTCGGTGACGACGACGTAGCTCGACCAGTTGAGGAGCCGCCGGGCGACCGGTCGCCACGCGGCGGCCCAGGCGTTCGTCGCGACGACGACCTGCTCGGCCTCGACGACCCCGGCACCCTCGGCCGAGGTGGTCGCGATCTCGATCGCGGCCCCGCCGGCCGGACCCCGCGGCCGGTCCTCGGGGAGCGTCGCGGTCGTCCGCTCGTGGATCGCGATCCCCTGCTCGAGGGCGACCCGCCGCAGCCCGCGCGCGAGCAGCGCCGGCTGGACCGTTCCGGCCTGGGGCATCCAGGCGCCGCCGCGGAACACCGGCGAGCGCGCGTGCCCCGCGACCTCGGCTTCCGTCAGCGCCTGCCAGCGGTCGCCGAACCCGAGCCGGGCGCAGGCCGCCGCCGCCTCGAGCCACACGTCGTCCTGGGCCCGCGCCGCGCTGACCTGCAGGAATCCGTCGGGATGCCACGCCGCGTCGACACCGTGGGCCGCGCACCACGGCCCGAGCGACGAGATCGCGTCGTCGAGGGCGCGCGCCGTGCGGACCGCCTCCGCCTCCCCGAAGCGGGCGATCAGGCCGGGCAGCTCGTCCCACCAGCCGGTGACGAACCCCCCGTTGCGACCTGACGGGCCCGAGCCGCACAAGTCCTGCTCGATGACCACGACCCGCGCGGCAGGCTCCAGCTCCCGGACCCGGAGCGCCGTCCACAGCCCCGTGTAGCCGCCGCCGAGGATCGCGACGTCAGCCCGGGCGCGACCGGCCAGCGGCGGCGCGGCGGCATCGGCGGCGAGCGACGGCGGCTCGGCTCCGAGCGCCTCGCGCAGCCAGAAGGAGCGGCGCTCGCCGGGCCGGACCCCGTCGAGCGGGTCCCTCACCCTCGGGTCACCAGCCGCCGGCGTCGCGGATCATCCGGTGGAGGGCTCGCGCGGCCACCACCCGGCGGTAGTCGGCGGTCGAGCGGACGTCGTCGATCGGGTGGATCTCGGCGGCGAGCGCCTCGGCGGCCGCGTCGGCGGTCTCCGGGGTCGGGCGGGCGCCCTCGAGGACGGCTTCGGCCGCGCGGGCCCGGATCGGCCGGTCGGCGACCGAGCCCAGGCCGAGCCGGACGTCCGCCCAGCCACGCCCGCTGCCGGGCTCCGCCTCGCGCCAGGCGAGGGCGAGGACGACCTTGCTGATCGCCTGCGCCCGCCGCGTCCCGATCTTCCGGAAACAGGCCTCGCGGCCGCCGGCGATCGGGATCCGGACCCGGAGGATCAGCTCGTCGGGCGCCAGCGCCGTCCGCCGGTAGGCGACCCAGAACGCCTCGGCTGCGATCGTCCGCTCCCCGCGCGGCCCGCCGACGACGATCGACGCGTCGAGGGCGAGCAGGACCGGCAGCGTGTCGCCGGCCGGCGAGGCGTTGGCGATGTTGCCGCCGACCGTCCCCCGGTTCTGGATCTGGGCCGCCCCGATCGTGGCCGCCGCCGCGACGAGGACCGGGAGGTGCTCGCGACAGGCGTCGGACCGCCGGATGTCCGTGAAGGTCGACGCCGCCCCGATGACGATCGCCCCGCCGTCGAGCGCGATCCCCCGGAGCTCGGCGAGGCGCGACAGGTCGACCATCCGCGCCGGCGGCGCGCCGATCTCGCCCGTGATCCGGACCATCAGGTCGGTGCCGCCGGCGATCGGCGTGATCGGGGCGTCGGCCGTGCTGCCGGCGAGGATCGCGTAGGCGTCCGCCAGCGATGCGGGAATCTCGATCGGCGGCTCGACGGGCATCGGGTCAGCCGTCCTCGCGGCGGCCGCGGCGGCGACGGCGCCTGGCGGCGAACGCGACGAGCCCCGCGACGATCGCCAGCCCGACCGCGAGATTCCGCGGCGAGAAGGCGATCGAGTACTCGTTCGCGGTCGGGACGTCAGCCTCGTCGTTGTCCAGGAGCGCCTGCCGATCCGCGGCGGCGTCCGCCACGGCCTCGGCCTCGGCCTCGGCGTCGCGCTCGGCCTGTTCGAGATCGATCGGGTCGGTCATCGGTGGCCTCCGGCAGCGATCGCGATGGCGTCGACGATCTTCGTGTAGCCCGTGCAGCGGCAGAGGTTGCCGGCGATCGCCTCGCGAATGGCGGCTTCGTCCGCGACGCCGCCGTCGTCGAGGTAGGCCCGGGCGGCCATGAGCATGCCCGGCGTGCAGATCCCGCACTGGGCGCCGCCGGCCTCGAGGAACGCCTGCTGGAGCGGGTCGAGGACGGGCCCCTCGGGCGACGGAGCGGCGAGGCCCTCGACGGTGGCGATCCGGGCGCCATCAACCTGGCAGACGGGGACGAGACACGAATCGACCGGCGCGCCGTCAAGGAGCACGGTGCAGGCGCCGCACTCGCCCTCGCCGCAGCCCTCCTTCGTGCCGGTCAGGGCCAGCTCCTCCCGGAGGACGTCGAGGAGGCGCCGCATCCCGGGCGCCTCGACCTCGACCGGCTCGCCGTTCACCGTGAACTGCCAGGTCGTCACGCGGCCGTCCTCATCGTGGCTCGCCGGGGTCGCGCGGGCCGCGCATCGGCTGGGGGTCCGTGGCGGCATCCGGGCGGGGGTCGGTGCCCTCCTCGATCGGGGCGGCGACCGCGCCGTCGACCGCGGCCGGATCGGCCGGGATCGTGTCCGCGGCGGTCGCCCCGCGGGATGCCGGGGCCGCCGCCGCGGGGATCACCCCGAGCGCGGCGAGGATCCGCTCGGGCGAGGCCGGCAGCTCATGGATCCAGGCACCGGTCGCATCGTGGATCGCCGCCACGACCGCCGGCGCGCCGACGTCCATCGGCAGCTCGCCGACGCCCTTGGCTCCGTGCGGCGCGCCGCTGAACGGCGCCTCGACGAGGATCGCGTGGATCCGCGGCGCATCGAGCGCGGTCGGGATGATGTAGGTCGCCAGGCGGTCGTTCAGGTAGCGCCCATCGTCCAGCTTGATCTCCTCGATCGTCGCGTAGCCGATCGCCTGGAGCGTCCCGCCCTCGACCTGGCCCTCGGCGAGGACCGGATGGATCACTGTGCCGATGTCGTCGGCGGCGACCGCGTCGCGGACGGTGACCTCGCCGCTGTCGAGGTCGACGTCGACGGTCGCGACGCAGGCCGCCCAGCCGAACGCCGGGTAGGCGTCGCCGCGATAGGTCTCGTCGTCGAAGTGGACGTGGGGGTAGGCCTCGAACTCCTGGTCGATCCGGGTCGGGCCGTGGGTCGCCCCGTCGGCGAAGCGCGCCTCGGCGAAGGCGACTCCGCCGTTCCGCTCCTCGACCGTGGCCCGCAACCGGCGCGCCGCGCGGACGAGCAGCCCGCCGACGACCATCGCCGTCCGGCTAGCGACGGTCGGGCCCGAGTCGGGGACGACCGCGGTGTCCTGGGGCGCCATATCGACATCGTCCACGGCGATCCCCAGCTCCCCGGCGACGAGCTGGGGGAAGATCGTCTTGGTCCCCTGCCCCATCTCGGTCGAGCCGGTCAGGATGCGGACCCGCCCGTCCGGCTCGAGCTCGATGCTCGCGACGCTGGCGAGCATCACCTCGCCGGAGCCGGTGAAGCCGGCGCCGTGCCAGGCGAGGGCGATCCCGATCCCCGATGCCGTCCGGTCGCGGGTCGTCCGGAGCGGCGAGCCCGGGACGTGGCCGGAGCCGGCCCGCCGGCCGCGATCGCGCGACGTCCGCGCCTGGACGCCCTCGAACTCGGCGGCCTCGGCGGCCCGCTCGAGGACCTCCTCGGCCGCCACGCTCTCGCGGAGGACCTGGCCGGTCGGCGTCTCGTCGCCGACCCGGTAGAGGTTCCGGCGGCGGATGTCGAGGGGGCTGATCCCGAGGGCCTCGGCGAGGCGTCCCAGCTGGACCTCCGCGGCGAACTCGACCTGCGGGGCGCCGAAGCCGCGGAACGCGCCGTTCGGCGGGGTGTTCGTGCGCGTGGCGCGGGCCCGGATCCGGACGTTCGGGCAGCGGTACGGCCCGCCGGCGTGGATCGCGCCGCGGCTCAGGACGACCGGGGTGAGCGTGCAGTACGCCCCGCCGTCCATCACGACCTCGATGTCCTGGGCGACGAGCGTGCCGTCGGCCTTGATCCCGGTCCGGTGGGTGACGACGGCCGGGTGCCGCTTCGTCGTCGCGGCGAGGTCCTCGTGGCGGTCGTAGATCATCCGGACCGGCTTGCCGGTCGTGCGGGCGAGGAGGGCGGCGTGGAGGGCGATGATCGAGGGGTACTCCTCCTTGCCGCCGAACCCGCCGCCGGTCTCGGCCTGGACGACCTGGGCCTGCTCGGCCGTCAGCTGGAGCGCCCGCTTCAGCGCCTTGTGGATGTAGTACGGGCACTGGAGCGAGCCGTGGACGGCCACCCCGCCGTCCTCGCGCGGGACCGCGATCATCGCGTTGTTCTCGATGTAGAGCTGCTCCTGGTGGCCGACCCGGTACTCGCCCTCGAGCACGAGATCGGCCTCGGCGAAGCCGCGCTCGAGGTCGCCGGACGCGATCTCGTAGTGGGCGAACACGTGCTCGCTCGCGAGCGGGTCGAAGACCGGTTCGAGGGGCGTCGTCCGGATCCGCACGCCGCGGCGGGCGCGGCGGAGGGTCTCGCGATCGGCCGCGGCGAGCAGGACGAGGGGCTCGGCGTGGTGCTGGATCTCACCGCCGGGCGGGACGAGGATCGGCTGGTCGTCGCTGATCAGGCTGACGATGTTGTCGCCGGGGACGTCGGCGGCGGTCACGACGGCGATCCGCGACCAGTCGACGGCCGGGTCGAGGTCGATCCCGTCGAAGCGGGCATGGGCGTCGGTCGAGCGGATCGTCGCCCCGTACCAGGCGCCCGGGAAGACCAGGTCGTCGGCGTACCGGGCGGCGCCGGTGAGCTTCGCCGGCCCCTCGCGCCGGAGGGGGGCGGCCACCCTGGCGCGGCCGGGGACGATCGCGCCGCGACCGACGACGAGGGCGTCGGGTGCGCTGCGCTGGGGCGCGACCGGCGTAACCGTCCGGCCGGGCGAGGTCCGGATCGTCATCGTGAGCGGGTCTCCCTCCTCGAACGCGAGGGTACCACCCGGCCCGGCTCCGAGCGGTCGCCGCAGGACCGCCCCGTACCAATGGGGAGGGGTCCGCGCGACCAATTCGCAGGACGATCCGCTGGTGCGGGGCCGCGCCCCAACGCGCTGCCGTCCCGGCGGCTCCCGCACGGGACTGAGGGATGCCATGGCGACCGAGCCAGACTTCGAATTCGAGCCCCGAGGGACCGTGGCAGGCGGCCGGCTCGGGCCCGCTCGACGACCGCGCCAATTCCGCCGGCGACACCGATCCCGCCGGCGACGCGGCCGGCCGGGCCGACCCGCGGGCCGGCATCGTCTGGCCTCCGGACGAGCCGCCGCAGCTCGATCCCCGGGTCCGCGCCGAGCCCCAGCCGCAGGCCCCGTTCGAGGAGCGCTGGGCGGCCCAGGCGATCGCCCCGCCCGACGGCTGGACCGACCCGCCGACGAGCGCCGACGGGCCTCGCCTGTGGGACCGGGTCATCCTCGCCGAGGCCTCCCGCGCGGCGCGCTACGAGCGCCCGGTCACGGTCGCGTTCGCCGAGATCCGTGGCCTCGAGCACGTCACCGTGGAACTCGGTGCGGACGCCGCCTATCGCGTCCTGACCGCCTGCGCCCGGCACATCGGCGCCGAGATCCGGGCCAGCGACCATCTCGCCCGCCTCGACCGGACCCGGTTCGGGATCCTCCTGCCGGAGACGACGGAGATCGAGGCGATCAACGTCCTCGAGCGGATCCGGGCGGCCTGCGATGCCGAGCTCGCGGCCGTCAATGGCGAGCTGACGATCGGGATCGGCTGGGCGAGCCGGGCGGCCCACGGCGAGCTGGCCGACGCGGCCGCCATCGCCCTGACCCGCCTCGCGGCCGACCACGAGGACGAGCCCACCACCTGAGCAGGCCCGCGCGTCAGCGAGTCCCGGCGGGCGGGACCAGGTCGCAGTCGGGGGTCGTGCAGAGCTCCAGCCCGAGCTGGGCCAGCCCCTCGGCGAGCGGGGTGAACCCGAGCCAGCCGCCGAAGCTCCGGCTGGACACGCCGGCCGGGATCCCCCGGACCAGGACCGCGCCGCCCGAGTCCCCGATCTCGGTCGGGATCCGGGCCGCGATCATGCACGGGAAGTACGCGCTGTCCTCGGGATGGAGGTTCGGCCCCTTCTCGGCGACCGTGCCGCTCCGGTAGACGTTGCGGCCGTCGATCTCGACCGGGTCGCCGATCGCGATGTCGGCGCAGGCGAGCGGGCGGGTCCCGGCCGCGAGGACCCGGTAGCCGGCCGTGCCGAGGTCGACGACGTTCAGGTGGCCCCACGGGATGCGGTCCCCGGCGACGATCAGGTAGTTCAGGTCGGATGCCGCGCAGCTGTGTCCCGGGTAGGGGCAGGTGGCGTCCCGGGCGGCCGGCCCGAAAACGCCGCGCTCGGTGACCCCGTCCGGCTCGTACGCCACCGTTCCCTCGGTGGTGCAGTGGCCGGTCGAGGTGAGCACGATCGTCGCGCCGTGGCGGGCGTAGAAGCCACCGGAGCAGGCGCCCCACAGGTGCTGGCCGGCGAGGACGGGCGGGTCGTACACCGCGGTCGTCCGACGCGGCTGCGTCAGGCGCCCGACGGCCAGGGCCGCCGTCGCGAGCAACAGGCCGGCGAGGACCGCCACCAGGAGGTGGATCGGTCGGATCCGCGGTCGCGCCG
Organism: uncultured Chloroflexia bacterium; assembly: GCA_963710105.1. GTDB lineage: Bacteria > Chloroflexota > Limnocylindria > Limnocylindrales > CSP1-4 > CF-46. The sequence continues at coordinate 2,046,335 of CAVPYV010000001.1, forward strand.
TCGTGTCGATCATGCCGTCGTTGCCGTCCTCAGCCGGGCGGGCCGCCGTCGGCCCGCCGCTGAATGATCGTCGACGGCACGGACGCTCAGCGGAAGCCTGACGTTTGGCGGCGCCCGCCCACCTGGCGCCCGGTCCGGGCCGGCGGCCGTTCCCTCGCTGGCGGCCGTTCCCTCAGTCCCGTCCGCGGCGGAGGCCGCGCCCGGGACGTGCGCCGGTCGGCCGGCCGCCGTCGACGACGACCTCGCCCGCGACGATCACCGTGTCGATGCCCTCCGGATCGCGGGTCGGGTCGTCGATCGTGGCGTCGCTGCGGACCGTCGCCGGGTCGAAGACGACGAGATCCGCCACGGCGCCGTCGCGGATCGTGCCCCGGTCGCGCAGCCCGAGCCGGGCGGCCGGCAGCGACGTCATCCGGCTCACCGCGTCCTCGAGCCCGAGGAGCGCCTCGTCCCGCACGAACTGGCCGAGGATTCGCGGATACGTGCCGTACGTCCGGGGGCTCGGTCGGGCGCCGAGGAAGACGCTGTCGGTCCCGATCATCGCCGCCGGGTGGCGGAGGAAGCGGCGGGTGCCCTCGAGGTTCGGGCCCGGCGTGACCTCGTTCGGACGGAGGTCCTCGGACAGGAGGAGGTCGCACAGGGTGTCGACCGGGTCGATCCCGGCGGCGTCGATCAGCTCGCCCAGCGTCCGGCCCTCCCAGGCGAGGTTCTCCGGCCGGCGGAGGTAGCCGATCCGGATGTCGCGGATGCCGCCGGCGCCGGCGAAGAGCCGGCCGCGCGCCGCGAGATCGCGCCGGATCTCGTCGCGCATCGCCCGGTCGGCGAGGCGCTCCTTCGTCCGGGCCGGCCCGCCCTCGAGGACCCACAGCGGGATGAGGATCAGCAGCCGGCTGCTCGCCCATTCCGAGGGATACAGGTCGAACGTCACGTCCTGGCCCGCGGCGACCGCGTCGTCGACGAGCTGGAGCATCTGCTCGGGCGGGCCGGGGAACGTGAGCCGATGGTAGAAGTGGGTGAGGTGGACGGCCGCCTCGCCGCGCCGGCCGATCTCGATCGCCTCGCGGAACGGGTCGAGGAAGCCGTCGCCGAGCGGGTAGCGGACGTGGGTGTGGTACATCCCGTCGAGCCGGGCCGCCTCGTTCGCGAGATCGGCGAGCTCCTCGGTCGTGGCGTAGGCCCCGGGCGGGTAGTCGAGCCCGGAGCTGACCCCGAACGCGCCCTCCTCCATCGCCTCGCGCAGGCGGGCCCGCATGTCGCGGGTGGCGTCCGGCGTCGTCGGTCGATCGTCCCAGCCGATCGCCGCGATCCGGAGGGCGTTGTTGCCGACGAGCTGGGCGACGTTGACGGCGGTCCCGCGGTCGTAGCGGGCGAGGACGTCGGCGACGGTCGCCCAGTCGATCGCGACCGGTCGGCCGCGGCCGCCAGTGCCCCGGGCGCCCTCGGCATCGCGCGGGTCGCCGTCGAGGCCGGCGTTCATCTCGACCATCGCGTCGAGGTCGGCGCGGCTCGGGAACGGGACGTAGCTCAGGCCGTCGACGCCGACCAGCTCGGTGGTCACGCCCTGGCGAACCTTCGCGCCGTGATCGGGGTCGGCGAGGATCATCAGGGCCGAGTGCGAGTGGAGGTCGATGAAGCCCGGCGCGACGACCCGGCCGCGGGCGTCGATCGTGCGGCCGGCGCGCGGCCGGTCCGTGCCCTCTGGGCCGCCGGGGAGGAGCCGGGTCCGGCCCTGGCTGACCGCCACGTCGCCGGTCCGTGCCGGCGCCCCCGTCCCGTCGACGATCGTGCCGCCGGTGATCAGGAGGTCCACCGCCTGGCCGCTCATGACGCCCTGGCCCCCCAATCCCCCGGAGCAGGCAGCGGGCGCTCCGCCACGGCCCGCATCGCAGGCCCGCGGCAGCAGCTCACGGGCGCGTGTCGGACCACGACTGGAGCTCGACGATGTTGCCCTCGGGGTCGGTGGCGTAGATCAGGGTCACGAACCGGCCGTCCGCCGTCCCGAGCGTGACGATCTCGCCGACCACCCCGCCGCCCGCCGCCAGCACCGCGTCGCGCGCCTCCGGGACCGACGGCACCGCGAACGCGAGGTGGCGGAGCCCGGGCCGGGTCACCGGGCCGGGCAGCGCCTCCGGCATCGCGGCGAACTGGTAGATCTCGAGGGTCGGCCCGTCCGGGCCCAGACCCGGCAGGCGGAGATGGGCGCCACGCAGCGCGGCGCCGGCGACACCGGTCACCGCCTCGAGCTCGGGGCCGCGGTAGTCGCGCTCCGGTGGGACGATCGTGCAGCCGAACACCTCGATGTAGAACCGGGCGAGCGATCGCCAGTCGCTGGCGATCAGGTTGACGTGGCCGAACCGGGCGTCGATCACGACGGTCCCGCCAGGCGTCGGCCGCGGACCCAGGCGCCCCGGACCATCGCCGCGTCCGCCCGGAAGATCAGCCGGCTGACCAGGAGCGCCGGGTCGTCGAGGAGGCCGGCCTCGTCGAGCGCCGGCCCGAGCGGCGCCGTCGCCGCCGGGTCCACCGCGATCAGGTCGGCCTCCTTGCCGACCTCGATCGAGCCGATCCGGTCGTCGAGGCCGAGCGCCCGCGCGCCGTCGAGCGTCCCCAGCCGGAGCCAGTCGAGGGGGCCGAGCCCGGGCCGATCGCTCGTGACGACCTCGGCGCCGAGCGCCAGGCGACCCTGCTGGGCGTAGGCGCCCGCGCGCATGACGCCGAAGAGGGACAGCTCGGCCCCGCCCGAGACGTCGGAGCCGAGCCCGACCGTGATCCCGGCCGCCAGTCGCGAGGCGAGTGGCATCGTTCCGGCGCCCAGGAAGAGGTTGGAGGTCGGGCAGTGGGCGATCCGCGCGCCGCTCGCGGCGAGGCGGCGCTCCTCGCTCGGGGAGAGGTGGATGGCGTGGGCGAGGATCGCCCGCTGGCCGAGCCCGCCGGCCTGCTCGTAGACGTCGAGGTAGTCGCGGGTCTCGGGGAAGAGGCGGGCCACCTCGTCACACTCGGCGGGGTCCTCCGCGAGGTGGGTCTGCCACCAGCAACCGAGATCCTTCGCGAGGGCCGCCGACGCCGCCAGCAGCTCCGCCGTGCACGAGATCGCGAACCGCGGCGTCACCGCGTAGCCGAGCCGGCCGTCGGCGGCGCCATGCCAGCGCCCGGCCAGATCGGCGCTCTCGCGCAGCGTCCGCTCGAGGATCGTCGCCGGGTCGACCGTCGCGTCGTACGTCAGCCGATCCATCATCACCTTGCCGAGGATCGCCCGGATCCCGTGGGCCTCGGCCGCCCGGAACGCGACGTCCATCGCGGCCTCGTAGACGACCCCGTAGCCGACCACGGTCGTCGTGCCGGCGGCGGCGAACGCCCGGAAGATCGCCGGGGCGAGCCGCTCCGCCACGGCCGGATCGGCCCAGGCGCGCTCCGTCGGAAAGGTCAGCCGGTCGAGCCAGCCGAGGAGCGGCAGGCCGTACCCGAGCCCGGCGTTCGCGACCTGCGGCAGGTGGGCGTGGAGATCGACCATGCCGGGCAGGACGACCCACGGCCGGAGGTCGATGGCGTCGGTCGGCGCCTCGCCGTCCGGGCGGTCCGCGACCGGGCCGACCGCGGCGATCCGTCCGTCGGCGCCGATCTCGACGAGGCCGTCGGCGAGGTCGAGGACGCCGCCGTCCGCAAGCGGCGTGACGACCCGGGCGCGCAGGGTGAACGGCGGCGTCGCAGGCAGGCTCGCGGGCAGCGTCTCGGGCATCGGCATCGACCGATGATACGGGCGCCCGGCGGCCCCGATCGGGGGTCCCGGCCGCTCGGGGTCCCGGCCGCTCGGGGTCCCGGCCGCTCGGGGTCCCGGCCGCTCGGGGCCGGCGCCTCCCGCGCGGAGGGTCGCCGCGCTACTTGACCGGGGTGAACGTCGTGTCGACGAGGTCGCTGGCCGTCACCGGCTTCGGGACGAGCCCGAGCGACGTCATGAACGTCACCGTCTTGTCCCAGGCGGCGGTGTCGACCGCGCCCGTGATCGGCGCGTCGGCCGCCGCCCCGCTCGGGCGCCAGTCCGCGATCGTGGCCGCGAGGACCGCCTCCTGGAGGGGCCGGTTCGACGCGAGGTCGGGCACCGCCTTGATCGCGGCGTCGACCCCGACCGACGGCGCCGCCGCGATCTCGTTCATCGCCTTGAGCGTCGCCCGGACGAACGCGGCGACCGCGTCATGCTTGGCCGCGATCGTGGCCGTGCCGACGATGATCCCGGGCCCCGGCAGCGGGGTCACGTCGTCGATCCGGAGGACGTTCACCTGCTCGCCCGCGAGCTCCAGCTGGATCGGCTCGTTGTTGTCGAAGCCGGTCGCCGCGTCGACGGCGCCCTGGGCGACCGCGGCGCCCTGGCCGAAGTCGGGGTACTCGACGATCGTCAGGTCGTCGACCGTGTGGTGCTTCGAGGCGAGCAGCGCCTGGAGCATGATCCACGACGAGCCGTACTTGCCGGGGATCCCCAGCTTCTTGCCGACCAGGCCGTCGGCGTCGGTGATCCCGCTGCTCGCCTTGGCGAACACGATCGAGGGGAACTTCGCGTAGATCGTCGCCACCGACTTGATCGGCACGCCTCGGCTGACCGCCGGGATGACGCTCGTGCCGTCGGACAGGCCGAGATCGATCGTCCCCTGGCCGACCTTCGGCACGAGGTTCGCGTCGATCTCGTTCTGGAACGTGACCGTCAGCCCCTCCGCGGCGTAGTAGCCGGCCTGATCGGCCCGGTAGAACGCGGCGAACTGGACGCTCGGGATGTAGCCGAGCCCGACCGTCAGCGACGCGCTCGGAAGCTGCGATGACGGCACGCCCGAGGGCGCCGGCGTCGTGCTCGGCGAGCAGGCCGCGATGAGCGCGGCAAGGACGGTGAGGGCGGCGAGGGAGCGACGAACGGGCACGCGATCCTCCTGGGGTTGCACGACGGGATTCAGCGAAGGCCGACGAGGCGGCGCTCGGCGAGGACGACGAGGCCATAGCTGACGATCCCGAGCAGGGCGATCGTCACGAGGGTGGCGAACATCAGCGGATAGTCGAAGAGGCTGCCGCGGGCGAGATTGACGAGCAGGCCGAGGCCCTTGTCGGCTCCCGCCCACTCGCCGACGATCGCGCCGACGACGGCGAGCGTCACCCCGACGCGCAGGCCGCCGAGGATCGACGGCAGGGCCGCCGGGATCTCGAGGGTCGTGAGGACCTGGCGGCGGGTCGCCCGGAGCGAGCGGCCGAGCTCGAGGAGGCGCTGGTCGACCGAGCGGATCCCGACCATCGTCGCGATCGCCACCGGGAAGAAGACGATCAGGGCGCAGATGATCACCTTGGCGAGCAGGCCCGGCCCGAACCACAGGGCGAGGAGCGGGGCGAGGGCCAGGATCGGGATCGCCTGGGCCGCGACGAGGTACGGCGAGAGGAGCCGCTCGACGAGCCGGGAGCGGGCGAGGACGTAGCCGACCACCAGCCCGGAGCCGGCGCCGGCGGCGAACCCGAGGAGGACCTCGACGATCGTCGTCCAGGCGTGGGGCGCCATCGTCCCGTCGGCCCAGGCCGACACGAACCGGGCGGCGACGTCCTCCGGCGGCGGAAGGATGAACGAGCGCAGCCCGCCGACGACCACGACCAGTTTCCAGGCGACGACGAAGGCGACGAAGGCAACGACGGCCGGGCCGGCGCCGGCGAACGATCGACCGATCGCCCGGCCGAGCTCGGCGCCGGCCGGGCCCGGACCGAGCGCCGCCGCCCCGCCGACGGCGGGTCCGGCCAGGCCGTCGCGTCCGTCCGGCTCGACCGGCAGCCCGTCGGCATCGCGCGGCACGTCGAACGGATCGTGGGGATTCCCGCGGGCCGCGTCGTTGGTCGCCAGCTCGGTGGCCGCCCGATCGGTCATGCCGCGTGCTCCGAGAGCTCGAGATGGGCGCGGATCTCGGCGGCCGCGCGGGACACGAGCGCCTCGTCGAGGAGCTCGACGCCGCGCGGCCGCGGGGCGTCGATCCGGACCTCCGCGGCGACGCGGCCGGGGCGCAGGGTGAGGACGATGACCCGGTCGGCGAGGAGGATCGCCTCGGGGATGCTGTGGGTGACGATCACGATCGTCGTCCCGGTCCGCTGCTGGAGCCGGAGCAGCTCCAGGTTGAAGCGCTCGCGGGTCAGCGCGTCGAGCGAGCTGAAGGGCTCGTCGAGGAGGAGGACGTCGGGCGACAGGGCGATCGCCCGGGCGATCGCGGCGCGCTGCCGCATCCCGCCCGACATCTGGACCGGCCGGAGACCGGCGGCGGACTCCAGGCCGACGGCGTGGAGCAGCTCCGCCAAGCGGGCCGTGCGGCGCTCCGCCGACCAGCCGGCGAGCTCGAGCGGGTAGGTGATGTTGCGGGCGACCGACCGCCATGGGAGCAGGCGCGGCTCCTGGAACACGAGCCCGATCCGATCGTCCGGCTCGGTGATCGGCCGGTCGTCGAGGGTGATCCGGCCGTGCGCCGGGGCGAGCAGCCCGGCCGCCACCCGCAGGAACGTCGACTTGCCGCAGCCGTTCGGGCCGATCAGGGCGACGACCTCGCCGCCGGCGACCTCGAGGGACAGGCCATCGAGGGCGACGGTCGGATCGGCCCCCCGCGACGGCGGCCGGAACGCGACCCGGATGTCGGTGGCGATGAGCCGGCCCGGCCGCGCCGGGCCACCCCGCTCGCCGCTCATCGGCTCGCCCCGGCCGGCATCGACGCCGACGCGGGCGCCGACGCGGCATTCAGCTCGCGGACGATCGGGGCGATCGCCGGGTGCAGGCGCCGATAGGCCGCGTAGCTGGCGTCGTAGCGGGCGCGCGTGGCGGGGTTCGGCGCCAGGCGTCGGGCCGAACGAGTCATCCCCCGGATCGCGGCCGGCAGGTCGGGCCACGCGCCGACCCCGATCGCGGCGACGATCGCCGAGCCGGCGACGGCCGTCTCGAGGACCGCCGGCACCTCGACGTCGAACCCGGTCACGTCGGCCTTGATCTGGTTCCACGTCTCGCTCCGGGCCGGGCCGCCGCAGACGCGCATCGCCCGGACCTCCGCGCCCGCGGCGACGACGGACTCGGCGACGTGCCGGATCGCGAACGCTGACGCCTCGAGGATCGCCCGGGTCAGATGGCCCCGCCCGTGGCCGAGCCCCAGCCCGACGAAGGCGCCGCGGGCGCTCGGGTCCCACAGCGGCGATCGCTCGCCGGCGAGATACGGCAGGAAGATCAGGCCCTCGGCGCCGGCCGGGATCGAGCCGGCCTCCTCGATCAGCGCCTCGGTCGTCGCGGTGCCGCGCAGGACGTCGACCCGGAACCAGTCGAGGGCGCGGCCGGTCGCGGCCATCGCCCCGCCGACCGCGTACAGGCCGGGCAGCGGCGCGATCGTGGAGTAGGAGCCCGGGACGACGAGCGGCCGGCCCCAGTAGACCCCGAAGCCGCCGGCCGACCCACCGGGATCCAGCGCGTCGCCGGCCTGCGCCATGCCCGCGCCGTGGAAGCTCGCCCAGGCGTCGACGATCCCGGCGACGACCGGGATCCCGGACCGCAGCCCGAGCCCCGCGGCCGCCTCGCCGGCGAGCTCGCCGACGACGGACCCGGCCGCGATCGGCGGCGGAACCCGCGAGCCGGGCAGGCCGGCCGCATCGAGCGTGGCCGCGTCGGGGAAGGGCTGGCCCGGCCCGAGGCTCGTCGCCGCCCGGCCGGTCAGACGGAGGGCGACGAAGTCCCAGGTCGCGAGGTACCAGCGGGTCGCTTCGGCAGCCGCGGGCTCATGGCGCTGGAGCCAGAGCGCGGCGGGCAGGCCGGCCAGGCTCCAGCCCTGGAGCCCCGTCGCCGCGGCGAGCTCGGCCTCCTCGGCGGTCGCCCGGGTGTCCTGCCAGATGATCGCGGGATGCGTCGGGTGGCCGGCCGCGTCGACGGCGACGAGGGTCGGGCCGTGGCCGTCGATCCCGATCGCCACGACCTCCCCGACGTTCAGCCGGACGAGCTCCCGGACGGCCAGGCCGATCGCTCCCCACCAGGCCTCGGGATCCTGCTCGGCCCGGCCGGTCGCAGGGTCGGCGTCGGTCGCGTAGCCGGCCCGGGCCAGGCCGAGGAGCCGGCCGTCGAGGGCGACGAGGCCGACCTTGACCTCGGTCGTCCCGAGGTCGATCGCGAGGGTCGCCGCCTCCGTGCCCGGGCCGCCGTTCGGGCTCACCCCGCCTCCCGCGCGCGCCGGCCGGCGAGGCGTCGTCGAGGGCGTTGACCGCGTCGGCCGTCTGCTGGTCGGTGACGAGGGTCGTGACGAGCCCGCCGCGAAGGGCACCGAGGATCGGGCGGACCTTGGCGCTCCCGCCCGCCACGCCGATCCGGACCGGGATCCGGCCGAGGTTCCGGGCGTCGAACGCGATCGTCCGGTCGCGGAGGCTCGGGCAGACGAGACGGCCGTCGAGATCGAACGGGCTGACGAGGACCTCGCCGACCGCGCCCGACCGGTCGAGCTCGGCGGTGACCGCGGCGCCCAGCGCGGCGGCGCTCCAGACCGGGCCGCCGATCCCGAATGCGGCGACCTCGACCCGCTCCCAGAGCTCGAGGATCCGGCGGACGCCGGCATGGTTGCAGAGCGCCGTCTTCGTCGCGGGATCGTCGACGAGACCCGGGGCAAGGAGGCCGAGCGGCACGCCGCCGATCCCGTCGGCGACCCGCCGGAACGGCTCGCGGGCCGGCCCGACGAACCAGTACCCGCCGCACAGCGGAACGACGGTCGCGCCGGTCTCGTGGAGCGGCTCCTCGGCGTTCATCGCGTCGGCCACGGCCGAGATCGAGGCGCCCTCGCCGATCCCGACGACCGCGCCGTCGCGGATGGCTCCCCGGAGGACGTCCGCAGCGAGCCGGCCGATCATCCGCCGGCTGACCTCCTCGGGCCCGACGACCGCGGGCGCGACGTGGACCGACACGAGGCCGAATCGCTCGCGGAGGCGGTCGCCGGCGGCCGAATCGGCGGCGGTCTGGTCGACGATCCGGATCTCGACGATGCCCTCCGCCCGCGCCCGCTTCAGCAGCCGCGAGACCTGGGGGCGGGTGACGCCGAGCAGCTCGGCGACGCGGGACTGCGTCTCGCCGAGCTCGTAGTAGAGGCGGCTCGCCTGGATCAGCTGCTGGACGTCGGACACGCGGGCTCCGGGATGCTGGGTCGTCGCGCACATCTGCACGATGCAGATGTGCAGGCGATGATCCGCGACGGGCGGCCCGCGTGTCAATCGCGCGGCGACGGCCCAATCGGGCGCCGGGCGGCGTGCGTCCGTTCAGGCGAGGCGGAGCAGGGCCTCCGCCGCGTCCCGGTCGAGCGGATCGAGGGCCGGCCCGAGGTCGAGCGCGCGCCCCACGAGGGCAGAACCCGCCGTGGCGTCGCCGCGGGCGATCGCGATCGCCCCGGCGTGGTACAGGATCCGCGCGTCGACGCTGCCGCCGGCGACGGCCCGATCGCTCCACTCCTTCGCCGTGGCGAGATCGCCGAGCCGGTACGCGGCCCAGGCGACGAGGTCGAGGCCGGCCGCGTCGGGCCGGACCGCCGCGGCCGCCTGGGCCCGGTCGAGCGTGGCCGGCGTCGCTGAGCCGTGATCGAGCTCGAACGCGAGAATCTGGCGGTCGAAGAGGCTGGCCGCCGTCCCCCCGAGCTGCTCGATCACGCGGATCGTGTCGCCGGCCCGGGCCGCCCCCGTCGTGTCGCCGGTCCGGGCCAGGAGGTCGGTCAGGAGGGCGAGGGTCTCGGGTCGCGGCGCGATCGCGGTCGCCGCGCGGAGGTCCGCGATCGCGGCCGCGTCATCCCCGGCGAACGCCTCGAGGCGGGCCCTGCCGAGGAGCGCCAGCTGGTTCGCCGGCCGGATCGCGAGTGCCGCATCGAAGGCGCGGCGGGCCACGTCGACCCGGCCCGTCACCCGGGCGATCTCGCCGAGCTGAGCCTCGTAGAAGGACGGATCGGTCGTGCCGGTCGCGGCCGCACCGTCGCGGGCCGTCGTGGCCAGCCGGAGCGCGGTCGCCGGATCGCCCCGCAGCCAGGCCAGCCGGGCGAGGCGCGCGTCGAGGGCCGGTCCGGGCAGGATCGCCGCGATCCGGGCGTAGGTCGCCGCCGCCTCGTCGAGCCGGCCGAGCTCGAGGCGGGCGTCGCCGGCCACGGCCAGGGCGTCGACGTTCGCCGGCTCGTCGGCGAGGATCCCCTCTGCAAGGGCGAGCGCGCCGGGGAAGTCATGGGTGGCCTGGAGAACGGTCGCCTCGAGGGCGCGTGTGCCGCTCGACGCGGGGTTCGCGGCGACCGCCCTCGCGGCGGCGGACGCCGCCCGCTCGTAGTCGGCCGCGTCGCCGGTCAGGCGGCCCCGGCCGAGGTAGAGGAGCGCGACGTTGCCGGCGCTGATGTCGTCGCGCGCGTCGGCGGCGGCCTTGGGGCCCCAGATCGCGATCTGGGCGTCGATCGCGGCGAGATCGGCCGGTCCGGTGTCCTCGTCGAGGGCGATCCCCGGAGCGAACGTCTCGTCGCGGTTGCGGCCCGGATCGGGGAGCGCGGCGGCGGCCCGTCCGCCGGCCAGCCAGGCCGCGCCGTAGGTCGCGGTCGCGACGAGGAGGGCGGCGAGCACGATGCCGACCGGGCGGACCCGGGCGGATCGGCGCGTCCGACGGCGGGGGTCGGTGGCGATGGTCGCGCTCGTGGTCATCGTGCTCGCGTCCTGCTGGTGGTCGTGGGGAAGGTGGCTCCGGCGCCGGGGAGCGGCCGACGGCCGCGCCCCGGCGCCGGTCGGGATCAGTGCGGGATCCCGAGGTACGGCCAGGTCGACTGGTAGTCGGTGTGGGGGCCGACGCAGTCGGACGGGACGCCGCCCGTGCCGTCGCGATCGGCGAACAGCCCGAGGGGGTCGCCGCCGGTCGTGATGTTGAGCTCGACGTCGATCACGTCATCGGCCAGCCGTCGGCCGTTGAGCGGGCCGACCGCGTGGGTCGCCGTGTCGTAGGTGATCACGTCCGGGATGAGGACCGAGGCGAGCGCCCCGGCCTGGCCGTCCGCGTACGCGCCCTCGCTGTCGAGGGCCGACAGGGCGAGGAGGGTGTCCTTGACGTTGGTGACGAACTTGCCGCCATCGACCGTCGCCTGCTCGGCGGGCGGCGTGACGTTGAACTGCTCCTTGTCGGCGGCCGTGTGGTTGAAGACGGTGTTGATCGCGGGCCGGCCGATCTGGTCGCGCCCGACCCAGCTCCCGCCGACCCACTGCTCGGTCGTCGCCCAGACGCCGATGTGGCGGCCGAGGGCGGCGTCCGGGACCTCGACGATGATCGCGAGGGTGTTCAGGGTCTTGAAGAAGTCGGTCGGGTCGGCGTCGCACAGGGTGTTCGTGTTCGGCCCGAGCCCGAGCGAGCCGCGGAACCCGAGGAGGTCGAAGAAGAAGGGGTCGGAGCGGAGGCCGGCGTAGAGCTTCCCCCCGCCGGCGACCTTGACGGTGTTGCCGGTGGCGCCCCTGGCGACGGTCGAGCCGTTCCGGGTCAGGGTCACCGCCTGCTTGTGGCCGGGGCCGGAGCCGACGGCGCCGAAGCGGGCGACGTAGTCGACGTCGGAGCGGTTGTCGCCGCTGTTGTCGACGTGGATCGTGTAGCGGACGTTCGTCCCGAAGGCGACCGGGCCGAGCAGGCCGGCGGCCGGGCTGACCGTCATCGCGACAACGGTCTTGCGAGAGTTGGCGCCGTCGAAGACGTACAGGTCGTTGATGTCGCGGTCGCCCTGGAGCGAGCCGCTCGACAGCGAGCCGAGGCTCGGGGCATCGAGGTGGTCGGCGGCGTTCGCCAGGAACGGCGCCGCACCGAGGGTCAGGACGACGGCGGCTGCACCGAGCGCCGTTAGCCTGGATTTCGTGGACATCGGTCGTTCGATCCTTTCGTGGATCCGGGTGGGCAAGGGCCCCGTGCCTCCGCACGGGTGCGTCCCGATGCGTCCGACCCTGGGGTGTCGCGACCAACCCCGCGGTCGTTCGGCCGTGAATGCGCAGCGGCGAGGCGTTCGGATCACCGGGCGGGGCCGAGACCGGGGTCGCTTTCGGGGAGTGGGCCGCCCGACGCCGCTGGGTCGTACCGCGGGGCGGGGGCGAATCGCCGCAGATCGGGCGGGCAACAGTCGAACTTGCGGAGTGCGCCGCTGCTCACGCGGGCGGGGCCCGCTGCGTGGAGGGCGGTGGCTGGCCGGACCTAGATCACGCGGCCCGGGTTCAGGATCCCCAGCGGGTCGAGGGCGGCCTTGATCGAGCGCATGACCTCGATCACCTCGGGGCCGACCTGGTCGACGAGGGCGGCCCGCCGCGACAGGCCAATTCCGTGCTCGGCGGTGACCGTCCCGCCGAGGGCCAGCGCCGCCGCGAAGATCTCGTCGCGGACGAGCTCGGTCAGCTCGGCGGCGCGCGGATCGTCGCGGGCGAAGACGAAGTTCGGGTGGAGGTTGCCGTCGCCGGCATGGCCGAAGGTCGCGACCCGGACCCCGTGGCGATCCGCCGCGGCCTGGATCGCGACGAGCAGCTCGGGGATCCGGCCGCGCGGCACGCCGACGTCCTCCATCCGGACGATCCCCTGCTCCTCGAGCGCGCGGAGGGCCAGTCGCCTGGCCTGGCGCAGCCAGTCGGCCTCGGTCGGGTCCTCGGCCCGGACGATGCTCGTCGCGCCGGACGCCTCGCACGCGGTGACGGCGGCGCGGAGCTCGGCATCGGCCGCCGCCGCCGGCAGGTCGCTCTCGATGAGGAGCATCGCCGCAGCGTCCCGCTCGAGGCCCAGCTTGAACGCGTCGTCGACGGCGAGGATCGTCTCGTGGTCGAGGAGCTCGAGCGTCACCGGATGGAGCCCGGCATCGACGATCCCGGCGACCGCCTCGCCCGCCGCGGGCACGGTCGGGAAGAAGGCGAGCATCGTCGACCGCGGCGGCGGCGCGACGTGGAGCCGGAGGGTCGCCTCGGTGATGATCCCGAGGGTCCCCTGCGACCCGATGAAGAGGTGGGTCAGGGCGTACCCGGCGACGTCCTTCACGTTCTTGCCGCCGGTCCGGATCACCCTGCCGTCGGCGAGGACGACCTCGAGGCCGAGCACGGAATCGCGGGTCTGGCCGTACTTCACGCAGCACAGCCCGCCGGCGTTCGTCCCGAGATTGCCCCCGATCGAGCAGATCTCGTAGCTCGCCGGATCCGGAGCGTAGAACAGCCCCTCCGCCGCGACCGCCGCCTTGAGGTCCGCGTTCAGGATCCCGGGCTGGGTCACGACGACGAAGTTCGCCCGGTCGATCTCGAGCACCCGGTTCATCCGGGTCAGGGCGATCGTCAGGCCGCCCTCGATCCCGGCCGCGCCGCCGCTCAGCCCGGAGCCGGCGCCGCGCGGGACCACGGGGATCCGCTCCTCGGCCGCGAGCCGGACGAGGGCGGCGACCTCCGCCGTCGTCTCGGGCAGGGCGACCGCCAGTGGCAGCCCGGCCGTCAGGTAGGCGGTCTCGTCGTTGCGGTACGACTCGCGGTCGACCGGATCGTCGAGCACGCGAACCGCGGGCAGCGACGCCCGGATCGCCGCCAGCAGCCGCGGCCCGGCTGCCGGGTCGGCCGGGGCGTCGGCGGAAGGCCCGGGTCGCTCGATCGTCGCCATCGGGTGCCAGTCTATCGACGGGTCGACCGATCCACACCGGCACGCCTAGGATGGAGCCGATGACCAGCACGAGCCGCGCCCGCCGGACCACGGCCGGCTGGCTGGTCGGCGCCGCCGGCGTCCTCCTCGTGGCCGCGGCGATCGGGCTGGCGCGCCTGAACGGGGATGCCGCCGAGCCACCTCCGCCGGCGGCTGCGGTGGCGTCCACGGTCGCGGCGAGCCATTCCGCCTCGGGACCTCCGGGCGCGTCGTCGACCCCGACCGCGTCGTCCTCGGCCTCGCCCTCGCCGAGCGCGAGCGTCGCCCCGGGCTCGTCTGCGGAACCGCCCGCTGCGGCAGGCCTCGTCGCGGGTGCCGTCAACCGGACGAGCCTCGACCTCACGGCGTCCTACCGGGCGACGGTCCGCCTGAGCTGGGCGACGCGCTCGTTCCGGGTCTCCTCGACGATGACGGTGACGAACACGTCCGGCGGCTCGATCGACCGGCTCGAGCTGAACACGATCGCCGCCCGGCTCGGCCGGATGGCGATCACCCTCGCCCGCGTGGACGGCCGCGACGTCCGGCCGACCGTGACCGACCAGACGATCCACCTGCCGCTCGGCGGGACGCTGCCGCCGGGCGCTTCCGTCACCGTCCGGATCGACTACCGGGCAACGCTCCGCAGCGACACGGCCGGCTCGAACTGGCTGTTCACCCGGGCCAACGGGATTCTCGAGGCCCACCGCTGGCTGCCCTGGATCAGCCGGCCGACCGCGTTCAATCGCCCGAACCACGGGGACCCCTTCGTGACGCCGGTGAGCCCGCTCGTCCGCGTCACGATCGTCAGCGACCGGCGGATCCGCTGGGCGACGACCGGGGAGCAGACGAGCCCGACCGGGACGACGATGACGTTCGAGGCCCGGAACGTCCGCGACTTTGCGTTCACCGGCGCGCCCGACTACCGGACGACCTCGGCGACCGTGGGCGGCGTGACCGTCCGGGTCTGGTATCGGCCCGGATTCGCCGCGTCGACCGTGCTGTCCGCGGCAAAGGTCGCGCTGGCGCGCGAGGCGAAGCTCCTCGGCGCCTACCCGTACCGGACCTACGACCTCGCCGAGACGGCCGGCGGCTACGGGATGGAGTCGCCCGGCCTGACCTGGATCCCGCGCGGCGCCGGCAGCCTCCGCTACCTCGTCGCCCATGAGACGGCCCACCAGTGGTTCTACGGCATCGTCGGCAACGACCAGGCGCGCCAGCCGTACGCGGACGAGGCCGCGACCGACTTCGTCGCCCGCTACGCACTCGGGTTGCGCCGCGCGTCGCGCTGCGGGACCGCCCGGCTCGACCTCTCGATCTACCGCTACTCGAGCGCGTGCTACTACGAGGCGATCTACATCCAGGGCGGCAACTTCCTGGACGACACGCGGAGGAAGATGGGCTCGACCGCGTTCTGGGCCGGCATGCGGGACTACCTCGCGACGTACCGGTTCCGGATCGGGAGCACGAAGGCGCTCCTCGACACGCTCGATGCCCATACCCCCCTGAACCTGGTGCCCCGCTACGAGCCGCGGTTCCCGGGCCTGTACTGACGTCGGGCGGCGCGTCGCCTGGCGCCGGATGCCGAGGCCCGTGCTGGCCTCCGACAGATCGGGGTGGTCGCCTCTTGCCGGGCGAACCGCTCGTGACGATCGTTGCCTGGCGGGCGTGACGGCCCGGGGCTGTCTGCAGGATGACAGCGGGTCGGTTGTCACGCGGCGGCCCGTTGCCGAGTCACACCAGCCGTCATCGGCTCACGAGACCGAGCGCGCCATCCCACAGGGGGACGATCCAGATGCTCTCCACCAGCGGCCATCGATCCCTTCGCTCGCTGTTCGCGGGCCTGGCCTGCAGCGCCATCGTCGCGGCCGGCTGCGCGACGGCCGCCACACAGCCGCCGAGCCTGGCCCCCGAGGCCAGCCCGTTGGCGACGGCCACGGCCAGCCCAACGACGGTTCCGAGCCCGGACTCGCGCGCCCCGTCGTCGAGCCCGGCTCCGACGGCAACGCCGAACCCCTCGCCCACGCCCCTTCCGGCCGTGGGCCAGGCGCCCGCCGGTCCGTGGACTGCCCTCCACTGGCTGCAGGCGGGCGCCCTGCCGCTCGGACCCACCGAGCTCGACATCCATGGCTGGAGCGGCGGGTATGTCGCCTTCGAGCAGTCGCCCGGCTCTGACGAGGACGGCAATGACCTGCCCGTCACGATCCGCGCCTCCAGCTCCCGCGACGGGGTCACCTGGACGAAGCCGACGGCGGTCGACTCGGGGCTCCGCGGGATGATCGCGATCCGGACCGTCGTCGAGGGCCCGTCCGGCCTGCTTGCCCTCGCCTTCCACTACGGCGACACCTGCGGCGGGCCCGAACCGGTCGTCGCGATGTGGAGCTCCCCCGATGGCCTGGCCTGGAAGCGACTGCCGCTGCCGAAGGCGTTCACGACCGGCGCCGTCCAGACGGTCGCGGGCGGGTCGGCCGGGTTCATCGCGCTCGGGACGACGTCCGACGCCGGCGCCCCGGCGATCTGGACGTCGCAGGCCGGCACGATCTGGACGTCCCGCCCCCTTCCCACGGTCTCGAGCGGGACCCTCGCCCTCGACGACGTGACGAGCTTCGCCGACGGCTTCCTGCTCGTCGGAACGGTCCTCGGCGAGGAGGGCTGCGGCGGCGCCGAGCACATCTCTCCCGCGATCTGGTTCTCGGCCGACGGATCGGGATGGACCCGGATCTCGCTGCCTGGAGCCCTGAGGACCTCGAACACGAGCCTTGCGGTCCGCCGCTTCGGCGACCGGCTCCTGGCGATCCAGACGGCAGGCGACGCCGAGAAGGCACCGGCCTGGACCTCGACCGACGGCCGGACCTGGACACGGGTGGCCGACGTTAGCCCCGACGTCGCCGACGTGCCGCAGTCCGATGGCGTCCACTCCCTGACGGTGATCGGGCCCGATTCCGGCACCGGCGCGGCGACGATCATCGGCGTCGCGCCGGCTGGCACGACGGCGACGCTGTCACAGGACGGGGACGTGCCGACAGAATCGGAGGAAGGTCCCTCGATCCTGTACGCGGTCGGCCCGACCGGCCTCTTCGCCTATGTCGCGGACGGGTCCGGGTCGTGGCTCGGCATTCCGAAGTGACGGCCGGCTGACCCGTCGTCGGCGGCCGCGGCTCGGCCCGCGGCCGCCGCCCCGACGCGTCTGTCGGCGGCGAGGGCCTGCGGCATCTGGCGCAAGCCGCTCGGCAGGATCGGCCGCCACGATTGCCAGGCGGCCACGAGCCAGGCCGACACCGCTCGCTGGAGCAGGCCCCAGGGCAGCCCGTACTCGGCGCGAACCGTCTCGGGCAGCAGCCCGACCGCCGGCCACAGCGTCCAGGCGTAGGTCCGGGCCGGCAGCCAGGCGAGGGCGGGCACGACCGGGCCGAGCGGCGGATGAAGCACGGTGCCGGCGAGCTCCCGGGCGACCGGGCCGACCCGGACCGGGCCGCCGGGTCCGAGCGCACCGGCGACGTAGCTCTGGAATGCGTCGAGGTCCGCCGGGAGCAGCGATTCCGGGATCCCGAACGCCTGCCCGATCGGCAGCGTCTCCGCGTAGTAGCGGGCCTGCCGGTCGCGTGACAGCGGCTCGAGCCAGCGGTCGGCGACGACGATCGTCGAGTCGACCAGCGTGGCGTGGACCCACAGCGACAGCTCGGGGTCGCGAGCCCGGTAGGTCGGGCCGGTGATCGTCCGGTGGAGCGCGTTCAGGCGGCGGATCTCGGCCCGTGCCGCCGTCCCCGTTGCGTAGACGATCCGGAGGTAGCTCCGGAGGGTCCCGTCGAGGCGCCGCCACGGGTCGGCCCGGAAGTCGCTGTGGTCGGCGACGCCGGCCGCGACCTGCGGGTGGGCGAGCTGGAGGAGCAGGGCACGCGGGCCGGCGCCGAGCAGGAGCATCGCCTCCCGGTTGAGCGCCCACGCCTCCGAGCCGGGGCCGTACAGTCCGAGGGAATCGGCGGCCTCGCCGTCGCCGGTGATCCGCGCGTGCTGCATGTGCGAAGGATCGGGCATGGGACGCTGGGGTGCCGAGTTCGACCCGGACCGGCTTGCCGATCTCGAGACGGCGATGTGGAAGGCGTACTACCGGCGCCAGCCGGCGCGCCTCTTCGGGCTGCTCATCGAGGGCCTCCGGGAGCAGGTCCACGCGTCGTGGCCGCGGGCCCTCGCGGCGGCGTTCTTCCTGGCGAAGGCGGCCGCGGGGTTCGCCCGGGCGAGCGGAGACTACGAGCGGTTCGCCCCCGACATCGCCCGCGGCTACCGGCTCCTGGGGCTGCCGCCCGACGTCGACGCGGTCGAGGTTGGCCGGCGCGAGCTCCGCTGGTGGGTCGTCCGGCGCGAGATCGGGCTGGCCGCGGGGGAGGCGGCGGGCGACGCGATCACCCGGCTGTACGCGGCCATCTACCGGGTCCCCGAGTCACGGGTCGCCGAGGCGGGGCGCCTCCGCGGCGAGGCCGCCGAGGTGCGCGACCGCGGTGCCACGGCCGATCCGGAGGGCTCCGAGGGCTCGTGGCCTCGCCTACTGGCCGGAGGTCGCCCGGTTGCTCCGCCGCTCGTATCGGGAGCTCTATTCCGCGCTGGCCGGAGACTGACGGCGACCCGTCTCCGGACGGGCCGAGTGGGTCAGCCCTCGCCGGCCCGCCGGCCGACGACCCACCACGCCGCCGGGAAGGCGACCGCGGCGAGGATCAGCTTCAGCGCGTCGACGACGACGAAGGGGGTCAGACCGAACGCCGCGGCGCTCTGCCAGCGGGTCGCCGCCAGCTCCGGCGGCAGGGCGAGGAGGGCCAGCCACGGCAGGCCCACGAGATAGATCGCGATGTTCCCGATCAGCATCGCCGCGACTGCCCCGAAGAGGTTGCGATCCCAGCCGATCTCGGCCAGGCGGCCGGTGATCAGGGCCGCGACCAGGAATCCGAGGAGGTAGCCGGCCGTCGCCCCGAACACGAGGTGGCCGTCGGCCGCCCGCGCGACGTACGTATCGAGCCCGGACGCGCCCTGGGCGTAGAACGGGAGGACGAGCCCGAGGGCCAGGTAGAGGCCGACCGCGAGGACGCCCCGGCGCAGCCCGAGGGCACCGCCGACGAGCAGGACCGCGAAGGTCTGGCCGGTGATCGGAACGGGCGTCGTCGCGAGGCGGACCCGGAAGTCGGCGATCAGCGGGATCGTCTGGCCGTCCTGGACGATCGTGATCTGGGAGCAGAGCGCGATGAGCAGGGCGCCCGCGACGATCAGCGCGACGTGGCGCAGCCGGCTGCCCATCCGCTCGCCGATCCGGATCGGGACCAGGAAGTCGGCAAGGGTGATCCCCCGCTCCTCGACCGGCAGTCGGTTCAGGCGTGGGCTGGTGGTGATCATCGCGCGGCGGCTCCATCGATTGGGCGCGGACCCGACCCCTCGGTCCCCTCCCGGTCCGGCGCGGCCCGGCGAGTCTACCACCGGCCCCAGCCCCCTCCGCCCTACTCGTGCTGGACGGCGGCGACGATCGCCAGCCGGCTGGCGAGCCGCGCCGGATACCACGCCGCGACCATCGAGACCCCGATCCCGAGCGCCGCGGCGACCGCGAGCGACGCCCACGGGACCTCGGGGACGAGCGGCCCGCCGCCCGCCAGGGCGATGAGGATCAGGCCCGCGACGAGCCCGGTCACGATGCCCAGGATCGACCCGACGATCCCGAGGATGCCGGCCTCGACGACGACCGTCCGGCGGACCTGGCCGCGGGTCATCCCCGCGGCGCGCAGGACGCCGAGCTCGCGGACCCGCTCGAGGACGCTGACGGTCAGGGTGTTGACGATCCCGAGCGCGGCCACGAAAACCGCGACGAGGGCGAGCCCGTCGAACAGGCCGAACACCTGGCCGAGGGCGCTGTCGACCGCGCCGGCGACCGTCGCCAGCGGGCTCGGCTCGAGGGCGGCCTCGCGGGCGGCGGCCTCGAGCTGCGGGCGGGCGTCGGCTTCGCGCCCCGCGGCGTAGCGGACCGCGAGCACGTCGGCGCCGGCCACGCCGAACACCGACGTCGCGTCCGGCCAGCCGACGAGGACGGCCTCGCCGACCTTGCCGGGCATTGTCCGCTCCGCGATCCCGGCCACCCGCAGGTCGACGACCCGGCCCTCGCCGACCGCCAGCGTGAGGGTCGAGCCCACGGTCAGCCCCGTCCGCTCGGCGGCGCTTCGCGGCAGGACCGCCACCCCGCCCGCGTCGAGGCCGGCCAGGGCCGCCGCCCGGTCGCCGTCGACGAAGCGGAGCCGGCCGTCGGCGAGGAGGTCGGCGCCGACGACCGCGGCCGCGTCGAGGCGGACGCCGTTCCGGGCGACCTCGAAGACGGCGAAGGGGCTGACCCGGGCGACACCGTCGATCGCGGCGAGGTCGCCGATGATCGGCTCGTCGAGGGCGAGCGGCCGGATCGACGTCACGAGCTCGTCGCCGGGGATCACGTCCGTGAGCCAGGCCGCCGCCGCGAGCCGCGCCTGCTGGGCGACGCCGCCGATCGCCACGACCATCGCCAGGCCGATCGCGAGCGCGCCGACCGTCAGGGTCGTCCGCGCCCGGTCGCGGACGATCGAGGCGCGGGCCAGGCGCTCCTCGACCCGGAGGACGCCGCGGAACGGCAGTCCGGCGAGGCGGCCGAGCACGCCGAGGGCGAGGGGTGCCGCCAGGACCGCCGCGAACAGGACGGCATAGACCAGGCCCGAGCGGACGAGGCCCGCGGTCCCGGCGTCGCGCGGCCAGGCGAGGAGGCCGGCGACCCCGACCACGACGAAGACGCCGATCAGCCAGCGGAGCCGGGCCCGGCGGGCCGCGCTCGGCTCGACCCGGGCGCGGAGCGCCTCGACCGGCGGGATCGAGCCGGCTCGTCGGGCGGGCTCGATCGCCGCCGCCAGCGTGACGCCGAAGCCGATCGCGACGACGGCCGCGAGCGAGGCGGGGCTCGGGTCGACCCGCTCGAACGGGATCGACCCGATCGACCGGAGGTTGATCGCCACCAGCTCCGAGAGGACCAGCCCGGCGACGAGGCCGACGACCGCGCCGAGGACCCCGAGCACGACCGCCTGGAGCGCGACGAACCCGACGAGCTGGCGCCGGGTGGCCCCGGCGGCCCGGAGGAGGCCGAGCTCGCGGACCCGCTCCGACACGGTCATCGACAGCGTGTTGAAGATCAGGAACGCGCCGACGAACAGGGCGACGGCCGCGATCAGCGCGGTGGTCGAGCGGAAATCGGCGGTCGAGCCGCGGAGGGAGGACGCGACGTCGGCCGGCGACGACAGGACATAGGGCTGGCCCGTCAGGGCGACTCCGATCGCCGCGGCGGCCTCGGTTGGGCTCGCCCCCTCGCCGGTGAGCAGGTCGACCCGGCTGACGGTCGGGTCGCCGAAGATCCGCTGCATCGTCCGGAGGGGCAGGATGACCGTCCGCCCGGAGGTGCCGGCCAGGGGGCCGTCGCCCGCGAGGACGCCGACAACCGCGAGGTCGACCGGCGCGCCGTCGCCGCCCTGGACCGTGATCGTGCCGCCCAGCCCGACCCCGGTCGACGCCGCCAGGCGATCGGTGATCAGGGCCTCCGACGCGTCCGGGTCGGCGAGCCACGTGCCCGAGGAGAGGCTGAGGAGCCGGACCGCGACCTCGGGTCCGGGCTCCACGCCGAGCGCGGTGACGGGCGCGGCGGCCGCGGCGGACGGATCGTCGGCGGCCGGCACGAGGTACGTCCGGCGCTCGAGCGCGGGCGCGGCCAGGGTCACCCCCGGCGCCGCCTGGATCGCCGCGACGCTCTCGGCCGAGAGGCCGGCCGGCCCGAAGGCCTCGACCCGCAGGTCGGCCCGCCCGACGAGGTCCCGGACGGTCCGATCGATCGAGGCGGCGATCCCGGCGTCGGTGGCGAGCGAGGCGTGGAGGACCGCGACGCCGAGGGCGATCCCGACGACCGAGAGGATGGTCCGCCCGCGGCGGGCGGCGAGGCTCCGGAAGGCGAGCGAGCTCAACCCGCCCACGGCTCAGAGACCGAGCCCGGCGAGACGGCTCACGAGCGGGCCGGTGTCGTGGTCGGTTCGCCGGCCGAGGACGATCTCGTCGCGGATCCGGCCGTCGCTGATCACGAGCACCCGGTCGGCGTAGGCCGCCGCCTTCGAGTCGTGGGTCACGAGGACGATCGTCTGGTGACGCTCGACGCACGACCGCCAGAGCGATTCGAGGATCTCGGTCCCGGTCGTGTAGTCGAGGTTGCCGGTCGGCTCGTCGGCGAACAGGAGGGCCGGGCGGGTCACCAGGGCCCGGGCGATCGCGACCCGCTGCTGCTCGCCCGCCGACAGCTGGTCGGGCTTGTGGCGCTCCTTGCCGGCGAGCTCGACGAGGGCGATGACGTCGCGGATCCGCTCGGCGAGCTCGCCGCGGCCCGGGTCGGCGCCGGAGATCGTGAACGGCAGCGCGACGTTCTCGGTCACGTCGAGGAGCGGGATCAGGTTGAACGACTGGAAGACGAACCCGGTCCGGTCGCGGCGGAGCTTCGTCGCGGCGTCGTCGGACAGCTGGCTGATCGTCTCGCCCTGGAGCACGACCTCCCCGGCGGTCGGCTTGTCGAGGCCGCCGAGGAGCTGGAGGAGGGTCGACTTGCCCGATCCGGAGGGGCCCATGAGGGCGACGAACTCGCCCTCGTCGACGCTCAGCGAGACGCCGCGGAGGGCATCGACCGTCGTGGCGCCGAGGCGATAGCGCTTGGCGAGATCGTGCGCCTCGAGGATCGCGGCCATCGACGGGAGTGTAGCGGGGGGCGGCCGGCCCCCGTGAGACTGGGTCGCCGCGCGGCCGGGCCGTCGCCCCGGGGCGGCCGCGCGGGGGCGGCCGCGAGGGGCCGAGCGTCAGCTGCCCGTCAACCGCCGAAGAAGAACCCGGCCACCCCGCCGACGACCGTCTCGAACAGGCCGGGAGGCGTCGTCGGATCGGAGACCCGGAGGCTGCCCTCGTTGGTCGCCGGATCGGCGTCGCGCAGGCCCGTCGGCGTGCCGTTGCCGCTGCTGCCGCCGCTGCCGGTCGTGGGCTCGATGCTCCCCAGATCGTGGAGGCCGCCAGGGCCCAGGCCGATCGGATCGCTCGCCTGCGGCGTGGACGTCGGCGACGGCGCGAGGGCCGGCGTCGGCGTGGGCGTCGGGGTCGGGGTGGCCGTGGGCTTGGGGGTGGGCTTCGGGGTCGCCACGGCGCGCGGCTTGACCGTCGGCTTCGGGGTCGGCTTGGGCGTCGGCTTGGGCGTTGCGGTCGTCGTCGAGCCACAGCGGTCGGCGAAGATCACAGTCCACATCTTCTTGCCGGTCGGCCCCTTGTATGCGCCGATCCCGACGACGTCCCAGGCCTTGCCGAGGATGTTCGCCCGGTGGCCGGCCGAAGCCATGAACTGGCGCTGGATCGTCGTGGTCGCGACGTCGTCCGGATAGTTGTTCCAGCCGATGTTCTCGCCGGCGATCCGGTAGCAGTAGCCCTTCGTGTCGAGGATGTGGAAGACGTTGTAGCTCGTGCCCAGGATCGTGTGGTCGAAGTAGTTGCGGACGATCATGTCCTTGCTGCGCGACCGGGCGATCGCGGTCAGCTTCGAGTCGACCTTGAGGGCCCGCAGGCCGGCGGTGGCGCGGGCCTTGTTCGTCAGGCTGACCAGCTGCGATTCCGACGCCGAGCTGAACGCGTTCACGTCCCAGGCGAGGGTCGAGCGGGGGGCGGCGAGCAGCCCGAGCGAGGTGACGACGAACGCGATCGCCATCATCGTGGCGAGGCGGCGCGGATCGGCGAGGAAGAGGGCGCGGAAGCCGCGGTTGGGTCGGCGGGCAGTCTCGAGGGCGGTCATCGGCAGTTCGGTCCCGTGCGGTCGCCGGCTGGGGAGTCCGGTGTGCTTCCGACCCTAGGCGGTCAGCGTGGTGCCATCCGCTGCGCGATGGTCCCGTGCGCACCGGGCACGGGTACCAGATCCTCATCCTCTCCATGACGGACCGGCCCCGACGGGTCACCAGCGGCCCGGACCCCTCGCCACCGCACCGGCCGGCACTTCGCCGCCCGGCCCGGGTCCGCCTCCCCGGCTGCGGCCGCTCAGCGCAGGGCGGTCTCCAGGGCAACCCTCGCGTCCGTCCCCGGATCGCGCACCTTGACGATCAGGGCGGTCGCGATCGCGAGCCCGCGGGCGGCGGCCCAGGCTCCCGCCGCCGGCCGGGTCCCGGGGACGACCACGGCGCCGGGCGGCACGGCGAGCGGCCGCCGGGCGGTCCCGCGGAGCTCGCGCTCCTCGACGAGGTCGTACAGCCGCGACGTGCCGGTCAGGACGACCCCCGCGCCGATCACCGCCCCCGCGCCGACGAGGACGCCGTCGAGCAGGCGGCAGCCCGCGCCGACGAACGCGTCGTCCTCGACGATGACCGGCCGCGCGCCGGCCGGCTCGAGCACGCCGCCGATCGTGACCCCGGCGGCGAGGTGGACGCGGGCGCCGACCTGGGCGCAGGACCCGACGAGGACGTGCGAATCGATCATCGTCGACGGGCCGATCCAGGCCCCGACGTTGACGTACGAGGGCGGCATCACGACGACCCCCGGCGCGAGGTGGGCGCCCGCCCGGATCGCGGTCCCGCCGGGGACGATCCGGCGGTCCGGCCCCGGATCGATCGGCGGCAGGCTCGCCCGGTCCCGGAAGGCGAACGGCCCGACCGCCCACGACGCCGGGGTCCGATCCGCGAAGCAGGCGAGGATCGCCGCCTTCACGTCGGGCCGGATCCGCCAGCCGTCCGGCGCGGTCGGATCCGGCTCGGCTGCCCGGAGGGCGCCGCTCGCCAGGGCCCCGAGGAGGTCCGCCGGGTCGAGCTCGGCGACGTCCGGCTCGTCCCGCTCGACGGCGAGCCCGCTCACGCCGACACCTCGGCCCGGTCGCGGATCCTGCCGCCGCCCGCCTCGACGAGGCCCAGCTCGCGGAGCCGCCCCGCCAGCTCGAGCCGGGCGGCCGGGGCCAGGGGCAGGAGCGGGAGACGGACCGCGTCGGCCTCGAGCAGGCCCATCAGCTGGAGGGCGGCCTTCACGGGCACCGGGTTCGGGCCGCCGGCGAAGTTGGCGAGGAACAGGGGCAGCCAGCGGTCGTGGATCCGCCGAGCGCCGTCCCAGTCGCCCGCGCGGGCCGCGTCGCACAGCCCGACGAGCTCGCCCGGGATCTCGTTGGCCGCAACGGACACGACCCCGTCGCCGCCGAGGGCGAGGACCGGCAGGGTCCACGCGTCGTCGCCGGCGAGGACGGCCACGTCGCGCGGCCGGTCGCGGCAGATCCGGGCGATCTGCTCCAGGCTTCCGCTCGCCTCCTTGATCGCGATCACCCGCGGATGCTCGGCGAGCCGCAGGAAGACGTCGGCCGGGACGTTCGTGCCGGTCCGCGACGGGACGTTGTAGACGACGATCGGCAGGTCGCCCTCGTCGGCGACCGCCCGGAAGTGGGCCTCGAGCATCCGGCCGTCGGGCCGGTTGTAGTACGGCGCGACGACGAGCGCGGCGTCGGCGCCGAGCGCGGCGGCCCGGCGGGTCGCGGCGATCGTCGCCGCCGTGTCGTTCGTGCCAGTCCCGGCCACGACCGGCACGCGGCCGCGCGAGGCGCGCTCGGCGACCGTCTCGACCGTGATCGCGATGACGCGCTCGCGCTCGTCGGGGGTCAGGGTCGGGGCCTCGCCGGTCGTCCCGACGGGCACGAGCCCGTCGATCCCGGCGAGGACCTGCCAGCGGACGAGGCGGCGGAGCGCCTCCTCGTCGACGGATCCGTCGGCGGCGAACGGGGTGACGAGGGCGGTCAGCGCACCCTGGAGGGTCGGGCGCGTGGCCGGGGTGGGGCGGGCGATCGGGGTCATCGAAGTCTCCTGGGGAATGCGCGGTGAGCGATTGGGGGCCGGTTGGTCGGCGGTGGGCCGCTGGACGGCCCGGTCGACGGAGGGGAGTCAGGCGGTCGCGGCGACTCGGTTCGAGCCGCCGGCCGGGCGGCGTCCGGCGGCGATCCGCTCGTCGACGACCTCGTCGAACGCGTGGATTCCGGGGGTCCGCTCGGTTGCCCGCAGCCAGTCGATCGCGGCGAGCGCGCCCGAGCCGCGTAGCCCATCCGGTCGCGGGCGGTCAGGCGGAGCTCGATCGTCTCGCTCGCGCCGTCGAGGCCGACGACGTGCATCCCGGGCATCGCCCCGGAGCGCAGGACGGCGACCTCGTCGACCTCGATCGGCAGGGAAACGGCCAACCGACGGACGATCTCGCGGGCGGTCCCGGACGGGCGGTCCGCCTTGGACCGGCGGTGCCACTCGAGGACCGACGGCTCGAAGCCGCCGATCGCCGCGGCGAGGCGGGCGGCCTCGTCGACGAGGCGCAGGAAGAGCGCCGCCCCGAGAGCCAGATTGGGCGCCGAGACGGCGACGGCGCCGGCCCGCCGCAGCGCGGCACCGACCCGATCGGCGTCGGCCTGCCAGCCCGTCGTGGCGAGGACGAACGCTCGGCAGCCCGCGGCGAGGCCGGCCTCGACGTTCGCCGCGACCGCTTCGCCGCGCGACGCGTCGACGACGACATCCCCGTCGCGGAACGTCGCCCGGTCGTGGACCTGCGCCGGCGGACGGCCGACGATCCGGACCGCGTCGCCGCGCTCGTCGAGCGCCGCGGCGACGGCTCGCCCGAGCGGCCCGTCGCCGAGGACGATCGTGGTGGTCATGTGCGTGCCTCCTCGTCGCTGTCGAGGAGCCGCCGGATGGTGCAGGGAGGCCGGGAATCACGAAGCCGCGGTCACCACTCGGTGCCGCGGCCCCTGGAGCCTCCGTGCCCGGAGACTCCTGTCGGTGTTCGCTTGCGCGCCGTCAGAGCCCCAGGGCCCGTGCCTCCCGGCAGGGCCGCCAGAGCTTCTTCTTGGCCTCGTCGGTCACGAAGATGCGGCGCATGTGCATACGTTGCACCGGATGAGCGGAAGTTGCAATCCCCGCCGGGGTTGCGAATTGGTTGCCGCCGTGGCCCGCCGGGAGGACCGCACCCGGTCAACGCCGCGATGGCGTGCCCAGGCGCGACAGCCATCGACTGCGTTCGTCGCGGATGGGTGCGGCAGCGCAAGGCGACCGGGAGGACCGCAGCGAGCGCACGCTTGCGTGCGTGAGCGAGGACCGCACCCGGTCAACGCCGCGATGGCGTGCCCAGGCGCGACAGCCATCGACTGCGTTCGTCGCGGATGGGTGCGGCAGCGCAAGGCGACCGGGAGGACCGCAGCGAGCGCACGCTTGCGTGCGTGAGCGAGGACCGCACCCGGTCAACGCCGCGATGGCGTGCCCAGGCGCGACAGCCATCGACTGCGTTCGTCGCGGATGGGTGCGGCAGCGCAAGGCGACCGGGAGGACCGCAGCGAGCGCACGCTTGCGTGCGTGAGCGAGGACCGCACCCGGTCAACGCCGCGATGGCGTGCCCAGGCGCGACAGCCATGGAGTGTGCCGGGGATCTTGGGGTGGCCTACGGGGGTCGAACCCGTAACCGCTGGAGCCACAATCCAGTGCTCTACCATTGAGCTAAGGCCACCATGCGCGCGGCGCGGCGCGAAGCCGGCGCGAGCCACGGGAGTCTACCGGATTCGGCCCCGCCGGCACCACGCGCCGGCGCGGGTCTCGCGGCGCTCCCCGGGTCGCCCCCGGCCGGTCGGACCGCCGCCTTCGTGACTCTTGGCGCTGCCCGCCGGCCGTTGCCCGGGCCATGCTCGGAGCGCCGCGGCACGGCCCGCGGGCCACGAGCGAGGGAGCCCATCGATGAGCAGTTCGACGCGCAGGCCGACCGGGGTCGGGATCGGGATCGGATCGGGGATCGGGGGCGGCCTCGGGCTCGTCCTGGCGATGCTCATCCAGGCGGACGTCCCCCTCGGGCTCGTCTTCGGTGCCGGGATCGGCGTCCTCGTCGGCCTCCTGGTCGAGACGCTGTCGGTCGGCCGGCGGGACTGACCGTCGGAGCCGTCAGCGGCCGGCGTCTCGGCCGCCGGTGGGTCGCCTGCGGCTCAGCCGCCGGTCGGGGCCGCGGAGGCCGGCGCCTTGCAGTGGCCGGGCGGCCAGCAGCCGGATCCGTCCGTGCCCGCGGCGGCCTTGCCCGCCTTGGCGGCCTGCTTCTGCGCCCAGCGGTCCGCCTTCTCCTGGCTCCAGCCCGGATGGGCCGACCCGACGGCCTTCCAGCCGCCGGCCCATGGCGGCTTGCCCGGCGCGCGGAGGCGAACCCCGTCGACGGTCTCGACATCGACCTCGTCGCCGCGCTGGCCGCCGGTGATCGTCACGGTCTTGCCGACGAACGGGGCGAGCGGGTGCTTGTCGCCGAAGAACCATGACGGTCCCGCGTCGAGGTGAACCGTCTTGCCGTTGGCGGTCAGCGTGTACGTCGTCCGGCCGTCGGCGTCCTTCGTCGCGGCGACGGGCCCGCGGAGCGTCACCGCGACCTCGGGCGCCTTCGAGGCCTTGGGCGCTTTCGGCGCCTTGGACGCCTTGGGCTCCGGGCTCGGGGCGGCGCTGGCCGCGGTCGCGCCCGTCGAGGGCGATGGGGACGCGGCGAGGGCGGGCAACGTGACGAGCCCGACGAGCGCGATCAGGCCGACGACGAGGAGGATGGCCCGGGTCGGTCCGAGAGGGCGGCTCACGGCGCCACTCTACGACTGCCCGGTGCTGGCGCGATCCCCGAATCGGCCTCTACGGTGCTGCCGCGCACCGCGAACCGCATCAGGCGGGTCCGTCGCGCCGGACCGTCCAGTGGGCGACGTGGGCCATCGCCTCTTCGGGCGTCCGCTCGCAGTCGATCCGAACGCTCGGGAAGCCGGCGTCACGGATCAGCTCCTCGACCCGGGCGCAGGCCCTGGGACCGTTGATCACCAGGCCCTCGACGCGGATCTGCTCGCGGGCCTCCTCGAACGCCCGCACGAACCTGGTGTCGTCCCATGGGATCAGCCGCACGCGGAGATCGATGGCGGTCGACATGGCGTCACCTCCACCCGGAATCTACGTCGGGATCGTCCGGAGCGCAGCCGCCGAACGGCCCCATCGCTAACCGCGGGCCACACGTCGCCGCGACAATTCGTTGCATGTGCAACAATCCAGCGACATCGTCCCGTCCCGAGGTCCGCCCATCATGGCCATCACCACCCAGTCCAGCGCCAGCGATCCGACGCCTGCCGAGGACGGCCGCCTCGAGACGGCGGCCGACGCGCTCCGCGCCCGGAA
The DNA here is from genome assembly GCA_963710105.1 of uncultured Chloroflexia bacterium. Taxonomy (GTDB): domain Bacteria; phylum Chloroflexota; class Limnocylindria; order Limnocylindrales; family CSP1-4; genus CF-46. The sequence goes on from CAVPYV010000001.1 coordinate 2,075,189, forward strand.
CATCGAGGTCCTCGTCGTCGATACGGGCGCAGAGGCTCGCGACGAGGTCCTCGCCCGGATCCCGGCCGGCTCCGAGGTGTACAGCGGCAAGAGCAGGACTCTCGAGGACATCGGCGTCTTCGCGGCGCTCCATGCGCCCGGCGCCTACGACCCGATCCGCCCGAAGCTGATGGCGATGGACCGGGCCACCCAGGCCCGCGAGATGCGCAAGCTCGGCTCCACGCCCGACACGATCGTGGGCAGCGTCAATGCGATCACCGCGGACGGCGTCCTCGTGGCCGCGTCGGCGACCGGCAATCAGCTCGCGGGCTATGCCGCCGGCGCGGGCCGGGTGATCTACGTCGTCGGCAGCCAGAAGCTCGTCCCCGATCTCGAGGCGGCGTTCGCCCGGATCCGCGACGTCGTCTTCCCCTACGAGAACGAGCGGGTCAACGCCACGCTCGGCGTCGACACGAAGGTCGAGAAGGTGCTCGTCCACTTCGGCGAGTGGGTGAGCGGCCGGACGACCGTGATCATCGTCCGTGAGCCCGTCGGCGTCTGACACCGGGCAGGCGAGTCCGGGCCCTCAGCGGATTGCAGGAGGCTGGCTCGCGGACACGGACGCAACCTGCCAGACGGAGCCATGGTCGGGGCATCCCCTGAGGTCGGGCCATGGTCCGGGTTGGGCGCGTCCAGTCAGCCAAACGGTGTCGCCGATAGCGGCTCGGGACTGGTTGTCACCGTCGACGACGTAGGTGACGCCGTCGCCGGCCCAATGCCATCGCGCGGGCCAGAGGAGCGCGACGTCCGCGGGTCCGGAGCGGGCGAACACACAGACGACGGGCGTCAGCGAATCGGCTGCGGAGTCGACGACAAGGGTGACCGGACCCAGACCCTCGGTTGGTTCGTTGACGGTTTCCTGATACGTGGCGAGGCTGCCGTCTTGGCCGGTGCAGGCGACCGCAAGGGCGGCGAGAACGACGAGGACCAGGGAATCCCGGGCCGTCATCAGCTCAGCCGGTGACGCTCGCGACGAGCGCCTGGGCCTCGTCGAGCAGGCGTCCGAGGTGCTCCTCGCCGCGGAAGCTCTCCGCGTAGACCTTGGCGACGTTCTCGGTGCCTGACGGGCGGGCCGCGAACCAGCCGTTGGCGGTCACGACCTTCAGCCCGCCGATCGGTGCGTCGTTGCCGGGGGCGCGGGTCAGGATCGCGGTGATCGGGTCGCCGGCGAGGGTCGTTGCCGTCACGTCCGACGGCGACAGCCTGCCGAGCGCCGCCTTCTGGTCCGGCGTCGCGGGGGCGTCGACCCGGCGATAGGCCGGTGCCCCGAACCGCCCGGTGAGCTCGGCGTAGGCGGCGCCCGGATCGCGGCCGGTCCGCGCGGTCAGCTCGCAGGCGAGCAGGTCAGCGATGATCCCGTCCTTGTCGGTCGTCCAGACCGTCCCGTCGCGGCGGAGGAACGACGCCCCCGCGCTCTCCTCGCCGCCGAACCCGAGCGAGCCATCGACGAGCCCGGCAACGAACCACTTGAAGCCGACCGGGACCTCGACGAGGCGCCGCCCGAGATCGGCGACGACGCGGTCGATCATCGACGACGACACGAGCGTCTTCCCGACACCGACGTCGGCGGCCCAGCCGGGTCGGCCCGTGGCGCCGTACAGGTAGGCGATCGCAGCGGACAGGAAGTGGTTCGGGTTGAGGAGCCCGGCTTTCGGCGTGACCACGCCGTGTCGGTCGGCATCGGCGTCGTTGCCGAGGGCCAGGTCGAAGTCGTCCTTGCGCGCGATCAGCCCGGCCATCGCCGACGGCGAGCTCGGGTCCATCCGGATCCTGCCGTCCCAGTCGTAGGTCATGAAGCCGAAGGTCGGGTCGACGCGGTCGTTGACCACCGTCAGGTCGAGCCCGTGGCGCTCGGCGATCGCGGCCCAGTAGGCGACCGACGCGCCGCCCATCGGGTCGACCCCGATCCGGAGGCCGGAGCCCGCGACCGTCGCGAGGTCGACCACCGACGGCAGGTCGTCGACGTAGGCGCCGAGGAAGTCGTGAGCCCGGGCGCCGGCGCGAGCCCGGTCCGGCGCGACCCGGGCGATCCCGGCGACCCCGTCCCGGCCCGACGCCTCGAGGAGCCGGTTCGCCTCGGCCTGGATCCAGCCGGTCACGTCGGTGTCGGCCGGGCCGCCGTTCGGCGGGTTGTACTTGAACCCGCCGTCGTCGGGCGGGTTGTGCGACGGGGTGACGACGATCCCGTCGGCGAGGCCCCGCCCCGCGCTCGCCGGCGCATCCGACGCGGGCACGCGCTTGCCGCGGTTGGCGACGACGATCGCGTGGGAGATGGCCGGTGTCGGCGTGAACCCGTCCGCCGCGTCGACGCGGACGTCGAGCCCTCGAGCGACGAGGACCTCCAGTGCGGTCCGGGTCGCCGGCTCGCTCAGGGCATGCGTGTCGCGGCCGATGAACAGCGGGCCGTCGTAGCCGCGCAGCTCGCGGTAGCGGCAGATGGCCTCGCTGATCGCGAGGATGTGGGCCTCGTTGAACGCGCCGCGGAACGCCGACCCCCGATGACCGGACGTGCCGAACGCGACCCGCTGGGTGGGGTCGGACGGGTCGGGCGTGATCTCCTCGTAGGCCCGGAGCAGGGCCGGGATGTCGACGAGGTCGGCGGGTTCCGCCGGCTGGCCGGCGCGCGGGTCGTTGGGCACCCGAGGAGGGTACCTCGACCAGCCAGGCCGTTCAGCCCGCCCGGGCTGCGCGCCCGGGCCGCCGCCCCGATCGGCGATGATCGCGGCGGAGGTGCCGCATGCCCGTATTCCCCGACGCCGCGACCGACCTGACCCACCTGCTCGTCGTCCGCGACCTCGAGCGATCCGTCGCCTGGTACCGCGACGTCCTCGGCGCGGAGGTGGCGGGCCGCTACGGCGGGACGTCGGCCGTGCTCCGCTTCGTCGGCTCGTGGCTGCTGCTCGTGACCGGCGGCGAGCCGACGGCCGACAAGCCGACGGTGACGATGGCGCCGCCAGCCGACCCCGATCGGTCCGCCGCCGAGCTGATCGTGGCGGTCCCCGACTGCCGCGCCGCCCACATCGAGCTCGTCGCCCGCGGGGCGACGTTCCTCGCCGAGCCGGTCGAGTACGCGTGGGAGATCCGGGCGTTCTTCCGCGATCCCGACGGCCACCTGTTCGAGATCAGCGAGCGGCGGCGGGACGTCGCGCGCTGATCCGGCTCGGCCGGGACCGGGACCGGCCTGCTCATGGGAATCGGTTGAACCAGTGGGCGGCGAGGCCGGCGCCGGCGACGACCAGCAGGAGGCCCGCGGCCGCGAACCACTGGGTGACCTCGTGCTCCTCGGTCGTGTAGCCGATCCGCGAGCCGAGGCTGTCGTAGATCTGGGCCAGGTCGGTCGCCGTCGGCGCCTCGAAGGCCCGGCCGCCGGTCATCTCGGCGATCGCGGCGAGGGTCTCGGTGTCGGGCGGCACGTTGAGGGTGTGGAGCCGGCCGAAGTCGTCGGGCACGGTCACGACGCCGTCCGACGTGCCGAGCGCGATCGTGTACACCGGGACGCCGAGCGCCGCCGCCTGCTCGGCCGCGGGCAGCGGTTCCAGCGACCCGGTCGAGTTCGCCCCGTCGGAGAGGAGGACGGTGGCGATGACCGGCGCCTCGGCCGAGCCCGGATCGGCCGATCCGGACGCCGACGGCGCGACCGACGGGGAGTCCGACGGGGCAGCGGACGGGTCCGTCGGCGGCGACGGGTCCGTCGGCGGCGCGACGGCCGGGCCACCCCCGGTGCCGGCCGGGTCGAGCCCGGCCGCCTCGAGCGAGGTCGTGATCGCATCGCCGAGCGCGGTCCCGCCGCGCGCCTGGAGATCGTCGATGCCGCGCTGCACCGCCGCCCGGTCCGTCGTGGCCGCCACGACGATCCGCGGCGCCGTCGAGAACGCGACGAGCCCGACCTTCACCCCCGCCGGCAGGTGGTCCACGAACTCGCTCGCTGCCTGCTGGGCGGCGGCCAGCCGCGACGGCGACACGTCCGTCGCCATCATCGAGCCGGACACGTCGATCGTCAGGATGATCGTCGCCTCCTCGCGCGGCACCTGGACCGCCATCGACGGCCGGGCGAGGGCCAGCACGAGCGCAGCCATGGCGACGACGTAGAGCGCCGGCGGCACGTGCCGCCGCCAGGCCGGGGTCCGCGGCACGAGGTTGCCGAGCAGGTCGACGTTCGTGAACCGGACGGCGTAGCGGCTCCGCCGTCGCTGGACGAGGCGGTAGGCGACGAGGGCGGCGGGCACGAGGAGGAGCCCGACGAGGAGGATCGGGTCGGCGAAGGTCATGACCGGATTCCCCGGACGTGGAGCTCGCCGGCAAGGGTCCGCAGCCAGTCGCCCGCGGTCGAGAGGACGAGGTGGTCGACGCCCATCCGGCGGAGCTCGGCCGCGACCGAGGCGCGCTCCTCCGCGGCGGCCGCGGCGAACCGCTCGCGCAGCCGCCGCGACGACGTGTCGACCCGGACCTCGCGGCCGGTCTCGGCATCGACGAGAGTCAGCTCGCCGATGTCGGTGAGCTCGGCCTCGCGGGGGTCGCCGATCTCGACCGCGAGCACGTGGTGGCGCGCGGCCAGGGCCGCCAGCGGTCGACGCCAGTCGCGCGGGCCGCGGAAGTCCGACACGATCACGACGAGCCCGCCGCGCGGCGCGGCCGCGTTGGCGAGACGGAGGGCATCTGCCGGCGACGTCGCGCCGAGCCCCTCCTCGACCGCCTTGACGCGGCTCGCGAGGAGCAGCCCGAGCAGCCCCGCCCGGCCGGCCGCCGGCGGCAGGCGCCGGTCGCGCGAGCCGCCGAACGTGACGATCCCGAGGCGGTTCCCCCGTTGCGTCGCGAGATGGCCGATCGCGACCGCGACGCCCTCGGCGACGTCCGCCTTGCGCCGGTCCGCGGTCCCGAACGTCATCGACGGCGAGACGTCGAGCAGGAGCCACGCGGTCAGGGCCCGCTCCGGGACGTGGACCCGGACGTGCGGGATCGTCGTGCGCGCGGTGACGTTCCAGTCCATCCGCCGGATGTCGTCGCCGGGCTCGTACGGCCGGACCTGGGCGAGCTCGGTGCCGCCGCCGAGGTCGTGCGCCCGGTACTCGCCGGGCAGGAGGCCGCGGATCCGCCGCCCGACGGTCAGGTCGAGGGCCCGCAGGAGGGCCTCGGGGGTCGGTCCCGGGCCGGGCCGGGCCGGGGTTCGCGGCGGGCCGGCGGTGGCGAGCGCCCAGCCCGTCATGCCGACCGCTCCGGGGCCCGCTCGTAGTCGTCGGCGGCCGGGTTCACCCGGGCTCGCCCGACGAGGCCGGCGCGGTCGGCCGCCTCGGCCCGGGCGAGGAGCCCGTCGTGGGCGACCCGCGGCACCGGCACCGCGTCGATGAGCCGGTCGAGGATCATGTCCGCCGTCACCTCCTCGGCGAGGGCGGTGAAGCTCGGCACGATCCGATGGCGGAGGACGTCGCGGGCGAGGTCGACGACGTCGCCCGGGACGACGTAGCGCCGGCCGCGGACGAGGGCCAGGGCGCGGGCGGCGTGGATCAGGTTGATCGAGCCGCGCGGGCTGGCCCCGAACGCGATGTACGGCTTGACGGCCGGCAGGCCGACCCGCTCCGGGTGGCGGGTCGCCGCCGTGAGGGCGACCGCGTAGTCGACGATCGGGCGGTCGACGTAGACATCGGCGGTCATCGCCTGGAGCGTCGCAAGGCCGGCCGCGCTGAGGATCGGCGCGACGACGGCGGCCGGCCGGAGGGACCGCTCGACGACGAGCGCCTCCTCCTCGCCGCTCGGATAGCCGACGACGACCTTCATCATGAAGCGGTCGACCTGGGCCTCGGGGAGCGGGTACGTGCCCTCGGACTCGATCGGGTTCTGGGTCGCCATGACGAGGAACGGCCGCGGAACCGCATGGCTCTCGGGACCGATCGTCACCTGCCGCTCCTGCATGACCTCGAGGAGGGCGCTCTGGACCTTCGCCGGGGCGCGGTTGATCTCGTCGGCGAGGAGGAAGTTGCAGAACACCGGCCCGAGCTCGGTGTCGAACGAGCCGCGGTCCGGACGGTAGATCCGCGTCCCGACGAGGTCGCCCGGGACGAGGTCCGGGGTGAACTGGATCCGCCGGAAGGAGGCGTGGAGGACGTCGGCGAGAGTCTTGATCGTCAGGGTCTTGGCGAGCCCCGGGACGCCCTCGAGGAGGAGGTGCCCGCCGCCGAGGAGGGCCACGAGGACTCGCTCGAGCATCGCGTCCTGGCCGACGATCACCCGCCGGATCTCGTAGAGGATCGCCTCGGCGGTGCGCCGCGCGTCGACCGCCGATTCGAGCTCGCGGCGGGCCGGCCGCGGCGTCCGCGGCGACGGTGCGGTGGGGCGGTCGGCGGGATCGGCAGGGTCGAAGGGGGCGGCGAGTTCGGCGGGGTCCGCCGAGCCGGCGGGCGTCGGCGGCTCGTCGCGAAACGGTTCGTTCACGCTGGTCTCCGCACCCGTGGGCACGGGCGAGATGCTGGCAGGTCGGGCGGCGAGCCTCCCTCGGTCGGACCGAACCTCGTGGCAGAGCCTCGGCGGCGTCGATGAGAACGACATGAAAGCGCGTCGCAACGGGCCGGCCGCGAACCGGGTTACCGTGACCGCCATGGCCGAACCGCCCCTCGACCGCGCCCGGCTCCGCGACGCGGCCGCCCTCCTTGCCGAGCGCGACGCCGATCTCGCCGGGATCCTCGACCGCCACGGACCGCCGCCCCTCTGGGATCGGGCGCCCGGCTTCGCGACCCTCGTCGCGATCGTCCTCGAGCAGCAGGTGTCGCTGCGATCCGGTGCCGCGGCCCTCGAGCGCCTGCGGCTCGCCGCCGGATCCCTGGAGCCGGCCGCGATCGTCGAGCTCGGCGAGGCCGGCGCCCGGGCAGCCGGGCTGACCCGCCAGAAGGCCCGCTACGTCGTTCACCTCGCCGAGGCCGCGCTCGACGGCCGCTTCGACGCCGACGCGGTGGCCGCGGCCGCGGACGACGACGCCCGGGTGCGGCTGACCGCCCTCCTCGGGGTCGGTCGCTGGACGGCCGACATCTACCTGCTGATGGCCCTCGGCCGGCCCGACGTCTGGCCCGACGGCGACCTCGCCCTGGCGATCGCGATGCGCCGGGCGAAGGGCCTCGACGCCGTGCCCGACGCCGCCGGCCAGCGACGCGTCGCCGACGCCTGGCGGCCGTGGCGGGCCGTCGCCGCCCGCCTGCTCTGGCACGCCTACCTCGCCGGCGAGCGCTGAGCGCCGGCCAAGGTACGGTCGACTGCCTCGCCGTCGGCGGGTATCCTCTCGCCCCACCGGCGGCGGGCCGGACCGGGGCAAGCCAGCTACCAGAGGGCACGCGGTGGAGACAGGAAACGCGCTCCGGGAGACGTCGGACGCGCTGCTGCGCGACCTGGACGTCCTCGTCGCGATCGAGGAGGAGAAGCGCACGCTCGAGCCGGGCGACCCGCGCCTCGTCGAGCTCGCCGAGCGGATCGAGGAGATCGCCCGCCGGGTGCTCGACTCGACCAACCGCCAGCACCAGCTGACGCGGGCCGTCAACGCCCAGGTCGATCGGGGATCGCCCGACGCGCCGGAGACGACGATCGACGAGACGCCGCGACCGATCCAGGCCGTCCTCGCCGACTGGCGCGAGGCGGAGCGGCGGGCGGCCGCCGCCGCGCCCGGCTCGGCCGAAGCGTCCGAGGCGGAGGCCCTCGTCGACCGGCTCCGGGGCGAGTACCGCCGCGCCCACGAGGCCGCCGCGCGCGAGCGCTGACGACCCACCGGCAGAACGACTGAACGACCTTTCGGCCGACGCCGCGCCGCCGAGACCGAGCCCGGGACTCTCATCGACTTCTCACCCGACGGATCGAGCGTTCACCTGACGGGCGCCGCGTTCCGGTGCGCCCCGTTCGGTAGGCGCCGCATGAAGCTGAAGGTCCTTGCCATCGTCGCCCTGCTCGCCGTCGGCGGTGCAGCCGTCTTCGTCGCCCTCGGCGGCCTCCCTCGAAGCGCCGCCGCCTCCACGACCTTCCTCACCGGCACGGCGGCCGTGGCCGACGTGAGCGACGACGTCGCCGCCACCGGGACCGTCGCGTCGGCGACCACCTGGAGCCTCGCGTTCGGGGCCACCCCGACGACGGGCGACGCCGGCGCCGCTCCCGCCCAGGACGGCACCTGGACCGTGGCGACCGTGACGACGAAGGTCGGCGACGTCGTGAAGAAGGACGACGTCCTGGCGACGGCGACGAACCCGACGCTCACGGCCGACATCGCGGCCGCCCTGAACGACTGGCGATCCGCCCGGCTCCAGCTCCTCCAGGCACAGGACGCCGCGGACGCGGCATCGACGACGAGCTCCGAGCGGCAGACCCAGTCGGCCCTCTACAGCGCCACGAACGCCGTGGCCCAGGCCCGGACGAAGCTGACCGATCTCCAGGCCGCCGCGGCCCTCGACCGCCTCGTCGCCCCGGCGGCCGGGATCGTCACCGCCGTGATCGTCAGCGCCGGCGCGGACGCCCCGTCGGGAGCTGCGGTCACCGTGGCGTCGACCGACTATCAGGTCACCGCCGAGGTCGTCGAGAGCGATGTCGCCTCGATGCGCCTCCAGCAGCCCGCATCGATCTCGGTGTCGGCGATCGGGGCCAGCCTCGACGGGACCGTCACCGCGATCGCGCCGACCGCGAGCTCCTCGTCGGGCGGCAGCGTCGTGTCCTACGCCGTCACCGTCGCCCTGAAGGACCCGCCGGCCGAGCTGCGAGCCGGGATGACGGCCGACGTGACGATCACGACCGCCTCTGCCAGCGGGGTCCTCGCGGTCCCGGCCGCGGCCCTCCGCGGCGGAACCGGCAACTACTCGGTCCTCGTGATGACGGCCTCGGGCACGCCCGAGGCACGCGCCGTGACGGTCGGCCTGATCACGAGCTCGCTCGTCGAGATCAAGTCCGGCCTCAACGCCGGCGACGAGGTCGTCACCGGGACGAGCAGCACCCAGCGGACCACGACCGGGACCGGCGGCGGGGGCCCGAACGGCGGGTTCGTCGTGCCGGGCGGCGGCGGCGGACGCGGCATCGTCACCAACCCCTGAGATGGCGCCTTCGATCGTCAGCCTCGAGCGGGTCAGCCGGACCTACGCGATGGACCACGTCCGGGTCGACGCCCTGCGCGACGTGTCGCTCGAGGTCGCCCAGGGCGAGTTCGTCGCGATCGTCGGACCGTCGGGCTCGGGCAAGAGCACGATGATGCACATCATCGGCTGCCTCGACCGGCCGACTGCCGGGACCTACCGCCTCGCCGGAACGCCGGTCGCCCAGCTCGGCGACGACGGGCTGGCGGCGCTGCGCAGCCGGACGATCGGCTTCGTCTTCCAGTCGTACAACCTCCTGCCGCGGACGACCGCCCTCGACAACGTCGCGACGCCGCTGCTGTACCAGGGCGTCGGGCGCCGCGAGCGGGTCGCCCGGGCGACGGCCGCCCTCGAGCGGCTCGGCCTCGGCGACCGCCTCCACCACGAGCCGACCGAACTGTCCGGCGGCCAGCAGCAGCGGGTCGCCGTGGCCCGCGCGATCGTCACGGATCCGGCGCTGCTCCTCGCCGACGAGCCGACCGGCAACCTCGACAGCGCGGCCGGCCGGGATGTCCTCGCCCTCCTCCGCGAGCTCCACGCCGCGGGTCGCACGATCGTTTTGATCACCCACGACGCGGACGTGGCCGCAGCGGCGGAGCGGCAGGTCCATCTCCGCGACGGCCGGATCGCGGCGTGAACGCCTTCGAGCTGCTCCGGCTCGCCCTCTCGCGGCTCCGGACGAGCCGCCTGCGGGCCGCCTTGACGATGCTCGGCGTCGTGATCGGCGTCGCCTCCGTCGTCGCCCTCGTCGGCGTCGGGCAGGGCACGACCGCGAACATCACGTCGCGCCTCGCCGGCCTCGGCACGAATCTCCTGACCGTCAGCCCGACGGGCCGCTCGTCGACCTCGACGCTGACCCTCGAGGACGCCGCCGCGATCGCCGGCGTGGACGGCGTCGCCGCCGTGGCGCCCGAGCTGTCGACCAGCGTGTCGATCGTGGCCGGGACGAAGTCGACCACGACGACGGTCATCGGGACGAGCGCGTCGTACGCCCAGGTCCGCGCCTACGACGTCTGGCAGGGCGCGTTCCTGACCGGCCCGACGGTCGACAGCGGGCTGCGGGTCGCGGTCCTCGGGGCGACGACCGCCTCGGACCTCGGGCTCGACCAGACCTCGATCGGCACGACGATCCAGGTCCGCGGCCTGCCGTTCACGGTGATCGGGATCCTCCAGCCGAAGGGCGGCTCGGGCTTCCAGAACCCCGACGACCAGGTGATGGTCCCGCTCGGCGCGGTGAGCAAGTACTTCGTCGCCGGCGACGCCATCCGGACGATCGGCGTGAGCGTCGTATCGGACGACCGGATGACCGAGGCGACGAACGCGATCACCGCCCTCCTCCGCGACCGCCATGAACTGGCCGCCACCGACACCGCCGACTTCTCGGTGTTCAACCAGACCCAGCTCCTCGACGCGGCCTCGTCGATCAGCGGCACGCTGACCCTGCTGCTCGGCGGGATCGCCTCGATCTCGCTCGTCGTCGGGGGGATCGGGATCATGAACATCATGCTCGTGTCCGTCCGCGAGCGGACGCGCGAGATCGGGATCCGCAAGGCGGTCGGGGCCCGCGGCCGCGACATCCTCGCCCAGTTCCTCATCGAGGCCCTGACCCTGTCGCTCCTCGGCGGGCTGATCGGGATCGCGCTCGGCCTTGCCGTGTCCGCTCTCATCGGCCAGCTGGCCGGCTGGGGCTTCCAGTTCAACCCGACGACCGTGGCCGCGGCCGTCCTGTTCAGCCTCGCCGTCGGCGTCGTGTTCGGCGTCTGGCCGGCTCGCCAGGCGGCCCGGCTCGACCCGATCAGCGCCCTGCGCTACGAGTAGGAGGACCCTCCGTGACCAGCGATCCCCGTTCCGGCGAGCCCGTTCCGTTCGGGACAGCCGACGACGCGACCACCGTCCATCCGGCAGAGCCGTCGCCGTGGGCGCCGGGCGGCGCCGCGGCGGGCCCAGCGGCGGCGGGCGAAGGCGCGCCCGCGAGCCCCTCGGCCGGCACGCCGGCGGGCTCGCCCGCGCAGCCCGCGGGCCCCGCGAGCCATCCCTTCGATCGGCCCGCCGCGCTGCCACCCGTGGCGGTCGAGCGACCGGTGGTCCGGAGCCGCGGCAGCGGGATGCTCGTCAACGTCCTCCTCGGGGTGGCCCTCGTCGTCGCCGTCGGCGGCGTCGCCTTCGCGGCCGGCCGCGCGACCGCCCCCGCATCGACCCCGACGGGCCGGAACTTCGGCGCCAACGGCCAGGGTGGGTTCATCCTGCCGGGCGGCGCGGCCGCGAGCGGCGCCCCGGGCGCGCTCAACGGGGGCTTCGGCGGTGGCGGCCTCTCGATCGAGGGCACCGTCACGGCGGTGTCCGCGGATTCGATCACGGTCCAGCTCGCGAGCGGCCAGTCGGTCACGATCCCGACGAACGCGGACACGACCTATCACAGCCAGGCCGCGGCGACCGCCGCGGACGTGACGTCCGGGAGCACGGTCCGCGTCCAGCTCCAGGGAAACGGCCGCGGGGTCTTCGGCAACGGCAATGGCAACGGCGGTCAGGGAGTCGGCCCGAACGGGAGCGGCGCGCCAGGGCGGACGCTCGGCGCGGCGAGCTCGATCACGCTGGTGCCGGCCGGCAGCTGATGCGGGGCATCCCCTCCGGACGGGCGGCCGAGTGAGGCGGGCCGGGCGGCCGAGCCGGTCAGTCGAGCGCGGAGCCCGGCGTCGCCGGTTCGACCTCGCTCGAGGTCGGCGCCCGACCCGGGATCCCGCTCAACGGCGGCGCCTGGCGCGGGATCATCATCGCCGCCGCCAGTCCGGCGACCAGGCAGGCGGCGGCGCCGACGAGGATCGCCGCCTCGACCGAGACGGCCGCGATCGCCCCGGCAAGCGCCGCCCCGACCGGGTAGCCGATGAAGTTGAACGCCATCGAGACCGCGAACGCCCGGCCCATCCAGGCCGGATCGGTCCGGCGCTGGCGGATCGTGAAGAGCCCGATGTCCATCGGCCCGTTGAGGGCCCCGCCGAGCGCCAGCCCGAAGCCGACGAAGAGCAGACCCGTCGCAGCCTCGGCGGCGCCGGCGCCCGCAAGGAGGAGGAGGTCGGCGACGGCGATCCCGGCCATCGGCAGGACGAGGAGGCCCCATTCCCGGCCGCGGCTGTCGATCCGGCCCGTGACGAGGGCCGCGATCATCCCGGCCACGCCCGACGCGGCGAAGACCAGCCCGACCGCGACCTCCGGGGCGTGCAGGCGGTCGATGACGATCAGCGGCACGACGATCGTGACCATTCCCCCTGACAGGTTCAGGAGCGAGATCGAGACGCCGAGCCCGCGCAGCGTCGGATTGCGGACCGTGTACCGGACGCCGTCCCAGGCGTCGATGAGCAGGCGGCCGGTCGAGGCGGTGGCCGACATCGGGTCGGGCGCGCCGATCATCGCCAGGGTCGCCCCGCCGTAGACGATCCCGATGAGGATCAGCGTCGTCGCTCCGCCGACGAGCGTCACGAGGGCGGCGGCGACCGGCGGGCCGAGGATCGTGGCGACGAGATAGCCGTTCGAGTCGATCGCGTTGACGCGCTCCCACAGTCGCTCGGGGACCAGCAGCGGGAACAGGCTCCGCAGCCCGGTGTGGGACAGGATCGAGGTCAGCGAGCTGACGATCGCGATCGCGAGGAGAAGCGGGACCGGCAGGGCGTGGGCGAGGGCCAGCCCGCCGATCAGGACGAGGGCCAGCAGGGCGACCGCATAGTCGAGGATCACGAGCCGCGTCCGGCCGTGGCGGTCGAGGAGGGCGCCGGCCACCGGCGCCACGACGAGGCCCGGGAAGACGCTGGCGAACGTCACGATCCCCGTCAGCGCCGGGGAGCCGTACTCGGCGAGCGTGAAGAGGACGAGGGTCACGCCGACCATCGACTGGGCGATCCGGCTGAGCTGCATCGAGACGAGGATCCGGGGCAGACCCGGAACCGCGAGCAGGGCGCGGTAGGAGCGTTCGGTCCGTGGGCTCGGCGTCACCGCGCGATGCTATCGGTCGCCCGCGTCCGGCGCAGCGCTCGCCGTCAGTCACGACGTTCGTCGCGGATGGGCGAGGCTAGCAGGGCGCCGCCGAAGACCGCAGCGAGCGACCTCGGACTGCGTTCGTCGCGGATGGGCGAGGCTGGGATGTCGCCCACCGAGGTCCGAGGCGGAGCTCCGCGACGCCATCGGCCCGAGGTGCGAGGAGCGCAGCGGCCAACGCCGCCAGCGTCGTCCAGGCGCGACAGCCGGACTGCGTTCGTCGCGCAGGGGCGAGGCTGGCAAGGCGCCGCCGAGGACCGCAGCGAGCGACCTCGGACTGCGCTCGTCGCGGATGGGCGAGGCTGGGAAGGCGGCGGCGAGGAGCGGAGCGAGCGACCTCGGATGGTCGTGAGCGAGCACCGCAGCCGCCAACGCGGCCAGCGTCGTCCAGGCGCGACAGCCGGCAGTGTTAGGGTCGGCCCACTCGAGCCGGCTCCTCGTACGGGGTCCGTCCACGACGCCAAACGGCGGCTGGATGCAAGGACCCGCGATGCCCCGGTGGAGTGAGGTGTGCGCATGTCCACCGTGACGTTCGAGCATGTCACCAAGAAATACGGTGAAGTGCTCGCGGTCAACGACCTGAACCTCGCCATCAACGACGGCGAGTTCATGGTCCTCGTCGGTCCCTCCGGATGCGGCAAGACGACGAGCCTCCGGATGATCGCCGGCCTCGAGGAGATCTCGGCGGGCGAGCTGAAGATCGGCGACCGGATCGTCAACGACGTCCCGCCCAAGGATCGCGACATCGCGATGGTCTTCCAGAGCTACGCGCTCTACCCCCACATGACCGTCCGCGACAACATGGCGTTCGGGCTGAAGCTGCGGAAGCTGCCCAAGGCCGACATCGAGCGGCGGGTCAACGAGGCGGCCGGGACCCTCAGCCTGGAGAAGCTCCTCGACCGCAAGCCGAAGGAGCTGTCCGGCGGGCAGCGCCAGCGCGTCGCGCTCGGCCGGGCGATCGTCCGCGAGCCGGCGGTCTTCCTCATGGACGAGCCTCTCTCGAACCTCGACGCGAAGCTGCGCGTCCAGACGCGGGCCGAGATCGCCCGCCTCCACCAGCGGATGGGCACGACGTTCGTGTACGTCACCCACGACCAGGTCGAGGCGATGACGATGGGCACGCGGATCGCCGTGATGAGCGACGGCCTCCTCCAGCAGGTCGGCACGCCGCAGGTCCTCTACGACCAGCCGAAGAACCGCTTCGTGGCGGGTTTCATCGGCAGCCCGTCGATGAACTTCCTCGACGTCACGTTCGACTCGTCGGGCGGCGCCCCCAAGCTCGTCGGGCCCGGCGGCTGGACGGCGAACCTGCCGCATCGCTTCGCGACCGCGGTCGGCGCGACCAGCGGCCGGAAGCTCGTGGCGGGCTTCCGCCCGGAGCACCTCGAGCTCGACCCGGTCGAGGGCGACACGGTCACGCTGCCCGGCCGCGCCGACGTCGTCGAGTACCTCGGCAACGAGGAGCTCCTCCACGTCACCGCCGCCGAGAAGGACATCGTCGCGATCGTCGGCTCCGACCACCGGGTCAAGCCGGGCGACGTCCTCGACCTGATCCTCCCGCTCTCGAAGCTCCACCTGTTCGACGCGGAGTCCGGCGCCAGCCTGACGTCCGAGCGCGAGCCGGTGGCCGCCTGACCGAGCCAACCGATCGGGCCGGCCGAGCCGGCTCGATCCCAGCCACCCCGACGGGCGCGGCGCCGGATCCGGCGGCCGCGCCCGCGGTCGCTCCGGGCGACGCGGAGCTCGTCGAGCGCGTCGTCGGGCGGCGCGTCCTCCATCGCGGTCGCTATCTCGAGTTCCGGGTCGACACGATCGAGCGGGCCGACGGCAGCCGCTCGGAGCGCGACGTCGCCGGCCATCCCGGCGCCGTCGCGATCGTGGCGATCGACGACGACGGCCGGATCCTCCTCGTTCGCCAGTGGCGCACGCCGGCCGAGCGCGTCCTGCTCGAGATCCCGGCCGGAACGCTCGACGTCGACGAGGCGACGGGCGCGATCGAGGATCCCGACCTCGCCGCCCGGCGCGAGCTCGAGGAGGAGACCGGCTACCGGGCCGGCCGTTGGGAGCGGCTGACCGCGTTCTTCACCGCGCCGGGCTTCACGAGCGAGCACATGACCCTGTACCTCGCGACCGAGCTGACGGCGGCCCACCCGGACGAGCGGCTCGGGCCCGACGAGGACGAGCATCTCCGCCTCGAGCGACGCTCGCTGGCCGCGGCCCTCGACGCGGTCGACCGGGGTGAGATCGCCGACGCGAAGTCGATCGTCGGCCTGCTGTGGGTGGCGCGGAGCCGGGCCGCCGGCTGAGCGCCCGGCCTGCGACCCCAACGCGTCGCACGTCGGACCACAGGTGACGAAGGAGCGGCCGGGCTCCGGCATCCCCGACCCGCTCGCGCCCCCTCGGTCGTCGAGTGTTGCCCCGGCTGCCACGCGCGGCGTCTGAGCCCGGATCGAACGCCGCCCGCCCGCGGCCCGGCGGTCGCTTGTGGTCCGCGGCGCAACAGACCCGACGGCGGCCGGGCGGGCACCGCGCGGCGGGCGTCACATGCCGCGGCGCAGCGGGGGATCAGTCGCCGCTGGCCTGTTGTCCCTCGTCCTCGACCTCGTCCTCGACCTCGTCCTCGCCCCGGCCGCTCCACCCTCGAGGGCGGCCCGTCCCGATCCGGGCGAGGGCCGCGGCGTAGACCCTGGAGGTCGGGCTGAGGGCCACCGCGAGGCGGAGGTGGGTCCGGGCCTCGTCGCGCCGGCCGAGCTGCTTGAGGCTCTGGCCCAGCGCGAAATGGGCGTAATGGGCCGACGGGTCGATCTCGAGGAGCTGGGCGAACGTGGCCCGCGACCGCTCGTGCTGGCCGGAGTTGTAGTAGGCCCGGCCGAGGGCCTCGAGGATGCTCGCCTTGCCCGGCTCCTCCCGGTCGGCTCGCTCCAGGACCGTGGCCGCCTGGGCGAAGTGGCGCTGGGTCAGGAGGTCGTGGCCGCGCTGGAGCAGCTCGTAGGCCGACTCGCGGTTGCCGGCGTCCGCGGTGCCGTCGCCGGCGGGGTCATCGTCGGGGGCGGGCTCGGTGGCGCCGTGATCCTGCTCGCTCACGCCCGAATGGTGGCACGGAACCGCCAATCGCCTCGCCGGCGCGGCCCGGAGCGACGGCGACGACGCGGGAGACGGGCTTCAGCCGGCCGCGTCGCGCCAGAGGGCGAGGTCGATCGGCTTCAGCCGCGGCGACTGCGTCGTGCCCGGGATCCGGCCGCGCTTCGCGATCGGACGCCCGTCGATCTCCTTGATGTCGCCGGTGAAGTCGATCGGCGTGGCGCCGCTGATGTAGGAGCCGACCGCGAACGAGTCGACCGGCGCGGCGAGGTCCTTGAAGTACGTGATCCGGTCGGGCGTCAGCCCGCCCGACACGACGATCTTGACGTGGCGGTAGCCCTCGTTGTCGAGCCGCGCCCGGACCTCCTTGACGAGATCGGCAGTGACCCGTCCGCGCTCGGCCGGGGTGTCGAGGCGGATGCCGTACAGCCGGTCGCCGAGGGCGTGGGCGACCCGGAGCGCCTCCTCGGCCTCGTCCTTGAACGTGTCGACCAGGACGATCCGGGGGACGTCGGCAGGGAGGTCGCGGTCGAACGCCTCGGCCGCCTGGACCGTGTCGCCGAAGATCAGGACGAGCGAGTGGGGCATCGTCCCGGTCGGGTTCAGGCCGGCCAGCCGGGCACCGGCCGGGGTCGACGCCCCGACGCAGCCGCCGACGATCGCGGCGTAGTCGAGGACGTCGGTGATGTCGGGGTGGACGTGGCGGGCGCCGAACGAGACGACGGGCTCGGGCGAGGCGACGTCGACGCACTCCCGGGCGGCGGTCGCCCAGCCGGTCGACTGCGACATCATCCCGAGGATCGCGGTCTCGTACAGGCCGAACTGGCGGTAGCGGGCGTGGATCCGGAGGACGACCTCCTTGGGGCCGATCCGATCCCCGTCGTCGAGCGCCTCGACGGTCGTCTCGGCCGGATCCGCGCTGGCGAGGACGTGGCCGATCAGGTTCTTCGCCTCGTCGATCCCGCACAGGACCGCGTCCTGGCGAGCGAAGACCTCCATCGTGACGATCGGGTCCATGCCCTCCCGCTCGAGGACGCTCTCGGCCCGGGCGAAGTAGACGTCGGCCGAGTCGCCCGACAGGATCTCGCGCGACGGCCGGGTACGGACGAGGCCCATCAGCGCTCCTGGCTCACGTGTCGTCTCCCCTGGCGGAGGGCGGTTGCCCCGTCGGCTCGATCCGGTTCGCCGGCTCGACCGGGTCCGGCTCGACCGGGTCCGGCTGGTCGGCGAGTGTAGCGTACGGCGGCCCGCCGGCCGCCCCGGGCCGAGCCGCCCGTCGCCGGCGCCGGCGGACGATCACGATCGCGACGACGAGCAGGACCACGGCGACGCCGAGCCCGGCGACGACCGCGAGGAGCCGGCGCCGCCCGATCGCCACCGCCCCGTCGATGAGGGCCGTCACCGCGGCGGCCCGCGCCGCGGCATCGGCCGCCCCGGCGCTGAACGCCGCACGGGCCCCGGCGAGATCGACCTCGGGCGTCGTCCCGAGCAGCCCGAGGACGACGAGCGGTGCCCGCGGCGCCGCGACGGCGTCGATCGCGGTCGCGAGCGCCTGGATCGCCGCGGTCTCGGTCGTCGCGACCCGGTCGGCGTCGGCGAGCGAGTCGCGGGCGGCCTGGTAGGCGGTCTGGAGATCGGCCGGCAGGCCGACCCCGAGGCGCGTCGCCTCGGCCGCGAGCGCGTCGCGCCGGGCGAGGACGGCGCTCGCCTCGGCGATCCGGCTCGTCGCGGTCGGGAAGCTCCATGTCGTCAGCGGGTCGCGGACGTAGGCCGGCGGCTGCCAGCCGGCGCCGGCGCTGACGAGGGCGGCGTAGGCGGAGCGGGCGGCGGCACGCGCGTCGAGGTCGGCGGCCTGGGCATCGGTCACGACCCAGCGCCGGAACAGGTCGTCCGCCGTGGTCGCCCCGCCGACCTCGTCGAGCAGGTCGAGCAGGCGGCGCCAGTCGGTCGGGCCGGCCAGGGGCTCGGCGGCGCCGCTCCCGGCGTAGGCGCTCCGGCGGTCGGCGGCCGCGCGGAGGACCTCGCGCATCCCGTCGTCGCCGATGTCGGCGACGAGCGAGCGGATGACCGTCCACGACGCCTCGTAGCCGTATTGCTCGCGGGCGTCCGTGGCGTCGTCGGTGATCCGGCCGGGATGGACCCACGCCGCGAGGCGGACCGCGGCCGCGTCGGTCGGGCTCACCGGGTTCGGCGCCCAGCCGCCGCTGCCCATGGCGTCGAGGGCCTTGGCCGCGTACGTGTCGGCGAAGCCCTCGTTGATCCAGCGGCCGTCGAACAGTGCGCCGTTGAACCAGGCGTGGGACGCCTCGTGGAGGGTCGTGAGGTCGTCGAGGTCCTCGCTGATCTCGATCCGGTCCTCGTCCTGGAAGAAGACCCCGGCATAGCCCTCGAGGAGCGGGGTGTGGACCTCGAAGACGGTCAGGTCGGCCGCGACCGGCCAGTCGAGCCCGGTCAGCTCGACGAGGTGAGGCAGGCCGTCGGTCAGGAGCTGCCGAACCTGGCGCTGCCAGGTGGTGTCCTCGGGCCAGGCCCGGACGACGACGTGCTCGCCCCCGGCGAGGTCGATCCGCTCGCTCGTCAGGGCGCTCTTGCGGTCGGCGGTGACGACGAGGTACCAGCCCCCGATGTCGGTGATCCCGGACGCGGCGAAGACGGTCGCGCCGTCGCTCGTCGAGCGCGTCGCGGTGGAGCCGGTCGCCTCCGCCTCGTAGCCGGCCGGGACGACGACCCGGACGCTGCCGCTGTCCCCGAACGCCCAGGCGACGAAGGTCGCGAAGGCGGTCCCGACCCGGATGTCGCTCTTCGACCGCGGGGCCGCCCCGGGCAGGTCGTACGTCACCCGGATCGCGGTCGACTGAGGGAAGAACAGCGAGCTCCGGAAGCGGACGTCGAGGATCCGGTAGCCCTTGGCCGCGGTCGTCGTCGCCGTCAGCCGGAATCCGCCCGACGTGGCCCGGACATTGGCCGCCTCGGGCTGGATCGCCAGGCGGAGCCTCGTCGAAGAAGTACTTCGTGATGATCGCCGCCTGCGACGACGTTCGGCTTGGTGTTGCGGGCCGTGACGTCCAATCGAACGCGGACGACGTGGCTGGCGGGGACGATCGTGTACGTCGCCACCGTCGTCAGCTCGGGAGGTCAACAGCGGCGGCGAGGGCGACCGGCGCCCGGGCGGGGGCGAGCGTCGCCGACAGGGCGAGGAGCGTGGCGGCGAGGGCGAGGGCGAGGCGCCGCCCGATCGGGAATCGCGCCGCGGGGGATCCGGGCCGCTCCGCCCGATCACCCACCGGCCGGCCCCCCACCGCCGCTCAGCCCCGGCCGACGACGAAGGAGCGGCGCCGGATCCGCCGATCGCGGAGCCAGCGCAGGAGCATCCAGGTCGCGAGCAGGATCGCCGCGAGCGACGCCCCGACGGCGAGGACGCGGTTGCGCCCCACCTCGGCCGCGGTCGTCCAGATCCGCTCGGCGAACGCCGCCGACTGGACGCTCGCCGCGAGGTCGCCGGCGGCGAAGGCCGTCGCCGCGGTCGCCATCGCGGCGGACGGGTCGCTGTTCCAGAGCCCGATCCGGGCGACGAGGTCGGGGTCGGCGATGCGCGTCGTCGCCGCGTCGCGATAGGCGGCGATCGCGGCGAGCTCCGCCTCCGCCTCGGCCGACGCGGCTGCGAACCCGCGGCGGCCCTCGAAGTCGGTCTCCATCGTCGGCGGCGCCGTCAGCCTCGCGTCGGCCGCCGCCGTCAGCACCGCGTCGCGGTCGTCGAGGGCGGTCGTGGCGCCGTCGAGCAGCTCGGTCACCTGGTCGTACTGCCAGGCTCGCAGGGCGTCGCGGACGACGCGCGGCAGGAGCCAGGTGTCGGCCCGCCGGACCACGTCCGCGTAACGCTGCCGGACCGCGGCGCGCTCGGCGAGCAGGGGCGCGTCCGACGGCCGGACGACCCACGCGGTCCAGAGGTCGTCGTAGGACACGCCGGTCTGCTCCTCGAGCAGGTCGAGCAGGCCGCGCCAGTCGGGCGCCCCGGCGCTCGTCTCGACGCTGGCCTTGGGACCGCTCGGCTGGTACGTCGCCCGTCCGTCGCGGATCGCCTTCCAGACCCTGGCGAGCGCGTCCGGACCGGCCCGCTCGGCGACCTTCGTCGCGAGCTGGAGGGCCGCCGCGTACTCGGCGTTCTCGACGTCCGGACCGGCCTCGCCCGGCGCCGACCACGCGTTCAGCGGGACGCGGACCTTCTCGAGCTCGGGCGTCAGGACGTCGCCGGTCACCTTCTTCTCGCCGATCGCGGCCGCGGCGCGGAGCGCGTACCACGAGGCGAAGCCCTCGCTCGCCCAGCGGTCGGCCAGGAGCGAGCCGTCGAACCAGGCGTGGGCGGCCTCGTGGAGGACGACGAAGGTCGGGGCGTAGTACGCGATCTCGATCTGGCCCTCGGGCGGGTTGTAGCGGCCGGAGAAGCCCGTCGCGTTCCGGCTGATCGCCTCGGAGACGACGAGCGGCCGCTCGACCGGCCACGGCAGGCCGACGTCCTGGGCGAGCGCGGGCAGGCCGCGGACGAGCAGCCCGCCGACGCGTTTCGCCCACGCCGGGTCGTCCGGCCAGGCACGGAGGGAGAGCGCGATCGGCTTGCCCGCCATCGGGACCTCGAGTGAGGTCTCCGCGAACGCCCCGGGCCGGTCGGCGACGAAGTAGGCGAAGAACTTGAGAGGATCGGCCAGGCTGCCGGTCGTGAAGGTCACCGTGCCGGCCGGGTCGGTCACCGGCTCGCCGAGCTCCGGCGCGTCGACGTCGACCGAGAAGCCGGCCGGGAACACGACGGCCACGCTCCCGCCGGGGGTGCCGGCCGTCCCGAAGCCCCACGCGGCGAAGCTGACGAGGGTCGTCCCGATCCGGGTCGTCCGGGTCGGCGCGCCGCCGGGGTCGGCGATGTCGAACGTCAGCAGGAAGATCCCGCGACTTGCCCGCCGCGAGCTGGGCCCCGAAGTCGATCCGGAGGAGGATGTACGTGGCGGCCTTGCGCTGGATGTGGACGGTCGACTTGACGCCGGCGCTCGTGACCTTGAAGGCCGTGGTTCCGGGCTGGACGGCGAGGTACGCCCGGTCGAAGTAGTAGCGATGGGTCTTCGTGTCGGTCCGGTGGTTCGTCGCCGCCAGCTCGACCGCGACGTGGACCCGCTGCTTGTCCGGGTCGACGGTGTAGCGGGCGTCGGCCGTCATCGTCAGGCCGGGCGCGGTCGCGGCCGCGGCCGTCGGCGCGGCGAGCGGCGCGGACGCGGGCAGGAGCGCCCGGGCCGGCGTCGAGACGAGGGCGGCGACGATGGCCAGCCCGACCACGAGGGCGCGGCGGCGGACGGACATCGTCACGACCGGCTCGTGGGCGCGGGCGCAGCGCCGGGGGCGGGCGCAGCGCCGGGGGCAGGCGCGGGGGCCGGGGCGGGGGCGGCCGTCCCGTCGATGGCCCCGTCGCCGGCGGCCGCTCCGGCGAGCTCGGCGAGCCGGCCGGCGTAGCGCTCGATCAACGCGGCGCCGCGGCTCGTCCGCCCCGTCTGGTCAGGAATCCGCCCGCCGATCCAGAGCCAGCTCGCCGATTCCTCGAGAAGCTGGTCCGCGATCAGGAGCGAGCGGGCGAGGGCGAGGCCGAGCTCATCGCGGTCGACGGTCTCGAGCGCCAGCTCGCTCGCGAGCACCGGCCGGTCGTCCTCGGCCAGGGAGAACTTCGCGAACGGAAACTCGTCGTTCCAGCGGAGGAGCTTGCGGTAGGACTTGCGGAAGGCGTCGCCGATCGGGGGCGCGAAGTGGACCCAGCAGATCAGGGCCGTCGTCGGGTCGAGGATGATCGTGACCGGCAGGTCGAACCGCCGCCGGCCGTCGAGCCGGAGGTCCCACGAGGTGACGCCGTCCCGATCGGCCCGCGCCTGCGGCGAGAGGCCCAGCTCGTCGAGCCACCGCTCGACATCCGCCGGGCGCACGGTCGTGCCCGGCTCCGAAGAAGGCATGGCGGGCAGTCTACCGTCAGCGTCCGATCCGGGCGTCGGGCGAGATCGAGCGCGCCGACGCGTGCGGCGTCCGTGGTCCGAGCCGCGTCGGCGGGCGTGCCACGTCGGCGGGCGTGCCGCGTCAGCGGGCGTGCCGCGTCAGCGGTCCGGGCCGTCTCCGCCGGCGCCCCGCCGTCCGGCCCGCACCGCGGGCACGGTCTCGCGCGGTCCGGGCGGCTCGGCGGCGATCCCGACCGCGATCCGCGTCTCGGGCGCCCGCTCGGCGGTCAGCCGGGCCGCCGCGGTCCGCGTCCGGCCGGCCTCGATCGATGAGCCGCTCTTCACGGTCCGCCGCACGAAGTCGGTCGCCTTGACGTCCCCGGCGACCTTCACGTTCCGCCCGATCCGCGTGCCGCGCGGGATGATCGCCCGCTTGCCGACGACGGTGATTCCCGTGTTCAGGCGGCTCGGCTCCTGCTTGTTCGGCGTGTCGAAGTCCGGCCCGTCGCCGACGATCGCCCCGGACCCGACGACGACCTCCTTGTCGAGGATCGCTCGATCGATCACCGCCCCCGAGCGGATCACCGAGTCGAACATCACGATCGAGTCGCGGACGACCGCGCCGACATCGACGCGGACACCCGGCGAGAGGACCGAGTTCACGACCGTGCCGTTGATCACGCAGCCGTGGCTGATCAGGCTCCGGTGGACCTGGGCGGTCGGGCCGACGCGGGCCGGCGCGCGCTCCTCCGAGCGGGTGTGGATCAGCCAGTCGCGGTCGTACAGGTCGAGGGCGGCGTTGTCCTCGAGCAGGGCGAGGTTCGCCTCCCAGTAGGACTGGATCGTGCCGACGTCCTGCCAGTAGCCCTCGAAGTGGTAGCCGTAGACCCGGGCGCCGCCGTCGAGCATCGCCGGGATGACGTCCTTTCCGAAGTCGATGCGGTCCTCGCTCAGCCAGCGCCGCAGGGCCCGCTTCGAGAACACGTAGACGCCCATCGAGGCGAGGTCGCTCTTGGGATGCTTCGGCTTCTCCTGCCACTCGACGACCCGGTCGGCGTCGTCGAGGGCGAGGATCCCCATCCGCGTGGCCTCGGCCAGGGGGACCCGGCGGACGGCGATCGTCACGTCGGCCCGCTTCCGGCGATGGGCCTGGATGAACGGCTGGTAGTCCATCTTGTAGATGTGGTCGCCGGCCAGGATGAGGATGACGTCGCCCGCGTCGTGCTCGATCACGTTGAAGTTCTGGAGGACCGCGTCGGCCGTCCCGCGGTACCACTCCGCCACGCGGCCGCGGGCGATGTACGGCTGGAGGAGCTTGACGCCGCCGGTGTTGCGGTCGAGGTCCCACGGCCGGCCGAGCCCGATGTGGTCGTTGAGCGAGCGCGGGTTGTACTGGGTCAGGACGACGACGTTCGAGACGTCCGAGTTGACGCAGTTCGACAGGGTGAAGTCGATGATCCGGTACTTGCCGCCGAAGGGGACCGCCGGCTTCGCGCGGACGCCCGACAGGATGGACAGGCGCTCGCCCTCACCGCCGGCGAGGATCACGGCCATCGTCCGCTTCATGGACCGATCCTAACACCGCATTCACGCCTGCCGGTCATCGCGGCGTGTCGAGTTCGTTTCGGTTTCGCGTTCGGGTCGTCGTTGGGTCGTCGCGCTCCCCTGTCCCGTTCGCCCGAAACCGGCCAATCATTCGCCCGTGGACTGCGAGGTCGGGTCGGCACGCTCGACGGCCGGCGGAATCGCCGCGGTCCGAGCGTGGGAGATCGCCGTCCAGTCCGGGCATGAATGCCTGGCCGGATCGGGGCCGGCGGCACCTGGCGCCCGCGACCCGCCCGCGCCGGAGCCCGTCCTACAGGAACAGGCGCGGGTTGACGAACTCGTCGTGGAAGCGGACCGCCCAGTGGAGGTGGGCGCCGGTCGAGTGCCCGGTGTTCCCCTCGCGGCCGATGATCGTGCCCTGGGCGACGCCACTCCCGGTGTGGACCGGGCAGCTCGGCTGGAGGTGGGCGTACCAGGTCTCGAGCGCGGAGCTGTGGGCGATGATCACGATCCAGGCCGGGTCGGCGCCGTCGGCGTAGTTCCAGCCGCAGTACACGACCTTGCCGTCGCCCGAGGCGCGGACCGGGGTGCCGTAGGCGGCGACGAAGTCGATCCCCTGGTGGAAGTGGGCGCAGCTGCCGAGCGGCGGCTCCCACGAGAAGCCGGTGCAGCCGAACGGCTGGGTGACGTCGCCCTTCATCGGGACGATCAGCGTGCCGTTGTACTGCGAGGGGATGTTGCCGAGGGCGTACTGGCGGGCGACCAGGTCGCTGATCTGGTGGGCGAGGGCCGCCTTGGCCGAGGCCGTCACCGCGATCGCCTTGGCCAGGTTCTTCTTGTTGGCGGCGAGCTTGCGGTAGGCGGCGTTCTGGATCGCCAGCGCCCGGGCCGTCGCGATCTCGAGCCGCTTGAGCTCGGCCTGGGCGGCCTTGAGCTCGACAAGGGCGGCGTCGAGCTTGACCTTCTGGGCGGCGGTCGCGATCCGCAGGTCGTCGGTCGCCGTGCGTGTCGCCGTGACCGACTCATGGATCGCGGCGAGCGTCGCCTGGTCGCGGACGATCTGTTCGGCGAGGGCCTTGTCCTGCTCGCCGACGTCGATCGTGTAGCTGACGTCGGACAGGACGTCCGTGAACGACGCGCCGGACAGGAACGTCTCGAGCATCGAAGTCCGATCGGTGTCGTAGGCCTGGCGGAGCCGCTCGGCGAGGAGGGCCTTGCGGTCGCGGAGGTTGATCGTCTTGATCGATTCCTCGACGGTGATCCGGTCGAGCTGGTCGTCGAGCCCCTGGAGGGTCTTGACCTGGGCCAGGTAGTCGCGCCGGACGGCGTCGATCTGGGAGGCCATCTTCGTGATCGACTTCTTGGCCGCGGCAAGATCGGCGGTGATGCCGGTCAGCTGGCGCTTCGTCGAGGCGATCTCGGAGCTGAGGTCGGCCTGGAGGGCGTTGATCTTGGCGACCTGGGTCTTCTGATCGCGGAGCTGCTGGGCGAGCGCGTTCTGGCGGGCGCGGGCGTCGCTCAGCTCGTCCGCGCCGACGGGCGAGGCCGGACCGCCGATCAGCCCGACGAGGAGCGGGAGGAGGACGAGGAGCGGCAGGCGCGCCAAGCCGCGACGCCGGCGTCGTGCGGGGCGGGCCGTTGCGGCGGGTCGCGGATCGTCGCCGGTCCCCCGTGACCAGGCGAGGCGTGACGGTGTGAGGTCCGTGTGCGCGCTGGGGCGCATCACAGGCGCGATGTCATCGTGCGAGCTAACTCCGTTCGTCGCGTCTGACTGCGCAGAACTGCGCGGGGGCGCGGGTGGCGGCGACGCCCGCCGATTCGATCGCCCCGACTGGGCACCCTCAGGACGACGACCGGCTGTCCGGGATCATACCTCGGGCTGTCTACGGTAGCCAAGGCGGGGGTCCCGGGCCAGCCTGACGATGGTCCCATCACCACCCCGGACCCCACCTTGGCCCTGCCGACCGCACCGCGAAGGGGCCGAACGGCCTCTCGTCGACACGCGGCGGGCCAGGCGGCCGCCGGCCCCGCACGCGCTGGGTCTCGCACAGGCCGGCCCAGGCCCCGCACAGGCCGGATCTCGCGATCGTTCCACGATCGCGGAACAAGTCCGTCCGGCCGGATCGTTTCGTTTGGGGTGAACGATCGCGAAAACCGGGCGCCGGGCCCTCCCGCTCGGGCCGGCCGCGGGCGGGCGGCCCCGTACAGGCCAGATCTCGCGATCGTTCCACGATCGCGGAACAGGTCCGTCCGGCCGGATCGTTTCGTTTGGGGTGAACGATCGCGAAAACCGGGCGCCGGGCGCCGGGCGCCGGCGCGGCGGCCCAGGCAAGGCCTGGCCGCCGACCCTCTCAAAGACGGATGAAGATCCCCCACAGCGCGCCGAAGATCAGGAACGGCCCGAACGGCACGAACGTCTTCCGCCCGATCCGCCGCGTCGCCAGCAGGATCGCGAGGACGAGCCCGGCGGCGAGGAGGCCGGCGAGCAGGCCGCTGAACGCGCGCAGGAAGCCGGTCATCAGGCCGACGCCGGCCAGCAGCTTGACGTCGCCGATCCCGAACGCCCCCGCCCCGAACGGGATCGAGGCAAGGAAGATCGCGAGCGGCACGACGATCGCGACCGCGATCGCCGGGAGCAGGTCGCCGCCGACGAGCGGGTTCCGCCCGACCACGTCGAGCAGGAGCGCGAGGGGGATGACCGGCAGGGTCAGCTCGTCGGGCAGGAGGCGCTGGTCGAGGTCGACCGCGAAGCCCACGACGAGGCTCGCGAACCACAGCCCGAACAGGGCCTGGACGACGGGCTCGGCGCTGCCGAAGCGATCGGCGAGGAGCCAGAACGCGAACGCCCCGAGCCCGGCGCTCGCGACCGTCCGCCAGCCGACCGCGCGGCCCGCCGGGTGCTCCTCATCGTGCTCCGGCCAGCGGACGGCCAGCCGGTCGGCGAGGACGCCGAACACCGCCCCGCCGATCGCGAACGCCGCAACGAGCGCCGTCACGGGCGGGCCGCCGAACCGAGCGAGCCGAGCGCCGCGGCGAGCGCGGAGACGAGCAGGGTCGTCAGGCCTTCGCGCCGGCGAGGGCGAGCTCGACGAGCGTCGCGTGGGTCACGCCGGTCGCCCCGCGCGGCGCCCACGGCGTCGTCTTCCGGAAATAGCCGGTCCCGCCGATGTCGAGGTGGGCCCACGGCACGGTCCGGAACTCGCGCAGGAAGAGGCCGCTCTTGATCAGCGAGCCCTCGGCCGAGCTCGAGTTCTGGAGGTCGCCGTACCAGCTCTCCATGTCGGGCACGTAGTCGTCGAGGAGCGGGATCTGCCAGTAGCGCTCCGCGGCGCGGTCGGCCGCCCCCATCACGTCGTCGTACCAGGCCTGCGGCGTCCCGAAGGCGCCCGTGATCAGGTGGCCGAAGGCCCGCGACACGGCGCCGGTCAGGGTCGCGACGTCGACGAGGTGGGTCGCCCCGAGCGACTCGGCGTAGGTCATCGCGTCGCCGAGGATCAGGCGGCCCTCGGCGTCGGTGTTCGTGATGTCGACCCACTTGCCGTTGAGCGCCTTGACGACGTCGCCGGGCCGGGTCGAGTGCGAGCCCGGCATGTTCTCGACCGCCGGGGCGACCGCGAGGAGCGGCGTGCCCGGGGCGAGGCGGGCGACGGTGCCGATGGCCGCGATCACGGTGCAGGCACCGATCTTGTCCATCTTCATCTCTTCCATCCGGTCGGCCGGCTTGATCGAGATGCCGCCCGAGTCGAAGCAGACGCCCTTGCCGACGATCGCGAGATGGCGGTCGAGCGCGTCCCGCTCCCCTTCCCCGCCGGAGCGCATGACGATCATCCGGGGCGGGTTGTCGCTGCCCTGGCCGACGGCGAGGAACATCCCCATCCCGAGCTCGCGGGCGCGGTCGGGCTCGATGACGTCGATCCACAGGTCGTGCTTGGCGGCGACGTCGCGCGCCTCCTGGGCGAGGACCTCGGGGCTGATGTCGTTGGCCGAGCGGTTCGAGAGCGACTTCGCGTGGTTCGCGCCCTCGCCGATGATCACGCCCCGCTCGGCCGCCTTCTGCGCCGCGGCCAGGTCGCCGCCGGCGCCGGGCGCCACGAGGATCAGCTCGTCGAGGACCGGCGGCGCGGTCGCGACGGCGTCGTGGTCGCGGTACAGGGTCTTCGGCTCGAAGCTGCCCTCGACCACGCCACGGGCGACGAGCTCGGCGACCGCCTCCAGGCCGCCGGCGAGGACGTCGGCGAGGGGGGTCAGCCAGATCGCGAGGCTTCGGACGTGGCGGCCGCCGAGGCGATGCTCGGCTGCGCCGCCGACGTGGAGGACGGTCTCGCGGTCGAGATCGGCGGCGTCGCCGGCGCTGACGGTCAGGAGGCGACCCGCGGCGATCTCGCCGGAGGCGGCAATCGCCGACGTGTAGCGCTTGGCCCGCAGCTCGCCGAACGCGGCGAGGGCCGCGAGCTCGCCGCCGGTCCGCCGGTTCAGCTCGCCGAGGGCGCCGTCGAAGGCGGGCTCGCCGACGATCGGGATCGCGAGGACGTCCGCCTTGACGTCCCAGGGCTGGTCGGTGACGACGCGCAGCTGCACAGGTGGGCACTCCTCGGCGAGAGGTCGCGCCCTGCATCAGGGGCGCGGATGAGACAGTCCCGGCAGTGTACCCGTCGGGCGCGGCCCGGCGAGGGGCCGGCCGCGGCGGGCTCGATCGACCGTCAGCCGGCGGAGGGCTCGGGCTCGGAGGGCTCCGGCTCGGAGGCGCTCGGCGTCGGTCGCTGGCGTCGGGCTCGGCCGAGGCCGGCGCGCTCAGGCGATCGACCGCCTCCTGCAGCTTCGCCCGCGTCTCCTCGATCCCGATGACCGCCTGGTTCAGCCCGCCCCGGCCGATCTCGGCGAGGATGATCACGAGCCCCGACGTGTTCGACGGCAGGAAGTCGTGGGCCTTCCGCTCCGCGGCGAACGCGTCCTTGAGCTCCTGGGTGATCCGCCCCTTCGCGTCGATCGTCGCCTGGTAGAGGCGGGCGAGGGCCGCGTCGTACTCGGCGTTGCGGTCGATCCACTGGGTGAGGGTGCTGACGTCGACCGTGTTGGCGAGCTGGTCGCGAAGGGTCTTCGCCTGGTCGAGCATCGCCTGGGCGGTGGCGAGGGTCTTGAGCGCGGCCGCGTACTTCTGGCTGCGCCCGGTCGCGGCCGCCTCGCCGGCGGTCTTGTCGTGGTCGGTCAGGAGGATCGTCAGGCGGTTCGCGACCGTCGCGCCGGCGGCGAGCCGCGACCAGGCGACCTCGAGGCCGCCGGTCGCCTCGACCGCGGCAAGGGCGATGTCACGCCGGGCGATCGTCTCGGGCGACCAGGTCAGCGGCTCGTTCGGGCCGGTCCCGGCACGAGGCGGAGCTCCTCCTGGATCGCGCCGGACCGATCGTCGATCGCGCGCGCGAGGGTTTCCCCGTCGGCGACGGCCCGGTCGAGGGACACGAAGTCGGAGGCGACGAGGGCCGTCAGCGCGCCGCGCCCGAGCTCGCCGAGACGCGCCACGTCGGTCGCGAGCAGGGTCAGCTCGGCCTGGATCCGGTCGAGGGCCGCGCCGGCGGCGCGGTCGCCGTCCGCCGTCAGCTCGGCCCGGCCCGGGGTCCCCGGCTGGTTGGCCATCGCCGCGACGAGTCCGGCCGCGCCGACCGACACCACCGCCACGATCAGCAGCCAACGACGGTCAGGGCGACGCGCTGCGGGAGCCGGGTCATCGCCGGCATCGTAGCATCGGGCCATGCAGGCTCCGCGGGACCCGAGCCCGTCCGACCCGGGCCTCGCCGCGCGCTCCGCCCGTCGGGCCGCCCTGGCGGCGATGCCCAAGGCCGAGCTCCATCTCCATCTCGACGGCTCGCTGCGGATCGAGACGGCGCTCGAGCTGGCCCGGACACGGGGCGTCGACGCGCCGCGGGACGTCGACGGCATGCGCGCGGCCCTCGTCGCCCCGATGCCGTGCGCCTCCCAGGCGGAGCTCCTTCGCGCGTTCGACCTCCCGATCGCCCTGATGCAGGACGCCGAGGCGCTCGAGCGGATCGCCGCCGAGCTCGTCGAGACGAAGGCGGCCGAGGGGGTCCGGTACGTCGAGATCCGGTGGGGGCCGCTGCTCCACGTCGCGCGCGGGCTGTCCCTGTCGGATGGCATCGCGGCGGTGGCGCGCGGGGCTCGTGACGCCGCCACTCGCACCGGCATCGTGGTCCGCCTGATCAGCACGGCCCTCCGCTCGCATGACCCGGCCGCGAACGTCGAGCTGGCCGAGACTGCGGCCCGCTTCCGTGACGACGGGCTGACCGGCTGGGACCTGGCCGGCCCCGAGGAGCGGTTCCCGGATCCGGCGCTCCACGCCGCGGCCTTCGACGCGGCGCGCTCCGGTGGCCTGCGGATCACCCTCCACGCCGGCGAATGGGGCGGCGCGGCGCAGGTCCGCCGGGCGCTGGCCATGGACCCGGAGCGGATCGCGCACGGCCCAGGGGCGATCGACGATCCCGACCTCTGCCGCGAGCTGATCGACCGGAACGTGACGCTCGACCTCTGCCCGACCTCGAACTGGCAGGCCGGGATCGTTCCCTCGATCGCCGCCCATCCCCTCGGCCGCCTCCACCGGCTCGGTGTCCCGGTGACGCTGTCGACCGACGACACGACCGTCTCCGACCTGAGCCTGACCGACGAGTACGAGCGCGCGCTCGACGAGATCGGCCTGACCGTCGAAGAGCTCTGGGCGATCGACCGCCACGCCCTCGATGTCGCGTTCGCCGACGAGGCGACTGTCCGACGCCTCACCGCCGAGTTCGACGCCTGGCAGGCCACGGGCCCGGCGCGCTCGGCCTGAGTCACCGAGGCCACGAGGTCAATCCGGCCGACGCCGGACCCGACTGGGAGCCGCCGTCGGACCCGGCGGACGCAACCGCGCCACCATCGGCCCGCGCGCGCCGCCGACCCCGACCACTGCCGTCGCCCACAGTGACAATTCCGGAGTCGTTTCGCCGAAGCGAAACGATCCCGCCGGCGAACTCGTTTCCCTTGGATCCAACGATCGCCGTCGCCGAAGGGCCCGTCATCGCCAATGCGCCCGTCTCCACCGGTGACGCGCCGCGCCCACACGAGCCTGCCGCAGTGGCCAGGCGCCGGTCGTTCCGCATGAACGCAACGACCGCGAAATCGAGATCGTGGGCGACCGCCGCGGCGACCCCCGGCCGCGGTCGGGCGCCTGCGACCGCTGACGCACAAGCGCCGGGGCAACGCGCCTGCCGCAGCGGTCAGGCGCCGGTCCGCGAAATCGAGATCGTGGGCGACCGCGGGGACGGGGTGCGTGGCGGTGCCGCGCTCGGCGCGGCCCAGCGACCGCCGCGCCTCGACGGCGACGGGCGACCGCGACCGCGACCGCGACCGCGACCGCGCCCGCGACCCTCAGCTCGCCGAGAAGCGATCCAGGAGTGCGGCGAGCTCCACCGCGTCGGCGGCGACCGCGGTCGGACGCGCCTCCGGCGGCACCTCGGCGAGCGCGGCGCGGGTCGTGACGCCGGTCAGCATGAGGATGCTTCGGGCGCCCACGGCGCGGGCCGCGGCGATGTCGGTCGTCAGCCCGTCGCCGATCATGATCGCCTCGGCCGCCTCTCGCCCGACCGCCCGCGCCGCCTCCTCGAGCAGGTACGGCTCCGGCTTGCCGATCGAGATGGGGGTGACCCCGCTCGCCGCCTCGACCGCGGCCACGATCGCGCCGGCGCCCGGGTCGGACGGCCCGCTCGGTCGGGTAGACGGGGTCGCAATTCGTGGCGATGAACCGGGCACCGCCGCGGACGCAGTCGGTCGCGACGGTGAGGCGGAGGTAGTCGATCTTCGGGTCGAGCCCGACGACGACCGCATCCGGCCGGCCGGCGGCTTCCCAGCCGTTGGCGCCGTCGGTGCCCTCGACGCCCCCGCCGCGGATCAGCTCGCCGACGTCCCCCGCCCGGGTCACCCGGAACCCGGCGTCCTCGAGCTCGCGGTCCATCCCGCTCGCGCCGACGGTCAGGACGTGCCGGATCGCCGGCTCGTGCTCGCGGAGGTAGAGCGCGGTCGCCCGCGGCGAGGAGACGATCCGGTCGGCGGTCGCCGGGGCGCCGAGCGCGGTGATCCGCTCGACGTACTCGGCCCGGTACCACATCGAGTTGTTCGTGACGTAGACGATGTCGTCGCCGCGGGCGGCCCGGTCCGCCAGCACCGCGGCGACTCCGGGCACGGGATCCCTGCCGCGATAGAGGACGCCGTCGAGGTCGACGAGGAGGAGGAGACCGGAGCCGGAGGTCGGGGTGGGCATCTCGGGGAATGCTAGCGGAGCGACTACCCTTGGCCGGTGACCCGCCTCTCGCCCCGCAACGACCCGATGACCGGCACGACCCGCCTGCTCGTCGACGGCACGAACCTCCTCCACCAGCTGGCCGCAGGTCAGGGCCGCCAGCCGCCGGCCGCGCTGATCGGCCGGCTCCGGGCGGCGATCCCTCCGGAGGTCTCGATCGAGCTCGTCTTCGACGGCCCCGCCGAGCGCGGCCTGCGCGGCGAGCGGATCGCCCACGGGGTGTCGGTCCGCTACGGCGGGCGCCACACCGCCGACACGATCCTCGTGACCCTCGTCGAGGACGTCGCGATGGCCGCCGGCGCCCCGGCCGGCGGCGGCTCGCTCGCGACCGAGTCGATCCTCGTCGTGACCGACGACCGGTCCCTCCGCTACGCGATCCAGCACCGCGGGGCGCGGACCGCGGGCGCGTCGTGGCTCGTCGCCCGGATGGCGCGCTCGACGCTGTCGTCGCCGTCGGTCGGAAATCGCCGCCCGCCCGTGCCGCCGCGACTCCAGCAGGCGCCGCCGGGCTCGATCCGGGAGTCGGCCGAGGACGACGCGGGCCGCGGCTGGGCCCCGGGCCGCGGCGCGACCGCCAAGAAGGGGAACGGCAAGCGCGCCGCGAAACGCTGATCGCGGGCGGCGCGGTCGCCCGCCAGGCCGGCGCGGTCGCCCGGCCGCCGGCGCCAGCCGCGCTCCGGCCGCGACCGCGGTTAGAATGCGCCGGTGACCGTCCTCGACCAGATCTCACAGCTGTGGTCGGACCTCCTCGGCTTCATGTCGAAGCTCGTCATCCCCGACTGGGCCGGCCTGATCCAGCTCCTGCCGCTGCTCGTGCTGATCGGCATCGTCGGGCCGCTGCTGAGCCTCGCGCTCCTTGCCTGGCTCGGCTACGGGATCACGAAGCCGCGGGTCAAGGTCCGCTACGACGAGGGGACGAAGGTCGCGCCGCGCGATCATCTCGGGCGGCCGATCCTCCCCGCGGGCGAGCCCTACTGCCCGGTCGACGGCCTGATCTACCCGATGGGCGCGACCCGCTGCGACGTCGACAAGACGACCCTCCTCGTCCGCTGCCCGAAGTGCGAGGTCGTCCGGGCGGCCGGCCAATCGACATGCGGCAACTGCGGGCTGAAGCTGAATCTCCAGCCGCGCGCGATGATCGTCTCGACCGACGGCCCGCCCCCCGGCGGCGCCGCCATCGCCTGACGGCGAGATCCGACGCGGCTGACCGGCAGTGGCACGAGTCCTCTCCCCGCGATCCGCATCCCGAGGCAGCCATGAACATCGTCGCCACGATCCTCTTCCCCGTCGGCGCCGTCGCGATCGCGATCGCCTTCGCGGCCCACGTCGGCCACGCGGTGCTCCTGGCCAACGGCCGGCGCTCGCTGTCGTTCGCACTGGGCAGCGCGCCCGCGCCCGCGTGGGCAGGAGCGGTGAGTGGCTCGTTCGCCGACGCGCGGCTGGCGGCCGCCGGAGCGGGACCGGCCGACACGCCGCTCGGGCTCGCCCCGACCCCGCTCGGGCGCGCCGCCGGCTCGATCGCCTGGATCGGGTTCGCGGCGCTCCTCGGCTATCTCGTGATCCGCGGGCTGCTCGTCGGGCGCGGACCGTGGGGCAACATGTTCGAGTTCACCGTCGCGTTCGCGACCTCGATCACCGGCGGCTACCTGTTCCTGTCGCGGCGCTACCCGATCCGCGCGATCGGCTTCATCCCGACCGGCGTCGCGCTGGCCCTGCTGCTCTACGCGGCGAGCCTCCCCTCGGCGATCAGCCAGCTCGTGCCGGCGCTCCAGAACCCGCCGCTGATCACGATCCACGTCGGGCTGGCGGTGCTGTCGTACGGGATCTTCGCGACGAGCTTCGCGGCCGGCGTCGGCTACCTCGTCCAGGGCACCGGCGATCGGTTCGCGTGGCTGCCGGGGCACAAGGTTCTCGACGAGGTCGCCTATCGGTCGGTGATCATCGGCTTCCCGATCTTCGCGACGATGATCATCCTCGGGTCGTGGTGGGCCTCGATCGCGTGGTCGCGCTACTGGGGCTGGGATCCCAAGGAGACCGCGGCGCTGATCACCTGGCTGTCCTACGCCGTCTACCTCCACGCCCGCAACCAGAAGTCGTGGGCCGGCCGCCCGGCCGCGCTCCTGCTGGTGGTGGCCTTCGGGATGGTGATCGTCACCTACTCCGGCTCGCTCTGGTTCAACGGGCTGCACTCCTACAGCGGGTTGTAGCGCCTGGCCTGGGGGCCGCGCGACGGGCGGCGCGCGCGAGGCCGGCGGCCTTCCTCACGCTCCGAGCCCCCCGCGCCGCCGCGGCGGCTAGCCACATATCTCGGGACCCCGCGCGTCGGAGCGAGCTCCGTTGGACGGTCCGATCCCCGCGCTGCCGCCGAGGCGGCTCGCCGCATATTCCTCGAGACCACCCGCCCGCGCTGCCGGGGCGGCTAGCCACATATCTCGCGGCCCCCCCGCGCGCCGCGGCGGCGGCTCGCCGCATCTTTCGAGTGGTGGGGCCGATCCTCGATGGTCCGCAATCCTCGGCATCCGCCGGGGTCATCGCAATTCGCCTCGAATTCGAGATTCGCAATATGCGGCTATTCGCCCGCGCTGGGCGGGGCGACCTTGATCGCCTGCGAGATCAAGGGCCCGGCCAAATCGGCCGGGCTCGAAGAACGGCGGCGGGCGCCGCCTACGGCGCGGTCGAGGCCGTCGCGCCATCGGGGTCGGGCGTGCAGGGTCGTCGAAGTCGGGCGGGCGGTCCGAGTGGGCGACCCGCGAGCGCGCGATCAGGCGCGGCGATGGCTCCCCAGCAACCAGGCGGCGATCGCGCCGAGGGTCGCCCCGGTCGCGGTCACGACCCCGGCGAACGCCCAGTCCTCGGGGCCGGACATCCGATAGGTCCCGGCAAGCCGCGGCCGCGGTCGAGGTCGGGGAGCGGGCCGGGGGCGCGCCGTCGTCGACGGCTCGGGCGCTGCCGACTCGTCGATGCCGCCGCCGTCGGTCGCGATCCCGGGCACGCGGCCGACCTCCGGCCGGTCGGGGGCCTGGGTGCCGCCGGCCGCCGCCCCGCGCTCGACCCGACGCTCCTCGACCGCGCTCGGCTGCGTCTCCTTGAGCGTCGCCGCGACGATCGCCGCGGCCGACACGAGGAGCATCGCCGACAGGTAGAACCAGAGCATCAGGACGATCACGCCGCCGAGGGCGCCGTACGTGTTCGCGTAGTTGGCGAAGTTCGCGACGTAGAGGGCGAAGAGCGCCGTCGCCACGATCCAGGTCACCGAGAACAGCGCGCCGCCGACGACGCACCAGCGCCACGGAGCGCGGAAGTTCGGGGCGAGACGGTAGAGGACCGCGACGGCCAGCGAAAGCAGGACGAAGACGAGTGGCCAGCGGAGGAGGCTGACGAGGTCGACGACGGATCGGTCGAGGCCGATGCGGGAGGTCACCTCGGTCGTCAGCAGCGACGCGCCGACGATCGTCACGAACGAGCCGACGATCCCGATGCTGCCGAGGATCGTCAGTCCGACCGCGACCGCGGTCTTCGGGATGAATGACCGCGTGTCGTCGACCTCCCAGGCCCGGTTCATCGCCTTGATCAGGGCGTTCATCCCACCGGTGGCGGCCCACAGCGCGGCGATCGCGCCGAAGGTCAGGAGGCCCGGTTGGGTCTTGCCGATGACCGCCTCGAGCTGCGGCCGGACGACGTCCGCGATCTGCGGCGGCAGGTTGTCGCCGACCGAGCCCATGATCTGGCCCGTCGGATTCTCGAACCCGAGCGAGGTCGCGATGAATGCGCTCAGGGCCGCGACGAAGATCCCGAACGGGAAGATCGCGAAGAGAAAGCGGTAGGCGAGCTCCGCGCTGAGGCCGGCGATGTCGTCGCGCTGGAACTCGCCGATGAATCGCTTGCCGATCCGGACCACGTCGTCGCGCATGCCTGCATCGGAGCATCGCGGCGGAATCGGGCGGGCGACAGCGGGGCGCGGCCGCGCTTCGGCGGCGTGTCAGTTGTCCGTTGCGTGGCCGCGTCACCGTTCCGTGCCGGCTCCCGTTCCGTGCCGGCTCCCCGTTCCGTGCCGGTTCTCCGTTCCGTGCCCCGCGTCCCTCGCCATCTGGCCATTCATTCACCCCCGGACTCGGCGGCGCGGTCAGCACGCTCGGCGCGGTCCGCGCCGCCCCTCACCCGAGCGTGGAACCGAGCCGGCCATTCCCCGGCGGAATACCTGGCTAGAACCGGAAACCTGGCGCCTCCGCGGCTCAGCGGCTCAGCGCCTCCGCGGCTCGGCGCCGGAGCCACCGAGCGGCCAGAAGCTGAGGCACCGCAACGCCCGCCGCGGCCGGCTCAGCCAGCCGCCCACGGACCGCCCGTCGTCCGGCAGAGCGGCCCTGAGCATCGCCGCATGACCTTGGACCCGCCGCCGGTTCGTTCGACCCTCGGCGACGATCACCCAGGCCGACACCGTGGCGTCCCGCGGAATCACCCAACCCCGCTCCGCGGCGATGGCAGGAGCGAGGCGAACCTTCCGATCAAGCGTCCCGATGAGCTCGTTGACGTCGACGATCGCCGTCTTCAGCTCGATCACCAGGAGCGCCCGGCGCCGCCGATGGAAGGCGAGGATGTCGACGATCCCGCGTTCGCCCCAGATCGCGAACGAGACCTCGGGCAGGAAGAGCCATCCCGGCCGCGTGGCCAGCGACCGCGCGACGGCGTCGTGGAGGGCCGAGTGGCGCGCGCCGACCAGCCGATCGAGCTCGCCGCCACGCCACCGCCCGGTCAGCTCCGATTGCACCTCGAGGGCGCGCGCGACGGAGCGGATCATCCCGAGCTGAAGCCCGTCGAGATGGCCGCGCTCGATCCGCGAGACCGTCGCCTGCGACACGCCCGCCCGCACGCCGAGGCGCTCCTGACTCAGCCCGAGTCGGAGTCGGACCGCGCGAATGACGCGACCGAACCGCAGATCGTCCACCGCCGGATCGTGCCAGCCGGCCGTTCATGCCCACGCAACCAGTGATCACCCGCCGCGCATCTGGCCATTCATTCACCGCCGGAGTGGCTGGCGAGAGCGCCCGCGCGCGGGAGCGGGCAACCGCGTACCCCCGCGCTCACGACCGCGCCGCTCAGTCCGGGTGGGAATACCTGGCCAGATGGAAGCCGTGTGCCGGGCGGGCTCGGCCGCGTAGGTCGGCCGCGTAGGTCGGCCGCGTGGCCGGCAATGAACGCGCCGCGCATCTCGCCATTCATTCACCGTCGGAGTGGCTGGCGAGACCGCCCGCACGCGGGAGCGGGCAACCGCGGACGGCCGTGCTCGCGACCGCGCCGCCCAGTCCGGGTGGGAATACCTGGCCAGATGCGCGAGCGGGAGGACAGATCGAACGCCCGTTCGCTATCATCACGTGGACAACCCGCCCCACCGCCGTGCACAACCGCCCCACGACCCGTGGACAACCGCCGACCGAACGTGGGCAACCACCCGCCGAACGTGGGCGGAGCGTGGACGCGGCCCGCCCACGCACGAAACCAGATGTAGCGGTGCGACCGCCGGAGCAACCACAACATCTTGTGGTTTGGGCCTTGACTGCCTCCCCCTCCCGTCGTACTCTGGACCCTCGCGCTGATCGCTTCGCGCCACCTCCAGCACCGCCCGCCGGCCATGCCCGCCGGCTCGCGACCAGGCCCCGGAGGCGCCGCCCAACGACCGGCAAGGGAGGATGTCGCAGCTACCGCATGGAGCGGCGCGAGCGACCAAACCAGGACGGGCGAACCCGGCAAGGAGCCGGCCCGCTCGGTGGACGGTGGAGGAACTGGCACGATGGCCCGACAGAGCGGCGACGCGACCCCGGTGATGGACCGAGACTCTGGGACGAAGGCGCGCAAGACCGCCACCACGGCACACGGAGCCGCCACCGCCGCCCGCCAGCTGAGCGGCCCGTGGGGCGCCAGCTTCGACGGCACGGACGGCCACGGCCACGAGACCACGGGCCTGACCTTCGAGCGCCGCTGGACGACGCCGGGCATCCATCCCTACGACGAGATCGCCTGGGAGACCCGGACCGCCGCGATCGGCAACGAGTCGGGCAAGCTCGTGTTCGAGCAGAAGGACGTCGAGGTCCCGAGCTTCTGGTCGCCAGCTCGCGACGAACGTCGTCGTCAGCAAGTACTTCCGCGGCCACATCGGCACGCCGGAGCGCGAGACGAGCGTCCGCCAGCTGATCGACCGGGTCGTCAACACGATCTGCGCCTGGGCCGAGACCCAGCGCTACTTCGCCACGGACGCGGACCTCGACACGTTCCGCGCCGAGCTGACCCATCTTCTCGTCCACCAGAAGATGAGCTTCAACTCGCCGGTCTGGTTCAACGTCGGGATCGAGGCGCGCCCCCAGTGCAGCGCCTGCTTCATCAACAGCGTCCAGGACACGATGTCCTCGATCATGGACCTCGCCAAGACCGAGGCGATGCTCTTCAAGTTCGGCTCGGGCGCGGGCAGCAACCTGAGCACGATCCGGAGCTCCAAGGAGAAGATGACCGGCGGCGGCACCGCCAGCGGGCCGGTCAGCTTCATGCGCGGCTACGACGCGTTCGCCGGCGTGGTCAAGTCGGGCGGCAAGACCCGCCGCGCGGCGAAGATGGTCATCCTCGACGCCGGCCACCCGGACATCGTCGACTTCATCGACTCGAAGCTCAACGAGGAGAAGAAGGCCTGGGCCCTGATCGAGGCCGGCTACGACGCCAGCTTCACCGGCGAGGCCTACGGCTAGCGTCGCCTTCCAGAACGCGAACCACAGCGTCCGCGTGACCGACGAGTTCATGAAGGCCGTCGTCGACGACAAGGAGTGGACGACCCACTCGGTCGTGGACCACAAGCCGATGGAGACCTACAAGGCCCGCGACCTCTTCCGCAAGATGGCCGAGGCGGCCCACGTCTGCGGCGACCCCGGCATCCAGTACGACACGACGATCAACGACTGGCACACGTCGGCGAACACGGATCGGATCCACGCGTCGAACCCGTGCTCCGAGTACATGTTCCTCAACGACACCGCCTGCAACCTGGCGAGCCTCAACCTGATGAAGTTCGTCGACGCCGACGGCGAGTTCGACGTCGAGGCCTACCGCTACGCCGCCAAGGTCACGCTCACCGCCCAGGAGATCCTCGTCGACAACGCGTCCTACCCGACGCCGAAGATCGAGGAGAACTCCCACAAGTTCCGCCCGCTCGGGCTCGGCTACGCGAACCTCGGCGCGCTCCTGATGAGCCGCGGCCTCGCCTACGACTCGGACGAGGGCCGGAACTACGCCGCCGCCCTGACCGCGATCATGCACGGCGAGGCGTACAAGCAGTCGAGCATCATCGCCCGCGACCACGGCGGCCCGTTCTTCGCGTACGACGAGAACCGCGCCCCGTTCCTGCGGGTGATCAACAAGCACCGCGACGCGGCGTACAGGATCCCGGCCGACCAGGCCGTCCCCGCGAACATGATCACCGCCGCCCGCGCCGTCTACGACGAGGCCCTCGAGCTCGGCGAGCAGTACGGCTACCGCAACGCCCAGGTCACCGTCCTCGCCCCGACCGGGACGATCGCGTTCATGATGGATTGCGACACGACCGGGGTCGAGCCGGACATCGCCCTGATCAAGTACAAGAAGCTCGTCGGCGAGGGCTTCCTGAAGATCGTCAACCAGACGGTCCCGTCAGCCCTCCGCAAGCTCGGCTACGACGCGACCCAGGTCGAAGAAATTCTCGCCTACATCAACGATCGCGAGACGATCGAGGGCGCCCCCCACGTCAAGCCGCAGCACCTGTCGGTGTTCGACTGCGCGTTCAAGCCGGTCAACGGCGAGCGCTCGATCCACTACATGGGCCACGTCCGGATGATGGGCGCGATCCAGCCGTTCATCAGCGGCGCGATCAGCAAGACCGTCAACATGCCCGAGGCGGCCACCGCCGAGGAGATCGAGAAGGTCTACCTCGAGGGCTGGAAGCTCGGCCTGAAGGCGATCGCGGTCTACCGCGACAACTCGAAGCGCTCGCAGCCGCTGTCGACCGGCAAGAAGAAGGACGGCGACGTCGTCGATCTGAGGCGTCGCCAAGCTGAAGAAGGACCTGGCGAAGGCCCAGGCCGAGGCGGGCCTCCCCCATCGCCGGCGGCTCCCCGCCGAGCGCCAGGCGGTCACCCACAAGTTCGACATCGCCGGCCACGAGGGCTACATCACCGTCGGCCTCTACCCGGACGGACGCCCGGCGAGATCTTCCTGAAGATGGCGAAGGAAGGCTCGACGGTCTCGGGGCTGATGGACACCTTCGCGACGACCGTGTCGGTGGCGCTCCAGTACGGCGTGCCGCTGCGCGACCTCGTGAACAAGTTCGCCCACGTCCGGTTCGAGCCGAGCGGCTTCACGGGCAACCAGGAGATCCCGATCGCGAAGAGCATCGTGGACTACATCTTCCGGTGGTTGGGATCCCGGTTCCTCGGTACCGAGGATCGGGCGGCGCTCGGGCTCCAGGAGCGTGCTGGATCGATACGCCGACCTTCGGCTCGTCGGCGGCCTCGTCCTTCGGGGCCACGCTTCCCTTCGCTGACGCTCGGGACGCAACGCCCACTCAGGACGATCCGCCTCCGGCCGGCCGGGGCCGTCACTCGGCAGCCGGACGACCCCCAAGCCGCGACGGCGGTCGAAGGCCACCGCGACGCCGACGACGAGCCCCGCCGAAGGCGGCACGGCCGTGGCCGCGGGCACCCAGGCGACGGTCGGCGCCGGCGCGACCTCGCGGTGCTGGCCACGAACGGGCAGCGCGGCGGCACGGCCAAGGCGCTCGAACGGGAACGGCTCGGGGACGGTGACGCTGTCGCTGGGCAAGACGAACGTCGCCTTCGAGACCCAGGAGGACGCCCCGAGCTGCGCCGAATGCGGCTCGATCATGGTCCGCAACGGCTCTTGCTACAAGTGCCTGAACTGCGGCTCCACGAGCGGCTGCAGCTGAGCTGTCATCCCTTCGACAAAGTCAGACGATAGGTGTCGAGTAGACGCCCCCGTAGCATTGGCAGGGGCTGCGTCGGCCGGAATCGACCTCGGCTCTCACCGGTGCGCCGTTTGCCTTGGATAGCGGCAAGATATCTGACGATCGATAACCGATCGTGCTTTGCGATCCCCCCAACTTCAGTGTGTCTGCATCCGAAAACGCGTAACGGTCATGAATGGGTCCAAGTCCACGCTCATCTCCGAAGATAGTGATTATCGTCAGGGGCATATCGTGCGCTGACACGCGGCGCCATCCAGCCGAATACGCGAGCTGCACGTCAGCGAGGACGTCGACGCCTTAGCCGATGCGTAGTTCTGTGCGCTGACCGATGTCACGAGATGGACGATCGTGTCCTGGGGGAGGGATGTGAGGATGCTCAGATCATCGGGCCGGAAGTATGGGTCGTAGATCAGCACCTGCTTGGACGGATGCTTCCTAAGCCATCTCTGAATGAAAGAGATACCCTCATCCCGCTCACCGGGGCGCACCAATATTAGGTCCGGCTTACCTTCCGCGGCAGCTGTACTGAGCAGCGCTTGCCGGTCGTTGCTCATGCAGTTCGTCGGCAAGTGCCGACGTCATCCTCACCACCCGCATCACGGTGTCATGGATAGTTCGCGACTTGACGCTCGCGTCGCCGTGCCGCGCGGACTCGGCGATCAGCGCACTCACAGACATCCCATCTTCGATATCTCCGCCCGAGACGCGGACCATCAATGTCGCCAGTTGCTGATCAGACAGGACCTGACCTACGCCAGACGATAGGGCTCGCCGACGGTAAGACGCTGCGTACCCCAACCGACGCGCAACGACTCGGGGATCGCCTTGAAGAAGGGGGTCGTCACGCGTCGGAGCCCGTCGTTTAATCTCCAGGATTTTCCGGCGCTCGGCAAGAGAATAGCGTCTCAAATCGTCATCTACGATTGGCGTGAGAGAGGCTCCGAATTCGGGGTCGAACGAATCGGCGACCTCGAGAATGCTATCGAGTAGGCGATCCCCGGCAGGAGTCTCTCGTTCTGCATTGCCTGTTCGAAGGCGGCCTTGAGTACGTCCCTCGCGCCGTTCACATCACCGAGTTCAAGATAGGCCTCGCCGAGGGCCTTTCCTCGCACAGCGCGATCAATTGCCGACGAGAGGCCCGGCAGTAGGGATGCGGCTCGATCGGCGAAGAACCGGGCGTCGGCCACCAATCGAGTCCAACATCCTCAGCAATCCAGGAATAGACAAGCACTCGGTCGGCGGCGTTTGGAATACTGTCGATGGACGCCGTAAGTTCGCGCCAGCCTTTGAAGCCCTTTGGCTGAGCCGCTCGATCGAGACGTCTCATCAACGCCTCGACGAAGATTGCATACCCGTCGTGGCGAATGTTGTTTACGTCAGGCAGGAGGCTCGCCGCAGTCTGTCGGATGACTCTCGCGGTGGTCAGGAGCTGGCGACTTGCAGGCTTGGTGTCTGCCGCACTGACAAGACGGTGCGACCAGCATACGCACGCAGGAGGCGAACCCCCAGTCCGTTGCGCACTCCCCGATTAGTCGGACGGCAATCTGGACATCTTCGTAGGTCGGCTTCTTGGTTAGTCGTGCGAAGTCCACCGGAACATCCGGAGGCTGCCTAGCCAAGAGGTACGCAACGGCATTTTGAATTGCGTGTTCATGTGCGTGACCGCTCAGTCTCTGAATGATTTCGATGAGTGCCTCGACGTCATGCGCGGCTATAACGGACGCGAGATTCGATGTCGCATGTGCGCCTGCAACTCCGTCTGAAATAGCCTCGAGACGCGCCGTGCTCTCGGCGGCGAGCTCCCGACCTCGTCCTTCGAAGCCGGCAAACAAAGCCCGTGACGCGATCCAACCGATGAATTGCGCCTGCACGTAGGAGCTCGGGATCAGCCGTGCAAGCTCAGCAAGCTCGTTGAGATCCTCGGCGTGAACGTCCGTTGGGAGGGATTGAATGCCAAGCATCACGGCGTTGGCCAGCTGGGGCCCGAAGTACTGGTCTGCCCGCGAGGACCCAGTCGTGATTGCTAGCGCTTCTTCGATCAGCTGTGCGCCCGCCGGCGGATCATTGGGACCAAGGAGTTCGACCAATTCGAAGAGCGCAGAAGCCTTGTCCCAGGGCGCATCCATCGCGAGGGCGGCTTCCCGCGCAGACGCCGTCGCAGCAGGGACCCGGAATGTTCGACCGCTGCGCGCGCGGACTGATGCCAGCTCCGCCCACGCTTTCGCACGATCCTGCGGGTCCGGCAATCCGGCAATGATCAGGGCGAGCCGTTGATCGATTGGATCGTCGATGCTGACGTTACCGTCCTTGATCGAACGCAGCACGTCGATTAGTGCGGGCCCAATGATGTTGGCCTGGTCGCCAATCTTGCCAAGCACGTCGAGCAACCACGCAACGTCCTGGTTCGACTGGGCTTGCTCCGCTGCGATGCGCACAACACCGACCATTGCATCTTCGCGGTTATCGGATGTGTTTAGCGACTCGGCCACTCCCAATGCGAGCACCTTGTCGACCGACGCGAGGGTGCGGAGAGCTCGCCCCAGGACCTCGTATTGGTCAGCACACTCTGCGACAACCAGTTCCACGGCGAGGTCTAGGTTCTTTCGAATGTCGAGACGCAGACCGAGTGCGTCGTGCGGGTCAACGCTGTTTAGCACCCGCAGGATTAGAGCGTACCCAAACGCGCGCAACTCAGGATCGGTGTCTTCGAGAGATAAGAGAGCGTCGACAAGGAGTTCCTCGCCGATTGGCCTTTGCCAGCGGATGGTTTGCGAGGCAATGAAAACAGACAGCCTCATGGCTTCTCGTCGAGGAGAACTCTGCAATCCCCCCAAGACCGTAATCAACTTCTCAACGACGGGTCGTGCCTCCTCCGCCTTGGCGTCTTCAAGCGGTTGAACAATTTGTCGAACGATCCGCAGGGAAGGGGTGTATGCACTCGCTTCCACGATCCAATCCAGAGCGCGGGAGATTAGGAGATGCGCATCGGGCCCAGTTCGATTCTCGAGGCACCACTCGCGAACCATGTAGAGCCTGGCGGACGGATCCGAAAGGCGTTCAGCCTGAGCCAACGCTGCTGTGGCCGACAGTTTGGAGATACCCGGGGCCCGGCTTCGTACCAACGTTCGGAGCTTTTCGTCCGCGATTTGTTCAGTTGGATCGAACTCATCGTCGTGACCACCCTTCGACCGCTTTAGGGCGAGGAGCGCGAGTGCTCGATCGAGTGCGCGACCGCCGTCCGACCCGCCAGTGACGCGCTCAATCAAACGAATGGAAGCCTCTGGACGAACCGCGAAGAGTTCGGCGCCGATCGTGGACGCTTGATCCGCGGCCAGGCCTACTGGGACCGAGTCGACCAAACCATCGATGCGAGCTGCGAGATCCTCCGGGATCTCGTAACCCGCTTCGGCCATCTTTGTTGCTACCAATGTCAAGGCCCGGATGCGCTCCTCCGGTAACGGCAAACGGAGCGCAAGGCCAATGGCGTCATCAAAGCGGCCAATTGAGGCTACTGCCTTCAGGTACCCGCTGGTCTCGTCGAAGTGCCTCCGGATCGTGCCAAGCACCGTG
Organism: uncultured Chloroflexia bacterium; assembly: GCA_963710105.1. Classification (GTDB taxonomy): domain Bacteria; phylum Chloroflexota; class Limnocylindria; order Limnocylindrales; family CSP1-4; genus CF-46. Next base: position 2,119,832 of record CAVPYV010000001.1, read on the forward strand.
GCCGAGAGGCCGTAGAAGATGGTTCCTGCGAGATCATCGTTCGCCTCGGCCAGAGTCGCCGCGGCAATCACACCCTGCCGAATCAGCGGCACGTCCCGCGTCTCCGAGAGGCCCTGGACGATATGAGCCTCGGTGACGATGCGAGACAGCCCGGCATAGTCGTGCTGACTTACAGAAAGTCCGGGAAGGAGTTCGAGCGAGCGGTAGGACCTTGGATTGCGGGCGTAATAGTCTATGAGGGATCGTTCGATTTCCGGCCGTCGACTTGCGAGTGCCTCACGGACGAATGTGCGGTGGACGTCGCTGTTGAACTCGGGAGCGGAATCACCTTCTTCGGCAACCGAGAGCGCGGGAATGTGGCTCAGCGTTGAGCGAACCGAACTGACATCGCGTTCCGTGACTCCCGAGATTTCACTCAGTGTTAGGGGGGCCCACGAGAATGCAAGCAGTGCCACGATCTCCTCGGCGTGTTCTGTGGAGGCCCAAATCGCCTCCCAGTCCCGTCGGAGCAACTCGGTTAAGCTCGCTGGCAGGTCGTCGAGGTCAATCCGACCCGTTCGAATTCCCCTACGCAATTCGGCGAGGTATGCAGGCAGTCCGAATGATGCTTCGTGGGCCTGGCGAATCCTCGTCGGTTCCAGGCCAAGTCCCTCCATCAATGCGAAGGTCTCATGCAGGCCAAACACGGGGAGCTCAAGCTCGTCGAATTCAATCGGATGGAACAAAGCCCCGACGTGGCGCTGCGAGCTTGCCAGCAGATATACGTTGCGGGGTAGGCGACGTGGAATTAGGTCCGTGATACTCGGTCCTGCCGCCGTCTTTTGGACCTGGTCGAGCCCATCGATGACTAGGTAGTGCGGTAAGTCAAGTCGTCGCGCCCGTTCGCAGAAGCTGGCCCACAAGTCGCCAAATAGTGCCTTAAGCGTCTCCGCGTCTAGCCCCTTGGCAATCGAAGGCTCACCGATGAGGGAAGCGATCTGAGCACCCACGTCGGCGAGAAATCGACGACCGGTTGCCTGCCACTCATCCGGTCCGACAAAGAAGCCAACCGATGCGTCCGCGGTCGACCGAAGGAACTGAGAGAGCAGGTTCGACTTGCCGATTCCTGCCCTCCCCGTGACGAGCTGCGCCTTGCGATCGGCCGAATACCGTTCGCGTAGGAGTGACACGAAATTGTCGCGCGTCACCTCTTGGATCGGGTCATCGGGTGCCGACTGAGCTCGAACGACCCCCGTAGCATGACTCCCAGATCCGTCGATCTGGGATGTGCTGGACGTCCGAACGGTCCGCCTACGAGCCATGATTCGCCCCCCGTGCAATCAGTGAGCTTCGCCATGAAGCTGCGCATTGCGGCTGCTCGTACATTTGGAGTGTACTACTCCCCAGAGTCTCAACTCCCCTCAGCGCCCCCGCCATCGAGGGCACGTAGCGCCGGAAGGCACCGTCGGATGACACCGAGCGTTGCGGGCGCCAGCGACCGTCGCCGAGGAGGCGCCGTCCGCGTACAAGGACATCCAGGCAATCAGGGCCGCGTCGTCGGTTCCGTGCACGCCGGTCCGCCGGCTGACGCCGCTCGGGGTGGTCAGGGGCAGCCCGACTCGGCCGTGGCTGCCAGTCGTCGTTCGTTCAATGGCCCCGACCGTTCCACGTGTGAGCGGCCTCCCTAATTCGATCGGCTTGGGCTCTGGACCGCCTGACGACCGGGAGTCGAGGTGGTCAGGTTGCGAGGTCGGTAGGATTCCGGAGCCATCTCCCAGCGCCGACCGGAGGACGACGTTGTTCAACCAACCAGCCGAGAGCTCAGCCCGCTGCCCACGTTGTGCGAGTCGACGGATTCCAGGCGATGACCTGTGCCCGAAGTGCGGCTGGCGCTTCGAGCACCGGCCGCCTGAGAATGCCGCGCCGGAAGTCGGGACGAAGGGCCGCCCGATGATCGTGGAAGTTCAGCCGGATCTGTTTGCGCGACGCCAGATGGCCCGATGGATCCTCGCGGCGTTCGAAGTCCTCCTCGTGACCGGCCTCGTGAGCACGATCTGCGGATGGCTCGGCGCCGCAGTCGCGTCGGAGTTCTCCAAGGCAATCGGCAACGACATCTTCGGGACGGTCCTGACCGCAGCCGTGTGGGGTTGGGTCGGCGCGATCGCCGGCGCATATTTCACCTTGAGATACCTCGCCGCCCAGCGTTGATCGAACCCGTTCGATGAGGTCCCGTCTCTTACAACGGTCGCGCATCGATCCCTCCTACTCGCAGCCAACCCCGTCGTGGTTGCCATCGAGCCGGTAGTCATCCGGCCCGATCACCGTCACCGGGGCCTTGCCCATCGCCCGCACGTCGGGGCAGTCGAGATCGTCCACGATCGGCAGGCACGGCGTGTACGACGGATGGCAGCTCGACGCCTTCTCCGTGGGCTTCGGCGTCGGTTTCGGGGTCGGTCGAACGGTCGGCTTCGGTGTCGCGGTCGGCGTTGGCTCGAAGCTCGGCGCCGCGCCCCAGAGGCCGACGAAGGAGCTCCGGGCAGCGCTTTCGGTTGACGTGAAGAGGTCCACGTACTTGACGTCGGGCGGGTAGGTCGCGGCCGACGCCAGGCCCAGCCGGACGAGCTCGAGGTTGACCATCGTCCAGGTCGTTCCTTCGTGCAGCCAGACGTAGCGGAGGAGCCGGCCGTATTGGTCGGTCTCCGAGATGTCCTTCTCGAGGACGACGGTCTTCCCCGACACGAGCGCGGCGTTCGCGGCGGCGGCCTCGCGGCTCATCGGCTCGACGGGGCTGTTCGGGTCGACGTCCTCCGGGGTGTCCATGCCGATGTATCGCAGCTTGACGTCCTTCCCGCCGAGCGAGACCACGATCGTGTCGCCGTCGACGATCCGGACGACCTCGGCGGTCTCGGTCGGGCCGGTCGGCGTGAGTGCGGCGACCACTGGCTTGACCGTCCGCCATGGCGTCGGGGACGTGGATGCGAGTGCGACGGTCCGAGCCGTTGCGCCGGGCGACCTTTCGGGCCCGGTGGTCGACGCGGCCGGCGTCGTCAGGGTGCCGAGGACGCCCAGTCCGACGATGAGCGCCACTCCGACGCCGAGCCATTGGCGCCCGGTCAGCCGGCTGGCCATCGAGCGCTTGACCAGCGGTTCAACGGCGGCGGTCGGTTCGGGCGCGGCTCCATCGAAGTCGAATCGACAATGGCGGCAGAAGCGGAACGCGCCGACTCGGGCGTTCCCGCATTGCGGGCAGAACTCGGACACGATGGATCCCCCCAATCGCTGGCACACGCAGGTCGATCATTGTCGAGCGGAACCACGTCGAGGTCATCCCCTATTTGATCGACGGTCGACGGTGACCCCTGTCACCCGGGTCCTCCGCGGCCCTCCTTCTGCCCAAGCATTCCGCCCCGGAATGAGCGGCCCGGTTCCACGCACGGGTTCACGGCGGCGTCGGTTCCTCGCGAGCGTGGGAACGGGCCGGCAAGTCCGTGCGTGAATACCTGGCCAGTTGCGGGGTGCAGCTCCGGCGACGACCCGAACGGGTTCGCCGGCTGACGCCGCTCGACGCAGTCAAGGGCGCCGCATCGGGAGTGGAGGCATGCCCGCCGGATAGCGAAGAAGCCGGCCTCGCGGCCGGCTTCCTGCGTTCGGAGCGTGGTCGGCTCAGGCGGCGTCGGCGAAGGCCCCGAAGTCCGGCGCCCCCTCCTCGTCCGCCTCGCGCTCGCTCTGCCCGCGCCGTCGACCCCGACGGGATGACGGTGATCGCGACGACGATCGCCAGCGCCACGAAGCCTGCCGCCAGCTCGAGCGCGAGCTGCGAGCCGCCGGTGAGGGCGACCGCCGGCGACGCGCCACCGGCCGCGAGGCTGGCCCCGCGCGCCGTGGCCGCCGAAGCCATCACGGCGAGCCCGATCGCGCCGCCGACCATGCGGGTCGTGTTCACGAGGCCCGAGGCGAGACCGGCGTCCTGCCGCGTCGCCCCGGACATCGCCAGCCCGACGAGGGCCGGGAACGCCAGCCCGGAGCCGATCCCGATCAGCGCCAGCGCCGGCGCGACGTCGATCAGGTACGACGCGTCGACCGGCAGCCGGGCGAACCAGAGCAGCGCGACGAGCTCCAGGACGAGGCTTCCCCGGAGCACCGCCCGCGCCCCGAACCGGGTGATCAGCGGCTCGGAGAAGACGAACGACATCAGCCCGACGCTCAGGCTGACCGGCAGGAAGCCGAGGCCGATGCCGAGGGCGTCGAAGCCGAGGACCCGCTCGAGATAGAGGCTGCCGACGAAGAACGTCCCGAAGAACCCGGCGACGAGCAGGACCATCACGGCGTTGGCGCCGGAGACGGCCCGCGACCGGAAGATCCGGAGCGGCAGCAGCGGGTTGGCCGTCCGCGCCTCGCGGACGACGAAGCCGACGAGGGCGAGCGCGGTCGCGGCGAAGCCCGCCAGGGTCTCGATCGAGGTCCAGCCGACGTCGCTCGTCCGGATGATCGTCAGGACGCCGAGCATCAGGGCGCCGGTCACGAGGGCCGCGCCGGGCACGTCGGCCCCGTGGCCGAGACCCAGGCCCTCGTCGTTCTCGAGCAGGCGGAGGGCGAAGACCGCGGTGACGATGCCGATCGGCACGTTGACGAAGAAGATCCAGTGCCAGTTGAGGCTCTGGGTGAGGATGCCGCCGGCGAGGAGCCCGGTCGACGCGCCGGCCGAGGCGACGAAGCTGTAGAGGCTGATCGCCCGGGTCCGCTCGCGCGGCTCGGTGAACATCGTGACGATCATCCCGAGGATGACCGACGAGGTCATCGCGCCGCCGACGCCCTGGACGAAGCGGGCGACGATCAGGGTCTCCTGGCTGACGCTGAACCCGCACGCGAGCGACGCCGCGGTGAACAGCGCAAGCCCGGCGAGGAAGATGCGCCGCCGGCCGAGGAGGTCGCCGAGGCGGCCGGCCAGCAACAGGACGCCGCCGAAGGCGATGAGGTAGGCGTTGACGACCCAGGCGAGGCTCGACTGGCTGAAGCCGAGATCGCTCTGGATGGCCGGCAGGGCGACATTCACGATCGTCGCGTCGAGGACGATCATCAGCATGCCGGCGCACAGGACCGCGAGCGCGAGCCAGCGCGCGTCGCGGGTGGAGGCGGGAGCGGGGAAGGCGGAGGACATGAGCGTGGGGATGCTCCTTGGGTGGGCGGTCCGAGGGCGGCCGGCCTGCGCGTGACCGGTGTTGCTCGCGGTGCTAGGATGGACAGTAACCGGGGGATCCCTCCGGTTGGTACGAGGTACTATACGGGGACAGTCCCCGGTTAGCAAGTCCCGCATGAAATCGACCCCGATCGACAACCTTTCGATGACTCCCGCGGAGGGCCGGCCGCTCCGCGCCGACGCCCGCCGCAACGTCGAGCTGCTGATCGCCGCGGCGCGCAAGGCCTTCGCGGCCGAGGGACCGAACGCCCCGCTCGACGACATCGCCCGCGCCGCCGGCGTCGGCTCCGGGACCCTGTACCGCCACTTCCCCACCCGCCTGGCGCTGCTCGAGGCGGTCTACCGCGACAACGTCGAGCGCCTCTGCGCCGACGGCGACCGGCTGGCCGCGACCGAGCCCCCGGCCGAGGCGCTCGTCGACTGGCTCCGTGGCTTCGTCACCGTCGTGTCGGAGAAGCGGGGCCTGGCCGCCGCGCTCAGCGACGAGGGCCGGGCGCAGTCACTCTTCGGCGAGTGCCACGCGATGATCAACGCCTCGGGCTCGGCGCTCCTGGACCGGGCCAAGGAGGCCGGCGCCGTCCGGCCGGACGTCGACCTCGCGGATCTCCTGAGGATGGCGAAGGCGTTCGCCCTGGCGGCCGAGACGTCGCCCGAGGGGCCCGCCCTCGCCGAGCGCCTGATCGGCCTGTCGATGGACGGCCTCCGACCGAGGACGAGCTCCGCGGGGTAGGGCCCGGCGCCGCCGGTCGGCGCCTGGAGGTCGCGTCCGGAATGCCGCGTGCGTTGGCACCCCGGACGCTCTGGGCCTCCATTCGTCAGCCGGGGGGGACGGCTGACGACCGCAACCTACTCGGGACCGCACCGAACCCGACATCGGGCGTTTGCCCTATTCCGGCGTCAAAGAAGGTAGGTCGGCGGCGCCCTAGCGGGTCGACCTGGGTCCGGTGCGCGCGCGCGACACATCGGCCAGCCCACGACGGTGCGAGTCAACGTCCACGCTATGCTCGCCCTTGACCGGTCGCATGCACCGGCCTGGAGGGACCGATGCGATCGGCGCCGATCCGGGCGATTTATCTCGCCGTTGCCGTCACCGTCGCATTGATGGGCCTGCCCGCCCCAGCGCCGGTGTCTGCGGTTGGCGGCACAGTCAGCGGCCTCTTCCTGGACGGCGAGCCTGGTGACTGGGTCAGCAGCGGACACCAGTGGGCGTTCGTTGCCCCGGCTTTCACGATCGTCCCCGGCTTCCCGAGCCCCGATCACAATTTTGTTTCCTTCCGGGTTGAGGGTCAGACCTGGAATGCCTCGATCGACGCACCTGCAGGCCAGGCGTTGGCGGCAGGCGCCTCCTTTCCTGCCACGACCGGCATCGCTCCAGCGGGGACCGGCATCCTTTGGATCACAGGCGACGGCCGCGCATGTTCGCTCCGGGCCGGATCGGTGAGCGTCCTCGAGGCAGCGTTCGACGAATCCAATGCGGTCTCCGCTTTCGCGGCCGACTTCTGGATGGACTGCAACGACGCCGGCACTGCCCGCCTGTATGGCTCGATCCGGTACCACAGCTCGTTCGGGATCAGGGCGATCACGCTCGACAACGATTTGATTGCGTTCGGCGATACGGTCGTCGGAGTGCCTTCGGCCAGCCGCGTCCTCACGATCGAGAACGACGGAACGTCTGCGGTTCAGTTCAGCGATCCAACCTTCGAAGGGCCCGATTCCGGTGCCTTCGAGATCGTCGGGACGCCATGCGCGGTCGTTCTTCCCGGCAATGACTGCACGGTTTCGTTTCGAGTGGACACAAGCGCACGCGGCCCAAAGCACGCAGACCTTGTGATCCCGGATAGCACCCTCCGCGGGGAGCGTCGCGTGGCCCTTTCGACGACCGCGTACCAGACAACGACGACCGCAATCGTCGTAACCGACATGGAGCCCGACGGGAGCTTCGGGCCGGCGGTCACCGTCACCGTCTCACCGAACCCAGGGCCACTCGGCGTCTCCCTCACCTGGACGGGCGGCGGCGGAAGCGGCGATCCGGGAAGGACCAGCGTCACGCTTGATCCGGGACAGGGCGATATGAGAACGTGCCACTCGCGATCGGGCCGGGGACGTGGACGATCACGGCCACGTTCCCCCGCCAGGACTACTTCGAGGCCAGCGCCGGCAAGATCGTGGATCTCGCCGTCCCGCTTGCGACGTGGCTCACGCTGACGTCGAACTCGCCTTCGGTTCCCGGTTCCTCCGCTCTGCTTCATGCGTCGGTGCACACGATCTCCGGCGCACCGCTCGTCCCGGGGATCGTCACCATCCGTGACGCAGCCGATGCGGTCATCGCGAGCGGCCGCGTTGGCGGCAACACGACAACCCTGGATGGCGAGGCCTGCTGCCTCACCAGCGGCGACTACCGATTCACCGCGACGTACACCCCGGACACAGCGGATGCATTCGGGTCCTCGACCAGCTGGACCCATCACGTCAGGTACCTCGTTCCTTCCGGACTCCTGTTCCTCAACGGCGGTGTGGGATGGACGTCGTCGCCGATCGTGCACATCCACGCCGAGGCATCCGTCCTGATCGGGACCGTGACCCGAATGCAGGTCTCGAACGACGGCGTCCACTGGCACGACCACGATCTGCTGAACGACTTTGAATGGAACCTGACTGATCCCGCTCTCGAAGGGACGACCCTCAACGGACGCCACACCGTCACGATGCGATGGGCGACGGCGGACTCGGAGTGGGGGCCGGCAGCGGATGGGTCGATCGAATACGACTCGATCGCACCAAGCGGGTCGCTGTCCGTCGCGGGCGGCGCCGCGCTGACGCGGACGGCCGCCGTCGCGGTCGCCGTCCCCGCCTCGGACGCGATCAGCGGCACCAGCCAGGTCGCGCTGTCCAACGACGGCGCGACGTGGACGGTTCGACCGTATGCAGCGAGCCAGAGCTGGACGCTGCCGGCGACGAACGGCACTCGGACCGTCTGGGCGAAGTGGAAGGACGGTGCGGGAACTGGTCCGCGCCCAAGACGGACACGATCGTCCTCGATACCGTCGCCCCGGCCGGCTCCGTTTCGATCGCCGCAGGCGTTGCGCTGACGCGGACGGTCAGCGTCACCGTCGCCGTTCCGGCATCGGACGCGATCAGCGGCACCACCCAGGTCGCGCTGTCCAACGACGGCGCGACGTGGACGGTTCGGCCGTTTGCGGCGAGCCAGAGCTGGACGCTGCCCGCGACGAATGGCACGCGGACCGTCTGGGCGAAATGGGCGGACGGCGCCGGGAACTGGTCGGCGCCGAAGACGGACACGATCGTCCTCGACTCGGTCGCTCCAGTCGCCCTGGCGCCGACCCAGGCGATCGTCAGCGGATCCCGACTGATCTCGGGTCGCGTGCCGGTCAGATTCAATTGGTCGGGCTCGGATGCGACGTCGGGCGTCGCCCGCTACGAGACGTCCATTCGGATCGACAGCGGCCTGTGGTCCGCACCTGCGGCGGCGAGCGGAACCAGCGCGACCTCCAACCTCTACGGTCACGTGTACCGGCTCGCCGTGCGCGCCGTCGACATGGCAGGCAACGTCGGGGCCTGGGCGTATGGCCCGCCGTTCCGGATCGCAGGCGTGAGCCAGGCCTACTCGACGATCCGCTACGCCGGCACGTGGTCGACCTCGACCAGTTCGACGTGGTGGGGCAGCACGGCGAAGTCGAGCTCGAGGGCCGGGTCGACGGTTCGATACACGTTCACCGGCAAGTCGATCAGTTGGGTGGCCCTGAAGGCGGCCAACCGGGGCAAGGCGCAGGTCTACGTGAACGGAGTCCTGAGGGCGACGGTCAACCTGTACTCGGCCACGACCCAGAGCCAGGTCCTGGTCTGGACGGCCACCTACGCGACATCGGCCAGCCGGACGGTCACGATCAAGGTGCTCGGCACCGCGGGTCGCCCGCGCGTCGACGTCGACGGCTTCATCGTCGGGAGCTGACGGGAACCAGTCCGGGCGGGCCCGGGGGCGTGCTTCTGGCTGTCCATCTCTGCCCCGACTGATCGGCCCGTCCCACGCTCGACTCAGGCGCCGTCCTCCCCGGTGAGGTCCTTGTCCTCCATCTCCCACGCGTGGTCGAGCGTGTGGAAGGCGGAGTGGCGGACGAGGAACGGCAGCGTCCACGACCGCATCCGCTTCTCGACCTCGCCCGCGTTGTAGGCCCGCATCGCCGCGATGTAGCTCGTTCGGTGCTCGCGCAGGCCGTCCGGCGTCAGCGCCGCCTCCTCGGGGATCCGCAGCCCGACCTGCTTCGCGAAGTCCTCGCTCTCGGTCCGGATCGTGTGGCGGACGATCCGGTTGCGGTCGCGCCCGCCGCCGCGCGGGCCCTTCCGCATCTCCGCCGAGACCCGCGCCGCGACGCCGTCGAAGTACTCCCAGCAGGCGCGCAGGATCGTGATCCCGCGCTCGAGCGTCGCCTCGTCCATCGGATCGTCGCGTTCGGTCGCCGAGGGCGAGAAGGAGATGCCCCAGAAGTCGGTCGAGCCCGTCCCGACCTTGTCCTCGACGACCTCGAGGGGTCCGGCGGCGTCGAACTCCGCCGCGAGCCCGGCGAGGGCCGCGATCGGCCGATAGCGGTCGCGATAGGACTCCAGCGTCTCGAGCGCGAGCTCGCCGGTCTTCGCGCCGCGGCTCCAGCCGGGCCAGTCGATGGCGAACGCGACCGACCGCTTGTCCTTCGTTCCGTGTTCGACGACGGTGCGGACGGCCATGGGCGCAGTATGGCAGCGGGGTCGAGCAGCCATCCGGGCCCGCGCCGGCTCTGCATCTGGCCAGATATTCCGCCCCGGACTGGCCGACCCGGTCCCACGTACGGGTCACGGCCCGACCGGCCGGTCCCGAGCATGCCGGGCGGGCCGTTGAGTCTGCGGGTGAATATCTGGCCAGTTACGCGGCGGCTGCGGGCGGCGCGGCGGCTGGCGGCTGCCGGGCGGCGCGACGGCGGTGGCTGCCGGGCGGCGGCGGCGGCTGCCGGGCGGCGCGGCGCGCCGCGGAACGGAGCGGGAAACGGGAAACCCCGGCCGACGCCCCCGGCGTCTCCGTGGCGGACATCCAGCAGATCGGTGGTCGGTGCATCCCGGCCGCGCAACTCGGTCCCGGCCGCCACAGCGGAAAGGCGGCCTCCCATGGCGCTCCGTTCGTTCCTCGCCACCCTCGTCTGCGCAGCGGCGCTGGCCACCTGCTCCGCGACCCAGGCGTCGGATCCGCTCGGCGGATCCTGCGACGCATTCCGGACGACCAACGCCCTCGAGCAGTCGACCGTGATCCCGGTGGGCGTCGACGTCAAGATCGCCCTCTGCTCGAACCCGTCGACCGGCTTCTCGTGGGGCGAGCCGCGGCTCGACGACGCCACCGTGCTCCGCCTCGTCGATCGTGCATTTCAGGCGCCGGGCGCCGCGAGCGTCCCGGTCGTCGGCGCTGCCGGCGGCGAGATCCTGACGATCCGCGGCCTGAAGGCCGGGTCGACGCTGCTGTCGATCAGCTACGACCAGCCGTGGGCCGGCGGCACGAAGGGCGAGTGGACCTACACCCTGGCGGTCACGGTCCAGTAGCCCGGCTCAACCGGCGGCTCGGACCCTGCATCTGGCCGGGTATTCCGCTCCGGAATAGCCGGCCAGGTACCACGCACGGCTCGCGACGCGACCAGCCGTTGCCGAGCGTGCCGATCGCGCCGACGAGTCCGCAGGAGATTGCCTGGCTAGATGCGCCGGGCAGGCTCGGCTCAGGGCCGGGCCGCCGGCGCCGGCCGCCACGCGGTGGCGGTCGGCGTCGCCGATCTGGTCGACCCTGCCGCGACGCCACGGAAGAGCAGCCACGCGCCGACCACCAGCTCGAACGGGAGGATCGGCAGGTAGGCGAGCATCGGGACGTCGTTGCCGAGCAGTCCCACGACGCTCCCGACCAGTCCGACGACAACGGCCGCCAAGCCGTATCCCGGGATCGCCCGCGGTACCAGCCGGGATCGATACAGCAGCGCGTACCACGCCAGGCCACCAGCGCAGTACAGGAACATGTGGATCGTCTGGCCGAATCCGTTGATCCCGTCGTAGAGGAACGCCCCGAGTGCCTGATACCCCGAGGGTTCCGGGGCGCCCGCCGCCACGAAGTCGTGGCTGAGGGGAACAAGCCCCGCGACGCCGATCCAGGCGATGGCGTAGAGCAGCGCCTCGCCGACCCAGCATCCGAGCCCGACGATCGCGACGAGCCTGCTCTGCCCTTCCAGGACGACGTAGAGCAGGGCCGCCAGGATGAGGATGCCGAGGCAGTTGACCATCGCCGCGACGACGCTGAGATGCGCCAGAGCGTCGTTTTCGGCGATGTGGCGGAGGACGTCGGAGATGCCGCCCGAGCCGGCCGCCGTCATGAGCAGCATCCCGCTGGCCAAGCTCGTCACGATCACGCCGAGGAACACCGCCCCGAGCAGCCTCGGGGCCCTGTCGCCCGTCTCCATCTCCGCTCCCTTCGTCCGGAATTGCCGGCGTCAGAGGGATGCCCAGCTCTCCGTCATTGCTCAGCCGGCCGAAGCGGCCGACCCGGCCGGCTCCAGGACGACGACCGCCGTCTCGCCGGGTCGCCGGCCGGCGTACAGGTCGCCGTCGGTTCCGACCTCGCGCCAGCGGGCCCACAGGCGGGCCCGCTCCTCGCCCTCGGCCGCGCGGGCGTGCACGGCGCGCCGCCCATCGGGCAGGTCGACGGTTACGTCGGGGTGCGCCTGGAGGTTGAGCCACCAGGCCGGCTCGGGGGCCGCCCAGCCGTTCATCGCCAGCGTCACGAGGTTCGGCCCGTCCTCGAAGTACGCGACGATCGCGCTGCGCTCCTTGCCGGTGCGGCGGCCGATCGACCGGATCCGCATCGCTCCCCAGTTGTCGGGCTTGGGACGCCACAGGCCGCGGCGACCGCCGGTCAGGCGATAGAACCCCCGATGGGCCACCCAGAAGGCGCGGATGAACCAGCGCGGCGGCAGGGACGCGCGCTTCTCGGACGTCACGGTCATGTCGGCGACCCTCGTGCAGGAGCCGACATCGTCGAACGTCCGGGCCGCACGTCCAAGTGCCAACCGTCCTGAACCCGACCCCTCACGTTGCCGAGGCACGCCTTGCCGCAGAGGGGGCTGCTGCAACCTCGCTGCAGCCGCTCGATCGGCCCGCGGCGCGCCCATGAGAGCAGCGGCGCCGCAACGTCGAGGACCGAAAGGAGGCCCGCCATGCCGGCCAAGACCGAGAAGCAGCGCAAGTTCATGGGCGCCGAGCTCGAGCGCAAGCGCGAGGGCAAGAAGACCCGCACGGACATGAGCGAGAAGGAGCTCGAGAAGATGGCCAGCAAGGACGACGACAAGAAGAGCTGACGTCGGCCCGCGCGGCACAGGAGCAGGACGTGGCCACCGAGAAGCAGCGCGCCGCCGCCAGGGAGAACATCAAGAAGGCCCAGAGCGCGGCAAGGGAGAAGAAGACGATCTCCCACCTGCCGAAGTCGACCCGGACGGCGCTCGGCAAGAAGGCGCCGCGGCCGCTCACAAGAAGGATTGACCCCGAGCCGGGTCGCGGTCGTGCCCCCCGCGACCCGGCTCCTCGATCGCGCTGCGGGCCGGCCGAAGTCTGGGCCGCGGCCCAGGCGCCGGGGCTACATCGCGGCAAAGGTCTCGACGACGTCGACCGAGGCGCCGCCGTGGAGGACCGGGCAGCCCTTCGCGAGCGAGACGGCCGAATCGATGTCATCCGCCTTGATGATCGAGTAGCCGGAGGGCGAACCCGGTCCGCCGGCGGTGACCGATCCATCCTTCGCCACGACCTTCGTCTGGGACGCGGGGTTCCCGCCGTCGACCAGCGCGTCGCCCAGCTGCCCGAACCACGCCGTCCAGGCGCCCATCACCTGGTCCTGCTCCTCCTTCGTCTCGGGCATCGACCCGCCGCGGTACACGAGCAAGTAGTTGGCCATCGACCGATCCTCCTGGTTCCCCGCGGCCGGCGACGCCGGCAGGACGCAAGGCTCTACCCGGACGACGAACGCGCTCCTTCCGAATCGACAGTGTTCTCGACGATTTGCTTCAGCCTGCCGAGGTCGCCCTGGACCGACCGCCTGACCATCGGGCCCGTCAGCGCCGACGGCAGCCCGTACATCGCCCGGCCGGCGCCCCGGATTCGGATGCTCGCCCGCGTGGCCCGGCCGCCGTCGAGCGGCTCGAGGACGTAGTCGACGTCCATCGGGAACGGGCTTTTCAGCGCGTGCATCGCGACGAGGCGGTCGGGCTCGAACGCCTCGACGTGCATGATCCACTCGATCGGCCGGCCGAGGAAGCCGCCGAGGCGACGGACCTTCGAGCCGACGCCGATCGGCAGCGGCGTGATCGCCTCCACCCGGTCGACCCCGCCGATCCACTCCGGATCGCGGCGCGGGTCGAACTCGACCGCGGCGACAGCCTCCGGTGGCGCCTCGATCCGGAGGCTCGCCGTCACGTCCATGCCCATCGCCCGCCTCAGAAGTCGAAGAACGGCTGGGCGACACCCGTCTCCGCGTAGCCCTTCAGGCGCTCGACGATCTTCGCCCAGGCGGGAGTGACGATCGGGATCACCGGGTTGTCCGGTTCGTAGTCGCGGTGGCTGAAGAGGAGCCGCGTACCCGGCCCCTCGGGGTTCGGCGCGAGGTCCCAGCGGATCGTCGTTCCGGCCCACCACGGCGGGAAGCCGCCGGTCACCCACTCGATCCGGGCGTCGTCGTCCCGCGCGATCGCGAACTCGAACGGCTGCGGGACGTCGGGGAAGGAGACGCGGAGCCGCGGCGCCGCGCGCCGCCGCGGCTGAGCCGACCTCGGTGCGTCGCGCCGCCGTCAGCGGCGGCGTCGGTCGGTCCGTCGGTCCGCTTCGACCACCACGAGCGGATTCCGTCCTCGGTCGCGATCGCGCGGTGGACGGTCGCGGGATCGGCCGCGATGTCGAACTGCATCAGGATCTGGTAGTCGCCCATCGCCGGGATCTCCTCCATCGATCTATTTTAGTGTCGACTACACTACCGCCCTGCGAGACCAATTTCAACTTCGGCTAAACTAGGTGCCGATGGATGCCCTGCAGGTCGTGTCCGAGCCGCATCGGCGCGAGATCCTCCGCCTGACCTGGGACCGCGAGCTGTCGGCAGGCGACATCGCGGCGCGGTTCGACGTCACGTTCGGCGCGGTCTCCCAGCACCTGGCCGTCCTCCGCGAGGCCGGCTTCGTCCGCGCCCGTCGCGCCGGCAACCATCGCTTCTACCGGGCCGACCGGGAGCGGCTTGGGCCCCTGGCGCAGGCGCTCGAGGCGATGTGGATCGGCGTCCTCGATCAGCTCGCAGCGTCGGTCGAGGCAGAGGAGCGGGGGCGATGACGGACGAGGTCGAGCTGCGGGTCGAGCGCCGGATCGCAGCGCCGCCGGCGTCGGTCTACCGCCATCTGACCGACTCGGTCGAGTGGGCGCGCTGGCAGGGCGAGATCGCCGAGATCGAGCCGGTCCCCGGCGGTCGGTTCCGGCTCGTGATGACCGGCGGCGCGACGGTCGAGGGAGCGTTCGTCGAGCTCGTCCCCGACGAGCGGGTGATCTTCACCTGGGGCTGGCGCGGCAGTCCGTCGGTGCCACCGGGCTCGTCGACGGTCGAGATCGTGCTCGTGCCCGACGGCGAGGGGACGATCGTCCGGCTGACCCATCGCGGCCTGCCGGCTGAGGACCGGGCGATCCACCTGGTCGGCTGGGAGACGTACCTGCCGCGCCTGGCGATCGTCGCCGCCGGCGGCGATCCGGGTCGGGAGCAAGCCCCTGGCCGATGAGGGCCTCAACGACCCGCGACCGCACCGAGTACCGTCTCCGTCGTGAGCATCGCCATCCGTCTCCGCGCCGCGTTCGACGCCGCGCTCGCCCGCCTGGCGACCGTCGGCGCGGACCCCGGGGACGACGACGACGCTCGAGCGGGCAAGGCGCTGCTCGTGCTCTTTGCCGTCCTGATCCTGCCGATCTCGCTCCTCTGGGGCTTCCTCTACTTCGGGCTCGGAGCGCCGTCGGGCCTGCTCGCCTTCGTGTACTTCGCGATCTCCGTCGGCGCGATCGCGATGTTCGCCAGGACCCGCGACGCGACGCTGTTCCTGCGGATCGAGCTCCTCGATATCCTCATCGCGCCGAACCTCTCGATGATCCCCCTCGGGGGTTTCGTCACCTCGACCGGGGTCGGCATCTGGGGGATCCTCGCCCCGCTCGGGGCGCTCGTGTTCGGCGGCGTCCGGTCGGGCGTCCGCTGGTACGTCGCGTTCCTCGCGGTCTTCCTCGGGTCGGGCGTGGCCGGCGAGCTCCTCGGCAACACCTCGCCGCTGCCGGCCTGGTTCACGACCACGATGCTGGCGCTGAACATCGCCGTCGGCGGGACGATCGTCTTCACCCTCCTCGCCGTGTTCGCCCAGCAGCGGCGCGACGCGCTCGACGAACTCCGAATCGAGCAGGGCAAGGCGGACACCCTGCTCCTGAACATCCTGCCGCGCTCGATCGCCGACCAGCTGAAGGCCGATCGCCACCCGATCGCCGACCAGTTCGGCGCGGCGTCGATCCTGTTCGCCGACGTCGTCGACTTCACGCCGTTCTCCGAGGGCCTCCCGCCGGCCGAGGTCGTCGGCGTGCTCGACCACCTCTTCAGCCACTTCGACGACCTGGCCGAGCGCCATGGGCTCGAGAAGATCAAGACGATCGGCGACAGCTACATGGTCGCCGCCGGCGTGCCGACCCCGCGGCCGGACCATGCCCGGGCGATGGCCCTGATGGCGCTCGACATGCTCGAGGCGATGCGGACGGGCGACGGGGTCGGCCACCTCGGGCTCGAGCTCCGGATCGGGATCAACTCCGGCCCGGTCGTGGCCGGCGTGATCGGCCGGAAGCGGTTCCTCTACGACCTCTGGGGCGACGCGGTGAACACCGCCAGCCGGATGGAATCGCACGGGACGCCGGGCCGGATCCAGATCACGCACGCCACGTACGAGCTTCTCGGCGACGAGTTCGTGTGCGAGCCGCGCGGGCACGATCGCGGTCAAGGGCAAGGGCGCGATGGAGGTCTGGTACCTGCTCGGCCGGCGAGCCGCCAGCGCCTGACGCAGGACGGCGGCGCTCTCGGCGGGGCCCGAACGCGTCGAATGGTCCATTCGAGGGGTGTCGCCGGACCCGCCGGGGGACCATGATGGCGCCCGTGATCGCCCGTCTCCGCGCCGATCGCCGCCTCCTGTCGGCCGTCGCCGCGATCGTCTTCGTGGTCGCGGTCGGGGCCGGCGCGCTCGTCGCCGGGAGCCTCACGCCGACGCCGCCAGCCGCGGCAGCCGACGTCGCCCGCCGCGAGCGTGGTGCCGTCGAGCCCGCCGGTCGCCGTCGCGTCGGCGAGCCCCTCCGCCAGCTCGTCGCCCGCGCCCACGCCGACCCCGACGCCGCGGATCTTCGAGGACCTCTCGGGCATCGAGACGACCGCCGAGCTCGCCCACCGCTACCCGATCGCGGTGATGCTCGACGACTCGCCGGCGGCCCGACCGCAGGCCGGGCTGTCGGCCGCGAGCATCGTCTGGCAGGCGCCCGCCGAGGGCGGCATCCCCCGCTACATGGCGATCTTCCAGTCCGGCACGCCGCCCCAGATCGGCCCGATCCGGAGCGCCCGCCTGTACTTCGTCCGCTGGGCGGCCGAGTGGAAGGCCGTCTACCTCCACGCCGGCGGCCCGCCGCCGCTCCGCTCGTTCCTCGCCGGCCGCCAGACGCTCGTGATCGACGTCCCCGGCCGGGCGACGCGGCGGATCACGTTCCGCGCCGCGCCCCACAACCTCTACACGACCGGGCCGCGCCTGCGGACCTTCGCCGAGCGCGACCGCCACGCGACGAGCGACCGGCTCGCCTACGACCCCGCCGAGCCGGGCCGCCTCCAGCCGTTCGCCGACGGCGCGGCGGAGGCGGATCGCGGCCCGAACGGCGGCACGATCAAGGTCACCTACACGAGCGAGAAGATCGCCTACGCCTACGACCGGGCGTCGAACACGTGGCTCCGGACGGTCGACAACCGCGAGCAGCACGACGCCCTGGAGACCGCGAACCGCGGCTTCGGGGCGATCGGGGCGGGGCCGCGGATCGCGCCGACCACCGTCGTGGTGATGGTCGTCCCGATCCGCCGCTCGGCGGCGATCGAGGGGCCCGCCCTCGGCCGGCTGGAGGCCGACTCCCTCGGCTCGAACACCGCGTGGGTCTTCGCGAACGGCCGGGTGACGAAGGGGACGTGGCAGAAGAAGACGCCCGCCGACCGGACCCGCTTCCTCGACGCGGCCGGCCACGAGATCGTCTTCCCCCGCGGCCAGCTCTTCATCCAGGTCGTGCCGAAGGCGTCGGCGGCGACGTTCAAGGTCGAAGCCGCGAGCTGAGCGACCTCCCCGCGGGCCGGACCCACGGGAGGCTACGCCTCGAGGATCGACAGGATGTTGCCGGCGGGATCCTTGAACCAGGCGATCGTCGGGCCCTGGCCACGCTGGATCCCGCGCTCGTCCTGGTGCATGCCGGGATAGCGCTCGAAGGTGACGCCGGCCGCGGTCAGTCGCTCGACCGTCGCGTCGACGTCCTCGACCTCGAAGTTCAGGACCGTGAACGTCGCCGGCTCGTGGTTGGGCTTGGGATAGATGATCGCGTGGCCGCCGCCGGCGAACCGGAGATGGAGCAGGCCGTTGTCCTCGGTCACGTCGAGCCCGAGGGTGTCGCCGTAGAACGCCCTGGCGGCGGCGATGTCGTTCGACGAGAAGCCCGAGAACGCGTGGCTGATCTTGAGCATGGTGACCTCCTTCGCCGACCGGATTCCTGGCGACGGTCGGCCGGTCGCGCCTCGTCGCCGGCGGCTCATCGGCCGGCCGATCGGGCCCGACACTTCTCAGACGATGGTGAACGCTCAGACTGATCGGCGGATCGAACCGATGAGTCCGGGCGACCGGGCCGGTCTCTACGGCTGACGAGCCATCTCTCCGCTATTCGAGGAGCACCACCGTGGCGACCGACCAGTGGACCAGCCAGACCCGCGGCGTCGGCAGCTACGCCGACGTCAACGGGATCAACCTCTACTACGAGACGCATGGCTCCGGCCGGCCGCTGATCCTGCTCCACGGCGGCCTCGGCTCGGGCGAGATGTTCGGCCCGATCCTGCCGATTCTCTCCGCGGACCGCCAGGTGATCGCGCCCGACCTCCAGGGCCACGGCCGGACCGCCGACATCGACCGGCCGCTCGACGTCCGGCTGATGGCCGACGACATCGCCGCCCTGATCGACCACCTCGGGCTCGACCGGCCCGACGTGATGGGCTACTCGCTCGGCGGCGGCGTTGCGCTGTCCAGACCGCGGTTCGCCACCCCGAGCGGGTCGGCCGGCTCGTCGTCGTGTCGGCCCACATCCGGCGCGACGCGATCTACCCGGAGATGCTCGCGCAGCAGGGCCAGCTCGGCCCCGAGGCGGCGGCCTTCATGACGGACACGCCGATGTACCAGCTCTACCAGCGGGTCGCGCCGCGGCCGGAGGACTTCGGCCGGCTGCTCGGCAAGATCGGCACGGCGATGGCCCAGGAGTTCGACTTCAGCGACGAGGTCCGCGGCCTCCGGGTCCCGACCCTGATCGCCGCGGCCGACGCCGACATGGCGCCGCCGAGCCACTACGTCGAGGTCTTCGGGCTCCTCGACGGCGGCAAGCGCGACGGCGGCTGGATGGGCGAGGGCCGGCCGGCGGGCGGGCATGCCCTCGCGATCATCCCCGGCCGGACCCACTACGACGTGGCGATGTCGCCCGTGTTGGCCGCGGCGGCGCTGGCGTTCCTCGACGCGCCGCAGGCGTAGCCTTCCCCTCTGCCCAACGAATCGGATCAGGAGGAGCACCCCATGAACTTCAACAGCATCCTCATCGGGTCGGCCGACCCGCAGCGCCTCGTCGACTACTACATCAAGCTGTTCGGCGAGCCGGGCATGGCCGAAGGCGGCTACACCGGCTGGATGATCGGCTCGGGGTTCGTCACAGTGGGCCCGCACTCGGAGGTCAGCGGCTCCAACGCCCAGCCGGGCCGGCTCATCTGGAATATCGAGACCGCCGACGTCCAGGGCGAGTTCGATCGGATGAAGGCGGCCGGGGCGATCGTCGTCGCCGAGCCGTACGCATTCGAGGGGGCGCCGGGCTCGTCGATCGCGACCCTCGCCGATCCGGACGGCAACTACTTCCAGCTGATGACCCCGATGAGCCCGAACCCGGCGAGCTGAGCGCGACCGCGGTCGGTCAGCGCGGCCCGCCCGGGCGGCCGGGCCGCCGCCCCGGCGCGGGTGCCGTATGGCGGGCTCGGACGGCGAGACCCGCCAGGACCGCAAGGCCGAGCCCGATCGCAGCGGTCATGGCGACCAGGACCCCGTCGGCGAGCGGGCCGCGGGCGGCCGCCGGCGTGCCGGTGTCGGCGGGAGGATCGCTGCTGGCGGCAACCTCCCCTCCCGCGCGCGCCGCGATGACCTCGCTCGCGGCGGGGGACGGGGTCGCCGTGCCAACGGTGGACGGCGACGCAGATGGCGACGCCTCGAGCGTCACGCTCGGCGCGGGCGTCGGGGTCGCGGTCGGCGGCGGTGTCGGCCTGGGCGTCGGCTTCGGGGTCGGCTTGGGCGCCGACGTCGCCGCGGCGGCGATCGGCTGGACGGAGACCCAGGCGCCCTCCCACGCCATCCGCACCCCGGCGTAGTGCCACGGCGTGAAGAAGCCCTTGAGCTGGCTCGGCGTCAGCTTCGTGTCGGGCCGCATGTCGTAGCCGTACGAGCGGCTCTGGAGGCCCCACAGCGGCCCGACGACGCGGACGCTCGTCACGGTGAAGCGGGTCGTCGCCGCCGGATCCGCCGTCGCGGTGAAGCCGGTCAAGAGCCAGGCGTGGTTGCCGTGGGCGACGGTGATCGCGACCGGCAGGTTCGTCCGGCGGAGGTTCGTCACCGCCGAGCGGAGGGCGGAGTCGAAGCTCCGGCTCGCGACCAGCCGGTAGCGCGCGTCCACGAAGTGGCGGAGGCCGGCGGTCCAGCCGGCCGGGTCGACCCCGTCGGAGACCGGGATGTCGTAGCGGTTGCGCGCCCGCATGTAGTCGAAGTAGCGCTGCTGGTTCGCCTTCGAGTGGTCCGCCGCGTGGCGGGCGATGTTCCGCGCGATCTGGACGTCGGCCGCGGTGCACCACAGCCACGTCTTCTGGGTCGTGAACGTCCCGGACCGGTAGAGGTCGATGCCGCCGGTCCAGCGGGCGAGGGCGGAGACGCCGGCCTCGGGCGCCGTCGCCGATCCGGCGAGCGAGGTGAGCGCGACGGCGGCGGCCACGACGAACTGGAGGAGCCACCGCGGTCGAGATCGGCCGGCCATGGGTCCATGGTCGCCCGGATCGTCGATTCGCGCACGAACGGCCCGGCCCGTCCGAGCCGACTGGCCCTACCGCCGCGCCGCCGCCGACGAGCACGATCGTGGCCGGGCCGCGCGGCAGCGACCGATCGCCACGCCCCGATCGCCGGCCCGCGTCGGGAGGTCGTACTCATGGTCACCAAGCTCCACGATCGCATCGTCGTCGACTCTGAGCGGGTCGGACAGCCAGCCCGCGAGGGCGAGATCCTCGAGGTGATCGAGGCCGACTACGGGACCCGCTACCGGGTCGCCTGGGAGGACGGCCACGAGAGCACGATCCGGCCGGCTGCCGGGAGCGCCCACGTCGTCCATCCCGCGAAGGCCCCCAAGACCCCGCGCCGCGGGTAACCGCCCAGGTCAGCCCGGACGGCCGCCCTGACTCGCGGGCGGCTCGTCGTGCGCGGCCGCTTCCGACCCTGACGGCCGACGCGGCCCGAACCCGATGGCCGACCCGAGCGCGACCGCGAGCACCCCGCCCGCGGTCATCGCGATCACGGCGGGTCCCGAGATCGCATCCGCCAGCGGGCCTGCGACGAGGATCGGGAAGAGGCTCGCCGCGCTGACGATCGAGGCGAGGACGCCGAAGATCCGGCCCCGCGCGGCCGGCGGCATGTGCTCGAACAGGGCGGTCTGGGC
The DNA here is from genome assembly GCA_963710105.1 of uncultured Chloroflexia bacterium. Lineage (GTDB taxonomy): Bacteria > Chloroflexota > Limnocylindria > Limnocylindrales > CSP1-4 > CF-46. The sequence continues at coordinate 2,141,079 of CAVPYV010000001.1, forward strand.
CGAGACGGTCGTTGACGCGTAGGCCGCGCCTGCGACGAACCCCAGCACCGCGACAAGGGGCACGATCGGCAACCCGGACGAGCCGCCGACGAGGCCGAGCGCCGCCATCGCCAGGGCCAGCAGCCCGAACGCGATCAGGCCACCCTCGGCGGTCCGTCGCCGCGACACGCCCACGCCGAGCTGGCGCAGGCCGAAGACCCCGCCCACGACGCCGAGCCCGAGCGGCAGGACGACGACGATCAGGTTCTTCGGATCGAGCCCGATCGACGCGGCGAGGTTCGGGCCGAGCACGCCGATCACGCCGACGAGCGATGCCGCGGCGGCAAGATGGAGGAGCGGCCGGCTGACCTCGCGATCGGCGGCGATGGCGCGGAGACCCGCGCGCAGCTCGTCGAGGGGTTCGTGGAAGCTCCGCCGTCGCGCGCCGGGCGCGCGCTCGACCGGCGGCGCCGACGGCAGGCCGAGCGTCGCGATCGTGGCCGCAGCGTAGAAGGCGACGACGACGCCGAGGACGAACGACGGGCCGGCGATCGTCACGATGAGCGGCCCGAGGAAGGCGAAGCCCACCGCGAACGACCCCTGGAGGGTCAGGTTGAAGATCCCCATCGCGGTCTCGAGCTGGGGCTTGGGAACGATCCGCGGGATCATCGACGCCTCGGCCGGGGTCAGGACCACGGTCGTCAGGCTGATCCCGAGGTTGAGGGCGAGGAGCAGCGCGACGTGCGTCCCGGCGATCGCCAGGCCGAGGGTCAGGAGCGTCCGGACCAGGTTCGGGACGATCAGGGCGAGGCGGACGTCGAGCCGGTCGACGAGGACGCCGGCGGCCGCGGACAGCAGGATCGTCGGGACGAGGAACGACATCACCAGGGCGCTGACCGCGGCGTTCGAGCGGGTCGTCGCGAAGACGAGGATCGTCAGCGCGTACAGGGCCATGTTCCCGCCGACCTGGGTCGACGCCTGGATGAACCAGAGCCGCCCGAACGACGGGTCGCGCAGGAGCGGGCGGGCGCGGTGGGCGGTCGTCACGTCGCGGCGGGACCGTCGGGTGCCATCGGCCGTCTCCTTCGTGGTCGGGTTCGGGCAAGCCTGCCCCGGCCGGCCTTGCACCTGCACGGTAGCGGACCGCCGCCGGATTGCTGGATCCGCACGCCTGGTTCGTCGCCGATCGCAACTCGTGATCCCCCGGTTGCGGCGGCGCCGGGCGGGCTGTCGTCCCGCGCGGCACCATGGGGGCCATGAAGAGCGATGCCGGCCGGGACGAGGAGCCGCGCGACGACGGGCAGGAGCCGGTGGCGGATCGGGGCGCGGATGCGGAACAGCCGCCGCCGACCGCCCGCGATCGTGGCAGCGAACCGGCGGATCGGCCGCGTCCGCAGCGAAGGTTCCTGTTCACCGCGCTGGTCGGGCTCCTGCTGCTCGCGGCGATCTACATCCTCCTGGTCCTGACCGAGGCGGGCCAGCGGGCCGAGAACCTCGCCCTGCGCGGCGCGGAGCTGCGGAGCGTGACCGACCGCGAGGCCGGCCTCGAGCGGCTGTCGCAGGTGACCGTGGTCGTCTTCGCCGCCGCGATGGCGGCGATCTACCTCGTCGGGCTGCTCCGCCGCCGGCCGGGCTTCGCGATCGCCGTCGTCCTGACGATGGGGGTCGCCGTCGTCCTCAGCGAGGTCCTGAAGGACGTCCTGCCGCGGCCCGCCCTCGTCGACGGGCCGGCGTGGATCCTCCGGCCGAGCTTCCCGAGCGGCAGCGCGGCGGTGGCCGCGGCGATGGCGGTCGGCGCACTGCTCGTCGCGCCCGATCGGCTCCGCTGGCTGGTCGTGCCCGCCGGGGCGATCTACGCCGCGGTCATCGCCGAGGCGATCCAGACGACGGGCTGGCATCGCCTGAGCGACACGCTCGGCGGCGTGCTCCTCGTCCTCGTGGTCGCCGCGGCCGGGCTGGCGGTCGTGGCCCGGGCGGGCCTCGTCCAGCCCTCCACCCACGGCCGGATCGACCGCCGCGTGCGGACCGGGGTCCTCGTCGCGGGGACCGTCGCGATCGGGCTCGGGACGATCATCCTCCTGCTCGCCGCGACGTTCCCGCTCCTCGCCTCGCCGGACAGTGGCCGGCGGGCGTTCCTCCAGACCGCGTTCCCGCTCGTGGGCAGCGGGCTGACCTTGCTCGCGATGCTCGTCGCCGGACGGATGATCGAGCCGTACACCCTCGGCCGGCGCGCCGCCCCGCCGCCGACGGCCGGTCCGGGCGGCGGATCGGACGAGAGGTCCGACGACGGGTCGATGGCTGCGCCGGGCGCCGGCGACGGGCCGGCCGACGACGACACCGAGGCGGCCCGGGACGCCTGACTCCGGCCCGGGTCAGGCCGTCGTCGCCTCGGTCGTCGCTTCCGTCGCCACGGCCGCCCCCGCTCCACGCCGGGCGTTCATCTCGTCGCGCCAGGCGAGGAACCCGGTTCCGAGCTCGACCGGCCAGTCCGGGCCGTTGTAGCCGAGCGTGAACTGGCTGAACCCCATCGCGACGTAGGCCGCGCCGTCCTCGGCCAGGAACCGTTCCAGGTCGTCCGGCTCGACGCCGACGCCCCACTCGATGGCGGCCGGATCGCGGCCGACCTCGGCGCACCAGCGGCGGAGCGCGGCGACCTTCGGCTCGAGCTCCGCCGGGCGGTCGGGGAAGGTCGCGTGCCAGCCGTCGGCGTATCGGGCGACGAGACGGAGCGTCCGCCGCTCGCCGACGCCGGCGATCAGGAGGGGGACTCGCCGGAGCGGCGGTGGGTTGAGCTTCGCGAGGCGATCGAGCATCAGCGGGATCGACCGCTCGAGCGCGCCCAGCCGGGATCCGATCGTCCCGAACTCGTAGCCGTACTCGGCGTAGTCACGCTGCTTCCAGCCAGCCCCGATCCCGTTGATCACCCGTCCGCCGCTGATGTGGTCGACGGTCCGGACGATGTCGGCGAGGAGCTGCGGGTTGCGATACGAGTTGCAGGTCACGAGCGGCCCGATCTCGACGCGCCGCGTCGCCTCGGCCAGCGCGGCGAGCATCGACCAGCACTCGAAATGGGCGCCGTCGGGCGATCCGTACAACGGGAAGAAATGATCCCAAACGTAGACGATGTCGTAGCCCAGCCCCTCGGAACGGACGGCGGCCGCGCGGAGGTCGCGCCAGGCGCCGTGCTGCGGGTGGAGCTGAGCCGCGATCCGGATCGGGTGCATGCGTCCTCCAGGAATCGAGCCGACGGCGGCCCGGTGCCGACCATCCTGAACCTTCCCCGGCGGGGAAGGTCAAGCGGTATCCTCCAGCAATGTTCACCGTCGGCGGCTTCGCCCGTCTCGCGGGGGTCTCGGCCCGGGTCCTGCGCGACTACGACGCGGCCCGCCTCTTCGCTCCCGCGTGGGTCGACCCGGCGTCGGGCTACCGCTACTACTCGCCGGCGCAGTTGCCCGAGCTGCGCCGGATCCTCGCCCTCCGCGACGTCGGGCTGAGCCGGGCCGAGATCGGCGAGCTCGTCGGCGGCGGGGCGGACCTCGGGGCGACGCTCGAGCGGCGGCGGGGTGAGCTCGAGGCCGAACGGCGCGAGATCGAGCGGCGGCTGGCGATCCTCGACATCCGGGTGGGGCGCGGCGGGTCGGCCGGGCCGACGGCCGACGTCGTCGTCCGGCGGCTCGCCGCGGAGACCGTCGCGACGATGGACCCCCGCCTCGCGCCCGACGAGAACATCGCGACCGCGTTCCACGAGCTGGAGACGCACGTCCGCGACGCCGGGGCGCGGGCCCATCGGCCGCCGGGCGCGCTACCCGACGAGGACCTGATCTTCGTCCCGCTCCGCCGGCCGATCGCGCCAAGCGACCGGATCGGCGTCCGTCGGCTCCCGGCCACCGCCGCGGCGACGCTCCTCCACCACGGTGCCTACCGCACCCTGCCCGACGCGCTGGCCGGCCTCGGCGCCTGGGTCGCGGCGGCCGGCCACGAGCCGAGCGGCCCGCTCCGGATCCTCTACCTCCAGTTCGGCGCCGAGGCGGACCTCCGGTTGCCGCGCGGCTGGACGGTCGACCGCGACGCCGACTTCGTGACCGAGCTGCAGCAGCCGATCACGGCCGAGTGAGGGGCCTCGGCCGCCCTCAGAGTGGCGGCCAGCCCGCCTCGTTCGAGAAGGTCTCGTAGGACACGTCGGTGTCGTCGAGGTCGTCCCAGGCGAGCCCCGTCTTGCGGTCGTAGGCGTCGGCGGCCAGCGACAGGAGGGCCTCGAAGTCGGCGTCCTTGGGCATCGTGGACGGATCGGCGAGGACCGCCTCGTAGAACTCGCGACCGTTGGCGACGACGAGGCAGCGCGCGTAGAGGAAGGCGTCGACCGCGACCCGGTCCGGCTCGCCGAACCAGATCTGCTCGCCGCTCTCGCGAGCCCACGCCCGGCCGTCGAGGGCGTAGAGCTTGCGGGCCAGGACCTGCTGGAACCCGGCGATCTGCGAGTCGGGCAGCAGCGCCAGGGCGACGACCGCAGGCGCGATGATCGCGTCGTCGTCCTCATCCTTGGTCCAGTCGAACCGGTCGATCAGGCTCCAGAACGTCGCCTCGTCCACCGCTGCTCCTCCATTCGAACGCCCGACGACGCACCGTCCGGCGTCGTCGTCCATGGTGACGGGTCGCGACCCGCCGTGATCGGCCGCCGCGCCGGCGTGGGCGCGGCGCCGGCCGGACGCCGGGCCGGCCGCGATGCGACACTCGCCCCATGCCCCACGATCCGACCGGCGCGGACCGCCCGACTGCGGTCGTCTTCGACCTCGGCGGCGTCCTGATCGACTGGAATCCGCGCCATCTCTACCGCCGGCTGTTCGACGACGAGGCCGAGATGGAGCGGTTCCTCCGCGACGTCGCGAGCCCCGAATGGAACCTCGAGCAGGATCGCGGCCGGTCGTTCGCGGAGGGGATCGCGCTGCTGGTTCGCGAGCACCCCGAGCGGGCCGAGCTGATCGAGGCGTTCTGGAGCCGCTGGCCGGAGATGCTCGGCGAGCCCTTCCACGACACGATCGCCCTGCTCGAGGAGCTGCGAGCGGCGGGCGTCCGCCTGTTCGCGCTCTCGAACTGGTCGGCGGAGACCTTCGCGATCGGCGCCCCGCGCTTCCCGTTCCTCGCCGCCTTCGAGGCCGTGATCGTGTCCGGCCGGGAGCGGCTCGTGAAGCCGGACCCGGCGATCTTCCGGCTGCTCGTCGACCGCCACGGCCTCGTCCCGGGGCGGACGGTCTTCATCGACAATTCGCCGGCCAACGTCCGGGCGGCCGCCGCGCTCGGCTTCCGGGCGATCCACTTCACGGATGCGGCGGCGCTCCGCGACGAGCTCGCCGCGATGGGCGTCCTCGAGCGACCCTCGGCGGCCGAGGCAGCAGCGGGCGGGTGATCGGGCGGGAGCCGCGGTCGGCCGGTGCCGTGGACGCCTGACGCCGGGCTCAGTCGCGCGGTCGGCGGGTTCGCTCTTCCTTCGGGGCCTTCGGCTCGTGGCCGGGGCGCGGCGGGTTCGGCCGCGTGCCGGGGGCCATGTTCGGCGGCGGGCCGGCCGGCGGCCGGTTGCGAGCGACCTCGACCGCGGCGACGAACGCCTTGGCCCGGTCGGCGGGCAGGCTGCCGATCCACGCGGCCTCGATCTCCTTGACGCGGACCGTCTGGAGCTTGCGCTGTTCCTGCTCGTACTTGGAGCGCTTCGTCACCGGGTGCCTCCTGGTGGGTCCCTCGGGCCGCCGTCCGGGGCGGAGATGAAAACGACCGCCCGTTCGAGGAACGGGCGGTCGGTCGGTGCCTGGGTCAGGCGGCGGCGACGTTCTTCGCGCGAGCGCCCTTCGGGCTCTGCTCGACCTCGAACTCCACCTTCTCCCCGCCGGCGAGGCGGTCGAAGTTGAGGGACGAAGTCAGGCCGTCGCGATGGAAGAAGTATTCCTTCCCGTCCTCGCCTGAGATGAAGCCGAAACCGCGCTCGGAAACGACCTTCTTGATGGTGCCGGTGGCCACATTGACCTCCAAAGTCTTCTCGAACGAGTGACAACAGACGCACGGTCAGTTCGAGAAGCGAGTCGACCACACGGAGCATCGCCACAGCGGCGATGGCCGAAGGATAGCACGGCCGGGTCGAATCTCCCGGCGGCGCGCGGGTCGATCTCGCCAGATATGCCCCCCTGGACTGCGCGGCCGGACGCCAAGCGTGGGAGGTGCGGGAACCGGGCGCCCGCCCTCGTGGCATCGGACCGGCCAGTCCGGGGGTGAATACGTGGCCAGGTCGAGCACGGCGCACGTTCGGCGAGAGGGCGCCCGGTCGGCGAGGGGCCGCGCTACGCGAGGCGATGCCGGTCGTCACCGGTGCAGGGACGCGGTCGACGGCCCCGATCGGCGATGATCGCCTGATGACCGAACCCGCCGGGCGCGTCGCCTGGATCGCGATCGCCCCGGTGAAGTCGATGGGACTCGTCTTCCTCGACGCCGCCGAGCTCGGGCCGGACGGCATCCGCGGCGATCGGGCGTTCGCGGTGATCGACGAGGCCGGCCGGCTGGTCAACGGCAAGCGGGCCGGCACGCTCGCGACGATCCGGGTGGCCCACGACCCGGTCGAAGGCTCGCTCGTGCTGAGCTTCCCGGACGGCACCGCGGCCGCCGGCCGGCCCGAGCTGGGCGCCCCTGTCGAGGCGATCTTCTCGCGAGGGCCCCGGCCGGCCCGGGCCGTCGGCGGGCCATGGGACGCGGCGCTCGAGCGCTGGTCCGGTCAGGCGCTCCGCCTCGTCGCCATCGACCACGGCGAGGGCCCCGACCGCGGGCCCACCGCCACGCTGCTCTCGACCGCCGCGCTGGCCGCGCTCGGGGCCGCCGGTGGCGCCGCCGGCCCGCTCGACGGGCGGCGGTTCCGGATGACCTTCGGCGTGGACGGCGTGCCGGCCTACGCGGAGGACGGCTGGGTCGGCCGCGAGGTCCGGGTCGGCGGCGCGGTCGTCCGGGTCGAGGGCAACGTCGGCCGCTGCGCGGTCACGACCCACGATCCCGCCACGGGCCGGCCCTCGTTCGACACGCTCCACGTCCTGAACCACGTGCGCGGCGACCTCGACACGAGCGAGCCGCTCCCGTTCGGGGTCTGGTCGTCCGTGGTCGCCGCCGGGCCGGTCGCGGTCGGCGATCCGGTGGAGCCGCGGTGATCACGCCCGCCGCGCTCCGACTCGGCCTGAACCTGCCCTACACCGCGGGCCAGATGGACGGCGCCACGCCGGGCTGGCCGGACATCCGGGCGATGGCGCAGACGGCCGAGGACGTCGGCTTCGATTCGGTCTGGATCTCCGATCACGTCGGCTTCGGCGACCCTCGCGGCGCGGCGCCCGACGCCTGGCAGGGGGCCTGGGAGTGCTGGACGCTGCTGTCCGCCCTGGCGGCCGTCACGACCCGGGTCGAGCTCGGGACCTACGTGCTCTGCACCCCGTTCCGCAATCCCGCGCTGCTGGCGAAGATGGCCGAGACGCTCGACGAGGTCAGCGGCGGCCGGCTGATCCTCGGGCTCGGCGCGGGCTGGAACGAGGTCGAGTTCGCCTCGTACGGCTACGAGTTCGGCGAGCGCTTCGGCCGGTTCGAGGACGCGCTCAGGATCATCGCGGCCATGCTCCGGACCGGTCGCGCGACGCACGCCGGGCGGTTCGAGCGAGCCGCGGACGCCCGGCTCGAGCCGCGCGGGCCGCGGCCGGCCGGGCTGCCGATCATGGTCGGGGCGGGCGGACCGCGGATGCTCCGGCTCACCGCGGAGCTCGCCGACCGCTGGAACGGCGGGCTGGCGTCGATCCCGGACACCGTCCGGGCGCTGGCCGCCCTCGATGCCGCGTGCGTCGCGGCCGGCCGCGATCCGGCCACGGTCGAGCGCTCGGCCGAGGTGCTCATCCGGCCCGGCGGAAACGGCAGTGATGAGCTTGTCGATCCGCGCGAGCTGCGCGGCTCGAGCGAGGGGATCGCCGCCGCCCTGCGCGCCTACGGTGACCTCGGGATCGCCGAGCTCCAGGTCCAGCTCCGCCCGAACACGCTCGCGACCGTCGAGGCGTTCGGCCCGGTCATCGAGGCCATCCGCGCCGGCTGAACCTGGCGCCGGCCGAACGTGGCGCCGGCCGGCTGAAACGCGGCACGGGCCGCCGTGATCAGCTGACCCGGCGCACCCGCCCGCTCGCCCGGGCCCGGTCGCGCTTGGCGAGGGTCATCCGGCGATCCGCCTGGCGGATCTCGGCATCGACCGTCCGGAGGTCCGAGATCACGTGGAAGCCGACCGAGGCCGACACGTGGATCGTCCCCTCCGGCAGCACGATCGGCACCTCGACCGCGGCCGTCAGCCGGGCGATCACGTTGTTGGCATCCTCGTCCGAGGTCACGCCGGCGGCGAGGATCACGAACTCGTCGCCGTGGAAGTGGGCGAGGAAGTCGTCGTGGCGCTTGGCCGCCGCCAGGCGGTCGGCCACGATCCGGAGCACCGCGTCGCCGGTGTCGTGGTCGTAGTCGTCGTTGACCGTCTTGAAGCCGTCGAGGTCGAGGTAGAAGACGTAGGCCCCGGAGCGGCCGGAGCGGCGCAGATCCTGGGCCCGCTCGGCGAGGGCCATCCGGTTCGGCAGGTGGGTGATCTGGTCGTGGCGGGCGAGCCAGGCGGCGCGGCCACGATCGAGCGTTCCCGACGCGGCGATGTCGGCGAAGATCAGGACGACCGGGCTCCACCAGGCGATCAGGCGATACGCGAGCGAGAGGACCCAGGCGAGCGCCGACTCGGCGACGATCATCGAGGCGATCGTCCGCCACGACACGCCGAGGGCCTCGCGCGGCGGGCGTCGGTTGCGGGCCCAGATCGTGGCGATCGCCATGACCAGCCCGAGCAGCCAGAACGCCAGCGCGCCGGCCACGACCGCGATCATGTCGGCAGCCTCGCCCGGGGCCGCGTGCGTCGCGTCACGGATCGCCAGGGTGAGGAGCCCGCCGGCGGCCGCGACGAGGATCTGTGTCGCGTGATTGGCGACCGCCCCGTACCACGGCACCTCGCCGCGGAGCTCGCGCAGCTCGAAGGTTCCGAGGAGCGCCACCCAGACGCCCGCCGCGGGACCGCCGAGGGCCCACGCGCCGACGATCGGGCCGACCCCGTACGTGATCGTGACCCGACCCTCGCCGGCCTCCGAACGGGACGACGTCGCGAGCCCGAGGACGATCCAGAGGCCGAGGCCCGTGACCGCCGGATCGAGCGAGCCGATCGTGAAGGGCGGGGCGATCGCCGCCTGGAGCGGGAACGCCGCGACGACGACGACGAGGGCGATGACCGCGGCGACCGTCGGGAGTGCCGTGACGGCGACGACGGCCCGCGAGGGCAGCGACGGCGTCGACCGGCGACGGGCGGCGGTGGTCATGGGTGCAGGTTGTCTCCGAGGACCGGGAGCGGTCCCCGAAGACTCGTGGCCGGGTGGGCCACGGACAATAGGACGAAGGTACCGGCGGTGCCTTCGCGCCCCGCCGATCGGACGACGGCCCGGGCGGGCACGCATACTCCGCCCGAGTATTGACAGGGGGGTTGTCAAATCGGCCCGGATCGGGTAGGATTCATGCATCGCTGGCGTGTCAAGACTTGACACGCCGGTCCGTGTGTCCGGCTCCTGGCGGAAGCGGATGCACCACCCGGCTCGCCTCGGCGGATGCGCGGTCCGGTCGCAGCTCAGCATCCCGCAACGTCCTCTCCGCGCGACTCGCGCCGCGCATCGACACCTCCTGGAGCACCGTTGACGACTTTCCTCGATCAGACCCCCAACCTTCACATCGACGCCCTGGCCGGCACGTCTCCGGCCAGCGACGAGCCCGGGCCGAGCCCGGAGGATGTCGCCGCCGTCGTCGAGCATGACCCGACCCTGGCGGTGGCGACGCCCGCTCCGCGGGCCGCGGCGGCCGCGCCCGACGACGAGCCTGACGCGGCCGAGCACGACGACCTCCTCGACATCGAGGACTCGACCCGGCTCTATCTCCGCGAGATCGCCCGCGTCCCGCTCCTCACGGCCGAGGAGGAGGTCATGCTCGCGAAGACGATGGAGCTCGGCCTCCGGATCACCCGCGATCCCGGGCTGGCCGTCCTCGACCTCCACGTCTGGACGGCCAACGACAGCGAGCCGACCGCCCGCGCGAAGCACCCTCGCTACGCCCTGACCTTCGCCGATCTCGCGGCCCGGGTCGTCCGCGCGGCGCTCGAGTCGGACGACGCCACCGACCTCCTCGTCACCGCTCCGCGCTTCGGCCTGACCGAGGCGATCGAGGCGGCCACCGGCGAGGCCGCCGAGCTGCTGGAGCGAGCCCGCAACCAGCGCGCCGTGTACAACGAGCGGCTCGACGCCGAGACGTTCCTGGCGCTCCTGACCTGGATCCACGGCGCGGCCGCCCGCCCGGCGGTCCGCGACAACGCGGCGATGGTCGCGATGCGGACATGGGCCCGCGACGAGATCGCCCTGCCGGCGGTCCGCCGCTGGCTCGACGGCGGGCACGACGCGGACGCGATCGAGACGATGGCGCCCAGCCTCGTCGCGACCGGCCTCGCGGCGCGCGAGCACCTGACCTCGGCGAACCTCCGCCTCGTCGTCGCCAACGCCAAGAAGTACATCAACCGCGGGATGAGCCTCCTCGACCTGGTCCAGGAGGGCAATGCCGGGCTGATGCGCGGCGTCGACAAGTTCGAGTGGGAGCGGGGCTTCAAGTTCTCGACCTACGCGACGTGGTGGATCCGCCAGGCGATCCAGCGCGGCCTCGCCGACCAGTCGCGGACGATCCGGATCCCGGTCCACATGGTCGAGACGATGAACCGCGTCACCCGGACGTCGCGCGAGCTCACGGTCCAGCTGGGCCGCGAGCCGACGAACGCCGAGATCGCCGCGGTCCTGTCGGAGGACCCCAAGACCGCGATCACGGCCGAGAAGGTCGAGGAGGTCCGCTCGTACGGGCGGAACCCGGTCTCGCTCGAGACGCCGATCGGCGACGAGAGCGACACCGAGCTCGGCTCGCTCATCGAGGATCCCGACGCGATCTCCCCGATCGAGGCCGTGTCGGAGACGATGCTCCGCGAGCAGGTCGCCCGCGTCCTCGACAGCCTCGAGGGCCGCGAGGAGCGGGTCATCCGGCTTCGCTTCGGGCTCGACGACGGCCGGCCCCGGACGCTCGAGGAAGTCGGTCACGAGTTCGGGCTGACCCGCGAGCGGATCCGCCAGATCGAGGCCCACGCGCTGCGCAAGCTGCGCCACCCGAGCAGGAGCCGCAAGCTCCGGGACTACGTCACCGACTAGGGCTGTCGCGCCTGGACGACGCTGGCGGCGTTGCCGCCTGCGGTCCTCGCTCACGACCGTCCGAGGTCGCTCGCTGCGGTCCTCGGCGGCGCCTTGCCAGCCTCGCCCCTGCGCGACGAACGCAGTCGCGAGCCGCGGTCAGGTTGCGGGTTCGGGCTGGCGCGGCGCCGCGAGGCCCTCGACGATCTCGACGTTCGGGAGGCTTCGCAGGATCGACGGCGGGGCGAGGACCTTCCAGCTCCGGCTGCCGCCACCGAGGACGATCCGCTCACGCTCCATGACCGCGCCGTCGACCCATAGCGGCAGGCCGGCCGGCAGCCCGAACGCCGTGACGCCGCCGATCTCCATCCCGGTCAGGGCGCGGGTCTCGTCGGGCGAGGCGAACGAGGCCTTGCGCGTGCCGAGCCGCTGCTTGACGACGCGGTTCACGTCGAGGCGGTGGGTGGCCAGGACGACGCAGGCGGCGTAGACCGGCGGGTCCGACTTGCCGATCACGACGATCGTGTTGGCCGAGTCGGCGGGGTCGAACCCGTAGGCGGCACAGAATGCCGCGGTGTCGGCGAGGGCCGGGTCGCACGGGAAGAGCTCGTGCTCGCCGTGGCCGGCCAGCGCGGTCTCGAGGCGCTGCCGGTCGGCGTCGGCGTCGGGCATGGTCATGCCCGAACGGTAGCCAATTGCCGCCGTCTTCGTCCGGGGCGGCGCGAAGACCGCGGCCGCCCCGGAGGGTCAGCCGTCAGGCGACGCCGACGACCCGGATCGAGCCGACGCCGCCCTGCAGATCGAGGTCGACGCGGTTGGCGGCGGTCGCATAGTCGGCCGACTCGAAGCCGGTCGCCGTCCGCGGGAACCTCGCCTCGTCCACCTGGCTGCTGCCGATCGCCATCCGGCTCCGGATCCGGGCGGCAACGCCGGTCGGGACCTCGACGATGAGCGACGCCGCGCCGGTCTCGGCCCGCACGCTCGTGACGCCGGCCGCCCGCGGCAGACGGATCCTCGTCTCGCTCGCCCCGGTGTGGAGCTCGAGGCTGCGGACGCGGAGGTCGCCGAGGTCGAGCCGGGCCCGCGCGGCGCCGGTGTCGAAGCGAAGGTCGAGGGGAACGTCGGCCGCCAGGCCCACCGTCCACTGGCAGCGGCCGTCGAGCCAGGGCAGGCCGTACGTCGTGTCCTGCTCGAGCTCGACGCGCCCCGGACCGAGATCCCGCCGGACGACGCCGCCGATGTAGTGGCCGTCGACGAGGTTGCCCGCCGCCGCGGGGCCCACGTCGAGCTCTCCTGCGCCGAACTTGATCCGGACCGCCGCCTCGGCGACGCCGCCGAGCGGGATCGTGAGGTGCTCGTCGGGGGCCGAGCCGAACGGCAGGACCGCCCCGATCAGGAACCACGCGCCGAGGGCAACGAGGACCCACGGCCAGCCGTCGCCGATCAGATCGAGCGGCTGACGGGCGAGGTTGCCGGTCGTGCTCAGGAGCAGGACGACGCCGACCCCGATCCACAGGACCGGCCAGGTGAACGACCAGACGTCGCCGACGCCGCGGACCCCGCCGACCGCCCGCGACACGAAGCCGCCGACGCCGACGAGGATCAGGAAGAGCGGCCAGGCCTCGCCCCAGTCGAGGTTGAGCGCCTGGCGGACCAGGAAGACCAGACCGAGGCCGATCAGCCACGTCGCGGCGACGACCGACCCGCGATGGATCGTCATGCGCCACCGCCCTGGCCGGGGCCACCCGGGCCTGAGTCATCCGACCGCGGCCGGAACGCGAGCACGAGGACGAGGACGCCGACGCCGACGAGGACGAGCGGCCAGAACCAGTCCCAATCGATGGTCGGGAGGTACTCGCGGACGAGGTACCAGACGCCGACGAGGATGAACAGGACGCCGATGATCATCGCCCCGGATCGGCCGCCGGATCCACGAGCCGCGCGGCGCGCGGCCCTGGCCTCGCGCCGCATCTCGCGGGCGTCGGCCCGGGCCTGGTGCCAGTCGCCCGCCGCGGACGGGGTCGGGCCCGTTGCGACGCCGCCGGCTGGCGGGTCGGTGAACCCGGCGCCGCCGTACGGCTGATCGGGGGTTCCGGCCGGAGCCGGTCCGGACGCATCGCCGGCGGGAACGCCGGGCTGGCCCGATGGCCCGCCCCAGGCGGTCGGACGGCCGCCCCACGCCCGCGGATCGTCCTCCTCGGGGACGACGATCGCCATGACGATGTAGACGACGAGGGCGATTCCACCGGTCAGGACGACGAGCAGGGCCCAGACGATCCGGACGAGCGACGGGTCCGCGTCCCACAGCTCGGCGAGGCCGCCGGCCACCCCGGCGAGCATCCGATCGTCGCGCGACCGGTACAGGTGGCGGTTCATCGACATCCTCCCTCGGGGTTCAGGGTCAGGCTCGCCGCGTTGCCCTCGATCGACAGGTCGATCTCCGGAGCGCCGCCGGTGGCGTCGCGCGTCCACGTGTTCCCGGACCGGGACAGACCGCGCGAGCCGAGGTTGTGGACGAACGTGAGCTGGTCGTTGACGTCGAAGCGGAGGCCCACGCCCTCAGGGACGCAGATGTCGATCGCTCCGGCGTTCACCGACACGTCGCCCTCGAGGGCGGCGGCGCCGACGTCGAGCCGGATCCGGCCGGCGTTCATCGACAGGTCGATCTCGTCGATCGCACCCGCGCTCGCCCCGATCCGGAGATCGCCGGCGTTCATGTCGGCGTCGAGCTTGGCGAGGTGGGCGCCGGGCAGGTCGAGATCGGCGCGCGCCGCGTTCGCGGTGAGTGAGATCGTGCCGACCGCCGCGGCGGGCAGGCCGAGCGTCCAGTCGTGACGCCGCTCGCCGGGACCGCCGGGGACGCGGACGGAAAGCCGGCTGGACGACGCGTCGACGATCGGCGCGGGCCCGCGGTACCCGGCGTTCAGCCGCCAGTCGCTGCCGGGCCCGGTGGCCAGGTCGACCGAGCCGCAGCGGACGTCGAGCCGGACGGCCGCCCCGGCTTCGAGGGTGCCCGTCAGCTCGAGATGCTGGTCCGAAGGGCCGCTGGCCATCGCGCAGTCGGACAGGGGTCCGAACCAGAGGTTGCCGCTGGCGAGGGCGGCGCCGCCGAGCGACCCCACGATCAAGGCGACGACCGCGGTGCCGACCACCGCCGTGCGACTCCGGCCGAGCACGATCGCCAGGCCGATCCCGACCAGGATGAGGGGCCACAGCCGCCACGCCTCGCTCAGCTGGTCGGCGCTGAAGACGCCGGCCCGGACGAGCAGGGTGATCCCGCCGAGCGGGATGAGGAACAGGCCCCAGAAGAGCAGACCGCGTCGAACGCGCATGGGCGTTCACCATCCGATTCCGTGTGTCTGGGCTCGCGCGTCGCCCTCCACGACGACGGCGCCACCGCGCAGGGGTGGCCCGGTCATCGTAGCCAAGCGATCAAGAGCGGGTCCGCTGCCGCACGGCCTTGCCCGGCAGGGCCATTCGTCCTGCGCGCCGCCCGGCTGGGCTCGCGGGCGCTCACCCGCGAGCGCGCTTCCGGTCGGACGAGCCCGGGTCAGGAGCCGGACGTCACCGCGCCGGCGCAGTCGTACAGGCTGGCGGACACGCTCGTCATCGCCGTGCAGCTTGCCTCGATCCAGGAGGTCCGCGCCGACGTGTCGGATCCGCCGCCCGGTCCCCCGCCCTGCCCACCGACGATCACGAAGCGCAACGCGCCGGACGCGACGAAGGACTGGAATTGCTCGAGGGTCGGGGCCGGGTCCGAGCCGGTGAAGCCGCCCATCGCCATCACCGGCTCGCCCGTTGCGAGCTCGATGGAGCCGGCCTGGTTGGCCGAGGTGACCGCGACGATCCAGCGCGCGCTGCCGCGGTTGGCGACGAGGTAGTCCGTCAGCGTCGAGCTGACGGCGTCGGCCCCGCCCGCCCCGCCGGCGCCGTCGCCGATCCCACCGCCGCCGGCCGGCGGCCCGCCTGCGCCCGGGACGGTTCCACCCGGGTTCGTCCCCCCGGGGACCGTCCCGCCGTCGCCCGGCCGCGCGCCGGGCAGCTGGCCGTTCGCCGCCGAGCCGCCGGGTCCGCCCGCAAAGCCACCGGGGCCACCGTTGGCGGCCGCCGATTGCGGCCCCGCGGCCGGATCGCCGCCACCGTAGGCGGTCCGGATCGTGTCGAGGGCGTAGGCGCCCGGGCCTGCGAGGAGGACCGCGACCCCGAGCACGATCGCGCCGAGCTGGATCGGCCGCGGCGTCGCCCGCGCCGGCAGGGCGAGGACGATGGCGACCGCGGTGGTCACGGCGACGACGCCGACCGCCAGGCCGGGCGCGAACTCGGGTGTCCGGCCGAGGAGCAGCCACGCGACCGCGGCGCTTGCCGCGAGACCGCCGGCCAGGACGGTGCCGGCCCACGGCCGGTGCGGCGTCCGGGAGCGAATCGCCCATAGCTCGCTCACGCCGCCGCCGACGAGCGCGCCGATGGCCGGCGCCAGGGCGACCGCGTAGTACGAGTGGATCACGCCGGACATGAAGCTGAAGACGACGACGTGGACGGCGAGCCAGAGGCCCCACATCAGGTAAGCGGCCCGGCGGAGATCCGTCCGCGGCTCGCGGCGGCGAGCCCACAGGCCGATCGCGAGGCCGAGGCCGGCCAGCGGCAGGAGCCAGGCGACCTGGCCGCCGAGCTGCTCGTTGAACAGCCGGAGCAGGCCCGGCGTGCCGCTGAAGCCGCCGCCGCCACCGCCCGGGCCCTCGCCACCGAAGATCCGGCCGAGGCCGTCGTAGCCGAGGACGAGGTCGAGCGCCGAGCCGTTCGTCGAGCCGCCGACGAACGGGCGGGCCGACGCCGGCAGGAGCTCCATGACGAGGACCCACCAGCCGCTCGCGACGACGACCGTCGCCATGGCCACCGCGAGCCCGATCACCCGGCGGCGGATCCCGCCCGGCGCCGCGATCGCCCAGACCGCCGCGAACGCGGGAAGGACGAGCCAGCCTTGGAGGTACTTCGTGTTGAACGCCAGCCCGACGAGGACGGCGGCGAAGGCGACCCAGCGCAGGCTGCCGCGCTCGAGGGCCCGAATGAAGGCGTACGCCGCGCCGACGAGGAGGAGCGTGAGGAGGGCATCCGGGTTGTTGAAGCGGAAGATCAGGACCGCGGCCGGCGTGAGCGCCGCCACGAGCCCGGCGATGATCGCGGCCGGCGCACCCATCGTCCGGCGGACGATCGCCATCAGGATCACGACGGTCGCCACGCCCATCAATGCCTCGGGCGCGAGGATGCTCCACGAGCTGAGGCCGAAGAGGCGAACCGACAGGCCCATGGCCATCGTGGCCAGCGGCGGCTTGTCGACCGTGATGAAGTTGCTCGCGTCGATGGAGCCGAAGAACCACGCCGACCAGCTCTGCGACGCGGCGAGCGCGGCCGCGGAGTAGTAGACGTTGGCGAAGCCGCTGACGGTCAGATTGACGAGGTAGAGCAGGGCTGCCAGCCCGGCCACGCCGACCTGTGCCGCGAGCGCCCACGAGAGGCCGACGACCCGGCGCGAGGCGAGCGCCCGAGGCAGCGGCCCGGCCGCGGTGTCGAACGGGAGGAGGCCGGCCGACGGATCGGTGTCGAAGCCGCCGTCCGGGCGCAGGGCAGTCGTCATCACGGTGTCCTTTGTGGTCGGGATGCGAGTCGGTGGTGGCGGTCGCCCGGGCGGCGACCCGAGTCAGGTGACGGGCAGCGGTGAGGCGCGCCCGATCCAGGAGCGGAGGAGGACGAAGCGGCCCCCGGTCGCGACGGCATTGGCGGCGGCGAGGACCGCCAGCTCGACGATCCGGGTCGCATCCGGCGCCAGCCAATCGAGAGCGGCCGCGGTCGCCGTCGTAAGACCGAGGGCGAGGCCGAACGCGAGCAGGCCGGCGCCGTGGTCGCGGACCAGGCCGGCGCGACCGGTGACCCCGAACGTCAGGCGCCGGTTCGCGGCGGTGTTGCCGATCGCCGTCACGACGAGGGCGATCCCGTTCGCCGCGACGCTGCCCAGGCCGGCTCCGCGGAGGGCGGCGAAGAGGGCGGCCCAGGCGATCGTGCTCACCACGCCGATGGTGCCGAAGCGCAGGACCTGCGAGACGAGCGCGCCCGACAGGCTGACCGTCCGGCCGCCGGAGGTCGATCGGGGGGTATCGACGAGCTCGACGACGGCCGGACGATGAAGGTGCGGCGCGGCCGCGTGCCGGTCGCGCGCGAGGACGGTCATGTCAATGCGATCCACCGGTCGACGATGTCAATGCGATCCACCGGTGGACGCGTGGCCCGAGCCGCTGCCGCGCTGGACGCGCGGGCTGATGATCGTCGGCTGCTGGACTGTGCCGCCGTTGTTCGGGACGACGTAGGGTCGCGGCGTCGGCGCCGTCGTCACCGGGTCGTCGTCGCCGCCGGCGCCGTCGTCGCCGCCGGCGCTGTCGTACGTCCGGTTGGCTCCGACGATCGACGTGGCGCCGGACGGCTCGTCCGCCGCCGTCGCGTTGCCGGACCAGGTCGCCGCGGCGAGGATGCCGAACCCGGCGGTGCCGGCCAGGCCGGCGATCGCGGCCCCGGTCGTCATCGATTGAAGCCGGCCGATGGCATGCCGCCGGCGGTGGATGTGCGGGCGAGGATCGTGGCTCATGACGGGAGTCTCGCCGATCGAGTCTTTCGGAACGGTTACGCGGCTGCCGGGATCGACCGAAGATTTCGAAACCGACACGGGCGCGGGGGGGTGTCTTGCGCCGCTCGCCGTTTGCGGCGGGGCGTCGGTGAGGGCGGCGTCGGTGCGCCGACGGTGGCCGGGCCGCCAGCCCGGGTCGGTGGCCCGGCCCGCCGGCGCGATCCTCGGCATTCAGGCGAGCGTCGCCCCTTAGGATCGCCGGCCCACTCGGCCCGACGCGTTCTCGAGCGTGGCGACCATCCCGAGCCCCGGCGTACCGGGCGAGGCTCGCTCGTATGCCGGGAATCAGCGGGCCTGGCCCGCGTACCGGGCGAGGCTCGCTCGGATGCCGGGAATTGGCCGGCCCGGCCGGCGTACCGGGCGAGGCTCGCTCGGATGCCGGGAATTGGCGGGCCAGGAGGGCCAGGAGGGGCCGAAGGGCCCGCCGGGCCGCCAACCGGCCGCGAACCGCCGACGCGCCTCAGGCCAGTGCGCGGCTCCAGCTGACGCCCATCCGGGCGCCGCCGTCCGGGGCGCTGGCGACCCGCCACCGACCGCCGGTCGCCCGGACGATCGCATCGGCGATCGCGAGCCCGAGGCCCGCGCCGCCCTGGCGGTCGGTCGCCCGGTGGAACCGGTCGAAGATCCGGGTCCGCTCGGTCTCGGGGATGCCCGGCCCGCTGTCGTCGACGGTCAGCGCGACGCGCGCCCCGTCGACCGCGACGGAGACCGCGACCCGGCCGCCCTCGGGAGCGTACTTGCAGGCGTTGTCGAGGAGGACGCCGAGCAGCCGATCGAGCCACTCCGGCGGCGCGGCGATCACGGCGCCGTCGGGCGGGACCGAGAGGTCGATCGCGAGATGGCGGGTCTCGGCGATCGCCCCGAACCGGTCGACCGCCTGACCCGCCATGACGGCGAGATCGACCGGCTCGACATTCGGGCTGCCCTTCGACGCGTCGAACCGGGCCAGCCACAGGAGGTCCTCGAGCATCCGCCGCATCCGCTTCGACTCGTGGTCGACCCGCCCGAAGGCCGAGCGGTACCACCCGACGTCCCGGTCGTGGGCGAGGGCGAGGCTGGTGTGGGCCTCGATGACCGCCAGCGGAGTTCGCAGCTCGTGCGAGGCGTCGGCGGTGAACTCGAGCTGGCGTCGGCGCGACGCCTCGATCGGGGTGGCCACGCGGCGGCCGATCGCGACGGCCCCGAGGAAGACGATCCCGAGCAGGAGCGGCGCGATCACGAGCTCGGCGAGGATGACGGTGCCGCGCGTCTCGGTGACGGTGTCGAGCGACTGGCCGATCACGACCCAGTCGTCCCCGACCGCGCGGCCGGCCAGCCGCAGCTCGACGCCGTCGATCGTGGCCGTGATCGGGCTCGTGACGCCGGCGTACTCCGACGGCAGGTCCGGGTTCGACGGCGCCGTCTCGATCCGCCCGCTCGAATTCGACCGCCCACAGGATCACCGGGGCGCCGCCGAGCCGCTCGGGCGGCGGGGCCTCGTACGGCCCGCCGTCGTCGGGCCCGTCGTGCGGCAGGCGGACGAAGGACGACGTGATCCGCTGGTCGATCTGGTCGGTCAGGTTGCGCTGGACGATGACGATCACCGCGAGAGCGACCGCGGCGTAGGCGATCGCGACGACGGCCGTGGCCGCGAGGGCCACCCGGATCGAGGTTCCCCGGACGCTCGGGAGGGCCGGCGCGGTCACGCGTCCTCCAGCCGGTAGCCGGCGCCGCGGACGGTCACGATCCGGATCCCGGCGTTGGGCAGCTTGGCCCGGATTCGGCTGAGCTGGACGTCGATGGCGTTCGAGCCGAGGGGCTCCGTCTCGTCCGCCCAGCCGTGCTCGGCGATCGCCTTGCGGTCCACGACCGCCGGCGCGCGGCGCATCAGCAGCTCGAGGATCCGGTACTCGGTCGAGGTCAGGCCGAGCTCCCGGCCGGCGACCGTGACGATCCGCTTGACCGGGTCGAGGAGGAGCCGGCCGCGCTCGATCGTCGGGCCGTCCACGCCGCGCGGCCGGCGCTGGAGGGCGCGGACGCGGGCGAGGAGCTCGCCGAAGTCGAACGGCTTCACGAGGTAGTCGTCGGCGCCGCTGTCGAGGCCCCGGATCCGGTCGGCCGGGGTGTCCCGCGCCGTGAGCATCAGGATCGCCGTCGGGCGGCGGTTGCGGCGGGCCCACTCGACGACCTCGATGCCCTCCGCGCCCGGCATCCGCCAATCGAGGATCGCGACGTCGTAGTCGTAGAACTTCAGCTGGTCGATCGCGTCGTCGCCCCGCTCGACCGCGTCGACGTGATAGCCGCTGTCGGCCAGGCCGAGGACGATGACCTCCCGGAGTCCCGGGTCGTCCTCGGCGACGAGGATCCGCATGTGGTCAGCGTCGCACGCTTCGCGGCGGCGTGCCGTGCCATCCGGCGACGCCGCGCTCGACCGGCGCGGTCGGGACGCGGGCCAGGCGGAGGGCCAGGACCGGGCAGACCGCGACCGCCCGCCGGGCGTGGTCGAGAAGGGCGTCGGGGACGCCGCCGGCGGCGACGATCGGATAGCCCCAGTCGTCGAGCTCGATCAGCTCCGGCAGGAGCTCGGCGCACATCCCGAAGCCGTCGCAGGCGATCCGGTCGACGACGAGCTCGGTCCGCATCGGGTTCGCCTCCGCTGCGCCGACACGGTTCAGGCGGGCGGCCCGGAACGAGGTCGCCATGTCAGGCCACCGCCCCGGCCGGCGACGCCGGTCGGCCGGACGTTCCTCGGGCGGGCACGTGCCCGGCCGACGACGACCGCTCGCGGGCGCACGGCCGCCGGCGCTGGTGCTCCTCCCAGTCCGGCCCGAACACGCGGAGCGAGCTGAGGAGCTGCCCGACGGCGCCATCGGGATGGCGGCAGGCGCCGCGCCCGCCGAGCTGCTGCGACCAGCGCTCGATCCGGGCGAGGTCGTCGCGCTCGGGCCGGCCGGTGGCGAGGCGCGCCGTCGCGTCCGCGATCGCCCGCAGGCCGAAGACGCACGGCCCGCACTGGGCCGCCGACTGGCCGGCCATGTAGTCCATGATCCGGGCCGTCGCCCGGACGCCGCAGCGGTCGTTGCCGAGGAAGGCGACGACCCCGGCGCCGAACGCGCTGCCGGCCGAGCGCAGGCTGATCGGGTCGAGCGGGACGTCCCAGCTCCGCGCTGTCGAGAGCCAGCCGCCGAAGTAGCCGCCGAGGAGCACGGCCTGGCGGTCGCGCGGACCCTCGCCGGCGCCGGCCAGCCCGGCAAGCTCGCCGATCGGGGTGCCGATCTCGATCTCGCGGACGCCGTCGCGGGCCGAGCCGCTGACCGTCACGAGCGCCGTTCCCGGGGTCGCGTCCCGGCCGAGCTCGCGGTACCAGCCATCGCCGAAGCGAGCGATGAGCGCGGCGTAGGCGAGGCTCTCGACGTTCTGGACGAGGGTCGGCCGGCCGGCGACCCCGCGCTCGTAGGGGCGGGGCGGCGTGACGGTCGGCCGGGCGTCGGCGTCGTTGACGTAGTGGACGGCGGCCGACTCCTCGCCGGCGACGTAGGCGTCGGGCGCTTCGAGGAGGTCGACCGCGACGCGGAGGTCGCGGCGCTCCTTGAGGGCGCGCCGGATCGCGGCGTGGGCGTCCCGGTGGGCCGTGCCGATGTACAGGGCGACCCGGTTGGCGCCGACGGCATCGGCCGCGAGGATCGCCCCGTCGAGGACGAGATGCGGCCGGAGGCGGAGCAGCGTCCGGTCCTTGGCGCTGAGCGGCTCACCCTCGGCGCCGTTGGCGAGGACGACCGGTCGGCCGCCGGGCTGGCCGGCGACGGACCTCCACTTGCGGCCGACCGGAAAGCCGGCGCCGCCGCGGCCGAGCAGGCCGCTCGCCTCGAGGACGGGGATGACCGCCGGCGCGGCGCCGCGGGCCGGCAGGCGGCCGAGCCGGGCGAGGTGGTCGGCGAGGGTCTCGGGGCCGGCCGCGGCGGGCGGCCCGGCGAAGAGCCGCGGCTCCATCAGTGGTTCCTCCATGCGGGATCGACGGCGACCGGGTCGGCCGTGCCGCCGGTCACCGCGGCGAGCCGGCTGCGGTTCGTGCCGCCGGCGGTGAGCCGCCAGACGAGGGCGGCGCTCACGGCGATCACGCATCCGCCCTGGATCGCCAGCAGCCACGGCGTGAAGGCGTCGCTCCCGGCGGTGAGGGTGTGCTCGACGGCGAGTGGCCAGGCCGCGTAGGACGCCCAGTGGATCGCCCGCCAGAGGCGGTGCCCGATCCGCTCCCGGAGGAGGCTCGTGACGATGATCGCGAGGACGAGGTAGACGGACACGACGCCGAAGGCGACCGGCAGCGGGCGATAGGAGGAGGCGAGCGGCACGAGCGCCGCCGCGATCCCGAGCTTCGTGAACGGGTCGAGCACGGCGGTGACGATGTGGATCGCGAGGAACACGATCGACAGCAGGGCGAGGCTTCGATGCAGCTCGACCGTCAGGAAGCGCGGCCAGCGGACCGACTGCGTGCGGGCAACCGCCAGCAGGCCGAGGCAGGCCACGGCGCTGAAGAGGATCAGGGACACGACGCCGGCTCCCCGGGTGGTGAACCACAGGATCTGGGTGCTCACGAACTGCGCGCTCCGGTGCGGTTGGTGGGGACGATGTCCCCGGATCGGAATGAGCCGATCATGAGAGTCGGCACCTTTCAGTCCGATTACGTCGCCGCGGGGTCACCGGACGCGGGGTCGCCGGACGCGTGGTCGCCATCGGTGCCCGGGGCCGATTCGGGCGCCGGGTCCGGCCAGCCGCCGAGGCGGGCCACGGCGCCGTCGCGGGCCACGAGCCGGGCGGGCAGCCCGGCGGCCGCGAGCCAATCCGGCGCCCCGTCGCCCATGACGATCGCGGCCGTCGCGGCGGTGTTGGCCTCGACGCACGTCGCGGCCACGACCGAGGCGGTCCGCCATGGGGATTCGACCGGACCGCCGGTCCGCGGATCGATCAGGTGATGGAGCGTGCGCCCGCCCCGACGCCAGCGGCGGACGGTCGTGCTCGAGGTCGCGATCGCCCCCGTCTCGATCGCCACGACCTCGCCCGCGGCGTCGGACGGCGTCTCGCTGTCCTCGGCGATCAGGATCCGCCAGCCGCCGTCGGGCGCCGCGCCGCCGACCGCGATGTCGCCGCCGAGCGAGACGAGCACCCCTCCCCGATCGGGAGCCCCGCCGGCGGCGGCGGTCCCGGCGTGGGCCCGCCGGATCGCCGCCAGGGCGGCGACGGCGGCGAGGTCCGCGGCGAGGCCCTTGCCCGTCGAGCCGAGGTCGAGCTCGACGCCGCGACGAAGCACGATTTCGCGGCGGGTCGGCAGGTAGCGGACCGAGCGCCAGCCCGGGATCGGCTCGAGGCGAAGCTCGATCGGGCCCGCGGGGTTGCGGATCCGGTCGAAGTCGGCGTCGTAGCCGATCGCGCGCATCGCCCGGCCGACCGTCGGATCGACGGCGCCGCCGGTCAGCTCCGCGGCGCGGAGGCCCACGGCGATCGCGTCGCCGAGGAGCGGGCTGACGACGACCGGCTCGCCGGCGGCGGCGTTGACGCGGGCGATCTCGCTGTCGTCGCGGAACCGACTGTAGGCCCGGTCGACCTGGTCGAGGACGCCCTCGACCGCGCGCCGTGCCGCCTCCAGGTCGCCGTCGAGGACGACGAGGCGGACGCCCGTGCCGATGGCCCGCCAGTCGGCGGTCCGGGGCTCGGTCACGAGGACCCGGTTGCGGCGTGGGCGGTGCCCGTCGACGTCGTCGGAGCAGGCGTCGCCTGGACCGCGTCGGCCCCGGTCGCGTCGGTCGTCGTCGTGCCCGATGTCGCGGCGTCGGATCCCGTCGTCGCCGCGGTCGAGTCGAGCGCCGCCGTCGTCACCTCGGTCGAGGAGCCGTCGTAGGAACGGGCCGCGAGGACCCCGAAGCCGCCGACGGCGGCGGCGCTGGCGATCGTGGTCCCGAGCGTGATCGCCCGGAGGCGGGCGATCGCGCGGTCCCGGTCGTGGGGGCTGCGGCGGGTTGCTGTCTTCATGACCACAGGATCGGCGCGGGTTCCTTTCCGGACGATGACGCCATTCGACAGGGCGCCGCAAGGATCGCACCGAACGTGACCTCGTCGTCATCGGATCGACGCGGAGGGCGGCGACACTCCGCCGATGGCATGGCTTGGCGACCTCGGGTCGGCGCTGCTCGGCGCGTTGTACGACGCGCGGGTGGCCGTCATGATCGGCGGCCTGGTCGCCGTCATCGCCCTCGGCGCGCTCGCCCGCCGCCGCGATTGGCCGGCCCGCATCCGCCGCCATCCCATCCTGACGACGCTCGTCCTCGTCCCGATCCTCGTCGTCGCCGTCCCGGTCGGCTGGTACCTCGCCTCGCCTCTCGTCCTGAGCGCGACGATCGACGAGCCGGCGCCGGCCATCGCCGGCGGCGGGCCCGGCCAGGGCGGCTCGGCGGCTCCGTCGAGCGGACCGCTGGCGTCCGGCGCCGTGCCGTCGCCCGGACCGAGCGGGCCGGCCCTCACGCCCCCGCCCGCTCGTCCCACGGCCACGGCCACGGCCGCACCACCCTCGGTCGCCCCGATCGCCCGATCCGGCGCCTTCCACGGGTCGGACGACTTCCACTTCGGCCGCGGGACCGCCCGCCTGATCGAGGTCGCGCCGGGCTCGTTCGTCGTCCGGCTCGAGGACTTCGCCGTCCGCAACGGGCCGGACCTCTACGTCTACCTCTCGAGCCGGGCCGACGGCTACAGCGACGACGCGATCGAGCTCGGCCGACTCAAGGCCGACACGGGCAACCAGAACTACGCGGTGCCGGCCGGCGCCCTCGACGATCCCTCGCGGGCGGCGAGCGTCGTCATCTGGTGCCGCCAGTTCAGCCACCTGTTCGCGACGGCCCCGCTGGCCGCCTGACGGCCTCCCGACCGCGCCGCGGCGGGACGTCACGGAAACGTCAACCGCCGGTCACGACCACGACATCGGCGGCGGCGATCGTGCTCCCCGACGCGCCGACACCCCGATCGGCCGAACCCACGGAGGAGCATCCCGGATGCATCGAATCACCCGACTCATCGGCCTGGCGGCAGTTGCCGCGGCGATGGTCACGTCCCTGACGGCCGGCGTGGCCCTCGCCGCCGGCTCGCCGACGGTCGGCCACGTGTACGTCAACAACAACACGAGCGGGCACAACACGATCGCGGGCTTCGATCGCCACGCCGATGGGTCGCTGACCCCGATCCCGGGATCGCCGTTCGACGGCCGGTGGCGCCGGCACGGGCGCCCCGTTCGGGTCCGCCGGCGGCCTCCAGGAGACCGCCGACGGTCGGTACCTCCTCGCGACCGACCCGGGCAGCAACCAGATCTCCGTTCTCCGGATCAAGCCGAACGGCTCGCTCCAGGTTGCCGACGTCGTGTCGTCGAACGGCAGCGCGCCGGTGAGCATCGCCGTCCATGGCAGCCTCGTCTACGTCGCCAACGGCGGCGCCGGCGGCAGCAACTACACCGGCTTCCGACTGAACGCCGGCGGACATCTCCGCCCGATCGTCGACTCGACGTACGCCCTGCCCGACGACGCGCTGCCGGGCCATGTCCTGATCAGCCCCGACGGACGTCGCCTCGTCGGCGCGCGGGTCGGGCCGAACGCCGGTCCGTCGTTCATCGACGGCTTCCGGATCGGCGCCGACGGCCGGCTGATCCGCCGCCCCCGGATCGCCGTTCCCGGCCCAGCGGATCGGGCCGTTCGGGAGCGCATTCTCGCCGACGCACGGCAACCAGCTCTTCGTCTCGAACGCCCACGACGGCGCCCTCGCGGGCTCGGTCTCGGTCTACGACGTCGCCGCCGACGGATCGCTCTCGGCGATCGACGGCTCGCCGTTCGCCGACAATCAGACCGCGCCCTGCTGGGTCGCGATCAGCCCCGACGGCCGGGCCCTCTTCGCGATCAACACGGCATCGACGTCGATCTCCCGCTACGCGGTGGCCAGCAACGGGTCCCTGGACCTCGTGGGGTCGACCCCGTTCGCCAGCCCGACCGGGCTCAAGCCGTTCGACGCGGCGGTCTCGCCCGATGGCGGCTTCCTCTACGTCGTCGACGCCGGCACGGCCGAGGTCAGCGCCTTCGCCGTGGACGGGACGACCGTGACCGAGATCGCCGGCTCGCCGATCGCGATCCCCGGCGGCGGAGCGCCGTTCGGGATGGTCGTCGACTGACGACCATCCTCGCCCGCGACCGGTCCGGGGCCGCACCCGGCCGGTGAACCGACGGCCCGTCCACGATCTCGTGGGCGGGCCGTTCGCCGTGGACGCGGGTCCTGGGCACCCGGGCGATGCCGGGCGACGACCCGATCAGAGGTCGGCGAAGACTCTCCGGACGAGGAGCCCGGCCGCCACGATGAGGACGCCGAGGCCGATCAGCGGCCACGGCACGCTCTCCGTCACCGGCGGGGTCCTGGTCGGCACCGGCGGCGCCGTCGACGGCGCCGTCGACGGCCCGGCCACGTCACCTCCGATGTCCAGCCGCGTCGTCGCGCCCGGGAGGACCTGATCCTCGGTGCCGTTGCCGGGCAGCGCGACGAACAGCGTCACCTCGCCGGACTCATCGATCGTGATCTGGCCCCGATAGGTGATCGCCGTGGGCGTTCTCTCCCCGCTGTCGTTGATCGTCGCGGTGGCGAGGTCCGGTCCGCTCCGCTTGTTGGCGTAGGCGACCAGCTGGTCCGGCAGGCCGAGGGACGCGATGTCCCAACCGGCCTGGAGCTCGATCGTCACCGTCAGGTCGATCGGCTCGCCTGCGAGAAGGGGCCCGCTGGGGACGGTCGTCGTCGCGGCGATCAGGGCGGTCCGCGGCGCGTCCGGCGGCGGCCCAGTGCCCGCCAGCCGGAAGGGGAACTCGGTGTTGGCGCAGGTCTGGACGGACCCGCGGATCGTGCAGACCTGATCGGACAGGCCGATCTCCAG
Source organism: uncultured Chloroflexia bacterium (assembly GCA_963710105.1). GTDB lineage: Bacteria > Chloroflexota > Limnocylindria > Limnocylindrales > CSP1-4 > CF-46. Next base: position 2,167,939 of record CAVPYV010000001.1, read on the forward strand.
GGCACCGGCGCCACCCGCCGGGATCTCGACATCGGCGATCAGATGGCCCGGCCAGTCCGACGACGTGGTGGCGAGGCTCGGCTTCGCCGACCCCTTCGCCGGGTGGAGGCGGACGTAGCCGCCGTTGAACTCGGCGAGCCGACCCTGGGCCGTGTCCCACAGGGTCACCCCGATGGCGTACGACTCGCCGGGCGGCGCGTCGGCGGGGATCGCCACGTCGAGCCAGGCCTCGATGTTCGTCATCGCGCCCGGATCCGCCGACGGCTCGGGCGAGGCCCCGGCAGCGACTCCGGAGCAAATCGCGATGGCCACGGCGGCGGCGGCGGATCCGATGAGGATCACCCAACGCGGGCGGGCGACGCGGCGCGGCGTGGAGGTCATGCCCCCTTGTACACCCCCGACCCCGCGGCGGTTCGGTCCGGGCGGTCGTCAGGCGCCGGCAGCCGCCCCGACCGCGACCGGCTCCGCGGCGGCGCCGCCGTGACGCGCCCGGTCCTTGAGGATCTGGCCGGCGGCGAGCTTGCCCGGAGCGCCCATCACGCAGCCGCCGGGGTGGGTCCCCGAGCCGCACTGGTAGTAGCCGTCGATCGGGGTCCGGTACTGCGACCAGCCCGGCGCGGGCCGGAACAGGAACATCTGGGGGGCGAGGAACTCGCCGGCGAAGATGTTGCCCTCGCTCAGCCCGACCGTCCGCTCGATGTCGAGCGGGGTCCGGATCTCGCGCTGGAGGACGAGGTCGCCGAAGCCCGGGAAGAACGACTCGAGCGTCGCCTGGACGGTGTCGCCGAAGCGCTCCTTCTCGGTGTCCCAGTCGCTCTCGCGGAGGTGGTACGGGGCGTACTGGATGAAGCAGCTCATCACGTGCTTGCCGGGCGGCGCCATGTCGGGGTCGATCGTCGACTGGATCGCCGTGTCGATGTACGGCCGCTTCGAATACCAGCCGTACTTCGCGTCGTCGTAGGCCCGCTCGAGGTACTCCATCGACGGCCCGATGTTCGTGAACCCGCGGTACTGGTCGGTCCGATCGCCGAGGGCCGGGTAGCGCGGCGCGCCGTCGAGGGCGAAGTTGACCTTGGCGGAGGTCCCCTGGAAGCGGAACCGCTCGATCGCCTCGACGAGGTCGGTCGGCAGCTCGCGCGGGTCGACGAGCTCGAGGAACGTCCGCCGCGGATCGAGCGCGCGAGACGACGACCGGGGCGTGGAACTCGGTCCCGTCGGCGAGGGCGACGCCGGTCGCCCGGCCGTTCGCGGTGATCACCCGCTCGACCGGCGACTCCAGGGCGATCTCCGCCCCGAACGCCTCGGCGGCCCGGGCGAGGACCTTCGTGAACCCGCCGTTGCCCTGCTTGTGGAAGGCCCACGCCCCGAACTCGCCGTCGTGCTCGCCGAGGATGTGGTACAGCAGGACGAGCCCCGAGCCCTGCGAGTACGGCCCGACCTTCGTGCCGATGATCGCCGACGAGGCGAGGTAGCCCTTGATGATCTCCGACTCGAAGTAGTCGTCGAGGAAGTCGGCGGCCGAGCCGGTCAGCAGGCGGACCGCGTCGTGGAGGACCTTCTTGTCCATCGACCGGAACCGCGAGCCCAGGGCAGCGAGGGCGACGAGCTCCTCCGGGTCGTTGCTGAAGATGTCCGGCGGGACCTGGTCGAGGAGGGGCTTGATCGCCCGGCAGACGCGCAGGACGTCGTGGTTGAACGCCTCGTACGCGTCGGCGTCGTGCTGGCTGTGGCGGGCGATCTCGCGGAGGTTCTCGCCGTGGTCCTGGCCGAGGAGGAGGTAGTCGCCGTTCTCCATCGGGGCGAACGTCGAGGGCATCAGGAGCGGCATGAAGCCGTGCTTCGTCAGCTCGAGGTCGTGGATGATGTCGGGCCGGAGGAGGCTCAGGGCGTACGAGAACGTCGTGAACCAGAACCCCGGCCGGAGCTCCTCGGTGATCGCCGCGCCGCCGACGAGGTGGCGCCGCTCGAGGATCAGCGTCCGCAGCCCGTTCTTCGCGAGATAGGCGCCATTGACCAGGCCGTTGTGGCCGGCGCCGATGACGATCGCGTCGTAGGTCCGCTCGCTCGCCCGGCGGTCCGGCAGGTTCGTTGCCGGATCGGTCGCGTGGCCGTTGGAGGACGCCGCGGCGCCGGTGGTCCTGGGCATCAGGCGGTCCTCCGATCGGGGTTGTAGAGCGGCAGCCGGCTGACGGCGGCGTCGAAGTACTCGTAGCGGTGGTTGACCGGCAGCTCCACCTTGACCATTGAGCCCGGCTTCGTCCGGTCCAACGGGACGCGGGCGAGGGCGATGTGGCGCTGGAGCATCGGCGAGTACATCAGGCTCGTGGCGTAGCCGAGCTGGACGCCGCCGTCGTCGTAGACGTAGTACTCGTCCTGGATCGGGGTGTGGTCCTTGGGCGGGATCAGGCCGGCCGCGTCGTAGTGGCGGTCGTAGTCCTGCCAGTCGAGGACGAGCCCCGTCAGCTTCCAGCGGGAGCTCTTGTCGCGCAGCTCGCGCTCGACCGCGGCCCGGCCGATGAACGCCCGGTCGTCGGCGGCGAGGTCCTTGACCATCCAGCTCAACCCGAGCTCGACCAGGGTCGAGCGGTTGGCATCGGTCCAGGCGAAGCGGCTGGAACCGAAGTCGACGTCGAGGAGGAGCAGGCCGGCCTCGATCCGGGCCATGTAGAGCGCGATCAGCCCGAACGGGATCACGCCCTGCCCCGCCGACGCGCCCGCGACGGCGTCCCAGACGGCGAGCGCCCGGTCGGCGGGGATCCACAGCTCGTAGCCGAGGTCGCCGGTGTAACCGGTCCGCGAGACGGTCACATCGGTGCCGCCGATCTTCGCCTTCGTCAGCCCGAAGTACGGCAGCTCGCAGACCTGTGGCGCGAGGGAGCCGAGGATGTCGCGCGAGCGCGGTCCCTGGATCGAGAGGACGGCCGAGTCCTCGCTGACGTCCTCGAGGGTCACGCGGCGGCGCCCGACGAGGGCCGCGAAGTAGGCCAGGTTCGGCTCGGCGCAGGTGAGCAGGTAGTCGTCGGCAGCGTTCCGGAAGATCACCCCGTCCTCGACGACGAACCCGCGATCGTCGAGCCACGCGGTGTACTGCCCGTGGCCGACCGCGCAGGTCCGGATGTCGCGGGCGAGGACCCCGGCCAGGAACGCCTCGGCGTCGGGCCCGTGGATCCGGTACTTGTAGAGCGGCGAGGAGTCGAAGAGCCCGGCGCTGTTGCGGATCGCGAAGTACTCGAACTTCTCGGAGAGCTGGTATTTCTGGGCGACGAGGTAGCCCGACCAGTGCTCCCAGAGTCCGGAGACGTTGGCCGCGCTCGTCCGATCGTGGAACGGCGTCGTGCGGATCATCGAGCCCTCGCTGGTGGGTCGGCGGGTGGCGCCGGCGGATGCGGGCCGGCCGCTCGGAGCGGTCGCACGCTCGATCGGCTCGGCGGGCTGACGGTCGCGCATCCGCGCGGGCGCGGGCGGCGGCGTCCCGCGGTGTGAACCGCCCGTCTCGTGGGGCGCATCCCGCGGCGGGGCGCCTATCCTGTCGCCGTGGCCCTCTATCGACTCGAGGATCCGGGACCCCTTCGCCGGCCCGCCATGGTCGTCGCCCTCGACGGCTGGGTCGACGCCGGGAGCGCGGCGACGACGGCGGCGGCGCTCCTCGCCGGCGACGGTGAGGTCGTCGCGACCTTCGACGCAGACCGCCTCTTCGACTACCGGGCGCGGCGACCGACCCTCGAGATCCAGGATGGCCGTCTGGCAGAGCTGACGTGGCCGGAGTTCGAGATCCGGCTCGTCCGCCACGCCGGGCGGGACGTCCTCGTCCTGAGCGGCCCCGAGCCGGACTACCGCTGGCCGCGGCTCGCCGATGCCGTCGTCGAGGTCGCCCGCGCCCTCGGGGTCGTCGAGTGGGTGAGCATCGGGGCGATCCCGGCCGCGGTCCCCCACACCCGGGCCGTGCCGATCCTCGGAACCGCGTCCCAGCCCGGCCTTCTCCGCGGCGACATCCGGCCGGGCCCGGCCGGCCTCCTTCGCGTCCCGGCGGCGCTCGTGAGCGTCCTCGAGATGCGCGCGGCCGAGTCTGGGATCACCGCGGTCGGGTACTTCGCCCAGGTCCCCCACTACGTCAGCGGCCCGTACCCGCCGGCGGCGCTCGCCCTCCAGCGAGCCGTCGCCCGGCATCTCGACATCGAGCTGATCAGCGGCCCCCTCGACGAGGAGTCCGACCAGCTTCGGACGCGCCTGGACGCGGCGACGACGGCCGACGAGAACACGCGCAGCTACGTCGAGCGGCTCGAGGCGATGGTCGACGAGGAGCGCCTTCCGGCCGGCGACGACCTGATCACGGAAATCGAGCAGTTCCTCCGCGATCAGGGTTCCAGCCGGAACTGACGGCTGTCGCACCTGCGCGGCCGATCGCGGCGTTGCGCCCTGCGCTCCTCGCTCACGGGCATCCGAGCCCGCTCGCTCCGGTGCTCGGGCGCGCCTTGCGCTCGACCACGCATGCGCGACGAACGCAGTCTCGGTCCTCGGCGGCGCCTTGCCAGCCTCGCCCATCCGCGACGAACGCAGTCAGATGGGTGGTGGTCCGTCCCGCCTCGATCGGCGTGATGTAGCTGACAGTCCGTGTCACGATTTGGTATCGTGGCGGCGATGCGTGCATCCCGCCTCGTGTCCCTGCTCCTGCTGCTCCAGTCGCGCGGCGGCCAGACCGCGGCCGAGCTCGCCCGGGAGCTCGAGGTATCCGTCCGGACGATCCATCGCGACGTCGACGCCCTGAGCGCATCGGGCGTCCCGATCTACGCCGATCGCGGGCCGCATGGCGGGATCCGCCTCGTCGACGGCTACCGGACGCGACTGACCGGCATGACCGCCGACGAGGCCGAGGCCCTGTTCCTGTCGGGACTGCCCGGGCCGGCCGCCGAGCTGGGGCTCGGCACGGTCGTCGCGGCCGCCCGGCTCAAGGTCCTGGCGGCCCTCCCGACGGAGCTGCGCGCCCGAGCCTCACGCCTCGTCGAGCGGTTCCACCTCGACGCGGCGGCCTGGTACCACCCGGACGAGCCGGTGCCGCTTCTCGGCCCGTTGTCCGAGGCGGTGTGGGAGAGCCAACGGATCCAGATCGGCTACGACCGCGGCGACAAGACGGTCGATCGAGTCCTCGAGCCGCTCGGATTGGTCCTCAAGGCCGGGGTCTGGTATCTCGTCGCGAGCGCCGACGGCCAGCCACGCACGTATCGGGTCTCGCGGGTGGCCCGGGTGACCGCGCTCGACGAGCGATTCGAGCGGCCGGCGGAATTCGATCTGGCCGGGTTCTGGACGGAATCGAGCGCGGCGTACGAGCGCGACACGCCGCGGATCGAGATCGTCCTGCGGATCGCCGGGGAGCGGCTGCCCCGCCTCCGCGGCGCGGTCGGGGAGCGGCCGTTCGAGACGCTCGAGCGGCTCGACGAGCCGGACCCGGACGGCTGGGTCCGAGCGCGGATCCAGCTCGACTGGCCGAACGAGGTCGTCGCCCAGATCCTGGCGGTCGGGCCGGACTGCGAGCTCCTCGAGCCCGCCGAGCTCCGCGAGCGGATCGCCGCACAGGCCCGCCGGGTGGCGGACCACTATGCCGCCGACCCGGTCGCCACCCCGATCCCGGACGGGACCTCGGTCGCGGCCACGCCGGCCGGCTAGGCCGGAAGCCGCGCCGAGTCGCCGCACGGCCGCCGGGCGACGGGCACCGCGCCCCGGGCCGGGATCGTCGCCGCCGGCCAGGCGGACTCCTCGGTGGGCTCCGCGAGAAGCCGGCGATCGCGCGCCGCGCGCTCGAGATCCCGCACCCGGTCCGCGTGGATGGTCCGCGCCACGGTCTCTGAAGGGAACATTCCGCACCTCGTCCTGTGGGCGATCGGGATGACCGCGTCATGTACTCCACGAGGATGCCAGAGATACCTGCCAGAACCTGTCATGAGTGCCGTCGTTCGGCGAAATCGGTGACGCGATCGAGCACCTGACCGGGCAAGTCGCAACACGATTGCGACGGTGGAGCGACGCACCGCAGGACGGCCCGTGCGCGACAATCGGCTACAACTCCAGCGGTTCCCCAGTGCCCGGAGGTCGGCCCACGATGACGTTCGATCCAAATGCCCAGCTCGACCCATCGCAGGTCACCGACGTCCGCGGATCGAGCCGCCTCGGCGGCCGCGGCGGCGGGCTCGCCATCGGCGGCGGCGGCCTCGGCCTCGTCATCGCAATCGTCTATGTCCTGCTCGGCGGCGACCCGGGGGCGCTGCTCGGCGGCGGCTCGAGCCAGGGCGTCGATCCCAACACGCCCCAGTCGTCGGCCCTCGCCGAGTGCCAGACGGGCACCCAGGCCAACGAGCGCGAGGACTGCCAGATCGTCGGCTACGTCAACAGCATCCAGGCGTTCTGGGCGACCCAGGTCGACGGCTACACGAAGGCGAAGACGGTCCTCTTCACCGACGGCGTCTCGACCGGCTGCGGCGACGCGACATCGGCGACGGGCCCGTTCTACTGCCCGGTCGACAAGCAGGTCTATCTCGACCTCGGGTTCTTCCAGGAGCTCCAGGACCGGTTCGGGGCCAAGGACGCCCCGTTCGCCCGGGCCTACGTCGTCGCCCACGAGTACGGCCACCACGTCCAGGATCTCGTCGGCGACCTCCAGCCGGGCGGCGGCGACACCGGCGCGACCGGCCGCTCCGTCCGGACCGAGCTCCAGGCCGACTGCTACGCCGGCGTCTGGGCCCACAATGCCCAGTCGACCGGTTTCATCGAGCCGCTGACCCAGGACCAGATCGCCGCCGCCGATGCCGCCGCGCAGGCCGTCGGCGACGACCGGATCCAGCAGTCGAGCGGCGGCGGCGTCAATCCCGACAGCTTCACCCACGGCACGTCCGAGCAGCGGGTCCGCTGGTTCACGACGGGCTACCAGTCGGGCAACCCGACCGACTGCGACACCTTCAACGCGACGAACCTCTGAGCGAGGGGCCGGTCAGCCGGCGAGACTCACCCGCCGGCTGACGCGACGCCCGCGGCGAGCGACAGGCCGCCGGCGATTCGCGAGCGAGCCGGCGCGGCGGCGGGATCCGGCGCGGCGGCGGTCGCGGCGACGGGAACCTCGCCGTCATCGGGCCGGCGCGCCTCGCCGACCGCCGAAAGGATCAGGCCGACGAGGCCCACGTTCAGCGCGTGGACGAGCGGCGTCAGGACGAGGTCGGCCGTCCCGAAGAGCAGGAGCGACTGCTGGGCCGGCTCCAGCCAGCTCGAGACGAGCATCGCGCCGGCGAGCACGGCGAGCCACGCCGCGGCGCGCCGGCCGCCGCGGGTCGGGCGCATCGCGACCGTCGCCAGGATCCCCAGGAAGACGAGGGCGACGAGCGCCGGCGACACCGCCGAGCCGTGGGCCCACGCGTCCGCGGCGACCGACGCGCGATCCCCGACGCCGCCGACGGTGTACGGCAGGGCGCGGGCGATCCCGATCGTGGTCAGGGCAAGGCCGATCGCGATGACGACGGTCGCGATCGAGGCGGGACGGGTGCGCATCGGGTCTCCAGTGCGGGGTGGAGGGGTCGGTCCGACCGATCCTCGCGGCGCTCGCGGCTGGTCGTCAGCCGCCGGCCGTCGATCCCGGCCATGGACATCCGTCGCACCCCGCGATCCGGGGGCGCGCGGGCTCAGCCGCCGGCAGCGGCCTTCTTCTCGGCCTTCATCCCGCGCTTCCAGTCCTGGTAGCGGCGGAGCGCCTCGGGGCCGTCGACGTCGCCGAGGGTCATGTGGTCCGGCAGGAACGCCTCCCAGCCGGCCGGCGCCAGCCCGAGCTGCTTGCCGAGGATCGCCACGAGCGTCTCGGCCTTCATCGGCCCGAAGCCCGGCAGGTCCAGGAGGCGGGCGTGGAGGTCGGCGCCGTCCTTCGCCTCGCGCCAGATCCGGCCGGCATCGCCGTCATAGCGGGCGACGAGGTAGGCGGCGAGCTCGCGGACGCGCTTGGCCATGTTGCCGGGGAAGCGGTGGAGGGCGGGCGGGGTCCGGAACGCGACATCGAGGGCGTCGGGGTCCATCGTCGCGATCCGCCTGGCGTCCAGCCCGCCGATCCGGCGGCTCAGCTTGAGGGGCCCGGAGAAGGCCTTCTGGAGCGGCACCTGCTGGTCGAGGGCGAAGCCGATCAGGAGCGCGAGCGGGTCGCTCACGAGGAGGCGGTCGGCGGCGTCATCGCCGGTGAACGGGAGGCGGTCGGTCGTCGTCGTGCTCATCGCCGGATGGTAGGCCGCCGGGTCCGGTTCGGCCAGCCGTCGCGGTCCGGTCAGGCCCGGTGGGTCCGGGTCCGGAGGTTCGCGGCTTCGCGCCCGATCAGGGCAGTCCCGGCGGCGATGAGGGCCCGGCCCGTCCCGCGACGGGTCCGCTCGACGAGGCCCGGGCGGCGGTCACCCGCGGCCAGGATGCGCTCGTTGCGGAGCGTGTCGATCTCCCGATCGAGGTCGGCGAGGTGGAGGTCGGTGGAGCGGTGGTCGTACGTCATCGGGATGCTCTCCGTTCTGCTTGCGGCGGTTGGTCGATGAGGGTGATCGCCGGTCGGCCGGCGGTGGAGGCGGTCATTCGAGGGCGATCCGGACCCCGTCGCCCTCCTCGTCGATGTGGAGGAGCGTTCCGGAGCGGCCCTCGGCGAGGGCGCGCCGGACGAGGTCGGCGTTCGAGCCGGACAGGCCCGGGATCCGGTCGAGGGCCATTCGGCCGAGCGAGACGGGGATCCGGAGGTTGACGATCCGGCGACCGCCCTCCGTGATCTCGATCCGGATCGACGTGGCCGACGCGCCCGGCCCGGCCGGCCGGCCGGCGTCGGGCGACGCGTCCGTCCGGGTGTCGGCGGCGTCGCGATCCTGGGCGCTGAGCGCGTCGAGGATCGGCGCCGCCTGGGCGGCCGTCAGGCGGCCGTCGGCGACGAGCCGGAGGACCTGCTCGAGGGCGTCAGCCATCGGCCGGCTCCCCGTCGTCGCGGCCGTCGAGCTCGGCGAGCCGGACCATCGCGGTCGCGACGTCGAGGTTGCCCTGCTCGAGATCGCGGAGGATCGCCATCCGGGCGGCCCCGTGCGGATCGTCTCCGCTCGCCTCAGCGGCCGCCATGCCGGGCATCGCCGGCATGGCGGGAGCCGGCGGGAGGTCCGGCAGGGCGGGCGGCCGGGGCGCGCTCGGCGCGGCGGGCGGCTGAGGCATGCTCGGCCGGACCGCAGCCGGGCGGCGCGATCCGTCGTGGATCCGGAGGTCCCCGGACACCGAGCGGAAGGCGAGGGCGATGGAGCCGTCGCCGACGACGAGCGTCCGCCGGCCCATCCGGCCCTCGCTCTGGTGCGGCAGCTCGCTCGTGAGGTCGCCGGACACCGTCCGCGCCTCGACGCGCATGCCGGTCGTCGCGACGAGGCTCACGTCGCCGCTGAGGGTCTCGATCGCGTTGTCGCTGCGGCCGTGGATCGGGCTGTCGATCCGGACGTCGCCGCTCGTCGTGCCGATCCGCAGGCTGTCGAGCCAGCCGCCGCGGACGGCGATGTCGCCCGAGACCGACCGCAGGGTCAGGTCCGCGCCGCCGGCGAGGTCGATCGTCGCCTCGCCGGACACGGTGTTGACCTGGATCGGCCCGGCGGCCGCGACGAGCGTCGACCTCACCGGACACGGTCCGATAGCGCTGCTCGCCGGTCATGCCCGTCGCGTGGACGGAGCCGCTGGCCGTGTCGATCGAGACCTCGGCCATGGCCGGCGCCTCGATCTCCAGCTCCACGACCTTGCGGCCGAGGCTGAACGTCAGGCCGGTCTGCTCATGCTCACGGATCGTCAGGCCGTCGTCGCTGGTCTCGACGATGACCCGGTCGGGCAGGCCGCGGCCGTCGCCGGTCCGGACGACGACGCGATCGCCGTCGGCTGCGGTGAGCCGGATCTCCGCGGTCGCCAGGCGGACGACCAGCCGGCCGCGGTCGCCGATCACGTGATCGGCGACGACGGCCCGGGCGTCATTCGTCGTGGTCATCAGCTGTTCCTCCCGAGCGCCCGGATCGCCACGGCGGCGTCCTCGGCGGTGATCTCCCGGCGGGCGAGCCGTTCCAGGATCGCCTCGCGGGTCTGGGGTGCCGTGTCCGGCTCATCGACCGCGGGATCGTCATCCGACCGCGGTCCGAAGCCGAGGGCGCGGACGAGCGCCTCGACCCGAGCCCGCACGGTCGGATAGCTGATGCCGAGCTCGCGCTCGATGTCGCGGAGGTTGCCGCGCGAGCGGAGGAAGCTCTCGAGCAGGACGGTCTGGTCGCGGCCGAGGCGGGCGAAGCGGCCCACCGAGAACTCGCCCTCGAGCGTCGTGCCGCAGGACGAGCAGCGCAGCCGGGTGACGGCCAGCTCTCCCGAGCAGACCGGACAGGTGGAGATCACGTCATGTGCCATGAATGCCTCGATTGCAGATGCGATGGCCGCATTGTGAGTTAGGCATGTCACAATGTCAATACCAGCTTTCACTTTATTGACTCGTCGCTCAGAATTCGAGCGTCCAGACCGTGGTTCGCGAAGCGCCGCTCCGGCCGGACCGAGTGCTCTTGACAGGCATGATTTGATGCGGACATGACGTTCAATGATTGTTGAATGATATGCGAGGCATGAATATCGTGACGGACTCACCCGCGACGGCCGACCTGACGCCGGCCGCGGAACGCGTGATCTCCGACGTCGAGACGCTCAAGGCACTGTCCGATCCCGTCCGGCTGCGGATTCTCGAGACGATGGTCCAGGCCTCGGACGAGGACTGGACGGTGAAGCGGCTCGCCACGGCGCTCGGGGTCGGGCCGACCAAGCTCTACCACCACGTCCAGGTCCTCGAGGAACGCGGGCTCATCCGGGTTGCCGGGACGCGCGTCGTCTCGGGGATCATCGAGACCCGCTACCGGATCGCCCAGCTGGCGGTCCGCCTCGACCGCGCCCTCCTCTCGGCGTCGGCCCCGGCCGACGAGGCCGGCGCCGCGGTCGCGGAGATCGTGCGGACGATCTTCGACACGGCCCGCGAGGACGCGGCGCGAGCGGTCGGCAGCGGGGCGATGGAGCTCGAGCCGGGCCACGGCGACCGCCCGAGCATCCTCCGCCAGGACATCAAGCGGCTCACCGCGTCCCGCGCGGCAGAGTTCCGGGAGCGCCTCGGCGCCCTCCTCGACGAGTTCGATTCGGGCAACGAGGAGCCGGACGGCGTCCCGTTCGGGCTCCTCGTCGCCCTCTACCCCGTGGTGGACCCCCGTCACGGATCGACCAGGGAGCATCCCGATGACTGACCCGACCGCCGCGCCGCGGCCGCCACTCGGCGTCCGCGCGATCCTGCGCATCCCCGAGTACCGCCTCCTGTGGCTCGGCCAGCTGATCAGCGAGGCCGGCGACGGGCTGACGAACCTGACCCTCCTCCTGCTCGTCAACGCCCTGACCGGCTCGACGGCCGCCCTGGCCGGCATGGCGATCGTGCTCGCGATCCCGCCGCTCACGATCGGGCTGGTCGCGGGGACCTACGTCGACCGCTTCGACCGGCGCCGGATCATGCTCGCCTCGGATCTTCTCCGGGCGGCCGTCGTCCTCGGCTTCATCCTCATCGGCAGCGCCGCGAACCTCTGGCTCCTCTACGTCCTCGCCTTCGTCCAGTCGGCGGTCGGGACGTTCTTCGCCCCGGCCCGCGGCGCGGTCATGCCACGCGTCGTTCCGAGCGAGGGGCTGCTCGCCGCGAACTCCCTCGCCCAGGCGACCCGCGTCGTGGCGAGCGTCGTCGGGTCGGCGCTGGCCGGCCTGATCGTCGGCGTGGTCGGGGCGTTCTGGCCGGCCTTCGTCCTCGACTCGGCGTCATTCCTCGTGTCCTTCGCCCTGATCAGCCGTCTGCCGGCCGCGGTCGGCGCGATCCACGACGCTGGCCAGGTGGCGGCCGGGGTCGGCGGGGCGCTCGTCGCCGGCCTCCGGACGATCGGCGGCTCGCGGCTGCTGCGGACGACGATCCTCACCCTGACGGTCGCGATGCTCGGGCTCGGCGCCGTCAACGTCCTCTTCGTCCCCTTCGTCGTCCGGGTCCTCCAGGTCGGACCGGTCTGGCTCGGGCCGGTCGAGTTCGCCCAGAGCGCGTCGATGATCCTCGCGTCGGGCCTGATCTCGGTCCTCGCCCGGCGCCTCGCGCCCGGGGCGATCGTCGCGATCGGCATGGCCGGGATCGCGGTCACGATCGCGCTCGCCGGGACGGTCGGTGCGATCTGGCAGCTCCTCGTCCTGATGTTCGTCATCGGCTGGTTCGTGGTCCCACTGCAGGCCGCGGTCGTGACGATCCTCCAGCAGGCCACGCCGGACGGCGAGCGGGGCCGGGTCATGGCCGTCCTCCAGGCGGCGACCTCCGCGGCGAGCGTCCTGTCGATGGGCTTCGCGGGGATCGCCGGCGACGTGATCGGCGTGCGCGAGGTGTTCTTCGTGTCGGGCGCGATCGTCGCGGTCGGATTCCTCGTGGCCCTCGTCGGATACCGCGGCCGCCGATCCTCGGCGGCGGAGGCGACCACGCCCGATCCGGGCCCGGCCGCGGCGGCCGTGCCGAACGCCTGACGACAACCTTCAGGGTCGTCATCCGTCCACTCCGGTCGCGGCCGGACGTGCGCCCACGTTGTCGACGCCCGGCGGCTGGCCCGGACCGGGCAGACCCCTATCGTCCGGTCATGAGCGATCGCCCGATCGCCGCACGAAGGACCGAAAGGAGTCCCCGATGTCCGCTCAGACGCAGGTCTTCGAGGCCAACCTGCTCGGCGCCTTCCCGGCGTTCCTGCTGATCCTCGTCGTCGTCCTCACCGCCCTCGGCGTCCTCGCCCACGTGGCGTTCGCCTAGGCTGGCGCGGCGGAGCCCGGTGCGGCCGGCCGGCGTCAGCCGGTCAGGCCACGCATCCGGGGCGAATCGCCACAGATCGGGGGGCCGCCGGCCCCGCGGGCGAGGCGCTCCAACGAGCGCGATCGAGACGACGTCCATGGCCCTGGCGGGTCCACGATGCGGTGGACCCGACCAGGGCCTCCGCACGTCCGGCGGCCGGCGGGCCCGATGCCCGACGCCCGCGGCGGGGAGGCTGCCGGGCGCCGGACAGCGAACGACCGCGCCCGCCGGAGCGGACGCGGTCGTCGTGCGTTGCCGTGACTGGCCGAGGCGGTCCGCCCCGGAACGAGCGATCCCGGGTCAGCGCCAGCTGGCCGTCGTCATCGCCAGGTCGCCGATCACCGATCGGTAGTAGCGGCCGGGCGACTTGGGATCGAGGATCCCGATCGAGCCGCCGGTCCGGACGGAGCGGAAGCTGAAGTCGGACGCCCCGCTGCGGGCCGGATCGGCCCAGAAGATCTGGCGCATCGTCCGGTTGGTCTTGAACAGGCTGTACAGGATCGACGAGGCGCTCGCGGTGCCCTCGGCGAAGACGGCCCGGGCGCCGGTCCGCAGGAACCCGGCCCCGAAGTTGTCGACCCGCCGGATCGCGGTCGCCTTCGTCGGGAGGGCCCGTCCGGGCTCGGAGTTTCCGGACGCGTAGCACAGCCGGTTGAGGATCACGACCGCCCTGGGCGCGAAGTTCAGGTAGCGGTCGATGTAGTACTCGCCCCAATACTTGAGCGTGGTCCGGCCGTCGATCGCATTCAGGCCCATGCCGTCCTTCGAGTACTTGCTGAAGGCGCCATACGGGCTCGGATAGCCGTTGCCGTGGCCGAGGTAGATGAAGACGTTCGCGCCCTGGGCGACGCTCTTCACCCGCGCCCACGTCGCGTGGGGGGTGTAGATCTCGTAGACCGTGGCGCCGTACGAGCGGGCCTGCGCGGCGAGCTTGCGGGCGTTGTAGATGTAGTTCGCCGTGCTCGAGCCGACCGGCCCGACGACGATGACGACCTTCTTGCCCGACGCGGCCACTGACTGCGGCTGGGCGGCCAGCCCGCCGACGGCGAACACGGCCGCGATGGCGGCGACGGCGATCGGTCGCCACGAGAACCTTGGACGACGAGACGCCCTCTGGGCGCCGTTGTTGGACACGGGCAACGCTCTTGCCTCCTCTCCGCCGGAACACCGTGCATGGGGCGCGGTGACGGTGGGTGATTGCCGCCCGGGAGCAGGTGGGCACGCAGGCGCGACGGGGCGCGCGAGCGCGAGGGGGCGATCGGGTGAGGCCGATCGGTGGCGGTGGTCGACGCCGCGGGACGCTGCGACGGAACAGGACGACGACCGGGTTGACGACAGGTTCCTGCCGTGGGGGGCGGCGGTCTTCGGTTTTTCAGCCTGTCTGTCAGGGGTGGATGGCCTGGGGGCCCTCGGCAGTATGCCAGCCCGCACACGGCCACGTCTCCCCCAGATGGACCATCCCGGCGCGAGCCGATGGGACCGGTCGCCGCACGAACGGTGCCGCGACGCGGCCAGATCCGTGCCGGCGGCGACGGCGGTGCGGCCGGCGGCGGCGGGCGGTCAGCCGCCGCGGGCGATCGGCGCCACGATGGCGCCCGTGACGCGGGCCAGGGCGGCGGGCGCGAGCTCGACCTGGAGCCCGCGCCGGCCGGCCGAGACGTAGACGGTGGCGAGGTCGAGGGCCGCCGCGTCGAGAACCGTCGGCAGGTGCCGGCGCTGGCCGAGCGGGCTGATGCCGCCACGGACGTAGCCGGTCGCCCGCTCGGCCGCGGCCGGATCGGCCAGGGCCGCCCGCCGCCCGCCAAGGGCGGCGGCGAGCGCCTTGAGGTCCAGCTCCGCGGCGACGGGCACGACGGCAACGGCCAGCCGTCCATCGACCTCGACGATCAGGGTCTTGTGGATCCGGGCCGGATCCACCCCGAGGGCGGCGGCCGCGTCCTCGCCCCAGGCCGGCGACCGGCCCCGGCCGCGTCGCGCCGGTCGCGGCGCATCGTACTCGTGGACGACGTGGACGACGCCGGCCCGGACGAGCTCGTCGAGTGCGCGGGTGCCGGCGGCTGCCATCGGCCGATGCTATCGGAGCGGCCATCGGCTATGCTCGGAGGGATCCGCGCTCGCACCGCGTCGTTTGGACGACGTCAAGGGAGGCGAGCGGGAGTCGCCCAGCTCGCTCGCCTACGCGCCATCCACGCGCGGCGAGCCCAGGAGTCAGATGACCTTCGACACGCTCGGCCTGTCGGCCGACCTGCTGCGGACCGTGGCAGAAGAGGGCTACACCGAGCCCACACCGGTCCAGGCGCGCGCCATCCCCCTCGTCCTTCAGGGCAGGGACATCCTCGCCGCGGCCCAGACCGGGACGGGCAAGACCGCCGCCTTCACGCTGCCGATCCTCGATCGGCTCCGCCATCACGCGAACACCTCGTTCTCGCCCGCTCGCCACCCGGTCCGGGTCCTGATCCTCGTCCCGACCCGGGAGCTGGCGGTCCAGGTCGACGAGAGCGTCCACACGTACGGCCGGACCGTCCCCCTCCGCTCGACCGTGGTCTACGGCGGGATGCCGATGGACCCCCAGATCAAGGCGCTCCGGAGCGGGATCGAGATCCTCGTCGCGACGCCCGGCCGGCTCCTCGATCTCGTCGGCCAGAAGGTCGCGAACCTCGGCCAGGTCGAGATCCTCGTCCTCGACGAGGCGGACCGGATGCTCGACATGGGCTTCCTGCCGGACATCCAGCGGATCATCGCCCTGCTCCCGGCCAAGCGCCAGAACCTGATGTTCTCGGCGACCTTCGCCGACGAGATCCGGCGCCTTTCGAAGACGATCCTCAACGACCCGGTCGAGGTCGAGGTCGCGCCGCGCAACGCGACGGTCGACGCGATCCACCAGCTCGTCTACCCGGTCGACCGCGACCGCAAGGAGGAGCTCCTCGCCCACCTGATCCGGAAGGGCGACCTGCGCCAGCTCCTCGTCTTCACCCGGACGAAGATCGGGGCGACCCGCCTCGCGACGTGGCTCGACCGCCAGGGGCTCAATGCCGTCGCGATCCACAGCGATCGCAGCCAGCCGGAGCGGACGCGCGCCCTCGAGGAGTTCAAGAACGGCGAGATCCGGGTCCTCGTCGCGACCGACGTCGCCGCCCGCGGGCTCGACATCGAGGACCTCCCCTACGTCGTGAACTTCGAGCTGCCGTGGAACCCCCAGGACTACGTCCATCGGATCGGCCGGACGGGTCGGGCCGGAGCGACCGGCGAGGCGATCAGCCTGGTCTGCATCGACGAGACCGACCTCCTGCGCGGCGTCCAGCGGCTGCTGAAGAAGGCGATCCCGTGGACGGTCGAGGACGGCTTCATCCCCGACCGCAACGTCGAGCCGCGGCCGCTCCGCGGCGGCGGTGACACCGGGCCAGGCCGCGGTGGCGCTCGTGGCGGCGCCCGGCCGACCCACCACCCGCACCGCAAGCCGGTCCAGTACCGGGCGGGCGCCGGAAGCGCCTAGGAGGCGCGGAGCACCGCCGCGGGCGCGGGTCCCGGAGCGGGCGCGGGTCCCGAAGCCGGCGAGGGTCCCGTCGCCGGCGCCGGCGACGGATCGGGCGCAGCCGCGTCACCGGATGCGGGCGATGCCCCGGCGGAGCTCTGCTGGTGGCCGCCGGTCAGGACCATCTCCGCGCCCGGAAAGAAGAAGCCGAGCATCAGGTCGGCGGCGACACGATCGACGACATAGCGGTTGACGAAGGCGGAGGGCTGCCCGATGGCCGGTCCGTCCGCATCGCCGAGCAGCGCGATCCGGACATCGCGGATCAGCACGAACTCGCCGGTCGGCCGGGCGAGGGCCCGACCCGGGTCGAAACCGGGCATCGTCGGCAGCTGGCCGGTCACCCGATACGGTCCGACGTCGAGGGCGATGTCGTGCCACTGGGCGTGGACGGGGCCGTCCTCGGGATCGTCGGAGATCGCGACGAGGATGTCGTCGCCGGCGACCGACAGCTCGCCCCGGGGCTGGGCAGCCGAGCCGTCGAGAGGGTGCCAGGCCGCGCGCTCGACGAGGATGTCCCGATCGCCCTCGAGCGCGTCGCGGAGCCGGGCACGCGCGACGGTCCCGATCGTCACGCCCGCGGCGCCATAGAGCTCGACCCGGATCGGCATGCCCCGTACCTCCAGGAACGAATCGAGTCTGCGCCGCTCCGCAGTCAGGCACATGCCCCATCGGTACCGCGGGCGGTGGTCCGTTCGTTCGGCGCGCGAGCCCGGTTGCCGCCCGGTCGCGAGTCGCGGCGCGCGAGCCCGGTCGCGATGCGGGTGCCGATGGTCAGCGATCGAGGGCGCGGAGCAGCTCGGCCTTCGTCATCGTCGAGCGACCCTTGATGCCGCGGTCGCGCGCCTCGTTGCGGAGCTGGTCGTAGGTCCGGCCGCCGGATCCCGAGTGGGAGCGGAGACCGCCGCGCCGCGACGAGGAGATGTCGTCGAGCGATGTCCGGCTGGCCGTCCGGGCCTCGCCCGCCCGGGCGCGCTCCTTGTTGACCGTCCGGGCGGCGATCTCCTCGGCCTTGTCGGTCGCGGTCCCGCGGTCCTCCAGGCCGTCCTTGATGTGCTCGTACTGGCGCTCCCGCTTCGACGACCAGGCTTGCTGCGGCATTGCTGAACCCTCCGCTCGGCGCCGAACGCCCCGGCGCACCCGGGCTCGATCTTGCCGCCGGGCACGGATCACGGCCGCCGCCCGGGAGGACGGCGGCCGTTGCAGACGGGTGTCAGGCCGGAGCTCGGGGGCGCCCGCGGCCCGGCAGCTCAGCCAGCGGAGGCGATCGCCGCGCCCCCGTACACGGGCTCGGCCGGCGACGGCTCGTCGGCTCCCGAGGCCCGGGCCGGCAGCCACACCAGCGCGACCAGCGCCCCGGCGATCGCGAACGCCATGCCGATGAGCGACGCGGTGGCCATGCCGTCGACGAATGCCGAGCGAGCGGCGGCCGTCAGCGCTGCGCCGGCCGAGCCGCCGAGCTGGTCGGCGACGGTGAGGGCCCCGCCGATCGAGTCGCGGACGATCGAGCCGACCCCGTCCGGCAGGGCCGCCGTGACGTCGGCCATCCGCGACGAGTAGACCGCCGAGAAGACGCTCCCGAGGACCGCGACGCCGATCGCCCCGCCGATCTCGCGGGTCGTGTCGTTGACGGCCGACCCGACGCCGGCCTGCTCCTTCGGGAGGGCGCCCATGATCGCGTCCGTCGCCGGGGTCATCGCGATCCCGAGCCCGAACCCGGCGATCGCGAGGACCGACCCGATCAGGACGTCGCCGGACCCGACCTGGACGGTCGCGAGGAGGGCGAGCGAGCCCGCCGTGACGAGCAGCCCGAACGCGGTCGAGACCTTGGCGCCGAGCCAGCTGGTCAGCTTGGCGCTGATCGGCGCCGACACGATCACGCCGATGGCCAGCGGCACGAAGCGGAGCCCCGTCTCCAGGGCGCCGAGGCCGAGGACTCCCTGGAGGTACTGGGTCAGGAAGAAGAGCACGCCCATCAGGGAGAAGAACACGAGCGTGACCGACAGGCTGGCGGCCGAGAAGCGAGGATTGCGGAACAGGCGCACGTCGAGCATCGGCTGCGCGACCCGCCGCTCCCAGACGAGGAAGGCTCCGAGCAGGATCACGGCCGCGCCGAGCGAGCCGAGGATCGCGGGATCGTCCCAGCCCTGCGCCGGGACCTCGATGATCCCGTACACGAGGGCCACGAGGCCGCCGATGGACAGCAGGGCGCCGATCGGGTCGAGGGCCGGCCGGTGCTGCGCCTTCGACTCGGGGACGACGAGGAGGATCGCGACGATCCCGAGGACCACGACCGGAACGTTGACGAGGAAGATCGCGTTCCAGGCGAAGTGCTCGACGAGCCAGCCGCCGAGAAGCGGTCCGACGACGATCCCGAGGCCGGACACCGCGGACCAGGCGGCGATCGCCTTGGGGCGCTCGGCCTCGTCGAAGACGTTGGCGATGATCGACAGCGTCGCGGGCATCGTCAGGGCTGCGCCGATGCCCATGAAGGCCCGGGCCAGGATCAGCTGGTCGGCCGTCGCCACGAAGGCCGACGCGACACTGCCGACGCCGAAGATCGCCAGCCCGCCGATCAGGGCGAGGCGCCGCCCGAAGCGGTCCGACAGGGCGCCGGCGACGAGCAGCAGGCCGGCGAAGACGAGGATGTAGGCGTCGACCATCCACTGCAGCTGGCTCGTCGTCGCGGCCAGCTCGCGGGCCAGCGTCGGCAGGGCCACGTTGAGGATGGTGTTGTCGAGCGTCGCGGTGAAGAGGCTGAGGATCAGGACCCCCAGGATCCACCAGCGCCGGGCGTGGATCGTGTCTGCGGACATTTCGAGATGCCTTTCCGACCGTGCGGTCGAACACTGAGCGATTGACTCGCACAGTGTGCGAGTGGACAGGACCCGAACGATACTCGTACAGTGTGCGAGCGTCAAGAACAACGTACGAGGCAAGCGTCCAGACGCGGCCGCGACAAATGACGGAGGTCCGGACATGGCAGCACGCCGAGACCGCCCCGCCGGCCTGCCCGGCTGGCCGACGCCGCCCGAGGCGACGACCGGCAGCGAGCCGCTGACCCTGGATCGGATCCTGGACGCCGCCGGCCGGATCGCCGATTCCGAAGGGCTCGAGGCCCTCAGCATGCGACGTCTCGGGGCCGAGCTCGGGGCGGGCGCGACGAGCATCTACTGGCACGTCCGGAACAAGGACGAGCTGCTCGACCTCCTCGTCGATCGGGTGATCGGCGAGATCACGGCCGACATCGCGCCCGCGGACGGCTGGCGGGAGCAGATGGCCGAGGCCGCCCGGGCCGCGAGGCGGGTCCTGCTCCGCCACCGCCACGTGGCGACCGTGCTCGGCTCCCGGCCGACGTTCGGCCCGAACGCCCTTGCCGCCCTGGAGCTCCTGATCGGCCAGCTCCGGGCCGCCGGGTTCTCCGACCTGTCGGCCGCCCTCGGCGCCAACGCGATCGTCAACTGGGCCTCCGGCTACGCCGTGTTCGAGGCGCGCGACCCGATCGCGCCGACCGCGAGCGCCGAGGA
This sequence comes from uncultured Chloroflexia bacterium, assembly GCA_963710105.1. Taxonomy (GTDB): domain Bacteria; phylum Chloroflexota; class Limnocylindria; order Limnocylindrales; family CSP1-4; genus CF-46. Next base: position 2,187,881 of record CAVPYV010000001.1, read on the forward strand.
GCGCCAGGCCTACACGGATGCCATCGCGCGGACCTTCGCGAGCCTGCCGCCCGATCGATTCCCGAACACGGTGGCGATGCTGCCGCTGATCACCTCGCTGTCGCCCGGCAGCCAGTTCGAGAGTGGCCTCGGGTGGATGCTCGACGGGCTCGCGGCCGAGCTCGCCCGGACCCGGGCCGCCTCCCCCTGACCGGTCAGCCGGCCATCAGGCAGGCCGGGCACGGGGATGTCGCCGGAACCGCGACGGCGAGCAGCGCCCGCACGATCAGGCCCGGGTCGGCCCGGCTCTGGTTCGTCAGCACCGCGATCGTCATGCGGTCGAGCGGGAAGTGGCGCACAGCCGACCGGAACCCGAGCAGCCGGCCGCTGTGGCCGAGGCTCGGGTGGCCGTCGATCGAGGCGGCCTGCACGCCGTACCCGTAGACGACGCCGGGCAGGTAGTCGGTCGTCTTCGTGAACCGGCTCAGCAGCAGCGCCGTGCCCTGCGGCCCGAGGACCGCGCCGCCGTACAGGGCGCGCCCCCAGCGGGCCAGGTCGCCGCTCGTGCCGGCCATCGAGCCCGCCCCGGCGGCGGCGGTCACGACCGAGCGGAAGGGAGCGATCCCGCTCCCGTCGGCCAGGTCGATCGGCTTCGCCGTGAGCTTCGTCCCGACGAACCGATAGCCGTGGGCCAGCGGCGTCCGGGCCGCCTCCGCCGCCTGGTACCACGTCTCGCCGAGGCCGGCCGGCTCGAGCAGCCGCGCCCGGATCGCCTGGGCCAGGGTCTGGCCGGTGACCCGCTCGGCGATCAGCCCGAGGAGCAGGTAGTTCGTGTTCGAGTAGTGCCACGCCGCGCCCGGCGGCGACAGCCGCTTGCCGACATAGCCGAGCGTCCGATCGATCGACCACGCCGCCTGGGGCCTGGCCTGGAGCGGGCGATCGATCTTCGGGTTCAGGAAGAAGTCGGCGAGCCCGCTCGTGTGGTCGAGGAGCATCGCGATCGTGATCCGCCGGTCGATCGCGAGGCGGAGCGGCGGGAGGCGGCCGGCGGCCGAGTCGGTCAGGCTGAGCCGGCCCTCGCCGACGAGCTGGAGGATCAGGGCCGACGTGAACGTCTTGCTGACGCTCGCGTAGGCGAAGGCCGTGTCGGCGCTGACCGCGGTCCCGGCGGCGACGTCGGCGAGGCCGCTGCCGCCGGTCCAGCTCGTGCCGTCGGGGAGGATCACGGTCGCGGAGACGCCGGGGATCGCGAGCTGGGTGCGCATGCGGTCGAGGGCCGCCTGGAGGCGGGCCGCGACGATCGCGGATCGGAACTCCGACGGCGTCTGCGCCGGAGTCGGGGCCGGGCTGCCGCCGGGGGCCGGCGGGCCGCTCGACCGGGCCGGTGCCACGGTGGCGAATGCGGAGGGCGCCACGGACGGCGCGTCCTGGCTCGCGGGAGGCCCGGACGGCGACGGCGACGGCGAGGTCGCGACGGCGCCGGTGAGGGGCGATCCGGCGAGGTCGCCGACCGTCCGGACGAGCCCGACGCCGATGGCGGCCAGACCGACCACGACCGCGAGCAGGACGCCGCCGATCCGGCCCGGCCGGCGACGGTCCCGGCGGGGGCGGTCGGCGTGCTCGCGGTCGCCCTCGGTGACGGGCTGGACGGCAGGGACGGCCATGTCGGTGCGACGATACCCCCGGCCGGGCGATGGTTCGTCGGATCCGGCGCACGGCGATGAATGGAGGCGGCATGGTTCGATCCCGCGGGTCCCTCGGTCGGCGAATGACCCCATGACGGCTCCGGGCCCGTCGGCCGCGGCCGACAATGGCGCGGCTGCCCTGTTCCGGGCGGTCGGCCTGATGGCCGATGGCCCGGTCGTGTGGGGCCGCCCGGTGCCGGCCCGCGGCGCGGGGGTGTTCGTCGTCGAGCTGCCGGCGACGCTCCACCACGCGCCCCTCGAGCTGACCCGGATCGGGAAGTGGCTCGAGCACGTTCCCGGCCTCCTGCTCGACGGCGTCCACCCGTCCTCGCGCGCGCTGGCCGCCCGCCTCGACGCGTTCTGGCTGCCCTCGACGCGGGTCCTGTTCGTGGGCGCGACCGACGGCTCGATCGGCGGCCGGATCGAGGCGATCCGGGGGACCGCCCTCGGCGATCGCCGGCCCCATCCGGGCGGTCACTGGCTCCACGCCCTCAGCGGCCTCGAACAGGCCCGGGTCTGGTGGGCGGCGACGGGCGCCGTCGAGGAAGCCGAGGACGCGCTGCTCGGCGCCTTCGCCGAGACGATCCCGGCCGGCGAGCGGGCCGCCCTCCACGATCCGGCGGTCGTCCTCCCGTTCGCGAACCTGCGGACGGCCACCGGCGAGCGGAAGCGGACCGGCCTGGCGAACTCCCTGGTCGCCGCGGAGCCGGCCGCACCGACCCCGGCCCGGCGCGTCGTCGAGGTGCCGGCGGGCGCAGCCGAGGGCGCCACGGGACTGCCCCCGACGCGGGCGGCCGGCGGGACCGTTCGCCGCTCGGCGCGACCAGCCGGCTCGTCGCCGGCGGCCGCCCGGCCGGCGCGGGCGACGGCGCAACCGAAGGCCGCCAGGCGCGCCCCGGGCGACCGTCCGGCGGAGCCGACGTGGGTGTCCGCCCACGGGCTCGAGCGGCTCCGGGCCGAGCACGCCGAGCTGACCGGCGTCCGCCGGCCGGAGGTCATCGGCCGGATCAAGGCGGCCAAGGAGCTCGGCGACCTCAAGGAGAACGCCGACTACACGTCGGCCCGCGAGGAGCAGTCGTTCCTCGAGGGGCGGATCGCCTCGATCGAGGCGACGCTCCGGGTCGCGACGGTCATCGAGACGCCGGCCGAGGCGGACGACCGGGTCCGGATCGGCTCGACCGTCACCGTCGAGGACGAGAGCGGCGCGCGGATGACGTTCGCGGTCGTCGGCTCGGCGGAGGCGGACCCGGCGGCGGGCCGGATCTCGAACGTGTCGCCGGTCGGGCGGGCGCTGCTCGGCGGTCGCGCCGGGGACATGGTGACCGTGGCGGCGCCACGCGGCGACGTCCGCTACCGGATCGTCGAGCTGGCCTGACGGGCAGCCTCAGGCCGCCGGGCGGCGACCCCGGAACAGGCCGCCGACGAGGACCGCGACGCCGGCCGCGATCAGGACGAACGGCCCGAGGTCGGTGCTGAGGAACGGCGGCCCGGACAGCCCGATCACGCCCTCGAAGAACAGGCCGAACCCGACGAACAGCGCAAGCCCGGTCCCGAGCGAGCGGAGGCCGTTGGCGACGAGCCCCTGGTCGCGGTGGGTCAGGCCGTACAGGAGCAGCCCGACCCCCGTCGCGCCGGGTCCGACGAGCGCCCAGGCGTACGCCCACGTCGCCCACAGCCCGGTCGTGTTCTGGACGGCCAGGATCACCCCGACGACCGTCGTGATCGCCCCGCCGACGGCGAGCCCGGCGCCCTCCCGGCCGGTCATCGTCACCCCCCAGGCGAGGAGCAGGACACCCGGGACGATCACGAACAACGGCCATCCGGCGTCGGCCAGGTCGATGCCGGTCACCCGGTCGGCCAGGAACAGGCCACCGAGCGCGATCAGGACCAGGCCGAGGACGACGCCGCCGCGGTTGTCGGCGGCGGGCCGCGGCGCGGTCATCGGGGCGTCGGCCGGCGGCCGGCCGTCACGGGAGCGGGCTCCGACCGCCGGACGGCCACGTCAGTCGCGGGCCGGCTCGGCCAGCTTGTGCTCGACGGCCCACAGGGCGGCCTGCGTCCGAGAGGCGAGCCCGAGCTTGCCGAGGATGTTCGAGACGTAGGTCCGGGCGGTCCGCTCGGTGATGAACAGGGCCGACCCGATCTCCTTGTTGCTCATCCCCTGGCCGAGCAGCCGGATGACGTCCTTCTCGCGCTCGGTGAGCGGCTCGACGGGCTCGCCCTCACCGCTCTTCTTCGCCCGCATCCGCTGGGCCAGGAGCCGGGCGACGGCCGGATCGAGGTGGACCTCGCCGGCGAACGCGGCGCGGACCGCGGTGGCGACCTCCTCGGCCTCGGCGTCCTTCAGGACGTAGCCCGAGGCGCCCGCCTCGAGGGCGGCGGTGACCTTCTCCTCCTCGATGAAGCTCGTCATCGTGACGATCTCGGTCTCGGGTCGCTCGGCCTTGATCCGGCCGATCGCGGTCACGCCGTCCATGTTCGGCATGAGCAGGTCCATCAGCACGACATCCGGCTCGAGCCGGCGGGCCATCGCGACACCCTCGCTGCCGTCGGCGGCCTCGCCGACGACCTCGATGTCGTCCTGCAGGTCGAAGAAGACGCGGAGCCCCATCCGGACGACGGAGTGGTCGTCGACGATGAGGACGCGGATCCGGGAGTTGTCCTCCACATGACCTCCGTGGGCATTCGCTCGGGGGATGCGGTTGGGGACGGTGGCGGGCACGGTTGAGTCTAGCAAGGCGGGACCCTCCTCCGGCTCAGGCGAGCGGGCGACGCGTCGTGGCGAGGACGGCGTCGATCAGCTCGTGCGGCCGGAATGTCTTGCGGGCGTAGGCGTCGGCACCGCTCGTCAGGTCGGCGGTGTCGGACCAGTTGAGGACGAGGACGCGCGCCAGCGGCGCGACGGACCGGAGGCGGGCGATGAGGGCGGCGCCGTCGACGTCGGGCAACCGGGGATCGACGACGACGACATCGGGGGCAGACTCGGCGGCGAGCAGGACGGCGCCATCGGCGGTCCCGGCGGATCCGATGACGAGGCACTTTCGGCCGATCCGGAGGAGGCCGGCAAGGCTCTCCCGGACCCGATCGTCGGGATCGACGAGGAGGACCCGGAGCGGCTCGTCCGCGGCTGCGGCATCGGTCATGGCCGAAGTGTCAACTCGCCGACAGCGACTCGACAGGGATGGACGTCCCGAATGCGGCTACGTCATTCCGCCGATCGGGGTGGTCCGTCAGGGCCGGCGGCCGGTGGCCCGCGCGACCGGCGGCGTGCGCCGGGCGATCCCCGCAGCCCGGGGCCGCGATCCTAGCGGGCCGACTCCGCCGCCACGGCATCGCCGTCGTCGGGCCGGACCGTGCTGTCCGCGCCGGCCGCCCCGCCGGCGCCGGCCCCGCGGCCCGGGCCGGCCGCGCGCTCGAGCGCCGCCGGCGGGACGACGACCTCGACCGTGGTCCCCTCCCCCGCCCGCGACGTCACGCGGTACGTCGCCCCGATCTTGTCCGCCCGGGCGCGCATCCCGGTCAGCCCGAGATGGCCCTCCGGCACCGCGCCCGCGTCGAAGCCCTTGCCGTCGTCGCGGATGCGGAGGACGACGTCGGCCCCGCGGCGGTCGATCGCGAGCTCGACCTGGCGGGCCGCCGCGTGCTTGACGACGTTGTGGAGCGCTTCCTGGGCGATCCGGTAGAGGACTTCCTCGATCTCGAGCGGCAGCCGCTCACTGAGCTCGCTCGTGACGACGACCGGCAGGCCGATCCGGCCCTGGAGGGCGGCCGTGTGGGTCCGCAGCGCCGGCAGGAGGCCGTCGTTCTCGAGGTTGCCGGGGCGCAGCTCGAAGATGAGGGCGCGCATCTCGGCGAGCGCCTCGCGCTGAAGGTCGCGGAGGGAGCCGAGCTTCTCCTTGGCGGCGGCCGGGTCGCGATCGATCAGGAGCTCGACCGAGCGGGTGACGAGCGTCATCGAGAAGAGGGCCTGCGTCACCGAATCGTGGAGCTCCCGGGCAAGGTGGGCCCGCTCCTGGCTCGACGACAGCTCGGCCGCCTGGCGGCGGAGGTCGCGCTCGAGCCGCTCGCGCTCGGTGATGTCGCGGGCCGCGCCGTGGATCCCGGCGAAGCGGTGTTCGGCGTCGGTCATCCCGATCGCGTTCACCTCGACCGGGACGGACCCGCCGTCGGCGCGCCGCATCCGGAAGCGCTGGACCTGCATCCGGCTCGGCTCGTCGATGAATGCCTGCCAGGCCGCGGCGGCGCCCGGGAACGTGTCGAGCTCGATGAGGGCCGAGAAGTGCTTGCCGAGGAGGTCGGCCGGTCCGAGCCCGGTCAGCCGCTCGATCGTCTCGGAGTAGTACGTGTATCGGCCCTCGGCGTCGGTCGAGAAGATGATGTCGGGTGAGTTCTCGACGAGGAACCGGTAGCGCTCCTCCGACTCGCGCAGCTCGCGCTCGAGGCGGTCCCGCTCGCTCATGTCGCGGACGCTGCCGTTGGCACCGGCGAACGCGCCCGACTCGTCGCGGGTGGCGAACGCGATGAACTCCGATGGGACGGGGTGACCGTCGCGGTGGAGGAGGTTGACCCGGCCGCGCAGCTCGCGGTCGCCGCCGTCGGGGTCGTCGGTGAGCCCGGCGGTCCAGTCGATCTCGGCGACCTCGCGCGACGAGTCGTGGACGATCGCCCCGAAGTGCCGCCCGAGCAGGTCCTCGGCCCGCCAGCCCGTCAGCCGCTGGCACGTGTCGGAGATGAACGTGAAGCGGGCGTCGGCGTCGATCGACCAGACGAGGTCCGGCGAGTTCTGGACGAGGTGGCGGTAGCGGGCCTCGGACTCGCCGAGGAGCTCGTACAGGTTCGAGTTGGCCAGGGCGATCGCGGCCTGGTCGGCGAGGCCCTGGAGGAGGTCGAGCTCGTCGGGCAGGATCTCGCGCGGCTCGGCGTAGGAGATCGCCAGCGTCCCGATGACCTCGCCGGCGGGCGCCCGGAGCGGCGCCGCGGCCATCGCCCGCAGGCCGAGGCGGGCGGCCGCCTCGTCGTCGCCGGGCTCGTGAGGGATCCGCGGGTCGGCCGGGTAGTCGAACGTCCAGACCGCCCGGCCCTCCTCGGCCGCCAGCCCGTTGATCCCGCCGCCCAGCGGGAACTGCATGTTCTTCAGCCACGCCTCGGTGTCGACGTCCATGCCGCCCGCGACGATCACCGGGACCAGGTACGTGCCGTCCTCGGACATCCGGGTGAGGTGGGCGCCGTCGGAGCGGAGCAACCGGCGCGATTCCTCGACGACCCGGGCAAGGATCTCGCCGGGATCGCCGAGCGACGTGATCCGGGCCGAGATGTCGCGGAGGGAGCGCTCCGTCTCGGCGCGCGCCTCGAGCTCGCCCTGCGAGCGCTCGAGCTCGTCGATCAGGCTCGCGTTGAGCATCGCGATCGCCGCCTGGTCGGCCAGCGCGGCGAGGAGGTTGGCCTGGTCCTCGCCGAACCGGCCGGGCTCGGGCGAGAACACCGCGATCGTGCCCAGGGCGCCGCGCTCGGAGACGAGAGGCGCGATCGCGATCGCCCGGACGCCGAGGCCGCGGGCGACCTCGGCCGCCTCGGCGTCGACCGTGAACCGCACGTCGTCGAGGTAGTCGCGGGTGAACAGGGCGCTGCGCGACGCGAGAGCCGTCCGGACGATGTCCTCGCCCACCCGGCTGCCGGCCCAGCGCTCCGTCCGCTCGGGGTCGATCCCGGCGACGTAGCCGACCGAGATCGAGCCGCTGATCGGGTCGAGGAGGTCGATGATCGCGCCCTCCGAATCGAGGAGGCGGGCCGCCTCGTCGGCGACGTGCTGGAGGAGCTCGTCCGTCTCGCGGATGGCGGTGATCCGGGCGGCGATCTCGCGGAGCGACTGCTCGGCGGCGGCCCGCCGGCCGACCTCGCGCCGGGAGCGGTTGAGCTCCTCGATCAGGCGGGCGTTCGTGATCGCGATCGCGGCCTGGGCGGCGAGCGAGCGGATGACCCCGGCGTCGTCGTCGTCGAACGCGCCGGGGCGCGTCGCGTAGACCTCGAGCGCGCCCAGCGGGCCGGACTCGCCGCTGATCGGTGCGACGATCATCGAGCGGTAGCCCGTCCCGTCGAAGAAGCGGTCGTTGACCGCGGAGTCCGGGAACATCCCCTTCGGGTCGTCGGCGGCGGTGATCACCCGGTCCTCGGCGACCGCCTGGCCCGTGGCGCCGACCCCGACCGGGATCGTCATGTTCGCGATCTCATCCGCACTGAACAGGTGGGCGACGCCGGCGTCGAACGCCCAGCGGAGGAGCTCCCCGCCGGGATCGACCAGGTCGAGGACGGCGCCGTCCGCGCCGACGAGCCGGCGGGCGGCGTCGACGACCTGCTGGAGGAGCGAGCCGGGATCGCGCGTCGCGGTGATCCGGGCGGCGATCTCGCGGAGCGACTGCTCGGCGTCGGCCCGCCGGGCCAGCTCCGTCGTCGAGGCGTCGAGCTCCTCGATCAGGCGGGCGGTCTGGATCGCGATCGAGGCCTGCGTCGCGATCGCCTCGAGGAGGCGGGCCTCCTCGTCGCTCCAGGCATGGAGGCGGTTCGTGTAGATCGTGATCGCGCCGAAGGGCACGCCCTCGCCGAGGAGCGGCGCCGACATCACCGAGTTGATCTGGGCCGCGGTCGCGAACGCGTCCGGCCCCGGACCGTGGACGAACGTCGGGTCGTTGAGGTAGTCGCCGGTCCACGCGACGCGGCGCTCGCGGACGGCGATGCCGGAGACACCCTCGTCGATCTGCTCGTCGACGTGGGCTCCGTCGACCGCCGGCTCGGGCCACGCGGCGCCAGCGCCGCGGCTCGTCGAGGCGGAGTGGTACGCCCAGCGGAGGAGGCCGGAGTGGTCGTCGACGAGGTCGATCCGGGCCTCGTCGGCACCGAGCAGGCGAGCCGCCTCGTCGACGGTCCGCTGGAGCACGCCCTGGGCGCCGGTGGTCGCGCTGATCCGGGCGGCGATCTCGCGGACGGCCCGCTCCTCGTCGGCGCGCCGGGCGAGCGTCGAGCGGGAGCCGTTCAGCTCGGCGATCAGGCGGGCGTTCTGGATCGCGATCGCCGCCTGGTCGGCCAGCGCCTGGAGCAGCTCGGCCTGGTTGTCGTCGTAGCGATCCGGCAGGTCGCTGCTCACCGAGATCGCGCCGAGCGGCCCGGTCTCGCCGAGGAGCGGCGCCGACAGGACGGACCGGAAGCCGGTGGCCTCGACGAGGGCGTCGGAGCGGGGCACGTGGACGAACCGCTCGTCGGCGAGGTAGTCGCCCGTCCGGAACGCCGTCCCGCTCCGGACGGTCAGGCCGGCGATGCCCTCGCCGACCGCGAACTCGCGATCGAAGCCGACCTCGCGCGTCCGGATCGCGTCCTCGCCCGAGGCGTACGCCCAGCGCAGCGTGACCCCGTCGTCGTCGAGCATGTCGATCCGGGCGGAGTCCGAGGCGAGGAGGCGACGAGCCTCGTCGACCGTCTGCTGGAGGATCGCCTCGACGTCGCGCAGCGCGGAGATGTTCGCCGCGATCTCGCGGACCGCGCGCTCGGCGTCGGCGCGCCGCGAGATCTCCTCGCGCGACCGGCCGAGCTCGTCGATCAGCCGGGCGTTCTGGATCGCGACGACGACCTGGTCGGCGAACGCGGCCATCAGGGCGGCGTCCTCGTCGTCGAAGGCGTCGACCCGGGTCGTGGCGACCTTGAGGATGCCGAGCAGGTCCGTGTCGGACATCAGCGGGGCGGCCAGGACCGAGCGGATGCCGGCTCGCTTGACGAACGCATCGGAAGCCGGGATGTGGCGAATCCGCGAGTCGGCGAGGTAGTCCGGGGTGGCGACGACCGCGCGGGCCTCGATCGCCACGCTGTTGATCCCGACCTCGGCCGAGACGCCTTCATGGGTTCCCGGCAGGTCGCCGCCGAAGCGGCCCTCGCCGGACGCGGTCGTCCAGCGGATCCGCCCGGTCGCCGGATCGACGATGTCGAGCTGGGATCGCTCCCCGTCGAGCAGCCGGCGGGCGGCGTCGGTGACCTGCTGGAGCAGCTCGGTCGGATCGCGGATCGCGGTGATCCGGGTGGCGATCTCGCGGAGGGCCTGCTCGGCGGTCGCCCGCCGCCGGATCTCGACGCCGGATCGCTCGAGCGCCTCGATCAGGCGCGAGTTGTGGATCGCGATCGCGGCCTGGTGGGCGAGCGCCTCGGCGAGGCCGATCTGGTGCGTCCCGAAGGCGTCGACCTCGAGGCTGCCGACCTGCAGGACGCCGAGCAGGGCGTCCTCGGCGATCAGGGGCGTGACGACGAGGGAGCGGATCCCATCGTGGCCGACCGCCCGGTCGAGCTCGGGATCGTGGGCGAAGGTGGTGTCGGCCGCATAGTCGCCGACGACGACCGTCCGCCGCTCCGCCAGGGCCTTGCCCGAGGCGCCGAAGCGGTACGGCTCGCCGTTCTCGTCGACGGCCGCGCCGCCGATGTGGGGCCCGGCGCCCATGAACGTGTAGCCCACGCGGGCGGCCCCGCGGCCGATCAGGTCGATCCGGACCCGCTCCGCGTCGAGCAGCCGGGCGGCCTCGTCGACGACGTCCTGGAGGAGGTCGGACGGGTCGCGGATCGCGGTGATCCGGGCGGCGATCTCGCGGAGCGCACGCTCCTCGTCGGCGCGCCGGCGCTCCTCGGCCTGGGAGGCCGCGAGGCGCTCGATCAGGCCGGCGTTCGTCATCGCGATGGCCGCCTGGCCGGCGAGCGCCTCGAGGAGCCGCGCGTCGGGCTCGCCGAAGGCGTCCGTCTCGCCGGTGTAGACCGTCAGCGTCCCGAGCGGTCCGCGATCGCCGATCAGGGGGACGGCGACGACGGAGCGGATCGCGTACTTGCGGACATGAGCGTCGGGCAGCTCGGCGTGCTCGAAGCGGTCGTCGGTCAGATAGTCGCCGGTGAAGACCGCCCGGAGCTCGCGGACCGCTCGGCCGGAGATCCCCTCCCCCGCCCGCGCCTCGCCGCTGCCGCCGATCGGCCCGAGGCCGGGCCGCCGGCCCGTCGTCGCGTCGTACGCCCAGTACAGGGCGCCGTCGCGCTCGTCGAGCAGGTCGATCCGGGCGCCGTCCGCCGCGAGGAGCCGGGCCGCCTCGTCGACGGCCATCTGGAGGACCTCGCCGGGGTCGCGAACGGCCGTGATCCGGGCGCCGAGCTCGCGCAGCGCCCGCTCCGCGTCGGCCCGCCGCTCGACCTCGGCCCGCGACCGGGCGAGCTGCTCGATCAGCTCGGCGTTGGCCATCGCCGCGGCGGCGTGGTCGGCGAGGGCCCGGACGAGGGCGACATCGTGCTCGCCGAACGCAGCGGGGCGGCTCGAGTAGGTGCCCATTGCGCCGAACACCCGCTCGCCCGCGATGAGCGGGGCGACGAGGAACGACTGGATCGCAAGGCTCCGGACGAGGCGGTCGGCACCCGGGAAGTGGACGAAGCTCGGGTCGTTGGGATAGTCCCCGGTCTGGTGGATCCGGCGCTCCGCGACCGCTCGCCCGAACAGCCCGACGCCGGGCTTCACCTCGAGGCTGCGGACCCAGCGCCGGCGGCGGTCGTCGGTGATCCCGGCGTCGTCGGCGAAGCGCAGGATGCCGGTCGCCGGGTCGAGGAGGTAGGCCATCGCGCCGTCCGAGCGGAGCAGGCGGGCCGCCTCCTCGAGGGCGTGATGAAGGATCGAGCGGTTGTCGGCGCTGACGAGCTCCGCGCCGACGGGCGGCGTGTCGTCGGCCTGGTCGCCGGCCGGCGGCACGGACGGCGACGGGTCGGCCGCGGTCGGCGCAGCCGGCGGCGGCGCGGTCGGAGAGGTCCTGCGGCGGCGCGGACGGGTCGTGGCCACGACCGGAGGATACGACGCCCATTGGCGCCCCGGGATCGTCGGGCGATGGTGCGATCTACGTCATCCGTCGCGTCTCCGCCGGCCGGGCGACGACCCGCGCCACCGCCCGGTGACGACCCGTCGGGACGGCCAACGACGAGCGCGGATGTCGACCACCGCCGACGCCGCGCGGCGCCCCGAGCGCCGACGATGCGGACCGACGCCGACGAAGCCGCGGCGAACCGACCGCCACCACCCATCCAGAGGTACGCGACGACATGACTCCCCGAAGCAGCCTGCGCCCCCTCGACGTGGTCATCCGGATCGCGATCGTCGGCCTGACCCTCGGGACCGCCTACATCCATTCGACGCTGGGCGGCCTGCTCTTCACCCTCAACGCGCTCGGCTACCTGGTCGCCGCGGTCGCGATCGTCATCCCGCTCGGGCTGGCCATCCGCTTCCGCTGGTTCGTCCGCCTCGGCCTGATGGGCTACGCCGCGACCGCGATCGTCGCCTGGGCCGTCCAGGGCCCGTACTACTCGACGGCCTTCATCGCGAAGGGCATCGAGGTCGCCCTGATCAGCCTGCTCGCGGTCGACTTCGCCCGGATGGACGGCAACCCCGTCACCGTCGTCAAGAACGAGCTCGCCCTGCTGGCCTCGAAGCTCGGCCGGCGCCCGGCCACCGGACAAGCCGGCGCCTGACGCTCCGCGGGTGGCCGGCGCTGCGACCGGCCACCCGCCCACCCGTCACCTTCGCGCTCGAACCATCGCGTCCACGCACCTCAGCACAGGGAGCCTGCCAACCATGAAGCGGATCCTTCTCGCCCTCGGCCTCGTCGCCCTCGCCGCGGTCAGCGCGGCCTGCTCGTCGGCGTCGGCCCAGCCGCTCCCGTCCGGCCCGGTCGATCCGAACGGCCCGACGATCGTCGCCAAGGACATGAAGTTCGCCCCGGCCAGCGTCGAGGTCAAGGCCGGCCAGAACCTGACCCTCCACTTCGACAACCAGGACGCGGCGCCGCACAACGTGGCGATCTACGCCGACAGCAGCGCGTCGCAGAAGATCTCGATCGGCGAGATCGTCTCGAGCGGCACGAAGGACCAGGTCGTCCCCGCCCTCGCGGCCGGCACCTACTTCTTCCGCTGCGACGTCCACACCGACATGACGGGCACGATCGTCGCCAAGTAGGGGACGAGCGGCTCCGCCGCCTCCAGCGAACCCTCGGGCTCGGCCCGGGGGTTCGCCGATTCGTGCGGCGGGCCGGAGCGCTGCCGGCCGAGCCGATCTCGGCCAGACTGTACGGACGATCGACGAATTCCCGGGGAGCCGACGAACGTGCTTGAGATCACCGACCTCACGAAGCGCTATGGCCCTGTCGTGGCCCTCGACGGGGCGACGCTCACGGTCCGGCCCGGCCGGCTCGTGGGCTTCCTCGGGCCGAACGGAGCGGGCAAGACGACGGCGATGCGCTGCGTCTTCGGTCTCGCCCGGCCGGATCGCGGGACGATCACCTGGCAGGGCCGCCCGATCGATCGCGCCCACCGGCTGCGGTTCGGCTACATGCCCGAGCAACGCGGCCTCTACCCCCGGATGAAGGTCGCCGACCAGCTCAGCTACTTCGCCCAGCAGCATGGCCTGTCGGCCCCGGCCGCCCGGGCCGCGACCGCGCGCTGGCTCGACGGCCTCGGGCTGGGCGACCGGGCGGGGGCCAAGCTCGAGGCGTTGTCGCACGGCAACCAGCAGCGCGTCCAGCTCGGGGCGGCGCTCGTCCACGACCCGGAGCTCCTCGTCCTGGACGAGCCGTTCAGCGGCCTCGACCCGCTCGGCATCGCGACGATGTCGAACATCCTTCGCGAGCGCGCGGCCGCGGGCGTCGGCGTCGTGTTCTCCAGCCACCAGCTCGATCTCGTCGAGGACCTCTGCGAGGACGTCGTGATCATCAACCACGGCCGGATCGTGGCGGCCGGCTCGATCGACGACCTCCGGGCGGCGTCCCACCGGCGCCATCTCGAGATCGAGATCGTCGGCAACGGCAACGCCTGGCTGGCCGGCCGGCCGGACCTCGCCGTCGTCGAGCAGCGCGGCGACGTCGCCCGCCTCCTCGTGTCGAGCGATCTCGACCTGCCGGCGATCCTGGCGACCGCATCGGCCGCCGGACCGGTCCGCCGGTTCTCCTTCCAGCCGCCGACCCTGTCGGATCTGTTCATGGACCTGGTGCGCTCATGAGCCGGCCGCGCGCCATCTGGCTCGTCGCCCGCCGCGAGCTCCTCGAGCGCGGCCGGAGCCGGGCGTTCCTGCTGTCGGTGGCCCTGTCGATCGCGATCATCGGCGCCGGGATCTTCGTGCCGTCGCTGATCGGGAGCGGGCCCGGGACGCAGCACCTCGGGATCGTCGGCTCGCCGCCCGCCGGGCTCGTGTCGGGGATCGAGGCCTCGGCGAAGTCCGTCGGGCTCGGGCTGACCGTCGAGGACGTCGCCGACCTGCCGACCGGCGAGGCCCGGCTCCGCGACGATTCGCTCGACGCCGTCCTCGTCGTGCCGCCGGATGGCTCGATCCCGACCTACGTCGTCCGGACCCGCGGCAACCAGCTCCTCCAGCAGGTGGTCGCGGCGAGCTTCACGACGCCGCCCCAGGTCGCCTTCCGCGAGCTCGAGGCGTCGGATCCGGACCGCGACATCTCGTTCGTCTTCGCCAACGTCGGGGTGATCCTGCTGTTCATCTCGATCTTCACCTTCGGGACGTGGGTCCTCACCGGCGTCGTCGAGGAGAAGCAGAGCCGGGTCGTCGAGGTCGTCCTCTCGACGATCGAGCCGCGCGACCTGCTGATCGGCAAGGTCCTCGGAATCGGCGTGCTCGGCCTCGTCCAGCTGGTCGTCATGGTCACCGTCGGGCTCGGACTCGGCGTCGCGACGAACCGCTTCAGCCTGCCCTCGACGACCGGCTCGGCCGTGGCGATGCTGTTCGTCTGGTTCATCCTCGGCTACGCGTTCTACTCCACCGCGCTCGGCGTCCTCGGCGCCCTGGCGTCGCGCATGGAGGAGGCCTCGAACGCGTCGAGCCCGGTCAGCTTCATCGCGATGGGCGGCTACTTCTTCTCGCTGATCGTCGCCCTCAACGACCCGGCCGGGACCGCCGCCCGGATCGCGACCTTCATCCCGCCGGTCTCGCCGATGGTGGTACCGCTGCGGGTGGCCCTGGGCGCGATCGAGCCGTGGGAGATCGTCGGGTCGGCGCTGCTGATGATCGCGGCGATCTGGGCCCTCTTCGTCGTCGGCGGGCGGGTCTACTCGGGCGCCGTGCTCCAGACCGGGGCGCGGATGAAGCTGCGCGACGCGTGGCGGGCATCCGGCCGGGACCACGGCTGAAGGGAACTCGCGGCGACGGTCTGTCGAGCATCGGCAGCGGGGCGATCGCGGGCGGGACGACCATCAGATGATCGTCGTCGGTGGCGGTGGGGACGGCCGGGTCGGTGGCGGGCTCGCCGGCGGTGCTAGGCTCGCGCCGACATGCCTGCCGATCGACCCCGCCGCGTCCTCTACCGCGACGCCGCCTTGGCGGACGGCCGGAGCGACCAGCTCCGGCTCGGCGTCAGCGTCCTCGTCGAGGGCGACCGGATCGCCTGGATCCGCCCGACCGACGGCGAGGACGACGCGGGCCCGGCCGACGGGCTCGAGGTCGTCGATGCGGGCGGGACCACGATCGTCGCGGGGATGGTCGACGGCCACAGCCACCTGACCCTGCCGGGCGGATCGCACTGGATCGAGCGCGTATCCGACCCGCCCTCCCGGTTGGTCGCGGAGGCCTCCCGGAACGCCGAGCTGATGACCCGCTCGGGCGTTCGCTGGGCCCGCGACGTCGGGGCCCCGGTCGTGGCGGACCCGATCGACGGGCGACGTCGGGCGTTGAGCCTGGGCGTCCGTGACCGCGCCCGCGGGCGCCCTGGCTGGCCCCACATCCGCGCGGCCGGCGCCTGGATCGGCAGCACCGGCGCCCTCGACGCGTGGTCGGTCGAGGCGAGCGGCGACGACCTCGTCGCCGCGGTCGAGGGGCAGCTCGACGATGGCGCCGACTTCATCAAGCTCTATCTCGACGGCGCCGATCCGGCGGTCTGCCCGTGGTCGGTCGACGAGATCGCCGCCGCGGTCGGCGCGGCCCACGCCCGCGGTGCCCGAGTCACCGCGCACAGCGGCCGCCTCGACGGCGCCCGGAAGGGCGTCGCCGGCGGCGTGGACGCGCTCGAGCACGGCTTCGAGCTCGACGCGGACGTGGCCGCCGAGATGGCCCGCCGCGGCACGTTCCTCGTGTCGACGCTCGCCGTGTTCCGCTCGTGGGAATCGTTCGGCGCCACGACCCGCCTCGAGCGGTTCGTCGGCGCCGAGGGTCGGCAGCGGATCGCCGCCCGCCGCGAGCGGGCCGAGGAGTCCACCCGGCTCGCCCACCGGGCCGGCGTGCGGATCGCGACCGGGACCGACTTCGGCGGCGGCTCGACCCGGGCGAACCAGCTCGCGTGGGAGGTCGAATCGCTCGTCTCCGCCGGCCTCGAGCCGTGGCAGGCCCTGGGGTCCGCGACCTGGCAGGGTGGGGCGCTCCTCGGCGAGGTGGATGCCGGCGTCGTCCGCGAGGGCGGGCCGGCCGACTTCGTCCTCGTCCACGGCGACCCGCTGTCCGACCCGGCCGCCCTGTGGCGCGTCTGGCGGGTCTCGTGGTCGCCCGACCCGGTCGTGGCGTAGGCTCGCCTCGCTCAGGGGGACGCTTCGGCGGATCGCGCCAGCCAGGCAGCACGCGACAGCCGGTACACGACCTCGTGAACGGGAGTGCCGACGCCGTTGCGCGCCGGCCGCGTGAAATCGTCGGCCGGGTCGCGGGTCATCCCAAGGCGCTCCATGACCGCTCTCGACCGGACATTGCCTGGCCGCGTGATCGAGACGATCTCCTCGAGCCCGAGCCGCTCGAACCCGAACCGGAGCGCCGCCCGGGCCGCCTCCGTCGCGTAGCCGTGGCCCCACGCCTCGACCGCCAGCCGCCAGCCGACCTCGACGCACGGCGTGAACGGCGCCTCGAACGTCTGCGTCGCGAGCCCGACGAAGCCGAGGAACCGGCCGTCCTCGCGGCGCTCCACCGCCCACAGGCCGTGACCGTCCGCCCAGCGGGCCACGATCCGGTCGAGGAATGCATCGCTGGCGGCCCGATCGAGAGGCCCGGACAGGTGCTCGACGACGCGGGGGTCGGAATTCAGCGCGGCGAACGGCTCGCGGTCCGCCGGGCGCCATTCGCGCAGGTCGAGCCGTTCGGTCTCGAGCCGCGGCACCGGTGGACCGTCCACGAGCGCCGCGCTCAGCTCGGAGCGGCGAGGTCGCGGCGCGGGAAGACCGCCAGCGCGTAGGCAACCGCCGCCGTCCCCACCGCCGCGAGGAGGGCGAAGCCCGGCAGGCTGACCGTCCCGGCGAGGACGTCCGCGGCCGACAGGTAGTGGAACAGCGAATAGGGCTGGAGGCCCTTCGCGTCGGGCCAGAGCGAGCCGAGGATGTCGAGGAAGTACATGACGATGACGATCGCGACGGTCACGCCGATCGCCGGGGTGAGCCGGTCGAACGAGACCGACGCCGCCAGGCCGATCGCGGCGATCGAGCCCCACAGGAGCATCCCGTTCAGCCACAGCACCGGCAGGCGCTCGAGGACGAGCTGGTCGAGGACGCCCGCGATGGCCGCCCCGACGACCGTGCCGACGAGCGCGGAGGCGAGGACGAACGCGATGAACACGAGCGCCGCCACGAGGGACGTCACGTACAGCCGGCGCCGCGAGAGCGGCCGCGCGAGCAGGACCTCGAGGGTTCCCCGCTGGCGCTCGCCGGCAACGGCCGCCGTCGTGAAGCCGATCGCGAACACCGCCACGAGGATGATCGAGATCGGGTGGACGTAGCCCAGCGCGATCGAGCCGCCGAGGCTGAAGACGTCGCCGCCGCCGAAGCTCATCAGCTCCTTGGGGAAGATCCCGGAATCGACGAGCGCCTGCATCTGGCTCCCGAACGACTGGTAGATGACCGGCAGGAACAGGCTCCAGAAGGCCATCGCCAGGCAGACGATCAGGAGCTTCGTCCGCTGCGACCGCCAGAGGTGGCCGAACAGGGTCGCGTTCACGACGCTCCTCCGGCCGGCCGCGTCGGGGAGGCAGCGGCCGCGACGCCGTGCGGATCGGCGTCCTCGGCGATGTCCGTCGCCGCGTCCTCGTACAGCTCGAGGAACGCCTCCTCCAGGTGGGCCGGCTCGATCGTCAGGTCGGTGATCCGATGGCCGGCGATCGCGGCGAGGAATGGCCCCACGTCGCCCTCGAGCTGGCAGGTCAGCCGGCCATCGGCGCTCCGGCCGATCCCGCTGACCCCGGCGATCCCCTCGAGCGCCGGGAGGTCCCCATCGGCCGCCCGGAGCTCGACGTTCCGCTTGCGATGCTCCAGCAGGCTCGGCACGTCCTGGAGGGCGACGAGCCGGCCGTGGCGGACGATGGCGACGCGGTCGCAGACCCGCTCGACCTCGGAGAGGACGTGGGACGAGAAGAAGATCGTCCGGCCGGCTGCCTTGAGGTCGTCGAGGATCGCGTAGAAGGCCCGCTGCATCAGCGGGTCGAGGCCCTCGGTCGGCTCGTCGAGGATCGCCAGCTCCGGGTCGTGCTGGAGGGCCTGGATGATCCCCATCTTCTGGCGCATCCCGCGCGAGTAGTCGCGGACGGGCCGGGCCAGCGTCCGCGACGACAGCTCGAGACGGTCGACGAGCTCCGCCCGCCGGACCGACGGCCGGCCGGTCAGCTCGCCGAGGTAGTCGAGGAGCCGCTCGCCACTCAGCGAGTCGTACAGGGCGATCCCGCCCGGCAGGTAGCCGACCCGGCTCCGGATCGCGACGCTGTCGCGGACGATGTCGAGCCCGAGGACGCTGCCGCCCCCGGCCGTCGGGTGGATGAACCCGAGCAGGAGCCGGATCGTCGTCGACTTGCCTGCCCCGTTCGGGCCGAGGAAGCCGAAGATCTCGCCGGCCTGCACGCTGATCGAGACGTCCTCGAGGGCGCGGACGACCCCGCCCGACCCGCGGCCCGGCAGGTGAACCCGGCCCGCGGCGCGTCCGTATGCCTTCGTCAGACCGACTGTCGTGAGGGCGTCCATGCGTGCCGAAGGCTACCGCGTCCGCGTCCTCCTGGCGGGGGCGATCGTCAATGTCGTCCTCGGCTTCGCCCACTGACCCGCCGGCGGTCGCTAGACTCCGCCCCAGCCACCCCCGCCGCGAGGAGCCCGATCCGAATGCCCAAGCATGTTCCCACCGGACCCGGGCTGGAGGCCGGCGACCTGCCGTTCTCGAAGGTCGTGGAAGCCAACGGCTTCGTCTTCCTCGCCGGCCAGATCGGCGACGCCCCCGGCTCGAACGGCCCGGTGCCGGGCGGGATCGAGGCCGAGACGCGGGCGATGCTCGAGAACGTCGGGCGGCTTCTCCGCACCGTCGGCCTCGAGTATCGCGACGTCGTGAGGTGCACGGTCTACCTCACCGACTTCGACGAGTTCGCGGCGATGAACGCGGTCTACCGCGAGTTCTTCCCGACCGAGCCGCCGACCCGGGCGACGGTCGCGGTCACGCGGCTGGCGCTCGGAGCCCGGATCGAGATCGAGGTGCTGGCCGCCCGCTGAAGCGGGCGCCGCGACGCGCCCGGCGGACGCCGCGACTCACCTCCCGACGATCAGCTCGTCGATCGCGACGGGCCGGCCACGGCTCGTGACGACGATCCGGAGGGTGTGCTCGCCCGCCGCCAGGGCGCGAGCGAAGATCGTCTTGCGGGCCTTGAACGTCGAGCTGCGGAGGTTGACCGTCGCGACCGCCTTGCCGTCGATGTAGACGCGGGCGGTGCCGCGGGTCGGCCCGACCGGCCCGACCCAGGCGATGCCGGTGCCACTGAAGGTCAGCGTCGCCGACGCCCCGGTCCGGGTCGCGTACTTGACGGTCTTGCCGGAGTACTTCGCGTAGCGCGCGGTCGACCAGCCCGATCGATAGGCGATCGCCTTCGCGGCGTCGCCGACCCGGGTGTCCTTCGCGTCGATCCACGAGCTCGAGGACTTGGCCCGCGGCGCGGCCGCCGTGTCGCTCGCCGCCATCGCATCCATGACCCGTTGGACGTACGTCCGCGAGAACGACGACCACAGCCGCGAGTTGCGCTCGGAAGAGCCCGTCAGCCACCAGTGGGCGACGGTCCGCCAGCTGTCGAGCCAGGCGTACAGCGCCCGGACCTTGCGGTGGGCGACCGTCTCCTGGTTCTTCGGCGTCTGCGGCGCGGTCGAGCTCCCGAGGTAGGCCTTCGCCCAGGCGGCCCAGCTGGCCGGCATGATCTGGTACTTGCCGTAGGCGCCGCTCGTCGCGTTGCGTGCGGTGTAGCTGCCGCCGGACTCGACCTTGCCGAGCGCGGTGAGGAACCGCTCGAGGCCGGGCGGCGCGCTGGCCGAGCTCGCGACCGCCGGGACGAGGGCGACGAGGAGTGCCGCGACCAACAGGGCCACGGGGACCGCCGTGCGGCGGCCGGCCACGTCTGGCAATGGTGCTCCTTCCTACCGGGTCAGCGCAGTGAGCGCGCCGAGCGATGGGCGAACGAGAGCCGGGCGGAGGTGCGGCGCAGGCGCCTGGGAATGTCGGCGCGGGCCCCGCGGACGTGAGCTCTCCGGCGGCAACGTCTTCGATTGAGCCCGGCGTCCACCCGACCGCCAGAGCCACGGGTCAGCGCCCAGCATACGGGCCGTGTCCAGCCCGAGCTCGGGACGCGCCGTGGTCAGGTCCGATCGAGGAGGAAGGCAGCGGCCCGATCGAGTGCATCCCCGAGGACGGGCTTGAGCGTGTGGCCGAGGCGGGGATAGGTCACGAGCTCCGCGTCGCGGAGGAGGGCGACCCGGTCACGGAGGAGGTCGAGCCTGGCCATCGGGTCGGCCGCCCCCGACAGGAACAGGACCGGGCAGCGGATCGCCGGGAAGTGGGCGGTCCGCTCCTCGGCCCTGGCGGGCCGGCCGGGCGGGTGGAGGGGGAAGCTGAACAGGACGAGCGCGGCGTAGGCGGTGTCCGGCTCGGCGGCGGCGAGCGTGGCGACGCGGCCGCCGTAGGACTGCCCGCCGACCGCGATCGCGTCGCCGTCGGCGCCGGGCGCGGCGGGGCCGTCGGGCACGATCGCCCGGAAGGCGGGGACGGCGTCCTCGGCCTTCCTGAGCGGGAGGTCGATCGCCCGGGCGTCGATCCCGCGGGCGATCAGGCCGCGGACATGGGCGGCCATGCTCGCGGCGTTGCCGCTCGCGCCGTGACCGACGTAGAACCGGATCGCCATCGCGACAGGGTAGCCGGACGCGGTCGCGGGCGACCCGGTATCGTCGGCTGATGGCCGAGCCCGGGTACGACCCGACCCTCCCTCGCTGCGCCTGGTCGAGCGCCGCCGGCGACCGGCCGGACGCGGCGATGATCCGCTACCACGACGAGGAGTGGGGCACGCCCTGCCACGACGACGTCGAGCTGTTCGAGCGGCTCGCTCTCGAATCGTTCCAGGCCGGCCTCAGCTGGACGACGATCCTTCACAAGCGGGCCGCGTTCCGGGCCGCCTTCCGCGGGTTCGACCCGGCGGTCGTCGCGGCCTTCGACGAGGCGGACCGCGGCCGCCTGATGGCCGACGCCGGGATCGTCCGGAACGGGGCGAAGGTCGATGCGACGATCGGCAACGCGCGGGCCTGGCTGACGGTGGGTCGCGAGTTCGGGACGGTCGACGCGTACCTGACGTCGATGGTGCCCGGCGCGCCAATGCGGCTCGGGCCGGACGTCGTCCCCGGCGAGATCCCGGCCACGACGGCCGTCTCCGACGCGCTCTCGAAGGACCTCCGACGGCGGGGGTTCCGCTTCGTCGGCTCGACGATCGTCTACGCGTTCCTCCAGAGCGTCGGCCTCGTGGATGATCACGTCGCGGGCTGCTTCCGATACCGCGGCGACGGACGGGTCGCGAGGCCGTGACACGCTAGCTGTCACAGGCCGGGGGGACGATCCCGCCATGATCATCATCGAATGCTCCTGGTGTGACGCGGAACTGACCATCGACAGCCTCGACGCGTCGAGCGTCGACTGCCCGGATTGCCGCATCTCCGTCGAGCTCGCCCCCGATCCGGACCAGCCGCTCGCCGTCGCCGCCTGAGGACCCCTCGCGGCGGTCCCATCCTGCGGCGGCGGCCCTCGCCGGGGCAGTCCGAGCCGCCATACTTCGGCCGGCGCGTGAAGGCCGTCGTGCAACGGAGGATGGGATGGATGCTCGCAAGTACCTGGCCGAGCTGGTCGGGACGTTCATTCTGGTCGTCGTCGGGTCGATGACGATCGTCGCGGCCGGCATGATGAGCGTGCCGGTGCTGATCGTGGTCCCGTTCGGGTTCGGGCTCGGCCTCCTCGCCGCGATCCAGTCGGCCGGATACGTGTCGGGCGGGCACTTCAACCCGGCCGTCACGCTCGGCGCCCTGCTCGACAAGCGGATCGACGTCATGAACGCGGTCGGCTACTGGGTTGCCCAGGTGATCGGCGCGATCGCCGCCTCGGCGGTCGTCCTCCTCGTCGCCGATCAGGCCGCCGTCCAGTCGACCGCGAGCGGCTACCCGGACGGCAAGATGCTCAGCGCGTTCGCCGTCGAGATCCTCCTGACCGGGATCTTCGTCCTGGTCATCCTGACCGTCACCAAGCGCGCCCCGAACCACGCCGCATTCGCGATCCCGCTGACGCTGACGGTGGTCCACTTCGCCGGGATCCCGTTCAGCGGCTCGTCGGTGAACCCGGCCCGGTCGCTGGCGCCGGCGCTCGTCGGCGGGACGCTCGACGGCAACATCATCGTGTGGATCGCCGGACCGCTCATCGGCGCGGCGCTCGGCTGGGCGATCTATCGGGCCCTGGAGGACGGCTCGACGCGCTGACGACGCGGCGCGCTGCCGGCGCGACCGACGGCTGCGGCCAGACCGCGATCGTCACGCCACCGCAATCCGGCGGGCGATGTCGCAGGCGCGATCGGGAGGCCGGTCGGACGATCCTCCGCGCATGGACGGATCACTGCTCCAGCCGATCGGCCTCCTGGCCCTCGTCGGTGCCATGTTCCTGACCCTCTACGATATGGGGAGCGCCCTGAAGCCGGCGACCTGCCCGGAGTGCGCCCACTGCCGGGCGCGCGCCGACGCCGAGGCTCGCGAGCAGGAACAGCTGCGCCAGGACTACGCCCGGCGGATCGGCCTCGGCGACGAGGACGACGACGACCGCTCGATCCGCTGACGGTCGCTAGCGGCCCGTCAGGCGCCCTCGGCGGCCGTGGCGGCCTCCGGCCCGGCGATCGCGGGCGCGACGACCTCGCCGACCTCGTGCGGCGGCAGGACCGGCAGCGCCCGGCCGCCCTCCGCGAGCCAGCAGGCGGCCCGGTGGCCGTCGGCGATCTCGAACAGCGGCGGCTCCTCGACGCGGCAGCGATCGAAGGCGTACGGGCAGCGCGGATGGAACCGGCAGCCGCTCGGGACGTGGGCGGCATCGGGCGTCTCGCCGACGAGGATCGTCCGCCTGGCGCGCGTGCCGGCCGTCGGCGGATCCGGCGACGGCGACACCGAGACCAGCGCCTGGGTGTAGGGGTTGTGCGGCGCGCGGATCACCCGCTCGGCCGGGCCGATCTCCATGATCTTGCCGAGGTACATCACCGCGATCCGGTCGGCGATCACCCAGGCGAGCGAGAGGTCGTGGGTGATGAAGAGGTAGGTCAGGCCGCGTTCGGCCCGCAGGTCGAGCATCAGGCGGAGCAGCTCGGTCCGGATCGAGACATCGAGCATCGAGACCGGCTCGTCGGCCACGATCAGCTCGGGACCCATGACGAGCGCGCCGGCGATCACGACCCGCTGGCGCTGGCCGCCCGACAGCTCGTGTGGGTAGCGGAACGCGAAGTCCGCGGCAGGCCGCAGGCCGGACGCCTCGAGGGCGGCGAAGACGCGGCGCTGGCGGTCGGCCGCGTCGGTGCCGAGGTCGTTGACGATCAGCGGCTCCATCACGAAGTCGTTGATCGTCTGCTTCGGGTTGAGCGTCTCGTAGGGGTCCTGGAAGATCAGCTGCACCCGGCGGCGGTAGGGTCGCAGCCGCTTCGTGCCGCGCAGGTCGCTGACATCGCGGCCATCGAACGTCGATCGTCCCACCCGTCTGGCGGGTCAGCTTCACGATCACCCGACCGGTGGTCGTCTTGCCGCTGCCGGATTCCCCGACGAGCCCGAGGACCTCGCCCCGATGGAGGGTCAGGTCGATGCCGTCGACCGCCCGGACGACGCCGCGGGTCCGCCGCAGGATCGTGTCGAGGAACCCGCCGCGGATCGGGAAATGGACGGCGAGGTCGGTCAGCCGGAGCAGCTCCTCGCCGGCCACGCCGCGCGGCTCGGGCGATCCCCCTGCCGCGGCGGCCCCGGCGGCCCCGGCGGCCGGCGCCGTCTCGCCGCTCATCGGGTCATCTCGGCGGTCGGCGCCGTCTCGCCGCTCATCGGGCCGCCTCGGCGGACCCGGGCGCAGTCGCCGCGCCCGGCGCGGGCGCCGTCGCCGCTCCCGGCGCGAGCATCCCGGCCGGCGTCCCGTCGCTGCCCGGCGGGTAGAGGTGGCATGCGACGCGAGTGTCGCCGAACGTGACCTCGGGTGGGACGACCTCGCTGCAGACCGGCATCGCGAACGGGCAGCGCGGCGCGAAGCGGCAGCCGGGCGGCGGCTCGCGGAGGTCCGGCGGCGAGCCCGGGATCACGTCGAGGGTCCGCCGGTCGGCCTGGATGTTCGGGAACGCCGAGAGCAACTTCTGGGTGTACGGGTGGCGCGGCCGGCGGAAGACCTCGCCGACCGTGCCCTCCTCGGCGACCCGGCCGGCGTACATCACGAGGATCCGATCGCACGTCTCGGCGATGACCGACAGGTCGTGGGTGATCAGGATCAACGACAGGCCGAGGTCCAGCCGGAGGCGCTCGAGCAGCTCGAGGATCTGGGCCTGGATCATCACGTCGAGGGCGGTCGTCGGCTCGTCGCCGATGACGATCGCCGGGTCGCAGGCGAGCGCCATCGCGATCATCGCCCGCTGGCGCATCCCGCCCGACAGCTCGTGCGGGTAGGCGCTCCCCCGCTTCTTCGGGATCCCGACCAGCTCGAGCAGCTCGCCGGCCCGCGCCCGGGCCTTGGACTCGGACAGGTTCAGCCGCTCCATCAGCGGCTCCACGATCTGGTCGCGCAGGCGCTGGACGGGATTCAGCGCGTTCATCGCGCCCTGGAACACGATGGAGATCTCGCGCCAGCGGTACCGCCGGAGCGCCTCCGCGCTCTTGGGCACGAGGTCGATCCCGTAGTAGCGGATCGAGCCGCTGACGATCCGGGCGTTCGACGGCAGCAGCCGGACCAGGGACAGGGCCGTCGTCGTCTTGCCGCAGCCGGACTCGCCGGCGATCCCGAGCGCCTCGCCCTGGCGGAGGGCGAAGCTGACGCCGTCGACGGCGTGGACCGTCGAGCCGTCGAGGTCGAAGTAGGCGCGGAGGTCCTCGACGACGAGGAGCGGCTGGCTCGGGTCGGCCTGGCGCGGGAGGGTCCGGCCGCGCGGGTCGACCGGGGCCGGGGGCCCGCCGCCGGGCGCGCTCGAGCGGCCGCCCGCGCGGGCCGTCACCGCCGTCCCCGGCGCTTCGGGTTCAGGAGGTCGTCCAGGGCGCTGCCGACGAGGGTGAAGGCGAGGACGACGAGGACGATCCCGGCGCCGGGCGGGACGAAGTACCACCACGCGCCGAGGCCCGGGGCGCCGCTCGCCCGGGCCGCCTCGAGGAGCTGCCCCCAGGACGGCTGGAACGGATCGCCGAGCCCGACGAACGACAGGGTCGTCTCGGTCAGGACCGCGCCGGCGAACGTCAGGACCGCGTTGGCGACGATCAGGTTGATGACGTTCGGCAGGATGTGGCGGCGCATGATGTGGCCGCCACCCGCGCCGATGACCCGGGCCCGGTCGACGAACGCCCGCTCGCGGAGGGATAGCGTCTGGGATCGGATGATCCGGGCGGTCGACGACCAGCTCGTGATCCCGATCACGATCACGATGACGATCAGGGTCATCCGGATGCCGAACACCTCGCTGGCCGCGGATCCGACCAGCTCGCGGATGATCGGGGTCAGGATCAGGGCCAGGACGAACGTCGGGATCACGAGGAAGAAGTCGGTGATCCGCATCAGCAGGGCGTCGAGCCAGCCGCCGACGAAGCCCGACACGATCCCGACGAGGACACCGATCGCGACCGTGACGATCGTTGCGAGGAACCCGATCGCGAGCGAGATCCGGGCACCGTGGACCGTGAGGTTGAGCATGTCGCGGCCGAGCTCGTCCGTCCCGAACGGATGGACCCCCGACGGCGGCTCGAGCCGGTGGCCCGTGGCCGTCACCGCGGTCTGGAGCTCGCCGACGAAGACCTGCGGCGCGATCGACAGGACGATGAAGACCGCGAGGATCGCGATCCCGATCAGGCCCTCCGGCCGGCCGAGCAGGCGGCGCAGGATCGTGCCGGAACCGAGCGCGCCGCGGAGGCCGTGCGGCGCGCTGCCCTGGAGCGAGACCGCGGTCATGTCCGGACCCGCGGGTCGAGGGCGCCGTACACGAGGTCGGCGATCAGGTTGGCGATGACGACCGACACCCCGAGGAGCAGGAAGACGCCCTGGAGGACCGGGTAGTCGCGCGCCGTCAGGGCCTCGACCGCGAGCGTCCCGAGCCCCGGCCAGTTGAACACGACCTCGACGGTGATCGCCCCGGCGACGACGTAGCCGAGGTTGATCGCGATCAGCGACACCGTCGGGAGGAGCGCGTTCGGCAGGGCGTGATGGCGGAGGATCCGGCCGTCGCGGAGGCCCATGGCCCGGCCCGTCGTCACGTAGTCCTCCGACAGCGTCTCGACGATCGAGGAGCGCATGACGATCGCGTACTGGCCGATCAGCCCGAAGGAGACGGTCGCCAGCGGCAGGGCGAGGTGGGCGAGGAAGTCGACGAGCCGCTCCCACAGCCCGGGGTACTGCGCACCGGCGGTCAGCATCCCGAAGGTCGGGAACCAGCGAAGGGTCGTTGCGAACAGGAGGAGGAACGCCATCCCGAGCAGGAAGTACGGCGTCGAGTAGAGGATGAGCGACAGGCCGTTCCCGACGTAGTCGACCGGGCCGCCGCGTCTCCAGCCGGTGTAGGCGCCCAGAATCAGGCCGACGATGATCGCCACGATCTCGCCGAGCCCGAAGAGGATGATCGTCGGCCAGATCCGCTGGGCGAGGACCTCGGTCACGGTCTGGCCACGGGCGATGAACGAGAAGCCGAGGTCACCGCGAAGGGTCGACCCGACGTAGGCCACGAACTGGTCCGGGAACACCGGCTTGTCGAGGCCCCAGCGCTGGCGGGCGGCCGCGAGCTGGGCCTGGGTGACGTTCGGCGTCCCGCGCAGGATCACCCGCTCGGGCGAGCCCGGCATCGCCCGGAACAGGATGAAGTTGATCAGCGCGACCAGGGCGATCGTCACGAGCGCCGAGACGATGCGGCGCCCGAGATAGCTGATCTTCACGGGCGGCGAGCGAGCTGCCGGCCCGGTCCGCCGAGCGGGACGCACCCGGAGGCGCGCCCCGTCGGCCGGGGCCTCGCGACGGGCGGCGAGCCGCCCGCTTCCGTCATTCCTCCTCGACTCCCCGGCGCCGGCCGCGCATCAGGACGAGCCCGATCGCGACGATCACGATCAGGGCGATGACGCCGAGGATCAGCGGCAGCGACGAGTCCGAGCTCGACGCCGGGGACCCGTCGGTCGGGGCCGATGCCGCCGGGCTCGCCCCGCTGCTTGCTCCGGCGTCGCTCGACGCCGCGCTCGACGGCGCCGCGGACGGCGTCGCGTTCGCGTCGGTCAGCAGCGTGTAGCCGCCCGAGCCATAGCCGAAGAGCGGCGTGCCGCCTTCGGCCGGCTGGTTCGTCCAGCCGGCGAACTTGTCGGTCCGGTAGGCGTGGAGCTCGGCGTCGTAGTAGAGGATGTGGTAGGGCGCCTCGTCGTAGACGAGGTTCTGCATCTCGGCGAGAATCGCCTTGCGCTTGACCGGGTCCGGCTCGCCGCGCTGCTGGAGGAACAGCTCGTCGTAGTGCGGGTTGTTGTAGTAGCTGTCGCTCGAGGCCCCGATCTCGCTCGACTGGAAGAACGTGAGCAGGGAGTTCGGATCGGGGTCACCGACCCAGCCCCACATGTAGATGTCGTAGTCGGCCGGGCCGTTCGGCGGGCCGGTGACATCGTCGATGAGCTTGCCTTCCTCGGTGACCGCGGCGGTGACCGTGATCCCGAGCTGGCCGAACCAGCCGACGAGGAACTGGGCGTTCGTCGCGTTCTCGGACTCCGAGTCGGGCCAGGTCAGGCGGAGGTTGATGACCTTGCCGTCCTTGTCGAGCCGCTTGCCGTTCGCATCGAGCTTGTAGCCCGCCGCGTCGAGGCGGCGCTTGGCCTCTTCGATGTCGAAGCGGCGCGGGTTCGTCGGCTCGACGTGCCAGCGGGTGTGGAACGGCGGGATGATCGTCGTGCCCGGCGTGCCGTAGCCGCCGAGGGTCGAGTCGACGAGCTTCTGGTTGTCGATCGCGTAGCCGAGCGCGTCGCGGAACGCGACGTCCGACAGGGCCGAGGTCGATCCGCCGTAGCCCTTCTTGTTGCCGCCGGTGTTGAACGACAGCTCGGTGTAGCCGTTGGCGACGCCGCCGACCGTCTGGACGTTCGGCTCGTTCTTCAGGGCGTTGAACTGGTCGGCCAGGACGCCGCGGACATAGTCGATCTCGCCGGTCTTGAGCGCCTGGACCATCGTGTCGGCGCTCGCGAAGTGCTGGATGATCACCTCGTCCGCCGCGCCCTGCTTGCCCCAGTAGTTGGGGTTGCGGGCGAACCGGATGAACTCACCGGGCTTCCATTCGACCGCCTGGTACGGGCCGGTCCCGACGACCGTCGGCTCGTTCTTGAAGTAGCCGTCGGTCTCGGGGTTCGCGATCTGGTCCATCGTGTACTTCGACCAGACGTGCTTCGGGAGGATCGGGACGTAGGCCTGGAGGAGGAGCGTGTTGGCGAAGTCGGTCGTGACGACGAGCGTCTCCGGATCGGGCGCCTCGACCTTCGTCACGCCGGCGTTCGTCAGGTACGGCTCGAGGTAGCCCTGGCCGAGGTAGTAGCCGTCGGTCGAGGCGTCGCTCTTGGCGACCGCGTCGAGGACGAGCTGGTACGTCCAGCGGGCATCCTCCGAGGTCGCCGGCTGGCCGTCCGACCACTTCATCCCGGGCCGGATCTTGAAGGTCCACGTCTTGCCGTCCGTGGACTGCGTCCAGGACTCGGCGAAGCCCGGGACCGGCTCGATGTTCGTCCCGAAGTTCACGAGGAGGTCGTAGTTGAGGGTGAAGACCTCGAAGTCGGCGACGACGACGGAGTTCCACGGGTTCAGGACCTGGAGGTCCTGATCCGTGCCGGCCCGCAGGACGAGGTCGCCGTCCGCGGCCGAGGCGGACGCGCCGGGCAGGATCGTCGAGAGGACCAGCCCGACGGCAAGAAGCGCCCGGGTCATTCGAGCGCGCAAGGGATGTCGCATGTCTCCTCCTCGCCTCTCCGACCGGCCGCCCCGCGGACGGCAGTCTCCGCTCCGGACCCCGGCCCCCGGCCCGTGCGGCGGCCGAACTGTCCCATAGCCCGACCGGCTGCTGCAACCTCGGCCCGCATCGTGGGCCGACGATTGCCCGCGGCGACGATCGAAAAACGGCCAGAACGCAGCGGCCGTGCCTCAGTCGGCCGTCACGACCTCCTCGACGACGAGGGTCCCGGCGTCGGCGTCGAGCGTGGCCAGGGCGCCGAGGGGCACCGTCGCGTGATGCTTGTTGTGACCGACCGGCAGCCCGAAGATCAGCGGCAGTCCGAGCGGAGCGAGGACCTCCTCGACGATGTCCTCCGCCGACAGCTCGGCGATCCCGCCCGACCACTTCGCCTTGATGTCGCCGACGACGATCCCCGCGGCCCCGTCGAACAGGCCGGCGTTCCGGAGCTGGGTCAGGATCCCGTCGTGGATGTAGCCCTCGTTGTCGATCTCCTCGAGGACGACGATCCGGTCGCGGAAGTCGGGCTGGAGCCGCGTCCCGATCGCGCTCGACAGGAGGCCCGCGCAGCCGCCCGTCAGCCGCCCGGTCACGCGCCCGCCGACGATCGTCCGGACGTACGGGTCGTCGGGGTTCGGGCCGATCGGGCCGTACGGCTCGTCGCTGAAGAGGGCCCGCCTCAGGCTCGCCTTCGAGAAGTCCGACACGTCGGCCGCGCCGATCCCGGTGACGCCGTTGCTGTAGAAGCTGATCACGTTGCCCCAGCGCTGCTGGGCGAGGTGGAGGGTCGTCAGGTCGCTGTAGCCACAGAGCGCCTTCGGGTTCGCCGCGAAGGCCGCGTCGTCGAGGAGCGGGATCAGGCGCGGCGTCCCGTAGCCACCCTGGAGGCAGACGATCGCCGCCACCTCGGGGTCGGCCAGCGCCGCGTGGAGGTCGGCCGCGCGGTCGGGGTCGGTGCCGGCCATGTAGCCGTGGCGGTCGTTGACGTGGGCCCCCAGCCGGACCCGCAGGCCCCACGCCTCGAGGGCCGCGATCCCGCGGAGGAGCTCGCTCCGGTTCTCCCAGCTGCTCGCCGGGGCGACGACGGCCACGGTGTCGCCCTCGTGCAGCCGGCGCGGCCTGCGCGGCGCGTCGTCGCAGCTCATACGAGAAAGCTCGTGACGGGGTTCGCCTCGAGGAGGATCGGCCGGTCGATCGCGAACCGACCGATCTCCCCGGCCGAGGCCGTCTCCCCGTCGACGACGAGCTCGGCGACGACCCGGCCGAGGACCGAGGCGAACTTGTACGCATGGGCCGCGCCGAGGACGACGGCGACGCCGGGCGCATCCGGCAGGCGGTCGACGACGAAGTCCCGGTCGGGCGTCAGGGTGTAGAGGCAGGTCTTCGTGACGATCTCCGGGCCGAGGTGCTCGGGCAGGTGGCGCTCGAGGAAGCCGGTGAGGCGGCGAAACCCTACCTCGTTGCGCTCGAAGGTCCGGGTCGCCGGCGTCACCTCGTCACCGCCGACGTCCTCGGCGGCCTTCGGGCCGGCCTCGCCGTAGGTCGGGAAGCCGTAGAACGACGGGTCGTCCATCCAGATCCAGATCGGGAAGCGCTCCGGGGCGAAGCGGCCCGGGTCCGGGGCGGCGAAGTACGTGACCTGGGCCTGGATGATCGTCAGCGGCAGCCGCCGGTCGAACGACGCGAGGAGGTCGTTCGTCCAGGCGTCGGCGGCCAGGACGACCCGCGGCGCGCGATGGACCGCGCCGTCGGCCAGCTCGACCTCGACCGAGCCGTTGCCGAGCGCCCGAAGCGCCACGACCCGGGCGCGCTGGAGGAGGGTCGCCCCGCGGGCCCGGGCGAGCCGCTGGTGGGCGGCGTTGCCCCGATTCGGATCGGCGATGCCGGCGTCGGCCTGGAAGAGGCCGTGGTGGTCGTCGGTCAACCGCCACTGGGGCCAGCGGCGGCTGATCTCCGGGCCGGACAGGTGCTCGAACGGGACGCGCTCGGCGGCCATCGCGTTCATGTAGTCGCGGAGCGGGATCGCGGCATCGTGCGGGCCGATGTCGAGCCCGCCGGTCCGGGTGACGATCGTCGTCCCGCTCTCCGCCTCGACCTCGGCCCAGGACCCGTAGGCGCGCCGGGCGAGCCGGATGTAGTCGGGCCGGTGGTACGAGAGGCGGATGATCCGGCTGTGGTCCTGGCCGGCGCCGTTCGCGTGGCCCAGCTCGAACTGCTCGAGGCCGAGGACGCGGTCGCCGAGGCGCCGGCTCAGCCAGTAGGCGGCGCCGGAGCCGATCGCCCCGAGGCCGACGACGATCGCGTCCCAGTCGTTGCGCACGTCCGGATCGTAGCCGTGCGCGCCACGCCGAGGGCGGACGTCGCGCCTCGCGGCCCGGGGCCCGGGGCCCGGGCCCGGGCCGCGAGGCGCCTCTGTTGCACGCCGGGCGTGCACGTCGGCCGAGTTGCGCGCCTGGCCAGCGCGGATTGCATCGAATCGGCCCCGATTCCGTCTGCCGTGCACGTCGGGCGTGCAGATCAGCCGAAATCGGCAGCAGTCGGCGTCCAGCCCGTCCCGGGTGCACGCGGGACGTGCACGAGCAGCCCTCGCGGCGTCCGTCCGGCCGCGCAACGTCCGTGACGTCACCCTGACCCCGGTGACCGTCCAGACCTACGGACCCGCCACGTACTCGCGGGTCTCGGCCAGCTCGACCCGCCCGCCGATCTCGACCGTGCCGTCGTCGCCGGGCCGGACGAGGATCTCCGACCCGACGCCCTGGCGGATCGTCAGCGGCCGCCCCAGCACTCCACCCATCACGACCGCCGCCGCGCCCGTCGCCTCGTCCTCCAGGATGCCGACGTCCGTCGCGAAGTAGCGCGACCGCAGGACACCGGCGGCCTCGTCGATCCAGGCCCAGACATAGCGGCCCGGCTCGCCCATCGCCTGCCCGGGCTGCGCCTCCACCTCGGTCGGACCGGCCAGCTGCTCGATGCGGATCGGGTGGACCCACTCCGGCCGGGCCCGGACCCACGTCCGCTCGGCGTCGTGGCGGAACGGAACGTCGCCGGCGGGCGGGCGGAGGCTCGTCGCCGGCGCGCCGCTCTCGCGGAACAGCCAGCCGGTTCCGACGGTCGGATGGCCGGCGAATGGCAGCTCGCGACCGGGCGTGAAGATCCGGATCGCGCCCTCGGACGCGTCGTCGACGTAGACCGTCTCGGAGAAGCCGAGGTCGGCGGCGACTGCCTGGCGCCGCGCAGGCGAGATGGACGACCCGTCGAGGAAGACGCCGAGGTTGTTGCCGCCGCGGCCGTCCGGGCCGACGAACACGCGGAGAACGTGGAGCTCCGTCATCGATCATCCTCCTTCGTGGCCGGGCTCCCGGCGGCGCGCTCGAGGGCGATCCGCTGGAGTCCGATGATCGTCATCGCGTCGGTGATCCGGCCATCGGCCGCCATCGCCAGTGCCTCCGCGAGCGGCAGCCAGCGGACCGCGAGGTCCTCGCTCGGCTCCGGCGAGGAGGCACCGTGGCTCGCCGCGCGGGCGGCGAACAGGATGCCCGCCTCGTCGCTGATCGAGTTCGACAGGTGGAACCGAGCGAGCTCGCGCCAGCCGTCGGCCTCGACCCCGGTCTCCTCGCGGAGCTCGCGCCGGGCGCCGTCCAGCGCCGACTCGCCCGGCGGGACGCCGCCCTCGGGCAGCTCCCACGAGTACTCGTCGAGGGTGTAGCGGTGCTGGCCCACGAGCAGGACCCGGTCGGCGTCGTCGAGGACGACCACGCCCGCGGCGAGGTTCGCGAAATGGACCACGCCGTAGATCCCGGGGCTGCCGTCGGGAAGGTCCACGTCGTCATGCCAGATCGTGATCCACGGGTTGGCGTAGGCGACACGGCGCGTCCGGCGGGTCCACGGGCCGACGGGGACCGGGCCGCCGGTCGGGTCCGCGGGCGCAAGGGCGTCCGGGGAGTCCGCCGTGCCCCCGGGTGCGATCTCGTCAGCCGGCTCGGTCATTACGGCCATCGTCGCACGGCCCGGGCGACCGGGCTGCGCCGCCGCGCGCCGAGCCTATGCTCAGGCGATGCAGGAACCGCTCGACCCGCAGCACAGTCGCCCCGCGAGCCCGGCCGTCCACCGCGTCGCCGCGCTCCGGGACGTCCGGATCCCGGTGTCGGACGGGCTGGAGCTGTCGGCCAACCTGTGGCTGCCCGAGCCGCCGCCCGACGGGTCGGGCCCGGATCGCTTCCCGGCGATCCTCGAGATGCTCCCGTACCGCAAGGACGACTGGCGCGCGGCGAGCGACGAGAGCCGCGGCGAGTGGCTCGCGGCGCGCGGCTACGCCTTCTGCCGCCTCGACGTCCGGGGGACGGGCTCGTCGCCGGGGATCGCCCTCGACGAGTACACCGCGCGCGAGACGCAGGACGGGGCCGAGGCGGTCGAATGGCTCGCGACGCAGCCATGGTGCACCGGCAAGGTCGGGATGTGGGGGATCTCCTACGGCGGGTTCACCGCGATCCAGGTCGCCATCCTCCACCCGCCGCACCTCGCCGCGATCGTGCCGATGATGGCGACCGACGACCGCTACACCGACGACGTCCACTACCTCGGCGGCTGCGCGACCGTCTCGGAGCTCTCGCAGTACGCGGTGTCGATGGTCGGGATGAACGCGATGCCGCCGCGAGCCGATCTTCGCGGCGCCGGCTGGGCCTCGGAATGGCGAGACCGCCTCGAGCGGACCCCGATCTGGCTCTTCGAGTGGCTCCGCCGGCAGCACGACGGGCCGTACTGGCGGCAGGGCTCCCTGGCACCGAACTGGGGCGACCTCACGACCCCGACGTTCCTGATCGGCGGCTGGATGGACGAGTACGTGGACGCGGCCCTGCGGATGCTGGAGCGCTGCGTGAACGCGCCGCGCCGGGCGCTGGTCGGGAACTGGGTCCACGACCTGCCGGACGACGCGTACCCCGGTCCGAACGTCGACTGGAACCACGAGATGGTCCGCTTCTTCGACCACTGGCTCAAGGGGATCGACAACGGCGTCATGGACGAGCCCGCCCTCGTGGCCTTCCGCCACGAGTGGGCCGAGCCCGAGCCGTTCCCGGCCGCCTGGCCGGGCGAGTGGATCGCCGAGGTGGCCTGGCCGCCGGCGGAGCTCGGCGAGCGAGTCCTCCACCTGGCGCCGGGCGAGCTGCCACTGGCCGGCCGGCTCACCGACGCGCCCCCGGCCGCGACGGCCGTCGAGCCGTTCCGGCATCGTGCGACGATCGGCACCCGGGCGGGCCTGTCGTGGGGCGCCGGCGGCCGGCCGAACGGTGTCGCCCGCGACCTCCGCCCGGACGACGCCCTCGTCCCGGTTTTCACCTCCGATCCCCTCGACGCCGACCTCGACGTCCTCGGGGCGCCGTCCGTGGCCCTCCGCTGGGAGTCGCCGGTCCCGGTCGCCACCGCGGTCGTCCGACTCGAGGATGTCGCCCCCGACGGGACGCCCTTCCAGGTCAGCGCCGGCATCCTCAACCTGACCCACCGCTCGTCGCACGACGCGCCCGAGCCGCTCGAGCCTGGCGTCGTCAGCGAGGTCCGCGTCGCGATGCGATCGACGGCCCACCGGTTCCGCGCCGGCCACCGGATCCGGCTCTCCGTGGCGTCGTCGATGTGGCCGGTCGTCTGGCCGTCGCCCTTCCCGGCCGTGTACGGCCTCCATCTCGGGGGCGATCCCGCGGGTGCCGCCCGCCTGATCCTGCCGACCGTCCCGGCCGGCCACCGGGGCGCCGCGGTCCCGACGTTCAAGACGTCGTCGGCCGGGCTCCGGGACATCGGCTCGTACCGCGGCGACCCGCCGGTCTGGCGGGTGATCGAGGATGTGATCGACGGCTCGGTCACGGTCGAGACGAGCGAGTTCGGCGAGTCGACGCTGCCGGACGGACGGACGACCCTCTACACGGGCGAGCGCCTCGAGATGACGGCCCGCGACGCCGATCCGGGCCGAGCCCGGATGCACAACGAGGTCGCCTATCGGCTGCGCGAGGACGGCTCGGAGATCCTGATCGAGGCCAGCGGCACCATCCGCACGACGGCGACCGACTTCCACATGAACGTCGGGCTGCGGGTCACCCTGGACGGCGCCCCGTTCTTCGAGCGCGGCTGGCTGGAGACGATCCCGCGTCAGCTCGTCTGAGCGGCGGCCTCGCGGCGACCCACGACCTTCTCGAGCTCCGTGAGGAAGTGGTCGCCGCCGCCCGTCATCGTGTAGCGCGTGGCCGGCTCGAGGTTCCGGCGGATCCCGTCGTAGCTGACGATCTGGTAGGCGGCGCCGACGATCACCGCGTCGTCGACGATCGCCCGGAGGGCCTCACCGTCGACGGTCGCCGACCAGGCTTCGACCCAGGCGCCGGTCGCGGCCTCGATCTCGGCAGGGCGGTCGTTGCTCCAGGCCAGCCACGTGACGAGATCGATCGCCGGATTGCTGATCGCGGCGTCGGACCAGTCGATGATCACGATCCGGTCGCCGACGAGCGCGGCATTCCCGGAGTGGAAGTCGCCGTGCACGACCAATTCCGGCAGGCCGACTGCCTCGACCCGGGCCACCGCGTCCACGACCGCCGCGAGAACGCGCCGCGCCCGCCCGGGCTCGATCCCGCCGTCGCCGACCCCCAACCCGTCCGGCCCGATCGCCGCCTCCACGGCGGCCGCGAGCCCGGACAGAGGCCGGTGGGGTCCACCCGCCGCCAACAGGGTCCGGATGGCCCCAGGCTCGGCGGCGAACGCTCGCTGCACCGCGACGAGGGCCGCCGCGCCCCGGGCCAGGGCGGCCGGCCGATCCGCCTCCGGCACGTCGCCGATCCACGCCGAACCGACGTCCTCGACGATCAGCCAGCCCTCCTCCGGCTCGATCGCGACCACTCGCGGGACGGCCGACGGAAACCGCTCGGCGAGCAGCGCGGTCAGGACGGGTTCCGCGTGGAAGGGCGGGAACACGGCCTTCAGGAACAGGTCCGGTCCCGCCGTCGGGGCCCGGAGGACGGCGGAGATGCCGCGCAGGAGGAAGGGCCGCGGATCGCCCGCCAGGGGACCGCCGGCCGCGGCCGCCGCCGCCCGCATCCACGCCGCGGCCCGGTCGAACCAGCCGCGCCGCGCCCAGCGCGGCCGCAGCGCCGGCGGCGTCGTGCCCGCCCGCAGCTCGGCGAGCCACTCCTCGGCCCGGGGATGGATCGCGACCGGCACGTCGCCCGCAGCCGCGGGGATCGGCCCGAACGCCAGCCCTTCGGGCGGGATCCAGTCGGCGGCCGCTGGCTCGGTGGTGACGAGGGTCGGGATCGGCTCGCCGTCGGGGACGTCGCGCCACTTCGGATGGGTCTCCAGGACGGCGGCCCCGAATCCCCACGCCTCCCGCAGGAACGCGTCGATCGGGATGATCGCCGCGATCGCGTCATCGCCCTCGACCGCGACCGAGGGCAGCTGATCCCCGGCGGCCCGCAGAATCGTCCCATCCGCGGAGCCGGGCACGATGAACCACACAGCGAGCTTCACGGCAGGTGAGCCTACACTGCCGCCCATGCTCCGGATCAGCCGCAAGGCCGAATCGTTCACCGAGTCGGTCATCCGCGAGATGAACCGGCTCGCGGTCGCCGCCGGCGCCGTCAGCCTCGCCCAGGGCTTTCCCGACTTCGCCTGCCCGCCCGAGCTCAAGGCCGCCGCGGCCGAGGCGGTCGCGGCGGACCACAACCAGTACGCGATCACCTTTGGGGCGAAGCCCCTCCGCGACGCGATCGCGGCGAAGACCGCTCGGTTCCACCCGGGCTGGATCGTCGACCCGGACCGCCAGGTCACCGTCGTCAACGGCGCCACCGAGGGGATGATCGCGGCGATGCTCGGCCTGCTCGACCCGGGCGACGAGGTGATCGTCTTCGAGCCGTACTACGAGAACTACGGCCCGGACGCGATCCTGACCGGCGCGATCCCGCGCTATGTGACCCTCCACGAGCCCGACTGGCGGATCGACCCCGACGAGCTGCGCGCCGCGGTCACGGCGCGGACCCGGGCGATCGTCGTCAACTCGCCGCACAACCCGACGGGCAAGGTCTTCACCCGCGCGGAGCTCGAGCTGATCGCCGACCTCTGCCGGGCCCACGACCTGATCGCGTTCACCGACGACATCTACCAGCACCTCGTCTACGAGGGCGAGCACATCCCCCTCGCCACGCTGCCGGGGATGGCCGAGCGGACGGTCTCGATCGACTCGATGTCGAAGACGTACTCGGTGACCGGCTGGCGGGTCGGCTGGGTGATCGCGTCAGCCGAGCTGTCGGTCGGCGTCCGGCGCGTCCACGACTTCCTGACGGTCGGGGCCGCCGCCCCGCTGCAGCAGGCGGCGGTCGCCGGGCTCACGATGGCCGATGCCTACTACGACGCGCTGCTCGCCGGATACCGCGAGCGGCGCGACGTGCTCGTTCCGGCGCTCGAGGCGGCCGGCTTCCGGGTCCTGCGGCCCGCCGGCGCCTACTACGTGATGACCGACATCCGCGACCTGACCGCGCTCGACGACGTCGCCTTCGCCCGTCGCCTGATCGCCGATCCGGGCGTGGCCGCCGTCCCGGGCTCGTCGTTCTTCTCCCATCCGGATCTCGGCCGGACCAAGCTCCGCTTCGCGTTCCCGAAGCGGCTCGAGACGCTGCGCGCGGCCGCCGACCGCCTGGCCGCGCTGGCCCCCGCGACGCCCGCCTGAGCGCTCCCGACCGGACCTCCGTCAGGCGAGGAGTGCGGTCAGCGCCGCCCGGCCGACGAGCGCGGTGACGATCGCGACGGCGACGCTGGCGAGCGTGCCCAGGAGGTAATACTCGGCGAAGGCCCGGTCGTCGAG
The DNA here is from genome assembly GCA_963710105.1 of uncultured Chloroflexia bacterium. GTDB lineage: Bacteria > Chloroflexota > Limnocylindria > Limnocylindrales > CSP1-4 > CF-46. The sequence goes on from CAVPYV010000001.1 coordinate 2,225,818, forward strand.
CAGCTTGAAGCGGGCGAGCGTCTTGACTGCGACGACGAAGCCGATCGCGACGTCCGAGCCGGTCAGGACGAAGATCACGATGAGGACCCGCTCGAGGATGCCGATCGTCGCCCCGACCCGGGCGCTCGCGCCGACCGGGACCCCGGTCGATCCGGCCGGGGCGAGGCTCGCCGCGGCCGATCCCGGCCCGGCCGATCCCGGCCCGGCCGTGCCCTCGGGCTCCGCGGTGAGCCGGGCGTCGAGCGGCCCGAGCCGGATCGTCCAGCGCCGCGTCGCCGCGATCGCGGCCGGGGCCGCCGCCGCTGCCGGCGCGGCCCCCTGGGCCGGCTCGTCGTGCGGTGCCGCCCGGCCGCCCCAGCGGTGGGTCCCGTCCATGCCGGCCTCGACCGGCCGGACGAGGATCGCGACGAACAGCGACGCGGCCCGGACGTTGACGATCGTGAGGGCGACCAGGACGACCGCCGCGGCGACGGTCGCGTGGACCGCGCCGCGGTCCCAGCCGTCGAGCCAGCCGTCGACCGCGGAGGTCCAGCCGGCGGCCAGCGGGGCCGTCGCGAGGAGGACGGCCCACGCCCAGGCGAGCACGACGACATGGGCGGCCTGATCGGCGAGGAAGAGCGCGGCCGGCGCCGGCGTCCAGGCCCGGCCGAGGTGGTCAGCCGGCTGGGGCTCCTCGTGCCGCTCGCGCGCCCCGCGGAGAGCGGCGGCGGCCGCGCGGCGGGTGAGGATCACCTTCGCCCGATCGATCACGACGTGGCTCACGGCGCTGACGCCGACGTACGCCCAGCCGCGTTCGGCGAACGCGAGCCCGACGGGGACCAGGCACGCGCCCACCACGAGCCCGTGGACGAGAAGGCCGAGCGCCGCGTCGCGCCCGGCGCCCGACTTCAGCTGGGCGACGCGTCCGGTCTGGAAGACGAAGTCGGCAAGGAGGTGGCCCAGGACGAGCCAGCCCAGGACGAGGATCGGGTCGGGCATCATCGCGCCATCGTGGCCCGGGCGAGCAGCGTCCGCACGACGTGGGCGAGATCGCCGATCGCCCGCAGGTGGGCCCGGTCGGCGGCGACCGAGATCGTCGCCCGGCTGACCCCGAGCCGCTCGGCCGTCTCGGAGCGACGGAGGCCTTCGACGAGGACGTGCCAGCCGATCTCGCGCTGGCGGTCGGTCAGGTCGGCCAGCAGCTCGCCGAGCGCGGGGCCGAGGCCGGCGAGGAGGTCGTCGGTCGCGGGATCGCCGCTCGCGACCGCGAGCCGCTCGCGCCTGGCGGCCGCGGCGACCAGGCGCTCGCGGGCGGCGACGAAGGCCGGGCCGCTCCGCTGCGTGGCCGGCCCGCGTCCTTGGTCGACCTCGCCGGCGATCACGACCCAGCGCATCTCGACCGCGTCCGGATGGAGGGCGGCGCGGAGGACGGCGCGGAGCGGATCGGCCGTTGGCGCAAGCAGGCCCTGGAGCTCGTCGCCCTGCGTGAACTCGAACGCGGCGAGCCGCTCGTCCGGCGGGTAGGCCGCGTCCAGATCGGCGGTCAGCGCGCGGAGCCAGGTGGTTGCCGCGGGGGCGTCGCGACGCGACCGGATGACATCCCCGAAGAGGACGAGGGCGGCGGGCACGAGCGCAGGCTAACCGACGCGGGATTAGCCGTCAACGACTAATGTCTTCCATGTTAGCCTTCGGCGGCTATCGAACCGCCGCGACTCCGGCATCGGCCAGGATCGCGGCGACCTGCGCCCGGGTCGCCGGCGTGTCGAACCGGAGGAGGGCGTCGGCCTCGACCGCCCGCTCCTCGACCCGGCCGCCCCGGCGAAGGTAGAGGACCGGGTAGATCGCGCCGCTGCCATCGGCCTCGAGGGTGATCGCGAGGGCGTCGCCGTCGCCGTCGTCGCCGGCACCATCGACGAACGCCGCGAGCGGGACCACGCCCTCGTCGCGAAGGCCGGCGGACGCGTCGAGCGAGATGACCTTGGCGAGATACGCCCGCTGGTGCCACAGCTCGGGCGCGGCCGCCAGCTCGCGGAACACCGTCTCGAGGAGCCCGCCCGGCCCGATCCCGGGCCGCTCGGGTCGGCGGCCGGTGGCATCCCCGGCGCCCCGCGTTCGTGCGATGTGGCCGGCCAGCACCCGGGCGTTGTAGCGAGCGCCGTGGACGGCCCCGGAGTTGGCCGGCAGGCCGTGCTTCTTCAGGCCCGCCGAGCCCTGCCCGATCGTCCCGGCGAAGAAGATGCCCGGCACGGTCGCGCTCTCCCAGTACGGCGTCTGGGCCGGTAGCCGGGCCTGCCCGAACGTCGAGACGCCGAGCGCCGGCAGGTCCAGGAGCGGGGTCACGAAGCCGGTCGCCGAGATGACCTCGTCGGCCTCGACCAGCATCTCCTCGCCGCCGTCGGACGGCCGGAGCGTGACGACGAAGGGCGCCCCGGAGCCTTCCTCGCCGCGGACGATCCCGCCGATCGACGCATCGAGGACGGACACGCCGCCGCCCAGGACATGATCCTCGAACGGCTGGACGTAGCGCGCCCGGACGCCGACCAGCGAGCGGGTGTTGACCGACAGCTTGGCCGGCGACGGCGAGCACAGGATGATCCGGCGGGCCCATTGGAGGAGCCCCGTCGCGAGCTCGAAGCCGGAGTTCTGCTTGCCGATGATGAAGATCCGCCGCCCGGCGTACGTCTCGGCCGGGCGCGTGTCGGCGTAGTGGGCGGCCAGCTCGATCCCCGGCGTGGCCGGCGAGTACGGCTCGGCGACGCCGACCGCGAAGACGAGGGTTCCCGCCCGGTACTCGCCGTCGGTCGTCTCGAGGACGAACGTCCCGCCGCCCGGTCCGTCCTCGTGGCGGGTCGCGGTCCAGCGGCAGTCGTAGCGGATCCGCGTCCCCGTCCGCGCCGCGAAGGAGGCGAGGTTCTCCTCCATCTCCGGCCGCGACGGGAAGTACGACGAGCCGTCCATGAGGCCCGGCATGATCGCGCGGTTGGCGGCCTCGTCGGCGAGGAGCGAGTTCCAGTCGTAGCGCTCGTACGCGAGGGAGTCGCGCTCGACGGGGGCGAACGGCTTCGTCCACGACAGCAGCCGCTGGAAGAACGGCCAGCGCCGGAACATCCCGCCGGGCGCGGGATCGGCCGACACGACGGCATGCTCGACGCCGTGGCGGCGGAGGGAGTAGGAGACCTGGATCGCGCCCGGCCCGCTGCCGACGACGACGACCGGATACTCGCCGGGCGGGAACGGTCGCTCCCCCGGCGACCCGCCGTCCGAGGGCGCTCGGGCCTCGTCGCCGCCCTGGCTCAGCTCCGCCACCGGTTCGCGTTCCGCAGGCGGCGCGCCTGCGCCTGGAGCATCCGGTACATCAGGGGCGGGTTGTCGAGGAGGACACCCTTCACCGCCGGGCCGGCGAGGACGAGGGTCCGGAGGGGCCGCGACGCCACGATGTCGGCGCCCGGCGGCTCGCCGAGGAGGATGGACACCTCGCCGAAGAAGTCGCCGCGAGCCAGCGTCGCCCGCTGGGTCCCGTCGATGACGACCTCGGCCTCGCCGTCGAGGATCACGTAGAAGGCGGAGCCGGACAGGCCCTGGCGGAGGACGCGCGCACCGTCCGGGAAGACCTCCTCCTCGAACATGTGGGCGATCCGCTCGAGCTGCGGCGTGGTCAGGTCGGCGAACAGGGCGAAGCCGGCAATCTGGTCGACGATCTCGTCGCGGGTGGCCATGCGGCGTGCGTCCTTTCGTACCCGGCCCCGATCGCCGCATTCTGCCACTCCGGCGGCCCGACGATCAGGCGCCACCCGGCGAGGCTCCGCAGCTCGCGACCCCGCACGGGACCTCCGGGCGCGGTTGACGCGGGCCGGATCGAACGCGCAGCATCAGGGCCTGCCAGAGGAGGACCCGGTGACGCTCACCCAGGACCGGCGAACCGAGCTGCTCGGCGGCTGCCCCCTGTTCGGAGGCGTGTCCGCGGAGGACCTGTCGGCGATCGGCGAGCGGGCGATCGAGGTCGACTTCCCGGCGGACCACGTCATCGCCCGCCAGGGGGAGATCGGGACCGGGCTGTTCGTGATCATCGACGGCGCCGCGCGCGTGATCCGCGACGGCGCGGAGCTCGCCAGCCTCGGCAGCGGCGACTTCTTCGGCGAGATGTCGGTCATCGACGGGCTGCCACGGGTCGCCCAGGTCGTGGCGACCGCCCCGACCCGCTGCCTGGCCCTCGCCAGCTGGGAGTTCGAGCGGCTCGTCCTCGAGCACCCGACGATCGGGCTCGCGATCCTCCGGGGACTGTCGGCCCGGCTCCGGGCGAAGACCGAGCTCCCCCAGCACTGACCGGATCCGTGATCACGCCGGACCCTTCGCCGACGGCGCTCCCGACCGGCACCGTCGCCTTCGTCTTCACCGACATCGAAGGCTCGACCCGGCTCGCCCAGACGCTCCCGCCCGATCGCTGGGAGGCGGTCCTCGCGCGTCACCGCGAGCTGATCCGGGGAGCCATCGGGGCCCACCGCGGCACGGAGGTGATGACCGAGGGCGACGGCTTCTTCCTCGTGTTCAGCCGGACGTCCGACGCGATCGCGGCAGTCGTCGACGCCGAGCGCGCGATCGCCGCCGAACCATGGCCGGATGACGCCGTCGTCCGCGTCCGGGCCGGGATCCACACCGGCGACGGCCGGCTGGATGCCGACGGGTCGTATGTCGGCGCGGACGTCCATCGGGCGGCCCGGGTCGCCGCGGCCGGCCACGGCGGCCAGGTCCTGCTGTCGGAGACGACCTCGATCCTCGTCGCCGACGAGCTGCCGCCGGGCGTCGGCCTGCGCGGCCTCGGCGAGCACCGCCTCAAGGACCTCCGCCCGGAACGGATCTGCCAGCTCGTCATCGAGGGCGAGCGCTCGGAGTTTCCGCCGATCCGCTCGCTCGACCGCCGCCCCAACAACCTGCCGACCCAGCTGACCAGCTTCGTCGGCCGCGAGAAGGAGCTGAAGGAGGCCGGCGAGCTCCTCGCGACGACCCGCCTGCTGACCCTGACGGGACCCGGCGGGACGGGCAAGACGCGGCTGTCCCTCCAGCTCGCCGCCGACGTCGCGGAGCGGTTCGCCGACGGGATCTGGTTCGTCGCCCTCGAGCCCGTCCGCGACCCGGGCCTGATCGCCGCGACGATCCTGACGACGCTCGGGCTCGTCGAGTCCGGCGGCCGGCCGGCCCGGGACACGCTCGTCGAGTGGCTGGCCGATCGCGAGGTCCTCCTCGTCCTCGACAACTTCGAGCAGGTGATCGCCGGCGCCCCGATCGTGGCCGATCTCCTCCGCGCCGCCCCACGGCTGTCCGTGGTGGTGACCAGCCGGGCGCCGCTCCGCGTCAGCGGCGAGCAGGAGTACCCGGTCCCGGGCCTCCCCGCCCCGCGCGACGTCCTCGCCCTGTCCGAGCTCGAGAAGATGAACCTGCCGGCCGGGGATCGACGGCTGGACGCGGCCGCCGCGACCCAGTTCGAGGCGGTCCGGCTGTTCATCGCCCGCGCCGTCGGCGTCCGGCCGGACTTCCAGGTGACGAACGAGAACGCGCCGGCCGTGGCGGGGATCGCCGCCCGCCTCCACGGGATGCCGCTGGCGATCGAGCTCGCCGCCGCCCGGGTCAAGCTCCTGCCGCCCGAGGCCATCCTCGAGCGCCTCGAGCACCAGCTCGGAGTCCTGTCCGCCGGCTCGCGGGACCTGCCCGAGCGGCAGCAGACGCTGCGTGGCGCGATCGCCTGGAGCCACGAGCTCCTCGGCCCCGGCGAGCGCCGCCTCCTCGCCCGGCTGTCGGTCTTCGTCGGCGGCTGCGAGCTCAATTCGGCCGAGGCGATCTGCGGCCCGGCGGGCGAGCTCGACGGGCTCGATGTCCTCGACGGGCTCACGGCCCTCGCCGACCAGAGCCTCGTCCGGGCGGAGCAGGTCGACGGGGAGACCCGCTTCCGGATGCTCGACACGATCCGCGAGTTCGCGTCCGAGCAGCTCGCCGCGGGCGGCGACCGCGACGAGATCGAGCGGCGTCATGCAGCGACCTTCGTGGCCCTCGGCGAGACGATCACCCCGCGCCTGTCCGGCGACGACCAGCGCCGCTGGCTCGGCCGGCTCGAGCGCGACCACGACAACATCCGCGCCGTCCTCGACCGGGCGACCGCCGCCGGTGATGCCGACACCGCGATCCGGCTCGGCTTCGCGATGTGGCGGTACTGGCAGAAGCGCGGCCATCTCGCCGAGGCCCGGCGCCGGCTCCAGGCGATGGCCGACGCGCCGTGGTCGCGCGACGACCCGCGTCTCCGGGCGCGCCTCATGGAGGCGCTCGGCGGGGTCTGCTGGTGGCAGGGCGACATCCCGGCCATGGGCGTCGCGTACGGCGAGGCGCTCGAGCTGTGGCAGGCGATCGGCGACCAGCGCGAGATCGCCAACGCGCTCTACAACGACTCGTTCCGCTATGCCGTCAGCGAGAGTGGCGGCCTCCTCGACCCGGACCGGACGGGTTTCCTCCAGATGAACCGCGCCCGCGAGCTGGCGACGGCGATCGGCGACGAGCGGGGCCGGGCGAACGCCCTCTGGGGCATCGGCAACTGGCTCTACTTCCACCAGGCCGAGGACCACGGGACGAGCCGCTTCGACGAGGCGCTCGCCGTCTTCCGGACCCTCGGCGACCGGACGATGGAGGCGTGGAGTCATCACATGCTCGGCACGGCGCAGATCACCCAGGGTCCGCTCGAGGAGCCCATCCGCAATGTGACGGCCGCGATGCGCCTCTTCCACGGCTTCGGGGACGTTGCCGGGATCACCCTGACGCTCGACGACTTCGCCTCGATCGCGATCGCCAAGGGCGACCTGCCTCGCGCGGCGCGGCTGTGGGGCGCCGCCCGCGCGCTGTCGGCGGCGGGCGGGGTCGGGCTCGCCGACTTCGTCGCCAGCCAGTTCAAGATCTACGGCCGTCCGAACGCCGAAGCGTCGATCGACGCGGCCGAGCTGGAGCGCTACGCCCGCGAGGGCGGGACCTGGACCCTGGACGAGAGCGTGGCCTACGCGCTCGAGACGGACATCGACTCACTGGGGCCGCACGACCACGCCGGGCCCCGCCCGTGATCGGACCGCGGGTCGAGCCGCCGATCGTCTTCCTCGACGCCGTTGATCCGGCGCCGTGGCCGGGGGCAACGGACGGCCAGCCCGATGAGGATCCCGGCGCGCTGGTCCTCACGTGCGCGAACTGCGGCGCGGCGATGGACGAGCGGAAGTGCAAGCTGATCTGCCGCTGCGGCTACTTCCTCTCCTGCTCGGACTACTACTGAGGCGCGCGCTCGGCGGGCCCTGGTCCGCCCACCGGACCACGTGACGGCCAAACGATCGATGATGTCGCCCGGACGATCCCCGTCGTAGACTTCGGCGATGACCGCCGAGGCGACCCAGCCCACCGCCGCCGACGCCCCGGCGGCTGCGACCGCGGCACCGCCCGGGACCGCCCGCGACAAGACCGCGATCCCGAAGAACCCCGGCCGGCGCGAGCTCGGGATGAAGGCGACGCTGCTCTTCCCCGACAAGGACATCGTCGAGCGCTTCTACGTCCCGCTGATCTACACCGCCTGCCGGACCTGCTACTCGGAGCTGACCCCGGAGGACATCTTCGACCGGGCCACGACCGGCCGGATCGAGCAGGCGAAGATGCAGAAGCTGATCTCGGGCGTGATCGAGTCGGGCCACGGGAGCACGATCGAGCATGTCGTCTTCACCTTCGGCATCAGCGGCGTCTCGCGGACGCTGAGCCACCAGCTCGTCCGCCACCGGGCCGGCGTCGCGTTCGACCAGCAGAGCCAGCGCTACGTGACCTTCAAGGGCGCCTCGACGATGCTCCCGGCGACGATCCAGGACACCGCGCCCGACCTGCGCGAGGCGTACGAGGACCAGATCGCCGGCTCGATGGACCTGTACGGCCAGCTCGTCGGCGCCGGGATCCCCGGTGAGGACGCCCGCTTCGTCTTCCCGAACGCGACCCGGACGAACCTCGTGATGACGACGAACCTGCGGGCGCTCATCCACATGTCCGGCCTGCGCCTGTGCACGATGGCCCAGTGGGAGATCCGCCGCCTGTTCCAGCTGATCCGCCACGAGATCTTCCAGGTCAGCCCGTTCCTCGGCAGCTTCCTCGCTCCGAAGTGCGTCGCCCTCGGCTACTGCGACGAGATGGGCAATCGCGACGAGCACTGCCCGATCCGGCCGCACAAGGACAACGTCCTCGGCGCCTGGGCGGAGAAGGCAAAGGCCGCGAAGGCCGCCGGCCGGGAGCTGACCGTCAAGTAGTCCCGCGGTCGTGCCGCGACCGGCAGGACTCAGCCGAGCGGCGCGACCGACGCGACGACGCCCCCGGGTCCTTCAGGCGAGACCCGCCACGAACCTCCGGATCACGCGCGCCAGGCGCGGCCCGGCCTCGGCGCCGGCCGCCAGGACCTCCTCGTGACTGAGCGGCACCCCGCTGTAGCCCGCCCCGGCGTTGGTCACCAGCGAGACGCCGCACACCTCGAGGCCGGCCCAGCGCGCGGCGATGCACTCGAGGACCGTCGACATGCCGACCGCGTCGGCGCCGAGGCCGCGGAGCATCCGGACCTCGGCCGGGGTCTCGTACTGCGGCCCGAGCAGGCCGGCGTAGACGCCCTCCTCGAGCGCGACGCCCTCCGCCGCGGCGGCCGCCTTCAGGGCCGCCCGGAGACGCGGGCTCCAGGCGTCGGTCAGGTCCTGGAAGCGCGGCCCGATCGTGTCCGCGTTCGGCCCGAGCAGCGGCGTCCGGCCGGTGAGGTTCAGGTGGTCGGCGATGACCATCAGGGTCCCCGGCCCGTACGCGGGATCGACGCCGCCGGCGGCGTTGGTGAGCACGACGATGTCCGCCCCGAGCTTGCGGAACAGGAGGACGGGCTGGACGACGAGCCCGGGGTCGTTGCCCTCGTAGACATGGAACCGGCCCTGGAGCATCGCGACCGGCGTGCCCCCGAGCCGGCCGAGCAGGAGCCGGCCGACGTGACCCGGCGCCGTCGCCGCCGGCCAGCCGGGCAGGTCGGCGAACGGGATCGCGACCGGGTCCGCGAGGTCGTCGGCCAGCCCGCCGAGCCCCGATCCCAGGACGATCCCGACCTTCGGGACCAGGTCCGACCGGGCCCGGACGGCCGCCTCGAGGGCGTCGATCCGGGCGGGCTGGTCGGCCGGCGCGATCGGGCTGGCGCGATCGATCGGGCTGGCGCGGTCGGGAGTGCTCACGGGCGGGCGGGCCTCCGGATGGGCGTCGAGGGGGAGGACGGCCGCGGCCCGGGGCGACAAGGGCCCGACGGACGTACCGACACCGGGATGCCGGTCGCAGTCCGTCGGGCGATCGTCACCCGGGCGGGAACGGCCGAAGCCGCCAGGCCCGGACAACGAAGCGCCCGAAGCGACCGGCGTGGAGCGGAGGTCCTTGATGTGATCTCGGTGTCTCCGGTTCCTGACGGCCCCTTCGGGCAAGACCTACGGTAGGTGCGGCGGGCCGGGCGGGTCAACGGACTTGTCCACCAACTGCGCACCATCGGGCCGTCGAGTATCCACGAGTTCTGCACCGCTGTGGACATCTCGTGGACAAGCCCGGGCCGGATCCGTCAGCCGCCCATCGCGAACATCTCGAGGCGCGGCAGGCGCGAGGACGTGGCCTCGGTCCGCTCCTCCGAGTAGCGGTCGTCGCGGACGCGCCAGACCGCGGCGACCGCGTCGCGCAGGGCTGCATCCGCCGCCTCCGCCGACGCGTGCGCCGGGTCGCGCAGGACGGCCCGCAGGTCGTGGCCGTCGCCGGTGAACAGGCACGTGTAGAAGCGTCCCTCGGCGGACAGGCGGGCTCGGGTGCAGTCCCCGCAGAACGGCTTCGTCACCGACGCGATCACCCCGACCTCACCCGCGCCGTCGCGATAGCGGAACCTTGTCGCGACCTCGCCGCGGTAGCGCGGCGGCTCGGCCTCGAGCGGCATCGCGGCGTCGACGATCGCGATCAGCTCGTCGGCGCCGACGACCTCGTCCATCCGCCAGCCGTTCGTGTGCCCGACGTCCATGAACTCGATGAACCGCAGGGTCACGCCCGCGTCGCGCGCCCAGCGCGCCATCGGCACCACGCTCGCCTCGTTGATCCCGCGCCGGACGACCATGTTGACCTTGATCGGGCCGAGCCCGGCCTCCCCGGCGGCGGCGATCCCATCGAGAACCCTGGCCACCGGGAAGTCGACCCCGTTCATCGCGCTGAAGACGGCGTCGTCGAGCGAGTCGAGGCTGATCGTCACCCGGCCGAGGCCGGCCGCGGCCAGCGGTCCGGCCAGCTTCCGGAGGGCCGATCCGTTCGTGGTCAGCGTCAGGTCGAGCGGGCCGCCGTCCGGCCGGCGGATCGTCGCCAGCTTCTCGACGAGGACCGGCAGGTCACGGCGGACGAGCGGCTCGCCGCCGGTCAGTCGCAGCTTCTCGACGCCGAGCGAGACGAAGACGCGGGCGACGCGCTCGATCTCCTCGAACGTCAGGAGCTCGGCCCGCGGGAGGAACGCGTAGTCCGCCCCGAAGACCTCCTTCGGCATGCAGTAGGTGCAGCGGAAGTTGCAGCGATCCGTGACCGAGATCCGCAGGTCGTGGAGCGGCCGGCCGAGGGCATCGGCGAGCGCGCCGCCGAGCGCATCGGCGCCCGCGGCGGGCATGGCCGCAGCAGCCGACGTCGCGGCCGGCGCGGCGGCGGGCGGGGTGGCCGAACGGGGGCTCGGGCTGGGGTTCATCGGCGTTGATCGTACCCCGCCCGGGCAGGCGACCCTCCGCGCAGCCTCACCCCATCCCCGGCGGGTCTGCAGCGCCGCGCCGCGCCGCCACCTCGCGACGCACCAAAGCCACGGTGCAGGCCGGCACCGAGCGGGGCCGCGGGTGCCGGGTCCGCTCCCCCGGCGGTACCACCGGCTCGCTCCACTGGTACCTCTAGCGGACTCCATCACACCCACCCCCCGCGACCACAATGCCGGCACGCCCTGAACCCCTGTCAGCGCGCACCTGGAGAGGCACACGACGCATGGCCCAGACCGACGCCCGAGCCGGGTTCCGGCTCCCGTGGAGCTCCGACCGCCAGTCGACCGAGTCGACCGAGACGTCCGAGACGTCCGACGGCGAGCCCACCACCGACCAGCAGGCCGCCGCCGTCACCGGTTGGCCGGGCGAGGACACCGCGTCCGCCGCCATGCCGAGCGACGCGCCGCCGGCGACCGACCCCTGGACCGGCGCCGCGGTCGAGCCCGAGCGGCCGGCTGCGCCGGTCGAGCCGGCCGCCCCGTCGACGCCGGCGCCCGCACCGGCGCCGTCCGGGAAGAAGCCCACCCGGTTCATGGCCGACCTCACGAAGGCGATGCAGGCCGCCGCCGAGGAGGCTCGCGGCCGCGCCCTCGCCCAGCTGCAGGCCGACGCGAAGACCCAGGTCGAGACGATCCACGGCCGCTCCTCGACGGAGGCCGCCGGGCTGCGCCGGGCTGCCGACGACGATGTCGCCGCCGTGCGCGAGTGGTCGAAGGCCGAGATCGCCCGGATCCGCGAAGAGACCGAGACGAGGATCACCGATCGCAAGTCCCGCCTCGAGACCGAGATCGAGGAGCACGCCGCCGTCATCGAGCGCGAGATCGACGCCGTCCAGAAGACCGTCGCCGCGTTCGAGGACGAGATGGCCGCGTTCTTCGAGCGGCTGCTTCGCGAAGAGGACCCGACGCGCTTCGCGACGATGGCCGAGAACCTCCCCGAGGCGCCGACGTTCGAGGGGATCGTCGCCGCCGAGCCGGACGAGGCATCGCCGGCCGTCGAGGCCGTGGCCGTCGACGCGGCCGCCGAGGCTGTGGCGGTCGAGGCGGTTGTCGATGCCACGGTGGCCGACGAGGCCGTCGGCGAGGCGGAGCCCGCGACCGAGACCGAGGCCGGCGACGCGGCGGACGCTGCCGAGACGCCGGAGGCCGTCGCCGAGACCGAGCCCGTGGTCGCCGCGGCCGAGGACGCGGCCGACGAGGCCGCCCCGATCGACGTTGATCCGACCGTCGCCAGCGCCGAGGGTGGCGAGGGCCCCGAGGGTGAGATCGACCGCGAGGCCGCGTTCGCCGCGATCCAGGCCGCCGCCGAGGCCGCCGCCAGCGCCGAGGTCGCGGCCGACGCCGCCGCCCGCGCCGAGGCCGTCGCCGACGTCGCGATCGAGATCATGGGCAGCCATGACGACGAGGAGTCGGATCCCCGCTTCGCCGCGCTCGGGATCTCGCCCGACTTCGACGCCGCCGAGGCCGAGGCCCTCGCTGCCGCGGGCACCTCCGACGAGGAGATCCCGGAGATCGGCGACGACGCGCTCGCCGCCCGCCTGGCCGGGCTCGTCCCGGGCCGGAAGGGCACCACGGGCGAGGCCAGCGCGACCCAGGTGGTCGTCGTCGGGCTCGTCAGCGTCGCCAGCATCGCCAGCTTCAAGCGCCATCTCGGGCGGGTGCCGGGCGTCCAGTCGGTCGGCGTCTCGTCGGGCCCGGACGGCGAGTTCGTGTTCGCCGTCAGCCACGGCGCGAACGTCGCCCTGCGCGACGTGATCCCGTCCCTGCCGAGCTTCCAGGCCCGCGTCACCGGCTCGTCCGACGGCGTCGTCCACGTCACCGCCCACGATCCGGAGGCGGACGCCTAGGCCGGCCCCGCCGGCTCGAACGCGTCCACCTCACCCCGCAAGGAACCCTGGGGGTCATCGATCCATGGCACGACCGGCCATCGTCATCGCCCTTCCGCCGGCGGAGCGCGCGCCCGTCGCCGAGGAACTGCGCAAGGCCGGCTTCGAGGCGGTCGTCATCGGCACGCCCGATGAGCTCGAGGCGCTCCTGACCGCCCGCAACGACATCGCGATCGCGATCCTCGACGGGGAGAGCGACTTCGACACGTCGCTCGAGTACTACGGCCTCCTCCACGAGGGCGCCCGGGACATTCCGGCGCTGATGGTCATGTCGCCGCAGCATCTCGACAAGCTCTTCCGCCCGACCTCGGCCGACGAGTTCTTCAGCCGGCCGTACACGGCCGACTCGATCCGCTGGCGGGTCGAGGCGATGTGCATCCGCTCGGTCACGATCGACGACGGCTCCGGCCCGATCATCCAGGGCGGGTCGATGGAGATGGGCGACTGGTCGCGCCGTGCGACCGTGATCGCGATCTTCAACCCGAAGGGCGGCGTCGGCAAGACGACGATCGCGACGAATCTCGCCTCCGCCCTCCAACTCCATCAGAACCAGAAGGTCCTGCTCGTCGACGCCGACACGGTGACCGGTCACGTGACGACGTCCCTCGGGCTCGAGCAGGTCCGGACCGTCGCCGACAGCTGGCGCGAGCAGGTCGACGACGGCGTTGCCGAGTCGCTGACGGAGATCGCCACGACCCACCCGTCGGGCATGTCGATCGTCTCGCTGACGGCCACGCCGCTCAACATCGAGATCCTCGAGCCGGCCCGGGTCGCCGACGCCATCACGACGTCGCGGCCGCTCTATGACTTCATCATCGTCGACCTCCATCCCTCGTACAGCGGCCTGAACCGGGCCGTCTTCGAGAAGGCCGACCGGATCCTCGTGCCGGTGACCCCGGACGTGCCCGCGCTGCGCGCCGCGGTCCAGCTCCGCGAGGTCGCGATCGAGCTCGGCGTCCAGGATCGGCTGGCGCTCATCGTCAACCGGGCGAACAGCGGCGTGTCCGTGGCCGACATGGAGAAGACCGTCGGGATGCCGGCCCTCGCGCTGATCCGGTCCGGCGGCCTGCTCTTCGTCCGGGCGGCCAACGAGGGGCGGACCGTGATCGAGCTCTACCCGAAGGAGCGCGTGACCGAGGACTTCGATGCCCTGGCCGAGCGCCTCGTCCGGACGTACCACGCCGACACCGCCGTCGCGACCGTCGCCGCGCCGAAGCCGAGCGGGTTCCGCCTGCCGTTCGGACGCTCCAAGGAAGTCGCCCGCGCCTGAGACCCGGCGGGGCGATCCGGCCCGCGGTCCGGCGCTGCCCGGCCGTCAGCCGGCGATGCGCCGCAGCGCGTCGGGCAGCTCGGCGAGGCTGTTCACGGTGAGGGCCGCCTCGGGCGGGTCCTCCGTCGGCGACTGGATCCACGCCCACGGCCCGCGTCGAATGAAGATCGCCTGCATCCCGGCCGCAGCCGCGGGCCGGACGTCGTTGTCGAGCCGATCGCCGACATAGGCGATGTCCGCCGGCGGCAGGGCCAGCTCGGTCGCGATCCGCTCGAAGAACCGCGGATCCGGCTTCTCCACGCCCCACGACGCGGACGTCCCGAGCAGGTGCACCGGCAGCCCGAGCCCGGACAGGGCCGCCTCCGCCCGGGCCGGCTGGTTGCCGACGACCCCGACGAGGTAGCCGGCCTCGTGGAGGGCGCGGAGGCACGGGACCGCGTCCGGGTAGAGGTCCTCCACCGTGATCCGGTCGCCGACGCCGGCGGCCTCGCGCTTCGCGAGCTCCGCGCGCAGGTCGAGGCCCGGCCGGAAGATCCGGAACGGCTCGCGATGGTCCGGGTTCCCGCCGGCGATGACGGCGCCGCAGACCGCGAGGAACGTCAGGCGCGGGATGCCGAGCCAGTCGGCCCAGGCGGACCAGGCTCGCGTCTCGTCGACGATCGTCTCGCCGACATCGAACACGACTGCCTTCGGGCTCATGGACGCGTCACCGGAGCGAGCGCATCCGCAGATGCGTGAGCGAGGAGCGCAGCGGTCAACGCCCGCATCGGCCGTCCTGGATCACGACGCGCCAAGCCGAAGCAGGGCGGCCGAGGCGAAGGCCGCCGCGAGCACCGGAGCGAGCGCATCCGCAGATGCGTGAGCGAGGAGCGCAGCGGTCAACGCCCGCATCGGCCGTCCTGCGAGGCGTGATCAGGAGCGGTCTTGCCAGGTGATGCCGCCCAACGGTGCGCCCGGCAGCTTCTGGGCCTTCAGCCCGGTCCGCTTGTCGACCTGCTCGACCCCCCGGAGGTAGAAGCGGTTCACGAGGACCGTCTCGACGTCGGGGTCGCCGACCCGCTCCTCGCCGTACATCGCGACCGCGTCGACGACGGGGACGAACATCTCGGTCGCCCGGTCGAGCAGGCGGTCCGGCTCGGAGCCGGGATGGAGGAACACCGTCCCGACGACCCGGAAGGGCGGCGCCTCCAGGGCGACGTCGTAGGCGACCTTGTGGACGCGGTGGGCCGCCCGCTCCGAGTCCGTCAGCTCCGGCATCGAGCCCTCGCCGGCGAGGACGAGAATCAGGTCGTACGGGTCGACGCTCTTCAGGCCCGGCGCGTTGACGAGCGGCGCCGAGCCGTCGATCGGCGCCCACTGGACGTCGTGGATCGTGATCGATTCGCGCTTGTTCAGGGCATCGGACAGGCGGCCCTCGACGTCCATCCGGCCGATCAGCCGCCACTCCTCGGTGACGCCGTCGAAGGCGACCCCGGTCCGGGTCGATCGGGACCGGCCGGTCGGCGCCGCCGCGGCGGCCGGCGCGGCGTCGGCCTTCTTGCGACGGAGGAAGTTGAGGGGCACCCGGTCAGTCCTCGGACTTGAAGCTGTTCTCGCGGATCGTCTCGACGACGGCGGCGTCGGCAAGGGTCGTCGTGTCGCCGAGCTGGCGGCCCTGGGCGATGTCGCGAAGGAGCCGCCGCATGATCTTGCCGCTCCGGGTCTTCGGCAGGTCCGGGGTGAACATCAGCGCCTTCGGCTTGGCGATCGGGCTGATCTTCGTCGCGACGTGACGGCGGAGCTCGTCGCCGAGCTCCGGGGTCGGCTCGAAGCCGAGGCGGAGGATGACGAACGCGTTGATCGCCTCGCCGGTGACCGGGTCGGGGCCGCCGACGACCGCCGCCTCGGCGACCGCGGGGTGCGACACCAGGGCACTCTCGATCTCGGTCGTGGACAGGCGATGGCCGGACACGTTCATCACGTCGTCGACCCGGCCGAGCAGCCAGTAGTAGCCGTCCTCGTCGCGCTTCGCGCCGTCGCCGGCGAAGTACATCCCGGGGAACCGGCTCCAGTACGTCTGCTTGAAGCGCTCGGGGTCGCCGTAGATCCCGCGGAGCATCCCCGGCCACGGCCGCTTGAGGACGAGATACCCGCCGCCGCCGAAGGGCACGGAGTTGCCCTGGCCGTCGACGACGTCGGCCTCGATCCCGGGGAACGGGAACGTCGCGCTGCCGGGCTTCGTCGTCGTGACGCCGGGCAGGGGGCTGATCAGGATCTGTCCGGTCTCGGTCTGCCACCACGTGTCGACCACCGGGGTCCGGCCGCCGCCGATGTGCTCGCGGTACCACAGCCACGCTTCGGGGTTGATCGGCTCGCCGACCGAGCCCAGGACGCGGAGGGACGACAGGTCGTGCGCCGCGGGGTGCTGCGCGCCCTGCTTCATGAACGCCCGGATCGCGGTCGGGGCGCAGTACAGGATCGTGACCTTGTACTCCTCGATGATCGACCACCAGCGGTCCCAGCCCGGCGTGTCCGGCGAGCCCTCGTAGAGGATCCCGGTCGTGGCGTTGGCGAGGGGGCCGTAGACGATGTAGCTGTGGCCGGTGACCCAGCCGATGTCGGCCGCGCACCAGTACACGTCGTCGTCCTTGAGGTCAAAGATCTGGCGGTGGGTGTACGAGGTGCCGACGAGATAGCCGGCGGTCGTGTGGGTGATCCCCTTCGGCTTGGCGGTGGAGCCCGAGGTGTAGAGCAGGTAGAGCATGTGCTCGCTGTCGAGCGGGACCGGCGGGCAGTCCTCCGATTGGCGATCCACCACGTCGTGCCACCAGACGTCGCGGCCGGCCGCCATCGTCGTGTCGGGCGCGTCGTCGCCGAGGCGGCGGACGACCAGGACGTGCTCGACCGTGGGGCTTGCCGCGACCGCCTCGTCGACCGCTGCCTTGAGGGGCATCGCCTTGCCGCGCCGGTAGCTGCCGTCGGCGGTGATCACGAGCTTGGCCTGGGAGTCATCGATCCGGCCCGACAGCGCCTCCGCCGAGAACCCGGCGAAGACGACCGTGTGCGGCGCCCCGATCCGGGCGCAGGCCAGCATCGCGATCGGCAGCTCGGGGATCATCGGCATGTAGATCGCGACGCGATCGCCGGTGGCGACGCCGAGCTCGCGCAGGGCGTTGGCCGTCTTCGAGACCTCGCGGAGGAGATCGGCGTAGGTGATCGTCCGCGTGTCGCCGGGCTCGCCGATCCAGTGATAGGCGACCTTGTCGCCGAGGCCGTTGGCGACGTGGCGGTCGACGCAGTTCTCGCTCATGTTCAGCTTGCCGCCGACGAACCACTTCGCGAACGGCAGCTCCCACTCGAGCGTGGTGTGGAACGGCTCGTTCCAGGTCACGCTCTCGCGGGCGATCCCCGCCCAGAAGGCCTCGGGATCGCGGGCCGCCTCCTCGTACAGCGAGGGCTGCGCGTTCGCCTGGGCGGCGAAGGCCGGGTCGGGCGGGAAGACACGCTCCTCGAGCAGGAGGTTCTCGATCTCGGGACGCTGGTCGACGCTCACGTGGCCGCTCCTCATCGTGTTCGAGGCGCACACATCCGAACGGGCTGGATGGTCATTCTACGCGGCTGGACCGACCTGCCACGGGCAACGGGTCGGGGCGGGCCGGCGGCCGACCGAGGCCGGTCCGTCGGCCGGGCCTACTCGTCGGCCAGGTCGTCCTGGGTCGGGGCCGGCCCGATCTGGACGCCCTCCATCGCCTCGGACTGGGCGACGAACACCTGCGGTGGCCGCGGCAGCCGGATGCCGTTCTTCGCGAACGCCCCGAGGAGGAGCTTGCGGAACTCGCCGCCGGCGGCCCATTGCTCCGACGCTCGAACGGTGCCGAGGATCTTCAGGGTGATCCCGCGCTCCTCGATCGACTCGACGCGCTCGACCCGCGGCGCCTCCAGGATCCGGCGCTTCCAGATCGGGTCGTCGGCCATCGCCTTGCCGAGCTCCTCGACGACCTCGATCGCCTTGTCGATGTCGGTCCCGAACGCGACCGTGACGTTCTGGTTGATCCTGGCCCAGGTCCGCGTCCGGTTGCTCGAGACCCTGATCTCGCCGTTCGGGACCGTGTGGACGACCCCGTCGAGGTCGCGGAGGGTCGTCCGCCGCAGGCTGAAGTCCTCGACCGCGCCGCTGACCCCAGCGATCGACACGACGTCGCCCTTGCTGTACTGGTTCTCGATCAGGATCAGCGCCCCGTTCAGGTAGTCACGGACGAGGCTCTGCGCGCCGAAGCCGACGGCGATCCCGACGACGCCGAGCCCGGCCACCGCCGGCCCGATGTCGAGGTCGAGGGCGCTCAGGACCATGATGAAGGCGATCATGATGATGAAGGCCCGGACGACGCGTCCGATCAGGTCGTCGAGCGTGTCCATCCGCTTCTCGACCTCGATCGCCGACAGCTCCTGGGCCGTGCCCTCGGTCGCCTCGCGGTCCAGCAGGGTCTTGACGACCCCGTGGACGAGGAGGGTCGTGACCCGCAGGGCAACGATCGCGACCACGAGGATGACGAGGATCCGCAGCCCGTTGGTCCGCAGGACCTCGACGATCGTGTCGAGCGGCGGCTTGGTGAAGTCCATCGCCGGCGATGGTAGCCCGGCGAGGCCCCGCCGGGCGCGGCCGGCGGGCCGGCGTCAGGACGCGGCGGCGACCTCGGACGGGTGCTCGCCCGCGTGCTCGCCGACGGGCGCGGGTGCAATCGCCGGCGGGCTCGCTCGCCGCGATCGACGAGTTCGACAGGGCCTGGGCGAGGGTCGGCTGGGCGGCGGTCGCGGATCCGGTCCCGCCGAGGCGGACGGAGATCGCGGCGGCCGCCTCGCGGGCCTGGGCGGCGAGCTCCGGGATCCGGCGCGGGGTGAGCCGGAAGGCCGGGCCCCAGATGTCGACCGCGGCGATCACGTTGCCGCGGGCGTCGTGGACCGGCGCGGCGACGGCGTTGAGGCCCATCTCGAACTCCCCGAGCGCCGTCGCGTAGCCGCGGCGGCGGATCCGGGCGAGCTCCTCGAGGAGGGGCTCGAGCTCGGTGATCGTCCGCTCGGTGTAGCTGACGAGGCCGCGCCGGACGATCCGGAGGACCTCGCGCTCGGCGACCGAGGACAGGAGGACCTTGCCGGACGCCACGCAGTGGAGCGGGGTCGAGCGGCCGGTCCAGTCGCCCACGGCGATCAGGTTGGGGCCGTCGGCCTGGGCGACGGTCAGGAGCGTGTCGCCGTCGAGGATGCCGAGCCCGGTCGTCTCGTGGGTGAGCCGGGCGAGCCGCTCCAGCTCGGGCATCGAGATCCCGCGCAGGTCGAGGGTGCGCTCGGCCCGCTCGGCGAGCCGGATCACGACGAGGCCGAGACGGTACTTGCCCGTCTCCTCGTCCTGCTCGACGAGGCCGCGCTTCTGGAGCGTCGCGAGAAGCCGCGACGCGGTCGACTTGTGGAGGCCGAGCCGCCGGGCGAGCTCGGTCACGCCGGCCTCCCCCTGGGAATCGCCCAGGGCGAGGAGGAGTGCCGCCGCCCGGTCGACCGAGCGGACCGCGTTACCGTCGAGGACCATCGATCTGCTTGCCCCTCGTTCTGGTGGCCGGTCGCGCCCGGTCAGGATGCCGTTGGTGACGGGAGCCGGAGAGTCGTCAGCCGGCCGCCGGGTGGCTGGCGGCACCTTGCCCGGCCTGTGGTACCTCGCCCCGGGCGCGCGCGTCGAGTGCCGCACGGAACGATTCCTCGAAGATCGACACGATCTCGTCGACCGTGTCGCCCTGGGCGTGCGCCTCGCACATGAACCAGGGCTCGCGGCTGTCGGGCTCGGGCATCGCCCCACGGGCGAGCATGCCGAGCGCCACCGCGTCGTACAGCTCGTGGTCCGACTTGGCCCAGTCGCGGTACTCCGTCGGAGCTTCGTCGGTGAACATGATCCCGAACATGGACGGATGTCCTGTGAAGATGTACGGGATCCCGCTCGGGTTGAGCACCTCGCGGAGGCCGTCCTGGACGCGGCGGCCGGTGGCGTGGATCGTCTCGAGGGCGTTCGTGTCGCGGATGATCTCGAGGGTCTTGACGGCAGCCGCCGCGGCGACCCGGTTGCCGGCGTACGTCCCGCCGTGGCTGACCTTGTCGGGCAGGACGCTCATCACCTCGCGCCGCCCGCCGAACGCCGCCGCCGGGTAGCCGTTGCCCATCGCCTTGGCGAAGGTCGCGAGATCCGGGGTGATCCCGAAGTACTCGGCGGCGCCGCCCTTGGCGAAGCGGAAGCCGGTCTTCACCTCGTCGAAGATCAGGAGGATGCCGAACTCCTCGGTCATCGCCCGCATCGCCGCGTGGAATCCGGCCTGCGGCAGGATGCCCTGGGCGTTGCCGAGGACCGGCTCGACGATGACGGCCGCGATGTCCGAGCCCTGCTCCTCGAACAGCCGCCGGAGGAGGGCGAGGTTGTTGTAGCGCGCCGGGATGATCGTGTCGGCGACCGCGTCGGGGATCCCCCGGCCCCAGGCGAGGCGGACCGGCTTGTCGGCGTCGCCCAGCTCGGACATGTCGTCGGGGGTGACGCTGATCAGGGCGTAGTCGTGGACGCCGTGATACTGGCCCTCGAACTTCACGATCTTGTTGCGACCGGTGTAGGCCCGGGCGATCCGCATCGCGTGCATCGTCGCCTCGGTGCCCGAGACGGTCATCCGGGCCATGTCGACCCAGCCGGTCAGCTCCTTGACGAGCTCCATCGCCCGGACCTCGTCCTCGCTCGTGAGCGAGAAGCTGACGCCCTTGCGCATCTGCTCGTTGACGTAGTCGTCGACCCGCTCGTCGCCATGGCCGAGGATCACCGGGCCGTAGCCCATCCGGAGGTCGATGTACTCGTTCTGGTCCTGGTCCCAGATCCGCCCGCCCTTGCCCCGGTCGATGTAGACGGTGTCCTCGCCCCACGCCCGGAAGTTCGAGTTCGTCCCGCCGGGCAGCGTCTGCAGCGCGCGGTGGTACATCTCGACCTGGCGGTCGCGGCGGAGGGTGGGCGTCTGGCTCGGCGTCCGGGACTCGGTGGCCATGGGGTCACTCCGTGGAGCGGGTTTGACCCGTCGGGCGCGACGGGCGTTCCGGGCAGCGGAACGGGCGGGACGTCATGGTGGCATAGGGTCCGGTGCTCCGTCAACGCGGATATCGCACCGATGCACCGATTCTCGTGCGAATCACGACGCGTTTGGTGCCGGGGAGGCGCGAATGCGCAAGGGTCGGGGTGGGCGAAGCCGGGGAGTGGCGGCGGCGCGGGCGGGCCAGTGGCATGGCGTCGTGATGCGCCCGTGCATCAGTCTGCGTGCGGTCCGTGCCGGGGCTGGCGCGGCGATGCGCCCGTGCATCAGCTGCAGCGCGTGCGTCGCATGCCGGCCTGGGATTCCGCCGGAATCCTGAGGCATGGCCACGCTCGCCGCGACGTGGACTGATGCATGGGCGACTCAGCGCGGGGTGTCGCGACAACCTCGCGGGCTCCGCTGCGCGACGGCCGGCGAGCACCCCGTGGCGGACATCGGAGCAAACCGCCAGTGAAGCCGTCCGTGCTATTCCAACGTGGCAATGGCAAGCATCCCTCCCGGACCAAGGGCACGCTCGCGACGCCGTTGGGTGGCGTGTTCCGTGACGCCCGCAGGTCGCTCGGCCTCTCCCAGCGAGAGCTGGCGAGTCGCGGAGCAGGATCGACGCAGTCCGCGCTGTCGCGCTTCGAGCGCGGGCTGGCGAGCGCTGTCGATCTCGACGCCGTCGAGCGGCTTGCGTCGGGGCTGGGAGGGCGCGTCCGGTTCCTGTTCGATGCCCCGTTCCTCGCCGATCGCGTCGCGCAGCGCGACCGCATCCATGCCCGCTGCCTCGCCATATGTCGCGGGCCGGCTGCGGCGTGACGGCTGGATCGTCGAGACGGAGGTCGAGATCGCGGGCGCCTACGGTCCCGGGTGGATCGACGTGCTCGCGTTCCATCCCGCATCGGGGTCGTTGCTCGTGATCGAGGTCAAGACGGAGATCCGCGACCTCGGGCGAACGCAGCGGACGCTGGCGTGGTACGAGTCGCACGGGGTTGCGGCCGCCGGGCGGTTCGGTTGGAAGGTGCGCGTCACGCACGGAGCGCTCTTCGTGCTGGCGACCGAAGCGGTCGACCGTGCCCTCCGCGACAACCGCGGCTTGCTCGCGGTCGGCTTCCCGGCGCGGGCAACCGAACTCGCGAGATACGTGCAGCAGCCTGACCACGCGCCGGCGCCGACGGGCCGCGGCATCGCCCTGATCGATCCGCTCAGTCGACGGACGCGATGGCTTCGATCGACGAACCTGGAGGGACGGCGGACGCCAGCGCCGTACCTTGACTACGCCGACGTGGTTCGAACGCTCGATCGGCGTCCCGGGGCACGCCCACGGCAGGCCCGTGATGCGCGGGTGCATCGAGCCCGGGGTGATTGAGCTCGCTCCCCCGCCCCGCATTGCGATTCCGGCAGCTTGAGCGCGCTCTCCCACAGGCCAGCCGAGTCGCGGGTGACTCAACGGGCCGGGCGCCGGAGCCAGACGTTCAAGCCGAGTCGCGGGTGACTCAACGGGGCCTCGCGCGGTGTCCCCCGCCCGGTAGCATCGGCGGCGATGCCGGAATTCGTCCGACGCCAGCGCCTCGCCCCGCGACGACGACCCGTCCGCGGCCGTCAGCTACTGGCTGGCGGCCTCGCCGGCCGGGCCGGAGCGGCCGCCGCTCCGGGGCGCCGGCCGAGCGGATGTCGCGATCGTCGGGGCCGGCTTCACCGGGCTCTGGACGGCGCTCGCGCTGGCGGACACGGATCCGACGCTGCGGGTCGTCGTCCTCGAGCAGGAGACGGTCGGCTACGGCGCGTCGGGCCGGAACGGCGGCTTCTGCCAGGCGTCGCTGACCCACGGTCTCGCGAACGGGCTCCGCCACTTCCCCGACGAGATCGCCTTCCTCGAGCGCGAGGGGATCGCCAACCTGGCCGCGCTCGTCGCGTTCACCCGCGAGCACGGGATCGAGTGCGACCTCGAGGAGACCGGCGGGCTGTCGGTGGCCGACCAGCCGCACCAGGTCGAGGAGTTCCGGGCGTGGGTCGACGAGGCGGCCGAGCACGGCGAGGAGCTCGTGTTCCTCGATCGGGCGGCCGTCCAGGAGGAAGTCCACTCGCCGCTCTGGCTGGCCGGCCTGTACCAGCCGCCCGGCCGCGACGTCCTCCTCGATCCGGCGAAGCTCGTCCGCGGCCTGGCCCGGGTCTGCGACGAGCGCGGGATCGTCATCCACGAGGGGACCCGCGTCCGCGGCGTCGAGCGCCGAGCCGGCGGCGTCCGCCTGACGACCGAGGGCGGCGCGACCGTCGACGCCGGGCACGTCGTCGTCGCGACGTCGGCCTACTCCGGCTGGCTGCGCCGGCTCGAGAGCCACTTCGTCCCCGTCTACGACTACGTCCTGGTCTCCGATCCCCTCAGCCCGGAGCAGCGGGAATTGATCGGCTGGCAGCGCCGTCAGGGCATGTCCGACGCGAACAACCAGTTCCACTACTTCCGGCTCACCGCCGACGACCGGATCCTGTGGGGCGGGTACGACGCGATCTACTACCGGAACAACGGCGTCGGCCGGGAGTTCGACCGGCGGCCGGCGACGTTCGACAGGCTCGAGGCGCACTTCCGGCGGGCGTTCCCCCAGCTCGGCGGGGTCGGCTTCCCGTATCGCTGGGGCGGGGCGATCGACACCACGTCGCGGTTCACGGTCACGTTCGGCCAGGCGCTCGGCGGCCGGCTGACGTACGCGATCGGCTACACGGGACTCGGCGTCGGCGCCAGCCGCTGGGCGGGCGGCGTCGTCCGCGACTTCATCCTCCGGCCGGATTCCGAGCTGCTCCGGCTGCGGTTCGTCCGAAGCCGGCCGTTCCCGTTCCCGCCCGAGCCGCTCCGCTCGATCGCGGTCAACGTCGTCCGCAACGAGCTCGACCGGGCGGATCGCAACGAGGGCCGCCGAAGCCTCGTCCTGCGCGCCCTCGACGCCGTCGGGATCGGCTTCGATTCCTGAGTCCGGCCCACGCGGCGCCGGCGGCGACGGTTGAGCCACGCGGGCGCGCGTCGCCGGCGGGCGACGGTGGCGCGGGACCGGTCCAATGTGGTCTGATCTGCCCGTGGTCATCGTCGAAGGCCGCGAGCTGGGCTGTGCCGGCCAGGGCCCATACGCGCTCCCGGACCTGATCGAGCATGTCGAGTTCCGGCGCTGCACGGTCCGGATGTGCCAGCATCGTCCGGCGGTCACGCCCGAGACGCGCCCGATCCTGCGCGATGTCGTCTTTCGGCGGTGCCAGGTCGTCGCGTCCGAAGCAGTGCCGATCGTCGCGGAGGACTGCACGGTCGACACCATCACCTTTCGGCGCGGGATCTGGGGACCGCAGCTCCTGCCTGGCTGGTCGCTGAAGCACGTGGTCGTCCGCGGCCGGATCAGCGGTTCGGTGTCGCTGGTCCCGGGCCTGGGCTGGCGCATCGGGCCGCACGGCCCGGCGCTCGACGATCCGTTCGTGGTCGCCAACGCCCGCGATTACGAGACGCTCGACTGGGCGCTCGACATCAGCGAGGCCGCGTTCACGAACGTCGTGCTCCAGTCCGGAATCCCGGCTCGTCTGATCCGGCGCGATCCCTCGACGCAGGTCGTGGTGAGGCGGGCGGCCCTCGCCGTCCCCGGCTGGCGCGAGCTGATCCGGCCGATCCGCCGCAACGGCGGACTCGAGTTCGGCCTTGAGCGGTTCCTCGTGACCGGATTCGAGGACGCGGTCCTCGTCGCCGCGACCCGCGGCGCCGACTTCGCCGGACAACTGGAGGCGTTCGCCCGTCTCCGCGACGGGGGCTATCTCGAGGCCTGAGGTCTCCGATCAGACCGGGGTCGTCACCCAGTTCGGGAGCTCGCGCGACAGCGTCGCCAGCGGCAGCGAGCCGTGGGCGAGGACCTGGTCGTGGAAGCCGCGGAGGTCGAACCGCGACCCGTCGCGGGCCTCCAGCTCGCGACGCAGCCGCTCGATCTCGCGACAGCCGATCATGTAGGTCAGGGCCTGCCCCGGCCAGCAGATGTAGCGGTCGGTCTCGATCGTCGCGTCGGTCTCGGACAACCCGGTCTCGAGCAGGAAGTCGATCGACTGCTGACGCGTCCAGCGGAGCGCGTGGAGCCCGGTGTCGACGACGAGCCGGGCGGCCCGCCAGGCGACCGCGTCGAGCATGCCGAACCGCTCGCCGTCGTCGCGGAAGAGGCCCATCTCGTCGGCCAGCTTCTCGCTGTAGAGACCCCAGCCCTCGGCGTAGGCGCCGCCGACGATCCGCGCCCCGAGGCGGCGGAACGTCGAGAGGTTGGTGTTCTCCTGCTCGAGAGCGATCTGGAAGTGGTGGCCCGGGACCGCCTCGTGGTAGGTCGTCGTCGCGAGCTTCGTGTACTTCCGGCTCGGCAGGTCGTAGCCGTTCGCGTAGTAGGTCCCGCCGCGCGAGCCGTCGGTTGCCGGCGGGAAGTAGTAGGCGAACGGGGCGTCCCTCTCCTTGAACTCCTCGACGGCCATCACCTCGCAGCCGGCCTTCGGCAGCGTCCCGAAGAAGCGCGGCGCGACGGCCATCGCCCGATCGATGTCCTCGCGGGCCCGGGCGAGGAGCTCGTCCTTGGAGCGGGGGGTGTTGGCCGGGTCGTCGGCGAGCTGCCGGCGGTAGTCGGCGGGGCTCGCGGCGCCGTGGCGGCGGGCGATCTCGCGCCGCCCGACGTCGACGATCCGGAGCTCCTCCATCCCGATCTCGTGGACCTCGCGCGGGTCGAGGTCGAGGGTGGTCCACGTCCGGATCTGGGTCCGGTACAGCGACTCCCCGTTCGGGGCGGACCACAGGCCCGGCTCCGTCCGCGTCGCGGGCAGGTACTCGCCCTTCAACACGGCGAGGAACGCCTGGTCGGCGGGATAGATGATCTCGGTGGCGATGTCGCGGACGCGGTCGCGATCGGCGTCCGACGAGACCTGGGCGAGCGAGGCGACGATGGCCTCCTCGGGCGGGATCGCCATCAGGCGCTCGAGCTGGGCCACCGTTCGCTCGGCGACGATCCGCGGCGCCGTCAGCCCCGTGTCGAGGCCCTCGCGGAGGATGTCCGTGTTCGCGGCCATGTAGTCGCGGTACGACTCGAGCCGGGCGACGAACATCTCGAAGCGCGCAGGCGTGTCGGCGAGCTGGAATTGGCAGACCTGCGGCAGGAGCGTCTGCGGACCGCCGATCTGGTCCACGACGCGGAGGCGATGGATGCCCTGATCGTCCTCCTCGATCCCCTGGTCGGCGATGACGATCAGCATGTCGCGGGTGATCCGATCCTCGACCGGGAGGCCGTCGGCCGGGATCGCCTCGGCCGCGGCCTTCGTCCGCTCCAGCAGCGCCCGCACCTTCGCCCGGCCCGCCGGACTCGGGTCCTCCAGGCGGTCGTTGTAGCGCTCGTCGCCGTAGACGGTCGCGGTCGTCGGGTTGAGCTCGAGGAGGTCGTCCCAGAACGCGTCGGCCAGCCGGTCGACTGGCGAGGTCGGGTGCTCGGAGGTGGTCACGGTCGTCTCCATGGCTGGGCGGGGGACGGATGCGGTCAACCCCGAGGACAGTGGTCGTGTCAGCGTAGCGCGCGGACGGTTCGGGCGGGGCCGGCACGGACGGGCCGGGGGCTCCGCGCACCACCGGACAGTCGGGCTACCCGCCGAAGAGGTCGAGCTGCTCCCCGCTCCGCTCGGCGACTGGATCGAGGCCGAGGTACGGCTCGAGGGCGTCGAGCGACGGCTCGTCCCGGCCGAGGAATGCCCGAAGGTGGTTCCACTTCAGGACGTGCCAGTTGTCGCGGTCGAACGCCTCGCGCAGGAGGGGCGACCGCTCGAGCTTGTGGCGGACGAGCTCGGTCCGCTCGGGGGCGATGACGAGGAACCGGACCGTCCCGTCGTCCTGGGGGATCCGGGCATGGCGGCGGAGGATCGGCTCGCCAAGCATCGCCGTCCACTCGACCTCGAACAGGAACGCCAGCTTGCCGCGGATGTACCAGGCGCAGTCGATCTCGGCGACCTCGTCGATCGCCCGGCTGATGTGGACGAGCGGCGCCCGGAGCTCGGCGTCGTGGAGCCGATCAGCGAGCCGCCCGGGTCCGAGCCGGCGGGCCTGCTCGCGACGACCGATCCAGACCGACAGGCCGAGCCGATGGCCGCCGTCGGCCAGCAGGCCGATGAGCTCGGCGTGCTCCTGCGCCCGGCGCAGCAGGTCGTCGCCGGTGACGATCCGCTCGGCCGTGCTGGCCCGGCTGCGATAGCTCTGGAGGCAGGCCCGGACGAGCGTCTCGTCGGGCAGGTCGTGACCGGTGAACAGCCCGGCGATCCGCTGGAGGAACGACGACTCCGACAGCGGTCCGGCCGTCGACAGGAGGCTGAACACCGCCCACTCGACGCGGTCGGCGAGCGGCGCGGCGGCCGTCTCCCGATCGCGCGGGTCGGCCAGCCACCAGCGTCCCGGGGCAACCTCGGCGAGGCGCTTGCGGCCCGTCTCCCTCATCCCCTCGCCGATCAGGGCCAGGAGTGCCTCGACCTGGTCCGGCGGGGCGTCGGCGGGCCGGGCAGCGCGGCGGCCGGTGGGGCCTGCGTGGTCGGGCGGCACCGTCGCCGCGTCGGTCGCGATCGTGGTTCCCGGGCGGCCCGGCTCGGGCAGGGTCCGCGTCGGGCGCGGCCGCGGGCAGCGATGCGGACGCGGTCGGGGCATCCGGGCCGGGTCCGGGGCCGGGTCCGGGGGCGGTCCGATCCGGAGCCCGCCCTGCCGACCGATCGGGGTTGGCGGACGCGTCGTCCGGTGGCCCGGACCGCGGGCCGGACTCGTCGGGGGTCGCCGCCGGCGCCACCAGATCGCGATCGGCGACGAGCCGTCGGAGCTGGCCGGCCCGGTCGAGCCCGACGAGGACTTCGCCGAGGAGGCGATCCGCCGATGCCGGCTCGCCGCGGGCCTTCAGGCTCTCGACCGCGACGTCGACGACCGTGTTGCGGACGTCCGCCGCGGAGAACGACCGGCGGTCGAACCGCTCCGGCGCTCCGAAGAGGCCGGTCCCGGGGACGAGATCGGGATCGCCGGCGCCGCCCGGCAGCGGATCGAGCGCGACGTTCGCCCGGGTCCGCGGGCCCGGCGGCAGGACGGCGCCCGGCGGCACGAGCTCGACGCTGCCGGACGCGTCGTCGTCGCCGTCACCCAGCCGCGCCGCGAGCAGCCGGAACCCGGCGCCGACTCCGCCGATCGCCGCGGCAACGAGCGCCTCGGGCCCGCCGTCGACCAGCTCGATCACCTCGCCGTCGCGGGCGATCGACGGCTCGACCGAAGCGAGCGAGCGGGCGATCGACGCGGCCTGCCAGCCCCACGGCGCCCGGATCGGCGGCCCGGACAGGGCCGCGATCGGAAGCCCGGCGGCGGCTTCCGATCCGATCGTCCAGGCGGTCGCCCAGTAGGTCATCGACAGCCGCTCCTGGCTCGGCCGGACCGGCGGCTGGCCCAGGACGAGGCGAATCCGGCGTCGGAGCCCGGACCCGCCCGGGCTGCCGTCCCAGCCGCGGCCGAGGGCGGCTTCCTCGCCGATCGCCCGCGTCGTGGACGGCCCGCTGACCCCGACGACCGCGGTCGCGCTGCCTTCGTCGAGCGCCCGCAGGTCGTTGCCGAGGCGCGCCTGGACCGCGCCGCCCGGGCCACTCTCGAGACGCTGGATGAAGCCGCGCACCGTCCGGATCCCGTCCTCGAAGGCGAGCCACGGATGGCGCTCGCGCCACTGGCCGGCGCCTGGCGGCCGGACCCGGCCGGCCTGGATCCGGAGCGTCCCGATCCGTCCCGGGTAGCCGTTCAGTCGGCTGGCCGGAAGGAGCGCGTGGAGGAACCCGAGACGGAGGGCGGCCTCGACCGGGGCCGCCCGGAGGTCGCCCTCGATCCGGTCGAGGATCGCCTCCAGTCCGACGAGCTGGCGGGGCGTGTGAAGGTCGAGAAGGCCGTCGACGAGCCCGGCCGCGCCGTCGACGACCGGGAAGCGCTCGGCCAGGCGTGCCCGGACGGCCGGGTAGTCGGCGGGGATGGCCCTGGCCCGCTCGAGGTCCGCGGCGTCAAGCCCGGCGCTCCGCTGCTCGCCGCCGCGCTGGCCGCGGCAGACCGGGCAGGCGTAGAACTTGCGGGCCGCGGGATGATCGCGATCCGGCCGCGAGGTCGGGCCCGGGGAGCCGTCCGGCTCGGCGGAGCCGGGCCCGAACGGCTCGACGAGGTCGATCGCCTCATCCGGTCCGGCTGCTCCCGGCCAGACGACCTCGTCGAGCGGCAGCGACCGGCCGCAGGTCGCGCAGCGCGTCGTGAACGGCTCACCGACGGCGACCTTCAGGCTGGTCTGGCCGTGCGGCGACGCGCTCATCGCCTGGAACGCGGCGTCGAGGTGGCGGAGGTCCGGCGGCCGCAGGACGAGCTCCGCGAGGAGCCGGGTCAGGGGCGTCGATTCGAGGCTGACCGCGCGGCGCTGGCGGTCGACCGCGGCGCGCCCGACCCAGCCCCCTCGCCCGGCAAGGTCGAGGACGACGTCGCCGGGCTTGGTGTGGGCCTCGATCCTGGCGGCGACCAGCCCCGGCGGCGGCGGCGGGGCGAGGCGATCGAAGAACGGCAGCGAGTAGCCGGGCTCCGCTCTGACCAGTGACGCGCGACCGGGCATTGGCGCAGCCTACCCCGCCGGGGGCCGCGACGCCCACCCGTCGGCCACTGCGCACTCGCGCTCGGCGACCGGTCGCGAACGCCGTCGAGGCCCTCGGGGCACGCGCTCGGGTGGTCGCCCAGTTGTGCAATGCGCGCCCGGCAGGCGTTACGAACGCCGAGCTGCCGGAACCGAGCCTCGACGGGGCCGCGTTAGCCGTCGAGCGCTAACGAGCGGCCCGAATTCGACCGGATTGCGGCCAAGCCGGCCGACTCGTTGTCCGTGTGCACGCCCAGCGGGCATTCCACGATTGTGGCGGCCCGGAACGTGACCCGGGCTCGTCGCCCGTCGAGCTAGCTCTCGTCCGCCTCGTCGAGCTCTTCCTCGAAGGCCTCGTCCGTCGTCGCCTCGGGCGGGAGGACGCGATCGAGGTCCTCGATCTCCTCGTCCTCCTCGTCGTCCTCGAGATCGTCCTCGAGATCCATCTCCTCGCGGATCAGGGTGCCCTTCGTGTACGGCCGGAGGTCGGTCGACTTGGCAGCGGTCGGGAACGACACCTTCCCGTAGTTGCGCGGGTCCTGGTAGATCTCGCGGATGATGATCCGGACGTCCTTGTCGCCGAGCGAGGTGACCCCGGCGGCGTACTTGTTGCCCTCGGCCATGAGCTTGAGCAGGCGGGCGGCGACGCGCGGCTCGACGATCCCGATCCGCATCCCGTTGCTCGTCGCGATCAGGCGGCCGCCCTCGGGCGTCAGCTCGACGGCGTCGCCCGGGTTGACCTGGGCGAGCTTGCGCGGATGGGGCAGGTCGGTCAGGAAGGCGAACCCGGTCTTGCCGGTCTCCTCGACGAAGATCGAGACGGGCGCCTTGCTGCCGTCCTGGGCCGGGACGGTCTTCTCGCCGGCGTCGACGAGGAGGACGCGGAGGCGATCGATGTTCCGCTCGGCGATCCGGTTCGTCGGGTCGAGCGCGAGCGCGGTCTGGTAGTGCTCGCGCGCCTCGCCGAGCTCGCCGAGCTCCCAGAGGGCCTTCGCCAGCCGGTTCTCGCCCTCGGCGTCCGGTCCGAGCTCCAGCAGCCGGCGATTCGTCTCCGCCGCCTCGGACCACTGCGCCGCCGTCGCCTGGGCGATCGCCTGGTCGGCGAGCTGGCGCTTGAGGCGCGTCTGGTTGACGGCGCTCGGTGCCTGGGTCTCGACGTCGGGGAAGGTCACGGGAATGGTCTCCGTTTCGATGCGGTGCGAACCCGAGTGGTCGGCCGCGGCGAGGGGCCGGAACGCGATCGGGCGGGCAAGGACTTGTAGCATCGCGGGCTGCGAACGTCAAACCGGGCCGCCCCCCGGAGAGCAGGACCGGGCGGTCCCGGCGCCCGGCGACGTCCCCGCGACGCGGACGGGCGATGATGACGGCGATGGGATCGGTGCGGGGGCCGCGGGCGCGGTGGGACGGCGTCGGGATGGGCCTCGCCGTGGCCCTCGCGGCGACCGCGGTGATCGCGGTGATCGCCGTCGCCGTCTGGCCGCGTCCCGTCCCCGGCCTTCCCGGCCCGTCGGCCGAGACCGCCACGCCGGCGCCGTCGACAGCGGTCGGCCCGCTCGTCTACTACGAGGTCCTCGACGCGGCCGGCTCGCGCCTGATGGAGCGCCGGCTGGACGGCCGCTCGATCGCCCGCCAGGTCGCGATCCGGACCGACGCGGATCAGGGTCGGACGTGGGCGGTCGACCCGACCGGGACCGTCGCGATCGCCCTCGTTCCGGGCCGGGACGACCAGGCGCTCGAGGCGATCGCGATCGGGACCGGCGCCGCCCGCTGGTCGATCCGGACGCCGATCGCGCCGCTCGACCCGGTCGCCTGGTCGGCCGACGGCCGTCGCTTCGCGATCGCGAGCCTGCCCGACGACGCCGGCCCGCGGCAGGCGCTCGTCGTCGACGTCGCGGCCGGGGGCCTCCTGAAGGTCACGATCCCCGACGACGCCACGCTCCAGGGCTTCGACGCGGGCGGCGGGCTGATCCTGCGCCAGCATCTCGCCCAGCGCGGCGGCGATCCGATCGGCTGGCAGTTCCTCCGGATCGACCCCGGCAGCGGAGGGATCGGCCGGCTCGCCGGGCCGCCCGACGTCGGACCGGCGAGCGACGGGAGCGAGGACGTGGACCCGGCGACCGGCATCGCCGTCGACATGGCCATCGGGGCGAACGACCAGGGCACGGCGATCCGCTCCTGGCATCTCGGCGGCGGCGCCGTCCGGACGCTGGCAACGCTGCCGTCGGTCGACCGGATCGCGATCGACCCGGCCGGGACGGGCGTCGCGATCGGCGCCGCCCAGACGATCCGGTTCGTGGCCTTCGACGGCCGGGCCTCGGACCTCTACACCGGGCCGGATCCGATCGGGGACTTCGCCTGGTCCGCCGGCGGCGACTACCTGGCCGTCGCGACGGATCGCCGCGGGCCGAGCCTCACGATCGTCGAGCTGGCGACGGGGCGCTCCGTCGAGCTGCCCCATCCCGACGCGATCGCCCAGCTGCTCCTCGTCCGGCTCGTCGGCGGCGTGCCGCTGCCGGCCGTTCCGTTGCCAGCCGCCGAGCCGACGCCGCCGCCGACCCCGGCGCCGTCCGGTGACGACGTCGCCGGGTTCGGAGGACTGCTGTCGGGCTGGGTCGACCGGACGGGGCCGACCCAGGTCGCGCACGTCGAGCGGCTCGTCCCGACCGAGGCGGGCGGGATCCGGGTCGCCGCGGAGATGCCGCCGCTCGATCTCGGGCCGGCCGCGGTCCCCGACGACGGCGGCCCGCAGCTCCAGATCCTGCCGCGGCCGCGGTCGCGCGACGTCCTTCTCTGGATCGAGACCGCCGACGGCTCGACGGGCTGGCTGTGGGACGGTGCGGCGACCGTCCGCCGCCTCGGGCTGCCGGCCGACTGGCCGGCGAACGCCTTCGACCTCGCCTGGCGGCCGGACGGGCTGGCGATCGCCGCGAGCGCCGGGCGGGCGACCGCCGAGGGCGACTTCGAGGGGATCTTCGTCGTCGCCTCGCCCGCCGGGCGGTCCACGACGGTCGTGCCGGTGGTCGGTGACTACGATCGGCTCGAGGGCTGGTGGTCGGGGAGCGAGCTGCGGGTCGGCCACGGGATCTGCACCGAGGGCTGCTCCGGCCGCTACGCGTTCTCGGCCCGGCTCCGGGTCCGCGACCACCGCCTCGTCCAGATGACGCCGGCGGACCGCGGCACCGCCCCGCTCGACGAGGTCTCCGTGCTCGACTCGGGGATCGTCCTCTCGATGATCAACGACGATCCCGGCGACGACGTGACGATCGACTGGCCGGCGTCCCTCGGGCCGATCGAGGCGCTCGAGCCGATCGGGTTCGCCGCCGACGGGCGGTCCCTCCTCGTCGCCCGCGAGACCGCCGACGGGACCGATCTCGTGCGGATCGCCGACCCGGTGGGACGGGCGATCGGGGGGCGGGTCGCCGATCCCCGCCCGGAGACGGTCGGCCACCTCGACGGGCGCGGCCTGCTGATCGAGATGTCGCCGGACGACCGATGGGCGCTCGTCACCGACCGCGTCGACGACGTGAAGCTCGTCCGGCCCGCCGATGGGCGGACCTGGCCGCTCGACCGGGAGCGGGTCCTCGCCTGGATCGGCGCGGGCTGACGAGCCGCGGGCTAGACGAGCCGCGGGCGGACACGCCGCGCGCCGAGCGACGGCAACCTCAGCCGACGAGTCGGAGGTTCCAGAACGCCACCGCGGCGCCGAGGCCGGCGAGGGCGACCGTCTCCCAGATCCAGCGCGGGTCGCGGCGGCGGGTCGGCGACGTCGCGTGGAGCGAATCCCAGAGGTAGAAGAGGAGCATCAGGAGCGCCGGACCGATGAGCCGCGGGATGCCCATCGCCCGGATCGCGGCGGCGCCGACCGCGATCGCGACCCCGTAGGTCAGCGCCGCCCACAGGGCCTCCCGGACGTTCGTCGCGCGGAGGGCGGCCGCCCGATAGCCGAGCAGGGCGGCGATCGCCGCATCGGCGAAGGCGAGGAGGAGGAGGTCGCCGAGCAGCATCGGCTTGACCGGCGCCCCGCTCGGCTCGAGGCCGGCGATCCCGCCGGGGACGATCGCGGCGACGCCGGTGAAGGCGACGAGCGCGACGACGAGCATCGCGACGAGGGCGGTCGAGCGGTCGTCGGCGGTCGGGCCCTGCTCGGCGGCGGCGATCCGCCCCTCGACGACGAGCGTCCGATCGATCAGGACCCCGACGAGGACGAGGGCCGGCCCGATCGCCAGCCCGAGGGGAACCAGCCGGATCGCGCCGAGGCAGCCGATCGCCGCGACGGCCGGCAGGAACAGCGTCTCGATCGGGACCCCGTGGTCGGCCCCCGGGCCGTCGACGTCGCCGATCACCTGGAGCGTCCCGAGGATCATCGCCGCGAGGAGCAGGATCGCGGCGAGCCAGGTCGCCGGGCCGTCCAGGACGACGGCCATGCCGACGACCGTGGTGGCCGCGATCACGAGGTCCCGTCCGCCGCGTCGGGCCGATCGATCGCGGCCGTCCGGACCTGCGCCGCGGAGGTGGCGGGCGAGGCGCGCCCGGCTCTCCCCCGCGAGCTCGGTCCGGGTCGCTGGCGCCGTCGTCATCGGCCGGATGGTACGCGTTCCGGCAACTGCCGCGCCCTCGCCCGCGTCGTCAGCCGGCGGTTCGGTCGGGCTTCGCCGCGACCCAGGCGAGGACGTCGGCCCGCGACCGCGTGTTGAGCACGTCCGCGGCGGTCACCCAGCCGCGCCGGGCCTGGGCGGCCCCCCAGCGGACGTCGTCGAGCTCGCGGGTGTGGTGGGCGTCCGAGTCGATCGTCAGGATGCAGCCGGCGGCCACTGCCCGGCGGGCACGCTCGGCGGAGAGATCGAGACGGTGCGGGGAGCCGTTGATCTCGAGCGCCGTCCCGGTCCGCGCGGCCGCCTCGTAGACGGCGTCCCAGTCCAGGTCCAGGTCGTCGCGGGTCTGGATCATCCGGCCGGCCGGATGGGCGATGACGTCGACATGCGGGCTGCGGATCGCGTTCAGCGTCCGCCGCGTCAGGTCCGCCCGCGACTGGCGCCGCGCCACGTGGACCGAGGCGACGACGAGGTCGAATCGGGCGAGGAGATCGTCCTCGTAGTCGAGCTGGCCGTCGGCGCGGACCTCCAGCTCGCAGCCGTGGAGGAGCCGGAAGCCCTCCGCAGGGGTCTCGGGCGGCGCGGTCCCAGCCGCCTCCTCGGCGGCGTACCGGGCGTTGAGCTCGGCGATGATCGCGCGCTCCTCCTCGACCCGGTCCGGCGTGAGGCCGCGGGCGATCGCGAGCGACTGGGTGTGGTCGGTCAGGACCTGGAAGGCATAGCCCCGCCGCCGGCCGGCCTCGGCCATGACCTCGATCGCCTGGCTGCCGTCGCTCCACTCGCTGTGGGTGTGACAGTCGCCGCGGAGGTCCGCCTTCGTGACGAGCGCGGGCAGCGTGCCGGCCAGGGCCGCCTCGATCTCGCCCTGGTCCTCGCGCAGCTCGGGCTCGATGTAGGGGAGGCCGAGGAAGGCGTAGGCCTCTTCCTCGCCGGCGAACGTGCGGAGCTCGGCCGCGGGCCCCGTCAGCGGCTGGCCGTCGTCGCCGATCCGCTGGAAGCCGTACTCGGACAGGCTCCAGCCGCGGTCGCGGGCCCGGGCGCGGAGCCGGACGTTGTGCTCCTTCGAGCCGGTGAAGTGGAGGCGGTACGCGCCGGCCGCGCCGGGCGGCATGACCATCAGGTCGACCTGCGGCCCGCGGATCAGGCGAATCGCCGACTTGTGCCCGCCGCGGGCGACGACCTGGTCGACCGGGCCGAGCGTCGCGAAGCGCGCCATGAGGGCGGCCGGTTCGGTCGTCTCGGCGAGGAGGTCGAGGTCACCGATCGTCTCCTTCCGCCGGCGGAACGAGCCGGCGGGCTCGATCGAGGTCACGCCCGGGACCGCCCCCAGGATCTCGACGAGGGCGGCGACATGCTCCTCGGCCTGGTGGAGGTAGAGCCGCCGCGGCGGCTGCGCCTCGAGCCGGGCGATCCCCTCGAGGATCAGCCGCTCGGTTCGCTCGGACAGGCCGCGGACGGTCCGGACCCGGCCCGTCTCGGCGGCCGACCGGAGCTCGTCCATCGTGGCGATCCCGAGCTCCTCGTGGAGCTGGCGGACGGTCTTCGGACCGAGGCCCGGGATCTGGAGGAGCTCCACGAGGCTGGCCGGAATCTCCGAGCGGAGGCGCTCGAGGTAGGCCATCCGGCCGGTCGTGACGAGCTCGCGGATCTTGTCGGCGATGGCG
The DNA here is from genome assembly GCA_963710105.1 of uncultured Chloroflexia bacterium. GTDB lineage: Bacteria > Chloroflexota > Limnocylindria > Limnocylindrales > CSP1-4 > CF-46. The sequence continues at coordinate 2,261,752 of CAVPYV010000001.1, forward strand.
GCGCCGACGCCGGCGACCTTCGGCGGGCTCCCCGAGCGGTAGGCGGCGACCAGGTCCACGGGGCTCCGTCCGATCGCGTCCGCCGCCCGGTGGTAGGCGATCGTCTTGAAGGCGATCTCGCCCTGGACCTCGAGGATGTCGCCGATCTCGTGGAACACCCGGGCGAGGTCGCCGTTGGTCAGATCCGCCGCCTCGTCGGCGAGGACGTCGGCGGGCGCATCGTCCGGGTCGTCGTGGCGGGCGGCGCGGAGGTCCGCGTCGCCCGGCTCGGGCGGGGTGCCGGAGGCGGCGTGGGGCGGGCTGCCGGCAGCATGGCGCGCGGCGCCGGTCGAGCGGTCCCTGGGCATCGGCCCGATGGTAGCGCGGCGACCGCCGGCGCCTCGCTCCGAGCATCGCGGCCAGGTCGCGGGCCCGGCCACCTGCCGATCCGGCCAGATATGCCTCCGGGGACTGCCGGGCCGGACACCGAGCGTGGGGATTCGGGGAGCCGAGCCGGCCCCGTGCTCGGCATCGAACCGGCGAGTCCGGGGGCGAATGCCTGGCCAGATCGGGCCCGAGTGGCGAGCACGCGATGGCCGGCGTGGTCGACCTGCGACGCGACGACCTAGGCGGCGACGACCCGGTCCCGGCCCGCCCGCTTCGCGTCGTAGAGCGCGCGGTCCGCCTGCTCGATCGTCGCGCTGATCGGCTCGTCGGGGTCGTCGGCGACCGCGGCGCCGACCGAGACGCTCACCGCCGGCACCCCGAACCGGGTCAGGTCGAGCGCGCCGACGGCCCAGCGCACCCGCTCGCCGACCTCGACCGCGACGGCGGCCGTCGGGTTGCGGAGCAGGACGGCGAACTCCTCGCCGCCGTAGCGGGCCGGGACGTCGTCCTCGCGAACCGCTCCGACGATCGCGCCGGCGACCGCCCGCAGGACCTCGTCGCCGACCTGGTGGCCGTACGTGTCGTTCACGAGCTTGAACTTGTCGATGTCGATCATCAGCACCCCGACGCTGTCCTCCGCCCGGCGGCGATGCGCCAGGAGCTCGCAGAACTCGTCGAAGTAGCGGCGATTCGGGAGGCCGGTCAGCTCGTCGGTCGAGGCGCGTGCCTCCGCCTGCCGATGCGAGTAGGCGCGCGACAGGGCGGCCGACGCCTCGACCGCGGCGCCGACGAGGATCCGCTGGGCGGCCGGTGGCCAGTCGCCCGCCGTTCGCCGCGAGATCAGGAGGGCGCCGATCATCCCGCCGTCGGTCGTGAGCGGGGCGACGAGGGCGTGGCGCAGGCCGAACACCGCGCGCGCCCGGGCGGCGATCCGGTTCGCGACGAGCCGCTCGGGATCCACATCCCGGAGCCGCCCGGAGCGGACTGCGGACGGCTCGCTGAGCTCCGACGCAGGGAACCCGGCGACCGACCGGCGGCCGCTCCGGCGAGGACCGGAGTCCCCGCGACGAGCCGCTCCGACGGCGGCCGCGCTGCCGGCCTCGATCGGGATCGCGACCGGGTCCCGCGGTCGGCGGTCGGCGTGCCGTTCCGGTGGATCCTCGAGGTCGGAGATCGGGAACAGGGTCGACGACGTGGAGCCGCCGGTTCGCGCGTTGACGAGGGTCGCGACGAGGACCCGGGCGTTGGGCCGGCGGCGGACGATGACGACATGGTCGGCGCCCGTCCCGGCCCCCAGCTCCTCGACGATCGCGCCGACGATCGCGTCGGCCGAGATCGAGCGCGAGAGGCCCTGGAGGATCCGGGCGAAGCTCTCGGCCTCGGCGCGCCGGCCGGCCTCGAGATCCTGGACGGCGATCCGGTGGCGGACCGCGGCGATGCCGACGGCGAGGACGAGGAGGGCCACGGCCCAGTTGCTCGGGCGGGGATCCGTCCAGAGCCGAACGGCGGCGATCAGGCCGAGGAGGAAGAGCATCCCGCCGAAGACGAGCCAGGAGCGGCGGATCCGGGGATCCTCCGCGCCTCGGGCTGGACGGCGCTCGGTCGGTGACGTCACGTTCGGAGGTGAGCATGACGGTCCGGTGTCCTATGCCGCAAGGGGATCGCCTGGTACTTCCGGGGGGAACGCGCCCGGTACCTTCGGCGGCGGCGAGCTCGCGGCGGCGCGTTCGCGGCGGCGCCCTCAACGAGCCAGCCCCGCGGGCGATCGGGCCGGCTCCGTTCAGGCGGGCTCCTGGGCCCCCGCTCGCCGGCCGGCCCGCTTCATCCGGTACAGGGCCGCGTCGGCCACGGCGATCAGCTCCGCGGCGGTCCGGCCGTCCGCCGGGAAGGTTGCCGCGCCGATCGAGGCGCCGATCGGGACCGTCAGTCGGCCGTCGCGGTCGAACGCCGTCGTCGCGAACGCCTCCGCGAGGCGCGCCGCGGTCGCGGCCGCCTCGTCGTGATCGGCCTCGGGCAGGAGGATCGCGAACTCGTCGCCGCCGTAGCGGGCCGGCACGTCCGACGCGCGCAGGGTCTTCCGGATCAGGTCGGCGGTCCAGCGCAGGACGTCATCGCCGAGGAGGTGGCCGAACGTGTCGTTCACCAGCTTGAAGTCGTCCAGATCGAGCATCAGCAGGCTGAGCGGGCGGCGGCTGCGACGGGCCCGGACGGCCTCCTGGCCGAAGCGCTCGTGGAGCGAGCGGTGGTTGAAGAAGCCGGTCAGCGGATCGCGATCGGCGAGGGCCCGCGCCTCCTCGTAGAGACGGGCGTTCTCGAGCGCGATCGAGGCCTCGTTGGCCAGCGTCCGGGCCAGGTTGAGACGGTCCGTGTCGAGCTCGATCGGGCAGGCGGAGATCAGCTCGACGAGCCCGATCGAGGCGCCCTTTGCGACGAGCGGGAGCATGACGAGGGCGCGGTTGCCCGCCTCCTCCAGCAGCGCGGCCTCGGCCGGATCCGCGTCGGGATCGGTCGCGTCGATCAGCACGGTCGCCTGGTCCTCGAGGACGTGCTTGGTGCTGGGATACTGGCTGATGTCGAAGTACGGCGTCAGCTCTTCGGCCGGGGTCGGCGGGTGGTAGCCGAGGCTGGCAACGCGGTCATTGGGGCGATCCCACCACGAGATCGCGCACTCCTCGACGCCCATCACGGTGGCGAGGTGGCGGGCGAGGATGTTGGCGACGGGCCGCAGCTCGAGGCTCGCTGCGAGCTCGCTGCTGACGTCGAGGAGCAGTCGGAGCTCGCCGGCGAGGGCCTGGCTGCGGGCGAGGTTGCGGGCGGACTCGAGGGCGGTCGCGGCCTGGTCGGCGAGGATCGAGAGGAGGCGCACGTCGTGCCCGTCGAACTGGCCGAGCCCGAGCTTCGAGAGGGTGATCACCCCGACGACGGCGTCGTCGTAGCGCATCGGGACGACGAGCATCGACTCGTCGACGTCGTCGGTGCCCGGGATCGAGGCGCCACGCGGATCGTCGTTCGCGTCGTGGACGAGGAGCGGCTCGCCATGGAGGCCGACCCAGCCGGTGAAGCCGACCCCGAGCCGGGTCCGGAGGAGCTCGAGGTCGACCTTCTCGTAGGCCCCGACCCGGCCCTCGAACGCGATCGGGACGAGGTCGCCGCTCGAATTCGAGGACGTAGACCCGGGCGTTGTGGTAGTCGATGATCCGGCCCGTCTCCTCGACCACGGCCCGGCCGACCGCCTCGCTCCCCTCGGCTCGGCTGAGCCGCGCGGACGCGGCCTGGAGGACCTCGAGCTGGCGGGCGAACAGGGCGGCCGTGGAGTCATCGGCGGCGCCGGTCCAGCGGGCGAGGTCCGTCGCGCGTGGCGGGTCGCCGATGGTCGGGACCGGGACGGCGACGGGCGAAACGACGGGCGCGTCCGGCGACGGCGCCCGGCCGGGGCGCGCCGGACGGCGGGCGTCGCGAGGCCGCGATCGGATGGGCGGATGCGCGCTCATGTCCGGGCCCACGCTCCCACGGCGGGCGAGGTCGATCTCCGGACCCGATGTACCTGCGGCACAGGGCGAACGTACCGCCTCGGCGTGGTCCGGTCAGGGCACCCGATGGGGATGCCCGGGGCCGGCCGCCGCCACGAGGTCTTCCCCCGTCGCGCGGTCGGCGGCGCCACGGGCCGAGCGGGTCGGAAGCGAACCGCGGACGGTCGGATGGCCCGCCGCCCGCCAGGCGGGCACGCCGCTGGCGACCCAGGACACGTCGCCGAACCCGGCCGAGCGGAGGATCGACGCGGCGACGCTGGCCCGAAGCCCGGCCGCGCAGATCGTCGCGATCGGCCGGTCCCGAGGCAGCTCCGCGAGCCGGTCGGGCAGGGAGCCCGCGGTGATGTGGATGCTGCCCGGGACGTGGCCCGACTCGTATTCGTTCGCCTGGCGGACGTCGATGACGAGGGGGGCGTCGGAGGGCGCCGCCCGGTCGAGGGCGGTCGCCAGCTGATCCACGGTGAGCCGGCCGTTCGCCTCGACGGGGCCGCCACTCTCGACCCACGACCCGAACCCACCCCGGAGGTGGCCGACGATCGCGCCCTCGGCGCCGATCCGGACGGCCTGGCGGATCGCCTCGTCCCAGTCGTCCGCCCGGTCGAGGACGAGGACCAGCGGACGGCCCGGATCGACGACCCAGCCCAGCCAGGTCCCGAACGACGGACCGATCGGGATCGACAGCGAACCCGGCGCGTGGGCGATCGCGTGGTCGGCGGGGCCGCGGAGGTCGAGGAGCAGCGCGCCATCCGCGAGCGCGGCCCGGACCTCGTCAAGCGCGAGCGGCCGCGGCTCCGGGATCCGCCCGCCGAGCAGCGCCGGGCCTGCCTGGTTCGTCGGGCGCATCCGGGCGAAGTAGCGGGGCACGGCGGGCTGGCCACGGAGGAGGCGCTTGGCGAACGCCTCGACGTCGGCCACCTGGAGGAGCGGGTTGTGGCGACGCTCGTAGCCGATCGTCGTCGTCGGCGTGCTCGCGATCCCGTTGGCGCACAGCGATCCCGCGCCGTGGGTCGGGTGGACGACGACGTGGGCCTCGTGGGCGAGGATGACCTCGTGGAGCGAGCGGTGCATCGCGCGGGCGTACTCGTGGGCGTGGTCCGCGCCGAGCAGGTCGGTCCGGCCGACCGCGCCGACGAGCAGGGAGCCGCCGCTGAACAGGAGGGCAGGGTCGGTGCCGCGCGCCGTGTCGGCGACCGCGTAGGCGACGTGCTCCGGGGTGTGGCCGGGCGTGTCGCGGGCGGTGAACCGCAGCGAGCCGACGTCGAACGTGTCGCCGTCGCCGACCGGGCCGTGCTCGTGGCGGAGCTCCGCCCCCGCGCCGATCACGTGGCGGGCGCCGGTGGCCGCCGCGAGCTCGCGGCCGCCCGAGACGTAGTCGTTGTGGAGGTGGGTCTCGACGACGTGGCTGATCCGGACGTCGAGCTCGCGGGCCGCCGCGAGGTAGACGTCGATGTCACGGCGCGGGTCGACGACCGCGGCGACCCCGGCGGACTCGTCGGCGACGAGGGTCGAGAGGTGACCCAGGCCCTCGACCAGGACCTGGCGGATCTGCATGGCGACGAGGGTACCGCGCCGCGCCCGGACGAGTCTCCCGGCGGATGGTCCGCGGCGACCCGATGCTAGACTCGGACGACCCGCCCGCGGGTCGCCGGGGTCAGTACCGAACGACGGGGAGGAGCAACGCGTGAGTCAGCGGATCCTGGTGCTCGGCGGCGACGGCTACCTCGGCTGGCCGACCGCGATGGCGTTCTCGCGAGCCGGTCACCGGGTCGCGGTCGTCGACAACTTCGCGAAGCGCCAGTGGGAGCTGGAGCTGGGCGTCCGGCCGCTCTTCCCGATCCCCACCCTCCACGAGCGGATCCGCGCCTGGCGCGAGGTGACCGAGAACGACATCGAGCTGTTCGTCGGCGACCTGACCGACTACGGCTTCACCGAGTCGGTCATCGACCGCTTCCGGCCCGACACCGTCGTCCATTACGGCGAGCAGCCGTCGGCGCCGTACTCGATGATCGACGCCCGCCACGCGACGTACACCCAGGCGAACAACGTCGTCGGCAATCTCAACCTCCTGTTCGCGATCCGCGACCGCGCCCCCGAGACGCACCTCATCAAGCTCGGGACGATGGGCGAGTACGGGACCCCCGACATCGACATCGAGGAGGGCTACCTCACCGTCGACCACAAGGGTCGCTCGCACACGTTCCTCTACCCGAAGACGCCGGGCTCGATCTACCACCTCTCCAAGGTCCACGACTCGCACAACATCCATTTCGCAACCCGGATCTGGGGCCTCCGCGCGACCGACCTCAACCAGGGTGTCGTGTACGGCGTCGAGACCGACGAGTCGAGCCTCGACCCGCGGCTGGTCACGAGCTTCCACTACGACGAGGTCTTCGGGACCGCCCTGAACCGGTTCTGCGTCCAGGCGGTCGTCGGCCACCCGCTGACGGTCTACGGCCGGGGCGGCCAGACGCGCGGCTACCTGAACATCCGCGACACGATCGCCTGCGTCGGCCTCGCGGCGGCCAACCCGGCCGATCCGGGCGAGCTCCGGGTCTTCAACCAGTTCACCGAGCAGTTCAGCGTCCTGGAGCTGGCGGAGCGGGTCAAGGCGGCGGGCGAGCATCTCGGCTGGTCGGTCGCCATCTCCCACACGGACAATCCGCGCAAGGAGCTCGAGGACCACTACTACAACGCCCAGCACTCCAAGCTGCTCGAGCTCGGCCTCCAGCCGCGGCTGCTCAACGAGGAGCTGATCGACACGATGCTCGACCGGATCGCCGCCCAGCGCGACCGGATCGACCCCGCGACGTTCGTCCAGAACGTCCGGTGGGTCCCGCAGCCCGGGGCCGCCAGCGGCACCGTGGCGGGGGCGCACCCGCGCTGAGCCGGACGGTCCTGGTCGCGGGCGGGGCCGGGTTCATCGGATCGGCCGTCGCCCGGCTCCTCGTCGAGCGCGGCGACCGGGTCCGGATCCTCGACGACCTCTCGATCGGCCACCTGGCCTATCTCGACGGGGTGCCGCACGAGCTGGTCCGGGCGACCATCGCCGATGGCCCGGCCGTCGCCGCCGCGGTGGCCGGCACGGACGCGGTCATCCACCTCGCCGCCCGGGCGGGCATCCCCGATTCGGTGACGGACCCGATCGGGACGTTCGCGGTCAACGTCAGCCAGACGCTCGGGGTCCTCGACGCCGCCCGGCTGGCCGGCACGCGCCGCTTCGTGTTCGCGTCGTCGAACGCGGCGGCCGGCGATCACGAGCCGCCGGCGGACGAGACCGACCTGCCCCATCCCGTGTCGCCGTACGGCGCCTCGAAGCTCGCCGGCGAGGCGTACTGCCAGGCCTATGCTGCGACCTACGGCATGGCCGCCTGCGCCCTCCGGTTCTCGAACGCGTACGGGCCGCGCTCGCTCCACAAGAAGAGCGTCGTCGCGGCCTGGCTCCGGTCCGCGCTCGCCGGCGAGCCGGTGACGGTCCACGGCGACGGCGAGCAGACCCGCGACTTCGTCCACACCGGCGACCTCGCCGCGGCGGTCCTGGCCGCCCTCGACGCGCCCGAGGAGACCGTCGCCGGCGAGCTGTTCCAGGTCGGGACCGGCCGGCGAGACGACGATCAACGAGCTCGCCGACGGCGATCGGCCGGGCGGTCGGGCGGCCGCTCGAGGTCCGCCACGCGCCGGGCCGGGCGGGCGACGTCCGGCGCAACGTGAGCCGCGTCGACAAGGCCGCCGACCGACTCGGATACCGTGCCCTGGTCGGGCTCGACGAGGGCCTGGCCTCGACCGCCGAGTGGTTCCGGACCGCCCTCGCCGATCCCTCCCTCGCGACGATCGTCCCCCACGCCGCCTCAGGATCGGAATGACCGCTCCGGCCGGCCCGGCGCGGCGAGGGCCGACCCTCCTTCAGGACGCCCTCGTCACGATCGCGACCCGGTTCGGGCTGGCGGTCCTGATCTTCTCGACCGACATCGTTCTCGCCCGCCTCCTCGGCCCGACGGCGAAGGGCCGGTTCACCCTCGTCCTGCTGTTCTCGCAGCTGGCCGCGGTCGTCGTCGGCTGGGGCATGGACAGCGCCCTGGGGGTCGTGGCCGGCCGCGACACCCGCTCGGCGCGGGCCGGGTTCGCCAACGCGCTCGTCTGGAGCGCGGTCGTCGGCGGCTTTGCGGTCGTCCTGAGCGGCTGGCTGTACGGGCTGCCGACCGACGTCCGGCCGCGTGGGCCCCTCTCGACCATCGTGCCGAACCTGTCGGCGGCCCAGTTCACGTACGCCGCGCTGGCGATCCCGGGCGAGCTGTTCTTCTCGATCGGGCTCTTCGCCCTGCTGGGCCGGCGGCGGATCGCCGCCTATTCGGCGATCCGCCTGCTGCGCCGGGCGATGCTCCTGGTCGGGGTCGTCGGGGCCGCCCTGGTCGCCTCCCTGTCGCTCGACGTCGCGCTCATCGTGAACCTCGGCACGCTCGTCCTGACCGCGGTCGCGATCTGGTGGTCGGCGCGGCGCGACGGGGTCGCCGGGATGCGGCCGTCCGCCCGGCTCCTCGGCGAGGAGCTCCGGTTCGGTGGGCGGGCGATCGCCGGGACCGTGGCCGAGCGGCTCCAGTTCCGGGCCGACGCGTTCATCGTCAACGCCGTGGTCGGCGTCCGGGCGACGGGGATCTACTCGGTCACGAGCGGCCTCGCCGAGACCCTGTGGTACGTCCCAAATGCCCTCGGCACGGTGATGTTCAGCCGGGCGGTCGACCCCAAGGCCGACGCCGGCCGGATCGCCGCGGTCCTGACGAGGACAACGATCGCGGTCGCCCTGGCGACCGCGATCCCCGCGTTCGCGTTCGGGCCCAGGCTCGTCCGGTTCGTCTACGGCTCCGCCTTCTCCGACGCCGGCGTCGCCCTCCGCCTGATCCTGCCCGGGATCGTCGCCTACAGCGTCGTCGCCGTCCTGTCGCGCTACATCGTCGGCCGCGGCCGGCCGGGGGTCGGGACGCTCGTCCTCGTCCTCGGGCTCGTCCTGAACATCGCCGCCAACCTCATCCTCGTGCCGCGCTTCGGGATCAACGGGGCGGCGGCGTCGTCGTCGATCTCGTACGGCCTGACCGCGCTCGTGACCCTCGCGGTGTTCCGTCACCTGTCCGGGCGAGGGATCGTGGAGACGCTCGTGATCCGGCGATCGGACATCCGGGCGATGCGGGCGATGCTCGCGGCGTCGGTGGCCCGCCTGCGGCGACGGCGCGGCGGCCCGATCGGGCTGCGCGGCGGCGAGGCGACGGCCGAGCTGGTGATCGGCGAGCGCGAGCCGGGCGAGGAGCGTTGAGCGCGGCGACGGATCGTGGCACGGGGGCGCCCGTCCCGTGGCGCCGATGGCGTCGATCCGCGACGATCTGAGGATGGGCATCCGCGTCGTCGTCATCGACGACAACCCGCACGTCCGCTGGGACGGGCGGGTCTACCCGGTCAACGCCACGTTCCACCGGTTCCTGGCGGGCGTCCTCGACGTGCCCGGCGCGCCGGTCTCGTCGATCGTCCACTGCGTGCCGCTGCGCGACGCGACGGAGGCGCCGGCGACGCTGCCGCTCGATCCCCGGCTCGAGGTCGTCGGGACCGCGCCGTTCGCGGGCATCGGCGGATACCTCCGGCACGCGCCGCGGCTGCTCCGGGCGAACGCGCGTGTCCTGCGGCCGGTGATCGCGACGGCGGACCTGGTGTGGCTGAAGGTGCCGGCCTCGAACGCCCCGCTGGCCGCCTGGCTGGCATGGCGCGCGGGGGTTCCCCGCTTCGGCTACGTGGCCGGGAGCGCCCTGGCCGTGGCCCGCGGGCGCGGGCTCGGGCCGGGGGCGCAAGCCGTCGGGGCGGTCTACGACGTGCTCGGGCGGCTCGCGGGTGGGCGGCGCCCGGTGGTCGTGGGGCGCGGGCTCGTGGATGGGTCCGGGATCGTCACGAGCCTCGTCGAGCCCGAGGAGATCCGCGACGTGAGCGGCGCGCCGTGGCCGGCGATCCCGTGGCGGCTGCGCCTCGCCTGGGCCGGCCGGCTCGCCGACGGAAAGGGCCTGGAGGTGCTGCTCGACGCGCTGGCGATCCTTGCTCGCGACGAGGCGGAGGGCCATCGAGCGGAGCTCGTGATCCTGGGCGACGGGCCGGCCCGCCCGGCGCTGGAGGCCCGGGCGGCCGCGCTCGGGATCGCCGACCGGATCCACTGGCTCGGCTACATCGCCGACCGCGCCGTCTACATGGACACGCTTGCGTCGTGCGACCTGTTCGTGTTCCCCTCCCCTGCCGAGGGCTTCCCGAAGGTGATCCTCGACGCGATGGCGGCCGGCCTGCCGGTCGTGGCGACGGCGAGTGGGGAGCTGCGGGAGGTGGCCGCCACCGGCGCGATCGCACTGGTCCCGCGGCTCGATCCGTCCGCGGTGGCAACCGCCGTCGGGGAGCTGAGCGGGACGGACCCGGGCGCCCGACTTCGGGACGCAGGTCGCGCATTCGTGGCGGCCCACACGCGCCCGGCGGAGGCAGCGCGGCTCGCGGAACGGCTCGTGGCCATGGTGTCCGTCGACTGACATCCGGACCGTGTCCGGAACCTCTGATCACCAGGATCGATTAGGGCGCCACCGGGCCGTCGCCATCCTCGCCGCAGGCCGGCTGCTACCCTGTCCCCGAATGAGCAGCGAGTCCCGCACGATCGTGGTCATCGGCGCCGGCTACGTCGGTCTCGTGACCGCCGCCGGACTCGCGACCGCCGGCCATCGGATCCGTCTCGTCGAGCGCGCGCCCGCCCGGCTCGAAGCGCTGCGGGTCGGCACGGTCCCCCTCCACGAAGCGGGTCTGCAGCAGGCGTTCGACCTGGCGACCGCCGAGGGCCGGCTCGATGTCCTCGGCGCGGTCCCGGCCGAGGTCCCGGATCTCGTCCTCATCTGTGTCGGGACGCCGATCGACGACGCGGGGAGGAGCGATCTGAGCTACCTCCGGGCCGCACTCGCCGAGGTGGCCCCACTCGCCGAAGCGGGCGCGACGATCGTCGTCCGGAGCACCCTCCCGGTCGGCACGACACGAAGTCTCGTCGCGGCTGCGGGACTCCAGACCGCGCGGACATTCATGAACCCCGAGTTCCTCCGCCAGGGAACCGCCCTCGCCGACTTCCAGACGCCATCGCGAGCCGTCGTCGGACGGTTTCCCGACGCGGATCCGGCCGCCCTCGCCCTGGTCATCGCCACCCTGGTTCCGAGCGGAGTTTCCACCCTGGTCGTCGACGTCACCGAGGCGGAGACGATCAAGAACGGGGCCAACGCATTCCTTGCGCTGAAGTTGTCCTTCGCCAACGAGATGGCCGGGCTTTGCGAGCGTTATGGCGCGGACGTCGACGTCGTCCTGGATGGTATCGGCCGGGATCCCCGGATCGGCTCCACATACCTCCGCCCATCGTTCGGATTCGGTGGAAGCTGCCTCCCCAAGGAGCTCCGCACGATCGCCGCGGCCGGAGAATCCGTGGGGCTGACGATGCACGTGACGGCCGCGGCGTCCGAAGCGAACGCCAGCCATCAACGTCGCTTCGTCGAGAGGATCGCGGCCGCGAGCGGCGGGCTCAAGGGCTGTCGCGTCGCGATCCTGGGCCTCGCGTTCAAGGCCGGCACCGACGACATCCGCTCGTCGCCGGCGATGGGCGTCGTCAGGCTGCTGCTCGAGGCCGGCGCCGAAGTCGTCGCTCACGATCCCGAAGCCGGCGCGAACGCCCTGCGGGAACTGCCGTTGCTGACGATCTCCGATCGCCCGATCGACGCTCTCGCCGGGGCCGACATCGCGGTCATCGCCACCGAATGGCCCATGTACCGGGAGCTCGACTGGGCCGCCATCCGCCCGGCGATGGCCCGCCCGATCGTCGTCGACGGCCGTCGACTGCTCGACCCGACCACGATGGCGACGCTTGGATTTGACTACCGGAGAGTCGGAAGCCCGGATCCACGGCCGGCTGCCGCGCGAGTGGAGTGACGGCTCGACGACCCGCGGGTAGCGGATCTCGGATCGGGTCGATCGGACCCGAGCTCGGGCGTGTCGGACGTGAGCTTGCGGCGATCCCGACCGCCCTTGCGGAGGCGTACCGGGACGCACTCGCGCGAGGGCAGGTGGCCTGGGCCTCTCCGCCCATCTTTCTGGTCGGCGCGTACATCGGCTTCTACGGACTCGGGTTGATCGTATCCGGTGGATCGCCACGCGTCGCAACGATCGGCGTGGCCGTTGCCCTGGGCCTTGTCGGAATCCTCATGGGAATCGGGCTTGGGTGGAGAGTTCCGACGCCTGACCGCACCGCCTCCGTCGACCGGCAAGTGTTGGTGCGATACGGGCTCCTACTGCTGGGGATCGGCATGCTATCCCTGGTCCTCTACCTCGTCAGGATCGGATACGTCCCTCTCTTTCAGGCCGGGCTGGAGCAGAGCCGCGTCGATGCGGCCGAGGAGGGCGGCGCCCCCCTGCGGGTCCTGTCACTCCTCGCTCTTCCCGGTTGCCTGGATCCTCATCGCTGCAACCGTCGCAGCCGGCAATCGGCTCAGGGCGATCGTCGTCGCTGCGATGGTCGGCATCGTCGCCGTCGGGTTTGCCCTGACCGGAAACCGGTCGCCGGCCTTTGCCGCGATTGAGACCGGGCTTATCGCCGCCCTCCTGGCCGCGCGACGCGATCGGCTTGGAGTCCGTGGTATCGGGCTGCTTGCGACGGCCGGCGTCGTGCTCGTAGTCGGAGCGGGCTTGTTCGGTGCCTTTCGACTGGCGTCCCGCGACATCGTCTACGGACCGCCCGTTCCCAACGCGACCTCGCCCGACTATGCGGCCCTGACCGCGATCGCGATCAAGGGCTACCTCGTGGTCCCAATTCGGAATCTCGGATATGTCATGGACGCTGTGCCGGAGCGAATTGCGTGGCGCTCAGGGATCACGTACATCCAGCCCATCGCTACGATTCTCCCCGGAAAGCAGACCACATTCGATGCGGATCTGAAGTCAGCGCTTAACCAACGGTATGCGGGCGGTGGGACCGTGCCCGGCCTCCTTGGGGAGGCCTACGCAAACTTCGGGTCCGTAGGTTGGTTCATCGTCCCGTTTCTGGTGGCCGTTCTGATCACGGTCCTCTATCGGATCACACGAGGTGGCGCACCCGAGCATGCGGCTCTATACGCGTACGCCGTCCCACATGTTTCGATCGGAGCCGCCTTGTCCGGGCTGGCAGTCGCGAGCATCTTTCCGTACGAAGCCTATGCAGTTCTTGGGTTTGCCGTCGTCGGGCTGCCCCATCCTCTCCCACCGGCTGCTCCGCCTCGGCGGGACCTGATCTCCGCGCTCACGTCGGCATCCGCCAGTCACGCCTGCTCGTCACGGCGCCCGACTGGAACCTCGTCCCGACGATCGGAAGCTGCGCGGCAACGATCCGGCCCGGCCGGAGGTCGACGCCTGCGTGGATAAATCGACCCCAGGGCCGCTCCGGATCCCCACGGCCGACGACAACGGACAGGAATCTTCGGCCAGCTGGATCGACGTCCCTGCCAGGCGATCCCGCGCTCGAACGTGCGTCGTGCCGCGGACCCGCCGCCGACCGCACCGTGGCGTTCGCGGACCAGCGCATTCTCGGCGCGAAGGCGCGGCGCCGCGGCGATCGTCTGCATTCCGGCATGGAGGCGCATCAGGGCCAGGAACTCCCGGATGCGGGCGACCCGGCCGATCTCGGTAGCCCGCAGGTAGAAGTCGAGGTCGGCGGTCGACTTCAGCGACTCGTCGAAGCTCCCGATCCGCTCGTACAGGCTTCGCCGCCACCATGTGGCCGGTTGCGCAAAGGATCCGATGCCGAGCAGGAATGCTCGCCGATATCGGAGCTGAAAGTGCGGTCGAAGCTCGCCGCTGGCGTCATTCAGGATGCAGCGCATCGCCGTAGACGAGATCGGGTCCGGCCTGCAGCGCGCGGACCGCAACCTCGACACTCCACGGGAAGTAGAGATCGTCGCTGTTGATGTAGGCGAGGATCTCGCCGTTGGCCCGGGCGAAGCCGCGGTTGACGGCCTGGTACATCCCGTCGTCGGGTTCCGACCACCACACCAGGCCGCGCGCCGCAGCGTGACGCGCGAGGATCGCGTGGGTCCCGTCCGTCGAGCCGCCGTCAACAACGATGTGCTCGATCCTCGGGTAGGTCTGCCCCGCGACCGAGCGCAGCGTCTGCTCGATGTAGGGGCCTTGATCCCGGGTCGGGGTCACGATCGAGACGAGCGGCAGGTGGCCGCTCATTCGCGCCGCGCGGCCTCGTACCACTCGATCGTCCGCGCGCAGGCCATCTCGAAACGGCGTCTTGGCCTCGAAGCCGAACCGCTCGCGCGCGCGATGGTGTCGAGCGCCCGCCGCGGCTGGCCGTCCGGCTTGGTGGCGTCCCAGCGAACCTCGCCCGGGAAGCCGGTGAGCCGGACGATGAACTCGACGAGGTCGCGGATCGTGATCTCCTGGCCGACGCCGAGGTTCACCGGTCGGCGCCGTCGTAGTGCTCGGCGGCCAGGACGATCCCCTCGGCCGCGTCCTCGACGTAGAGAAACTCGCGCGACGCCGAGCCCGTGCCCCAGACGTCGATCCGTGGTCGCCCCGGCCTCGCGGGCCTCGACGCACTTCCGGATCAGGGCCGGGATGACGTGCGACGAGTCCGGGTCGAAGTTGTCGCCCGGCCCGTAGAGATTGACCGGGATCAGGTGATCACATTGAACCCGTATTGCTGGCGATAGGCCTGGCCCTGGACCAGGAGCATCTTCTTGGCCAAGCCCATACGGGGCGTTCGTCTCCTCGGGGTAGCCGTTCCAGAGGTCGTCCTCGCGGAACGGCACCGGCGTGAACTTCGGGTAGGAGCAGACCGTGCCGACCTGCACGAACTTCTCGACGCCCGCCGCCGCGCCTGCCTCCATCAGCTGCGATGCCCATGACGGCGTTCTCGTAGAAAAACCGGCCCGGGTTCTCCCGGTTGGCGCCGATGCCGCCGACGACCGCCGCCAGGTGGAGCACCACGTCCGGCCGTCCGTCCGCGAGCGGCCGCGCGGCCACGCCATGGCTGGCGCAGATCGAACTCCGCGGAGCGCGGGACGAAGATATCGCGCGCGCCGGCCTGCCGGAGCCGCGCCACGACGACGCTGCCGAGGAACCCGCCGCCGCCCGTGACCATGACCCGGCCGCGCGACCAACCACCTTCTCCTGACGTCACTCGGCTCGAACCTCTCCGTGAATGGACCGGGCTCGCGCCCCGGCACAGCGGGCGCCTCGATGGTACGGAAGAACAGCCCGTCGAGCTGGAGGAGCTGCCCCGACTGAGGGTCGCCGAAGCCCGGTTCGACACCCATCAGCGTGAAGCCGCGCGACTCGGCCGCGCGAGAACCAGGTCAACGAGCGTGGCCGCGCCGGCGTAGAGCAGCACAAGGGAGAGTTCCAGCTGGAGGCCGCGGATCCGCTGGAGCCGCGGTCCGCGCTCGTCAGGATCCGGTCCTCATACCCTTGCGCGTCGACCTTCACGAACAACCGCTCACCGGGCCGGAGGTGGCGATCGATGGCCCGGTAGAGGGTGGTCATCGCCACCACGAGCGTCATCGACGTAGGCGGAGCCGGGGGCGGATGCCAGATGGGTCGGCAGCATCGGCAGGAACGAGCTGCTCGACCGAATTGGCGGCAATATGGCAGACTGACATCGCCGTTGCGATCGCCGATCGCCATCTGGACCGGCTCCCACGCAGGGTCCCGCGCGGCCTCCTGAACGAGGCGCGAGAAGGCCTGCGGGAGAGGGTTCCGAACGAGACGATCCGTCCATGAAAGCCCAGACTCCGCAACTCGCGTCCGTAGGACCCCGACGTTGGCGCCGATATCGAAGACCACGTCGATCTGATGCGAGGCGAGAAGCCGCATCCGCCGTGGCCGAGCGGCGACACCCGGCCGGGGTACCGCACGACGTCGATGCCGACCGAACGGGCAGCAGGCCGTGGAGCCTGTCGCGCGTCCTCAGATCACTCGGTGGCCCGAACCGCGGACGGCGTTCGGACCACCCCTCGCATATGGGCTGAAGGATCCAGCCCCGCCTCGGCGAAGATCCGCCTCGAGCATGATCCCGGACGAGTCCCGCGAACATGACGGTCGGGCCGCCAGCCGAGGACCCGCGCGCCTTCGAGGCGTCGCCGATGAGGGCGTCGACCTCGGTCGGGCGGAAGTAGCGCTCGTCGAACCACGTTGGTGCCAGTCGAGGCCCACGTGACTGAACGCGTGCTCGACGAGCTCGCGGACGGTGTGCGTCTCGCCCGTCGCGATCACGTAGTCGTCCGGACGTCCTGCTGGAGCATCCGCCACATCGCCTCGACGTACTCCGGCGCATATCCCCAGTCGCGCCTCGCGTCGAGGTTGCCGAGGTAGAGTGCTGTCGCGCGCCGCGAGGATCGCGGCGACGCCGCGCGTCACCTTGCGGGTGACGAACGTGTCTCCGCGACGCGGCGACTCGTGGTTGAAGAGGATGCCGTTGGCGGCGAAGAGGCCGTACGCCTCGCGGTAGTTGATCGTCAGCCAGTGGGCGAAGAGCTTCGCGATCGCGTACGGGCTGCGCGGGTGGAACGGCGTCGTCTCGCGCTGCGGCGGCTCGAGCGACCTGCCGAACATCTCCGACGAGCCGGCCTGGTAGAAGCGGACGGCCAGTCCGCGGTGCGGATCGCCTCGAGGAGGCGGAGCGTGCCCAGCGCGGCCGTGTCGGCAGTGAACTCGGGCATCTCGAAGCTGACCTTGACGTGGCTCTGGGCGCCGAGGTTGTAGACCTCGTCGGGCTTGACCCCGTGGAGGTGGCCGAGAACGCGACGAGGCAGTCGGTGAGGTCGCCGTAGTGCAGGAACAGGCGACGCCGGGCCGTGCGGATCCCGGTACAGATGGTCGATCCGCGCCGGTTGAGAAGGAGCTGGACCGGCGGATCATGCCGTGTACCTCGTAGCCCTTTGGCGAGCAGAAGCTCGGCGAGGTACGAGCCGTCCTGTCCGGTGATTCCGGTAATGAGCGCCCGTTTTGTCACCACGAACCGCGAGGTCGATACGACTTGGAACGTCGCCGCTTGTGCATGACCGGTTCATGATAGTCGGCGCTGTGGCGCCGCACCGGTGAGCTGGTTCGCCGTCGAGCGACCGACGGGCCGGATTGCGGCCCAGGGCGTCGCCTTTGTCGTGTCGCGCGGGGTCCTGCTCCTGGCAACCGTCGCGACGGCGCGCACCGCGGGTGTCCAGGCGTACGGCGTCTTCGCCCTCGCCCTCGTCGTGTTTCAGGCCGGGATCCTCCTCCGAGATGCTGGCCTCGGCCAGGCCCTGATCGTGCTCGGCGCTCGAGAGCGCGGCCTGACGCTCGTGTCCTCGGTCGTGATTTCAGGGGTCGGGATCGCCCTTGCGGTCGTCATGGCCGGATCGGGAGGCGCGCTGACGGGTGCGCTTGGCCTCCCTGGCGCCGGCCCGACGCTCGCGATCCTGGCCCTGGCATTCGCCATCGGTTCGTTCGGGATCGCCTCGAGTGCGACACTCGAGCGCGAGCTCCGATTTGTCGCTCGGGCGTCGATCGATGTCATTTCGTACGGAGCCCTCGGCCTGCTGACGCTGCTCGGCCTCAGCCGGGGCATGGGTGTCGATTCGCTTGCCTGGGCATTCGTCGGCCAGGCCGTCGTCCAGAGCGGCCTGGCAATCGTGGTGGCCCCACCGTGGACCGATCGCGGAGGCTCGCTCTCCGGTGTCCTCCGGATGGCCCGCTACAGCTCGCTTCTCTGGGCCGCGGCCGGGCTGAGCTACCTCGCCGCCAACATCGACAACGCCCTCGTCGGTCGCCTTGCCGGTGCTTCGGCACTCGGGGTGTACGCACTCTCCTATACGATCGGGAACACGATCACGATCGGGGTCGCCCAGGTGCTGAACCGCGTCGCGCTCCCCTACTACGGGCGCGCCCATCGCGATCCTGTCGCCGTGGAGCGGATCATCCGGACGATCCTGCCCCTGTCGGTCATCCTTGCGGCGATCCCGGCCACGGTGATCATTGCCCTGGGTCCGGAGATCGTCGGCCTCGTGTTCGATCCCGGGTCGAGCACGATTCCAGTGACGCTGCTCGCGATCTACGGCGTGGTCCGCGCGGTTGGAATGAGCCTGGGCACAGCGCTGAACGGCACAGGCGGCGCTCGGGCTTCCGTGGCTGGGTCCGCCCTGAACATCGGATTGATGGCGGTTCTGATCCCGATCGGACTGCAGCTGGCCGGGCCGGCCGGCGTCGCCGCCGTCGTCCTCGTCAGCATCGCCGCGTCGACGGTCTACCTCGAAGCGCGCCTCGAACGCCATCTCGGGCTGAGGCTTCGGGCAGAGCGCCTGCGACTGGTGGTCGGTGTCGCCGTCGGGACCACGGTGGCCCTGATCGCCCCGCAGGCTCCGGTCGTCCCCCGCCTCGTTGGAGGCGCGGTGGTGATCGCGGGGCTCCTCGCCGCGGGGCTCCGTGTCGCCGGGTGGCACGCGTCGCCCGATCGCCGGGCCGCCGACGAGATGGGGGAGCGGCGATGAGCCCGCCGTTCGGCTTGATCTCGGTCGTTCCGTTCCCGCCGCGAGGCCCGGGCTTTCCCAACCGTCCCCGGGCCCTGCTCGACGAGCTCCGAAATGCGGACGAGGTTGCCAGTGTCACGATCATCGGGCGGCTCCGCCCGGGCCAGCACCTCCGCGGCCGGGGCGGGCGGCTGGACCGGTCGGGCGCCCGGACGGTGTCCGTCGCAGCCGGGGTGGAGATCATCGAACACCCGTGGCCGTTCGGGCCGCTGGAGGCGGCACTGATCCGGCGGATCGTCCGGCGCAGGATGTCGCAGGATCGCTGCCCGTGGGTCCTGTGGATCTCGGACCCGAAGTCGGCCGGCGCGTTCAGCCGGTTGCGCGACATCCCGACGCATCGGCTCGTTCGCGTCTTCGACGCCTACGACGCCTGGGATCTGTCGCCGCTCGTCCGGGGCCGCCGCCGACACCGCGCGGTCCTCGCCGGATACGCCAGCGCGGCACAATTCGCCGACGTCATCCTCGCCAACACGGAGTTCATGGCCGACCGCTTCCGCGCCATGGGTGCAGCAGCGACGGTCGTCCCGAACGCCTCGCCGCGAGTGATCGAACCGCCGCTCGCGCCCGGGAAGGACGGCCCGGCGCCCTATCTGGTCTACGTCGGTCGCATCCACGAGCGTGTCCAGGCGAGCTTGATTCGGGCCGTGGCCGACGCGTTTCCGGCAGTGCCCATCCGGATCGTGGGGCCCGTCGAACGCGCCCCCGCAGGATGGACCGAGCTGACCCAGCACGCCAATGTGCGGCTCCACGGCCCGATGGTCGGCAATGCCTTGATCGAGGTCCTCCGGGGCGCCGCCGCCCTGCTTCTCCCGCACCGGGTCGACGACTACACCCGCAGCCAGGACGCCATGAAGGCCTGGGAGGCGATCGCCGTCGGGATCCCGGTGGTGGCGACCGCCCTGCCGCCGGTGATCGGCTGGCCGCCGGGACTTGCGGCGATCGGCGCCGACGAGGCGGCGTTCGTGGCGGCCGTGCGCACCGTCCTGGATGGCGCGCTCAATTCGCATCGGGCGGAACGACTCGCGTACGCCGCCGCGAACGGCTGGGACGCGCGCGCCCGCACGGCGATCCAGATGATCCAGCAGGCCCGCGACCGGTGACGATGCGTCTCACCGTCTCGATGGTCCTCTACGACAGCGCGTCGGACGTTCCCGGCTGCCTGCGTGCGGTCCTGGCGCAGACCAGGATGCCCGACGACCTCGTCGTCTTCGACAATGCCTCGGTCGACGGAGGACCGGAGGCGGTGGCGCGAACCATGCCGGAGGCGCGCCTCATCCGGAGCGAGCGGAACGTCGGCTTCGCCGCCGGTCACAACCGGGCGATCGCCCTGGCACCCGCCGATGTCCACCTGGTCCTGAACCCGGATTGCCGGCTCGCGCCGACCTTCATCGAGCGGTCGCTCGCAGCCATGGAGCGCGATCCGGCCGTCGGCGCGGTCTCGGGTCGCCTCCTCCGCTTCCGCGACGGTGAGCCCGACGGGGGTCCGCCGGAGGAGCTTGCTGGCGACATCCTCGACTCGACGGGGATGGTCGCGCTGCGGAACCGGCGCGTGCTCGATCGATCGAGCGATCTTCCCGCCGCCGGCCGCGACACCGAGGCCACCGATGTGTTCGGCGCGTCCGGCGCGGCCGCCGTCTATCGTCGGACGATGCTCGAGGATGTCGCATTCGAGGGCGAGGTCTTCGACGAAGCCTTCTTCGCTTATCGGGAGGATGTCGACCTGGCCTGGCGAGCACAGCTGCTCGGCTGGCGTAGCCTGTACGCGCCGACCGCTGTCGCGCGCCATCGCCGCCTGGTGGCGCCCGGCCGCCGCAACCGCCTCCCGTCGCGGATCAACCGCCTGTCCGTCGGCAACCGCTGGCGGATGATCGCGAAGAACGAGCTGCCCGCGGGATGGCGGCGCGATTGGGCGGCGATCATCGGCCGCGATCTCCAGATCCTCGGGTACTGCGCCGTGCGGGAGCAGCGGACCCTCCTGGCGGTGCTCGACGTCGCCGGCGACGCTGGACGGCTCCGGGCGCGCCGCGCGGACATCATGCGACGCCGGACGCGGGACGACGCGTCGATGCTCGCCTGGTTCGGCCAACCGCCCGAGCCTAGTCCGGTATGAGGACCGCCCCTTGAAGATCGCGATCATGGGAACGCGCGGTGTACCGGCCGCCTACGGCGGCTTCGAGACCTTCGCCGAGGAGCTCGGGGCGCGCCTGGTCGAGCGCGGTCACGTCGTCACGGTCTACGGCCGGAGTCATGTCGTCGACGCGGGCGGTCGAGACCATCGCGGCATGCACCTGCGGGTGCTGCCGACGATCCGCCACAAGTACCTCGACACGGTCGTGCACACCGGGCTGTCCGTCGCCGACGGTCTGGTTCGTCGGTTCGACATCGTCCTGATCTGCAACAACGCCAACGCGCCGTTCGCGCTCGTGCCCCGCCTCGGCGGAGCCAAGGTCGCGCTGAACGTCGATGGGCTCGAGTGGCAGCGCGGGAAGTGGAACGCGCTTGGACGCTGGTACTACCAGGCGTGCGCCTGGCTGTCGCCTCGCCTGCCGATCGTCCTCGTCTCGGACGCCCACGTCATTGCCCGCTGGTACCGCGAGCGTCATGGCCGGGCGACCGTGTACATCCCGTACGGGACGGACAGCCGGCGCGTGGAACCGGGGCCGACGCTGGGAGGGCTCGGACTGACCGCCGACCGTTACCTGCTGTTCGTCAGTCGGCTCGAACCGGAGAACAACGCCCACGTGGCCATCGAAGCCTACCGGCGCGCCGGCGGGCTGGACGGCCTGGGCGGCGTTCCTCTCGTCGTGGTCGGCGACGCCCCATATGCAACGGCCTACAAGGACACGCTCGTGGCGGCGGCCGCGGCAACGCCGGGCGTCATCCTTACCGGATACGTGTTCGGGGAGGGCTACGCGGAGCTCCAGTCGAACGCTCTTGCCTACGTCCAGGCGACCGAAGTCGGGGGCACGCACCCGGCCCTGGTCGAGGCGATGGGCAGAGGCGCCTGCATCCTGGCCAACGACGTGCCGGAGCACCACGAGGTGCTGGGAGATGCGGGTCGGTTCTACGAACGCAACAACGCGGAGGCGCTCGCCGAGGGCTACCGCATGCTGGCCGGAGATCCTGTCGAGCGCCGCCGCCTGGGTGATCGAGCCAGGGCCCGGGCGCGCCAACGCTACTCGTGGGACCACGTCACCGATGAATACGAGGCCCTCTTCCGAAGGATGCTCGGCGAGCCCGCCGGCGAGCCGTCGCGACGTGGCTGACCCGGCCACGAACTGAGCCCCGGCCCTGACGGCCGGGGCTCAGTCGTTGGGTCGTGGACCGCGCTGTGCGGTCGGCTGGGATCAGCGCGGATCGACCATCAGGACAATCCGCCCATCCTTGAGCTTGCCCAGATAGCGGCCGGCATGGGCGCCGCCCGCGCTCTCCTTGGCGAGCTTGCCGCCGGACGTGTCGACCGCGAGGGCATCACCAGCGACGGCGCCCGCCGGAGCGGTTCCGGCAAAGGCGTAGAGGCCGCCAGTGATGATCCGCAGGTAGCTGTCGGCGGCGACGGACGTGCCGCCTTCGCCCCAGAGTCCCTTCGGTGCGGAGACGCTCCGGCTGGATGTCGCGACCTCCCGGTCGGCGCCGCGGTTGACCTTGACGGCTTGCCGGGTACCGCCGACCTTCGTGGTGGCGGCCGCCGCCACAAGCTGGCGGTCGACGACGCCGATGACGGCATCGCCCTTCTTCGCGGCACGGACGACCATCACGATGCTGCCGTCGGCCGCCTGCTGGACGCCATCGAGGGCGACCGCGTCGCCCTGCTTCAGCGTCGACGTGGAGCCGTTGAGCGCGATCGCGGCGGCGGCACATCCGGTGCACGTGCCGTTGATCGTGAAGTTGCCGTTGACATACGAGTTCCCATCGGCGTACAGGGCGTAGCTGAGCGCCGCGTTCGTTCGAGCGTACACGCCGGCCCCGAAGCCCGTGTCCGTCTGGCCGATCACGCCATACAGGCCGACGAAGGCTCCGCCTGCGTTCGGCAGGTCGCTGACGTCGCCGCTTCCGAGGTAGCCCGCGCCGTAGACGGCGGTGCCGTCGGTGCTGGACCCGTAGACGGCCGGGATGTCGGCCCCGGTCTGGGTGGCATAGACGCTCGCGGCCTGACCTTCAGAGGCCCATACGCCGGCAATCGAGGCGGATCCGTCACCGTAGACGCCCGCGGCGAAGCCGTAGCCCTTGGCAGAGACACCGTTGCCGCCGCAGAGGAACCCGTCGCAACCGGTCACGACACCGCGCAGGGCGTTCGAGTCGGCGCTGGTGGCGATGACACCTTCGTTCTGCTGTCCGCTCGCGCGAATTGCGGCGCCGGTCCCCTCGTTCGGGCTGTCGTTTCCGGCGTACACACCGAACGAGTTCTCATTGGCGACCACGCCCGATACGCCGGATCCCGAGCCGCTCGTGAAGAAGCCGGCGATGCCGGACCCGGATCCAGTCGAACCGCGGATCGCGGTGCCTGTCCCATTCTGGGTCACGAGGAGCGCGGTGCCTGAGCTGCTCGTCGTGAGGCTCGAGTTGCTGGAGCCGGCGCTGTTGGCCTGGCCCAGGATGAAATTACCTCCGGCGGCTCCGGCGACGACCCCCGAAACGAGGAGCGCCAATCCGACTGCCAGCAACGTGGCGAACCTCGCTCGGTCGCGCAGACCTGTCATTCCGCTCTCCCTGGCGTCCGCGGCGATGTGCAGCGGCCTGGCGACCGGACACTCCCCGCGTGAGACCGCATTATGGCTCGGCCCGCAACCGGCCGGTCCGTCAGGCAGCCGGCGATGCCCCCCATGTCCGACCCGCCGCGGCGAGGCGGCCGGGCGTCATTGACGCGCTCTCGCGGCATTGCCTACGCTTTGCGGCATGATCCGACTGACGCCCGAATGACGACGGACGGCTCCCCGAGCCGCTCGGTGACGGTGCGTCTGCCCCGGGCCCGGCAGGTCGCGTCGGTGATCCTCGTGGCCCTCGTTGGGCTGGTGCTCGTGATCGGTGGACTCCAGATCGGGTCGGCCCTGCTTCGCCCCTCGGCGGTGAGCCGGCTGATCGCCCCCGGAGGGTTGCAGGAGGTTCACGTGCTGGGTGGAGCCGTCTACGTCGGGAGGGTCGTCGGCGACGACGATCGCGTCCTTCGGATTGCCGAACCGGCGACGCTGCGGCAGGACTCCGGCGCGGCGTCCTCGCCCGGCACGTCGCCACGATTCGTCGTCCAGACCCTGGCGGTGGACCCCTACGATCTGAACGGCGATGTGCTCATCCCGCTGGAGCAGGTGACCCTCATCGGAACGGTTGCTCCCGGTTCGGGGCTCGAGCAGGCATACGGTCAGGCCCGGAATGGCGAGGTGCAGCCAGGGCCTGGCGCATCGCCGGTTCCGTCCATCGAGCCGTCCTCCGCCCCCTGAGTCCCGCCCCGGTTCTCGGGCCGCCGACAGCCTCGGGTACCCTGACGCCGTGGTGCCCCAGGTCCTGCTCGTCTGCTCGGTCGGCGTCCTGGCGTGGGTCTACATCGTCTACCCGGTCGTCGTGGCGCTGGCGGCCCGTCTCGCCCCCCTCGAGCTCCGACCGACCCAGCCGCCGACGGCGATCGCCGTCGCGATCGCGGTCCACGACGAGGCCGCCCACATCGCCGAGCGGATCGCCGATGTCTTCGCCCAGGAGCAGTCCGGGGCGCAGCTGAGCGAGGTCCTCATCGGCAGCGACGGCTCGACCGACGCCACGGATTCGATCGTTCGCGGCCTCTCCGCGGCCGAGCCGAGGCTGCGCCTGCTCGCCCTTCCGCGCGGCGGCCAGACGGCAACGCAGAGCGCCCTCATGGAGGCCGCGACCGCCGAGGTCGTCGTCCTCACCGACGCGGAGACGCGGTTCGCACCTGGCTGCCTGGCGGCCCTCGCCGAGCCGTTCCGGGACCCGCGCGTCGGCTGCGCGACCGGGCGCCTCGAGTGGCGCGAGGAGCGGGCAACCGCGACATCCGCGAACGAGGGTCTCTACTGGCGCTACGAGCGGCTCGTCCGCGACCTCGAGAGCCGGGCGGGCTTCCTGACCGCGGTCACCGGTGCCCTCCTCGCCGTCCGGCGCTCGGCGTTCCGGGCGGTGCCGTCGGCGGCGTCGATGGACCACCTCCTGCCGCTCTACGTCCGCGAGCAGGGCGGGCTCGTCGTCTACGTCCCGGCGGCCCTCGCCACCGATCGCCCGATCAGCGGGCTCCGCGAACAGTTCCGCAACCGGACTCGGACCGCGACCCGTGGCATCCGGGCCAACCTCTCGATGGTCGGCCGGCTGCCGCCGTGGCGCCGGCCGCGGGCAGCCGTCGCGATCTGGTCGCACAAGCTGCTGCGCTGGTCGACGCCGTGGCTGATCGCCCTCGCCGGGATCAGCGGCCTGATCCTCGGCGTCGACGGGCAGCCGGCCTACCTCGTCGTTCCGATCGGCATCGTGCTGCTGGGGGTGGTCGCGGTTGGGGCGCACCTCGCGATCGGGGCCGGGCGCCGGCCGCCCCGGGCCATCGCCTTCGTCCGCGCCTTCGCGGTCGTGTGCCTGGCGTTCGCCCTGGGCTGGCTGAACGTCGTCCGCGGCCGCCGGATCGACGTCTGGCACCGCGCCGACTGGGACACCCGGGCGACCGAACGGCGATCCTGATCAACCCGGGGCCGAGTCAGCCGCTCGGCGCCGCGCCGGCATCGATGGGGGCGTCGACCGCCGGATCGATCGCCGGGGCGGCCGGGTCGATCGCCGGGGCGGCCGGGTCGATCGCCGGGGCGGCCGGGTCGATCGCCGGGGCGGCCGCCGGATCGGACGGTCGGATGGACCGCGCCAGCCCGTAGCCGATCGCGGTGAACACGACCGAGCTGATCTGGATGAACAGCAGCGGGTTGTTGAACGAGGCCATGACGACGTAGCCCGCGGCGCCGGTCGCGATGCCGGTCGCGATCGGGTCCCGCCGCCGCGCCAGGAACCCCAGCGTCGTCGCGACAAAGGCAAGGCCGACGAGCCCGCCGACGGTTCCCTCCTCCGCGAACAGCCGAAGCCACTCGTTGTGCGGCGAGCCGAGGACCGGGTCGCCGAAGTCCGGGCCGAGGTCGCGGTAGGCGAGGAACCCCTGGCCCACGAGCGGCTCGTCCTGCCACATCCGGCTCGCGGCACCCCACGCCTGGAACCGCACGACGTCGCTGGCCACGAGGATCGATCCGGGCCGAACGCCGCCCTCCAGGGCCGACTCGCTGCGCAGCTGGAGATAGCTGGGCAGGAGGATCGCCGTCGCCACGACGCCGGCGACGAGGATCCCGACCCCGAGCGCCCGTCGGATCCGCCAGCCGAGGACGACGATGACGACGAACAGGGCGAGCAGGGCGGCCCGGCTGTAGGTGACGTACAGGGCAAGCACGAGCGGCGCGCTCAGGACAAGAGCCGCGAGCCGCAGCCGCTGGTTGCCGCGGTCGAGGAAGGCCCACATGATGAGGACCGCGGCCGGGATGATCGTGACGGACGCCATTCCGTTGGGTGACGGGATCGCGCCGCCGAGCCGCCCGTTGAAATCCTTCCAGAAGCCGATCCACGACAGCGGCCCGTCGGCGACGACGCCCTTCGCGAAGTGGTCGACGAGGCTGAGGCCGACGGCGACGACCGCTGCGGCGAGGGCCGCGGCGAGCGGCCGACGCAGCCCGTCCCGACTCACCCAGACCGCGACGAGGAGGACGATCATCGCGCCGCCGATCGAGCTCAGCCAGGTCCGTGCCGCGTGGAAGGCGAAGTCCTGGTCGAACCGCGCGAAGGTGTTCGCCAGTCCGAGCAGGGTCAGGCCGCCGATCGCGACGGCGAGCACGACCGGTGGCGACCAGGGCATCCGGCGCCAGCCGCCGAGCACCAGCCGGGCGCCGACCGACAGGCCGAGCACGGCGACGAGGATGTGGCGCATCCCGAGGTCGCGCCCGATCGTGACCGGCTCGTAGAACGGCCCCGTCGCAGCGAGGACGACGAGGCCTGACGTCGGCGACAGGACCGCGACGCCGCACGTGAGCAGCGTCCACGCGATGTACGGCCGGGCTTCGACGCCGTACCGCGTGCGCAGGACGAACCAGAGCGCGATCAGGCCAACCTCGACGATCAGCGCCCCGCGGCGACGGGCGATCGCCGTCGCCGCCTCGGCCCATGCCGCTCGGTAGAGGTCGAGGATGCCGTTGCCCCGCGCCGCGGGGCTCCCGGCCGACGCCGCCACCGCGGACCCGGCGCCGCCCGCCGCCGTGGCGGCGGCCTCGATCCTCGCCGGACCTACCGCAGCCACGTCTTCAGCATGACCCGCAGGAACCCGAGCCCGTAGCGCAGGTTCGTCCCCTTCTTCGAGACGCCGCTGGCCCGCCGGCGGATCGTCACCGGCACGTCGATCACGCGCAGGCCGGCCCGGGCTGCGCCGAGCAGCAGCTCCGGGTTGTGGAACTGGTCCTCGGTGAAGGCGATCTCCGAGAGGCGGTCCGCCCGGATCGCCCGGTAGCCGTTGGCGATGTCGCTGACCTGGGTCCCGCCGAGGAGGTTGATCAGGCGGGTGTAGATCGAGATCCCGGCGTCGCGCGCCCGCGACTCGGAATCGGACGCGCCCATCCGCCGCGAGCCGACGACGAAGTCGGCCTCGTCGCGCACGATCGGGCCGACCAGGCGCTCGATCTCGGCGGGATCGTGCTGGCCGTCGGCGTCGAGGGTCACGACGATGTCGACGCCGAGCCGCTCCGCGACGAGGTAGCCGGTCTGGAGCGCCGCGCCCTGGCCGCTGTTGACCGGGTGGCGGACGACGTGCGCCCCGAGGGACGCCGCGACGTCCGCCGTCGCGTCGGCCGAGCCGTCGTCGATGACGAGGATCCGGGTCGGCAGGCCGGCGACGTTCGGCGGGATCTCCTGGATGACGCCGGGCAGGTTGTCCGCCTCCTCGAAGGCGGGGACGCAGACGAGGACGCCGCCAAGGGGTCCCCCGGTCCGGACCACCTCGACCTGGGCCGCCGAGAGGGCCCGGACGAGCCGGCTGACCCGCTGGTTCGCCCGGTCCGCCCGGCCGAGGGCATAGAACAGCCCGCCGTAGGCGAAGGCGACCGCGATCACGAGGACGGTGACGAGGCGACCGAGCGGCTCGCCCTCGAGGCCAAGGACGTTCTGGATCGGGCGGACGAGGTCCGGCGCGAGCGAGACGGCGCCGAGCCCGAGGCCGATCAGGAGGAGGGTCGCCGCCGGGACCCGGCTGCCGGCGCCCCGCTGGCGGAGCCGCCGCGTCGCGACGAGGAGGAGGACCACCGCGAGGACGAGGCCGACGATCCGGAGCAGGCTCGGCATGGGCGGCGCGGTCTCCAGTGGACTGCGGGGCGGGACGCGGTCAGCGGTCGGGTGCCACCTCGAACAGGAGCAGCCGGCCGTCCCCGAACGAACGGACCTGAGTGTACCGTCCCGTCCTGCCCATGGCGGCCAGGTCGGTCGCGAACAGCAGGTAGCCGCCGAGGTCCGCGCCGGTCGGCCCGGCCGTGGCGACGAGCACGTACGACACCCGCTCGGCCCGCAGGTAGGCGGCCGCCGCCGAGCCGGCCGGATCGGCGAACAGGACCCGGGCGCCCAGGACGAGGCTCGTCGACTCGGCGAGGAAGTCGGCGTGCTCGAGGTAGACCGCCCGCCCGTCGAGGACGCTCGCCCGGCGAGCGACGGCCAGGATCGAGCCGTCGGTGTAGGCGTTCGTGAGGAGCCGGGCGTCGGCCGGGAGGTTGGCGTCGATCCAGCGCAGCGCGTCGTAGCCGGTCTGGCTGAGGCCGGCCTCGTCCGCGGCGTCGTCGGCGGCGACCGTCGGGGCCGGTGACGTCGCCGCGACCGTCACGATCGCCAGGAGCAGGCCGGCGGCCGCCATCGCCCCGCGGCCGGGCAGCAGCAGCCGCCAGCCCCGTCGGAGCAGGCGATCGAGGGCGAACAGCAGGAGCGTCGCGCTCGCGACGGGGACGAGCAGCTCGTACGGCATCAGCCGGCGCGGGCCCACGCGGGCCGGAACGTAGGTCGAGCTCAGGGCGAAGAGCGCGAGCGAGCCCGCGAGGAGGCCGGCTCCGAAGACCCACCACGTCACGAGGAACCGCCGCCGGCGCCGGTCGAGCCACGGCCACGCGAGCAGCGGCGTCACGAGGAGCAGCCCGAGCGTGACGAGATCGCTCCGGCCGCGCGCGTCGAGGCCGGGCCAGATGTCGAGGATCGCCCGGGGCAGGAGGCTGCTTCCGAAGAAGCTGGCCGGCGGCGGCTGCCCGACGAGGGCCGGGGCGACCGCGGCGACGTAGAAGTCCCACGTCGGGTCGCCGCTGAAGGTCCAGCCGGGCGGGATGCGGTCGACCGGGACCGGGGCCGCCGCCGGCCGGTCCGCGGTCACGTAGCCGACGAGGCGGAACTCGCCGGCGAACACCGCGTTCAGGCCGGATCCGACGACGACCGCCCCGCCGAAGACGGCCGCCGCCAGGGCGATCGGCCGGAGGGCGCCGATCGTCGGCCGGCGCAGGCCGAGCCGCCCGCCGCCGACAACGGCCCGGCCCACGGCCAGACCGGCGAGGACCGGCCCGAGGACGAGGAAGACCTCGGCGTGGGACACGAACGTCGCGACGGCGGCGACGAGGGCCACGGCGGCCGATCGCGGGGAGCGATCGACGATCGCCCGGTCGGTCATCGAGACGGCGAAGAGGGCCAGCAGGAGGGCGAAGGTCTCGGGCCGGACGTCGAGGAACTTCGCCTCGAGGCGGACGGTCGTCAGGAGGAGGCACGCCCCGAGCACGGCGATCCAGCTCGAGAACCAGCGCCGGAGGAGGGCGGCGGCGAGGATCGCCGCGGCGGCGAGGATCGCCAGCCGGTACCAGGCGAACGCGGTGAGGACATCGCCCGGCAGCAGCTCGAGGGCCGCGGCGGCATGGGCGGTCGCGGGCAGGTAGTCGGTCGGGAAAGGCCGGTCCGCGCCCCACTCTGGGAGGGTCGCCGGGACGGAGCCGCGCTCGGCGACCTCGCGGGCGACGGCCATGTAGTACCACGGCGTCGAGGTCCGCGGCAGGAGGTCGTCGCCGACGGCCGCGCGCGACGGGAGGACGACGATCGCGCCAACGAGCGCGACCGCGGCCGCCGCGCCGAGCCACCAGCGGCGCCGTCGGGCAGCGGATCCGGGACGGCCGGCGCGGCGCGCCGGGCGGCCGGAGGCGAGGATCGCGCGGCGGACGTCGCGTCGACCGACCGGGACTGCCGTGACCGCGACGAGCGCCACCAGGAGGGGTCCGACCCGCAGGAGCCCGAGCTCGGCGAGCAGGGTGCAGGTGCCCGCGACGATCAGTAGACTGAGCCCGATCGCCCGTCCGGCGGCGTGCAGCGGCGTCGGAGCCCCGGGCAGGACGAGCAGCCCCCACGTCAGTCCCGGCAGGACGAAGAGGAGCGCCAGCGCCGCCGTCGCCTGGACAGCCACGAGCGCGGCAGCGATGGGATCCATGGGCAACCGACAGAACCTCGACAGCGGCGCGTGACCGCCGGCCCGCGCGGCGGCCGGCTGGCTGGTAGGTCCGCCTGGAGTGTACGTGGTTCGCGCCTGCCCCGGCCCGGCCGGGTCGGCCTCGGGCTGGCCGCCATTGTCGTCGCGAGCCTCGTCATCGACGGCGGCCGAGGCCTCTTCCCGGCCCACGAGGGCGGCGACCTCCTGTACCACTGGGGTCTGGCCCACGGCATCCTCCGCGGCGAGATTCCGCCCGGCGGACCGTACGAGGGCCTGCCGGCCTACTACCCGCCGGGGTTCCACCTCCTCCTCGCGGGCGGCGCGGCCCTGACATCGCTGCCCGCTGCCGACGGTGACCCTCCTGCTGGGCTTCGCCTGGCTGCCGGTCCTGCCGCTGGCGACCTTCGCCCTCAGCCGTCGCCTGACGGGCCGCGCCGACATCGCCCTGCTCGCGGCGGCGATCACGGTCTTCGGCGGCGGCTTCGATGTCGGCGCGAACCGACTCTGGGTGAACAGCCTGTTCCTCGCCGGGCACCAGGCCTGGCCGCTCTACCCCCGCGATCTCGTCTTCGGCCTGCTGCCGCTCGCGGTCCTGGCGTTCATCCGGGCGCTCGAGGACGAGCGCGGCTGGCGCTGGGCGATCGTCGCCGGCGGCCTGCTCGGGGCGTGCGCGCTCATCCAGGTCCAGCTGCTCCTGCCGATCCCGTTTGCCCTGCTCGCAGCCGCGGGCGTGGCCGCCCTGGACCGAGCCCGGCGCCGTGCCGCGCTCACGGCCCTCGTGGTGACCGGCGGCCTGACCGCGCTCCTCGTCGCGCCATGGCTCCTGCCGACCCTCGGCCTGATCCGGCGGAACGGCGGGGTGGCCCTCGATTCGGCCGACAGCCTGCTGCCGGCCCGGATCGGGTTCTGGGAGTACCCCCGGGAGTTCGGGCTGCTCCTGCCCCTCGCGGTCGCAGGGATCGGGCTCGTCCTCATCCACCTCCGGCACCGGGACCCGGAGCTCAGCGGCCTCCGGCCGCGGACGGTCGCCGGGCCCCTCGTCCTCGTCCCGTGGTTCGTCGTGCCCTGGCTCCTGGCCGTCCTCTACGACCCGGGCTGGCCGCTCGAGGACGCGCTCCGCCCGCAGCGGCTGTGGCTGCTGTCGAGCCAGCCCGGCGCGATCCTCGCGGCGATCGGGCTCGTCGGCGTCGTGCGGGCGCTCGTGGCGGTCCGCTGGCGGCGGCCGCGCTGGACCGCTCCGGTCGTCGTGGCGGTGCTCCTCGTCATGGCCGTCCCGACGACCGCGTTCACCGTCCGGTTGCTGGCCCAGACGTGGCGCGAGCCGGTCTACGCCGCGCTCGACCTCGCCCGCGACCGGGTCCCCGACCTCGCCGCGCTGCTCGGCGAGCACGGCCCGCGAGCGACGGTCCTGACCTACGAGGACTGGTCGTCGCTCGCCTGGTACGAGACGGGCTCCTGGGTGGTCGCGGTCGACCCGCCGGGCTACGCGAAGCTGGCGTTCGATCCGGCGGTCTTCACCGGGCACGCCCAGGACGCCCGACGGGCCGATCTCCAGCGCGCCCTCCGCGGCGACCTCCCGACGCTCGCCGCGGTCGCCGACACGTACCACGCGACGCGGATCGTCCTGGCGCAGCGACCCGCGGGCTGGGGCGTGATCGCCCAGGTGGCCGCCGTCGCCGCCCGGGAGCCCGGCGCGACCAGCGGCCGGACGACGATCGTCGAGGGCAACGGCTGGGATGCGGTCGACCTCGCGCCGGGCGCCCGTCTGGCGTTCCCGATCACGGCCGGCGGCCCGGTCCGCCTCGAGCTCCGCGTCGCCGCCCCCGCCGCGGGACAGGCGGCCGCCGACCGCCGGTTCCGGCTCCTCGCGGTCCCCACGGACCAGGGCGTGGCGAACGTCGCCGGCCGGCCCCTCGCCGACGTCGTCGCACCGGCGACGGCCGCCGACGGCTGGCAGGTGGTCGACGCGGCGATCGAGCTGCGCTCGGGCGAGCGGCTCGTCGTCGAGGCGGTCGACGACATCACGCTCCAATCCTTCCTCGGCTTCACCACGAGCGGGCCGCCGGACGGCTGGCGGGTCGCCGCGACGACGGCGGAGGCGATCGTCCTCGAGCGCAGCCCATGACGGCGACGCCACCGCCGGCGCGGCCGCGCATCGAGCTGCCTGCTCGTGATCGGGGCGGCGGCCGGGCTGCTGGCGGTGGCGGTGGCTCGCCTCGCCCTGTTCGGCTGGGACGACCTCGCGCCCGACGACGCCCGATACCTGTACGTCGGCCTCTCGACGCTCGACGGCCGCGGCCCGCTGACGCCGGACGGGACCCTCTTCCTGCTCCGCTCCCCGGTGTACGGGATCGCCCTGGCCGCGGGCGGCTGGATCACGGGCGAGGGGCGGATCGCCTGGGCGCGGCTCGTCGAGGCGTCCCTGGCCGTCGGGGCGCTGCTGGGCGCGGTCGCGCTGGCCCGGTCGCTGGCCGGCACGGCCGCGGCGGTCGGGACGGCCCTGGCCCTGCTCTCGATGACCCTCCTCTGGCAGCTCCTCCCGACCCTCCGGATCGACCTGCCGCAGACCGCCGGCGTCGTCGCGACCCTGGTCGCCATCCGGCGGCCGACGATCCGGCGGTGGGCCCTGGCCGGCGGCCTGCTCGGCCTGACGATCCTCGTCAAGGAGACGATCGGGCTCCTGATCGCGATCCCGCTCGCGTTCGTCGGCACCGTCCCCCGGCCCCGCCTCGGCCGGCTCTGGATCGCCTACGCCGGCGCGGCGGCGATCGTCGCCGGCTGGTGGTGGGTCGTCGTCTGGTCCGCCTCGGGCGCCGTCTTCCCGCTGAACGCGATCGCGGTGATCGAGCGGCGAGACGTCGCCGCCGCCGTCCGCATCGACCGGTTCGCGATCGTGCTCCTCGCGATCGTCGCCGCCGCCTGGCTCGTGGTCGCCGGCCTGGCGCGGCGGGAGCGCGGGCTGTGGCTGCTCGTCGCGGCTGCGGCCTGCCTCGTGCCCCCGACGGCGTACGCGGCCGCGAACGGACTCGACACCCGGAACCTCGCCGGTCTCGCGGTCCTGTCGGCGATCGCGGTCGGCGTCGCGGCCGCGCGCGTCGTGACCGCGGCGGGCGACCGGATCGCGGGTGGAGGGCGGTCTCGCGCGGCTCTCCCGGCGATCGCCGCGCTCACCGGCGGCGTGCTGATCGCCGTCCTCGGCCAGTCGCGCGCGGCCGACCCGACCGAGGACCCCCTTCCGTCGGAGCTGGCGGCCGCCGTCCGCGCCACCGCGCCATCGGGCAGCCTGGTCGTGATGTCGTTCCGGGACCGCGAGCTCGTCGCGCTCGAGCTGTACGGGCGGGTCGGCGTCGTCAGCCTGCCCACGGTCCGGGTCGCGCCGGACGGCGCCCTGGACGGATACGTCTGGATCGGCCTCCGCGACCGGCAGCTGTTCGGGATCACCCGGTCCGACTGGGCGGCGACCCTGGCGCGGCCCGGGACGAGCCGGCTGGCCCTCGCCGGGCCGCATCCGCTGACGCCCGCGGAGCTCGTGCCGGCGCTCGATCGGGGCGCCGCGGCGGGACTCGATCCCGAGCGGCAGCTCGGCGTGGACACCGACTGGGCGCGGGTCTACGCGGTCGACCCTGCCGCGGTTCCCGCCGGGGCGGCCGCGCTGGCGCTCCACCTCGCGCCGGCCGCGGCCATCGCCTGGCTCGACGTCGCCGGCCCGGCGGGCGGAGATGCGGCAACCGCCGCCAATCGCCTGGTGACGGTCGGACCGATCGTCGTCGGGCCCGATGCGGCTCGCCTGGAGACGCGGCTGGCCGGCGTCGGATGCCTGGTCGCGGAGCCCAGCGAGGGCCCGGAGGCGTTCCGTGCCGTCCCGGTCGGCGAAGGCTGCCCCGGGCCCTAGGGCGGTCGCCGTCGCCGGCGTCGCCTCCGCGTGCTGCGCGGCCGCACCGGACCTACGTACGGCCCGGCTCGTGCATTCGGGCGATGGCAGGGGCCATCGTGACCGTCGATACTCGTCGTGGACGCCTCGCCACCGCCTCGCCACGACCGGAGACCTCATGAGCCTCGCCCGCGGACGGACCCTCAAGCGCTACGCCCTCGCTTCGATGCTGCTCGCGACGATCGCGGCCGGCCCGTTCGGGGCGGTCCCGGCCAGCGCGGCCATGACGTATCCCCGGACCGCTCCGATGATCCTCCACCAGGTCTCCCCGGAGGACCTCCTCGCCAACACCCGGGGCGTCTGCAATGGCTCGTTCCAGCTCGTCATCCGGAACGTCCTCGGGGTCACGAACACCCTGCGGTATCTCAACGCCGCGCAGCATTGCGGGCTGAAGGCGATCGTCTACTTCCAGTCGACGATCTCGGGCGGGACGGTCTATCCGGCCCGCGTCGCCCCGCTCGTGAACGCCGTGAAGAACCATCCCGCCCTGTTCGGTTACCTGTCGGTCAAGGAGCCGTCGTGGGTCGGCGTCTCGGCCGCCGAGATCCGCTCCCTCTACCGCGCCTTCCACGCTGCGGACCCGAACCATCCGGTGGTCGGCCTGTTCGGCGACATCCCCCACTTCGGCAACTCGACGAACCCCTACACCGCGAGCATGGCCGACATCGTGATGGTCGACTGGTACCCGGTGGAGACCTACCGCAGCGGCTGCTCCACGTTGGGGACCTCGTACGTCGCGACCGGGCCGAAGTGGTACAGCACGAAGGTCTACCCCAAGGTCCACGCGCTCACGCCGAAGGCCCCGATCTGGGTCATGGTCCAGACCCATCGCAACCTCCATCCGAGCTGCCACAAGAAGCAGCGGCCGACCCAGGCGCTCCTGAACCGCCAGGTTCGCGAGGCGTTCACGTACGCCCACGCCTCGGGGATCGCGTTCCAGACGTTCGCCAACACGAGCTACAACCTCGACGAGCGGCGCGACCCGACGATGGTCAGCTGGATGAAGCAGCTCTCGGCCGCGGTCAGGGCAGGCACCTTCCGCTGATCCCGGGGCGGGCGGCGCAACGCTGACCGCCGCCCGGATCCCGTCCGGATCCCGTCCCGGCGAGGTCGAGGGCGTACCATCGGCGCCGATGCGCCTCGCAAGCTGGCTCCGCCGGCCGATCGTCTGGTTGCCCATCTCGATCGGCCTCCTGGCCCTGCTGGTCTGGCGATCGCGGGTCTGGGAGGCCGGGTCGACCCTCGACGGCCTCGACGGTCGCCCCGTCCTCGGCGGCGTCCTCCTCTGCGCGGCGATCGCGATCCTCTGGGCGGCCCGCTCGGCCGACCTCCTCGCCGCCGCCGGGCGGTCGGTCGGGATCGCCCCCCTCGTGCCGATGACGACGTTCGCCAACACGATCAACAACCTGACCCCGGGCTCGGCCGGCGAGATCGTCCGGATGTACCTGTTGCAGGCCCACCACGGCGTCGACTACGCAACGAGCGGGGCCGTCGTCTTCATCGAGCGGGTCGGCGCGATCGGCTACCTCTCGTCCTCGGCGCTCCTCGCCTGGCTCACCTGGCTCGGCGTGCTGTCCGGGCCGGTCGCGCTCGGGCTCGCCGCCGTCCTCGTCGTCGCGCCGCTCGTCGCCTATCGCGGCGGCCTGCGACCGCTGTCGACCCTTCGCCGGCTGCCCCTCGGCGGGCTCCTCGGCGCGGCCCGCTGGCAGCGGGTCGGCGACTGGCTCGGGCGGGTCGACGCGACCGTCGCGCTGCTCATCGGCCACCCCCGCCACCACCTCGTGTTCGTCGTCCTGAGCGGCCTGATCTTCGCCGCGTACGCCGCCCAGCTCGTGCTCCTCGGCCGGGCGCTCGGGCTCGAGCTCGATCCGCTCGCCGCGTGGGGCGCCCTCGGGCTGTCGACCACGGTCGGCGTCCTCTCGCTCCTCCCGTTCGGGCTGGGCACGACCGACCTCGCGCTGGCCGGGCTCCTCGGCGTGGCCGGCGTCCCGGCGCCGAGCGCGGTGGTCATGACGTTCGGCTATCGCCTGATCTCGACCCTTCCGCTGAGCATCGCCGGGATCGCGTCCTTCGCCTGGCTCGCGGCCCGCCTGCCGGCGACCGGCCTGAGCGGCGCGGCCCGCGCGGTCCGGTCGGAGGTCGGCGACGCGCTGCCCGGTCCGGCCGCCGACCCGTGACCCTGCTCGCGGCGGTCGTCGTCGTCGCCGGGACGGCTCTCGGGACCGCCCTCGTCCTGCCGGCCGCCCGCCGGACCGGCCTCGGGATCTGGCACCCCGCCGTCGCGTGGGTGGCGCTCGAGGCCGTGTTCTTCGGTCTCGGGTCGCTGGCCCTCGCGGTGATCGGCGGGCGGCCCGACCCGGCGTTGTTCGTCGGGGCGGCCGTCGCCGCGTTCGGCCTCGGGGTGGCCGCGGCCGATCGCCTCGCCCGGCGGCGCGGAGCTCGCCCGCCTGACGACTCGACCGCGGCGCTGGGCCAGCGTCTCGAGCCGGATCCGATCCGGCCGGTTGCGGTCATCGTCCTCGCCGCGCTCGGCGTCGTCGCCTTGCTCCCCACCCTGCTCGACGTGGGGATCCCGTTCCTCGCCGGCGACGTCACGGGCGCCCGGAGCGAGGTCGGCGGGCTCGATCTCCAGGTCCTCCGGGTGGCCCTGCCGGCGGCGGTCGTCGTCGCGCTCCTGGCAGGGATCCGGGCCGGGAGCGGCCGGACGCGGCTGCTCGCCGGCATGGCCTTCGGCGCGGCGGTCGTCGCCGAGGTCGCGCTCGCCAGCCGCTACCTGTCGGCCGAGCTCGTCGCCGCGGCGATCCTCGCCCTCGGCATCGGCCGCCGGCCGATCCCCGTCCGGACCCTCGCCCTCGTCGGGGTGGCTGCGCTCGCCCTGTTCGTGTCGATCGGGATCCTCCGGGCGTGGGACCAGGCGGCCGGACGGGAGGTCGACTTCGCGGTCCAGCGGACCGTCAACCGGGTGATCCTCATCGAGCCGCGGACGCTCGACGCGCTCCAGACGGCGATCCCGGCCGAGCAGCCGTTCTTCGGCGGCCTGACCTGGCTGCGCCGGCTGGCGCCGCTGGTCGGCCGCGACGACGTCCCGAACCTCGGCTACTGGATCTACCCGCGCCTCTTCCCGGACCAGGTGATCCCCGGCTACGCGGCCCCCGGCCTGATCGGCGAGGCATGGGCGAACCTCGGCTGGACTCGGGCTGGCGCTGTTCGCCGGGCTCGGCGTGCTCGTGGAGCGGCTCGGGGCGCTGATGGCGAGCCGACGGCGGGCGATCGCCGACATCGTGGCCGGGGCCCTCCTCAGCCTGTTCGTCGCCCGGACCCACGCGCTCGGCCTGAACGGGCTGGCGGTCGTCGCCCTCCTCACCGTCGCGTGGCGCTGGTTCGCCGCGCCGCTCGACGGCCTGCCCGCGGACCTGCGTCGGGTGATCGCCTGGCGAGCCTGACGGGGTCGCGCCGCGACGGTTCCTCCGGCGCGGCGACGATCGTTACGGCGCGGCGGACGATCCGCCGCTCGGGGCGGGCGAACCGCTCGGGGCCGGCGTCACCGCGGGCCAGCGCCCCATCGGCCGGATCGCCGGAAAGTGGCTCTTGATCCACGCCCGATCGACCTTGAGGTTCAGCTCGAACGAGCTCCCGCCCGTGCCGGTCGCGTACGTCGTCGGGCCGAAGACGACGCGCTGGACCTTCGACAGGTCGGTCGTCGCGACCAGGTGGAAGAGGTCGTTCGCCCGATCGAGCGGCAGGTCGGTCTTGACCGTCCGATTGGCGATGGCGATCAGCGCCGGAAGCTTGGCGATGCCGACCTTGCGGGCCTTGTCGAGGGCGGCCATGACGAGGATCTGCTGGCGGCGAGCCCGGCCGAAGTCGTTGTCGCCCTTTCGGCTCCGGGCGAAGATCAGGGCATCGTTCGGGCCGAGGTGGCTGGTCCCCTTGGGCAGGCCCCAGCCGCGCTTCTTCGCGGTCACCCAGTAGTCCGGATCGTAGTACGCCTGATCGAGGGTGACGTCCACGCCGCCGACGGCGCCGACGAGGTCCTTGACGCCCTCGAAGCCGATGAAGACGTAGCCATCCATCTCGAGCCCGAAGGCGGCGCCGATCGCCGCCGTGAAGGCGCGCCCGCCGTCGCCCGTGGTCGACTGGAGGTGCTGGTAGAGGGCGTTGACCTTGGCGTCATACGTCCGGCCGTTGCCGAGCGGAAAGCCGGTCGTGTCGCGCGGCACGGAGAAGGCGGCGGCCTTGCCGGTGGTCGGGTCGAGGGAGACGACCATGATCGCGTCGGTCCGGTTGCCGGGATGGGCGGGCCGGTAGTCCGACCCGAGGAGCAAGACGGTGAGCCGGCCGTCGGTGCCGAGGAGCGGGTCGGCGCCGGTCGGGGCGGGCGTCGGCGTCGGCAGGAGCGATGCCTCCGGGGCGAGGGTCGGCTCGGGCGGCAGCGGCGGCGGCGAGGCCGTCGGGCCGGGGGTCGCCGCGGCGATCGGGCTGGGGCCGGGCGGCTGGGCGAGCACGAGGACCGATCCCGCCGCGATCCCGGCGACGAGGACGATCGGCAGCACGAGGGCGAGGATTCGCTTGGGTCGGCCGAGGCCCGCCCAGACCTCGCGGATGTGCGTCATGAACCCGACGCTAGCACACCGAACCCCTCCGGACCGCAGGACGAACGTCCCGATTCCGGCTGGCCCGGCCGACCCCGCCCGGGCGGTCGGCGCCGCCATCGACCCGCCGCGAGTCGATCGCACGACGCCGAGCCGATATCATCGGGCGCGGGACCGGGGGGCTGGGTCCACAGGGAGTGAGTCATGGTTCGCCGCCACATCACCGCCCTGCGCATCGGACTGATGACCGCCGACGGGCTCAGCGCGATCGCCCTGTTCGGGGTCGTCTCGCTGATCCGGTTCGGGTCCGGCTGGATCGGCGTCTGGACCACGGCGGGCATCGACGCCCGGGCGCTCGCCCTGATCTACGCGGTCGGCTGGGTCACGACGCTGTGGCTGTTCGGGCTGTACCGGCTGCGGGTCCGCTGGTCCGCCCGGACCGAGGTGACCGACGTCGCCCGGTCGGTCCTCCTGATCGCGGTGGGGACCTTCGTCCTGCTCTTCTGGCTGAAGCTCCCGAACGTGAGCCGCCAGTTCCTCCTCCTGCTCTTCCCGGCCCAGCTCGTGCTGACGGTCGCGTCGCGGTTCTTCCTCCGCTGGGCGTTCGCCACCGCCCGCGCCCAGGGGATGAACTCGCGGTTCATCCTCATCGTCGGGGCCGGCCCGACCGCGGTCGCCTTCGCCGATCGGATCGAGCAGCGGCCGGAGATGGGCCTCCACGTGATCGGCCACCTCGCGAGCCCCGAGGACGTTGGCTCGGCTTCCGGCCGGCGGGCGATCATCGGCAGCGTCGACGACATCGAGACGATCCTCCACACCCGGATCGTCGACGAGGTCGCGATCTGCCTGCCGCCCTCGCAGATCGCCCTCGTCGAGCCGATCACCCGCCTCTGCGAGGATGAGGGCCGGATCGTCCGCATCCCGATCGACGCGACCGGCCTGACCCTGCCGGGCGCCCGGATCGAGGACTTCGACGGGATGCGGATCCTGTCGCTCGTCTACGGCCCGGACCGGGCCGTAGCCCTCGTGATGAAGCGCCTCATCGACGTCGCCGTGTCCGCCCTTGCGCTGCTCGTCCTGAGCCCGATCCTCGCCCTGATCGCGGTCTGGGTCGGCCTGCGCGACGGGCGGCCGATCCTTTTCCGCCAGATCCGGATCGGTGAGCACGGCCGGTCGTTCGAGGTCGTCAAGTTCCGGACGATGATCCCCGACGCCGAGGACCACCTGGGCGACCTCGAGGAGCGCAACGAGATCCGCGGCGCCGCCTTCAAGGTGACCGACGACCCGCGGGTCACCCGGACCGGTCGGATCCTCCGGGCGCTGAGCCTCGACGAGCTGCCCCAGCTGTGGAACGTCCTGCGCGGCGAGATGAGCCTCGTCGGCCCGCGGCCGCCCCTGCCGCGCGAGGTCGACGAGTACGACGTCTGGCATCGTCGGCGGCTGTCGATGAAGCCCGGGATCACCGGCCTCTGGCAGGTCGCGGCGCGGCGCGAGCCGGAGTTCGACCGCTGGGTCCGGATGGACCTCGACTACATCGACCGTTGGTCGCTCTGGCTGGACATGAAGATCATCCTCCGGACGATCCCGGCGGTGATCAGCCAGCAGGGCCGCTGAGGCCGAGGCAGGGCATCCGTTCGCCCTCGCCTACGGAGCAGGCACGCTCGATGGCGCCGCCGAGCCGCTGGCGGTGGCGTAGCTGCTGTCGGCGCCGAACAGGCTGACCGACAGGGCCGCCAGCTTCTTCGCGTCGATGACCAGCCGGTAGTCGGCGGCCTTCGGGTCGCGCAGGGCGTACGGCGGGCCGAGGACCTTGCGGGTGATGCTGGCGTCGTCGATCGTCCGTCCCAGGGCCAACATCTCGGCCAGCCGATCGGCCGGGAAGCTCGTCGTGATCGTCCGCGTCGCGTCGTCGAGGAGGCGCGGCAGCTTCGGCAGCATCGCCGGGTCCGACAGCTTGTGCTCCAGGGCGACGAGCAGCTGCTGCTGGCGCCGGGCCCGCTCGAAGTCGTTGTTGCCGGTGCCCTTCCGCGAGCGGACGTAGGCGAGCGCGGTCTCGCCGTCGAGGGTGTGCCTGCCGGGCGACAGGTGGAAGCCGATCCTGCCCGGCTGCTTCCAGCCGCCGTAGGCCGGGTCGTCGATCTGGCTCTCGTTCACGATCGACACGCCGCCGACCTC
Organism: uncultured Chloroflexia bacterium; assembly: GCA_963710105.1. Taxonomy (GTDB): domain Bacteria; phylum Chloroflexota; class Limnocylindria; order Limnocylindrales; family CSP1-4; genus CF-46. The sequence goes on from CAVPYV010000001.1 coordinate 2,302,422, forward strand.
GTCGATCATCGCCTCGAACCCGTCGAGGTTGACCGCGGCGTAGTAGTGGATCGGGATGCCGAGCAGGAAGCCGAGCTCCTTCGAGAGGGTCGTGATCCCGCCGTCGGGGTAGCGCTCGGGGTGGCGGTCGGCGTCGGTCATCAGGGCGTTGATCTTGCCGTGGTAGATGCCGCCCGACCAGAGCGGGAAGTCGGCGATGTCGCGGGGGAAGCTGATCATCGCCGCGGTGTGATCGATCGGGTCGACGCTGACGACGAGCATCGTGTCGGTCAGGGCGTGCGTCCGGATCTCGCTCGAATCGATCCCGACGATCAGGACGTTGATCCGGGCATCGGCCGTGGTCGGGGTCGAGACCGGCGTCGCGACCGGCAGCTGGACGACGTCGTCCGAGCGGATCGGGGCCGGCGTGACGTCCGCGTCGGGCTGGCTCGTGAAGATCTTCGAGCCCGCCTCGTAGAACGACCAGGCGAGGTTCGCAACCGCGAAGTGCGTGACGAAGACGAGCAGGACCATGACCGCGAACGGCGCCGCCAGCGAGGGCCGGCGCCAGGAGATCCGGCCGCCCGCCGTCGTCGCCCCGTCGACCATCGACACGATCCGCCAGATGCCGAGGAGGACGACGAGGACCGCGATCGTCAGCGCTGTCCCCGGCGTCAGCAGCTGGAGGACGAACGCCTCGGGGCCCTGGAGGAGCGAGGCGGCGACGACGATCGCGACGATGGCGACGGGCGTGGCGAAGACCAGGGCGGTGCGCCGGGCGCCGAGGTACCACTGGCCCAGTCCGGGCCAGACGAACGAGAGGAATGCGGCCATCCGGGGCGAGCGCGTCCGCCGCCCCCCTCCTGCATCGTGGCTCATCGGCGGCGCGAGTCTACCACTTGGTCCCGAACGGGCCGCCCTGCGCGGCGGTGACACCTCCGCGGCGCCGCGCGCCGGCGACAGCCGGCGTTCCGCGCGGTGCTACATCATCACGAGGCCGCCGTCGACGGCGAGGACCTGGCCGGTGATGAAGGCGGCCTCGTCGCTCACGAGGAAGGCGACGGCGTTGGCGATCTCCTCGGTGGTCCCGAAGCGGCCCAGCGGCGTCCGCGCCGTGATCTCCGCCTGGAGTGGCGCGGCGAGGTCCGACGTCAGCTCGGTCAGGACGAACCCCGGGGCGACGGCGTTGCAGGTGATCGAGCGCGAGGCGAGCTCGCGGGCGGTCGCCTTCGTCAGCCCGATCAGGCCGGCCTTCGCCGAGGAGTAGTTCGCCTGGCCGGTCTGGCCGGCCTGGCCGCTGACCGAGGTGATGTTCACGATCCGCCCCGACCTCGCCTTCAGCATCGGGCGGGTGACGGCCTTCGTCATGTAGAACGCGCCGAAGAGGTTCGTCTCGAGGACCTCGCGGAACGCCTCGACGCTCATCCGCATGATCAGGTCGTCGCGGGTGATCCCGGCGTTGTTCACGAGGATGTCGACCTTCCCGAACGCCTCGAGCACGGCCTTGACCAGGCCGTCGGCGGCGTCGGGGTCCGTCACGTCGGCCTGGACGGCAAGCCCGCGCCGCCCGAGCGCCTCGATCTCCGCGGTGCAGCTCGTGGCGGCCGTCTCGTTGCCGCGGTAGCTGAAGGCGACGTCCGCGCCCTGGGTCGCGAGCCGCAGCGCGATCGCCCGGCCGATGCCGCGCGAGCCGCCGGTGACGAGGGCGGTCCTCCCCGACAGGTCGATCACGCGTGGACCTCCGTGTGGGCGTGCTCGGGCTCGCCGGGCGCGACGTCGTCGAGGGCGACCTCGACCGAGCCCGGTCGGTTCATGATCGCCGCGAGGGCATCGGGGATCGGGTCGACCGAGTCCCAGTCGACCGGCAGCCGGACGGTGACGTCCTCGGGCCGGACCGCCGCGTCGCCGGCCCGGCCGCGGGCGGGATCGGCGGTCCACTGGATCGTCACCGCGCCGCTCGTGAAGCCCGCCCCGAACGCGACGATCGTCACGTTGTCGCCGACCTTCACGCGGCCCTCGTTGACCGCCTCGGCGAGGGCGATCGGGACGGACGCGGCCGAGGTGTTGCCGTACTTGTCGAGGTTGATGAACATCTTGTCCATCGGCAGGCCGAGGCCCTTCGCCACCGCCTCGATGATCCGGATGTTGGCCTGGTGCGGGATGAACAGGTCGATGTCGCCCGGCTCGAGGCCCGATCGGCGGATCGACTCGAGCGCCGTCGTCGCCATCGTCTTCGTCGCGAAGCGGTAGGTCTGGTTGCCCTCCATCCGGACGTAGTGCTCGCCGCGCGAGATCGTCCCCGGCGACGGCGGCGCCTTCGACCCGCCGGCCGGCAGCCAGATCATGTACGCGCCCTGCGGCTCGGTCGTCATCTCGACCCCGAGCGCCCCGCCCGGCTCGTCGGAGGCCGACAGCACGACCGCCCCCGCGCCGTCCCCGAAGAGGATGCAGGTGCTCCGGTCGCTGTAGTCGAGGAAGCGCGTCAGGAGCTCCGCGCCGATGACGAGCACGTGCTTCGCGAGCCCGGCCTGGATGTAGGCCTGGGCGGTGGCGAAGCCATAGACGAAGCCACTGCAGGCCGCCATCACGTCGAACGCGGTCGCCGTCGTGTTCCCGATCGCCTCCTTGACGAGGGCCGCCGTCGACGGCATCCAGTAGTCGGGCGTGAGCGTCGCGAGGAGGATCAGGTCGATGTCGTCGGGCTCGAGGCCGGCGGTCCGGATCGCCCGGAGGCCGGCGACGGCGCCCATCGACGCCGTCGTCTCGTGGGCGGCGGCGACGCGCCGCTCGCGGATCCCGGTCCGGGTCCGGATCCACTCGTCGGACGTGTCGACCATCGTCTCCAGATCGGCATTTGTCAGGACCTGGGCGGGCGCATAGCGACCCCACCCGGTGACGTGGGCCCGGCGGAGGGTCGTCGGGGCGGTGGTGTCGTTCACAGCGGTTCCACCTCGATGAGCGGCTGCTTCGCCTTGACCAGGGCGCCGCTCTCGGGCACCACCCTGACCACCCGCCCGGCGAGGTCGGACTTGATCTCGTTGAAGAGCTTCATCGCCTCGATCAGGCCGATGACCTGGCCCACGGCGACCTCGCGTCCGGCGGCCACGAACGGCGCCGAGCCGGGCGCCGGCGAGCTGTACCAGACCCCGGTCAGCGGTGCCTTCACGCTCGGCCGGGCCGGCGCCTCCGCGGCGCCGCCCGCGCCGACGGCGGCGGTCCCCGAGCCTCCCGCGCCGACGGCGCTCGCGGTCGCCGCGGGCACCCCGCCTCCAGGATCGACGACCGGCCCGCCGGATCCGGCCGGAGCCGGGCCGGCGACCGCCACCGGCTTGCGGAGGACGAGCCGCGTCCCGCCCGCCTCGACGGCGAGCTCGGACAGGTCGCTCCGGTCGAGGAGCGAGCCGAGGCGGTCGACGAGGGCCAGGAGGGACGTATCGCCCGGGTCGAGGTCGGAAAGCGCCGCCGGGCCGGGCGGGTCTTCCGGGTCGCCAAGGGCCGGGTCGGCAAGGCCGGGCTCGGCAAGGGCCGGGTCGGCAAGGGCCGGGTCGGCAAGGCCGGGCTCGGCCGCCGGCGCCGGAGCGCCGATCTCGTCGTGGTCGGTCATTCGGACCACCGGGCGATGATGAGCGCCGTGTTCTGGCCGCCGAACCCGAAGGAGTTGGAGAGGGCGAGGGGCACGTCCTGCGTCCGCGCGACGTTGGCGACGAGGTCGAGGCCGGCGCCGGCCGGATCGGGGTCGTCGAGGTTGATCGTCGGCGGGACGCACCCGTCGCGGATCGTCTGGATCGTGACGATCGCCTCGATCGCCCCGGCCGCGCCGAGGGTGTGCCCGATCATCGACTTGTTGCTCGTGACCGTGACCGCCCCCGCGTGCTCCCCGAAGATCGTCCGGATCGCCTGGAGCTCGGCCTTGTCGCCCTCCGGCGTCGAGGTCGCATGGGCGTTGACGTGGACGATGTCGGCCGGGTCGATGCCGGCCTTGCGGAACGCCCGCTGGGCCGCCCGGACCGCGCCGATGCCGCCCGGCGCCGGCAGGGTGATGTGCGAGGCGTCGGCGGTCGCGCCGTAGCCGATGATCTCGGCGAGGATCGTCGCCCCGCGGGCCTGGGCGTGGCCCAGCTCCTCGAGCACGAGCGCCCCCGCGCCCTCGCCTGGGACGAACCCGTCGCGGGCCTGATCGAACGGCCGCGACGCCGCCGCCGGGTCGTCGTTTCGGCGGGACAGCGCGTGCATCGAGTCGAACCCGCCGACGAGCGGCTCGCGGATGCCGGCCTCGGCCCCGCCGGCGACCATCACGTCCGCGTCGGCCCGGCGGATCGTCTCCCACGCCTCGCCGATCGCGTGGCCGCCGGTGGCGCAGGCGGAGACCGTCGTGAAGTTCGGGCCGGTCATCCCGAAGCTGATCGCGATCTGGCCGGCTCCCACGTTGGGGATGCCCATCGGGATGAAGAATGGGCTGATCCGGTCGGGACCGCGGAGGGCGTTGATCGAGATCCCGTCGACGAGCGTGCCGACCCCACCGAGCCCGGTCCCGAAGATCACCCCGGTTCGCTCGGCCTCCGCGCCGTCCAGCCGCTCCGGCAGGCCGGCCTGGTCCATCGCCTGGCGGGCCGCGACGAGGCCGAGCTGGATGTAGCGGTCGGTCCGCCGCTGGTCCTTCTTGTCGAGGACGCCGGAGCTGTCGAAATCCTTCACCTCGCCGGCGATCCGGCAGTCGAGGCGCGACGGGTCGAAAGCCGTGATCAGCGCGATCCCGGAGCGGCCTGCGACCATGCCCGCCCAGCTGCTCTCGACGTCGTTGCCGAGCGCGGTGAGCATCCCGGTCCCGGTCACCACGACGCGGCGCGGCGCGGCCGGCCAGTCGGGGTTGGCGCGCGCGGCGCGGGCCGGGTCGGTCATCGGACCAGCTTGCCGGTGCGGACGGTGGCCGCGCGGTAGACGTCACCGGCGAGCCCGCGCTCCGAGATCGCGTTGGCGACGGTCATCGTGTCGAACTCGGCCCGCCGGATCTCGGCCCGGACCTCGGAGCCGTCCACGTCGACGAGGGCCCACGAGGCGGTCGGGTCGCCGTCGAAGACGTAGCCGGCTGAACCGGCATTGACGATCATCTTCCAGCCCAGGTCGCGGATCTCGGGCAGGTGGGTGTGGCCGCAGCAGATGATCCGGGCGTCGGTCCGCGAGATCCGCTCGATGGTGACGTTGGGATCGAGCTGGGCGTCGAAGCCCTGGGTCTGCGAGCCCGGCGACGCATGGCAGCCGAGGACCATCGTGTCCTCGACCATCAGCCGCCGTTCGCTCGGCAGGCGGCGGAGCCAGGCGACCCGCTCGTCGCCGAGGGCGTCGTGGGCCCACTCGGCAGCGGCGACGAACGTGTCGGGCACGCCGTCGCCGAACCACGGGAACGCCGCGCCGTAGTCGAAGTCGGCGACCGCGACGTCGGTGTTGCCCTGGATGATCGTCGCCCCGCTCGTCTCCATCTCGCGGAGGGCGTCGACGACGCCGGCCGGATCGGGGCCGTTGAAGACGTGATCGCCGGCGATCAGGACGTGGTCGGGCCGCTCCTTCTTCAGCGCCGCCCGGACCGCGCTGAGCGCCGCCAGGTTGCCGTGGACGTCCGAGATGATCGCGATCCGGGCGGTCATCGGAGGACCCCCTCGGCGGGGATCACGAAGCTGAGGGTCGCCTCGCACGCGACCTCGCCGTCGACGGTCGCGACGCCGCGGCCGCGTCCGAACCGGCTGCCGAGCTTGTCCATCGTGACCTCGAGACGGAGGACGTCGCCGGGCACGACGATCCGCTTGAAGCGGCAGTCGTCGATCCCGGCGAAGAGGCCGATCCGGTTGCCGAATCCGGGCTGCTTGGCGACGTACACGGCCATCGTCTGGGCGAGCGCCTCGACCTGGATGACGCCCGGCACGACCGGGAGCCCCGGGAAGTGGCCCTGGAAGAACCACTCGGTCGCGGCGACCCCCTTGATCCCGACGATCCGCTGCGCCGCCGCGTCGTACTCGACGATCCGGTCGACGAGCAGGAACGGCCAGCGGTGCGGGATCAGCGCCTCGATCTCGCGGGTCGAGTGGATCGTCGTCGGCGCGGGCGGGCGGGCGGACGTGGCGTCCGCCGCGGGCGGGGTGCCGGTCGCGGCATCGGTCACAAGCAGCTCCAGGTGGGACGTCCAGTGTGCCGCGCAACGGGTCCGCCGTGCGGCCGGGTGGTTGCAGGTGCGCACAGGTGCCGGCGCCCGGTCACGCCCGGGCCGCCGCTGCGAGGAACGCGGCCGACCCGACCCGGTCGAGCAGGTTCGTCGTCATCCGGCCCTCCAGGAACGCCTCGCTCGCGAGAAGGGCCTGGTGGATCGGGATGTTCGTGACCAGGCCCTCCACCGCCAGCTCCGCCAGGGCGACGTGGCCGCGGGCGATGGCGTCCTCGCGGGTCGGGCCCCAGACGACGAGCTTGCCGAGGAGCGAGTCGTAGAACGGCGGGACCTCATAGCCGGCGTACAGGTGGGAGTCCATCCGGACGCCCGGCCCGCCCGGCGCGAGGTAGTGCTCGACCACGCCGGCGGCGGGCCGGAACTCGCGCTCGGGGTCCTCGGCGTTGATCCGGAACTCGATCGCGTGGCCGCGGCTCACGACGTCGGACTGGCTCAGCCCGAGCGGCTCGCCGGCCGCGATCCGGATCTGCATCGCGACGAGGTCGATCCCGGTCAGCATCTCGGTGATCGGGTGCTCGACCTGGATCCGGCAGTTGATCTCGATGAAGAAGAAGCTGCCCTCGCGATCGACGAGGAACTCGAGCGTGCCGACGTTCTCGTAGCCGGCCGAGACGACCGCCCGGACGGCCCGGGTGCAGAGCTCGTTGCGGGCCTCCGCCGACAAAGCCGGCGTCGGCGCCTCCTCGAGGATCTTCTGGTGGCGGCGCTGGACGCTGCAGTCGCGCTCGCCGAGGTGGATCCCGCGCCCGTAGCGGTCGACCGCGACCTGGACCTCGACGTGACGGGTCTCGTCGAGCCAGCGCTCGAGGTACAGCGAGTCGTCGCCGAACGCCGAGCGAGCCTCGGAGCGGCAGACGTTGAGGGCGGCCTCGAGCTCGCGCGCCGTGCGGACCATCCGCATGCCCTTGCCGCCGCCGCCGGCCGCCGGCTTGATCAGGAGCGGGTAGCCGACCCGCTCGCCCTCCTCGAGGGCGTGGGCGTCATCGCGGAGGATGCCGTTCGAGCCCGGGATCGTCGGCAGCCCGAGCGAGCCGAGCAGGCGGCGGGTGGCCTCCTTGCTGGCGAACCGGTCGAGGACGTTCGGCGGCGGGCCGATGAAGGTCAGGTCGTGGGCCCGGACCACCTCGGCGAAGTTCTCGTCCTCGGACAGGAATCCGTAGCCGGGATGGATCGCGTCGCAGCCGGTGACGATCGCGGCGCTGATCACCGCCGGGACCGAGAGGTACGAGCGACGGGCGTCGGCGGGGCCGATGCAGATCGCCTCGTCGGCGAGCTGGACCGGGAGCGAGTCCCGATCGGCCTCGCTGTAGACGACGACCGACTCGATCCCGAGCGTCCGGCAGGCGCGCATCACGCGGAGGGCGATCTCGCCGCGGTTGGCGATGAGGATCTTCTTGAACATCAGGCCTCGCTCCGCTCGGCGGCCCGACCGGCCAGCTCGATGACGATCAGCTCCTGGCCGTACTCGACCGCTTGGCCGGCCTCGACCAGGCTGGCGCCGAGGATTCCGTCCGCGGGCGCGACGACGTCCTGGGGCACCCCGAGCATGTCGACCGCGCCGAGGCGGTCGCCGTTCCGGACGCGGGTCCCGGGCTTCGCGTCGGGACGCGGCTGGAAGACGCCGACGGCCGGCGACGTCGCGACCACGCGATGGAGATCGGGGTCGTCGGTGGGCCGCGGGCCCGTGCCGCCGGGCGGATCGGCGTCGTGGCCGGCGGCAGGTCCGCTGCCGTTCGATGAGACGTGGAGCCCGCCGCTCGCCGGTCGCGTGTCGCGGACGGTGCGGTGGCTCTCGAACCCGGACGCGACATGGCCGTGGCCCGCCTGCGTCCGCGGCGATCGATCGGTGTGCCGCCGGGCCTGGCCGCCGGCCGGGTCGGCCGGCCGGCGAACCCGGATCGTCCAGGCCTCCTCGGCGACCTCGATCTCGCCGAGGCCGCTGGCCGACAGCTTCGCGATCAGGGCCGGGACGAGATCGTCGGCGAGGCGACCGATCGCGGCATGGTCCGCCTGGCGGGCCTCGGCCTGGCGGGCCTCGGCCGAGTGGGACGGGCCGGACCGCCGATCAGGCGAGTGCGGGCGGCGATCATCGGGCACGGGCGTCAGACCTCGTCACGGGCCGGCAGCTCGTCGCGGCGGCTGGCGGGAACGGTGGAGATGCCGGACCAGCGGCCCGGATCGAGCAGGTTCCGGAGGCGGTCGGCGAGGCCGGGCCGCTCCGGAGTCGGCGGCGGCGGCGCCTCGACCTCGCGGTAGGCACCCATCGCACGGAAGCGACGGTAGCGCGCATCGACGAGCGCGTCGAGCGGGACGGCCGTCAGGGCGTCGAGCTGCTCCGTCACGACCGCCTTGATCCGGCGGGCCGTCTCGGCGGGGTCGGCGTGGGCGCCCTCCCCGGGCTCGGGGATCACGATGTCGACGACGCCGAGCGTCCGCTGGTCGGGCGCGGTCATCTTCATCGCCACGGCCGCGGTCGCCGCCTCGTCGGCCGTCCGCCACAGGATCGAGGCGCAGCCCTCCGGGCTGATCACCGAGTAGACGGCGTTCTCGAGGGCGATGACCACGTCGCCGACGGCGATCGCGAGGGCGCCGCCGGAGCCGCCCTCGCCGGTGATGACGACGACGATCGGGGTCCGCAGCCGGCTCATCAGCCCGATCGAGCGGGCGATCGCCTCGGCAATCCCGCGCTCTTCCAATTCCGGCCCTGGATGGGCGCCGGGCACGTCGACCAGGGTGACCACGGGGAGGCCGAGGCGCTCCGCGAGCTCCATTACCCGGATCGCCTTGCGATAGCCCTCCGGGTGGGGCATCCCGAAGTTGCGCCGGATGTTCTCCTCCGTGTCGGCGCCCTTCTGCTGCCCGATCACGACGACGCGTCGGCCGCCGATCGTGGCGAACGCGGTGACGACCGCCTCGTCGTCGCCGAAGAGCCGGTCACCGTGGAGCTCGACGACGTCCTCGGCGAGCTCGGGGAGGAGGTCGAGGATGCGCGGCCGGCGGAGGGTGCGGGCGAGCTGGACGCGGGCCCAGGTCTCGGCCCTGGGGTCGAGCGGCGGCGGCTCGGTCGGGGCTGCGTCGGCCGGCGGCACGGCTTCGCGGCCGCGACCGAGGATCCGGTCAACCACGATCGTCCTCCTCGGGCTGGTCCGCGGCGACCGGCGCGGCGGGAGACGGCGCGGGCTCGGGTGCCGTGGGCAGGGCCGCCGCCGGCGCTGGCGCCGTGGGCGCGGCAGCCGTCGGCGCGGGTGCCGCGTGCCCGTTCGACGGCTCGGCCGGCTCCGGCTCGCTCGGCAGGACCCGCTCGGCGAGGTTCGACAGGAACGACAGCGGCCGGAAGGACGGCAGGCCGAGCGGGTCGCCCTCCGGCCCGTCCGGCGGCAGGGCGACGGGCCGGGCGACCAGGTAGCGGAGCAGGGTCGCGATCTCGGCCCGCAGCTCCGCCCGGTGGACGACCCGGTCGAGGTAGCCGTGGCGGTACAGGAACTCCGAGCGCTGGAAGCCGGGCGGCAGCTCCTGGGCGATCGTGCCGGCCGAGACGCGGGCCCCGGCGAAGCCGATCAGGGCGTTCGGCTCGGCGAGGTTCACGTCGCCGAGCACGGCGAACGAGGCGAACACGCCGCCGGTCGTCGGGTCGGAGAGCAGGCTCACGAACGGGACACCGGCGGCGCGCAGCCGCTCGAGCGCGCCGACCGTCTTGGCGAGCTGCATCAGCGACAACGTCCCCTCCTGCATCCGCGCCCCGCCGGACGCGGCGGCGACGAGCAGCGGAATGCGGGTCGCGAGGGCGTGCTCGGCGGCCCGGGTGACCTTCTCGCCGACGACCGCGCCCATCGAGCCGCCCATGAACCCGAAGTCCATGACGCAGATCGCGACCGGATGCCCGTCGATCGCGCCGGTTCCCCAGACCGCGGCGTCGCGCATCCCGGTCGCCAGTTGCGCCGCGGCGATCCGATCGGGGTACGCCTTCTGGTCGACGAAGCCGAGCGGGTCCTCGGACTCGAGTCCCGCGTCGTGCTCGGCGAACGACCCATGGTCGAGGAGCATCGCGAGCCGGGCCTCCGCCGACAGGCGGAAGTGGTGGCCGCACGACGGGCACACCCGGAGGACCTTGTCGAGCTGCTTGTTGAAGAGCATCTCGCCGCACGACGGGCACTTCGTCCAGAGATCGGGCGGATAGGCGTCGCGGCGCGGCCGGAACGAGGGCAGCTTGATCGGCATGTCAGTCGAGTCCTCGGACCGATCGCGTCGCGGGACCCCGCCGCGGACCTCGGAGAGGGGGCCGTCCTGGGGCGCCCGATCGGACCGCCCGCGCCGCGCGGGCCATCGGCGTCGCGGCGCGACCGGGCCGGCCCAACCGCCAGGCGACGAAGGCGGCGCCGGCGATCGAGATGGCGGCCGACGTCAGGGCGCCGCCGATGATCAGGGGCCGGCCCGGTCCGCGCCGCGCCGGGTCGGCGTCGGGTTCGGGACGGCCCGCGGCCCGCCAGGCGGCGGCGGGCGCGAGCTCGGCGACGGCCGACGGCAGTCCCGCGACCGGCGCGCGCTCGGCACCTTCTGCGAGCTCGGCGGCGGCGTCGCCCGCGAGGGCCGGCCGGAACCGGACGATCCGGCGGTCGCCGGCGGCCAGCGGGATGCGCATCGCCACGGCGGCCTCCGCGAGCCGGGTGGCCAGCCGCTCCTCGAAGCGGAATGACGGATGGATCCGGACGAGGTCGTGGCGGAGCCGGTCGGCGGCGCGCCGGGCCGCCGGGTCGAGCTGAGCGGCGGCGCTCGCCGGGGTCGCCGACGCATCAAGGACGGCGCCGGCGAGCAGCGCGTCGAGGTAGAGGTCGGTCAGCAGGGCGTCGGTCGCCGCCGCATCGCGGTCGAGCGTCATCGCCGGCCCGGCGGGATCGGCGACGACGCATCGTCGCCGCCGGGATCTCGACCGTCGCGGCCGCCCAGGTCGCGGGCAACGGACCGCAGGGCGCGGTGGATCAGCACCCGGACCGCGCCTTCGGATCGGCCGAGGATGCCGGCGATCTCCGCCGTGGACATCTCCTCGACGAAGCGCAGGACGAGCGCCCGGCGGCGATCGGCGGGCAGGCGCCCGACGGCGCGCCATGCCGCCCCGGCCTCATCGCGAACGGTCGCGCCGTGCTCGACGTCGAGCGGATCGGCGACGAGGGCGGCGGCCTCGAGCGGGGCCTGCGGATGGCGGCGCCGGCTGCGGCGCTGGGTGGCGACCGCGTTCCGGGCGATCTGGAACAGCCAGACGCGGAACGTGGAGGCGCCTTCGCCGTCGGCCGGCCGGGCACGCTCCTCGAAGCGGCCGAGGTTGGCGAGGGCGGCGAGGAACGTCCGCTCGGTGGCGTCCTCGGCCTCGTGATGGTCGCCGAGCTCGTAGACGGCGTAGCTGTACACCTGGGCGAGGTACCTTCGATACAGGGCGTCGAACTGGACGGGATCGCGCTGGGCGGCCTCGACGAGGGCGCGGTCGCGATCGAGATGGGCGATCCGGGTCGGGCGAGCGACCGCGGCCGCCCTCCGCCCGGGGACGCTCATCCTTCCCAATCCCGCGCGGGCCATCGCGTTACACCCGCGCCAGGCGGACGTGGCGGATCTCGCCGACGACGAGGCGCCGCTCCGCGTCCGGATCGGCCGGCGTCGGGTCGGCGACGCGCAACGCGCCGCTGACCGGGTCGACGCCGCGGGCCGTCACCGTCTCGACCGCCCCGTCCGGCCGGACGAGCTCGATCCGGCGGCCGGTCGTGACCTGCCGCTCGACCCAGTCGGCGACGTCGAAGCGCCCCCCGAACAGGGCCTCGATCCGGGTCTCCAGACGCGAGGTGAAGCCGTCGAGGAGGAGGACGAGGTCGACCGGCCGCTCGCCCGACGCGGCCCGGAGCGAGGTCATCGTCGCGGCCAGCTCCGCCGGGAACGTCGCCGCCGGCCAATCGGCGTTCAGCCCGATCCCGACCACGACCCGCGGGTCGTCCGTGCCGAGGCCGTCGGTCTCGCCGAGCACCCCGCCGAGCTTCCGGACCGTCGCCTCCCGCCCGGTCCGGGCGGCATCGTCGAGGGCCATCGCGTCGAGGGCCCGGCCGGCTCCATCGGTCCCGATCACCAGGTCGTTCGGCCACTTGAGGCGGATGGCCCGGTCCGGCAGCCCCGCCGCCTCCTCGGCCGCGTCGGCCATCGCCAGCGAGACGGTCGCCGCGAGGCGCCAGGCTCGGTCGGCGGGCAGCCACGTCGGGCGGAACCCGAGCGAGAGGAGCAGGCCGGCACCGGCCGGGGCGGTCCAGGTCCGGCCGTTGCGGCCCCGCCCGGCGGTCTGCTCGTCGGCCAGGGCGAGGCAGATCTCCGGCTCGCCGCCGGCCAGCCAGTCGCGGACGACGTCGTTCGTCGAGCCGACGGCGGCAAAGCGCTCCTGGCGGCCGAGGCCGGGGACGGTCGTCGGGATGACGGTCACCGCGCCGCGCCGCCCCCGGCGGTCGGGCTCAGGCCGGCGGAGCCCGGCCCGCCCGCGGCGGCCTCGAGCGCGGCCAATTCCGGGCGCTCCAGCTCGAACGCCGCGTGCAGCGCCCGGAGCGCCGTCTCGAGCGCGTCCTCGGCGATCATGCAGGTGATCCGGACCTCCGAGGTCGAGATCATCTCGATGTTCACGCCGGCGTCGGCGAGCGTCCCGAACATCCGGGCAGCGTAGCCGGGGGCGTTGTGGAGGCCCGCCCCGACGATGCTCACCTTGGCGACGGAGGCGTCCGTCGTCATCTCCCGCGCGCCGAGGTCGCGGACGATCGCCTCGAGCGTCTTCTTCGTCTTGCCGAGCTCGGCCTGCGGCACGGTGAACGACAGGTCCGTCTCGCCGCCGTGGCCGACGTTCTGGACGATCATGTCGACGTTCACCCCGGCGTCGGCGAGGGGGTCGAACAGGCTCCGGGCGATGCCCGGCCGGTCCGGCACCGCGACGATCGTGATCTTCGCGACGTTCCGATCGTGGGCGATGCCACGGACCTTGTTCCGCTGCTCCACGAGCGGGTCCTCCCTGATCAGCGTGCCGGGGGCGTCCTCGAACGAGCTGAGGACCTCGATGACGACGTCGTTGACCCAGCCCAGCTCGACCGCCCGGGTCTGCATGACCTGGGCGCCTTGGTGGGCCAGCTCGAGCATCTCCTCGTAGCCGACGATCGGCAGTTGGCGGGCCGCCGGAACGAGCCGGGGATCGGCGGTGTAGATGCCGCGGACGTCGGTGAAGATCTGGCAGCGGTCCGCGCCCAGTCGCGCGGCGAGGGCGACCGCGGTTGTGTCGCTGCCGCCGCGGCCGAGGGTCGTGATGTCGGCGCCGGCGGCGTCGTCGCCCTCGGCCCGGCCCTGGAACCCGGCGACGATCACGACCTTGCCCTGCTCGAGCTCGTCGCGGACCCGGGCCGGCTCGATCGACGCGATCCTGGCCCGGCCGTAGCGACCGTCGGTCGTGATCCCGGCCTGCGGCCCGCTCAGGCTGATCGCCGCCACGCCGAGCGAGTGGAGGGCCATCGAGACGAGCGTCGCGCTCTGGTGCTCGCCGGTCGCGAGGAGCATGTCGAGCTCGCGCTCGTCGGGGGCGTCGGTGATCGCCGCGGCCAGGCCGAGGAGCTCGTCGGTGGTATCGCCCATGGCCGAGACGACCACGACCAGATCGGAGCCGGCGGCGCGCTCGCGCGCGATCCGCCGCGCGACGCGACGGATCCGGTCCGCGTCGGCGAGGCTCGACCCCCCGAACTTCTGGACGACGAGCGTCGCGGCAGGCATCGAGGCATTCTACCGCCCGCCCCACGGCCGGCCGGGTGACGGACCGGTTGCGGGACGGTGCCGCCGGCTTCGTCGTGCGCCGGGCAACGCACGGATGGCCCGGCCGAACCGCCATCGATCCACGCTTGCAGCATGGCCGCGGCGGCTGCACTGCGGCTCACCGGGACGCGCGCTAGCCTTGGCGGCACCACCCAGCAGGAGCCTCGCCCCATGTGCTTCGATCTCGACTCCCGGCCGCCGATCCCGGAGATCGCCGGCGGCGCCCTCGATTCGACGGACCTGACGCTCGAGGCGAGCGACGGCACCCAATTCGGGGCGTTCCGGGCCCGGGCGACGACGCCGGTCGGGGCGGGGATCGTGATCCTGCCGGACGTCCGCGGCCTCCATCCGTTCTACGAGGAGCTGGCGCTCCGCTTCGCCGAGAACGGCGTCGACGCGCTGGCGATCGACTACTTCGGGCGGACCGCCGGCGTCGGCGGCGACCGGGGCGAGGCGTTCGACTTCCGGTCCCACGTCGACCAGGTGACGTGGCCGGGCGTCGCGACCGATATCCAGGCGGCGGCGCGCCACCTGCGGATGGAGGACGAGGGGCGGGTCGAGGCGCTCTTCACCGTCGGCTTCTGCTTCGGCGGCCGGCTCGCCTACCTCAGCGCGACGCTCGGGCTCGACCTCGCCGGAGCGATCGGCTTCTACGGGATCCCGGTCGGGCCGGGGCGAGGCGGCTCCCCTGCCCCGGCCGACGTGGTCGGGGAGATGACGAACCCGCTGCTCGGCCTGTGGGCCGGCGACGACGGGGCGACCTCGGCCGAGGCGATCGTCGAGTTCGACCGCGCGCTCAACGGCGCCGCCGTCGAGCATCGGTTCGTCACCTACGACGGCGCCCCGCACAGCTTCTTCGATCGCAAGGCGGAGCAGTACGCCGATGCCAGCAAGCAGGCCTGGGAGGAGATGCTGACCTTCGTCCGCGGTCACACGCCGAGCCCGGTCGACCGCTGACGTGGGATTCCTCCGGCGGATCCTCGGCGGCGGCACGGCCGCGCCGCGATCGGAGCCGCCGCCGGGCGACCCCGAGGCGGACCGGTTCGCCGATCCCGACGAGGAGGAGCGCGCCCGCGAGCTCGAGCTCGCCCGGTTCGAGCAGGAGCGAGCCGACGACCTGATCCGCCGCCAGCAGCGCTACGCCGACCGGTCGTGGCAGCCGCCCGCCCAGGGCGGCGAGCGGCGGGCCGACGACGAGGACCGGCCGGCCGGCTGACGGGCCATCCAGCGCGCCGGACGAGGGTCAGGCGCCCTTGACGACGTGGGCGCCGAGGTTCCGCGGCGACACGACGGCGATCCGGCCGGGCAGGTCGGTGTCCGCCGCGGCCGCGCCGAAGGCCGCCTCGATCCGGGTCAGCGTCCGCATCGAGTCCGAGAAGGCGAGGATCGTCGAACCCGCACCGGACAGGCAGGCGCCGATCGCGCCGGCCTTGCGGGCGGCCGCGACGAGGCGCGGGAGCTGCGGGTACGCGAGCTCGCGGTACGGCTCGTGGAGGCGGTCGACCATCAGGACCCGGAGGAGGTCGAACCGGCCCATCGCCATCCCGGCGACGCCGATCGCGACCCGGCTCAGGTTGGCGACCGCGTCGCCGAGCGGCACGACGCTGGGGAGCGCCGCGCGCATGTCGTTCGTGGCGAGCCGGACCTCGGGGATGAACAGGATCGCCCGCAGGTCGCGCGGCGCGTCGAACCGGAGCGATTCGATCCCGTCGTCGGTGACGGCGCTGACCGTGAACCCGCCGAGGAGGGCGGCCGCGGCGTTGTCCGGATGGCCCTCGATCGCGGTCGCGAGGCGGAGCAGGTCGGCGGACGTGAGCGGCTCGCCCATCAGGCTGTTGCCGGCGACGAGCCCGGCGACGGTCGCCGCCGCCGACGAGCCGAGCCCGCGCGCGAGCGGGATCTCGTTGCGCATGTCGATCCGCCAGCCGACGCCGGCCGGGATCTCGCCGCGGACCTCGCGGAGGGCGGCCTCGATCCCGAGCACGCAGCGGTTCGTCCGGTCGGCGGCCAGCTCGCCGACGCCCTCGCCGTCGACGGTCAGCTCGATCTCGCCGCGGCTCCAGCCGCGGACCTCGACCTCGACCCGGTCGAGCAGCCCGAGGGCGACGCCGAGGCAGTCGTAGCCCGCCCCGAGGTTGGCGCTCGTCGCCGGCACCTCGACCGTCACCCGCCGGCCGTCGAGCTCGGCCAGCCAGTTCGTCACCATCCGAGGGCCACGGCGACCGAGCCGACGGTCGGCTCCGCCTCGATGACCTGGCCGGTGCCGGTCAGGCTCTCGGCCGTCGTCGGGTCCTTGAGGCCGGTCCCGGTCAGGACGCAGACGACGAGGGCATCCGGGTCGATCGCCCCGCTCGCCGCCAGGCGGGTGACCCCGGCGACGCCGGCGGCCGACGACGGCTCGCAGAAGATCCCCTCCTCGACGGCGAGGGCGCGGTACGCGGCGAGGATCTCCTCGTCGCTGACCGCCTCGATCCGGCCGCCGCTCTCGTCGCGGGCGGCGATCGCCTTGCTCCACGAGGCCGGATTGCCGATGCGGATCGCGGTCGCGATCGTCTCGGGATGATCGACCGGCCGGCCGCTCACGAGCGGCGCCGCCCCGGCCGCCTGGAAGCCGTACATCGCGGGCGTCGAGTCGATGAGCCCGGCGGCGGCGTACTCCCGGAAGCCCGCCCAGTAGGCGCTGATGTTGCCGGCGTTGCCGACCGGGATCGCGAGGATGTCGGGTGCCCGGCCGAGGTCGTCGCAGACCTCGAACGCCCCGGTCTTCTGGCCCTCGAGGCGGAACGGGTTGACGGAGTTCACGAGGGTCACGGGGTGCTCGTCCTGCTCCGAGAGCGCCCGGACGACCCGGAGCGCGGCGTCGAAATTTCCGTCCACGGCCACGACGCGCGCCCCGGCGACGATCGCCTGGAGGAGCTTGCCCATCGCGATCTTGCCGGCCGGCAGGACGACGACGACCTCCAGACCATGGGCCGCCCCGTAGGCCGCGGCCGACGCGGACGTGTTGCCCGTCGACGCGCAGATGATCGAGCGGGCCCCGGCCTCGACGGCCTTCGCGACGGCGACGACCATGCCCCGGTCCTTGAACGAGCCGGTCGGGTTCTGGCCCTCGACCTTGACGTGGAGGTTGGCGAGCCCCAGGCGGGCGCCGAGGCGGCGCAGGTGGACGAGCGGGGTCATCCCCTCGCCGAGGCTGAGCACCGGGGTCGCGTCGCTGACGGGCAGGAACTCCCGGTAGCGTTCGACGAGGATCGGGCGGGCGATCCGCCTGGCCGCGCGCGGGGTCATCGGGCGGTCGCCGCCGGGGCGAGCCCCGCCCAGGTCGATCCGAGCTCGCGGGCGATCGCCATGAGGTCGCCGAGGACGGCGCTGGACGTCGCCGGCCCGCCGGCGCCGGGACCGCTGAGGGCGATCGACCCGACGGGCTCGGCCTCGATCTCGATCCGGTTCAGCACGCCGGACGTCCGGCCCAGCGGCGAGTCGGCCGGCACCGCGGTCGGCAGGACCGCCGCCCGGATCGTCCCGTCGGGATCGCGGCGCGCCTCCGCCACGAGCTTGATCGTCCGGCCGGCGGCAGCGGCGGCCACCAGGTCCGCGGCGCCGATGCCGGTGATCCCGGGCCGTCCCGTCCCCGGCCCGTCGAGGGCGATCGTCACGACGTCGGCCGGGTCGAGCCAGACACCGAAGGCCAGACGGGCCAGGATCACGAGCTTGTTGACGGCGTCGTGGCCTTCGACGTCACCGCTCGGGTCGGCCTCGGCGTAGCCGGCGGCCTGGGCGGCGGCGAGGACGGCGGCGTAATCACGGCCCTCGTCGGCCATGGCCGTGAGGATGTAGTTCGTCGTGCCGTTGACGATCCCCCGGACCGCGCTGACCCGGTTCGCGGCGAGGTCGGTCGCGAGCGGCCCCAGGACGGGGATCCCGCCGCCGACCGCGGCCTCGAACCGGAGGGCCGCGCCCGTCCGGCGAGCCGTCGCCTCCAGCTCCGATCCGTGGCGGGCGATGACGTGCTTGTTGGCGGTGACGACCGCCTTGCCCGCGCCGAGCGCCGCCGCGATCAGCGTCCGCGCCGGCTCGTCGCCGCCCATCAGCTCGACGATCACGTCGGTGTCATCGGCCGCGACGAGGTGCGCCGGGGCGTCGGTCAGGAGCGCGGCCGGGAGGCCGGCGGCGCGCGCCCGGCCGAGGTCGCGGACGGCGATCCCGACGAGCTCGAGGGGTGCGCCGTCGGCCGGCGCCAGCTCCGGACCTCGTTCGACGAGGGCGCGGATGACCTCGCGGCCGACCGTCCCCGCGCCGAGGACCGCGACGCGGAGGGCACGGCTCCGCGGACTCATCGGCGATCGGCTCGTGACGGCGGAGTCATCGCGGCGAATGGTAGCGGAGGCCGGACGCCGGCCGGCCCGGTTCCAGGGTCCCGGCCGGAACGCGCGAACGCGCCGGACGGGGTCCGGCGCGTTCGGTCCTCCGAGGGACGGCGATCAGGTCGCCATCGACCCGGCCGGAGCCGTGTCGTACTCCGGCTCCTCCTCGTGGCCGCCGACCTCGTCCCAGATGCGGACGTGGCGGCTCTCCTTGATGTAGAGCCCGCCGATGACGACCGTGATCAGGGCGACCGCGATCGGGTAGATCAGGCCCGCGTAGATGTTGCCGGTCGCCGTCAGCAGCGAGGCCGCGATCAGGGGCAGGAAGCCGCCGAACCAGCCGTTGCCGATGTGGTACGGGATCGACAGGGACGTGTAGCGGATCTTCGCCGGGAAGTACTCGACGAGGAAGGCCGCGATCGGCCCGTAGACCATCGTCACGAAGAGGACCTGGACCCAGACCAGCGCGATCAGCGGAATCATCTCCGGCTGGGCCGCCGTCGCCGTGCCGTTCGCGGCGTACTTGCCGAGGGCGGCGTCGAACGCTCCCTGCGGATGGGCGAACTGGGTCATCAGGTTGTAGATCGGGACGTACGTGATCGCCGCGATCAGGCAGCCGCTGAGGATCACGGGCTTCCGCCCGATCCGGTCCGACAGCCGACCGAACACGATGAAGAACGGCGTCGCGAGGACGATCGCCGTCCCGACGATCAGGTAGGCGTCGGTGAACTTGACGCCGAGGATCGTGCCCAGGAAGAACAGCGACTGGAACTGGCCCTGGTACCAGACGACGGCCTGGCCGGCGGTGGCGCCGAGCAGGGCGAGGACGATCAGGCGGCGGTTCGCGCTGTTGCCGAAGCTGTCGCGCCACGGCGAGCTCGACGAGTTGCCGGCCGCCTTGAGCCGGCTGAACAGCGGGGTCTCCTGGAGCCGCATCCGGATGATCAGGGCGACGACGACGAGGACGACCGACAGGATGAACGGGATCCGCCAGCCGAAGCTCGTGAAGTCCTCGGCCGACATCGACGTCCGGGTGACGCCGATGACGACGAGCGCGAGGAGGAGGCCGAGCGTCGCGGTCGTCTGGATCCAGCTCGTGTTCTGGCCGCGCTTGGCGTCCGTGCTGTGCTCGGCGACGTAGATCGCGGCCCCGCCGTACTCGCCGCCGAGCGCGAGGCCCTGGGCCAGGCGGAGGGTGACGAGGACGATCGGGGCGATGATCCCGATCTGGGTGTAGGTCGGCAGGATCCCCACGAGCGCGGTCGAGAGGCCCATGATCGTGATCGTCAGGAGGAAGGTGAACTTCCGCCCGGTCAGGTCGCCGATCCGGCCGAAGAACGCGGCGCCGAACGGGCGGACCGCGAAGCCGGCCCCGAACGTCGCCAGGGAGGCGAGCAGGGCGGCGGTGTCGTTCCCCTTCGGGAAGAACTGGGTGGAGAAGAAGGCCGCGAGGACGCCGTACAGGTAGAAGTCGTACCACTCGATGATCGTGCCGGCCGCCGACGCGGTGATGACGAACGGCAGTCGGTAGGGACGCGCGGTCGCTGACATCGTGGTCAAGGTGGGCTCCTTCACACGGGATGCGCAGACGGCAGGTGACGGCTGCGGCGCGCAGAAGCGGACCTGAAGCGCGGGCGACGATCTGGGCGGTCGCGGACCTCCTCTCCCTCATGCGGCGGTCCGCGCACGGACCGGCTTCCGGAGAATCCTGATGGTCGTGGCGCGCACCCTACGCCGACCGTCGCGGGTCGTCAACGCTCTCGGCTACACTCGCCGCCCATGACCACCGACCACGCGGCCGCCCCTGCCGGCCGGCCGCTCGCCACCGATCCGGCCCGGCCCCGGATCTTCTCCGGCATCCAGCCGTCCGGCATCCTCCACCTCGGCAACGACCTCGGTGCGATCCGCAACTACGTCGCGCTCCAGGACCAGTTCGAGGCGATCTACTGCATCGTCGACTATCACGCCCTGACGAGCCTCCACGACCCGGATCTCCTCCGCAGCCAGACGCGCGAGATGGCCGCCTCACTGCTGGCCCTGGGCCTGGATCCGGAGCGCTGCACGCTGTTCGTCCAGAGCCACCGCCCCGAGCACACCGAGCTGATGTGGCTCCTCTGCACGGTCACCCCGGTCAGCTGGGTCGAGCGGACGCCGACGTACAAGGAGAAGAAGGCCCAACAGCCCGACGACGTGAACCACGGCCTGCTGACCTACCCCATCCTGCAGGCGGCCGACATCGTCATCTACAAGGCGACGACCGTCCCGGTCGGCAAGGACCAGGCGGCCCATCTCGAGCTGAGCCGCGAGATCGTCCGGGCCTTCAACCACCGCTATGGCGACACGTTCGCCGAGCCCCAGGCCGTCTTCACCGATGCGCCCGTCGTCCTCGGCACGGACGGGGTCCGCAAGATGAGCAAGTCGCTGGGCAACACGATCGAGATCCTCGCCGAGCCGGACGTCATCCGGAGGCAGGTGATGTCGATGGTGACCGACACCCAGCGGATCAAGCGGACCGATCCCGGCCGGCCCGAGGTCTGCAACGTCTGCCAGCTGCAGCGGTTCTTCGGCGACGACTACGAGGACCTCTGGGAGGGCGAGCGGACGGCCCGGACCGGCTGCGTCGACATGAAGAAGCTGCTCGCCGAGCGGATGATCCGGCACTATGCCCCCGCCCGCGAGCGCTACACCGAGCTGATGGCCCATCCGGCCGAGATCGACGGCATCCTCGAGGCCGGCGCGGACCGGCTGGCCCCCCTCGCCGCCGCGACGATGGCCGAGGTCAGCGAGAAGATGGGCCTCCGCTGAGCGGCGGTGAAGGTACGGCGTCTACCATGGCCGCGGGTGGTGGATGACGATCGTCCGAGGGTGGTGCGAGTGACCGACCGACAACGGCGCTGGCTGACCGCAGTGCTCGTGCTCGGCGCGATCGTCCTCGCGATGGTCGCGATCGGGCTCGTCGCAAGCGTCTTCTACGCGTTCGGCGACGTCATCCTCGTCTTCTTCCTCGCCTGGCTCCTCGCCTTCATCCTGAGCCCGGTCGTGGCCGGCCTGACCCGCCTCGTCCCGGTCCTGCCCCGGATCGGCGCCGTCGTCCTCGTCTACGCGACCCTCGTCGGGGCGATCGTTCTCGTCGTCGTCCTGGTGGCGGGCGCCCTCGCCCAGTCGATCACGGCCTTCGTCACCGGCGTGCCACAGCTCCGCGGCCCAGCTGCCGGAGCTCCTCGCGCCGTGGCAGGAGCGGATCGTCGCGCTCGGCCTCGACCAGGTCGACCTCGTCGCCCAGGCGACGAGCTTCCTCGACAACCTCGCGACGTACGCCGCCCAGCTCGCCGGGCCCGTCCAGCAGCTCGCGGTCGCGAGCTTCGGCGCCCTCGGCAACCTGCTGCTCGTCCTGATCCTGTCGCTCTACATGGTCGTCGACCGCGACGCGATCCTGTCGTTCCTCTTCCGGGTCGTCCCGCCCGGGATGAAGGACGAGGCGCGCCTCCTCGAGACGAGCGTCGCGAAGTCGTTCGGCGGGTTCCTCCGCGGCCAGGCGATCCTCGGCCTCGTCTACGCCGCGGTCGCGGCGTTCGCCAGCGCGATCCTCGGCCTGCCGTACCTGCCGGTCACGACGGCGGCGGCGGGCGTCCTGATGGCGATCCCGTTCTTCGGCCCGTTCGTCGCCTGGGCGCCGCCCCTGATCGTCGCCCTCCTGACGCCGGGCGACCACGCCCTGCCCGCCGCCATCGTGATGGGCGTCGGCTGGATGGTGGTGATGAACGTCGCTCCAGCCGCGGCTGATGCAGGAGGCGGTCGGGATCCACCCGATCGTCGTCCTGGGGTCGGTCCTGATCGGCAGCAAGATCGCCGGGATCACCGGGGCGATCTTCGGGATCCCGGTCGCGGCCGTCCTGTCCGCGTTCTTCTTCCACTTCCTGATCCTGACCCGGGAGCCGTCGCCGGTCGCCGCCCGGGCCGCCCGGCGGCTCGAGGCAGCGCGAGGGCCGGCCGGTCCGGGTGCCGCACGAGCCGATCCCCGGGGTCGACCCCGACGTGACCGACGTCGCCGGCACGCCCGAGACGACCACGTGACGGGCCGATGAGCGACGACGACGCCCGGCAGCCCGGGGCGAGACGGGCGCGCGACGACGGTGGCCGGGCGGACGAGGGTCCGGGCGACGCGCCCGACATGACCCGTGAGCGCGCCCGGACGGAGCGCCGCGACCTCGACAAGGAGCGCGGCGAGCCGGTCGCGGGAGGCGCTGCCCGCGGCGGACCGCGGGCCCTCCATCCGCTGGCCAAGCCCCTCCACGACTGGTCGACCCGGCCGAAGATCCTCGATCACCAACGACGACGGCGTCGAGTCGCGCGGCCTGCTCGCCCTGAAGCAGGCGCTCGAGCCGATCGGCGACACGACGGTCGTCGCGCCCGACACGAACCAGAGCGCGGTCGGCCACCAGAAGACGCTGATGCGGCCGCTCCGCGTCCGGGAGCGGACGCTCGGCGACGGGTCGACGGCCTACTCAGTCGACGGCAGCCCGACCGACGCGGTGAGTCTCGCCTTCCTCGGCTACTTCGGCCACGGCTTCGACCTCGTCGCCGCCGGGATCAACTACGGGGCGAACCTCGGCGACGACATCACCTACTCGGGGACGGTGTCCGCGGCGATGGAGGCGGTGATCAACGGCTGCCCCGCCTTCGCGATCAGCCAGGAGTATTACGAGCACCCCGACTTCTCCCTCGCGACCGTCGCCGCGGCGATCGTGGCCCGCAACATCCTCGAGCACGGCCTCTCGCGCGGCGAGCTCGTCAACGTCAACGTCCCGGCGACCACGATCGAGGAGTGCGAGGGCATCGAGATCACCCGCCTCGGCCGGCGGGTCTACCAGGACCAGCTCGTGGAGCGGCTCGACCCGCGCGGGATCCCCTACTTCTGGATCGGCGGACCGCCGCCGTCCGGGCTGGCGATCGAGGGCACCGACTTCCACGCCGTGATCAACCGCCGGATCGCGATCACCCCGATCCACCTCGACCTCACCGGACGCCGGCTGCTGCGCCGCCTGAACACCTGGGAGTGGCCGTCGCCGGCCGAGGTCGCGGCCCGGGCCGCGACGACCCCTGCGGCGGCGAGCCCTGCCGCGACCCCGCCAGGCGCCGACGAGCCGGAGGCCGCCGTCACCGAAGACCGCCTCGTCGAGGACGAGCGGACCGAGCGCCGTTGAGCGACCATTCGCGGGTCACCTCGCATCCCGAAGGGGGAACGGCATGGACCTCTCGAACCTGCTCTCCGGTCTCGGCGGCGCCGAGGGCGGGGCCGACCCGGCGAAGCTGATCGGCGGCGTCCAGGAGGTGTTCGCCTCGCAGGGCGGCGTCGATGGGCTGCTCGCGAAGCTGCGGGCCGGCGGGCTCGGGCCCCAGGTCGACTCGTGGGTCTCGACCGGCGCCAACGAGCCGGTCGAGCCGGCGAAGCTCGGCGCGGCCCTCGGCCCGGACACGGTCAACCAGCTCGCGACGAAGACGGGGATCTCGATCCAGTCGCTCCTCCCGATGCTTGCCGCATTCCTGCCGATGATCATCGACCACCTCACCCCGCACGGCCAGGCTCCCAAGCCCGGCGAGGCGGCGAACAACCCGGACCTGGGCGGGCTGCTCGGCGGGTTGCTCGGCGGCGGCGGCCTCGGCGGGATCCTCGGCGGCGGCTGACACCGGGGCGGCTGACCCCGGCCGGCGACCTGGCCGGCCGTCCGACGGGCGTCCCGCCTCCGGCGCCAGCGTGGGTCATCGACGGATGTCCATGCCGCGTCCCGACGCCCGACCGATGGCCCGCGCCACCCGTCGCGCCACGATCGATCCATGGCCGAGCGCATTCCCGACCCCGCCGCCCGGATCGACCGGATGCTCCGCTCGGAGCGGGTCATCTGGCTGAGCACCGTCTCCGCCGACGGGACCCCGCACCTCGTCCCGATCTGGTTCAGCTGGGACGGCGAGGCGGTCCTGGTCGCGAGCAAGCCCGGCGCGAAGAAGGTCCGCAACCTGCGGGCGAACCCGACGGCGATGCTGGCCCTCGGCGAGCCCGACGAGGATTTCGACGTCGGGATGTTCGAGGGCGCCGCCGAGCTGCTCGACCGGCCGGCCGCGGCGGTCCTGCCGGCCGGCCATCTCGCGAAGTATCGCGACCAGATGGCCGCGATCGGGCTGACCCCGGCCGAGTTCCTCGCGACCTACTCCCAGGTCATCCGGATCCGCCCGACCCGGTTCCTGCCGTGGCACGGCCGGACGACGCCGGCCCACGGAGCTCCGGACGCTGAGACGGATCGGCGCCTGGCCGCCGCGATTCGGCACGTGGCCACGCAGCTCGTGGCAGCCGCGGCGATCGGCTGAGGCGCGCCGGCGGCGACGCTACGGGGCGAGGAGGTCGGGCGAGCCGGTCCAGATCGCGCTCTCGGGCGTGCCATCGGCGCCGGGGACGGACCCGACGAGGACCGCGTGGCCGCCCTGGATCGCGACGCCGGCGACGTTCGCGCCGGCCACCGCGAGCGCCTCGGGCAGGGCGATCGCCCGCCACGCCGCTCCGTCGCGCGAGACCCACGCCGCGACCCGATCTGCGCCGCCGATCGCGATCAGGCCGCCGTCGAACGCGACGAGCCCCCGCAGCTGATCGGCCGCGATGCCCGCCGCGGCGGTCGAGTCCCAGCCCCCGCCGCTCGCGGGGCGAAGCGTGCCCACGACGCCGCCGCTGCTCGCCACGACCAGCGGAGCGCCGTCGATCCAGAACGCGCCGTCGATCGTGATCTGCGGCACGCCGGCCATCGCGACCGGCACCGTCCAGGCCGAGCCGTCGGTCGTCGACGAGGTCTCGGCTCCGCCGTCGCCCTCGGCGAAGAGGACCGCCGACTGGCCGTCCCCGGTGACCGCCCGTGGCAGGAGGCCGGCGAAGGCCTGCGAGTGGTCGACCCAATGGAGGCCGTCGGTCGACGACCAGACGACCGCGTTGTCGCCGGGCCCGGACCCGACGACGATCGGGTGGTCGTCCACGACGGCGACGCTGACGTCCGTGCCGTAGCAGAGCAGGTTGGCGAACGGCGCCTCGGTCCAGGCTCCGGTGGCGCTCCGGACCCAGGTGTCGAGGCCGACGGGATGGGCGCACGGTGCGTCGCCGGACCCGAACGCGATGATCCGGTCGCCCCACCGCGCCAGGCCGGTCGGGTGGCGGCCGCTGTCCTTGATCGACTCGCTCGTCCAGGACGAGCCGTCGGCCGACGAGAGGGCGACGGACGCATGGGTCGCCACGTCGGCGCCGACGGAGACGAACCCCTGGCTGGAGGCGATCACGGCGGCGAGGTCGAGCCGTGGGCCGCCGCTGGGAGGCCAGGCCAGCGTCCAGTCGCCGGCGGTCGAGGGCGGCGGGCTTCCGGCCGGGCCGGACGGGACGGCGGTCGAGGCCGACGGAGCGATCGAGGCCGCCGACGGCGACGGCGAGCCGGCGGCGGCCGAGGGCGACGGCACGGAGGTCGGGCCGGGCGGGTTCGAGCCGCAGGCGACCGCGATGGCGGCGAGGCCGGCGAGCAGGGTGAGACCGACGGGGCGGCGGGTCGAGGAGATCACGGCCGTCCGACGCCCGGCCCGCCCGCCGGTGTGACGACGCAAGGGCGGCCGATGGTCCCGGTCCGAGCCGATGTCAGCGCCGCCGCTTCAGGTCGGCGAGGATCTCGCGGGCGGCGTTCTGGCCCGGCTGGCCGGTGATCCCGCCGCCCGGATGGGCGCCCGACGCGCACAGGTACAGGCCGTCGATCGGCAGCCGGTAACGGCCGCTGCCGAGGAGCGGGCGCCAGAGGAAGAACTGGTCGAGCGCCTGCTCGCCGTGGAGCGGGTGGCCGCCGGTCAGGCCGTAGTCGCGCTCGAGGTCGAGCGGGCTGATCACCTCCCGCTCCCGGACGCTGCTCGCGAACCCGGGCGCCAGGCCGTCGAGGACGGCGACGACCCGGTCGCCGAGATCGTCCGCCCGGCCGGCGTCGTCCCACGCCCCGTCGCGCAGCCGATACGGCGCGTACTGGGCGCTGACGCTCACGACGTGCGTCCCGGCCGGAGCGCCGTCGACGAGCGACGGGTCGACGAGCGACGGGATCGTCGCCTCGAGCACGGGCGTTCCGAGACGCGGCCGTACTTGGCGGCGTCGAAGGCCCGCTCGATCGCGTCGATGCCGGGCGCGGCGAGGATCCGCCCGCGGAGGAGCTGTTCGTCGTCACCGGCGGCGGCGGTGAACGCCGGCAGCCGATCGACGACGAGGTTGACCTTCGCGACGACGCCCGGCGTCCGGTAGTTGCCCGCCCGCCAGCGCAGCGACGGCCCGATCGTGACCGGATCGGCCAGGCCGATCAGGGTCCGCTTCGGGTCGACGCCGGAGACGACGACCGGCGCCACGAGCTCCTCGCCGCCCGCCAGGGCGACGCCGGTGACGCGGTTATCGCGGGAGGTGATCGCGACCACCTCCGCCGCGCAACGGATCTCGGCGCCGGCCGCCCGCGCCGCGGAGGCGAGCGCCTCGGACAGGGCCCCGGGCCCGCCGATCGCGAACACCGTCTGGCCCGCCGCGCCGCCGTCGTTGCCGGCGCCGTCGGCCAGGAGGATCGCCGTCGAGCCCGCCGACCAGGGCCCGAGGAACGAGCCCCGGACGCCGCGCCAGGCGACCGCCGCGCGGAGGGCGTCGGTCTCGAAGGCCTCGGCGACGAAGTCCGCGACCGCCATCGGGAGGACCCGCAGGATCGTGTGCGAATCGTGCCTGCCGAGCCCGCGGAACGTCCGCCCGAGCTTCAGACCCATGAGCGCGTCGCCGATCCCCGGCGACTTCACGTCCGGCGGGGTCTCGGCGGCGAGGTCGGCCAGGAACCGCCCGAGGGACCGGACGAGGCGATCGAAGCCCGGATAGGCGTCCGCGTCGCGGCCGGACCACGGGCGGAGGCCCTCGACCGTCCGGGCCTGGTCGGACCAGAGCGTCACGGCGCGGCCGTCGGGCTGGGGCGCGAAGACCCGGACGTCCGGCGCCACGAGGCGCAGCCCGTGGACGCGCAGGTCGAGGTCCTTGACGACGGACGGCCGGAGCCGACCGACGGTGTCCGCGAGACGCGGCACTCGGACGCCGCCGAGCTCGCCGGTCTCGGCCGCGCCACCGACATGGCCGCGCCGCTCGAGGACGACGACCCGCCTGCCCGCCTTCGCGAGATACGCCGCGGTGACGAGCGCGTTGTGGCCACCGCCGACGACGATCGCGTCGTAGCGGCGGGTCGCGGGGGCGGCGGAGGCGCCGGCCTCGCCGTTCATCAGGCCGCCCTCCGGCCATGCGAGCGGAGGACCTCGAGGGCCGCGATCCGGCCGTTGGCGCCCATGATCCCGCCGCCCGGATGGGTGGACGAGCCGCACAGCCAGAGGTCCTTCACCGGCGTCCGGAACCGGGCGTAGCCCGGGGCGGGACGGTTGAAGAACAGCTGCTCGAGCGTCAGCTCGCCCTGAAAGATGTTGCCCTCGGTCAGGCCGGTCGTCCGCTCGATGTCGAGCGGCGTCTGGACGTTCCGGAACAGGATCGAGTCCTTGAACCCCGGGGCGAACTCGCTGATCCGCTCGACGACCGCGTCGCCGAACGCCTCGCGCTGGTCGTCCCACGACCCGAGCTCCGGGGCCAGCTTGTACGGCGCGTACTGGACGAAGCAGCTGACGACGTGCTTGCCGGGCGGGGCCATCGTCGGGTCGACGAGGGTCGGGATGATCATGTCGATGTACGGCTTCCTGGAGAAGTGCCCGTACTTCGCGTCGTCGTAGGCCTGCTCCATCTCGTCGACCGAGGGGCTGAACGAGATCGCCCCCCGGAGATGCTCGCCGACACCGGGCAGGCTCGGGAACTCGGGCAGGCGGTCGACGGCCATGTTGACCTTGCCGGACGAGCCGCGGAACTTGAAGCGGCGGATCTCCTCTTCGAACTCCGGATCGAGGGAGCCCGGCTCGAGCATCCCGAGGAACGTCCGCCGGGCGTCGACCGACGACAGGACGACGTCGGCGTGGATCTCCTCGCCCGAGCCGGCGAGGGCGACGCCGACGGCGCGCCCGTTCTTCACGATCACCCGCTCGACCGGCGCTTCCATCCTGATCTCGGCACCGAGCGCCCGGGCCGCGTTGCCGATCGCGTTCGAGATCCCGCCGGTCCCGCCCTTCGGGATGCCCCACGCCCGGAACGCGCCGTCGATCTCGCCCATGTAGTGGTGGAGGAGGACGTACGCCGTGCCGGGGCTGCGGACGCCGAGGTACGTCCCGATGATCCCGGAGGCGCTCATCGTCGCCTTCAGGGGGTCCGTCTCGAACCACTGGTCGAGGAAGTCCGCGGCGGACATCGTCATCAGCTGGACGAAGACCGCCTGCTGCCGCTCGGGCAGCTGCTGGAAGCTCCGGAGCAGCCCGCCGAGGGGCAGGAGCGGCCGCGGGTCGAGCGAGGTCAGGTCGGGCGGCGTGATCCCCAGGATCGGCTTGATGAAGCGGGCCATCTCGACCATGAGCTGGCCGTATTCCTCGTAGGCCTCCGCGTCGGATGCCGACCAGCGCCGCAGCTCGCGGATTGTCCGCCCGTGGTCGTTGACCCGCCACAGATAGTCGCCCGTGCCGGCGACATCGCCGGAGCGGGAACCCTTCCCCGTCGGGCCGTCGCCGGGCCGGAGCGGGGTGAACGTCCCGTCGAGCGGCAGGATGTCCAGGCCGTGGCGGGGCAGCTGGAGCTCGCGGATGATCTCCGGCCGGAGGAGGGAGACGACGTACGAGAAGACGCTGAACCGGTAGCCCGGGAACAGCTCCTCGGTGACCGCGGCGCCGCCGAGGACGTGGCGCTGCTCGAGGACGAGGGTCCTCAGCCCGGCCCGGGCGAGGTACGCGGCGCTGACGAGCCCGTTGTGCCCGCCGCCGATGATCACCGCGTCGTAGCGCTCGGCCACGAGCCCCTCCATCCAGCGTGCATACGTTTCATGCAATCGTAGCCGAGGCGACCCCCGCCGGCCGGCCTTGTTCTGCAGCGCGGCCGTGGCGCGGACGGCGGTGCGGCGGGTCACCACCGTCGACGAGCCGCCGGGCGCCGTGACGGGCAATCAGGGCTAGGATGAGGCTCCGCTTTCCCCGAAGCGCGACCCCCACCAGCCCATGGAGGATCTTCATCGCATGCGCAGAAAGCTGACAGTCCTGGCCGCCCTCGTCGGGGTGCTGGCGTTCGCCGCACCGGTCGGTGCGATCACGAACGGCACGTCCGACGGCGGCGAGCATCCCTATGTCGGAGAGCTCCTGTTCTTCGTTCCGGACTACCCGGACTCGCAATTCGACGATCCGGGCGGATGGTTCACGTGCTCCGGGACCCTGATGAATTCGACCATCGTCGTCACCGCCGGTCATTGCACCTTCGGCGTCGGCCTCGACGGCGCGTCGACGACGCATGACGGAGCCGACACGAACGCCGCCGACGGCGGAGTCGGCGGCACCGACGTCTGGGTGAACTTCAGCGAAGTGCCGGACTTCAGCATCCTGCCGCCGAGCTCGGGCTTCGGGCGCGGCGAGAACCACGACCGGTACCTCGCCTGGGAGGCCGCCCTCGACGGTGACAGCGCCTGGCACCGCGGGACCGCGACGCCGCACCCGCTGTACGACGATCTCGCCTTCTTCGTCCACGACGGCGGCGTGGTCGAGCTGGGCAAGGCCGTCTCGATGCCGAAGTACGGCCGCCTCGCGCCGCCGTCCTGGCTCGATCGCTATCGCTCGCAGCCGCGCAACGAGCAGCGGTTCGAGGCGGTCGGCTACGGGCTCGAGAAGGTCCAGGGCAAGAAGGACTTCGGCGGCGACACGCGGATGCAGTCGCACCCGAAGCTCGACAGCCTGAAGAGCCAGCCGGCCAACACGTACATCGTCCTCTCGAACAACGCCGCCACCGGCGGGACCTGCTTCGGGGACTCCGGCGGGCCGACGTTCGACAACACGAGCTCGAACCTCGTCGTCGCCGTGACCTCGTGGGGCCAGAGCCCGAACTGCGGCGGCAAGAGCGGCGTCTACCGGCTCGACCAGCCGGACGACCAGGCCTTCCTCGCCGGGTTCGGCGTCACCCCGTAGCGGTTCGCCTTCGCGATCCCGACGGCCCCCGGAGCGATCCGGGGGCCGTTCCGTGTCCGCCATCGTCGGACGTCCATGGCGAGCCGCCCCGGCGATCTCTACGATGAGCGGCCGCTCCGCCACGCTCTGCCCGCTCCGCCTCGAGGTGCCCGCATGCCCGACCATCGCGTCCTGCTCCGCCAGACTGCCGATCTCGCGGCCGACTTCCTCGACGGCCTCGACCGGCGACCGGTTCGCGCGGCGGCGACCCACGACCAGCTGGTCGCCGCGTTCGACGGGCCGCTCCCCGACCGCGGCGAGGCGGCCGGCGAGGTCGTCCACGAGCTGGCGGCCGCGGCCGACCCGGGCCTGATCGCGAGCGCCGGGCCGCGCTACTTCGGCTTCGTGATCGGCGGCTCGCTGCCCGCCGCCCTGGCCGCCGACTGGCTGACGAGCGCCTGGGACCAGAACGCCGGCCTCTACGCGATCGGGCCGTCGGCATCGGTCGTCGAGGAGGTCGCCGGTCGCTGGCTGATCGAGCTGTTCGGACTGCCCGCCGGGTCGTCGATCGGCTACTCCACCGGCGCGACGATGGCCTCGTTCACCGCGATCGCGGCGGGTCGCCATCGCGTCCTCGAGCGGGTCGGCTGGAACGTCGAGGAGGACGGCCTGACCGGAGCCCCGGAGATCGCCGTCGTCGTCGGCGCCGAGGCCCACGTGACGATCCACGTCTCGCTCCAGATGCTCGGGCTCGGCCGGACGCGGGTCCATCGGGTCGAAGCGGACGAGCAGGGGCGCATGCGGGCCGACCGGCTGCGCGAGACGCTGGCCGGGCTGCGCGACCGGCCCGTGATCGTCTGCGCCCAGGCCGGCAACGTGAACACCGGCGCCTTCGACCCGCTGCCGGAGATCGTCGCCGCCGTCCGCGACCTGCCGAACGCGTGGCTCCACGTCGATGGCGCCTTCGGCCTCTGGGCGGCGGCCACGGCGGACCTCCGGCCGCTCGTCGCGGGCGTCGCCGACGCCGATTCCTGGACGACCGACGCCCACAAGTGGCTGAACGTGCCGTACGACTCGGGCATCGCGATCGTCCGCGACGTCGCGGCTCACCACGCCGCGATGACGCTCGGTGCGGCCTACTACGTCGAGACGGCCGGCGCCGAGCGGGATCCCTACAACTGGGTCGCCGAATCCTCGCGGCGCGCCCGGGCGTTCCCGATCTACGCCGCGCTGCGGTCGCTCGGCCGCGACGGCCTGGCGGAGATGATCGATCGCTGCTGCGCGCTTGCCCGGCGGATGGCCGACGGCCTGCGCGACGCGCCGGGCGTGTCGATCCTCAACGACGTCGTCCTCAACCAGGTCCTCGTCCGGTTCGCGCCGCCCGATGGCGGCGACGGCCGAGCCCCCGACGAGGCGATCGACGCCTTCACCCGGGCCGCCATCGCGGCGGTCCAGGAGGACGGGACGTGCTGGCTCGGGGGCACGACGTGGCACGGCATGGCGGCGATGCGGATCTCGGTGTCGAACTGGTCGACGACCGAGGCCGACGCGGACCTGTCGGTCGCGGCGATCCGGCGGTGCGCGGCGGCGGTCGCCCAACGCGGCTGACCCGTCCCCGCGACGCCGCGGTTCACGCCGCTTGCCAAGGATCGCGCGACGATGTATCGTGACACGATGCACCGAGCCACGACCGATCCACGCAACGGCGCCCGCGATCCGGGCCTCCTGATCCTCGCCAGCCTGGCGGGCGGGCCCCGCCACGGCTACGCGATCGTCGAGGACATCGTCCGCTTCGGCGGCGCCCGGCTCGGGCCGGGCACGCTCTACGGCGCCCTCGCCCGGCTCGAGGAGGCGGGCCTCATCGAAGCCCTGGAGCCGGCCGACCGGCGACGGCCCTACCGGCTCACCGGCGCCGGCGTCGCGACCCTCGCCGGCGAGATCGACGCGCTCGACCGCGTCGTCCGGACCGTCCGCGAGCGACTCGTCGAGGGCGCGTGACGGCCGTGGACGGGGCCGGATCGCCGGCCGGCAGGTCGCCGGCGACGGAGCGCCGCTCGCGCTGGTCCGGGATCGCGGTGCGCCTCTTTCCGGCCGCCTGGCAGGAGCGTTTCGGCGCCGAGTTCGGCGCCCTCCTCGACGCGACGCCGCCGACGCCGCGGGTCGTGTTCGACGTCCTCGTCGCCGCCGTCGACGCCCACGTCCACCCCACCGGACCCCGAAGGCGGTGGCCGCTGATGATCGAACGCCTGCGTCTGAACGAGCTCACGGTCTTCGCGAGCTGGATCGTCTTCGTCGTCGCCGGCCTCGTGTTCCAGCGGATGACCGAGGGACCGACGTTCACGACGATCGCCGCGGCGGAGCCGGCGGTCGGCTGGGCCTGGTGGGCGATCGTCGCCGGCGCCGTGATCAGCCTCGGGGCGGTCCTCATAGCCGGCGTCCCGATCGCCACCGCGATCGCCCGGGCCGGGATTGCCCGGCGCGACTCGCGGCAGGTCGGGCTCCTCGCGGTCCCGCCCGTGTCGCTCGCGATCTGGGTCGGGCTGACGGTGCTGCTCCTGTCGCTCGGCGATCCGCCCGCCGGCGCTCCGTGGCGGATCGTCGTGTTCGCCGTCTGGGCCGGCGGCTTCGTGCTGGCCGCGGTCGCGAGCACGGTCGCCGTGAGCGCCGCCGCGCTCGACGCGCCGATCGACGGCCGGCTCTATCGGCGAGCGGCCGTGCCGGCCGTCGTGACGGCGGTCGCGATGGTGGGCGTCACGGTCGCGTGCGGGGCCTGGGGAGTCGCCCTGCTGCTGGGATCGCCGGCGGTCTTCTGGGGCTCGGAGGGGATCCTCGCGACGAGCACGGCCCTGACGTGGTTCGGCGTCCTGGCCGTGATGGCCGCGACGACGGCGGTCGCCGTCCGCACGGCGCTCCGGGTCCGGGCCGACTCCCGCGCCTGATCGCCGGCCGATGCGCGCGGGCCAAGGGTCACTCCGCTGGCGCGGCCGGCGCGGCCGGCGCGACGGACCATCCAGGCTGCATATCCTTCATCCATACTGGAACCTCGCCAGCCGCCAGAGGTCGACCCGCCCGTGAGCGTCGGTACCGCGTTCCACCCCGTCACCGCGCCGCTCAATCGCAAGCAGCAGTGGCGCGAGTGGTCCGGCTACTTCGCGTCCTCGAGCTACGCCGACGCCCACGACATCGAGTACAACGCGATCCGCGAGGCGGCCGCCCTGATCGACGTCAGCCCGCTCTTCAAGTACGTCGTGGGCGGACCGGACGCCCGACGCCTCGTCGACCGGGTGATCACCCGCGACGCGACGAAGCTGGCTCCGGGCCGGGTGTTCTACACGCCGTGGTGCGACGAGCACGGCAAGGTGATCGACGACGGCACCGTCCATGCGCTGGACGACGGCACGTTCCGCTGGACCGCGGCCGATCCCCAGCTGCGCTGGCTCCGGATGAACAGCGCCGGCCTCGACGTCACGATCGACGACGTCACCGAGCGGACCGCCGCGGTCGCCCTCCAGGGTCCCCAGTCGCGGGCCGTCCTCGAAGCCGCGACCGGCGAGTCGTTCGCCGATCTCGGCTATTTCCGGCGCCGGGCAGCGACGCTCAAGGTCGGACGGCGCAAGGTCCGGCTCGACGTCTCGCGGACGGGGTACACCGGCGACCTCGGCTACGAGCTGTGGATCGACGCGGATCAGGCGGTCGCGCTCTGGGACGCGCTCTGGGCGGCCGGCCAGGACCATGCCATCCGGCCGGCCGGGATGCTCGCCCTCGACGTCGTCCGGCTCGAGGCGGGCCTGATCCTGCTCGAGGTCGACTACACCTCGGCCCGCCACGCGATGAATCCGGAGCAGAACTACAGCCCTGCGGAGATCGGCCTCGGGCGGCTGGTCACCTTCGACAAGGCGGACTTCGTCGGCCGGCTCGCGCTCGAGCGCGAGGCCCGCGCGGGTGGCCCGCCGCGTCGCCTGGTCGGCCTCGAGCTCGACTGGTACGGGATCGAGGGGCTGTTCAGCGCGCAGGGGCTGCCGCCGGCCATCTCGCCGATGGTCGATCGCTCGCCGCGGCCGGTCTTCGTCGGGGGTCGCCAGGTCGGCCGGGCGACCTCGGTCGGCTGGAGCCCGATCCTCAAGCAGGCGATCGCCCTGGCGTCGGTCCCGCCGAGCCATGAGGCCCCCGGCTCGCGGCTCGACGTCGAGTGGACGGTCGAGGGCCGGCGCGGCCGCGTCCCGGCCATCGTCACGACGCTGCCGTTCCTCGACCTGGAGCGCAAGCGCCACTGACCCGTTCGCGACTGCGTTCGTCGCGGATGGGCGGTCAGGCGAAGGCGAAGCCGAGCACCGCAGCGACTTTGTTCGTCGCGACTGCGTTCGTCGCGGATGGGCGGTCAGGCGAAGGCGAAGCCGAGCACCGCAGCGAGCGGCCTCGGATGGCCGTGAGCGAGGCGCGCAGGCTTCAACGCACGCATGGCCGTCCAGCCGCGACAGCCGCCACTGCGTTCGTCGCGGCGGGGCGACGAGGGCAAGGCGCCGCCGAGGACCGCAGCGAGCGCACTCGGGCGTGCGTGAGCGAGGACCGCAGGCGGCAACGCCGCCATCGTCGTTCCGCCGCGACAGCCTCAGATCCTGCCGCTCAGTACGATTTGTCGAGGGCCGCTCGGGCGACCTTCACCGCAATGCTCCCGCCCGGCACGAGCAGCCCGATCGTGTCGGCCCCGATGTCGAACAGGGCATCGCGGGTGATCACCTTGCCGAGCTGCGGAAGCAGCGACCCGCCCGCCCGGACGGCGCCGGTGACGGCGTCGATCTCGACGACGCCACGCCGATCCTTCGGCCGCCAATGGAACTCGAACGCCCAGATCGGGCGATAGACCAGGTCGGTCGTCTCGAGGGTCAGCGTCTCCTCGATGATCGTGTCGGCCTGGACCGGCTTCAGCATCTCCGACAGGAGCTTTCGGACGACGAACGAGGCCCGGTGCTCCGGGGGCACGACGATCGTGTCGCCCTCGGCCAGAGTGGCGGGGTCGGTCACCTCGCGATGGGAGCCGGCAAGGACGGCCGCGGCATCGGGGACCGGCGCGCCAGTTCGGGCGTCGACCGTCACGTCGTGGGCGATCTCTTCGCGACAGTGCTCGACGACGCTGAGGGTGAACGTCCGGGCATTGCGGCCGGCGTCGACGACGGGGTAGGTCGTGTCGTGGAGGGTCACCTCGTGGACCTCGGGCGCGCTCGCCACGACGGGGTACTCGCGGCGCCGGTCGTAGACGTAGTGGGCGCGACCGACGACGTGCCAGAAGGGCTCGAGCCGGCGCTGGGTCGTGACGAGGTCGATCTCCTCGGCCTTCGCCCGCTGGAGCAATGACCCGAGCCCGGTGCCGAACGCCTGGGTCCGCTTGTCCATCGCCCGCTGGCGCAGGGCATCGACGCCCTCGCGCTCCTCGAGCGTGAGGATCCGCTGGCTGCCGAGCTCGATGTCCATGCCCAACCCCTGTTGCGAGTCACGGCCACGAATTCCGGGCCGGATGACGGGCCGTCATCATCGGCCATCCGGATCGCGCTCACAACGCGATTGCGGTGAGCCCCCGGGTTCGCCGTGGCCGCGGCGCACCGGCGGCCCGGCGTGCTCCGGCGACGGCGACGGCGACGGCGACGGCGACGGCGACGGCGAGGTGTCCGATCAGCGCTGACGGGGTGCCCGGTCGAGGAACCGCCCGAAACCGGCGAGGGCCTCCGGCAGGTCCTTCCGCCCGAAGCCGATCCGGAAGTGGTTCCCCTCGAACCCGAACCGGGAGCCCGGCAGGAGGAGGACGCCCTCGGCCTCGACGAGTCGGGCAGCGAACGCGTCGATCGGCTCGTCGTCGAGAAGGCGCGGGAAGCCGATCGAGCCGCCGCGCGGCCGGACCCACGCGAACCGGTCGGCGCGATCGGCGAAGAACGCGTCGAGCAGGGCGAGGTTCGCCTCGACGATCCGGCGCGAGCGGGCGAGGACCGTGTCCCGGGCACGAAGCGCGATCAGTGACAGGATCTCGGCCGGGGCCGACGAGCAGATCGTCGTGTAGTCCTTGAACGCCGCGCAGCGGCCGAGGAGCTCGCGGTCGCGGGTGGCGAGCCAGCCGATCCGCAAGCCGGCCATGGCGAACGACTTCGACATCACGCCGAGCGACACGCCGCGCTCGAACGCGTCGGCGCCGGCCGTCAGGCGGTCCGTCGGGTCGAGCTCGAGGAAGCGGTAGACCTCGTCGGCGAGGAGGTGGATCCCGCGCCGGTCGAGCTCGGCGGTCAGGGTCGCCCACTCGCCGTGGCTCGGCAGCATCCCCGTCGGGTTGTGGGGCGCGTTGACGACGACGAGCCGGGTGTTCGCCCGGAGCGACGCGATCAGGCGGTCCGGATCGAGCGCCCAGCCGTCCGCCTCGCGCAGGTCGTGGAGCGTCACGTCGGCGCCGGCGGCGCGGCCGACCTCGTACAGGCTCTGGTAGCCGGGCCAGGTGACGACGGCGTGATCGCCCGGGCCGAGGAGGACGTTCGACAGGCAGAAGATCGCCTCCTCGGCGCCGGCGAAGACGAGGACGTCGTCGGGCTCGACGGTGTCGTAGAGCGTCGCGATCTCGGCGCGGAGGAGCGGATGGCCGGGGGCCTCCGTGTAGCCGAGGCGGAGGTCCGTCCAGTGCGCCGCCGTGTCGTCGTCGGCGAGGGCGAGCAGGTCGGCCATCCGCCAGCCCTCGACGTCCGAGGCGCACAGGAGGTGGCGGACGGCGAACTCCCAGCGGGCGAAGAAGCGTTCGAGCTCGAAGTCGGCGATGCGCATCGGCCGATGATCGCCGATCGGGTCGGTCGGAATCAGGCCCGCTCGGCCGCGGCGACCCGCCGGACGATCGCCGGATCGACCCCGAAGACCTCCCGGATCCGCTCGTCGGTCAGCACCTCGGCCGGCGAGCCGTCGGCGACGATCCGGCCGCGGTCGATCAGGACGAGTCGCGGGAAGAACAGCGAGGCCAGCCCGAGGTCGTGGAGGACCGCTACGACCGCCGTCCCGTCACGCTCATTGAGGTCGACGAGGAGCTCCATCGCGCCGACCTGGTGGCGGAGGTCGAGGTGGACGGTCGGCTCGTCGAGGAGGAGGACCGGCGCCGCCTGGGCGACGGCGAGGGCGAGGAGGACGAGCTGGCGCTCGCCGAGGGACAGCTCCCGCGCGTCGCGCCCGAGCAGGTGCCCCAGCCCGACCCGCTCGATGGCGGCGGCGGTCGCGGCGCGGTCGGCCGGTCGCGCGCCCCGGATCGGATCCTCGTGCGGCAGCCGGCCGAGGGCCACGACCTCCTCCACTCGGGTCGAGAAGGGCAGGACGGCCTGCTGCGGCACGACGGCGAGCCGGCGGGCGATCGTCACCCGGTCGAGCCGGGCGATCGGCCGACCGTCGAGCAGGACCGCGCCGGCCGCCGGCGTCACGACCCCGGTCATCGCCCGGAGGAGCGTCGACTTCCCGGCTCCGTTCGGCCCGATCAGGGCGACCCGCTCCCCCGCTCGGATCGCGAGGTCGACGTCGCGCACGACCGGCCTGCCGTGGTAGGCGACGGTGAGACCGCGGAGCTCGATCACAGCTCGTAGCCGGTCCGGGTCCGGCGCAGCAGCGAGAGGAAGAACGGCGCGCCGATCACCGCGGTCACGACCCCGACCGGGATCTCGCCGAGCATCCGCGCCGCGAGGTCGGCGAAGGCCATGAGCGCCGCCCCGCCGAGCGCGGCCAGGGGGAGGACCCGCCGCGCGCTCGGGCCGACCGCCAGCCGGACGAGATGCGGCACGACCAGCCCGACGAACCCGATCAGCCCGCTGACGGCGACCCCGGCGGCGGTGACGAGCGACGCCAGGGCGAGGAGGATCGCCCGCTCGCGGCCGACGTCGATCCCGAGGTGGACGGCCGCCTCCTCGCCGAGGAGCATCCCGTCGAGCGAGCGCGCCCGGAGCAGGATCAGCACGGAGCCGACCGCGACGAGTGGGAACGCCGCCCCTAGCTGGGTCCAGCCCGACGTGTCGAACCCGCCGAGGAGGTAGGCGAAGATCTGGCGCAGGGCGGCGCCCGACAGGTACATCGCCATCGCCAGGCCGGCCGCCAGGAGCGAGCCGACGGCGTAGCCGGTGAGGAGGAGGCTCGTCAGCGGCGAGAGGCCGTTGATCCGCGACAGACGGTAGACGGTGAACACCGCAGCCAGCGCGCCGAGGAACGCGAGGCCGTGGATCAGCCCGAACCCGAGGAACGTCGCCCGGATCGGGATGACCACCGCGATCGCCGCCCCGAGCGCCGCGCCGCTCGCGGTGCCGAGCACGTACGGATCCGCGAGCGGGTTGCGGAGCAGCCCCTGGAACGTCGTGCCGGCGACGGCCAGCCCGGCGCCGACCGTCATCGCCGTGAGGACACGGGGCAGGCGGAGGTCCCAGACGATCGTCTCGGCCTGCGGCGTCCAGGTCGCGCCGAGGTCCAGGCCGAGCAGGCGGTGGGCGAGGATCGCGAGGGTGTCGCCGGGCGCGATCGAGACCGTGCCGAGGGCGACGCCGAGGACGAGCGCGACGGCGAGCGTGACGAGGCCGGCCGCGGCGAGGATCGCCACCCGGCCGGTCGGCCGCCGGATCCGCAGGGCAACGGCCGGCGCCCGGCCGGGAAGTCGGTCGTCGGCCGCGCCGGCCCTCATCGTCGCCGCGCCCCGAGGCTCACGGCGCGGGCGAGGTCGAGGCCGACGGCCCGGGGTGGCAGCACGGCGGGTACGACGGGGCGAGGCTGGACGGCGGCAGGCTCGCGTCCGGATGGATCGCCATCGCGAGGGACCGCAGCCCGTCGACGAGGCGCGGCCCGGGCCGGCTGACGAGGACGTCGTCGACCGCCACGATCGCGCCGTTCCTCACGGCGGTCATGCCGGCCCAGCCGTTGCGGGCCTCGACCGCGTCGGCCGTCGTCCCGTAGGCCGCGTCGCCGAGCAGGATCAGCTCCGGGTCCGCGGTCACCAGCGTCTCGAGCGGGATCTCGAAGTTCGTCGTGCTGCCGGTCGTGATCGGCGCGCCGCCGGCGAGGGTGATCATCTCGGCGAGGAACGAGTCGTCGGCCGCGGTGTAGATCTTCTGGGTCGCGTCGAGCTCGTAGAAGACGCGCGGCTTCGGCAGGTCGGCCGTCGCCGCCCGGACCTGGTCGAACGCGGCGCGCATCGAGGCGGTCAGGTCGCGTGCCTCGGCGGGCCGGCCGACGGCGTCGCCGGTCAGCTCGATGTCCTCGAGGACGCCGGCGATGTCCGGGGCGTAGATCACGAGGACCGGCACGTTCAGCTTCCGGAGCTGGGCGATCTTGTCGGGCGGGTTGAAGCTGTTGCCGCCGGCGATCACGAGGTCCGCGCCGAGCGAGACGATCTTCTCGACGTCGACCTCGCCGAACTTCGCCACGTCGGGGATCCCGGTCGCCTCGGACGGATACGGGGTGAAGTCCTCGACCTTGCCGACGATCCGGTCGCCGACGCCGAGGGCGAACAGGGTCTCGGTCACCGCGGGCGTGAGCGACACGATCTTCGTCGGCCCGGCCGTGAGCTCGACGGCCGTGCCTTCGTCGTCGGTCAGGGTCAGCGGGAAGGTCGGGCCGGCCGATGCCGGCGCCGAGGCGCTGGCCTGCGCGGTCGCGGTCGCCGGTGCGAGGAGCGAGCCGGTGGCGTCGGGCGGCGTGGACGGGCGCGGCGTCGCGGCGCTGCCACAGGCGGCGACGAGGATGGCGAGGATCGCGATCGCGACGGCGATCGAGGGGCGCTGATCGTGGCGCCGACGAGGGTCGATCGGACGGATGGCGGGCACGTCGGAAGCTCCAGGAGGGCGGGTGGGGGAAGCGACGAGGTCACAGGAATCAACAACCCCTCGC
This sequence comes from uncultured Chloroflexia bacterium, assembly GCA_963710105.1. Lineage (GTDB taxonomy): Bacteria > Chloroflexota > Limnocylindria > Limnocylindrales > CSP1-4 > CF-46. Next base: position 2,342,748 of record CAVPYV010000001.1, read on the forward strand.
TTCGACGGAAGGAGGGGGCGATTCAGCCGGACGTGCGCATCGTTGCCTGCCCTTTCTCTCGAAGGTAGAGCATCGACCGCGGGCCCGGCGACCGGACTTCCACCTCGCCATCCGACGGGTGGTCACCGTAGCGGGACTGTGCCGGACTCTCACCGGCTTCGCGACCCCGCGGCAAATCGAGGTAGCCCGCTGATGCTACCACGGCCCATGGCCCGGGCCGCTGGCGCGGCGTCCGGTTGAGCCGCAGATAAGGGCCGCCTGCGACGATCGCCGCCCGCTCTCGCTCTCGCCCTCCTCCCGCCCATCCGATCCGCCGGAGGAGGTACCAGCCAGGTGTCCCGTGCTCGATGGTGGCGTCCACTCGCTCCGCCGCTCCTCGCGGTCGCGGTCCTCGTGACCGGCTCCGCGGCGACGGCGATGGCCGCCTCGTATCCCGCCTCGATCGACGTGAACACGACCGGGTTCAACCCGCCGTGCGACGGCGACGCGAACCTGATCATTTCGAAGATGCAGACGGCCGCCAAGGCCGCCTACGCCCGCCTCGGCCATGTCGCCTCGGCCTACACCGGCGCGGCGTTCACCCGGGCGGCGACGCTCAAGCGCACCCCCAGTGACTGGGGCTACTACGTCCACAGCCACGGCGACTACTACCTCAACGGCGACGGCCGCCGCTACACGGGCTTCCGCGAGGACTCGGGCGACTGCAGCCAGGCGGTGATCTTCTCGAAGGACATCGCGGCGAAGCGGCTGGGCCGGGCGAGCAACCTGGTCTTCGTCTCGACCTGCCATGCCGCCGACGCCAACACAACGCTGCCGGGCGCCTTCGCGATCGCCAAGACGAAGTCGACCGGCGGCGCCAACCAGGGCCCGGAGTTCTACGTCGGCTACATCGGCGTCCAGTGGGACTCGGACGAGTGGATCTTCGAGCAGCGCTTCTGGAACGCCCTCGCCGGCGGCAAGTCGGTGGGCGCCGCGTTCGACATCGCGATGCTCGGCGCCTTCACCCACTCCGGCTTCGACGCCGACTGGTGGGGCACCTACTCGTGGTCGGGGGTCGCCGGACCGTGGACCACCTGCAAGACGTGCAGCTAGGAGCGGACATGCGATCCATCCATCTCCCGCGCCGCCTCGCCCTCGGCGGGCTGGCGGTCGCCGGCCTGCTCCTCGTCGGCGGGTCGGTCGGTCAGGCCGCCGACCCGTTCGTGGCGGGCGGCCGATCCACCCGCTCCCTGCCGGCCCCGGCCGACGAGCTGGCCCGCGCCCGAGCGCGCGGCCAGGCGGTCGTGGCCGCCCTCGGCCTGCCCGGCGTCACCCAGCGCGTCGAACGGCAGCAGGACCTGTTCGAGCACCGGACCTTCGACGAGGTCACCGCCCTCGACGCCGGCGGCCGCGAGGTCGCGATCGCCCGGCTCGAGCTCGACGGCTCCGTCGCGATGGCGGTCTCGCTCGGCTGGCGTCCCTCCGGCGGGGCCGCCCTCGACGGGCCGGCCGCCGAGCGTCGCGCGTTCGGTCTCGCCCACGCCGCCGGTGTCCCGCTCGCCGGCCGGCCCACGGTCGGGCGGTCGGCGGGTGCCGGCGGCTGGTCCGTTGCCTGGACGCGGACGGTCGACGGCGTCGCGGTCCGCGGCGACGGCGTCCGGATCGCGCTCTGGCCGGACGGCTCGTTCCACGGCCTCACTCGGTCGGAGCGCCCGCTGGCTCCGGCGCCGGCCCGCCAGCTCGGAGCGGCCGAGGCGCGCCGCGCCGCGGTCGCGGTCGTCGCCACCCGCCTGGCCGGCGCGGCCGGCGACCTGTCCATCGTGGCGGCCGAGCGGGCGTGGGTCGCCCCGAACGACGCGTTCGGCGGCCCGCGACTCGACGCCCCGGCCGAGACCCTCCGGCTCGCCTGGGCGGTGCAGCTCGCCGCGTCGGGCTCGCTCGCCGATCGCCTCCGGGCGGTCGAGGTGTGGATCGATGCCGGCGACGGCCACGTCCTCGGCGGCGACGTGGTCGAATGAGCGGCCACCCGCCGATCTGCCTGCCATGGCTGCCCCGAGCCCACGGTCCGGGGCGGCCCGCCGGCCCTCGCCGCGCCGCCCGGCCCGCGACGATCGCGGTCGTGGCCGCCGTCCTCGGGGCGTCCGTCGCGACCGGTTGCGCCGGCCCGGCCCCGGTCGGCCCGTCGACGGTCGGTCCGTCTCCGGTCCCGCCCGGGGTCGCCGGGCTCCTCGTCGCGGCGGGCGGTCCGCTGCGGATCACCGACGAGGGCGGCGGCCTCGTCCCGTTCGACGGGCCGTCCGCGGCAAGCGTCGCCGTCACCGCCGCTGCCGGCGTGGTCGTCGCGACCGCCGATGACGGGGCGGTCGCGGTGTCGCTGCCCGGGCCCGCGCCCCGCGAGTGGCGGCCGCTCGAGCTCGCGCCGATTGCCGCCGGCGCGGTGCGCCTGCTGTCCCTGGCGCCGGATGGCCGGTCGATCGCGGTCGTCGTCGGCGACCCGCAGGGCCCCTCGTTCGACCTCCGGATCGTCGACCCCGGAACCGGCACCACCCGCTCACTATCGGTCCCGCGCGGCCTGAACGGCGCGCCGGCCTGGCTCGGCCCGGGCACCGTGGCCGTCGACGTGATCGAGGCCGACGGGAGCTCGGCCATCGCGTCGGTCGAGATCGCCTCCGGGGCGGTGACCGATCGGCGCGGGACGGGCACGATCGTCGCGGCGTCCGCGGACGGGGAGCAGGTGGCCATCGACGACGCGTCGACCGGGGATGTCCTCGTGGGCGACCGAGCCGCCTGGGAGTCGGAGGCGGGCGACGGGATGATCCGCCTCGCCGGCCCGGGTGCGGTCGGCGTCGATCATCTGGCGATGAGCCCGGACGGAGCTCGCCTCGCCGTCGTCCGGCGCGGTGACGGCGGCGTCGGCGTCGAGCTGCTTCGTTCGTGCGGGAGCGGCCTGGTCTCGGGCCCGGAGCCTGAGCCTGTCCACCGACGACCCGGTGTCGGTCGCGTGGCTGACGTGACGGACGTGACGATCGCCGGCCGCCGCCGGCCAGGGAATCGCAAAGGCGCCGACCGGCGGGTCGGCGCCTTCGAGGGAACGCGCGCCGGGCGACCCGGCGCGGTGGTCAGGCGGGCACGGCGGCCTGGGCGGAGAAGATCGATTCCTGGGCGGTCTCGGGCAGCATCACGCCCATGATCTTCTGGAGGGTGAGGACATGGACGCAGGTCTGCCAGGAGTCGAAATAGTGGCAGGTGCAGTGCCACTGACCGGCGTCGAGACTGACATGGTGCGTGTCGTTGTCACCGCGGAACGTGAGCGCGAGCCGGTCGACCGTGATCCGATCGAGCTCGCGGGCATAGCGGTTCGCCTTCTCGACCTTGCCGATCAGGGAGCTGTGCATCGACGCATACCTCCGCAGCCCCGTTGGGGGCGCATTCACGAGGCCGCCGTGTCCGGTCGTGCACCCGACCGGTGTGGCGGTCGTGGGTCCACGATACACCCCGACGGCGGTCCGGTCACCCCCCGAAAACGGCGACGCGCGGGGGACGATCGGGCCACCCGCCGGGGAGTCACGGGTCGATCAGCCAGGCCGCCCGGAGGGCGTCGGTCAGCTCCCCGCTCGGGCCCTCGAACGCGGACGTCCAGACCCCCGTCCCGAGCAGGCCCTGGCGGCGGAACTCCGCCCACTTCGCGCCGAGCGACCGGGCGTCGTCGTAGTAGAGCTGGAACCAGTGGAGCGGGCAGGTGGCACACGCCCGGCCGCGCCAGGCGGCGTGCTGGACGCGTTCGATCGGGTCATACGTCGCGCCGTGCTTCGGCCCGATCACGCGGGCGTCCTCGTACAGGACGTCGTAGCCGTCGCCGGTCGTCCGGGCGTTGAGGGCGCCGCTGACGGTCGGCCAGAGGTGGCCGTAGTAGGGGACGCCGACGATCAGCTGCGACGGCCGGGCCACCTTGCGCAGGCCGCGGATCGCGTCCCCGACCGAGTAGCGCGGACCGCCGAGCGGCGCCGTCGCGTGGGCGATCGTCGAGAACGTGCCGGCGTAGTGGTAGCCCATCAGGTAGACGGCGTCCGCGCCGCCCGGGGCGAGGACCGCGCCGACGTCGTAGCTCTCGAAGTGGCCGACGACGTCGAACGTCAGCTGGTAGCCAGGGCCGCGCGCGTCGAGCTCGGCCCGGATCCGCCGGACGAGGTCGGTGAAGTTCGCCTTCTGGCCGGTCGGAATCGGCTCGAAGTCGACGTTGACCCCGTCGATCCCGCGTCGGACGACCTCGTCGGCGACGGCCGCGGCGAGCCGCTGCCGGTTGGCGGCGCTGGCGAGGATGGCCGTCGACGTCCGGGTCTGGCTCGCCGACCAGGAGAAGCGGGCCAGCGACACGACGACCTTCGTCCCGGTCGCGTGCGCCTGGGCGATCAGGTCGTCGACCCGGCGCGTGTTCCAGGACCGCCACCGCGTGTCGTGGCTGATCGAGCCGTTCGACGCGGCGACGAGGCTGAAGAACGCGATCGTCGAGGTCGACTCGAAGTCGAGGCGGGCCAGCGCATCGTCGACCTGGGACGTCGTCACGAAGGCCATCACCTCCCCGCGCAGACCCTTTTCCGCGAACCCGAACTTCGCCGGGTCGTACCCGGGGGCCGGCGACGATGCGCTCGCGACGGGGCCCGGAGAACCGGACGCGGCGGGCGATTCCAGCGGCGGCGGGCCCGCCGATCCGGTCACCGAGCCCGGCGCCGACGAGTCGAGGGGTGCGACGGCGGAAGGAGTTGCGGGAGTGCCGCCGGCCACCGCACCCGAAGCCGCGCCGGCGTCCGGTCCGGGCGATCCGGGGCTCGCGGCGTGATCGCAGCCGGTGGCGGCCAGCGCCGCGGCCAGGGCCACGACCGCGAGCCGGAGCCAGCGCGCTCGGCGGCCGCGGGAACCGAGGCGGCGGGGGTCGGTCATGTCGTCAGCGCGCTCCCCTCGGCGATCTAGGGCCGGGACGTACCTTCGCGGCCGTAGTCGTCCTCGATCCGGACGACGTCGTCGAGCTCCGGGGTCGAGACCTCGATCAGCTCGACCCGCTCGATCGCCTCGTAGCGATGGCGCCGGCCGATCGCGACGTGGGCGGCCTCACCCGGGCCCAGCTCGCGGCTGGTCAGCTCGCCCGCGTCGTCCTCGAGATGGAGGCGGAGGCGGCCGCTCGTCACGAGGATCGCCTCGTCCTTCCGCTCGTGGTACTGGAGCGACAGGCGCTTGCCCGTCTCGATCGTGATCACCTTGCCGCAGTAGCGGTCGGTCAGGGCCCAGATCAGCTCGCTGCCCCACGGCTTGTCGACGCGCCGCGGGGCGACATCACCGGCCGCCCCACCCGAGCCGGCGCCCGCCGTCGCGTCGCTCACGAGCCGCGGACCAGGCGCTCGCCGGCGACGAGCATCGCCTCGCGCAGCTCGGCCGAGGTGGCCTCGGTGTAGACCCGGACCAGCGGCTCGGTGCCGCTGGCCCGGATCAGGAGCCAGGTCCCGTCGGCCAGGAAGAACTTGAAGCCGTCGCCGGTGTCGAGCGGCACGGTCCGCGCGATCGGCTGGCCGTCGAGCTCGGTCGGTGTCTGGTCGCGCAGGTCGACGAGGAGGTGGCGCTTCGTCTCGTCGTAGCGGGCCCGCTCGATGTGGACGTCCGTCCGGCGGTAGAACGACGGCCCGGCGATCTCGTGGAAATGGGCGATCGCCTTCGAGACCGGCCAGCGGCCGGCGGCACGCTCGGCGAGGAACAGCTCGATGAGCATCAGGTCGGCGTAGATCCCGTCTCGCTCGGGGAGGTGCATCCCGAACCCGAACCCGCCCGACTCCTCGGCGCCGAGCATCGCCCCGGTCCGGATCATCTCCGGCCCGATGAACTTGAACCCGACCGGCGTCTCGTGGACGGCGATCCCGTAGTGGGTCCCCAGCCGCTCGGCCATCGAGGTGTTGTTGACGCTGACGACGACCGGCTCGCGCAACCCGCGGTGCTCGGCCAGGTGGTACATCAGGAGCCCGGTGACCTGGAGCTGGTGGATGAAGGTGCCCTGCTCGTCGGCCGCGCCGGCCCGATCCGCGTCCCCGTCGAGGAGGAGGCCGAGGTCGAAGCCGCCGTCGGCGATCCGTTCCAGTGCCTCGTCGACGTTGGGCCGGATCGGCTCGGGGTTGATCCCGCCGAAGTAGGGATTGCGTTCGCTGTGGATCTCTGTGACCCGGATCCGGCCGTCGCGCAGCAGGCGCGGGATCCAGCCGGCGCCGACGCCGTACAGTGGGTCGACGAGGATCGACAGGTCGGCCGCCCGCAGGGCGTCGAGGTCGATCGTCCCGCGGGCGAACCGCTCGTAGCCGTCGAACGGGTCGAACCGCTCGACCAGGCCGGCGGCCTCGGCGTCGGCCAGCGGCCGGCGCTCGATCGCGCTGCCGCCGTTCGTCGCGATCGCGGCCTCGAGGACGGACAGGATCTCGGCCCCGGCCGCGGCCCCGCTCGGAGCCTTGACCTTGAACCCGTTGTCCGTCCACGGGTTGTGCGAGGCGGTGATCATGATCCCGGCCGCGGCGCCGCGCTGGACGACCTCGAACGATGTCATCTGGGTCGGGACCGCGTGGCCGGCCAGGAAGACCGGGATGCCGGCGGCGAGGACGACCTCGGCGGCCGCGGCCGCGAAGTGCTCCGAGGCGAACCGCCGGTCGTAGGCGATGACGACGCCCTTGGCCTGCTCGCCCCGGTCGATGACGTAGCGGGCGACGCCGTCGGCGCAGCGGCGGACGTTCTCGAAGGTGAAGTCGTCGGCGACCCTGGCCCGCCAGCCGTCGGTCCCGAACACGATCGTCGTCGGCGTCGGGATCTCGGCGATGATCGTCACGCGTGGACCTCCTCGTGGTCGACCCGATCGAGCAGGCCGCGGACCTCGGCGATGAGCGGGCCGGCGCCGGCCAGGTGGGCCCACACACCGTCGGCAACGATCGTACCGCCGGCGCCGCCGCCGACGGCCGCGCCGGCCTCGGCCACGAGGCGCCCGCCGATGGTTCGGACGACGACGTCGTCCGGGCCGAGCACGATCGTCTCGCCCGTCTGGACGACCCGGCCCGTCGCCCCGTCGGCGCGGCCGCCACCGATCGCCCCGAGCAGCGCGGTCCAGCTCCCGAGGTCGCTCCAGCCGACGTCCATCGCGCCCATGACGACGCGGTGGTCGGCGGCCGCGCTCTCCATCACCGCCCGGTCGATCGAGATCGGGGTGATCCGCTCGTAGGCGTTGGCGAGCGCGAGATCCGACCCGACCGCCTGGTCGATCAGGAGGGGCAGCGGGGTGTACTTCTCGAGGGCCGCCCGGATCGCGCCGCGCTGCCAGGCGAACATCCCCGCGTTCCAGGCGACGCCCGGCAGGTTGATCAGCTCGCGGGCGCGCGCCTCGGTCGGCTTCTCCTCGAACCCGAGGAGCGGGTTGACCCGGACGCCTTCGACCTTGGCGCCGTGCATCGTGTCCGGGCGGAGGTAGCCGTAGTCGGTCGAGGCAAACGTCGGCCGGACGCCGAGCGTCACCAGGGGCTGGTCGATGTCGAACACGCCCATCGCGAGGTGGTCGGCCGCGACACGGAGCACGGTCCGGAAGCCGGCCTCGTCGGCGATCCACTGGTCGGCCGGGAGGACGACCATCACCTCGTCGTCGGGTCGCTCGATGACCCGGCTGGCGAGGGCGATCGCGGCCGCGGTGTTGCGACCGGACGGCTCGACGACCAGCCCGATGTCGGGCGCCTGGTCGCGGACGAGCTGGCCGTAGCGCTGGTCGGCCACGCAGAAGACGTCGACCTCGTCGACGAGCGGCAGGATCCGGCGGACCGTGTGCTGGAGGAGCGACTCCCGCCCGACGAGGGGCAGGAAGGGCTTCGGGCGCTCCGGCCGGCTCAGCGGCCAGAGCCGCGTTCCACCGCCGCCGGCCAGGATCACGACGTACATGAGCGCCCATGATAACGGGGCACGTCCCGCGGACCCCGGCGAGGAACGAGGAGCCGGCGATCTGAAGCCGTGGGTCAGAAGCTCGGCGGCGTCGCGCAGAAGAGGATGACCGCCCGGCCGGGCCCCGGGTTGCGGTTGCGGTGCGGCTGGCGGGACGAGTAGGTGATGGCGTCACCGTCCGCGAGGAGATGGAACTCGTCGCCGACCCACAGCTCGAGGGATCCCTCGAGGACGATGACCACCTCCTCGTCGGAGTCGTGGGCGTACGGCTCGTCGCCGGTGCCCCCGCCGGGCTCGATCGTCGACACGATGACCTCCAGCCGGCCGTCCCGGCCGCTGGTCAGAAACTCGTCGACGGCGTTCAGCCCGGGATAGGCGATCCGCCGCCGTTCCGCACGACGCACCACCCGGCCGATCGGCGGCTCATCGACGAACAGATCGGCGATGCCGAGGTCGAAGGCCCGGGCGATCCGCTGGACCGACGCGATCGAGGGGCTCGTCACGCCGCGCTCGACCTGGGAGAGGAAGCTCTCCGTCACGCCGGCCCGCTCGGCCAGCTCGCGAAGGGTCACCCGGCGGGCCTGGCGAAGGGCCCGGATTCGCGGACCGAGCTGGAGCTCCTGCGGGGCAGCCATCGTCGCGCCATCCCTCCGATCGTCCCCGCGCCCGGGGCGGCGGCGCTGAAGTATAGCTTCAGCGGATTCCGCGACATCGAGGTCTCCGGGCCGGCTCCGATTCGAATCTCGCACCTTCCCAGCGTTGACGGTGCGGAACCCGGACGCTTACCATCCCGCCACGCTGTAGCGCCGCTACACCGTCGACCGGTTACCGCACCCATCCCGCTGCGCAGAGAGGGGCTCGTGACCGTTCCCGCCAGCGTCGCCGATCCGGGGCTTCGTCCTCCCCTGCCGCCGGGACCGCCCGGGGCTCGACGCCGCCGGCCGGCGATGGCGCCGGCCCGCCCGACGTGGAGATCGTCCACGTCACGAAGCGGTTCGGGAACGTGGTCGCGGTCGACCGGATGGACCTGGCGATCCCGCCGGCGTCGTTCACCAGCCTCCTCGGGCCGTCCGGCTGCGGCAAGACGACGACGCTCCGGATGATCGCCGGCTTCGAGCAGCCGACCGAGGGCGAGATCCTCCTGGCCGGCCACCCGATCGCCGGCGTCCCCCCCTACCAGCGCAACGTCAACACCGTCTTCCAGCACTACGCCCTCTTCCCCCACATGGACGTCGCCCAGAACGTCGGCTACGGGCTCCGCCAGCGGAAGGTGTCCCGAGACGAGGAGAAGCGCCGGGTCGGCGAGGCGCTCGAGCTCGTCCGCCTGGCGGGCTACGGCGGCCGGCGGACCTGGGAGATGTCGGGTGGCCAGCAGCAGCGCGTGGCCCTTGCCCGGGCCCTCGTCAACCGGCCGACGGTGCTTCTCCTCGACGAGCCCCTCGGCGCTCTCGACCTGAAGCTCCGCAAGGAGATGCAGCTCGAGCTCAAGGCCCTCCAGCAGGAGGTCGGGATCACGTTCATCTACGTGACCCACGACCAGGAGGAGGCCCTGACGATGAGCGACATGATCGTGGTCATGCGCGACGGCCTCATCCAGCAGATGGGCCGCCCCGAGGTCCTCTACGAGCGACCGGTCAACACGTTCGTCGCCAACTTCATCGGCGTCTCCAACCCGCTCGACGCGCGGGTCGTGAGCTTCGACGAATTGGCGCGGACGGCCGCAGTCGAGACCGACGGCGGGCTCCGGCTCCGAGGGGCCGTGACCGATCCCGACGCCCGGCCGCAGGCCGGCGACCGGGTCGTCGTCGCGGTCCGGCCCGAGCACCTCCGCGTCGAGCCGGCCGCCGCCGGGTCGCCCGGCGCCACCACCGAGCCCGACGGCTGGACCCGGATCGCCGGCCGGGTTCGCCAGGGAACCTACCTCGGTGAGCAGACCGAGTACCGGATCGGGACGGACCATGCCGGCGAGCTGGTCGTCCGGCGCCAGAACCAACTGGGGGAGCAGACCGGCCAGGGCCTCGGGCCCGGTCAGCCGGTCACGGTCCGGTGGCACGAAGCCGCCAACCTCGTCCTCGCCGGATGAGGATCCAGCCAGCCCGGGGCCGCCGGGACGAGGAGGAGAGGAACCGATGACGGATCGCGATCTCGACGCCCTGATCCAGCGGATGAACCGCGGCCGGATCAGCCGGCGCGGCTTCCTGGCGGGAACCGGCATGGCCGGCCTGAGCGCGTTCATCGCGGCCTGCTCGTCGGGCGGGAGCGCCGCCCCGACGACCAGCGCCGCCCCGGCCTCGACCGGGCCGAGCTCGGCCCCCGCGTCGGTCGAGCCGTCGGTCGCGCCGTCGGCGGTCGCGGTGACCGAGACCGAGGGCAAGCTCTTCATGTACAACTGGGCCGACTACGTCGACCCGGACAACATCGAGAAGTTCAAGACGGACTTCAAGGTCGACGAGTTCACCTACGACATCTTCTCGTCGAACGAGGAGATGATGACCAAGCTCCAGGCCGGCGCGACGGGCCAATGGGACATCGGCGCCCCGACCGCGGAGTTCGTCGAGGCGATGGTCGCCGGCGACTTCCTCCAGAAGCTCGACTGGTCGAAGCTCCCCAACGCGGCCCTGATCGATCCCCAGTTCCAGCAGTTCTACAAGGGCGACAAGGCCGACCTGAACAACTACCACCTGCCGAAGGACTGGGGAACGACCGGCATCGCGCTGCGGACGAAGGTCGTCAAGGACGAGGTCAGGACCTGGCAGAACTTCTTCGACGTGGCCCCGAAGTACTCGGGCCGGATCGTCGTCGTGAACTCGCCGGGTGACGTGTTCGTCGCCCCGCTCAAGGCCCTCGGCTACTCGCTGAACTCGGTCGATCCGAAGGAGCTCGGCGAGGCCCGCGAGCTGCTCCGCGGCCTGGCTCCCCACGTCCTCGCCCTCGACTCGGACACGTACGACGCGAAGCTCGCCGACGAGTCGGCGGTGATGGGCCTCGTCTGGACCGGCGGGATCGACGACCTGAAGGAGAAGCCGGAGACGGCCGACACGGTCTACGTGATCCCGGAGGACGGCACGCTGTTCTGGATGGACACGTGGGTGATCTTCAAGGATCCGCCCCACCCGAACTCGGCCTACGCCTGGCTGAACTTCATCCAGGATCCCGCCGTCCAGGCGAAGGAGACCGTCACGAACCGCTACGCCACGGCGAATCTCGAGGCGATCAAGCTCGTGCCGAAGGAGCTCCTCGACAACCCGACCGTCTTCGTCCCCGCCGACGTCCTCGCCTCGGGCAAGCTCGAGGGCGCGCAGGACGTCTCCACCGACCCGCTCCGGGTCGAGATCTGGGAGGAGTTCGTCTCCAGCATCGGCCACGGCTGATCGCCCGAGCCGACTGACCTCCCGACCCACCGACCCTGATGGCGACGATCGCGGCGGCCCCGCCGCCGCCCGCGCCGGCCACGCCGGCTGCCGGACGATGGCGCTCCCGGTTCCTCACGGGAGCGCTCGTCCTGCCGGCCGCGCTGTGGTACGTCGTGCTGCTCGTCGCGCCGATCCTGTTCGTCGTCGTCTTCAGCTTCGGGACGAGGAACCGCCTCGGCGGCTACACGCCCGGCTTCAGCTTCGAGAACTACGCGGCGGCCCTGAAGAGCCCCGATCCGTTCCTGACGAGCCTCCAGCTGTCGATCGCAGGAACGGCGCTGTGCCTCCTGATCGGGCTGCCGCTCGCCTACTTCATCGCGACCCGCGCACGACGTCGCAAGGCGCTCCTGATCGTCCTGCTGGTCATCCCCTTCTGGACGAGCTTCCTCATCCGGACCTACGCCTGGCTCCTGATCCTCGGTCAGGACGGGATCGCCGGCTTCTTCCAGGACCTGACCGGCAACACCGCCTTCCGGATCCTCGGGACCGAGCCCGGCGTCCTCCTCGGCCTCGTCTACGGCTATCTGCCGTTGATGGTCTTCCCGCTCTACGTGACGCTCGAGCGGATGGACCGCTCGCTCGTGGAGGCGTCCAAGGACCTCGGGGCCGGGCGCTGGGCGACGTTCCGCCAGGTCACGCTGCCGATCGCCCTGCCGGGCCTGATCACCGGCAGCATCCTCGTCTTCATCCCGATGATGGGCGAGTACGTGATCCCTCAGCTGCTCGGCTTCGGCCAGGTCTACACGATCGGGAACGCGCTCTACCTGCGATTCCTCGAGGCCCGAAACTGGCCGGCGGGATCGGCCCTCGGCGTCGGGCTGATCCTGATCATGCTCGTCGTGGTGACGGTCTACGTGTGGTTCACGAACCGCGGCCGGACCGTGCGCGACGTGAGCGTCGTCTGATGGCGGCGGTCGGTCTGACGGCGGCGATGCGCCCCGTGGCGGCGGTGGCCCGATGAGCTCGCCGGCGGTTCCGCTGCCCGCCAGCCGCTCGCTCGGCGGCCGCGCCCGCGGGCAGGTCGATCGCGGCGGACAGCTCGTCGAGGCCTGGCTGCGCGGCCACACGTTCCTCGTCTACCTGTTCCTGTACCTCCCGATCGTCGTCGTCGTCGTGTTCAGCTTCAACGGCACCGCCCGCCGGGTCACCCAGTGGGACGGCCTCAGCCTGCGCTGGTACGAGTACGTCCTCGCCAACAAGGAGGTCCAGCGCGACCTCCTCAACAGCCTGATCGTCGGCTTCTCGACCGCGATCATCTCGACCCTCGTCGGGACGATGGCGGCGCTCGGGCTGCAGCGGGTCCCGAGCTGGCTCCGGCTCCCGATCGACGCCTTGACCTACATCAGCGTCATCGTCCCGGAGCTCGTGATCGCGCTCGCCACGCTCGTCTTCTTTGCCAGCACGATCGGCCGCGACGGGGTCGTGACGGCGATCACCGGGCACGAGATCGGGTTCGGCTTCCACACGATCGTGCCCGCCCTGTCGCTGTTCAACATCAGCCTCGTCCTTCTCCTCGTCCGGGCCCGCCTGTCGGGCATGGACCGGACCCACGTCGAGGCGAGCTACGACCTGTACGGCACACCGTGGCGGACGTTCTGGCAGATCACGTTCCCGCAGCTCCTGCCGGCGATCGTGGCGGGCTTCCTCCTGTCGTTCACCTTCGCCTTCGACGACTACCTGATCACGACGTTCGTGAACGGGCCGGGGACGACGACGATGCCGCTCTACGTGTTCGGCCAGATCAAGCGCGGGGTCACGCCGGCGACGAACGCGGTCGCCGCGATCATGCTGCTGATCACGCTGTCGGTCCTGCTGATCGGGCAGCTGCTGACGCGGCGCCGCGGCGGAATCGGGCGCGACACCTCGGTGGCCGGGATGATCGCCGACCAGGGAGCCTGACCGACTGACCGGCGTGGTCCGGGCGGCGGGCGGTCCGGGCGGTCCGGGCGCCCCGGGACGGCTCCTGCGGCGGCCTACCCCTCCGCCGACGGCGCCCCGCGGCTGGCCGCGACGAGCTCCTCGGTCCGGGCGGCGACCTCCTCGGCGAGAGGCGCGAGGATCGAGTCGAGCTCGTCCGGGTTCGCCCCGATCGCGGCGGCCTCGACGTCGCCGGCCGCCCGCGCCAGGAGGCGCAGCAGACGCTCGACCTCGCGCGGCGCGCCGATCGTCGCCTGAACCGCCTTCTCCGCCTGGATCGTGTGCTGGCGGAGGTGCGACTCAAACCGGCCGAGCCGGAAGCGGTTCGGCCGCTCGCCGTCCCAGAACGGGGACGTTGCCGCGAGCTCCTCGTCGGTCATCGACGCGAGCCGGCCGACGATCCGGTCGCGGGCCGTCCGATGGAACGCCCGGATGTCGGCGAGGGAGCCGGCGAAGGCGGCCCGCCACGGCGCCTCCTCGACCTCGGCCAGGACCATCCACGCCTCGTCGGAGGCGACGCGGGCCGGGACCTGGACCCCCGCCCGGCGCTGATCGAGGCCGTTGCGGATCGTCACGAGGAACCCGAGGTCGGCCTCGACGAGGTGGTCGAGGATCGTCCGGAGCGGCCACTCCCCCTCGAGCGGCGGCGTGTCGATCGCCGTGTCGGCCCGGTCGGCGACCGACCACAGCTCGCGCCAGGCCACGAGATAGCGGCCGAGGATCCGGCCGGCGCGGCCGGCCTGGGTCCCGGCCGCTGCTCGGCGGGCGGCGATCTCGACGGCGGCGTCGCCGACCTGCTCGGTCGTCCGGAGGATCCCGAACCGGACCCCCTCCTCGTCGTACGCCTCCCAGGCCCAGAACGCCTCGAGGGAGCGGTCGTCGATCGCCCTGAGGCGGCGGTCGAACGACTCGATCGCGGCGGCGAACGCAGCGAGCGCGGATCCGGCCGGCGCTGGCTCGCTCATCCGGCGGGGACAGGCTCCGGAAGGTTGACGCCGGCGTCGGAGGCCAGCTGAGCGGCGAGGTTCGTGCGCTCCCACGGCAGGTCGAGGTCCGGCCGGCCGAAGTGACCGTAGGCTGCCGTCTGGCGGTAGATCGGCCGGCGCAGGTCGAGCGCGGCGATGATCGATGCCGGCCGCAGATCGAAGTTGCGCTCGACGAGTCGCTGGATCTCGGCGTCGTCGATCCGGCCGGTGCCGAACGACTCGACCGAGAACGAGATCGGCCGGGCGATGCCGATCCCGTAGGCGATCTCGACCTCGAACCGATCGGCGAGGCCGGCCGCGACGACGTTCTTCGCGACCCACCGCGCGGCGTACGCGGCCGAGCGGTCGACCTTCGTCGGATCCTTGCCCGAGAAGGCCCCGCCGCCGTGGCGGGCCATGCCGCCGTAGCTGTCGACGATGATCTTGCGACCGGTCAGCCCGGCGTCGCCCATCGGGCCGCCCGTGACGAACCGGCCGGTCGGGTTGACGTGCATCACGGGGTCGCTGTCGCGCAGGTCGTGGGGAATCGTCGGCAGGATGACCGCCTCGATGAGGTCGTCGTGGAGCTGTTCGGCGCGGACGTCGGGGTCGTGCTGGGCGGCGAGGACGACAGTCCGGACGGCCCTGGGCACCCCGTGCTGGTACTCGACCGTCACCTGGGTCTTGCCGTCGGGGCGGAGGTACGGGAGCTGGCCGGTCTTGCGCGCCTCGGCCAGGCGCCGAGCCATCCGGTGGGCCAGCGCGATCGGGAGCGGCATCAGCTCCGGCGTCTCGCGGCAGGCGAAGCCGAACATCATTCCCTGGTCGCCGGCGCCGAGCTCGTGGGCGGCGGCCTGGTCGCGGACCTCGAGGGCGGAATTGACGCCCTGGGCGATGTCCGGCGACTGGCCCTTGACCGAGACGAGCGTGCCGCAGGTCTGGTAGTCGAAGCCGTAGTCGGCCTTCGTGTAGCCGATGTCGCGGACCGTGTCGCGGACGACCGTCTGGAAGTCGATGTAGGTCGTCGTCGTGATCTCGCCGAGGACGAGGACGAGGCCGGTCGTCGTGGCCGTCTCGCAGGCGACGCGGGCGTCGGGATCGTCGCGGATGATCGCGTCGAGGATGGCGTCCGAGATCTGGTCGCACATCTTGTCGGGATGGCCCTCGGTGACCGATTCCGAGGTGAAGAGGTACTGCGGCGCGTCGACGATGCTCGTCATGGGTTCCTCTAGGGTGCCGTCGGCCGGAGGGTAGCATGCGCCCGGCCGGGGTCGTGATACGCGGGCCGACTAGACTCCGCGGGTGAGCCTCGACGTCGTCCCGGACGCGGCCGCCGATCCCGGCGCGCTCGACGCGGCCGACCCGCTCGCGCCGTTCCGGGGGCGGTTCGTCGTCCCCGACCCGGACCTCGTCTACCTCGACGGCAACTCGCTCGGGCGGCCGCCGCTGCGGGCGATCGAGCGCCTCGCCCGGGTCGCGACGCAGGAGTGGGCCGGCGAGCTGATCCGCGGCTGGGACCACTGGCTCGACGCGCCCCGCCGGGTCGGCGACCTGCTCGGGACCGGCCTCCTCGGCGCCCGGCCCGACGAGGTCGCGATCTGCGACTCGACGACGGTCGACTTCTACCGGCTGGCGAGCGCGGCGCTCGACGCCCGGCCGGGCCGTCGCGTCGTCGTCACCGACCGGGCGAACTTCCCGACCGATCGCTACGTCCTCGAGGGCCTCGCCCGCGACCGCGACCGGGAGATCGCCTGGCTGGAGGCCGACCCGATCGACGGCCCGAGCGTCGACGACGTCGCGGCCGTCCTGGACGCGCGTCCGGGTGACGTCGCCCTGGTCACCCTCAGCCACGTGAACTACCGCTCGGCGGCGATCGCCGACCTGGCGGCGATCACCGCCCTGGCCCACGACGCCGGGGCGCTGGTCCTGTGGGACCTGTCCCACTCGGCGGGCTCGGTGCCGGTCGGGCTCGCCGAGCATGGCGTCGATCTGGCGGTCGGCTGCACCTACAAGTACCTCAACGGCGGGCCGGGGGCGCCGGCCTACCTCTACGTCCGGTCGGACCTCCAGGCCGAGCTGCGCAACCCGATCCAGGGCTGGTTCGCCCAGGCCGACCAGTTCGAGATGGGCCAGGGCTTCCGGCCGATGGCCGGGATCGGCGGCTGGCTGACCGGGACGCCGGGAGTCCTCGGGCTGGCCGCGGCCGAGGAGGGGATCCGGGTCTCGGTCGAGGCCGGGATCGACGCGATCCGGGCGAAGGGCGTCGCACTCACGGAATACGCGATCGCCCTCCACGATGCCTGGCTGGCCCCGCTCGGGTTCGAGCTCGGCAGCCCGCGTGCCGCCGACCGGCGGGGCTCGCACGTCTCCGTCCGACGAGCCGACGCCCGGGACCTGACGCGGCGCCTGATGGCGGCCCGGGTCGTCCCCGACTTCCGAGCGCCCAATTCGATCCGCCTCGGGCTGTCGCCGCTCACGACCAGCTTCGCCGACGTCGCCCGGGGCATGGAGATCCTGCGCGACCTCGCCCGTCGTTAGCTGAACCATGACGACCCCGCGCGACGACGGCCGCTACGAGGTCCCGATCGAGCGCCTCGCCGAATCCGGCGCGGCCCGCCGCCGGGGCGCCGTGGTTGCCGCCCTGGTCGTGACGATCCTCGGCGGCGCGGTCGGCCTGGCGCTGTTGTCTCGAGCTGCCGGGCCGGGCGGCGCGGGATCCGATCCGCCGATCACCATCGGCGGATCCGCGAGCCCGTCGACCCCGTCCGCGTCGGGGCTCCGGTCCGCCGGCGCGTCGGCGATCCCGACGACCCGGCCGACCACGGCCGCCAGGATCGAGCGGCTCCTCGACCTGCCCGATCGGTCGCTGGCGGGCGCGCCGATCGTCGACCTCGTCGAGCGGACGGGCAACGACCTCCGGATCGAGCGCTGGACGCCGGGGGCCGGCACGGCCGTCGTGGCGAGCTTTCCGACCGGTCTGGCCGGCCTCGTCGGCGATCAGCTGTTCGCCGTCCCGGCCCCGGACAACCGCCGGCTGCTGGTGCTGCAGTCGGAGAGCGGCCAGCCCGGCGGCGACCGCGGTCGGCTCCTCGACGCCACGGGCGCCACCCTCTGGGAGGGCGACGGCCTGATCGCCGCGTCGGGCGCGGTCTGGGCGCCGGACGGGCACGAGGTCGTGATCGCCGGGCGGCCGCGCCAGTGGCGGGTCGTCACGATCGACGCAACGGGCCGGGCGACGGCCCGGACGATCGAGCTCCCGAGCGCCGTCTTCCTCCCGACGCCGATCCCGATCGGCCAGATCGTCCCGCCCGAGCTCGACCCGCGGACGCTGCCCCTCGGCTGGTCCGCGGACGGGCGGTGGGTCTACGGCGGGGTCGTGTCGCCCAGCCTCGGCAGCCTGATCGGGTCGTTCCGGGTCGAGGTGGACGGGACCCGCGTCGAGCCGACGATCACGTTCGGCGTCGGCGCCGCCGACGGGCTCGACCCCGAGCCCGGCACGCTCGGCGGGCGGATCGTCGATCCGGCAACCGGCCGGCTCGCCGATTGGCGGACCAACGCCGACTCCAGCGGCGGTCCGCCCACGATCGAGGTCCGCGAGGCGGATGCCGCCTTCGCGTTCGACGTCGGGGAGGCAAGCTCCGCTGGGCTCGGCGTGGGGCGGGGACGGCGGCCTGTACGTCCTGGCCGCGGACTCCCCGATCTACCCCGAGCGGACGTGGCTGCGGCGGTACGGGTCCGACGGGACGGCCGGGCCGCCGCTGCTCGAGACCGGGCCGATCGCCGGGGCGGGCCTGATCGGCGTCCGCGACGGGTTCGCCGCGCTGGGGATCACGGTCGGCCGGCCCGAGGCGGCCGCCCAGGTCGTCCTCGTCGACGTCGCCGACTCGAGCCGCACGACCGCCTTGCCGCTCGCCGAGGAGGAGCTGGGCCGGGTGGTGGCGGTCCGGCTCCGCTGAGGCCGCACAGCGACGCGGCGGGTCGCCCTCCCCCGCGAGCAACGGCCCACCTGGCCAGGCATTGATGCTGTGATTGGCCGGCGCGGTCAGGGTGCGGAGGACGCCGCTCGAGCGGCCGAGGTCACGCTCAATGTCCGCGCCGGTCACTCCACGGGTGAATGACTGGCCGGATGGCGGGCCGGGCTGGACGCGGCCGGCCGCGACCCGACGACCGACGACGGCCGGCGGGCTCGCCAGTTCGCCGCCTCAGACCTCCATCCGCAGCTCCTCGAGATCGAGGTCGCGCTCGACGCGGCGGAAGATGTCGTCCGAGATCGCGGCCCGGTCGCGGAGGGCGATCAGCGCCTCGCGCTCGGCGTCCAGGACGGCGACCCGGATCTGGCGGTGCTCGAGGAGCTCCTGCTCGGCGTCCTCGTCCTGCTCGGCCCGGTCCTGCCGGAGCTCGGCGTGGTGGCTGCGGTGGCTGTACTGGGCGCGGAGCGTGTCGATCAGCTCGAGATGGCCTGGCCAGGCCCGGGCCAGGTCGTCGAGGCGGGCGGTGGCGGCGTCGGCCGCGACGTAGCGGGCGTAGGCCTCCTCCTGGCCCTCGGCCCCGGCGCCGTCGTCGATGTCGAGGTGACGGAGGAGGATCGGCAGGGTCATCCCCTGTCCGACCAGCGTCGCCAGGATCACCGCGAAGGTCAGGAAGATCACGAGATCCCGCTCGGGGAAGTCGGCCGGCAGGGCCAGCGCGGCGGCCAGCGAGACGACCCCGCGCATCCCCGCCCAGGCGACGATGACGACGCTCCGCGGCGACGGGTGCGGGTCGGAGTCGGCCTCGCGGATCCGGCGGATCCGGCGCGGCAGGTAGGTCGCCGGGAAGACCCACACGATCCGGGCGACGATGACCGCCAGCGAGACCGCGACCGCCAGCCCGAGCAGCTCGCCGGGCGGCCGGCCGGCGAGGCGGTTGAGGGCCTGCGGCAGGGACAGCCCGATGAGGATGAAGATCGCCCCGTTGATCAGGAACAGCAGGATCTGCCAGGCCGCCACGCCGGACAGGCGGACGCCGGAGCTGAGGGCCTTCGGGGCCCGCCGCCCGACCCAGATTCCGGCCACGACGGTGGCCAGGACACCGGACAGCTCGAGCCGCTCGGCCGGCAGGTAGGCGGCGATCGGGGCGAGGAACGTGATCACGACCGAGAAGACCTCGTCGTCGACGAGCCGGACGAGCCGGGCGACGACCATGCCGACGACCAGCCCGATCGCGACGCCGCCGATCGAGGCGACGACGAACGTGCCACCGGCCTCGACGAGGGAGAACGCGGTGCCGAACGCCGCACCGACGGCGAAGCGATAGGCGACGAGCGCCGTGGCGTCGTTGAGGAGGCTCTCGCCCTCGAGGATCGTGACCATCCGCCGCGGCGCCCCCAGCCGCTGGAAGATCGCGGTCGCCGCGACCGCGTCCGGCGGGGCGACGATCGCGCCGAGGGTGAACGCCGCCGCCCAGCCGATGCCCGGCACGATCGCCTCGACGACGACCGCCACGACGACCATCGTGAACAGGACGCAGCCGACCGCCAGGAGCGCGATCGGGCGGAGGTTCGACTTGAGATCGCGGATCGAGGTGAAGTAGCCGGCGCCGAACAGGATCGGCGGGAGAAAGAGGAGGAACACGACGTCCGGCTCGAGGGCGACGACGGGCAACCCGGGCACGAACCCGACCGCCAGCCCGCCGAGGACGAGGAGGACCGGGTAGGGCAGCCCCAGCCTGCGGGCCAGGATGGCGAGGACCGTCGCCGCCATCAGCAGGACGACGACGGTCGCGATCGCCGTCGCCGAGGCGGACGTTCCAGTGGATCCCGCGTCGAGGGCGGCGGCGATCGGGCTGGAGCCCGGCCCGATCGCCAGGAGCGCGCCGCTCACCGCGCCGTCGAGCCTCCCGCCGGTTGCGGTCCGGGCGCCGCGCCGTGGCCAAGAAAGGCGACTTCGATCGGCTCGATCGCGTCGGCCGGCTCGAAGCCGAACACCTGGCCGTAGAACGACAGCTCCGCCTCGAACGAGCGGATGATGTTCGCCCCGTTGCGGAAGCCGTGATCCTCGCCGGGGAACAGCAGATAGGCGTGGGGCAGCTGGCGCTCCCACAGGACGTCGACGATCTGCTCGGCCTGGGCCGGCGGGACGATCCGGTCCTCGGCGCCCTGGAGGATCAGGACGGGGCACGAGATCCGGTCGGCGAAATTCAGGGGCGAGCGGTCGTGGTACAGGTCCTTGCGCTCCGGATACGGCCCGACGAGGCGCTCGAGATAGCGCGATTCGAACTTGTGCGTCTCGGCCACGAACGTCACGAGATCGCCGATCCCGAAGTAGCTCGTCCCGGCCGAGAACGCGTCGCTGAACGTCACGGCGCAGAGCGTCGTGTAGCCGCTCGCGCTGCCGCCGCGGATCGCGAGGCGCTCGCCATCGACGATGCCCTGGGCGGCGAGCCAGCGGGCCCCGGCGACGCAGTCCGCCAGGTCGACGACGCCCCACTCGCCCTCGAGCCGCTTGCGGTAGGCCATCCCGTAGCCGGTCGAGCCGCCGTAGTCCACGTCGAGGACGGCGAAGCCGCGGCTCGTGAAGAGCTGGGTCAGCACGGCGAAGGCCGTCGACGCCTGGGCCGTCGGGCCGCCGTGGCTGGTGACGATCAGCGGCGGCAAGGACCCGGCGGGACCCTCGACCGTCGGGCTCGCCGGTCGGTAGAGGATCCCGAACGCGGTCCGATCGCCGTCGGTCGGGAACTCGACGAGCTCGCCGAGCGAGACGTCGGCCGGGTCCGGCGCGAGGGCCGTCGAGGGCCGCAGCAGGGTCGTCTCGCCGGTCGCGAGATCGAGCTCGTGGACGGCCCACGGTCGATCCGTCGCGGCCGCCCGGAAGACGGCCGTCGGGCCGTCGATCGCGACGTAGGAGATCTCGCTGAACGGCAGCTCGAACGGCGTCGACGCGCCGTCAGGGCCGATCCGGTAGAGGCGGTCGCGCCCACCGCTCCGGCCGACGGCGAGGATCGTCCCGTCCGAGGCGAACGCGTAGTTCGAGAGCGCGAACACCCAGTCGGGGAAGGCGAACTCGGCCTCGATCGGCTCGCTCGCCCGCTCGACGCGGCCGGCGGCGCCCAGCCGGAACAGGTTCATCCAGCCGTCCGGCTCGGCCACGAAATGGAGGACCCCGCTCGG
This sequence comes from uncultured Chloroflexia bacterium, assembly GCA_963710105.1. Classification (GTDB taxonomy): domain Bacteria; phylum Chloroflexota; class Limnocylindria; order Limnocylindrales; family CSP1-4; genus CF-46. The sequence continues at coordinate 2,364,113 of CAVPYV010000001.1, forward strand.
CGACCAGCGCGGCTGGGCGATCCAGTCCGACGCGCTGCCCGCGACGACCCGCGGATCGGCTGGCCGGCCGGCCTCGTCCAGCTCCGTGACGACGAGCTCCGTGCCGTCCCACGGCAGGTTGGGGTGGTTCCAGCGGAGCCAGGCGAGGCGGCGGCCGTCCGGCGACAGCCGTGGCGCCGCCACGAAGTCGGATCCGTCGGCGAGGACCGTCACCGACCCGTCGCCGAGATCGATCGCCACGATCGCGTTCTCGGCCTCGCCGTGGCGGGCGAGCGTGTCCGGCTCGTGGTCCTCGCGGACGGCCAGGATCCGGTTGCGGCCCGGGTCCAGGCTGAGGTCGGCGAACCGCCACGCCCGGCCGTCCGGGCTGAGCGGCTCGAGGACGCCGGGGGCGACGACGCGCTGCAGGCGGCCGGTCGGGAAGTCGGAGACGACGACGAGGTCGCCGGCGACGAGGGCCGCCCCGCCGCCGTACTCGTGGACCCGGCAGCGGGCGTTGAACCCCTCGGGAGTCAGGCGCGTCAGCGTCCCATCGGGCTCGCGCCGGACGAGGACCTGGCGACCGGCCTCCTCGGCCCGGCCCTCGAGCCACCAGCGCCGGCCGCCGGCCGCCCCGACCTCCGCGAACGTGGCCGCGCCGCGCGTCAGCAGCTCGATCGGGAACGGCGACGGCCACGACCCGAAGGGCGCGACGCGCTCGGTCACCGGGCTAGGTGCCGTGCTGCCACGAGCTCACGTAGGCCTTCTGCTCGGCCGTCATGTCGTCGAGCGTGATGCCCATCGCGGCGAGCTTCAGGCGGGCCACCTCCGCGTCGATCGCCTCGGGCACGACGTAGACCTGCGGGGTCAGCTCGGCGTGGTGCTTGACGACGTACTCGGCCGACAGGGCCTGGTTGGCGAAGCTCATGTCCATGACCGCCGCCGGGTGGCCCTCGGCCGCGCCGAGGTTGACGAGCCGGCCCTCGGCGATCAGGTTGATCTTCCGCCCGCCGATGTCGAACTCCTGGACGTTCTCGCGGGCGTCGCGGATATGGCCCTCGGCCATCTCGCGGAGCGCCTTGAGGTCGAGCTCGGCGTCGAAGTGGCCGGAGTTGGCCATGACGGCGCCCTCCTGCATCGCGGCGAAGTGCTCGCGCCGGAAGACGTTGATGTTGCCGGTCGCGGTCACGAACAGCTGGCCCCACGGGGCCGCCTCACCGACGGTCATGACCCGGTAGCCGTCCATCAGCGCCTCGAGCGCCCGGACCGGGTCGACCTCGATGACCGCGACGTGGGCGCCCATCCCGCTCATCCGCGACGCGATCCCCTTGCCGACCCAGCCGTACCCGGCGATCACGACGTTGCGCCCGGCGAGGAGGATGTTCGTCGCCCGGAGGATCCCGTCGATCGTGCTCTGGCCGGTCCCGTAGCGGTTGTCGAAGAGGTGCTTCGTCTGGGCCTCGTTGACCGCGACGACCGGGAAGCCGAGCGCGCCGTCGGCGGCCATCGCCTTCAGCCGGATCACGCCGGTCGTCGTCTCCTCCGTCCCGGCGAGGACCTCCTTCACCTGGGCGGGCCGCTCGCTGTGGAGGAGCGAGACGAGGTCGCAGCCATCGTCCATCGTGATCTGCGGCTTCGTGTCGGCGACCGCGTTCAGATGGGCGTAGTACGTGTCGCGGTCCTCGCCGCGCCGGGCGAACGTCGCGATCCCGTACTCGGCGACGAGCGCGGCCGCCACGTCGTCCTTGGTCGAGAGCGGGTTGCTGGCGGCGAGGAAGACCTCGGCCCCGCCGGCCTTCAGGGTCCGCATCAGGTTGGCGGTCTCGGTCGTGACGTGGAGGCAGGCCCCGATCCGGACCCCGGCCAGCGGCTGCTCCCGCTCGAACCGGTCGCGGATCAGGCGGAGGACGGGCATCTCGCGCTCGGCCCACTCGATCCGGCGGATGCCCTCGGCGGCGAGGCCGAGGTCCGTCACGTCGTGGTCCGGGGCGCCGGCGATCGTCTCGGTCATCGGGTCAGTTCTCCTTGCGGGTGAAGAATTGGCGGAGCGGCGCCGCGAGGTCCGGCCACGGCGAGCCGAGGCGATGGGCGAGGCGCTCCTCGAACCGGACGTGCTCGGCGTAGCCGAGGCGGCGGTAGGCCTGGAGCGCGGGCGGATTGTCGGAGCGGACGTTGAGGACGACCTGGTCGCAGTGGCGGAGGAGCTCGGCGGTGACGGCGCCGGTCACGGCGGTCGCGAAGCCGCGCCCGCGATAGTCGACGTGGGTCAGGACGTTGCCGACCACGGCCAGCCGGGCCTGCCGGCCGATCACGTGGGTGCCGGCCGCGGCGACGAGGCGGCCATCGACGCGGATCCCGAAATAGACGCCCTCCGCGATCGACGACGACGGCAGCCAGGACGCGAAGCCCAGCTGGTAGAGCCGGTTGAGCTCGCCGATGTCGCCGGGCAGGAGCCGCCGGACGTCGGCGGGGTACGGACGGAACCGGCTCCGATCGACCCACATCCGGACCATCCGCGGCCCGGGGTCGAGCCGGTACACGGCCTCGACGGCGGGCATCGCCTCCGGCAGGACCGCGACATAGGCCGCGCGGGGCCGGACGACCTCGCGGAGGATCGCCTCGATCCCCTCGCTCCGGCCCATCACGAACAGCGGCTGCGGGGTCAGGCCCGAGTACTCGAGGGCGAGGGCGACGAGCCGCTCCCCCTCGAACGCGCCGCCCCAGCGGGTCTTCCCGAACTCGCGGTCCTCGAGATCGCAGATCGCGTACGCGGCGAGGAGGCGATCGGTCTCGAGGAACGCCCGCAGCTCGCCCCGGTCGGTGACGGTGCGCACGGCGAGGCTCCGGGCGCGGCGGCTCGTGGCGGCGACGCTCGCCATCAGGCCGCACCGCCGGCGGGGGATGCCGGCTCACGGTCCGCTGTCCCCTCGTCGCCATCCGTGACCTGGCTGCGGAGCGCGGGCCGGGTCGGGGCCCAGCGAGCCGTGGCCGCCGCGATCGCCGCGGCGAGGCCGGGCCCGTACGGCGGCCCGACGACCCCTTCCTCGGTCACGATCCCGGTGATCAGCTCGGCCGGGGTGACGTCGAACGACGGGTTGCGGACCGCGGTCCCGGCCGGGGCGATCGCGACGCCGCGGACGCGGAGGACCTCGTCGGCCGAGCGCTCCTCGATCTCGATCGCGTCGCCGTCCGGGGTCGCCGGGTCGATCGAGCTCGTCGGGGCGCAGACGTAGAAGGGGATCCGGTGGCGAGCCGCGAGGACGGCCAGCGGGTAGGTCCCGACCTTGTTCGCGGTGTCGCCGTTGGCCGCCACCCGGTCCGCGCCCACGAGGATGACGTCGACCTCGCCGCGGCTCATCAGGTGGCCCGCCGCGACGTCCGGGATCAGGGTGTGCGGGACGCCGGCCTGGGCGAGCTCCCAGGCCGTCAGGCGGGCGCCCTGGAGATAGGGCCGCGTCTCGTCGACCCAGACCATCAGCTCGCGCTCGGCGAAATGGGCGACCTGGACGATCCCGAGGGCGGTCCCGAACTGGCCGCAGGCAAGCGGCCCCGTGTTGCAGTGGGTCAGGATCCGGAGCGGCCCGAAGTCGCGGACCGGCAGCGCCGCCAGGCCGAACTCGGCCAGACGGCCGTGATCGGCGGTCGCCTCGGCGACGATCGCGTTCGCCTCGGCGCGGAGCGCCGCGGCCACGGCATGGCCGTCCTCGTTCAGGTCGCCGACGTCCTCGAAGCGGGCCATCATCCGGTCGACCGCCCAGCCGAGGTTGACGGCCGTCGGCCGCGCGGCGCGGAGCGCGGCGGCCCCGCCGCGAAGGATCGCCCGGCGGGCGAACGGCTGGGTGTCCCGCGACCGCTCGGCCGATAGGGCCAGCCCGATCGCGGCGACCTGGCCGATCGCCGGCGCGCCGCGGACGACCATCTGGCGGATGGCGGTCGCGGCCTCGGGCGCGTTGCGGACCTCGACCTCGACGAGCTGATCGGGCAGCTTGCGCTGGTCGATGAGATAGAGGAACTCGGCGCCCTCGCGGAACGGGGTCCGGAAGCCGCTCGGCGCGCCGGCCGTGTCGTCGGGTCCGGCGGCCGACCCGGGAACTGGCGGCGCGGCCTCGACCCGCGCGGCCGCCGCGACGGGGTCGAGGATCGCGCCTGCCGCCTCGGCCGAGGCCCGCTGGAGGGCCTGGGCGGCGCCGGCGACCGTCGCCGCGGTCTGGATCAGCTCTCCGGCGAACTGGCGGAAGAAACGGCGCCGGGCGAGGTTCGCGCCCTCGAGCTCGTCGGCCGTGGCCGCCGCCGGCGCGGCGTCAGTCGCGGCCGATGCGGCATCGCTCGCGGCGGTCGCGGACGACGCCTCGGACGCCGGGTTCGGGTCGCGGATCGCGTCGGGCAATGCGGTCTCGCTCGCAGTCGGGTCGGCTCGTCGCGATCGCGCGATCAGCTCGGCCCGAACCTCAGTACTTGATGACCGACGTGACCCGCCGGCCCTCGAGCCGGTCGCGGCCCTTCAGGAAGTCGAGCTCGACGAGGAAGGCCAGCCCCACGACGTCGCCCTTCAGCCGCTCGACCAGGTCGATCGTACCCTTGACCGTGCCGCCCGTCGCGAGCAGGTCGTCGACGATCAGGACCTTCTGCCCGGCGTCGATGGCGTCGCGGTGGATCTCGAGGGTGTTCGAGCCGTATTCGAGGGCGTACTCGACCGTGATCGTCTCGGCCGGCAGCTTGCCCAGCTTGCGAACCGGAACGAGGCCCGCGTTCAGCTGGTACGCCATCGCCGAGCTGAAGATGAACCCGCGCGACTCCATGCCGACGACGACGTCGATCTTCTCGCCCTGGTAGGGCGCGAGCATCAGGTCGATCGCCTCCTTGTAGGCGGCGCGATCCTTCAGCAGGGTCGTGATGTCGTAGAAGAGGATGCCGGGCTTGGGGAAGTCCGGGATCTCGCGGATCTTTGCGCGAAGCTCCTCGGCGGACATCGGCGAGGGTTCCTCCAGGTGGGGCGGGCCCGCCGGTCGGGCTCCGGTCAGGGCGGGCCGCAAGTCTACCCCACGGCCGCGCCGCCGCCCGCTGTCCGGCGTCGGCCACACGCCGGCCGGTTCCCTCAGCCCGGGGCCGCCTCGAGATGGGGCGGCGGCAGCCCGGCGGAGGTCCGGGCGCCGAGGCGGGCCGTCAGGGCGAGGCCGATGGCGGCCACGAGCGCGGCCACCCCGAACGTCGCCGCGAGCCCCTCCCAGCCCGGCTCGCCGGCGCGCGATCCGAACAGGATCAGGGCGCCACCGACCCCGGTCCCGAGCGACGCCCCGAGGACGTCCGACAGCTGCAGCCCGGCGGTCGCGAACCCCTGCTCGTCGATGGGGGCCTCGCTCAGGACCACGAGCGAGGGCGTCGAATACGCCAACCCCATGCCGAACCCGGCGACGGCCCAGATGAGGATCCCGGCGGCCGGCGGGATGGCGGGCAGGAGCACGGCGAGGAAGCCGACGACGCCGACGAACAGGACGACGAACCCGACCCGCAGGAAGCGGCCCGGCCCGAGGCGCTGGATGTGGTGGGCGTTGACCCACGAGCCCCCGGTCCAGGCGATCGTCGCCGCCATGTAGGCCAGCCCGGCGATCAGCGCCGTGTCGTGGCGCCAGCCCTGGATCACGAGCGGGACGTAGGCGTCGGCGCAGAAGAAGGCGAAGGTCAGGAAGCCGCGCAGCAGGACCGCGGTCGGCAGCCCGGTCGCGGCCCGGATCGTGCCGGGCGGGGTGAGCCGGGCGAAGGCCGGGGCGCCGATGACGACGCCGACCACGACCAGCAGCAGCGGGACGGGCGACAGGTTCGACAGGCCCGAGACGATCAGCCCGGCGCCCGCGACGAGGATCACCGCGAGGGGCAGCCGGACCCGGTCGGCGGCGACCTTCGCGGACGCCGCGCTGCCCTCGGCGGGGGGCGGCGCGGGCGCGACCGCCCGGATCGCGGGCAGGGTCAGGGTCGCAGCGATCGCGATCAGGGGCAGCAGCCCGAGGAAGACGATCCGCCAGTTCCACAGGCCGGTCACCGCGGAGGCCGCGACGGGTCCGATCACCCCGGGCAGGATCCACGCCGTCGACAGCGTCGCGAACATCCGCGGGCGGAGGCGCTGGGGCATCGCCCGGCCGATTGAGACGTAGGCCACAGCCGGGATCGCGCCAGCGCCGAAGCCCTGGATGACCCGGGCGACGACGAGGACCTCCATCGACGGCGCAAGCCCGCCCAGGAGGAGCCCGGCCGAGAACAGGCCGATTCCCATGACGAAGGGCCGGGTCAGGCCGCCGCGGTCGATCAGCATCCCGGCCACGACGATGCCGAGGAGATTGCCGAGGAAGAAGCCCGAGAAGACCCAGCCGTAGAGGTCGATCCCGCCGAGGTCGTTGGCGACGATCGGCAGGATCGTGCCGACGGCGAGCGCCTCCGACGCGACGATCGTGACGTTGAGGACGAGGCCGATCGTCAGGGCCCGCCGGCCGGGCGACCAGAGGCCGTCGTCGTCGCTCGCCGCGTGGCGGGCGGTGGTTGCGTCGTTCACGGTGCCAGAATGCCCGGTCCGCCGCGGGCGCGCCGTGGACGGGGGTCGCGAGGCGTTTGCTCGCTCGCCGGCCCGCGCCCTAGATGAGCGCGAGCCGGTCGAGCGGGAACGGCGGCTGGGCGAGCGGCTTGACCGCGATCCGGACGAGCAGGAGCGGGTTGTCGTCGCCCGCGATGCGGTTCGACGACAGCGTCCCGCAGCCGAGGCAGCGGTGGATGAGGACCCATTCGCCGTCCTTGCGGACGGTGATGGCGATCGGCTCCATCGACGCCTGGCATTCGGACGCGCGGTCGCCCGGCTCGTCGTCGAGGTGGCGAGACCACAGGCAGGTCGGGCAATGGTTGCGGTGGGCGGTGCCGGCCGCGGCGAGCGGGACGTCGAGCCGGCAATGGGTGCATCGGAAGGATTCGACGTGGCGGGCGTCGCCGCGCCGGCGCTGGGTGCGGGACAAGGGAATTCGATCTCCGGGTACGCAAACGGGGCCGTCGAGTCGATCGGCGTCACGCTCCGGACATGGAACGACCGTCCCGGTCGGGACGGCCTCGGCGCTCAGCGGACAGGGCTGGAGCTACGAGCGGGCGGTCCTCCGGAGGCGTGACGGAACGGCAGCGGCCATGGTGGCTGCGGACATGTCGTCGTCCTCCTTTCCGGCTCGCCGGCCCCCCGTCGGGCCCTGCGATCTGCGAACCGTGGCCGAGGATGCCGCACGATCCCGGCGACGTCAAGAGGCCACAGGTCCCGGACGTTGCGCCAGACTGGCCGGATGCAGACGACCGACCTCGCCGCCCTGTTCGATCACCTGTACTGGGTCCGCGACCGGATCCTCTCGGCGGCGGACGACCCGGCCGTGACGCTCGTGGATGCCGCGCCGGCGACGCTCCGCGACCTCCGCTCGACGCTCGTCCACGAGCTCGACGTCGAGTGGAGCTGGCGGGTCCGGCTCGCCGCGGACGATCGGACGGCCTTCTCGGCCGACGACGCGGAGCTCGTCGCGGCCGACTTCCCGGATCTCGCCGCGATCCGCGCCCGCTGGGCGGCCGACGAGGCCGAGATGCGGGCCTGGCTCGCGACCCTCGACGAGGCCGCGCTCGAGGGTCCGTGCCGGACCGAGTCGAACGGCGCCGGCCACCCGTTCTGGTTCCATCTCCAGCACCTCTACAGTCACGGGATCCAGCAGTTCGCCGACTGCGCGGTGCTGCTGAGCGCCGCCGGCCGATCACCAGGCGAGCTCGACTTCCTCGATTTCGTCGAATCGACCGACCGCCGCGCCTGACCGGCGAGATCGCGGCGCACGGCCCGAGACACTCAGGCTCCGACTCGAGGAGTCCCCGGCGGTCGCGCGTCGCGGCAACAGCCCGGACGGGCACCGCAATTACGTGCCGGCCAGCCGCTCCACCACCGGGCCGAGCTCGTCGAGGGAGCCGACGAGGAACGAGTTGATCCCGAGCCGCTCGCGGAGCTCCGTGAACTTCTCGACGAACCGGTCGATCGAGCCGATGAAGATGTGGGGCGAGTCGATGACCTCCTGCTCGCTCATCTCGACGCCGGTCCGCTCGCGCATCCGGTCGATCACCTTGCGGGCCTCGCCGCGGAGGTCGTCGGTGACGGTGATCGGCCACTGCGACGGGTACACGTTGAACTCGAGGTCGTCGAAGCGTTCGCCGGCGACTGCCCGGACCCAGTCGAGCTTCTCCTCGGTCGCCGCCCAGGTGATCGACTCGGGATCGGCCCGCTGGCCCGACAGGATCCGCGGCGCCAGGCCCACGGTGTCGGCCTCGCGGGCAGCCAGCTCGAGCGTCCGCCGTCCGCCGCCGCCGATGAAGAACGGGACGTGCGGCTGCTGGACGGGCTTCGGGTAGGCGTCGTAGTCGGTGATCGTGTAGTGCTCGCCGGCGAACGAGAACGCCTCGGGCCCGAAGCAGCCCTTGATCACCGCGATCGCCTCGGCGAGGCGCGCCTGGCGGACCTTGATCGGATCGAACGGGATGCCGATCGCGCGGTACTCGGGCTCGTTCCAGCCGGCCCCGATCGCCACGTCGAGGCGGCCGCCGGACAGGACGTCGAGCGACGCCAGCTCCTGGGCGAAGACGGCCGGATGGCGGAGGTCGTTGTTGTGGACGAAGGCGCTGATCCGGAGCCGCTCGGTCAGCGCGGCGACGGTCGCCAGGTACGGCACGGGGGCGAGCTGCGGGACGAGGTGATCGGGCAGCACGAACGTCGTGATCCCGAGGTCCTCGGCGGCTCGGGCGCGCTCGCCGAGCTCGCGGGCGGTGGTGGCGTCGAACGCGTCGGCGAGGAACGAGAAAGGCTTCATCGCCGAAGCGTACCGTCGTCAGTCGCGGCGCTCCACGTGGAGGGGCCGGACGTGCCCCGGCACGGCGCCGCCCACGACGCTCGGCCACTCGGCGTCGAACGTGCCGCGGTAGCCGAACAGCCGGCCGAGCCGCCGGTTCCGGACGTCGACCGTGATCCGGTAGCGGCCGATCGCGTCGTCGAACCACTCGACGACGTCCGCGACGCCGCTGACGGCGAGTGGGACGCGGATCGCGAGCGGGCCGGCGTACAGCCGCTGGCCGGCCGAGACGAGCCGGATGCCGCCGTTCGGCGCGACCGACACGTCGAGGTCCACCGCGAGCTCCTCGTGGCTGCCGAGGTAGTCGACGATCCGGCCGCGGCCCTCGCTGAAGACCATCCAGGCATCGAACCTGCGCCGGCGGCGCGGCAGGTCGAACGTCCGGATCATCGAGATCGTCTCCCGCCCGAAGTCGTCGACGAAGGCGTGGTTCTCGATCGTGAACGGGACGTCGCGGCCGGAGTCGGGGAACATGATGTGGCGCCGCGACCCGGCCGCGAGGAACGGCACGGTCCATGCGCCGCCGCGCCAGATCTCGTCCATGACGCCGCGCCCGACCGAGCCGTACCCGGCGCTGCTGTCGAACCCGAAGCGTGCCTGGATGCACGGGTGGAGCCGCTCGAAGTCGGAGCCGAGCGCGCGGGCGAAGATCGAGGTCATGGTCGAGCCTCCGCTGGGCCGGCGATCGGCGGCCGGCGCCGGCAACGGCCGGCCGATGGGATGCCGTCGAGGGTCAGCAGGTCGATCGCGGCCAGCAGGCCGAGACCGAGGTTGAGGGTGACGGGGGTGAAGGCGGCGCCGAGGACGGTCGGCGAGGTCACGGCGACGAGGACCGTCGCGACGACGGAGAAGGCGAGCGCGACCACGGCGCCCGCCGCGCGGTGCCAGGTCAGCAGGAGGGCCACGGCGAGCCCGACCTCGGCGACGCCGAGTCCGGTCAGCGCGCGGACCGCCGCATCGGGCGCGAAGCCGGCGTCGGACATCATCCGGCGCTCGATCGCGTCGGGGCCGAGCAGCTTCGGGACCAGGCCGTGCCAGGCGAAGATCGTGGCAAGCCCGACCCGGGCCAGGCCGTGGACGAGGGCCAGCCGGGCCGATGTGCCGGGATCGATCCCTCGCTCCAGCCAGAGCCGGAGCCGGTCGAAGCTCCACGCCGTCGCCCAGCCGATCAGCGGCCGGAAGGCGAGGCGGTCGAGGAGGCGGCCGACTTGCCCCCAGCGGACCTCGTAGTCGTAGACGGTTCGAAACCGGACTCCGATGTCGGCCGGCGTGAGGAGCCAGTAGCCGCGGCCCTCGCGGATCAGCGACAGGCGGTCGCCCGACCAGAAGCGAAGAGCGGAGACGCGGCTCCCGTCGGGCCGGTCGCGCTCGGCGATCGTCTCGCCCCCGCCGCGGATCGCGACCCCGAACCCGAGGCGGGTCGTGTAGGCGAACCGCTGCGGCTCGCCTGGCGCCGGCGGCCCGGCGTAGGCGATCCCGGTGAAGCGGAGGTCCCAGCGTTCGTGCTGGGCCGGATCCTGGGTCCGCAGCCACAAGTCGTCCAGCCCGCAGGCCAGATCGGTCTCGACGAAGATCGCCACGGCGCTCGTCCTAACGTGCTATCTACAAGTAGCACGTTATTGCGATCACCGGCCGGCGTCAACCGTGTAGACGCCCGGGCCCGACGGGGGCCACCCCGCCCCGTCCGCGGAATTGCGTAATCCCGGATCTGGACTCACGAACCGGTTGGCGGGCCGTGGGCGGGCCGAACGGACTGCGTCCCTGTGGATGCCGGCCCTACCCGCATTCGACGCGCACGATGGTGCGCCCGCTTGCCTCGTCAGATCCAGTCCTTGGTGCGGCCATTCCCGGGATTGGACAAGAACAGGGAGCTGCACATCACGGCCGGCGGGCCGAGAGTACAGGACGCCCTGGTCAATCAGGGTGGGGCAATGTCACTCGAGGTCGTGGACCTCTAGAACAATCGCGGCTGGTTGTCGTTGAACATCAACTCGTAGAAGTCGATCGCGGTCTTCTTGTTCGCCTGCGGATCGCTCAATGGGCATCCCTCCGGGGTTGGGCTCGGTCCACGAGCTCACGATCGGTCGGGCGCAAGGCGGCGACGACCCTCAGGTCACCCCATCCGCTCGACCCACGCCGCTCGCCACGCGGGCGCATCGAATGGCGGGGCAAAGTACCACGTCTCGCGATACACCTTGCCACTCCGGAGCTGGAGGAGGGCGGAGAGAAACCAGGTCGAGCCATCGGGGTAGACGCTCGTCCCATCAGCGAACCAGAAGTCGCCGCTCCCCACGACTCGCTGGATCGTGTTCATGGGTGTCGCGAACCACTGGTCCTCGCTTCCGACGACCCGGAGCGACAGGCCGCTCGGCCGGCCGCCTGGCCAGTTCTCCATGATCGCCCGGTCGTTCGCGCTGCCGCGCACCCGTTCGCCCGACTGCGGCCACTCACACAACCAATCCGGGTCGCGCAAGGCGCCGGTCGAGTCGTGGTCATGGGCGGTGTGCGCCTGGTAGTAGCGACGGACGATCTCCTCGTTTGACGCGTTCGCCACGTTCTCTCCCTCGGGTGCGATGAGAAGCAACCGTGATGGCGCCGGGCCGCGCGGTCAAGCCTCATGTTGGGGGGTCAGGCGACGTGCCGTCGGCATCGCTGGGCGTTCGGGAATGTCACCTGAGGCTGGAGGGAGCGTCGACAGGCGAGGTGGGGTCCACACGATCACCACGGGACCGCCGCGACGACCGCGAACATCGTGAGCGTCATCGCGAACGCACCGCGCCGCGCGGCCACGTGGATCGTCGACACAAACCGCCCCCGGTCCGCGGCGGAAAGCCGACCCCTGTCGATGAGGTCGTCGGCCAGGCTCTCCATCGAAAAGCAACCGAGTGGTGCCGGCGACTCATCGGGGTCCCAGGCTGTCCAGGTCTGCGTTGCCTCCGTTCTTGCGAGCGGCACGCAACCAGCGGCGGCGACAAGGTCGTGCAGTCGCCGTCCGACGTTGGAGGCTCGATTGCGCTCCGTTTGCATCGCGTCACGGACCAATGCAGCGATCGCATGGTCTCCGACGTCAAGCCCAAACGTCGACCAGTCGGTGTCGATCAACGAGATGCGGCCGCCCGGGCGCACCACCCGGACCATCTCGCCGACAGCGGCCGCGGGGTCGGCGAGCCATTGCAGGGTGCGTTCGGACCGCGCAGCGTCAAAGGAATTGTCGGGCTCGTCGAGGGATCGGGCATCGCCGACGGTGAAGCGTACGCGCGAACGTGCGGTTCGGGCGTTAGAACGGGCGACGCGCAGCATGCTCTCGGACAGGTCGACGCCGACGAGCTCCCCGCCTTCGCCGAGATCCTGCGCGAGCCCGAGCGCTGCCTCCCCGCGGCCGCAGCCCACGTCGAGCAGTCGTTCACCGTGAGCGAGGCCGAGACGTGCTCGCTCCCACGACCGCAGTCGGAGCGTCGCGTCCCATCTGGCGGTTCCGTCCATCGTGGCCAGGAGCACCTCGACGTTCGGATCATCATCCACCCGCTGGTAACCGAGCCCGTGCGTGTCCATGGTCGCCATGCCGAGAGGGTAGGCGATGCCGTGGTCCCATGGCGTCCTGTCATTTGGGGTCGGCGACCGCCGAGTCGATGGCTGCGATGAGTCGGTCAAGCATCTCCCAGCGGCGCCGCGCCTGGACGACCTCGGCCGTCATCGACTCGCGCTGGGAGTCGGTCCCGTAGCCGAGGTTGTGGCGCTGGGCCCGCCGCTGGACCTCGCTCAGCTCGGTTGCCCGAGCGGCGAGGAGGGCTCCACGCAGGGCGCGAAGCTCCTCGTCCGAGTCGACCCGCAACGCCAGCGCGATGGGGCGCCCGCTGTGCGATCCCATGGGAACGGTCACAGGCGGCCCAAGAGGGTCATCAGGATCAGGATCGTCGTGATGCCGGCAAGCTCGACTCGGAAGCCGAGCCGGAGGCGGTCGAGGAGCGCGACCCGCGCCGCAACGTCCCCATCCCAGACGCCGTCGTCATCCCGAAGCCGGCGCGCGGCCGGGCTCGTGATCCGACCGCCGACCGCGAACACCGCGATCGCCACGCCGACCGAGGCGAGCCAGACGAGCCCGTACGACGTCCCGAGAGCGTCGGTGCCGTCGATCCGCCCGAACACGATCCCGCGGACGAGGCCCGTGACCGCCGCGGTCAAGGCGGCCGCGATCATGATTCGCTCCGGCCCGAGGATCACGCCGCGGATCAGCTCCCGCTGCCGCTCGGACGGTTGGCGGAGGACGTACGGGAGGAGAACCACGTTCGCGAACAGCGATCCGCCGAACCAGGCGGCACCGCCCGCGAGATGGACGAACTGGACGATGGCGGCGCCGGCATCCACAACGAGATTCTAGTCGACGGTCGCCGGCTGATCGACCGACAAGCGGGCGACCACCGCCTGCGTCAGGCCCCATGCCCGCGACGGGTCGCGCGGCAGCCGGATCCGGACCTGGTTGCTGGCGAACGTCACCTCCGACGGCTTGACGCCCGGCAGTCCCCCGCCGGCCAGGAGGCGCATCGCCGTCGCGCGGGTCATCCCCTCGCCGAAGCGGACGACGAGCTGGCCGTCCTCGCGCGACATCGACGCGACGCCGGCCGCCTCGGCGGTCAGCCGCAGCTCGGCGACCTCGACGAGCCGGACGACCGGCGGCGGCATCGGCCCGAACCGGTCCGTGAGCTCCTGGCGGAAGGCCGCGAGGTCGCCGCCGCTGCGGGCTCGAGCGAGGCGCCGGTAGAGCTCGAGCTTCTGGGCCTCGTCGGGGACGTAGTCGTCGGGCAGGTGCGCCTCGACCGGGAGGTCGACCACGGCCTGCGGCTTCTCGACCCGCGGCGCGCGATCCTCCCGCCTCGCCTTGCGCTCCTCGACCGCCTCGGCCAGCAGGCGCGAGTAGAGGTCGAACCCGACGGCCGCCATGTGCCCGGACTGCTCGCCGCCGAGGATGTTGCCCGCGCCGCGGATCTCGAGGTCGGCCAGGGCGATCTGGAACCCGGCGCCGAGCTCCGACGCGTTGAAGATCGCCTGGAGGCGCTTGCGGGCCTCCTCGCTCATCCGCTCCCGGCGGCGGTACAGGAGGTAGGCGTACGCCCGCCGCGACGAGCGCCCGACCCGGCCGCGGAGCTGGTAGAGCTGGGCGAGCCCGAGCGTGTCGGCGCGGTCGATGACGATCGTGTTCGCGTTCGGGATGTCGAGGCCCGGACTCGATGATCGTCGTGCAGACGAGGACGTCCGCCTCGCCGCCGGCGAACTTGATCATCACGCTCTCGAGGTGGCCCTCCGGCATCTGGCCGTGGCCGACGACGAACCGCGCCCCGGGCAGCATCCGCCGGAGCTGCTCGGTCTGGGCCTCGATCGTCTCGACCCGGTTGTGGACGAAGAACACCTGGCCGCCCCGATCGAGCTCGCGCAGGATCGCGTCGCGGACGAGCCCGGCCGACGCCTCGGCGACCCGCGTCTGGATCGGCAGGCGGTCCTCCGGCGGCGTCTCGATCACCGACATGTCGCGGACGCCGGCGAGGGCCAGGTTGAGCGTCCGCGGGATCGGCGTCGCCGAGAGCGTCAGGACGTCGACCTCGCGGCGGAGCTGCTTGAGCTTCTCCTTGGCGGCGACCCCGAACCGCTGCTCCTCGTCGACGACGACGAGGCCGAGGTCGCGGAACTTCACGTCCTTCGAGAGCAGCCGATGGGTCCCGATCACGAGGTCGACCGAGCCATCCTCGAGGCCGGCGATCGTCGCCCGCTGCTCAGTCTGTCCGACGAACCGCGACAGGAGCCGGACCTTGAGCGGGAAGGCCGCGAATCGCTGGCCGAAGGTCTCGTGATGCTGCGCGGCGAGGACGGTCGTCGGGACGAGGACCGCGACCTGCCTGCCGTCCTGGATCGCCTTGAACGCCGCCCGAAGGGCGACCTCGGTCTTGCCGTAGCCGACGTCGCCGACGACGAGCCGGTCCATCGGCCGGCCGGCCTCCATGTCGAGCTTGACCTCGACCACGGCCCGCAGCTGGTCGGGCGTCTCCTCGTACGGGAAGCTCGCCTCCATCTCGGCCTGCCACGGCGTGTCGGCCGCGAACGCGTGGCCCGGCGCGTTCGCCCGGGCGGCGTACAGCGCGAGCAGCTCCTCGGCGAGGTCGGCGACCGCCTTGCGGACCCGCTGCTTCGTCTTCAGCCACTCGGTGCCGCCGAGCTTCGAGAGCTGGGGGTGCTCGGCGCCGCTGTAGCGCGAGATCCGGGTGATCTGCTCGACCGGGACGAAGATCTTGTCGGTCCCGGCGAACGTCAGCTCGAGGTAGTCGCGGTCCTCGCCCTCGGCCGGGTTGCCGCGGCGGAGCATCCGCTCGTAGCGGGCGACGCCGTGGTCGATGTGGACGACGAGGTCGCCCGGGCTGAGGCGCTCGAGGATGTCGCGCGGGACGACCCGCCGCATCGCCTTCGGCCGCCGCACCCGGACGCTCCCGAAGAGCTCCCGGTCGGTGACGAAGACGAGGCCGTCCGGTCCGCCCGCGAAGCCGCCGTTCAGGCTCCGCTCGACGACCGCCACCGCGCCCGGCGGCGGGGCCTCCGGAGCGTGGACGACCGCGACCGGATGGCCGGCCTCGTCGAGGAGCTCGGCGAGGCGCGGCGCCTGGTCGCTCGCCAGGACGATCCTCCCGCCGTCGGCCTGCCAGCGCTCGACGGCATCGGCGATCCCGGCGGCGCGGGTGACGGGCAGGCTGCGGCTCGCGCCAGCCGAACAGGTCGCCGGAGCTCAGCCCGCGGGCGGCGAGGGCGGCGCCCTCGGGGACCTCGGACTCCCAGGTCAGCTCGAGGGTCCGGCTCGCGACGAGGCGGGTCTTCCAGTCGCGCGGCCCGAGGTAGGTCGACGGCCAGTCCTTGGGGAGATCGCCGCTCGCGACGAGCTCGGTCCGCCGCTCGTCGGCCTGGCGCCACAGGAAGTCGGCCGCCTCCGCGATCTCGCCGGGCTCGTCGAGGACGAGGAGGGTCGACGGATCGAGGTGGTCGAGCGCGGTCGACGGAGCGAGCTGGGCGGCCCAGACCTCGGCGGCGTCGCCGACGGCGAGGGCCCGGGTCGGGACGGCGGTCCCGCCGGCCGGGGCCGGGTCGCCGGGCGCGGCGGTCGCGTCCGGCGCCGCCGATCCCTCGAACCGGGCGAGGTCTCCCGCCAGCCGCTCCGGCAGCTTCGCCGCCGCCCGGCCGAGGCGCTCCCGGAGCGCGGCGACGCCCTCGTGCGGGGCGAGGAACTCCGACGCGGGCAGGAGGATCGCCTCCTCGAGCGGTCCGACCGTCCGCTGGTCGGTCGGGTCGAAGGCCCGCAGCGAGTCGACCTCGTCGCCGAAGAACTCGATCCGGACCGGCAGCGGGGCGGACGGCGGGAAGACGTCGACGATCCCGCCCCGCCGGGCGAACTCGCCGCGGCCGGCGACCTCGGCGGCCGGCGCGTAGCCGAGGCCGAGCAGTTCGCGGAGGAGCGCCTCCGGCCGGAGCCGGGCGCCGACGGCAAGCCGGCGCGGCTCGGCCGGCAGGTCGTCCGGGGCGATCGTGTGCTGGAGGAGCGCCTGGACGCTCGCCACGAGGATCCGGGCGTCGCCGCTGCGCCAGGCGGACAGGGCGGCGACGCGGGCGGCCGTCTCGTCGGCGACGAGCTCGCTCCGCTCATAGGCGAGGGCCGTCCGGGGCTCCAGCACGACGACGGCGCCCGGGTCGCCGAGCCAGGCCGTCAGCTCCTCGGCGACGCGGTCGCCGATCTCGGCGTCGCGGGCGATCCAGGCCAGCCGCTCGCCGCTCGCACCGCCCGCCAGGGTCGCCGCGAGGAACGTCTTCGCCCCGTGCGGCACCGACCCGAGGCCGACGTGGCGCCCCGGGCGCCGGGCGGTGGCGGCGGCCGTGCCGCGCCGGAGCCGTTCGATCCGCCCACCGCAGCCGCCGGCACGGCGGCCGCCAGCCGCCCGCGGAGGTCGGCAAAGGTTCCTGTGGCGGCAAGGAGCGGCGGCAGCGCCGACAGGTCCGGCTGGCGCCGGCCGGCCCCGCTGCCGCTCCCCGACGAGGCGCTGCTCGCCGCGGCCAGCCGCCGGTCGCGGCCGCGCTTGCCACGCATCGTCGGGCCGGCCGTCACTCGGCCTCCTCGCGGCGGAGGACCTTCCGCCAGCCGGTCTTCGTCCGCCGCACGCCGCCGTCGTCGGGCGGGCCGTCGACCGCGCCGGGCGCGGCGAGCCGGGTCTCGTCGGCCGGCCGCAGCTCGAACATGTTGAAGCGGTTCGCCGCCTTCGAGGTCCCGTGGCGGGCCCATTCCTCGACCGCGTCGGCCGCCGCCTCGAGGAGGCCGTCGAGGCGCTGCCGCTCGTCGGGCTGGAACGGGGCGAGGACGTGGTCGATGAAGCTCCGCTCGGGCGAGCCGATGCCGACCCGGAGCCGGCTGAACTTCTCGGTCCGCAGCTCGTCGATGATCGAGCCGAGCCCGTTGTGGCCGCCGGCGCCGCCGTTCTCGCGGAAGCGGAGCTTGCCGAACGGCAGGGCGAAGTCGTCGACGACGACGAGCAGGTCGCTCAGGGGCGCGTGCTCGCGGGCGAGGACCTTGCGGACCGCGAGCCCGGAGTCGTTCATGAAGGTCAGCGGCTTGACGATCGTCAGGTCGAGCCCGCGATAGCGGCCCATCGCGATCGACGCGGCGTCGCGCGTCCTGCCCTTGCCGTCCCAGCCCGCCCGCTCGGCGATCCGGTCGAGGACCATCCAGCCGATGTTGTGGCGGGTCTTCTCGTACTGCGCGCCCGGGTTGCCCAGGCCGACGACGATCTTCACGCGGTCTCCCGGCGCTGGGGGGCGCCCGTCCCTCGGCGTGGACCGCACGCCGAACGGGCCCGATCCCGTCCCGGGAGGGCCCGCGACGATGGTACCAGCGGCGGGCGATCCGGCCCGGCCGGGTCCGCCGGGGAAGCGCACAAGGTGAACCCGTCCGGCCTCGGGCCGGCTACTGAGAGGGTGACCGAGCCGCATCCAGGTCAGCCTGCCCGATGTCCCTCTCCATCCCGATCGAGCTCGACCGCACGAGCTCCGAGCCCCTCTACCGCCAGGTCGCCGGCAGCTTCCGCCGGGCGATCGACGACGGCCGGCTGCGGCCCGGCCAGCGGGTCCCGAGCGTCCGCGCCCTGGCGGCCCAGATGGCGGTCGGCCGGCTGACGATCACGACCGCGTACGAGCAGCTCGCGGCCGAGGGCTACCTCGTCGGGCGGGTCGGGTTCGGGACGGTCGTCGCGCCGGATCCGCCATCCCGTGAGCCCGTCGACCTGCCCTTCGGCCCGCGCGCGACGGCGCCCCGGGCCGGCGGCCCGGTCCGGCTCCCGGCCCTCCGCTCGCTTCCGCGGCGCGAGCCGGCCGACCTGCGCGGACAGGTGGTCGGCGAGCGGCCGCGGTTCGACCTCCGCAGCTCGGCGGCCGCAGGCTGGAGCGGCGGCGCATCGACCGGAATGGCCGATCGCGGGCTCGCCGTCGGGGCGGCGCTCGAGCGGATCCTCCGCGACGAGTTCCGGCGGGTGGCCGATCGCGACGACGGCGGCGAGATCGACGACCCCGCCGGCGATCCGCGGCTGCGGGCCGTGATCGCCGATCACCTCCGGGCGACCCGCGCGGCACGCTGCGAGGCGGAGCAGGTCGTGATCCTGTCGGGGGCGGTGATCGCGTTCGGGGTGATCGGCCGGCTGTGGCTCGGCGACGGCCGGCGGGCGGCGCTCGAGGACCCGGGCGATCCGCAGGTCCGGCGGGCGCTCCTCGCGAATGGCGGCACGGCGGTCGGCGTGGCGGTCGACGGCCAGGGACTCCGAGCGGATCTCCTCCCCGATCGCGTCGCGGTCGCGTCGGTCGCGCCCACGGTCGAGATCCCGACCGGCTCGACGATGCCGCTCGCCCGGCGCCTGCGGCTCCTGGCCTGGGCGACCGCCGTCGGCGCGCTCGTCGTCGAGGACGGCCGCTTCGACGACCTCCTGATCCGGTCAGCCACCCAGCCGTGCCTCCAGGGCCTCGACAGCGACGGCCGGGTGATCCATGTCGGATCCTTCGAGACGCTGCTCCACGGCGGGATCCGGACGGCGTACGCGGTCCTGCCGGGGGCCCTCGTGGAGCCGTTCACGATGGCCGTCGAGTCGGTCGATCCCGGAGCCTCGCCCGTCCAGCAGCGCGCGCTCGCCCGGTTCGTCGCCGACGGCCTGCTCGACCGCCACATCGCCCGCGTCCGGCGGGCCCTCCTGGAGCGGCAGGACGCGGCCCTCGCCGCGATCGAGGCGGAGGCCGGCTGGCTGCTCGACGCCCGCGCGACCGACGGCGGCACCCGCCTGGTCGTCTCGGTCGAAAATCCTGCGTGGACCGCGACGAACGTCGTCCGGGCCGCGGCGGAGGCGGGCGTGGCGATCGAGACCCTCGGCCCGGCCCGCGTCCAGCCCGCGGCCGACCGGGCGATCGTCATCGATTACGGGCGCCTGGAGCCGCTCGAGCTGCGGGCGGCCTTCCGCGTCCTCGGGCGAGCGCTCCGCGGGAAGGCCCGAGGTGGCGTCACGCCGGTTCCGGAGTACGGGAGCGTCGCCGCCCGCGCCTGAGCGACGACCCCGCGACCCGAACCTGCCAGAACACCGGCCGGCTGAGGTCGGCAGAAGCAGTCAGCACGGTCCCGAGGAGGACGTCCATTCCGATCAGGCACTGCGGCCCGTGCATCGTCGGGCGCACCGCCAGGTCGGCGACCGAGAGGCGCTGACCCCCCACGACGAGCGCCTGCCGTCCCGCCGACGCCCCCGCGAATTCGTTCCCGCCGACGCCCCGGCCCAGGGTCTCCGAGCTCCCGGCCACCAACCCGACAACGGTCGACATCGATGCCTCGGTCCGCTTGCCGCCGGTATCGACCAGGGTGGGGACCTCTGGCGCACCCGCGATCGCGGCCGGGACCACGACGTTGCCGACCGGGGCGTCCCGCGGCAGCCGCAGGAGCGTGAGGTCGGGCGAACGGTCGGAGAGGTGGGCCTCGAGCTCGTCATCCGACCCGTCGATGAGGATGAGCTCGTGGCGGGCGAGATCGATCACCGCCGCGGCGGTCGGATGGAGCAGTTGAGGGGCGAGGATCCCGCCGACGCCCCAACTGTCGAACGGCCGCGGGGCGGGAATGACGACGACGTCGTGCAGGGTCAACGACGTCCCACCGAGGTCGAGCCCGACGGTGCCGACGCTCCAGCTCGGCATCGTCGCGCCGCCATGGTCGACGCCCTCCTCGCCCGGAACCTTCTCGAGGCCGAGGTCGTCGGCGAGGCCCTCGGTGAGCAGATGGACATCGGAGCCGGTGTCCAGGACGAACCGCGTCGCACGGTCGCCCACCGTTCCGTGGACAAGCGGCGCGTGTTGGACCTGGCCATCCGCACCCTCGAAGATGATTCCGAGGCGCAGCAGTTCCTGCATGCCGGAAGGGTACGAACCGGAGAGGGCCGGAGTTCACCCGCGCTCGCGGTCGGACGCAGCGGCACCCGGACGATCAGCCGCAGCACTCGGGAGAGACGACGTCAGCGGGCGGGAACACGCCGCCGTCGAGCAGCTCGCGTGCGCCGAGCGGCCCTCCGATCCGGACCTCGTAGGCGGTCGGCGGCGGCGCCGGGCAGGTGACGAGCCCGGACCGCACCGGCGGTCGGACGGCGAAGATCACGAGGACGCGGGTCGGCTCGCGGATCACGACGGGCGGGAGGATCCGGCCCTCGGCGGACTGGCCGTTGGCGCACGACGTCTCGGCGACCATCGCGGTGAACGAGGCGGCGTCGGGGCCCGGCGGTGCCGCTCCGGTCGGCAGACGCCACGTCGCGGCGTTGAGCCCGGGCGGCAGGACGAGTCGCGGCTCGCACACGCCCCGGCGGGTTACGCTCCAGACGCCGGAAGCCCTGGTCGCCACGAGGGCGACGAGCCCCGCCGACGGCACGTCGGTGGCGAAGACGACCCGGTCGTCGCTCGCCGACAGGACGCGATAGCCGGTAAGGGGCAGGTCCTCGGCCGCGAGCGCGCCACTCCGGACGTGCCGCCGGAGCGCCGCCGCTGCCGGCGTCTCGGCCTGCTCGGCGCCGGTCGGAGCCGCCAGGGCGGCGGCCGGAAACGCGACCCCGGCGCACGAGAAGGAGAGGTCGGCCGACAGGGTCGGCTGCGGCGGATCCGGCGGGACGGCGTCGCGACCGCAGGCGCCGAGGAGAGCGCCCGCCAGGAGGCAGCCGATCACGAGCCGGGCGATCGCCGGGCGGCCGATTCGCAGGCCTCGGCCCGGTCACCGCCCGGTCGGCCAGCAGCCGCTGCTCGAGCGAGCGCATCTCGCGCTCCTCGTCCGGGTCGGCGTGATCCCAGCCGCAGACGTGGAGCGCGCCGTGGGTCACGAGCAGGCGGAGCTCCTCGGCGAGCGACCAGCGGACGTCCCCGGTCTGGCCGCCGTGGCCCGCCGCCGCCTGCTCGGCCGCCCGCTCGACCGACACGATGATGTCGCCGAGGTTCGTCCGCCGTCCCGGCGGGCCGGCGACGAACGCCGCGGCGCCGGGCCCCGGGGCCGGGGCTGCGGCACGGCCGGGATCGCCGGGGTGCTCCGGGAAGGCCTCGGGCGGCAGCAATGGGAACGACAGGACGTCCGTCGGGCCGTCGTGGCCGAGGTGCGCCGCGTTGAGCGACGCGAGCTCCGCGTCGTCGGACAGGATCAGCCCGATCGACGCCGGCGGCGGCGCCCCGGCGGCGTCGAGGGCGGCGGCGATCGCCCGGGCGAGCGGGGCCGTCGCGAGCGGGCGACGGCCGCCGTGGGCATCGACGACGGCATCGCGAATCGTGACGTCGATCCGCCACGGCGCGAGATACGTCGCGGTCACGGCCGCCGAGCCGGGCTCACGCCCCGCCGCCGGTCCCCGTTCCGCGCCGCGACTCGAGCTCGACCACCTTGTTCTGGGGGTACGCGATCCGCTGGTGATACATCCCGAGGAGCTGCTGGACGAACGCCTCCTTGATCTTCTCGACGTCGCGCAGGGTCAGGTCGCACTCGTCGAACTGGCCGTCGGTCATCCGCTCGTCGATGATCCGGGCGACCATCGCCCGGATCGCCGGCTCGTCGCGCGACGACAGCGAGCGGACGGACGCCTCGACCCCGTCGGCCAGCATGATCAGCGCGGCCTCGCGCGACTGCGGCTTCGGCCCGGAGTGGCGGAACTTGCGTTCGTCGACGGCGGCCGCGGCACGCGCTCCGTCGGGCGTCTGGGGCCCGCCGTACGGCTCGGCCGCGATGCCCTTCGCCCGGGCGTAGAAGTAGCTCATGATCGCCGTCCCGTGGTGCTGCGGGATGAACGCGATCAGGTTCTTCGGCAGCCGCGCCTTGTAGGCGATGTCGATCCCGTCGGCGGTGTGCTGCTTGAGGATCTGGGCCGACGTCTCGGGGTCGAGCTGGTCGTGGACGTTCTCGCCGCCCGACTGGTTCTCGATGAACGCGAGCGGGTTCGCGAGCTTCCCGATGTCGTGGTAGTAGGCGGCGACGCGGGTCAGGAGTGGGTCGGCGCCGATCGCCTCCGCGGCGCGCTCGGCGAGGTTGCCGACCATGAGCGAGTGGTGATAGGTGCCCGGCGTCTCCACGAGCAGGCGGCGCAGGAGCGGCTGGGACGGGTTCGCCAGCTCGAGGAGCTGGAACACCGTCAGGATCCCGAACACGCTGCCGAAAACGGCGAACGTCCCGACCGCGGCGATCGCCGAGCCCGCGGCGGACAGGAGCGAGGCCCCGATCAGCTCGATGACGCCGCGGGCGTCGTGGAGCCCGAGGAACCCGAACATCGCGACGACGAGGACGTTGACGATCGCGACCGCGAGCCCGGCCTGGATGAAGACCTGGAACCGGTCGCCGCGGCGGATCGCGACGATGCCCGCCATCCCGCCGAGGAAGATGTAGGCCATCAGCTCGAGCGAGCCCTGCGGCCCGTTCACCGCGCCGCCGATCAGGGCGATCATCGCCAGCACGATCGTCGCCACGCCCGAATCGAGGAGGATCGCGAGGAGCATCCCGGCTGCGGCCGTGGGCAGGATGAACGGCAGCCCGGCCCGGCCGGCCGTGAGCTTCAGCAGCAGCGTCGTCCCGACGACGATCAGGCCGATCAGGACGAGGGCGTTCGTCCGGTGCCAGAGCTGCCGGCGGAAGCGCCAGATCCAGCCGAGCAGGATCCCGACGACGAGGACCGACAGGAGGACCCAGCCGCCGAGCCGGGCGAAGTCGGGGCGGGACTCGGTCAGCCCGAACTCGTTGATCGCCTCGAGGATCTCGGGGGTGATCCGCTCGCCTTTCTGGACGATCGTCTGGTTCTGCAGGTAGTCGACCGTGACCGGCGCGACGGCCTCCTCGGCCCGGGCCTTGGCCTGATCCGTCAGGGTCTGGCTGAACGACGAGTTGGCGACGACGAGCGGCGCGATCAGCTCGGCCGCGAGGGCGCGCTCCTTGTCGTCGAGACCGCCGGCCATCTTGCCCGAGAGGGCGACCTTGGTCGGCTCGACCGCCGTATCGCGGAGCTCGTCGCGCTCGGTCGCGTCGAGGACCCGCGACGCCTCGGCCTTGACGAGCTTCCAGCGGTCGGCCGACAGGCCGACGAGGGTCACCCGCGCCGCGTCGCTGAGGCCCGGAACCGAGCCGTCGAGGAGGCTCGCCTTCTCCTCCTTGGGCGTGTCCGCCTCGAACGCCCGGTCGATCGGCCGGACGAGGGAGGCGAACTTCTGGAGCTGGACGCCGGCGATCCGGATCGCCTTCTCGCTCGTGTAGTCGTAGACGAACGCGACGTCCTTGCTCGCGGCCTCCTTGGCCGCGGCCGTCTGGATCGCGCTCACGTACGAGCCCTTGCGCGGCGCGACGATGTTCGCGCCGGCGACGTCGCCAACCTGGATCACGAGCCGCTGGGGGACCAGGTCGAGGGCGAAGATCCCGCTCATCGTCGCGATCAGGAGGATCGCCCCGACGACCAGCCGCCGGAGGTCGCGCCGGGTGAAGGTCGAGCTGTTGACGACCGCCCGCTGGGTCAGCATCGCCTGATCCGTCCGCCGGCGGGCTCAGCCCGCTCCGTGCGGGCCGGTCGCGTCGTGACCGGCGAGGTCGGTGCGGGCGAGGGCCCGGGCGACGAGCTCGGAGACGCGCCGGCCGTCGGCCCGGCCGCGGGTTCGCGGCGAGAGCCAGCCCATGACCTTGCCCAGGTCGCGGGCGTTCGTGGCGCCGGTGGCGGCGACCGCCTCGCCGACGAGCGCCTCGATGGCCGCGTCGTCGAGCTGCTCGGGGAGGTACCCGCCGAGGATGGCGATCTCCGCCTCCTCCTTGGTCGCGAGATCCTCGCGACCGCCCTTCCGGAACGCCTCGACCGACTCGCGGCGGGTCTTGACCTCACGCGTCAGCACGGTCGTGACGTCCTCGTCGCCGAGCTCGCGGCGGTCGCGCTTCTCGACGGTGTAGATGGCGTTCTGGGCCATCCGCAGGACGTCGCGGCGCAGCGTGTCACCCGACCGCATCGCGGCGATGACATCGGCCTGGATCCGATCTCGAAGGGACACCGGAATGGCTACCTCGGGCGGGGTGGCGGCGCGGACCGGGTCAGCGGTCGACAGCCGCGGAACGCCCTGGGCGGGTCGGGGAGCGGCGCCGATGCCGTGCTCCGGCAATCGGCGAATGGCTCAGCCGGCCTGCGTTCGGGCGTTCTTCTTGCGCTTGGCTTCCTTGCGCTTGCGCTTCACGCTCGGCTTCTCGTAGTGCTCGCGACGGCGAGCCTCGGCGAGGATGCCGGACTGCTGGATCTTCTTGTTGAAGCGACGCAGGGCGCTTTCGAACGTCTCGTTCTCACCCACTCGGACTTCTGCCAATCCCGGTTCACCTCCTCCGGCTCGGGTCTCGTCTCCATCCGTGGTCGGGCGGAGCCGCCGCCGACACGGATCGCCCGCCACCACGAGGTGGCAGGGCCGCCGGAGCATAGCCGCTCCCCCGGGAGCGGGTCAATCGAGGCGCGACGGCCGGTGCCACGCTCGGCGCGGCGCGGAGCGCGGGGCGCGGGGCGCGGGCCGCGGGACGACGGCGCCGGGCGCGTGGCGGAACTCGTTTCCCATACGGCAGCCCAGCGAGCCCTAGCCAGCGTTGGGTCGCGACGCGCCCGCCATTCTTCCCATTCGACAGCCCCACGCACGGATGGTCACGGATTCGTCCCTTCCAAGGGCCGACGACGGGAGCGGACGCGCGTCACGCCGGTGGTGGTCTGCCGAGTGCCACCCCGATTGGCGTATGGGAGAAACAGGAGGCCGGAGAGAGGACCGGCCGGACGGCGGAGCCACCCTCGCACCGTCGCACCACGATCCGGCAGGGCCGAGTCGTACGTCGCCGCCAGGGCCGCGATCCGGCGGCGCGCCGTCGACCCGTCTCCGAGCACGAGCAGGCGAGCGATCGGAGCATCTGCGATCCAGCCGCGCTCGGCGGCAATCGCCCGCGCCAAGCGGACCTTGCGATCAAGGCCGTGCAGGGTCGCCTGGCTGTCGGGGACCACCGACTTGACTTCGACGACGAGGATCCGACCCGTGGCTCGGTGACGGGCGAAGACATCGATCGATCCGCGCTCCCCGCGAATTGCGAACGAGGCCTCGACGGCCACGTCCCACTCGCACCCGACGAGGAGCTCGACGACCAGTTCGACGAGTCGAGCATGCGCAGCGTCGAGCAGCCGGTCGAGCTGCTCACCGCGCCAACGGAGTCCGACGTCCAGGCGTGCATCGAACGCAGCGGCGATCCTCACCAACGTCGCCAGCGCGACGTCGCCCGCCCGCCCCCGCTCGATCGACGAGATCAGGCTGCGCGAGACTCCCGCCCGGCCGGCGGCGTCCAGTTGCCGCCAACCGCGGCGGATTCGGAGCACCCGGTATGACAGCCCGAGTCGGATCCAGTCCACCGTTCCACGATGACGACCGTCGCTTCACCGCGGCTTACCTCGACCTCTACCATCGATCAACGATGACCCACCAAGGAATCGATCGCGGCGGCTTGGCCCGCGAAGCCGCGGGCGGAGCGTCCGCGCGCCCGGCCGCGGCTGCGGGCACGACCGCCGCAGCGGGCCCGCCGCCCGGCGACCCCGCCACCACCGGGCACCGCGACGCCGGAAGCACGGGACCGGAAGAGCCGCAGACGCTCCTCGACCTCCTCGACGCGGCGCTGGTCCGCTACGCCGACCGGCCGGCCCTCGGGCTCTGGCAGGAGGATGGCCTCGCGAGCCGGTGGACATATCGCGAGCTCGACCGCCGCAGCCGGCTCGCCGCCTGGCGGCTCCGCGAGCGGCTGGGCCTGCGGCCGGGCGACCGGATCCTCACCTGGAGCCCGTCGGAGCCGGCCCTGCCCGCGGCCTACATCGGGGCGATGCGGGCCGGGCTGATCCTCGTCCCGCTCGACCTCCGGATGAGCCGCGACGCGATCCAGGGCGTCGTCGCGAGCGCGGAGCCGCGCCACCTGCTCCTCGGCACGGGCCGCGACGCGCCGGATCCCGCGGCCGGCGGCCTGGAGGCGATGCCGACGACCACGCTCGCCGACGTCGTCGCCGACCCGGCGGCCGGCAGCCTGCCGATCGACGACGGATGGGAGGCAGCCGTCGCCGCGTGGCCGCGTCCCCGTCCCGAGGACGTCTGGGACCTGATCTTCACCTCGGGCACGACCGGTACGCCGAAGGGGGTGATGGTCGCCCACGACAACCTCCTTGCGACGCTCGGGGCGATCGACCACGTGATCCCGGCGCTCGAGCACCGGGTGATCTCGGTCCTGCCCCTGAGCCACCTCTACGAGCAGGCGATCGGGCTGATCTACGCCCTGTCCGTCGGCGCCGACATCCTCTACGTCCGGAGCCTGAAGCCGCGGGTCCTCCTCGAGGCGTTCCGGGCGCAGCGCGTCACCAGCATGATCGTCGTCCCCCAGGTCCTCGACCTCTTCTGGACCGCGATCGAGCGCGAGGCGGACCGGACCGGCCGGCGCGCCCTGTTCGACCGGGTCCGGCGCGTCGCCCGCCACCTTCCCTACCCCGTCCGGCGGGCGCTCTTCCGGAGCGTCCATCGCCGGTTCGGCGGCGAGCTCCGCCTGTTCGTGTCGTCCGGGGCGTTCCTGCCGCCGGCCCTCCAGCAGGCATGGGAGGACATCGGGGTCGTCGTCATGCAGGGCTACGGCAGCAGCGAGAACGGCTTCGGGACGTGCAACACGCCGCAGGACCACGGGCTCGGGACGGTCGGCCGGCCGGTGCCGCCGGTCGAGCTCCGGATCGCGCCCGACGGCGAGGTGCTGTTCCGCGGTCCGAGCCTCTTCAAGGGCTACTGGCGCGACCCCGAGGCCACGGCCCGGGCGATCGACGCCGACGGCTGGTACCACTCGGGCGACATCGGCCACCTGGACCCGGCCGGACGCCTCGTCCTGAGCGGCCGGACGAAGGACCGGATCGTCCTGCCCAACGGCTTCAAGGTCTATCCCGAGGACATCGAGAACGCGCTGCGGATCGCCGGCCTGCGAGACGCGGTCGTCGTCGAGGCCGCGCCCGGCCGGATCGAGGCGATCGTCCTGCGGACCGCAGCGGACGCCGAGCTCGCCGATCGGCACGCGCCGGGCGCCGCCGACGACGCCACGGAGCGGGCGATCGTGGATGCCTCGGTCCGGAGCGCCAACGCGTCGCTCGGGCCGCCGCAGCGGATCGCCGCCTGGCGGTTCTGGCCGGACGACGACTTCCCGCGGACCCACACGCTGAAGATCCGGCGCGATCCGATCCGGGCCTGGGCGCGCGGCGAGGCACCGGCTCGCGGTTCGGGCGCGCCGGCGCCGGCGGCCCCCGCGGTCAGTTCGGAACGGTGAACCCGATCCCGAGCGTCCCGAGCGCCGTGGCCACGTCGCCCGCGGCCGGGTCCGTCGATCCCGACGGCGTCCACGAGTAGAGGATCAGCGTCGGACCGAGCTGGCGAAGGACGTGCTGCTCGTCGCGCGGGAACTGGACCCGGGCCGGGCCCGGTCCCGAGGTAGCCCGCCTCCTCGTTGCCCGCGTCGACGGCCGCGGTCGCATCGGGAAACTCGTACACGACGACGAACCCGGCGTCGGGCTGGTCGGGCAGGACGACCTGGTAGACCGCCCGCGCCGCGTCGCGCAGCCGCGCCGACTCGGGCGGGCGGTACGGCCGCGTCGCGTCGCCGAACTGGACCGCGACCGACGACAGGGCCGCGGCGATCGCACCCCGCGTCTGGGCCGTCGCACCGGTGACGGTGGCGGCCGGGCCGACGCTCGGGACCGGGAGCGAGGCCGGGCTGCCGTTCGCCCCGATCCCGCAGCCGGCGATGGTGACGGCGACCGCGGCGGCGACCGCCAGCACGACCGCCGGCACGGACCCACCGCGGACCGCGATCCGCCTCATCCGGGCGGCCAGCCGAACGCCCGGCCGCCCATCAGGTGGAGATGGAGGTGGTCGACGCTCTGGCCGCCCCAACGCCCGACGTTGCTGACGATCCGGTAGCCGTCGTCGGCGATCCCGGCGTCGCGGGCGATCGCGGCGAGGGTCGCGAACATCCGCCCGAGCAGCGGCCCGTCGGCCTCGGTCAGGTCGGCGGCCGAGGCGATGTGGGCCTTCGGGACGACGAGGACGTGGGTCGGGCTCCGCGGCGCGACGTCGTGGAAGGCGAGGACGAGGTCGTCGTCGGCGACCGTCCGAGCGGGCAGTTCGCCGGCGACGATCCGGCAGAACAGGCAGTCGGGTCGCGGGTCGCGATCAGCGGGCATCGGTCGGCGCTCCGGGTGCGAGGAGATGAGCGGGCGCCCCCGCCGCCGGGTGGCTCGGCGGTGACACGGACAGGATGCGGCCGACGACCCGATCGCGCCGTCCCGCATCGACGGCGTCGATCGCGACCCGGCCGATCGCGTTCTCGAACTCCGCCTCGCCGGCCCCGGCGACCGCGACGAGCGTGTGGTCGGCGGCATGGCCCGTCCAGCGGCCGTCGTCCAGCCGCGACTCGAACAGGACCTCCCCGGCGGTCCCGACCCGGCCGGCCGCCCAGCGCGCCCGCGCGTCCGCCGCGACCGCCAGGAGCTCGCCCGCGCGGGCCTTCCGCGTCGCCTCGTCGACCTGGCCCGCCATCCGCGTCGCCGGCGTGCCCGGCCGGGCCGAGTAGCGGAAGACGTGGAGCCCGGCGAAGCCGATCGAGCGGACGAACGCGAGCGACCGCCGCCAGGCCGCGTCGTCCTCGGTCGGGAAGCCGACGATCGCATCGCCGTGGACCGCGACGCCGGGGATCGCGTCGCGGACCCGCCGCACGATCGCCGCGTAGTCCGCCGTCCCGTAGCGGCGGCCCATCCGGCGGAGCACGCCGTCGTCGCCCGACTGGAGCGGGAGGTGGACGTGGGGCATCGTCCGCGGCGCGCCGTCGACCCAGACCCGGAGGAGCTCGTCGTCGACGTGCTGCGGCTCGATCGACGACAGCCGGATCCGCTCCACGGCCGTCTCGTCGAGGAGGCGCCGGACGAGGCCGGCGAGGGTCAGGGCGGACCGCCGGTGGGCGCCGCGCGGACCCCGCTCGGACCAGCCGCCGTCGTAGGTCCCGATGTTGATCCCGGTCAGGACGATCTCGCGGTGGCCGGCCGCGAGCGCCCGCCGGACGTCGGCGACGACGACCTCGGGAGCCAGGCTCCGCTCGGACCCGCGCGCCGCGGGGATGATGCAGTAGGTGCAGAAGAACGAGCAGCCGTCCTGGACCTTGACGAAGGCGCGGGTCCGCTCGACCGAGGCCCGCTCGTCGGCGATCCCCTCGATCGCGACGCCCGACAGGGTCGGCAATGCCCGCCCGACGACGGCCGTGCCACGGCTCGGCCCGTCGGCCGGCGGCTCGGAGCCGGACACCGGCCCGGTTCCCGGCCCGAGGAGCTCGTCAAGCTCGGCCAGCAGGGCGTCCTTCGCCCGGTTGTCGACGAGCCGGGCATCCGGATCGGCGGCGGCGAACGCCTCCCGCCCGACCTGGACCGAGCAGCCGGTCACGACGACGGCGGCGTCGGGGCTCGCCCGCCGGGCACGGCGGACGGCATGGCGGGACTTCGCGTCGGCCTCGGCCGTGACCGTGCAGGTGTTGACGAGGACGAGGTCGGCCCGCCGATCGCCATCGACGACGACGATCCCCCGCTCCCGGAGGCGCCGGGCCGCGCCCTCCATCTCGGACTGGTTGACCTTGCAGCCGAGGTTCGTGATCGCCGCCGTCCGGATCGGCGAGGGGGTTGTTGCGGGCATCTCCGACGATCTCACCAGAGCTGCGGCTTCGTGCTCATCAGGAAGCCGATCGTCCCGACGAGCGCGGCCATCGCGTAGCTGACATAGCGCTGGCGGCGGGCCCGCGCCAGCCAGACCCGGTCGTCCGAGGCGGCCCGGATCCCGACCAGGCGGCGGAGGTTCGGGCGCTGGACGAAGAAGGCGAGGACGAGGTTGGCGGCATAGATCGCGAGGGCGGCGAGGAGCCACGGCTGGCCGAGGAGCGAGCCGCCGAGGGTCGCCACGAGGGCAGCCCCGGTCAGCGCCAGGCCCAGCCCGACGACGAGCGTCCCATGGGCCTGCAGCCAGAGCAGGAGCCGGACGAGACCGTTCGGGCTCTCGGCGGCCGCGCGCCGGGTGCGCAGCGCGAACGGCAGCAGGATCGACGGCAGGAAGAGGCTCACCGCGAGCGCGATGTGCGTCGTGAGCAGGATCGGGAACCAGGTCGGCATGCCGGCCGATTGTAGGTCGGCCTAGCGGCGAGAGGCCTCGAGCATCAGCCACTCGCCCTCGGCCGCCCGGGTGCCGACCTCCAGTCCTGCCGACTCGAGCGCGTCACGGACCGCGGCCTCGCGGTCGACGAAGATCCCGGACGCGAGGACGACCCCGCCGGGCCGGAGCTCGTCGCGGAGCGGTCCGGCGAGCGTGATCAGCACGGACGCGATCAGGTTCGCGAGGACGACGTCGTACGGCGGCTCGCCCGTCGGCAGGCTGCCGGGTCGGGCGGCGATCCGGCCGGCGAGGCCGTTCCGGGCGGCGTTCGCCAGGGTTGCCTCGATCGCGATCGGGTCGGTGTCGACGCCGAGGACGGACGCGGCACCGAGCTTCGCCGCCGCGATCGCCAGGATCCCCGAACCGCAGCCGACGTCGAGGACGCGGGCACCGGTCAGCAGCCCGCGGTCGGCGGCCGCCTCCACGCCCGCAAGGCACAGCCGGGTGGTCGGGTGGAGCCCCGTCCCGAACGCCATGCCCGGGTCGAGGTCGAGGATCACGTCGTCCGGCGCCGCCGCGTGCTCGCGCCACGTCGGCTTGATCACGATCCGCCGGCCGATCCGCATCACCGGGAAGTGGGCCTTCCACGCCTCGGCCCAGTCGGCCTCGTGGACCAGGCGGGTCCGGAGGTCGCCGATCGGGCGCAGCCCGAACGCCTGGAGATGACCGAGCGCCTCCGCGGCGCGGGCGGCGGCGGCCTCCGCGGCGGCGAGATCGCGGGCCGGGATGTAGGCCCGGACGATCGACGGCCGGGTCGGGTCGATCCGCGCGCCGAGGCCCTCGTCGACGAGCTCGAAGGCCGGCTCGACGCTGGCTCCGCCGAGCGCTACCCGGCCGAGGATCTCGGAGACGGCCTCGACCGCCTCGACGTCGGCCTCGACCGCCACCTCGAGCCAGGCGCCGGCCGGGCCCTCGTCAGCCAAGGGCGTCGCGGACCTTGTCGAGGATCCCGCCGTGCGGCCCGGCGACGGTCTCGCCGGCCTCCTCGGCATACTCGGCGAGGAGCTCGCGCTGGCGCTTCGAGAGCCTCGCCGGGACGACGACGTTGACGAACACGTGGAGGTCGCCCTTCGACCCCGTCCGGCGGAGGTGCGGGACACCGCGACCGCGGAGGCGGATCTCCGTGCCGGGCTGGGTCCCGGCCCGGACCTCGACCTGCTCGTCACCGTCGACCGTGGGGACCGCGATCGTCGTCCCGAGCGCCGCCTGGGCGATCGAGACGTCGGCCTCGTAGTAGAGCTCGGTCCCCTCGCGCCGCAGCTCGGGGTGGGGCGTCACGTGGACCGCGACGTAGAGCGAGCCGGCCGGCCCGCTGCGGACCCCGACCTCGCCCTCGTTCGAGAGGCGGATCTGGTGGCCCTCGTCGATGCCGGCCGGGATCGACACGCGGAGCGTCCGCTGGCGCTCGGTCCGGCCCTCGCCGTGGCACGTCTCGCAGGGCTCGGTCACGAGCTTGCCCTCGCCGTGGCACTTCGGGCAGGCCGAGACGTTGACCATCTGGCCGAGCATCGTCCGGCGGGTCGTCCGGATCTCGCCGCGGCCGCCGCAGTTGTCGCAGGCGACCGGCTGGGTGCCGGGCTTCGCGCCGCTGCCGCCGCACGTCTCGCAGCGGCCGTAGACCGGGAACTCGATCTCCTTCTCGGTGCCGCGGACGGCCTCCTCGAACGTGATCCGGAGGTCGTAGCGGAGGTCCGACCCGGCGGTCGGGTGGCCGCGCCGCGCGCCGCCGGCCGTGGCGCCGCCGAAGAACGCGTCGAAGATGTCGCTGAACGAGCCGAAGCTGTTGGGATCGAAGCCGATCCCGCCGTCGCCGCCGAGCCCGGCCCGGCCGAACATGTCGTAGGTCTGGCGGCGCTGCGGATCGGACAGGATCTGATAGGCCTCGTTGATCTCCTTGAAGCGCTCCTGGGCGCCCGGATCCGTGTTGACGTCCGGGTGCCACTGCTGGGCGAGCTTGCGGAACGCCTTCTTGATCTCGGCGTCGGTCGCGGTCCGGGTGACGCCGAGGATGACGTAGTAGTCGAGTTCGGTGGCCATCTGCGCGGCGAAGTCTAGCCGGAGGTCGGCCGAGGGGTGGCTACGATGACCGGATGACAGATCTGCCGCGACTCACGGTCGCCCTGACGTTCGACCACGACTCGATCTCGGACGGGGTCCGCCGCGGCGATTCGCCGGTCAAGCTGTCGCACGCCGAGTTCGGCGTCCGGGTCGGGGCGCCGCGGATCCTCGCCCTGCTCGCCGACCGAGGCATCGCGTCGACGTGGTTCGTGCCGGGCCACACGCTGGTCACGTTCCCCGAGTCGACCGCGGCGATCCTCGCCGGCGGCCACGAGATCGGCTGCCACGGCTGGTTCCACGAGGACGCGGCCGCGCTCGCCCGCGACGAGGAGCGCGACCTGATCGAGCGTTGCGCCGCGGCCGTCGAGCGGGTGACCGGCGCCCGGCCGAAGGGCTGGCGGGCGCCGTACTGGTCGCTCGGCGCGGCGTCGCTCGAGCTCGTCGGGGAGGCCGGCTTCGCCTACGACTCGTCGCTCATGGCCGACGACTACCGCCTGTACCGGGTCCGGGTCGGCGACCGCCACTCCGTCGCCGAGGGGTCCCGTTTCGGGCCCGAGGGGTCGCTGGTCGAGGTGCCGATCTCGTGGGCCCTCGACGACTGGCCGCACTTCGAGCCGTCCGCCGGCGGCGACCGCGACGGGCTGTCCGCGCCGTCGAAGGTCCTCGAGATCTGGACCGAGGAGCTGCGCTACGCCTGGGCCCACGCCCCGGGCGGCCTGCTCACGATCACGATGCACCCCGAGTGCATCGGGCGCGGCCACCGGATGGCGATGCTGGAGCGGTTCATCGACGCGGCCGCCGCGCTCGACGGCGTCGTGTTCGACCGGCTCGACCGCTACGTCGAGGCGTGGAGCGCGAAGCCGCCGATTGGTGTTTAGGGTCGGCCCGAACGTCGATCACGGGTTGGCGTCAACCAGACTGCAGACCATTCGCTTGACTTCACGAAACTCAGGGGAGCGCTTCCGACGGCGGCTTCGCATCAAGGACATCCGACGGCCCAACGGCATACAGCACAGGTTCCCCCGAAGCTGGCACGAGGAATAGGGCTCGATCGTAATTGAATCGTGGAGATGCCCTGCCGCCCATGCCCCGCGCAACGCTCAAGCCGGCACCGTCGCAAAGACTGGTCGACTGTGAAGGTGCCACGCCGGACGCGACACAGCCAACCAGCGTCACAAGGGCAACAGCTCCACCGGCGTGCTTCAACATGTTGCGACTCCCTCCCCGGCTCGCCAGTCCGTGTCCGTGTTCCAGCGTCCGCACATGCTGATGCCGACGCTCTTGATGCCGAAGGCGTCGTAGGCGCCGACGAACGGCTCAAGTGTGGCGAGCGACATCCAGCGTTCGTCGCCGGAGTTATGGCGGAAGTCGATCCATCCTCGAAGGTCCGTGACCAAGACGCACTCACGATGTCAGGTGACCGTTCCCGTCATGGTGGTCCCCTGTCGATCGTGGAGCCGCCGAGCCAGACGCGTCTCGGGGTTTGTGCATCAGCACGGACAAGGTTCCGTCACGCGCTGGTCGGCTGACGGTGGATATGCGACGGGATCTCGGAGCCCAGCAATCTAGAAGTCGGCGGCCGCGAGTTCCTTTGCGCGCCGAAGGACCTCGCGGAGCATTGGCTGGGTCAGCTTCCCGGTGAACGTGTTCTGCTGGCTCGGGTGGTACGAGGCGACGACGTCGTAGCCGCCGGCGCGCGCCACCGCCCCGTGCCCGAACCTCGGCCGCGGCCGCGCGTCGTCGCCGGTCAGCGCCGCGATCGTCCGGAAGGCCGACTCCCAGGCGATCGCCCCCAGCGCGACGACGACCCGGACGTCCGCGAGCAGCGCCAGCTCGCGGGCGAGGAAGGGCTGGCAGGTCGCCCGCTCGAGCGGCGTCGGCTTGTTCGCCGGCGGCGCACAGCGGACCGCGGCCGCGATGTAGGCGTCACGGAGGGCCAGCCCGTCGTCGGCCCGCCGGCCGGTCGCCTGGTTCGCCAGCCCGACGGCGTGCATCGCCGCGAACAGGAAGTCGCCTGAGGCATCCCCGGTGAACACGCGCCCGGTCCGGTTGCCGCCATGGGCCGCCGGCGCCAGTCCCACGATCAGGATTCGCGCTTCGGGATCACCGAAGCCGGGCACCGGCCGGCCCCAGTAGATCTCGTCCCGGAACCGGGCGACCTTCTCCCGGGCGACCTGCTCGCGCCACGCCACCAGCCGCGGGCAGCGCCGGCACTCGACGATCTCCCCGGTCAGGGCTGCGAGGTCGTCCGCGCGCGACACGCCTACTTCAGCAGGAGCTTGTCGAGGCGGCGCGAGACGACCCACAGGCCGGCGATCCCCATGGCCGCGAGGTAGGCGACATGGACGACGAGGATCCCGTCGAGGTGGCCGACCGAGAGCGACCGGAGCAGGTCCACGCCCTGGTAGAGCGGGGTGAGCTGGACGAGGACGCGGAGGGCCTCGGGATAGGCGTCGAGCGGGTAGAACGTTCCGGAGAACAGGAACATCGGCAGGATCACGAGCTGGATCATGTCGAAGTCCTGCCAGGAGCGCATGTACGAGGTCAGGGCCATCGCGACGCCGCCGAAGGCAAAGCCGATGAGGAGCGCCGCCGGGACGCTGAGGAGGACCCACGGCGAGACGGCCAGGCCGAGGACCGCCATGACGATCAGGAACGCGATCGCGTAGATCCCGCCGCGGATCAGGGCCCAGACGAGCTCGCCGACGGCCACGTCGCCCGCCGACAGGGGCGTCGACAGGATCGAGTCGAAGGTCTTGTTGTAGCGGAGCTTGAAGAAGAAGTTGAACGTGCCCTCGGCGATCGCCCCGTTCATCGCCGCGCTCGCGAGGAGGGCCGGCGCGACGAACAGCTGGTACGAGACCGGCTGGCCGCCGGGGCCGTTGACCGACCCGACGAGCGCGCCCAGCCCGAAGCCGATCGAGCCGAGATAGAACAGCGGCTCGAAGAAGCCCGACAGGATGACGATCCAGCCGTGGCGGTAGACGTAGATGTTGCGCTCGACGAGGAAGCGCGCCCGGCGGCTGCCGAGCGTGAACAGGCCCGTCAGGGGCAGCCGCAGCGCGGTCATCCCCGGACCAGCCGCGCTTCGACGGTCCGGAACGCCCAGACCGACCCGACCGCCACGATGGCCACGAGGATGGCGACGTGGGCCAGCGCCAGCCCGGGTGCCTCGCCGATCGTGCCGAAGGCGAGGCCGCGGCTCAGCTCGACCCCGTGCCACAGCGGCGACAGCCAGGCGACCGGCTGGATCGCGGCCGGCAGGTTCGAGATCGGGAAGAACGTCCCGGAGAACAGGAACAGGGGCGTGATCCCGAAGCGGAACACCGCATTGAACTTCTCGGGCGTCCGCTGGGTCGCCGAGAACGCCGCGATCGGCGCCGCGAACGCCATCCCGGTGAGGACCGCGGCCGGGATCCCGAGGACGATCAGCGGCGACGCGGCCGCCCCGAAGAGAGCCATGACGATCGTGAAGATCGCGGCGATCATCGTCAGCCGGAGGGCGATCCAGACGAGGTTGCCGACGACGATGTCGCGGGGCGAGATCGGCGTCGCGTACATCGCGTGGAACGTCTTCTGCCAGGTCAGGCCGCCCATGATCGGGAACGTCGCCTCGAACGCCGCCGCCTGCATCGTCGTCGCCGCGAGGAGGCCCGGCGCGAGGAACTGGAGGTAGGACAGCCCGCCCAGCGCCTGGGTCGCCGATCCGGACCGATCGACGTACGTGCCGAGCCCGACGCCCATCGCCAGGAGGAAGAGGACCGGGTTCAGGAAGGTCGAGGTGATCGAGGCCCGGAACGTCCGCCGGTACTGCATCGCCCGGGTCTCGACGACGCGGCTCATCGTGGCCATCGCGCTACTCGATCAGGGACCGGCCGGTCAGGCGCAGGAAGACGTCCTCGAGGCTCGACCGCCGGACGAGGACCGTCTCCGGGCGGAGGCCGCGCTCGTGGGCGGCGGCGACCGCCGCCTCGCCGTCGTCGGCGTAGAGCAGGACGCGGTCCGGGAGCAGCTCCATCCGCTCGGCGAGGCCCTCGAGCTGGCCGTCGAGCGTCTCCTGGACGCCGACCGGGAAGCGCAGCTCGGTGACCTCCTTCGTCGAGTACCGCTCGATCAGCTCGCGCGGCGAGCCCTCGGCCACGATCTTCGCCTTGTCCATGACGACGAGGCGGTCGCAGAGCTGCTCCGCCTCGTCCATGTAGTGGGTCGTCAGGACGAGCGTCACGCCGCGCTGCTTGAGCCGGTAGAGCCGGTCCCAGAGGAGGTGCCGGGCCTGCGGGTCGAGACCCGTCGTCGGCTCGTCGAGGAGCAGGAGGTCCGGCTCGTTGATCAGCGCCCGGGCGATCGTCAGGCGGCGCTTCATCCCGCCCGACAGCGGCTCGACCTGGTCGTCGCGGCGCTCGGTCAGCTGGGCGAACTCGAGCAGCTCGTCGGCGCGCCGCCCGCACTCGGCCCGCGACAGGCCGAAGTAGCGACCGTAGATCAGCAGGTTCTCGCGGACGGTCAGCTCCGTGTCGAGGGTGTCCTGCTGGGGCACGACGCCGATCCGGCTGCGGATCCGGGGGCCGTCGGTCAGGGGGTCGCGGCCGAGGACCTCGAGCTCGCCCTCCGTCACGGGCGAGACGCAGCCGATCATCCGCATCGTCGAGGTCTTGCCGGCCCCGTTCGGGCCGAGGAACCCGAACGATTCGCCCGTGGCGACCTCGAAGTCGACGGCGTCGACGGCGGTGAACGCCCCGAATCGCTTCGTCAGGCCGCGGGCGCGGATCAGGGCGGCGTCGGCGCTGGGGGACGGCTCGGGCATGGGCTGGACATCCTACCGGACGACCCGGCCAGGAGCTGTCAGGTACGCCGGGCCCGCGCCCCGCTCCGCGGCTCGCCCGGTCGTCGCCTCAGTCCGGCGGGTCCGCCGCCGACGGGCGGCGGGTCGGCGCCTCGGGCAGGATCTCGTAGTGGTCGATCGCGAACCCGGCGAGGCGCGCGGCGTTGCGCGTCGCGACCGGGTGGCGGGTGTTGCCGCCGGTGGCCGCCTCGATCGCGGCCCAGCCCGTCCAGGCCGACACGGTGATGAAGCCGTGCGGCGGCTCGATCCCCAGGGCGAACGCGATCAGGCCGTCGTTGACCTCGGCGTCGGCCGTCATCCCGCGGTCCGCGTCGGCGACGTAGGCGTCGAGCTCCCCGCTCCGGACGGTCCCCCGGAAGACGCGCAGGACGCGAGCCGGCTCCGCTCGCTCGAACCTGGCGTGCAGGCCGAGCGGGACCTGGTCGACGCGGCCGACGACCGGCGGCCCGTCGGGCAGGCCGGCGCCGGCGAGGGCGGCCAGGTCGGCCGGCTCCGCCCCCGGATCGGCGGACCAGGTCGACGCGAGGACGCGCGTCCGATCGGACGGCGATCCCTGGCGGCCGATCCAGGCGTCGATCACCGCGTCCTGGTCGAGGAGCCGCGGCACGATCGCGTCGCGCAGGACGCGGTCGACGGGGGACTCGAGGCCGGCTGGCTGGAAGACGACGACGCGAAGGAATGCAGCGGACACTGAACCCCTCGGACGGTGGCGGTGGCTTCCTGGCTCGCGCCCTGCGGTCGTGGTCACGCCGCGCGGCGCGTCGTGCGTGGGCATTCTGACGGGCCGCGCGGACCGCGGCAATGGCACCTTGCGACCGCATCAGAAACATGCTAGTTTTCAGTAGCATAAAGAAGCTGGCCGAGGAGCCCGAGCGATGTCCACCCTTCCCGAACCGGTCGAGCAGCTGCTGGACGCGGCCCTCGTCGGTGAGCTGACCGTCGTCGACGCGACCGGCCACCCGGTGACCTATCCCCTGATCCCGCTGTACGACGGCGAGCGGATCTACCTCACGTCGTCGACGCTGTTCTCGCGCAAGCTCGAGCACATCAAGGGCAACCCGAAGGTGTCGCTCTCGATCACCGACCCGGTCGCGGTCGGTGGCCGGGCCGACCGGGCGACGATCCAGGGTGATGCCCGGGTCATCGAGGAGGATCCCCATGGCGGCTGGGAGCGGCTCCTCCCGATCTGGGAGAAGAAGGAGCCCTCGATCGTCCTCTTCCTGAAGGCCCGGGTCGCCTTGCCCCTGTTCTTCGAGCGATCGCTGATCGAGATCACGCCACGGCGGGCGCTCTACTGGGCGGACGGTGAGGCGGCGACCGCGCCGGTCGTCAGCGACGCCGGAACGGCGGCCGCGTGATGGGCGCCGTCGGCGAGGCCCCGACCGCGGCCGCGACCCCCCGGACCCCGGCCCTCGACCTCCACCAGGGGCTCGCCAAGCTCGCGACCTATCCGTACGCGATCCTGACGTTCGTCGGCGAGGACGGCTACCCGGTGAGCGTCGCCGTCGCGGCCGACATCGACGCGGCGGCGGGCCGGGCGAGCTTCGCCGCCCCGGCAGGCCTGGACGTCCTGAGCGGCGTCGACATCTCGCTGACCGGCTCCCACATCCGGCCGCAGCCGGGCTACGGCTACGACGAGCGGCGCCACGTGACCGTCTGGGGCCGGGCGAGCGCCCCCGACCCCGCCGGCCGGATCGCCTTCACCGCCGCCCGGGCCTGGGGCTGGGACGAGGCCGAGGTGCCGTTCTTCGAGTACTCCGAGCGCTCGCTCGGCCAGTCGAAGAAGTACTTCGACGCGCTGTCGGCGGAACGCGGCACGCCGGTCAAGCCGAAGCTCTCGTTCGGCTGGCTCGCCCTGCGGACGACCCGCCTGCCGTTCCTCAGCGCGACGATCATCCCGGTCGTCCTCGGCATCGCGATCGCCGCCCGCCAGGGTTCGTTCGACCTCCTCACGGCGCTCCTGACCGTCGTCGGGGCGGCGTGCGTCCAGCTCGGGCTGAACGTCGCCAACGACGTCTTCGACACGGCCCAGGGCGCCGACGACGCGAACGTCACGCCGACCCAGTACAGCGGCGGCTCACGGGTCATCCAGTACGGGCTCGTGTCGTTCCGCCAGATGGCCGGCATCGCGACCGTGTTCTACGTCCTCGCCGGCGTCGTCGGGCTGGCCCTCCTCGCGATCCGCGGTTCGACCGAGCTGCTCGTCATCGGCGTGGTCGGCTTCGTCGTCAGCCTCGGCTACACCGCGCCGCCGCTGAAGTTCGTGTACCGCGGGCTCGGCGAGATCGCGGTCGCGATCGGCTTCGGTCCGCTGATGCTCCTCGGCGCCTACGTCGTCCAGACCCGCGGTGCCCTGTCCTGGGAGCCGTTCGTGGCGTCGCTGCCGGTCGCCCTGCTCGTCGCCCTGATCCTGTACGTCAACGAGATCCCCGATCGCCGCGGCGACGCGCGGGCGGGCAAGCGGACGCTGCCGGTGCGCTGGTCGAAGGCGGCGGTCATCGCCGGCTACCGCGGGGCCGCGGTCGCGGCCTACCTGATCCTCGCGGTCGGCGTCGTCGCCGGCGTCCTGCCGGTCCCGGCGCTCCTGGCGTTGCTCACCGTCCCGCTCGCGATGCGGGTGTCGCGCGGCCTCGCCCCGAACTACGACAACCCGTACGGCCTGATGGCGGTCATGGGCGAGAACGTCAAGGTCCACCTGTACGCCGGCCTGCTCCTGCTCGCCGGCTACGCGATCGTTCTCGTCGTCGGCGCGCTCGCCCCGTCGGTCAGCCTGTTCATCGCCCGGTAGCGGCATCGCCGCGATCACGCAAGTAAGCGAGCGTGCATCGACCAACGTCATCGTTCGCGGATGGACGAGGTCGCGTTCGGGCGAGGCTTCAAGGCGCTCCGCATCCGAAAGCGGTTGCGCCAGGACGACGTCGCGGCCCAGGCCGGCGTGTCCAGGGGTGTGATCGCGCGGATCGAGTCGGGTCACGCATCGAGCGTCACCGTTGCCGCGCTCGAGCGGGTGGCTCGGCCACTCGGCGCGCGCGTCGCGTGCCGGCTGACGTGGCAGGGTGAAGGCCTGGATCGCCTGCTCGATGCGGACCACGCCGCGATCGTCGAACAGGTCGTCCGGACGCTCGGTGACCTGGACTGGCTGGTGGCGACCGAGGTGTCGTTCAACATCTGGGGCGAGCGTGGGTCGATCGACGTTCTTGCGTTCCACCCGGCGACGCGCATGCTGCTCGTCGTCGAGGTCAAGTCCGTCGTCCCGGACGTCCAGGCGACGTTCGTCACCCTGGATCGCAAGGCGCGGCTCGCGCCGCAGATCGCCCGCGAGCGTCGTTGGGACGCGGCCGCTGTCGCGACGCTGTTCGTCGTCCGGGAGGACCGCACCGCGCGGCGCCGGGTCGAGCAGCACGCAGCGACGTTCGGGAGCGCGTTTCCGGATCGGATCGCGCGAATCCGCGCGTGGCTGCGGACGCCGGACCCGCGGCGCCCAGTGCGCGGTCTCTGGTTTCTGTCAAGCGAATCTCCGGGGGTCGCAAGGCAGCGGGTCCGGAGCGTCCGCGTTCAAGTTGAGCGTGGGCTCGATCGCACTTCTTGACAGGCGATCGCCAGCGGATCGGTTGACAGGAATTCGCCGGCTAACGATCGGGTCAGATTCGTTCGTCAATTCGCGTCGCGACGGACGGGGCGGCGCTGGGCGAGGGCGGACCGCTCGCCCGGTCAGGGCCGGAACATCTCGCCGAGGGTGTTCGCCGTGCAGGCGTCGGCGAGGCAGGGCAGCCCGAGCCCGGTCTCGATCGTGCGGACCAGCGAGTAGTGCGAGTGGGCGACGTCCGAGCGGAACCCCGCCCGGACCGACGGCCCGAGGGCGAGGGTGACGATCTCGTTGCTCCGCGACTTGTCCGCGCCCTCGTCGAAGGTGAGGTAGAGGACGCCCGTCCCGCCCGGCCCGAAGGCGGGCGAATCGAGGATCCGGCCGGCGAAGGCCTTGAGCCAGGCGTCGCCGTCGGCGATCGGGCAGTCGTGCATCACGTGGCACATGTTCGGGACGACCCAGATGAAGTCGGCCGCGTCGGGGCTGAACTCCGAGAGCGGCCGGATGTTCGCGCAGCGCGCCGGGGAGCCGCTGATCGAGGTGAAGCTGATCGCGGCGTTGTGCTTGCGGACGTATTCGCCGGTGCCGTCGGGGCCGCCGGTGCTGATGGCGCCGGTGAAGCATCCGGCGGCCGGCAGGTTCTCCGCGAACACGCGCCACGTCTTGCCGGCTGCCTCGATCTGATCGGCCAGGTTGGGCGCGGACACGTCGTGGACGTCGTCGTCGGTGATCCCCTGCGGTGAGCCGCTGAAGAGCGCGAGGTAGTTCGGCTGGGACGGGTGGGCGACGGCCTGGTAGTCGGTCCCGAGGGCGCCCTGGCCGATCAGCCCGTTCAGGTACGGAGCCTCCGCCGAGCCGATGATGTCCTTGTCGCTCTTGTTCTCGAACACGATCAGGATCACCGGCCGGGTCGCCGGCACCGGCAGGGTCGATCCGGCCGGCACCTCCTCGAGCGTCGTGAAATGCTGGATCCGGAGGAGGACGTTGTAGCCCACCAGTCCGCCGACGAGGGCGACGACCACGAGCACGGCGCCGATCGCCAGCCAGCGGCGGAGGGTCCAGGCCGCCACTCGGGCGCGCAGCGGGGGAAGCCGCCGCACGCGGCCGGCGGGGAGCGGCGGGTCGGCGGTGGTCATCGCGGCGAAGTATCGCCGAAGTCGGCGAAACGCCTCGTCCGGCTCGGGGCCGAGGAATCGATCCGCCCGGCCGGGGGAGCCCGGGCCGGGCGGATCGTGTCTGGAGCGCCGGGGTGACCGGCGGCTCAGACCTCCTTGAACTCGCCTTCGACGGTGTCGTCCGACGACTCGGACGAGCCCCCGCCGCCGGCTCGCGCGCCGGCCGGCTCGCCGCCGGGCTCACCGCCCTCGCCGCCTTCCGGCGCGGCGCCGTCCGCCGGCGCCCCGTCCGACGAGGCCTCCGACGCCGCCGCCTGATAGGCCGCGGTCGAGACCTTGGTCAGGGTCTCCGCGAGGGCCGTCACCCCGGACGTGATCGCCGCGATGTCCGAGCCCTTGAGCGCCTCGCGGAGCGAGGACACCTGGTTCTCGACGGTCGCCTTGTCCTCGGCCGACACCTTGTCGCCGAGGTCCTTGATCGTCCGCTCCGCCTGGTAGGTGAGCTGCTCCGCCTGGTTGCGGGTCTCGACCTCCTCGCGCCGCTGCTTGTCCTCGTCGGCGTGCTCGGACGCCTCGCGGACCATCTTGTCGACGTCGTCCTTCGAGAGCATCGAGGACGCCGTGATCCGGACCTGCTGCTCCTTGGACGTCGCCCGGTCCTTGGCCTTGACGTCGAGGATGCCGTTCGCGTCGATGTCGAACGTCACCTCGACCTGGGGCACGCCGCGCGGCGCCGGCGGGATCCCGTCGAGGATGAACCGGCCGAGCGTCTTGTTGTCGGCGGCGAACTCGCGCTCGCCCTGGAGGACGTGGATCTCGACCTGGCCCTGGTTGTCCGAGGCCGTCGAGAACACCTGCGACTTCGAGGTCGGGATCGTCGTGTTGCGGTCGATGAGCTTCGTCATCACCCCGCCGAGCGTCTCGATCCCGAGCGACAGCGGCGTGACGTCGAGGAGCAGGACGTCCTTGACGTCGCCGGCCAGGACGCCGGCCTGGATCGCGGCGCCGATGCCGACGACCTCGTCCGGGTTGACGCCCTTGTGCGGCTCCTTGCCGTTGAACATCGCCTTGACCGCCTCGACGACGGCCGGCATCCGGGTCATCCCGCCGACGAGGA
This sequence comes from uncultured Chloroflexia bacterium, assembly GCA_963710105.1. Classification (GTDB taxonomy): domain Bacteria; phylum Chloroflexota; class Limnocylindria; order Limnocylindrales; family CSP1-4; genus CF-46. Next base: position 2,407,500 of record CAVPYV010000001.1, read on the forward strand.
TGACCTCGTCGATGTCGCCGGCCTTCAGCCCGGCGTCCTTGAGCGCGGCCTCGACCGGCTTGCGGGTCTTCTCGACGAGATCGCGGACGAGGTCCTCGAGCTTGGCCCGCGACAGCGTGACGACGAGATGCTTCGGACCCGACGCATCGGCGGTGATGTACGGCAGGTTGATCTCGGTCGACGAGGTCGAGCTCAGCTCGATCTTCGCCTTCTCGGCCGCCTCCTTGAGGCGCTGGAGGGCCTGGGGGTCCTTGGAGAGGTCGATCCCCTGGTCCTTCTTGAACTCGGCGAGGAGCCACTCGATGACGCGCTGGTCGAAGTCGTCGCCGCCCAGATGGGTGTCGCCGTTCGTCGCCTTGACCTCGAAGACGCCCTCGCCGAGCTCGAGGATCGAGATGTCGAACGTGCCGCCGCCGAGGTCGTAGACGGCGATCTTCTCGTCGTGCTTCTTGTCGAGGCCGTAGGCCAGCGCCGACGCGGTCGGCTCGTTGATGATCCGGCGGACCTCGAGGCCGGCGATCCGGCCGGCGTCCTTGGTCGCCTGGCGCTGGGTGTCGTCGAAGTAGGCCGGGACGGTGATCACCGCCTCAGTGACCTTGTCGCCGAGATACGCCTCCGCGTCCGCCTTCAGCTTCTGGAGGATCATCGCGCTGATCTCGGGCGGGCTGTATGCCTTGTCCGCGACCTTGACGGCAACTCCGTCGCTCTTTGCGTCCTTCTCGACCGTGTAGCTGACGAGCTCCTTGGCCCGCTTCGTCTCCGGGTCGTCCCAGCGGCGGCCCATGAAGCGCTTGATCGAGTAGATCGTGTTCTGGGGGTTCGTGACCGCCTGGCGCTTGGCCAGCTGGCCGACGAGGCGCTCGCCGGTCTTCGTGAAGGCCACGACCGACGGCACGGTCCGGCCGCCTTCGGCCGAAGCGATGACGGTCGGCTCGCCGCCTTCCATGACCGCGACGACGCTGTTGGTCGTGCCGAGGTCGATGCCGATGATCTTGCCCATGTGGTTCGTGTCTCCTGTCGGTTGGGTTTCCGGTGGTGGTGGTCGGTGGATCAGTTCAGCGGGGCCGCGGCGCCGGGCGCTGCGTCCGCGTCCGGGGCGGCGGCGACGGCCACGAGGGCCGGCCGCAGGACGCGATCGCGGAGCTTGTACCCGCGCCGGATGACCTCGACGATCTCGCCCTCGGCCCGGCCGGTGCCGGGGACGGTGACGATCGCCTCGTGCTCGCGGGGGTCGAACGGCTTGCCCGCCTCGGCCTCGACCGGCCGGACGCCCTCGCTGTCGAGCAGGGCGCGGAGCTTGCGGTCGATGGCGGTCACGCCGTCGACCCAGCTGCTGGCGGCGAGCTCCGCGGGCCGGTTGTCGATCGCCAGGTCGAAGTCGTCGGCGAGGGCGAGGACCTTGCGGATCAGGTCCTCCCCGGCGAGGCCGAGCATCGCCTCGCGCTCCTCGCTCGTCCGGCGGCGGTAGTTGCTGAACTCGGCGCGCTCGCGCTGGAGGCCGGCGAGGTACTCCTCGGCCTTGGCGGTCGTCGCCTGCAGCTCGCCGCGGAGCTGCTCGATGTCGGCCAGGAGCTTGGTCGGCGAGACGTCGATCTCGTCGATCCGCTCCTCGGCCCGGGTGCGATGGGGCATGCGGGGCCCTCCGGGTTGGGATGCGCGGGGTCCGCCGAGGGGACGGCCCCGCAGGTCGCGCGGGTCAGGCATCGATGTTGTGCACCAGCTCGTTCATGAGGGTGGAGACGAAGCGGACCGTGCCGATCGCCTGGGGATAGGCCATCCGGGTCGGGCCGAGGACGCCGACGACGCCGACCGCCCGGCCGGGCTCGCCGTACGGAGCGAGGACGAGCGACACGTCGCGCATCTCGGGCGGGGCGTTCTCCGCGCCGATGAAGACCTGGACCGTCCGGGTCCCGGCGACCCGATCGAGCAGCTCGCCGAGATAGGCCCGGTTCTCGAGGGCGGCGAAGACCCGCCGGAGCTTGTCGCTGCGCTCGAACTCGGGAGCTTCCATCACGTTGAGCAGGCCGTCGCTGAACACTTCCTCGATGATCGTCGCATCGTAGTCCCGGACGGCCGCGAGGACCCGCTCGCCGACCCGCCGGACGAGGGTCCCGATCGGGCCGTCACCGTCGATCCGGGCCAGGGCCCGCTCGGCGTCGGCCGCCGTCCGGCCGGCCATCAGCCCGTCGAGGATCACCGCGGCCCGGGTCAGGTCCTCCTGCTCGACGGGCTCGGCCAGGGTCACGAGGACCTGGCGGAGGGCGCCCTCGCGGAACACGATGATCAGGCTGGCCAGGCGGTCGCTGATCGACACGAGGTCGATCCGCCGGACGTGAGCGGCGCGCGGCTTGGCCGGCGTCGCCAGGCCGGCAATCCGGTTGGCCGCGGCGAGGGTCGTTGCGGCCAGGCGGAACCACTGCTCCGAGGCGTGCTGGACCTGCCCGAACTGGTGGCGGATCATCAGCTGCTCGACCGGGGCGAGCTGGCTCGTGTCGGAGATCGACTCGACGAAGTAGCGGTAGCCGGCGTCGGTCGGGATCCGGCCGGCGCTCGTGTGCGGATGGGTCAGGAGCCCGTTGACCTCGAGCGCGGCGAGGATGTTCCGGACGGTCGCGCTCGACACCCCGAGGCTGTAGCGCTCGACGAGCGCGTGCGAGCCGACCGGGATCGCGGTCGAGACGTATTCCTCGATGACGGCCCGCAGGATCGACTCGGCGCGGGGATCCAGGGAGCCGCTGGTGCGGGTGCGACGCGCCACGCTGCTGCCTCGTGGTGCGGCGAACGACGGCTCGCCGCGGGGTTCGTGTTGGTTAGCACTCAATGGTGCCGAGTGCTAATGATCCTAGCAGTCCTGCTTGCTGAGTGTCAACGTCCCGCACGCGTTCCCCGGCCAACGTTCCCCGCGACGTTCCCCCGCGACGTTCCCCCGCGACGCCCCCCCCGACGACTCCCCCGCGTTGTTGCACCGGCCACCACAAGCGACGGCTGACGGGGGGCCGCGTGACCGGCGGTGGCCGCTCAGCCGCCGGCCGTGGACTGGGCCGCAACACGCGGCGTCCGAAGCGCCGACCGCGCCCGTTCCTCCGCCACTTGTGGTCTGGCCGGCAACACGGACCGAGACGGCGCGCCGGCAACACGGACCGAGACGGCGCGCCGCCACACGGACCGCGACGGCGCGCCGCCAACACGGGCAGTAGCGCACCCGTCAGACGAGCCGGGCGAACAGCTCGTTGGAGAGCAGCCGGCCGCGGGTCGTGAGAACGATCCGGTCGGCCGCGTCGATCGTGAGGAGCTCCGCCGCGAGCGCCCAACCGAATGAATCGGCGAGCGGCGGCTCGGTCGCCGCGGAGCGCGGCACGCCGCGGTCCGTCCGCAGCCCGAGGACGATCGACTCGGCCGCCGCCGTCGCCGCGTCGAGGCGCTCGAACGCGCCGGGCGGCAGGACGGGCGAGCCGGAAGCAGGGGCGAGGGCGGCGATGTAGCGCCCGACGTTCGCCGCATTCCAGCGGCGGATGGCGCCGTCGAACGCGTGGGCCCCGGGCCCGACCGCCTCATACGGCCGGCGCTCCCAGTAGGCCAGGTTGTGGCGGCTCTCGTGGCCCGGCCGCGCCCAGTTGCTGATCTCGTAGCCGCGCCAGCCGTCGGCCCCGAGGCGATGGACGGCGTGGTGGTACTGGGCCGCGGCTCGATCCTCGTCCTGGGCCGGGATCGCCGCGTCCCGCCAGCGACGGGCGCCGCGGGTCGTCGGGAGGTGATCGCCGTCGCGACCGGTGAGACCCTCGGCGTCGGGGTCGTCGAGGGTCAGGGCGTAGAGCGAGAGGTGATCCGGAGCCAGCGCCAGGGCTGCCTCGAGGGTCTCCATCCAGGTCGCCAGGGAGCCGTCGGGAACGTCGTACAGGAGGTCGAGATTGACCGACCCGATCCCGCCCGCCCGGGCCGCGGCGACGGCCGACGCGACATCCGCGGGGCGATGGCGACGGCCGAGGCGGCGCAGCTCCGCCCGGTCGAGGCTCTGGGCACCGAACGAGATCCGGTTGATCCCGGCGCTCGCAAGCGCTGCCGCGTCGCCGCGCTCGTCGGGCCCGGGGTTCGCCTCGATCGTCACCTCGGCGTCCGCGGCGATTCCGAACCGGCGACGGACGGTCGTCGAGCAGCAGGGCGACCGTCGCGGCCGGCAGGAGCGTGGGCGTGCCCCCACCGAGATAGACGCGTGTCGAGCGGCGGGCGATCCGCGCTCCCGGGCGGCCCGTGCGCGGCGTCGACGGCGTCGGCTCGGAGCTCGATCTCCGTCTCGAGCGCCGCCGCGAACGCCGCCACCCGGTTCGACGGACCGCGCGCGGCGGCGCCGGCGACCACGACGAAGTCGCAGTAGGGGCAGAGCGAGACGCAGAAGGGAATGTGGATGTAGAGCCCGGCTGGCGGGCGCGCCGCAATTGGTGCCGTCGGGCGGGCGGTCATTGCTCCCGGGAGGTGGACTCCCGCGGCCCGATGACCCGCCAGCCCTTCGGCGGGCGGCGCTTCTCCTCGATCTCCTCGACCTCGCGGCCGCGCGGCAGGAACTGCCCGGCGTGGCCGGTCGAGAGGAAGACCGCGAAGCGCGTGGCCGCGTGTCCGATGAACGCCGCCGCGATGCCGCCGGTCACGGCGGTCACCCAGCCGCCGGCGAGCCCGACGAGGATCGCCATGACCAGCATCCAGCGGTTCCGCCCGGGCGCTCCGAGGCGCGTCGCGAGGGCGTACAGGATCGCCTGGATCGCGTTCGCCGCGGTCGGCTCGAGACCGGTCAGGAGGAGCAGCCCGAGGATCGCGCCGCGGAACGCGACCTCGTCGACGAGGGCGGTCACGATCGCGTTGAGAAGGGCGCCCGGGTACGACCAGGCGTCGGGGAAGCGCAGCCGGCGATAGCGGTAGTAGGCGATGCCGAGGGCGATCGCCGTCCCGATCGCGGCGTACAGGAAGCCGTAGACGAGCGCCTTCTGGCGATCGCCGGCGCCCAGCGCGAAGTCGGTCTGGGGCGACGGATGGACGATGAAGATGCCGGCGACGAGGACGAGGCCGATCGCGTACCAGGCGACCCGACGGCGAAGCGAGGGCGGGCGGCCATCGACCGGATCGTCGTACTCGGCCGCGCTGAAGCGGACGGCCTCGAGGCGGAGCATGACGAGGAGGAGGGCGAACCCGACCGCGATCAGCGTCCGGATCCCGGGCAGCCAGCTCTCCACCCGACCCTAGCCCTCGTCCATCCGGAGCATGGCGAGGAAGGCCTCCTGCGGGATCTCGACCGATCCGACCCGCTTCATCCGCTGCTTGCCTTCCTTCTGCTTCTCGAGCAGCTTCCGCTTCCGGGTGATGTCGCCACCGTAGCATTTGGCGAGAACGTTCTTGCGCATCGCCCGCACGGTCTCGCGGGCGATCACGTTGCTTCCGATCGCCGCCTGGATCGGAATCTCGAACATCTGGCGCGGAATCAGCTGCTTCAGCCGCTCGGCCAGGATCCGCCCGACGGACTGGGCCTTGTCGCGGTGGACGATGAGCGAGAGGGCGTCGACGGGCTCGCCGTTGACCAGGATGTCGACCTTGGCCAGGTTCGCGGGCCGGTAGCCCAGCTCCTCGTAGTCCATCGAGGCGTAGCCCTGGCTGCGGCTCTTCAGCTGGTCGAAGTAGTCGATGATCAGCTCGGCCAGGGGCATCTCGAAATGGAGGACGACGCGGGTCGGGTCGAGGTACTCCATGTCCTGGAACAGGCCGCGGCGGTTCGTCGAGAGCTCCATCAGCGGCCCGATGTACTGCGACGGGGTCACGACGCTGAGGTTGACCCACGGCTCCTCGAGGACCTCGATGTCGGCCGGGTTCGGAAGGAGCGACGGGTTGTCGATCGACAGCTCGCCGCGGCCGTGGAGGAGCTTCACGTGGTACTCGACCGACGGCGCCGAGGCGATCAGGTCGAGCGAGAACTCGCGCTCGAGGCGCTCCTGGACGATCTCCATGTGGAGCAGGCCGAGGAAGCCGCAGCGGAACCCGAAGCCGAGGGCGACCGAGCTCTCCGGCTCGTAGGTGAAGCTGGCGTCGTTCAGGTGCAGCCGCTCGAGCGCCTCGCGGAGGAGCGGGTAGTCCTCGCCGCTGACCGGGTAGATCCCCGCGAACACGAGGCTCTTCGCGGGCTGGTAGCCGGGCAGCGGCTCGGGCGCGGGATGGGCGACCGTCGTGACCGTGTCGCCGACCTGGGCGTCGCGGACGCTCTTCAGCCCGGTCGCGACGTACCCGACCTCGCCCGCGACGAGCTGCTTGACCGGGACGAGCTGGGGCCGGAAGACGCCGAGCTCGAGCGGCTCGGCGACGGCCCCGGACGCCATCAGCTGGATCTCGTCATGCAGGCGGAGCGTGCCCTGGGCCAGCCGGACGTAGACGATCACGCCCTTGTACGCGTCGTAGTGGCTGTCGAAGATCAGGCCCTGGAGGGGCTGGCCGGGATCGCCCTTCGGCGCCGGGATCCGGGCGACGATCGCCTCGAGGATCTCGGGCACGCCGGTCCCGTCCTTGGCGCTGGCGAGGATGACCTCCTCGCGGGGGATCGCGAGGACGCTCTCGAGCTCGTCCATGATCGTCGCGGGGTCGGCCGAGGGGAGGTCGATCTTGTTGAGCACCGGGATCAGCGTCAGCCCCTCGCGCAGGGCGAGATGGACGTTGGCCAGCGTCTGGGCCTCGATCCCCTGGGTCGCGTCGACGACGAGGATCGCCCCCTCGCACGCCTGGAGGCTGTGGCTGACCTCGTAGGCGAAGTCGACGTGGCCGGGCGTGTCGATCAGGTTGAGGCCGTAGGTCAGGCCGTCGCGGGCGGTGTACTCGAGGCGGACGGCCCGGGCCTTGATCGTGATCCCCTTCTCGCGCTCGAGATCCATCGAGTCGAGGACCTGGCTCACCATCTGGCGGCCCTCGATCGTGTGGGTCAGCTCGAGGAGGCGGTCGGCCAGGGTCGACTTGCCGTGGTCGATGTGGGCGATGATCGAGAAGTTCCGGAGGCGGGACTGGGGGATGGTCACGACGCGGGAGTGTACCCGCTGGGCCTGGGCTCCTCGGCGCCTCCCGCTCGGGGGGTCGGCAAAGGTCGCGGTTCTCTGGATGCACGAATCCCGAAACCTCGTGCATCGGATGAACCAATGCGCCCGGTCGGCGCGTGCTGCCGGGCTCTCGGGGCGGATCTCGGCCCGATTCGGTCGACCCTGTGCATCCGATGCGCCAATTTCGACCTGATGCGGCCGTGAACCCCGGCGGCCACGTCGCGTAGCTTCATTGAATGCACGCCGCGCGCGGAGCGCCGCAATGCAGCGCGCGACGCCGCAGGAATTCCGAGGGCCGGATCGGTTCAGGTTGCCTGGAGAGCCGCCAGCACCGCGACGCCGATCGCGATGACCGCGACGCCCGCGACCTGCGGCCGGCGCAGCCGCTCGCCGAAGGCGACGACCGAGACGACGGCTGCGATCGCCCCGAACTGGGAGCTCGTCACGGCCGCGACCGCGATCCCGTCCCGAGCGCCGAACGCGTAGACGGCGGTCCCGACGACCTCCGTCAGCGCGACGACCACGACGAACGGCACGGCCTCGCGGCTCAGACGGAGGCGGCGGCTCGCGATGAGCGGCAACGCGACGAACAGGAAGCCGCCGAGCCGCGCCGGCAGGATCGCCCAGACGATCGGCAGCGTCGCCCCGATCCGGGCGCTGGCATAGAGGTTGATCCCGAAGAACAGGACGGCGCCGAGGGCGAGCAGGACCGCCTTCCGATCGGGATGGCCGGGCCCGGCCCGGCGGCCGGGCGATGGATCGGGGGCGGCGGCCCGATCGACGGCGGCGGCTCCGTCGACGAGCCCGCCAGAGTGGGCGAGGGCGAGCCCGCCGGGTTCGGCGGCGATCGGCTCGTCCTCGCTGCCGGCGGACGCCAGCACGATGCCGGCGGCGATCGCGGTGAGGACCACGGCGGCGGCGATCCCGACCTGCTCGCCGAACAGGATCGCGATCACGGCGCCCATCGCCCCCTCGGTCGAGAGGATCGGCGCGATCACCGCCACCTTGCCGCTCTGGAACGCCGTGTAGGCGAGGAGGAGCCCGACGACGTTGGCGGCGCCCGAGATCGCGAGGAGCTGGATTGCCGTCGGCGTCAGGTCCGCCCCGGCGCCGCCGAGGATCGTCGCCGGCACGGCGATCAGGGTGCCGATGAGCATCACCCAGCCGAGGGTCGCCCACGACCCGATCAGCCGCGACGATCGGGCGGATGCCATCGACGAGGTGGCCCAGCAGAGCGCGGCACCGAAGCCGCCGAGGATGGCAAGCACGTCAGCCAAGTCTGCCCGATCGAGAGCCGGCCGAGGCGGACGAGCCGGCCCGGCCTCCGAGCTGACCCTCCGCGGGTCATGCCCGCCGCAGCCGCCCCGCCGTCGGTCCCGCGACTGCCCATCGAACCACGGAACCCGGCACGAACGCGGCGCGTTGCGGGCCGCGTTCGTTGGCCAGCCGGGCCCGGCTCTGATAGGATGCGCGTCCTGCTCGGCACCGACCCGTGCCGGGCGTCCACGCCCCAGACATCCCCTTCGAGAGGTTCGACCCCTTGGCCAAGACGCCCCGCACCTGGACGGGCGCACGAACGCCGTCGGGACTGAAGCGCGTCCGTCAGGCCGAGCGCCGGCGCGACATCCTTCAGCCGCGGCGCAGTGCCGCCAAGACCTTCGTCGCCACCGCCCTCACGGCCGCCACCTCCGGCGCCGACGCGGAGACGGCGGCCACGGCCCTGTCCGCCGCCCACGCGGCCCTCGATCGCGCGGCGAAGTCCGGTGCGATCCACGCGAACGCCGCCGCGCGGCGCAAGTCGCGGCTCACCCTGAAGTTCAACGCCGCGACCGGCGGCGCCGCCGTCCAGACCTCCGCCCGGGTCGTGAAGACGACCTCCAAGGCGCAGGCCGCGAAGGCCGCGAAGAGCCGGATCGCCGCCGGCAAGGCGAACAAGGCGAAGGGCGCCCAGACCGCAGCCGGCAAGGCCCGCGCCGCGGTGTCGAAGACGGCCCGAGCCGAAGCCGCCGCCGCCGCGACGGCCGCAGCGAGCGCCGAGGCCGCGAAGACGACCACGACGAAGGCCGCCGCCAAGCCCGCCGCGAAGGCCCCGGCCAAGAAGGCACCGGCCAAGGCCGCCCCCGCCAAGGCGACCGCGAAGAAGGCCCCGGCAAAGAAGGCGGCCGCCAAGGGCTGACGCCCGGCTCGGCTCACCGCCCGCCATCGATGCCCCGGATCGCTCCGGGGCATCGTCATGTCCGGCTGCGCCCGAGACGGGCGGGAAGCCAGCCTCGGACGCGCCCCGGGCCGCCATGCACCTGGCCAGCCATTCACCCGTGGACTGGCTGGAGCGGCGCCGAGCGTGGCGGCGGGCGGCGGCCGGCGCTCGCCTCGTTCCGCCGCACGGGCACCGCGCCGGCCAATCCGGGCGGGAATGGGTGGCCGGATCGGGAGTCGAGCGCGGGCGCGAACTGCCTGCCCGGCCGCCGACGATCCCGGGATCCGGTGCGGCCCGGTTCAGCCCGGCAGGCTCGAGCTCGGCGACCGCGCGGCGCTGCCCTTCGGTCGGAACGTCCCGTACAGGATGCCCCCGCCGAGGCCGCCGAGGACCGTCAGGACGAGGACCGTCCCGGTCGAGGACGCCTGCTGGCCCCAGTAGAACGTGGTGAATGACGCCGCATCGCTGATCCCCGCGGCGGCGAGCTCCGGTCCGTCGCCGTTTGCCACGTAGCGGGCATAGACGCAGCCTGCCCCGCTCTCGCACGAGGGCGGCACCGGCTGGCGCGTCTGGGCATCGACCCGGTTGAAGTCCGGGTAGCCGTTGTCGCCGAAGAAGAACAGCGCCTTCACCACGAGCAGGAATGCGGCCATCGTCAGCCCGGTGACGAGGCCCGCAAACGCCGCGTTGGCGACGATCCTCGACCACGGGCCGGACCGTCGGTCGCTCCGCTGGTTCGCGTAGTAGCCGATGAGCAGGCCGGCCGGAACCGCCAGCAGCCAGTAGATCGGCTCGATCGGGATGACGAGAAGGAAGCTGATCGCGATCGTGACCGCCATGCCGATCCCGACGTAGGCGGCGACGATCGCGCCGCGGTCGACGAGCCGGGTCACGAGGCCGATCCGACCCCCGGGGCGATCGCGGCGGACGGGTCGGCAGATCGCCGGCCGAGCGCCGCCCGGCCGAGATAGACCGCCCCGTCGCCGAGCTCGCCCTCGATCCGGAGGAGTCGGTTGTACTTGGCGACCCGCTCGCTTCGCGACGGGGCGCCGGTCTTGATCTGGCCGGTGCCCATCGCGACGACGAGGTCGGCGATCGTCGTGTCCTCGGTCTCGCCCGAGCGATGCGACACGACCGCCGTCCAGCCGGCCCGCCGGGCGAGATGGATCGCGTCGATCGTCTCGGTCAGCGTCCCGATCTGGTTGAGCTTGATCAGGGCCGAGTTCATCGCCCGTTCGGCGATGCCGCGCTCGATCAGCTCGGGGTTCGTCACGATGATGTCGTCGCCGACGAGCTGGACCCGCGAGCCCAGGCGGCGGGTCAGCTCGACCCAGCCTGCCCAGTCGTCCTCGGCGAGGCCGTCCTCGAGCGAGACGATCGGGTATTTCGTGATCCAGCTCTCCCAGAGGTCGATCAGCTCGCCGGAGTCGAGCGTCCGGCCCTCCCGCTCCAGGCGGTACTGGCCGGTGACGCCCTCGACGCCGGTCCCCTCGACGAGGATCGAGCTCGTCGCCGGATCGAGCGCGATCGCGACGTCCTCGCCCGGCCGGTAGCCCGCCTTCTCGATGGCTCGGAGGATGACCTCGACCGCGGCTGCGTTGGACGTCAGGGACGGGGCGAAGCCGCCCTCATCGCCCTGACCCGTGGCATGGCCGTCATCGTGGAGGATCGCCCGCAGCGCGTGGAAGATCTCGGCCCCGGCGCGGAGCGCGTCCGAGAACGACTCGACGCCGACCGGCATGACCATGAATTCCTGGAAGTCCGTCGAATCCTGGGCGTGCTTGCCGCCGTTGAGGATGTTGAACTGGGGAACGGGCAGGATCCGGGCGCCCACGCCGCCGAGATAGCGGTAGAGCGGCTCGTCGTGGGAGGCAGCGGCGGCGTGAGCGCAGGCGAGCGACACGCCGAGGATGGCGTTCGCCCCGAGCGTCGCCTTGTTCGGCGTCCCGTCGAGCTCGCGGAGGAGCTCGTCGACGCCGGCCTGGTCCGCCGCGTCCATCCCGTACAGCTCTGGGGCGATCCGCTCGGTCACGTTGCGGACGGCCGTGAGGACGCCCTTGCCGCCGAACCGCGACTTGTCGCCGTCACGAAGCTCGACCGCTTCGTGGATCCCGGTCGAGGCACCCGACGGGACCGCCGCCCGGCCGACCGATCCGTCGCCGAGGACGACGTCGACCTCGATCGTCGGGTTGCCCCGCGAATCGAGGATCTCGCGGGCATCGACGAGCTCGATGACGGTGTTCACGCGTGCGCTCCTGCCTTGGCCTTCTTCGACTTCGCCCCCGAACCGCCGGCCGGGCGATCCTGGAGGACGGCGATGCCGGGGAGCTCGCGTCCTTCGAGGAACTCGAGCGAGGCGCCGCCGCCGGTGCTGATGTGGGTCATCTTCGCGGTCAGGCCCTGCTGCTCGATCGCGGCGACGCTGTCGCCGCCGCCGACGACGACCGTCACGCCGTGCTCGGCGCGGTCGGCGAGGAAGCGGGCGATGGCCCGCGTGCCGTGGGCGAACGACGGGATCTCGAACACGCCGAGCGGCCCGTTCCAGAGGACCGTCTTCGCGGGCGCGAGGGCGACCTCGATCGCGGCCCGGCTCTCCTCGCCGAGGTCGACGATGTGCCAGGACGCCGGGAACTTCTCGGTCCCCACGGTCTTGTACTCGGTGCCGCGGGTGACCTCCTTGGCGATCACCACGTCGACCGGGAGGAGGACCTGAACGCCGGCCTTCTCCGCCGCGGCGAGGATCCGCCGGGCGTCGTCGACCCGATCGTGCTCGGCCAGGCTCTTGCCGACCGACTTGCCCTGGGCGAGGAGGAACGTGTTGGCCATCCCGCCGCCGAGGACGAGCAGGTCGATCTTCGTGAGCAGGTGGTCGATCACGCCGATCTTGTCGCTGACCTTCGCCCCGCCGAGGATCGCCGCGAACGGATGCTTCGGGTTCTCGAGGAGGCTGCTCAGCGCTGTGATCTCGCGCTCCATCAGGAGGCCCGCATAGGCCGGCAGGTAGCTCGCGATCCCGACCGTCGAGGCGTGGGCGCGGTGGGCGGTCCCGAAGGCGTCGTTGACGTAGACGTCGGCGTACGAGGCGAGCGTCTTGGCGAACGTCGGGTCGTTCTTCTCCTCCTCGGCATGGAAGCGGAGGTTCTCGAGGAGGATCGCCTCGCCGTTGCGCATCCGCTTGACGGCGTCCTCGGTGCCGACGCCGAGCGCGTCGCCCGTCACCGGGACGTTGCGCCGGAGGAGCTGGCTCAGGCGCTCGCCGACCGGTCGCAGGCGGAGTCCGTCCTGGACCTTGCCGTCGGGCCGCCCGAGATGGCTCGCGAGGATGACCTTGGCGCCCTCGCTGAGGAGGGTCGTGATCGTCGGCAGCGAGGCCCGGATGCGGGAGTCGTCGGTCACCTTGCCGTCCGCGAGGGGAACGTTGAAGTCGACGCGCACGAAGACGCGCTTGCCCGCGGCGTCGAAGTCGCGGATCGTCAGCTTTTCCATCGTGTCCTGGGCTGGTGCAGCCGATCGTCGGATCGGACGCGGGGAGGGCGTGGACGGATCCCGGGCAGCGGCGCCGGGGCGCGGCGGTCCGGACCGGGTGTCCGGATCGCCGACCGCGGCGCCTGCGCCGCGCGGATCAGGCGGGAACGGGCAGCCGGGCCGCCACGAAGCCGATCAGATCGGCGATCCGGCAGCTGTAGCCCCATTCGTTGTCGTACCAGGCGATGACCTTGACCATCGTCCCGTCGAGGACCATCGTCGAGGCGGCGTCCACGATCGAGGACCGGGCGTCGCCGCGGAAGTCGGTCGAGACGAGCGGGTCGTCGCTGACCCCGAGGATGCCCTTCATCGGGCCCTCGGCGGCGGTCCGGAACGCCGCGTTGAGCTCCTCGACGCTGGTCGGGCGGGAGACGTCGGCGGTGAAGTCGACGACGCTGACGGTCGGAGTCGGAACCCGCAGGCTGAAGCCGTCGAACTTGCCCTTCAGGTCCGGGATCACGAGGGCGAGCGCCTTGGCCGCGCCGGTCGTCGTCGGGATGATGTTCAGGCCGGCAGCGCGCGCCCGGCGGGGGTCCTTGTGGGCGACGTCGAGGATGCGCTGATCGTTCGTGTAGCTGTGGATCGTGTTCATCAGGCCGCGCTGGATGCCCAGCAGGTCGTGGACGACCTTGGCCGCGGGCGCCAGGCAGTTCGTCGTGCAGCTGGCGTTGCTGATGATGTGGTGGCTGGCCGGGTCGTACTTGTCCTCGTTGACCCCGAGGACGATCGTGATGTCCTCGCCCTTGGCGGGAGCGCTGATGATCACCTTCTTCGCCCCGGCGGCGATGTGGGCGCCGGCCTTCTCGGCGGTCGTGAAGATCCCGGTCGACTCGAGGACGATGTCGACGCCGAGGTCGCCCCACGGCAGGGCCGCCGGATCCTTCTCCTTGAGGACCTTGATCTCACGGCCGTCGATGATCAGCGCGTCGTCGGTGTGGTCGACCGTGCCCGGGTACGCCCCATACGTCGAATCGTGCTTGAAGAGCAGCGCATTCAGCGACGTCTCGACCAGGTCGTTGACCGCGACGACCTCGACGTCCGGCGTCCGCTCGATCAGGGCCTTGAGCGACTGACGGCCGATCCGTCCGAAGCCGTTGATGCCGACGCGCACAGTCATGGATCCTGTCCTCCGCGAGTGCGGGCACCGAGCGGCGCCCGGTTCATGTCCGTCAATTGGGCCGTTGGGGTCGGGCGCCGCGGGCGGCGCGCGCGGAACCCCAGTCGTACGGTGCCATCGTACGCTGTCGCGGAAGCAGGGCCGTCCGGCCCGAAGGATTTCGGGCCGGTTGTCGATCGGTGACGCGCGTGGGCAGGCGGCCGGCCCTGACCCGCCGCCCGGGAATTCGAACGGCCCCCGCCGTCGCCGGCAGGGGCCGTTTCGAGCTGGTGCGGGTCTGCGTCAGCCGCCGATCTTGAAGACCTTGCCGCCGCACTTCGGGCAGGTGCCCTGCAGCGCCGGCTTGCCGTTCTTCATCGTGATCTTCTCGGGGTTCTGGACTTCGACTTTCATCTTGTCCTTGACGCAATAGGCTTCGGCCATGGAGCGGGCTCCTCCTCGGTTCAGCGTGGCGTCACGGGAACCCTCGTCCCGTGTCCGCATCTCACGTTCGATTCCAGAGGGACGGTCGCCAGCGATCCGTCCCGGCTGCTCGCTTCTGTCGATCCATCTCGGCCAGGATCAGGAGCGCTTCGAGCCCCGTCTCCACGCACGCCGCCTCTGCCGCGTCCTTGGCCTCTCCCTCGACGAACGCACCGGTGTTGCGCTGCGCGTAGACCGCACAGACGACGCCGGCCCGACATCGAGCGAGGGTTGCCAGGACCAGAAGCGCCGACGCCTCCATCTCGAAGTTCATGACGCGCTGGCGCGTCATCTCCTCCGCCAGGTCAGGGTAACGGATGGGCAGTTGCGGGATCGGGCGCCCTTGCGCCCCGAAGAACCCCGGTGCCGTGGCCGTCAACCCGACGTGAGTCCGGTGGCCGAGCCGCTCCGCGGCCTCGAGGAGCGCCAGGACCGCCTCGTAATCGGCGACCGCCGGATACCCATCGTGGACGAAGAAGCTCGTCGTCGCCTCGAGCCGGACTGCTCCGGTCGAGATGATCAGGTCCCCGAGGGCGGCCTCCGGCTGGAGGGACCCGCAGGATCCGACCCGGACGAAGGTCGGCCGTTCCGTGATCGCCAGGATTTCCGCCACCGTGATCTCGACGTTGTCCGTGCCGATCCCGGTCGAGACGACCGAGACCCGGGTGCCGCGATACGTTCCGGTGACCGAGGCGAACTCCCGGTTGCGCCGCGTCATCTCGATGTCGTCGAGACGGGTGGCGATCCGGGCGGTCCGATCGGGGTCGCCGGGGAGGAGGATGTACTCGGCCAGTTCACCCGGTCCGAGCCCGATGTGGTATTGCCGTTCTCCGGTGGGGAGGGCTACGCGGGAATCCGCGTTCGGCAAGACCTCGTCCCTCACTCTGGCGTGCTTCGCAGGCGCGAAACTCGGGCGAGGATAGTCCCGCGTTCTCGCGAGCGTCAAGCACGGCCACGCACGGGTCGAGCACGGCCGGCCCGGCTCGACGGGCCGCTTGCCGCCCTGTCACCGTCCGCCTCCGGCCGAATCCCCATCCGGGGAGGCCGGCAGGCCCTCCCGGCGGGCGGACGCAGCCTCGGATTCGGGCTCGGCCGAACCTCCGCGACCCGCCCGGATCGCCGCGGCCGAGCCGACCGCCGGCGCGAACGGAACGGGCGGGAGCGTCCGAGCGCCGGCGACGGTCACGGTCAACGGGCTCGCCGCGCCCAGCGCTCCGACGGCCGCGAGGCGGGCGGCGATGCGCGAACCCAGGCGCCGTCGCCTCTGCTCCCGGCGGAGGAGCGTGGCGGCCAGCGACGCCAGCCCGACGAGCACGAGCCCGGCCGCCCCGATCTCGGGAACTGCCGGGTCGGTGAGACCCGCCGCGACGCTGGCAGGACGTTCGGAGGAAACCACGCCGCCGGCAGGGGCCGCAGAGGCCGGATCCGGCGAGGCGTCCGATGGATCGTGGTCGGTCGCGCCGAGGTCGCCGACGAGGGCGATCCCGGCCGGGTCGTCGACGACGAGCGCCGCCTCGCCGGAAGGATCGATCACGACCCGGCCGGTGGCGCTCAGCGCATCGCCGACGACGATCGAGCCGGCGATGTCGGCCGCCGCTGCCTCGAGCCGGACCCGCCCGACCGCGGTGCCGTCGTCGAGCCGGAACCCGTCGGTCTCGACTGCCTGGACCAGCCCGCCGACGCGGACGATCGTCCCGACGTGAGCTCCGAGGGCCACGAGGTCGACTTCGGGCGGCGCCGACAGGCCCGGAGCCGCGCCCGCGGTTCCCGGCACGCCCGACGGCGCGGGGCCGGCGCCCGCCGATCCGCCTGCGTCTCCAGCCGCTCCCCGATCGTCCGCCGGACCGCCGATGGTGACGTCGGCCGGGGACCTGGGCACGACGGCGAACCGCCGGTCCGTCGCCGTGGGATACGGCCGCCGGACGATGCCGACGACGGTGGCCGTCCTGCCCTTCGCGAGCGCCGCCGACGGGATCGCCGCTCCGGCGATGCCGGCGAGCGGGACGCGGGCTCCGCCGACGAGCAGGTCGGCCGTCCACGTCGCGCCCGATCGATGGACCTCCGCGATGTCGCCGCGGACCGTGACCAGGCGCCATTCGTGGGCGGCGCCGGGCGCGACGCGGAGCTCGAGCGGCGCCACGACGGCCGTCCCTAGGAGCTGGACGCTGGTCGCACGGAGGCGCGGTGCCCCGTATGCCCGACCGACCTCGCCGGCGACGCGGACAATCGCCCCGACCCGGGGAGCCTTCGAACCGGCGGGCAGGAGGACCTCGATGGCCGCCGTGCGATCCTGGACGATGATCCGGCGGCCGGTCGCATCGAGCAGCGACGCGGCGGTCGTGACCGAGCCCTCGACGGTGTGCCGGCCGCTGCCGGCCAGGATCGCGGCGGCGATCGTCCCCACGGTGCCCGCGCCGGCCGACCCGCCGGACGACGGCGACGGCGCCGCCGACGAGCCGGCCGGTCCGGTCGGCGCCGGAAGGCGGACGAGATCGCTCCCGTCGCGGATCCAGACCCGATAGCCGTCGAGGGCGCCCTTCCGACTGGCGTGCTGGCCGACGACGCCGGTCAGCCGGAGGCGATCGCCGGCCGCGACGGCGGTCGTGGAGAGCCCGGCCGAGGCGTCGGCCGCGATCCGGATCGATCCATGGGCCGTGGCGACGACGAACGTCACGTCACCGCTCGTCGCCCGGACCGGCCGACCGGTCGCGGTGCCCTCGACCCGGACGAGTCGCGCTTCCGCGGACTCGCCGAGCGTGGATCCGTCAACGACGGCGGCGTCCGGCAGCGGCGCCGGTCCGACGATCCGGAGACTCGTGACGGCCCGGACCTCGAGCTGGCCGTAGGGGTCGGCCGTCGTGCCGGATACCTCGATCCACGTCCCGCGTGCCGGACGCGGGTTCGTGTCTGCGAGGCGGACGACGATCGCGGCCGACGCATCCTGGATCGCGACCAGGGCGGGCGTGCCGAGACGGCCGGCTTCGGCGGTGACCACCCCGCCGACGGTGACCCGGCTGCCCACCGTCGCCGAACGGGCGGTGGCGATCGCCGCCGCGGGGGCCGATGACGGGATCGGGCTGGCCGTGGCGGATGGCGTCGCGCTCGGGGCGGGATCGGCCGACGCGGTCGGTGCCGGCGACCCGGTCGGGCTCGGCGTCGGGGTCGGGCCGGCCGACGGGCTCGCAGTCGGTGCGATCGTCGGTGTCGGTGTCGGCGTGGGCGTGGGCGGGCTCGAGACGGTCAGCTCGCCCGCGAGCGTGGCGTGGAGCCGGTAGCCCTCGAGGCCGGTTCCGCTGCTGTCGCGCTGACCGAGCGGGCCCGTTGCGGCGACGTGGTCGCCCGTCGTGGGCGCCTGGCCGGCGAGAGCCGGAGCCGCGACCACCAGTCGAAGCGGGCCCGACCCGTCGTCGATCGTCACGCCGAGCCCGTCGGCGAGGTCCGCCGGCGCCTCCGTGACGATCCCGGCCACCGCGAGGCGGACCCCCTCCACGCCCTCGACGGCGGCGCCCGTCGCGGACCCGATCGCCTCGGGCAGCCCCATCGCCGTGCCGACCTCGACGGCACCGGCCGCGACGGACACGATCCGCAGGCTGAAGTAGGAGCCCATCGTCCCCTCGACGGTCACCGTCGTCCCGGCCGGGACGGGCACCGCGAGGGCGGTCGCCAGGCGGATCGCGATGCCGTCAGTGGCGTCCTGGACGAACCCGATCCGGCCGGAGTCGATCGCGCCGAGGTCGGTCGTCAGCGTTCCGGTGATGCGAATTGACGCGCCATCCGGCATCGCCCTGGCGTCGAGGATCGAGATCGTCGGACTCGGACTCGGCGAAGGAGTCGGAGACGGCGTTGCGGTGGCCGTCGGAGTCGGGACGGGGGTCGGCGTCGGAGTCGGGACGGGGGTCGGCGTCGGGACGGCCGTCGGGGTCGGGGTCGGGGTCGGCGTCGGGGTCGGGGTCGGCGTCGGGGTCGCGGTGGGAGTCGGGGTCGCGGTGGGCGCAGGCGTCGGGCTCGGGGTCGGCGTGCCCGTTGGGCCGGGGGTCGCCGGCGCCGCGAGGTTCTGGGGGCTCGGTGTCGCGACCGTGAAGTCCGCGGCGTTGTCGTTCGTATCGAGGCCGTTGCCGGCCGCGCCGCCCGGCAGCCGCTCGAGGCTCGATCCCGCCGGCGGGGCCGGCGCGGCCGAGCCCTCCACGAACGCGCTCGTGGCATCGCCCCAGGCGACGGCGTCGATCGGCGAGCCACCGACGGCCCGGAGCACGAGCGCCCCGCCGGTGGCCGCGAACCCGCCCGAGTACGTCGCGTCCGCGATCGGGGCGAGGATCCCGGCCGCGTTTGCGACCAGGAGGTGGCGACCCGGGTCGAGGGTCATTCCCGTCGTCCAGGCCGCCTTGCGCGTGATCGTCGAGCCGGTCGAGGTCACGTAGGCGAGCTCGAGCCCGTCGAGGTCGACCGGGACCGAGCCGGCGTTCGCGATCTCGGCGAACTCGTCCGACGCCGACGCGCCGCCCGTCTGGACCTCGGACACGACGAGCGTCGATTCGGGCCATGCCACCGCGGCGGCGATCCGCGGGAGCGATGCGGCCGGCGCCCGGACCGCGGGCCGGTGGGCGGCCGTCGCGACCGAGGCGAGGACCAGGGCGAGGACCAGGGCGATCGGCGGGGCAACCTGCTCCGCCCGTCGGGCGCGCGACATCGACGACCTCCCGGCGGGGCTGTCGGACATCGGGCCATGACGGCCCGGATGGGGCGGGAGGACGTTGTAGCAGGCGCGGCATCACCGCGAGCCAACGACCGCTGCACGCCGCCTCGACCGGCGGTCGGCGCCGGATCAACGGCCGCCGCACGGCCAATCACCGCGAGCTTCACTCCCGCTTCACCGGTGCCACGAGCCGGGTGCCGCCGGCCGCCATCGGATCCCGGCCCGCGGCCCGCCACGGCCGGCCGCCCAGCGACCGTCGAGCGCGAGCCGGCCGCCGAACGCGTACGATGCCGGAACCCGTCACGCACGACTCACCCCGCAGCCGCACCCCACCGGCAGCGGATGCGACGAACACCTGGAGGCACCGTGGCCCGAGCCAAGAGAACCGACCGCGCCGAGGCCCGCCGCCGCAGCCGGGCCGCCCTCGCCGGGCTGGCGACGGAGGAGGACCTCGGGGGATCGGTCGACGACGCCGCCCCGAGCACGAACGAGACCGCGCGACCCGCGACCGCCCCGCGTTCACGCCCGTCCTCCGGCGGCAACGCGCCGGCTGCGGCCCGGCCCGGGATCGGGGCGGCCTTCCGGTCGTCGTTCCACCCGGTCAACCTCAAGTCGGACTTCCGGGCGCTGCCCCAGATCCTGACCCACTGGTCGCTGTACGTCCCGATCGTCCTTGCCGGCCTGTCGGTGGCGCTCGTCCCGTTCCTCGGGGCGGGCTCGATCGCGGGCGTGATGTTCGGGTACTTCTCCGGCGCCGCGCCCTTCGGGACCGCGTTCATCGCCGGCCTCTTCGCGCCTCGGGCGAGCTACCTCGTCGGGATCCTGGCGGCCCTCGCCTCGGTCGGGTTCATGGCGCTCGCGTTCGCGGTCGGCCCGTTCGGTGGGTCACTCCAGGGCATGACGGACGTGAACGGCGTGCCCCTCTCCGAGGCATCGGCGAAGTCGCTGCTCCTGAACGAGGCGCTCGTGACCGGCGTGCCCCTGTCCGCGTTCATCGCCGCGGCGGGCGCGTGGTATCGCCGCTTCCTGAACCGGGCCAACCCGAACCGCGCTCGGCCGTCGACGCCCGGCGGCCGCCGCCCGGACGGCAAGGTCCCGAAGAAGCCGCAGCAGCGGCCGATGCTGGCCCGCCGCCGCTAGGCGCCGCGACTGCGTTCGTCGCGCGGGGGCGAGGCTGGCAAGGCGCCGCCGAGGACCGCAGCGAGCGGCCTCGGATGGCCGTGAGCGAGGACCGCAGGCGGCAACGCCGCCAGCGTCGTTCCAGCGCGGCAGCCGGAAGTCCCGCCACTACCCCATCCGGCGCATGCCGGCCATGCCGAGTTGCCTGACACCCTGTGGCTGCTCGGGCGCGCCGGCGGTCGCCGCGACCTCGACGAGCGGCCGGACGTCGCGGGCGATCACGTTCACGACCTTCGCCTCGCGCTGCAGGTCGCCGTCGATCAGCAGCAGGGCGTGGCGCCGCACGACGCCCCGCAGGCGGGCCCAGGTGTCCGGCCACATCGTGACGTTGACCATCCCGGTCTCGTCCTCGAGGGCGAGGAAGACCGTGCCCTTGGCGGTCATCGGGTGCTGACGGGTGACGACGAGGCCACCGATCCGGACTGGCCCGGGCCTCCGGTCGTCCAGCGCGGCGTTCGTCACCGCGCCGAGCCGCTCGAGCGCCGGCCGATACAGCTCGACGACCTGCCGCCGCGCATCGAGCCCGACCACGGCATAGGCATCCCCGATCCGCTCGGATTCGGTCAGCCCGGGCAGCGTCGGCGCCGCGGTCGCCGGCAGGCGGAGCGCCATCGGGCGTGACGCGGCCGTCGTGAAGGCGCCGCCCCGCGTCGTCCGTCCGTCGATCCGGCCGCGCGCCGCGCCGGCGACCTCGCGGAGCTGCCAGAGGAGCTCCCGCCGCGGCCGCCCGAGCGAGTCCAGCGCACCGACCCGGATCATCCGCTCGAGCGTCTCCTCCGGCAGCCCGGTCCGCTCGACGACGTCCGCCAGCGACCGGTACGGCCCGCGCACCAGCTCCGCGTCGAGCAGGGCCGCGTGCTCCTCGCCGATCCCCTTGACGAGCCCCAGCCCGAGGCGGACGCCCCAGCCGACGGCGCTCTCGGCCGCCCACCGCCCGCGCGCCTCGGCCGACGGGACGACGCAGCCGCTCGACCGGACCGGAGTCGGCCGCCGCTCGATGCCCGCGTCATCGGGGAGTGGCTCGCCACCGTCGCCACCGTCCTCGCCGGCGCCGGCGCCGATCGCCCAACCCGGTCGGCCCACCCACTCGGTCGTCGTCCGGTACGAGCTCCGGTTGACGTCGACCGGCAGGACCGCGACCCCGTGCCGCTTCGCATCGTTGACGAGGACCTCCACGGGGTAGAAGCCCATCGGCTGGGCATTGATCAGCCCGACGAGGAACTGGGCCGGGTAGAACAGCTTCAGGAACGACGACTCATAGGCCGTCCGGGCGAACGCGGCGGCGTGCGACTTGGCGAACCCGAACGAGGCGAACGCCGCGACCTGGCGGAACAGCTCCTCGGCGATCTCCTCGGTCATCCCGGGCTGGCGCAGGCAGCCGTCGTGGAACTGCTGGTGGAGCTTCTCCATCTCGCGGGTCGAGCGCCACGTGCCCATCGCCCGGCGGAACCCGTCGGAGTCGGCCGGTGAGAACCCGGCGACCTCGATCGCGATCCGCATGACCTGCTCCTGGTAGAGGATCACGCCCATCGAGTCGCGGAGGACCGGCTCGAGGCTGGGATGGAGGTAGGTGACCGGCTCGAGGCCCTGCTTGCGGCGGAGGAACGGATGGACGGCGTTGCCCTGGATCGGGCCGGGCCGGATGATCGCGACCTCGACGACGAGATCGTCGAGCGTCGTCGGGCGGGACTTCGGGAGGGTCTGCATCTGGGCCCGGCTCTCGACCTGGAAGACCCCGACCGTGTCGGCCGCCTGGAGCATCGCGAAGACCTCCGGGATCTCCTCCGGCAGCCGATCCAGGTCGAGGCAGACCGCGCAGTCGTGCTCGATCAGCTGGAGCGTCTCGTCGATCGCGGCGAGCATCCCGAGCCCGAGCAGGTCGAGCTTGATCAGCTTGAGGGCCTCGACGTCGCGCTTGTCGAACTGGACGACGACGCGGTCCGCCATCGTCGCCCGCTCGAGGGGAGCGATGTCGATCAGCGGCGCGGCGGTCACGAGCATCCCGCCGCTGTGAATGCTCAGGTGGCGGGGGAAGCCGTCGATCCGGGCGCAGAACTCGAGCCAGCGCTCCCAGTCGCTCAGCCCGACCGTGCTCCCGCCGCGGGCCTGCGGCGGCGGCTCCGGCTCGACCCGGGCAACCGACGAGTGCCCGCCGCCGCGATCGCCCATCCCTCCCCGGCCCATCGTCGCGGTCCCGGGCGCCGGCGGCTCCGGCCCCGGGGCCGGCGGATCCCAGTGGACCGGCCGCCCCAGCCGGTCTGTCCGGCGCGGCTCCGTCTCCGGCATGCCGCTCTCGGGGTCGATCGCCCGGTGGCCTCCCCGCCCGTCGTCGATCAAGGCCGGCGCGACGAGCCGCTCCGGCGCGACGAGCCGCTCCCGATCCGCCGCGTACCCCGTCCCGCGGCCCTCGCGGAGCCAGGCGACGCTCGCCGGCGTGTCGCCGGGGCCGCCCTCGTCGTCGCCGTGGCGTCCCGGCCGGATCGCCGTCCGCGGCGCGAGCGCATCGGGCAGCGCGCCGCGCGCCTTCGCCTCGCCGATATCAGCCCCACTGATCCCGCCAGGGGAGGAACGGCTGTAAGCGCTCCGTTCCTCGGCCGCCTGAGCACGGTCGAGCGTCGCGGACCGCGCCTCGGCCGCCTCCGGACCGCCTTCCCGGCCGTCAAGCCCCCCGGCAATCACTGGTGCTGATATGGATCCGGGCTGTGGGGCTTGGTACGGCGTCGCAGAGCCGCCAGACGGCAGCGCGGCCCCCGCGTCGGCCCCGAGTGGAATCTCCGTCATCCAGCCGAACGGCTTCGGTGCGTCCGGGTCCACCGGCTTCGGCGGCTGACGCCACGGCGGGACCTTCCCGACGAGCGGCACCCGGCTGTTCAGCTGGCCGATCCCGTCGACGAGCTCGACACCCGGATCCGGATCGACCCGCGCCCCGTCCTCGCGCCGCGCCAGCCGGCCGTTCCCCGCCTCGCCCGCGCCTCCCGTCCGGACCCGATCCTCGGGCCGATGGGTCGCGAGTCCTCGCGGGAGCTCGGACAGATGAGCTCCACCTCGGACCTCGGGGGGCCGGCCGCCAGTCCGCTCGCGCAGACTCGAGCCATCCTTCAGCTGGCCCATCCCGTCGACCAGGCCGCGCGACTCCGCCTCCGCCGCGGCCGCCGCCTCCGCCGCGTCCCCCTCCCCCGGCCGCCTGAAGAACTCGGCGAACCCGCCGTCCGCCTCGAGGTCGCGCCGGACCATCACCGAGTCGTACGTCTCGAGCGCCTTCGCCACCCGGTCGACGAGTGGCCGCGGGAACCCGAGCGCCACGCCGACCTCGCGGACCGCCGACCGCGCCCGGTACGTGACGAGGTTGCAGACCATCCCGGTGTGCTCGGGGCCGTAGCGGCCGTAGATGTACTGGATGACCTCCTCCCGCCGCTCCGAGCTGAAGTCGATGTCGACATCCGGATAGGTCGTCCGGCCCTCGTTGATGAACCGCTCGAACAGGAGGTTGTGCTGGATCGGCTCGACTCGGCTGATGCCGAGGGTGTAGGCGACGATCGAGCCGGCGGCGCTGCCCCGGCCCTGGGCGGGGATCCCCTGCGCCTTGGCGAACCGCATCAGGTCCCAGCAGATCAGGAAGAACTCGGCGAGCCCCGCCCGCTCGATCACGTCGAGCTCGTGGGCGAGGCGGTTCACCACGGCAGACGTCAGCGGGTGGTAGCGCTTCCTGGCCCCTTCCCAGCACAGCGTGGAGAGGTACGAGAACGGGGTCTCGCCCGAGGGGACGGGAAAGCCCGGGAAGCGGTACTGCTCGAACCCGAGGTCGACCCGGCACGTCGCCGCGAGCTCGACCGAGCGCTCCATCCCCGCCGCCCAGGCGCGGGCCACGTCGCGCCCGAGCGAGCCGTCGCCGGGCGGGAGCGCAGCCATCTCGGCGGCGGACTTCAGGAACGACTCGCCATCCGCCCGGCGGAGGTCGGCCAGCCCGTCGAGCGTCCGGCCGTGGCGGATCGCCGTCAGGACGTCCTGGAACTCGCGTCCCTCGGGCAGGGCGTAGTGGACGTCGTTCGTGACGACGACCGGCAGGTCGAGCGCCGCCGCGAGGGCCGTCGTCTCGGTGGCGAGCCAGTCGTCGTCGGGCAGCCGATGATGCGACAGCTCGAGGTGGAACCCCGCGCCGAAGACCGTCGCGAAGGCGCGCGCCGCGGCCCGCGCGCCGTCCCGGTCGCCCACCCGCAGGCGGCGCGCGATCTCGCCCTCGCGGCAGCCCGACAGGGCGACGAGCCCCTCGGCGTTGGCGGCGAGCAGGGCGTGGTCGAAGCGCGGCATCGCCTTCGTCCCGGCCAGGTTCGCCCGGGAGACGAGCCGGCACAGGCTGCGATAGCCGACCGCGTCCCGGGCGAGGAGGACGAGGTGCGGCCCGCGCTGGGCTTCTCCGACCCCGCGCCGATCCTCCTTGACCGCCTCGCGGTGACCCGGCAGCCGGGCCCGTTCCGGCCGCGGGCGATCCGGTTCCCCGGCCCGCGCCGCGGCCTCGTCCGGGACGGCCCCGTCGGGCGCGCGGCGGCGCCCACCACGACGAACCGATCGGCGGGCCGGAACGACGACGCGGTCGGGATCGGCGACGATCGCGTCCCGCACCTCGACCTCGATTCCGAGGACCGGCGGGACACCCGCCTCCTCGTAGGCCGTCTGGCCGCGGACGACGCCGTAGAGCCCCTGGTGGTCGGTCACCGCGAGGCCCGTCAGGCCCAGCTCGGCCGCCCGCTCGGCCAGCTCGTCCGGTGCCGAGGCGCCGTCGAGGAACGAGAAGTTGGTGTGGCAGTGGAGCTCGGCGTAGGCGGTCATCCGGACCGTCGATGATCGAACATCTGTTCGATTCGGTCAAGAGAGGTCCCACCGAGCAGACCCTCGACGCGGCCATTGGTCCCGGCCCCGGATGGCCCGAAAATCGGGCTCTCGAGCACGAAACAGAATCGGCGGGTCCGGCGTCTACACGACGCATGAAGCGCGACACCGCGAGCCTCGTCGTGGCCACCCTCCGGACCGGACTCCTGGTCGGGTTCGCCCTGATCCTGATCCTGATCCTGTTCCCGGCGGCGATGGCCCAGGCGGCCGGTCCGCGCTGACCACACAACGTCCTGGCCTGGGGGCTCGGGGCGAATGGGCGACAACCGGTCGCGACGACCGGGGTCGACCCGCTGCAGGATCTGGTGAGCGGATCCCGCGGCCAGGGACCGTCGTCGTGCTGGGGCGCGACGACGGTCCCCTCGAATTCGGGGGCCAGTCGGCGTCCGCCAGGGTGCACCCCGCCGCGTCCATGCGGATCCGGGATGCACGTCGCGCCCGTGTCTGGCACAGTCCACGTGTCGGAGCCGTCCGCGACGTCCAGTCGCCCCGGCTGATCGCACGGGAGACCAGATCGGTGCATGTCAGAGCTCGCGATGTCGCGGGCGCTCTCGTCCTGACGGCCGTTCTCGTCGGTGGCGTCGTCTTCCTCGTGCTCGGCTCGCTGCACTGACGCGGCGAACCCCGGCCGATCCCGTCGCCGATCTCTGACGCACGGCGTCCTGCAACGTCGTTGATCTGCGGGAACCGAATTCGAACGTCCCGCGTAACGCCTCCTGAACGGCCGCCGTCTACGCTTCTACGACCGGTCGCGAGCCGGTCGGTTCAGGGGGTATTGGCGTGCAGCACCGATCCACGCGCTCCAACGACGTCCAGGCGCTCGCCTTCGTGGTGGCGCTCTTCGGTCTCCTCCTCGCCTTGACCGTGGTGCTCGGAGCACCGGTCGCCTGACGCGGCGGCGCCCGCGGGGCGCCTGCGCGCAGAGACGATCCGCCTCCGGTCGCGGTCGGCGATGGCCGGCGGCGGTGCCGCGGTCGTCAGTCGTACAGCCGTTCGAGGTGCCACGTCCCGTCGATCCGATCGAGGTAGACGAGCGCCAGCCAGCGCGTCCCGACGACCTTGCAGTAGTCGCGCTCGATCGGCTCGCGCCACCAGGATTCGGCGACCCGCCAGGCGTTGCAGACCTCGACCGGCTCGCGCTGGCCGTTCCAGCGGATCGCGACGAGCCGCCCGTCGTCGTCCAGCTCGACGTCGATCGCGGGATGCTCGCGGAGGAGGCGGGTCATGGCGACCGCCACCTCCAGCGCCGCTCGGCCAGCGGTGCGTCGGGATCGGTCACGGCGGCCTTCCGGACCCGGTCCTCGCCGAACGTCAGCGCGAGTCGGGCGAGCTGCCAGCCCAGCCGCGCGGTCCGCGCCGCCTGCGGGACGAACAGCGGCAGCTGCTGGCCGGCCGCGGGCTCGACCCCGGCCAGCTCCAGCTCGAGCCGCTCGACGGCGGCCGGCGGCGGCGTCCGCTCGAGCCGGGCGAGGAGGAGCCGCTCGATCGCGTCCGCGTCGGCGGTCGGCTCGGGGAAGCGCTGCTCGACGACGATCGTCTCGGGCGTGCCCGCGCGGGCGAACGCCATCTCCAGGGTCAGGCGGAGCGTCGCCCGCGCCGCGGCCATCCCCCGGGCGTCGACCTGGGCGGCGAGGGCCCCGGCCAGGCGGTGGAGGACGAACCGGAGGGCCTCCGTCTCGGCGACCGGCGGGTCGATGGGGAGTGCCAGCACCAACCGTTCCGGGGCGCGGCGTGGCCGGAACCGCTCGATCTCCTCGCCGCGCGACCGGGCGTGGAGACGGGCTCCTTCCTCACCGAACCGGGCGACGAGGGCGCTCCGGGGCAGGTCCGCCACCGCCCCGATCCGGCGCAGCCCGAAGCGGGCCAGCCGCGCCCGGACGTCCGGATCCGGCGAGAGCAGCGACGACGGCAGGGGCGCCAGGAAGCGGGCGTCCCCGCCCGGCTCGACGATCCGCGCCACGGCCGGCTCCGCGTGCCCGGCGGCGACCGTCGCCGCGAACCGCGTCCCGGCGATCCCCGGCCGCGGCGCGCCGGGCAGGATGGGCTTCAGGGCCTCGACCAGGCGCCCGACGAGGACGGCATCCGGGCCCCACAGCCGGTCGAGGCCGTCGGCCTGGAGCTCGATCAGGCCGAAGGCGGGATCGGTCGGGTCGGTCGTGCCGGCGAGACCCGGGCTGAACCGGGCGAGCGTCTCGAAGGCGGCCTCGACGGCGGCGCGTGTCGGCGTCGATCTCCGGATCGAGGAAGACGGCCTCAGGGGCGAGCCGATGCGCCGACCCGAGCGGGATCCCGCGCCGCACGCCGAGGGCCCGGGCCGCCGGATCCGCGTCGATCACCAGCCCGTCCGTCCACGGCTGGCCGCCGAGGACCACCGGCCGGCCCGTCGGGAACGAGGTGGAGTGGCGGTGGCGTGCCAGCCGGATCGGGAGGTGCGGCCAGTAGAGGTGGAGGAGTCGCATCGGTCGGGATCCGTGAGGGGGAGCTGGCGGTGGAGGTGAGGGCGACGAGGGTGCCGGCGGTCTGACCGGCTTCGGGGTCGTCGCGGAGGAGCTCCGGGTGGCGGAGACAGCGGTCCCGCTCGCCACCCTCGGCGTAGAGGATCCGGAGCTCCGCCCGTCTGCCCGGCGGCCCATAGCGGCTGCGGGCGACGAGCGCCTCGGTCCGCTGGCCGATGACGTCCCGCCCGAGCCGGATCCAGGCGCGCCGCGCCAGCTCCAGGCGGAGCCCGGTGGATTCGGCGACCGCGGTCGCGAGGCCCGGCGTCAACCCCGGCGGCTCGAGGGCGACGAGGAGCGTCTCGGCCCGCCGGGCGAGCCCGGCCAGGCGGCGCAGGCGCTCGGCGACCTTGGCCGGCGTCGTGCCGGCGGTGGGTCGCGGCGGGAGGTCGAGGACGAGAACGTCGACCGAGCGCCCGGCGAGGAGCATCCCGGCGATCGACAGGCCCTCGTCGAGGGTCTCCGGGGTCAGGACGACGAGCCAGTCGAGGCGGACGCCGCGGGCGGCGGCCTCGACCGGGTCGAGCGCCCGGGCAAGATCGAGCCAGGCGACGATCGCGCCGTCGGCCTGGGCCTCGGCGACGAGCCGCAGGGCGAGGGTCGTGACGCCGGAGCTCGGGGCGCCCCGCAGCGCGACGCTGGCGGAGCGGGGCAGCCCGCCCGGCCCGACGATCGCGTCCAGGGCCGGGAAGCCGGTCCGGACGATCCGCTCGACGCCAGTTCGCGGCTCGCCTGCGGGAGAGGAGGCGAGCTCGGATGGGTCGTCGGGCGGCTCGGCCGGGAGCGGCGCCGTGGCCAGCGCCCCCACCACCCGCGGAGCTGCGGCGCCCCATCGCGTCTGGAGGGACGCCAGAGCAGCCGACACGTCCGGGGAGAGGCTGGCCATCGGACGTCCAGACTAGAACATCCGTTCTACTCGGTCAAGACCGTGTCCCGGCTTCGTGGCCTCGGATTCCCGACCCGATCGGCGGTCCCGGCCGGCCCTATCGATCGATCAGGAAGCGCGGGAAGAACACCACGAGATTGGCGATCCCGATCCCCGCGACCAGGACCAGCCGCACGATCAGCGGCCAGCCCGTCTCCCAGACCCACAGGCCGATCGTCACCGGCAGCGTCAGCAGCGCGACGACCACCTGGCCCGCCAATGGAAGCTCGCGGATCCAACGCCACGCGTCGTCGAGACTGCCCTGGGCAGCGACGATCGCATAGCCGAACGCGACCCACAGGACCGCGAACACGCCGAACGCAAGCACGGCGACCACATCATTCATCCGATTCCGCTCCTGGGCCGAGCGGCTCGATCCACCGCTCCGAGCCATTCCGCCACGTGCCGTCATCGAACATTCCTCCGAAGTCAGGCCGCCGCCGTCCGCGTCAAGGCGAGAACGAGACCGACGATCCACTTGACGACCACGACCCCGGCCAGGGCCGCGATCGCCGACTGCTCGACCGTCAGCGCCGCCGAGCCGGTCGCCCGGGCCAGCGCGTCACCGACGGGCTGGACCACGCCCGGCAGGACGCCGAAGCCGGCCACGATCACCAGCAACGCGACCACGCCGAGGATGCTGCCGAGGACGATCGCCGGATTCGTCCAGCCGACCGTCGGTGCCTGACCGATGCCACCGACCATGCAGGCGGCCATCCCGAGCACGGCCACGCCGATCAGGGCCAGCCGGCCACTTCCGAGAATGGGCATCGACGGCGACGCGATCGCACCGACCGCGACCGCCACCGTGACGAGCGCCAGAGCCGCGCCCAGCCAGAACGGGCCATCAAAGGTCTTGGGCATCGCACTCCCTCCTCCGCCCGCGGGACCCCGACGCGGGGCCTGTCCGACGCCGCGGACGCACCCAGATTCGGGCGTGTCGTCGGCACGGGGCGAGTGCTGGACAGCCCGAACCGACCGGGCACATCAGGCCGGTTCTTCAACCGTGTCTTGCGCCGGTGGCGCTTGAACGTCGCGGGGTGGAGCGCCGGTTGGCTAGGCCAGCGTGGAGGGCAGCCCGAAGGACGGGAACAACGACCAGCCGAACGTCGTGATCTCGGCGATCTTTCCGTCGACAATCCGGAGCACGTCGAGCTTGAACGCGCGGAACGTCGTGTCGCCGGGCCGGCGCAGGTAGCTCGCCGCGGCCGGCATCCGGTTGGCCCGGGTGGGCAGCAGCCGCCACTCGCCGCCGTCCGGGCCGAATGCCCGGTCCATGAGCACGCCGATCACGTCCATCCCCTCGAACCGGGCCGGGTTCGGCGGCATCGTGATCCGGAGGTCCTGCGCCGCGATGGCGACGGCCGCCTTCGCGTCGCCGCGCTCGTGGGCGTCGATGAAGCTCGCGAGCAACGTCCGCTCCTCGTCGGTCGGCGCCCCGGGGCTCCACTCCGAGCGTCGCGCCGGAAGGTGGGCCTGCATCGTCGCCCGGGCCCGCTGGAGGGCGCTGTTCGCGGCAGGCACGCTCGTCTCGAGCATGGACGCGGTCTCGACCGCCGGCCAGCCCAGCACGTCGCGGGCGATCAGGGCGACCCGCTGGCGCGGCGGCAGGACCTGGAGCGCGGCGAGGAACGCGAGCGAGATCGTCTCGCGCTCGACGACGACGGCGTCGGGCTCGTCCTCGCTCCGTGCCACCTGGTCGAGGAGCCGATCCGGGTACGGCTGGAGCCACGGGACCTCGACGAACCGCTCCGCGGCAGAGACGCGCCGCGCCCGCCGCCGGATCGCGTCGAGGCAGACGTTCGTCGCGATCCGGTAGAGCCATGCCCGGACGAGCGCGCCGCCCGCGAAGCTCTCGCGGGCGCGCCAGGCTCGCAGGAAGGTCTCCTGGACCGCGTCCTCGGCCTCGTCGAACGACGCGAGCATCCGGTAGCAGTGGACGTGCAGCTCGCGGCGGTGGCGCTCGGCGAGCCCGGCGAAGTCGGCCTCGTCGCCGCCGATCATCCCGGCATCTCGTCCCGATGCTTCTCCTGGACGAGCCACGTGTTGCCGTCGGGATCGTGGAACGTCAGGAACGTCTCGTAGCTCCGGCGGTCCGGACTGAGACCGGGCACCTGTCCGCCCGCGTCGAAGTGGTACGGCTCGCTGACCTCGACGCCGTGCGCGATCAGCGCAGCCCGCGCATCGACGATGTCCTCGACGCATAGATGCAGCCCGTGGAGCGAGCCGGGCGCCATCTCCTGTCGGTTGAGCAGCGCGATCGAGCAGCCCGATCCGGGCGGCGTGGCCTGGACGACCCGGAAGTCCTCGCCGGCCGAGTGGTCGACATCGAGCCGGAAGCCGAGCTGGTCGACGTAGAAGGCCTTGGCCCGGTCGACGTCCGAGACGGGGACGACGATGAGCTCGAGGGTCCAATCCATGGTGCGGGTCCTCCGGATGGGCGATCGGCGGCGCCGATCGTCTCCTCATGCAACGTCTGCCGCCGGGATTCTCATCGGTCGCCCGATGATCACGCCCGCGGCCGGCGTCACAGGGTCGTCACCGGGCGGGCCTACCGTGGGCGATCATGATGCCTGCCATGCAGCCCGCGACCCTGCCCGATCGGCCGATCCTCGTCGTGGACGACGACGCGAAGATCGTCCGCCTCGTCCGGACCTATCTCGAGCGCGACGGGTACGCGGTCGTGACCGCGGCCGACGGACCGGCCGCCCTGGCGGCGATCGAGGAGCACCAGCCGGCGCTCGTCGTCCTCGACCTGATGCTGCCCGAGCTCGACGGGCGGGCGGTGATCCGGGCCGTCCGCCGCGACGAGGAGGCCGGCGCCACCCCGATCCTGATCCTGTCCGCGCGCGGCACGACGATCGACCGGATCGCCGGGCTCGAGGACGGCGCCGACGACTACCTGCCGAAGCCCTTCTCGCCGGCCGAGCTCGTCGTCCGGGTCCGGGCCATCCTCCGACGCAGCGCCGCGCCGGCTTCGCCCGAAGCCGCCGCGCCCGGCGTCGCCGGCGCGGCCCGCCCGGGCGGCGGCCGGATCGCCCACAACGACCTGGTCCTCGACCCGGAGCGGTATGACGTGACCGTCGGCGGGCGGCCGGTCCAGCTGACGCACGTCGAGTTCCGCCTGCTCCAGACGCTCCTCGAGGCCGACGGTCGGGTCCTGTCGCGCGACCAGCTCCTGGACGCCGTCTGGGGCGCCGACCAGGCCGAGGTCCTCGATCGGACGATCGACGTCCACGTCCGGCGGCTGCGCGACAAGCTCGGCGACGACCCGGACGCGCCGCGCTACGTCGCGACGGTCCGCGGCGCCGGCTATCGCTCCGCCCCGGTCGCGGGCTGAGCAGGGCCCCGGGCGGCGACAGGCGTGGGAAGAAGGGTCGGAAGGGGCATGCGCAATCGGGGCATCGCCACGCGGATCGCCCTCGCCGCGCTCGCCTCGGCCGCGATCGGCCTGGCGATCCTCGCCCTGGGCGTCACCCTCGTCGGCGGCCAGGTCTTCACCGACCTGATGATGAAGGCCGGCGACTCGGCCGAGCACGCCCGGACGATGTACGACCAGTCGGTCACGACCGTCGTGATCGCGGCCGTGCTCGTCGCCGGCCTCGCCAGCGTCGTCCTCGCGGTGGTGATGGCCCGGATGCTGGCCCGCCCGCTGCGCGAGGTCGGCGCCGCGGCCCGCCGGATCGCCGATGGCGACTACGGCGCCCGGGTCCCGCGCGAGGGACCGGAGGAGATCGCCAGCCTGGCCGACTCGTTCAACCAGATGGCCGCCTCGCTCGAGGAGCAGGAGCGGATGCGGCGCGACTTCATCGCCAATGCCGCCCACGAGCTGCGGACCCCGCTCACGAACCTCCAGGGCTATCTCGAGGCCCTCCGCGACGGCGTGATCGTCGCCGACCGGTCGACCTACGAGTCGCTCTGGGACGAGGCCGAGCGCCTGGTCCGCCTGTCACGCTCCCTCGACGCGCTGGCGGAGGGCGACGCCGCGAGCGGTCCGCCGGAACTTCGGCCGATCGATCTCGCCGCGGCCGTCCGCTCTGCGGTCGAGCTGGCCCAGCCGGCGATCGAGCGGGCCGGGCTCCGCCTCGCCCTTGCGCTGCCCGACGCGCTGCCCGCCCGGGCGAACCCGGACCACCTCGCCCAGGTCCTCGCCAACCTCCTCTCGAATGCGGTCCGCTACACGCCGCGCGGCGGAGCGGTCTCCGTCCGCGCCGAGCGGCGACCCGGCGACCTCCTCGTGTCGGTCGGCAACAGCGGCGAGCCGATCCCGCCCGACGACCTCGCCCGGGTGTTCGAGCGGTTCTACCGCGTCGAGAAGTCGCGCGACCAGGCCCGCGGCGGGGCGGGGATCGGCCTGGCGATCGTCAAGCAGCTCGTCGAGGCCGGCGGCGGCCGGGTCGGGGCCGAGTCGGCCGAGGGCCAGACCCGGTTCTGGTTCAGCCTCCCGGCGTAGCCCGTCGGTGCTGGGCGGGCGCGGGCGCGGGCGGGTGCGGGCGGGCCGGAGGCGGCCGCGGAGCATGGCAGACCGGAGCGCGTCCCTACGGCAGCGCGACCGCCACGAGGCCCAGCCCGATCCCGGCGAGGCCGAGCCACTGGCTGCCCTGGAGCTTCTCGTGCCAGAGGGCGATCGCCACGATCACGCTGACGACCGGCCCGAACGAGCTGGCGAGCCCGACGATCCACGTCGGCGCCTGCTCGAGCCCGATCGCGAAGGCGACGAAGCCCGCGATGTCCAGTGTGCCGCCGGCCATCGCCGCCAGCACCGCCGTCCGGAGGCGGCTGCCGGGCCGGGTGGGGTCGCCGAGGAGCAGCGGCGTCGCCCGCCGCGGGCGCAGCGCGAGGACGACCACGAGCACGACCATGACCGTTGACGCATTCGCGAGCCGGGCCGTGAGCAGGACCGGCAGCCAGCCGGAGCTCCGGATCGGGCCGGCGAGGCCGATCGTCAGCACGGCGAAGCAGACGAGGGCGACGATCGCGAACCCGACGCCCTTGCCGGCGACGCGGGTCGAGCGCCACCCGCCGTCCGAGACGAGGCCCGTCAGGATGACGCCGGCCGTCGCAAGCGCGGCGCCGATCGCCTGGAGCGGCGTCAGCGTCTCGCCCCGGAGGACGACGGCGAGCAGGACCGTCAGCCCGCCGTACGCCGCCACGACCGGGCTGACGACCGACAGGGGCCCGATCCGGAGGGCCGTGAAGAACGACAGGTAGGCGCCGGCGGCCACGATCCCGGTCACGACCGAGACGGCGATGTCCTCCGGCCGCGACGGCAGCCACGAGCCGCGGATCAGGCACAGGACGACGATCGCGGTGAGGCTCGTGACCTGGACGATGGCGGCGACCCGAAGGCTGCCGAGGCGCCGCCCGGCGATCGCCGCCGAGACGTCCGTCGAGCCCCAGCAGAGCGCCGCGATCAGGCCGAGCTCGAGACCGATGGACACCGGCCGAAGGGTAGCGGGCCGGCCGGAGGCGGCGATGGCCCGTGCTACACTTCGGGACCCGTCGGCCCGTCGCCGCACGTCGGCACGCCGCCCGGACGGCCGTGGGGATGTAGCTCAGCTGGGAGAGCACCGCGTTCGCATCGCGGGGGTCAGGGGTTCGAGTCCCCTCATCTCCACCACACCCCGGTCACGATCGCGCCGCCGCGCGCGCCGACGTCCGCCCGGCGGAGGTGCGTCCGTGAGCGGCCCCGGTCGCCGGATCCTGCTCGTCGGGATGATGGGCGCCGGCAAGTCGACCATCGGGCGGGAGCTGGCGCGCCTGACGGGCTGGCCCTTTCTCGACAACGACGCCCTCCTCCGCGAGCTGACCGGGCGGGAGGCGGCGGCAATCGACGCCGCGGACGGCGAGGCCGCCCTCCACGCCGCCGAGGCCGAGGCGCTCCACGTCGCGCTCGCCCGCCCCGGGCCGGCGATCATCGCGGTCGCCGGGTCGGTCGTGGATCAGCCCGCGGAACGGGAGCGGCTCGCCGGAGCCGGCCACGTCGTCTGGCTCCATGCCCGGCCGGAGATCCTGCGCGGCCGGATCGGCTCCGGCGCCAGCCGTCGCGACGAGGCGGTCGATCTCGCCTGGCTGGCCGCCCACGCCACCGAGCGCGAGCCGCGATACCGGGCGGTCGCCGACCAGGTGGTCGATGTCGAGAACCGCCGGCCGCGGATCATCGCCCGCGAGATCCTCGCGGCGATCGGCAACCCCCCGGCGGCCTAGGAGCCGGTCAGGGCCGGCGTCTCGTCGGCCGGGCCGATGAGCGCCCCGTGGAGCTCGAGGGAGTGGGCCCGGAGCCAGCGTCGCCAGTCGACGTGGTCGGGCCGGCGCGACGCGACGAGCGCCCAGAAGCGCGGGCCGTGCCCGAAGACCCGCAGGTGGGCCAGCTCGTGGACCACGACCGTCTCGAGCGCCTCGGGCGGGGCGAGGACCAGGCGCCAGCTGAACATCAGCCGACCCTGGCGCGAGGCGCTCCCCCAGCGGCTCCGCGGGTCGCGGATCGCGACTGTCGCGGGCGCGACGCCGAGCGCGGCAGCGTGATCGGCGATCGTCGCCTCGATCGCGAACCGGGCCTGCTCGCGGAACCAGGCGTCGAGGACACGGTCCGGGCGGTCGCGGTCGCGGCCGACGAGCGCGACGTGGAGCTCGGGTCCGGCCAGGGTGACGACGCGGGCGACCGTCGAGCGCCGACCGGTGGCGGCACCGGCGGCCACGACCCGCAGGCGGTGGAGGTCGCCCCGATAGCGGATCGCCGCGCCGTCGACGAGCCCGCCGCGGGCGTCGAGCTCGGCCCGCTGGCGCGCCCGGCGATCGAGGTGGCGCCGGATCCAGGCATCGCGTTCGCGCAGGAAGTCGTCGATGACGCCCTCGGGATGGGCCCAGCCGCGGCGGGTCGCGAGCGGGACGGTGACGACGAGGCCGAGCTCGGGGTCGATCGTGATCCGGAGGCGCCGCGACCGGGCCGAGCGGCGGAGGACGTAAGGGGGGGCCGTCACGATCCGATTGTCGTCCACGTGAACGCGGGCTGCCGAGCGACGCGACTCGTCGGCGGAGCGCGTATCGTCCGCAGCGGCAGTCGGGCGAACGGCCCTCGGACGGCCCGCGGCGCCACTCGACCACGTTGGAGCGGGAGATCGGCATGGACGTCGTCCTCGTCGGGTTCATCGCCGGGTTCGTCTACGGCGGGTTCCGGTCGGGCTTCCTCAAGCGCCTGATCGGGATCGGGTTCGCGGTCCTCGCATTCGCGCTCGGGGCCTACTTCCGGTATCCCGTCGGCGCGATCGCCTCGACCTTCTTCAAGGACATCCCGGCCGACTACGCGAACCTCGTCGGGTACGCGATCGCCTTCCCGGCGATCCTGGCGATCTTCCACCTGGTCAGCCGAACGGCGCTCAACCGAATCCGGGTCCAGGGGATCACGAAGGAGCTCGACGCCACCCTCGGGGCCGTTCTCGGCGGCGCCGAGGCCGTCCTCATCCTTTCGGCGGCGGTCGTCGTCCTCGACACCTACTTCGGCACGAGCGCGGCGCCGAGCGCCCTGACCCACCCGGGCATGCTCAAGGACCTCACGGCGTCGTTCAACGCGACGGAGACGGTCCACCTGCTGCGCGACTGGACCGTCCCCGTCGTGCTCGGAATCCTCGGTCCGCTCCTGCCGACCGACCTGCGGACGCTCCTCCCGAACGGCCTGCCGGGCGCGAGCGGGCTGCCGATCGGAAGCTTCCCGCCCCTGCCCTGACCCGCGCGCCGGGTGCCGCTCGCGCTATCCGATCAGGCCTCGGCGATGACCCCGATCGAGACGCGGAAGCCGGCGCGCCGCTGCTGCGGCGTCATCAGCGTCGACTGGCCGACGGGTCCATCACCCGGGAACCAGCGGACCCACTCCTCGTTGAAGAGGTCGAACTCGGTCGGGTCGCGGAGCGACCAGTTGGCCCAGACGACCTTCTCGAGCGAGCTCCCCTGGCTCTCCAGCTTCGCCTTGAGGTTGGCGAGGCACTGGCGGGCCTGGGCGGTGATCGTGCCGCCGACGAGCTGGCCGGTCTCGGGCACGATCGGGCCCATCGCCGAGACGTAGACCATCCCGCCGGCCGTGACCGCCTTGCCGTAGCCCAGCGGCAGGACCGGGGCGACCGGGCCCGCGGACGAGTCGCCGGCGCCCCAGCGGCCCTTCGTGGCGCTGATCCGGGTCGGCTTGGCCTTGTCCTCGGGCGGGATCCCGTACTCGCCCTCGGGCAGGGTGATCCCGGCCTTGCGGAACTGGTCCATGAACGTCGGGCGAACGCCCGTCGGCGCCAGGCGCCCCTCGATCTTCCCGTCGCGGATGCCGGTCTGCTCGAACGTGAAGATGTCCTGGGTCAGGATCTCGTCGTCCTCGATCCCGTAGACCTCGGTGATGTTGACGACCTTGCGGGTTCCGTCCTTGAGCCGCGCGGTGTGGACGACGAGGTCCACGGCCGACGCGATCTGCTCGCGGATCGCCCGGAGCGGCAGCTCGTAGCCGGTCATCAGGACCATCGTCTCGAGCCGCCGGAGCATGTCCTTCGGCGTGTTCGCGTGGCCGGTCGAGAGCGACCCGTCGTGGCCGGTCGTCATCGCCTGGAGCATGTCGAGGGCCTCGCCTGCCCGGCACTCCCCGACGACGATCCGGTCGGGCCGCATGTGCATCGCGTTGCGGAGGAGGTGGCGGATCGTGATCTCGCCCTCGCCCTCGAGGTTGGGCGGCCGCAATTCGAGGGTGATCACGTGGTCCTGGCGGAGCTGCAGCTCGGCGGCGTCCTCGATCGTGACGATCCGCTCGTCGTTCGGGATGAACGAGGAGAGGACGTTGAGGAACGTCGTCTTGCCCGATCCGGTCCCGCCCGAGACGAACAGGTTCAGGCGGGCCTCGATGCAGACGCGGAGGAAGTCGAACATCTCCGGGGTCGCCGTTCCGAACCGGACGAGATCGTCGACCGTGTACGGCCGGGCGGCGAACTTCCGGACGGTGATCACCGGGCCGACGAGCGACAGCGGCTCGACGATCGCGTTGACCCGCGAGCCGTCGGGCAGGCGGGCGTCGACCCGCGGACTCATCTCGTCGATCCGGCGGCCCATCGGGGTGATGATCCGGTCGATGATCCGGAGGACGTGCTCGTCGTTCAGGAACGAGCTCTCGATCCGCTGGATCTTGCCGCCCCGCTCGACGTAGACGTGGGACGGGCCGTTGACCATGACCTCGGTGATCGTGTCGTCGTGGAGGAGCGCCTCGAGCGGGCCGAACCCGGTGACGTCGTCGGCCATCTCGTCGACGAGGCGGGTCCGCTCGTCGCGGGTGACGGCGAAGCCGTGGCGGGCGATCGTCCGGTCGACGATCCCCTCGATCTTGCCGCGGACGTCGGTCGCGTCGACGTCGAGGAGCGTGTCGAAGGCCGTGATCACCTCGTCGATCAGGCGGTGGCGGAGATCGAGGATGAGCGCCTCGCGGGCCGGGTTGCGGGTGACCGGCGGCCGCGGCGCCATGACCGGCACCATCGCCCGGTCGTCCGACCCGCCCGCCGGGCGGTCCGGCGGAAGCTCGAAGGCCCGCGTCGTCGGACCCTGCTGCTCGAGCTCGCGCTGGGCGTCCCGTTTCGCCAGCTCCTGCTGCGCGCGCTCCACTCGACGGAGCAGCGACATGAGTGCCTCCCCTGAGCGGATCCACCCCCCGCGCCATCCGTTCGGGTCGCCGGATGGGCACCGACGCCCCGAACGTCGCGGGTCCATGACGAGCATAGCTCGATCGTCCCAGGACCTCGTTGCACGGGCGCACCCTTTCGGTGGTGAGGTCCGGTCGGAACCGGGCGGATGCGGGACGGTCCGGTGGAGCGGACCATCCGGCGCGGGGCGTCGGCTCGGGGAGGATCACACTAGCCCGAACCGGCCGGCCCGGGCATCTCATCTG
This sequence comes from uncultured Chloroflexia bacterium, assembly GCA_963710105.1. Classification (GTDB taxonomy): domain Bacteria; phylum Chloroflexota; class Limnocylindria; order Limnocylindrales; family CSP1-4; genus CF-46. Next base: position 2,445,942 of record CAVPYV010000001.1, read on the forward strand.
TGAACGCGGCGCCGTGGACCGCGACCACCGCCCGGGATCCGAGGGGACGATGACCGTCGAGGCGCTCCGGAGCCGCAGGCCGCAGACGCTGGCCGAGCTGCTCGACGCCCACGGCCGCGAGATCCAGGCGGTCGCCTGGCTGATCCTCCGCGACCGGCCGGCGGCCGAGGACGTGACGATCGAGACCCTCCTCACCGCCTTCGAGAAGGGCGGCTCGATCCGCGACGACGGGGCCGTCCGGGCGTGGCTCCTCAAGGTGGCCACGAACAAGGCCCTCGCGATCCGCCGCAGCGGCGCCCGGCTCGTCGGCCTCGAGGTCGTGCCGGAGCGAGCCGCGCCGGGCGATTTCGCCGGGGAGTCGGCCAGCCACCTCGCCCTGCTTGCCGGCGTCGCCGAGCTGCCGCCGGCGATGCGGGCGGCCGTCGTCCTCCGCTACTACAGCGACCTCCCGGTCGAGGCGGTCGCGGCCGCCCTCGGCAAGAGCCCGAACACGATCAAGGCCCAGCTCCAGACCGCCCTCGATCGGCTCCGCCGGTCGCTCGCCGACCCGGCCGCCGACGCGGCTCCGGCACCGGAGGCCCGCCATGCATGACCAGTCCCTGGAGGCCCGCCTCCGCGACGCGCTCCGGATCGAGGGCGACGGGCTCGCCCTGACGATCACCGCGGCGGAGCTCGAGCGCCGCCTCGCCCAGCGCCGGCGGGGCGGGCTGAGCCCGCTCGCCAGCCTCGGCCTGGCGGCGGCGGTCGGCGCCGCGCTGCTCGGGCTCGTCGGCGTCGCCGGCGGCTGGTTCGAGCGGCCGGCGATCGTCCCGCCGACAGCGAGTGCATCGCCGTCCACCGTTCCGAGCGCGGACCCGTCCGGGCCGGCCACGCCGGCGCCGTCAGCCCTCGTGCTCCGGATGCTGCCGTCCCTCGACGACATGCTCGTCGACCACGACCCGACGCGCGTCGTCCGGGCCCAGACCGTCGGCCCCGCCCACGGCCCGTCCGCCGACGCCCGGCCGCTGCCCTGGTCGGCCGGGTTCGCGCCCGTCGCCGTCGGCGGCTCCTATGCGGTCGAGATCGCCTGCCTCGGCTCGGACGACCTCCGCGTCGCGATCGTCGAGGCGGGGCTGGATTTCGCGAGGCGGGGCGTGCCCTTCACCTGCGACGGCGGCCGGAGCACCCGGCTGATCGGCCTCGCCGCGGGCGACGGACTGGCGATCGCGAGCTCGGCCCCCGCCAGCTGGCGGGCCGTCATCGACGCGCCGGCCCGGGAGGCGCTGCGGGCGGCGTCGATCGCGCCGCTCACGGTGCCGGACGGGCTGGACGTCGTGGCCGAGGGGACCAGCGCGGCGGCCGCGCCCGACTACGGACCCCTTCTGACCGGCGGCGGGATGTTCGCGCCGACGGAGATCGGCCAGGTCATCGAGCGCGAGCGCTACCGGATCCTCGTCACGCTGCGCCGGGCCGGGCGCGATCCGCTACGGCTTCGCCCAGCTCGGCGACGAGGGGGACCCGTCGGCCGAGCCGCCCGACGACCACGTCGCGACCCAGATCGAGTGCGACGGCGCCGCCCACGAGGATGTCCTCGACATCCCGCTCGACCACGGCTCGCGGCTCGTCGTGACCGCGACGGATCAGACCGCCTGGCACGTCATCGTGACCGCCGACCCGCCGCCGATCGCGCTCGCGCCGGACGAGGCGGCCTGGACGCTGGCGGCGGGCAGCGGGCCGAACTGGTCGCCGTTCGGCGATGAGCACGGCGTGGCGCTCCCGGCGGCCGACGGCGGCGGCCCGGTCCGGATCACCGTGAGCTGCTTCGGCGACGGCAGCATCGACGGCACGATCGCCACGGGCGCGACGCCCGACGCGCCGACGGACCCGTTCACCCTCGACTGCAACATCGAGCACCCCGGCGGGGTCTCGCTCACCCGGACGTATCCGGCTGCCGCGTCGTCTGTCCTGGTCACAGTACGACCCGCACGGAACCGCCGTCTGGGTCGCGATCACGGCCCAGGTCCACCCCCCGGCGAGCCCCGCGCCGTGACCCGATCCGCGCTCGGTCTGTGCTATCCTCCGCGCTCCGGCATGGGGCTATAGCTCAGCTGGGAGAGCGTCTGAATGGCATTCAGAAGGTCAGGGGTTCGAGCCCCCTTAGCTCCACCAATTCTCCGCCGGTAACGCCGATCATCCGCGACGCCCCCTGCCGGTCCGGCGGGGGGTTTCGTTCATCCGGAGCAACGAGCCGAACGTGACGACCGAGACCGAACGCACCCGGGTCGAACGCTACGACCCCGCGACGATCGAGCCCCGCTGGCAGGCGCGGTGGGACGAGACCGGGCTGCACGAGACGGACCTCTACGACGAGTCGCGGCCCAAGTCGTACATCCTGACGATGTACCCCTATCCGTCGGGCGACCTCCACATCGGCCACTGGTACATCGTGACCCCGACCGACGCACTGGCCCGCTTCCACCGGATGCACGGCGAGAACGTGTTCTTCCCGATCGGGTTCGATGCGTACGGCCTGCCGGCCGAGAACGCCGCGATCAAGAACAACATCAACCCGCGCGACTGGACGATGCAGAACATCGAGCACGAACGGAAGCAGTTCCGGTCGATGGGCGCGGTGTTCGACTGGCGCTACGAGATCGTCACGTGCGACCCCGAGTTCTACCGCTGGAACCAGTGGATGTTCCTGCGATTCCTCGAGGCCGGCCTCGCCTACCGCCGGAAGTCGCCGGTCGACTGGTGCCCCAACGACGGGACGCTGGCCCGCGAGCAGGTCGAGGGCGCCGACCGCCACTGCTGGCGATGTGGCGCGCCGGTCGAGAAGCGCGATCTCGACCAGTGGTACCTGCGGACGACGAAGTACGCCGACGAGCTCCTCGACTTCTCCGCCATCGACTGGCCGGAGCCGATCCGGCTCCAGCAGACGAACTGGATCGGACGGAGCGAGGGCGGCGAGATCGTCTTCACGACCGCGCCCGACGATCACCAGCCCGGCGGCGACGAGCTGCGCGTCTTCACGACCCGGCCCGACACGCTGTTCGGGGCGACGTTCATGGTGCTCGCTCCCGAGCACGCACTCGTTGCGAAGCTCTGCGCGCCCGATCGCCGGGCGGAGGTCGACGCCTACATCGCCCGGGCGCAGGCGGCCACCGAGATCGAGCGGCTCTCGACCGAGCGCGAGAAGACCGGCGTCTACCTGGGCGCCGACGCGATCAACCCGGTCAACGGCGAGCGCATCCCGATCTGGATCGCGGACTACGTCCTGTCGGGCTACGGGACGGGGGCCATCATGGCCGTGCCGGCCCACGACGAGCGTGACTTCGCGTTCGCGAAGCGATTCGGGCTGCCGATCCGACGGGTGATCGCCCCGGCCGGGACGGCCGACGACGCGGCGCTCGACGACGCGTACATCGCCCACACGCCCGACGAGCGGCTCGTCAACTCCGGCCGGTTCAGCGGCATGCCCGCGCCGGATGGGATGCGCGGCGATCGTCGACTGGCTGGCCGAGGACGGCCGAGCAAAGGCGACCGTCACGTACCGGTTGCGGGACTGGACGTTCAGCCGGCAGCGGTACTGGGGCACGCCGATCCCGATCATCTACTGCGAGCGCGACGGCATCGTGCCCGTTCCCGACGAGGACCTGCCGGTCCGCCTGCCCGACACGGTCGACTACCGGGGCCGCGGCGAGAACCCGCTGAACCACGACGAGGCGTTCCTCCACGTCGATGTGCCCACGCTGCGGCGGGCCCGCCCGTCGCGAGACCGACACGATGGACACGTTCGTCGACTCGTCGTGGTACTGGTTCCGCTACCTGTCGCCGCGGAAGGACGACGCGGCGATCGATCGCGCGCTCGTCGATCGCTGGACGCCCGTCGACCAGTACACGGGCGGCGCCGAGCACGCCGTCATGCACCTCCTGTACAGCCCGGTTCTGGACGAAGGCGATGCGCGACATCGGCCTCGTCGCCCAGGACGAGCCGTTCCAGCGGCTGTTCAACCAGGGCCAGATCCTGGGTGCCGACGGCGAGCGGATGTCGAAGTCGCGCGGCAACGTCGTCGATCCCGACGATCTCGTCGCCCGATACGGCGCGGACACGATCCGGCTGTTCCTGATGTTCATGGGCCCGTGGGACCAGGGCGGGCCGTGGAGCCCGACCGGGATCGGCGGCGTCCACCGCTTCCTGAACCGCCTCTGGACGATCACGCTCGACCCGACCGGTCGCGAGCCGGGCGACCCCGACAGCGGCTCGCTGCCGGCCGGCGTCGACGAGGCCGCCGCCCGCCTCCAGATCCGCCAGGCGGCCCACCGGACCCTGCGCGGCGTGACGGCCGACTACGAGGCCTTCCACTTCAACACGATGATCGCCAAGCTGATGGAGCTGGCGAACGTCCTGATGCGGTTCCGCGGAACCGTCGTCGCCGGCTCGCCGGAGTGGGACGAGGCGGTCCGCCTATCGCTGCTGATGCTCGCGCCGGCCGCCCCGCACATCACCGAGGAGCTGTGGTCGCGGCGGCTGGCTGCGAAGGGCGCGCGCATGGACCTCGATCCATTCCGAGGCATGGCCGGCGGTCGACGAGGCAGCGGTCGTCGAGGCGACCCGCGAGGTCCCGGTCCAGGTCAACGGCAAGCTCCGCGACAAGCTCGTCGTCCCGGCCGACATCGACCCGGCCGGCCTCGAGGCCGCCGCCCTCGCCAGCGACCGGATCCGGGCGATCCTCGCCGGCCGAACGCCGCTCAAGGTGATCCAGGCCGGCGGCGGCCGGCTCGTCAATATCGTCGTCCGGGACGAGGGCTAGAAACGTGCCGCACGTCGGCGAGCTCCGCGCGCCACGGCCGGGTCCCGAGCCGGAGCCCGGCCCGGGCGGGGTCGCTGCGGTCTCCTGGGGCGCGGGCCGGATCGACCGGTTCTGGGTCGGCCCCGAGGGCGACCTGCTCCACGCGATCTTCGACGGCGAGCGCTGGCTCGAGACCGAGTCGCTCGGCGGGACGCCCGCGTCCGCGCCTGGCGCGGCCGCCTGGGCGGTCGACCAGCTCCAGGTCTTCGCGGTGTTCCCGGACGGCGAGCTCTGGAACCGCTACTGGGACGGCGCGAGCTGGCACGCCTGGGAGTCGCTCGGCGGCCAGCTCGACCCGGCGGCCGGGGCCGCCGCGTCGTCGTGGTCGGCCGACCGGATCGACGTCTGGGCGATCGGGCGCGACGGGCGGACGTGGCACCGCTTCTGGGACGGCTCGCGCTGGGTCGACTGGGAGCAGCTCGACCGCTGACCGCGCGCCACCCTTCGCGTCGGGGGAACGGCGGAACGCGGTACGATCCGGGCTCCCGCCCTCCTCCTTCGACCCGCGGAGACCCCGATGCCCGAGATCCATGACCAGGTCGCGCCCGAGACGAAGGGCATCGCGGTGAAGCTCCTCGCGACGGTGGACCTCGCCGACGAGATCGAGGGCATGGAAGGACGGCAGCTCCGGATGCGGATGGTGACCATCGAGCCCGGCGGCGTCTTCGGCCCCCTTCACGACCACGTCGGCCGGCCGGGCATCGTGTACGTCCTGCAGGGAACGATCACGGACCATCGCGACGGAGTAACGACGGACTACGGTCCGGGAGTGGGCTGGCCGGAGGACCGGACGACGTTGCACTGGCTCGAGAACCGGGGAACGACGCCGGCGGTCGAGATCTCGGTCGACATCGTCCGACAGGAATAAATCGCGGGACGACCGGGGACGATCCCTCCTCATCGACTGGAGCATGAATTGAACGACGTCAAGCTCGGCGCCCTCTGCTGGAACCAGTACACGGACTGGCCGAGCCTGCTCCAGGCCGGGGTCCGGGCGGACTCGCTCGGCTACGACAGCCTCTGGACCTGGGATCACCTCTACCCGATCGTCGGCAGCAGCGACGGGCCGATCCACGAGGCCTGGCTGACCCTCGCCGCGTGGGCCCAGGCGACCGCCACGATCCGGGTCGGGCTGATGGTCGGGGCGAACACGTTCCGCCAGCCCGCCCTCACCGCCAAGATGGCGACGACGCTCGACCACATCTCGGGCGGGCGGGCGACCCTCGGCATCGGCGCGGCCTGGTTCGAGGAGGAGCACACGGCCTACGGGATCGAGTTCGGCGACGGCGCCCCGGAGCGGCTGCGCTGGCTCGCCGAGGCGCTTCCGATCATGCGCGGGATGCTCCGCGGCGAGACCCCGACGGCAAAAGGCCCGCACTACCGGGCCCAATCGGTCCGCAACGACCCGCCGCCGGTCCAGGACCGCCTGCCGCTGCTGATTGGCGGCGGCGGCGAGAAGGTCACCCTCAAGCTCGTCGCGAGGTACGCCGACGCGAACAACGTCGGCGGCGGCGTCGAGAAGGTCCGCCAGAAGGAGGCCGTCCTGCTCCGTCACTGCGAGACGGTCGGGCGCGACCCGGCCGAGATCGAGCGGACGACCGGGCTCGGCGTCGTCGTGATCCGCGACTCGCGCGAGGAGGCGCGCAGGGTCGCCGCCGACATCTTCGCCCGGAACGGCGGCGAGACGCCGTGGGAGAACCAGCCGGTCGGGACGCCGGAGGACGTGGCCGCCGTGATCGCGCCGTTCCTCGAGATCGGCTATCGCCACGTGATCGCCGGCTTCCCGAACCCCTATGACGAGGAGTCGATGACCCGGCTCGCGACGGAGGTCCGGCCGCTCCTCGGCAGCGTGTAGACCCGGCCGCGCTTCAGGGCCAGGTCCTCCAGCTCGGTCGTCGTCCGGACCTCGTACGAGCCGACCTCCTCGAGCTCCTCGACGGGGAGGTAACGCCGGCCGGGATCGCCGAGGAGGACGTCGCTGCCGCGGGCCGCCGCCCGGCGCAGCCAGGCCAGCATCCGGTCGGCGAGCTCCGCCTCGTAGCAGACATCGCCGGCCAGCACGATGTCGACATCGGGCGGCTCGTCGTCGAGGATGTCGCGGCGGATCACGGCGATCCGCACGCGGTTCGCCTTCGCGTTCAGCTCGATCGCCGCGGCGGCGAAGGGATCGATGTCGACCGCGGTCATCGCGGCTGCCCCGGCCCGGAGCGCGGCGATCGCGCACAGCCCGGAGCCGGAGGCGAGGTCGAGGACTCGGTGGCCGGCGACGAGCCCGGGGTGGGCCCGGAGGTGGTGGGCGATGGCGAGCCCGCCGCCCCAGGCGAACGCCCAGTACGGCAGGGCGGCATCGGCGTCGCCCGTCTCGACCTGGACGGCGTGCCACAGCGGCAGGACCTCGTCCGCCAGGTGGAGGCGAATGGGCTCGAGCCCGGGCACGGGGCGACGACGGGTGTGGCGGACGACGAACGCCCGCGGCGAGGCGGCCATCGGGCCACTCTAGCGGGGGCTGCCCTCGCTCGACTCGCGGACCCGCTCGCGATGGCGGCGGGCCTTCGCCCGGTTGCCGCAGGTCGCCATGTCGCACCAGCGCCGGCGGCCCGCCCGCGACTCGTCGAAGAAGATCCAGCGGCACGTGTCGTTGGCGCAGATCCGGATCCGGTCGTCGTGGCCCTCGCCGATCTCGCGGACGATCGGCTCCGCGATCCGGGCGAGGACGTCGTCGATCGGGTCGCCGACGTGGCTGTGGCCGAGGCGGACCCCGTCGTCGGCGGCGACGAGCTGGATTCGCTCGCGGGCGCCGAGGGCGCGGTTGACCTCGGCGACCGCCCCGGGCGGCGGGGCGACCTCGTGGGCGACCGCGTGGGCGACCTCGCGGAGGGCCGTTCGGGTCGCGACGATCCGCCGGAGCGCCGCGTCGCGCGCGGCAGCCGTCCGCCCGAGCTCGACGATGGCTGTTGCGTCAGGCACGACCGCGGCATCCGCCAGCCAGCGGGCCGCCGTATCGAGCGAGGTCAGGCGCTCGACGAGTGCACCGTCCTCGAGCTCGAGCGTGTTCAGGAAGTCGAAGGCCGTCTCGAGCGGGACCGCGTCGTGGACGTGGTCGCTCGTCGCCGGTCCGTGCGACAGCGTGTTCGTGTTCACATAACCACTCTATATCGCTTGACAGGTTACGCGCAAGAGGCTATCGTGGCCCAGTAACCAGAACAGCTACAAATACCGGTTATTCGCCGGAGGAACGGAGAGCCCGATGGACGCCTTGATCGCCCTCACCGCCATCATCATCGGCCTCGTCGGGCTCGACCTCGCCGCCGTCCACTGGGGAGTGGACAGCCGCGAATCGATCGGCGACGACCGCGTTCGCTGACCCGCAGTGCGCCGCCCACCCCGCGGCGCCACCCAGGAGATCCCAGACCATGCAGTTCCAGCACTACTACGCGTTCCTCGCCCTCGATCTCGCCCGCGAGCGTGCGGACGAGGCCCGCGCCCAGCGCCTCGCGACCCTCGCCGAGCCGGGTGAGCCGCGGCCCGGCCGCGTCCGGCGGGCCATCGCCCGAGCCGCGATCGCGGTCGCCCGGGCGGCCGACGACGAGGTCGTCCGCGTCCCGATCGCCAGCCACTGATCCTGCTTCGGCAGCCCGCGACCGACCCGCTCGTGCGTCGCAGCTGAAGCCGGAGATAAGCCGCCGCGGCTATGGTGCCGCCAGACGCCCCGCCGACGTCGGAAGTGCCCCCAACGTCGCGGGGCGTCGAGCTGTCCGCCGGCGGCTCGCCGTCCGCGCTCAGCCCGCCGCGGAGGAGCGATGGAGGAGTCGGCCGCGCCATGGCGCGCGCTCGAGGACGTCCCGGCGGGTCGCGGCCCCGGAGACGGGACGAACCCGGCCGCCGGGTCCGGCCGGCCCGAGCCGGTGGCCGGCCTGCTCGCGGTGCGTGCGCCGCTGATCGCGGCGGCGCTCGTCGTCGCGGCGGTCGTGGCCGGGATCGCCGCCTGGCTCGTCCTCTCGAGCGGCCACGGCGAGCTCGTCGTCGAGGGTGGCGGTCCCGTTCCCGGGCGTTCCGCTGCCGCTCCGTCCGCGGATGCCAGGGCTCGCGAACGCCAGCGCCGGCAGCCTCGTCGTCGACGTCCAGGGCGCGGTGTCGCGGCCGGGGATCGTCCACCTGCCGAGCGGCTCGCGGGTCGCCGACGCGATCGCCGCGGCCGGCGGGTATGGCCCGCGGGTGGCGGCCGATCGGGTCGGACGGGTGCTCAACCTGGCGGCCCTGGTGCGGGACGGCGATCAGATCCTCGTGCCGTCACGCGACGATCCGGCCGACGAGGCGTCCGCGGCGCCGCCGGCCATGGGCACGTCGGGCGGCGGCGGGCCGATCGACCTCAACCACGCCACCGCGACAGAGCTCGACAGCCTGCCCGGGATCGGGCCGGTGACCGCGGCCAAGATCATCGCCGCCCGGGAGGAACAGCCGTTCGCAACGGTCGAGGACCTCCGGACGCGGAAAGTGCTCGGGTCGGCGACGCTCGACAAGATCAAGGACCTCGTCGTCGTCCGATGAGGGGCCGGCGGCATCTGCGGCTCGCGGCGGCCCGGTCATGAGCGCGAGCGGCTGGTTGGCGATCGGGGCGGTCATCGCGGCGCTCGCGTCGCCCGGCCTCGGATCGCCGGTCGTCGCGTTGACTGCGGCGCGTCGTCGCCGGAGCCGCGGCGCTCGGTCGCGCCCGGAGCGCCGGGCGAGGCGTCGCGTCGCGCCCGGTTCGGGACCGCGATCGCGATCGCGGCGGGCGCTCTCGTCGTCGCCCTTCGCCTGCTCGGCGAGCCGCACGGCGTCCCGGCGGACCCTTCCGACGCGGCCGCGGGGCTGCCGGCGGGTCGCGGGCCGTGGACCGCGGTCGTCGAGGCCCGCGGGTCGGACCGCGACGGCCAGCAGGTGGCGACCCTCTCGATTCGCCCACCCAGCGACGTGCCGGCCCCCGCCTCGGCCGGATGGTCGGTCGCCGCCACCCTTCCCCGCTATCCGGAGATCGAGCCGGGCCTCGCGGTCACGGTCGACGGAGCGGTCGAGCCGCCGCCGGACGGGCCGTACGGCGACTACCTCCAGCGGACCGGGGTCGCCGGCACGCTCGCGATCGCGGACACTTCGGATCGACGGCGCGGTCACGGGGCCGGGCGCAGCCCTCGAGCGCCTCCGCCGCGGCGCCGGGGATGCGCTGGCCGCCGCGATCCCGGAGCCGGAGGCGGGACTCGCGGCGGGAATCGTCGTCGGGCTCCGCGACCGGGTCGACCGCGACCTCGCCGCGGACTTCACGACCGTCGGGGCGAGCCACGTCGTGGCGATCTCCGGCTGGAACATCGCGATCGTGGCGGCCACCGTCGCGGCGCTCGCCGGTCGCCTCGGCCGGCGTCGGCGATCCGTGATCCTGGCGATCGCGATCGTGGCCTACGTCCTCTTCGCCGGCGCGTCGCCGTCGGTCGTCCGCGCCGCGGCGATGGCCGGCGTGGTCCTCCTCGCCCGCGAGAGCGGGCGCGCGGGCCGGGCGGCGGCCGCGCTCGGCTGGGCGGCGGCGATCCTGCTCGCGGTCGAGCCCGGGCTCGTCCTCGACGCCGGGCTTCCAGCTGTCGACGCTGGCGACGGCCGGCATCCTCGCCTGGGCGAACCGGATCGACGACCGGCTGCGGTCGGTCGCCGGCGGGCGGGTGCCGGGCTGGCTGGCCGAGTCGCTCGGCGTGTCCCTCGCCGCCCAGGCCGCCACGCTGCCGGTGGTCCTCGCGACCTTCGGCCGGCTCGCCCTGATCTCGCCGGCGATCAACCTCGCGATCGTCCCGCTCGTCGCCCCGGCGATGGCCGCGGCGATGGTGGCCCTCGCCGGCGGGGCGCTGGCCGTGCTCGGCGGGCCGTCGATCGTCGCCACGGTCCTCGGGCTGCCGGCCTGGGCGCTGCTGACCGCGATGTGCACGATCGTCCGCGCCGGCGCAGCGCTCCCGATCGCGAGCGTCACGCTCGGGCCGCCGTGGACGATCGTCGCGGCGGTGGCGGTCGTGGTCATCCCGGCCGCGGTCGTCGTCGCGCGCCGTCGCCGGCGGCGATCGACCGGGCGGGAACGCGGAGCCGTGGCGGGCGCCATCATCGAGCCGCTTCCCGCGGCCGCCGTCGACCCGAAGCCGACGCGCGGCGAGCCGTCGGACGCCGCTCGTCCCGGGTCGGCTCGCCGCCCTCGCCCTGGCGGTCGCGGTCGGCGCGCTCGGGATGGCCGCCGCCCACCGCACCGACGGCACGACCCGGATCACGGTCCTCGACGTCGGCCAGGGAGACGCGATCCTCGTCGAGGGCGGGCGCGGCGGGCGGATGCTCGTCGACGGCGGGCCGGATCCGGACCGGCTCCTCGTCGAGCTGGACCGGCGCCTGCCGCCGTGGGACCGCCGGATCGACGTCCTCGTCCTGACCCACCCCCACGAGGATCATGTCGCGGGCCTGCCGCTCCTCCTCGAGCGCTACCGCGTCGGGCGGATCTACGAGACCGGGATGCGCGGGCCCGGCCCGGGCTACGCCGCGTTCGACCGGATCCTCGGCGAGGCGGGCGCGCCGCCGGACGGGATCCTCGCCACGGGCGCCCGGATCGCCCTCGACGACATCCGGTTCCGCGTCCTGTGGCCGGATCCCGGCCGCGTCCCGCGCGAGCCGCCCGATGCGGGCCGCGGGATCAACGACGTCTCGATCGTGCTCCTCGGCGAGGTCGCCGGACGGCGATTCCTGCTGACCGGCGACGTCGAGGACGACGTCGACCCGCTCCTCGCCGAAGCGCGGCCTGCCGCCGATCGACATCCTCAAGGTCGCCCACCACGGCAGCGCGACGGCCTCGACGCCGGCCTTCCTCGACGCCGTCCGGCCGCGGGTCGCGATCGTCTCGGCCGGCGCCGGCAACCCGTACGGCCACCCGGCGCGCTCGACGATCGACCGCCTCGCGGCTACCGGCGCCCGCGTCCTGCGGACCGACACCGACGGCTCGGTGGCGGTCACGATCGACCCGGCGGGCGCGATCGCCGTGGCCGAGAGCGGCGCCCGGCGCGTCGCCGCCGTGCCGCTCGGCCCAGCCGTGGCGACGGCCACCGGCCGGGGCGCCCTGGGCCTGGCGGCATCGTCCGCCGCATTCAGCTGCGGGATACCATCGAGCGGATGACCACCGCACGCGTCGCCTACTTCTTCGGCGACGACGACCTCACGATCGACCGCGCGGTCGCCCGCTTCGGGGCCGAGGTCGCGGCCGGCGGCGAGCCGCTCGAGCGCTGGGACCTTCGCGGCAACCGGAACCTGGCGGCGGCCCAGATCGGCGAGCTCCACGGCCGGGTCGCGACGCCGACGATGTTCGGGGGCGGGACGCTCGCGGTCGTGACGAACGCCGGGGCGCTCGCCGTCCGGGCCGAGGACCGCGATGCGCTGCTCGCCCTCGTCCCCCTCGTCGCCGATGGCAACGCCCTCGCGATCGTCGAGCAGAGCCAGAGCGGCGCGAAATCCGCGGGCCAGGCAAAGCTCGCCGAGGCGATCCGCGGTGCCGGCGGCCGGGTGACCGGGATCCAGTCCCCGAAGGAGGGGGCGCTCGCCGCCTGGATCGAGAGCGAAGGCCGCGACCGGGGGGTCCGGCTCGGCGTCGGCGCGGCGAAGGAGCTCGCGACGCGGATCGGCGGCTTCGTCCGCGAGGGCGACGCGGAGCGGCGCGATCAGACGCGCCTGGCGGCGATGGAGCTCGACAAGCTCGCCCTGTACCGGCCCGACTCGATCGTCTCGCCCGACGACGTCCGGGCGCTCGTCGCCGAGGCGCTGCCCGGGAGCGCCTGGGCCCTCGCCGACGCCGTGGCCGAGCGGGACGCGTCACGGGCGCTCCACCTACTCGACGCCCTCGCCGAGTCGATGCCCGAGCCGGTCCTCGTCGTCGTCCTTCATCGCCGGATCCGGGAGCTGCTCGAGCTCCAGGACCGGATGCCGGGAGCGAAGAGCCTCGCCGCCGCGGCGCTGGCGATGGGGATCCGGAGCGAGTTCCGGGCACGGCGTCTCGCCGAGCAGGCCCGCCTCTGGCGCGGCGACGAGCTGATCGCCGCGATCGATGGGCTGCTCGAGCTCGATGCGGTCGTCAAGGGTGCGCCGGGGCGCGGCGGTGGCGACGCCCATCACCGTCTGGCGTTCGCCCTCTGGATCGGCGACCACGTGGCGCGGGGTCGGTCACCGGTAACGACGAGCCCGCGGGCCTGATCGGCGGCCCGGAGAGCGACCTCTGATGGGGCCCGATGTCCTGTCAGCGGTCCTGATGTCCTGATACTCGCCGCCAGTCCGCTTCCCTGGAGGGTTAGGTGGGCGAGATGGGGGCCATCCACGAGAGGGCACGACTAGCCACGACGCCGCTGGAGCGAAACTGACCGACGGAGGTCGATCTGCTCCGGCCGAGCAGGGCGAGCGCCCGGCGGTCCCACGTAGGCTAGCCAACGTTCTGTAGGTATGTCCTCTTGGCGTGGCAATTGGCGCATACGACATCCCATTTGGCGATCTCGGCGAGAAGCACCTGGAGTTCGCTGGTACAGTGCCCTCAGCGATCCCTCAGGCGCGCCCCGGGATTCGACCTTCGATCGCGCCCACGAGCAGGCGCGGCGGAGTTGGCTGACAAAGGAGCGCCCGCGGATAGTTCGCCCTGTGACGGATGAACCGTTCCGATTCTTTACGGCTGCTCGGCGTTCTCCCGGAAGAGGCCTCACCCGGGATTAGCTTGCCAGTGGCGCTTCCGCTTGTCATCGCCCACTCCGGATCGACGGGTTCTCCAAGCCAGTCTCGGAGGGCGGGTGCGGTTACTCGCTCGGTGGTTGCCAGATCGCCAGACGCGTAACCGTGGCGCACACGTTGTATCGGCCCCAACGGCCGGAATTCACATGGTCAGTAATGTCCTCGTGCGCGGTTGCGAAGAGCGCACCATCGGCATCCAGAACCTTGGTGAAGTCGGGGTCGAAGACCGCAACGAAGGCATGCGGCCACAGAATCGGTAGCACGAACTCCGTACTGAGTAACGCGACCACCTCGCCGTCGCTCTCCGCTACCAAGACGAACCTGGTCGTCGTCTCCACGCCCGCGCAACTGTCGGCTGGGAACATCTCCGGCAAGGGAACTAGGGTGGCCCCGCCCACGATGGACGCCGTCGGCGTCGCGGTCTCGCCCACGGAAGCTACAGGGGTCGATTCAGATGCAGGCGAACCCGATGCCGACGGCAGAGTTGAGGCATTGGGCGGTGCAACACTTGGCGTAACCGAATTGCTCACACACGCCCACAGCATCGAGCCGAGAACAAGTGCGGCGATCGCGGCGCGGCGCGTGCCTAGCAGGGAGAAGTCTGCACGTAGCATGGCCGCCAGCCGTACGCGTCGCGGATCTCGGGCATCGTCCCGTAGAACATGAAGGCGTGACCTTTGTCGTTCACCACGCTGGAACTGATGATCCCAACGGCCGCGAAGTTCCAAAATACCGGCCCGCCACTGTCGCCGTGGTCAACTGCGGTGTCCATCTGCCATTGGTGGTGGAGGTGGTAGTTGTCTGTCGTCAATACGTCGCGGTTCAGGGCGGTGATAACGCCGCAGTCGTAGCCGGTGCTTTGGCCCGCTCGGCAAATCGTCGTGTTCTGCGTCTGCGATGACTCGGCCATGGTGCTTGTCATGTGGCGCAGATCGCCGGTGCTCTGGCCAAACATGTAGTTCGCGGGCACCTGAGTTGTGAATTGTCCGCTTCCCACCGAATACCGAACGACGCCGAAGTCGGCGTATGAACCGTCGAAGTAGTTCTCGACGATGCCGGGGCCGTAGTACTTGCTGTTGTGGTACCAATTGCCGTTGGCAACGGACTGAAGACAGTGGCCCGCAGTCAGAAACTGGTTCGTCGAATTGCCGCTGTTCGATCGACCCATGAATCCAGATGTGCAGGTCGTGCCGCCAATTGGCCCACCGGTGCCCTGTATTGACAGCCCGCCCTTCATAGGATTCGGGCAGCTGGTTCGCGATGTGCAGGTGTCCAGCTCATCGGACGCGACGTACTCGATGCGGAGCATTGGCGACTTAGCGAGATCGGTAAAGCCCACCCCCGTTGGCACTGAACCCACGCGAAGCTGCAACACGACGCTGTTCGATGGCTGATCGATGCCGACGGATCGGTACCCAATCTCGTAGGCCCCTGGCGCGTCGAACAGACTCGCCACCCTGGTCTGAAAGTCGCTAAGCGTGGCCAGCGAATACGTGACCGGCTGAAAATGCACCGGCGCCCCCTTCGGGAGCAGCGCAAGCAGGTAGCCCTCGCCGAGATCGGGAGTGCCGCTGGTGGCGACCACGATCTGGCCTCCTGCAAGGTTGTCCATCCAGAGGCCCCCGAACCATGGTCGACCCTCGAGCTCCGGCAGGATGGCATCAGTGCCGTGACCGATATCCTGACGTCGGTCGAGCTCATCGGCTTCCGCGAGGGTCAGCAGTGTCCCGTAGCGATCCGTGTGCTCGCCATTGGCGACACTGTTGATCGTCGAGAGGTCGAAGGTCAAACCTTCAGAGACACGGAAATCGATCGCGCGCTGCAATACCGCCGCGGACAGGACTGGCCCGACGGCGGCAGTGCTTGTGGACGCGAGAATGCTCGCGATCGCGGCCATGGCGGCCATGACTGCCGTCTTTCGTCGGTGCATCGTATCCCCCTCCCACCTCGACGGCCCCTGGCGCGAAGCCCAAGCCGGCGCCAGACTCTAGACGCTAAGGGCATCCGGATGCAACTGGTGAAAGCGAACCTCCGATTGCACCCTGTTGACATCCTGGCCCCCCGCGTGAACGGCCCAATCAAGGTGATTGCCGAGCGTCGCGACCAGACGCGTCGCGCCTCGATGGAGCTCGACAAGCTGGCCCTATACCGGATGGATGCCGCCGTTTCCGTCGAGGACGTCCGCGCGCTGGTCGCCGAGGCGGTGCCCGGCAACGCCTGGGCGCTGGCCGACGCCGTCGCCGAGCGGGACGCGTCACGGGCGCTCCACCTACTCGACGCCCTCGCCGAGTCGATGCCCGAGCCGGTCCTCGTCGTCGTCCTTCATCGCCGGATCCGGGAGCTGCTCGAGCTCCAGGACCGGATGCCGGGAGCGAAGAGCCTCGCCGCCGCGGCGCTGGCGATGGGGATCCGGAGCGAGTTCCGGGCACGGCGTCTCGCCGAGCAGGCCCGCCTCTGGCGCGGCGACGAGCTGATCGCCGCGATCGATGGGCTGCTCGAGCTCGATGCGGTCGTCAAGGGTGCGCCGGGGCGCGGCGGTGGCGACGCCCATCACCGTCTGGCGTTCGCCCTCTGGATCGGCGACCACGTGGCGCGGGGCGACGCCGTCCGGGCGGCGGCCGCGCGCGCGGGCCCCTAGCGGCGGGTCAGTCGGCCGAGCTCCACGCCTGCTCCTGGACGACGAGGTCGCTCTCGATGGCGAAGACGCAGCGGCCGTCGCGGAGGTCGAGCAGCTCGATCAGCTCCGGATCGATGTAGAGCTGGTGGCAGTCCTCGCACAGCCCGCCCGGGATCCCGAAGCACAGCCGCTCGGTCCGATCCGACATCCGGAACGTCGTGTCGAACCGGGTCGTGATCAGGCGGCGGCTGCAGGCGGGACAGCGTTCGCGAAGGCGGGACATCGGCGGTTCTGCTGAGCCTCGTGGCCGGGTCGATCGGCGATCGACCGCTGGCGTCGATGCTGCGTGCCCGCACCGCCCGGCAACATGACCCGACGGTACCGCCGCCGATCCGGTACTCGGGCTAGGCCGGCGACCGCCGGACCGGGGATCGGCGGGGACGATCGGGAACCGGGCCCGGCCCGCGCGGCCCTCGTCTCGCTGGCGCCGCCTACTGGACGCGGAGGACGGTCTTCGCCTCGCCCCAGTGCTTCTCGAGCGAGTAGTACTCGCGCTCCGGCGGCGTGAACACGTGGACGACGACGGCTCCGAAGTCGACGAGGACCCAGTGCGAGGCGGCGGTTCCCTCACGCCCGATCGGGCGGACCTTCTCGGCCCGCATCCCCTCGATGATCCCGTCGGCGATCGCGTCGAGCTGGCGCTCCGAGCCGCCCGAGCAGATGACGAACGCGTCGGCGAGGGTCGTCAGGCCGGTGAGGTCGAGGAGGATGATGTCGGCCGCCTTCTTGTCCTCGGCGAGCTCGACGATCCGCCGCGCCATGTCGAGCGGGGCGCGCTCCGCGGCGGGCAGGGCCGTCGCCGCGGCCGCGGCGACGCCGGCCGCGTCGCGGCTTGGGAGCCCGTCCGGGCGGGGGGCGTGGGAAGTGGCCGACAGCTCGTCGGCGGGCGTCCCGGCGAGGGGCGCGGGATCAGTCACGATCGAATCATCCTCCAAGGGTTCGGGCTGACGATACAGCCGATGGGCCGAGATCACCTCGGCCACGGCAGGCGGGACGAGGCCGTCGAGCGGCTCGCCGGCCGACGCCCGACGACGGATGACCGAGGCGGAGACATCGACGCGCGGGCCGTCGAAGACGACGATCCGGTCGGCGCGCCCGGGAAACGTTGCGGCGACCACGGCAGGATCGGGCGGCGCGTGGCCCGACCGCGGGGCGACCGCGATCCGGGCCAGGTCGAGGAGGCGCTCCGGCTCGTGCCACGACGCGAGGTCGGCGAACGACTCGGCCGACAGGATCACGGTGATGTCGGGCTCCCGTCCGGCGGCCCGCTCGATGGCCGCGAGCGCCTCGACGGTGTCGACCGTCCAGGACGGCCCGGGGCGGTCGAGCTCGATCCGGCTCGCCTCGATCCGCGGCTCGCCGGCGATCCCGGCCTCGACCATCGCCAGCCGCACCGGACCGGGGCTGATCGGCCGGCCACGCTTGTGCGGCGGGACGGCGGCCGGGACGACGAGGACCCGCTCGAGCCCGAGCCGGTCGCGCGCAGCCCGGGCAAGGCCGAGGTGGCCGATGTGGAAGGGGTCGAACGTGCCGCCGAGGATGCCGATCGAGCCCGGCCGCACGGGCGCCGGAGCCTCGGTCGCCGGAGCCTCGGGCGTCACCGGACCTCCCAGGGCTGGGCCTCCCATTCGAGCTCCGTCGCGCCGATCCGGACCAGGTCGCCCGTGGCGATCCCGGCCCGCCGCAGCTCCTCGTCGATCCCGAGCCGGGCGAGGTCGCGCTGGAAGCGCTCGGCCGATTCCTCGACGTCGAAGTTCGTCTGCGCCGCGATCCGCTCGATCCGCTTGCCGCGCACCCGGAAGACGCCGTCCTCGATCCGCTCGACGCTGAAGCCGTCGCCCATCCGCTTCGATCCGGTGGACGACGACTCCGGCCGGCTCGGGCGGCGCGCCGAGATCGTCGGCGTCGGGCAGGAGATCGGCGATCCGGTCGCGGAGCACGTCCAGCCCGAGCCCTCGACCGCCGAGATCGCCACGACGTCGTCGCCGTCCTTCTCGCGCGCGGCCCGGAACGCCGGCCAGGCCTCGACCGCGGTCGGGCGGTCCATCTTGTTGAACGCGACGATCATCGGCTTCTCGAGCAGGGCCGGATCGTGGGCCCGGAGCTCGTCGCGGATCACGTCGTGGTCCCAGCCCGGATCGCGGCCGGAGCCGTCGACGACGTGGATCAGGATCCGCGTCCGCTCGACGTGGCGGAGGAACGCATGGCCGAGGCCCGCCCCGCTCGAGGCGCCCTCGATCAGGCCCGGCACGTCGGCGATCGTGGGCCGCCGCTCGTCGCCGGCCGGGTCGCCGGGGTCGGCGAGGTCCATGACCCCGAGGTTCGGCTCGAGCGTCGTGAACGGATAGTCGGCGATCTTCGGCGTCGCCGCGGTCAGGGCGGCGAGGAGGGTCGACTTGCCGGCGTTCGGCAGCCCGACGAGGCCGATGTCGGCGATCAGGCGGAGCTCGAGGCGGAGCCAGCGCTCCTCGCCCGGCTCGCCCTTCTGGGCGTGCTTCGGGGCCTGGTGGGTCGAGGTCTTGAAGTGGGTGTTGCCGAGGCCGCCGCGACCGCCGCGGGCGATCATCGCCGACCTGGCCGACCGCGACGAGGTCGGCGAGGAGCTCGCCAGTCTCGTCGTCGAAGATCGCGGTGCCCGGCGGGACGTCGAGGTACAGCTCGCCGCCGGCGGCTCCGTGGCGGCGCGAGCCCTCGCCGCGGCCACCGGACGTGGCCTTGAAGTGGTGCTTGTAGCGGAAGTCGCGGAGGGTCGTCTGGCCGGCGTCGACCCGGACGTGGATCGAGCCGCCGCGGCCACCGTCGCCGCCGTCGGGGCCGCCCCGCGGCACGTGGGCCTCGCGGCGGAACGTGGCCGCCCCGTCACCGCCCGCGCCGGCCTTGACGAAGATCTTGACGCGGTCGAGAAACATCAGCGCGATTGTCGCATCCGGGGGTTCCGCCGACGGTCACCGGCGACCGGCGATGCCTCACGGCAGCGCGACCGGCCCGGCGATGCTCCGTGGCGACCGGCCCGCGCCGCGTCGTCGGCCCTCCTCCGAGCCGACGGCGCGTCGCCGGGCGGTCAGGCGATCAGAGATAGATCAGCGGATTGACCCGGGTCCCGCCGTCCCAGACCATCCCCCGCCAGACCTCGAAGTGGAGGTGCGGGCCCGTGGCGTTGCCGGTCATCCCGACCCGGCCGACCTGCTGGCCGCGCCCGACGTGCTGGCCGCGCCCGACCGACACGGCGCTCATGTGGTTGTACGTGGTGTACAGCCCGGAGCCGTGGGCGATCCAGACCTGGTAGCCGCCGCCGTTGTTCTTCCAGCCGGCGAAGATCACGGTTCCGGCCGCGGCGGCCATGACCCGCGTCCCCTGGTCGGCGGCGATGTCGATCGCGTAGTGGCCGTAGTGGAAGTACTGGCTGATGTAGCCGCCGGCGACCGGCCAGGCGAACTTGCCGCCGGAGTACGCGGCGGGCGGCCGGGTCGAGCCGCTCGAGCCGCCCGATGACGAGCGCGGCGCGGGCTTGCTGACGGGCGCCTTCGTCGGCTTGGGCGTGGCGATCTCGGACGATCGGGCCCCGGGGATCGTCAGGGTCTGGCCGACGACGAGGACCGCGTCGGTCAGCTGGTTCGTGTCGATGATGTCGGTCGGGTCGATCCGGTACCGCGCGGCCAGCAATTCGAGGGTGTCGCTCGTCCCGACAGTGACGACGACGCCGCTGACCGGCGGGATCGTGAGCGTCTGGCCGACCTTGAGGTCGTCCTTGTTCTTCAGGTTGTTCGCCCACCACACGGTCATCATCGACACGTGGAACTTCGAGGCGATCCCGGTCAGGGTGTCGCCGGAGCGAACGCGGTACGTGCGCAGGAGGTCCGAGCCGTCGGCGACCGTCGTGTCGACCGACACGGGCTTGAGGAGCGTCCCGTCGGCGCTGAACGGCCCGTCGACCGAGACCCGGTCGTCGGGTGCGACGTTCGAGGCGCCCACCGTCAGGTCCGATGCCGAGAGGTCCGTCCCGCCGCCGGCGGCGAAGCGATCGTCGATCCCGCCCTGGGGCGCGTTGTCGAGCCCGGAGACGGCACCGCCGAGGGCGATCCGCGGCTCGCTGCCGGCGCCGCTCGTGTTGCCGGTCGGGCCGGCCGCCGCGGGACGAGCCGAGGTTGCTGAGAGCGACCGCGACGGCGACGAGGCCGACGGCCGTGATCGACACGAGGCGCTCACCCGACGGGCGGGGGCGGCTCATCGACCCGGCGCGGACGGCACTGGCGGCGCGCGCGATCGAGAGGCTACGTCGCTGGAACGAGACGGCCGCCGCCGAGCGGTGGCCTGAGTCGGGGCGCAGGCGCGTCATCAGGCGCTGCACGCCGACCGTTGCGTTGAGCAATACGGTCTCCTGGTTGAAAACCGGACGGTCAGCGCGGGGCTGGGTCAGCGCGTGGGATGGGCGCCTGGGGTCGGGACCGTCCGATGGGTCGCGTCTTCGAGCTGGGGGATCTCTGTCCGCGGCCGAGCCCGTGTGTTCACCGGGCTGTCGACTTCGCGTGGAACCGTAACAGACACGTAACGTCGGCGCAAACGAACGGCCACGTGGCGAGCCCTCCGCCCGTTGGTCGCGCCGGTCGCGGCGCGGGCGGCGGCGCCGGCGATGCAGGGGTGCATCGGATCTCAGGCTGGCGCGCTCCGCGGAGGTCGCGAATCGTCGATTCGGCGCACTGGCCACGCGAGCGCTGCGCGGAATTGAGTCACGAGCGCATCACCCAAGAACGATGCCGCCATCGTCGCTCCGCCGCAACAGCCGCGGACGGCGGCCCCGCTCCTAGGAGTCGAGGCTCTTGGTGAGCGAGCCCAGGAACTGGACGTTGTTCTCGGTCTTCGCGAGGCGGTTGAGGAGGAGCTCGATGCCCTCGTTCGTGCCGACCGCCGACAGCATCCGGCGCATCGTCCAGACCATCTTCAGGGTGCCCTCCTCGAGGAGCAGCTCCTCGCGTCGGGTGCCCGAGCGCTGGACGTCGATCGCGGGGAAGATCCGCTTCTCGGCGAGCTTCCGGTCGAGGATGAGCTCGGAGTTGCCGGTTCCCTTGAACTCCTCGTAGATGACGTCGTCCATCCGCGAGCCGGTGTCGACGAGGCAGGTCGCGATGACCGTCAGCGAGCCGCCCTCCTCGATGTTCCGGGCGGCGCCGAAGAACCGCTTCGGGGGGTAGAGGGCGATCGGGTCGATGCCGCCCGACAGCGTCCGGCCCGACGGCGGAAGGGCGAGGTTGTAGGCGCGCGCGAGACGGGTGATCGAGTCGAGCAGGATGACGACGTCGCGGCCGGTCTCGACCTGGCGCTTGGCGATCTCGAGGGCCATCTCGGCGACGTGGGTGTGGTTCTCGGTCGGCTCGTCGAAGGTCGAGGAGATGACCTCGCCCTTGACGCTCCGCCGCATGTCGGTGACTTCCTCCGGCCGCTCGCCGATCAGGGCGACCATCAGGAGGATGTCCGGGTAGTTCGTGCTGATCCCGTTGGCGATGTGCTTGAGGAGCATCGTCTTGCCGGCCTTCGGCGGGCTGACGATCAGGGCGCGCTGGCCCTTGCCGAGCGGGTTGACGATGTTGATCAGCCGCTGGCTGAGGTTCTTCGGGTCGTTCTCGAGGTTGATCAGCTCGTCGGGGTGGACCGGGGTGAGGTCGCCGAAGACGGGGCGGCGGCGGGCCGACTCGGTGTCGACGCCGTTGACCGCGTCGACGCGGAGCATCCCCCAGTACTTCTCCGCCTCGCGCGGGGCGCGGACCGCGCCGCTGACGCGATCGCCGATGCGGAGGCCGAAGCGGCGGACCTGGCTCGAGCTGACGTACACGTCGTCCGGGCTCGGCAGCAGGCCGTGCCGGCGCAGGAAGCCGAAGCCCTCGTCCACGACGTCGAGGATGCCGCTGGCGTAGGCGTGCCCGGCGCGCTCGGTCTGGCGCTCGAGGATCCGCTCGACGAGGTCGTCCTTGCGCTCCTGGGTGCCGGTCTCGAGCTCGAGGTCGCGGCTGACCGCGCGGAGCTCGGGGACGCTCATCTCGCGCAGATCGGAGACGTCGAGGTCGTTCCGCTCGCGGGCGGCCTCCAGCTCCTGCTGCTCCTCGTACTCCGTCACCGGGGCGCGGGATGCCACCTGGTTGCGGCGGCGCGGCCGCCGATTCCGGGAACGCTGATCGGGACCGAGTTGGGGCATGGGCGGGAAGTCCCTCAGGAGAACGAATACGGGAGAGGTGGGCCGCGTCCGGGCTGGGTTCCGCGCGGAATCGCTCCGCTGCGCAGGCCGGTCTGGGATGCCGGGAATGATACGCGTCGATCCGGCCTGCGTCAATGGCGCCCGACGGGACCGCCGCTTCCCGGCCGGCGCCGCCGACGATGGCACGGATCGCTCATCTGAGCAATTGACTCTCATCTGTGCGCCGCCTATGCTCGGACGGTGCCCGCGGATCCGCAGCGCCTGCGCTCGAGCGACCTCGCCGATGCCGTCCGCGAGCGGCGCCTGATCGCCGTCCTCCGCCGGGTCGAGCCTCGCGAGCGGCTCGTCGACCTCGTCGAGGAGCTCATCGCCGACGGTGTCGCCCTTCTCGAGATCACCCTGGACACGGACGGCGCCGCCGCCGACCTGCGGGCAGTCCGCGACGCCGTCGGGGGTCGAGCCCTGGTCGGGGCCGGCACGATCCGCACGACCGGTCAGGTCCGGATGGCGATCGACCACGGCGCGACCTTCGCCGTGAGCCCCGTGTTCGACCGGGACGTCCTCGACGCCGCCATCGAGGCCGGCATGCCGTTCGTGCCCGGCGCCTACAGCCCGACCGAGATCGACGCCGCCTGGCGTGCCGGCGCGACGTTCGTGAAGCTGTTCCCGGCCTCCTCGCTCGGCCCGAGCCACGTCCGCGAGCTCCGCGGGCCGCTGCCGTCGATCGAGACGATCGCGACCGGCGGCGTGGATGCCTCGAACGCGATCGCCTTCCTCGAGGCCGGGGCGGTCGCCGTCGGGATCGGCTCGGCATTCGGCCGGATGGCGGCCGCCGAGCGACGCGCCCTGGTCGCGGCGATCGGGCGGGCCGGCCGATGACGACCGAGCGGGCGGCCGACGCCGGGGCGGGGCGCGACGAGCGCGACGCCCTCGCGAGCCAGGTCGCGCGCCTGTTCTTCGAGCGCCAGCTCACGAAGGTCGAGATCGCCGGCCGCCTCGGCATCTCGCGCTTCCGGGTCGCCCGGCTGCTCGACCAGGCGCTTGCCGACGGCCTCGTCCGGATCGAGTTCCGCGACACGCCGCCCCGGGACCGCGACCTCGCCGGCCGGATCCGGGCGCGCTTCCGCCTCTCGTCCTGCCTGGTCGCTGCCGCCGATGCCGACGAGGCGGCCGTGGCCCGCCTCGGGGCGGCCGAGCTCGACGGGATCGTCGGGCGGGGCGACGCGATCGGCATCGCCTGGGGGTCGACGATGGCCCGGGTCGTGCGGAGCGTGCCCGCCCGCGACGACGGCACGATCGACGTGGTCCAGCTGGCGGGCAGCTCGACGAGCCTCGGCGCCGGCACGGACCCCGGCGACCTGGCCCGGATCCTGGCGGAGCGCCTCGGCGGGCGCCACCACCGGCTCCACGCGCCGGCCTTCGTCGAGTCGAGCCGGCTCCGGGCCGCGCTCCTGCGCCAGCCGGACGTCGCCGCCACCGTCGAACGCTTCGACGGGCTGGCCGTCGCCCTCCTCGGCATCGGCGCGTTCGGCCGGGCGGACGGGCCGGCCAGCTCCTCGCTCGTGCGGTCGGGCGCGCTCGGACCCGACGAGGTCGGCCGGCTGGCGGCTCTCGGCGCCGTTGGCGACCTCATCGTCCACCCGTTCACCGCGGACGGCCGCTTCGTCGCACCGGACCTGGCTGAGCGGGCCATCGCGATCTCGATCGATCAGCTCCGGCGGGTGCCGGCCGTGATCGCCGTCGCGGCCGGACCGGCCAAGGTCGCGGCGATCCGCGGCGCCCTGCAGACCGGCGTCATCGCCAGCCTCGTGACGGACGCCGCAACCGCCCGGGGGCTCCTCGAGTGAAGCGCCTCGCCGACCGGGTCTGCCTCGTGACCGGGTCGACCGGGATGGCGGCCGCGGCGGCCAGGCGGCTCGCCGCCGAGGGGGCCCGCGTCTTCGTCGTCTCGCGGACCGCCGATCACGCCCGGGCCCTGGCGGACGAGATCAGCGCGGCCGGCGGCAACGTGCGCGGCGGCGCCGGCGGCGACGTCGCATGGACGGCGGCGGACCTGACCGACGAGGCCGCGGTCGACGCGGCGGTGGCGGGCTGCGTCGAGCGGTTCGGCCGGATCGACGGACTGTTCTCGGTCGCCGGCGGGAGCGGCCGGCGGTTCGGCGACGGCCCGATGCACACGGTCCACCGCGACGCCTGGGATCGGACCCTCGAGCTGAACCTGACGAGCCAGGCCCTCGTCTGCCGGGCGGTGCTCGAGCGGATGCGGGCGCAGGCGCCGAACGGCTCCGGGACGCGCGGCTCGATCCTCCTCATGGGCAGCGTCACCGCGACCGATCCGGCGCCGGAGTTCTTCGCGACCCACGCCTACGCCGCGGCGAAGGGTGCGATCAACGCCCTGATGACGACGATGGCCGCCGCCTACCTCCCCGATCGGATCCGGGTGAACGTCGTCGCCCCGGGCCTGACCCTGACCCCGATGGCGCGCCGCGCGGCCGGCGATGCGGCGATCCGGGCGTACGGCGCCCGGAAGCAGCCGCTCGCCGGCGAGATGATGGACCCCGACGAGGTGGCCCACGCGGCGGTCTTCCTCCTGTCCGACGAGTCGCGGGCGATCACCGGCCAGCTGCTGAAGATCGACGGCGGGTGGTCGGTCGCGTCCGTCTCGCCGCTGCCCGGGGACGGGTCGCCATGAACCGCGCCTGGATCGCCGACCTGCCGCTCGTCGCCGAGGCGGACGTCTGCGTGGTCGGCTCGGGCGCCGCGGGCGCGACCGCCGCGATCGCCGCCGCGCGCGGCGGCGCCTCCGTCGTGCTCGTCGAGCAGACTGCCGTTCCTCGGCGGGACGAGCACCGCGGTCCTCGACACGTTCTACGGGTTCTGGACGCCGGGCGACGCCCCGCGGAAGGTCGTGGGCGGGATCGCCGACGAGGTCGTCGCCGGCCTCCGCTCGCTCGGCCCGGTCGTCGAGCGGCCGAACACGTACGGCGCCGGCACGGGCCTCACCTATCTCGCCGAGCACCTGAAGGTCGTCTGGGAGCGGCTCGCGTGCGAGGCCGGCGTGCGGATCCTCCTCCACGCGATGCTCCAGGACGTCGCCGTCGATCCCGGCGGGCACGTCCGGGCGATCGTCGTTGCCACCAAGGCCGGCCTCCGCCGGATCGCGGCCCGGACGTTCGTCGACGCCAGCGGCGACGCCGACCTGTGCGCGTACGCCGGCTTCGGATCCGAGACCGCCGGCGAGATCGATCCGGCCCAGACGCTGACGACGACATTCCGGATGGCGAACGTCGACCGCGAGCGGCGGCGGTCGATCACGACCCGCGAGCTCCACGCGGCGATGTCGGCGGCGGCGGCCGACGGCTACGACCTGCCGCGTCGCGAGGGGTCCGATCACGTGACCCCGATCGCGGGAGTGACGGCGACGATCATGACCCGCCTCGCCCCGAACGAGCCCGGTCCGGAGTGGGAACGGCCTCGTCGACACGACGGATCCGGACTTCCTGACCGCGCGTCGAGATCGCCGGCCGCCGCCAGGCCCTCGAGTACGCCCGGTTCCTCGTCGACCGGGTGCCCGGCTACGAGCATGCGTCGCTCGTGGCGCTCGGCAGCCGGATCGGGGTCCGCGAGACGCGCCGGGTCCACGGCGACGCCCGCCTGACCCGCGCCGACGTCCTCGCCGCCCGCCAGTTCGACGACCAGGTCGGCCTGTCGGGCGCCCCGATCGAGGACCATCGCGCGGGTCCGGACACCCGCTGGGCGTACCTGCCGGCGGGCGCCGCGGTCGGCATCCCGTTCCGGACGCTCGTGGTCCGTGACGCCGTCAACGTCCTCGTCGCCGGCCGCTGCTTCTCCGCCAGCCACGACGCCCATGCCGCGGTCCGCTCGATGGCCCAGTGCATGGCGATGGGCCAGGCCGCGGGCAGCGCGGCGGCGATGGCAGCCGGCGCCGGCGGCGACGGCGCGGTCCGGGCGGTGGACGTCGCGGCGCTCCGGGCGCGGCTCGCCGGTGCCGGCGCGATCGTCGATCCGGCCGTGGAGCGCGCCGCATGACGTTCGTCCGGACCGTGCTCGGCGACATCGATCCCGGATCGCTCGGGGTGACCTACGCCCACGAGCACCTGGTCATCGACGAGGGCAACGCGGTCGAGCGCTGGCCCGACTTCCTCCTCTCCGATGTCGAGCGGATGACCGCCGAGGTGCGATCCGCCGCCGCCGTTGGACTCCAGGCTGCCGTCGACGGGATGCCCGCCGACTGCGGCCGGAACGCGCGCAAGCTGGCCGAGGTGTCGCGGCGGGGCGGGATCCACGTGATCGCCGCGACCGGGCTCCACCACGAGAAGTTCTACGCGCCGACCCACTGGAGCCGGCGGGCGACCGACGAGGAGATCGCGACCTGTTCGCGGCGGACGTCGAGGACGGGATCGACGAGCGCGACTACGGCGGCCCGATCGTCGCCCGCACCGACGTCCGGGCCGGGATCGTGAAGATCGCCGGCAGCGAGGGCGGCCCGTCGGAGCGCGACCGGCCGATCTTCCGGGCCGCCGCCGCTCGCCCACGCGCGCACGGGCGTGCCGGTCCACACCCACTGCGAGGCGGGCACCGGAGCGATCGAGCAGATCCGGCTGCTCCTCGACGCCGGCGTGCCCGCCGCGCGCATCTCGCCTGTGCCACGTCGACAAGGTCGTCGACCGCGGCTACCACCGCGAGCTGTTCGCGACCGGGGCGTTCGCGGTCTACGACCAGGCGTTCCGCTGGGGCGACCGTCCCAACGGCACCCTCCAGCTCCTCGAATGGCTCGTCGAGGACGGCCACGCGGACCAGGTGATGCTCGGGATGGACGCCGCACGGCAGGGCTACTACGCGGCGTTCGGCGGCTCGCCCGGCCTGCCGTACCTGCTCCGCGAGTTCAGCGCGGCGATGGACGAGCGCGGCCTCGACGCGGGTCTCCGGAAGCGGTTCTTCGTCGCCAATCCGGCCCGCGCCTACGCCTTCGCCGAGGTGGATCGATGAGCCCGCCGGCCATGGCTCGCGAGCCGCTCCTGACGAGCGTCGTCGGGTCGCACGCCCACCCCGGCTGGTTCGCCCACGGGGTGGCCGCGGCCGCGCGCGGCGAGTACGGGCCGGCCGACCTCGCGGAGCTCCTCGACGACGGCGTGGCGCTGGCGCTCCGGGACCAGGAGCGGGCGGGGATCGACGTGGTGAGCGACGGCGAGATGCGCCGGGCGGGCTTCTTCACGGCCGAGTTCTACCGCCACCTCAGCGGGGTCCGGCCGCTGCCGCCGGAGCGGCGGCTCGGGATCGGCGCGCACGACGGGCTCCACCGGTTCGCCGTCGACGAGCCGATCGGCGCTTCGGACGGGCTGGGCGTCGTCGGCGAGTTCGTCGCGGCGCGGGCGATGACGAGCCGGCCGCTCAAGGTCACCCTGCCCGGCCCGTTCACCCTGTCCGGGCGCCTGGCCTACGGCCCCGGCGAGGTCTACGGGACCCGTTTGGCGGCGGCCGAGGCGTTCGTCCCGATCGTGGCCACCGAGGTCCGGGGCCTGGTCGCCGCCGGCGCGGCCATCATCCAGGTCGACGAGCCGTCGGCGGCGATCCACCCCGATGCCCCCGCCGACTTCGTGGCGCTGCTGAACGCGGCGGTCGAGCCGGCCGTCGGGCGGGCCCGCCTCGGCGTCCACCTCTGCTTCGGCAACTTCCTCGGCCGCCCGCTCGCCCCGCGCTCCTACCGGCCGGTTCTCGGGGCGATGCTCGGCTTCGCGGTCGACGAGCTCGTCCTCGAGTTCGCGAACCGCGAGATGAGCGAGATCGGGCTGCTCGCCGAGATCGCCGCCGCCGGACGCGACGTCGCCGCCGGCGTGATCGACGTCAAGAGCAGTCACATCGAGACGCCGGCCGAGGTCGCCGCCCGGATCGAGGCGATCCTGGCGACCGGCGTCCCGCCCGAGCGGCTCACGCTCGTCCCCGACTGCGGCTTCAGCCAGACCGCGCGCCATCTCGCCGTCGCCAAGCTCGGCGCCCTCGTCGCCGGCCGCGACCTCGTCCGCGGTCGCCCGGGCGGCGGCCAGGTCCGCGGGTTCGAGCTCGGTACCGGGGTGGCATCGTCCCATCCTCCCACCCACCCACCCTCTTGAAGGAGGCACCCTCGATGCAGGCCCACCGCGTCACGATGCTCGGCACGGGGCTGATCGGCGACTTCTACACGGCGACCCTCCACGGCCAGCGCGGCCGCGACCACGTCCGGGTCGTGTTCTCGCGGTCGCCGGAGCGCGGCGCCGCGTTCGCCGAGCGCTGGTCGATCCCGGAGCACACGACCGACCTGAAGGCCGCGATCGAGCACGCCGACACCGATACCGTCATCGTCGGGCTGCCGAACTACCTCCACGAGGAGGCGGTGTCGCTCGCGGCCGCGGCGGGCAAGGCGATCCTCTGCACGAAGCCGCTCGGGCGGACGGCGGATGAGGCGCGGCGGATGCTCGAGACCGTCGAGAAGGCGGGCGTCTTCGGCGGCTACCTCGAGGACCTGGCCTACACCCCGAAGACGCTGAAGGCGGTCCGCTCCGTGGAGGCGGGCGCGATCGGCGCGGTCACCTGGGTCCGCTCCCGGGAGACCCACCCCGGTCCCCACAGCGCCTGGTTCTGGGACGGCCGGCTGACCGGCGGCGGCGCGATCATCGACCTCGGCTGCCACTGCATCGAGATCATCCGGAGCTTCGTCGGCAAGGGCAACCGGCCCGTCGAGGTGCTGTGCACGACCGACACCCTCGTCCACCCGATCGACGACGAGGACAACGCGATCGCCCTGATCCGGTTCGAGTCGGGCGCGACCGGCCAGTTCGAGGTGAGCTGGACGTTCCGCGGCGGGATGGACCTCCGCGACGAGGTGGCCGGAACCCACGGCACGATCTGGCTGAACCACTTCCTCCGGACCGGGTTCGAGATGTTCACCGCGGGCGGCGGCGGCGGCTACGTCGCCGAGAAGGCCGAGACCACGGCCGGCTGGCTGTTCCCGGTCGGCGACGAGGTCTCCGAGCTCGGCTACGTCGACATGTTCAGCGACATGTTCGGGGCGATGGAGGACGGCCGCCCGCCGCGCGAGAGCTTCTACGACGGCTACGTCGTCAACGCCGTCATGGACGCCTGCTACCGCTCGGCGAAGCGCCACGCCTGGGAGCCGGTCGAGCTCGCCGACTGGCGCGGCGGGACGACGCCGCGGATCGCCAGCCCGGCCGAGACGTACGAGGGCCAGACGGTGATCAAGCGCGAGCTCCTGCCGGACGGCCGGACGAAGCTGATCCTCAAGGACCCGGCCAGCGGCGACTTCACCGACCGGATCGTCAGCGGCGGCTGACCGCCGGGCGGACGGTTCGGGCCCGTGTCGCCGAAGGTCTGCTCGCGTCGCCGAAGGTCAGCTCGCGACGCTGGCCCCCCAGCGCATCGGCTCCTCCTCCTGGACGCCGCGCGGCCAGGCACCGTAGTCGGGAGCCGCCAGGAGGTTGGCGAGGGAGCCCGGGCCGTCGCCGCGCAGGGCCCGGACGAGGAGGACGATCGGGGCGGCGACCGCCACGGACGCGACGACGGCCTGGAGGAAGGGGACGATCTCGGGCACGAGTGAGCTCCGTGACGACGGTGGCCGGCGGGTCCGGCCGTTCGTCGCCGATCCTCGCCCGCGAGCGCGCGGGCCGCGATGGACGCCGGGCCCGTGCGGACATCGTCAATCGACGACCCCTCGAGAGCGGCGACCGGGCGGACCGGGGCCGGGCGCGGGCCGGCCCGGGCCGGGCGCGGGCCGGCGGCGGACCGGCTCACTCGAGGGCGGACTCGGTCAGGTGGTGCGGCCGCCGGACGAGCTCGATCGGCGGACCGTCCAGGAGCAGCTCGGCGGTCAGCGGCAGGTCGACGGAGGAGGCGCCGACCTGCAGGCTGACGCGACCGGGCTCGACGACGCGGCGGTAGATCCGCGCCGACGTAGGAGAACTGCTCGGTGGAGAGGCGGAAGATGACCGTCTGGCATTCCCCGGCCGCCAGACGCAGCCGGCGGAAGCCCGCGCAGCTCGCGCACCGGGCGGGCGACCGTCGCCTCCTCGTCGCGGACGTAGAGCTGCACGACCTCGTCGCCGGCCCGGCGCCCGGTGTTGGTGACGTCGACCCGGACCGCGACCTCGCCGCCGGTCGTCGCGAGGACGTCCGGTCGAGCGCGGAGGTCGGTCGATCGCGAACGTCGTGTACGAGCGGCCGAAGCCGAACGGCCAGAGCGGCGCGACCGGGCCGTCGACATAGTCGCCCTTCGGGTTGCGAGCGGCCGCCCGTCGGGTGGTGGCGGTAGGTCAGCGGCACCTGGCCCACGGGGCGCGGCATCGTCACGGGCAGCTTGCCGCTGGGGTTCACGTCGCCCGCTGAGCGACGTCGGCGATCGCCGCCGGGCCGGCGTCGCCGGGCACCCAGGCGAGCAGGATCGCGGCGCAACGGTCGGCGGCCCACTCGAGCGCCAGCGGCCGACCGCTGACGACCACCAGCACGACCGGCGTGCCGGTGGCGACGACGCGCCTCGAGCAGCTCCTGCTGCCGGCCGAGCAGCCCGAGCCCGGCGCGATCGCGGAACTCGCCGGTCGTCGATTCGGCGGTCAGGCCCGACCGCTCGCCGAGGACCACGATCGCGACGTCCGCGTCGCGGCGACCGTCGACGGCCGCGGCGATGCTCCGCGTCGGTGCCGTCGTGATGCCCGCTGCCGCGGGCGTGGACGACCTCGGCCCGGCAGCGCGCGCGCAGCGCATCGAGGATCGTCCGCCTGCCGGTCAGCTCGTCTCCGAGCGCCACATGCCTCGCCCGTCGCCGATGACCGCCGAGCGCGTCGCCGCCGCGGCGCATCTCGCTGGAGCGTCTCGATGTGGACCAGGTGGCTGTAGTCACCGAGCAGGTCGCGGGCGCTGTCGGCGATCGGTCCGACGACCGCGACGCGGCGCGGTCCGGCGCGAGCGGCAGCACGCCATCGTTCTCGAGCAGGACGAGCGAGCGCTCGGCGAGATCGCGCGCGGCCGCCGCCTCCGTCCGCGGCGAGGCGCTCCAGGGCCGCGCTCGATCGGGACGTCGACGTACGGGCGCTCGAAGAGGCCGAGGCGGAACTTCATGCGCAGCACCCGGCCGACGGCCGCATCGAGCAGTGCCTCGTCGACCCGCCCGTCGTCGATGGCGCTCGCGAGCGGGCGCACCGAAGGCGACGGTCCGCGGCAGCTCGGGGTCGACGCCCGGCCTCGAGCGCCATGCGGCGCGGCCTCGCCGAGGTCCGCGGTCAGGCGGTGGGCGGTCACGAGCATCTCGATGCCCATGTAGTCCGAGGCGACGATGCCGTCGAAGCCCCACTCGTCGCGCAGGATCGCGGTCGAGCAGCTCGCGCGAGGCGTGGCAGGGCACGCCGTCGACGTCGCAGTAGGCGGGCATGACGCTGGCGATCCCGCCGTCGACGGACGGCCGCCTCGAACGGGAAGAGCTGCTCGTCGCGCAGCTCGCGCGGACCGAGGTGGGCCGGCGCCTGGTTGAGCCCGCCCTCCGCGAGCCCGTGGCCGACCAGGTGCTTGGCGGTCGCGAGGACGCCGTCCGCGCGGTCCGGCGCCCTGGAGCGCCTCGACATAGGCGAAGCCGATCTCGGCCGCCAGGTACGGATCCTCGCCGTACGTCTCCTCGATCCGCCCCCAGCGCGGGTCGCGCGCGATGTCGAGCACGGGCGCCAGCGCCTGGCGGGCGCCGGTCAGGCAGCATCCGCCGCCGGATCGTCGCCGGCCATCGCCGCCGACGAGCGTCCGGGATCGAACGTGGCCGCCGCGCCGATGGACTGCTGGAAGCACGGCGCGCCCCAGGCGAGCAGCGCCGTGGAGGCGACTCCTCGTGGATGATCGCCGGGATGCCCAGGCGGGTCTCCTCGACCAGGTAGCGCTGGATCGCGTTCGCCATCTCGGCCACCTCGGCGGCGCGCAGATTGGTCGACCCGGCGAGGCGGGTGATCTGGCCGATCCCGTCGCGCCACCAGCGCGCGTCAGCCGGTCGCGGTCGAGGCCGTCCTCGCTCGACGACCTCGAACGCCCAGACCGACCCCAGCTGGGCGAGCTTCTCGGCCCGCGTCATCCGGCCGAGGAGGTCGGCGACCCGCGCCTCGATCGGGCAGTGCCGGGTCGCGATAGGGCGCTCAGCGGCGCGTCGCATCATCCCTTCACCGCTCCCGCGGTGAGGCCACCGACGAGCTGACGCTCGGCGACGACGTAGAACAGCGAGCGCCGGAATGATGGCGAGCGACGTGTACGCCAGGATGCGCGCCGTGTCGGTCGAGTACTGCGTCCCTGAAGTTCATCACGCCGAGCGGCAGCGTCCAGTTGCCGGCGTCGTTGAAGCACCACCAGCGGCAGC
Source organism: uncultured Chloroflexia bacterium (assembly GCA_963710105.1). Classification (GTDB taxonomy): domain Bacteria; phylum Chloroflexota; class Limnocylindria; order Limnocylindrales; family CSP1-4; genus CF-46. The sequence goes on from CAVPYV010000001.1 coordinate 2,478,791, forward strand.
AGGAACTTGTTCCAGCTCGCCACGAGCGCCAGCACCGAGACCGTGGCCAGCGCCGGTCGCGCCAGCGGCAGCAGGACCCGCCAGAAGAAGCCGAACGGACTGCAGCCGTCGATCGCGGCGGCCTCCTCGAGCTCGCGGGGATGCTCCGGAAGAACGGCCGCAGGATGATGATCGTCAGCGGCAGCCCGAAGGCCGCCTGCGGGCAGGATCACGCCGAGCGGGTTGTCGAGCAGGCCGAGGTCGCGCAGCAGGATGAACAGCGGCAGGATCGCCACGGCGACGGGAACATCAGGCCGAGCGCGAACAGCGTGAACAGCAGCTCCCGGCCGCGGAACGCGAAGCGGGCGAAGACGAACGCGGCGAGCGCCGCGAACACGACCACGATCGACGGTCGTGATGCCGGCGACGATCAGGCTGCTGTTGCGGAGCTGCCGCCAGAAGCTGCGGCGAGGTCAGGGAGTCCGTGTAGTTGGTGCCAGACCCACGGGTTCGGGCAGGCCGAGCGGGTTGGCCGCCGAGCTGCGGTGTGTCCTTGAAGCCGCCGAGCACCGCGAAGAGGATCGGGACGACGACGACGCGCCGCGACGCACGAGGAGCACGAGTGGCGCGCACGCCGGAGCCCGCGATCCGGCGGACGCGGACCGGCGTCGAGGCCGCGGACCGTCCGGCTCGCCGTCGTGATCGGTCCGGCGCGGTCGTCGGCTCACCATACGGTGATCGCGCCCTCGATGTCGCGGCGCATGCACGAAGCGCTGGTAGAACGAGGGCGAACACGAGGCTGATCAGGAACAGGATCGACGGCGATGGCGCTGCCGTAGCCGACCTGGAAGCGCTTGAAGCCGAACTGGAACATGTAGATCGCCATCGTCTCCGAGGCGTGGACCGGCCCGCCGCGCGGTCGAGACCCAGACCAGGTCGAAGAGCTGGATCGCGCCGATGATCGACAGGAACACCCTGACCCGGATGTCGGGCCGAGCAGCGGCAGGGTGACGTGGCGGAACGCCTGCCAGCGCGGTGGCGCCGTCGATCGCGGCGGCCTCCTCCAGCTCGCGCGGGATGCCCTGGAGGCCGGCCAGGAACAGGATCATGTGGAAGCCGAAGTACTTCCAGGAGATCACCAAGAACAGCGCGAACATCACGGTGCCCGGGTCGGCCAGCCATCGTCGTCGGCGCCGCCCAGCCCGACCGCCGTCAGGAGCGCGCTCGACCAGGCCGTTCGGCTAGAGGAGCAGGCTGCAGACGATCGCCGGTGATGACCTCGGACAGCACGTACGGCGCGAAGAAGATCAGCCGGAAGATCGCGCGGCCGCGGAAGTCGCTGGTTGAGCAGCAGCGCCAGGCCGAGCGCGAACGGGAGCTGGACCGACCAGCGACAGGACGATGATGAACACGTTGTGGCCACCGTCGCCGAGGAAGACGCGGTCGGCCAGCGGCCCGGGTGATAGTTGTCGAGCCCGACGAAGTTGGTCGAGCGGCCTCGAGCCCGTTCCAGTTGAACAGGCTGAAGCGTACCGCCTGGACGATCGGGCAGCAGGACGAACAGCGCGAACAGGACCAGCGCCGGGCAGCAGGAACAGCCCGGCGATGCGCCAGCGTGCCAGTCCGGCCGGTCGGTGACGCGGGCTCGACGGCGGTCGCCACGGTCGATCACTCGGTGACGCGAATGGGCCGGCGCGTCGCCGGCCCGTTCGCTGCGTGGGTCGAGGACTGCGCCTACTGCCTTGGCGGCCGCGTTGATGGCCTCGGCGACCTCCTCCGGCGTGCCGGTCCCGGCGATCAGCTGGCGACGCGTCGTTGATCGCGCCGCCGAGCGCCGGCGGCGTACGCCTGGTCGAGGTAGAGCTGGACGACCGGTGGCCTTGGCAGCGGCCGTCGAGCACCGACTTCATGTTCGGGTCGGTGACCGACGCCTCGGTGCCGACCGTCGTCGGCAGGATGCCCGTGTTCGGGCGCCCCAGCGGTTTGCGACGTCGACGCTGAGGAGGTACTTCAGGAAGTCGACGGTCTCCGGCGGCGCGTCCTTGCCGACGGCGAAGCCGTTGCCGCCGCCGAAGCCGTCGGTCGGCATGGCCCGCGCCGCCGTCGACGGCCGGGAACGGGAAGAAGCCGAGGTCGTCGCCGATGCCCTGCTGCTGCTCGAGTTGGCGTCTGACCGGCCGGGCCCACTGGCCCATCAGCTCCATGGCGCCTTGCCGTTGCCCATGGCGGCGGCCGCCCTGCCGGCGCCGTCACGGCGCCGCAGGAAGCCCTTCTGGAACGGCTGGAGGTCGACCAGCTCCTTGAAGTGCTCGCCGGCCTCGACGAAGCACGGGTCGGTCCAGTCGCCTGTCGTGACGGCCTTCTGCATGCCGTCCAGGCCGCCGACGCGCATCGCGAGGTAGGCCCAGTAGAAGTGGCCGGGCCACTTCTCCTTGCCGGCCAGGGCGATCGGGGTGATGCCGGCGGCCTTGAGCTCTGGACGTCGTCGAGGAACTCGGCCCAGGTGGCCGGCGGCGCGGTGATGCCGGCCTTGGCGAAGAGCTCCTTGTTGTACCAGAAGCCGACCATGCCGAGGTCGAACGGAATGCCGTAGATCTTGCCGTCGACCTGGTACATGCCCGCAGCGCGCCCGGGATGATCGTGTCCGATCCACGGTCGACGACGTCGTCGGTGATGTCCTTGACCAGGCCGGCGTCGACCTGCTGCTTGAGCACGCCGCCGCCCCACGACTGGAACAGGTCGGGCGGCGTTGCCCGCCTGGGGCGTCGTCAGCTTGGCCTTGAACGCCTCGTTCTCCTGAGGCTGGATGTTGATCGTGACGTTCGGGTGCGCGGTCTTGTACTCGTTGGCCATCGCCGCCCAGACCCAGCATCGGTTCGGTGTTCTGGATGTGCCACCAGTTGATCGTGACCGGCTCGGCGGCCTTCGACGCCTCACTGCTCGGTGTGGTCGTCGTCGCGGTCGTCGGCGCGGTCGACGGAGCGGTCGAGGCCCCACCGCCCGTGCACGCGGACACCACCAGGGCCAGGGTTCCCAAGATCCCCACGGATCGCCGGCGTGTGAACACCACTCGATCTCCTCCTCCCGAGCGTGCCTCGGGTGCATGCGGGCGCGGGTGCGGCGGTGTCGTCAACACGGCGACCGACCGGCCGGTCTGGCCCTGACTGCCTGCTTCAGGTTCGAAAGTTTCGCAACTGATGCCGATGATTTCGATCACCATACGGAGGACGCGAGGACGCGTCAAGGCCGTTTCGACGCAATGAGGCGGGTCCTCCGGCCCGGCCGGGACACGCCGGCCCGACAGCCCGTCATGCAACGACGGCAGAAACGCGCACGAAACTTTCGCTATCATGTCGTCCATGACGAGCACGGCCCCGGCGACGCGCCGACGACGACCCGCCGCAACGACGATCGCCTTCATCGCGGAGCGAGCGGGCGTGTCGGTCCCGACCGTCTCGAAGGTCATCAACGGCCGGCCGGACGTCTCGACCGAGACCCGCCGGCGCGTGGAGGCCGCCCTCGCGAGCAGGGCTACCAGCGATCGCGGCGGTCACGCGCCCGGTCGCCGCTGCTCGAGGTGATCTTCAACGAGCTCGAGAGCGAGTGGGCGCTCGAGATCGTCCGCGGCGTCGAGCGCGTCGCCGGACGGAATGACCTCGCGGTCGTGATCTCCGAGATGCAGGGCCAGGGGACGCCGGGTCGAGGCTGGTTCGAGGGCGTCCTCGCGCGTCGGCCGATGGGCGTGATCGCCGTGTTCTCGGACCTGACGGAGGCGGTCGCGCGAGCAGCTCCGCGCCCACGACATCCCGTTCGTCGTGGTCGACCCGACGGGCGAGCCGCTCCACGACACTCCGTCGGTCGGAGCCGACGAACTGGAACGGCGGCCTCACCGCGACGCGACACCTCATCGCCCTGGGCCACCGCCGGATCGGTGTGATCGGGGGACCCGAATCGATCCTGTGCAGCCGGGCCCGGGTCGACGGCTTCCGCGCCGCGATGGACGAGGCGGGCGTTCCCGATCGATCCGGCCATGATCAGTCACGGCGCGTTCCACGTCGAAGAGGGCATCGATCGCGGTCGGGCCCTCCTCCAGGCGGCGGACCCGCCGACGGCGATCGTCACCGGGAACGACCTCCAGGCCCTCGGCGTGTACCAGGTCGCGCGCGAGCTTCGCCTCCACATCCCCGAGGACATCAGCGTCGTCGGGTTCGACGACCTGCCGGTCGCCCGCTGGGTCAGCCCGCCCCTGACGACGATCCGCCAGCCGCTCGTCGAGATGGCCGTGACCGCGGCCGAGCTGGCCCTGTCGATGGCCCGCGGCGAGCGGCCGACTCAGCCGCGCGTCGAGCTGACGACAGAGCTGGTCGTCCGCGAGAGCACCGCGCCTCCCCGCCGCCGCTAGGGCTCCGCGACCTCCGGCATCCCCGCGGGCCGGCCGGCCGCCAGCCACTGGCCGATCGCGTCGCGCGAGAACAGCTCGTCGAGGACCATCGACGACGCGCCGATCACGCCGGCCAGCCCGCCCAGCGACGAGCGCTGGATCAGCAGGTCGCGCGTCGCCAGCGGGAGCGACCGGCGATAGACGGTCTCGCGGATCGAGGCGAGGAGCTGGTCCGGGCTGTTGGCGACGCCGCCGCCGATGACGACGAGCGACGGGTTGAAGAAGTTGACGACGCTCGCCAGCATCGAGCCGATCCGCCGGCCGGCCGACTGGAGCAGGGCGACCGCGACCGGGTCGCCCGCCGACGCGGCCCGGGCGACGTCCTCGGCGGTCACCCGGCCGCGGTGGTCGAGGGCCGTCCGCAGCCGCGCCGAGCGACCCTCGCGGGCCGCGTCCTCGCCGTCTCGCCCGATCGCCCCGCCGCCGGCGAGCGCCTCCAGGCAGCCGATGTTGCCGCAGCGGCAGACGACGGCCGGGTCGTCGCTCACCTGGATGTGCCCGACGTCGCCGGCGCTGCCCTGCGCTCCGCGGTGGAGGCGTCCGCCCGAGATGATCCCGGCCCCGATCCCGGTCCCGATCTTGACCACGACGACGTCGTCGTGGCCGGCGGCGACGCCGGACCGCCACTCGCCGAGGGCGAGGACGTTGACGTCGTTGTCGACCCAGACCGGCGACCCGTGGCGCGCCGCGAACCGCTCCCGGATCGGGTAGCCGTCCCAGCCGGGCATGATCGGCGGCGAGATCGGCCGGCCGGTCGCGAACTCGACCGGCCCCGGGACCGCGATCCCGATCCCCCACAGGCCGCCGGGCACGCCGTGGGTCGTCTCGAGGAGCTGGTCGAAGAGCTCCTCCACCCGGGCCAGGCCGACATCCGGTCCGGCGCCGATGTCGGCCGGCTCGTCGCGGTGGCCGAGGATCGCCCCGTCGAGGGTCGTCAGCGCCACGTCGACGCTCGTCGCGCCGAGGTCCGCGACGAGGAGGTGGCCGGCCTGCGCCCGGAACGTCAGCTGGCGGGCCGGCCGACCGCCGGTCGATCGACCGGGATCGCCCTCGACGACCAGGCCCCGCTCGATCAGCTCGCCGATCCGCCGGGTCACGATGGCGCGGCCCAGCCCGGTCCGCTCGACGAGCTCGGAGCGCGACCGAGATCGGCCGAACCGGATCTCGTCGAGGACGAGGACGAGGGCGTCGAGCGCCTCGTCCGGCAGGGGGCCGTTCACCTCGCGATCATACGTCCGCCACGGTCGACACGAACCCACTTTTGCACTTGACGCGCCAAAGTATGATGATGATCGCTCGAACGGATACGACTCCCCGCGCACGCGATGTGCGCGCGGTCCGTGGGTTGTCATCAGGTTGGGCGCCGAGGCGGCGTCCGGTACTCTAGAACGTCTAGACAGGTCGCCGCGCATTCCCGGCCCCCATCGAGACCGTCAGGAGCTGGATGAGCAGGTTCGCCGACATCGGTGCCGCCGTCATCGGCACCGGCTTCATCGGGACCGTCCACGTCGAGCAGCTGCGCCGGATCGGCGTCGACGTGCGCGGCGTCCTCGGCAGCACCCCGGAGCGCGGGACGGACCGGGCCGCGGCCCTCAGCGTCCGCCGCGCCTACGCCTCGCTCGGCGAGATCCTCGCCGACCCCACCGTCGACGTCGTCCACGTGACCTCGCCGAACCACCTCCACGTGCCGCAGGCTGCGGCGATCCTCGCCGCCGGCAAGCACGTCGTCTGCGAGAAGCCGCTGGCCCTGACCGCGGCCGAATCCGCCGCCCTCGTCGAACAGGCCCGGGCGAGCGGCCTCGTCAACGCGGTCAACTTCAACATCCGCTTCTACCCTCTCCATCAGCACGCGCGCGAGGCGATCGCCGCCGGCGAGCTCGGCGAGATCCGGTTCGTGACCGGCCACTACTTCCAGGACTGGCTCCTCCACGACACGGACTGGAACTGGCGGCTCGAGCCGGACAAGGGCGGCGCGCTCCGCGCGGTCGGCGACATCGGCTCCCACTGGCTCGACCTGATGGCCTTCGTGACCGGCCAGCCGATCGCGTCGGTGATGGCCGACCTCGCGACCTTCGTGGCGGCCCGCCAGGCGCCGACCGGGCCGGTCGAGACCTTCTCGACCGAGCGGTCCGGGGACACGATCACCCGGCCGATGGGCACCGAGGACGCGGCGACGCTCCTCCTCCGCTTCGCGAACGGGGCCCGCGGCTCGCTGGCCGTGTCGCAGATCAGCGCCGGCCGCAAGAACTCCCTCCAGTGGGAGATCGACGGGTCGGAGGGCGCCGCCTGGTGGGACTCGGAGACACCCGACCACCTGTGGCTCGGCCACCGCGACCGGCCGAACGAGGTCCTGATGCGCAACCCGGCCCTGATGAGCCCGGCCGGCCGCGCCGCGGCCGCGCTGCCGGGCGGCCACGTCGAAGGCTTCGGCGACACGTTCGGGGCGCTGTTCCGGGCGATCTACGCCGACGTCGCGGCCGGCCGTCCGAATCCTGCTCCACCGTACGCCGACTTCGCCGCCGGCCACGACGAGATGCTCGTGAACGACGCGATCGCCCGGAGCGCCGCCGAGGCGCGCTGGGTCGACGTCGAGCGCTCGCCGTCCGCCGGGCTCGGCCCGACCGCCCACCCGGCCACGCTTACGGGGATGCCCGCATGACCCACTCGGAGACACCGCGATGAGGCTCGGCCTGCTGACCGCCCCGTTCCCGACGACGCCGCTTGCCGACGTCGTCGGCTGGACCGCCGCCAACGGCTTCGAATCGATCGAGATCGCCTGCTGGCCGCGGACCGGCGGCGAGGCCCGCCGCTACGCCGGAACCTCGCACATCGACGTCGCCAACCTGTCGGCCTCCCAGGCGAGCGAGCTCGCCGCCGAGATCCGGGGCAGCGGCCTCGTCATCTCGGGGCTCGGCTACTACCCGAACCCGCTCCACCCCGACCCGGCCCACCGCGACATGGTCATCGGCCACCTCCGCCAGGTGATCACCGCGGCCGAGAAGATGGACGTCCCGCTCGTGAACACGTTCATGGGCGCCGACGCCGCGAAGACCCAGGACCAGAACTGGGAGGACGCGCTCCAGATCTGGCCGGACATCGTGGCGTTCGCGGCCGACCACGGCCGGAAGATCACGATCGAGAACTGCCCGATGCTGTTCAGCAACGACGAGTGGCCGGGCGGGCACAACCTCGCGACGACGCCGCGGATCTGGCGCCGGATCCTGGAGCAGTGGGGCGGCACGATCGGGCTGAACTTCGACCCGAGCCACCTGATCCTCCAGATGATCGACATCCCGCGCTTCATCCGCGAGTTCGGGCCGCACATCCTCCACGTCCAGGCCAAGGACCTGACGATCGACCGCGAGGGCCTCTACGAGCGGGGGGTCTTCTCGCTCGGGATGGGCTGGCAGATCCCGCGCCTGCCCGGCCTCGGCGACGTCGACTGGTCGGACCTGTTCGCCGCCCTGTGGCGGGCGGGCTACGACGGCGACGTGATCATCGAGCACGAGGACCGCGACTTCGAGAAGACCGACGACCTCGTCAAGCGCGGGTTCCTCCTCGCCCGCGACGTCCTCCGCCCCTACGTCAAGTGACGACATCGACGGTCGCCCGCCATGCACGCCGATCGCGGCGTTGGCGGCTGCGCGCGCTCGCTCACGCACCCTCGAGTGCGCTCGTTCGCGTGCTCGCCGCCGCCTTGCGCTCGACGCACCAGGCGGGCGAGACCGACTCCCCATCGCCCCGGATTCGGAGCCTGCATGTTCACAGTTGACACCCTGACCGAACGACAGATCGCCAAGACGATCGATCACTCCTTGTTGAGGCCGGAGCTCGACGACGCGTTCGTCGAGGCCGGCTGCCGGCTCGCCGCCGAGTACGACGTCGCCTCGGTCTGCGTCCGGCCGGTCGACGTCCGACGGGCGGCGGCGATCCTCGACGGCAGCGACGTCAAGGTCGGCACGGTCATCGGCTTCCCCCACGGCAGCACGCTGACCGCCACGAAGGTGTTCGAGTCGCACCTCGCCCTCGACGACGGGGCGGTCGAGCTCGACATGGTCATCGACATCGGGGCGCTGAAGTCCGGCCGCGATCGGGCGGTCCAGGCGGACATCGCCGCGATCGTCGAGGCCGCCCACGGCGCCGGGGCGATCGTCAAGGTCATCCTCGAGAACGCCTACCTGACCGACGACGAGAAGGTCCGCGGCTGCCGCCTGGCCGAGGCGGCCGGGGCCGAGTTCGTCAAGACCTCGACCGGCTTCGCGGCGAGCGGGGCGACCCACGAGGATCTCGCCCTGATGCGGCGGTCCGTCTCCGACCACGTCCAGGTGAAGGCGGCCGGCGGCGTCCGCACCCTCGACGCGCTGATCGCGGTGATGAACCTCGGCGTCACCCGGGTCGGCGCAACCGCGACGAAGACGATCATCGACGACTTCCGGGCGCGGAGGGCCGGCGTCGACCGCCGGGACGACCGCGGTCCCCGCCGAGGCCGGCTACTGATGGCGGCCGTCGGGATCGGGATGCTCGGCTCCGGGTTCATCGGCGAGTTCCACACGCTCGGGCTGCGGTACGTCCCCGATGCCCGCGTCGTGGCCAACTGCGGCGCCGGGTCGGCCCGCCGGGAGGCCTTCGCGGCGCGCTTCGGGAGCCGCCCGCTCGCCACGGTCGAGGCCGTCTGCGCCGATCCGGAGGTCGACCTCGTCGTCGTCTCGCTGCCGAACCACCTCCACCTCGAGGCCGTCCGGGCGGCCGTGGCGGCGGGCAAGGCCGTCGCCTGCACGAAGCCGCTCGGCCGGACCGCCGCCGAGGCCGCCGAGATGCTCCGGCTCGTTCGTGATGGCGGCCTCTTCCACGCCTACCTCGAGAACGTCGTGTTCACCGCCGAGACGGTCCGGATGCGCGAGATGATCGAGGCCGGCGCGATCGGGCAGGTCACGACGTTCCGGGCTCGCGAGGGCCACAGCGGCCCGCACGCCAGCCACTTCTGGAACGCCGAGCTCGCCGGCGGCGGCGCGCTGCTCGACATGGCGTCGCACGGCACCGAGGCCGCCCGCTACCTGTTCGGCAAGGACGCCGCGATCCGCGACGTGTTCGCCTGGGGCGCGACCCTCGTCCACGGCGACCGGACCAGCGGCGAGGACAACGCGGTGATGCTCGTCCGGTTCGACGACGGACGGGTCGCGACGATGGACGTCTCCTGGTCGTCGAAGGGCGGCCTCGAGAACCGCTTCGAGGTCTACGGCGACGGCGGCCGGATCGTCGAGGACATCACATCGACGATGCTCCGGGCATTCATCGAGCGGCCGGCCGGCTATCTCGGCGAGAAGGTGGACGCGGACACGGGCTGGGTCTTCCCCGTCCCGAACGAGACCGCGGTCCACGGCCACGACGCGATGATGGCCGAGGTCGTCGAGGCCTTCCGGGCCGGGCGCCCGCCGCGTGAGACGTTCCGCGACGGGTACATCGTCAACGCCGTCCTCGACGCCGCCTACCGCTCGATCGGGAGCGGCCGCTGGGAGCCGGTCCAGCTCGACGAGGCCCTCCTCGCGCCGGCCCTCCCCGGCGTGCCGGCCACGGCAACGGCGGGCATCCGATGAGCATGACCGCCCCGACGCGCAGCCTGCCATGGATCACGGCCGCGGAGGAGATCCTCCGCCAGATCGCCGCGACCCAGGCCGAGGCGATCGAGACGGCCAGCCAGTGGTCCGCCGACGCGATCGGGTCCGACGGGCTCGTCCACCTCTTCGGGACCGGTCATTCGCGGATCCCGGTCGAGGAGATGTTCCCGCGCTACGGCTCCTACCCGGGCTTCAACCCGATCGTCGAGCTGTCGATGACCTTCCACACCCAGGTCGTCGGCGCCAACGGCCAGCGCCAGGCGATGTTCATCGAGCGGATGCCGGGCCTGGCCGAGGTGATCCTGTCGAACTTCACCTTCGGGCCGAAGGACGTGATGATCGTCTTTTCGGCCGGCGGGACCACGGCGGTGCCGGTCGAGGTCGCGCGCGGCGCCCGGCGGCGCGGCATGCGCGTCATCGCGGTGACGTCGGTCCAGCAGTCGTCCTCGGCCGAGATCGATCCGCTCGTCGGCAGCCGCCTCCTGGACGAGGCCGATCTCGTGATCGACCTGTGCACGCCGCACGCCGACGCCATGGTCGAAGTACCCGGTCTGGACACGCCAGTTGGCCCGGGTTCGACCGTCGCGGCCGTGGCTATCGTCAACTCCGTCAAGGTCCGAACCGCCGAGCTCCTCACGGAGCGCGGCGCCATGCCGCCTGTCCTCACCCGGGCCTCGGTCGTAGGCGCCGAGCGCTCGCAGACCCTCTTCGACGGCGCCTACCGAGAGCACGCGCGGCGGATCGCCCGCGCCATCACGGGGCAGAGGTGATGGCGATGGGAATCGCGCGCAGGAGGTGCCGCCGATAGATCGCACCGATCGCCCTCCGAGGGCAATGACGTTCGGCGACGCGACCGCCCTGGCGCGTCGACCACGAGAGCGAGGAGAACGAATGGACAAGGCATCGACTCGGGCACGACTGCTCGTCGGGATGGCGGTCATTGCCGTCGTCGCGGCGTGCTCCAGCCCAGGAGCCTCAGGCGGGGCGGCGAAGGCGCCGTACTCGATCGGCTACTCCAACGGCGGCGGCGTCGGCAACGGCTTCCGCGAGGAGCAGGTCTGCACCGCCAAGGCCGAGGGCACGGCGCTCGGCAAGGACAAGATCTCCGGGATCAACGTCATCCACCGCAACACCGACGCGGCCGGACAGCTGTCCGACCTGCGGACGCTGATCTCCCAGAACGTCAACGCGATCGTCTTCAACCCGAACGACCCGGACGCCCTCAACCCGGCGCTCGCGGAAGCCCACGCCAAGGGCATCGTCACGGTCTCGGTCGACGCCTACGTGACCGATCCGAACACCTGGAACCTCTACAACAACCAGGTCAAGTACGCCGAGCTCGGCGCCGACTGGCTGTTCAAGCAGATGGGCGGCACCGGGACCGTCTGGTACACCCGCGGTCTCGCCGGCCATCCGGCGGACTCCGATCGCGACATCGGCTTCAACAACGCGCTGAAGAACTACCCGAACATCAAGATCGCCAACCCGGGCGGCACGTTCACCGGCTGGGATCCGGCCACCGCCACCCAGATCACCAACGACTTCATCGCCAGCGGCGGCTACGACAACGTCCAGGGCATCTGGGCGTCCGGCATGGGCGCGCAGATCGTCGACGCGATCAAGTCCGCCAACAAGAAGTTCGTGCCGATCGCGGACGCCGACATCGGCGCCTTCGTGAAGCAGCTCCTCGATTCCGCGGGCTATCCGGGCCTCATCGGCGCCGCGGTGACCAACACCGCGTCCGTCGGCGGCGCCGGCGTGAAGATGGCCTACAACCTCCTGTCCGGGGCGAAGGTCGACCCGTCGGCCGGAGCCGGCCGGCCGAACACCGTCCTGCTCGACCCGCAGATCCTCGACAACACCAACGACCAGGGCAAGGCCGACCTCCAGAAGTGGATCGCCGTGCCGGGCATGGACCCGCTCTGGCCGCTCAGCCTGTCGATCCCGAACTGGACCGACTACGATCCCAACACGGTTCCGTCGTCCTGCAAGGGCGCCTAGCTCCGTTCCGTATCCAGTGGGGGACGCCGGCGACGCCGGCGTCCCCCACGCCCTGCACCTCCACCAGGATCCGATGACAGCGACCACCACCGACCTGCTGCTCGAGGCGACCGACGTCTCCAAGACGTACGGCGCCGTCGTCGCCCTCACCCACGCGTCCCTGTCGGTCCGGCCCGGCGAGGTCCACGCGCTCATGGGCGCCAACGGCGCCGGCAAGAGCACGTTCGTGAAGATCCTCACCGGCGCGGTCACGCCCGACACCGGCCGCATCGTCGTCCGCGGTCGCGAGCGCGCGTCGCACTCGCCCGCCGAGGCCCGCCGCAACGGGCTCGTCTCCGTCTACCAGGAGCCGGCGGTCATTCCCGATCTCGACATCCGCGACAACCTCCGGCTGACCCAGACGCCGCTGGCGCCGTTCCGCCACTGGCTGACCGAGCTCGGGCTGGAGAACCTCAACCTGGCGACGCTCGCGCGGCGGCTGCCCCTTGCGTCGCTCCGGATCGTCGACCTCGCCCGGGCGCTGGCGATCGAGCCCGACGTGCTCCTGCTCGACGAGATCACCGCGGCGTTGCCCGCGAACCTGACCGAGCGGGTCCTCCAGGTCGTCCAGCAGCAGGGCGCCGATCGATCGGTCATCTTCATCTCGCACCGCCTCATCGAGATCGCGGCCATCTGCAATCGCGCCACCGTCCTGCGCAACGGCGAGACGGTCGGCATGGTCGACGTCACCGCCGGCTCCGAGGACCGGATCGTCGAGCTCATGCTCGGCGAGGGCGCGGCCGCGCTGGGCCGACCCGACGAGGCGGCCGCGACCCGTCCCGACCGGAGCGGCCAGACGCCCCACATCGAGGCCCGCCAGCTCAGCGACGATCGGCGCCTGCGGGACGCCACCTTCGAGCTCCACGCCGGAGAGGTCCTCGGCGTCGTCGCCCTCGAGGGCCAAGGCCAGGACGAGCTGTTCGACATCCTGTCGGGGGCCGAACGGCCGGCCGGCGGCTCCCTCCTCGTCGAGGGCAAGCCCGTCTCCTTCCACCACCCGGCCGACGCGATCCGGATGGGCGTCGTCTACGTCGCCGCCGACCGGGCCGAGGCCCTGCTGATGCAGCGCTCCGTCCGCGAGAACATCTCGCTGCCGTTCTCGGCGCGCGTCTCGCAATGGGGCTGGATCAACCTGCGGCGTGAGCGGGAGAAGGTCGACAAGGCCGTCGAGACCCTCCAGATCGACGCCCGCGCCGGGGCCGAGGTCCGGCGCCTGTCGGGCGGCAACCAGCAGAAGGTCACGATCGCGCGGTGGGTGGCGAGCGGCGTCAAGACGATGCTCTGCTTCGACCCGACGCGCGGGATCGACATCCGGACGAAGAACCAGATCTACGTGCTGCTGCGCGACCTTGCCGCGGCGGGAGCGGCGATCCTCCTCTACACCTCCGAGCTGAAGGAGATCCAGCTGGCCTGCGACCGGGTGATCGTCATCTTCGGCGGCCGGGTCGTCGCCGAGATGCCGGCCGCCGGCGCCGACGAGGCGGCGCTGCTGCGCGCGGCGCACAACCTCAGGCCGGGCACCGCCCTGCCCGAGGAGATCGTCGGGTCGGCGACGTCGTCGGTCAGGCCGGGCCCGGTCGCGGTCCCGGCCGCCGCCACGACCGATGAGCCGCCAGCCACCGACGGTGACGCAGCCATGAGCGCGACCCCGGCGACCCCCGCCAGCCTGGAGCGGCCGCGCTCCGGCGCGAAGGACACGCTCGGCACGTTCGGTCGCGACAACGCCTGGACCCTCGGCCTGCTCGGCTTCCTCGCGGTCCTCCTCGTCTTCACCAGGTTCGTCAACCCGAACTACAGCCTCGGGAGCCTGGCGAGCACGGCCACCTCGGTGCTGCCGCTGGCCCTTGCCGCGGTGGCCCAGGCCGTCGTCGTGATCTCCGGCGGCATCGACCTCTCGATCAGCTCGCAGATGGCGCTGACCAGCTGCGTGGCCGCGACGATGATGAAGGACTACCCGGGCGATGGAACCGCGGTCCTGATCGTCATCGGCGTGCTGGCGCTCGGGGCGCTGCTGGGGGCGATCAACGGCGCGCTGGTCGTGCTGACCAAGGTGCCCGACATCGTCGTCACGCTGGCCACCTACTTCGTGTGGGCCGGGGTTGCCCTGCTCGTCCGGCCGGCGCCGGGCGGCAGCGCCGCGGGCTGGCTCAAGGATCTCGTCGTCGGGCCGCTCGGGATCGAGCTCCTGCCGAAGGCGGCGGTCGTGCTGATCGTCATCGTCGCCGTGATCTGGCTTCCGCTGTCGCGCTCGCGCCTGGGCCTGTCGCTCTACGCGATCGGCAGCAATCCGCTGGCCGCCTTCCGGAGCGGGGTGCCGGTCAAGCGGACGAAGTTCCTGTCGTACACGATCACCGGCTTCGTCGCCGCGATCGCCGGGCTGTCGCTCACGGCGAGCACGGGGATCGGGACGCCCGTCCCGGAGCCGACCTACGTCCTGATCAGCATCGGCGCGGTCGTGCTCGGCGGGGTCAGCCTCGCCGGCGGCGTCGGGGGCGTCTTCGGCCCGGTCGTCGCCGTGGTCGTCCTCCAGCTGATCCGCGACGACATGACGTTCATGCGGGTGGATCCCAACTACGGCCTCGTCGCCCAGGGCTTCATCCTGATCGGCGTGCTCGTGGCGGGCAGCCTCATCCAGATGCGAAGGAGCCGGGCGTGACCGCGGCGACCGACACCGTCAACGACCGGGGATGGCTGCGGCCGGCAGCGTGGCGCAACCTCCTGCGCGACTATCCGCTCGTCCCGCTGACCATCCTGCTGGTCGTCCTGATCATCACCGTCGAGATCGCGCGACCGGGCACGGTCAGCCCGAACTGGGCCGCGTTCACCGTGCGCCAGGCCGCCGTCCTCGCCATCCTGGCCGCCTGCCAGACGCTGACGATGCTGACCGGCGGGATCGACCTGTCCGTCGGCTACATCGCATCGATGGCGGGCTTCGTGACCGCGACCTTCGTGAATCAACCCGGCGGCTGGGTCCTGGGGATCGGCGTCGCTCTCGGCGCCTCGGCGCTGGCCGGTCTCGTCAACGGCATCGGGATCGGGATCTTCCGGGTCCACCCGCTGATCATGACGCTGGGCATGGGCCTGATCGTGCTGGGCTTCGCCAACGTCTGGCAGCTCCAGAGCGTGCAGACGGGCTCGGGCGTGCCGCCGGAGCTGCGCACGCTCGGCACCGGTCTGACCGCCGACGTGATCCCGAACGATCTGGCCGTCATGATCCCGGTCGCCGTGCTGATCATCCTCCTCCTGAAACGGACCGGGTACGGCCGGATGCTGTACGCGATCGGCGACAACCCGGTGGCCGCCCGCCTGTCCGGCGTCCGCTCGTGGCAGATCCTCCTCGTGCTGTACGTGCTCTCCGGCCTCCTGGCGGCCGTCGCCGGGCTGCTCCAATCGGGTCTCTCGAACACGGCCAGCGTCTCGCTCGTCACGCCGTACCTGCTGCCGTCGGTCGCCGCCGCGGTCATCGGCGGCACGTCGATCCTGGGCGGCCGCGGGGGCTACTCCGGGACGATCGTCGGCGCGCTGATCCTGACGGTCCTGGCCGGCTTCCTGAGCATCATCCTGCCCGAGCCGTGGCGCCAGATCGTCTTCGGCTCGATCGTCGTGCTGGTTGCCGCGGCGTACACGCGAGTGACGGCCGCGAGCTGAACGGGTCGAGCGGGACATCGATCCGGTGACGCCGACGGGACCGACCCGCCACCTCGGCCTGGACCTGGGGGCCACGAACCTCAAGTGGGCCGTCGTGGAGCGTGCCGGCGACGGCTGGGCGATCCTCGCCCGGGACCAGGTCCGAACGGCGATCCCGGCGGATCCCGCCGCGGCGCCGGCGTCCGTCGTCGCGCAGCTTGCCGAGGTCGGGGCCACCGTCGTCGCCGCGTGGCCGGGCGTGGCGAGCGCCGGCATCGGCGTCCCCGGGCTGTACGACCCGGCGGCCGGCACGACCCGCTTCCTCGTCAACGTGCCCGGGCCGTGGGCCGGACATGCGGTCGCAGCGCCGGTGGCCGGCGCGCTCGGCGTGCCGGCGTTCCTGATCAACGACGCCCGGGCATTCGGCCTCGCGGAGCTGCGGCTGGGGGCCGCCCGCGGCGCGTCGTCGATGATCGGGTTCACCCTCGGGACGGGCGTCGGCGGGGTGATCGCGATCGACGGCCGCGTCGTCCAGGGTCATGACGGCACGGCCGGCGAGCTCGGCCACCAGACGATCGAGCCCGACGGCCCCTGGTGCGGCTGCGGCAACCGCGGCTGCCTCGAGGCGTTCGCCCGGGCCGACCAGATCGCGGCCGCGTGCGGGACGGCCACGGCCGAGGAGGCGATCGCGAGGGCTCGGGCGGGCGACGCGCGGGCGCAGTCGACGGCCTGGCGCGGGTCGGGCGCTACCTCGGGATCGGGATCGCCAACATGGTGACCGCGGTCGCTCCTGACAGGGTCGTGATCGGCGGCGGGATCGCCGCGGCCTTCGACCTCCTGATCGAGCCGATCCGGGCCGAGCTCCGGCGGCGGGTCCGGACGACGGCCCTCGACGCGGTCGAGATCGTGCCGGCGGAGCTCGGGACGTGGGCGGGCGCCGTCGGCGCGGCTGTCCACGGCGCGGAGGAGGCCGAGCACGAGGGGGCCGCGGACCGACCGGGCGCGGCCCGACCGGGCGCGACCCGATGAGCGACGCCGCCTACCAGCCGCAGTACCGCCAGATCGAGCGATCCCTCCGGGAGCGGATCGCCGCGCTCCGCCCGGGCGAGCGACTGCCGTCCGACTCGGACCTGTGCGCCGAGTTCGGCGTGAGCCGGATGACGGCCCGCAACGCCATGCAGCGGCTGGCGGCCGACGGCCTGATCCGGCGCGAGCCGGGCCGTGGCAGCTTCGTCGCCGAGCCGCCGGCCCACCGCCGGGCCAACCGCCTGATGACCTTCACCCAGGAGATGCTGCGGGCCGGCCGTGTCCCGAGCTCGCGACTGCTGACGCGGGTGATCCGGCCGTCGACGGCGGCCGAGGCCAGCCGCCTCGGGATCCCGTCCCGCCAGCCGATCGTGCACCTGCGCCGGGTCCGGATGGCCGACGACGAGCCGATCGCGGTCGAGTCGACGGTCCTGATCGGGGCCACCGCCGACGCGGTGATGACCGCCGACCTGGCCGGCGGCTCGCTCCACGACGCGCTCCGCCGCGGCGGCTACGCGCCGACCCGGGGAACCGGCACGATCGCCGCCGCGGCCGCGACGGCCGAGGAGGCGCGCCTGCTCCGGATCCGGACGGGCGACCCGCTGCTCGTCGAGCGGCGGATCGTCGTGGACGGCCACGGCCGGCCGATCGAGGCGACCGACTCGGTGTACGGGGCCGACCGCTACGCCCTCGACGTGACCTTCGAGGTCGAGGCGCGCACGTGACCCACGAGACGCCGACCGGAGCGAGCGGGACGGACGACGCGGCCGAGGTCGTCGGCAACCTCGTCCTCGACGACCGCGTCGCCGCGGGTCGGATCCGGATCGCGGGCGGCCGGATCGCGGCGGTCGAGCTGGACGAGGCGGGTCCGGCGGCCGACCCGGGCGCGCCGTTCGTCGCGCCGGGCTTCGTCGACGTCCACGTCCACGGCGGCGGCGGCCACGACGCGATGGGCGATCGGGCGGCGCTCGACGGGATGGCCCGCCATCTCCTGCGGCACGGCGTGACCTCGTTCCTGCCGACCGCGGTCAGCGCGCCGATCGAGGACCTCGCCGCCTTCGCCGGCCGCGTCCGGGGCTGGCTGCCGGGCGCGCCGGCCGACGGCGCCGAGCCGCTCGGGTTCAACCTCGAGGGTCCGTTCCTCGCCGCGGCCCGGCGCGGCGCCCACGACCCGGCCCACCTCCGCACGCCGGCCGACGTGCCGCGGGCGGCGCTCGAGCCGCTGGTCGACGGCCTGCGGGTGATCACGATCGCCCCGGAGCTGCCCGGCGCCCTCGAGCTGATCGCCTGGCTCCGCGAGCGCGGCGTGGCCACCTCGGTCGGCCACTCGGCCGCGACCGTCGAGGAGGCGGCGAGCGGCTACCGGGCCGGCGGGACGACGACGACCCATCTGTTCAACGCGATGACCGGCGTCGATCACCGGGCCCCGGGCCTCGCCGTCGCGGCCCTGCTCGACGACTCGGCCTACGTCGAGCTGATCGCCGACGGGATCCACGTCGACCGGGCGCTGTGGCCGCTGATCCGCCGGCTCAAGCCGGCCGACCGGCTGCTGCTCGTCAGCGACGCGATCGCCCTCGCCGGGATGGGCGACGGGCGGGGCGAGGTCGGCGGGCTCGCGATCGAGGTCACGGGCGGCCGGGTCACGCTGGCCGGGACGTCGACCCTCGCGGGATCGGTCCTGACCCTCGACGTCGCCGTGCGCCACCTCGTGGAGACCGGGACCAGCCTCCCGGCCGCGGTCGCGGCGGCGAGCCGCAACCCGCTGGCGATGCTCGGGATCGGCGACCGGGGCCGGATCGCCGCCGGGCTGCGGGCCGATCTCGTCGAGCTCGACCCCGACCTCGGGCTCCGCCGCGTGATGCGGGCGGGTCGCTGGCTGGACGCCGCGACGGCGTGACCCGGCCCGCCGTCAACGCGGCGGCATCGCCTCGAACGTCCGCTCGATGTCGTCGAGCGTTCGGATCGCCGCCGCGCTGACGACCTCGAGGTAGCGCTCGCCGAACTCGGCGCTCGCCTCGCGGGCGTCGCCCCACGTCCCGGACCGTGTCGCGCGATGGACCGAGCCCGGCGCCGAGAAGAAGAACGCGGTGTGGACGGCGGCCGGGCTCGTGACCTCCGGGAACGGCGGGAACTCGATGTTGGCGCGCTCCATGTCGACGAGGGACGGGTCGATCGCCAGGACCGCCGACGTCTCGCCGCGGTTGGCGTGGAGGCCCGTCGCCGGGTCGAAGAACTCGGCGGCCTCGGCCGGGGTCATCCCGTCCCAGTAGTTGACCGGGAAGGCGCGCGTGCCGGGCGCCATCCGCTCGGCCGCGTTGGCGCAGGCGTAGGCGATCGCGTACGTGTTGTCGTAGTGGCCGTTGAGGAACACGATCCGCCGGAACCCGATCGCGGCGAGCGACGCGCAGAGGTCCTCGACGAGGGCCATGAACGTCGGGATGCGGAGGTGGACGACGCCGCTGAACCCGACGTGGGGGTACGACAGCCCGTAGTTGATCGGCGGGGCGACGACCGCCCCGACCGCCGGGGCGATCCGGCGGGCGACCTCCTGGGGGATGAGGACGTCGGTCAGGAGCGGGGCGTGCGGGCCGTGCTGCTCGGTCGAACCGGTCGGGACGATGACGGTCGTGTGCTCTCGCAGGAAGGCCTCGACCTCTGGATCGGTCATCTCGCCGAGATCGACGGTCGGCGGTTTCATCGGGCGATCCTCCTCGTCTCGGGTGGCGGGATGCCGCCGGCCGCTAGTCAACCACCTCGTAGGCGGCGACCTCCATCCCGGAATGGAGCGCGCTCAAGTCCGGCAGAAGCGTGGCGTGGGCGTCCGAGGTCCGCCAGCCCAGGGCGCTGTCGGCGTCGCTGAAGCGGAGGACCATCTGGTAGCGCGTGGGGGCGTCGAGCTCGCGGAGAAGCTCGCCCCGGAGGTAGCCGGGCGACTCCGCCATCTGCGGCCGGTAGGTCGATTCGAAGAACCGTTCGAAGTCCGCGGTCCGATCGGGATGGACGTTGAACGTGAGGTGGCGCTCGAGCACGGCAGGGCCTCCGTCGTGGCGCCGTCGGTGGCGCCGATATTGGTCAAACCAGTTGACCACTATACCAGTCGAGCGATACCCTCTCCGCACCAGCACGGAGAGGGACGGCAGACCGTGGGCGACGCGAACGTGGCCGGATCGTGACCGCGATCGACCGCGCCCAGCCGGTCCCCGACAGCCGCTTCGCGGTCGTCCCCCGGAGCACGCTCGCCGAGGAGATCGCGAACCGTCTCCTCCTGAAGATCCGCGAGCGCGAGCTGCGCCCCGGCGACAAGCTCCCCGCCGAGCGCGACCTCGCCCGGATGCTCGACGTCAGCCGGCCCGTCCTCCGC
The DNA here is from genome assembly GCA_963710105.1 of uncultured Chloroflexia bacterium. GTDB lineage: Bacteria > Chloroflexota > Limnocylindria > Limnocylindrales > CSP1-4 > CF-46. The sequence goes on from CAVPYV010000001.1 coordinate 2,498,880, forward strand.
GAGGCCCTCCGGGCGCTCGCCCTGATGAAGGTCGTCGACATCCGCCAGGGCGACGGGACGTACATCACGTCGCTCGAGCCGCGCCAGCTGATCTCCCATCTCGACCTCGTCCTCTCGACCGACGGGATCGCCCTCGTCGAGCTCCTCGAGGCCCGCCGCGTCTTCGAGGTCGGCAACGTCCGCCTCGCGGCCGAGCGGGCGACCGGCGCGGAGCTGGCCGAGCTCGGGGACCTCGTCCAGTCGCTGGCGGGCGGGATCGACGAGCCGGAGCGCTTCCGCGAGCTCGACCTGGCCTTCCACCTGGCGATCTGCGCCGCCGCCCACAACGTCCTGCTCCTTCAGCTGATGACGATCGTCAGCGCGGTCGGCCGGGTCAGCCGCGAGCGGACCGGCGCCTTCCAGCAGGTGCGGGAGGCCGCGCTGCGCGACCACCGCAAGCTCCTCGACGCCCTCGTCGCCCGCGATCCCGACGCGGCCGAGGCGGCGATGCTCGAGCACCTCGGCCATGTCGCGGACGGGCTGCACGCGACCATCGACATCGCCGACCGCGGAGCGGCCGCCGGGGCGGCCGGTCGATGAAGGTCCGCGGCAGCCGCACGCTCGAGGCCCCGCGCGACGCGGTGTTCGCCGCGATCCTCGATCCCGAGAGCCTCCTCGGGGTCATCCCCGGCTGCCGCTCGGTCGAGCGGGTCGACGAGACGGAATACCACGCGACCATCGCGCTCCGGCTGCCGGGCATGGTCGGGACGTGGCGGACGGTCGTCCGGGTCGTCGACACGGACCCCCCGTCGTCCGGCGAGATCGAGGGCGAGCTCACGGGCGCGCTCGGCACGATCACCGGCCGGGCGACGTTCCGGCTGGCCGACAGCGACGGTGGGACCACCGTCGATTACGAGGGCAGCGCCGTGATCGGCGGCCCCCTGGCCCGGCTCGACTCGCGGTTCGTCGAGGGGCTCGCCGGCTCGCTCGTCGGCCAGGGCCTCGTCAATCTCGATGCGCGCCTCCGGGAGACGGCGCCGGAGACGGCGAGGGTCCGGGCATGACGGTCCGCGAGTACGCCCTGCCGCGATCCCTCCCGGCGGCCCTCGACCTGCTGGCGACGCGCGGCCCCGAGCTCCTCGTCATCGCCGGCGGGACGATCGCGATGCCCCTGATCAACGAAGGGCTCTCGCTGCCGGAGGCGGTGATGGGCCTCCGCCATGCCGGCCTCGGCGGCATCGACCGGGCCGGCGACACGCTCCGGATCGGGGCGACCGCGACGCTGACCGGGCTCCTCGAGCAGGACGCCGTCGAGATGCTCCGCGAGGCCGCCCGCAACACGGCCGCCTGGTCGGTTCGGAACATGGCCACCGTCGGCGGCAACCTCTTCACCCCGCCGCCGGGCGGCGACGTCGCGGTCGCCCTGCTGGCCCTCGACGCCACGGTGGCCCTTGCGAGCGCCCGCGGCGAGCGGACGCTGCCGCTGGCCGAGTTCTTCACCGGCTTCCTGACGACGGCCATCGCCGAGGACGAGCTGCTCGTCGAGATCCGGGTGCCGCTCTCGGGCGCCGCCATCGCCTCGACGGCGTTCCTCAAGCTCGGCCGGAAGCACGCCAACACCCCGTCGGTCGTGACCGTCGCGGTGCGGCTCGACTGGGAGGGCGCGACCGTCGCCGACGCCCGGATCGCGCTCGGCGCGGTCGGCCCGCATCCGATCCGCGCCCTCCGGGCCGAGCACCTGCTGCGCGGGACGAGCGTGGACCCTGCGTCGATGGCGGCGGCGGCCGCGGCGGCCGCAGCCGACTGCGAGCCCGCGACCGACGGCATCGCCAGCGCCTGGTACCGCCGCCGGATGTGCGAGCTCCAGGTCGGCCGGGCCCTCGAGCGGGCGCGGGACGCCCGGAAGGACGGCGGCTAGATGGCATCGACGATCGTCGCCTTCGAGCTCGGCGGGCGGACCGTCGAGGTCATGGTCCGGCCGCTGACGACGCTCCAGGCGGTCCTCCGGACGCAGCTCGGGCGAACCGCGGCCAAGGAGGGCTGCCGCCAGGGCGGCTGCGGCAGCTGCACGGTCCTCGTCGACGGCGAGCCGATGCTGTCCTGCCTGCTCCCGGTCGAGGACGTCGCCGGCCGCCGGGTGACGACGCTCGAGGACCTGACCCCGGCCACCGGCCTCGACCCCCTCCAGCAGGCGTTCCTCGCGGCCAACGCCTTCCAGTGCGGCTACTGCACGCCGGGCATGGTGATGATCGCCCGGGCCCTCCTGGATCGCGACCCGACGCCGAGCCGCGAGGACATCGCCATGGCCCTGACCGGCAACCTCTGCCGCTGCACGGGGTACGAGCCGATCGTCGACGCGATCGAGGCGGCGGCCGCGGCCGACGGCGACGGGGCAGCGACGGCCGACGGCAAGGGGCCGGCATGAGCCCGGACCTCAACGTCGTCGGCCAATCGGTCGAGCGGAGCGACGGGATCGGCCACGTCACCGGGCGGACGATCTACACCGGCGACCGGACGTTCCCGGGGATGCTCCACCTGAAGATGGTCAGGAGCCCCGCCCACCACGCCCGGATCCGCGGGATCGACCTGTCCGACGCCGCCCGCGTGCCGGGCTTCGTCCGGGCCCTGACCGCGGCCGACGTCCCCCACAACCGCTACACGATCCTCGGGCTCATCGGCGTCGAGCCGGAGGAGGAGTTCGTCCTCGCCGAGGACCGCGTCCGCTTCAAGGGCGAGGCGATCGCGGCGATCGTCGCCGAGACCGAGGAGGCCGCCCTCGAGGCGGTCGCCCGGGTCCGGCTCGACCTCGAGGAGCTGCCCGCGGTCTTCGACGTCGAGGAGGCCCTGCAGCCGGACGCTCCGATCGTGACCCACTGGGGCAACAACACGTTCATGTACGAGGGCCACCCCTGCCGCCGCGTCCGGCTCGGCGACGTCGAGGCCGGCTTCGCGGCGGCGGCCCACATCGTCGAGGGGGTCTACAACACGAGCCCGATCGAGCACGCCCCGCTCGAGACGACCGGCTGCATCGCCGTCCCCGAGGCGAACGGCCGGATGACCGTGTACACGAACACCCAGGCGCTGTACTTCAGCCTCGACAACACCTCGATCATCCTGCAGGTCCCCGGCAACCGGCTCCACTTCGTCGGCGGCACCGTCGGCGGCGGGTTCGGCGGCAAGGTCGACGTCATCGTCGAGCCGATCGCGACGCTCGCGGCGATGCTCACCAACCGCCCGGTGCGCTTCGTCTACAGCCGCTCGGAGGAGATGCAGGTCTCGTCGACCCGGAGCGCGTGGCGGATCCGGGTGAAGGACGGCGTGGCCGCCGACGGCCGGATCCTCGCCCGCCAGGTCACGAGCTACGCCGACTCCGGCGCGTACAGCCGCCAGACCCCGTACGCGCTGACGAAGCACGCGGCCAACGCCGCCGGCCCGTACGCGATCCCGAACGTCTCGATCGACGCCTACTGCGTCTACACGAACCGCCAGCCGACGAGCGCGATGCGCGGCTTCGGGATCACGATGGCGTCGTTCGCGCTCGAGGTCCAGATGGACAAGATCGCCGAGCGGGTCGGCGTCGACCCGTGGACGATCCGCTTCCTCAACGCCTACCGCGACGGCGACCTGAAGCCGCATCGCAAGCTCGTCGAGGACGCGACCCTGATCGAGACGATGCAGGCGGCGGCGGAGCTCGTCGGGCACGAGCTGCCGGCGGAGCTCCGGGCGATGACGTCGGCGCCGCGCGACGGGTCCGGGCCGCGCGACCCGGGTGCCCATCGTCCCCCAAGCCCGCCGGGGGTCGCTGACGATGGCGAAGCTGCGCGGCACCGGCATCGCCGCGGTCAACTACCCGACCGGGATGAACCTCGGCGGCGACCCGTCGCAGGCGCTGATCCACGCCACGACGAGCGGCTCGTTCGTGGTGACCCTCTCGGCCACGGATCTCGGCCAGGGGCTCCGGACGGTCATCGGCCAGATCGCGGCCGAGGTCATGGGCGTCCCGTTCGAGCAGATCGTCGTCGACACCGCCGACACCGACACGGGCCCGCACGACATGGGCACGTTCGCCAGCCGGGCGACCCATCGCGTCGGGAACGCCGTGATCGCCGCGGCGACCGAGGCCCGCCGGGCCCTCCTCGACGTCGCCGCCGAGGAGCTCGAGGTCCTCGCCTCCGAGCTCGAGACCGACGGCCGCGGCAACCTGATGGTCAAGGGCGTGCCGGCCCGGTCGCTGAAGATCGCCGACGTTGCCGCGCGCGCCCAGTTCGTCCACGGCCGGACGATCGCCGGGCGCGGCGCCTGGATGAAGCCGCGCAGCGACGTCGATCCCGAGACCGGGGCGATGGACCCCGACTCGACCGAGGCCCACGCCTGCACCGTCGCCGAGGTCGAGGTCGACACCGAGACCGGCGAGGTCGCCGTCCTCAGCATCCGGAGCGCCTACGAGGTCGGCCGCCAGGTGAACCCGGCCCTCGTCCGCGGCCAGATCGTCGGCGGGGCGTGGATGGGCATGTCGCATGCCCTGTACGAGACGACGGCGCCGTACTACCCCGACGTCGAGCACACCGCCCGCGACTTCAGCGAGTACCTGATGCCGGGCCCCCTCGAGATGCCCGAGATCGAGTCGGTCGTCCTCGAGATGCCCTCGTCGAACGGGCCCTACGGGGTCAAGGGCGTCGGCGAGATGACCGCGAACTCGCCGATCCCGGCGATCGTCAACGCGATCTACCACGCGACCGGCGTCCGGATCGACGAGCTGCCGGTCACCCCGGAGAAGATCCTCCGCGGCCTCGACGCCCTCGCGTCGGCGGCCGCGCCGAACGAGACGGAGGCCTGAATGGGGCAGATCACCACCTGGGACGAGTTCCCCATCGTCGAGTACGTGCCGGGCGTCTTCCGCCAGGCGATCTCCGGCGAGAAGACGATGTTCACCCGGATCGTCTACCGCGGCGGGGTCGTCATCCCGGACCACCACCACGAGGCCGAGCAGATCATGCTCGTCGAGCAGGGCCGGCTGTGGGCGAAGGTCGGCGACGAGGAGTCCGAGGTCGGGCCGGGCGCGCTGCTCGTGATCCCGTCGAACTGGACCCACGCGTTCCGCCAGCTGACCGACGAGGACGTCGTCTTCTACGAGTGCTTCGCCCCGATCCGGCTCGAGTACCTCGTCGGGTTCAAGGGCCCGGACCCGTCGCTGGCGATGATGAAGGAGCGGCTCGCCGGCGGGTAGCGCGGCGCGTGAGCAACGCCGTTCCAGTATCATCGATGATCGATCAACGACGACGGCACCCGCTCATGCCCGACCGCCGCACCCACGCGAAGGGGAGCCCGATGACACAGCTCGACATCTTCGGCCTGGAGGGGCGCGTCGCCCTCGTCGTCGGCGGCGGCGGGGCGATCGGGTCGGCGCTCGGCGAGGCGATGGCCGGGGCCGGCGCGCGCGTCGCGCTGGCGGGTCACCACGGCGCCGCCTGCGAAGCCGCCGTCGAGCGAGTCCGGGCCGCCGGATCGGAGGGGCTCGCGATCGAGGCCGACGCCACGAGCGAGGCCGACTGCGAGCGGATGGTCGCCGAGGCGATCGCCCGCTTCGGGCGGGTCGACATCGTCGTCAACGCCGTCGGCGGCGGGGCCGGCAAGGTCCTCCACCCGGCCGAGCAGTACCCCCGCTCGGACTGGGACTGGATCATGGAGCTCAACGTCCGGAGCACGATCCTGCCGACCCAGGCCGCCGTCCGGACGATGATCGAGCGAGGCGGCGGCGGGGCCGTCCTCAACCTCTCGTCGGTCCGGGCCAACCTCGGGATCAACGCCGGCTACTCGGCCTACGTCGCCGCGAAGGGCGCGATCAGCGCGCTGACGCGGCAGTGGGCGACCGAGTGGGCGAAGCACGGCATCCGGGTCAACGCGATCATGCCGACCTTCGTCGACACGCCACAGGTCGCGAGCCTCCTCGCCGACCCCGCGTTCAAGGCCGGCATCGTCGGCCGGATCCCGCTCGGCCGGATCGGCGAGCTCGGCGATCTCGTCGGCCCGGCGATCTTCCTCGTCTCCGATGCCGCGTCGTTCGTCACCGGCCAGGTGCTCGGGATCGACGGCGGCCTGACCGCCACCCAGTGAAGGACGACCGATGAACCCCTCGACCTCGATGATGGAGCAGGTCACCCCGAACGTCTTCACGACGACGAAGCTCCGCGGCTGCAACCCGAGCTTCGTGACGACCTCGGCCGGCGTCGTCGTCATCGACACGCCGCAGCTGCCGACGAAGGCCGTCGCGATGCGGGCCGAGGCCGAGTCGCACGGCCCGATCCGCTACCTGGTCAACACCGAGAACCACGTCGACCACATCTTCGGCAACTGGTGGTTCCGCGGCGCCGGCGAGGTCGTCAACCACCAGGCGCTGTGGGACATCTTCATGGACCCGAACGCGGCGCTCGACCCGTTCGCCTACGCCCTCGAGGCGATCCCGACCGACGACCCGGATGGCGCGGCGATCCTCCCCGACCGCGATCACTACTACGCGAACCTGCCCCGCGGAACCGTGGTCTTCACCGGCGACCTGACCCTGCGCGTCGGCGACCACACGTTCCATTGCCTGTGGACGCCCGGCCACACGCCGGGCCAGCTGGCGGTCCACGTGCCCGAGGAGCGGGTCGTCTTCACCGGCGACACGATCTTCAGCGGCGTCCAGACGTGGCTGATGACCTCGAACGTCGACCAGTGGATCGAGGCGCTCGAGCGGATCCGGACGCTCGACGTCGACCACGTCGTGCCCGGCCACGGCCCGGTCGTGACGCTCGACTACCTCCACACCCAGCGCGCGGTGCTGCTCGCCTGGAAGGCCGCGGTCGCCGACGCGGTCGCGAAGGGCTGGACGCGGGACGAGACGATTGCCCGGGTCCGGTTCGACGACGCGTTCGGGCCGGTCGACGTCGGGCAGGGCTACATGATGGATCACATCCAGAACCAGAACGCGGCCTCGCTCTGGGACAAGCTCACGGCGACGGGCTACGCCAAGGGACGTTAGGCGCCCCTTCGCATCAGGCGATCGCGGGCAGACCGCGGCTCCAGGACCAGTCAGGTCACGATGAACCCGACGGCGAGCGACGCCACGGCCACGATCGCGCCGCCGGCTGACGGCCCGAGGATGGAGCGAGCTGGCGCCTCCGCGGCGGCCGCGATCCAAGCGGATCTGGCCACCACGCCAGCCACCAGCACGACGAGTCCGATGCTGAAGAGCGACAGCACGCCCAACGGGAGCAAACCGGCACCGGCCGCGGCCGCCGTGGCGATGCGCACGCGGCGGCTCCGCGTCACGGCACCGACGGCGGTCGTAATGGTCAGCGCCACGAGGAGCGCCAGGACGAACGACTGACGCGAGTCGGGCCCAGGCCAGTCACCCTGCTGCCCGAGCAGGCGAATGTAGCCGATCGTACTCCCGGCCACGTCGTGCTTGCGACCGCGTGGGACGGGCTCCTGCTCCGCGCCCCGAGAGTCCGCTCTCGGCGCTACGCCCAAGGCGCCGGCAGGTGCGTGATCGGCTCGTGGTTCGGGCGGACGTCCGGCTGGAGTCGGGTCGGCGGCGGCGACGTAGCGCGGCTCCAGCCCGAGCTCCTTGAGGACGATGTTCCGGCCCTGCGCGATGCCGGCCGCCTTGAACGACGAGATCGTCCGGTTGAACCCCTGGCGGCCGAAGCCGCAATCGCTCGACAGGATCAGCTTGTCGGCCGGGATCACCTCGAGCGCGCGGCGGGCGCGGCCCGCCACCTTCTCCGGGAGATCGGCCTGGAGCTGGCGGTGGCTGACCACGCCGACCGCGATCTTCTTCGACAGGCTGTTCGCGTACGGCTTGAACAGGTCGATCTGGGCGAGCTCGTTCTCGGTCGCCTCGACCGTCCAGACGTCGCCCTTGAGCCGGTTCAGGTAGATGTCGATCGAGTTCTCGTACGACTCGCCGCTGTAGACCTTCTGCATGTTCGGGTTGCCCCAGCAGGTGTGGATCCAGAGCTCGACGTCATCGAGCCCCTCGACCTCGTGGTTGAACGCCTCGACCATGAAGTCGAGCAGCTCGGTCTGCTCGGGGTGGAAGCAGGCCGTGAAGTGGATCGTCGGCTCCTCGATCTGGATCACCTTCGCGCCGGCGGCGGCAAGCTGGCGGAGCTCCTTGTTCATCGCCGTCGACATGTCCCAGATGAGCTGCTTCTTGTCGTCCTGGTCGTACTCGGACGTGTGGCTGTCGAGGAAGATCGCGAGGACCTGCGACGAGCACGTCCCGAACTTCACCGGCTTGCCGGACGCCGCGCGGGCCTGGGCGATCCGCCACAGCTTGGCGTACTCGAGCGGGTTCTTCGGGTCGTGCTCGACCTTGCCGACGACGCGCGGCCAACGCCACGTCGTCTCGATCTCGTTCATCAGCGTGCCGGGCATGAAGTCGAGGAGCCCGTCGCGCGAGTCGTCGTACTGGAGCTCCTCGTGCTCGAGACCCTTCCATCGCTGGAGCGGGTAGTGATGCCACGAGCGGCCGGCGAAGTCCTCGTCGAGGTGGTAGTCGCCGTTGGTCAGGATGTCGAGCCCGGCGCGCTCCTGGTCGGCGATGACGGTGGCGTGGGCGTCGAGGAACTGCTCACGGAAGCGGACGTCGAGGAGGGCCGTATCGAGCGGCCGGCCCCACAGGCCCTGGTCGTACCAGCGCGGCCGCGGCCACGAGCCGGTGACGGTGGCGGGGAGCATCAGGTCCTTGGTGGCCGTGAGCATCGGGCGTCACCTCGTGATCGGCAATTCGGTCGAACTCGATCCTACGGGTTCGGGCACCCGGTGGCCCGACTGCTCCATCACGTGGCCGTGCCCGTCGTCGAACCTGACTCGCATCGTCCAGCCGTCCCGATCGACCTGCCAACGGATCGTCTGGACGATGTCGCCGTCCTTGAGGTCCGTCTCCTCGATCGTCCGCTCATCGATCGCCCGGACGGACACGCTGGTCACGCGCGGATCGCCGACATACGGCGCCGGTTTTCCGTCGAGGGGCGCGCTGAACGACCGGCCGAGCCGGTCCGACATCGAGAGGGCGCCGTCCTCGATCGCATAGACGGTGTCCTCGTCGTGGTCGACGAGATCCATCGCGACGACCTTCCAGCGGCCCGAGACGAGGTGGGCGTCCGCCTCCGGGGCGCCCACGCGGATGGCCGACGTGGCGAACATGACGGGCCGGCGGGCCGTGTCGGGGCCGACGAGTGGGGCGCGGACCGGCACCAGGACGCCGTCGAGCGGCATGGCCGCAGGCCACGTCTCGATCCGGGTCTGGCCATCGGCCGAAACCGTCGTCGTCGACTCGTAGACCACAGCTCCGTCGCGACGGCCGACCTGGCGCACGGTGTACGAGTCAACGACGATGACCGCGACGGTGTCGAAGCGCGGATGGTCGCCGACGGCATGGTCGAGCTCGTCGGCGGGAACTCGATACGGCGGGCGGCAGGAGAAGCACTCGTAGATCCCGTCGGCGAGGGAGGCCCGGTCCGGAGGCTGGTCGGGCCCGGGCGGTCCGTACTCGGGTCGCCACGTTCCGTCGAAGGCGCGCTTCAGCTTCGACAGGACGGCCGGCGCCGGCGTTGGGCCATCACTCGCCGGGGTCCGTCCGCTGGTCATCCGCGCAGCCTAGACCGGCCGAGCGCAGTCCGGACGCCATCTCCAAGAACGTCTGGCCATTCGGCGAGCTTGCCGAACGCATCGTTGACTTCGCCACCGGCGGTGCGAGACTGAAACAGGGGCCACGTGATCCATGCACCGGAGGCGGTCCTTGCCTCGACGAATCGTGATCGTCGTGTTTGCGACGGTTGCATTTGCGATCGCCGTCCTCGGCGCGAGTCAGCTGGACCGAAGCGCCCACTCCGCTTTGCCGCTCGGCTTGGCCGTCGAGGATCCCGCTCCTCCGCTGCCATCCGGCGCTTCCTGGGCGTGTGCCCAGGCGCGCGCCGGGCCGGTTCGGGTGGCCCGCAATGGGCAGCTGCTTGTGTTCACGTCCCTCGACGGCAAGAGCACCGCCGATCTGATCTGGCCACGCGGATTCACCGCGCGACTTCTCGATGGACGGGCTGAGTTGGTGGCCCGCAACGGATCGGTGGTCGCGGAGGAAGGTGATGTTCTCGACGACTTGGGGGGCGGCGTCGGCGCGACGGGCAACGCGTTCCACGTCTGCTCTGTCGCCGGGAAGGGATACGACCCGGTTCCGTAGCTAACGGTTGACCAGGCTGCGACAGGTGCGGCCGGTCTCGGGCGATCGCCAGCACGTCGCCACGCGCAACGTGTCCGCCAATGACAGCTGGCGGCGTTGGTCCCGCATCCGCGACGGGCGAGCCCGATATGGTGGTGGCATGCCAATGGTCGAGGTGGAGATCAAGTCCGTCGTTCGCGCACGAGACCGATTGGTGTTGAGCGCCGAGTCGTGGCGAGAGAACTCTCAGGAGTACTTCGAAGGGCCTGACGTCCGTGTCACGTTGACGTGTGATGCGATGACCGCGGAGTCCGTTCTACCTGCGTATGTCGCAGATGCCGAGCGCCTTGGCCCGTTGTTTCACGAGATCGATCGCGACTGGCGCGGATGGACCGGCGAGAAGGCCGCGGGTGTTCCGGGGCGAGACTGGCTCTCCGCCACGGCGACGCATGACGGTCGTGGCCACGTGGCACTTGCTGTGTCGCTTGCCGCCGGATGGCCAGATGCTGCAGCCTGGTCGGTGCGCGGCACGTTGTTGATCGACGTTGGTTCGGCGGCCTCGATCGCAAGAGCATTGGACGATTTGTTGTTTGTCATCTGGCCGCCGGAGCACCGATGGCGAACCCCGACTGCCTGAGTTCAGCGCTCCTGCCTATTGGCGCTGATGTCAGCGAGCGCCCGCCAATGTCACCCGAAAGGGTGCGAGCCCTCGACTTCATCCCGAACCTGGACTACTGCGATCCGCGGCGCGCCGGTCAGGGCGAGATCACGGGGCCAGGGCGGGAAGGGTCTCGGTAGGGTTCGTCCTCGGGGTTGGCGGGACCTCTGTCGTGTCGCCCCTACCGTACGGACCAGGCTCGAACATTGTTGGCGTGCCCCCGATGACGGCACAAACAGGGTCCTCCGCCCAGTAGCCTCGGCCAAGGTCGATCCTGCCGCTGAACACCACGAGCCAGACAGCCGCATCCGTCTGTAGCTCCGGTTCGACCCCGCGAATTGGGACGTATCGGACCGCGTCCCTGGCCGATGCGACCAGGCCCATCTGAGCAACGTGCTCAATGCCAATGCGAGCGACCCCGCACGACTGTAATGCGGCAGCCGCCTCGGGAGTCGGATTGGATCGCGAGACCGCCTGAATTGCCATCGGGGCGTCGCCCGCAGCGGAGGGCGGTACAGACGTTGGAGGGATGCGAGTGTCGGATCCCTCGGTCTGAGGGGGCGCGCTGACGAGAATCGCCGTCGATGGCTCGGGAGGAACGTTGGTGTCAGGCATCTTCGACGCGCCCGGCGGCGGCGTCACCAAGCAGAACGGTGACTGAGCCGGCGATTGGCCGGGCGCGCACGGGACCGTGGGGACGGCGCCGCCGTGCGTGACCACCTTGGCGGGCTGACTCCCGAGGGCCACTACAGCCGCTGCGAGCCCGACGACGACGACGAGCGCCAAGACGGCGACTCGAACGCTAACTAGCCGCATCTCGAACCCCCTCGATGGTCGGCGACAGTCACTTCGCCCGCGGCCCCCCATCGTAGGTTTCGCGGTCAAGCGCGCCTTTACGAGCCGAGCGTCACGAGCCCCGTGGGGCATGCAGTGGTGCAAGTCTCCCGTTGGGACACACCGTTGTCGCAAAGTTGCGCGGCAAGGTTAGGCGGGACCAACGCGTGCGCCGGGTCGGATAAAGCACTCCTTCCCAGACCACGAGGGCCGTCGGCCGCCAAGCGGGATGGTACAGACCTCGCCGCTCCTTCAGCGTGCGGGAATGGACATCACTTCTTCTTCCAGCCGCTGAACTTGCGCCATGCGAGTCTGACGATCCCGAGCTCTTCGTCGGCCCAGCCCACCGGGTGATACTCCCCAAGCGGCGACGCGGACCCGTCGCGCATGGACTCCGGCTTTGTTCCCTTCGGCCAAGCCGTGATTCGGCCAAGGAGCGACAACGGAACCTGCTTCTCCTCGACCATCGTGCTGTCCCAGGGGCCACCGTAGAACTCGATCCATGTCGCACCGCGGTATCGAGCCCCTGGCCAGTCGTCGTTGTCCATGTCCGCAGCATAGGGATGCCTTGGTCAGTCAGCGTGCTGTCACGCGACTACGCGCGGCCGGCGGCGACCTCGTCCTCGCGGGTTCGGCCGGCGAGCTGGATCAGGTCCTCGTGGAGCTCGAACCAGATCCCGTGGTAGCTGTCGACCCGGGGTGAGGCGACGTAGCGGCCGTCACCGCCGAGGGCGGCCTCGAGCGCGCGGCCGAGCCTGATCCCGTACGCGGCAAGACGCGGACAGCCCGTCTCGACGGGACCGAGCCAGGCCAGCGCGTCGCGCATGGATCGCGGCCAGGTCGTCCAGCACCGCCTGGTCGTGGTCGGCGTCGGTGTGGTCGTTCGGGACCTGGCCACCCGCGCCGTCGTCGCGGAGCTGCCAGGCGGTGACCGCGTCCTTGACGCGGTGATCGAGGGCGACGAAGGCATCGAGCGCCGCGCCGGCGGCGTCGATCCCCCACCGCTCCTGCTCGGCGGCGAGGAGCTCCCGGACCCGGGCGGTTCCCTCGTCGGTCAGGCGCAGGGCTCCGGCGGTCGTCCCGGTCAGGCCCTCGGCCTGGAGCCGGTCGAGGACCGGCTGGACCGCATCCAGCGGCGCGAGCACCGCGTCGGCGACGGCCTGCGGCTGGGCGAAGCCCTTGATCCCGATTGCGCGGAGGCAGTCGTCCGGGCTGGCGTCGCGCTCGGTCGCAGAGGCATCCGTTCGCGGCGGCGCCGCAGTGACGGGCTCGCCGATCGCGATCCCGAGCTCGCGTGACCAGTCGATCAGCGTCCGGGCTTCCGGCACGACCTCCGTCGTCGCGGCGACCACCCCGGCGAACACCTCGCCCGTGTCGCCGTCGATCGAGATCAGCTCGCCCGCAGCCAGGTCGCGCTCCCCGATCGTCACCCGGTCGCTGCCGACCTCGACGTCGGTCGCGCCGACCACCGCGGGGATCCCCCAGCCGCGCGCCACGACGGCCGCGTGGCTCGCCAGCCCGCCCCGCGACGTCAGGATCCCGGCCGCGCGGGCCATGCCATGGACGTCGTCCGGCGACGTCTCCGCCCGGACGAGGATCACGGTCCGCCCGGCCTCCGCGGCCGCCTGCGCCGCCTCCGGAGAGGTCACGATCTCGCCGCTCGCCATCCCCGGCGAGGCGGGCAGGCCGGTCGTCAGCGGGGTCGCCCGGCCGGCCCCGGCGATCGCCCGCGATGGCGGATTCGCGAGGAGCGCCGCCACCCGCGTGACCGCTTCGGCGCGGGTCAGCGGGAAGCCCGGCTCCTCCGCCATGTCGACCGCGATCCGGAGGGCCGCCTGGGGACTGCGCTTGCCGACCCGGACCTGGAGCATCCAGAGCCGGGCCTCCTCGATCGTGAACTCGATGTCGCAGAGGTCGGCGTAGTGGCGCTCGAGCCGTGCCGCCGCCGCCCGCAGCTGGGCAGCCACCGCCGGCAGCCGCTCGTCGAGGACGGCGATCGGCTCGGTCCGGTGGGTGCCCGCGACGACGTCCTCGCCCTGCGCGTCGAACAGGACGTCGCCGTACAGGTCCGGCTCGCCGGTCGCGGGGTTGCGGGTGAACAGGACCCCGGTCGCGGAGTCCGGGCCGCGGTTGCCGAAGACCATCGCCTGGACCGTCACCGCGGTCCCGAGATCGTCCGGGATCCCCTCCTTCGCCCGGTACGCCCGGGCCCGGTCGCTGTTCCAGGACCGGAAGACGGCCTCGATGGCGAGCCGCAGCTGGGCCCATGGATCGCCGGGGACATCCGCGCCGCCGACGATCGAGCGGAAGCTCGCCACGAACCGCTCCCGGCACGCCCGCGGCGAATGCCGCGCTCCCCGACGCCCGGCCGAGCCCGCCCTCGGTCGCATCGTTCAGGCCGAGGTTCAGGATCGTGTCCATCATCCCCGGCATCGAGACCGGCGCGCCCGAGCGGACGCTGACGAGGAGCGGGTCGGCGGGGTCCCCGAAGCGGCGCCCGACGGCCCCCTCGACCGCCGCCATCCGGGTCCGCAGCTCCTCGTCCAGGCCGGCCGGCCAGCCGCCGGAGAGGAAGGTCCGGCAGGTCGCGGTCGTGATCGCGAACCCGGGCGGGACGGGCAGCCCGAGCTCGCGGGCCATGACCCCGAGGTTGGCCGCCTTGCCGCCGACGATCGCCTTCGCCTCGGCGAGGGTCGGCGCGACGGGCTCGTCGAGCGCGTAGGTGAGGGTCATCGGGTCGGGTCCTCCGGCTCGGCGGCCGGCGACGCGTCGCGGATGGCCCGCCAGACGCGCTCCGGGAGTGAGCGGCAGGTCGCGGATGACGGCGCCCGTGGCATCTCGCACCGCGGCCGCCACCGCCGGCGCGACGCACAGGAGGGCGCCCTCGCTCATCCCCTTCGCGCCGTACGGCCCGGGCCCGTCGCCGTTCTCGACGATCTCGCTCTCCATCGAGCGCGGCAGGTCCATGCTCGTCGGGATCCGGTAGTCGATCGCGCCGAGGTTCCGGATCCGGCCGCCCTCGTCGAGGATGTAGTGCTCCATCAGGGTGTGCCCGAGGCCCATGACCGCGGCGCCCTCGTCCTGGCCCCGGACCTGGGCCGGGTTCAGCGCCCGGCCGACGTCCGAGACGGTCACGTGGCGGGCGACGACCACGTCGCCGGTGGCGCGATCGACCTCGACCTCGACAGCGGTGCAGTTGAACTCGTAGAACGCGGCCGTCCCGCCGAGGGGGTGGTCCGGCTCGGCCTCCTTGCGCATCTCGCCGAGCCCGATGACCTCGCCGCCGAGCCGGCCGAGGCCGCGGGCGAGGACGTCGCGGATCGGCCACGCCCGCTCGCCGATCCGGACCTCGCCGCGGTCCACGACGATCCCGGACTCGTCGACGCCCTCGAGCCGGGCGGCCATCGTCCGGAGCTTCGCCTGGATGTCGCGGCAGGCGAGGAGGACGGCGTTGCCCATCAGGACCGACGACCGGCTGGCCGACGTCTGCTGGTCGTACGGGACGACCGCGGTGTCGCCCATGACGACGGTCACCCAGTCGAGCGGCGCGCCGAGCTCCTGGGCCGCGATCTGGGCGAAGATCGTCCGGGCGCCCTGGCCCATGTCCGAGGTGCCGGCGAAGACGACGACGCTGCCGTCGGCGAGGAGCCGGACGGTCGAGTAGCTGAGCCCGGTCGTCGGCCCTTCCTTGAGCCCGACGGCGATCCCCCGCCCGCGGCCGGCCGGCGCCGGCGTCCCCCAGCCGATCCGCTCCGCGGCCCGGCGGAGGCTCTCCGCCCAGTGCCCGTCGGCCGGCGTGTCGCCGGGGAGGAAGGCGTCGCCGGTGTCCGCGAGGTTGCGCAGGCGCAGCTCGACCGGGTCGATGCCGAGGACTCCCGCGGCCTCGTTCATGTTCGACTCGACCGCCCAGATCTGCTGGGGGTTGCCGAAGCCGCGGAAGGCGGTCGAGGGCACGGTGTGCGACAGGACGCTCCGGGCGACGATCCGGACGGCCGGCGTCCGGTACGGCCCGTTCGAGGTGTAGCTGCCCTTGGCCACGGTCCGGTCGGCGATGTCGGCGTACGCCCCGATCAGGTAGTTCGCCTCGATGTCGCGGAAGACGAGCGCGCCGTCGCGGCGGAAGCCGGACCGGACGCGGACCTCGGCCGCGCCGCGGCGGACGGCCTGGAACGTCTCCTCGAGGGTCAGGACGAGGCGGACCGGTCGGCCGGCTCGGCGGGCCATGAACGCGAGGAGCGGCTCGTACTTCGCGTGCTGCTTGCCGCCGAACGCGCCGCCCGGGTCGGGGGCGAGGATCCGCACCCGGGCGAGCGGCAGCTCGAGGAGCGAGGCGATCACCCGCTGCAGCCAGTTCGGATGCTGGATCGAGCTCCAGACGGCGATCCCGTCGCCGTCGGGCGCGGCCATGAAGGCGTGCGGCTCGATCGCGAACTGGGTGACCATCGGGAACGTGTACGCCCCCTCGACGACGACCTCGGCGTCCGCCTCGGCGCGGGCGAGGTCGCCCCAGCCGTAGCGGTGCTCGCGGAGGACGTTCGTGCCGGCCAGCGGGTCGCCCGGCCGGAGCGCCGGGTCCTGGACGAGCGGGCTGTCCGGGGCGAGCGCCGCGGCGATCGAGGTGCTCGCCGGCAGCTCGTCGTAGTCGACGCGGACGAGCGCGGCGGCCTCCTCGGCGGCGTCCTTCGTCTCGGCCGCGACGGCCGCCACCGGGTCGCCGTCGTAGGCCGTCTCGCCGACCGCGAGCACGGGCCGGTCGCGGAACTGCGGGCCGAAGCGGGGCATCGGGTCGGGCAGGTCCGCCGCGGTCATCACGAGGCGGACGCCCGGCACGCGGAGGGCGGCGCTGCTGTCGATGGATCGGATCCGGGCCCGGGCGCACGGCACCGTGACGAGCTTGACGTGGAGGACGTCCTCGAGGCGGAGGTCGGCGACGTAGGCCTGGCGGCCGGTGACCCGGGCCCGGCCGCCGACGCGCGCCGGCGAGGCGCCGACGACGGAGCCGTCCATGGGGTCCGGGCCGCCCGCAGCGCGGTCGCGCGCCGCGGTCATTGCGGCGCCACGCGGGCGTCGGGGGTCGCCGCCGGGTCGGTGGCGGGCGGCTCAACGGGGCGCCGCCGAGGGCGGGCTCGACGTCGGCATCGGGCGCCTCCGCCGCCAGGAGGACGGCCTCGATGATCTGCTCGTAGCCGCCGCAGCGGCAGAGGTTCCCGGCCAGCCCCTCCTCGACCTCGGCCCGGGTCGGGTGCGGCGTCGTCGCGAGGAGCGCCCGCGCGGCGACGAGCTGGCCGGGGATGCAGAACCCGCACTGCGCCGCGCCCGTGTCGAGGAACGCCTGCTGGAGCGGATGGAGGCGGTCGCCGGACGCCAGGCCCTCGACCGTGGTGATCGCGGCGCCGTCGACCTCGACCGCGAGGACCAGGCACGAGTCGACGCTCACGTCGTCGACGAGGACGGTGCAGGCGCCGCACTCGCCGACGAGGCAGCACTCCTTCGTGCCGGTCAGGTCCAGGTCGTCGCGGAGGACCTCGAGGAGGGTGTGGTGGGCGGCCACGTCGAGCGAGCGAGGGCGGCCGTTGACGGTGAGCTCGATCCGGACGGTGGCCGTCGACGTCATCGCGGATCCCCTCCGAGGCGGGCGAGCGCCGTCGCGATCGCACGGAGGCCGAGGACGTGGAGCATCGCGAGGCGGTACTCGGGGCTCGCCCGCATCGAGCGCGGCGACGGGCTGGCGTCGACGAACAGCGCCTCGAGCCGCTCCATCTTCGCGGCCTCGGGCGCCGCCGGATCGGCGAGGACGCCGGTGTCGTCGGTCACGAGGAGCGGACGCGGGCCGAGGCTGCCGTAGGCCAGCCGCGTCACGCCGCCGGGCCGGATCGCGCAGGCCAGGGTGACCGAGGCGAGGTCGTGGCCGCGCCGCCGCGTCCGGCGGACATGGACCGACCCGACCGGCCCGGCCGGCAGGGGCAGCTCGATCGCGGTGACGAGCTCGTCGGCGGCCAGCGTCGTGACGCCGGACCGGACGAACACCTCGTCGATCGGGATCCGCCGGGTCCCGGCGGGGCCACTGGTGACGACGGTCGCGTCGTGGACGAGGAGGGCCGGTGCCGTGTCCGCGGCGGGCGAGGCGTTGCAGATGTTGCCCGCGAGCGTCGCCCGGTTCCGGATCTGGACCGAGCCGACGACCGCCGCGGCCTCGGCCAGGCCCCGGAAGTGGCGCCGGACGCGCTCGTCGGCGGCGATGTCCGTCATCACCGTCGCCGCCCCGATCGAGAGGCGCCCGTCGCGCTCGGCGATCGCCCCGTCGAGCTCGGCGATCCGCTTGACGTCGACGACGACGCGCGGCCGGATCGTGCCGTCGCGGAGGCGGATGATCAGGTCCGTCCCGCCGGCCAGCAGCCGGGCGTCCGGGCCGTGCTCCACGAGCAGGCCGATCGCGTCGGCGAGGCGGGTCGGCCGCTCGTAGCTGAAGGCGCGCATCGGCCGGGCCCTAGAGGACCCGATCGACCTCGTCGAGGAGGACCTGCGGCGTCGCCGCCCGGATGAAGTAGAAGGGCCGCTCGGCGAAGCGCCGGACGAAGTCGGTCCGGGCCGCCCGGAGCTCGTCGGTGTCGACGATCGGCATCGCGATCCCCGGCGCCAGGAGCTCGTTGAGGAGGAAGTAGCCCTGGACCGAGTGGAACGCCTGGAACTGGCGCTCGAACGGGATCATCGGGGCGCACGCCGGGTCGAAGTTGCCGTCGATCGCGGGGACGACGACGACATCGACGAGGCTGGGCTCGCTGTGGACCTCCCACGTCGGCATCTCGTGGAAGAACTTCTCGACGCCCCGCTCGGGGGCGGCCTTGTCGGCGCGCTCGGTGCCCTCGGTCCGCTTCTTCAGGAACGACTGCTTCGACCCGACCACCGCCACGCCGCCGTCGTCGATCACGGTCGTCTCGGTCGAGACGAGGCGCGCGCCGCGGCGGCAGGCCTCGATCTGGCCCATCGACTTGCCGTGGTTCGACTCGCCGCCGAGGAACAGGACGGTCCGGTCGCGATAGCGGACGGCGGAGGCGTGGAACGGGTGGAGCCCGACCGCCTCCATCCGCAGGGCGAGGAGCGTGACGACGACCTTCTGGATCGGGCCGGCCGGCCAGGCGCCGCCGAACAGCATCCGCCGCCCGTCGTACGAGATCCCCCGATCCGCGTCGCGATCCCAGATGACGTCGGGCTCCGGGAGGCTGACCTGCAGCGCGATCCGGACGTCGGCCAGGCGGTAGTTCAGGAAGCTCATGTCGTCGAGGACGTGGTCGATCGGCTCGCCGCCCCGGACGTCGATCCGGAGCCGGGCCGGGCCGGCGGACAGCTCCTCGGAGAGCTGGAGTCTGGTGATCATCGGGTCCTTCCCGGCGCTCGGCGGCTCACGCGTCGGGTGCCTCGTCGACGGGCCAGCGGGCGGCCATGTCGGCGCGCACCTGGTCGAAATGGCGGCGGAGGGCCTCGACGACCGCGTCGCCGTCGCGCCGCTCGAGGGCCGCGAGGATCGGGCCGTGGAGGTCGGCCGACCACGCCAGGTCGGCGCCCGGGACGCTCAGGGTGAGGTACGTCCGGGAGAACGGCTCGAGGGATCGCCAGACCTTCTCGAGCATCCCGTTGTCGGCGGCCTGGACGATCCGCTCGTGGAAGCGGGCGTCGGCCGCGGCGACGGCGTGGCCATCGGCGTGCTCGGCCGCGGCGCGCATCGCCGCCAGCGCCTCGGCGAGGTCCCGGAGGTCCGCATCGGACAGGCGGGTCGCCGCGAGCCCGGCCCCGAACGCCTCGATCGCCGATCGGACGGCGTAGGCCTCGATGACCTCGCGCCGCGACGGGCGGCGAACGCGCGCCCCGCGGAACGGCAGGATCTCGACGACGCCGAGCGCCTCCAGGCCGCGCAGCGCCTCGCGGACCGGGGCCTGGCTCGTGCCGAGCTCCCGGGCGACCTGCGTCTCGACGATCCGGGAGTCCGGCGGGTAGCGCCCCGCGAGGATGTCCTCGAGGAGGCGCTCCTTGACCTGGTCGGCCAGGACGCTCCGCGCCAGGGTCCGGGTCATCGTCGCCGGCGCCGCCATCAGCGCCCGATCGCCGTCGCCGGGTCGGTGGACGGGCTGTCCGGCCGGCCCCGGCGCCGTGCGCGCCGCGGGCCGCGGTCTGCGCGCAGGATCTCGACCTTGCCGGCGGATCCGTCGATCCGGATCCGGTCGCCGGTCGCGATCCGCTGGGTCGCGACCGACGTGCCGATCACGGCCGGGATCCCGAACTCGCGGGCGAGGACGGCCGGATGCGAGGTCGTCCCGCCGGTGTCGGTGACGAGCCCGGCGATCTTCGTGAAGAGGACGACCCAGGCCGGGTTCGTCATCTGGCAGACGAGGATGTCGCCCTCGCGGACGTCGTCGAACTCGTCGACGGTCCGGACGACGCGGGCGATGCCCTCGACGACGCCGGCCGAAGCGCCGAGCCCGGTGATCTGGCGCTCGTCGGCGGACTGCTCCTGGTGGAAGCGATCCGGGTAGCCCCAGTTCACGAGATACGGGAAGGCGAGCTGGCTGGGCGTCGCGGTCCCGATCCAGTCGCGCGGCTGGAGGCTCGCCGCCGCATCGCGCTCGCGGCGACGGGTGGCGATCAGCTCCCGGGCCGGGATCGCGTCGGCGCTGCCGATCAGCGCCCGCAGCTCGTTGTAGCGGAGGAACATCACGTCGTCGGGGACGTCGATCCGGCCCGCCTCGACGAGCTTCCGGCCGAGGGCGATCAGGACGAGCCGGACGTGGGCGTTGGCCCCCTGGTCGATGTAGAAGTGGTGGTCCGGGGTGAGCGGCGCCATCCGCAGGTTGACCTCGTTCGCCGCCCGCATCTCGTCGAGGACCTCGCCGCTCAGCCCGTCGAGGATCTCGCGCGACGCCGCCTCGATGTCGCGGCGCATCGCCTCAATGGCGCTCGGGTAGTCGTAGTCGGTCGCGAGATAGCCGCGGACGAGCTCGAGGACGGGCTCCATCTGCTCGCGCACGGTCGGGAAGATGAACTCGTGGCTCCAGACGGCGTGCCAGCCGAACTCGCGCTGGTACGGCTCGACCCGCTCGGCCAGGAAGCGCCCGCCGCGATCGGTCGAGCGGAGCGCGGCCGCGATCTCGGTGGTGTCCTCGGAGGTGAAGGCGGCCCGCAGCTCGGCGTCGTCGCGGACCTCGTTCTTCATCCGCCAGAGGGCTTCGATCGAGTCCCAGTTGCGGTCCGCCGCGGAGTTCTGGAGGCGTCCCAGGAGCGCCTCGTCGACCGCGCCGCGGGCCTTCTCCATGACCGCCCGGAGCTTGAGCGTCGCCGACAGCTGGGCGAAGTTCAGCATCCAGTGGATCTTCCAGTGGCGGTCGTGGACGTCGATCGCGTCCTCGAGGAGGCAGGCGACGTCGGCGAGGTCCATCTCGTCCGCGGCGTCCAGGCGGGCCTCGAGGAAAGCGAAGTTGCGCTCCATCTCGGGCCGCAGGCGGTCCCGCCACCAGTCGGCGAAGTCGCGGCCGTAGACCGGCAGGACGACGTCGAGGTAGGCGCCCATCGTCGTCGCGAAGGCGGCGTCGCGCGGGACCCGGGCGCCGTAGCGGGCGCTGTACTCGGTGGCGTCGATCCGGAGGTCCGGGTCGGCGGGGATCGCGGTGGTGTAGACGTAGCCGTTGACGTTCTTCGCGAGCCAGTCGACCGCGAAGGGCGTGCCGAACCGCCGGAACATGTGGTCGCAGCTCAGCCACCAGCCGCCGATGTCGAAGAAGAGGGGGCTGACCGGGTGCGGGATGTGGAGGTCGTCGTAGACCCAGAAGAAGTCCTTCTCGACCTCGCTGTCCCATGCCACGGGGAAGCGCTCGTCGCCGAGGAACTGGCCGAGGATCTCCTCTGTCGCGGCCACGGGCTGGTCCTCCGAGGCGGCGCCGCCGTCGACGGCGCCCGCGTCCAACGGGTTATCGATCATCGATCATCATACCGCCGGGGCGGGCGATCGCACCCGATCCTACGGCCGCCGGCGATCGGCGGGGGTGGGTCTCCTGGATCGGCGCATCGGGCCATGCGGCCCTGTCCGGCGCCCGCGCGACGATCCGACGATCCGGCCACGGACCGGCCCCCGGACGCAGGCGCGACCTTCGCGGTCGTGGCGCGCCCCCGGACCGGCCATCGGCGCATCCCGTCATCGACGACGTACCGGCCCGCCCCGGCCGCCAGGAGACGCCCGAATGGCATCCTACCCGCACCTCTTCAGCCCGATCCGCCTCGGCAACCTCGAGCTCCCCAACCGGATCGTCCACGTCCCGACCGACATCAGCTCGTCGCACGCCGACGGCGAGGTCAGCGAGCGCGACATCCACCACCACGCGGACATCGCCCGCGGCGGGACCGGGTTCATCATCGTCGGGGCCACCACGCCGGACATGGCGACCGGCCGGCCGACCGTCACCTGCCTCGTCGCCGACGGCGACAACTACATCCCGGGCCTCGCCCGGCTGGCCGAGTCGATGCATCGCTACGGGGCGAAGTGCGCCGTCCAGCTCCAGCACCCCGGCCGGCAGTGCGCGATCCCCCGCTACAACACGCTCGGCGCGACCGACCGTGTCCTGAAGCTGCCGTGGTCGGCCGGCCACGAGATCGTCTACGAGAACGCCGAGGAGCAGGGCAAGGAGATCCGGGCCGCCTCGATCTCCGAGATCCTCGGGCTCGTCGACCTCTTCAGCGAGGCGGCCTGGCGGGTGAAGCAGGCGGGCTTCGACGCGGTCGAGCTCCACGCCGCCCACGGCTACCTCCTGTCGGAGTTCATGAGCCCGTTCCTGAACATGCGGACGGATCGCTTCGGCGGCTCGTTCGAGAACCGGATGCGCTTCCCGCTGGCCGTGATCGACGCGATCCAGAAGAAGTGCGGGCGGTCGTTCCCGGTCCTGGTCCGCTACTCGTTCGACGAGTGGTACGCGGGCGGACGCGGCGCCGAGGAGGGCGTCGAGATCGCCCGTGTCCTCGAGCGGGCCGGCTGCGCCGCGGTCGACCTGTCGATGGGGATGCAGGAGAGCCCGGGCGCCGGCTTCGACCCGATGCAGTACCCCCAGGGCTGGGCGACGTACGCGGCGGAGGCGGTCAAGCAGGCGGTCCGCATCCCGGTGATCACGAGCCACTCACTGCGCGATCCCGACTATTGCGAGCAGATCCTGGCCGAGGGCAAGACCGACCTGGTCGGCCTCGCCCGGCAGCTCCTGGCCGATCCGTACTGGCCGGTGAAGGCGCAGTACGGCCGGGTCAAGTCGATCCGACGCTGCATCTCCTGCCTCGGCGGCTGCTGGCAGGAATCCCTGATGGCGAAGCACGAGATCGCGTGCTCGATCAACGCGGCGTGCGGCAACCCGGCCTACGCCGCGATGACCCGGACGGAGCGGCCGGTCCGCGTCGCGGTGGTCGGCGGCGGCCCGGCGGGGATGGAGGCGGCCCGGATCGCGACCGAGCGCGGCCATCTCGTGACCCTGTTCGAGGCGTCCGGCGAGCTCGGCGGCGCCCTGAAGTACGTCTGCCTCGTGCCGGGCAAGGAGAAGATGCGCTGGTACCTCGACTGGATCCGGGACCAGGTCCTCGACCTCCACGTCGACATCCGGCTGAACCACGCCCCGACCGTCGACGAGCTGCGCTCGTTCGATCTCGTCCTCAACGCGACCGGGGCCCGGTCGTACGTCCCCGAGGTCGTCGGCGACGCCTCGCGGGTCGTTCCGTTCGAGGAATCGATGGCCTGCCCGAAGATCGCCTGCGAGTGCCACCCCGGCGGTCGCCGGATGCGGAAGCTCGGCCAGCGGGTGCTGCTGTGGGGCGACGGCTACGCCGCGGCCGACACCGCAGCGTTCCTGGCGAGCATCGGGCGCGAGGTCACGATCGTGACCGAGAACCGCGAGTTCGCCGCCGAGTGCGAGGTCATCCACATGTACGTCCTCCGCAAGCGCTTCGCCCAGGGCGACGCGGAGGTCCTCGAGTCGCGGCCGTACCGCCATCCGGTGACCGTCCTGACGAGCACGACCGTCGCCGAGATCGGCGACGGCGAGGTCGTCCTCCGCGACAAGGACTTCGCCCGGTCCACGCTCGCCGTCGACGACGTCGTCACCTGCCACCTCCGGCCCGTGACCGAGCTCGCCGGCGAGCTGCGGGCGGCCGGCGTCCACGTCCTGAGCGTCGGCGACGCGGTCCGGCCGCGGAACCTCTATCACGCGGTCAAGGAGGGCTCCGCGTTCGGGCTCGCGGTCGACGAGCACCTCCTGTTCAACTCTAACCACGCGATCCTCAACGAGCTGCCGATCGACGTCCTCGGCCAGCTGACTCGCGACGAGGGGCCGGCCTACTCGGCCCGCCAGCTCACGGTGCTGGCCGCGGCGGCCGAGCTGGCCGCGGCGGGCGAGCCCGCCGGAGACTGAGATGACGGCGACGCTCGGCGGCCGGGTTGCGGTTCGCCCGGTCGGGGCCCGCCCGGTCCCGCGGTCGGCGGTCACCCTTCGGCCCGCCGTGTCGGCGGACATCCCGTCGTGCGGGCGGATCCTGTTCGACGCGTTCGCGACCCTCGCCCACGCGCACGGCTTCCCGCCGGACTTCCCGACGGTCGCGGTCGCGACCGCCTGCATGCGCGGGCTGATCGAGAACCCCGGGTTCCACGGCGTCGTGGCCGAGCGCGACGGACGCGCCGTCGGGAGCACGTTCCTCGACGAGCGCTCCACGATCCACGCGATCGGCCCGGTCAGCGTCGATCCTGCCGCCCAGGACGGGCGGGTCGGGCGGATGCTGATGGAGGCGATGCTCGAACGGGCGGCCGAGCGCCGGGCGCCGGGAGTCCGGCTTGTCCAGATCAGCTACCACAACCGGTCGCTGAGCCTGTACGCGAAGCTCGGGTTCGACGTCCGCGAGACGTTCGCGGCGATGTACGGGTCGCCGCTCGGGCTCCGCCTGCCCGGCCATGACGTGCGGGCCGCCACCGCCGCCGACGAGGCTGCCTGCAATGCGCTGTGCGTCCGGGTCCACGGCCACGATCGGGCGGGCGAGCTCGGCCCCGCGATCGCGAAGGGCAAGGCGCGCGTCGTCGAGCACCTCGGGCGGATCACCGGCTACTCGACGGGGATCGGCTATTTCAGCCACTCGGTCGCCGAGACGAACGACGACCTCGAGGCGCTGGTCGGCGCGGCCGGCGGGTTCGGCCGGCCGGGCTTCCTGGTCCCGCTCAGCAACGCGGAGCTGTTCCGGTGGTGCCTCGCCCACGGCCTCCGGGTGTTCTTCGTGATGAACCTGATGACCGTCGGGATCTACCAGGAACCGCGCGGCGCCTACCTCGCCTCGGTCGGCTACTGACGCTCGCCATGGGCCGGCGGGGGGCCCGCCCCGGTCTGCGCCGCCCATCCCCCGTGCCCGCCGCGCGGCGGCCGACCCCGGACCTGACCCGGACGATGGCGCTACTAGGCTGCTCGCCGGTCGTCCGTTACGTTGACCGAACAAGCCTCATGGAATCTCGAATCGTCGCCGTGACCGGCCCCAGCCGACCCACGAGTCCCCGCCGCATCCTCGTCCTGGTCATCGGCCTCGTGCTGCTCCTCGCCCAGTCGGCGCCCGCCGCCGGGGCGACGACGCAGACGTGGGCGAAGAACCTCTACACGAGCAAGGCGTTCCTCTACCAGGACCCGTACGGGACCGCCTGCACCGCGGCCTCGACGATGATCATGCTCAACACGATCGCCTACCGCCGGACCGGCGGCGCCGGGTTCGGCTGGACGCCGTACCGCGTCAAGAACAACACGGCCAACCGCGCCGACAAGCGCGACATGACCTCGATCCTGTGGTTCGCCCGGGCCCACGACACCCTGGCGCTCGGCGGCTCGGGCTCCGACGGCCACGGCTGGCGGAACGCCCTGAACTACTACGGCTGGGGCTACAAGGCGATGATCGACCCCGCCTCGAACGTGTACGACGACCTCGAGTTCACGAGCTACGACGGCGCCGTCCATGCGGCCGTCCGGGCGATCGCCCGGTTCGGGATGCCGGTCGGGATCGTCACGTGGGCCGGCCGCCATGCCCAGGTGATGACCGGCTACGTCGTCACCGGGGCCGATCCGGCGACGTCGGACGCGTTCTCGGTCCAGTCCATCTACCTGACCGACCCGCTCCGGAAGGACCGCGTCGTCAACATGCGAATCTCGAACCGGTCGTTCCGGATCGGCACGCTCCGCGTCCGCTTCCAGGCGTACCGCGAGACCGACAGCCCCTACGACGACGGCTACAAGCCCGGCTGGAAGCGGAGTGCCGTGTCGCCCGTTCGGGGCCCGTCGGAGTGGTACCACCGCTGGGTGATCCTCGCCCCGGTCCAGGCCGGGCTGCCGACGACGCCCGCACCAACTCCGACTCCGACGCCGACCCCGACCCCTGCTCCGGCGACACCGGCGCCGACGGCGCCGCCGACCGTCGCGCCGACGCCGACGCCGAGCCCGACGCCGACGGTTGCACCCACGCCCGCGCCGACATCGACGCCGTCGGTCGCCCCGCCGTCAGTCGCGCCGTCAGTCGCGCCGGAGGCGTCCGCGGCGCCCTGAGGGGGCGACGATCCGCGACCCTCTCCGCAGCCGGCGTCGCGTCAGGCCTTCGCCTTGGCCCCCTCGAGTGCCTTGCGCGCCTTGTCCCAGTCGGAGCGGAACTGGGCGATCCCCGACGTGGTGAGCGGGTGATGGACCATCTGCTGGAGGACCTTGAACGGCACGGTCGCGACATGGGCGCCGGCGAGGGCCGCCTGCGTCATGTGGAGCGGGTTCCGGATCGAGGCCGCCAGGACCTCGGTCTCGAGGTCGTGGATCGTCACGATGTCGACGAGCTCACGGATGACGATCATCCCGTCCTGGTTGATGTCGTCGAGGCGGCCGACGAACGGCGACAGGAGCGACGCCCCCGCCTTCGCGGCGAGCAGCCCCTGGTTGGCCGTGAAGATCAGGGTGCAGTTCGTCTTGATCCCCTCGTCGGCGAAGGTCGACATCGCCTCGAGGCCTTCCTCGCTCATCG
This sequence comes from uncultured Chloroflexia bacterium, assembly GCA_963710105.1. Taxonomy (GTDB): domain Bacteria; phylum Chloroflexota; class Limnocylindria; order Limnocylindrales; family CSP1-4; genus CF-46. The sequence continues at coordinate 2,525,594 of CAVPYV010000001.1, forward strand.
GGACCTTGACGACGATGTTCGGGGCGAGCTTGGCGAAGGCGCGGCCCTCGCGGAGCATCCCCTCGACGTCGTCGGCCACGACCTCGGCCGACACGGGCCCGCTGGTGATCGTGCAGATCTCCTTGAGGACCTCCTCGTAGGTCGAGCCGCTCGTCTTCGCGAAGAGGGTCGGGTTCGTGGTGACGCCGTCGAGGACGCCCCAGCGGGCGACCTGGCGGATCTCGTTGATGTCGGCGGTGTCGAGGAAGATCTTCATGGAGGCGCTCCTGGCGGGTCGGGCAGAGCCCTGAGTCTACGCCGGAACCCCGGAACGACCCGGGACGACGCCTGACGACGCCGGTTGTCGCTCGGACGTCGCCGGACGCCGATCCTCGCAGCGCCATCCGCGCCGAGTTCCGCCGTCCACCATCCGGGTAGTGCGGGTCAGCAGGCGGCGCGATCCAGGGCCCAAGTCCCGCCCGATGTGCCGTCGATTCCTGCCAGCCACCATCCGGAGTGGTGACTGACCGTCTGCCGGGCGCTCGATGCGGACTTGCACCACCCGGGCTGGTGATTGACCAGACTCGGGCGGGGCGGCGGAGGTTCGGGGCGGGAGGTCCGGGGCGGGCAGAGCCCGGCGGCAATCCAGGTCGGCAGCGGCACCCCGGCGCGCCGGATTCCTGCCACGATCCCCGCGATGGATCGACGGACCGGCCCGCGCGAGCTCTGGCGGCGGCCGATGTTCCGCCGATTCTGGCTCGGCGAGACGATCTCGTTCCTCGGCAACCAGGTCACCGACCTGGCGCTGCCGCTGACCGCCGTCCTGCTCCTCGGCGCGACCGCGGATCAGATGGGCATCCTCAGCGCGGCCTGGTACCTGCCGTACCTCGTGTTCGGTCTGCCGGCCGGTGTCTGGGTCGACCGGATGCGGCGTCGCCCGATCCTCGTCGGGCTCGACCTGGCCGCCGCCGCCATCGTCCTCGTCGTGCCGATCGCCGCCTGGACCGGGTTCCTCCGGATCGAGCTGCTGTACCTCGTGTCGTTCATCCTCGGCTCGACGGTCGTGGTGTTCATGATCGCGTACCAGTCGTTCGTGCCGACGCTCGTCGGCCGCGCCGACATCGCCGAGGCGAACGCGGCCCTCGAGACGACGGCCTCGATCACCGCCATCGCCGGACCCGGCATCGGCGGCCTCCTGGTCCAGGTCCTGACGGCGCCGTTCGCCCTGCTCGTCGACGGCCTGTCCTTCCTCGTGTCGGCCGCGCTCGTCGCCTCGATCCGGATCGACGAGCCGCCGCCGATCCCGGACGCGGAACGGCGATCGGCGTTCGAGCAGGTCCGGGAGGGGATCCGCCATGTCGTGGGCACGCCCTCGCTGTTCGCGCTGGTCCGCGGCGGGGCGTTCCACAACTTCTTCAGCCGGATGATCGATGCGCTGTTCGTCCTGTACGCGACTCGCAACCTCGGTCTCGACCCGGCCACGATCGGGCTGATCCTGGCGGCCGGCGGGCCTGGGTCATTCGTGGGCTCCCTGCTCGCGACGCGGGTCGCCGCGCGACTGGGCCTCGGCCGAACGATCTGGTCGATGCAGGTCCTGACCGGCCTCGCCCGCCTGCTGATCCCGCTCGCCGGCGGCGGCGCGCTGCTGTCGGCCGGGACGCTGGCGCTGAGCATGTTCGGGCTCGGCGTCGCCCGGGCGATCTTCAACATCAACCAGCTGAGCCTGCGCCTGGCGATCACCCCGGACCGGATGCACGGCCGCCTGAACGCCACGATGCGGTTCGTGATGTGGGGCGTCACGCCGTTCGGGGCGCTCGCCGGCGGATTCCTGGCGACGACCGCGCTCGGCATCCAGGGCGCGCTCGTCCTGGCGGGGATCGGGGTGCTCGGCGCGACAGTCCCGTTCCTGCTGCCGGCGATCCGGGAGCTGCAGGTCATCCCCCGCTCGCCGCTCGGGGACGGGCCTGACCTCTGACGTCCGCCGATGATCTCGGCCAGCCATTCCGGGGTGGAATAACTGGCCACCTCCCACGCACGGATGATCGGTCGGCGGCCGGTCGCCACGCACGGGCAGTGCGCCGCGCAGTCCGTGGGCGAATATGTGGCCAGATGCGCCGGGCGTGTGTCGCCAGATGCAGGACGAACGGGTGGCCGCTCGGCGGCCGGTGAACCCCCAGCGCCCGCGGGTCAGCTGGTGGCGCCCTCCGCGATCTCGGCGGGCTCCGGCGCCATGACCGGCTCGCCGGCCGAGGCCTCGGTCGGGGTCGCGGGCCGCGCCCGCAGCTCCGGCTCGCGCCCGTCGCGGACGGCGAGCGACGCCTCGACGAACCCGTCGAACAGCGGGTGCGGCCGCTCGGGACGGCTCTTGAACTCGGGGTGGAACTGCGAGGCCACGAACCACGGATGGTCCTTCAGCTCGACGATCTCGACGAGCCTGCCGTCCGGCGACTGGCCGCTGAGCAGGAGGCCGGCCGCTTCGAGCGTCTGGCGGTAGCGGTTGTTCACCTCGAAGCGATGGCGATGCCGCTCGTAGATGACCTCCTGGCCGTAGACCGCGGCGGCCTTCGAGCCGGCGGTCAGGCGGGCCGGGTACAGCCCGAGCCGCATCGTGCCGCCCTTGTCCTCCATGTCGCGCTGGTCGGGCATGAAGTCGATCACCGGGTTCTCGGTGAACATGTCGAACTCGGTCGAGTTGACGTCCTTCGTCTCGAGGACGTCGCGGGCGAACTCGATCACCGCGCACTGCAGCCCGAGGCACAGCCCGAGATACGGGACCTGGTGGTCGCGGGCGTAGTGGGCGGCGAGGACCTTGCCCTCGATCCCGCGGTGGCCGAAGCCGCCCGGGACGAGGACGCCGGCCGCGCCGGCCAGGCGCTCGTGGAGGTTGTCCTTCGTCAGCGCCTCGCTGTCGACCCAGCGGACCTTCGCGTCGACGCCGTGGGCCCACGCCGCGTGGCGGAGCGCCTCGGTGACGCTGAGGTAGGCGTCGGGCAGCTCGATGTACTTGCCGACGAGGGCGATCTCGAGGGTCGGCTTCGGCGCCTTGATCCGGTCGACGAGGGCGCGCCACGAGGCGAGGTCGGGGACCATCGCCGGATCGCCCAGCCCGAGCTCGCGGACGAGGAGCGTGCCGAGCCCGGCCTCCTCGAACATCAGCGGCACTTCGTAGATCGTGTCCGCGGTCTCGGCCGGGATGACCGCCTCGGTCGCGACGTCGGTGAAGAGGGCGATCTTCTCGCGGATCTCGTCGGGCACCGGCTGGTCCGAGCGGAGGACGATCACGTCCGGCTGGATGCCGATCCCGCGGAGCTCCTTGACCGAGTGCTGGGTCGGCTTCGTCTTCAGCTCGCCGGTCGCGGCCAGCTGGGGCAGGAGCGTGACGTGGACGTACAGGACGTTCGCCCGGCCGACGTCCTTGCGCATCTGGCGGATCGCCTCGAGGAACGGCAGGCTCTCGATGTCGCCGACGGTGCCGCCGACCTCGACGATCACGACGTCCGGATCGCCGTCGCGGGCGACCCGCCCGATCCGCTCCTTGATCTCGTTCGTGATGTGGGGGATGACCTGGACGGTCCCGCCGAGGTAGTCGCCGCGGCGCTCCTTGGCGATGACCGCCTGGTAGATCCGGCCCGTCGTGACGTTCGACAGCTGGGTCAGGTTCTCGTCGATGAAGCGCTCGTAGTGGCCCAGGTCGAGGTCCGTCTCGGCGCCGTCGTCGGTGACGAAGACCTCGCCGTGCTGGTACGGCGACATCGTCCCGGGGTCGACGTTGATGTACGGGTCGAGCTTCAGGATCGAGACCCGGAATCCGCGGGCCTTCAGCAGTCGGCCGACGCTGGCGGCGGTGATGCCCTTGCCCAGAGAGGAGGTCACGCCTCCGGTCACAAAGACATACTTCGCCATGGGTCGGGTCCTCCGGGGGTTTTTCGAATGCTATCGAAAACGGGGCTCCGAGGCAAGGCGGCCGGCGACGAGGAGGCACCGATGGAGTTCCGCGACGTGGTCATGAAACGGCGCGCCGTCCGGCGGTTCGGGGAGGGCGGCGTCCCGCGCGAGACGATCGCGGAGATCGCCCGGCTCGCCCAGCGGGCGCCGTCGGCCGGCTTCAGCCAGGGCCAGCGGCTGATCGTCGTGACGGAGCTGAAGCGGCGGCGGGAGATCGCCCGGATCTGCGGCGAGGAGGGCTACGACGAGGCCGGCTTCGGGCCGTGGATCAGCGAGTGCGCGGCCCAGTTCATCCCGTGCGTCAGCGAGCAGATCTACCACCGCCGCTACCAGGAGCCCGACAAGATCGATGACGACGGCCGGGAGATCGACTGGCCGATCCCCTACTGGTGGGTCGATGTCGGGGCGACGATGCAGAACGTGATGCTCGCCGCGGTGGACGCCGGGCTCGGCTGCGGCTTCGTCGGCACGGGCGACGTGCCCGCGCTCAAGGCGGCCCTCGGCCTGCCCGACGAGTTCGAGCCGATCGGGGTCATGCCGGTCGGGATCGCCGTCCCGGACAAGCGGTCGCCGAGCCTGAAGCGGGGCTGGGTGCCCTTCGAGGAGTTCGCCCGCTGGGAGCGATGGAGCTGACGAGCCGTGTGGCGATGCAGGACGAAGACAGCCCAGTGGAAACGTTGAGGCGGCATCGCCGGCGCCGCCGGCGTCCGAATGATCGCCATACGCCAGCCAGGCGCGCATTGGCCGACCGGATCCCGTCTGGAGGCCGGGAATTGCGTCGCGCGTTGCCGTGAGTTTGCCGTTGACGGCTAATTCGGACTCTGTCAACGCCAAGCGTTCGCTCGACGCCTGGCTAACGCGCGCGGCACCGGCGTATGGGAAATGCTCTCGTGACCGGTGGCAGCGGCCGTCAGCCGCGGGCACGAACGATCCGGAAGGGGGCCCCGCCGCGGGTGATCAGGACACCCGCCACGATCACGAGCCCGCCGACCACCTGGCCGATCCGGATCGGCTCGGAGAGCAGCGCGAAGGCCAGGACGACCGCCAGCGCCGGGACGAGGAACTGGTAGGCGGCGGTCCGGGTCGGGCCGACGACCTTGATGCCGTTGCTGACGATCACGTTCGAGATGCCGGCCGCGAGGAAGCCCGAGTAGAGGACGGCGAGGATCACCCCGGGCGTCAGCGTGGCGCCGACGTCGGGGACCGTCGCCAGCTGGATGGCGGCGATCGGCGCCAGCACGACCGTCCCCGCGACGGTCGCCCAGGCCGTCGTCCGGAGTGGCGAGTGGCGGCGCAGGAACGGGGCTCCGAACGCGGTGTAGATCGCCCAGCAGATCGCCGCGACAAGGGTGATCGCCTCGCCGGCGAGCGACCCGCCGAGGCTCAGGCCCGGGCCGCTGGCGATGACGATCGCGACGCCCGTGAACGACACGATCCCGCCGGCGAGCTTGCCCGGGGTCAGGACGTCCGATCGGGCGATGACCGCGAGGAACGCCACGAGGACGGGCGTCGAGGCGATGATCAGGGCCGAATCGCCGGCAGCAACGGTCGTCAGGCCGGTCGTCCACAGGATCTGGTAGACGCCGAACCCGAGCGCCCCGAGCCCGCAGATCGCGATCAGGTCGCGCCGCGGCAGGCCCATCGAGCCCTCGCGCCAGCGGAGCAGGATCAGGAGCGTCGTCGAGGCCAGGCCGAACCGGAGGAACGTGAACCCGACCGGCGGCAGGACCGCCACGGCCGACTTGACGACGATGAAGTTCGCCGCCCACAGGACCATGACCCCGAGGACCGCGATCTCGGCGAGGCGCCGCTCGCGGGCGGCGTGGGCGTGCGCGGCGTGGGCGGCATGGACGTCGCGTGCCGGCGCGTCACGAGCGTGCGCGTCCGGCGCGTCACGAGCGGGCGCGTCCGGCCCGTGCGCGTCATGCGCGGAAATGCCGACGCCCGCCGGTGGCCCGGCGGGCGTACGAGGCTCGGCGAGGGCCGCCGCGCGCTCCGGCGCGACGACCTCGGGCCGGTCGATCAGGCGCCTTCGCGATCGAGCTCGAGCAGATCCTCCTCCTGCTCCTCGGTGACCTTCAGCCAGACGAACAGCCCGGCGAGGACGATGAGCGGGATGACGATCAGCGCGGCAAGGGTGATGCCGAGGGCGACGGCGACGGTCTTGAGCGCCTTCATGGTCGGGTCCTCCGTGCGGGGTGGATGGTGGCTCTGGGCAAGGGTGGCGACGGTCAGGCCGTCGTGGGCTTGGGCATCACCGGCGCGCGCAGGGTCGGCCCCTGGGTGACGAGCTCGGCGATGTCGTCTCGGGTGAACTCGGCGAGGATGTGGCGCGAGCCGGCCTGGCCGCCGAGGAAGAGCCGGACGACGAACGCGCCGTCCTGCTCGAAGAAGAACACGTCGCGCGGCTTCTGCTCATCCATGTAGCGACCGATGACGCGAAGCGCCGTCTCGTAGAAGCCGGCGTCGCGCTGCGGCGGCGGCCCCGGCTGTCCCCGGCGGGCCACCGATTCTTCCATGAACCGGGCGATGTCGTCGTCGAGGAAGGTCAGGGTCTCCTTGGCCTGCGAGCCCATCGACTCGGACCACGTCCCGCCGCTCGCGCCGGAGGTCACGACGCCCTGGACGATGAAGCCGTCCGGCGCCTCGACGAGGAGGATCTCGCGCATCCCGCGCTGGTCGATGAAGGCACCGATCGAGCGGAAGACCTCCTCGAAATCCTGGCGCGGGCTTCCCTCGTAGATGCGCATCGGGCCTCCCTCAGTCAGCTCCCCGGTCGCGGCGTCCCGCGCGATCGGTAGTCGTTCGCGATCAGGAGCCGGTCGTCCGGTCGAGCAGCCCGCGATCCTTCGCGCGCCGGTCGCTGACACGGAACACGGCCACTGCTGCGAGTGTAGCCACCGCCCCGGTCGCCAGCAACACGAGGACGATCGTGGCGGGGTCCGGGTCGGCCGCCCCGGTGAGGCTCGTGAACAGGGCGCCCGGCCCGCCGAGGGCGGTCACGCCGTCCGGGAAGAGGGCCTGGCGGATGCCCTCGATCCACCACGTCAGCGGCGTCAGGAGCCCGACCGCCTGCACGGGAGCCGGCAGGACCGCCAGCGGGAAGACGACGCCCGAGATCAGGAAGAGAGCGCCCGACGCCGCCTCCGGGTACGACCACGACTCCTGCCGGGTCTGCATGCAGATCGCGGCGAGGATCAGGCCGATCGCGAGGATCGCGGTGACGCCGAGCACCATGACCCCGACGAGCAGGAGCCAGTCGATCCGGCCGAGATCGAACGGCACGCCGAGGACCAGCACGCCGACCGCGAGCGTGATCGCGGCGCCCATCGCGCCCACCCCGATCCGGGCGACGCCACGGCCGAAGACGACGGTGAGGAAGTCGCTCGGGCTGACGTAGAGGTACTTCAGCATCCGGTAGCGCTCGCGGTCGTCGAGGATCATCCAGGCGAGGCCGCTGACGCCCGACAGGACGAACGACCACAGGGCGCTGCCGACCACGACGAAGGCGCGGTACTCCGGCCGGGCGCCGCCGCTGATCACGTCGAGCATGACGACGAGGATCAGCGCCGAGGCGAGGGGCTTGGCGACCGAATAGATCAGGAACAGGACGGGATCGGTCCAGTTCGCCTCCATCTGCCAGCCGAGGCGGACGGCGGTGACGAAGCTGCGCCGGACGTCGGGCCAGCCGCCGCCGCGGGTCCGGGCCGGGTCGAAGCCGCCCCACGCGGGCGACGCGAGGCCGGCGGCTGCCGGGGGGATCGCCGGCTCGACGGCGCTCATTGCCAGCGCACCGAGAGCCGTCCCTCCTGGCGGGCCCGGCGCTCGAGGGCGACGAGCGTCCAGCGGGCGAGAAGGAGGAAGACGACGACCATCCCGACGAGGATCGCGGCCTCGATCGCGGGCGACGGCGTGCCCGCCGGATACGCCGCGTCGGCGAAGGCGAGCTGGCGCATCGCGTCGAGGCCGACGGCCAGCGGCAGGATGCTGATCGCGACCGAGCCGAGGACGCCGAGCCGCCCGACCGGGAAGTTCAGGCCGGACACGAAGTACACGGGCTCGACGAGGAGCTGGGTGAGGTGCCACGCCTCGCGGCCCCACATCAGGAACAGGCTGGCGAGGACCATCCCGAGCCCGTACAGCGCCGCCAGGGTCAGCAGGAACACGCCGATCAGGAGGGCCCACTGGTCGACCGAGAAGCTCACCCCGTAGAGGGTCGTGGCGATCACGAGGACCGCCGCCGCCCGGGTCGAGCTCATCACGAACCCGCCGAAGGCCATCCCGAAGAGGACGGCCATGATGTGCATCGGGGCGGCGAAGTAGAGCTCGAGGTTGCCCTGGCTCTTCTCCCACCACAGCTGCTGGGCCATCATCCAGATCACGTTCAGCCAGAACGCGGTCATCGCCCCGCCGAGGACGACGAAGCCGACGTACTGGGGCGGCGCCTGGAGGGCCCGGTAGACGAAGACGAACGCCGACGTCGCGAGGAACGGCAGGAGGATCTCGAAGAAGACCCAGCTCTTCTCGCGGAAGAGCCCGGTGACCCGGGGGTAGGCCCGGCCGACGACCGTGCGCAGGTTCGTCATCGCGACCTGGCGCGGCGTCCAGACGGCGGCGGCCTGGGGGCTGGCGGTCGGGCGGTAGACGAACGCGGTCCGGCCCGGCGCGTCGGCGGTTCGCCGGCCGGCGGCGCGTGGGGCGGGCGGCGGGGCCGCCGCCGTCATCCGACGACCTCGACTTCGCGCTCCCGCGCGTCGTCGGTCGTGTCGGTGATGTTCGCCCCGTCGCCGCGGCGGCCCGATCGGCCGCCGTCGCCGTCGGCGCCCGGGTCGCCGGTGGAGCCGTCGTCGTCGAAGCCGCGGCCGACGAGCTCGACGAAGACGTCCTCGAGCGACGGCTCGGACTTGCGGAGGGCAAGGATGTGGGCGCCGAGCCCGCCGAGCGCGCCGACGACGCCGCCGAGCGCCGCGTCGTCGACGAGGGCGAGGCTGACCTCGACCGTGTGGCGATCGCCCTTGCCGCTCGCCCGGCCGCCGGCCGCCAGCGCGGCCGAGACGACCCCGGGCAGCCGACCGAGCGCCGCAGCCCCGCCCTCGAGCCGGTCGAGCTCGAGGCGGAAGACCGACTCCCGCTGGACCCGCTTCTTCAGCTCGTCGGGCGTGCCGAGGGCGAGGATCCGGCCGTGGTCGACGATCGCGATCCGGTCGCACAGCTCGTCCGCCTCGGCCATGTAGTGGGTCGTCAGGAGGACCGTCCGGCCGGGGACCGCCGCCTTCCAGGCCAGGACGAGCTCGCGGACGGAGCGCGCGGCGGCGACGTCGAGGCCGAGCGTCGGCTCGTCGAGGAAGAAGATCCACGGGTCGTTGAGCAGGCCGCGGGCGAAGTTCATCTTCTGGCGCTGGCCGGTCGACAGCGTGCTGACCCGCTGCTCCTTCTGCTCCGCCATCCCGACGGCGTCGATGAGCTCGTCGACCCGGTTCCAGCCGTCGCGCGCGGGCAGCCCGTAGAACTGGCTGAACATCCAGAGCTGCTCGCGGACGGTCAGGATCCCGTAGCCCGACTGCTCGCCGCCGGCGACCATGTTCATGATCCGCCGGATCTGCTTCGTCTGGCGCTCGACGTCGAATCCGAAGATCCGGGCCGTCCCCTCCGACGGCAGGAGCAGCGTCGTGAGGATCTTGATCAGCGTCGTCTTGCCGGCGCCGTTCGGGCCGAGCAGGCCGAAGAACTCACCGGGCTCGACGGCCAGGTCGACGCCGTCGAGGGCGACCACGGCCTTCGGCTTGACCTTGTAGATCCGCCGGATGCCGCGGACATCGATCGCGAGCGGCTGGGCGGTCGCGGGGCGCGGCTCGAACGGCGCGGGGCGCGGTTCGATCGGCGCGGGCTGGGCGTTTCGGGACACGGGGCTCCCCGGTGGGACGGCTGCGGGACGGTGGAGTGTACGTCAGGGGCCCGCGTTTGGGAAGGACGGCGTCGTCCAGCTGTGAGACATCCATCGAACTCCGGCGGGACCTCGCCTGGTCCGCTCACGACCGGATATGGTCGAACAAATCCCAGGCGGTCGTTGGCCGGTTGCTTCTTGCCAACCGGTCGTTCCAGGCGTCACCTGTCAGGAACTGGGGTCAGGCCGAGCGTGGATGGGTCTCGCCGACCCTGCGCGGTCCGACTACCGACCGGGTGAGATCCGTTTGTCAAATTCGTCGATCGCCTGGAGCCTGGCGGCGAGTGCGACGGCCAAGCCGCCCGCGGCCCGAGCGTCGTTCACGATCAGAGCGGTGTTCGCGCGGACCGACGCGCCGGAGGTGATCTCGGCGATCCGGGCCAGGAGCCAGGGCGTGGTGGCGGGACCGTGGATCCCCGCCGCGTCCGCCTCCCGGATGGCCCGCTCCACGGCGTCCCGTGCCACGTCACCGGGGAGTGCCTCGTGGTCCGGCACGGGCACGCACACGAGCACGCCGCCGAGGCCGAGCTCGAGGTGGGCGGCCGCGATCGCTGCGGCCCCGGCGACGTCCGGCGCCGTCTGCGGTGACGGCAGCCCCGACGAGCGGGCGTAGAAGCCGGGCAGCTCCGCCTGTCCGATGGTCACGACCGGCACGCCATGCGTCTCGAGGTACTCGAGCGTCGCGGGCACGTCGAGGATCGCCTTCGGGCCCGCGCAGACGACGACCATCGGCGTCCGGCCGAGCTCCTCGAGGTCGGCCGAGATGTCCAGCGTGGGCGCGGCACCGGCCGACCCGCCGAGCGCGCCGCGATGGACGCCGCCGATCCCACCCGTCGCGAACGCGCGGATCCCGGCCGCGTGAGCCGCGATCATCGTCGCCGAGACCGTCGTCGCTGCCCAGCCGCCGCCCGCCAGCGCCACCGCCAGCGACGGCCGGGCCGCCTTCAGCACCGTGCCGGCCGGTGCGGTCGCCAGCGCCTCGAGCGCGTCTTCGTCCAGCCCGACGAGCAGGCGCCCCGCGTGGATCGCCACCGTCGCGGGCACCGCGCCGCTCTCGCGGACGGCGGTCTCGGACGCCCGGGCGACCTCGAGGTTCCGGGGGTACGGCAGGCCGTGGCTGATCAGCGTCGACTCGAGGGCCACGACCGGACGGCCCTCGGCGAGCGCCGCGGCGACCTCCTCGCTCACCAGCAGCCGGTCGCCGATCACAGCGCCAGCTCTCGCGGTGCGCTCGACAGCTGGCGCGCCGCCGCCCGATGCGCCGCCAGCACCGCTCGACGCAGCGCGGCCGGCCGGTGGCGGGCGGCCGGGTCGACGGCGAGCCAGGCCACGAGGAAGCCGGCGTCGAACGCGTCGCCGGCGCCGGTCGTGTCGGCGGCGTCGAGCGCGGTCGTCGCGACATCGAACGTCAACGGGCCGTCGGCGGTCCGGGCCATGACCGTCGCCCCGGATCGGCCGTGCTTGATCGTGACCACCGGGGCGAGCTCGGCGATCGCCGCGATGTCGGGGCCGCCGACGATCGCCTCGGCCTCGACGCGGGTCGCGAACAGGAGGTCGGGTGCGGCCGCGCGGACGAGCCGAACGGCGGCCCGCCGGCCGCCGGCGAGAAGCGGGCCGACGGACGACAGGTCGAGGCTGACGAGGGCACCGGTCGACCGGGCGAGCTCGATCGCCCGCCGACCCGCCAAACCGAGCGGCTCGCCGAGCAGGGAGTACGCCGGGAGGTGGAGGAGGTCGGCGCCGAAGCTTGCGGCCGCGAGGTCGTCCGGCCGGAGGCGATCCGCCGCGGCGCGGTCGGCGACGAACGACCGCTCGCCGCCGGGCGCCACGAGCACCCCGATCCGGCCGGTCCGCTCGCCCGCGACCCGGACAGCGCGAACGCGGACGCCGTCGCCCTCCAGCGCGGCGACGAGCTCGCGGCCCGCGCGATCCCGCCCGACGGCGCAGATGAGCGTCGATCGGGCGCCGAGCCGGGCGACCCAGCGCGCCGTGTTCGCCGCCGATCCGCCTTGGCGAAGGGCGACCCGGCCTGGGACGTCGGTGCCGGTGAGGAGCGGCCGGAGCGGGCGCCAGGACGACGTCCAGCATCAGGTCGCCGAGGACCACGATCCGCGGCAGGCGGGCGGTGGCGGTCGCTCTCGTGCCGGCCGACCTCCGCGCCACGGCGCCGGCGATCGCCAGGCGACCCGGCGTGAGGGGCGAGCGACGACGATCGGGCAGGGCTCGGGGCATGCGTCGAGGATAGCGCCGGCCCGGGGCCCGCCTCCGGCGCTGTTGCCACCGCGACCACAGGTGACGGCCGGGACTTCGTTCCACCGCCGGGCGTGGCTCGTGCGGCACCACCCGACGCCGGACGGGCCCAATGGAGGATTCGCGACGAGCGTTCGTGGTCGCTTGTGGTCGGGCCTGCAACGGCAGCGCCGGGAGGCCCGCGGCCGGCCCGAGGCCCGCCTCCGGCGATGCTGCCGCCGGGCGCTCACCGGGACGGCCCCTACAATGACGCCAACGAACCCCGACCCCGGACCGACCCTGCGGGAGCACCTCCCATGCCGACCGCCACCGAGACCCTCGACCGCCTCGCGATCGACACGATCCGGACGCTCTCGATCGACGGCGTCCAGAAGGCGAACTCCGGCCACCCCGGGGCGCCGATGGGCGCCGCGCCGATGGCCTACACCCTCTGGACCCGCTTCCTCCGCCACGCCCCGACCCACCCCGACTGGCCCGACCGCGACCGCTTCGTCCTGAGCGCCGGCCACGCCTCGATGCTCCTGTACTCGCTCCTCCACCTGACCGGCTACGACGTCTCGCTCGACGACCTGAAGTCGTTCCGCCAGTGGGGCTCGAGGACGCCGGGCCACCCGGAGTACGGCATGACCCCGGGCGTCGAGGCGACCACCGGCCCGCTCGGCCAGGGCTTCGCCAACGCCGTCGGGATGGCGATCGCCGAGGCCCGCCTCGCTGCCGAGTTCAACCGCGACGGCCACGACCTCGTCGACCACTGGACGTACACGCTCTGCTCGGACGGCGACCTCCAGGAGGGGATCGCCTCGGAGGCCGCGAGCCTCGCCGGCCACCTCCGGCTGCGCAAGCTGCTCGCCCTCTACGACGACAACCACGTCCAGCTCGACGGCCCGACGTCGATGGCCTGGTCGGAGGACGTCGTCGCCCGGTTCGAGGCGTACGGCTGGCACGCGACGCGGGTCGAGGACGGCAACGACATCGAGTCGATCGCCGCCGCGATCGAGGAGGCCCGGGCCGACGACCGGCCGAGCCTGATCGCCGTCCGGACCCACATCGGCTTCGGCAGCCCGAACAAGCAGGACACCCAGAAGGCCCACGGCTCGCCGCTCGGGCCGGACGAGGTCCGCCTCGTCAAGGAGGCCTACGGCTGGGACCCGGACAAGACGTTCTACGAGCCGCCGGAGGCCATCGAGCTGTTCCGCCGGGCCGTGCCGGCCGGTGAGGACCTCGTCGAGGCCTGGGAGATGGCCCTCGCCCGCTACGAATCGGCGTACCCCGACCTCGGCCGCCAGTTCCGCCGGCGGGTGATCGCCCGCAAGCTCGCGCCGGGCTGGGACGAGGGCCTGAAGACGTACCCGGTCGGCGAGGAGATCGCCACCCGGAACGCGAGCCAGGAGGCGATCCAGGCGCTGGCCGGGCCGCTGCCGGGCCTGTTCGGCGGGGCGGCCGATCTCTCGGAGTCGAACCTGACCGACGTCAAGGGCGCGGACTCGTTCGAGGCGGACAGCCCCGGCCGGAACCTCCGCTTCGGCGTCCGCGAGCACGCGATGGGCGGGATCGTCAACGGGATCGCCTACCACGACGGATTCATCCCGTACGCCGGGACGTTCCTGACCTTCAGCGACTACATGCGCGGCTCCGTCCGGCTGGCCGCTCTGAGCGGCCTCCACGTGGTCTACGTCTGGACCCACGATTCGGTCGGCCTCGGCGAGGACGGCCCGACCCACCAGCCGGTCGAGCACTACGCGGCCCTCCGCGCGATCCCGAACCTGTGGTTCGTCCGGCCGGGCGACGCCAACGAGACGGCGGCGGCCTGGGCCCTGGCGGTCGAGCGCCGCAACGAGGACCCGTCGGGGCCGGTCGCGCTGTCGCTGACCCGGCAGAAGCTGCCGACGCTCGCGGGCACGGCCGAGCAGGCGCGCGAGGGCGTGCGCCGCGGCGGCTACGTCCTGCGCGACCCGGCCGACGGGCGCGACCCGGCGATCATCCTCATCGGCACGGGCTCGGAGCTCCAGCTCGCGTTCGGGGCCGCCGAGGCGCTCGAGGCCGACGGCATCGCCGCGCGGGTCGTGTCGCTGCCCTGCTGGGAGCGGTTCGAGCTCCAGGACGAGGCCTATCGGGACGCGGTCCTGCCGCGTTCCGTCCGCGCCAGGGTCGCGGTCGAGGCCGGGGTCTCGCTCGGCTGGGACCGCTGGGTCGGCGACGACGGCGCGATCATCGGCCTCGATCACTTCGGGGCATCCGCCCCGGCCGGCACGATCTTCGAGAAGTTCGGCTTCACGGTGGATCGGGTCGTCGGGGTCGCCCGCGAGGTGCTCGCGGGCACGGTCCGCGGGCCGATCCCGACCCTCGACGCGGGGCACCTCCCGGCGCCGCGCCACGGCGGCGCCCATCCGAGCGTCGCCGAGGGCGAGTCCGGCGTGGATCGGACCCCGTCGTCCGACCCGGGCCACAGCTGAGCCGGCGCCGACGATGCGCGTCGCCTTCGCCGCCGACCACGCCGGGGCCGCCCTGAAGGACGAGCTCGCCCGGCGGCTGGCGGCCGCCGGCCTCGGCCACGAGGTCATCGACCTCGGCGGCGACGGCTCGGATCCCCAGGACGACTACCCCGACTTCGCGGCCCGGCTCGGCCACGCGGTCCGCGACGGCGAGGCGGAGCGCGGCATCCTGATCTGCGGCTCGGGGGTCGGGGCGAGCGTGGCCGCGAACAAGGTCGTCGGGATCCGGACCGCGGTCTGCCACGACACCTACTCGGCCCACCAGGGCGTCGAGCACGACGACATGAACGTCCTGACGCTCGGCTCGCGGGTGATCGGGCCGGAGCCCGCCTGGGAGTGCGTCGTCGCCTTCCTCGGCGCCCGCTTCAGCGGCGAGCCCCGTCACCGGCGGCGGCTCGACAAGGTCCTCGCGATCGAGGCGGCCGAGCGCGGCTAGCCGGGGGCGGCGCGGGGGCACAGCCGAGGCGCGACTGCCAATCGAGCACCACGTGCTCGGCGAGGCCGGGCCTCCCCGCGACGACCGCCCGGACTGCCGGCCCCGAGCGCGCGGTCGGCTGGTCGAGCCGGCCCGGCCGGTCAGTTGAGCGGCTGAGGCACGTCTGCCGGCTCCCGAGAGGCGTCGAAGGCGGCTGACGCGTACCGGACGAACATTTGACCAGCGGAAGGCCTCGACGAGCCGGCTTGACCGCCGAATCCCGGGTCGTGGCCGTCGGCGACGGGCGTTCGGTGCACGGGACGAACATCTGACAGGCGCGGGCACGGGCGCTCCGCAAGGCGGTGTCACGCACCCGCAACGTGCGGTCGCGCGGACTCGGACTACCATGGGGGCGATGCCTGACGACGCCGTCTCCAGCCTGACCACCTCCCTCCCCGATCTGTCGCTCGGCGACGGCGCCGCGGCCTACGACGAAGCGGTCGCCCGGGCCCGGGCGGAGCGCTGGGCGGAGCGGCTGTGGGATCGCGACACGACCCTGTGGTCCGCCAACGAGCGGGTCCAGGAGACGATCGCGGAGCGCCTCGGCTGGCTCGACAGCCCGGAGCACTTCACCGGCCAGATCGCGGCCCTCGAAGGATTCGGCGAAGGGATCCGCGAGGCCGGCTTCACGACCGCGGTCGTCGGCGGGATGGGCGGCAGCAGCCTCGCCCCGGACGTCCTCCACCGGATGTTCGGCCACGCCGACGGCTGGCTCGACCTGCGCGTCCTCGACTCGACCGACCCGGCGGCCGTCGCCGCGACGGTCGACGACCTCGACCCGCTGTCCACGCTCTGGATCGTCGCCAGCAAGTCCGGCACGACGACCGAGCCGCTTGCGTTCCAGGCCGACGCCTGGGCCCGCGCCGAGCACGCCCTGCGAAGCCACCACGCGCCACGCAACGAGCACGCCGGCGAGCTGATGATCGCGATCACCGACCCGGGCCGGAGCGAGGAGGCGATCCCCCATCACGACGAGCTCCGCGAGGTCTTCCTCAACCCGCCCGACATCGGCGGCCGCTACTCCGCGCTGACATATGTCGGCCTCGTGCCGGCGAGCCTGATCGGGATCGATCTCGACCCGCTCCTCGCCTCGGCCGTGGCGATGGCGAACGCCTGCCGCGACCCGGAGCCCGCCTCGAACCCGGGGCTGAGCCTCGGCCTTGCGATCGGGACCCTGGCCCGGGCCGGCCGCGACAAGCTCACCTTCGTCGCCGATCCGCCGATCGAGAGCTTCGGGTCGTGGCTGGAGCAGCTGATCGCCGAGAGCACCGGCAAGCACGGAACGGGGATCGTGCCCGTCGACCGCGAGCCCATCGGCAGGATCGAAGCCTACGGCAGCGATCGCGTCTTCGTTCGCCTCACCCTCGCCGGCCATGCCTTCGCCGCCGGCGACGCCCTGGTCGAGGAAGCCGCGGCGGCCGGCCACCCGGTGATCCGGATCGAGGTCGCCGACCCCATCGACGTCGGCGCCGAGGCCTTCCGCTGGGAGGTCGCGACGGCGATCGCCGGGGCGGTCCTCGGGATCGACGCGTTCGACCAGCCGAACGTCGAGGAGGCGAAAGAGCTCACGCGCAAGGTCCTTGCCGCGGCGGAGAGCGGCGCGGCCGCGTCACCGCCGCCGGCCGCCCTCGTCACGGACGCGGGGACCGGACTGGCCCTCCACGGCGACGCGGCCCTCCGGTTGACCGCCGGCGACGGGACGCTCGTCGGGGAGCTCGCCCGCCATCTCGCCCGGCGCCGCCCGAACGCCTACCTCGCCCTGCAGGCCTTCATCGCCCCGACCCCTGCGACCGAGGCGGCCCTCGACCGGATCCGGCGCCTCCTCCGCGACGCCACGCGGTGCGCGACGACGGCGGGCTTCGGCCCCCGCTTCCTCCACTCGACGGGCCAGCTCCACAAGGGCGGGACGCCGAGCGGCTGGTTCCTCCAGATCACCTCGGACCACCCGGTCGACCGCCCGATCCCGGGCTGGCCGTACACATTCGGGCGCCTGATCGACGCCCAGGCCGAGGGCGACTTCGCCGCGATCGAGTCGCACGACCTGCCGATCCTCCGCGTCCACCTGGGCGATCTCGAGAGCGGCCTCGCCGCGCTCGAGGCGGCCATCGGCGAGGCGCTCGGGCGGGGCTGACGGCGGCATCCTGCGCGACCCGATCGGGTCGCGGCCAGCAACCAAATGGAGGACCAGTCGCGATGCGGATCGGGTTCGTCGGTCTCGGTCGGATGGGCGGCAACATGGTCCGCCGCCTGCTCCGGGACGGCCACGAGGTCGTCGCCTACAACCGGACGTCGGAGAAGACGAAGGAGATCGAGGGCGAGGGCGCGCTCGGCGCCTATTCGATCGCCGAGCTCGTCGCGAAGCTGGAGAAGCCGCGGGCGGTCTGGATCATGGTCCCGGCCGGCGACGCCACGGAGGCCCAGATCGCGGAGCTGATGGAGCACCTCGAGCCGGGCGACACGATCGTCGACGGCGGCAACACGAACTTCCACGACGACCAGCGCCGCCACACCGCGCTCGCCGCAAAGGGCATCCAGTACGTCGACGCCGGGGTGTCCGGCGGGATCTGGGGGCTGCAGGTCGGCTACTGCCTGATGGTCGGCGGTGACGAGCCGGCCGTGAAGCCGCTCGAGCCGATCTTCCTGTCGCTCGCCCCCGAGGGCGGCTACCTCCACGTCGGCGGGGCCGGCGCCGGCCACTACGTGAAGATGGTCCACAACGGGATCGAGTACGGCCTGATGCAGTCCTACGCCGAAGGATTCGAGATCCTCCACGCCTCGTCCTACCCACTCGACCTCGCCGGGATCGCCGACCTCTGGATGCAGGGATCGGTCGTCCGGTCGTGGCTGCTCGAGCTCGCCGCCCGCGCGTTCAAGGCGAACGGCCAGGACCTCGAGCACCTCAAGGGCTACGTGGCCGACTCGGGCGAGGGCCGCTGGACGATCCAGGAGGCGATCGATCGCGACGTCCCGGCGCCGGTGATCACCCTCTCCCTGCTGACCCGCTTCCGGTCGCGCCAGGACGATTCCTACGGGGCGAAGGTGCTGGCGGCGTTGAGGAACGAATTCGGCGGCCATGCGGTCAAGACCGAGTGAGCCGGCACCCTCGGGGCCGAGGGAACGCTCGCTCGCCCAGGGCGGGGGCGGAGTGACGCTCGCCGACCCGGCAATGCGGCCAGCCACCACCGCCGGTGGTGAACGTCCGGTACCGCCCGCCGGATCCGCGTCGCGCGGAGCAGCCCGCGAGCGCGGTTTGCCGTCTGCGGCTACCTCAGGGCCCGCGCTCGAGCCCGCGGCCGATCGGCGCCCGGCCTCCACGACCGCCCATGGTGGATGGCAGAACCGACCCGACTCGGCGATCGCGCGATGACTGATACCGCGACCCCGAAGCGGCGGAAGACCTCGGCGAAGCCCGACGCGCCGGCCGTCTCGCCGGACAGCGCGCCCGACAAGACGCCCCACCCGGCCCCCCGTCCGAAGGACTCGCCGCGGACGATGCGCGACTTCCGGCTCGCCCGCCAGGGCAAGCGCAAGCCGCCGCCGCGGACCGACGACAACCCGCTCCGCGAGGGCCTCCGGATCGAGCGCCTGCCCGACCCGAGCTGCCTCGTCCTGTTCGGGGCGACCGGCGACCTCGCCCACCGCAAGGTGATCCCCGCGCTCTACCAGCTGTGGCGGACGAACCTGCTCCCCCACGATTTCGTCGTCCTCGCGATCGGCCGCCGCGACTACGACAACGAGGCCCTCCGGACGGAGTTCCGGGCATCGCTCGAGAAGTACTCGCGCGTCCTCCCGATCGACGAGACCGCGTGGCGCTCCTTCGCCGCCCGGATCCGCTACGAGAAGCTCGACTTCGCCAGCCCCGACGACTACGACCACCTCGTCAAGGTCCTCGAGGGGATCGACCGCGAGCAGAACTCGCGCGGCAACCACCTCTACTACCTCGCGACGCAGCCATCGGCCTTCGCCGAGATCGTCACCCAGATCGGGCGGGTCGGGCTCGACCACGAGCGCCACGAGGGCGGCTGGCGGCGGATCGTCATCGAGAAGCCGTTCGGCCACGACCTCAACTCGGCGATCCGCCTCAACCGCGAGGTCGGCAAGGTTTTCCGCGAGTCGCAGGTCTACCGGATCGACCACTACCTCGGCAAGGAGACCGTCCGGAACCTCCTCGTCTTCCGCTTCGGCAACGGGATCTTCGAGCCGATCTGGAACCGCCGCCACATCGACCATGTCCAGATCACCGTGGCCGAGACGATCGGCGTCGAGAACCGCGGCTCGTTCTACGAGGAGACCGGGGCCAGCCGCGACTTCCTCCAGAACCACCTCCTCCAGCTGATGAGCCTCGTCGCGATGGAGCCGCCCGCCACCTTCGAGGCGGACGCCCTGCGCGACGAGAAGGTCAAGGTCATCCGGGCGATCGGCGAGCTGACGCCCGACCAGATGCGGACGGACGTCGTGCGCGGCCAGTACGGACCCGGCTGGGTCGCGGCCAAGCCCGTGAAGGGCTACCGCTCGGAGCCGGAGGTCGATCCCCAATCCGAGACCGAGACCTACATCGCCGCCCGCTTCGAGGTCGACGACTGGCGCTGGTCCGGCGTCCCCTTCTACCTCCGGACCGGCAAGCGCCTGCCGAAGCGGGCGACCGAGATCGCGATCCAGTTCAAGGAGGTCCCCCACCGGCTCTTCCGCGAGTCGGGCTCGGACCCGGACCCGAACCTGCTCGCGATCCGGATCCAGCCGGACGAGGGGATCATGCTCCGCTTCGGGGCCAAGGTCCCGGGGCTCGGGATCGACGTCCGGTCGGTGACGATGGACTTCACGTACGGCTCGGCGTTCACGGTCGACTCGCCCGACGCGTACGAGACGCTGATCCTCGACGCGCTCCTCGGCGACGCGTCGCTGTTCACCCGGGCGGACGAGGTCGAGGCGGCGTGGGCCCGGGTGACCCCGATCATCGAGACCTGGATGGACGAGCCGGCGCCGACGTTCCCCAACTACGAGGCCGGCAGCTGGGGCCCCGAGGCGGCCGACGCGCTGCTCGCCCGCGAGGGACGGAAATGGCGAAGGATCTAGGCCCGGGCGCGGTCCTCGACGCGCCGGCCCGTCCGAACGAGCCGATCCTGCGCTGGCGGTCGCGCGCCCACAGCATCGAGGAGGTCGAGCAGGAGCTCGCCCGGATCTGGTCCCAGGCGAGTCTGGCGGGCGCCACCGACGCCGACGGGGACCTCGTGGCCGACCGCCACATCGGCGCCCGGACGAGCGTGATGAACCTCGTCGTCATCGCCGCCCGGCCGGAGGTCGGCGAGCGCTGCGCGGCGACGATCCAGTCGCTGGTCGGGCGGCACCCGTCGCGGACGACGATCGTCCAGCCGGCCGACCCGGACGGCCCGTCCTGGCTCGACGCCCAGATCGTCGCCCACTGCATCATGCCCCGGGCCGACGCCCCGGAGACGTGCGCCGAGACGATCCACCTCACCTGCGGCGGCGAATCGGGCCGCCACCTCGACGCGATCGTGGCGCCGTTGCTGATCCACGACCTGCCGGTGACCGTCTGGTGGCCGGACGAGCCGTCGTTCGGGAGCGCGCCCGTCAACGATCTCCTGGCCATGGCCGATCGCCTCATCGTCGACGGCTCCCGATGGCACGGGACGGGTCTCGTCCAGCTTCGCCGGATGGCCGAGTCCGGCAAGCGCCTGTCCCTGGCGATCTCCGACTTCGCCATGGTCCGCCAATCGCGCTGGCGCGAGGCGATCGCGGCGATCTTCGACATCCCGGACTTCCTGCCGTACCTCCGCCACCTGCGGCGGATCGCGGTCACGTACGGGGTCCGCGACGAGGGAGCCGCCGAGACGACGAACGTCGTCAAGCCGCTGTACCACGCGGCCTGGCTCGGGTCGCGGCTCGGGATGGAGGTCGTCCGGCCCCTGGCCCCGATGACCGGCGTGGCCGCCCGCAAGGCGCCGGCCCGTGGCGCGGACGGCCGGCTGACGCCACTCGCCAACCCGAGCGCCGGCCTCGGCGCCACGCTCCACCTCGATCGGACCGACGTCGCCGTCGTGATCCGGCCGGTCCTGTCCGAGATGCCTCCGGGCACGACGCTCCGGATCGAGCTCCTCGCCGACTGGCGGGGTTCGGAGCTCAGGGCCGACGTCACCGCCGAGCAGGACGCCGTCCACGTCCGCGTCTGGCAGGACGGGGTCCACGCCCTCGAGCGCGGCTTCAACGCCCCGCGCCGGAACGACGTCGACCTGCTCGCCGAAGCGATCGAGGGCGGCGGGCGCGACCTGGTCGCGGTCGAGACGCTCGATCTCGCCGCAACCCTCGCCGGAGGTCCCGTCCCATGACCGAGCCCACGATCGTGACCCTCGCCGACGGCGACGCCTGCTCGCTCGCCGCCGCGGAGCGAATCGTCGAGATTCTGGCGGTGGCGATCGACGACCACGGCGAGGCCCACTGGGTGACGACCGGCGGGTCGACCGTCGCCGGGATCTACCACCACCTCGCCCAGACGGCGCTGCGCGACGAGCTCGACTGGCGGAAGGTCCAGCTGTGGTTCACGGACGAGCGGTTCGTCCCGCCGGACCATCCCCTGTCGAACGCGAAGATCGCGAACGACATCCTCCTGAACATCGCCCATCGGTCGGGCGAGTCCGGGACCGGCGGGCTGCCGGGCGACGTGATGACCGGCCGGACGGGCGGCGTCCTGATCCCGATCGACCAGGTCCACCCGATCGAGACGAGCGTCGCGATCGGCGAGGGCCACGACGAGGGCTGGTGCGCCCACCGCTATGCCGAGGACCTCCAGGCCGACGGACCGGACACGAACGACGACGGCTGGCCGGTCTTCGACCTCATCCTCCTCGGGGTCGGGCCGGACGGCCATATCCTGTCGGTCTTCCCGGGCTCGGCGGCGTTCGATCGCTCGGAATGGGCGCTCGGCATTCCGGCGCCGACCCACGTCGAGCCGCACGTCGCCCGGATCACGCTCAATCCCGCGATCGTCCCGGCCGCAGCGGAGCTCCTCGTGGTCAGCCACGGCGAGGGGAAGGCCGAGATCCTCCGCGACATCCTCCACGGTGAGCGCGACGTGCGGGCGCTGCCGGCCCAGCTCGCCCGGCGGCCCGGCGCGACCTGGATCGTCGATCGGACGGCCGCCCGGCTCCTGTGACGGTCCCGGCCGAGGGAGGCACGGCCGGCGGGGGCCCGGCGGAGGGAGGCCCGGCCATGGTCGTGGCCGCGCCCGACGGCGTCCCGATCGCCGTCTTCGGGTCCGGTTCGGGGGCGCCACTTGTCCTCGTCCACGGCGCGACCGCCGACCACACCACGTGGCGGACGAGCGGGCCGCTCCTTGCCGCCCGCCACGCGATCCACGCGGTCGATCGCCGCGGGCGGGGGGCGTCGGGCGACGGCGATCCGGGCGTGCCGTACGCGATCGAGCGCGAGTTCGACGATCTCGCCGCCGTCGTCGACGCGGTCGCGGCCGAGTCGGGTCGGCCGGTGGATGCCGTCGGCCACTCGTACGGCGGGCGGATCGCGCTCGGTGCCGCGCTCCGGACGGCGAACCTGCGGCGCGTCGTCTGCTACGAGGGCGCGCCGCCGGCCGACGAGGGTCGCGGCTACCAGGACGCCGACGCGGGCACGGTCCGCCGGCTCGAGAGGCTCGTCGCCGCGGGCGACCGTGACGAGGCCCTCGCCACGTTCATGCGCGAGATCGTCGGCATGCCGGAAGCGGACCTGCTCGGGTTCCGGGCCGATCCGATCTGGCCCCGCCGGGCGGCCGCGATCGACACGACGATCCGCGAGCTTCGGGCGGAGACCAGCCCGGCGGGCTCGCTCGAAGCGCTCGGCGCCGTCCGGCAGCCCGTCCTCCAGCTCCTCGGCGGGGCGAGCAGCGAGCCC
The DNA here is from genome assembly GCA_963710105.1 of uncultured Chloroflexia bacterium. Lineage (GTDB taxonomy): Bacteria > Chloroflexota > Limnocylindria > Limnocylindrales > CSP1-4 > CF-46. The sequence continues at coordinate 2,548,578 of CAVPYV010000001.1, forward strand.
TTCGCCGCGGCGACGCGAGCCCTCGACGCGCGGCTGCGGGACGGGCGGGTCGTGACGATCTCCGGCGCGCGGCACGCCGCCCACCACACCCACGCCGCCGAGTTCGTCGCGGCCGTCGAGGCATTCCTGGCCCCATCTGACGTGGCAGACTGACGGCCATGGACTGGCTGTACTGGATCATCCTCGGGTTCATCGCCGGCGCCCTGTCGGGCGCGCTCGTCGGCGGCCGCACGGCGCGCGGCTGCCTCCCGAACGTCGTCGTCGGCATCCTCGGCGCGATCGTCGGCGGCTGGATCGCCCAGCAGCTCGACCTCGGGCAGGCGCAGGGGTTCATCGCCGCCATCGTCGTGGCGGTGGTCGGCGCGATCGTGGTCCGGGTGATCCTCGAGGCGATCAGCCCAAGCGACCGCCGCTGACGCACCGGCGCCCGGCGCTGCCACGGCCCCGCGCCCTCCGACGGGTGCCGATTTCCGGCATTCGGGCGACGCTCGCCCGCTATCCGAGCCTGCGCACCCTGTCTGGGCGGGCGCCACGCTCAGGATCGCCTTCGTCGCTCGGCATCCGGGAGACGCTCGCCCGGATGCCGAGGATCCGCGCCGAACCGGCGCGTAACAGGCGACGCTCGCCCGGATGCCGAGGATCCGCGCCGAACCGGCGCGTAACAGGCGAGGCTCGCCCGAATGCCGAGGATCCAAGCCGCAGCGGCGTCTCACGCGACCTGACCCGGTAGGGCGTCCCGGCCGCCGCCGCGCCGGCCATCTCCGTGCGCGGAACCTGCCAACCGGCCCACTCCACCGACCCGACCGGCCCTTGGGCGAGTCGGCGGCGAGGCGACTACCATCGGCGGATGACTGACCGAACGCCCGGCGCCGCGCCGACCCCGGCCGCCGGATCGAGCGCCGCCCCCGCCCCGGCCACTACCGCGGCCACCACCGCGCCGGCCGGCCCCGACGAGCGCCCCTACTCGCCCGGCCTCGAGGGCGTCATCGCGGGGGAGACCTCGCTCAGCCGGGTGGACGGCGTCAACGGCCGCCTCGTCTACCGCGGCTACCGGATCGGCGACCTCGTCGAGCGGGGGACGTACCCGGCCGTCGCGAACCTGCTCTGGACCGGCGACTGGGACCCCGACGCCCGGCTGGCCACGGGCCCGATCCCCGGGCCGGTCCTCACGACCCTCCGCGCCCTGCCGACCTCGGCCAAGCCGATGGACGCGCTTCGCACCGCGGTGTCCGCGTGGGGCGCGACCCAGACCCTCGACTGGCCGCCGACGCCGGAGCAGGCCCGCGCCCTGACCGCGTTCGGTCCGTCGGCGCTGGCTGCCTTCGCCCGGATCCGCGCCGGCAACGAGCCCATCGAGCCCGATCCCGCCCTCGACCTGGCCGAGGGCTTCCTCTACCAGCTCAACGGCGAGCGGCCCGATGCGGCGACCGCGCGCGCCCTCGACGCCTATTTCATCGTCGGCGCCGAGCACGGCTTCAACGCCTCGACGTTCACCGCGAGGGTGATCACCTCGACGATGTCGGACATCGCGTCCGCGGTCGCCGGCGCGATCGGAACGATGAAGGGCCCGCTCCACGGCGGCGCGCCCTCCGAGGTCGTCGACCAGCTCAGCAAGATGGGCACCGTCGAGCACGCCGAGGAGTGGCTGACGGATGCGCTCGACCATCACGAGCGGCTCATGGGCTTCGGCCACCGCGTCTACCGCGCCTACGATCCCCGGGCAGCGGCCCTGCGCAAGGTCGCCGAGGGCATGGAGCACAAGCCCGACTGGCTCGAGCTCGCGATCCAGGTCGAGGACATGGCCCTTCGCCTGCTGGCCGAGCGCTACCCGGACCGGCCGCTGAAGACGAACGTCGAGTACTACGCGGCGCCGGTGCTGATGGGCGTCGGCCTCACCCCGGACCTCTTCCCGGCGACGTTCTCGCTCGCCCGGACCGCGGGCTGGACCGCCCACGTCCTCGAGCAGGCGTCCGCGAACCGGCTGATCCGGCCCGACGTGCGCTACATCGGCCCGGAGGAGCGCGACCTCCCGGCCTGACCGCCGACCCCGGCCCGCGCTGCCCGCTCGGCGCGTCGCGGGCCCCCTCGCCTCGGGCGGGTCAGCCGCTGCCGCCGACCGGGTCCGCGATCCGCGCCGGATCAGCGGCCGGCCGGGCCGCCCGGGCGCGCTCGGCGATGCGCTCGACCACGTAGCCGGCGTCGCGCCCGGCGCCGGCCACGAGCATCGACGTGAACGCGTACTGGAACGGGATCCCGAGGAAGTACAGGCCGGGGACCGACGGGCTGACGCCGCGGATCTCCTCGGGCCAGCCGTCGGGGCCGGTGACCGGCGCCGCGATCCAGCCGTAGTCGGGCCGATAGCCGGTGCACCAGAGCACGTTGGCGACGTCGAGGACGCGGCCGCCGGCGAGCATCGGCCGCCCGTCGCGGACGCCCTCCACCCGCGCGTCGTAGCGCTCAACGCCGGCGGCATCGAGGTCGGGCAGGCGGACGCGGAGCAGCGGCCCGCCGCCCTTGCGGATCTCCGGCCGCATCTTCCGGCCCATCGGCGTGCGGATCGTGAGGACGTGGGCGAACGCGAAGTTCAGGAGCGGCCAGAGGACCCGGGCCTTCTTCCTGTCGATCACGGCGACGGGCAGCTGGCCGTGGGCCCGGCCCGAGAGGATCGTCGGGTGGCTGCGCTTGACCTCGATCGCGATGTCGGCGCCGGAGTGGCTGAGCCCGACCACGAGCACCGGTCCGGGCTGGAGCTGGGACGGCTCGCGGTACTCGTGTGAGTGCAGCTGGCGGATCGCTGGATCGAGCTTCGCGGCGAACGCCGGGACGTGCGGCCGCTGGAAGGCACCCGTGGCGATGACCACCTGGTCGGCCACGATCCGCTCCTCGCCGGCCGTCACGAGGAAGCCGCCGCCCGGGCGCGGCGCGACCCGGTCAGCGCGCACGCCGCTCCGGACGGGGAGCCGGAACTGCTCGGCGTACGCGGCCAGGTAGTCGCCCATCTCGCGCCCCGTCGGGTAGTGGAAGGCGGCCGCGGGGAACGGCATCCCCGGCAACCCGTCGGATGCGGCCGGGCTGTACAGACGCAGGGAATCCCAGCGGTCCCGCCAGTGGTCGCCGATTCGGGCGTCGGCGTCGAGGATGAGGAACGGCAGCCCGCGCCGGGCGAGGTGGTGGCCGGCCGCGAGGCCGGCCTGCCCCCCGCCGATGATCAGCGTCTGGATGTGCTGGCTGCGGGTCTCCATCGGGTCCTCCGGGGTCGGGATGCGCGGGATGCTCGGGATGCGCGGGATGCTCGGGATGCGGAGGCGACCGAAGGATCGGTCGCCGACCCGACCGTACGGCGACCGCGACCGGCGCCGCATCGGCGGAACTACCCAAACGCCCGCGGGGGGGCGATGGGTACCGCCCGGACGGTCAGATCAGGCCGTGCTCGTAGGCCCAGGCCGTCGCCGCGGCCCGCGACGACACGTCGAGCTTCGTGAAGATGTTGCTGACGTGGCGGTCCACGGTCCGCTCGCTGATCGTGAGCGCGGCGGCGACCTCGCGGTTCGTCCGCCCGGCGGCGACCAGCCGGAGCACCTCGATCTCGCGCTCGGACAGCGGGCCGGCCGGCGCGCCGCGGCCGCCGCCCGCCGCGACCCGCTCGACCCGGTCGAGCCGATCGAGCCGATCGACGTCGAGGGCGGCACCGAGCTCCTCGTACGCTCGGCGGGCGGCGGCCACCTCGATCGCGGCCGTGTCGTGATCGCCGAGCGCCGCGCACGCGCCGCCGACGAGCTCGCGGGTGCGCGCCAGCTCGTACGGCGCCTCGAGCTCCTGCCAGCCCGCCGCGGCCCGGCGCAGCGCGGCAAGGGCCCCCGTCGGGTCGCCGGAGGCGAGACGGACGGAGCCGTCGGCCCAGGCAGCGAGCGACGACAGGAACGGCGGTGTCACCCGCCCGCCGATCGCGGCGAGCTCGTCGGCGGCGACACGGGCCGCGGCGAGGTCCCCCCGGGCCAGGGCGATCTCGACCAGGGGACCCAGGAGCCGGGCGCGCTGGGTCAGATCGATCGCCTCGTCGAGCGCCCGGCCGATCATGGCCGCCGCCCGGTCGGCATGGCCCTGGGCCAACCGGACGAGGGCCAGCCCGGGCTCCGCCCGATGCCCGGCATCGGCCGCCTCGCGGTAGGCGACCTCGGCCCGGTCGAGCTCACCGCGAAGCCGATGGAGCTCGGCCTGGCGATAGCGGGCCTCGCCCACGGCCGGTTCCGGAGGCGGGCCCAGCAACCACTCGTAGGCCTTGCGCGCCTCGACGTCGGCCGCCGCCCAGGCGCCGTGGAGGGTGAGCAGCTCGGCCCGGAACACGAGGCACCGCCCCCGGTACGGGACCGATTCGGCCTGACGAGAGCACCACGCGTCGAGAGCGGCCGTCCACTCCTGGGCCCGCCCGACGTCGAAGATCTCCTGGCACGTCTGAATCACCGCGCAGTACACCTGGCCGACGACGATCGGCGAGATCGCGTCCGTCGTCACCGCGATCATCGCCTCGTCGAGGAACGCCAGCCCGCGCTCCATGTCACCGAGGGCCATCAGCGACTGGCCGCGGCCGAGGCGGCTCATCGTCTCGAGATCGCGGTCGCCGAACCGCGCGGCGATCGCCGCCGCCGCCTCGAACCGCTCGAGTGCGCCCTGCGCGTCGCCCGCGTCGATGGCCCGGATCGCCGCCGGAACGAGCAGCCAGCCGCGCTCGACCCGATCGGATCCGTCCTCCTCGAGGATCGTCGTGGCCCGCGCCATCCAGCCGCCGGCCCGAGCCGCGTCGCCGTGGAAGAACGCGCTGAACGCGAGATGGAACGCCGAGCGCACCGCCAGCCCGACGTCACCGACGGCCACCGCCCGGCGATGGGCGTCCTCCCAGCACGACGTCGCGTCGGCCTGGTTGCCGAGCATGTGGGCGGCGACCGCCCGCCGCTCGAGGTCGGCCGGGTCGACGTCCGGCCGGGCCGCCACCTCCGAGAGCGCCGCGAGCGCCTCGCTCCACGCCTGGCGCTCGTAGGCCCGCCGACCCCGCTCCCGCGTTTCCGTCATCGTCATCGTCCGCGCACCCGTGCTCCGGGCCAGCCTACAGCCAGCCGCGCCGCCGGAAGATGATCGTCAGGACGGCCAGCATCAGGCCCATGAGCGCGACGACGACCCAGAACGAGAACGGCTCGTTCTCGCCCGGGACCGGGACGTTCATCCCGTAGATCGAGGCGATCAGGGTGAGCGGCAGGAGGATCACCGAGGCCGCGGTCAGGATCCGGAACGAGTCGTTCAGGCGATGGGTCAGGACCGACTCGTTCGTCGACTCGAGGGCCTCGACGACCTCCTTGTAGTTCTCGAGCGTGTCCCAGATCCGCTCGGCGGCGTCGGACACGTCGTCGAAGTAGATCTCCATCTCCTCGGCGAGGTAGCGCTGCTTCGTCCGCTCGAGGTCGCGCAGGACCGCCCGCTGCGGCCGGACGATCCGCCGGAAGTTGATGATCTCCTGCTTGGCGTTCGAGATGTCGCGGACGATCTCGGAGCTGCGGCCCTCGAGGATGTCGTCCTCGAGCCGGTCGAGCTTGTTGCCCATCTTGCGAAGCATCGGGAAGGCCGCGTCGACGTTCGTGTCCACGATCTTGTACAGGAGGTAGCCCGAGCCCTTCGAGAACGTCGACTCGCGGAGCTCCTCGCGCGACTCCATCCGCTCGAACATCGCCTGGAGCGGCGGCAGCGGATGCTCGGTCAGGGTGATCAGGTAGTCGGGGCCGACGAACAGGTCGACCTCGGCCACGAGCAGCCGCCCGGACGCCTTCTCGAAGAACGGGAAGTGCATGACGAGGAAGAGATAGTCGTCGTAGACGTCGAGCTTCGAGCGCTGGTTGCGCGAGTAGACGTCCTCCCAGTCGAGCGGGTGGAAGTCGTAGTGCTGCTCGAGCCATTCGCGATGGGCGAGGCGGGGATCCTCGATGTGGATCCAGCGGAGGCCGGAGGCCTCGACGACGCGCGGGTCCTCTACCTCGGCGATGCCACCGGGCGCGTCGACGTCGCCGGCCGGGTTCGGTCGGCGGAGCCGCGGACGGGGAAGCGGCGGCAGGTTCGGCATCGACTGGGAGGCTTCATGGCTGGTGGAGAGCATCCTAGCCGGTAGGCGTGGCCCCGTCGATGGCCGAAGCGTTGCCCTCGTGCCCTCCCGCCGCACTTCCGGGTTCTCGCATCAGCGGGACTGATCCAGCCTGGCGTGGAGAAGCCGCCAAGGGCTCCGGGGATGGCTCCGCCGGGCCCTGCTGAGCTCGATGGGCGGGGTCACGTGCGTGCGTCGTCCGTCGAGTCGGCCCTTGTGGGGGCTCCAACCCACCCCTGGATCAGCCCGGCTGATATCGGAGGTGCCAGGCAGGGCCAACCGACCCGTCCAGGTCCACCCCGGTCCGCCGGACCGCCTCAGGTCCCCGGCGGGACGTCGAGCCAGCCCTCGCGCAGGGCCCGCGTCGCGAGCTCCGTCCGGGAGGCGAGGTCGTATCGCTCGAACAGCCGCCGGAGATGCGACTCGACCGTCTTGGGGCCGATCCCGAGCCGCGCCCCGATCTCGTCGTTCGAGCGGCCGTCGACGACGAGCCGGACGACGTCGAGCTCGCGCTCGCTGAGCCGGGCCAGTCCGCCCTGCGTCCGGGGCCGGATCGAGAACGCCATCCCGCCCGCGGCAACCCGCCGGATCGCGTCGAGCAGCTCGGCGAGCGGCGCCGTCTTGAGCACGAAGCCCGACGCGCCCAGCCGCAGCGCCGCCTCGGCGTACTGCGGGTAGTCGTACGCGGTCAGGACGATGATCGCCGGCGCAGCGGCGGTCGTCTCGGTCAGGAGCCGCAGCCCCGAGTCCGTGCCGAGCCGGATGTCGAGCAGGAGCACGTCGGCGGGGGTGGCCGCGATCAGGGCCGTCGCCTCGTCGATCGAGCCGGCCGTTCCGACGACGTCGATCCCGGACTGCGCCGCGAGAAGGGCGGCGGTCCCGTCGCGGACGACGGGATGGTCGTCGACGATCAGCAGGCGGATCCGGTCGAGGGCGTTCGCCGGACGGACGTGGCTCACCCCGCGTCGCTCACCGAGGCCGCCACTCGAGGGCGACGTGGGTCCCGCCCGTCGGCCAGCGCTTGACGTCGAGGATCGCCCCGATCTGCTCGGCCCGCTGGGCCATGTTCAGGAGCCCGAACCGGCCGGCCTGCTCGGCCTCGGCCGGGGCCTGGTCGGCGATCCCGGGCCCGGCGTCGTCGATCGCGAGCGAGATCCCGCCCGGCGTCGAGCGGTAGCGGACGACGATCGGCGGGCGGCCGTGCTTGACCGCGTTCGCGAGCGCCTCCTGGGCCACCCGGAAGATCGCCAGCTCGACATCCGGGTTGTGGCGGGCGTCGTCGGAGCGCTCGAGGCGGACCTCGCCGCCGGCCAGCCGCTCGATCCGGAGGACGAGCCAGTCGAGGGCCGGCCCGACGCCGAGGTCGTCGAGGATCGGCAGCCGGAGGTCGCCGCAGATCGCCCGGAGGCGGTCGGCCACGGTTCGTCCGATCTCGGCGCCCTCGACGTCGCCCGACGCCTCGAGCCGCCGGACGAGGAGCGTCAGCTCCTGGAGCGCGTCGTCGTGGATGTCGGCGGCGAGCCTGGCCCGCTCCGCCTCGGTCGCGGCGACGACCAGGTCGCGCTGGAGGGTCGCCCGGGTCGCCAGGCGGGCGAGCGGGCGGACCGTGAACCGGGCGGCGACGAAGATCGCGAGGAGCCAGAGGATCAGGTAGAACGGCACCGGCGGCGTGTTGTGCGTCACCAGCGACACGACCGGCGTGGCGCCCGCGAGGGCGAGCTCGGTCGACTGCAGCAGCCCGCCCGCCCCGACGGCCCGCGTCCGGAGCCGGCCGAGGTCGATCGGGCCCGCGGCGATCAGACCGGGCAGCAGGGCGATCGAACCGATCAGCGCCGTCACCAACGTCGCGACCTCGTCCCGCCGGTCGCCGACGGCATAGCCGAGGACGGCGACGACCGCCCCTCCGGCGAGCCCGGCGATCAGGACCTGGACGAGGCGGCGATCCTCATCGGCCTCGATCCGGTCCGCGAGGCCGAGGGCGAGGGGGACCATCGCGGCGATCGTCAGGCCGCCGCCGAGGAGGACCGCGGTGACCGAGCCGATGCCCAGGAACGGGGCCGCGATGAACGGCACCGCGATGGCGGCGGCCAGCGGGAACGCGAGGCTGCGAAGCGACGCTCCCGCTCGAGTCGAGCGCAGCCACCACGCGCCGGCAACCAGCAGGAGCAGCCCCGGCAGGAACGCCCGCTGGCTCTGGCCGAACTCGTAGGCGCCCGGGTACCAGTAACGCTGGACGGCCCATCGATCGGGCCCCCCGGTCGCCAGGGCATCCACGCTGATCAGCCCGAGGTTCTCGATCGAGTTCCGGGCGAGGACGAATTGGTCGACGCCGATCTCCGTCGCGTTCTGTGGCGCGGCCGGCGAGACGCCGATGATCGGCGGCGGGTTGGCCGGGCTGTCCGGGTTCTCGGGATCGGGCTCGCCGTACTGGTAGGCCGGAAGGTTGATCAGGCTGTACCCGTTGACCTCCACGGCGATGAGGCCCGGTGTGATCCCGTCGCGGGCGGCCTGGCTCATGGGGTCGACGGCGCTGACGACGAGGTGGCCGGTATCCGACTCGGAGCGCCAGGTGATCCCGGCGTCGTACGACCCGAAGAGGAGCGCGATCAGGCCGCAGGCCGTCACGATGGTGGCGACGGCGATCGCGGCGCGGTCGCGGGGGTGGAGGCTCGTCACGAGCTCGAAGGTAGCAGAGCCGCCCGCAGCGCCCGTACCGGGTTGTCCCGCAACGGCTCGCCGGGGAGTGACGGCTGGGAGGAGCGCCGGCGGCACGGGACGATGAGCCGGCACATCACGTGCGGCCGGCGCTCGCTCTGGGGGGCGGGCGCCGGCACGCTGCCCAGACGGCGCCCCGCTACAGTCGCGACGAACCGCCGGTCGGCCCGGCACGAACCGAGGAGGGACGGATGACGGCGGTCCTCGAGGCTCACGGCTTCGGCAAGCGCTACCGACGAAGGAACTGGGCGCTGCGCGGCGTCGACCTCGAGGTCCCCGAGGGCAGCATCACCGCCCTCGTCGGGCCGAACGGCTCCGGCAAGTCGACCCTGATCCGGGCGTGGATCGGGTTCGAGCGGCCGACCGAGGGCCGCCTCTCGACCGGCGGCGTGGACCCGCGGACCGACCGGGCGGCCGCCGTCGCGAAGGTCGGCTACGTGCCGCAGTCGCCGTCCCTGTACGGCAACCTGACCGTGGCCGAGCACATCACCCTGGCGACGACGCTCCGCGAGAGCTTCGACGCCAGCCTCGCCGCCCACTACGTCGAGCGGCTGTCGATCCCGCTGTCGGCCGTCGCGGCCGAGCTGTCCGGTGGCGAGCAGGCCCAGGTCGGGCTCGCCCTGGCCCTCGGGACGCGGGCGGGGATCCTCCTCCTCGACGAGCCGCTGGCGAGCCTCGATCCGCTGGCCCGCCGGGAGTTCCTCCACGTCCTCGTCGACGCGGTCCGATCGGAGGGCCACACGGCGCTCCTGTCGTCGCACGTGATCACCGACATCGAGCAGGCGTGCGACCGGCTGATCGTCCTGGGCAAGGGCCACACCCTGCTGGACCTCTCCATCTCCGAGGCCCTCGCCCATCACCGGGTCGTCGGGGCGACCGCGGTCGCGGCCGTGGCGGCGGACCGGGTCGTCGGGTCGTTCCCGTCGGCCGGTGGCGAGGCTCTGAGCCTGATCCGCGTCCCGGTCGCCGAGCCGCTCGCGCCGGAGGCCGCCGTGGATGGCCGGCCGGCAACGCTCGAGGAGGTCGTCATCGGCCACATGGCCGCCGGACGCCTCCGGCGGGCCACGCCCGCGGTGGAGGAGGCGGCCTGATGCTGACCGCCGCCCGCCTCACCTATCGCATCAACCGCTTCGAGATCCGGGCCGTCGTGGCCGCGACGGTCCTGTCGGCCGTCGTCACCGCGCTCGTCCTCGCGTGGATGCGGAACAGCGGCTACGACCGCTGCCTCCAGCTCGACGGGACGGCCGAGATCAGCCCGGTCTGCTTCGACCTGCAGGACCTCGGCAGCTGGATGACCAAGATCGCCTCGATGTCCCAGAACCTCGCGGGGTTCTTCCCGGTCCTCGCCGGACTCCTGCTCGGCGCCCCGCTGATCGCCCGGGAGCTGGACCGCGGCACGGCCCGCCTGGCGTGGTCGCTCGGTCCCTCCCGGGTCCGCTGGTACCTGCAGCGCGTCCTCCCGGTGCTCCTCGTCGCCGTCGTGACCGCGCTGGTCATCGGCGTCGTCTCCGAGCAGCTCGTGTCCCTCTTTGCGCCCGGGGTCGACCTGGCGAAGTCGTTCGTCGGCTTCCACACGCGTGGCGTCCTGCTCGCCACCGGTGCGCTCCTCGTGACCGCCGTGGCCGTGGCCGTCGGCTCGGTCGTCGGTCGCCAGATGCCGACGCTCCTCCTGGCGCTGATCCTCGGCGGCCTCACGCTCCTGGCGATCACGGCGGTCGACCAGAAGCTGCTGGCCAACGAGACGGTCCGCCTGACCGGCGAGAACCAGTACGCCAACGACCTGATCGTGGGCGAGGGCCGGCTCGAGCTGCCCGACGGCCGACTGGTCACGTGGGACGAGCTGGTGGCCATCGATCCGACGGTGCTGGATCAGGGGTTCGACTATCCGTATGTCCAGTTCGGGATCCCGCGCGAGCGCTACCGCGAGATCGAGACGCGCGAGGCGATCGCCGACGTCGCCCTCGCCCTGCTGTTCCTCGGGGCTGGCGCCGTCGTCGTGTCCCGGCGACGGCCCGGCTGACCGGGTCGAGCCGCCGCGGGCGGCGATACTTCGAGGGTGAGCACCGCTCCCGACGCCCTCGCCGCGTTCGACGATGCCGGCGACCGCCTGTTCGGCGCCGTCCGGCGCGCCGCCGCCGGGCGGCTGCCCACCCTCGCCCGGCTCGAGACTCCCGCCTGGGTCGGGATCGCGGTCGCCGTCGCGCTCTGGGCCCTGATCGTCGTGTTCAGCGAGCCGTGGGGCCGCCTCTGGGGCACCGGCCAGGACGCCCGCTGCTACTGGCAGGCGACCCTCGCCGAGCCATACCTCCACAGCGACTGGAACGACCCGATCGCCTACGTCTACTCGCCGCTGTTCCTCCAGCTCGTCTCGCCGCTGACGGCGCTGCCGTGGCAGGCGTTCATGGCCGCCTGGACCGCGCTCCTCGTGCTCGCCGTCCGGTTCCTGACCGGACCGCGACTGCTCGCCGCCGGGCTCCTGTTCCCGTTCGCGGCGATGGAGGTCGCCGGCGGCAACGTGTCGCTCCTGCTGGCGGTCGCGATCGTCGTCGGGTTCCGCTGGCCGGCCGCCTGGGCGCTCGTCCTCTTCACGAAGATCACGCCGGGCATCGGGCTGCTCTGGTTCGCCGTCCGCCGCGAGTGGCGCTCGCTCGCGATCGCGCTGGGCGCGACGGCGGCCATCGCGGCGGTCTCGTTCGCGGTCCTGCCCGACCAGTGGCGCGAGTGGATCGACGTGATCCTTCGCAATGCCGGCAAGGGCGGGACGTGGGCGTCCGTCCCGATCCCGCTCTGGATCCGCCTGCCGGCCGCGATCGCGATCGTCGTGTGGGGCGCCCGGACCGACCGCCGCTGGACGGTCCCGGTCGCCTCGATGCTCGCCCTCCCCGCCCTCTGGTACGGCGGGATCTCGATGCTGCTCGCGGTGATCGCGCTGCTGCCCGGGCGGCGGTCCGACCAGCAGCCGGCGGCCGGTCAGCCGGAACGCGTCAGCGGGTAGATCTCGACCAGGACGTCCGTCGGGGCGTCTACGGCCCCGAACACGCTCTGCGGCGCGCCGCGCAGCTCATGATTGAAGAACGCAGCGACGAACCCACGGGCGACCCGCAGCGTGTGGTCGGCATCGCCCTCGAGCGGCAACACCCGAGGGGTGAAGCGACCGCCGTCGGTGAATGCGCCATGCGTCGCGGCCGGGACGACGACGCGATAGGTGTCGGGTCCACCCTCCTCGAACAAGACCTCCAGCCGCTGGTGCATCTCGGTCTCCTTGGTCAGGTACAGGAACGGCTTCGCCGGGGCGCGCGGCGGCAGCGTCGTCGAGAATGGGCCGCCGGCCGCCTGGCCGTCGATGTTCAGGCAGGCGTCGATGCGCTCGTCCGCGACGCACGCCTCGGCCGCCGCGATCCCGCCGTTCGAGTGCCCGACGACCCCGATTCGCCCGAGGTCGAGCGAGGCGCCGAGTGCGGGAAGGCCGCCTCCGGCGAGACGATCGAGCGCGAACCGGAGGTCCGCGACCCGTTCCGCGATCCGGCGCGGGACGATCGCCGCGAGAGCCTCGCCCGGCAGGCCGGCATCCCCCTCGTACGCTGCGATCCGGCCGCCGCCGAGATCGACCGCGCCCACCTGATACGGGTGGTCGATGCCGACGACCACGAAGCCGAGGCTGGCGAGATTCTCGGCGATCGCCCCGTAGAACTCGACGTTCGTATCGTTGCCGGGCGACAGGAGGATGACCGGCCAGACCGCCCGCGCCGCGCTCACGGGCGCGTCGTCGATCGCGTGCCCGCTGCTGAGCCGCAGGCCGGCGACCGGGATCGCGCCCACGCTGCCGCTCGCGACAAGCACGTCCGCGATCGCGTCGAGATCACGGAGGTATGGGCCGGGGCGACCCGAGGCATCGGTCGGGTACCAGGCGACCACGCGGATCGCACGCTGGTCGCCCGGGTCGGCGGTTCGCGCCTCTGGCCGCGCCGCATCCGTCCACGTCGCGACGGTCCGGCCGATCCCGTGCGGCCCAGTCGGCGTCGGCAGGCCGAGATAGGCGACGGTCGAGGCAACCGGGACGGCGAACGCGATCACGGCAGCGAGGCCAGCGGTCGCCAGGAGGCGTTGCCGGGTGGGACGGCGGGGGCGGAACGTACGCGGCTGGAACAGAGATCGGAACCGGACCATGTCACTCCTGTGGGTTGACACCGAGGAATAACGGGGAAGCCGATCGGGGGTTCAACGATCGCGACCAGGTCTGGGAGGCGCGCAGCGTCCCGGCGCGGCACCGCTACGTCGCACTGACCGGAACCGTGAGCGCGACCGTCATGCCGCTCGTCACGTCGCCGCTGACCGTCCCGAGCTCGTGGACGCCGCCGTCGTCGCCGAAGGCGTTGTCCCGCTCGAGCGACATCTGCTGCCGACTCAGGTCGGGGCGGCGGCCGGGCGTGTCCGGACGCGGAGCGCGACGACGACCGCCCCGACGAGGAACACGGTCGCCCCCGCCCAGAACGGCCCGGTCGGGCCGGCCACGGCCGAGACGGCGCTGCCGACGAGCGGCCCGACGATGCCCGCCGCGTACAGCGGGAGGTACACGAGGTTGAGCGTCTGCGACCGGCGCTCGGTGGGGACCTCGGTCGCGAGGAGGCTGAAGACCATGGCCCCGACGAGCCCGTTCGCCGCGGTGAACACGAGGATCGCCACCGCCAGGGGCGGGATGGCGCCGACGAGCGGCACGCTGAGCAAGGCGAAGCCGCCCACGAAGAGGGATCCCAGGAGCACGGGTCGGAAGCCGATCCGGTCGCCGACGACGCCGCCGAGCGGCGCGATCACCGCCCCGACGAGCGCAGCGGTGCCGGCCACGAAACCGATCGACGAGGCGAGCCCCGGCCCCGGGCCGACGATCGACTCGACGATCAGCGCCTGGTACGGCCGGCTCATCTGGTTCGCCAGGAACGCCACGCCGTAGATCGCGAAGATCCGCCGGACGGTCGGGTCGCCGAGGGTCGCCCGGAGGGCCCCGTAGGCGAGCGGCAGGACGCGTCCCGCCGGCACGACGGGTGGCCGGACCTCGGTCGAGCCGAACCAGACCATCGCCGCCGCGCCGATCGACAGCGCCGCCGACACCCAGAAGATCGACGGCAGCGCCCAGCCGAGGCCATCGACGAGGAAGCCGCCGAGGGTCGGCCCGACCGCGAACCCGATCGGCCCCGACGCGCCGAAGACCGCGATGATCGTCCCGATCCGCCGCCGCGGGACGACGTCCCGGATCGCCCCGAGCATGATCCCGGTGTTGCCGAGCTGGAAGCCGATGAGGAGCAGGCTCGCCGCCAGCTGCCATGGCTCGCGCGACAGGGCGACGCAGGCGAAGACCACCACCTCCACGAGGCAGCTCCGGACGACGACGGCCTTCCGGCTGTACTTGTCGGCCCAGACGCCCCAGAGCGGGACGAGCGGCATCCCGACCACGAAGATCAGGGCCGAGAACAGCCCGACGAAGGGCGCCCGGTCCGCCTCCGGGACGCCCACGATCCGAAGGTACGGCGCCAGGAAGGAGAACACCTGGCTGACGCCAAGCCCCTCGACCATCGAGGTCAGCCAGAAGACCGCGACGATCCGCTTCCAGTCGGGGCGGCCGTCGCGATCGCGGGTCTCGCGCGACTCGCGCTCGGAGAGGGGGGCCGGCATGGCGGCGAAGCGTAGCGGTTCGCGGGGATCCGTCGCCGGCCCACCCGTCGTAGACTCGATTGAAGGAGGACGCGAGGATGATCGGTCGCTATCTGGCCCGCGCCGTCGACGCCCAGACCCGCTGGTCGAAGCCGTTCGGCGAGTTCAACCATCGCTGGCTGGGAGCGCTCTTCCATCCGATCCGCCCGGTCCAGAACTTCCTGAACGGGACGTGGCTCGGCCACCCGGTCCATGCCGTCGTCACCGACGTCCCCGTCGGCGCGCTGACGGTCTCGATCGTCGCCGACCTCATCGGGCAGCCGCTCGTCGCCGACGTCTCGATGCTCCTGGGTGTGCTGGCCATGGTCGCCGCCGCGGTCACCGGCCTCGCCGACTACGCCGAGGTCGACGGCAACGCCCGCAGCCGGGCGACGGTCCACGGCACGGTCATGGTCGTCACGCTCGCGGTCTACCTCGTCTCCCTCGTCATCCGGAGCGGCGCCCCGGCGGATCGCCTGGCGCCGATCGTCCTCGCCGTCGTCGGCTACCTCCTCCTGTCAATCGGGGCGGCGATCGGCGGCGATCTCGTCTACCTCATCGGGACCCACGTCGATCGTCACGCCTGGCGCGGGGCGGGCGCGAAGTGGATCAAGCTCGACCTCGCGGACCTCCCGGACATCCCCCAGGGTGGCCCGACGAAGCTCAAGGCGGGGATCAACGACCTCGCCGTCATCCGCGAGGGCGATCGGATCCTCGCCGTCCACGCCCAGTGCGCCCACGCCGGCGGACCGCTCGCCGAGGGCGAGCTCGTCGGCGACGCGATCCAGTGTCCGTGGCATGGATCGCGCTTCCGGATGGCCGACGGCCATGTGGTCCGCGGCCCATCGATGTACGACCAGCCGGCCTACGACGTCCGCCGCGCCGAGGCGGGTGGCTGGGAGGTCCGCCGGGCGGCTGGCTGAGCCATCGCGCGCCGCCGCCTGCGGCGCAACCCGGCGTGACGGAGGACCGCCGCCGGGCGTACGATCCGCCCGGGACGGCCGGCATGGCAGCGCCCACGGGAATGCGGGGGGAACGCATGAGCCACCTGTCGACGACGCTCAGGATCGATGCGCCCGCCGCGGCGGTGTTCGACCTGATCGTCGATCCGTCGCGGAGTCCCGAATGGCAGACGCTCCTCGCCGAGATGGGCGAGATCGCCGGCCGGCCCGGCGGGATCGGCTCCAGCTTCGTCGGCTACTACCGCGTCGCCGGGCGGCGGCTGGCGGGCCGCTTCGTCGTCACGGCCGCGACGCGTCCGACGCTCTTCCAGGTGCACGGGACGACGACGGGCGGCTGGGCCCGCTGGACGACGATGATCGAACCGGTCGGCTCGGGCTGCGAGATCCAGGTCAGCCTCGAATACGAGCTGCCGGGCGAGATCGTCGGCTCCCTCTTCGGCCTCCTGACCGGCAACCGGCTGGACCGCGAGTTCCGCCGGACGTACGACAACCTCCGGAGCCTCGTCGAGACCGCGGCCACGCCGGATCCGGCGGTCGACGCGAGGCCGCTGGGGACGTCGCTGGAGGCGGTTCGATCCGACGGCGGCGCGACCGTGGGCGACCGTTCCGGACCGCGCGGACGGGTCGCCACGACCTGACGCGGCGCCGGCACCCCGGGTCCCGGCCGGGCAGCGGCCGACCACCGGCCCGGCCGTGACGCCCGACCCGATCGAGATCCCGGTCCCGGGCCTCGTCGTCCTGGTCGGCGCGGCGGGCGCAGGCAAGAGCACCCTCGCCGGCCGGCTGTTCGCGGCCTCCGAGATCCTGTCGTCGGACGAGCTCCGCGCGGCCGTCAGCGGCGATCCCGCCGATCAGCGCGCGACGCGGCGGGCGTTCGCGATCCTCCACCGCGAGGCCGGCCGGCGGCTGGCGGCGGGTCGCCTGGTCGTCGTCGATTCGACGAATGCCGAGCGGTTCGCCCGGGCGGCGCTCGTCCGGATCGCCGCGGCGGCCCACGTCCCGGTCGTGGCCATCGTCATCGCCGCACCGCCGGCGGACGTCCACGCCCGCAACGTCGGCCGAACCGGGCGGACGGTGCCGCCCGCCGTCGTCGATCGCCACCTGGCGGGGATCGGCCGGCTCGGCGCGGACCCGGCCGGGATCGCGGCCGCCCTCGTCGCCGAGGGCTTCGCGGCCGCCCGTGTCCTGGTCGCGGGCGAGGACCTGGCGACGGTCGCGATCCGGAGGCTCGCGGGGCCGGCTCCGCTTGCCGCCGGCGACGCGTCGAGCGGGCGTCGCTGACCCTCAGGCGACCCTGCGGCGCCGGCCACCCAGCTCGTCAGGCGTCGCGGACCCGCCCGAAGGCCCGGGCCCGGAGCTCGACCCAGACGCCGTTTCGGAGGTAGACGTCGTCGCGGCAGACGTCGAGGGCAGCCTGCTCGTCGGCCGCCCGGACGAGGACGATCGTGGCCGAGACGTCGAGGAACGCCCCGGCCTCCACGACGACGCCGTCGCGCTTCAGCGCCTGCAGCCGGGCGATGTGCTCGGCCCGGAAGGGAATCCGGGTCTCGGCGGCGTCGGGGGCGTAGGTCGCCTCGACGAGCCAGACGGACTCGATCGGCGACGGCGCGGGGCTGGCTGGCTCGGTCACGGTTGCGTCTCCTCGGGTGCCGGGTGGGGGGCGAGGCTTCAGGGCGAGGCTTCAGGCCGCGCCTGTCAGGCTGCGCCGGGTCGAGTCGGCAGGGCGTTCGTCGCGCATCGCGTTCAAGCCGGCGCGGCCGACCCGCCGGCGATCAGGGCGATCGCGACCCCGGCCATGATGATCCCGGCGAGATGGCTCCAGGTGACCCGCTCGTGGAGGAGGGCGACCGCCAGGACGACCGTCGTGACCGGGTAGAGCGAGCTGAGCGTCGCCGCGACGTCGAGCCGGCCGGCCTGGGTGGCGAGGATGTACAGGCCGTTGCCGGCGAGGTCGAGGACCGCGACGGCGAGCAGGGCGGGCACGACCGGCCGCGGGATCCGCCACGGCCGCCGGCCGATGACGACGAGCAGCGCGATCGGGATGAGCGTGCCCGCCTTGATGATCGCGAGCGGCCATGCCACGAGGTGCTCCGGAAACGCCCCGACCGCGATGTTGAACAGCCCCAGCCCGACGCCGCCGATCAGGGCGTACTGGATCCCCGAGGGCCGGCCGGCGGGATCGGTCGAGCCCGAGACCAGGACGACCGCAACGAGGGCGAGGGCGATGCCGACGACGACCGGCGGCGCCGGCCAGCCCTGCCCGACGAACCCGACGACGACCGGCAGCGTCGCCGCGATCACGCCGGTCACCGGGGCCACGACGCCCATCCGGCCGACGGCGAGCCCGGTGTACAGGCCGAGGATCCCGGCGACCGCGAAGATCCCGGCCAGCGCCGCGAGGACGAGCGTCGTCGGGCCGGGCACCGGCTCCCCGATCGCGAGCGCGAGGCCGGTCATCAGGACGACCCCGATCAGGTCGACGCCGATCGCGATCCCGAGGACCGGCGCACGTCGAGCCGTCCACCCGCCGCCGAAGTCGCCGGCGCCCCAGGCGATCGCCGACGCCAGCCCGAAGACGACGACCGCGAGGCCCGGTCCGGCCGGGTCAGCCGTGGGCGGCCCCGGCTCCGGCGGTCGCGGCCGGCGCGTCGTCGACCTCGGTCGGGCCGGCCAGGGCGACGACGGCGTCGGCCGAGGCGTGGTACCGATCGGACGTCGTCAGGTAGATGACCTGGAAGTCCTTCGCGATCTCGCGGAGGAGCTCGAGCGCCCGCCGCGCGCGGTCGTCGTCGAGGGTCACGAACGGATCGTCGAAGACGAGCGGCGGCCGGCGATCGCCGGTCACGAGGCGGACGAGGCCGAGCCGCGCCGCGAGGTAGACGAGGTCGAGCGTGCCCTGGCTGAGCGAGCGGACGTCGACCCAGTCGCCCTTCTCCGGGGCGTAGAGCTGGATGTCGAGGGTCCGATCGTCGACCGCGACGCGGCGGTAGCGGCCGCCGGTGATCCGCTGGACGTCGCCGACCATCTGCTTCTCGAGGAATCGCGTCGCGGTCTTCATCGTCGCCTGCTCGGCGGATTCGATCTCGCGCAGCGTCCGGTCGTAGACGCGCGCCCGGCGCTGGAGGGTGGCGAGCTCCTCGATCCAGCCGGCGAGTCGCTCGCTGTGGCCGGCGACCTGCTCGGCGTCCACGCCGTTGGCCTCGACCCGCGCTCGCGCGTTCGCCTCGTCGTCGCGGGCCCGCTCGAGGCCGGCCTCGAGATCGCGGACCTCGACTTCCAGACGTTCCCTGGCGCGGGGCTCCTTGGCGATCGGCCCGAGCGCCTCGAGGGCGTGGGTCTTCTGCTCGACCTCGAGGGCGGCCGTGTCGCGGCGCTCGGCCAGGGTGTCGGCCGGCTCGCGTCCGACGAGGCCCTCGAGCTGGCCGGTCAGGCGGTCGATCCGCCCGACGTGCTCCTGCTCGCGGGCCAGCAGGTCCTCAGCGGCCGCCAGGTCGGGCAGGTTGAGCCCGATCAGCTGCTGGGCGGTGTCGGCCTCCGCCTGGCGCAGCTCCTGCTCCATCTCCGAGCGGCCGCGGAGGCGGCGATCGATCTCGACGTCGCGCATCTGGGCCTGCATCCGGTCGCTGCGGCGGAGCCAGAGGGCGACGAAGGCGAGGATGAACCCGATCCCGGCGGCCGCCCCGCCGAGGAGCTGGGGAGCCGTGCCGAGGTCGATGACCCCGACGGCCTTGAGGCCGACGCTCGCCGCGGCGACCACGACGCCGAGAATCACGAGCGCCAGGGCGACCCGCGACAGGGGCCGCCAGGTGGGCTCCGGCGGGACCTCGAACGAGACCTCGACCTCGCCCGACAGGGCGGCGGTCAGCTCCCGGATCTTCGCGTCGAGGGTTCGCAGGCGGCCGACGATCTGCTCCAGGACGGGCAGCGGGTTCTCCGACGGGTGGCTCCCGTGGAGCGTGCCCAGCTCCTCGGACACCGCGACCGCCTGGCGGTAGCGCTCGAAGCGCTCCTGGGCGTTGACCCGCTCGGCCGTCAGGCGCTCGGCCTGGCGCGCCTTCTCGAGGAGGGAGCGCCGCTCGGCGAGGCTCGTCTCGGTCTCGGCCCGCCGCTCGCGGGCGCCGGACAGCGTGTCGCGGTCGCGTTCGAGCTGGGCGAGGGCGAGCTCGCCCTGCTCGACGGCCAGCTTCGCCTGCTCGACGGCGTCCTCGGCGACCTTCAGCCGGCCGGGGTTCTTCGCCCCCTTCGTGTTCAGCTCGTAGAGCGCCTTCTCCAGCTTGCGCCGGGCCCGCGACGTCCCACGGTCGGCACCGCTGATCGACGCCTGGAGGCGGTCGCGGAGGGCCGCCTCGTCGCGGTCGAGGTCGGCGAGCTCGTGGTGGCGAACCGACGCGGTCGAGCGGAAGAACGCCTCGCTCGGGATGCCGGTCAGCTCGGCGAGGGCTTGGTCGGCGAGGGTCGGGTCGGTGATCGTCGTGTCGTCGACGTCGAGGCGGACGGTCCCCTTGGCGCCGCGGAACGCCTTCTCGAGCGTGCCCGTCCGGACGCCGCGCTCCTCGTCCTCGATCTCGAACTCGAGGCCGATGACGGGCCGGGCATCCTCGCTCGAATCCCACGAGCGCAGGGCGTCCATGTCGGCGCCGCCGCTCGTGACCTTGCGGGTCAGGGCCAGCTCGATCGCCCGCTGGATCGTCGTCTTGCCGGCCTCGTTCGGGCCGTGGACGATCGTCAGCCCCGGCGACAGGGGGATCTCGAGCTCGCGATAGCGGCGGAAGTCACGGAGGGTCAGGCGGGTGATCCTCACAGCGTCACCTCGTGGCCGGCGAGGAGGAGCCGGCCGAGGCGGAGGACATCGCGGAGCTCCGCAGCCGCGTCCGCGGCGGCGTCGGTCGCCTCGAGCTCGGCGATCCGGGCCTCCACGTTGCGGATGAAGGCGCCCGGGATCGTGTCCGGCGAGGGCAGGCTGCCCTGGGTCAGGGCCGGCATCGACTGGTCCCGGACGCGCAGCTTCAGGAAGCTGCCCTTGAGCTGGTCCTCGATCTCGTCGGTGGAGCAGTCGAGCTCGTCGGGCCGGACGCCGGTCAGGCGAACGTCGAGGACGAGGTCCGGGTCGGCCTTGGCGCGGATCGCGGCGATGACGGCGGGCTGGTCGGCGACGGTCGCGGCGTCGATGGCGAGCTTCTCGAAGCGGGTCCGGCCGACCGACCGCTCGGCGATCGTCACGGTCCGGTTGCCGTCGGCCTCGGCCAGCTCGACGAGGAGGACCTTGCCCGCTCCGTCCTGGGTGACCGCGACGGGTTCGGGCGCGCCGGAGTAGGCCCAGGTCGTGCCGCCGGCCTTGCCCTGCTGGGCGGAGTGCCAGTGGCCGAGGGCAAGGTAGTCGAGCCCGGTCGCGGCGATCTCCTCGCGGCTGAAGACGACCTCGTCGCGATCGGTCCGGTCCGGGATCGCGAGCGAGCCGTGGACCATCCCGACGTGCCAGGTCGCCCCGTCGCCGGCGGTCACCTTCAGGTCGCGGAGCGGGCTGTGCGGGGCGCGCTTCGTGGCGAATACCGGTCCGTGGACGATGACGTCGCACGTGGCGAGGTGGACGCTCGGCCGGTCGGGGGTCAGGACGGTGACGAGATCGTCGTCCTCGCCGGAGCCGGCCAGCGCGGCAAGGTCGTGGACCCGGTAGATCGACGAGCGGTCGTAGACGTCGTGCGTGCCGGGGATCAGGACCGTCCGGATCCGGGCGTCGACCAGCCGTCGCAGCTCGGCGGCGACGCGCTCGACGGAGCGACGCGGCTGGGTGTTCGAGTCGAACAGGTCGCCCGCGACGAGGACGATGTCGGCCTGCTCGGCGAGCGCGAGGTCGACCGCGGCCTTGAAGGCGGCGAACTGGCGCTCCCGCTGGGCAGCCGCCTGCTCGCCCAGGTCGGTGTGGCGGGCGCCGAGGTGGACGTCGGCGGTGTGGAGGAGTCGGAGCATCCGGTCGGGCTGGCCTCCTGTGCCGTCGCGGGTGGGGCGACGATGGCGGGTGACGCCCCGGTGCCGAGGCGCCGTCCTCCGCCCACGGTCCCCGGGTCGGGCGGCCGTGCGGCGCTCGCAGCCGCCTCGACCCCGGGGGCCATTGTGACAGACGCGACCGGGTCGTCGCGACGGGTGAGCGCGGCGGGGCCGGTGGCGGCGCGGGCGCGCGGGCGCGGCCGGTCGCGGGCGGGGCGCGCCCGTGGCGGGCGCGGGCGCCCGGGCGCCCGGGGCGCGGGCGCGGCGGCGCGGGCGCGGGCGCCCAGGCGCCACGCGTACATCCTCGGCATTCGTGCGAGCCTCGCCCGTTGTCCGGCGGATCGGTGCACATCCTTGGCATTCGGGCGAGCGTCGCCTGTTATCCGACGGATCGGTGCACATCCTTGGCATTCGGGCGAGCCTCGCCTGATTGCCGGGAATCGACGCCGCCCGTGAGCGTGGACCCGACCCGGCGGCGCCCCAGGCCCGCGCATTGCAGGCGAGCGTCGCCCGGATGCCGAGAATCCGGGGCCGCCGGGCACGGCCCTGGGCGAGCCGCGGCGCCTCCCATTCCGCCCCCCACACCCGCCGCGGCAGGCGATCCGGCCGTCCCGGCCGTTGCAACGCCCGATCCGAACGATGGGTGTATGGTCGGGCCATCGACCACCCCGTGCGCCCCGAGACAGGGACTCCATAACGGCACCTGGATAGCGCGGCGCCGGCCTCTCCGACGCATCCGCACCGTCCCGTCCGCCGATGTGGCCGCCCCCGACGGCGCCAGGGCAAGCGACCGCGCCAGAGGAGAGGAAGTTTCGTGACCTACGTCGACCGAACGTTGACCTGCGTCGATTGCGGGGTGGAGTTCATCCACTCGGCCGCCGACCAGGAGTACTACGTCCAGAAGGGCTTCGCGTCGGACCCCAAGCGCTGCGCGAGCTGCCGCGCCAGCCGACGGGCGACGCGCGACGCCGGCTACGACGTCCGGGACATCGGCGGTCCCCGGGGATACGAGCGCAGCGACGAGCATGTCGCACGCGAGTACTTCGCCGTCATCTGCTCATCGTGTGGCAACCAGGCGCAGGTTCCCTTCAAGCCGCGCATGGATCGACCCGTCTACTGCTCCGATTGCTTTCGCCAGGTCAAGCCCGACTGACGCCTTGCCTGGCCGATCACGGTCGAGCGCGGCGGCCCAGACTCGCGCTCCCGGACCCCCTCGCCTGGACGCCCCGACCGAACGGCCGGGGCGTTCGCGGTTTGCGGGGCGGGGATAAGCGGCCGGGACGCTCGAGCGGGGCCGGGATCGACGGCGGTCGCGCCCGGGCGCGACTAGATCCGGAACACCTCGCCGCGCCGGAACCGCTCGCGATTCCGGCCGCGCCAGACCGTGACCCGGCCGCGACCCTGGACCTGCCACGCCCCGTCGCGGCCGACCAGCGCGGTCTCCTCGTCGATGCCGAGCGTCGCGAGGCCGCGCGGCGCCTGGAGCACGACCATCGCCGAGACCGGCTCGGGGAATGCGTCGTAGTGGGGGATCACGGTCGCGCCGGGCACGAGGCCCAGCCCGTCGTGCCAGCGGAGCGGCCAGAACAGGCGCCGCTTCCGGGCGTCCCAGTGGCGATCGGCCAGGGTCATCGCCCCGGCCGAGCAGCCCACGAGGGTCGTCCCGCGGCCATGCGCGGCGATGAGGGCGTCCCCGACGGGCGACCCGACCAGGGCCTCGGTCAGGTGGCCCGGCTTCCCGCCCGAGAGGTAGACGAGATCGGCCTCGCCGATCGCCTGGACGTGGGCCTCGTCGTCGGCGTCGAACCGGTCGCGGACGAGGATCGGCTCGACCTCCGCGCCGAGCGCCGAGAAATGCTCGACCCCCATCGCCGCCCAGCGCCGGAAGACGTCCTCGCCGTCGGGCCAGGATGCGGTCGGCAGGATCACGACCCGCGGCCGGCCTCGCCCGGTCGCGGCGAGCAGGGCCGCGTCGAGCTCGTTCATCGCGGGCAGGAACTCGCCGGATCCGACGAGCGCGACGGGTCCCGGTTCCGGCATGCGCAGGAGCATATCCGTGCCTGTGCGACACTGCCCGCCACATGACGCGCGCCCAACGCTGGACCCTCCTCGCGGCGATCCTCGCCTCGGGGATCGTCTTCCTCGACAGCACCGTGGTGAACCTCGCCCT
Organism: uncultured Chloroflexia bacterium; assembly: GCA_963710105.1. Lineage (GTDB taxonomy): Bacteria > Chloroflexota > Limnocylindria > Limnocylindrales > CSP1-4 > CF-46. The sequence goes on from CAVPYV010000001.1 coordinate 2,572,219, forward strand.
CAAGCGGATCGGCGAGGAGCTGCCGACCACGACGTCGCTCGGCGTTCTCGAGGCCCAGGCCTATGTCGCGAGCGGCTATCTGGCGGTCCTGGCGGCCCTCCTGATCATCGCCGGCGCCCTCGCCGACCGCTACGGCCGGCGGCGGATCTTCCTGATCGGGCTTGCCTCGTTCGGGGTGATCTCGATCCTCTGCGGCATCGCCCCGACCCTCGAGATCCTCATCGTCGCCCGGCTCCTCCAGGGCGCGGCGGGCGCGCTCCTCGTGCCCGGCTCGCTCGCGCTCATCACCGCCGCCTTCGACGGCGCCGCGCGGGCGCGCGCGTTCGGGCTGTGGGCCGCCTCGACGTCGGCGCTGACCCTCCTCGGGCCGATCCTCGGCGGGCTGCTCGTCGACAGCGTCTCGTGGCGGGTCGCCTTCCTGATCAACGTCCCGCTCGTGGCGATCGCCCTGTGGGCGGCGCTCCGCCACGTCGAGGAATCGCGCGACCCGGACGCCCGCGGCCACTTCGACTGGCTCGGTTCGATCGTCGGCGCGCTCGCCGTCGGCGGCCTCGCCTTCGGGGCGATCCGCGGCCAGGAATCGCGCTGGGCGGACGGCTCCGCCTGGATCGCGCTCGGTGTCGGGGCGGTCTGCCTGGTCCTCTTCCCGATCCTCATGGCCACCCGCCGCCACCCGCTCGTGCCGCTCTCCCTGTTCCGCAACCGCGAGTTCGCCACGATCAACCTGGCGACCTTCCTGATCTACGGCGCGCTGTACGTGTCGTTCACGTACACCGCCCTGCTCTACCAGGGAACGCTCGGCTACAGCGCCACGGGGGCCGCGATCATCGGCCTGCCGAGCGGCCTGCTGCTGGCCACCCTGTCGGCCCGGATCGGCGGCCTGACGGCTCGCTACGGCTCGCGGATCTTCCTCGTGACGGGGCCGCTCATCGTCGCCGCGGGACAGCTCTGGCTCGCCCGGATCCCGGTCACGTCGCAGCCGTGGCTGGCCGACATCGGGCGGCCCGGGACCCTGATCCCGCCGGCCGACGCGATCATCGACGTCCTGCCGTCGGTCGTCGCCTTCGGGCTCGGGATGGCGATGGTCGTCGCCCCGCTCACGAGCACCCTGATGGGCTCGATCCCGTCCCGCAACTCGGGACTCGGCTCGGCGATCAACAACGCCCTGTCGCGGGTCGGCCAGCCGCTCCTCGGCGCGGTGATCTTCGTCGCGATCACGGCCTCCTTCTACACCGCGCTCGCGGCGCACGTGCCCGGCCTCGACCCGGCCGATCCCGCCGTTCGGGCGGCGATCGTGCCGCTCAACCCGCCGCGGGCCGGGACGCCCGAGGAACAGGTGGCGGCCGCGAAGCTCGCCTCGGTCGACGCCTTCCACCTGTCGGCGCTCGTGTCGGCCGGCCTGATGATCGCCGGCGCAGCGACCTCGTTCGTCGGCCTCCGACCGGCCGCCGGTCGCTCGGACGAGTCGCGCGAGCGGGACCGCGAGGTCCCGGCCGCCTGACGGCTCCGGGCCCCGGCGCCGCGGCGCCGTCGCCCGGACCCCGGCGCCCGGACCCCAGCGCCCGGACCGGTCAGGAATCGAGAAGCGTCGAGCCCGGGTCCGGACCTACGGTGAGACCGATAAGTCCAGCGGGTCGCCGCGACCCACCGCCATCGAGGAGTTGACCATGACCGGCTCGACCACCCAGGGAATCAAGACCGTCCTCCACCCCGTGACCGACCTGGCTGCCGCCAAGGCCGTGTACACCGCGCTGCTCGGCCTCCCGCCGGATGCCGATGCGCCCTACTACGTCGGCTACGAGGCCGGCGGCCAGCACATCGGCCTGGTTCCCGGCGGCGGACCGCAGGGCATGACCTCGCCGGTGGCCTACTGGCACGTCGCGGACATCGAGGCGAAGCTCGCCGAGGTGACCGCCGCGGGCGCGACCGTGAAGGAGACCCCGCGCGACGTCGGTGGCGGCCGCCTGGTGGCGACCGTGACCGACCCGGACGGCAACGTCCTCGGGCTGCTCCAGGACCGCTGAACCGCGGTCCCTAGAATGAGGGACCGCACGATCGAGACCCCCGGGAAGGAACACCGCCATGACCCCAGCGAAGAGCACCGCCACGAAGCGCCGCCCGGCGTCCGCCTCGACCAACGTCTGGACCGACGAGGAGAAGGCCGCGATGCGGGAGAGCGCCCGCGAGCGAAAAGCCGCCTCGAAGCCCGGCTCGCCGGAGGAGCGGGCCGAGGGCGAGAGCGACGTGCGCGCCAAGATCGCCGAGATGCCCGAGCCCGATCGGGGCCTGGCCGAGCGGATCCACGAGCTCGTCGCCGCAGCGGCGCCATCGTTCGTGCCGAGGACGTACTACGGCATGCCGGCCTACGCCAAGGACGGCAAGACGATCTGCTTCTTCAAGCCCGCCTCCAAGTTCAAGGAGCGGTACTCGACCTTCGGGTTCGAGACCCGCGCCAGGCTCGACGACGGCGAGATGTGGCCGGTCGCGTTCGCGGTCACCGAGCTGACCCCTCGCGCGGAAGCGCAGATCACCGCCCTCGTGAAGAAAGCGGCGGGCTGAGACCTCGCCATGGCCACCTCGACGGAGGCGCCGGCGCCCGCCCAGCACGTCGCGGACGGCCACGACCTGATCCGCGTCCAGGGCGCGCGCGAGAACAACCTCAGGAACGTGAGCGTCGAGATCCCGAAGCGCCGGCTGACCGTGTTCACCGGCGTCTCGGGCTCCGGCAAGAGCTCCCTCGTGTTCGACACGATCGCGGCCGAGTCGCGCCGGCTGATCGACGAGACCTACTCGACGTTCGTCCAGGTCTTCATGCCGACGCTCGCCCGGCCCGACGTCGACGTGCTCGACGGGCTGACGACGGCGATCATCGTCGACCAGGAGCGGCTCGGGGCGAATCCGCGCTCGACGCTCGGCACCGTCACCGACGCCCACGCCATGCTCCGCAGCCTGTTCAGCCGGCTCGGCAAGCCGTCCATCGGCGGGCCGACGGCGTTCTCCTTCAATATCCCGACGATGCGGGCGAGCGGCGTCATGACCGGCCCCAAGGGCGAGAAGCGGATCGTCCAGGACGCCGTCTACCTCGGCGGGATGTGCGCCGAGTGCGAGGGCCGCGGCACCGTGTCGGACCTCGACCTGTCCGTGATCATCGACGAGTCGAAGTCACTGGCCGAGGGCGCCATCCTCGTTCCCGGCTACACCGCCGACGGCTGGATGGTCGCGACCTTCATCGAGTCCGGCTTCTTCGACCCGAACAAGCCGATCAAGGACTACTCGGAGAAGGAACGCAAGGACCTCCTTTACAAGCAGACGACGAAGATCAAGGCCAAGGGGATCAACGTCTCCTACGACGGGTTGATCCCGAAGATCCGCAAGTCGATGTTCAGCAAGGACGTCGACTCCCTGCAGCCCCACATCCGGGCGTTCGTCGAGCGAGCCGCGGTCTTCAAGACCTGTCCCGCGTGTGACGGCAGCCGGCTCAACGAGGCGGCCCGCTCCTCGAAGATCGGCGGGCTGAGCATCGCCGACGTGTGCGCGATGCAGGTCACCGACGCGGCCGAGTGGCTGCGCGGCATCGACGACAAGGGCGTGGCGCCACTGGTCGCCAACCTGCTTCACCTCTTCAATTCGTTCGTCGAGATCGGCCTGGGCTACCTCTCGCTCGACCGCCCATCGGGCACGCTGTCCGGCGGAGAATCGCAGCGGACCAAGATGGTCCGGCACCTCGGCTCGGCGCTGACCGACGTCACCTACGTCTTCGACGAGCCGACGATCGGCCTCCACCCGCACGACATCCAGCGGATGAACAACCTCCTCGTCGAGCTGCGCGACAAGGGCAACACCGTCCTCGTCGTCGAGCACAAGCCGGAGACGATCGCGATCGCCGACCACGTCGTCGATCTCGGGCCGGGCGCCGGTAGGGGCGGCGGGACCGTCTGTTTCGAGGGGACGGTCGAGGGGCTGAAGGCGTCGGACACCTTGACCGGCCGCCACCTCGACCACCGGATGGCGCTCAAGGACGCGGTCCGGACGCCGACCGGCGCGCTCGAGATCCGCGGAGCGAACGCGCACAACCTGCGGGACGTCGACGTCGACATCCCGCTCGGGGTGCTCTGCGTGGTGACCGGGGTGGCCGGTTCCGGCAAGTCCTCGCTCGTGCACGGCTCGGTCCCTGACGGCGCGGACGTGGTGTCGATCGACCAGGGCGCGATCCGCGGCTCGCGCCGGAGCAACCCCGCGACCTACACGGGGCTGCTCGACCCGATCCGCACGGCGTTCGCCCGGGCGAACGACGTGAAGCCGGCGCTGTTCTCCTCGAACTCCGAGGGCGCCTGCCCGACCTGCAACGGCAACGGGATGATCTACACCGAGCTCAGCTTCATGGAGACCGTGGCGACGCCGTGCGAGGACTGCGGGGGCAAGCGCTTCCAGGCCTCGGTGCTGGAGCTGCGGCTGGGCGGCCTGAACATCGCCGAGGTCCTCGACCTGCCGGTCACGGAAGCGCACGCGTTCTTTCGCGAGGGAGACGCGAACCTGCCTGCGGCGGCATCGATCCTGGCCCGCCTCGAGGATGTCGGGCTCGGCTACCTCAAGCTCGGCCAGCAGCTCCCGACACTGTCCGGCGGGGAGCGGCAGCGGCTCAAGCTGGCCACCCGGATGGCCGAGAAGGGCGGGATCTACGTCCTCGACGAGCCGACCACGGGCCTCCACCTCGCCGACATCGACAACCTGCTCGGCCTGCTCGACCGGCTCGTCGACTCGGGCAAGTCGGTGATCGTCATCGCCCATCACCAGGCCGTCATGGCCCACGCCGACTGGATCATCGACCTCGGGCCCGGCGCCGGCCACGACGGCGGCCGGATCGTCTTCGAAGGGACCCCGGCCGACCTCGTCGCCGCCCGCTCGACCCTCACCGGCGAGCATCTCGCGGCCTACGTCGGCGCGTGACGGACGGCCGGACGGTGTGCTCGCCGGGCCGGTTCAGGCTCGTACCGGCCCGAGGTCCGCGCGTCTATGGCACGATCCCGCACATGACCAGCCGCGCCACCGCCGTGCAACACCTGAGCGACCTCGTGTGGCTGCGCCGGGTTCGTGATCGGATGGATCGCGACTATACGCAGCCGCTGGATGTCGAGGCGCTCGCCCGCGGCGCGCACATGTCGGCCGGGCACCTCAGCCGCGAATTCAAGCTCGCCTACGGCGAGTCGCCGTACAGCTACCTGATGACCCGGCGGATCGAGCGAGCGATGGCCCTGCTGCAGGGCAGCGATCTCAGCGTCACGGACATCTGCTTCGCCGTCGGCTGCTCGTCGTTGGGGACATTCACGACCCGCTTCACGGAGCTCGTCGGCGTGCCGCCCAGCATCTATCGCCGTGACGGCGCCCGCGTCACGACCGGGATGCCGGCGTGCATCGCGAAGCAGGTGACCAGGCCGATCAGGAATCGAGAAGCGCCGGTCGCCGAGCCCCAGCTAGCCTGATGGCCATGAACATCACCATCCACACGAGCGTTCTCCCGCACGACGACCCGGACGCCTCCCTCGCCTTCTTTCGCGACGTCCTCGGCTTCGAGGTTCGGACCGACGTCGGGAGCGGCAAGATGCGCTGGATCGAGGTCGGCCCCGTCGACCAGCCGGACACGTCGATCCTCCTGGCACCGCCGGCCGCCGACCCCGGCATCACCGACGACGAGCGCCGGACGATCGCCGAGATGATGGCCAAGGGGACCTACGGCTGGATCCTGCTGGCGACACCCGATCTCGATGACGTCTTCGAGCGCGTCCAGGCGAGCGACGCCGAGGTCGTCCAGGAGCCGACGGACCAGCCGTACGGCGTTCGCGACTGCGCGTTTCGCGATCCCGCAGGCAACCTGATCCGGATCAAGCAGCGGCGCTGAATCACCGAAAACGGCGAACCGGGCGGTGGTCCGCCCGGTTCTCGGAGTGACGGCGATGGGGTGACGCTCAGGCCGGCGGGGCCTCGTCGGTGTGATCGACCGGTGCCGCGGGTGCGCCGCGGGCGCCGCGGGCGCCGCGGGCGCCGCGGGCGGCGGGGCGACGGGCGCGGACGGCGGGTTCGACGCCGACGAGTTCAGATTCGGCATCGCCGGCTTGTCGACCTGGTACTCCTGCCAGGCGCCCCAGACCATGACGGCGGCGCCGACGGCGTAGAGCAGCAGCGACAGGATCCCGGCTCCTCCCAGGAGGCTGGCGTAGCCGAGCCAGTCGAGGAGCGTCAGCAGGGCGAACAAGGCGACGAGTGCGGAGATCCCGAGGATGAGGAGCGACGTCGCGATCGGCCAGTTGATGTTCTGGTTCGGGGCGTACTTCAGATAGAGGATCGCGAGCACGGCGATCGCCCCGAGAAGCGCGACCGACCCCACCCCGAAGCCGCGGGCGACGATCCCGACCACCCAGGCGAGGATGAGGATCCCGGCGCCGATGGCCGACAACCGCTCGCGGGGATTGAACTTGTCCCAGATGGCCACGGACCATGCCTCCCTTGGCCGGGGGCGTGATGCGGCAAGATGCCCTCCCGGTGCCGGTAGCGTACGCACGCGCGCAAGTCCCCGTCAGCCGTTTCGGCGCGGGGAGGCACCGCTTCCTCGCTCGGCCGCCGGCGTGGGATCATCGAGCCATGGCCACGCCGCGTGATTGGGACGCCGCAACGTACGACCGGGTCGCCGAGCCGCAGACGCGTTGGGGTGCCGCCGTCCTCGACCGGCTGACGCTCGCCGGCGACGAGACGGTCCTGGACGCCGGCTGCGGCTCCGGCCGGGTGACCGAGCTCCTCGCCGACCGGCTGCCGCGCGGTCGGGTGATCGCGCTCGACGCCTCGCCGTCGATGATCGACGAGGCCCGCCGCCGCCTCGCCCGCTTCGGGGATCGGATCGAATACCGCGTGGCCGACCTGGCCCGGCCGATCGCGCTGCCGAGCGGACGGCCGGTCGACGCGATCCTCTCGACCGCGACCTTCCACTGGATCCCCGACCACCGGGCGCTGTTCGACAACCTCGCCGCGGTCATCCGGCCCGGCGGCCGGATCGCCGCCCAGTGCGGTGGGGCCGGCAACGTCGCCTCGATCATGGCGGTCCTCGCCGGCATCGGCGACGGCTGGCTCGGCGGGGTCCACTTCGCGACGCCCGAGGCGACGATCGCGAACCTGACCGCGGCGGGCTTCACCGACGCCGAGGCCTGGCTCCAGCCGGAGCCGACCCGCTTCGAGGCCGGCGAGCCGTTCGAGGCCTTCCTGCGGACCGCCGTGCTCGGCAACCATCTCGCGCGGCTGCCGGCGGCGGAGCACGACGACTTCGTCCGGTTGGTGGCCGGCCGGCTGGCCGAGCCGGTGATCGACTACGTCCGCCTGAATCTCGTCGCCACGCGCGGCTGACCGCGGCGCAGCGACGGAGGGCGGGCCGGTCGGGCCCCGCGCTCTCTCGACCCGGCGGCGCCTACCGCGTGACCCGGAACGACTCGCCGTGACCGGGGATCACGATGTCCGCGACCGCCAGGACCCGTGCTCGCTGGACGTTCAGAACGGCCTGGTCCGGCGCATAGGGGTCGATCTCCGGCGTCCGGTCCTGGCGCCACCAGAGGTGGGTCAGGGCGTAGACGCCGTCGTCGGCGGCGACGATCAGGGAGGCGTCCTCCTCCGTGTGGCCGGGCGTCAGCCAGAGCGTCGCGTGGTCGGTCATCTTCCAGCCGTCGCCGTCGTGGCCGAGCCACAGATCGTGCTGGTAGCGGGCCCAGAAGTCGACCACCTCGGCGTTCGGGAACAGCGCGACGTTCATCGTGTGGTCGGGATGGTGGTGGCTCAGGAAGACGTGGGTCACCGCCTCGGGAGCGATGCCGCGGGCCGCCAGCGGATCGAGGATCCGGGCGTGGGAGGCGACCAGCCCGGGGTCGGCGACGATGATCGCGTCACCGTCGCGGATCAGGCTGATGCTGCTGCCGACCCGGCTGTCGTCACGGATGTAGCCGGCGTGGATGAGCTCGACGGTCGTCATGTCGGGCAGTGTAGGGCGGGGCGATCGGTGGGATCGGTGGTTGCGGCCCGGCTCGGGCAAGTTCGACCCGGTTCGGCCCGGATTTCTGGCATTCGGGCGAGCGTCGCCTCGTATCCGGGGATCGGCCCGGATTTCTCTGGCATACGGGCGAGCGTCGCCCGGTTGCCGGGAATCAACTGGGCTCGTGAGCGTGGACAACACCCGGCGCCGCCACGCGCGGCGCATTGCGGGCGAGCGTCGCCCGGTTGCCGAGAATCCGGGCGACGCGGCCAGGTGAGCCGGCGGCCGTGCCCTGCCTTCGCGCCGCGGCGGCCGGCACGGCTCCGCGCGGCTGTCCCGCGCCGCGGGTCGGGCGATCCGGGTTCCGGGCCTGCTGTCATCCTCCGCCGATGATGAACCCCGCCGCTCCCGCCGACCTCGTCCTGACCGGCGGCCACGTCCACACCGTCGATCCCGGACGGCCCCGGGCGGAGGCCGTCGCGGTGGCCGGCGAGCGGATCGTCGCCGTCGGCAGCGCCCGGGACGTGGCCGCCTGGATCGGGCCGGCGACGCGCGTCGTCGACCTTGGCGGGCGACTCCTCCTGCCCGGCTTCCAGGACGCCCACGTCCACCCGATCTTCGCCGGGATCGACCGGCTCGAGTGCGACCTCCGCGAGGCCCGCGGGCGGGACGGCGTCCTCGCCACGATCCGGGCCTATGTCGCCGGCCACCCGGACGACGCCTGGATCGTCGGCAGCGGCTGGTACATGGCCGACTTCGAGCACGGCACGCCGCGCCGCGAGGACCTCGACGCGATCGTGTCCGACCGGCCGGCGTTCTTCCCGAACCGCGACGGCCACTCGACGTGGGTCAACAGCCGCGCCCTCGAGCTGGCCGGGATCGACCGCGACACGCCCGACCCCGACGACGGCCGGATCGAGCGCGACCCCGACGGGACCCCGACCGGGACCCTCCACGAGGGCGCGGCCCACGCGGTCGAGCGGCTGATGCCGGAGGCGACACCCGCCCGGATGCGCGAGGGCCTCCGGATCGCCCAGGCCTATCTCCACTCGCTCGGGATCACGGCCTGGCAGGACGCGATCGTCAGCCCCGAGGACCAGACGGTCTACCGGGCGGCCGCGGAGGAGGGCTGGCTGACGGCGCGGGTCGAGGCCGCGATGTGGTGGGACCGGAGCCGTGGCGACGACCAGGTCGACGAGCTGATCGAGCGGTCGCGGACCGGGTCGGTCGGGACCTTCCGGGCGAACAGCGTGAAGCTGATGCAGGACGGCGTCCTGGAGACCTACACCGGGGCGATGATCGAGCCGTACCTCGGAGCGGACGGCGCCCCGACGTCCAATCGCGGGATCAGCTTCATCGATCCCGAGCGGCTCCCGGGCTGGGTCACCCGGCTCGACGCGGCGGGCCTCCAGCCGCACTTCCACGCGATCGGCGATCGGGCCGTCCGCGAGTGCCTCGATGCCGTCGCCGCGGCCCGGGCGGCCAACGGCCCGTCGGACACCCGGCCGCACATCGCCCACATCCAGGTGATCCATCCCGACGACGTCGCCCGCTTCGCCGCCCTCGACGTGGTCGCCAACGCGCAGCCCTACTGGGCCTGCCACGAGGGCCAGATGGACGTGCTGACGATCCCGTTCCTCGGCCCGGAGCGAGCGAGCTGGCAGTACCCGTTCCGGTCGCTGCTGGCGGCCGGGGCGCGGCTCGCGATGGGCTCGGACTGGAGCGTCTCGACGCCGAACCCGCTGCTCGAGATCGAGGTCGCGGTCACGCGGGTCGCCGACGAGTCGCGCGGGCTCCGCGAGCCGTTCCTGCCGGAGCAGGCGCTGACCCTCGAGGAGTCGATCCGCGCGTTCACCCTCGGCTCGGCGTACGTCAACCACCTCGACGCCGACACCGGCTCGATCGAGGTCGGCAAGCTCGCCGACCTGGCCGTCGTCGATCGCGACCTGTTCGCGGCGGACGCCGGGCCGATCGGCGACGGCCGGGTTCTCGCGACGTTCGTCGGCGGCCGGGCGGTGTTCGAGGACCCCGCGCTCGGCTGAGGGCTCGGCCCATCGGCCGTGGCCCCATGGGCCGGATGACGTAGCAACTTGCCGTCGGGCGACGGTGGGGATCGGCGCCCGCACGCCTGATCATCTCGTCAGGATCCCGGATCACGGGATCGGAAAGGAGAGATCAGACGTGAACAGCCTCAGCCACCTCTACGTCGCGGCTCACCTGGACGAGATGCTCAACCTCTCGGCCAACGAGCGGCTCGCCCGGACGCAGCACGCGACCGCGCAGAAGTCCCGCCTCGCCGCCACCGTCAAGAGCGCCTGGTCGCTCCTGAGCGGCCCGGCCGAGCGGCCGACGAGCCTGCCGCCCCTCAGCAACTACCCGTTCCGGGGCTGACCTCCAGCCCTCTCCCTCCCTGCTCCACCCGAACGCGCCCGTCCTCCGGCGGGCGCGTTCGACGTTTCCCGACCCGATTGCGGGGTCCGAGGTCGCGGTGCGTGCCTAGCGTTCGAGGTCGGCCGCCTCGTCGACGTCGGCGAGGGTGGCGCCGTCAGGATCGAGGGGACGCCACGCCGCCTCGTCGATCACGCGGGTCGGGAGACGCTCGAACAGGCTTCGCAGCCTGCGCTCGCCGTCGGCCACCAGGATCCGGGCAACGTCGGTCGCCAGGCCGACCCGCAGGGCGGCCGGCAGCGGCTCGAGCCGGCCGCGCCGCTCGAGGACAACGGCGCCGAACGCTGCGTCGGCCGAGGCGAGCGTCCGCAGCAGCAGCCCGAGGACGTCCGGGCTGAGCCGCGGCATGTCACCCCCCGAGACGATGGCCAGCGGCTGGTCGACGATCTCGAGGCCCGCCAGCAGCCCGACGAGCGGTCCGCCGAACGCCTCGGGGTCGCGGGCGATCCGGACCGCTCCTCCACCCGGCGCGGCCTCCGCCATGCTCCGCACGTCGCCGGGCGCGAGGACGACGACGATGTCGGACGCGACCGCGGCGACGCCCGCCACCGCCGCATCGAGGAGCGTCCGGCCGTCGGGCAGCGACGCGGCGAGCTTGTCCGACCCGAACCGGCTCGAGCGGCCGCCGGCCAGGACGATCCCGCTTGCCGCCGGAGAGGCGGCTCGCCGATCGGTCATCGGACGGCCCTGGGTTCGCCGGCCGGGTCGGCGGCGTCGCCGCGATCCAGGACGAGGGTGCCCGCTCGCGGCCCCGGGACGTGGCCGGCCGGCGTGCGGTGGAGGATCGCCCGGCGGTCGAGCTCCTCGAGGATCGCCATGACGTACTTGCGGCTGGTGCCGGTCGCGTCGCGGTAGGCGGCGGGCGTGAGGGGCTCGCTCGCGGCCAGGCTCAGGGCCCGGCTCGCGAGGTCGCGCCACGTCGCGGCGGCCCAGGCGAGGTCGCCGTCGAGTCGGACGATCCGGCCCGCCCGCTCGAGCAGGCGGATCCCCTCGGGCGGGCAGCCGGCCGCCCGGGCCGCGTCGGCGAGGGACGGCGGGGCGGCCGTCGAGAGGCCCGCCTCCAGACGGTCCATCGCGGCAACGAGCGCCGGGGGCGGGCCGGCGATGGCCATTCCCGCGGGGGACACGCGGTCACCGTCGCGACTCAGCCGGCCCTGGGCGACGAGCCGGTCGAGGCGATCGCCGACGATCCGCTCGCCTGCACCCGCTCCGCTGCTCCCGCCGGCTCCGCCCGGGCCGAGCCTGCCGACGTGACGGCGGAGCTCGGCCGCGCCGGCCCGGACCAGCTCGGCCGAGCGGATCCCCGGCCGATCGGCGGCGGCCGCGACCAGGGCGCCGTCGAGTGCCGCGGCGACGTCGGGCGCCACGTCCCCTGGCGGTCCGGCCAGCGCCCCGTGCAGGTCGAGCCGCGCGGCCCGCCACGCCTGGGAGCCCGACGCGGCGACGGCGAGGCCCTCGAGGCGCTCCGGCGTCGTCCGCCGGCGAGCCACGCCGCGGGGTGGCTCGGGATCGAGCACCCGACCGCCGGCCAGGGTCTCGACCGGGGACGCGCGGCGGAGCACGAACCGGTCGCCGGGGGCGACGCGCGACCGGGCGGTCGAGGCGGAGGATCGCCGTGCCCTCGCCGGACGGCAGGCTCGAGGCCGTCTCGCCCGCTTCGACCGACGACGCCGTTCACCCGCGCCGTCCCGAGATGGACCGTCACCCGCATCCGGTCGGGCGGGAAGCCCGGCCGGCCGCCCGGGAGGGGACGGACGCAGGGCGACGAGGAGGCGGTCCGAGGCGACGACCGCCGGGTCGCTCGTCAGGACCACGCCCCGCTCGAGCTCGCCGACTCCGTCGCCGGCGACATTCAGCGCGACCCGCCCCGGCCCGGCGGCATCGACCGGCCGGCCGTGGATCTGGACCTCGCGAGCGCGGACGGTCCGGCCGGCCGGCCCGGGCACCGCGCGGAGGATCGCCCCGCGTCCGATCGGGGCGCCGCGGAGCGTGCCCGTGACGACGGTGCCGCGGCCGCGGACCGTGAACACGCGATCGATCGGGAGCCGGGCACCGTCCAGACCGTCGGCCGGCTCGGCCGGGCCCTCGCCCCTGGCACCGATCACATCGCGAACCATGACGAGCGCCGCCCACAGCCGGTCGAGGCCGTGGCCGCTCGCGGCCGACACCGCCACGATCGGCGCGTCGCGGAGGGTCGTCGCCGCAAGGAGGGCCCGGGTGGCCGCGACGACCTCGGCGACGCGGTCCTCGCCGACGGCGTCGATCTTCGTGACGGCGACGACCCCGACGCCGATTCCGAGCGCGTCGAGCAGCCCGAGGTGCTCGAGGGTCTGGGCGCGCGGCCCGTCGTCCGCGGCGACGACCAGCAGCGCGGCGTCGATCTCGCCCGCGCCGACGAGCATGTTGCCGACGAGCCGATCGTGGCCGGGGACGTCGACGAAGTCGAGCTCGCTGCCGTCGGGCAGCACCAGGTGGGCGTAGCCGACGTCGATCGTCATCCCCCGGGCGCGCTCCTCGGGCAGCCGGTCGGCGTCGATCCCGGTCAGCGCTCGGAGGAGCGTCGTCTTGCCGTGGTCGATGTGGCCGGCGGTCCCGACGACGACGGTCATGAGCGCGCGGCAGCCGCTCGGATCGAGAGGGCGAGGGCGGCGTCGTCGGCCGGCTCGACCGTTCGCAGGTCGAGCACGACGCGGCCGTCCTCGATCCGCCCGATGACGGCCGGGTCGCCGGCGCGCAGCGCGGCCAGCAGCCGATCCGGGCCGCCCGCGGTCGGCGCGATCGCCAGGCCCGCCGACGCGAGCGTCTCGCCCGGCAGGCTGCCGCCGCCGACCGTCGAGCGGACCTCGACCCGCTCGACCGCGATCGCCGCCCCGCCGGCCGGGCCGTCGCGCAGCGCCGCCGCGATCGCGCCGGCCCGTTCCTGCAGCCCCTCGAGCCCGGCCGCGATCATCCGCCAGACCGGGATCCGCTCGGCCGCGAGGCCGGCCCGGTAGAGCCCGAGCGTCGCCGCCACCCCGGCCAGGGTGGCCTTGTCGGGCCGCATCGCTCGGGCGAGCGGGTCGCGGCGCATCCGGGCGATCAGGTCGGCGCGGCCGACGGCGAAGCCCGCCTGCGGCCCGCCGACCAGCTTGTCGCCGCTGAACGTCACGACGTCGGCGCCGTCGGCGAGGCGCTCGGCGGGGGTCGGCTCGTGGGCCAGCCCGAACCGCTCGGTCGCGAGCAGCGCGCCGGATCCGAGGTCGTCGATCACGAGGGCGCCGTGGCCGTGGGCCAGCTCGGCCACGGCCGGCGGATCGGCCCGCTCGACGAAGCCGTCCTGGCGGAAGTTGGACGGGTGGACCCGGAGGACCATCGCGGCCGACCCGTCGGCGAGGACGGTCCCGAAGTCCTCGGCCCGGGTCTTGTTCGTCGTCCCGACCTCGACGAGCCGGGCGCCGGCCCGCCGGACGACCTCGGGGATCCGGACGCCGCCGCCGATCTCGACGAGCTCGCCGCGCGACACCGCGACGCCCCGGCCGCGACCGGCCAGGCCGACCGCGAGGGCGAGCGCGGCGGCGTTGTTGTTCGTGACAAGGGCGTCCTCGGCCCCGGTCAGCGCGACCAGGTGCTCCTCGGCGAGGCGGAAGCGGGCGCCGCGCCGGCCGCTGGACCGGTCGATCTCGAGGAGGAGGGTGCCGGTCGCGGCGAGGGCGGCCGCTGTCGCCTCCTCGGGCCACGGAGCCCGGCCGAGGTTCGTGTGGACGATCACCCCGGTCGCGTTGATCGTGCGAACGATCGGCGGGGCCGTCCACGCTTCGAGCCGCTCGACGACGCGGTCGGCGAGGACGCCGACGCCGGCCGCAACCGCCGTGGGACCGGCGACCCCCAGGCGATCGCGCTCCGCGGCGAGGACGTCGCGCGTGGCCGCCACGAGGGCGTCGTGATCCTGGCCGGCCGGCCGGCGCCCGCGGACCGCGCCGAGCACGCGCTCGACGCTCGGTGGTCGGGGCCGAGCGGGTTCCGTCACGAGGCCTCCCGTGGCTGTGGTTGGCGGGAGCGCATGGGAGTCGAACCCACCACGCCGCGCCGAGCGCGGCGTCACCGGTGTTGAAGACCGGGGGACCCACCGGGACCCCTCCGCTCCCCCGCCGCGATGGTAGACCGAACGGCTGTCGCACCTTGGCGCACCATCGCGGCGTTGGCCGGCCGATGAGTTCCCGCGACACCCGTCGTCTTCATGGGTGGCGCCGACGAAGCCCCGCGACGCGGGACCTCGCCGGCGCCTCCGCTCGTCCTGGCGTTCGGTGGCGGGCGTTCGGGACGCGGGCGTTCGGGACCCGGGCGGCCGACCCGCCGCGGCGCCCTATCATCGGCCGGTGACCGCATCCCCGTCGCCGACGCTGCCCCCGATCCGCCTGACCGAGCTGACCGACTGCGGCGGCTGCGCGGCGAAGCTCGGCGCCGACCTGCTCGCCGACGCGCTGAGCGGGCTCGGGGCGGCCGGCCCGGAGCCGGCCGACCTGCTGGCCGGCCTCGAGCGGGCCGACGACGCGGCCGCCTACCGGATCAGCGACGAGCTCGCGATCATCGGCACGCTCGACTTCTTCCCGCCGCTCGTGGACGACGCCCGGACGTTCGGCGAGATCGCGGCCGCGAACGCGCTGAGCGACGTGTTCGCGATGGGCGGCCGCGTCCTGTTCGCCCTGTCGATCGCGGCATTCCCCGAGGAGCTGCCGCGGGACACGATGGCCGCGATCTTCGACGGCGCCGCCGCAAAGGTCCGCGAGGCCGGCGGAACGCTCGCCGGCGGCCACACGATCCGCGACCCCGAGCCGAAGTACGGGCTCGCGGTTATCGGCGCGGCCCATCCGGACCGGCTGCTCCGCAAGGGCGGGGCGCGAGCCCGGCGACGCGCTCCTCCTGACCAAGCGACTGGGCACCGGGCTGCTCGTCAGCGGCGACCGCCAGGGCCGGACCGAGGCGGCGCACCTGGCTGCGGCGATCGACCAGATGCGGGCGCTGAACCGGGCCGCGTCGGAGGTGCTCGTCGCGAACGGGATCGGCGGCGCGACGGACGTCACCGGCTTCGGGCTGCTCGGCCACGGCCTCGAGATGGCCCGCGCATCCGGCACGACGTTCGTGTTCGATGCGGCAGCGCTGCCCGCGCTCGAGGGCGCCCTCGGGCTCGCCGCGGCGGGTGTCGAGACCGGCGGAGCCGCCCACAACCGACGGTTCGTGCTGCCGGCGTTGATGGTCGACGCGGGGGTCGATCCGGCGCTCGTGACCCTCGCCCACGATCCGCAGACCTCGGGCGGGCTGCTCGCGGCGGTCCCCGCCGGCCGGCTCGACGCTGTTCGCGGCGGGCTCGCCGACGCCGACGTGGAGCACTGGATCGTCGGCCGGGTCGAGCGACCGGCCGGGCCGGGCGCCCGGCCCGCCGTCCGCCTCGCGTGATCGTCGCGCTGATTCCGGCCCACGACGAGGCGCCCCGGATCGCGGGCGTCGTCGCGGCCGCCCGCGAGCACCTCCCGGTCGTCGTCGTCGACGACGGCTCATCCGACCGGACCGCCGACGTCGCCCGCGCGGCCGGCGCGACCGTGCTCGAGCAACGCCCGAACCAGGGCAAGGGGGCCGCCCTGCGGACCGGCTTCCGGCGCGCCCTCGACGATGGCGCCGACGCGATCCTGACCCTCGACGCGGACGGCCAGCACGACCCGGCCGAGATCCCGGCCTTCGTCGCGGCGTGGGAGACCGAGCCGCGCCCGGACCTCGTCATCGGCCGGCGCGACTTCCGGACGATGCCGTTCGCTCGGCGGGTCTCGAACGTGCTCGGCGGCCGGGCGTTCTCGTGGGCGGTCGGGCAACCGATCCCGGACAACCAGTCCGGCTACCGCCTCGTCGGCCGTCGAATCGTGGAAGCCACCCTCGCCAGCGACGAGGGTGGCTTCGAGTTCGAGGTCGAGATGATCACGACCTGCATCCGGCTCGGCGGGACGATCGCCTGGGTGCCGATCCGGACGATCTACGCTGGAGCTCCGTCGCACATCCGGCCGCTCGCCCATCTCCGGAGCTTCCTCCGGATCGTGGTCAAGGCGCGCCGCGAGGTGCGGAGCCCGCTGGACTGACCGCTACCGCTGCTCGGCGCGGCGACGGATGACGACGATCCCGGCGAGGCTCGTCAGGGCCGCCCCGACGATCAGAAGGCCGAGCCCGACCGTGCTGCCGGAGTCCGGCCGTCGATCGCCGCGGGGGTGTCGGTGGCGGGCGGCGTGGCCGCCGGAGCGGCCGTTGCCGTCGCGTCGACCGCGACGGCGACCTGCAGGGCGTTCCCGCCGACGGCCGGGGTCGCCGCCGAGCCGATCGCGAACACGCTGTACGACTTGCAGGCTTCGACCGCGACGCCCGGGAGGGCGAGTGCGACGGTCGTCGTCCCGGCCAGCCGGACCTCGAGATCGTACGAGCCCGCGGGGAGCGCGAGCGGGTCCGACGCGTTCGGATAGGCCAGGTTCTTGACGACGGCGTCGACGGGCGCAGAACCGGCAGTCGCAACGTCGACCGCGGGCGCGTCGGCGCTCAGGTGGACGACCCGCACCTGGGCCGTCGCGCAGGTCGGGGTCGGGTTGTCCTCGATGACCTGGGCCGTGATCGAGGCGACCGCATTCGTCGCGGCGATCGTGTAGCGCTGGCCGGCGGCGACCGTCACGTCGGCGTCGATCACCGGGCCGCTGGTCGTGCCCGTGGCGTAGACCTTGACGTTGTGAGCCCCGGACGGGATGTCCAGGTAGCCGGAGATGGTGCCGAACGGCACGTTCGTGAGGGCGTCGACGATCGCGTCGTCGAGGTAGACGTCGACGGCCGGCGCGTCGGGCGACGCATGCAGCACGCGGACCATGGCGGTGTCCGCCGCGCTGACGGGTCCGGCGATCGAGAGCAGCAGCGAAGCGGCGATGGCGACACGAGCGACTCGCGTCAGGGAGCGGTTCACGGTCGGTTCTCCTCGTCCTGGTGGTTGTTCACCCTTTGTCTGGGGTGCGACGGCTACGTTACGCGCAGTGTGCAAGGATTGTCAAGTGTTTGTCCGGGAAGCGGCGCCTGAACCTTGTACAGTCCGCGCGCGTCGTGGCGGGCACGAGGGACCCGGGCGCATCGCCGGGACGAGTTGCCGCCGCTGCCGTCGACCACGGCGCGCCAGTCGCTCGGCGGGAGGCCGCGAGCCCACGGGCGTTCCGGCGTGGCACGCTAGGCGCCTGACGCTCCGGGGGTCACGAGGGTCGATTGGCGATGATCGAACACGAGACTCCAGGGCCGCACGGACCGCTGGCCCATGTCATCTCCGTCCGCGGCGGCGCCGCGAGCGCGGGCTCCGGGCTCGCCCACCGCGAGGCCCTGATCTACACGCTCGGCAAGGCGGCCGAGCTCGAGCACCTGATCATGCTCCAGTACCTCTTCGCGGCGTTCTCGCTCAAGCAGAGCGTTCGGGAAGGACTCTCGGCCGAGACGCTCGTCGCCGTCCAGGGCTGGCGCAGGACGCTGCTGGCCATCGGCGGTCAGGAGATGCTCCACCTGGCTCTCGTCCAGAACCTCCTCACGGCCGTCGGCGCGGCGCCGCGGCTCACTCGCCCGAACTTCCCGATGCCCGCCTACAGCTACCCGGCCGGCGTCCGGATCGAGCTGCTGCCCTTCGGCGAGGCGGCGCTCCGCCACTTCGCGTTCCTCGAGCGACCCGAGGGCATGGACGTCGAGGACGGCGAGGGGTTCGAGGCGATCGCCCAAGCCGTCGCGCTGCCGCACGACGACGAGGACGAGATCGTCCCGCACCTCCAGGAGTTCGACACGATCGGCCAGCTCTACCGCTCGATCCAGGCGGGTCTCGAGCATCTCGCCGAGCGGCTCGGCCCCGAGCGGCTGTTCGTCGGGCCGGCCAACGCCCAGGCGACGGAGGAGCACTTCCGCTGGCCCGAGCTCGTCGCCGTGACCGACCTGGCCTCGGCGAACCGGGCGATCGACACGATCGTCGAGCAGGGCGAGGGCGCGAGCGGCGAGTGGCGGAACGCCCACTTCGGGCGCCTCCTGGCGATCCTCGACGAGTACCTCGAGATCAAGAAGGGCGACCCCGGCTTCGAGCCCGCCCGGCCGGTCGTCGCCGCCAACGTCCGGCCCCAGGCGACTGGCGTCCCGATGCCGCTGATCACCGATCCGGGAACGACCCGCAGCATGGACCTGCTCAATGTCGTCTACGAGGTCCTGCTCCAGCTCCTGTCGCGGTACTTCGCCCACACCGACGAGACGCCCGACCAGCTCGGGGTCCTCGCCGACGTCTCGGTCGGGCTGATGTTCGAGGCGATCAAGCCCCTCGGCAGCGTCGTGACGACGCAGCCCGTCGGCTGGGACCGGCCCGGCGCCACCGCGGGTCCGGGCTTCGAGCTCTTCTACCAGGTCGACTACCTGCTGCCCCACCGCGCGGCGGCCTGGGTCCTGATGGAGGAGCGCCTGCGGGATGCGGCCGCCTTCGCCGTCCGTTGCGGCGAGGCCTGCACGCCGGCCCTGATGGAACCGCTGGCGAAGGTCGCCCGGGCCCTCGAGAAGTACGCCGACCAGCTGGGCGCCGCCTCCTGAGGGTCGCCTCGCGGCGGACGACGGGCGCCCCGGAACGGCCCCCCCGCACGCGGGCCGTCGCCGCAACCGGTCGGGATCGCTAGACTGCGAGCGTCAGCAATCGCTCGGAGGCACGCCGTGCCGAAGACCTACGTTCGCTTGACCCAGCCCCTCGTCCGCGACTCGAAGGACGCCCCGTTGCGCCCCGCGAGCTGGGACGAGGCCCTCACCCGGGTGGTCGCGGGCTTCCAGGCTGCGAAGGCGCAGCACGGACCCACGACGTTCGGGGTCTTCTCGTGCTCGAAGGCGACCAACGAGGTCAACTTCGCGGCCCAGAAGTTCAGCCGGGCCGTGCTGGGCAGCAACAACATCGACAGCTGCAACCGCACCTGACACGCCCCGAGCGTCGCCGGTCTGGCGACCGTGTTCGGTGCCGGTGGCGGCACAAGCTCATACCGTGAGATCGAAGAGACGGACCTGATCGTCCTGTGGGGCAGCAACGCCCGCGAGACGCACCCGATCTTCTTCCATCACCTCCTGCGCGGTGTCCGCAACGGCGCCCGGCTGTACGCGGTCGACCCGCGCCGGACGAGCTCGGCCCAGTGGGCCGACGTCTGGCTCGGCCTCGACGTCGGATCGGACATCGCCCTGGCGAACGCGGTCGGCCGCGAGATCATCGCGGCCGGGCTCGAGGACGAGGCGTTCATCGCCCGGGCGACGAGCGACTACGAGGCGTACCGGACGAAGGTCGAGAGCTACACCCTCGAGTACGCCGAGCGCGAGACCGGCGTCCCGGCCGAGGCGATCCGCGACCTCGCCCACGCCTTCGCCACGGCCGACAAGGCGATGATCTGCTGGACCCTCGGGATCACCGAGCATCACAACGCGGTCGACAACGTCCTCGCCCTGATCGACCTCGTCCTGCTGACCGGGCATGTCGGCCGCTGGGGCAGCGGGGTGAACCCGCTCCGCGGCCAGAACAACGTCCAGGGCGGCGGCGACATGGGCGCCCTGCCGGACCGCCTGCCGGGCTTCCAGCACGTCGAGAACGACGAGCTGCGGGCGACGTTCGACGAGCGCTGGGGCGTGACCGTCCCGCCGACGCGCGGCTGGCACCTGTCGGGGATGTTCGACGCGATGGAGCGCGGCGAGCTCCAGGCGCTGTACGTGATCGGCGAGAACCCGGTCCAGTCCGAGGCCGACCAGACGCGAACGAAGCACCTCCTCTCGACCCGCGACTTCATGGTGGTCCAGGACATCTTCCTGACCGCGACGGCGGAGCTCGCCGACGTCGTCCTGCCGGCGGCCGCGTCGTGGGCCGAGAGCGAGGGCACGGTCACGAACTCCGAGCGGCGGGTCCAGCGGGTGCGGAAGGCGCTCGACCCGCCCGGCGAGGCCCGCGACGACCTCTGGATCATCGACGAGCTCGCCCGCCGGATGGGGGCCGACTGGGGCTGGCGGTCGGCGGAGGACGCCTGGAACGAGCTCCGCGCCCTGTCGCCGGTTCACGCCGGGATGTCCTACGCCCGGCTCGAGGAACTCGGCGGGCTGCAGTGGCCGTGCTACGACGAGGACCACCCCGGCGAGCTCTTCCTTCACAGCCGCCTCTGGGAGGATCCGGTGCCGGGCAACCGCGTCCCCTTCGTGGCGGTCGACCACGACCCGCCGGTCGACAAGCTGTCCGACGACTTCCCGATCCGGCTGACGACCGGCCGTCGCCTCGACTCCTACAACACGGGCGTCCAGAGCGGCGGCTACACCTCGCCGCTGCGGCGCGGTGAGTCGCTCGACATCTCGCCCGAGGATGCCGCAGCGTACGGGCTGGCCGACGGCGAGCGGGTCCGGGTGACCTCGCGGCGCGGGCAGGTCGAGGTGCCGATCCGGATCGACGAGACGCTCCGGCCGGGGCTGACGTTCATGACCCTCCATTTCCAGGACGACGTCGCGACGAACCTCCTGACGATCGACGCGACCGATCCGAAATCCGGCACAGCCGAGTTCAAGGCGACCGCGATCCGGATCGAGAAGCTGGCGGCGCCCGTCCCGGCCTGAACACCGCGCGGAGATCCGGCCGCCGGGTTGGGTCGTAGACTCCCGCGATGAGCATTCCCGCCCGCCTGAGCATCGTCACGATCGGCGTCGCCGACGTCGCCCGCTCCGCCCGCTTCTACGAGGCTCTCGGCTGGCAGCGCTGCGCCTCCTCGATGGACGAGATCGCCTGGTTCCGGACCGCGGACAGCTACCTCGGGATCTTCGGCTGGCACGATCTCGCCGAGGACGCCAACCTCGTCGAGCCGACCCGCGGCACGTTCGGCGGGATCACCCTCGCGATCAACATCGAGTCGGCCGAGGCGGTCGATGCCGCCCTCGCCGAGGCGGTCGCCGCCGGCGGCACGCTCCTGAAGCCCGGCACCGAGCTCCCCTTCGGCTACGGCGGCTACTTCGCCGACCCGGACGGCCACCCGTGGGAGGTCTGCTACAACCCGTCGTTCCCGATCGGCCCGGATGGCCGGATCACGATCGACTGACCCGGAGGACCCCGTGAAGATCGTCGAGACCCCGGATGCGCCGCGCGGCAACGCGAGCGGAGCCTTCTCCTACAGCCAGGCCGTTGTCGCCGGCGGGCTGGTCTTCGTCGCTGGGCAGGGCCCGTTCGATCCGGCCACGGGGTCGATCGTCGGGACGACGATCCAGGAGCAGACCCACCAGGCCCTCGCCAACGTCAAAGCGATCCTCGAGGCCGCCGGGAGCTCGCTGGGCCGGGTCGTGAACGCGACCTTCGTGCTCACCCGACCGGAGGACTTCGCCGGGATGAACGAGGAGTGGGCGCGCTGGTTCCCGACGAACCCGCCGGCCCGCTCCGGCGCGCGCCATCCGCTCGAGGTCCCGAACCTCCTCATCTCGATGGCGGTCATCGCCGAGGCATGACCGACCTCGAGCATCACGCGAGCCGGATCGTCGACCAGCGGCCGGACGTCGTCCACGACCGGCTCGTCGAGCTCGCCGAACGGCTGCGGGCGGAGACACCGCCGATCGAGCCCGGCACCCAGGCGGCGACGCTGCTCGGCGTGACCGGCTCGCTCGGCATCGAGGTCCTCGATCGCAGCCCCAGCCGGATCGAGCTCCGGACCACCGAGGGCCGGATCCGGGGCGAGGCCGCCGCGGACCTCAGCCCGACCGCGGAGGGCGGGACGAACCTCGCCCTCGGTCTCGCGATCAAGCCCCAGGGGTTCGCCGCGAACATGATGCTCGGCGTCGCGATGAAGGCGATGCCGGGGATCGAGCGCCAGGTGACCGAGGGCCTCGAGCGCGGCCTGGACGACCTCGTCGTGGAGCTCGCCAAGCCCGACGGAGAGTGGGACGCCGGTTCCTGGCGACCGAGCGCGCTTCCGTCGCGGAGCTGAACGCCTCGACGCCGCCCGACGGTCAGGCGGGCGAGACCACCGGCAGACCCAGTGCGCGTGCTGCCTCCGCAAGCCGGTCGTCGTAGGTCACGAACGACGTCAGGTTCGCGCCGATGGCGAGGGCCGTCGCGAGATGGATGGCATCGAGCGTGCGCAGGCTGGCGGGACCGATCATGGCCGCGCGGTCAGCGAGCCGGGGCGTGAGATTGATGACCTCGATCCCACTCAGGACACGCTCCAGGTGAACCGGATCGTGCACGCGCCGAGCCGACGCCCGGCGGGTCTCGATGACGCCGATCCTGCTGGTGAGCACCCGTTCGCTCTCGACGTACCAGCGCGACATCTCCAGCGACTCCGTCTCCGCGAGGACAAGCTTGACCAGCGCCGAGGCGTCGACGTACGCGATGGACATCATCGAGGGTCCTCGTCGCGCATCTCCTGGAGGATCTCGGACAGGGGTCGACCCGGGATCGAGGGCGGCGGCGGAAGCGTTCGATGGTCCGTCACGGCCGGCGTGATGGCGCCCTCGGCTTCGAGCAGTGCCAGCCCGGTCAACTCCACGGCCCGGATTGGCTCCAGGTTCGCGACCGGGCGCCCGTGGTCGGTGACCTCGAGCGTCTCGCCGGCCTGGACCCGCCGGAGGTAGACCGACAGGTTCTGACGCAGCTCCCGCACGCCCACGCGGGTGGGCTGATCCGATGCCTCGCTCATGTAGCACACGGTAGCACAATCGGATCGGCCCGCCGCCCCGATCAACGGACGGGCGGCACCGGGCCGCGACCAGCGCGGCTACACTCGGGGCGATGGATCTGCACGTCATCGGCCCGCTCGCGTCCCCGGCCGAGCGGGCAGCCGTCGACGCCGTCCTCGGGCCGGCCGAGTCCGGCTGGCGCGGCGGCGTGCGCGACAGCGGCATCGACGGTCACGTCGCCCGCGGCGGTCACGCCGCCCGCTCGCGGCGGGACCTCCTCCTCCCGGCGCTCCACGCGGTCCAGGACCGGATCGGCTGGATCAGCCAGCCGGCCCTGAACTACGTCTCGCGCCGGCTGACGGTGCCGCCCGCCGAGGCCTGGGGCGTCGCGACGTTCTACGCCCTCTTCGCGACCGCGGCCCGGCCGCCGGTCGTCGCCCACGTCTGCGACGACCTCGCCTGCCGCCTCGCCGGCTCCGACGAGCTGTGCGCCGACCTCGAGCGGACGATCGGCCCCGAGGGTGCGGCCGGCCCGGACGGCGAGCGGACGTGGCTGCGGTCGCCGTGCCTCGGCCTGTGCGAGCGCGCCCCTGCCGCGATGATCACGCGGGCCGGCACGGACCCGGAGACGACCGTCGCGGCGCCGGTCGACGCCGCAGGGATCGCGGCCCGCTTCGCGACCGGCGACGGACCGGGGACGGAGGACCGCGACGTCGCCATCCCCCAGGCGGGGCAGGCCGGGCTCCGCCTCCTCGCCCGCGTCGGCGTCGCCGACCCGACCTCGCTCGACGACTACCGCGCCCACGGCGGCTTCGTCGCCCTGGAGCGCGCCCGCGCGATCGGGCCGGAGCGGGTGATCGAGGAGATCACGGCCGCCAACCTCGTCGGGCGCGGCGGGGCGGCGTTCCCGACCGGCCGCAAGTGGGCGGCGGTCGCGGCCCAGTCCGACCAGCCGCACTACCTCGTCTGCAACGCCGACGAGTCGGAGCCCGGCACGTTCAAGGACCGGGTCCTGATGGAGGGCGACCCCTTCGCGGTCGTCGAGGCGATGGCGATCGAGGCCTTCGCGGTCGGGGCGGCGAAGGCGTACCTCTACATCCGCGGCGAGTACCCCTTGGCCGAGGCGCGGATGGCGAACGCGATCGCCGCCAGCCGGGCGGCCGGCCTTCTCGGCGGGCTCGACATCGAGCTGCGGCGCGGCGCCGGGGCGTACATCTGCGGGGAGGAGACCGCGCTCTTCGAATCGATCGAGGGCAAGCGCGGCGAGCCGCGCAACAAGCCGCCCTTCCCGGTCGAGGTCGGGCTGTTCGGCAAGCCGACCGCGGTGAACAACGTCGAGACCCTCGTCAACGTCCTCCGGATCGTCGGCTCGGACGACGGGGCGACGACGTTCCGGGCGATCGGCACGGAGGGCTCGACGGGGCCGAAGCTCTTCTGCCTCTCGGGCAACGTCGCCCGGCCCGGCGTGTACGAGGTGGAGTTCGGGGTCACGCTCGGCGAGCTCCTGGACCTGGCCGGCGGCGTCGCCGGTGGCCGCTCCCTGAAGGCCGTCCTGCTCGGCGGCGCGGCCGGCGTCTTCGTCGGTCCCGACGCGCTCGCCACGCCGCTCACGTTCGAGGGGACCCGGGCGATCGGGGCGACGCTCGGGTCGGGGGTGGTGATGGCGTTCGACGAGCAGGCCGATCTCGTCGGCGCGCTGACCCGGATCGCCCGGTTCTTCCGCGACGAATCGTGCGGCCAGTGCGTTCCCTGCCGGGTCGGCACGGTCCGCCAGGAGGAGCTCCTCGCCCGGCTCGCCTCGGGCGCGGCGGCCGCCCACGGCCGGCGGGACGAGGAGCTGGCGCTCCTGAGCGAGCTCGGCCGGGTCATGCGCGACGCCTCGATCTGCGGCCTCGGCCAGACGGCGAGCTCGGCGATCGAGAGCGCGATCCGCCAGCCGGAGCTGGTGGCCCTGTGAGCGGCTCGACCGGCGGCGACGGCCTGTCGATGGACCGCGATCCGGCCGGCGTCGGGAACGTACCCCATGCCGGCGAGCCGCCGGCCGCCCAGCCGCTGACCGACATCCTGCTGCGGCCCGCCGCCCGATCGAGTCGCCCGCCGCAGGCGCCGCCGGAGCCCGCCCGGGCAGCGGTCGAGGTCACGATCGACGGCCGCGCGGTCAGCGTCCCGGCGGGCTCGACGATCCTCGAGGCGTGCCGCGCCGAGGGGATCGACACGCCGACCCTCTGCTACCTCGAGAACCTGACCCCGGTCAACGTCTGCCGGGTGTGCGTCGTCGAGGTCACCGGCTCGCGGGTCCTCGTGCCGGCCTGCTCGCGCCGGGTCGAGGCCGGGATGGACATCCAGACCGACTCGGAGCGCGTCCGCCACAGCCGGAAGATGGTCATGGAGCTCCTCGGCAGCTCGGTCGACCTGTCCACCGCGCCCGCCGCGGCCGGCTACCTCGATCGCTACGACGCCCACCCGGAGCGGTACGGCCCGCCCGCCGCGCCGGCCGCCGCCGGCGAGCGCGACGCCCGCGAGGCCGGTCACCACCACGCCCCGCCGGCCGACGCGGCCCAGACCGTCGGCCAGCCGGTCAAGGTCGACAACGACCTCTACGTCCGCGACTACGCGAAGTGCATCCTCTGCTACAAGTGCGTCGAGGCGTGCGGCGAGGATGCCCAGAACACGTTCGCGATCGCCGTCGCCGGGCGCGGCTTCGATGCCCGGATCTCGACCGAGTCCGCCGTCCCGCTGCCCGACTCGGCCTGCGTCTACTGCGGCAACTGCATCGGTGTCTGCCCGACCGGCGCGCTGATGTTCAAGAGCGAGTTCGACATGCGGGCCGCCGGGACCTGGGACGAGGGCGCCCAGACCGTGACGGAGACGATCTGCCCGTACTGCGGCGTCGGCTGCGCGCTCGAGCTCCACGTCCAGGACAACACGATCGTGTCGGTCACCTCGCCGCTCGATTCGTCGGTCACCGACGGGCACCTCTGCGTCAAGGGCCGCTTCGGGTTCCAGTTCGTCCAGAGCCGAGGGCCGCGCGAGACGTGATCCCGGAGGGCCGCCGGGCGGGCCGGATCATCCTCATCAACGGCACGTCGAGCAGCGGCAAGTCGACGCTGATCCGCGCGCTCCAGGCGGCGCTGCCCGATCCGTGGCTCGAGATCGGCATCGACCGCTTCGTGTTCGCGCTCCCGAAGCGCTACCTCGACCAGCCGCTCTGGTCGGAGGTCTTCCGCTACGTCCGGGCCGACGGCGTCGCCGACGGGCCGTTCCGGATCGAGGCGGGCGAGCTCGGCCGGCGCCTGGTCAGCGGGATGCACCGGACGGTGGCGGCGCTCGCGGATTCCGGCCTCGACGTCATCGTCGACCACGTGCTGCTCGAGCCGGACTGGCTCGAGGAATGCCGGCGGCTGTGGGCCGGCTCCGAGGTCCTGTTCGTCGGCGTCCGCTGCCCGCTCGAGGTCGTCGTCGAGCGCGAGCGGAACCGCCGCGACCGGACGATCGGTCAGGCGGCGGCCCAGTTCGCAGTCGTCCATCGGGCCGGCGGCTACGACGTGGAGGTCGACACCTCGCGGCTGAGCCCGGAGCAGGCGGCGGAGCGGGTCGTGGCGGCCCTGGGCGGCGCCTGATCACCCGGCCGTCACGCCGCGCGCTCGCGGCCCGTCCCCCGAACCGATGACCTGGCTCCACGTCCGCCGCGTGCTCGCCTGGCCGGCGATCGCGGCCATCGGGGCCGTCGCCGCCGCCCTGTGGTTCCTGATCGCGTTCCGGCCGGAGCACGGCATCCCCGGGGTCCTGCAGATCGTGGCGCCGCATCTCGCCCTCGCCGCCCTCGCCCTCGTCCCGCTCACCCTGCTCGACCGGCGGCGGGCCGGCGCGATCGCGGTCGCCGCCCTCGTCGTCGCGGTGGGCGTCCGGTTCGGCGACGACTGGCTGTCGCTGCCGGCCGCGACCCCCGCGCCGGGCAGCACCCACCTCCAGGTCCTGACCTGGAACCTCGAGGCGGAGGCGCGGCCGGCGGCCGACACGGTCGCGATGCTCCGGCTCGTCCCGGCCGACGTCGTCGCGCTCCAGGAGCTCGGACCGGGAACGGCGGGCGCGATCGAGGCTGACCCGACGCTGACCGCCCGCTACCCGTACCGCGCCCTCGTCCCGCGCGGCGCCGACCTCCTCGGCCTCGGGATCCTCAGCCGCTTCCCGATCGCCGATCCGACGTTCGGGGTCGACCCGGCCCTCCAGGAGGCGACCGTCGACCTCGGCGGGGGGCGGTCGCTGACGGTCCTGAACGCCCACACCATCCACGTCGGCGTCGACCGCGCCGGGCGGCGCGGCCCGCCGATCGGGCTCGACACGGCCGAGCGCGACGCCGACCTGGCGGTCATCCGCGACCGGGTCGAGGCGCGGATCGCGGCCGGCCGCTCGGTCGTCCTCCTCGGCGACCTGAATCTCGCCGCCAGCGAGCCCGCGTTCGACCGGTTCATCGCCGGCCTCAGCGAGGTCCACCGCGCGGTCGGCGAGGGCCCCGGCTGGACGTGGCGCCCGGTCCAGCTCGAATTCCTCGGCAGCGGCCTGCTCCGGATCGACCACGTGATCGTCTCGCCCGACATCGAGCCGCTCGGGATCGCCGGTCGCTGCCCGGAGATCGGCGACCACTGCCTGGTCGAGGCCGGGCTGGCGATCCCGCCGGGCGCCGGCGGGTGACGGGGCCGGCCCCCGCCGGCTGAGGCTCCCCGCCCGACCTCAGTCGAACGCGAGCAGGTCGCGCAGGTCGACCCGCTCGTCGTGGGCGTAGACGTTGAAGCCGTCGCCGCGGAGGAAGCCGACGAGGGTCACGCCGAGGCGGTCGGCGGCCTCGACCGCGAGGTCCGACGGGGCGGACACGGCGCACACGATCGGGATCCCGGCCACGGCGGCCTTCTGGACGATCTCGAAGCTGACCCGCCCGCTGACCATCAGGATCCGGCCGTGGAGCGGCATCGAGCGGGCGAGGACCTGCGAGCCGACGAGCTTGTCGAGGGCGTTGTGGCGGCCGACGTCCTCGCGCAGGGCGAGGAGCTCGCCGGCCGGGCTGAACAGCCCCGCGGCGTGGAGGCCGCCGGTCTCGTCGAAGGCGGGCTGGGCGGCGCGGAGGAGGGCCGGCAGGGCCAGGACCACCGAGCGGGCGACGACCGGGCCGTCGGGGATCGGGGCCGACCGGACGGTCACCTCGTCGAGCGACGCCTTGCCGCAGATCCCGCACGACGCGGTGGCGACGAAGTGGCGCTCGGCGACCCGGGACGCGTCGAACGGCCGGCTCAGGTGGACCGTCACCTGGTCATCCGGCTGGCTCATCGACGCCGGGTCGCCGGTCGCGATCCGGAGGATCTCGGGGCCCTCGATCAGGCCCTCCGTCCGCAGGAAGCCGGCGGCGAGCTCGTCCTCATGGCCCGGCGTCCGCATCGTGATCGCGACCGCGACCGGATCCTGGCCGGGCCCCGCGGCGCGGATCTCGAGCGGCTCCTCGCCGACGACCCGGTCCGCCCGGAACTCGAGCGCGGAGCCGCGGACGGCGACGATCCGGGTCGTCGTCACGTGGCGGGTCGGCGGGGCGTGCGGCTCGGGATCCACGGGAGCGAGTGTAGGAGGGACCGGCGGCCGGCGGGCGGGGCGTGCATGATCGGGCGATGACGGACCGCCCGAGCCTCGACGGGAGCCAGCGCGCGTTCCTCGCCGCGGCCCGATCGGCGACGCTCGCCACGATCGCGCCGGACGGGCGGCCGCGGCTCGTCCCGATCTGCTTCGTCGTGCTCGGCGCGGACGCGGCTGCGCGCGTCTACAGCCCGCTCGACGACAAGCCGAAGGCGTCAGCCGACCCGCTTGACCTGGCGCGGGTGCGGGACCTCCTCGCCCGGCCCGCCGCCACGCTCCTCGTCGATCGCTGGTCGGAGGACTGGGATCGGCTGGGCTGGCTGCGGCTCGACGTCCGGGCGACGATCGTCGAGCCGGGGGCTGGCGGCGCGCACGACGGCGGCACCGAACCGGGCGAGGGCGGCGACCACGCGTCGGCCGTCGCGGCCCTCCGCGCCAAGTACCCGCAGTACGAGCGCCACCGCCTCGGGGCCCGGCCGATCCTCCGCTTCGAGATCGAGCGGGTCGTCGCCTGGGGCGACCTCACCCCCGACGAGGCGCGACCCGCCTAGCGATCGAGGAACAGCGCCTCGGCGTGCGGCCGGAGGCAATGGGTCGAGCTCATCGCCTGGTGGTAGCCGCCGGCGTTGAGGAGCGCGACGATGTCGCCCTCGGCCACGGGCGGCAGGTCGTAGTCCTCGGCGAACAGGTCGCCGGCCTCGTTGATGTGCCCGGCGACGGTCACCCGCTCGGTCCGCGGCGCGTCGGCCGCGCGGCAGACGACGAGCTCCTGGGCGTAGCCGTAGATGAAGTGCGAGCAGTTGACGTTCCAGCCGACGTCGAGCCCGACGAACGTCGTCCCGGCGCGCTCCTCGACGGTCACGACCTCGGCCAGGAGGATGGCCGTGTCCTTGGCGAGGTAGTCGCCGGGCTCGCAGCCGACCGCCACGTCGAGGCCGTCGAGCCGGCGGGCGATCGCGGCCGCGTAGGCGTCGGGGTCGACCGCCCGCTCGTCGGCGCGGGCGGGCACGCCGAGCCCGCCGCCGACGTTGACCTCGGTGATCGGGTGGCCCTCGGCGATCAGCCGCCGGGCGAGCGTGGCGGCGCCGGCGAGCGCCCGCTCGAACGCCGGCAGGCCGTCGGCCAGCCAGCCCGATCCGGCGTGGACGTGGACCGTGTCGACCGGAAGCCCCAGCCGGCCCGCGGTCGCGACCGCCTCGTCGATCCGGTCGGCGTAGATCCCGAACTTCGTCGGCCGCTCGCCACTGTACGCGAGCTTGTCGTTGTAGCCGGCGCCGGCGCCGGGGTTGAGCCGGATGCCGATCGGTCGCGGCGGGAGGCCGAGCGCGGCGAGCCGCCGGCCGAGCCGCTCGATCTGACTGACGGCGTCGAGGTTGAGGTGGACGTCGTGGGCCAGGATCGCGTCGAGATCGCGATCGGACAGGTTCGTCGCGGTCACGCTGATCTCGGCCGCCGGCCAGCCGCAGGCAAGGGCGCGCTCGACCTCGCCCGGCGAGCAGGCGTCGATCCCGACGAGCGGCCGGAGGACCTCGAGCGCGCGCGGGTCGGGGTTGGCCTTGAGCGCGAACCGCAGGCGCTGGCGGAGGCCGGCCGCGAGCAGGGCGTCGCGAAGCCGCTCGGCGTTCTCGGCGAAGCGCTGCCCGTCGTAGACGAACAGCGGCGTCCCATGCTCGCGCGCGAGCGTCTCGGCATCGCGCCGGGCGATCGTCAGGCGGCCGTCAACGACCCTGAGACCCGGCCGGCTCCACCACGGAGCGGGCGGGCGGCTTGGCGGGCCGCCGGGCGACGCCGCCTCGGCCGTCACGCGCCGGCGGGATGGGTGTGGTGGCGGTGCT
This sequence comes from uncultured Chloroflexia bacterium, assembly GCA_963710105.1. GTDB lineage: Bacteria > Chloroflexota > Limnocylindria > Limnocylindrales > CSP1-4 > CF-46. The sequence continues at coordinate 2,602,795 of CAVPYV010000001.1, forward strand.
GCGCGGTCCCGGGCTTCCAGCGATCCGGCCCGACCTCGACGGTCGCTCCGATCTCCTCGAGCAAGCGCCGCGACACCGCGGCGACCTCCTCGATCGCCGCCTCGAAGGCGGCGCTGTTGCGCTGGGAAGGCGTTCGGTAGCCGCTGACCTTGCGGACGAACTGGCGGGCGGCCGCCTCGATCTCACCGGTCGTCGCCGGCTCGTCCGGGCGGCGGAGGACCTTGATGCTTCGGCACATGGGCGCAGGGTAGCGCGTCCGGCGCCGGGACCCGCCGCTGGGGCCGCGTGGCGCTCGCCGCGCGCGGGACCCGGGTCAGCCGGCTACGGCAGCTTCCAGTACAGCGAGCCCGTGTAGCAATGGCCGAGGGCCAGGCACAGGCCGCCCGTCAGGTCCCACGTCCGGCCGGTCACGTACGGACCGCGGTCGACGACGCGGGTCGTGATCGTCCGGCCGTTGGCCGGGTTGCGGAAGGTGACCCGGGTGCCGCAGGGCAGGGTCCGATGGGCCACGCCGACGAGCGAGGTCGTCATCGCGTAGCCGCAGGCCGTCCGCTTCCCGTAGAAGCCGGGGCCGTACCACGACACGTTCGAATCCAGGTGCCAGACCGGGATCGCGATTGACCCGACAGGCGCGTCGGGCTGGATCCTGGCGCCTTCCGGGCGACCGGCAGGCGCCGGCCGCTCGTCCGGGTCGAGCAGGACCGAGGTGTCGTTGAGCGCACCGTCAGACCGGTACGCAGGATCGAGGGAAGGAGTCATCGCTGCCGTCCCGTCGAGCGATGCTGCGTCCACTCCACGAAAGAGCGTCGCATCGATCGAAGCGTCAGGGCTGGGGCCCTGGGATCCAACGGATCCTGGGACGGCGACCGCGGCGAGCAGGGCGATGAGCGCCATGCCCGCGACGACTCTGGGGCGTCGCACGTCGGGGGAACCCTAGCAGGAATGTTCAGATTGGGGGCATTCCGTGGGGTCCGCCGGACGTTGCGCGAGCGTGACAAGGGGGCGCACGGGGCCTATGCGAGACTTGCGGCGATGGCAACCCGCACCCTGACCGTCGACGGTCCGCTCGACCTTCGGCGGACGCTCGCGATCCACCTCCGGGGGAGCGGCGACCCGACGATGCGGATCGTCGGCGGGCGGATCGTCCGGGCGACGCGGACCGCCGACGGGCCGGCCACGATCGCCATCGCCCAGGCCGGAAGCCGGATCGACGCCGAGGCGTGGGGCCCCGGCGCCGACCGCGTCCTCGCCGACCTGCCCGCCCTCCTCGGTCTCGAGGACGACCGATCCGGCTTCGAGCCGCGCCATCACCCGCTCGTCGCGGAGCTGGAGCGGCGGCATCGCGGCATTCGGCTCGGGCGGACCGGCGCGGTCCTCGAGGCGCTCGTCCCGGCGATCCTGGAGCAGAAGGTCACCGGCACCGAGGCGTGGCGCGGGCTTCGCGGGCTGGTCCGGACCTGGGGCGAGGCGGCACCCGGTCCGTTCGGGCTGCGGCTCCTGCCCGAGCCCGCCGCGATCGCCGCGATCCCCTACCACGCGTTCCACCCGATCGGCGTCGAGCGGCGGCGGGCCGAGCTCGTCCGGCGGGTCGCCGACCGGGCCGTCCGCTTCGAGGAGATCCTGCGGCTGCCGCGCGAACTGGCCTACGCCCGGCTCCGGTCCGTGCCCGGGATCGGCCCGTGGACCGCGGCCGAGGTGATGCTCCGCGCCGCCGGCGATCCGGACGCCGTGAGCGTCGGCGACTTCCACCTGCCGAACCTCGTCGCGTTCGCCCTCGCCGGCGAGAACCGCGGGACCGACGAGCGGATGCTCGAGCTGCTGGAGCCGTGGCGCGGCCAGCGGGCTCGCGTGATCCGGCTCCTCGAGACGAGCGGTCTGCGGCCGCCCGCCTTCGGCCCGCGCTACGCGCCGCGCTCGATCGCCGCGATCTGAGGGGTCGGGCGACCCTCAGGACTGAGTCGTCCGGCGGAGGCTCGAGCCCTGCAGGAGCGTCGCCAGGATCGACCGGCGCTCGCGGCTCGTCGGGGCGATCGAGCGCGCGGCGGCGATCCCCCGGCGGAGGGGCGACGCCGCCGCGACCGGCCGGGCGGCGGGCGAGGGCGTGATTCCTGCCGGAGCGGGCGCGTCCACGGTGGACGCCGCGGCGAGGGGCGCCGCGCTCGGGGCGGCGTCGTAGCAGAACGCGACGTAGCGGATGCCGGACCCGTCGCCGGCCGCGGCACCGCGGGCGATCCCGTGGCGGCTCGGGCCGACCTGGAACGCGACGTCCTCGCCGTCGACACCGGAGCGGACGATGACCAGGGCGATGGGGCGATCGGCGGTCCATTCGAACGAGTCGGGCGCGCCCGCGGCCGGCGAGCCGAGGCCGCGGATCTCGACGCTCAGGGTGCCGTCGGTGTGGAGGCCGTCGCCGAGCGCGGCGCCCTCGATCCGCATCCGGCGGCGGGCGAGCCGACCGACCCGACGGAGCTTCATGGCGCTGGCATCGATCGCGATCGTCGTGCGGTCCATCGGTCCGGTCCTCGGCTGGTGCGACCGGCGATCGGTCGCGGGCTGGTCGTCTCGATGGATGCAGCATCGGGATGACGCGTCAGGTGGGCGTAGCCTCGCCTGAACCCGGGTCGCGGCCCATGGACGCGCGACGATCCCGGCGGCGGACGTCCGACGGCCGGCAGCCGCGTCGGCCGTCGCGCGTTCGCGGGTCGGCCCCCGCGTCAGTCCGACCCGGCCTGGCGCCGCCCGCCGCGATAGGCGACGACCTCGACCGGCTGGAGGGTGATCAGGCCGTCGGCGACCATGTCGTCGAGCTCGGGCAGGACGGCCCGGATCCGCTCGGCCGAATCGATCACGTCGATCACGATCGGCAGGTCCTCGGACAGCCGGAGCAGCTTCGAGGTGTGGAGATGGGCGTTCCGGCCGAAGCCCTCGATCCCGCGGAGGACCGTCGCCCCGGCCATGCCCCGCTCGAGGAGCCGCTCGAGGATCGCCTCGTAGAGCGGCCGGCCATGCCAGCGGTCGGCCTCGCCGAGGTGGATCCGCAGCTCGAGCGCCTCGCCCTCGATCTTCATCCGAACGCCCTCCCGAGGATCAGGCCGGCGGCGACCGCGACGACCCCGAGCACCACCGACCCGACCAGGTTCGCGATCGCCGCGACATCCTGGCCGGACTCGACCAGCCGCCAGCTCTCGAGCATCAGCGTCGAGAACGTCGTGTACGCCCCGACGAACCCGATCATCACCGGCCCGCGGATCTCGGCGGGCAGGACCGCCCGATCGATCGTGAGGGCGGCCAGGATGCCGATCAGGAACGAGCCCGAGATGTTGATGACGAGGGTGCCGTAGGGGAAGCCGGCGCCGGTCCGGTCGAGGACCCAGCCGTCGACGAGGTAGCGGGTCACCGCGCCGGCGGCGCCGCCGATCGCGACCATCACGAGCGTCACACGGTGCAGGATCGAGGCTCGCCGGAGGTCCCGTCAACCGAGCCCTGCCGGGCCGGGCGAATTGGAGTAGCGTCCACGCGATCGCATCGAGGAGGATCAGGCCATGGCTGGACGGGCGACGCCGACCTTCCGCCCCTCGCCGCCCGAGCTGGTCGAACGGTTCGGGGCCGTGCTGGCGGACTACCCGACGGCCGTGCGCAGGAAGATGTTCGGCTACCCGGCGGCGTTCGTCGGCGGGAACATGGCGACCGGCCTGTTCGCCGACCAGTGGGTCGTCCGCCTGCCCGACGCGGAGATCGCCGCCGCGCGAGCCGCCGGCGCCGGCCCGTTCGAGCCGATGCCGGGCAAGGCGATGAAGGCGTTCGTCGTGATCCCCGCCGCCGACATGGCCGACGACGCGGCGCTTCGCGGCTGGGTCGAGCGCGGCCTGGCCCACGCGGCGGCGATGCCGGCCAAGGGCTGATCCGCCGGGGCGACTACCTGAGCTGGGCCGCCACGGCGGTCGCGATCGGGACGTCGGACGTGTCGATCACGATCACGTAGTCGGCCTTGGCGTAGACGTATTCGACCGTGCTGCCGTCGCCGTAGTCGACCTTCGTCAGGGTCTTCCCGCCGAGCTCGATCGGCGTCGTCGAGACGCCTTCGGCCCCGGCCGACAGCCACGTCTCGATCACCGCGGCCTTGAGCTTCGCGAGATCGGTGTTCGGCAGGCGGAAGGCCACGATCGAGAGGTCGAGCGTGCCCGACTCGTCGTACGCCTGGGCGATCTGGAGCTGGTCGAGGGTGGCGCCGAGGGCCCGGATCCGGGCCGCCAGGGCCCGCGAGTTCGGATCCTCGCCGAAGACGTCGGTCGCGCTGGCGCTCTGGACGGTCAGCGGGATCGTCGCCGGCGGCGAGGCCGTCGAGGTGCTGTCCGGGAGCGAGGTCGGGAGGAGGGCCTCGAGCTCAGGGGCGAACGCCGACTCGGACGGCTCGGCGCCGCCGTCGTCGGAGCCGGCGGGCTCCTGGCTCGCGGTGCCGCCGTCGGCGAGGCCGCCGGTCCCGGCCGCGGTCCCATCGCCCATCGCGGCCGCGACCGCGGAGGTGATGACCGCGAGGTCCGTCGGGCTGGCGGTGCCGCCGTCGGCGACCTGGCCGACGAGCCCGCCGACACGGAAGAGCGTCGTCGTGGAGCCCGTCGACGGGTTGTCGACGTCGTACGCCTCGCCGCTGGCGACCCGGTTCGTCACGGTCGCGCCGGCCGTGGTCGCGGCCTTGCGGTTCTCGGCGAGCGCGGTCGTGGCGGCGTCGCCATAGCAGGTGACGCTGGCGTAGACGACCGGCTGGTTCGTGCTCCCGTCGGACGGCGCCGGGCCGAGGATCGAGACGGTCATCCCGTTGGCGTTGAGATCGGTCGAGCCGAGCGTCCAGTCGGGCGGCAGGTCGGCCGGGTCCGGGAGCGAGCCCCAGGCGGCGGTCCGGCAGGCGGTCAGGTCGCCGCCGCCGGACGGGCGGACGAGGAGGACGAAGCCGAGGGCGCCGGCGGCGAGAGCCACGGCGAGGAGGCCGAGCCAGGGGCCGGCGCCGGCGAGGAACCCGTCGCCGCCGCCGTCGGCCGGGCGGCGGCCGCGAGCGCGGACGCGCTCGTCGAAGGTCACGTCGGAATCGTCGTCGAGGAGACCGCTGGGGCGTGTCGCGGTGCGACGCGGGCTGGTCCGTCTTGTGGGCATCTGGCCTCAAGGTCCGGACGGCCGCTGAGAGCCGTCTGAGATGGAGTGACCGGATCGCCGGCCGGTCTGTTGGTCGGGGCGGCGGGATTCGAACCCACGACCTTATCGTCCCGAACGATACGCGCTACCAAGCTGCGCCACGCCCCGACCGGATGCCCGTTGTCACAGGGCGAGCGGATGATAGCAGACGGCGGGCGGGAGGCCGGCCGCGTTGTCCCTGCTCAGTGAATGTCAGGGCCAACTGCTCAGTGACGTTGGATCAACGAACAGCGCTGCCTCTCCCCGGATCGATATCACCGGGAGTGATCCACGGCCGGCAGGGAGGACCTCAAGGCGCCCCGATCGACCGCCTGCACCCACGATCGGGTCCGCTCGTGCACGAGGGCGGCTCGGGCGACGAGTCCATCGACCGCCTGACGGCTCGCCGACCCCGATTTAATCACTGCGGCTGATATCGACGGCGACTTTGCGTTCGGCCCATCCGCTCGCCTGCCGCGGTCGGTCGTCCGCTTCCGGTCGATCCCAGCCCCCGAGATGCTGGCCGCGGCTCGCGCGAGCACGCCTCAGTCGGCCGGAAACGTGCTCGACGTTCGCTCGGCGGGCTCCGGGATCGGGATCACCGCGAGCGCCGCGAGCAGGAACGTGACCGTCATCAGCCCGAACACGATCGGCAGCCCGGCCTGGTTGCCGACGAGGTCGATGATCCCGCCGTACAGCGCCGTCCAGAGCGAGCCGACCCCGAATGCGAGCGTGAAGTACAGGGCGAAGGAGGTGTCGCGGACGGTCGGCGGGGCGAGGTCGGCGAGGAGGGCCTGGAGCTGGGGCGATTCGGCGAAGCTGAACAGGCCCATCAGCAGGATCCCGAGCCAGAGCAGCGGCAGGCTCGAGCCGGCGAGGAGGAACGCGACGAAGGCGATCGCACCGCCGACGTACACGCCGGCGATGACCGGCCGCCGCCCGATCCGGTCCGACAGCCAGCCCGAGATCAGCGGCATCGGGACCGACAGGAAGATCAGGGCGCCGTACATCAGGTCGGTCGTCGGCGAGGTCAGACCGAGGACGCTCGTCAGGTAGATTAGGGCGAACAGGTTGACGACGCCGAGCCCGCGACCGCCGCCGCCGAGCACGGACACGAGGTAGATCCAGCGGTGGGCGGGGTCGCGGAGGACGGTCCGGAAGGCCGCGCCGACGCTGCCGTGGGCGGAGGCGGCGCGGCGATCCTCGCCCGACTCGCGGACGAACAGCAGGATCGCCAGGGCGACGAGCACCGCCGGCAATCCGAACACGACCGCGACCCAGCGCCAGCCGATCGTCGCGATCATCCCGGACCCGACGAGGGCGACGATCACGGTCCCGACGTTGCCGCCGCTGATGTGGGCGCTGATCGCGTAGCCGCGCCGCGATTCGGGGAACTGCTCCGCGAGGAGGCCGTTGCCGATCGGGTGCTGCGGCGCGCCGCCGATCCGAGAGGCGATGTTCACGAGGCTGAACGGCAGGAAGCCGGACACGAGCCCCTGGGCGGCGAAGCCCGCGCCGAACACGATCCCGCCGCCGGTCAGGAGCGCCCGCCGCGACACCACCCGGGTCAGCTTGGCGAAGCTCAGCTGGACGATCCCGCTGGCGAAGGCGCCGATCGCGGCGAGGTAGGCGACATGCGATTCGGTCACCCCGAACTCGGTGATGATCCGGAGGTAGATCAGCGGCAGGAGGACGGCCTGGGCGTGGTTGACGGCATGAGCGATCGACAGCAGCCAGAGGGTCAGGTTCGGGCTGATCCGCGCCTCCGTCCCCGTTGCCGCCGCGGCGGGCGGGTGCGGATGCCCGGCGGCGGGGTCGGGGTCGGAATCGGCGTCGGGATCGGCGTCGGGGTCGAGGGCCATCGGGCCGAATCCTGACGGATCGCGCGGCGCGACGTTGCGTCGGCCCGGGGTTTCCGGCATCGTGTGCTGGCCCCCGGTGACCGCCCCCGTCTCCCCGCCCCATGAGGTCCCGATGCCGACCGTCCTGATCGTCGACGACGAACAGCACATCCGCCTGCTGATCGAGCAGACGCTCGAGGAGCTCGAGGACGAGGGCGTCGAGCTCCAGACCGCGCCCGACGGCGAGATGGCACTCGACGTCGTCCGGAACCACCACCCGGAGCTCGTCTTCCTCGACGTGATGATGCCGAAGCTCGACGGCTTCGCCGTCTGCCGGGCGATCAAGGAGGGCCTCGGGCTGGCCGGCACGACGGTCGTGATGCTGACCGCAAAGGGCCAGGCCTACGACCGCGAGCAGGGCCTCGCGGCGGGCGCCGACCGCTACCTGACGAAGCCCTTCGATCCGGACGAGCTGCTCGACATCGCCCGCGAGGCGCTCGGGCTCGGCGGGCCGGCCTGATGGAGCAGGACCTCGCCCGCCTGATCGTCCGCCACCGCCACGTCGCGCCGATGCTCTCGGCGCTCCTGTCGGGGACGAACGCCGGCGTCCGGATCAGCGATCCCGCGGGCGTCGTGGTCCTCGAGCGCGAAGCGGGCGGGATCGGGTTCGACAAGTTCCCGATCACGGTCGAGGGCCAGACCGTCGGCTGGGTCGAGGGCGACCGGACCGGCCGGGCGATCGCCGCGGTGCTCTCGTACGCGATCGCCCGCGAGGCCGACAAGCGGAGCCTTGCCCGGGAGGCGCTCGACCGCTATCGCGAGCTCAACCTGGTCTACGAGCTCGCCGACCGCCTCAGCGGTGAGCTCGACCTCGACGCCGTCGGGCGGATCGTCGTCGCCGAGGCATCGCGGCTGCCGGCCGGCGGGCGAGGGCTTCCTGCTCGTCCTCGACGATGCCGGCCGGCTCCAGGCCGTCGCCGGCGGCGAGGGGCCGGACCTCGCGCCGGGCGCTGCGGCGCGTGGGCGCCGGGATCCTCGGCGCCGTCGCCGGATCGGCCGTCGCGGAGGAGGTCAACGACGTCGCCGGCGACCCGCGGGCGACCGCCGCGGAGCGCGCCTTCGCGTCGCTGATCGCCGCGCCGGTCGTCGCCCGCGGCCGGACGCTCGGCATCCTCGGGGCGGCGGCCCGGACGCCCGTCGAGTACCGGGCGGCGGACCTCAAGCTCCTCGCCGCGATCGCCGCGATCGCCGGGCCGGCCCTCGCGCAGACCCGCCCGCAGGCCAGCGCCGTCGCCGTCGCCGCGGCCTCGGCCGGCCAGGCCGGCTGACCGCGCCGGCCGGACGACCCGTCCCGCCGCGTCCGGTCGATCGCGAGCCCCGTTCCGTGCCGCAGCCGCGAATCCCCGGCCTCGAGCTCATCGCCGGCGTCGGCGGCTCGCTCGCCGTCCTCGCCGTCCTCCTCGCCCGGCCTCCCGGCTGGGACGCGATCGCGACCGTCGGGGCGACGCTCCTGCCGGCCGGCGTCGTCCTGTACGGTGCGTCGGCGGCCCGCCGGGCCCGCGAGGCGGACGCCCAGCGGGCCCTCGTCGACGAGCAGCGCACCGCGCTCGCCCGCGAGGCGACCGAGACGACCCTCTCCCGGGCGGAGCTCCAGCGCCGCCTCGCGGAGCTGGTCGCCCTCAACGAGCTCGCGGCCGCGCTCAGCTCGACGCTCGACCTCGGCGAGCTGCTCGACCGGGCGCTCGACGCGGTCGTCCACCGCCTGCCGTTCGACCGGGCCCTCGTCCTGCTCGTCGACCCGGCGGCGAACGGCCTCGCCGAAGGCCGCGCGATCGGCGGCAGCGCCGAGGCGGTCGCCCTCGTCGGACAGGTCCGACTGAGCCTCGCCGACACGCGCGCGACCCTCGTCCAGCTCGCCCTGGCCGACGGACCGATGGTGTTCCGCGACATCGACGCGGATCCCGTACGAGCCGAACCGGATCTTCGCCCGGGCCCTCGAGGTGAGCTCGTTCCTCGGCACGCCGCTGGTCACGAACGGGCGGACCGTCGGCGTCCTCGCCGTCGACAACCGCCTCTCGGGTCGGGAGCTCGAGCGGTCGATGGGGCCGCTCCTCTTCACCGTCGGGTCGCTGCTCGCCGCCGCGATCGAGAACGCCCGCCTCTACGCCTCGATCGAGGAGGCGAACCGCGAGCTCGAGAGCCGGGTCGCGACGCGGACCGCCCAGCTCGCCGACGCGACCGAGGAGGCGGTGGCCGCCCGCGCCGCGGCCGAGGCGGCCAGCGCGACGAAGAGCACGTTCCTCGCCAGCGTCAGCCACGAGCTCCGGACGCCGCTCACCTCGGTCGTCGGCTTCACGAAGCTCGTCCGGAAGCGGTTCGAGGAGATCGTCGAGCCGGCCCTGGCCGGCCTCCCGGACGGCGGCCGGGCGGCCGACCCGAAGCTCGACCGGGCGGTCCGCCAGATCGGCGAGAACCTGGCGATCATGGCCGCCGAGGGCGAGCGCCTGACGGCGATGATCAACGACGTCCTCGACCTCCAGAAGATCGAGGCCGGCCGGATGGAGTTCCGGCGCGAGCCGGTCGACCTGGTCGCGGTCGTCGACCAGTCGATCGCCGCGACCTCCGCCCTGTTCGCGACGACCGGGCTCGAGCTGGTCCGCGACGTGCCGGGGGCGGTCGCGCCGATCATCGGCGACCACCACCGCCTGATCCAGGTCGTGATCAACCTGATCTCGAACGCGGTGAAGTTCACGGCAGCCGGGTCGGTCACCGTCCGGGTCCGCGCGACGGGTGGCGAGGTCGTGGTCGCGGTCGTCGACACCGGGACGGGGATCCCGCCCGAGGACCGCGAGCGCGTCTTCGAGGTCTTCGCCCAGGCCGGCGACAGCCTGACCGACAAGCCGCGTGGGACCGGCCTCGGGCTGCCGATCTCGCGCGAGATCGTCGAGGAGCACGGCGGCCGGCTGTGGCTCGAGAGCGAGGTCGGCCGGGGATCGACGTTCGCGTTCGCCCTGCCGGTCGAGGAACCGGCGGCGGGCGATCAGGCGGCGGCGGCGCCCGCCCCGGCCGGCTCCTGAGCGGGGTCAGGCCCGGGCGGCCAGCTCCATCGCGACGTCGACGATCATGTCCTCCTGGCCGCCGACGATCCGCCGCCGGCCGAGCTCGAGGAGGATCTCGCGGGTGTCGACGTTGAACCGCTCGGCGGCCCGCTCGGCGTGGAGCAGGAACGAGCTGTAGACCCCGGCGTAGCCGAGGGTCAGGGCCGGCCGGTCGATCAGCTGCTCGCGGGTCATGATCGGGCGGACGACGTCCTCGGCGACGTCCATGATCGCGAGCAGGTCGACGCCGGTCCCGTAGCCGATCCGGTCGGCGACCGCGACGAGGACCTCGGTCGGGCAGTTGCCGGCCCCGGCGCCGAGGCCGCGCGAGCAGCCGTCGACCTGGTCGACGCCCTCCTCGATCGCCCCGAGCGAGTTGGCGACCGACAGCGCTCAGGTTGTTGTGGGCGTGGATCCCGACCTGGGTCGTCGGGCGGAGGGCGTCCTTCAGGGCGCGCACCCGGAGCCGCGCGTCGCCGATGGTCATCGCCCCGGCCGAGTCGACGACGTAGACGCAGTCGGCGCCGTAGTCCTCCATGAGGCGGGCCTGGGCGGCGAGCTCGGTCGGGCTCGCCATGTGGGCCATCATCAGGAAGCCGACGGCCTCCATCCCGAGCTGGCGGGCCATCGCGATGTGCTGGGCGCTGATGTCCGCCTCGGTGCAGTGGGTCGCGATCCGGGCGACCCGGACGCCCAGGTCGTGGGCGACGATCAGGTCGTCGGCGACGCCGATTCCCGGCAGGAGGAGGACCGCGAGCTTCGCCCGGCTGACGGCCTCGACGGCGGCCCGGACGAGGAGGCGCTCGTCGTGGGCCGAGAAGCCGTAGCTTGAACGAGCTGCCGCCGAGCCCGTCGCCGTGACTGACCTCGATCACGGGCACGCCCGCCCGGTCGAGCGAGCCGGCGATCGCGGCGGCCTGCTCCGGGGTGAACTGGTGGGCCAGCGCGTGGCTGCCGTCGCGGAGCGTGGAGTCCGTCAGGCGGAACGTGACCGGCGGCGCGGCGTTCTCGGTCCCGTCCGCCGCCGGGCTCGCTCCGTTCGACGCCTCGTTCCCGGACCGGAGCCGGCTCATCGCGCTCCCTCGCCGACGAGCGGCTCGGCGCCGGCGAGCCGCTCGGACCCGGCGAACCGCTCGGTCGCCATCGTCTCGCCGACCCGAACCGCGGCCGCGGTCATGATGTCGAGATTGCCGGCGTACGGCGGGAGGTAGTCGCCGTTGCCCGTCACCTCGAGCAGGACCATGACCCGCCCGCCGACGGTCCCGCCGGGTGTCGCGAACGGCCCGTCGTCGAAGTCGATCCCCTTGACCCGGTAGCCGGGCACGTAGGCGCTCGACCTCGCCGGCCATCGCCGCGATCGCGGCCTCGATCGCGGCCCGGTCGGCGCCGTCGGGCAGGGCGCAGTAGACCGTGTTGCGCATGAGGATCGGCGGCTCGGCCGGGTTGAGGACGATGATCGCCTTGCCGATCGCGGCGCCCCCGATCGTCTCGAGGCCGCGCGCCGTGTCGCGGGTGAACTCGTCGATGTTGGCCCGCGTCCCGGGCCCGGCCGAGCGCGACGCGACGGTCGAGACGATCTCGGCGTAGGGGACCTCGGTCACCGTCCGGACCGCGGCCACGATCGGGATCGTCGCCTGCCCGCCGCAGGTGATCATGTTCACGTTCGGAACGCCGAGGTGCTCGCGGAGGTTGACCGGCGGCACGACCGCCGGGCCGACGGCGGCCGGCGTCAGGTCGATCGCCACCAGGCCGGCGTCGCGGTAGCGCGGCGCGTGCTCGGCGTGGATCCGGGCGCTCGTCGCCTCGTACACGATCCGGACGCCAAGCCGCGAGCACTCGGCGAGGAGCCAGTCGACGCCGCCGTGCGACGCCTCGACCCCCCAGCGCCGGGCCCGGGCCAGCCCGTCCGAGGCGGGATCGACCCCGACCAGGGCGACGGGCTCGAGCGTCGTCGAGCGGAGGAGCTTGCGGACGAGGTCCGTCCCGATGTTGCCCGAGCCGACGACCGCCACCGGCAGCCGATCCCCAGCGGCCATCAGGCGCTCGCGCTGAACCGGACCGCCACCTCGCCGAGCCCGGCGAAGTGCGCCCGGAAGGAATCGCCGGCGACGACCGGCACCGAGGCATGGAGGGCTCCCGGCATGACGATGTGGCCGGCCTCCATCGTGACCCCGAACCCGGCGAGCTTGTTCGCCGCCCAGGCCACCGCGGCCGCCGGATCGCCGAGCGCGGCCGAGCCGACGCCCTCCGCCACGGTCGCCCCGTCGCGCTCGAGGCGGACGCGCATCCCGGGCAGGTCCAGCCCGTCGACCGGGCGACCCGGGCCGACGATGACGCGAGCCGAGCTCGCGAGGTCGGCGACGGTGTCGGCCAGGGTCAGCTTCCAATCGCGGATCCGGGAATCGATCACCTCGAGGGCCGGGGCGACGCTCTCCGTCGCCGCAAGCACGTCGGCGACGGTGACGCCCGGGCCGCGGAGGGGGGCGCCGAGGACGAACGCGATCTCGGCCTCGATCCGCGGCGCGATCAGGCGGTCTGCGGCGATCGAGCCGCCCTCCTCGACGAGGAAGCCGGACAGGATCGGGCCGTAGTCGGGCTGGTCGACCCCGAGCTGGCGCTGCATCGCCTCCGAGGTCAGGCCGACCTTCCAGCCGACGATCCGGTGGCCGGCCTCGAGGTGGCGCCGGACGAGCTCCTGCTGGATGCGGTAGGCCTCGGCCTCGCCGACCCACGGGCGGCCCAGGCTGACCTGGTCGATCGGCCGGCGGGCCGCCTCCGCCTCGAACAGGCGGCGTCCCAGATCGGCCAGCTCCTGGTCGTGGGACGGCTCGTTCACGAGCGGAAGGGCGCGATCAGCGAGCCAGCCGGTCCGGGATGTGGAAAGCCGTCTCGCATGATGGACGGATTGTCGGGTTCGCGGCGCGGCGATGTCAACACGCCGGACGCGTCCTCAGGCCGGTGCGGCGGCCCCCGCATCGACGAGCAGATCCGGCGGACAGCCGAGCACGGCGGACATCGCCCGGGCCGTCGCGACGACCTCGCGGGCGTGCGCCTCGACCGTCTCGGGCCGAAGGCGCGACGACGGCCCGGCGATGCTGATCGCGGCGACGACGTGGGCGGAGTGATCGCGGATCGGGGCGCCGATGCAGGTCAGGCCCTCCTCGATCTCCTCGTTGTCGATCGCGTAGCCGCGCTCGCGGATCACCGCCAGCTCGGCCCGGAGGGCTTCGAGGTCGGTGATCGTCCGGGGCGTCATCGGGGCCAGCCCGCGGCGGGTCACGAGGCCGCGCAGGACCTCGTCCGGGAGGAACGCGATCTGGGCCTTGCCGATCCCGGTGCAGTGGACCGGCAGCCGCCGGCCGACCTGGGACGGCATCCGCAGGGAGTGATTGCTCTCGACCTTGTCGACGTACAGGACCTGGCCGTCGCTGAGGACCGCGAGGTGGGTCGTCTCGCCGGTCGCGTCGGTGAGCTGCTGGAGGAACGGCTTGACCCGGTCGATCCAGTCGACCTGGGTCGTCGCCATCGAGCCCAGCTCCCACAGCTTCAGGCCGAGGCGGTAGCGGCGGGTCACCGGGTCCTGCGAGACGACGCCGCGGCGGCGGAGCGAGGCGAGGAGGCGATGGGCCGTCGCCTTCTTCAGCCCGAGCGCCCGGCTGATGTCGCTGACGCCGAGCTCCGGGCCGAGGCGCGGGAAGGTCTCGAGGATGTCGATGACCCGGTCCACGACCTGGGCGCCGGCGAGGGCGCGGTCGTCGCCGTCGGTGGCGGCCGGCATCACCGGCTCGTCGCCGTCCCGTCGCTCCGTCGAGGTCGTCGTGATTGCCATCCGGCCCCCATCGCTCTTGGCCGCGATCCTAGCACCGCCGTCCGCCGGCGACGGTCGCGCGGTTGACATCGTCTCGGCGCCATTCCTACACTGCGGACTGGATCATGGACCGCCGTTCCACAGTATGGAGCAGATGAGTCGCGATGCCACGACCGCGCCGATCGCCCGTCACGACGAGCCGGATCCCCCGGGTCGACCGTCCCCTCCGGCTCCGCCCGTGAGCACCATCTGGGTCGACCTGATGGGCGCCCAGGTGGGCTACCGCGGGAGCCGCTACCGGACCCGCGTCGTCGAATCCGGCGACGGCCCGCCGCTCCTCCTGATCCACGGCGTCGGCGGCCACGCCGAGGCCTGGTCGCGCAACGTCGCCCGGCTGGGCCGGACGTCGCGGGCGATGGCGATCGACCTGCTCTGGCACGGCTTCTCCTCGAAGCCGCCCTACGTCGACGGCGGCGACATCCCCGCCTACGCCGACCAGGTCCTCGACCTCCTCGACGCGGAGGGCATCGCGCGGGTCGACCTCGAGGGCGAGTCCCTCGGCGGCTGGGTCGGGATGTACCTCGCCCTCCATCACCCGGACCGCCTGAACCGCCTCATCCTGAACACGACGGCCGGCATCCAGTGGCGCCCCGGCGTCGTCCCGGAGCGGCCGAAGGAGGGCCGCGAGGCGCTCGCCGCCCGCTCGATGGCGGCGATCAGCGATCCCACCCGCGAGACGATCCGGAAGCGCCTCGAGTGGCTGATGGCCAGCCCCGAGCGGGTCACCGACGAGCTCGTCGAGGTCCGCTACCGGCTCTACTCCGACCCCGCGATCCAGGCCTCGCTCCGCTCGGTCTTCCAGAATGCCTTCGGCGAGGGGACCGCCCCGCGGCGGACGATCGACCAGGACGAGCTGGCCGGCATCACGACCCCGACCCTCGTCCTGTGGAGCGAGCACAACCCGGGCACGGGTCCCGACGTCGGGCGGATGATCGCCAGCCTGATCCCGGGAGCGCAGTTCTTCTCGATGGCGGACGCGGCCCACTGGCCGCAGTGGGAGCATCCCGAGGAGCACGACGCGGTGATCACGGCCTTCCTGGCCGGGCAGCCCGTCGGCCAGCCCTGACGAAAGGACGACCGATGCAGATCCGCGCCCTCTCGTACGTCGGGATCGAGGCCACCGACCTCGGCGCCTGGGAATCGTTCTCGACCGAGTTCCTCGGCATGCCCGTCGTCCGGCCCGACGGCTCGGCCGACCGCCTCCTCCTCCGGATGGACGAGCGGACCTACCGCTTCGACGTCCGCGCCGGGAGCGCCGACCGCCTCCTCTGGCTCGGCTGGGAGGTCTCGACGAAGGCCGACCTCGAGGCCGCCGCGGTGGAGCTGGCCGCGGCCGGCGTCGCGGTGACCGAGGGCTCGGCCGCCGACGCGAAGGAGCGCGGCGTGCTCGGCTTCGTGTCGTTCGCCGACCCGGCCGGCAACCGCCAGGAGGTCTTCTACGGCCAGGAGGCCGACTTCCGGCCGCTCACCCTGACCCGGCCGATGGCCGGCTACCTGACCGACGAGCTCGGGATGGGCCATGCGGTGATCGGGGTCGCCGACTTCCAGGCGAACCTCGACTTCTACGTCGACGTCATGGGCTTCCGGGTCAGCGACACGTTCAAGAGCTTCATGGCGTTCCTCCACTGCAACCCGCGCCACCACTCGCTGGCGCTGGTCGGGACGGACACGCCGGGCCTCCGCCACATCATGCTCGAGACCCGCTCGATCGACGACGTCGGCCTGGCGATCGACATCGCCACCCGCCGCGACGAGCTCACGAAGGGGCTCGGCCGGCACACGAACGACAAGGCCGTCTCGTTCTACGTCCGGACCCCCTCCGGCTGGGAGATCGAGTACGGCTGGAGCGGGCTCCAGGTCGACGACGAGGTCTGGATCGTCCGCCAGCTGGCGGGGCCGACCAGCCTGTGGGGCCACGCCGCCGTCGGCGAGCGCAGGCCGGCCGGCGCCGGGCGAGGTTGACGGCCCCGTGATCGCGGGCCCGCTGCCCGGGCTGGCAGCCGACGCGCAGGCCGCGATCGAGCGCGCCCGGGCGTGGCTCGACGACGAGCGCATCGCCGACCTGCTCCTGCACATGACCGCGATCGCGAGCCCGACCGCCGAGGAACGGCCGCTCGCGGAGTACGTCGCCGAGCACCTCCGGGCCAACGGCGTCGAGGCGACGGTCCAGTCGCTCGACGGCAGCCAGGCGAACGTCGTCGGCCGTCTCCGCGGCAGCGGCGACGGCCCGCGGCTCCTGCTCTACGCTCCGCTCGACACCGCCTTCTCGGGCGACGCGGACGAGGACCGGCCGTGGCTCGGCGACGCGCCGCGCCCGGACTTCGCGTTGCCGCCGCAGCGGTCCGGCAGCCAGATCGTCGGCCTCGGGGCGGAGAACCCGAAGGGCTACGCCGCGGCCGCGATCGTCACCCTCGAGGCCCTCGCCGCGGCCGCGCCGGCGTTCCACGGGGAGGCCATCGTCGGCCTCGCCTCGGGCAGCATGCCCGTCGACGGCCGGCCCGGGTTCGACCACCGGCCGCTCGGCCACGGAACGGGAATCCGCCACCTCCTCGCCAGCGATCCCCTGCCCGACTACGCGATCACCCTGAAGCCCGGCTACAGCGTCGTCCACGAGGAGGTCGGGCTGGCCTGGTTCCGGATCGTCGTCCGCGGCGCGGTCGGCTACACCGGGATCCGCCACAAGGCGCCCGGGGTCAACCCGATCATCGCCGCCGCCCGCCTCGTCGGCCGGCTCGAGGCGTGGTTCGCCGACTACACCGCCCGCCACAGCGCCGGCCTCCTCGCCCCGCAGGCCTCGATCAACGCGATCCGGGCCGGCTCGCCGGACCGCGCGGCGTTCATCCCGGCCACCTGCGAGATCGACCTCGACATCCGGATCGGGCCGGACACCACCGCGGAGGCCGCCCTGGCCGAGCTCGAGGAGGCGGTCGACGCCTTCCGCGCCGACGAGCCGGGCGTGCCGGTCGAGGTGACGATGACCGCGGCCCTGCCCGGCACCCGGACCGATCCCGAGTCGTGGATCGTCCGCTCGCTCAGCCGGGCCTGGGCCGACCGCGAGGGGCGGCCGCACGAGCCGATCGGCCGTGGCAGCGGCGCGACCGATGCCGCCATCATCCGCAGTCAGGGCATCCCGACCGCCCGCATCGGGCTGCCGCCGCCGACAGTCGCCAATCCGTACCCCGGCTTCTCGATGGGCGTCGTCGACGTCGCCAGCGTCCGGCGCCTCGCCGAGGTCCTGATCCAGGCCGTCGTCGACACCGTGTCGCGGACGCGCGACGACATCGCGGCCGCCTGACCAGCCTGGCACGAGGAGAACGAGTTCGATGGTCCAATCCAAGGCCCCGCCCGTCGCCCCGCCCGCCCCGGCCCGGCCGGCCGCCGGCGAGACCGGGCTCCACTCGCTCGGCCGGCGCGACTGGGCGACCTGGCCGAAGTACGAGGCGGCGGTCCTCGGCTTCCGCGACTACTGGTACCCGGTCACCTGGAGCCGCAAGGTCGGCCGCCGGCCGCTGGCGGTGACGATCCTCGGCGAGCGCCTGATGCTGATCCGCGAGCAGGGCGTCGTCCGGGCCCTCCACGACCGCTGCCCCCACCGCGGCGTCCCCCTGTCGCACCCGATGAGCAGCCAGGAGTTCGCCGGGACCTGGTCGTGCTGCTACCACGGCTGGACGTTCGACCTCGCCACAGGCACCCTCGTCGCGGCGATCACCGACGGGCCGGAGTCGCCGATCTGCGGCAAGGTCGCCGTCCGGACCTACCCGGTCGAGGAGCGCCTCGGCCTGGTCTGGGTCTGGATGGGCCGCGGCGCGCCGGTGCCGTTCGAGACGGACGTGCCCGAGGAGCTCCTCGATCCATCCGCCATCGTCCTCGGCCGGATCACCCAGCGGCCGGGCAACTGGCGGTTCGGGGCCGAGAACGGCTTCGACGACGGCCACGCCAAGTTCCTCCACCGCAACGCGCTCTGGACGAAGCGGGTGAAGATGCCCGTCTGGAGCAAGATGCGCGTCGTCCGCGACGGCCCGTGGATCACCCGGATGAAGGACGCGATGTTCTACGAGGCGGAGTTCCCGGGGCTCGGGGCGTGGCCGGCGAAGCGCTGGTACCGCAACCGCCAGGGCAACAAGGCCAAGGTCTCGCTCCGCCTGCCGGGGACCCTCCGGGTCAAGTACGAGACGTGGACCCACTTCGAGTGGTGGGTCCCGATCGCGCCGGACGAGCACCTCTACGTCCAGCTCGCGACGATGAACCGCGGCCGCCGCGAGAACCTCCGGTTCCGGCTGTACTACTGGGCCTGGGTCCGCTGGGTCTTCCACGGGATGTTCAACGACGAGGACCGCCTGATGGTCGACGTCATGGACGCCCCGCCCGAGCGCCTCTACCGGCCGGACCTGTCGCTGACCGAGTGGCGGAAGCTGGTCGAGGAGACGTCGCGCGGCCAGCCCGTCTCGGAGCCGGACCGGACGACGATCGCCGGCCTCCGCGAGTACCAGTTCGAGGTGAGCGGGCCGGCGACCGAGGACAGCCGCTCGCCGACCGACGCAACCCGCCCCGCGAGCGGCGCGTGATCCAGCCCGACGTGCCGCCGGCGATCGATGCGGAGCAGGTCCCGCCTGCCCCGCACCATCACCACGAGCCGCTGGCCGAACGGGCTGACCATCCGATCGCGATCGCCGTCGACGGCGTCTCCAAGCACTTCGACACGGGCCGCGGGCGCGGCACGCTCGCCCTCGAGGACGTGACCTTCGGGATCCGGATGGGCGAGTTCGTGTCGCTGATCGGGCCGTCGGGATGCGGCAAGTCGACGCTCCTCCGGCTCGTCTCGGGGCTCGTCGCGCCGACGTCGGGGACGATCCGGGTGAACCGGCTCGAGCCCCTCGAGGCGCGCCGCAAGCGGCAGTTCGGGATCGTGTTCCAGTCGCCAGTCCTGTTCGACTGGCGGACGGTCGAGGAGAACGTCGGCCTGCCGCTCCAGGTCTTCCGCCGGCCGCGGGCGGAGATCGATCGGCGGGTCGCCGAGCTGACCGAGATGGTCGGCCTGGTCGACTTCCGCCAGCACTACCCGTGGCAGCTCTCGGGCGGCATGCAGCAGCGGGTCTCGATCGCGCGGGCGCTGACGTTCGCCCCGCCGTTCCTCCTGATGGACGAGCCGTTCGGGGCGCTCGACCTGATCACCCGCGACCGGATGGCGAACGAGCTCCTCCGGATCTGGGCGGCGACGCCCGGCACCACGGTGATGTTCATCACTCACTCGATCCCCGAGGCGATCCTCCTGTCCGACCGGGTGGTCGTGATGTCGGCCCATCCCGGGCGGGTCGTCCGGACCGTCGACATCGACCTGCCGCGGCCGCGCACGGAGGCCGTCCGCGAATCGGCCGGGTTCTACCGCTACGAGAACGAGCTGCGGCGCCTGCTCCTCGAGATGGAGGCCGGCCACCCGTGAGCGCGGCCGTCGCGCCGGAGCCCGCCGCGGGCGGCCCGCTCCCACCGGCCCGGGCCGACCGCCGGCGCGGCCGCGACCGGCTGGGCGACGCCGCGTGGAGCCTGGCGATCCTGGCCGCCATCGTCGCGGTCTGGTATCTCGCGGCCTGGCTGGTGCGGGTCGGCGGGGACACGAGCGCGGCGGCCAAGCTGCCCTACCCCCACGACGTGCTCGAGAAGATGATCAGCACCGCGCCGACGCTGGCGGACGCGACCTGGTCCACGGCGTCACGGGCGGTGATCGGCTTCTTCATCGGGCTGATCGTCGGGACCGCGTTCGGGGTCGTGATGATCCAGAGCCGCTGGATCGAGCACGGCGTCGTGCCGTACGTCCTGGCCAGCCAGATGATCCCCCTGATCGCCCTCGTGCCGATCCTCCGGGCGGTCCTGAAGGACCCCGATCTCGTCCGGCTGTACGTCACGGGCTACGTCAGCTTCTTCATCGTCAGCATCGCCGTCCTGCGCGGCCTGAAGAACGCCTCGCCGACCGCGCTCGAGCTCATGGGCTCCCTGAACGCGTCGCGCTGGACGACGCTCCGCTACCTCCAGCTGCCGGCTGCCCTGCCGTTCATCTTCAGCGGCCTGCGCGTGGCGGCGCCGCTGAGCCTGATCGGGGCGATCCTCGTCGACTATCTCGGCGCCCGGAACGGCCTCGGCTACCTGCTCGTGGCGTCCCTCTCGATCGGCTCGTCGCAGTCGACCCTGCTCTGGGCGGCGCTCGTCGTCTCGCTTGCCCTGGGCCTCGTGTTCACCCGGGCCGTGATCCTCGTCGAGCGGCGGCTGAGCTTCTGGCAGCCGGCCTTCCGCGAGGGGGCGACGTGAGCGAGCCCGCGGCCGGAACGCCGCCGCGCCCGCAGCAGTCGGCCGCCCGCCGGACGATCGCGTCCGTCGCCGCCCCGGCGCTCGTCGCCCCGCTGGCGGTGCTCGTCGTCGCGCTGGGCCTGTGGCAGCTCGGGGTATTCCACGCGATCTTCGGCCTGAAGACGTTCACGGTTCCCTACCCCAGCGCGATCGTCGCCGGCTGGCAGGACAACGGGGGCGTGATCCTCGAGGCGGCGTGGGCGACCCTGCCGGCGGCGATCCTCGGCTACGTCCTGGGAATGGCGCTCGGGCTCGCCCTCGCGACGGTCCTCGTCCTGTCGGCGCCGCGCCTGATCGACCGGGTGCTGCCGTTCCTGTCGGCGACGAACTCCCTGCCGATCGTCGCCCTCGCCCCGCTCGTCGCCCTGTTCACCGGGCCGGGCGTCCCGCTGAAGGTCATCGTCGTCGCGATCATGACCACCCCGGTCATGGTCGTGTACGCCATCCGCGGCCTGCACGACGTCGACCCGACGGCGGTCGAGCTGATGGCGTCGCTCGAGGCCACCCCGAACCAGCTCTACCGGATGGTCCGCATCCGGACGGCGCTGCCATTCGTGTTCACCGCCCTGAAGAGCTCGATCGTGCTCGCCCTGATCGGGACGATCGTGGCCGAGTCGGTCCGCGGGTTCGAGGGCCTCGGCTACCTGATCGTCGACTCGATGGGCTCGTTCAAGGCCGTCGAGGCCTGGCTCGCGCTCATCGCGATCGCGGGCATCGGGATCGGCTGGTACCTCCTGGTGGAGGTCCTGGAGCGCCTCGCCATCCCGTGGGAGGCCGGGCGACGACGACACGCGTGACGATTCGCCCGGCCAGGTCGGCCGGACGCGAGCCATGGAGCGGATAGAGGAGGAACCCGCGTGATGGAACGGAGACGGGCGTCGGCCCTGATCGGAGCTCTGGCCCTCGTCGTCGCGGCCTGCTCGGGGAGCAGCGCGAGCCCCAGCGCCACGGCCACGGCCGCGGCTCCCTCCACGCCGGCCTCGGTCGCGCCGTCGGTCGAGCCGTCCGTGGCCCCGTCGGTCGCGACCGCCGAGAAGTGCACCGGCCAGAAGGTCAGCCTCGAGCTGTCGTTCATCCCGAACGTCCAGCACGCCGGCTTCCTCGTCGCGGCCGCCCGCGGCTACTACAAGGACGAGGGCCTCGAGCTCGAGGTCAAGCCCGGCTCGCCGGCCATCGACACGACCCAGGACCTCGCCGACGGGACCGTCGACCTGGCCCAGGTCGACTACGTCGACATCGTCGAGGCCCGGGCGGCCGGCGTGCCGATCAAGGCGATCGCCCAGACGTACAAGCTGCCGTTCTTCTTCTGGTACGCCAACAAGTCGAGCGGCATCGCCAGCGTGGCCGACTGGAAGGGCAAGAAGCTCGGCGCGATCCAGCCCGGCGACTACCCGGAGCGCGACGCGATGATGCTCGCGGCCGGGCTCGACCCGAAGAAGGACGTGACGATCCTCCAGCAGGACTTCGGCACCGACGACTTCATCGCCGGCAAGATCGACATCGGCGAGGGCGTCGTCTTCTACCACCCCGCCTACCTGATCGGCGTCAACCAGAAGAAGTGGCCGGACGACTTCAACGTCTTCAACCCGGCCGACCTCGGGGCCGACTTCGCGTCCCAGACCGTGGCCGCCAACGAGGACTTCATCGCCAAGGACCCGGCCGCGATCCGGTGCTTCCTGCGGGCCTCGATCCGGGGCTGGCAGGCGACCTTCGCGGACGCCCAGAAGGCCGTCGACGACGTGATGACGTTCATCCCGGAGGGGGCGATCCCGAAGCCGCACCAGCAGGGCGCGATCAACAGCGTCCTGCCGATCGTCGGCTCCGGGGCGACCGACACGACGCTTCTGAAGCCGACGCCGGACAAGTACACGGCCACGATCGCCCAGCTGAAGACGCTCGGCTACCTCAAGACCGACGTGGACGTCGCCGCCACCTACGACGGCTCGTTCTACGACTCGATGGGGCCGGTCGCCGCCCCCTGAGCCCCCGCGGCGGGGCCGTCGCCGACGGTCCCGCCGCCCCAGCCACCGGAGGCGTGCACGTGGCGGACCCCGACCCGAGCTCGCCGCGCCGGCCGCGGATCGCCGTCTTCGCCGGGCCGAACGCGACGGTCCTCAACTCCCAGCCGCTCGTGACGAGCGACAAGGCGCGCCTCGCCCGCGGCCTGCCGCCCCGGACCGATCGCGCCGGGCGGCCGATCCGCTTCGACGTCCTCCGGCCGCAGCGCCTCGCCGCGCCGGTGGTCGTCTTCGTCGAGGCGTTCTCCGCCCACCCGCTCGAGGTCGACGCGGCGCCGCTCTACGGACCGCCCGACGGCTACCTCGACGCGGGCGGAGCGTTCCACGCCGAATCGCCCGGCGCGGGCGCGGTGGCGGTCCATCGGATCGAGCTCCGGCCGGAGGACGGCCTCTATCCCCTGCCGTACATGGCCGTCCAGGCCGACGGCCGGCCGTGGGACGGCGACGAGGCCCGGCCGTTCGGGCCGGCCGAGCACGCCCGCCAGCCGTTCTACCCCGACGCGAGCCGCGTCTTCGAGGAGATCGACCGCCTCCAGCCCGGCGACGACGGCCTGGCCGGCCACCTCGACCGGCTGGCCGACTACGACTTCCTCCGGCCGGCGCCGCCCGGCGGCTGGACCCGCGACGGCGAGGAGCGCGGTCGCGCGTTCTTCCCGTACCGCCCGCCGCACCTGATCCGGCAACCGTCGCGGCTGACCCTCGCCCGCCTCACGAACGAGGTCCAGGCGACGCTCGCCGGCGGGGTCCACGACGGGGCGCTGTGGCTCGAGGGCAGCCCGTACGTCGAGGAGACCGCGTGGTGGCTCAACCTCCTCGTCGACACGCCGCTCCCGATCGCCGCCACCGCCGCCCAGCGGCCGCACGGCGCCGTCGGCAACGACGGCGACCGGAACATCATCGACGCGGTGGCCTACCTCGTCTCACGGGCCTGGGCGGACGAGGCCGGGCGCGACGCCCTCGGCGCGGTCGTGGTCATCGACCAGCAGGTCGTCGCCTCGCGCGCGATCCAGAAGGCCGACGCCAGGCCCGGCGGCTACGAGGCGACCGGCGGCCACGGCGGCGTCCTCGGGACCGTCCTCCACGAGAACCGGGTGGTCGTCTCGTCGATCCCGGTCCACCGCCACACGTGGCGGTCGGACGTCCGCCTGACGGTCCTGCCCACGGCCGTCGACGGCGTCCGCGGCGGGCCGGACGGCTCGATCGAGGTCGTCCCCGTCGCCATCCGCGACGACCGGGGCGCCCTCGTCCCAGAGGCGATGCCGATCGTGAGCCTGGTCAAGCACGGCCAGTACATCGAGGAGGACGACATCGTCGACGCGGCCCAGGAGGTCGGGATCGTCGGCCGGATCGAGCGCTCCCTCGCCCGCCATCCCCTGGCCGGCTTCGTCGCCGAAGGCGCCGCCCCGTTCGGCTCGCTCAACGAGTCGGCCGAGGTCGCCCTGCGCCGGGCGACGTTCAGCGGCCTGCCGGTCGTGAAGGTCGGCCGGGGCAACGCCGGCGGGGTGACCGAGGATCGCTACGGCCCGCTCGCGATCGCCGGCGGGAACCTCAGCGCGACGAAGGCCCGCCTGCTCCTGATGGCCTGCCTCCTCCGGTTCGGGGCCCTTCCTCCGGCGGCCGTCCCGGACCGCCCGACGGCGGACGAGGTCGGGGCGACGCAGGCCGCGCTCGATCGCTTCCGGGCGGTGTTCGCCAGCCACTGAGCCGGTGGGACGTGCGGCCGCGTCCGATGGCGGCCGCCGAGGTCAGCCGGGCGTGCCGCCCGGGTTCCGGCGGAGCGCGGCGAGCTGGTCGGGCCGGGGCGACTGGGGAACCCCGCGCGCGGTCTGGTCGCACATCCGGCGCCACTCGGTGATCGCGATGTCCGGCCGGTAGAGGCGCTCGGGCGGGGCATCCATGACGTCGACCATCAGGCGGTCCTCGTCGTTGAACATCCCGTGGAAGACCCAGCGGGCCCAGAGTCGGTAGTAGATGGCGAAGCGGAGGCGCTCGAGCCGGCCGGCCCGCTTCGAGACGAGCTGGATGTAGACGTGCTCGTCCTCGGCGAGCGGGACCCACCACTCGAAGTGGGACCACGGGGCGTAGGACACCCGGAGGGCGCACGGCAGCCGGATCGAGACGGTCGCCTTGCCCCGGCCCTTCGTCCGCCAGAAGCGGCGCGGCGGCCAGATCCCGAGGCCCGGAAACTCGGTCTCGTAGTGGACCTCGTCGGGCACCCGCGTGATCCAGCCCTCGCCGGTCGGCTCGATGTGATGGCGGACCCAGGTCGGCATCCGCCGGCGGAGGACCCAGAGGGCCTTGCGGTGGAGGTACTTCGCGTGACCCTCGTCGAAGCCGTTCTCGGCCCCGAACCGCCAGTTGCCCGGCCGCTGGGTGATCCGGCCGAGGACGACCGCGTCGTCCGCCAGCAGCTCGGACGGGATGTCGCTTTCGACCGGCGGTGGGCTCGGGTTGTCGCCGACGTACACCCAGACCAGGCCGAGGCGCTCCTCGACCGGGTAGGTCCGGACGGCGACCTTGCCGCAGATCGGCGACTCCGGCCCGTCGGTGATCGCCGCGACGAGGGTGCCTGTGGCGAGGTCGAACGTCCAGCCGTGGTAGCAGCACGACCAGGTCCCGGCGAACTCCTGGCTGCTCATCGGGTGCGACAGGGGGACGCCGCGGTGGGGGCAGCGGTCGTGGAGGGCCCGGACGACGCCCTGCTCGCGGATCAGCATCAGGCGCTCGCCGAGGATCGTCACCGCCAGCGGCCGGCGGCCGACCTTGCGGCTCCAGGTGACCGGGTACCAGTAGTCGCGGAAGCCGAGGACCGCCGCCTCGTACTTCGGCCAGGTCGCCCAGTCGCGCCGGCCGAGCGAGTGGAGCCCGGTCTCGCCGGCGGCCGGCCGGGCCGGGGCGGGCGGGGCGACGGGCGGGGCCGCTGGGGAGTTCGGGGCGGAGACCGGGGACGTCATCGCGATCGGTCGAGCTCCTGTCGTCTGGGCGGCTGCCGGGCGTTGCCGACACGAGTATTCCACAAGGCGGAACGTCGGTCCATCATGTTAGAGTCGGGCCAGGACCCTCGCGCGGTCGAGGCGCCGCAGATCGCTGGAGGACCGGGCCCCATGGAGATCGTCGGAGCGTACGCGACCTCCCACGCCGGGCTGATCATCAGCCACGCCGCGAAGGCGGACCCCGCTCAGAAGGACCGGGTCTACGCAGGCTTCGACACCGTCCGCCGGGAGATCGAGGAGCTCGCCCCGGACGCGATCGTCATCCTCGCCACGGACCACGGCCGGATCTACACCCTCGCCAACCTGCCGCCCTTCGTGATCGGCGTCGGGCCGGTCGCCCGGGGGATCGGCGACGCCGGCCTGGCCGAGTGCGAGGTCCCGCTCCACCAGGCGTTCGCCCAGGCGATCCTCGAGGGGACGATGGCCCGCGACGTCGACCTCGCCTACTCCGAGGACACCCGGATCGACCATTCCTTCGTCTGCCCGCTCCTCCTCGTCACGCCCGCCCTGGACGTGCCGATCGTGCCGCTGGCGATCAGCTGCAGCCGGCCACCCCTGCCGTCGCTCAACCGGACGTACGACGTCGGGCGGCGGATCGGGGACGCGATCCGGTCCGGCCCGACCGGACGAGTCGTCGTCATCGGCACCGGCGGGCTCTCCCACTGGGTCGGCGACGAGGGGCGTCAGGCGTTCCTCCGCCGGCCGGCGGGCACCCGCTTCGGCCACGAGGCCGAGTTCCCGGTGACGATCGGTGAGCGCGGGCAGATCAACGTCGACTTCGACCACGACTTCCTCGACCGCCTCGGGCGCGGCGACGCGGCCGGCTTCATTGCCGAGTGGCCCCACGAGCGGGTGATCGCCGAGGGCGGCAACGGCGCTCAGGAAGTCCGCAACTGGCTGGCGATGGCCGGGATCGTCGAGGACCGCCCGCTCGAGCCGATCGCCTACGAGCCGATCCCCGAGTGGCACACGGGAACAGCGGTCGCTCGCTTCCGGGTGGCCTGAGGCCGCGCCGGCGGCCGGCGCGCCGGCGGCCGGCGCGTCGCCAGCCTGCCCCAGCGCGGTTGCGCAGGCGCGTCAGCCGGTCGGCGAGCCGATCTCCCGGAGGATTCGCTCCGGCGTCATCGGGATCGTCCGGACCCGGGCCCCGACGGCCCGCGCGATGCCGTTGGCGATCGCCGGCGCGACACAGCTCGGGCTGATCTCGCCCGCCATCTTCGCCCCGAACGCGCCCGAGCCGGGCGACACCGGCAGGAGCACGGTCCGGAGAGCCGGGACGTCGCCCGCCGCGGGCAGGCAGTACTCGGCGAGGCTGAGCGTCTGGACCTGGCCGTCCTCGAACGTCAGCTCCTCCATCAGGGCAGCGCCGAGACCCATGGCGAACCCACCGTCGATCTGGCCGGCGTGGGCGACGGGGTTGATCACCGTTCCGGTGTCGGCTACGAGGACCGGGTCGGACAGCCGGACCGAGCCGGTCTCGGCGTCGACGGCGACCGTGACGCCGAGCCCGGCGAACGTGAAGTCGGCGACGCCCTGGCCGAGGTCCGCGGTCGAGTCGTAGGTGCCGGTCACGGCCACGCCGCGCGCCTCGGCGATCGCGACCACGTCGTCCCACGACGCGAGCAGGTCGCCGGCGGGCGAGACGAATGCGTCCCCGGCGAGTCGGGCGGCGCCGGTGGTGGCGGCGGGACCGCGCTCCGGGCCACGCTCCGCGGCGATGGCCTCGAGCGCGGCGAGCAGCTGCCGCGCCGCGTCCTCGGTCGCCCGGCTGACGAGGAGCGTCACCCGGCTCGCCCCGACGCCGAGGTCGGGCGTGGCCGTCGCGGTCGTCGCCCGCCGGACGTCGATCCCGTCCTCGCCCCGCCCGAGCACCGCCGCCGCCACCCGGACGATCACCGACTCCACCCCCGAGCCCTGGTCGGGCAGGCCCGTCAGGAGCTCGACCCTCCCGCCGGCGATCCGGGCCGAGATCTGCTGCCGGCCGCCCTCCAACCGACGAGCCACGACGGCGACTCCGTAGCCGCTTCCCGCCGGCAGCGCCGCCGGCGCGTGGCGGGCCAGCTCGTCGATCACCTCGGCGGCGCGGGGGACGCGGATCCGCTCGTGATGGGCCGAGATCGAGCCCGGCCGGACGGCGTTCCGGCGGCGGAACGCGAGCGGCTCCAGGCCGAGGGCCGCGGCGATCATGTCGACGTGGGACTCCCCCGCGAATGCGGCCTGGAGCTCGCCCGGGCAGCGCATGTGGCCGCCGGGAACGGTGTTCGTGTAGGCCACCCGGACGCGGATCCGGACGTCGGCGATGTCGTACGGGGCGAGGACGTCGAGGGCGCCCGGGAGGATCAGCTCGGGCAGCGGCTTGGCGGCGGCGTAGGCCCCGCCGTCGAACAGGAAGTCGGCGTCGTGGGCGAGGGTCCGGCCGTCCGCGTCGACCGCGGTCCGCAGCCGGATCTCGCCGCCGTGGCGCGGCGCGTAGGCGGCCAGCTCCTCGGCGAAGCGGGCCGTGGTCCGGACGGGCCGCCCGGTCCGCCGCGACAGGAGCAGGCAGAGGTACTCGTCGATCGAGGTGCCCTTGCCGCCGAAGTCTCCGCCGATGACCGTGCTGTCGACCTCGATCAGCTCGGGCGGCATGTCGAGCGCCGATGCCATCTGGCCGCGCAGGCCGAACGGCTGCTTGTTCGTCGTCGTCACGTGGGCCCGGCCGTCGGGCTCGGTCCGGACCAGCGCGCCGTGTGGCTCGAGCGCGGCCTGGTGCTGGCGGCCGGTCCGGAACGCGTGCTCGAACACCCGGTTCGGTCCCGCGAAGCGCGCCGCGAAGGCCGCAGGGTCGTGCTCGGCGGCGCCGCGCCCGACCGTCAGCTCGGCCTGGAGGTTCGGATGCGAGACGGCCGGCCGGGCGGCCCCGAGGTAGACGTACCCGCCGGCGTCGGGATGGATCGGCGGCGCGTCCGGGGCCAGGGCGGACTGCGGGTCGAGGAGGGCGGGCAGCGAGTCGATGTCGACCTCGATCGCGGCCGCGGCCGCCTCCGCCTCGTCCTCCGTCTCGGCGGCGACCGCCGCGACTCGATCCCCGATGAAACGGACCCGGTCCCAGGCGAGGAGCGGCCAGTCCTGGAGCCGGCGGCCGACCCTGAGGCCGTGGCAGTCGGCCCCGGTGAGGATCGCCCGGACGCCGGGCATCCGCTCGGCGGCGGAGGTGTCGATCGAGCGGACCACCCCGTGCGCGACCGGGCTGAAGCGATACCGCAGGTGGAGCGCGTCGGGAGCCGCCCGGTCGGCCGTGTACCGGGCGCGACCGGTGACCTTCGCCGGCCCGTCGACCCGCCGCTCCGGCCGGGAGAACACGTCGCCCGCCATCGGCCGGTCGCTCAGGCCGGCGCCAGGCAGGCGGCGC
Source organism: uncultured Chloroflexia bacterium (assembly GCA_963710105.1). GTDB lineage: Bacteria > Chloroflexota > Limnocylindria > Limnocylindrales > CSP1-4 > CF-46. Next base: position 2,631,509 of record CAVPYV010000001.1, read on the forward strand.
CGCCCCGGCGGCCGGTGATCGCCGGGCGGCCGGTCATCGCCCCGCGGCCGTTCATCGTTGGGCGGAAGATCATCGCTGGGTGGCCCGTCTGGCGAGCTCGCGCCGGACGAGGACGCCCGCCTCGACGACGTCGATGCCGGGCCGGACCCGGCCGGCCGACACGGGATGGCTCGCCGGGTCGAGCTCCACGAGCACCAGCCATGGCCCGGGCTCGCGGCGGGCGGTCGTCAGGGCGCCCGCCAGCGCCTCCGCGTCGCCGGCCCGGCGGACGAGCGCGTCGTCCCAGCCGAGCCCGACCGCGACGGCGCCGTAGTCGGCCCCGAGGGCGGTCTGGGCCCGGACGCTGTTGTCGCCCGTCCCGTAGATCCCGTTGACGAGGCAGACGACCGTCAGGTTGGCCGGCCGGTAGCGGGCGATCGTGGCGAGGATGCCGATCCCGGCGAGGAGCGACCCGTCGCCCTCGACGCCGATCACCGCCTCCTCCGGCCGCTGGAGGGCGATCCCGCAGGCCACCGCCGCGGCGTAGGCGAGCTCCATGTTGTAGAGCGTGCCCGGCTCGTCGGCGACCGACCAGAGGGTCCCCGAGATCGCCCCCGGGCCGGTCACGACGATCGCGCCGTCGCGCGCGGCGGCGATCGCCTCCGCGACGGCGGCGAGGGAGAGCCGGGCCGCCGTCATGCGAGCACGAAGGGTGGGACGAGGACGCCGACGACGGACCGCTGGCCGGCGACCGTCAGGAGGGCCTGCTCGACGGCCTGGACGAGCTCATCCGCCGATCGCGGCACGACAAAGGGAATGTGCAGGCCGTCGAGCACGCCGGCTCCGGCCATCCGGCTGGCCGCGTGGTAGTCGAACCGCTCGCCGAGGGCGGGCGCGTGCGACGCGATCACGAGGAAGCCCGAGCGCTGGAGCTGCGACCGGGCCAGGATCAGCCCGCCGTAGCCGACGCCGGAGCCCTCCATCAGGACGACGGCCAGCCCGCCGGCGAGCGACGCGCCGGCGGCGATCGCCATGCCCTCGTCCTCGCGACTGCAGACGATCGTCCGCACGCCGGCCGCCCGCTCGAGGGCCGCCGTCACCGGCAGGAGGACGCTGTCGGGCAGATACGCGGCCAGCCCGACGCCGCCGGCGATCAGCGCAGCCGCGACACGCTCCGCCGCGGCCGCCTGCCCGCCGGTCGCCCCGGCGCCGCCTCCGTCCGCCATCGTCCCTCCGAGCCCGGTCCGGGCGCTCCACGCCGCCGTTGTTCGTGTCGACCACGGTATACGCGCGTCTTGACGCCGTCCACCGGATGATGCCACACTCGCCCCACGATGTGGACCAGCGGTCCACGAGCGGACCCCGTCAACCGCCGTGACCCTGCGCGCGAATGAGGACATCCGTGACCGGTCTCGAGGGCTCGCTCGACCAGCAATCGATCGCCGCATCCGGACGCCGGTCGTCGGCCGCCCCGAAGATCCAGCTCCATCAGATCCGGAAGCAGTTCGTCGTCCGGAAGCAGATCGTGGAAGCGGTCCAGCAGACGAACATCGAGATCCCGGACGGCCAGTTCGTGTGCCTCGTCGGGCCCAGCGGCTGCGGCAAGACGACCCTCCTCCGGATCGTCGCCGGCCTCGAGACCCCGACCTCGGGGACGATCGAGGTGGCCCGCAGCGGCGGCAACCGGCCGGTCAACGCAATGATCTTCCAGCAGGAGTCGCTGTTTCCCTGGAAGACGGTCTGGGAAAACGTCGAGTTCGCCCTGAAGATGCGCGGCATCGACAAGGCCGAGCGGCGCGACCGGACCCAGGACTGGCTCTCGAAGGTCGGCCTCCTGCGGTTCGCCGGCGCCTACCCGTACCAGCTGTCGGGCGGCATGAAGCAGCGGGTGAGCATCGCCCGGGCGTTCGCCCTCGACCCCGAGATCCTCCTGATGGACGAGCCGTTCGCGGCCCTCGACCAGCAGACGAAGCTCCTGCTCCAGGAGGAGCTGATCCGTCTCTGGAGCGACACCGGGAAGACCGTGATCTTCGTCACTCACAACATCGATGAGGCCGTCGTCCTCGGCGACCGGGTGATCGTGATGACCGCCCACCCCGGCCACGTCAAGGACGAGGTCGCGGTCGACCTGTCGCGGCCACGCGACCCGATGGGCATCCGGACGGATCCGCGCTACGTCGAGCTGACCCAGGAGATCTGGCATCTCCTCCGCAACGAGGTCCTGCTCGCGCGGGCGCAGGAGGAGGGCCAGGCATGACGTTCGACCTGTCGCGCCGCAGCGACATCGTGATCGCGATCGTCTCGCCGATCGTCCTCCTCCTCGCCTGGCAGGTCGCCGTCGGCGTCGGGTTCTTCGACAAGCGATTCGTTCCCGCGCCCCTCCAGATCGCCGGCGCGTTCGGCTCGATGGTCGCCAGCGGCGAGCTGCTGAAGCACATCCTCGTGTCGCTCGGCCGGGTCGCCGGCGGCCTCGCCCTGGGGGTCGGCGCGGGCGTCATCGTCGGCCTGACGATGGGCATCTTCCGGCCCGTCCGGGCCGCCCTCACCCCGATCGTCGCGGCCCTGTTCCCGATCCCGAAGCTGGCGATCCTGCCGATCCTCATCCTCTTCTTCGGCATCGGCGAGCTGTCGAAGGTCATGGTCATCGCGATCGGCGTGTTCTTCATCAGCGTGATCAACACGGTCAGCGGCGTGATCAACATCGACCGGATCTATCTCGACGTCGCCAAGAACCTCGGCGTCTCGGGGCGGAGCTTCTACCTCCATGTCGCGATCCCGGGCGCGCTCCCGGCGATCGTCACCGGGGCCAAGGTGAGCATGGGCGTCGCCCTCCTCCTGATCGTGGCCGCCGAGTTCGTCGGCGCCGAGTCCGGGATCGGCTACCTCATCTGGTCGTCGTGGGAGAACTTCTCGATCGACCGGATGTTCGTCGGCCTCGTGACCCTGGCGACGATCGGCTACATCTTCACGATGAGCCTCGAGTTCCTCGAGAGCCGGATGCTTCCGTGGAAGCCGGCTCGTTGATCCGGCCCGGGCGCGGGCATGGCCCTCGTCGCAGGAGGAGCGCTGACCAGACCGAGCAGCCCTGACAGACCGACCTCGTCAACGCCTCGTTGTCAGCCGTCGATCGGCTGGACCCCACCGCGCGTCCGCGCGCGTTCGCATGAGGAGGACAGCACATGGGTAGGACGCTTGGCTCGCTGCGGGCCGGCGCGCTCCTGACCGCGATCCTGGTCGCCGTCGGCGCGTGCTCGCCTGCGGCGGTCGCATCACCGTCCCAGCCGGCCGCAACCGGGACTCCGGCCGCGTCCGCGCCGGCGGCCTCGGACACGGCCGCCCCGTCGGTCAACGGCGGCGCGATCGGCCTGATCAAGGAGCTCCCGCCGCTTGCGGCGCCGCTCACGATCAAGGGCCGGACCGGCAGCTCGCTGACGACCGCGCCGTTCTGGTACGCGATGGAGAAGGGCTACTTCGCCCAGTTCAACATCACCTTCGAGAAGGTCACGATCTCCGGCTCCGGCGACGTCGTCGCCCCGCTGGCGGCGAACCAGATCGACCTCGCCGGGACCTCGTTCGGATCCGGCCTGTACAACGCCATCGGGCGCGATCTCAAGATCCTCGCGGTTGCCGACAACGGCAAGCTCGACAAGGGCCTCGCCGGCTCGGCGGCGGTCGTGAAGAAGGGCCAGGCGGCGAGCTACGGCACCGACTGGTGCGCCCTCAAGGGCAAGAAGGTCGCGATCGCCGGCAAGACCACCGGCCTGTGGGTCACCCTCGAGAAGGCCCTCGCCAGCTGCAACCTGACCATCAACGACATCACCGTCGTCGAGCTCGGCTTCGGCGACACCAACCCGGCGATCCAGAACGGCGCGGTCGATGTCGCGTTCCAGGTCGAGCCCTTCGTCTCGGCCGGGATCGCGTCCGACATCCTCGATCTCTGGAAGCCGCTCGATGAGGCCCGAGAGGGCCAGCAGATGAACGTCATCCTGCTGTCCCCGCAGTTCGCCCAGAACCACGACGCCGCGCTTCGGTTCCTCGTCGCGTACATCGCCGCGACCCGCGTCTACCTGAAGGACGCCGCGTCCTCGGACCGCACCCAGCTCGGCACGATCCTCGCGAAGTACCTCTCGGTCACCGACCCGAAGGCGTACGACAAGATGATCATGATGGGCATCGACCCCAACGGCGAGATCAGCCAGGACAGCGTCGAGGAGTCGCTGAAGATCTGGCAGACCGAGGGCGCGATCGAGCCCGGCGACCTCACCTTCGACTGGATCAACAACGACCTCCGCACGGAGGCGCTCTCGTACCTCCCGCCCTACACGCCGTAACCCCCAAGCGGCGTCCCGGCAGCGAACGGCGGGTGGTCGACGGACCGCCCGCCGTTCCGTCTGTCCGGCGCCGTTCATCGGGGCGGGCCGTCTCCGTCGGCGGCCGGGGCGGCAAGGTCGGCGTCGGTGCGCGGCGCGTGGCGCGGCGTGCCCGGCGCGTGGCGCGTGGCGCGGCGTGCGCGCCGCCTTGGTGGTCATCCACCACCCCCCGTGGTGAGCGCCGCCCAAGAGGGAACCCCGTGGGCCGGGTCAGCCTGGGCGCGGCGTCGATCGGACCCGGTTGTCGCCATCCACCACCGCCGATGGTCGGTGGCCAGATCTCGCCGGCCGGCTGCGGATGTCCACTCCCGCCACTGGTGAATGGCGGAACCGACACGATCCGGCGGTGCGTCGGGCGGCGCAGTGTCCGACAGGCGAAGCGTCGGCCTGGCTGGCGGACCGGGCTCCTGGGATCAGGCGGCGGCGTCGGGGACGGCGCGCCGGAGGCTGCGGCCGGACCGCGCCAGCAGGCCGAGGAGGGCCAGCTCGATCACGGCCCCGAGCAGGAACGCCGGGGCGAAGCCCGACGCGGCGATGACGAAGCCCCAGACGGCGGCGCCGATCCCGCTCCCGAACTGGAACCCGAGCGTGTAGGTCGCCATCGCCGACCCGAGGCGATCCTGCGGGGTCCGGTCGATGACGACCGCCATCATCGCCGGCGAGGAGAAGCCCGCCGCGGCCGCGTAGAGCGCGCCGGCGAGGATGAGCACCGGGACCGAGCCCGCCACCGACGCGATCAGGAGGGCGACGATCGCCACGACTGCCCCGCCCCCGATCAGGGCCATCCGCGGCAGGCGATCGATCACCCGCCCGGTGAGCGCTCGAACGGCGACGAGCGTCAACCCGTACACCGGGTAGTAGATCGCCAAGTCCGCGACCGGGAAGCCGCGCTCGGCGGCGAGGACGGGCGGGTACACCAGGAACAGCGAGACGACGAAGGTGAACATCATCTGGAACGTCATCGGCAGAACGGCGGCCGGCTCGAGGAGCGAGCGCGAGCTCGACGCCGGGACGGGGCGCCCGGCTGCGGCCGACCGGGGCAGGGTCGCGAGGAGGACGCCGGCCGCGGCGAGCCCCAGCAGGGCCGCGATCCCGAACACGGCCGACGAGCCGGCCGCGCCGTAGAGGAGCAGGCCCACGGACGGCAGCACGAGCTGGGCGACGCCGGGCATGAGGTCGAACATGCCGGCCGCCTCGCCGCGCCGTGTCGACGGCGCCAGCCGGGCCATGAGCGACGGGCCACCCGTGTTCACCGCCGCCCAGGCCGTGCCGTGCAGGACGCGGTTGACCACGATCGCAGGCAACGAGCCGCTGAGATACGCCGGCCCGGCCGCGGCGAGGCCGAGCGTCCCGGCGAGGAGGATGCGCCGGGCGCCGAAGCGGTCCGCCAGCCTGCCGATCCACGGTCGGAGCACGACCGACGGGATGCTGAAGACGGCGAAGACGATGCCGACGAGGGCCGCGTCGCCGCCGTGATCGAGGATGAGCAGGGGGATGACCGGCTGGATGATGAAGTTCTGGGCGAAGACGAGGAACGTCACGACGAGGACGCCGACGAACGGGATCGTGTAGAGCGTTGCCCGAGTCGCGGCGGTGGCAGCCGGGTCGGCGGCCGCGGGGTCGGCGGCCGCAGCGGGGTCGACGGCGGCGGCGCGGTCGGTCGCGGGGTCGGCGCTCGGCTGGCTGGAAGCCATCGTCGGACGGTCTCCTCGGGTCGGGATCGCGGCCGTCGCGACGCCTTGTTGCACGACTGCGGGCGCCGCTAGAATGCCGACACATTCCATTCTACGAAACCGTGGACCGCATTACGAGATGCTCGCGGGAGTGGCGATGGCGATCGGACAACGGATTCCCATGGTCGACGCGGCGGCCCGGGTCGGCGGCACGATCGACTACATCCTGAACTTCGAGCTCCCCGGGATGCTCCACGCGGCGATCCTCCGGAGTCCTCACGCTCACGCCAGGATCGTCCGGATCGACGCCTCCCGGGCGGCCGCGATGCCCGGCGTCAAGGCGGTCCTGACCGGCCCCGCGATCGCCTCCCGGACCGACATCGTCACGACGTTCGGGCTGTTCATCCGCGACGAGTCGGCGCTCGCGGCGGACCGCGTCCGCTACAGCGGGGAGCCAGTCGCCGCGGTTGCCGCGGTCGACAAGGCCACGGCCCGGGCCGCCCTCGACCTGGTCGATGTCGAGTACGAGCCGCTACCGGCGATCTTCGACGTCGAGCGCGCCCTCGAGCCGGGCGCCCCGATCCTCCATGAGGGACCGCGGATCCTGGCCAGCCGCCGGCCCGACATCCTCGCCCGCCAGCCGGGCTTCGAGGGCTCGAACGTCATCCACCTCTTCACCCAGCGCCGCGGCGACGTGGCGGCCGGGTTCGCGGCGGCCGACGTCGTCATCGAGCGGACGTACTCCAACCCGGCCGTCGGCCACGTCCCGTTCGAGCCGCACGTCGCGGTCGCCAGCTGGACGCCCGACGGGCTGTCGCTGTGGACCTCGACCCAGGCGCCGAACTGGATCGCGACCGAGCTCGCCAACATGTTCCGCCTGCCGGTCACCCGGGTCCGGGTCGTCACGACCACGCTGGGCGGCGGCTACGGGGCGAAGATCGATCCCGCGATCGAGCCGATCGTGGCCCTCCTCGCCCAGGCCGCCCGGCGACCGGTCCGCCTCGCCCTCGACCGGGCGGAGGAGTTCCAGACCCACACCAAGCACGCCGCCCGGATCCGGATCAAGACCGGGGTGATGCGCGACGGCACCCTCGTCGCCCACGAGGCGACCTGCTGGTACAACGGCGGGGCGTACGCCAAGGAGACGCCGGAGAAGATCTTCCGCGGCTACGCCAGCATGGGCCCGTACCGCGTCCCGAACGTCCACGTCGACTCGTACGGGGTCTACACGAACGTCGTGCCGTCCGCGGCGTTCCGCGGCTTCGGGATCCCCCAGGTCGCGTGGGCCCACGAGTCACAGATGGACGTGGTCGCCGACGCGCTCGGGCATCGATCCGCTCGAGCTCCGCCTGAAGAACGTCCTGCTGCCGGGCGACACCTTCTCGACGGGCGAGCGGATCGACGAGGACCTCCACTACCCGCAGCTCCTCCACGACGCGGCGGACCGGATCGGCTGGACGGAGCCGGGACCGACGCGGACCGGCAGCAAGGTCCGGGCCAAGGGACTCGCGGTGATCATCAAGGGGATGTCGGCGTTCCCTTCGTCGAGCGTCGTGATGCTCGGCAACGACGGCAGCCTGCGGGTCCTGACGAGCAGTCGTCGAGATGGGCCAGGGCGCCCTGACCGTGCTCACCCAGATCGCCGCCGACGAGGCGACGCTCCCGGTCGAGCGCGTGTCGGTCAGCACGCCCGACACGGCCGTGACGCCGTGGGACCAGATGTCGGCGGCGAGCCGGACGACGAACTCGATGGGCCGGGCGATCCGGGCCGCGGTCGTCGACGTGAAGGAGCAGCTCAAGGAGCTCGCCTCGCGCCGGCTGGAGATCGCGACGGCCGACCTCGAGGTCGTCGACGGGACGGTCCGCGGGCGGGGCGCCCCGGACACGGCCCTGCCATTCGGGATGCTCGTCGCCTCCAACCGGGTCGGGAACCTCCTCGGCCGCGGCGAGCTACATCGGCGTCGCCCACCTCGACACCGAGACCGGCCAGGGGATCGGCTCGCCGCAATGGCACCCCTGCACCTGCGCGGCGGAGGTCGAGGTCGACGAGGAGACCGGCGTCGTCCGGATCCTCCGCCTCCATCTCGGCCTGTACGTCGGGCGGATGATCAACCCCACCCAGTGCGAGCTGCAGGTCGCAGGGCGCCGCCCTCTTCGGCCTCGGCCAGGCGCTGTTCGAGGAGCTGATCTGGGACGAGGCGGGCCAGCTGGTGAACCCGAACCTGTCCGACTACATGATCCCGAGCTTCCTCGACGTCCCGCCGGAGCTGACGGAGACGATCCTCGAGACGCCCGGCACGATCGATGTCCACGGCCTCGGCGAGACCGGCCTGCCGACCGTCGCCCCGGCCGTGGCGAACGCCGTCAGCCGGGCGCTCGGCGTCCGGGTCGTCGACCTGCCGCTCACGCCCGAGCGCGTCCTCCGGGCGATCCGCGAGCGCGACGCGGCGAGCGCCGCGAGCGCGGCGGGCGCGGCGGGCGCGGCGGGCGCATCCGCCGGGGGCGACCGATGAGCGAGCTCGTCCGGCTGACCGTCAACGGCGAGGTCGAGGACCTCCGGATCGAGGGCGCCGACACCCTGGCCGAGGCCCTCCGCCGGGAGACCCGCCTGTTCGGCGTCCGCGAGGCGTGCGGGATCGGCGTCTGCGGCGAGCTGCACCGTTCTCGTCGACGGCCGCCCGCTGTCGTCGTGCCTGATGCTCGCCGGGCTGTGCGGCGGGCTCGACGTGACGACGGTCGAGGGCCTCGCCGTCGACGGCGCCCCGGACCCCATCCAGCAGGCGTTCATCGACCACAGCGCGTTCCAGTGCTCCTTCTGCACACCGGGCTTCATCCTGGCCACGCGGGCCCTCCTCGCCGATGAGCCGCGGCCGACGGCGGAGCGCGTCCGCGAGGCGCTGGCCGGCAACCTCTGCCGCTGCGGGAGCTACGTGAAGATCGTGGATGCGGTGCTCGACGCGGCGGAGCGCCTCGCCGCCGCGTCGCCGGACGCCGGTCCGGCGCCGTCCCCGGGCTGATTGCGTTCGAATGGTCGCAACGGTATACAACGGGTCCGGGCGGCGCGGTACACTCGCCCTGCTGCCCACGACCGACCCCTGCCTGACGAGGGATCGCCCATGACCGGATCCATCGCGTTCCTTCGCCCCACGAGCGTCGACGAGGCCGTCGGCATGCTTCGCGAGCACGGCGACGAGGCCAAGGTCGTGGCCGGCTCGACGGCCCTCACGATCATGCTCCGGAACCGCCTGATCGACCCGTCGGTCCTCGTCTCGATCGGCGGCCTGCCCGGCCTCCGCGACATCGCCGTCGAGGACGGCGTCCTGCGGCTCGGGGCCCTGGCGACGCACCGGACGGTCGAGCGCGACCCGTCCGTCGCCGCCAGCCACCCGGTCCTGGCGGCGACGTTCGCCAAGGTGGCCAACGTCCGGGTCCGCAACGCGGCGACCGTCGGCGGCGTCGTCGCCGAGGCCGACTACGCCTCGGACCCGCCGGCCGCGTTCGTCGGGCTCGACGCCGAGATCGTCGCCCGCGGGCCGGACGGCGAGCGCCTGATCCCGGCCGCCGAGTTCTTCGTCGCTTTCTACGAGACCGCCCTCGCGGCCGACGAGATCGTGACCGCGGTCCGCGTCCCCGTGCCGCCGGCCGGGACCGGCGCGACGTACGAGAAGTTCGTCACCCGCTCGTCCGAGGACCGGCCCTGCATCGGCGTCTTCGCCAGCTGCCGGGCGACCGGCCCGGACCGTTTCGAGGACGTCCGGGTCAGCGTCGGCGCCGCCGCCGAGACCCCGCAGCGCTTCCCCGACGTCGAGGCGACCGCGAACGGGACCGATCTCGGCGACGACCTCCGGCGCTCGATCGCCGATGCCTACGCCGAGCGGATCGAGACGCTCGACGACGTCCGCGGCTCGGCCTGGTACCGGACCGAGATGGTCCGCGTCTGGGTCCGCCGCGCCCTGGAGACCGCGCGGGGCCGGGCCGCCGCCGCGGCAACGGGCGCCCGATGACCGACCGCCAGGGCGTGTGGGCCCACCGCGGCTCGGCCGAGCCGGGCCCCGGCGGGATGGTCGACGCCCGCGATCGGGTCACCGGCCGCGTCCCGTACGTGATCAACCTCCGCCTGCCGGGGATGCTCCACGCGGCCGTCCTGCGGAGCACCTCGGCCCACGCCCGGATCGTCTCGATCGACACGGCCGCCGCCCGCGAGGTGCCGGGCGTCCACGCCGTCCTGACCGGCGCCGACATCGACGCCCGGACCGACGTCCGGAGCCGCTTCGGACCGGTCTTCCGCGACCAGCCGATCCTCGCGATCGACACCGTGCGCTATGTCGGCGAGCCCGTCGTCGCGGTCGCCGCGATCGACCGCGAGACCGCCCAGGCGGCCCTCGACCTGGTCGAGATCGAGTACGACGAGCTGCCCGCGGTGTTCGACTTCGACGATGCCCTCGCGCCCGATGCCCCGCTCGTCCATCCCGAGCCGCCGGCCAGCGGGGCGACGTTCGCCGACATCATCGTGGACAGCGAGCCGGGCACGAACATCTGCAACAAGTTCAAGCTGCGCAAGGGCGACATCGAGGCCGGCTTCGCCGAGGCGGACCACATCTTCGAGGACACGTTCACGAGCCCGGCGGTCCAGCACGTGCCGCTGGAGACCCACTGCGTCGTGGCCGACGCCGCCGGCGACGACATCACGATCCACGCGACCTCGCAGATCCCGTTCATGGTCCGCTCCCAGATCGCGGAGATCTTCCAGACGTCGGCGTCGCGGGTCCGGGTCGTCGTCGGCAGCCTCGGCGGCGGGTTCGGCGGCAAGTGCTACCCGAACATCGAGCCGATCGCCGCCGTCCTGTCGCGGGTCGCCCGCCGGCCGGTCCGCCTCCACCTCAGCCGCGAGGAGGAGTTCGTCACGATCTCGAAGCACGCGATGCGGATCACCCTGAAGACCGGGCTCCGCAAGGACGGCACGATCGTCGCCCGCAAGAGCACGTGCTACTTCAACGCCGGCGCCCACGCCGACATCTCGCCGCGGCTGATCAAGAACGGCGGCTACGGGACCGGCGGCCCGACGTCGATCCCCCACGTCTGGATCGACTCGTACGCGATCTACACGAACCGACCGCCGTCGGGCGCGTTCCGCGGCTACGGGATCTCCCAGGCGGCGTGGGCCTACGAGACCCAGATCGAGATGATCGCCGAGCGCCTCGGGATGGATCCCTACGAGCTGCGCCAGAAGAACCTGCTCGTCAACGGCGAGACGTTCGCGACCGGCGAGGTCCTCGAGGACTGCCACTTCAAGGAGCTCCTCGACGAGGTCGCCGGCAAGATCGGCTGGGACTGGCCGGCGACGGTCGAGCGGACCGGCTCGAAGGTCCGGGCCAAGGGCCTCTCCTGCATCATCAAGGGAACGGTCACGCCCTCGACGTCGACGGCGATCGCCAAGCTCAACGACGACGGCAGCCTGAACATCCTCACGAGCTCGGTCGAGATGGGCCAGGGCCTCCAGACGTCGATGGCGATCCTCGCCGCCGAGGCGCTGGCGCTGCCGGTCGAGCGGGTCAGCGTCAGCCGGCCGGACACGGCCCACACGCCGTACGACCAGCAGACGAGCTCGAGCCGCTCCACCCACGCGATGGGCGGCGCCGTCGTCGCCGCCTGCGGGTCGATCGCCGAGCAGCTCCTCGCCCTCGCCTCGGACCGGCTCGAGATCGGCGTGACCGACCTGGAGCTCGTCGACGGCAAGGTCCAGGCGAAGGGGACCCCGGAGCGGGCGATCGACTACGGCGCGCTCGTCCGGGCCAGCCGCTCGGGCAACCTGATCGCCGACGGCCGGTTCAGCTCGATGGGCGGGCTCGACCCGGAGACCGGCCAGGGGATCGGGGCGACGCACTGGCACCAGGCGGCCGGCGCGGCCGAGGTCGAGGTCGACCTCGAGACCGGCAAGGTCGACCTCCTCCATTACCACGCCGCGGTCTACGCCGGGCGGATCGTCAACCCGGTCCAGGCCGAGCTCCAGTCGGAGGGCAACGTCGCCTTCGGGCTCGGCCAGGCGCTGTTCGAGGAGCTCCTCTACGACCAGGGCCAGCTCCAGAACGGCAACCTCGGCGACTACATGATCGCGAGCTTCGAGGACATGCCCGACCGGCTCGGCGTGAGCGTCCTCGAGGAGCCGGTCAAGAACGAGATCCACGGGATCGGCGAGACCGGCCTGCCGCCGGTCATGCCGGCGATCGGCAATGCCGTCTACCGGGCGACGGGCGTCCGGATCGTGGACCTGCCGATCACGGCCGAGAAGGTCCTCCGCGGGTTGCGCGAGCTCGAGGCGAGCCGCGCCGGCGGCAACGGCGGGAGCGCGACGAAGGAGCCGGCGGCGGCGACGCCCGGCTGATCGGGTCGACTCGCCGGATCCCATGGGACCGGCGGCGGGATCAGCCCGGGAGCATCGCGAGCGGCCCGGCCGGCGCCGCGGACCGCGACCGATCGACGAGGATCGCCCCGATCTGGACGGCGGTCGCCAGCCCGAGCTGGACGAGCTCGGCCTCGCTGAACTCGGTCGTCAGCACGGCCGTGACGGTCTTGTCGAGATCGTGGTCGGCGACGAGGGCCCGGGCGTAGGCCAGGGCCGCCCGCTCGCGCGCGTCGAACCGCCCCGGATCGGCCGCCGGCAGGGCCGCGGCGTCGTTCCGGTCGATCCCTGCGCCGCGGATCGCCGCGTCGTCGAGCGGGGCCCACGCGCGATGGCCGAGCCGCCCGGCGAGGTCGAGCCGGACGAGCTGGCCGATCCGCGGCGGCAGCGGGCCGTCGTCGAGCGCGGCGCTCCACAGGCCCGCCCACGCGGCGGCGAGATCGGGCCGCGGGGCGAGGAAGGCCAGCCATCCCTCCGGCCCGGATTCGGCCGGTGGCGCGTCCACGGCCGGTCGCGGCCGAGGCCCGGCCGGACGGTCGTCGCCGGGCGCCGGGCGGTCATAGGCGAGCCTGACGGGAAGAGCCGCCGGATCGACCCGCTCGCCCCGCTTGAACCGCTCGGCGCCCCACGACCGGAGCATCCGCGGCCCGGAGACCTGCCAGGCGGCGAAGACCGCGAGCTCGACGACCTCGGCCTCCGAGAACGCCGCGCGGAGCCGCGCCCAGTCGGCGGGCCCGAGCTCCCATGGCCGGAGCGAGAGCGTGTCACCGAACGCGAGCAGCGCGGCTCGCCGCGGATCGTCGGCGGCGGGCGCGGGCGGCGACGCGGGCGGCGGTGTGGGCGACGGGACGCCCGCCGCGGACGCGCTGACCGGATCCGCGAGGCGGCTCGTCGCGCAGTAGGCGCAGCCCGCCTGGGTCGCGATCCGGACGCGCAGCTCCTCGGTCAGGCGGCGCTCGACCACACCCTCGTGGAACGACGCCCACCACAGCCGGCAGAACCCGAGCATCCCGGCCCGGTGGTGGGCCTCGAGGGCCAGCGACGTCGGGGCCGGGACGCCGAGGCGGTGGGCCTCGCGGAAGAACCAGCCGACCTCCGGGTCGGCCCAGGCCTCGACGACATCGCCGGGAACGAGGGGCAGGCGGAGCATCCGGTCGCGGCGCCCGGCCCGCGGTCAGGCGCCGGCGGCGTCGGCCGGGTCGGCCGGGTCGGTCGGCTCGGTCGGCTCGGTCGCGATCCCGGCCTGCCGCCGGCTCGCTCGCCGCTCGTCGGGCCCGGTCCAGCGCTTCGAGAGATCGTGGTCGAGGCGGATCCCGATCGTGTCGATCAGCCGGCCGACCGTGTGGTCGATGAGGTCGTCGAGCGTCCTCGGGATCGCGTAGAAGCCCGGCGACGGCGGGCAGATGATCGCGCCCATCTCGGTCGCCTGGACCATCAGCCGGAGGTGGCCGAGGTGGAGCGGCGCCTCGCGCGGAGCGACGACGAGGCGGCGCCGCTCCTTGAGCGTGACGTCGGCGGCCCGCTCGAGGAGGTTGTCGCTCGAGGACAGGGTGATCGCCGAGAGCGTCCCCATGGAGCACGGGACGATCGCCATCGCGTCGATCGGGAACGAGCCGCTCGAGATCGAGGCGGCGATGTCGCCGAACCGGTAGCGGAAGTCGGCGAGGGCCTCGACGTCGGCCGCCTTGCGGTCCGTCTCCAGCTCGATCGTCTGGCGGGCGGCCGGGCTCATCAGGAGGTGGGTCTCGACCCCCGGCTGGTCGGCGAGGACCTCAAGCAGCCGGATCCCGTAGATCACCCCGCTCGCCCCGGTGATTCCCACGATGAGTCGGAAGGGGTCGGACATGGGGCCATGATATCGCCCGTGTACGAATGCGTACACCACCGCATACACACGGAGGAGCGGCCCGTCGTGGACCAGATCGCCGGCCGCAAGGCCGATCACCTGCGCCTGGCCACGGCGGCGGCGGCCGTCCCGTCCGGCGGGGCGGGGTTCGACGACGTGACGTTCGTCCACGACGCCCTGCCGGAGGTCGACTTCGAGCGGATCGACCCGTCCGTCGCGTTCCTCGGCCGGCGGCTGAAGCTTCCCCTCGTCATCGCCTCGATGACGGGCGGCCATCCCGACGGCGAGCGGGTCAATGCCGCGCTCGGCCGGGCCGCCGAGCGGCACGGCCTGGCGATGGGCGTCGGCAGCCAGCGGGCGGCCCTCCGCAACCCGGACCTCGCCGCGAGCTACGCCGTCGCCCGGCGCGAGGCCCCGACGGCCTTCCTCCTGGCGAACGTCGGGGCGCCGCAGCTCGTCGCCCAGGGCGACGCCCCGCCGCTGACGGTCGACGATGTCGTCCGGCTGGCCGGGATGATCGAGGCGAACGCGGTCATCGTCCATCTCAACGCCCTCCAGGAGCTGATCCAGCCGGAGGGCGACCGCGCCGCGCGCGGCTGGCTGGCGGCGATCCGGCGGCTCGTCGCCGCGCTCGACCTGCCGGTCGTCGCCAAGGAGACGGGCGGCGGCATCTCGGCCGCGGCCGCCCGGCGGCTGGCGGAGGCGGGCGTCGCGGCGATCGACGTCGGCGGGCGGGGCGGGACGAGCTTCGCCGCGATCGAGGGGATGCGCGGCGCCGAGCAGGCCGACGGCCGGGCGGTGGCCCTCGCCGAGCGGTTCGCCGACTGGGGGATCCCGACCGCCGCGAGCGTCGGCCTCGCGGCTCGCGCCGGGTTGCCGGTCGTCGCGACCGGCGGGATCCGGTCGGGTCTCGACGCGGCCCGCGCGATCGCCCTCGGCGCGACCGCGGTCGGGGTGGCCCGGCCGCTCCTCCAGGCGGTGCTCGACGGCGGCGACGACGCGGTCGACGGCTGGCTCGACCGGTTCCGGACCGAGCTCCTCGCCACCCAGTTCCTGACCGGCTCGGCGACGATCGCGGATCTCGGCCGCGCGCCGATCCTCGTCGCCGGCCAGACGAGCCACTGGCTCGCCTCGATCGACTGATCCCGACCGACCCCGACCGACCCCGACAGCAGAAACGGAGCGCCGCATGCCGACCGCGATCCCCCTGACCCTGGCCTGCGGGACCTACGACATCAACCAGGGCCTGATCGGCGGCGAGGTCGTGCCGCAGGGGATCGACCTGACCGTGATCACGGCGCCGTCGCCGGAGCGCCACTGGCGGATGATCCGCGACGCCGAGTTCGACGCCTGCGAGCTGTCGATCGGGAGCTACCTGATGGTCCACGATCGCGACGACCCCGCGGTGATCGCGATCCCGGCCTTTCCCCACCGCCGCTTCCGCCACGGCTACATCTTCGTGAACGCGGCCGCCGGGATCGAGGCCCCGGCCGACCTCGCCGGGCGGCGGATCGGGATCCGGACGTGGCAGACCTCGGCCGGGCTGTGGGCCCGAGGGATCCTCCAGGACGACCACGGGCTCGACCTCCGCTCGGTCGCCTGGGTCGCCCAGGACGAGGAGGACATCCCGCTGCCCGAGGGCCACGGCTACGACCTCCGCCGGGTCGGGCCCGGCGAGTCGGTGACGGAGATGCTCGTCGCCGGCGAGCTCGACGCGCTGATCTACCCCGACGTGCCGGACGCGATCCGGCGCGGCGATCCGCGCGTCCGCCGCCTGTTCCCCGACCCGCGGGCGGCCGAGATCGACTACGCCACCCGGACCGGCTTCTTCCCGATCATGCACACGGTCGTCATCCGGCGCTCGATCGTCGAGGCCCATCCGTGGCTCGCCCGCGAGCTGCTGACCGCGTTCGAGGCCTCGCGGGCGCGAGCGTTCCGGGCGATGGCCGACCCGCGGCGGGTCAGCCTCGCCTGGTTCAGCGAGGCCCTCGAGGAGCAGGAGCGGGTCCTCGGGCCGGATCCGTGGGCATACGACTTCGCCCGGAACCGGACCGCGCTCGAGACGGTGATCCGCTGGTCGCACGAGCAGGGGATGATCCGGCGGCGCTTCCCGGCCGAGGAGCTGTTCGCGGCGCCGACGCTCGTCGACCTGCCCCACTACGTCTGAGGCAGCGCGGGGCCGGCCGGTCAGCCCTCCAGGAAGGCCGTGACCGCGGCGATCGTCGCCTGGGGCGTCTGCCAGAACAGCCCGTGAGCGAGGCCCGGGACGACCTCCAGGGTCGCGCCCGGGATGTGCGCCGCGAGATAGCGCGACTGGTCGAGGTGCGAGCCGGTCCCGCCGACATGGGTGTCGCGGTCGCCGACGATCACGAGCGTCCGGCAGGCGAGGTCGGCCAGGCGGTCGACCGTCCGATGGCCCTGCCGGGCGACGACGTGCTTCAGGTAGTCGCGGAGCGACGGACGGTGATCGAGGAACGCCGCGATCAGGGCGTCGACGACGGCGGGCGACGAGGCATTGAAGTCCGGGGTGAAGAAGGTCGAGCGGATCTGGTCGGCGATCATCCGCTCGAAGCCCTTCTCGGCGAGGGCCAGCGCCGTCGCCAGCGGGATCCCGGTCGTCGCCTCGTGGCCGGGCCGGTACTCGCCGGGACCCGACGCGGCCAGGACCAGCGACGCGACCCGGTCCGGCGCGTCGAGGGCGACCCACTGGGCGACCCGCCCGCCCATCGAGTGGCCGAGGACGTGGGCGGGGCCGCGGCCGACGGCGTCGATCAGGGCGACGACGTCGGTCGCGAACAGGCGCGTGCTGTAGTCGTCGTCCGTGCCCGGGGTGGCGCCCGTGCCGCGGTAGTCGAACGTCACGACCGTGAAGCGCTCGGCCAAGGTGGCGACCAGCGGGTCGCCCCAGGTCGCCCCGGCGTAGCCCGTGCCGGCGAGGAGCACGAGGAGCGGCCCGTCCCCCACGATGTCGCGGGCGAGCGGGACGGCGGCCGGTGTGGCTGGGCTCGACATCGGTGGCTCCTCATGGGCTGGTGGGCGGGATGTGCTGTGTGGCCCGTGGCTGCGATGGGCTTGCCGATGGGCCGGCCGCGGTCGGCGGTCCGGCAGTTGCGCGGCGGCCGCCGGAATGACGTCGGACGGGCCCGACGAACCGCCGTCGCGGGCCGTCCCGCGGTTTGACGGAGCCGATCGCGGCTGCCTAGAATGCAGTTGTATACCAGATTGCCGCGGCGCTCGGCCGCGTGCGCGCTCAGGGCCGGTTCGCACCGTCCGAGGGAGTCCATGCCCGCACCCCTGGCGTTCCATCACCCCACGTCCGTCGAGGCCGCCGTCGCCCTCCTCGGCGAGCACGGCGACGAGGCCAAGATCGTCGCCGGCGCGACCGCCCTGACGATCCTGATGCGGCAGCGGCTCGTCGCGCCGTCGGTCCTCGTCAGCATCGGCTCGATCCCCGGGCTCGACCGGATCGAGGAGGTCGACGGCGAGATCCGGATCGGGGCGATGGTCCGCCATCGCGACGTCGAGCTGAGCGAGCTCGTCCGGACCCGGATCCCCGTCCTGGCGACCACATTCGGCACCGTCGCCAACGTCCGCGTCCGCAACGCGGCGACCGTCGGCGGCGTCCTCGCCGAGTCCGACTACGCATCCGATCCGCCGGCGGTCTTCCTCGCCCTCGACGCCGAGGTCCTCGTCCAGGGCCCCGGCGGATCGCGCCGGATCCCCGTCCGCGAGTTCTTCGTCGCCTTCTACGAGACCGCGCTCGAGCCCGACGAGATCGTGGTCGGCATCGCCGTGCCGGTCCCGCCCGCCGGCTCCGCGGCCGGCTACCACAAGTTCGTCACCCGCTCCTCCGAGGACCGGCCGTGCGTCGGCGTGGCCGCCCTCGTCCGCCTCGCCGGCGACGGCACGACGGCCGACCTGCGGGTCGCGGTCGGCGCCGCCGCCGAGACGCCGCAGCGCTTCCCCGACGTCGAGGCCCTGGCGGCGGGCCGGCCCCTCGACGCCGAGCTGATCGCCCGGATCGCCGACGACTATGCGGCCGCGATCGACACCCTCGACGACATGCGCGGCTCCGCCTGGTACCGGACGGAGATGGTCAAGGTCTGGGTCCGCCGGGCGATCGAGGCCGCCCGTGACGAGGCCGCCGCCGGCTCGGCCGGCCGGGCGTGAGGTCTCGATGACCGAGCCGGCCCGCGCGCTGGACGTCCCGGGGATGCTCGACGCGGACCTCCGCGTCCGCGGCCGCGTGCCGTACGTCATGGACGTCCGCCGCCCGGGGATGCTCCACGCCAAGCTGCTCCGGAGTCCGTACGCCCACGCCCGGGTCGTCTCGGTCGACACGAGCAAGGCCCGCGCCCTGCCCGGCGTCCGGGCCGTCCTCAGCGGCGCCGACCTCGCCGCCCGGTCGGACATCTACCCCTACTTCGGCCCGATCTTCCGCGACCAGTCGCCGCTCGCGATCGACAAGGTCCGGTTCGTCGGCGATCCCGTCGCCGCGGTCGCCGCCGACGACGCCGACATCGCCCTCGCCGCCCTCGACCTGATCGACGTCGAGTACGAGGAGCTGGCGGCGGTCTTCGACGTCGACGCCGCGTTCGCCCCCGGCGCCCCGATCGTCCACGACGAGCCGCCCCGCATCGGCCAGACCTTCGCCGACATCATCGTCCGGGCCGAGGCCGACACGAACGTCTGCAACAAGTTCACCCTGCGCAAGGGCGATGTCGAGCGCGGGTTCGCCGAGGCCGACCACGTCTTCGAGCACGAGTTCACCTCGCCGCCCGTCCAGCACGTCCCGATGGAGACCCACAACTGCGTCGCCTGGCTCGACGGCGGGATCGTCAACGTCACGACGGCGACCCAGATGCCGTTCGCGGTCCGGGCGTCGCTGGCCGAGATCTTCCGCATCTCGCAGGCCCGCGTCAGGGTGACGACGGCGACCCTCGGCGGCGGCTACGGCGCGAAGACCTACACGAAGGTCGAGCCGATCGCGGCCCTCCTCGCCCAGGCCACCGGCCGGCCGGTCCGGATCCACCTGACCCGCGAGGAAGAGTTCGTCACGATCACCAAGCACGGCATGAAGATCCGGATGAAGACCGGGGTGACGAACGACGGCCGGATCGTCGCCCGCCAGAGCACCTGCCTGTTCAACACCGGCGCGTATGCCGACATCGGCCCGCGCCTGATCAAGAACGGCGGCTACGGCACCGGCGGGCCCCACCACATCCCGAACGTCTCGGTCGATTCGTACGCCGTCTACACGAACCTCGCCCCGGCCGGCGCCTTCCGCGGCTACGGCGTGTCGCAGGCGGCATGGGCGTACGAGACCCAGATGGACATGATCGCCGACGCCCTCGGCTGGGACCCGCTCGCGTTCCGGATGCAGAACCTCCTCGAGGACGGCCAGTCCGTGATGACCGGCGAGGACATGTTCGACGCCCATTTCAAGGAGCTCCTCGGCACGGCGGCCGACGCCATCGGCTGGGACGCCGCGGCCGCCCCCGTCCGGACCGGCTCGAAGGTCCGGGCGAAGGGCCTGTCCTGCATCATCAAGGGGACGGTCACGCCGTCGACCTCGACCGCCGGGGCGAAGCTGAACGAGGACGGCAGCCTCCAGATCCTGTCCAGCGCGGTCGAGATGGGCCAGGGCGCGGAGACGGCGCTGGCCGTCCTCGCCGCCGAGGGCCTCGACCTGCGCCTCGACCAGGTCAGCGTGTCGCGGCCGGACACCGAGGTCACCCCGTACGACCAGGGGACGAGCTCGAGCCGCAACACGTACTCGATGGGGACCGCCGTCCGGATGGCCGTCGGCGACCTGCGGACGCAGCTCCTCGACCTCGGCGCGGCGGCCCTCGAGGTCAGCCCGGCCGACCTCGAGGTCGTCGCCGGCACGGTCCGCCCGCGGGGCGTCCCGGACCGGGCGATCCCGTACGGCGATCTCGTCCGCGGCGCCCGCAGCGGCAACCTCCTGGCCAACGCCGTCTACGCCTCGGTGGGCGGCCTCGATCCCGAGACGGGCCAGGGGATCGGCTCGGTCCACTGGCACCAGGCCGCCGCGGCGGTCGAGGTCGAGGTCGACCTCGACACGGGCAAGGTCGAGCTGCTGCGCTACCACGCGGGCGTCTACGCCGGCCGGATCGTCAACCCGGTCCAGGCCGAGCTCCAGACCGAGGGCAACATCGCCTTCGGGCTCGGGCAGGCGCTCTTCGAGGACATGATCTTCGACGGCGGCCAGCTCCAGAACGGCAACCTCGGCGACTACATGATCGCGAGCATCGAGGACATGCCACGCGAGATCAGCTTGGGGATCCTCGAGCACCTCGAGGCGAACGACATCCACGGGATCGGCGAGACGTCGCTCCCGCCGGCGATGCCCGCGATCGGCAACGCCGTCTTCCGGGCGACGGGCGTCCGGATCACCGACCTGCCCATCACCCCCGAGAAGGTGTTGCGCGGCCTGCGCGACCGAGCCGCTGAGGAGTCCGCCCGATGACCGCTCCCGAAACCATTGGCTCCGGCGGCCCCCGGCCGGTCGACGAGGAGGGCCGGATCGGCCTCACCCTCCAGGTCAACGGGCGGACCGAGCGCATCCGCGTCCGGCCCCAGCACACCCTCCTCGAGGCGCTCCGCAACGAGCTCCAGCTGACCGGCCCGCGGGAGGGATGCGGGGTCGGGATGTGCGGCGCCTGCACGGTCCTCGTCGACGGCCGGCCGGTCTCGGGCTGCCTCCTGCCGGCGGCCCTGGCCGAGGGCCACGAGCTGACGACCATCGAGGGGCTCGAGGGCCCGAACGGCGAGCTCCACCCGATCCAGGAGGCGTACGTCGCCCACACCGGCTTCCAGTGCTCGTACTGCACGCCGGGCTTCATCCTGACGACGAAGGCCCTCCTCGAGGAGCAGCCGGATGTCTCCCGCGAGGACGCCAAGGCCTACCTCGCGGGGAACCTCTGCCGCTGCGGCAGCTACGTGAAGATCCTCGACTCGGTGATGGACGCCCGCGACCGGCTCCGCGGCTGACCCCGGGCCGGCATCCCGCCGGCGGCCTGGGAACGGGCTCGTCGTCGCCGCGTCAGCGGTGGGCGCAGACCACGTCGACGAGGGCGGGCCGGCCCTCTTCGAGCACGACCCGGGCCGCCCGGCGGACCGCGTCGGCGATGGCGTCGGGGTCCTCGATCGGGCCCTCGGCGTGCCAGCCGAAGGAGCGGGCGAGACCGGCGAAGTCCGGCGGCGGCTCCTCGATCGCGACCCCGACGTGGGCCTTGCCGAGATCCGTGCCGCGATGGCGGGCCATCCGGATCTGGTGGTCCCAGTCGTTGTAGTAGGCGCGGTTGTTGTACATGACGACGAGGAGCGGAATCCGGTTCGCGCTCGCGATCCAGAGCGCGGCGGCGTCGAACAGGAGGTCGCCATCCGGCTGGAGGTCGACGACGAGGCGACCCGTCCCGCGGTGGGCCAGCGCGACCCCGAGCGACAGCCCGATCTGGGTCGCCGT
Source organism: uncultured Chloroflexia bacterium (assembly GCA_963710105.1). Lineage (GTDB taxonomy): Bacteria > Chloroflexota > Limnocylindria > Limnocylindrales > CSP1-4 > CF-46. The sequence continues at coordinate 2,653,266 of CAVPYV010000001.1, forward strand.
CCCGAGGCTCTTGCCGGCGTGGCGGTACGGCCGGTCGAAGTCCCACAGCCGGATCGCCCAGCCGTCGGCGGTCCCCGCCGTCAGGACCCAGTCGTGCTCGGCGATCACCGACCAGACCTCCGTGGCGAGCCGCGACGGCGCCACGGGCCGCTCGTCGCGGCGACGCTCCGCCTCGTCTGACCACCCGGCATGGAGCCGGTCGTGGACGGCCGCGAGCTCCGTCCGGCGCGCCTCCCGCTCCTCGGCGCGGGCAGGCGGATCCCCGGCCGTCAGCTCTCGCGCCCGCTCGACCAGCTGGGGCAGGACGACCGACGTGTCGGCGGTGATCGCGAGGTCGGTCGCCGGGAGGGGCCCCTGGTGGTGGATCCAGGCCGAGCTGTGGAGCTCGTTGAAGCCGATGTCGACCACTTGGCAGCCGGGGGCCAGCCGCGAGCGGACGGCCCGGGTCGCGCGGTCCACATCGAGGGTCAGCCGCGACGCGTCCTTGACGTCGAGGAGGAGGAGGAGATCGGCGTCGCCGATCAGGTCCGAGCCGGTCACGACGAGGCGATGGCCGTTCGGCGCGTTGAGGCGGTCCTCCATGTCGAGGATCCCGGCCCCGACGATCTCGGCCAGCTCGGGGATCGCGGCGAACGCGGCGGGATCGCGGCCGGCGTACGACGCCACGATCAACGGCCGGGCGGCCCCGGCGAGGGCGACCGCGGCCGCCTCGAGCGCGGCCGGGTCGGCGCCCATCCGGCTGGCCGGCCCGACGCGCGACCAGTCGATCGTCGGCGCGGGGCCGTCGAACGGCTGCTCCTGGATGTCGGCGTCGAGGGCGAGGTAGACGGGCCCCGCGGGCTCGGTCTCGGCGATCCGCCGGGCCCGGGCGAAGGCCTCCGGCATCGCCGCCAGCGAGACCGGCTGGTCGTCCCACTTCGTGAAGTCGCGGACCGCGTTTCCCTGGAGGTTCGACGTGTGGATCCAGTCGATCCAGGGCCGCCGCCGGGCGGTGTCCATCGGACCGGCGCCGCCGAAGACGAGGACCGGCGCGCGGTCGAGGTAGGCGCTGAAGATCCCGAGGCTGCCGTGGAGGAGGCCGACCGTGTCGTGGAGGATCGCGGCCATCGGCCGGCCGCTCGCCTTGGCGTAGCCGTGGGCGATCTGGACCGCCAGCTTCTCGTGCGGGCAGAGGATCATCTCCGGCGCGCCGGGGCGGTTGACGAGCGAGTCATGGAGGCCGCGGAAGCTCGCCCCGGGGTTCAGGGTCACGTAGGGGATCTCGAGCCCGCGGAGGAGGTCGACCATGACGTCCGACCCGTACCGGGGCGCCTCCGGATCTGGCATGTTGCTCCCGCGCTGCGACTTCAGCCGGCCGACTGTACGCAAAGGTATGCGATTGTGCAGCGGGCCGCAATTGCCTATGATCGGGGCACGGCGATCGAGGTGCGGATCGCCTGAGCGACCGCCGCGGGCGATCTGCCGCGGTCGGCCCGGCATGGAGCTGGAGGACGGATGACCGGTCCCGACGGGCAACCGCGTGCGACGCAGATGACGGTCCGGCTCACGGTCAACGGCGAGGCGGTCAGCGTGGCCGTGGAGCCGATGCGGCGCCTGGTCGACGTCCTTCGTGACGACCTCGACCTGACCGGGACCAAGGTCAGCTGCGCCGTCGGCGTGTGCGGCGCCTGCTCGGTCCTCGTCGACGGGGAGCTCGTCTCCGCCTGCCTGATGCCGGCCGCGCTCGTCGACGGTCGGTCGGTCACGACGATCGAGGGGCTGTCCGGACCCGGCGGCTCCCTGAGCCCGCTCCAGGACGCGTTCATCACCGAGGGCGGCCTCCAATGCGGGGCGTGCACGCCGGGCCAGATCGTCGCCGCGACCGCCCTCCTCGCCGAGCAGGGCGAGCCGGGCGACGACGCGATCCGGGAGTGGATGGGCGGCAACCTCTGCCGCTGCACCGGCTACACCGGGATCGTCCGGGCCATCCGCGCGGCCGCGGCCCAGCGCGCGACGCCATGACCGTCGCCCAGCCCGCCGCGGCCGGCCATGGCGAGGACCACCAGGACCCGCTCGGGCAGCCCGCCGGACGAGGCCGTCAGCGCGGCCCTCGCCCGGCCCGAGCGGGCGGTCGGCGCGGCCGACAAGGTCACCGGCCGGACCCGCTACGCCGGGGATCGGAAGGTCGCCGGCGCGCTGAGCGCGGCGTTCCTGGCGAGTCCCGTCCCCCACGGCCGGATCCGGGCGATCGACGTCTCGGCCGCCCGCGCCGTGCCGGGCGTCCGGGCGGTCCTGACCGGAGCCGACCTCGAGGGAGTCCGCTTCGGGCGGCGCCTGCTCGACCGCGCCGGTCCTCGCCTGGGATCGCGTCCGCTTCGTCGGCGACCGCCTCGCCGCCGTCGCCGCCGACACCGCCGAGGCGGCCGAGGCCGCGATCGCCGCGATCGAGGTCGACATCGAGGAGCTCGAGCCCCTGTTCGACCTCGACGCCGCGCTCGGCGACGCGGCGCCCGTCCTCCACCCCGACGCCGGGGGCTACGCCTACCTCGGCGGGACGCGGCCCGCCGTCGCCCACCCGAACATCCAGGGCCGGCTCGTCCGGCGCCGCGGCGCCGACGACATCGAGGCGGTGTTCGCCGGGGCGGCCCGCGTCTTCGAGCACGAGTTCCGGACGCCGCGCCAGCACGCCGGCTACATCGAGCCGCACGCGACGGTCGTCTGGATCGACGAGGACGATGTCGCCCACGTCGTGACGACGAACAAGACGCCGCTCTCGCCTGCGCAACCAGATGGCCCGCGCGATCGGGATCCCGGCCGAGCGGATCGTCATCGACGCGGGGGCCATCGGCGGCGACTTCGGCGGCAAGGGCTACTGCATCGACGAGTTCGCCTGCTACTTCCTGGCCCGCGCCACCGGCCGGCCGGTCCGGGCCGTCACGAGCTACGCCGACGAGCTCGTCGGCCCTGAACGTCCGCCACGCCGCCCGGATGCGCCTCCGCTCGGCCGTCGACGCCGAGGGCCGCCTGATCGCCCACGACGCCGACCTCCTCTTCGACGGCGGCGCCTACGCCAGCGCGAAGCCCCTCCCCCACCTGATGCTCGCCGGCGGGGTCGCGACCCTCGCCGCCTACCGCATCCCGAACGTCCGGATCCAGGCGGCAACGGTCTACACCAACGGGGTTCCCGGCGGCCACATGCGGGCGCCGGGCGAGGTCCAGGCCCTGTTCGCCGGCGAATCCCACCTCGACGCGATCGCCCGCGAGCTCGGCGAGGACCCGCTCGTCTTCCGCCTTCGCAACGCGGTCCGCGACGGCGAGGTCGGCGCGCTCGGCGATCGCTTCCGCGAGGCCCGGGCCGTAGCCGTCCTCGAGGGCGTCCGCGTGGCGCTCGACTGGGACGGACCGCTCCCGCCGAATCACGGCCGGGGGGTCGCCCTCGGCGTCCGCCACGTCGGCGGCGGGGCCCTCGGGCTGGCGCTCCGGCTCGACGGCGGCGGCCGGATCGAGGTCCGGACCGGGCTGGCCGACCAGGGCGGCGGCCAGGCGACGGTGATCCGGCGGATCCTCGCGGCCGCCGCCTCGATCTCCGAGGACCGGATCGAGGTCGTCCGCCGGACGACGGCCGACGCGCCGGTCGACCCCGGCGTCGGGGGGACCCGGGTGACCCACATCGCCAGCCGCGCAGCCGAGCTCCTCGGCCGGAAGCTCCGCGAGTGGATCGACGAGCGCCTGCCGGCCGCCCTGCCCGCCGCCCCGCCGAGCGCGACGCTCCGCGACGACGCGATCGTCGACGGCGCGACCGGGGCCGTCCTCCTGGCGTTCGAGGACCTCGCCGCGCGGCTCGTCGATCCGGACGAGCCGCTCCTCCTCGAGGCGACATTCGACAGCGGCAGCCACGGTCCGGACGAGCCGGGCGACCACGACTTCGCGGCCTGCGGCGTCGAGGTGGCGGTCGATCCCGAGACCGGCGCGATCGCGATCCGCGACGCCGTCCTCGTCGCCGACGTCGGGACGATCGTCAACCCGATCGGGCACGCCGGCCAGCTCGACGGCGGGTTCGCCTTCGGGGTCGGCGCCGCGCTGATGGAGGAGCTCGTCGTCGAGGACGGGGTGATGGTCGGACGGTCCCTCGGCGAGGTCCGCCTGCCGGCCAGCCGCGACGTGCCGGCCGTCCGTCAGGTTCTCGTCCCGACGGTCGTCGGGCCCGGCGCCTTCGGGGCGAAGGGCGCCGGCGAGCTGACGAACTCCCCGGTCGCGCCGGCGATCGCCAACGCCGTGGCCGCGGCCGTCGGGATCCGGCCGAGCGAGCTGCCGCTGACCCCGGAGCGGGTGCTGCGGGCGCTCCGCGGAGCGGCCGGCCGGGAGGGTGGGACCGGGTCGTGATCGCCGCCGGGATGCGCGAACCGCAACGACGCCACGACCGGCGCCCGATCCGGCACACTACGGTATGCGAATGAACTCCAACGTGATCGATCCGCGACGACCGGGCCCACGGGGCAGGGAGCGCATGCCGTGATCAAGGTCGAGCATCTCGCCAAGACGTACGCCGGGACGGCGACCCCGGCCGTCGACGACATCAGCTTCACCGTTGCCCAGGGCGGCTTCTACACGCTGCTCGGCCCGAGCGGCTGCGGCAAGACGACGACCCTCCGCTGCATCGCCGGGTTGGAGCGGCCGGACGGCGGGACGATCCAGCTCGGCACCACCGTCGTCGTGTCGGACCGCGCATTCGTCCCGACGAACCGCCGCGACATCGGGATGGTGTTCCAGAGCTACGCGGTGTGGCCGCACATGACGGTCTTCGAGAACGCCGCGTTCCCGCTCCGGGTCGCGAAGCAGAAGCTCCGCAAGTCCGAGCTCGAGGAGAAGGTCATGGGGGCGCTCGCCCTCGTCGGCCTGACCGGCTTCGAGCAGCGGATGGCGACGATGCTGTCGGGCGGCCAGCAGCAGCGCCTGTCGGTCGCCCGGGCCCTCGTCCGGGAGCCGGACGTCCTCCTCCTCGACGAGCCCCTCTCGAACCTCGACGCCAAGCTCCGCGAGCGGATGCGGAGCGAGCTCCTCCTCATCCAGCGCCGGGTCGGGATCACGACGCTGTTCGTGACCCACGACCAGATCGAGGCGCTCTCGATGTCGGAGCGGATCGCGGTGATGAACGGCGGCAAGATCGTCCAGGAGGGCACCCCGCGCGAGGTCTACCACGACCCGGCCAACGCCTTCGTGGCGTCGTTCATCGGCTCGACGAACCTGATCACCGGACGGGTCGGCGGCCACGACCCGGCCAGCGGCCTGACGACGGTGGAGACCGCCGCCGGCCCGATCCAGGCCGAGGTCAAGGGGATCGCCGCCGGCAAATCGGTCATGGTCTCGATCCGGCCCGAGGAGGTCGTCGTCCATCGCGGCGAGCGCCACGCTTCCGATCCGCTGGCCCGCCCCAACGTCCTGGCCGGGACGGTCGAGATCGGGCTGTTCATCGGGATCTCGGTCGAGTACCACGTCCGCGTCGGGAGCGAGGTCCTCCAGGCCCGGGTCAGCTCCCGCTACGACCTGGCCCCCGGCGAGGCCACCCGGATCGAGCTGCCGCCCGATGCGATCCACGTCTTCCGGCTCGGCGGCAGCCAGGCTCGCGTCGATGGCCCGTCGGCGGCGGGCCAGCCCGTCGCGGGCGCGCCTGCGTGACCGCCGCCGAGACCCCGGCGGGCCTGCCCGGCCCGCCTCCGCGGATCGCCCGGCGAACGCCGCTGACCGGCCGGCTGGTGGCCACCGTCGTGGTCATCGCCATCCTGCTGTTCCTCGTCCTCGGACCGCTGGTGATGCTCATCCTCAGCACGTTCCGCGATTCGCAGGGCTCGCTCCCGTTCAGCGCGGGCGCGACGTGGACGTTCGAGAACTACACCCGCGTCTTCCTCTCGCCGACGACCTACAAGCTGCTGGGGACGACGCTCGTCTTCTCGCTCGGCTCGCTGGCCTTCAGCCTGCTCGTCAGCGTCTTCCTGGCGTGGCTCGTCGAGCGGACGAACATGCGCTTCCGGAACGTCGTGTTCGTCCTGATCGTGGCCTCGATCGGGATCCCGAACGTCATCCTCGGCATCGCCTGGGACCTCGTCCTCAACCCGGTCAACGGGATGGTCAACGTCATCCTCCGCGGCTTCCTCGGCGCCGCCGGCCCGGGCCCGATCAGCCTGTACTCGCTGCCCGGCCTGATCTTCGTCCAGGGAATCAGCCTCGTCCCGATCACGTTCCTCCTGCTGTCCGCGGCGTTCCGCGCGATCGACGTCTCGCTCGAGGACGCGGCGACCGCGTCGGGCGCGTCGTTCCTGGCCGTGACCCGGCGGATCACCCTGCCGCTCCTGCTGCCGGCGCTCCTGTCGGCGTTCGTCTACCAGTTCGTGAGCGTGGTCGAGTCGTTCGACATCCCGCTGATCATCGGCCTGCGGGCCGGCATCCCCGTCCTGAGCACCCAGATCTACATCTCGGTCCGGCCGCCGGGCGGCCTCCCGGATTACGGCCTCGCCAGCACCTACAGCCTGTTCCTCCTTGCCCTGGCGCTCGGGCCGCTCCTCTTCTACAACCGGGTGATTGCCCGGAGCGAGCGCTACGCCACGATCACCGGCCGGGGCTTCCAGCCGCGGCGGGTCCACCTCGGGCGGTGGCGGACGCCGGCCCTGATCTTCTGCATCGGATTCGTGACGCTGAGCTTCGTCGTCCCGGCCCTCGTCCTGTTCTGGGCGAGCACCCAGCCCTTCTACGCGATCCCGAGCCCCGAGGCGTTCGCCCGGATGTCGTTCAAGGCGTACGGCGAGCTGTTCGCCAACCCGCAGTTCCACAAGGCGATCGGGAACACCCTGATCCTCGGCGTGGCGGTCGGCGCGTTCACCCTCGTGATGGGGACCCTCGTCGGCTGGATCCTCGTCCGGACGAAGAGCCGGGCGCGGTTCCTGCTCGACCTGCTGTCCTTCCTGCCGCACGCGATGCCGGGCGTGATCATCGGCCTGAGCGTGCTGCTGATCTACCTGATCATCGACCCGTTCCTGCCGATCCCGATCTACGCCACGCTGTGGATCATCGTGATCGCGATGTCGACCCAGTACGTCAGCCTCGCGACCCGCCTGATGAGCGGCGCGATCGCCCAGGTCAAGCTCGAGCTGGAGGAGGCGGCCGACACGAGCGGGGCATCCTGGCTGGCCGGCATCCGGCGGGTCGTCCTGCCCCTGATCCGGCCGGCGTTCATCAACGGCTTCCTGCTCGTCTTCCTCCAGGCGATCAAGAACCTGACCCTCGCCCTGATCCTGCTGTCGCCGGGCGGCGTCGTCGTGTCGACCCTGATCTACAGCTTCTGGGACCGGGCCAACACCGCCGCAACGGGGGCCCTCGGCGTCGTGATCCTGCTGATCACCGTCGTCCTCTCGATCTTCCTGCGGCGGGCGAACAACCGGGGCGGCACGGTCGTCGCCTGACGAACGCGCCGGTCGCGCGGCACCGCGCGGCCCCGGGTGCCGGCGGCCGCTCCCGTCGCTGTCCCGGCCACCGCTCTCGCCACGCTCTCCCGCTCCCGCCGACGGATGTGTGGGCCGGCGCGCACCGATTCCTTGCTGCATACGATTGTCTCGTGTGGTATACGTTGATCGTCGCCGGCGGGTGTGCGCGGGAGGTAGCGCCGTTGCCTGCCCCGGCGGCGATGGCCGCCGTCCGGCGGCGGGACACAAGAGGAGGAGCACTCGCATGCGCCATCCCGGATGGATTCGCTCGGCGGCCCTCGGGCTGACGGCGATCCTGATCGCGGCCTGCAGCTCGGGGTCGCCATCGCCCTCGACGCCGGCCGCCAGCACGCCCGCCGCCAGCGCCCCGACGACGAGCGTCGCGCCGGCGTCAACCGACCCGAAGACCGCCCGCGACGCGGTCTGCGAGGCCGCGAAGGCCGAGGGCAAGCTCGTCTACTGGAGCAACTTCGCGAACCCCGATCCGATCCTGGCCGCGTTCACCGCCCAGTACCCGGGGATCACGATCGAGCCCCTCTCGAACCACCCCGATGACTTCGCCCAGGCGCTGCTGACCGAGCTGTCGGCCGGTCGCGCCCCGAGCGCCGACATCATGTACGGCGAGCTGAACGTGCTCGGCCCGATCTTCGACGCGAAGGGCGAGGACGAGACGATCGACTGGAAGTCCCTCGGCGTCCCCGGGGACCTGATCTCGAAGTCGGGCAACGTCGTCCGCCTCTACCGGGTCGCAGGCGGCGTTGTGTACAACACCAACAAGACCAAGCCCGAGGACCTACCCGCGACGTGGGCCGGCCTCCTCGACCAGAAGTACTCCGGCCAGATCGTCGTCGATCCGCGCGGCCGGCCGTTCGACCAGCTGTCGCTGATCTGGGGCGCCGACCAGGCGGTCAACTACGCCAAGGAGCTCCAGGCCCTCAAGCCGATCGTCATCAAGGGCGGCACCGCCGGCATGCTCGCCGTCGCGAGCGAGCAGGCGATCGTCACGACCGGCGGCCGCTCGGCGGAGACGCTCGAGCAGCAGGCCAAGGGCGCGCCCCTCGCGATCAAGTACCTCGACGTGATCACGACCCTCGACACCTACAACATGGTGCCGAAGGGCGCGCCGCACCCGAACGCGGCGAAGTGCATGGTCGCCTGGCTCGCGACCGACGGCCAGAAGGCCCATGACGAGGCCGAGTTCAAGTCGAACATCACGATCCCCACCGGAGCACCGGCCGACGCCCAGTACGCGGAGGTCACCACGAACGAGGAAGCGGACAAGGTCGAGGCGGTCGGCAAGACGATCGGCGAGATCTTCAGCGGCACCGGCGGCTGACGGGCCGGTCGCCTCGGGCGACCGACCTCCGCGTCAAACGCACACGCCACCGAACGGAGCGGGTCCCCCAGCCCGCTCCGTTCGCATGTCTGCTGCGACGGAGCGGCCGCGACGCGACGGGCTCGAGGCGAGGCGGCGCGGCTCGACGCGAGGCGGCGCGGCTCGACGCGAGGCGGCTCGGACCTCGACCCGTCGAGATCAGCGGCACTGATCCAGCCGCGGTTGCGGAGCCCGCAGCGTCAGGGGGCCGGGCGTGCGCGTGCGTGGGCCCGCGTGGGCCCGCGTGGCAACCGTCGCTGCAGGGCCGGAACTGCCCGCTGGAACACTCCGGCTGATCTCGCCGGACGGAGCAGGGCGGCACGATGCGGCCGCGAGGCGGCACGACGCGGCCGCGACGCGGCCGCGCCCGGACGGCTGGGGCGGAGCCGGGCGGCTGTCGCGCGTGCTAGGCGGTGGGGTCGGCCGGGGCCGGCGCGAGCGGCTCGGCGGGCCCATCGAACTCGGTCGCGATCGCGACGACCGCGCCCGCCCCGAGGGATACCGCGACGACGATGAAGATCGCCGTGATCCCGGCCGTCCCGGCGATCGCGCCCATCAGCGTCGGCACGACGAGGAGCGCGACCCGATTGCCCGTCAGCCGCACGCCGAGAGCCGTGGCCCGCTCCCGCCGCGGCGAGCGATTGGCGACCCAGGCGATCGTCATCGGCTGGCCGAGACCGAGCCCGAGGCCGACGACGACCATGATCGCGACGAGGACGGCGGGCTCGGCCACGAACGGCATGACCGCGATCCCGCCGCCGGCCAGGACCATCGACAGGGCCAGGAGGCGCGACCGGCCGAGCAGCGTGATCAGCTGGGTCATGAACAGGCGCGACACGAGCGACGACGCGGCGCGGACCGACAGGAGGATGCCGACGAGGGCGACCGACAGGCCGGCCTCCTCGCCGTAGGCCGGGAGATAGGCGATGAGGACGTCGACCGCGGAGATCACCGTGATGCTCACCGACATCGCCGAGATCATCCCCTGGCGGCGGAGGACCTGGCCGGCCAGGCGGAGGAGGCCTGGCTCGGCCCCGCTGGCCGGGTCGACGGGCCGGCGCGGATAGCCGGGGATCCGCGACGCGAGGCCGCAGGCGATCAGGGCCAGGATCCCGGCGAGGAGGAAGACCCGCCCCTCGGGGTTGTCCTCGAGGAACCCGCCGGCCGAGACCGGCGCGACGGCCGCGGCGACGGACCCCGGGTCGGCAGAGGCGAGCTGGCCGGACACCACGAGGGCGACCGTCGCCAGGGCGCTCCCGACGATCGCGGCGGCGATCGCGGGGCCCGCCAGCTGACCGAGCGAGTTCACCGTCGAGTAGTGCCCGTAGCGCCCCTCCCGACCGGCCCGCGGACCGTGGTTCGCGATCAGGGACTGACTCGAGACGAGGTAGATGATCTGGCCGAACCCGAGCGCGACCTGGGCGAGGGCGAGGGGCAGCAGCCCGCCGGCGAGGGTCGCGAAGAGGCTGCCGAGGGCGAGGGTCAGCAGGCTGAGCATCAGGTAGCGCGACTCGCCGACCCGGTCGATGTACCGCCCGATCGCGACCGCGGTCAGGGCGGGCAGGATCGAGAACGCCGACTGGATCAGCCCGATCTCGAGCGGCGACGCCCCGAGGGCCAGGGCGCGGTAGGTCATCGTCGGGCGGGTGGCGTGCATCGCCGTCGTCGCGAGCCCGGCGACCACGAGCTGGATCAGGAACGACCGCCGGAAGTTGGCCGCCTCGATCCGCTCGGCCTCGGCGGTCATGGCCGGAGGGCGGTCATGGCCGGCCGGCCGGGCATCGACCGACCCTGCGCGGCGGCCGTCGGGGCCTGGCCGGCGGCCGTCGAGGCCGGGTCGGCGACCGCTCGGGCCAACACGGTACACTTCCGTATGCAATCCACCGCGACAAGGAGCGATCTCCCGTGATTCTCGATCAGCAGGTCGTGGTTCAGGCGGCGCCGGACCGGGTCTGGGACTTCCTCATGGACATCTCCGCCGTCAGCGCCTGCGTGCCCGGCGTGGAGTCGTTCGAGAAGCTCGACGAGGACACCTACGCCGGGGCGATGAAGGTCAAGGTCGGGCCGATCGGCATTCGCCTCAACGGCAAGGTCCTGGTCACCGAGCGTGACCGCGAGCAGTACCGCTCGCGGATGGACATCCAGGCGGCCGAGAAGCGCCTGAACAGCGCGGTCTCGGCCCACGCCACGCTGACCCTCGTGCCGCGCTCCGAGACCGAGACCGAGATCCGGATCCACACCGAGTCCTCGATCCTCGGCAAGCTCGGCGAGTTCGGCCAGGCGGTCATGCGCCGCAAGGCCGACCAGATCGTCGGCGAGTTCGCGAAGAACATGGCGGCCGCGATCGGCGCCGGCTGACCACCGGCCGGCGGCCGGCCCCCGGTCCCGCCGCGCCAGACGGCCGCGCCCGCCCGCGCCGCAACGCCCGCCCGCGCCACACGCCGCCGAGCCACCGCCCGGCCCGCCGGGCCCCCCGAACGACGACAGCGACGAGGCCCGCCCCGGATGTGGCGGGCCTCGTCGGGCTGGAGGAGCAGCGCGGGTGCGCAAGCCGCTACGACGCGGTCGCGGCGCCCTGGAGCACGGGTCGGACCATCTTGCCGTTCGGCTCGCCAACGAGCTCGCCGTCGCGCATGACGATCCGGCCGCGGACGATCGTCGCCACCGCCTGGCCCTTCGTCGCCCGTCCGTCGAACGGGGTGACGTGGTTCTTGCTGTGGAGCTCGGCGTCGCGGATGACGCCCTCCTTCTGGAGGTCGACGATCGTCAGGTCGCCGTCGGAGCCGAGAGCGATCGCCCCCTTCTGGGGGTAGATGTCCCACGTCTTCGCCGGCCCCTCGGACGTCGCCCGGACGAACTGCTGGAGCGTCATCCGGCCGGTGTGGTAGCCCTCCGTCAGGAAGAAGCGGACGCTCGTCTCGACCCCCGGGAAGCCCGAGATCGCGGTCCAGATGTCGCCCGTCAGCTTCTCCTCCGCGGTGTGCGGCGAGTGGTCCGTCGCGATCTGGTTGACCCGGCCGTCGTTGAGGCCCTGGAGGAGGTAGTCGCCGTGACCCTCGCTGCCGTAGCGGACCGGGGGGTTCATCCGGAGCCGCTCGCCGAGCGTGTCCATCTCCTCGGCGTTGAGGAAGACGTAGTGGGCACCGGTCTCGCAGGTGACGTCGACGCCCTTCGCCCGCCATTCGTCGATCATGTCGAGGCCTTCGCGCGACGACAGGTGGAAGATGTGGATCTGCGTTCCGACGTGCTTCGCGTAGAGCCCCATCCGCTGGATCGACTCGACCTCGGCGAGGGCCGGCCGCGAGTCGACGTGGGCCTGGGGATCGCTGCGCCCGGCCGCTTTGAACTGGCGGATCAGGTGCTGCATGATCTCGTTGTTCTCGGCGTGGAAGCCGATCCGCAGCCCGGTCGCCGCGATCTCGCGGAGGCCGTCGAGCATCATCCCGTCGTCGGGGGCGGGGATGTTCCCGATCGTCTCGCCGAGGAAGCACTTGTAGCCGACGACGCCGGCCTCGGCGATCGAGCGGAGGGCCGGGACGCTGTCCTGGACGAGCAGGCCGATGATCCCGAAGTCGACGTACGACTTCTCTTCGGCGAGCTTCTGCTTCAGCTCGACCCCTTCGACCGTGTCGGTCTTGGGGTTCGTGTTCGGCATGTCGATGACCGTCGTCACGCCGCCCATGACGGCCGCGGTCGAGCCGGTCGCCCAGTCTTCCTTGTACTCGAAGCCCGGCTCGCGGAAGTGGACGTGGCCGTCGATCACGCCCGGCAGGACGTGGAGGCCGGTGGCGTCGTACTCCTCGGTCGCGGTCAGCCCGAGATCGCCCGGCTCGGCGATCGCGACGAACTGGCCGTCCTTGATCGCGATGTCGGCCGCGAACGTCGCGGTCGGGGTGACGACGGTGCCGTTCTTGACGATGAGATCGGCTTGCTCTGCCATGCGGTGGTCTGCTCCTTGCTGGCCCGCCGCGGCAGCTCGCCGCGGCGGTTTGGTCTCCAGGGCTCGAGGGTGCTCCGTCCCTCCGGTCGGGGCACTCCTTAGAGGCGCGGGTCCGGGGCGTCGGGGTCGAGGATCCAGCCCCACTGGCGGCGGGTCGCCCGCGAGACATCGGCCGTGACGACGGGCTCGGCGAAGCGGTCCTTCCACTCCCACGGCTTCGTCGCGTCGATCAGGAGCCGCGAGTTGAAGCCGCGCTCGTCGGGGTGGATCGCGGGATCGAGCGGGCCGCTCCAGGCGCGCTTCACGATCGTCACGTCGCGATCGGGGTCGCAGCGGGTCATCACCGCCCAGAGGACGTCGTTCATGTCGGTGATGTCGATATCGGGGTCGACCACGATCACGATCCGGCCGGCGTAGGCCGAGGTCCCGGTCTGGCCGCCGACCATCAGCGCCTGGGTCGCGTGGCCGGCGAAGGCCTGGTCGACCGCGATCACCGTCATCATCCGGTTGCCGGAGACCGGCGGGCACCAGACCCCCGTGATCCGCGGCACGCCGGCCTTCCGCAGCTGGTCCTCGATCAGGGCCGCCTTCAGGTAGGCGAGGAAGCGGTTGTCCTCGTGGGGCGGCTTGCCCTGCGGGCAGCCGAGGAGGATCGGGTCGTCGCGGTGGTAGATCGCGGCGACCCGGATCACCGGCGTCTGGCCCTCGCCGCTGGCGTAGTAGCCCATCCACTCGCCGTAGGGCCCCTCGTCGTGGCGCTCGACCGGGTCGATCCAGCCCTCGATGACGATCTCGGCGTTGGCCGGGAACGGCAGGCCGGTGTGCTTGCCGCGGACGACCTCGATCGGCTCGCCGCGGACGCCGCCCGCCCAGGCGAACTCGCTGACGCCGTACGGGATGCCCTCGGCGCACGACGGCCATGAAGAGGAGGGGGTCGGCGCCGACGACGACCGCGACCGGGATCCGCTCGCCGCGCTCGAGGTACTTGTCGCGGATCAGCTTGCCGTGCTTGCCGGGGCTGATGTAGATGCCCATCGTGTCGCGGCTGAAGACCTGGTTGCGGTACGTCCCGACGTTGACCCAGTCGGAGTCGGGGTCCTTGAGGATGTTCATGCTGGCGGTGCCGATGAAGCGGCCGCCGTCGAGCGGATGCCAGACCGGCACGGGGAAGTTGTTGAGGTCGATCGCGTCGCCCTCGACGATGTTCTCGAAGATCGGGCCGGTCTCGACCTCGACCGGGGCGACCGGGCTGAGGTCCTTGAGGGCGCCGCGCCAGAAGTTCAGCAGTCCGTCGTGGTTGGCGGCCTCCGGCGGCAGCCCGAGGGTCACCGCCTGGCGGGCCGGCGTCCCGTTGCAGTTGACGATCACCCGGTGGCCGCTCGGATAGCCCGGGACGTCGTCGAAGATCACGCACGGCGAGTCCTCGGCATGGTCGAGCATCTCGGTGATCGCCCCGATCTCCGATTCCCAGCTCGCGCCGCGGACGACGCGGACCTCGCCGAGGGCCTCGGCGCGGGCGATCCACTCGCGACTGTCCCGCCACGGCGGGAGCCGTCGAGGCGCCGCCTGAGCGAGGTCGTTCGTGATCGCCACATCCACTCCAATCGCATGTCGGCGGCCGCCGCGGACGCTCGCCCGCCCGTCACCGCGGGCTTCGTGGCGAGGATTGTATGCAGCGGTATCTTAGGGTGCCCGGAGCGGTCGGGTCAATCCTCGAGAGCCACCGCGCGAGACGCGTGGCGACCGTCGCAAAGGGGTCGCGGACGCGGGCCGGATGGAAGCCCGACCGATGCCGACGGGCGCGGTCGCGCGGCGTCAGGAGGTCGGGCGGATCCCGAGGATCTCGGTGGCGATCTCGGCGAACAGCTCCGCCGGGATGAACGCCACCCCACTGGCGTCGGCGATCGCCACGTCGCCGGGCCGGACCTGGACGCCGCCGACCTCGACCGGGCCGTTGATCTCGGCGGCCTCGATCCGGTAGCGGCCGGTGGCCGGCGTCCGGCGGGTGCACCACACCGGCAGCCCGGAGGCGAGGATCTCGTCGGCGTCGCGGACGTCGCCCGCGAGCAGGCAGGCGGCGATCCCCGCATCGCGGGCGACGATCGCCGCCTCGCCGCCGAGCAGCGACGCCGCTCCGCCGGCCGCCGGGCCGACGATCAGGGCGACGTCGCCGCGCGACGCCCCGGCGAAGAGCGTCCGGTGGGCCATCAGCCGGCCGCCGTCGGCGACCATCGCGGTCGGCGTAAGGCGGGCCGGCAGGTAGCGGAGGGTGATCGTCCGGCCGCCCGCTGCCGGGGCCGTCGCCGATCCGCCGAGCGGCGCCAGCGTGCTCGACGCGACCGTCAGGGCCAGGCCGCGCCGATCGAGGGCGTCGCTGACCGCGGCCGACACGCCGGACGTCGCCAGGAGCGCGGCGAGCAGCGCCGGGTCCGGCTGGGGCGCCTCGACGGCAGCGGTGCGGGCCGGACGATGCGATCCGGTCGGCGCGGCGGGCGAGGCCGGCGGCGCGGGAAGCGATCCCGTCGGCCCTGCGGGCGACGATCCTGTCGGTGCTGCAGGCGAGCCGGTGTCCATCGGCGAGCTGCCTCCCATTCCTGCTTCCTGCCGTCGGCGCGACGGCGGCTCCGGCTCCCAGCATACAATCGCGACCGGTCGAATCCGTCGATATGCACGTCGTCGGAGGCTGCGTGGCGGCGGAGGGTCGGATGGCGGCGGGGGTCTCGACGGTCGCGCGGGACGCAGCGCGGCGATGATCGGCGGACCGGAGGTCGACGCGACGATCGTCGCCGTCGTCATCGCGGCGGCGATCCTCAACGGCGCCGTCGGCTACGGGTTCGCCGTCGTGGCGGTGGCCGGCTTCGCGTTCGTCATCGACGCCCGGACCGGGATCATCCTGCTCAGCGTGATCACGCCCGTCCTGACGACGCTCCAGCTGCGCCGCCACTGGCCGGCCCGGGCGGTCGCCGGCCGGATCCGGCCCGTCTGGGCGACGGCCGTGCTGGGGTCCATCGCCGGGACGCAGCTCCTGATCATCCTGCCGGGCTGGGTCCTCGCCATCGTCCTCGGGCTGTTCGCCCTGTGGTACGCGCTCAGCTCGCTCCGCCGCGGGCCGATGCATCTCCCGCCGGAGCACGAGCGGCTCGTCGCGCCGGGGGTCGGCTTCCTGGCGGGGGTCGTGAACGGCGCCGTCGGCGCGTCGGGTCCCGTCCTCGGGAGCTACCTGCTCGCGATCGGGCTGCGCGGCCGAGAGTGGATCTTCGCGATCTCGTTCGTGTTCTGGGTGATGTCGTTCGTGCGGGCGACGACGCTCGCCGTCGCCGGCGCCTACGGTCCGGGCCTCGTCCCGTTCGGGCTGGGACTGGCGGTCGTCGCGGCGATCTCGCAGGCCGGCGGGTTCGCGATCCAGCGCCGCTTCAGCGCGGCGACGTTCCAGCGGATCGTCCTCGTCGTGCTCCTGCTGGCGAGCGCCAACCTCCTCGTCCGGGGGATCGGCCAGGCGCTCGCTTCGGGCTGAGCTCAGCCGCCGACGACGATCGGCTCCGTCCGGCCACGGAGGGTGCGGGCGATGCTGGCGGCCACGATCCGGCCGGTCTTCGGGTTCTCGTCCGACGGCGTGTTCTCGATCCGGATCGACAGCCGCCCGAAGGCGCCCTCGACGAGAACCTCGTGGGTGTTGCGCTGCACCGCCGGGTCGGCGATCACCCGGACCTCGGTCCGCTCGAAGCCGATGCCGGCCAGGCTCACGGCGGCGACGACGTTGACGTTGGCCGGAAAGCGGGGGGCCGCCTCGCGGGCGGATCCGGCGAACAGCTCGCGCGCGACACCCGAGCGGACGACCGCCTCCGCCTCGGCGGCGCCGAGCAGGCTCGCCGGCGGCTTGCGCACGGTGTGGACGACCCGATCCAGGCCGAGGACCGCCGCGGCCGAGATCGCGTCGAGACCGGCGATCGCGCCGGACGGCACGCGCAGCCGGCCGCCGCCGGACGCGGCGGCCCGTTCGAGCTCGGCGAGGAGGTCCGCGTCGGCCAGCGCTCCGACGCTGATCGCGAGCACGTCGATCCCGGCCGCCAGGATCGCCGGGACGTGGCGGCGGAGGCCGTCGTGGCCGCCCGCCTCGACGACGACCTCGGGCCCGATCGCGATCAGCTCCGCCGCCCCGACGACGAACGGGATCCCGAGACGCCCGGCGTCCGCCGCGTGGCGGGCCGGGTCGCGGACGAGGACCCCGACGAGGGCCGCCGGACCGGCCAGGCCCTCACCGATCAGCCGGGCGACCGTCCCGCCGACGGCCCCGAAGCCGATCAGGCCGGTCGCGATCGCCACGAGCCGACCGATGCCACGTAGGCGAGCGCCTCGTCAACGGGCACGACGTCGGCGTATTTCTGGTCCATGTCGAAGAGGTTGAGGGCGTGCGTCGCCTCGTGCCGGTCGAAGACGCACTCCTCGGGGACGACGACGCGATAGCGGAGGCTCTTGCCGTCGACGACCGTCGCCCGGACGCAGCCGCTGGTCGATTCGCCGGCGACCACGATGGTGTCCACCCCGAGGCCGTTGAGGAGCCCGACGAGGGGCGTCCCCCAGAAGGCGCTCGGCCCGATCTTGCGGATCACCAGCTCGCCGTCCACCGGCGTCAGCTCGTCGACGATGTCGTACCGCCGGCGGCGGCGCTCCTCGGCCTCCGGGCTGTCGGGGGCGCCACCGCGGGGCGTCTCGTCGCGCCAGCCGGGCAGGCCGCCGTTACCGCTGATGTGGACGACCGGCGTCCCCTGCTCGCGCGCCGTGCCCAGGAGCCGCTGGATGTGCGGCAGGGCCGTCCAGCCGGCGAGGCCGCAGCTGGCGGGCCAGGTCCGGACGGCCTCGAGGAGCGGCTCGGGCCGGTCGCCGAACACGCCCCGGTACAGGTCGACGAGAAGGAGCGCCGGCCGGACGCCCGTCCCCTTCCGGATCGCCGGCGCCTGCGCGACGTGGGCGCGGTCCTGGTCGGTGAGGAAGCGGTCCCAGACACGGTCGGCCATGTGATCCTCGGCTGCTCGGGGGTCGCGCGACCCGCCCGTTATGCAAAAGTATACTGTCGCGAGCAGTCGGCACCCGAGCAGCCGGCGCCACCGCGGAGGCATCCGATCGAGCACCCGTCCGAGCCCGCCCCCGAACCCGGCGCGACACCGGGCGCCCGGCTGCGGGCCCTCCTCGGCCGGCCGGAGCCGCTCGTCCTGCCCGGCGCGGCGGACGCCCTCACCGCGCGGCTCGTCGAGCGGGCGGGCTTCGAGGCCGTCTACGCGACGGGTGCCGGGATCGCCAACGTCCTGCTCGGCGTCCCCGACATCGGCCTGACGACGATGACCGAGCTCGCCGACCAGGTCGCCCGGATCGTGGCCGCCGTCGGGATCCCGGTCGTGGCCGACATCGACACGGGCTTCGGCAACGCCCTCAACGCCCGGCGGGCCGTGGCCGAGTTCGAGCGGGCCGGGGTCGCCGCGATCCAGATCGAGGATCAGACCTTCCCCAAGCGCTGCGGCCACTTCCGGGGCAAGGACGTCGTCCCGCTCGAGGAGATGCTCGCCAAGCTGCAGGCCGTCCTCGAAGCCCGCCGCGACCCATCGCTCGTGGTCATCGCCCGGACGGACGCGCTGGCGGTCGCCGGATTCGAGGACGCGGTCGAGCGGGGCGTCGCCTATGCCCACGCCGGCGCCGACGTCGTCTTCGTCGAGGCGCCGACCGACGGCGACCAGCTCGCGGCCCTCCCGACCCGGATCGACGCGCCGCTCCTCGTCAACATGGTCGAGGGCGGCCGGACGCCGCTCCTCGGCGCGGCCGAGCTGGGCGCCCTCGGCTATCGCATCGTCCTGTTCGCGAACACGACCCTGCGGATCGCCGCCCGTGCCGCAGCCGAGGCCCTCGCCGAGCTGCGGGCCACCGGCGATGCGCGCGGCCTCCAAGACCGGATGCTCGCCTGGGACGACCGCCAGGCCCTCGTCGGCCTGCCCGAGTACGAAGCCCTCGCCGAGCGCTATCGCAACGGATGAGACCAGCACAGCAGGCGAGGCGATCTCGCCCAAGGAGACCAGACCGTGGCCGTCACTGACGTCGTTCCCGTCCGCTGCTCGATCCTCCGCGGCGGGACGAGCAAGGCGGTGTTCTTCCTCGCCAACGACCTGCCGTCCGGCCGGCCGGCGATCGAGCCCCTCCTGCTGAGCGTCTTCGGCAGCCCCGACATCCGCCAGATCGACGGCCTCGGCGGGGCGACATCGCAGACGAGCAAGTGCGCGATCATCGGCCCGCCGAGCCGGCCCGACGCCGACGTCGACTACACGTTCGCCCAGGTCAGCGTCGGCGAGCCGACCGTCGACTGGGGCGGGAACTGCGGCAACATCTCGGCCGCGGTCGGCCCGTTCGCGATCAACCAGGGGTTCGTCCGCGCCGTCGAGCCGGTCACGACGGTCCGCGTCCACAACACGAACACCGCGAAGATCATCCTCGAGCACGTCCCGGTCCGCGGCGGGCGGGCGGCCGAGAGCGGCGACTATGCGGTGCCCGGGGTGCCCGGCACGAGCTCGCGGATCCTCATGGAGTTCGGCGACCCGGCAGGCTCCGTCACCGGCCGCCTCCTGCCGACCGGCAACGCCCGCGATCGGATCGAGCTCGCCGACGGCCGCTCGTTCGAGGTCTCGATCGTCGACGCCGCCAACCCCGTCGTCTTCCTGACGGCTGAGTCCCTCGGGCTCGGCGGGACCGAGCTGCCGCTCGACATCGAGGCCGACACGGCGGCGACCGACGTCCTCGAGGAGGTCCGCTCGATCGTCGCCGAGCGGATCGGGATCGTGGCCGACCGGCGGACCGCGACCGCGACCTCGCCGGGCCTGCCGAAGGTCGGCTTCGTCGCCGCGCCGCAGGCGTACCGGACGACCGACGGCGTCGAGGTTGCCGCGGACGCGATCGACCTGACCGGCCGCCTGATGTCGATGCAGACCGCCCATCGCTCGTACATGGCCACCGGCGCGATCGCGACCGCTGCCGCCGCCTTCACCGAGGGCACGGTCGTCCACCAGCTCGTCCGGCCGCTGGCGGAGCGGCCGATCGCGGAGAGCATCCGGATCGGCCATCCATACGGGGTGATGGAGGCGGTCGTCAACGGCGACGGCCCGGCCGCGCTGCCGACGATCCGCGGCGTCGCGATCGGACGGACGGCCCGCCACATCCTCGACGGCCAGGTCTGGGTCCCGCGCCACCTCGTCGAGGGCTGAGCCTCCGAGCGGCGAGGGCGCCGAGCGAGGTCAAGGGGCGAGGTCGCCGGGCGACCGGCGGAGTCCGGCGCGGGCCGCCGGACGCGTCCCGGGGGGAGGAGATTCCCCGGGCTGCGTCACGGCGACCGCTCCGGCCAGGCAACCCGAGGCGCGTTGCCTCCGGCCACCCGGTGGCGACGTCAGTAGGTGTCGAACATCCGCTGGATCTCGGCCACGTCGCTGGTCCTGGTCAGGCCCAGGGCGAGCAGGATCCGGGCCTTCCACGGCTGGAGGTTGTCGGCGGCCGACCAGCCCTTGCGGCGGAGGCCTGGGCTCGTCACCGTCCGGCCCGAGCCGACCCGCGACCCCTGGACGACGACGGCGCCGGATGCGGCCGCCCGCTCGAGGGCGACGTCCTCGGCCGGGGTCGGCCGCCCCGCGCCGGTGCCGGCGCTGACGATCCCCCGCGCGCCGGCCGCGACCGCGGCGTCGATCATCACCCCGTCGGCGCCCAGGTACGACACGACGACGTCGACCCGGGGCAGGGCGTCGATGCCCGCCAGGTCGAACTCGGTCGCGGTCGTGTGGGGCCGGTTCGGGCGGTGGTAGAAGAGGACCCGCCCGTCGTTGTCGGCGTAGCCGAGCGGCCCCAGGTCGCGGCCCTGGAAGGTCTCGACGCGGTAGGTCGCGGTCTTCGTCACGTCCCGGGCCGAGTGGATCGTGTCGTTCATGACGACGAGGACGCCCATCCCGCGCGATTCGGGGGCGGCCGCGACGCGGACGCCGTTGAGGAGGTTGAGGTAGCCGTCGGCGGAGATCGCCGAGGACGGCCGCATCGCCCCGATGACGACCACCGGCCGGTCGCGCTTGACCGTCAGGTGGAGGAAGTAGGCGGTTTCCTCGAGGGTGTTCGTCCCGTGGGTGATCACGACCCCGTCGGCGCGGTCCTCGTCGAAGATCCGATGGATCAGGGCGACGAGGTCGAACAGGTCCTGGTCCTTGATCGACTGGCTCGGCAGCCGCCGGAACGGGATCTCCTCGACCTCCGCGATCGAGGCGAGCTCCGGGACGCGGGCGACGAGCTCGCCGTCGTCGAGCCGCTTGCCGGCCTCGATGTAGAAGGCGAGGTCGAGCCGGTCGACCCCGACCGAGTCGATGGTCCCGCCGGTGAAGATCAGGGCGATGCGGGCCCGACCGGTTGCGTCGTTCACCGGGACAGCGACCTCCAAGGCAGGTTGAACACCGTTGTGGACAATCGTATCCGGTCAGGGCCCGGGGGTCCAGCCCCGCCATCGCGAATCGGGGCGACCGCGGCGCCCGGGGCGCCGGAGTGCGCCGGGTCGGCCGGGATCCCGGTCGGTCCCGCCGCGATCAGGTCAGGCGAGGGCCTTCTCGAACTCCTGGAGCTGCATCCGGACCACGTACTCGCGGGCGGCCGCGAGGTGCGCCCGCGAAGCCTTCTCGGCCGCCTCGGGATCGTGCTGCTCGAGCGCCTCGACGATGTTGCGGTGCTCGGTCAGGACGTGGTCGACGCGCTCCGGGCTGGCGAACGGCAGGGTCGTGAAGCGCCGGACGAACTCGCGCAGGTCGCGCCCGAGCCGCTCCAGCATCTCGTTGCCGGCGGCCCCGTAGATCACGTCGTGGAAATGGGTGTTGGCGACGACGACCTGCTCGCGGCGGCCCTCGCCGATCGCCTGCTGCATCGAGTCGACCACGACCCGCAGGCGGGCAAGCTCCGACGGGGTGATCCGGTGGGCGGCGAGCCGGGCGGCCAGGCCGTCGAGCGCCTCGCGGACGATGAACACGTCCTCGATCTCGCGGGCGTCGGGAGCGTGGACGACCATGCCTCGGGCGGGGTCGGCGAGGACGAGGTTCTCGACCGCGAGCCGCTTCAGGGCCTCGCGAACCGGCGTCCGGCTGACCCCGAACTCGGCGGCGATCGCCAGCTCGATCAGGCGCATGTCCGGGGCCAGGGCCCCGGAGATGATCTGCTCCTTCAGGGAGCGGTAGACGAACTCGCTGCTCTGGAGCCCGTCCTTGCGTGCGACGTGCGAGGTGCGCATGGGCCGCCCATCTACCTCCGAAGGTCCGTTCCAGCGCGCGGGTGCCGCGCGGCATATCACCGTATGCAATCTGGATCGTTGGCGAGTATAAGTCAATCTCGGAGCCGCGGCGGAGCCGGATCACGCGCGCGACGAGGGCACGACGGCCGGGAGCGCGGCCCCGGGGGATTTCTCGATTGCCCCTTTGCAGCCCGCCGAATCGCGTCTAGAATGCCGCGGCATACCGTCGTGCATCCGCAGGCGGATGGGCCTGTCGGCGCCGCGCGAGGAGGGATCGCGCATCCCGCGGCAGTCAGGTAGGTAGCTGGGAGTCACACATGCCACGACAGTCGATCCATCGGACGTCGGGTCTGCTCCTCGGCGTCGCGCTCATCGTGGGCGCCTGCTCGAGCGGAGCGAGCTCGGCTCCGTCGACGGCGGCCAGCGCGGCCCCGACGACCGCGGCCTCGACCGAAGCCAGCGTCACTCCGTCCGTCGCGCCGACGGAGATGCCCGGCACGAAGACCTTCTCGGTCGGCTTCACCTCGCCGGGCCTGTCCACCGCCCCGTACCTCGCCGCCCTCGACGCCATGCGCGGCCAGGGCTACACGATCGACACCCCGGTCATCGAGTCCTCCGAGCTCCTGACCCAGGGCGTCGCCGGCGGCCAGTTCGCCTTCGGCTCCGGGGCCAACAACAGCGTCCTCGCCGCCATCGAGGCGGGCGCGAACATCAAGGTCATCACGAGCCGCGTCCAGAACGAATGGACCCTGTACGCCCGAACGGCCACGATCAAGTCGTGCGCGGATCTCGGCGGCAAGAAGCTCGCCATCCACAGCGAAGGCGCCGTGAGCACGGCGATGGTCAAGAACTACGTCCAGACCAAGTGCCCCGGCACGACCCCCCAGTACGTCGTCATCCCCGGCTCGCCGAACCGCCTCGCCGCGCTGCTCGCCGACCAGATCGACGCCAGCCCGCTCGAGCTCGGCGACTCGATCACGATCGACACGAAGGCCGCCGACCGGTTCTCGCTGCTCGCCAGCCTGGCCGCCGACCTGCCCGACCTCCAGACGACCTCGATCTACGTCAACGGCGACTTCGCCAAGAACAACCCGGGGACCGTCCAGGCCCTGGTCAAGGCGGTCATCACCGAGTACCGCCGGGTCGGTGGCGACGCCGCCCTCCTCCAGGCCGACGCCGAGAAGTACACCGCGGACTCGATCGACGAGTCGACGATCGCGGCGGCCGCCAAGAAGTACGTCGAGCTGAAGATGTTCCCGGCCAACGGCGGGGTCACCAAGGACAACCTCGACTACACCGCGAAGTTTTTCGGGCCGAGCGGGACGGGGTCGGTGAAGACCGACTTCAGCCTCGACCAGTGGGCCGACCTGTCGTACCAGGACGCGGTGCTGGCCGAGCTCGGCACGAAATAGCCAGAGGGAATTCCGACCCCGGGGACGGCGCCGCCGTCCCCGGGGTCGTTCCATCCCGAGGCCGGTGAGGACCGGTCCGGGCACCGCCCGGCGTTGACCGGGCGGTCTTGGCCACCATAGAATGCATCTGCATACAGCAGGCGCACCCGTCGTCCCGAGGGCATCATTGACCGGATCACCCGGCGACCAAAGGGGAGCTGAATGACGGCCATCCAGGCGCCGCGACGGATCGCCCGTGGTGGCGGCCCGCGCCCGCCCCAGCAGGCGACGATCCGCTCCCGGATCGCCGGCTCGGCGTGGACCTACCGGCTGATCGTCCTGATCATCGTCGGCGGCGCCTGGGAGGCGTACGCCCGGACAGCCAACCTCCTCCTCGTCCCGACCTTCAGCGCGACGATGGGCGGCGTCGTCCAGCTCGTCACCGAGCCGCGGGTATGGGAGGCGTTCCTCATCAGCAACCAGGCCCTCGTGATCGGATTCGCGGTGGCGGTCGGGGTCGGCATCCCGCTCGGCCTCGCGGCCGCCCGCTTCCGACGGGTGGAGGGCTTCGTCGACCCGTACCTGAACATCCTCCTCGTGACGCCGATGGCGGCCCTGATCCCGATCCTTCTGATGTCGCTCGGGATCGGCCTCGCCTCGCGCGTCTTCCTCGTCGTCGTCTTCTCGATCCCCGTGATCATCGTCAACAGCCGGGCCGGCGTGCGCCAGGTGGACCCGGCGCTGATCGAGATGGCGACGAGCTTCGGGGCGGACGAGCGCCGGATCTGGCGGAAGATCCTCCTGCCCGGCGCCCTGCCGGCGATCATGACCGGGATCCGCCTCGGCCTCGGCCGCGGGGTGACGGGGATGGTGATCATCGAGCTGCTGATGGTCGCGGTCGGGATCGGCGGGCTGATCCTGAACTTCCAGGGGCGCTTCCAGGCGAACCTGCTCTACGGTCTGGTCGTCCTCGTCGTCCTCGAGGCCCTCCTCCTCGTGTCGATCGTCCGCCGCATCGAGCACATCCTGGCCCCGTGGGCCAGCCAGACCGTCCTTCGAGAGTAGGAGCCGCCGTGATCGAGATCTCCGGGCTCAGCAAGACCTTCCCCGCGCGGGGCAAGGACGCGCCCGTCGACGCGCTCAAGGACCTGAACCTGACGATCAAGGACGGCGAGTTCCTGACGATCCTCGGGCCGAGCGGCTGCGGCAAGACGACGCTCCTCCGGATGATCGCCGGCCTGATCCCGTGGGACGACGGCGAGATCACGGTCGACGGCAATCCCGTCCGCGGGCCCGGCCCGGAGCGGGCGATGGTCTTCCAGTCCTTCGCCCTGCTGCCGTGGGCGACGATCCTGGACAACGTCGCGTTCGGGCTCGAGCTGCGCGGCGTCCCGAAGGCCAAGCGCCACGCCCGGGCCGAGGAGCTGATCGAGCTCGTCGGGCTGACCGGCTTCGGCAACCGCCTGCCCGGCCAGCTGTCGGGCGGCATGCAGCAGCGCGTCGGCCTGGCCCGGGCGCTCGCCGTCGACCCCGAGATCCTCCTGATGGACGAGCCGTTCGGGGCCCTCGACGAGCAGACCCGGCGGCTCCTCCAGGAGGAGCTGATCCAGATCTGGGAGACGAGTCGCAAGACGGTCATCTTCATCACCCACTCGATGGAGGAGGCGGTCCTCCTCGGCGACCGGGTGGCCCTGATGAGCCCGCGCCCCGGCCGGATCGTCGACCTGACCGAGGTCCCCCTGCCCCGGCCGCGGGCGTCGGCGGTCGACGCGATCGAGGGCTCCGAGGAGTTCGCGAAGATCACCGCGGCCCTCTGGCGCCAGCTCCGCGAGATGCAGATGTACCGCCGCCACGTCGCGCAGGGGCGGCACAACCCGAGCGAGCCCGCGGCGTGAGCGCGACCGCCGTCAAGGTCTCGCGCCCGCACCCGCCCGGGTTCTCCGCCCGGCAGGCCGCCTCGAACGCCGCGCCGGCCGCGATCGGCCTGCTCGTGGGGATCCTCCTCTGGGAGGCGGTCGCCCGGGTCTGGAACGTCGTCTTCTTCCCGCCGTTCAGCGCCGTCGTGGTCCGCCTTGCCGAGCTCACCGCGGACGGCCGGATCGTCGGCAGCCTGATCGGCAGCCTGACGAACCTCGCGATCGGGTTCGCGATCTCGGCGATCCTCGGCGTGACGATCGGGGTCCTGATGGGCGCCTACCGCAAGGTCGAGATGGCCCTCGACATCTACGTCTACGCGATGCTGACCGCGCCGTCGCTCGTCTTCGCCCCGATCTTCTTCGCCGTCTTCGGGCTGAGCCGCCTGTCGATCCTCGGCGTCGTGATCGTCTACTCGATCTTCATCATCATCATCAACACTGTCGCCGCGATCCGGACGGTCCCCATCGCCCTGATCGAGATGGGCCGCTCCTACTGCGCCAACGAGCGCCAGCTCTTCCTGAAGATCATCCTGCCGGCCGCGCTGCCGATGATCTTCGCCGGCCTCCGCCTCGGGATGGGCCGGGCCGTCAAGGGCACCATCAACGGCGAGATGTTCATCACCGCGGTCGGGCTCGGCGCCGTCGTGATCAGCGCCGGCCGGCGGTTCGACGCCGCTGCCGTCCTCGCCGTCCTCCTCGTCATCATCATCGTCGCCCTCGTGGCGGTGAAGGCGGTCCAGCTCATCGACGCCCGCCTGACCGGCTGGCTGCCATCGACCGCCCGCGCGGCCCGGACCCGCCGACCGGGCGGCAGCGCGTGACCGGCCGCCTCGAGGGCAAGGCCTCGCTGATCACCGGGGCCGGCCAGAACATCGGGCGGGCGATGGCCGAGCGGTTCGCCGCGGAGGGCAGCCGAGTCGCCGTGGTCGACCTCGACGAGCGCCGGGCGACGGCCGTGGCCGACGGGATCAACGCGGGCGGTGGGCGGGCGATCGCCCTCGCGGTCGACGTCAGCGACGAGGCCGCCGTGATCGCGATGGTCGAGCGCGTCGTGGAGGAGCTCGGCGGTCTCGACATCCTCGTGAACAACGTCGCGGCGACCGTCAACAAGGGCCTCCTCGACACGACGCTCGAGGAATGGGACCGGGTCCACGCGGTGACGCTCCGCTCCGCCTTCCTCTGCGCGCGCCAGGCGGCGGCGGCGATGGTCGCGGCCGGCCGCGGCGGAGCGATCGTGAACGTCGCCTCGACGAGCGGCCAGCGCGGGATCCGCAACAAGTTCGCGTACGCGGTCGCGAAGTCCGGGATCTACAACCTGACCCGGGCCGCGGCCATGGAGCTCGCCCCGCACGGGATCCGGGTCAACACGCTGACCCCGACCCAGACCGGGAGCCCGGTCGGGATGGCCGACGAGGCGTTCTCGGCCGACCGCGCCGGCGAGGCCAAGGGCATCCCGATCGGGCGATTCGGGCAGCCGGCCGACCAGGCATCGGCGGCGCTGTTCCTCGCATCCGACGAGGCCGGCTTCATCACCGGCGCCGACCTCGTGTGCGACGGCGGCCTGCTCGCGATCTTCCCGAAGGGCAGCTGAGCGTCAAACGGTGCGTCGTCGCGGGGCGCGTCGTCGCGCGGCGCGGGTCGGGGGCGGCGCGGGCGAGCGTCGCGCGGCGCGGGTCGGGGGCGGCGCGGGCGAGCGTCGCGCGGCGCGGGTCGGGTGCGGCGCGGGCGAGCGTCGCGCGGCGCGGGGCGAGACCCGGGCGACCCGGGCGAGCCGGGCGAGCGCATTGGCCGAGCGCGGCTCCGACGCACCACCCCGTCTGGTCGGGTGCTGGACCGCTCGGAATTCCTGGCAAACGCGCGAGCGTCGCTCGTTACGCGCCGCCCTGGCGGAGCCTCCGGTCAACGCACGCTCAGCCGAACGGAGCCGCCGCCCGAAACAGCTCCTAATGGGCGAGTGTCGCGCGGATGCCTAGAATCCAGGCCCAGGCCCACGTTAACGGGCGAGCGTCGCGCGGATGCCGAGAATACGGGCCTGGCCCCGCGTTAACGGGCGAGCGTCGCGCGGATGCCGAGAATCCGGGCCTGGCCCCGCGTTAACGGGCGAGCGTCGCGCGGATGCCGAGGATCCGCGCCCTATCCTGCCGGCGCCAGCGACGCGCCCATCTCGCGCAGGAGCCGCCCGTAGCCCTCGATCGGCTCGTGGTAGCCGGCCCGCTCGAGCGTCGCCCGGACCTGGGCCTGGACGCAGGTGACGACCGGCAGGCCCGTCGCCGCCTCGATCTCGTCGATGACCGAGGTGACCGGCAGCGAGCCGCACGGCAGGTAGATGACGTCGCCGTCCGGATGGGCGGCCGCCA
Source organism: uncultured Chloroflexia bacterium (assembly GCA_963710105.1). Classification (GTDB taxonomy): domain Bacteria; phylum Chloroflexota; class Limnocylindria; order Limnocylindrales; family CSP1-4; genus CF-46. Next base: position 2,680,982 of record CAVPYV010000001.1, read on the forward strand.
GCTCGATCGCCTGGCGGGCGACGGCGGCCGGCTCGAGGACCGCGATCTCGCGGGTCCGCTCGATGTCGAGGCTGTCGTGGCCGACCACGGTGACCCCCTCGTCGGCGAGCACCTGGACCCGCTTCTCGGTCTGGGCGACCGGGTACGGGCTGGCGATCAGGACCTTCGTGCCGCCGACCGCGAGGATGCCCTCGACCTCGGCCTGGAGGGCGGTCACGAACGGTCGCTTCGTGCGCTCCGCGATCTCCGCCTTGAGGCGCTCGTGGCCCGCTCGCCCGTAGAGGCTGACGACCGGGCTGCCGCCGACGTTGATCACGTCGACGCCCTCCGCGTCGAGCTGCTCGACCTTCTCGAGGATCTGGGCGTGGGCCCGCTCGAGGTCCTCGGGGAGCAGGCGACGCACGCCCAGCGAGAGCACCGCAAGGCGGACATCCTCGGGCAGGATCTCCTGCCACCAGGCGCCCTCGAACCACATGCTGGGCTCGATCCGGCCGATCCAGATGGTCATCCCGACTCTCCCGTCCGAGCGTGGGTTTCGGGCGCCTCCGGCATTGCAGGGGCCTCATCCCATGCAGTAGGATACCAGCGCATACCTTGTCATTGTCCACCGGTGATCCAACCGCGTCGGCGCCGCTCGCTGCGTCGCTCGCTGAGCTGAGCGGAGGAGGTCCAACCATCCCGTGCCGACGACCGCCGCGGGTGATTGCCGCACCGAGTCGGCTGCCGGGAGGGCCGCGGACCAGCCAGCCGACGCCCGTCGCCGCGCTGCGGTCCTGAGCGGTGGACTCCATCGATCCGAAATTCTTCGCGCTGATCACGGCGATCAGCTTCGGCCTGAACCCGGTGACGCTGAAGCTCGGCTTCGGCAAGGGCGGGCGGCCGGACACGGCGATGATCGTCGGCCTGATCGTCGCGGTCCCGCTGTACATCGTCCTCTTGCCGCTGGCGGGCGGCCCGCACCTCGAGCTGGTGACCCCGAGCGCGCTCGTGGGCTTCATCCTCGGCGGCCTCTTCGGGACGGGGATCGGCCGGCGCTGGCTGTACATCGCGATCGACCGGATCGGCGCCTCGCCGGCGACCGCGATCAAGAACTCCGCGCCGGTGATCAGCGCGATCCTGGCGGCGATCCTGTTCGCGGAGCCGGTCACCCCGATCCGCTTCCTGGCGATCGTCGCGATCGTCGCCGGCGTGGTCCTCGTGACGTGGCGGCCAGGCCAGGGCGTGCGGCGCTGGCTCGATGTCGGGGTTCTGGCGGCCATCGGCGCCGCGGTCACCTACGGCATCCGTCCGCTCTTCCTCAAATTCGGCCTCGAGGCTGCCGATCTGCCGCTGACTTCTGCCATTGTCGGGGCGATCGCCGCCCTCTCCTACGCGCTCGTGTTCGGCGATCGATCGGGCCTCCGGACGATCATGCACGAGCCGGCGTTCGGCTTGTTCCTCCTGTCCGGCGTGCTCCAGGCCGTGGGCTTCCTGGCCCTCAACGCCGGGCTCTCGGGCGGGATCGTCAGCGTCGTCTACCCGGTCACGGCCAGCGCGCCGCTGTTCGCGCTCCTCTTCACGGCAATCCTCCTCAGGGGTAAGGAATCCGTCACCTGGCGGATCGTCCTCGGGGCGGTGGCCGTCGTCGCCGGAGTCATCGCCCTGTAAGTCGCCGTCAGCCCCTGGCGACGGTCGCCAGTCCAGCACCGTAAGGAGACCCGAGTGGCACAGGACCTCAGAACGTATCTCGACGAGCTGGTCGCGAAGCATCCCGAGCAGCTGAAGATCATCGAGGACGAGATCGATCCCGAGTTCGAGGCGACCGCGATCGTCCACAAGATGGAGAAGGACCCCTCCTACCCCGGCTTCCCGGCGGTCCTCTTCAAGAACATCAAGGGCTCGAAGATCCCGCTCCTGCTCAACCTCCACGGGACGTACGAGCGGGTCGCCCTGAGCATCGGCAGCGACGTCGCGGGGATGGTTCCCGAGTACGCCCGGCGGGAGGGCTCGCCCGTCCCGACGACCCTCGTCGACTCGAAGGACGCGCCGGTCCACGAGGTCGTCATGACCGGCGACCAGATCGACGCGACCAAGCTGCCGAGCCTGGTCCACCAGGAGCTCGACGCCGGGCGCTACATCACGTCGGCGGCCGCGATCTCGCGCGACCCCGACAGCGGCCGGCTCAACGCCGGGATCTTCCGCCATCAGATCCAGGGAGCGGACCAGGTCGGGTTCATGACGAACCCGGCCCACCACACCTCCTACATCCTTCGCAACAACCGTGACCAGGGCAAGCCGATGGAGGTCGCCCTCGTCATCGGCCACCATCCGGCGATGCTGATGGCCGCCGTCTCCAAGCTGCCGGGCATCGGCGGCGAGCTCGAGGTCATGGGCGGCCTCCTCGGCGAGTCCGTCGAGGTCGTGCAGTGCAAGACCGTCGACCTCCAGGTCCCGGCCCGGGCCGAGATCGTCATCGAGGGCGTCGTCGACACGAACCCCGAGGCGGTCCAGAACGAGGGCCCCTTCGGCGAGTACCCGCTCTACTACACCCGCCTCGGCCCAATGCCGTGGCTGAAGATCACGGCGATCACGATGCGCAGCCAGCCCATCTACGTCGACGTGTTCAACGCCCATCGCGAGCACCTCGTCCTCGGCGCGCTGCCGCGGATGGGCGGCATCTACCGCCGGGTCCGGGAGTCGATCCCGACCGTCACCGCGGTCAACCTGCCCCTGATGGGGATCCGCAGCACCCTCTTCATCGCGATGAAGAAGAAGGTCGAGGGCGAGCCGAAGATCGCGGCGTCCGCGGCCTTCGCGGTCGACCCGATCCTCAAGCACATCTTCATCGTCGACGACGACATCGACGTCTTCGACAACGACCAGGTCATGTGGGCCTGGACGACGCGGTTCCAGGGCGACCGGGACCTGATCGTGATGCCGAACTTCCTCGGCGGCCATCTCAACCCGGTGACCTACGGGTACCACCGCGAGGAGAAGGGGCCGATGGAGACGAAGATGATCCTGGACTGCACGAAGCCGGCCCCGCCGGCGACGTTCCCGCCGGCCTGCCGGGTCCCACCGGAGGTCGTGGAGCGGGTCCAGCCCGCCAGTCACGTCATCGACTACAAGCCCGGCGCCTCGCTCGTCAACGATCCCATCGCGACGATGCGCTGAGGCTTCCACCGCACGACCACGGCGGGGCCGGGAACGTCCCGGCCCCGCCGCATCCTGACGCCGCCGGCGCTCGACGCTGGACCCTGGAGGGACGATGAACGACAAGTGGCGGAGCGTCACCCGGCTCGAGCGGGCGGACTTCTACACCGACTGGCTCGAGCAGAGCGAGCGGAACGAGCTGGCCCTGGCGGCGTCGCCGGTGGTCGCCCGCGGCCGCGACCTGACCTGGATCGAGACGCCCAACGACCATCGCCTCGCGATGCTGATCGGCACCCAGGTCGGCTTTCCGACGTCGGGGACGAGCCTCTGCAAGGCGATCATCCCGAGCGGCGCCCACACCGGCCGCCAGCGCCACGGCGAGGAGGCGATCCACGTCCTCGCCGGCAGCGGGTTCCTCGTCTGCGACGGGCGGCGCTACGACTTCCACGCCGGCACGACGATCCACATCCCGTTCGCCTCCGAGCACCAGCTCTTCAACACCGGCCCGGACGACGTCGCGTACGTCACGGCGTCCTCGATGGACCTCGACCTCTTCGTCAAGCTCGGCAAGCTCGAGCAGCTCGAGGAGAAGGGCGTCAACGCGCCGGGATTCGAGGCGGCGTTCCCGGCCGAGGACGGCCAGTTCGACGCCGAGGGCCGGCGGATCGCCCTTCACCTCGAGGACGCCCCGGACGAGCAGAAGCGGCGCGAGGAGATCCGCAAGGCGGCCGAGGAGCGCGCCGCGAGCGGCGCGGCCGAGCCGGACGCCCACGCCGGACACGGCCACGGCGGCGGCGGGCACGGCCACGGCGGCGGCGGCGGGCACGGCCATGCGGGGAAGAACGAGAACCCCCACCGCCACGGCGCGATCTACATCCTCATGGGCGGCGGCGAGAGCCCGAGCGAGGAGCGCAACGGCTTCAGCGCGGTCTCGGTCGCGATGACGAACATCTTCGAGGAGGTTCCCCACACCTCCAGCCACTGCCACTCCCACACCGAGGCGGTCCTCTACGTCCTCGAGGGCGTCGGGTTCTCCGAGATCGACTACGAGCACTACGACTGGGAGGCCGGCGACGCCGTCCACGTCCCGCCGAAGATGACCCGCCACGAGCATTTCAACCCGTCGGACCTGCGGACGCGGACCCTCCGGATCGAGTTCGGGATCCGCTACTTCTACGAGCCGCTCTGGAGCGGCTTCGCGAAGGTCGAGCATCGCGAGACGGCGATCGCCCGGCCCTGAGCTTCGGGAGGAGCGGCCATGCCCCGGATCATCGTCCAGGCGATCGCCGGCCGGAGCGTCGAGCTCAAGCGCGAGCTCGCCCGGCGCCTGTCCGACGTCGTGATCGACGTCTACCGGGTCGACCCCGAGACGGTCACGGTGTTCATCGAGGAGGTCCCGCCCGAGAACTTCGCGCGGGCCGGGACCCTCGCCCTCGATCGACGCCGGGCCGACGACGCCGAGTGACCGAATTGGCCGAGCCCGGGGACCTCGCGCCCCGGCCGCGCGCGACCGGCCGGCGCGTGCCGGCCGTCCTCGTCGCCGGCGCGGGCCTCCTCGGGGCGAGCGTCGCCTATCACCTCGCGCTCGCCGGGGCCGAGGTCACGATCCTCGAGATGGATCGGCCCGGCGGCGGGACGTCCGGCTCGAGCTTCGCCTGGACGAACGCCCAGGACAAGAACCCGCCCGCCTACTTCGCCCTGAACGCCGCGGGCGTGGCCACGTACCCCGGGCTCACGGCCGCCCTCGGCGGCGACTGGTACCACCCCGGCGGCGACCTCGCGATCGCCCGCGGCGCCGGGATCGAGAAGCTGCGCGAGCGCGTCGAGCGGCACCGGGCGATCGGCTACGAGGGGACGATTCTCGACCGGGCCGGGCTGGCCGACCTGGAGCCGGGCCTCGCCGTCGGGCCGGAGGAGATGCTCGCCGTCCACTGGCCGCAGGAGGCCTGGATCGACGCGCCGCTCCTCGTCGAGCGCCTGCTCGCGGCCGCCCGCGCCCGCGGCGCCCGGCTGCTGACGAAGGTCAAGGTCAGCGAGCTCGAGGTCGTCGGCAGCCACGTCCGTCACGTCCGGCTGGCCACCGGCGACCATCTCACCGCCGACGTCGTCCTCGTCGCCGCCGGCCCGGCGACCGAGCTGCTCGCCCGGCGGACCGGCGTCGCCCTGCCGATGGCGCCGTCGCCCGGGCTCCTCGCCGTCAGCGCCCCGCTCGACGGCGGCGTCGGGCGGGTCGTCCATGCCGGAGATGTCGCCGTTCGGCCCGACGGCGAGGGTCGGCTGATGGCGTCGTCCCGCGAGATCGACGCCCGGCTCGATCCGGCGATCCGCGAGATCGCCGCGGACGCCGAGCCGTGCGCCGAGCTGTTCCGCCGGGCGGCGCGCCTCGTCCCGGCGCTCGGCTCGGCGGGCTTCGCGAGCGCCAGGATCGGGGTTCGCTCGGTGCCGGCCGACGGGCTCCCGGCCGCCGGCTTCGGGCCCGGGGTGGAGAACGCCTACTTCCTCGCCTCGCACAGCGGGGCGACGCTGGCGCCCGTCCTCGGCCGGCTCGTCGCCGCGGAGCTGCTGGGCGACCCGCAGCCGGAGCTCGAGCCGTACCGGCTGGAGCGGTTCGCCACCCCGCCGGCGACGGCCTGACCGCGGCCCGGCGGTCCGGCCCGGCTATCCTTGGCCGACGCCCGGAACCGGGCCGCCCGAGCCCGCGGCCGCCGGCCACCCCCCTTCCCGGCGCTGCCCGCCGCGGCGGCCACCAGAGGAGCCCCGATCGATGACCAACCCCGGAACCGCCGCCGCTCCCGACCTCGATGCGCTCGGGCGTGAGCTGGTGGACGCGGCGCTGCTCCGCGGCGACTTCGTCCTGAGCTCCGGCGCCCACAGCGACTACTACCTCGACAAGTATCGGTTCGAGACGCGGCCGGCGCTCCTCCGCGGCCTCGCCGCGGCCCTCGCCCCGCTCGTGCCGGCCGGCACGGACCGCCTCGCCGGCACGGAGCTCGGCGCGGTGGCCCTCGCGGCGGCCCTCTCGCTCGAGACGGAGCTCCCCTTCATCATCGTCCGCAAGGCGTCGAAGGAGTACAGCACCGCGAACGTGATCGAGGGCGAGCTCGTCGCGGGCGAGCAGGTCCTCGTGATCGAGGACGTGATCACGACCGGCGCCCAGTCGATCAAGGCCGCCGACCGGGTCGCCGCCGCGGGCGGGCGGGTGACCGGGATCCTCGCCGTGGTCGACCGCGAGGAGGGCGGGGCGGCCCGGATCGCCGAGGCGGGCTACGGCTACGCGGCGCTCTTCACGAGGAGCGGGCTCGGGATCTGATGGACGCGGCCTTCGCCCGGCGCCTCGCCGCGGACCCGCAGCTCGCCCGCTTCCAGGAGCTCTACCTCGACGGCGGGATCGACGGCGTGGCGCTCGTCGCCGCCGATTTCGAACGCCTGCCCGGCCTGCCTCGCGCTGACCGATCGCTCGTACATCCCGTCGGGGCTGCCGGAGCTGCCGCTGGCCGGCTGCGAGCGGCCGTCGGGCTGCCGCTGCCGCTACGAGCCGAACGTCACCGTCTACGAGTAACCGATCTCGTCGAGGAAGGCGAGCAGGAGGGCGGCGAACCGCTCCGGCGCCTCGACCGGCACGAGGTGCGACGCGCCGGCCACGATCTCGATCCGGAGGTCGGGCAGGTGGGCGCGGAACGTCGCCGCCGCGCGGGCCGCGTCGGCCGGATCGCGGTCGCCGCCGACGAACAGGACCGGGCAGCGGATCTCGCCGAGCCGGCTGGACCAGTCGCGCTCGGCGTTGGCCCGGCTGGCGGCGGCGAACGCGGCCGGGTCGTTGGCGAGGACGGTCCGCTCGGTCCTGGCGACCTCGGCGGGATGGGCGGCCGCGAACTCCGGCGTGAACCAGCGGGGCACGGTCGAGTCGAGGATCGCCGCCATCCCCTCCCGCTCCGCACGCTCGGCGCGGGCCGTGAACCGCTCGCGGGTGGCCGCCGGGAACTCGCTGCTCGTCGAGACGAGGACGAGCGCCCGGACGAGGTCCGGCCGGCGGAGGGCGAGGACCTGGGCGACGCCGCCGCCCATCGACAGCCCGACGACGACGGCCGGACCGGTCGCCAGCCGGTCGAGCAGGGCGGCCACCGCGTCGGCCATTGCCGCGGTCGTCAACGGGCCGGGCGGCAGCGGCGTTCGGCCGTGTCCGAGGTGATCGATCGCGATCGTCGTCCACGACCGGGCGAGCAGGGGCACCTGGTGGCGCCACAGATCATGGCTGTCGGCGAGGCCGTGGAGGAAAACGATCGGCCGGCCGCTGCCGCGGACCTCGGCCCACGGCTCGATGGGCCCGGCCGCGCCACCGGCCGCGGCGCGGGCCCCGTCGCCGGACCCGTCGCCGGACCCGTCAGCGGTGGGCATGAGTCGCCACCTCCGGCAGGCGTGCGGCGATCTCGGTGGCCGCGGTCCGGGCGAGGCGCCCGAGCCGGTCCAGGGTGTCGCGGCGGCCGATCCGGCTGGCCGGCCCGCTGATCCCGATCGCCGCCACCGCCTCCCCGTTCGCGTCGAGGATCGGTGCCGCCACCCCGGCCGTCTCCGCGTGCCATTGGCGGTTGTTCACCGCGTAGCCGCGCCGGACGACGTCGGCGAGGGAGCGGCGGAGCGCCGGTCCGTCGGGGACCGTGGCGTCCGTAAGCGGGGCGAGACCCTCGTGGATCAGGGCCTCGGCCGCCTCCGGCGAATGGGCGAGGAGGGCGTGCCCGACGGCCGTCGCGTGGGCCGGCACGCGCGAGCCGATCGGATGGCGGAACACGACGGCGTTCGTGCTCTCGACGAGGTCGATCCCCACGACGTCGAGGCCGTCGAGGATCGCGAGATGGGCGGTCTCGCCGGTCTCACGGCTGGCCCGCTCGAGGAGGGGATGGGCGGCGTCACGGAGGAGGACGAGCTGGACCGGCCGGCGGCCGGCGAGACGGACGAGGGCCGGCCCGCGGCGGTAGCCCCGGCCGGCCGGCGCGCGCATCGCGAAGCCCGCCCCGACGAGCGTGCCGAGGAGGCGGTGGGCGGTGCTCGGCGAGACCCCGAGCAGGCGGGCCGCCTCGGTCACCCCGAGCGGGCCGTCGGCCGTGGCCAGGGCACTCAGGAGGCGGAGGGCGCTCGTCACCGAGCGCAACCCAGCGGGCCGCGCCTCCGTCACAGGAGCCGGCCGATGATCATTTCGCATAGCGGAAGGAAGTTTGACACACGATGCCACGCGATTTCACAGTTGAGCACGAGACCCGACGCAACCTTCCGGCATGCGGAATTTCGACGGACGAGGAGGCGCGACCATTCCTGGCCAACCGCGGTTCACGATCGGGGTCGACATCGGCGGGACGTTCACCGACGTCGTCCTCCTCGCCGACGACGGCAGCGTCGTCACGAGCAAGGCCCCGACGACCCCGGCCGACTTCTCCGGCGGCGTCCTCGACGCCCTCGCCGAGGCGGCGGCGGCGATCGGTGTCGAGCGCCCCGAGCTCCTCGGCCGGACGGACCTGATCAAGCACGGCAGCACGGTCGCGACGAACGCGCTGATCACGCGCGGTGGCGTGACGGTCGGGTTCCTCACGACCCGCGGGTTCGAGGACACCACCCTGATCATGCGCGCGGTCGGCCGCGTCGACGGCCTGCCGGACGAGGAGGTCCGCAAGGTCACCTCGATCACGAAGCCCGAGCCGCTCGTCCCACCGGAGCGGATCCGCGGCGTTCCCGAGCGGATCGACGCCGAGGGCGCGGTCATCGTCCCGCTCGACCGCGAGGCGGCCCGGGCCGCGATCGCCGAGCTGATCGGCGACGGCGCCGAGCCGGCCGTCGACGCGATCGCGGTCAGCCTCCTCCACGCCTGGCGCAACCCGGAGCACGAGCGGGCGATCCGCGACCTCATCGCGGAGGCGGACCCGGACGGTCGGATCTTCTGCAGCCTCGGCAGCGACCTGAGCCAGGTCGCCGGCGAGTACGCCCGGGCGAACACCGCGATCGCCAACGCCTTTGTCGGCCCCACCGTCCGGCGCTACCTGGCATCCCTCGAGTCCCGCGTCCGGGCCGAGGGGTTCGCCGGCCGGATCCTCGTCATGCAGGGCAATGGCGGCCTGACGAGCCACGCCCTCGCCAGCCCGATCTCGACCCTCCAGTCCGGTCCGGCCGGCGGGATGCTGGCGTCGGCGACGATGAGCGACAAGCTCGGCCATCCCCGGGCGATCACGGCCGACATGGGCGGCACGAGCTTCGACGTCGGCATCGTCGATGGCGGCTACTGGCGCTACGCGAGCGAGCCGATCTTCGAGCGATTCCGCATCCTCCAGCCGATCACCGACATCACCTCGATCGGGGCGGGCGGCGGGACGATGGCCCGGGTCGACGAGACGACCGGCCGCCTGATCGTCGGTCCGGAGAGCGCCGGCGCCCGGCCCGGCCCGGTCTGCTACGGCCTCGGCGGCGAGGTGCCGACCGTGACGGACGCCGACCTCGTCCTCGGCTACATCGACCCGGCCTACTTCCTCGGCGGTCGCCGGGCGCTCGACCTCGAGCGGGCCCGGGCCGCGATCGAGGAGCGGATCGCCCGGCCGCTCGGGCTCGACGTCCACGAGGCCGCCGCCGGGATCGTCCGGATCGTCGACAGCAAGATGTCCGACCTGATCCGGCGCGAGGTGATCCGGAGCGGCCGGCTGCCGCAGGACTTCGTCCTCTACGCGTTCGGCGGGGCGAGCCCCGTCCACGCCGTCGGCTACGCCCGCGACCTCGGCGTCCCGTCGATCATCGTCTTCCCGACCTCGCCGGTCTTCTCGGCGTTCGGGGTCGCCGCAGCGGACCTCGTCCACACCCGGGTCGCGACGCGGTCCTACGCCCTGCCCCTGCCGGCGGCCGACCTCAACGCCGACCTCGACGCGCTCGAGGCCAGCCTCGCCGAGGAGCTCGGCCAGGACGGGCTCGACGAGGCGCCCGAGTTCCGCCGCTACGTGACCCTCCAGTTCCGGCGCCAGTCGTCCGGCGAGGAGATCCCCCTGCCGTGGGATCGCTTCAGCGACGAGCGGATCGCCGCCCTGCCGGCGATCTTCAGCGAGCACTACGAGCGGCTCTACGGCAGCGGCGTCGCCTACGCCGAGGCCGGCCTCGACATCGCCGGGCTGCGGGTCGACGCGGTCGGCCGGGTCGCGAAACCGGAGCTCGCCCCGGGCGATGCGCCCGGGAGCGGGCGGCCGCCCGAGCCGAAGGGCGAGCGCCAGGCCTGGTTCGGGCGCGGCTTCCGGCCGACCCCCGTCTTCGACGAGGACCGCCTCGGGCCGGGCAGCCGGCTCGACGGGCCGGCGATCGTCGAGTCGCCGTTCACGACCGTCGTGATCCCGCCCGGCGCAGCCCTCACCGTCGACGACTACCGCAACCTGGTGATCCGACCATGACGACGACCGCCGCCCCGGCCCGCCTCGACCCGGTCGACTACGAGATCTTCGTCCACCGCCTGTGGGCGATCGGCGAGGAGGGCCGGATCGCCCTCCAGCGGGTGACCGCGTCGCCGATCGTCGCCCAGGGTGGCGAGTGCATGTGCTCGTTCTACGACGCCGAGGGGGCGATGATCCTCGCCTGCTCCGGCCATCTCCGGTTCGCCGCCGCGACGTCCGACGCGATCCGCCGGATCGTCGAGTGGTTCGACGCCGATCCGGGCATCCACGAGGGCGACGAGTTCATCATCAACGACCCGTATGTCGCGGGCTCGCACACCTACGACGTGATGCAGATCGCGCCGGTCTTCTGGGAGGGCCGGCGGGTCGGCTGGATCGCCTCGAGCTCGCACACGTCCGACACCGGCGGCGTCCTCCGCGGCGCCGCGACGGAGATCTTCCACGAGGGGATCCGGCTGCTCGGGCTGAAGATCGTCGAGGCCGGCGTCTTCCGCCAGGACGTCTTCAAGACGATCGTCGAGCAGTGCCGCGATCCCCACTACGTCGGGATGGACATCAAGTCGCGAACGGCGGCGAACGTCGTGGCCGCGCGCGGCTACCGCTCGCTGATCGAGCGCTTCGGGATCGACTTCGTGGAGGCCGCCGGCCGCCAGCTGATCGACGACTCGGAGGCGATGGCCCGGCGCAAGCTGGCCTCGATCCCGGACGGCACGTGGCGCGGCCGGATCTACGGCTCGGCCCGCAACCAGGCGACCCGCGATTCGGACGAGTACGCGGTCATCTGCACCGCGACGAAGCGCGGCGAGGAGCTGCTCCTGGACTTCGCGGGCTCCAGCGACCAGCTCTCGAGCGACCAGAACTCGACCCTCCCGAGCACGACCGCCCACGTCGCGATCGCCCTGACGAACCAGCTCTTCTGGGACGTGCCGTGGAGCGACGGCCGGCTCAAGCCGGTGACGATCGCCGTGCCCGAGGGGTCGGCCCTGAACTGCCGCTTCCCGGCGGCCTGCGGCCGCTCGCCGCGGATCGGTCAGTACGTGGTCGAGGCCGTCCGCGAGTGCGTGACGAAGATGCTCTATGCGGCCGGTCACCGCGACGACATCAACGCCTCGTGGGGCTCGTTCTGGTACCTCGGCGGGCCCGGCTTCTTCTACGGCGGCCACAACCGGCGCGGGCTGCCGAACCCGCAGGGGCTGTACGACATCCACGGCGGCGGGCTCGGCGCGGCGCCGGTCCGCGACGGGGTGGCCACGGGCGGCCAGATGAACATCCCGTCGGGCGGGATCAGCGACGTCGAGCGGATCGAGCTCCAGTACCCGTTCCTCTATCTCAGCCGGAACCACGCCACGGACGGCGGCGGACCGGGCCGCTGGAGCGGCGGGACCGGCAGCGCCCGCCTGCTGATGGTCCACGGCTCGCGCGACCTGACGGTCGACTACGCGCCGTACGCCGGCCTGCCGCACGGCGCCTTCGGGCTGTTCGGGGGCGATCCGGTCGGCAGCGGCGGGCTGCGGGCGGTCCTCGCCCCGCACGCCGGGTTCGGCGACGACCTCGCCGCCGGACGCTACCCGGTCGACGCGGTCGCGGCGGTCGAGGCCGGCCTGGCCGAGATCGTCGTGCCGGCGGGCGAGCCGGGGCGGGTGCCGGTCGGCGACGGCCAGCTCCTGGCCGACTTCACCCAGGGCGGCGGCGGCTACGGCGATCCGATCGATCGCGAGCCGGAGACGGTCGCCCGCGACGTCCGCCGCCACGTCGTCTCGCGCCGGATCGCCGAGCTCGTCCACGGCGTCGTCGTCGACGACGACGGGGCGGTGGACGCCGCCGGCGACCGAGGCCCGCCGCGAGGCGATCCGCGACGAGCGGCGGCGCGAATCGCGGCCACCGGCGATGGCCGAGCCCGCGGCGGCGGCCGAGCGCGCGTCGGCGGCCGAGCCGGAGTCGGCGGCCGAGGACGGCCCCGGCCTGCGGTTCCACGAGACGCTCGAGCTCGTCGGGCGCGGCCCGACCGCGTGGATCCGCTGCCTCCGCTGCCACGCCTCGCTCGGTCCGGGGTCGGCGAACTACAAGCTCCACGCGCTCCGCCGCGACCGGTCCCTCGAGGCCGTCGCCGGTCGGCCGATGCCGGACGGACGGCCGTACCGCGCGGTCTTCCGCGAATACGCCTGCCCCGGCTGTGCGACGCTCCTCCAGGTCGACGTCTGGACACCCGCCCTCGGCGGCGAGGAGGACCTGTGGGACATCCGGATCGAGGGCTGAGCGGGTCGCCGGGACCGGAACCCGGCGCACCGCGGCGGTTGACCGGCGTCCGGCGACGCGCCGGGCGGTGGCGCCCCCCTGCGCGGGCTGCGGGTCGTCGAGATCGCGAGCTACGTCACCGGGCCGTACGCGTCCGCGCTCCTCGCCGACCTCGGCGCGGATGTCGTGAAGGTCGAGGAGCGGACGCAGGGCGACCCGTTCCGCGGCTGGGGCAAGGGCGGCTACAGCCCGACGTTCCGCTCGGTCAACCGCGGCAAGCGAAGCGTCGGGCTCGACATCCGGACGCCGGCCGGCCGCGAGGCCGCGCTCGCCCTGATCGACCGGGCCGACGTCCTCATCGAGAACCACCGGCCCGGCGTCATGGACCGGCTCGGCTTCGGCTACGACGCCGTCGCGGCGCGCAACCCGCGGCTCGTCTACTGCTCGATCTCCGGGTTCGGCGAGACCGGGCCGTACCGCGACCGGCCCGGCTACGACACGGTCGGCCAGGCGATGAGCGGGCTGCTGGGATTGCTCACCGACCTCGACGCCCCGCGTCCGATGGGGATCTCCCTGTCCGACCACCTGACGGGGGTCTTCGCCTGCTACGGGATCCTGGCGGCCCTCGTCGGCCGCGGGAATCGACGGCGCCGGGCGGCGGGTCGAGACCTCGCTCCTCCGGGCGACGACCGCGTTCGTCGCCGAGAACGCCGCCCGCTACTTCGACGAGGGCGAGGTGCCGACCCGGGCGACCCGGGCCCGGATCGCCCAGGCCTACGCCTTCGTGGCCGGCGACGGGGCGCCGTTCGTCGTCCACCTCTCGTCGCCGCCGAAGTTCTGGGACGGGCTGACGGCCGCGATCGAGCGCCCCGAGCTCCGGGACGACCCGCGCTTCGTCGACCGGGCGGCGCGGGTTCGCAACCACGAGGAGCTCGTCGGGATCCTCGGCGAGGTGTTCGCGACGGCGCCGCGGGCGACGTGGCTCGAGCGGCTCGACGCCCGCGACGTCCCGGCCGGCCCGATCAACCGGCTCGACGAGGTGTTCGCCGACCCCGGCGTCCGGGCCCTCGACCTCGTCCGGACCGTGACCCACCCGACGTTCGGGCCGATGGAGCTGCTCGGCAGCGCGGTCGCGATCATCGGCCACGACGACCGCTCGACCGCCCCGCCGCCGCTCCTCGGCGAGCACACGGCGGCCGTCCTGGCGGAGCTCGGCTACGACGAGGCGGCGATCGACGCGCTGCGCGCGACGGAGGTGATCTGACGATGCGAACGGGGCTGGGCCGGGCCGAGGCGGATCGCGTCCTCGTCCGCGGCCACGATCTGACCGGGGAGCTCCTCGGCACGACGTCCTTCGCCGAGATGGTCGGCCTGATCCTGCTCCGTCGCCGGCCCTCGGCCGAGGACGCCCGGATGCTCGACGCCCTCCTCGTCGTCCTCGTCGAGCACGGCCTCGTGAAGCCGGTCGTCGCCGCCCGGTTCGTCTACAGCAACGCCCCGGAATCGCTCCAGGCCGCGGTCGCCGCGTCGCTCCTCGGCGCCGGCAGCCAGCACCTCGGATCGTCCGAGTGGTGCGCCCGCTGGCTGCAGGAGGCGATCGGCGCCGGATGCCGACGAGGCGGCGATCGAGACGGCCGCCGCCGCGGTCGTCGCCGACCACGCCGCGCGCCATGCCCGGATCCCGGGGATCGGCCACCGGACCCACGCCGGGGGCGACCCGCGCGCGCTGCGCCTGTTCGAGATCGCCCGCGAGACCGGCAACTTCGGGCCGTACTGCGCGCTGCTCGAGCGGGTCTCCGCCCTCGCTTCGGAGGGCGGCGGCCGGCTCCTCCCGGTCAACGTGACGGGCGCGATCGCGGCGATCGCCTCGGACATGGGGTTCCGCTGGCAGATCAGCCGCGCGTTCGCCCTGATCGGCCGGGTGCTGGGCGCGCTCGGCCACATCCAGGAGGAGATGGACGAGCCGATCTCCGACGAGCTGATCCGGCTCGTCCAGCGCTCGGTCGACTACGACCCCGAGACGGGGGCGGGCGACCCGGGCTGAGCCGCGGCGCCGACCAGCTGGCCATCGCCGGCCGCGGCGTCGGCGTCAGCCCCGCCGGCCTCGATCCCGTCGCCGGCCGCCGGCCCGCTCGGGCTGACGGCCTTCGAGTCGAACCCCGTGTGGCTGGCCCACGCTGCCGCCACCGCGGCGGGCGCCTGGTACGCCGCGACCTGGCCGATCAGGCGGCGGATCCGGAGGCCCTCGATCGGGCCGAGGGCGTACAGCGGCATCCGGGTCAGCCAGACCGCGCTGCCGAGGCTCACCGCGTCGGCGCCGGCCCAGAAGAACTCGCGGCAGTCGTCGTATGTCCGGATCCCGGCCGTGGCGATGATCGGCAGCCGGATCCCCGCGTCGCGGAGCTCGGCGACCACCCGCAGCCCGATCGGCTTGATCGCCCGGCCGGACATGCTCCCGAAGCGGTTCTTCATGAACGGCTCGCCCGTCTCCGGGTCGAGGCGGAGCGCCTTCACCGCGTTGATCGCCGTCAGCGCCGCGACCCCGTGGCGCTCGGCGAGGGCCGCCTGCTCGACGTAGTCCTCGTCGGGCGAGATCTTCAGGATGACCGGGTGGCGCGACAGCGGGACCGCCCGGCGGAGGACGTCCTCGAGGATCGTCCCGAACGGGAAGTTGACGTTGTGGCAGGACACGTTGAACTCGACGGCCGCGATCTCGCCGGGCTTCGCCCGCCGGTTGACGGTCTCGACGAGGCTGCACAGCTCGTCCGCGGAGAAGCCGCCGACCGACACGATCCGGTTCTGGTCAGCGGTCCGCGGGAAGTACTCCTCGAAGTAGCGCTCGATCCCGATGTTGCACCAGCCGAACGCGTTCATCCAGCCGGCGTCGACGCGGCGGAGGGCCTTGCCGTAGAGCTTGAGCATCGCCGGGAACTCGGTCAGGCCCCAGTCCTCGCGGAGGCTGAAGTGGCCCTCACGGGGTTCCGTCGTGAGCGTCCGCGTCGTGACGGCGCCGAAGCGCGACAGCGGCACCCACTGGGCGATCGGGCTGAGCCCGTACAGGATCAGCTTGTTCTTCGAGGCGCCGTAGCCGAGGAGGCTCGCCGAGGTGACGAGCCGGTTCCGGAGCCGGATGCCGTTGAGGTCGATCGTCGTCATGGTCGGAGGATGCTCCCTCGGCCGGCTCCCCGTCGAGCCGGTCCGGGCGGACGTCAGCCGGCGCGCCAGTCGGCGGCGATCGAGCGGGGCAGCGTCGAGGACTCCTTGGGCTGGCCGCACTCGGCGAGGAAGCGGGCGCGCAGATCGTCGAGAATGTGACGGAGCTCGCGATAGCGCTCGCCGCCCGGGCCGCCCTGGCTCACCTTGATCCACAGGCCCTCGAACTCGGCCTGGAGGGTGTTGATCTCGGTCTGAAGCGCTTCGCAATCGGTGGTCGTCTCGGCCATGCTCGTCCTCGCTGTGGGGTCGCGGTCCAGGGCAGGAGCGGCGAGGGCCTCGCCGTCGTGCGATGCGAATGCGATTGTATACCGAGTCCGACCCGACCGGCCGGCCCAGCGGCGCGATGGAGCCGCCCATCCGCCCCCGCCACGAGGAGACGTCCGACGATGACCGACGATCCAGCCCAGACCGACCCGACCGCCCAGCCGGTGGTCGCCCTCGTCGAATGGCCCGCCCACGACTTCGACCTCGCCGCCGCCCGCCGACTCGCCGCCGAGACGGAGCGAACGTTCCGGCGGGTCCCCGGCCTGCTCGACATCCGCTTCTTCGGCGACTTCGCGAGCGGCGTCCACTACTACCTCCTGACGTGGCGGGACCAGGCGGCCTTCGACGCGTACGCCCAGAGCGAGGCGATGTTCGCCAACCGCGCGATCGCCGAGCCGTACGTCGCCGGCAAGCCGACCCGGACCGTCCTCGTCGACTACACCCCGCCGCGCGCCTGATCCGACCGCGGTCGGCGGATGCGCCGGCCCGGCTCGGCGCGCGCCGCGGGCCGCCGCCGACGACTGGCTGTGTCCCGCTGCATACTGTGCCCGACGGGTCACGAGCGCTACTCGACGGGTCACGAGCGCCGAACCGCACGGCTCGGCCCCTCGGCAAGGATTCAGGAGGACGGATGCAACTCGGGATCGGACTGCCGACCCACTTCGGCAACCTGGTGGCTCCGGCGACGGTCCTCGACTGGGCGCGCCGGGCGGAGTCGACCGGCTTCGACGCGGTCACGGCCCACGATCGGCCGCACGCCGACACGTGGGAGCCGCTGATCACGCTTGCCGCGGTCGCGGCGGTCACCGAGCGGGTCCGCCTCGCGACGAGCGTCGTCCTCCTGCCGACTCGCGACGAGGCGCTCCTCGTCAAGCAGGCGGCCGTCGTCGACCGGGTCTCCGGCGGGCGGCTCGACCTCGGCGTGGGCGTCGGCGGGCGGGCGAACGACTTCGAGCTGTTCGGCCGCTCGTTCGCCGGTCGCGGACGCGAGTACGAGCGGCAGCTCGCCCGGATCGACGAGCTCTGGCGCGGCTCGATCGCGACCGCGGACGCGGGCACCGACCTCGGTCCGGCCCCGGTCCAGCGGCCGCGGCCGCGGCTCTGGGTCGGCGGCTACGCGGCCGCGGCGACGGACCGCGCGATCCGCTTCGGGGACGCCTACATCTTCGGCGCGGCCGGAGTCGAGGGCATGACCCGGCGGACCCCCGAGATCAAGGCCGCGGCGGCGGCGGCAGGCCGTCCCGACTTCCCCGTCGCCGGCCTCGCCTACGTCCTCGCGTCGACCGACCAGGCCGAGATCGACGAGGCCGAGCGGCTCCTGACCCGCTACTACGGGTCGCTCCACAAGCCGTTCCGCGAGCTCGTGACCGTCGGCGACGACGCGGCGATCGCGGCGATGATCGACGCCTACCGGTCCGCCGGGCTCGACCGCCTCTACCTCCTGCCGGTGACCCGCTCCGTCGACCAGATCGACCGGCTCGCCGGGCTTGCCGGGGTGGCGAGCGCCTGACCGGCGATGCGCTGCGTCCTCGCCCATCACTTCACCGTCAGCAAGGCGATGGCCTGGAAGGGCGCGGTCTATGACGACCCGCCCTACCAGCGCCAGGGCTCGGTCTGGTCGCTGGCCAAGCAGCAGCGCTTCGTCGACACGCTCCTCAACGGATTCGACGTCCCGAAGATCTACCTCCACGACCTGCGCGGCCGGCACCCGACGAAGGTCTACGCCGTCGTCGACGGCAAGCAGCGGCTGAACACGATCTGGCGCTTCCTCGCCGACGAGATCGCGCTCGCCCCGGACTTCCGGTTCGAGAAGGCGAACGCTCCGGAGCTGCCCCCCGGCACCCGTCCGCCGAAAGCCGGCCAGCGCTTCTCCCAGCTCGACCGGGCCTGGCAGGAGGTCGTCCGCTCGACCGACCTGTCGGTCGTCCTGATCCAGAACGCGACCGAGGAGGACATCGAGGAGCTGTTCGCCCGGCTGAACAACGGGGCGCCGCTGAACGCCGCAGAGAAGCGCAACGCGCGGGGCGGGGCGATGGCCCGCCTCGTCCGGCAGACCGCGGCGCGGCCGTTCTTCCGCGACCGCCTGCCCTTCGTCGACGTCCGCTACCGCCACCTCGAGCTCGCCGCCCGGCTGCTCCTCGTCGAGCGATCCGACCCCGGCGCGACCGGCCGGCTCCCGGAGCTCGGCGGCGCGGCCCTCGACGCGTTCGTCGAGGCCGAGCGGAACCTGACCCGGGCGGATCGGAAGGACCTCGTGGCTCGGCTGGACGCCGGTCTCGAGCGGATGGAACGGGTCTTCGTCAGCGCCGACCCGCTCCTCGGCCGGCCGGGCCAGGCCCTCCTCCACTACCTCGTGGTCCGGGCGATCGCGGCCGAACGGCCGGACGACCTGGCGAACCTCCGGCCGTTCCTCGAGCGGGTCCAGCGCGAGGCGCCGGCGGCCGGCTCGGTGGGGGCGGGGCGGGGCGGCGCGAACGACCGGCGGCGCCTCGCCCGCGAGGTCGCGGCGATCGTCGATCGGTTCCGCCGCGAGCGACTCGCCGGCGGCCCCGCGGCCTAGCGAGTCGCGGCCTGGCGAGCCCCGGCCCGGCGAGCCCCGGTCCGACGACCCGCGGTCAGCGAGCCGGGATCAGCCGGCGTCCGGCGGCCGTCCCCCGGTCAGGCGGGATCCGGCGGCGCGGCGAGCTCGACCAGCTCGCCGAGGCCGGAGGCCTCGAACTTCGTCAGCCCGAACGAGCTCGAGCTCGACAGGACGACCCGGCCCTTGAAGCGGCGCCCGTCCGCCGTCAGGACGACCGGCTGGGCGCCCTGGTGGAAGTCGTCGACGCGCGACCGGCCGGCGATCTCCCAGTCCCGTTGGGCGGCCTCCTCGCCGCGCCAGTACTGGATCTCGACGAGCTCCGCCGAGGCGAACTCGACCGGCCGGCCGTTGAGCTCGAGGGCGGTGATCCGGACATGGCGGAGGGTCGGGCGGTCGGGCATGGGCCTCACGCGAGCAGGCTGGGGAGGCTCCAATTCTATGCCGCCCCGGCCCGATCGCGCGTGGCGGGCGGATCGGGGCACTTCCCGATCCGCCCGACGGCGCCCCCCGAGCTCAATAGGCGAAGAGCAGCTCGCGGTACTTGGGCAGCGGCCAGAGCTCGTCCGACACGACCGCTTCGAGCTCGTCGGCGACCTCGCGCAGGACGCCCTGGGCGGGGATCACCTCGGCGGCGAAGGCGCGCGCCTCGTCGTGGACGGAGCCCGCCTCGTGGGCCTCGTGCTGGGCGTGCTCGAGGGCGTCCGTCGCGGTGACGAGCCGGTCGATCAGGCCGCCGACGCGGTCGCACACCGTGGCGACGCCGCGCGACGCACCCGAGGCACCCGCCCCGGCCAGCTCGCCGAGGTAGCGGGCGGCCGCCGGCAGGATCATCGTCCGGGCGATGTCGAGGGCACAGCTCGCCTCGATGTTCGAGACCTTGACGTAGTGCTCCCAGGCGATCTCGACCCGCGACGCGAGCTCGCGCTCGGACAGCACCCCGAACGACGAGAACAGGGTCTTGGCCTTCGGCGTCGCGAGGGCGGGCAGGGCGTCGACCGTCGTCCGGTTGTTCGGCAGGCCGCGTCGGGCCGCCTCGGCATGCCACTCCTCGGAGTAGCCGTTGCCCTCGAACAGGACCTGCTTGTGGTCGTTCACGATCGTCGAGAGGATGCCGGTCAGGCCCTCGAAGTCGCCGGGCTCGAGACCGTCGAGCGCGTCCGCCAGCTGCTTGAGCGAGTCGGCGACCGCGACGTTGAGGACGGTCTGCGGCCAGTAGATCGGGGCCGACGACCCGACCGCCCGGAACTCGAACTTGTTGCCGGTGAAGGCGAACGGCGAGGTCCGGTTGCGGTCCGTCGCGTCCATCGACAGGGCCGGCAGCGACGTCACGCCGAGCTCGAGGGAGCCGCTCTGCTTCGACTTGGACGCGCCGCCCTTGGCGAGCTGCTCGATCACGTCCTCGAGCTGTGAGCCGAGGAAGATCGAGACGATCGCCGGCGGCGCCTCGTTGGCGCCGAGGCGATGGTCGTTGCCGGCGTCGGCGATGCTCGCCCGGAGCAGGTCGGCGTGGGTGTTCACGCCGCGGATGACCGACACGAGGAAGGCCAGGAACTGGGCGTTGTCGTGGGGGTCGTTGCCCGGATCGAGGAGATTTTCGCCGTCGTCGGTCGCCATCGACCAGTTGTTGTGCTTGCCCGAGCCGTTGATCCCGGCGAACGGCTTCTCGTGGATGAGGAACATCAGGCCGTGCTGCGGGGCGAGCCGGCGCATCGTCGCCATGACGATCATGTTGTGGTCGGAGCCGACCGACGTGGGCTCGTAGACCGGGGCCATCTCGAACTGGCCCGGGGCGACCTCGTTGTGACGGGTCCGGGCGGGGATCCCGAGCCGCCACAGCTCGCGGTCGAGATCCATCATGAACGCGAGGATCCGCGGCCGGATCGAGCCGAAGTACTGGTCCTCCAGCTCCTGGCCCTTCGGCGACGGCGCTCCGAACAGGGTCCGCCCGGCGAGGATCAGGTCAGGCCGCTGCTCGGCGAGGCGACGGTCGACGAGGAAGTACTCCTGCTCCGGGCCGATGTTCGTGAAGACCCGGCTCGTCGTCGTGTTGCCGAACCAGCGCAGGATGCGGAGCGCCTCCGCGCCGACGGCCTCCTGCGAGCGGAGGAGCGGGATCTTGTGGTCGAGGGCCTCGCCGGTGAAGGAGACGAAGGCCGTCGGGATCGTCATCGTGACGCCGTTCGGCTCGACCTGGAGGAAGATCGGGCTCGTCACGTCCCAGGCGGTGTAGCCGCGGGCCTCGAACGTGGCCCGGATCCCGCCCGACGGGAACGAGCTGGCGTCGGGCTCGCCCTGGAGAAGGTTCTTGCCGGAGAACTCGGCGACCGTCCGACCGTCGCCCGTCGGCGTCAGGAACGAGTCGTGCTTCTCGGCGGTCGAGCCGGTCATCGGCACGAACCAGTGGGTGAAGTGGGTCGCGCCATGGGCGAGGGCCCACTCCTTGACGCCGTGGGCGACCGCGTCGGCGATGATCGGATCGAACGGCTCGAGGCCGGCGATCACCCGCTGGAGACGGTGGAAGATCGGCTTGGCGAGGTACTGCCGCTGGGCGACCTCGTGGAAGACGTACTGGCCGTAGATCTCCTCGCCGGCGTGCTCGGTGTAGTCCTGGGTCGAGGCGATCTTGTGGCCGGCGATGGCGGCGACGGCCGAATGACGGGCGGTCATGGCTCTCCTGGCGGCAAACTTGTGCGCGGCGCACGATTGCGGCGCTCGGTCGTGTGGCTGCCCGTCAGGATACGCCGGGTCCTTCGTTCAGTGAAGGTTGCGGAGCGGGATCGGCTTAGTCATCTTGCACAAGTCTGAGCGCGAGAGCCAGCGGGAGGCGCAGCTCCGGATCGGCGAGCCGCCAGCCGGTCGCCTCCTCGATCCGGCGGACGCGGTAGGCGACGGTGTTGCGATGGACGCCGAGGGCCGCGGCCGCCTCGGCCATGCCCGGCTGCTCGAGCACGGCGCGGAGCGTGGCCAGCCGCTCCCGGCGGACGTCCGGCCGCCCGCGGAGCAGCGGGCCGAGGAGCGCCCGAGCCTGGCGGGCGCCGTCGGGCAGGTTGTGCAGGCTGCCAAGGAGGCGGTAGGCCGGCAGCCGCTCGGCCCGGGCGACCGCCGGCGGGTCCGCCAGCGCCTCGACGGCCTCGAGCGTCGCCCGGGCGTCGGCCTCGGCGGACGATCGGCCGCCGTTCGTGTCGAACGGCCGCGAGACCGCGACGATCCGCCCGAGCAGCCCGCCGAGGCGGGCCGCGACGGCCGTGCCGTCCGCGTCCGACGGATCGAGCGCGGCCACGATCCGCAGCTCGATGCTCTGGACGTCGCCGCGGAGCGAGAGGCGGCGGGCCGGTGCCAGCTCGCGGACCTCGCGGCGGACGGCCTCGCGGCGGAGGATCTCGCGGCGGACGGCCTCGCGCCGCTCCGCCTCGGCGCCGTCGGGCGCGCGGCGGCCGGGCGGCCGGGCGGGCGCCGCGCCGAGATCCTCCACGGCGCCCTCGACCTCGGCGCCGGCCGGCGCCTGGCGGGCGACGATCACGACCCACGGCGGGCCGTCGGCCGGCAGCGGCTCGCGCCGGGCGATCTCGACGGCTCGGCCGAGCGCCTCGTCCCGGGCCAGCTCCAGCGCGAGCAGGCCCGCGATCCGGGCGGTCGCGACCCGCTCGAGCTCGCTCGGGGGTTGCTCGCCGAGCAACGCGAGGGCGCCGCTGCTCGCCCCAGGATCGCCGGGGATCGGGAGGGCGATCCGGGCGGCCGACCTCCGCCGGCGGTGGTAGGCCGCGACCGCCGCGACGGCCGCCGGCACGTCGGGCGGGGCGTGGACGGCCAGGCTGGCGCCGCCGCGGCCCTCGATCGCGACCGCCCGGCCGAGGAACGCCGCGATCGCCCCGGCCAGCCCCGCGGGACCGCCGCCGCCGAGGGCGACCTGCTCGAGGCGGGTCTCGAGGAGGGTCGCCTGGCGCTCGATCTCGGCCCGGTGGTTGACGAGGAAGCCGATCGCGCTCCGCTCGATCGCGACCGCGTCCCCGGCGCCCGCGTCGAGCACCGGCAGGCCGGCGGCGCTCGCCCCCGCGACCAGCGCGTCCACCTCCGGGCCGCCCGCGGCGGCGCGTCCGCGCTGCGGCTCGGCGACGAGGACGATCCCGCCGACGCGAGCCTCCACGCAGCGGCGGACCAGGCTCGCCACGCCGCCTCCCTCGGCGTCGGCCGCGACGAGGTCGAGCGCCGCACGGGGCACGATCGCGAGATCGCCGCGCTCGAGCGCGTCGAAGGCGGGGACGGCGGCCCGCATCAGGCGAACCCAGGCCAGCTCCAGGCTCGTGGCCGTCGACGGCGCGCGATCGGGGCCGGCGGCCAGCCAGCGGGCGTTCGGCACCACGGCGGCGCGGAGGTCCTCGAGGGTGGCCATCTCGGCGGCGGGTCCGGGGGTCGGCCGTCAGGCCGGCGCGGCGCCGGCGCCCGGCGCGGGCGGAAGGCCGGGCGCGGGGGGAACGCCCGGCGCGGGCGGGGCGCCCGGCTCCGGCGGGGCGCCGGCCGAGCGCCGCGCGACCAGGTCGTCGAGGAGCCGCCCGAACTCGCGCTCGAGGTCGACGTAGCGGTCGGATCGGGCGACGAGGCGGACCTCGCCCGACGGCGCCAGGCGGGCCCAGATCCGGCGCCGCGGCAGGTAGAACGTGATCGCCAGGCCCAGGATCAGGAGGAGGAACGCGGTCCAGACGATCCCCTGCCCCGGGTCCTTCTTGGCGATCAGCAGGACGTAGTCGCTGAACGAGCGGACCCCGATCGAGAAGTCGAGACCGGCCGGGACCTGGGCCTCGCCGGCCGCGACGGCGACCGCGCTCCCGTCGAGGTAGGCGACCCGCGGCGTGCCGTCCGTCTCGATGCCGTCGACCCGGTAGGGCAGGACGAGGAGCACGCCGACGCCGTCCGCGGCCCGCTTGAGAAGGAGGCTCAGCCCGATGTCGCGGCCCGGCACCGACAGGGTCCCGTAGGGCAGCCCGTCCGCCTGGTCCGTGAGCGGGACGGGGCCGTCCCAGAGCGGCTTGCCGGCGGCGTCGCTGATCAGGACCTCCGGCGCCGCGCCGAACCCGTTCTCGTGGAACGAGTAGCCGCCGACCTCCAGGGGGTCGTTGACCCGGATCGTCTTGCGGGCGATCTCCTGGCCGTTCTGGAACACCCCGAGGTCGGTCGTGAAGTCGGACGCCTGGCCGGTCTCGAGGAAGCCGGGCGCCTCGAAGCGGTAGTTCTTCACGAGGAGAAGACCGGGCGTCCCGATCGGCTGGACGGTGAGCGAGTCGCCCTCGGCGACGATCAGGCCCTGCTCGTCGCCGAAGCGCCAGGTGACGACGCCGGCGATCAGGAACAGGATCAGGCCCATGTGGCTGATCAGCGTCGCGAGCTTCGTCCAGCGGTGGCGGTCGCCGTAGAGGTAGCGGACCCCGTCGACCTCCGCCTCGCGGACGGCGAACCGCTGCCGCCGCAGCGCGGCCCGCACGGCGCCGGCGTCGACCCCGGTCAGGGCCGCCCGATCCGGCAGCTCCGGGTCGTAGAACGGCTCGGGCTGGACGACCCGGATCTCCTTCGACTGGCGCCACAGGCGGGGCGTCCGGTCGAGGGTGCAGACGACGATCGAGACGACGAGGACGATCAACCCGATCGTGAACCAGGTGGACGTGAACACGTGGAACAGCTGGAGCCGCTCGAGGGCGTCGACGATCCCCCGCCCGAAGGCCGGGTCGTAGCGGGCGTGGAGGTCGGCCATCGCCGCCTCGTAGTCGCCGGCCGAGCGGAACGCGAACGACGGCAGCTGCTTGATCGTCATCCCGACGAGGGCGAGCAGCGACAGGGCGATGATCTGGACGACGGCGAAGTCGACCGAGGTGAAGAGGCGCAGGACGGCGCGGCCGAGCCGCTCGAACACGTCGGGCGAGGGCGGCCGGGCCGTGTCGGCCCACGTCGTCACGGGGCTGGCGATCGGGAGATCCTCCGAGGGTCAGACGGGGGTCGGTTCGGGCGCGGTGGCGGACGCCGGGGCGGATGCCGGGGCAGACCCCGCACCGGCGGGCGACGCGGCGCGGGCCGCCTCGAGGGCCCGGTCGAAATCGGCCACGAGGTCGTCGAGGTCCTCCAGCCCGACCGAGCAGCGGAGCAGGCCGGGGGTGATCCCCGCGGCCCGCAGCGCGGCGTCGTCGAGCTGGCGGTGGGTCGTGGAAGGCGGGTGGCTGACGATCGTGAACACGCTCCCCAGCGACGCCGTCCGCTCCGGGATCGTCAGGCGGTCGATGAACGCGGCGCCGGCCGCCCGCCCGCCGGCGAGCTCGAACGCGAGCATCCCGCCGCCGAGGGCGAGCTCCCGCGCGGCGACCTCGTGCTGGGGATGGCTCGCCAGGCTCGGATGCCAGACGCGAGCGACGCCGGGCCGGCCCTCGAGCCACGCCGCGAGTGCCGCCGCGGTCGCCGCGTGGCGTTCCATCCGGAGCGCGAGCGTCGACAGCCCGCGCATGGCAAGGAACGCCGCGTGAGGGTCGAGGCTCGCCCCGGTGTCGACCTGGAAGTCGCGGACCCGGTGGACGAGGCTCGTCGCCCCGCTCACGACCCCGGCCATCACGTCGCTGTGTCCGGCCAGGTACTTCGTGGCGGATTCCACGACGAGGTCCGCGCCGAGCTCCGCCGGCCGGCAGAGGTACGGCGAGGCGAACGTGTTGTCGACGACGTAGAGGGCCCCGAAGCGGTGGGCGAGGTCGGCCAGGGCGACGTGGTCGGCGACGACGATCGTCGGGTTCGCGATCGTCTCGGCGTAGAGGACCCGGGTCGGGGCGGCCGCGAGGAACCGCTCGACGGCCGCCAGGTCGGTCACATCGACGAACTCGGTCGTCACGCCCAGGCGGCCGAACACGGACACGAGCTGGGAGCGGGTCGTGCCGTAGGAGGCGAGCGTGGCGACGACCCGGTCCCCGGCCGCCAGCAGCGTCCCGAGCGCGGCGTGGATCGCGCCCATGCCCGAGGCGAAAGCGAAGCCGGCCTCGGCCCCCTCGAGCTCGGCGACCGCGGCCGCGAATGCGACCACCGTCGGGTTGTCGAGCCGGCCGTAGGCGTAGCCCGGGACCTCGCGGGTCGCGACCGCGCCGAGCTCGTCAGCGTCGGCCGCCGAGAACGTGACGGTCTGGTAGATCGGGACGGAGGTCGGCGCCTGGTCGACGACGGGCAGGCGATGGGCGGCCCGGATCGCCCGCGTCGCGAAGCCGCGCGGAGCTGGATCGCCGGCGTCGCCGCGCCGGACCTCGGGATCGGCCATCCGGCCGATCCTACACCGACTTGTCGGCCGGCTCGCGGATCGGCTCGGCGGGTTCGCCGACGGACTTGTCGAGGGGCTCCGCGGCGGCCGGCCGACCGACCGCCGCCTCGTCCATGACCGGGACGCCCGTGACCCGGTTCTTGCCCGCCCGCTTCGAGCGGTACATCGACGAGTCGGCGGTGATCATCAGCTCGTCGCTCGTCCGACCGTCCTCCGGGAAGCTCACGACGCCGATCGAGATCGACGGCTGGATCAGCGTCCCGGAGACATCGACCCGGAGGTCCGCGACGCCGAGCCGGATCTTCTCGGCGAGGACGTACGCGCCGGTCGGGTCCGTCTCGGGGAGGACGACGACGAACTCGTCGCCGCCGTAGCGGGCGGCCGTGTCGATCCGCCGCCCGCCCGATCGGATCACCTCGCCGACGCCGCGCAGGACGCGGTCGCCGAAGAAGTGGCCGTGGCGGTCGTTGATCTCCTTGAGGCCGTCGAGATCCATCATCAGCAGGCAGAAGCCGCGGCCGGACCGGGCGCTGCGGGCGATCTCGCGCTCGACCGCGGCGAAGAAGAACGTCCGATTGAAGAGGCCCGTCAGGTTGTCGATCGTCGACAGCCGGATCGCCGCGTCGCGCGCCCGGCGCTGCTCGCGGGCGATGACCATCGCAACGTAGGCGAGGAGGATCAGGGCGGTCAGGTTGATCCCGACGATGGCGACCGTGGTCGGCGGCAGGCCGCCCGAGCCGGGCGGGGCGATCGCGACGATGTAGGCGATCGAGGCGGCCGCGGCGAGGCCGAACGTCACCCGCGGCGACACGACGAGGGCCGCGCCGCCGACGATCAGCGGAAACACGAAGTAGAACGGGCTGGCGTCGCGGCCGGTGAGGACGACGAGGAGGACCGCGAACGTGACCGCGACGCTGCCCTCCAGGACGAACTTCGCGGTTCCCAGGGCGTTCGACGGAAGGAGGTCGTGGACGACGAGGACGAACAGGCCGGCCGCCCCGAGGAGGGCGAAGATCGCCGGCTGGTTGTCGCGCCAGAGCCCGGTCACGGCGACGATGGTGGAGGTCGCGAGGATGAAGACCCACGACACGATCCGCACGACCCGGTCGTAGGCGCCGGGCGGGACCGCGCCGGGGTCGGTCGCCGCGGCGTCCCCGGGCTCGCCGACGACCGCGGCAACCTCGGCCGCGCGGCGCTCGGCGGCCTCGCTCGCGGAGGCGGCGTCGAGCGGTCCGCGCCGGCCGAGCAGGGGCGGGACGACGACCGCGGCCATGACCAGGAGGTTGGCGACGACCGCGAGCAGGATCAGCGTCTGGGCCTGGACCGGATCGACCGGCACGCTCGGACCTCGTCAAGACACGCCGGGACGGACGTCCCGCACTCGCCGCATCGTAGCCGGTCGCATGTCGCGGGACCGTTGGGCGTGCGGTCCGCGGTGGCACGCGGCGGCGGTTTTGGGGTGCCGCCACGCACCGCCCCCGGGGTTTCGCGCACGCCGGATCGGGAGATTCGCGCACGCCGGAATCGGCAGACCCTGCCCAGCGCCGGCGGCTAGCCGCATCTATGCGGCTAGCCGCCCTGGCGGCGGGGTGTCCTCCGTCCGACGGGCGAGGGCGGCGGGCGAGGGCGCCGGGCGACGGGCGAGGGCGCCGGGCGACGCGGGGTCGCGGGCGACCGGCGGGGGCGCGGGCGCCGGGCGACGCCCCTAGCGGGTCCCCCACTGGTACGACTGCTTGACCATCCGCAGGTAGACGAACGTCTCGGTGTCGCGGACGCCCTCGATCGTCCGGAGCCGCTCGGCGAGGAAGCGGAGCAGTCCCTCGTTGTCCTCGCAGACGGTCTCGATGAGGATGTCGTACGTGCCCGCGGTGATCACGACGTAGTCGACCTCGGGCATCTCGGCGCACCGCGCGGCGACGTCCATCAGGCGATCGGCCTCGCAGCGGATCCCGATCATCGCCATCTGCTGGAAGCCGAGCTTCAGCGGGTCCGTCACGCCGACGACCTGGAGGATCCCGCGCTCCACGAGCCGGTTCGTCCGGGCCCGGACCGCCGCCTCCGAGACGCCGAGGTCGGCGGCGATCTGGGTGAACGGCCGCCGGCCGTCCTGCTGGAGGTGCTCGATGATCCGCTTGTCGAGGTCGGAGACCTCGTCGCCGCTGCGGCCACCCGGGCGGCGCGGGCTGCTCACGGCGCCTTGCTCGCCTTGCCCGACGGAGCTGCCGACGGCCCGGCCGACGGGGCGACGCTCGCGGCCGGCTCGGCGGTGCGGCTGGCGATCGGGACGACCGAGCGCTGCGCCAGCGGCCAGAGGAGCGGGTCGAGGACGGCCACGATCGCCGCCGCGGCCTTCTGCCGGGTCGCGTCCGGGGCCGACGGGGCCCTGGCGCTGATCGGACCGTACTGGAGCAGGACGTTGAGGCCGGCGAACGCGTACGGCGCCTCGTCGCTGCCGGGCGCCTGGCCGGCCTTCCAGCCGGTTGCCTTGGCGAGGACCGCCGACGAGCGGTACTCGATGATCCGCAGCGGCCAGCTCCCGATGTCGGCGTTGATCTGCTTGACGATGTCCTTGTTGCCGCCACCGGAGTTCGCGTTGTTCGCGACGATCCCGAGCTTGGCGACGCTCAGGGCCCGGAAGATCTGGTCGGCGGTGACCGGCTCCCGGAGGTGCGGGTCGGGGGTCACGACCGGTGTCGGGGCGACCGTCGGCGGGGCCGAGGCCGGCGCCGCCGATCCGCAGCCGACGACGGCCAGGGCGAGCAGGCCGGCCGCCCAGGGCGAAAGCCGGCGCGCCACGGGGGAGTGATTCGAATGTCGCATCGCCGGCGGGATGCTAGCACGACCTTCGCAGCGGTTGAACCCCTGACGGAAGTACCTCAGACGGCATCGAGATGCGGGAGGACCGCCGCGAGCCGCTCGACCGAGGCCCGCTCGATCGGGTCGAGGACGACCTGGACCTCGCTGACTCCGACGTCGAGGTAGGCCAGCAGGCCGGCGGCGATCGCCTCGGGCGGGCCCTCGAGGGGCCGGACCCGCTCGGTCGTCGCGGGGTCACCCATCGTCCGGCCCGCGCCGCCCGGCATCCGGACGTGGACGGCCACGGTGCGGGCGATCGACTCCGGGTCGCGACCGACGTCGCGACAGGCGGCGTCGACGATGTCGCGAAGGGGAGCCACGCCCGCGGGGCTGTTGTCGGTGTCGGCGTACCACGTGTTCCAGGCCTGGACGTGCGGCGCCGCGATCCGCAGCATCCGCGGCCCGTTCGACCCGATCAGGAGCGGCGGCCCGCCGGGCCGCGGTCGCGGCAGGAGCTCGCAGTCGCGGGCCTGGTAGTAGCGCCCGTCGAAGTCGATCTCGCCATCCTGGAGGAGGGTCCGGATGATCGTGAACGCCTCCTCGAAGCGGTCGACCCGGTGGTCGTAGGCGAAGCCGAACGCCCGGAACTCGGTCTCGTTCCAGCCCGCGCCGAGGCCGAGGACGAGCCGCCCGCCGGCGATCTCGTCGACCGTGGCGGCCTGCTTGGCGAGGAGCGCCGGGTTGTGGAAGTTGGTGCAGGCGACGAGCGGCCCGATCGTCACCCGGCTCGTCGCGGCGGCCAGCCCGCCGAGCATCGTCCAGGCCTCCCACGGCCCGCGGGCGGGGCGGTCGGGCCAGCGGTAGAGGAGATGCTCGCCGACCCACAGCGCGTCGAACCCGAGGTCCTCGATCGAGCGGGCGAGGTCGACGAGCTCCGGCCAGCGGACCTCCCGCTCGACCTCGGGGAGCTGGATCCCGACCCGCAGCGCGCGGGTCATGTCGCGCGGCCCTCGCCGGCGGCCGCGAGTCCCGCGGCGTTGAGGGCGACGAGCGCGGCCAGGGCGAGACCGGCGGCCGTCGCCCCGACGGCGAGCAGCGCGATCGCCGCGCCCTCGAGAAGGACCGTTCCGACGAGGAGTCGGACGGCGGGCGACTGCGGGTACCGGGCACGCGGGGCGATGAACAGGCCCCAGACCACGATCAGGACCGCCGGCGCCGCGAGGCCGAGGACGATCCCGGCCGCTCCGTCCGCCGCGTGGAAGCCCCACCACGCGAGGGCGACGATCCCGGCGAGCTCGAGGAAGAACCGCAGCGCGACGTTCAGGTTGGCGAGCACCGGCTCATTGTCGCTCTCCCGGCCTGGCGCGTGGGCGACGTGCCGGCCGGCGGGCGGCGGCAGGCGGTGGCGGGCCCGCAGCCGGACGGTCGACGAGCTCGACGACGAGCCAGGCGATGTCGGCCGGGATCAGCCACCAGCCGCCCTCCCAGCCGAGGAGGATCAGGACGGGCACCAGCCCGAGCGCGATCGCGATCCGCAGGCTGCGGCCCTCCGGCTCGGCCCGCGGCCCGACGACCCGGATGACGACGAGGATCACGAGCCAGATCAGGGTCAGGGGCCAGACGGCGAAGCCGCTGCCGACGAGCGGCAGGACGAGGCCGACGACCGCCGCGAGCCAGGGCACGCTCCGGGGGCTGATCAGGGCCGACCTCCTCGATCGGGCGGGTCGCGCCGTCGTCGACCGGTTGCTCGGCGGCGGGGCGGCATGCCGATGGTAGCCCGGCGGTCGAGCGGGCCGCCGCTTGACACGTCCGGAATACTGGGGGGGAGTATCCCACCAGCAACACTCGAAGGAAGCGATGACCGCCATCCAGCACCACCCCCATCCGGGCGCCGGCACCGCCGCGGCCGGCCACGACCGCCACGCCGGCCACTCGGTCGCGATGTTCCGCGACCGCTTCTGGCTCAGCCTCCTCCTGACCGTGCCGGTCATCGCCTGGAGCCGCGACCCGCAGATGTGGCTGGGCTACACGGCGCCGGCGTTCCCCGGATCGGACTGGATCCCGGCCGTCCTCGGCACGGCCGTCTTCGCCTACGGCGGGCTCGTCTTCCTGCGCGGCGGCCGCGACGAGATCCTCGACCGGCGGCCGGGGATGATGCTCCTGATCTCGCTCGCGATCGTCGTCGCCTTCGTCACGAGCTGGGCCGGGACGCTCGGCTGGTTCGAGGTCGAGATCTGGTGGGAGCTGGCGACCCTCGTCACGATCATGCTCCTCGGCCACTGGCTCGAGATGCGCTCGATCGCCCAGGCGCAGGGGGCCCTGTCGGCCCTCGCCGCGCTCCTGCCGGACACCGCCGAGCGCGTCGTCGCGGGAGCCGGCGAGGAGCTCGAGACCGTCGCCGTCGCCGACCTCGTCGTGGGCGACGTGGTCCTCGTCCGGCCCGGCGCCCGCGTCCCGGCCGACGGCGTCGTGGTCGCGGGCTCGGCCGAGGTCGACGAGTCCCTCGTGACCGGCGAGTCCCGGGCGATCCCGCGGACCGTCGGCGATCCCGTGATCGCCGGCACGGTCGCGGCCGGCGGGTCCCTGCGGGTCCGGGTCGACGCGGTCGGCGAGGCAACGGCCCTGTCCGGGATCATGCGCCTCGTCGCCGAGGCGCAGGCCTCCGGCTCGCGGGCCCAGGCCCTGGCCGATCGGGCCGCCGCGCTCCTCTTCTACGTGGCCCTGACGGCCGGCGCGGTCACCCTCGTCGGCTGGTGGCTCCTCGGCGATGCGGAGGGCGCGCTCGTCCGGACGGCGACGGTCCTCGTCATCGCCTGCCCCCACGCGCTCGGGCTCGCGATCCCGCTCGTCATCGCGATCTCGACATCGCTCGGGGCCCGCAACGGCCTGCTCGTCCGGGATCGCCTGGCCCTGGAGCGCGCCCGCCGGATCGACACGGTGATCTTCGACAAGACCGGGACGCTGACGGCGGGCCGGCCGGCGGTCGTGGAGGCGGAGTCGCTCGATCCCGACCTCCTCCGGATGGCGGCGGCGGTCGAGGTCGAATCGGAGCACCCGATCGCGGCGGCGATCGTGGCGGCGGCAGGCGAGCGCGAGCTCGAGATCCCGCCCGCGGATGCCTTCGAAGCGCTCGCCGGGCGCGGCGCGCGGGCCCGGGTCGAGGGTCGGGTCGTGGCGGTCGGCGGGCCTGCCCTGCTCGCGGAGCTCGGGCTCGCGGCGCCGGCCGCGCTCGATGCGGCGGAGGCGGCCGGCCAGACGGTCCTCCACGTCGTGGTCGACGGCCGCGTCGCCGGCTCCCTCGCCGTCGAGGACGAGATCCGTCCCGAGTCGGCCGAGGCGATCCGCGACCTCCACCAGCGGGGGATCCGGGTCGCGATGATCACCGGCGACAGTCGCGCGGTCGCGGAGTCCGTTGCCCGCCGGCTCGCGATCGACGAGGTCGCGGCCGAGGTCCTGCCGGCCGACAAGGCGGCCGCCGTGCGCCGCTTCCGGGCCGGCGGACGACGGGTGGCGATGGTCGGCGACGGCGTGAACGACGCGCCGGCCCTCGCGACCGCGGACGTCGGGATCGCGATCGGCGCCGGGACGGACGTCGCCGTCGAGTCGGCCGGGATCGTCCTCGTCCGGAGCGACCCGCGCGACGTGGTCGGCGCGATCGTCCTGTCCGAGGCGACGTACCGCAAGATGATCCAGAACCTCGCCTGGGCGACCGGCTACAACGTCCTCGCGATCCCGGTCGCCGCCGGCGTCCTCGTGCCGTGGGGCCTCGACCTCCCGATGGCGGTCGGGGCGATCGCGATGAGCCTCTCGACGGTCATCGTCGCGGCGAACGCCCAGCTCCTCCGCGGAACGAGGCTTCGGCCGGCCGGCGGTTGAAGCGACCCGGTGCGCTGCGGGCCTGCACGGATCCTCTCGGAGGCGGATGATCTGGCGATGGACGACCACCCCCGGCTGGCGACGCCGATCGATCATCCGTACCGCGCCGAGATCGATCTCGAGCACGACCGCTGGGCCGAGATCGTCACCCTCTGCCGCTCGCTCGGCCCCGAGGAGCGCGCTCGGCCGGGCTACTTCCGCGATCCGGACTGGACCGTCAAGGACCTCGTCGCCCACCTCGGGACGTGGATGGCCGAGGCCGAGCAGCAGCTCCTCCGGATCGAGGCCGGGACCTACGTCGACGAGCCGCTCGACATCGACGGGCTGAACGCGGAGTTCCTCGCGGCGATGCGCCCCCAGGACTGGGGGACCGTCTGGGCCCAGGCCGTCTCCGCCCGGGTCCAGATGCTGACGGTCTGGGGCCGGCTCGCCGAGCGGACCGAGCCCGCCGACCGGTGGGTCCGCAAGTCCGGCGCGGAGCATCACGGCGAGCACCTGCCCCGGCTCCGCGAGTGGGTCGCCGAGCTGCGCGGGTCCGCCGTCCGCTGATCGCCGGCGCCCGGGGTCGCCGGGCGTGGCGGAGCCCGGAGCCGTAGTCGCTGGGCATGGCGACCGAAGGGGCCATGGTGCCCGCCCGGTTCGATCCATCGCGACCGTGCGTGAGTCCCTGCCACCGGGTGAACTGATCGCGGGCTCGACCGGCCTTGCGCGGCGTCCCCGCCGACGTCTCGCACGCCCGTCGTCAGCGGAGGTCAGGTCATGCACGCGCTCGCACCACGCGGTCCCGGCTCGGCGCACGCCCCTGGGAGCGTCGGGGCGCCCGGCGTCGCCAGCCCTGCCCTGCCCGGCAGCCGGCCCGGCCTGGTCGGGCTGGCAACGCTCGTCCTCGCGCTCGGCGCGGCGCTCGCGACCGTCGCCGGGATCCCTGCTCCTGGCCCTCGCCAACCAGCCGTACTTCGACATCGTGAACGGCTACGTCGGCGCGCGCGACGCCGTGCCGCGCGCCCTCGTGTTCTCGAGCTGGCTCGTCGTGATCGGCGGCCCGTTCGTGCTGTGGCGGCCCGCGACGTTCGGGTTCACGCTCGGCGACGTGCGGAAGCACTGGCTCGTCGTCGTGGTTGCCTGCGCGATCGCCGCCGCCGTCACCGCGGTCCTGCTCAAGGTGAGCGGCCAGATCCCGTACAGCGACGCGTCGGTGTTCGTGGAGACGGTCCTCGTGCCGGTCACGGAGGAGCTGGTCTTCCGCGGCGTCCTCCTCGCGATCCTGCTCGCCGGGTTCGGGCGGCTGTACCGGCCGGGCATCGCCGTCCCGCTCGCGATCGTCGTGAACGGCGTCGCGTTCGGCGTGGCCCACCTCGCGAACGCGACCTCGCTCGACATCGGCTTCGTCGCGCCCCAGGCCGCGGTCGCGATCGCGGTCGGGATCAGCTGCGCCTGGCTCGTCGTGAAGACCCGGAGCGTCTACCCGGCGATGCTGTTCCACGGCGTCGTGAACGCGGTGGTCGTCACGGTCTGAGGGGTCCGTCGGCGAGATCGGGGCCGCGCAGTAGCGGCGGCGGGGCGGCGGCGGCGGCGGTGACGACGGTGGATGGTCGGGGTGGTCGGACTCGAACCGACGATCTCGTGCTCCCAAAGCACGTGCGTTGCCAACTACGCCACACCCCGCAGCGCCGGCCCAAGAGTACAGGCAGCGGCATCCGGCGCAGCACGGACCCGCCCGACGGTGCGCCGCAATCCCGTCTCGCGGGCCGCGGAACACTCCCCGCTCTTCGCTCGTCACAGACACGACGCCGGGCGATCACTGGCAGGCTGATCGATCGCCCGGCGTCTCCATGCCCGGCCGGTCCGGCCCTCGACCCGGGCTCTGCGGCGGCGCGATCGGGGCGTTGCAGCTGACACTCCCCGCGATGGCCGAGCCTTCGGTGCGCGACTCGTCCGCCCCTCCCCTCCGTTCCCGCCAGCGGCTCGGCGCCGACCAGGCACGCCCGGCGGGGTCGCGGCGCCGCCCGTCGGACCTCGATGAGCGCGGCCGAGAAACCCCGCCCGCCCCGCGGGCCGGTCGAACGGCGGGCGAGCCCACCGACCTCCGCCGCCTCCTCGTCGCGATCGCGTCGTCGGTCGTGCCCGGCGCCGGCCAGGCCCTGAACGGGCGCTTCCGGCCGGCCCTCGTCTTCGGCATCCCGACGCTCGTCGCCGCCCTCGTCGCCTGGTTCGTGCTCCAGTCCGACTCCCCGACGATGCTCCTCGCCCGGATGATCGCCCCGTCGGTCCTCGGACTCCTCCTCGTCCTGAACCTCGTGATCCTCGTGTGGCGCGCCGCGGCGGTCCTCCACGCCTTCGCCGACCCCCGCTACCCGCGGCGGCCGGGCCGGATCGGGGCGATCGGGCTGGTGCTCCTGCTGCTGGCCACGATCCTGCCCCACGCGATCGCCTGGAACTACGGCACGGTCGCCCAGACGATGTTCGCCCAGATCTTCACCGAGCCGAACGATCGTTCGAATCCGGTCGCCACCGGTCCCGGCGAGACCGAGCGGCTCAACGTCCTCCTGATCGGGGTCGACTCGGGGCCCGGCCGGACGGAGGCCCTGACCGACTCGATGATCGTCGTGTCGCTCGACCCGGTCGGCCGGACCGTCTCGATGCTCTCGATCCCGCGCGACCTGGCGAGCGTTCCGCTGCCGGACGGCAACGTCTTCGCGCCGAAGATCAACTCGCTGATCAGCTACGCGACGCGCCATCCCGACGAGTTCCCGGGCGGCGGCACGAAGGCCCTCGAAGGCGCGATCTCGACCCTGCTCGGCATCCCGATCCATTACTACGCGACGGTCAACCTGCGCGGCTTCGTCGGGATGGTCGATGCCGTCGGCGGGGTCGACATCGACGTGAAGAAGGCCCTCGCCGACCCGAACTACGGCGGCTTCGGCGTCGGGCCGGGCTGGTCGATCCAGCCGGGCAAGCACCACCTCGACGGCGCCAACGCGCTGGCCTACGCCCGGATCCGGAAGTCGACCGGCGAGAGCGACTTCACCCGGGCCGCCCGCCAGCAGGAGGTCCTCGTCGCCCTCCGCAACCAGGCGGTCGGGGCGGGGATCCTGTTCAACCTGCCGAACCTCCTGCGGGCCGTCGGGAACACCGTCCGGACCGACCTGCCGCAGGATCGCCTGCCCCAGCTCGCGGCGCTGGCCGAGCAGATCGACGGGTCGGCCACGACCAAGCTCGTCCTGACGTCGCCGTTCATCAAGTCCGGCGGGTCGACCCAGTACGGCTCGGTCTACCTGCCGGTCCCGTCACGAATCAAGGCGATGGTCAAGGTCGTCTTCGGGCCACCCGGCGCCGACCCGACGTGGCCGGTGCCGAGCCCGAGCGCCTCGCCGAAGGCCGGCCGCTCCTCGGCCGCCCCCTAGCCTTCGGCCGCCCTCAGCCTTCGGCGGCGGCCTGGCCCGGCGGCCCGAACCTGCCGGCCGGCGGATCCCAGGCTGCGAACTGCCCCAGGAGGCCGGCCACGTCGACGTCGCGCAGGAGGAGCCGCCGGTTGCGCGCGGCGAGGAAGCCGTCGTCGACCGCCCGATCGAGGAACGCCTCGAGCGCCGCGAAGTAGCCGCCGATGTCGAGCAGCCCGATCGGCTTGGCGTGGAGCTGGAGCTGGGCCCACGACAGGACCTCGGCCAGCTCCTCCAGCGTCCCCAGGCCGCCGGGCAGGGCGATGAACGCGTCCGCCAGCCCGGCCATCGCGGCCTTGCGCTCGTGGAGGGTCTCGACGACGAGCAACTCGGTCAGGCCGGGATGGGCGAGCTCGCGGTCGACGAGGAGGCGCGGGATCACTCCGACGACCTCGCCGCCGGCCGCCAGCGCGGCATCCGCGACGGCGCCCATCAGGCCGAGGCGGCTTCCGCCGAAGACGACCCGGATCCCGCGCCGGGCGAGCGTGTCGCCCGCCTCCGCTGCGGCGCTCGCGTAGCGCGGGTCATGACCGCTGGACGCGCCGCAGAAGACGCAGATCGAGCGGATCGGCGGCATCGGCGCGGCCCTAGAACCCGAGCTCGCGGAGGATCGGCGTCATCCGTCGGGCGGCCCGGCCGCGGTGCGAGACGGCGTGCTTCGCCTCGGCCGACCAGAGGCCGAACGTCCGTCCGCCGGGCGGCTCCCCGGCCGGCTCGAAGATCGGGTCGTAACCGAAGCCGCCCGTGCCCCGCGGCGCCGTCGCGATCCGGCCGCGGGTCGTGCCGCGGACGCTCCGGATCGGGAGGGCGGCGCGCTCGTCCGCCCCGTCGCGGGGCAGGGCCAGGGCGAGGACGCAGACGTAGCGTGCGCCGCGCCGGTCGGGCGGCAGGCCGTCGAGGGCGGCGAGGAGCTTGCGGTTGTTGTCCTCGTCGGTCGCGGCCGGGCCGGCGTAGCGGCGGGTCCGGACGCCAGGCCCGCCGTGGAGGGCGTCGACCTCGAGGCCGGAATCGTCGGCGAGGGTCGGCAGCCCGGTCCGCCGGGCGCCGAAGCGGGCCTTGATCCGGGCGTTGGTCTCGAACGTCTCGCCGGTCTCCTCGGGGTCGTCCTCGATCCCGAGGTCGTCGAGGCTGACGAGCTCGCCGCGCTCGAGCTCGAGCAGGTCGCGGAGCTCGGCCAGCTTGTGGGCCGAGTGGGTGGCGACGAGGAGGCGCGGCCGGTCGGTCATCGATCGCTGAGGGGCGAGCGACGGGGCGCCGCGCATCGCCGGGTCACCGCTTGACGGTGCCCAGGATCTCCGCCTGGGCGGCGAACAGCTGCTCCAGCCCGGCCGAGGCGAGGTCGATCAGGCCGTCCATCGCGGCCCGGTCGAACGGCCGGCCCTCCGCCGTGCCCTGGACCTCGACGAACGTGCCGGCGTCGGTCCCGACGACGTTGAAGTCGACGTCGGCCCGCGAATCCTCGCTGTAGTCGAGATCGAGGAGCGCCTCGCCGGCGACCAGCCCGACGCTGATCGCGGCGACCTTGGCCACGAGATGGCGGTCCATCCCGAACGTCGTCATCGCCGCCGCCAGGGCGACGTAGCCGCCGGTGATCGAGGCCGTCCGGGTCCCGCCGTCGGCCTGGAGGACGTCGCAGTCGACCGTGATCGTCCGCTCCCCGATCTTCGTCAGGTCGACCGCGTCGCGGAGCGAGCGCCCGATCAGGCGCTGGATCTCGTGGGTCCGCCCGCCGAGCTTGCCCTTGACCGACTCGCGGTCGGTCCGCTCGAACGTCGCCCGGGGAAGCATCGAGTACTCCGCGGTCACCCAGCCGGTGCCCTTGCCGCGGAGATGGGGCGGGACGCGGTCGGCGATCGTCGCCGCGCACAG
Organism: uncultured Chloroflexia bacterium; assembly: GCA_963710105.1. Taxonomy (GTDB): domain Bacteria; phylum Chloroflexota; class Limnocylindria; order Limnocylindrales; family CSP1-4; genus CF-46. The sequence goes on from CAVPYV010000001.1 coordinate 2,719,076, forward strand.
GACGCGGGTGTCGCCGAAGTGGACGATGCACGATCCCTCCGCCCACTTCTGGACGCCGAGCTCGAACGAGACGGGGCGGAGCTGGGTCGGGACGCGGCCGTCGGCCCGGACCTGGGGGCGGTTGCCGATCATCGGGCGGACTCCTTCGCTGCGGCGGCGGACGCCGCGCGCTCTTCGGTCTTGGCGGTGTTCCAGAGCTCGTCGAGGCCGGCGAAGTCGAGGTCGCGGAGCCGGAGCCCGCGATCGGCGGCCTGGCGCTCCACGCTCGCGAACCGGCGACGGAACTTGTCGTTGGCCGCGCGGAGGGCGGCCTCGGCCTCGATTCCCTGCCAGCGGGCGACGTTGACGAGGACGAACAGGAGGTCGCCGTACTCCTCGGCGCGGTCGGCCGCGGTCGGCGCCTCGCCCAGCTCGGCCAGCTCCTCGACGACCTTGTCGAGGACGCCCTCGATGTTCGGCCACTCGTAGCCGATGTTGGCCGCCCGCTCCTGCATCTCCTGGCTGGCGGCCAGGGCCGGCAGGATCCGGCTGACCCCGTCGAGCGCGCCCTTCGGCGGCGCCGGGGTCGCCGCCTCGGACTCGGTCGCGCCGGCCCGCTCGTCGGCCTTGATCCGCTCCCACTGGCGGTTGACGTCGCTCGCGGTCCGCGCCTCGGCGTCGCCGAACACGTGGGGATGGCGCCGGACGATCTTCGACGCGATCGCGGCGTTGACGTCGGTCAGGTCGAAGACGCCCTCCTCGGCGGCGAGCTGGGCGTGGAGGACGACCTGGAGCAGGAGGTCGCCGAGCTCCTCGGCGAGGGCCGGCGTGGCGCCCGAGCCGAGCGCGTCGTAGACCTCGTAGGCCTCCTCGAGGAGATGGTTGCGGAGCGATTCGTGGGTCTGCTCGCGGTCCCATGGGCAGCCGTCCGGGAGGCGCAGGCGGGCCGAGATCCAGGGCATCGCCCAGGGGCTCGCGACGGCGTGCTCCGGGGCGACCGGGCCGAGGTAGAGCGGGGCCGGCGAGGGCCTCGGCGTCCAGCTCGCCGATCGTGGTCGCCGCCTGGGCCCCGAATTGCCCGACGGCATGGTCGGCCGGGTAGAGGCGGCGGAGCACGGCCAGCGGATCATCGCCCGACGGGCCGTGACGCCCGGGCAGGACGGCGGCGAGGCCGGCCGGGTCGGAGGCGGGGTCGGCATCGCTCGCGGCTGCCCGATCCGGAGCACCGCGGCGGGCACGATCAGCACCGGCCGGGACGGCTCCAGCGGGGTGCCGACGAGGTGCTCGGCCGCGACGACCTGGAGCCCGGCTGCGAGGTCGAGCCCCCAGCGGAGACGTGCCTCGGCGACGAGGGCGTCGAGCACCGCGGTCCCGCGCTACCCGCCGAGGAGATCGCGGGTGATCGTCGCCGCGGCCTTCTTGCCGGCGTACCAGTTGCCGAACGCGTTCGACTTGATCGTCTTGAGCTGGTCGGCGTCGGGCGCGGCGGTCTTCTCGGCGACGACCTTGAACAGGTAGAGCCCGTCGTTCGGGACATCGATGACGTCGCTGAACGATCCGGCAGGGGTCGCCAGGATCACCTTCGTCACCCGGTCGTCGAGCTGGCCCTGGTGGACCCAGCCGATGTCGCCGCCCTTGCCCGCCTTCGGGCCGTCGGAGAAGTCGCGGACGAGCTGGCCGAAGTCGGCGCCGGGCGCCATCGCCTCGGTCCGCAGCTTCGCCATCTCGTCGCTGTCCGGCGGGTAGTACATGATCTGGACGACGTGCCAGCCGAACGAGCTCTTGAACGGCGGCAGCAGGTCGCCGGGCTTCAGGCCCTCCTTGAAGATCGCCGCCGCGAACGCCTCGTCGATCGAGGTCGTCGGGTCGAAGTAGGGCAGCTTGCCGCCGGTCCCGTCGTCGCCGCGGTCCTGCGTCTCGTCGCTCTCGGCCCGGGCGATCAGGTCGAACTGCTTCGGGTCCGCCTTGATCTTGTCGTAGGCGGCCTGGGCCTTGAGCTGGGCCTCGGTCCACGTCGGGTCGCCGTCCGGCGACGCTCGAGGCGTTCGCCGGATCGCCCTTCGGCGAGTACAGGATGTGGCGGACCTTGACCGCGCCGTCGCCGGGCGGTGAGTCGGGCGCCTTGATGTACAGCTCCTGGACCTGCTTCTGGGGGCCGGACGCGCTCGCGTCGGCGACGATCTTGTCGCCGAGCGTCGTCCGCATCACCTCGCTCGCGATCGCGGCCCGGTAGGCGGCCTGGCTGATCTTCGCGTCGGCCAGCTTCTGGTCCCACGCGGCGTCGACCTGGGCCGGGGCGATCTCGGTGACGCGGCCGATCCGGTACGTCCCGTCGGCGCCGAGGATCACGTCGGTCAGGCCGTTGGTCTCGAGCTTGAAGACGGCAGCCTCCCAGTCGGTGTCCTCGGACGAGGTCGTGTCGATCCAGCCGATGTCGCCGCCGCTCGTGCTCGACGCGTCGGTCGAGACGGCCTTCGCCTCCTCCTCGAACGTCTTGCCGCCCTTGATCGCGGCGAGGGCGTCGTCGGCCTTCTTCTTGGCCGCCTCCTTCTGGGCGTCCGTCGGCTCGGTCTTGCCGGTGTCGACCGCAGGGGTGACCGCGATCAGCCAGGCGTGGCGCTCTTCCTTGCGGGTCTTGTCGTCCACGACCCGCTGGTCGATCTGCTCGGGCGTGAGGACGATCCCGAGCTCCGCGCCGAGCTTCGCCTGGAGGGCCGTGTCGATCAGCTTCTCGACGATCGTCGTGCTGAAGGCGCCCTGCGAGTCGTCCAGCTCGTTGTTGATCGCCGTCACCCGCGACTGGGCCTCGGCGGCGGTCAGGCGGCCGGCGGCCGCGTCGGCGTTGATCCGGTTGGCGAGCTGCTGGAGGCGGAAGACCTCGACGGACGCGCGCTCGATGAACTGGTCCTTCGTGATCGTCTGGCCGTCGACGGACGCCGCCGGGGCGAGGTGGGCGTTGTACCAGGTCGTCACGCCGACGATCACGAGGATGAGGATCGCGACGACGACGGTGACGCCGAACGCGAGATTCGTGTAGAGCGTCCGGCGGTTCGGATCGCGGCTCGAGCGGCCGCGATCGACGGGCTTGACTCGGAAGGTCATGGGGAAACTGCGGTCCTGATCATGGAGGGTGGACGGCGAGACGGTCGCCGATCGGTGCCGTATCCTAGCGCACCCGGCGCTCGGGACGACCGGATCGGGGCGGCGGCGCACCGCGCGGCGGGCGCGCGAGCCCGACCGCCTCCAATCGCCTCCTCAGGCGGTTCCGCGCTCCCTGGCCCCACGGCCACCGCCGATCAGGCCCTCGACGAGCGCGACGTAGTCGACCGCGTGGCGCTCCCACGAGCTCTCCCGGACGATCTCGAACGTCCGCCCGACCGCCGCCTCGCGGGCGGGCGCGTCGTCGACCAGGGCGAGGATCGCGGCGGCCATCGCGGCCTCGTCGCCGGCGGCGTAGGTCGCGACCGTGCCCGCCGGGAAGGTCGCCGCGACGAGCGGCAGGCGGCTGGCGACGACCGGCTTGCCCATCGCCGCGTACTCGAAGAGCTTGGTGGACAGGCTGACGTCGGTGAACGGGTCGTGGCGGGTCGGGGCGAGGCCGATGTCCGCGGCGGCGATCGCGGCGGGGACGTCCTCGATCGGGATCCGGCCGTGGAAGATCACCCGGTCGGCGATCCCGAGCCGGGCGGCCTGGTCGCGCAGCGCGGGCTCGGCGTCGCCCCGGCCGTAGAGGTCGAGCCGGGTCGCGAGCTCCGGCCGATCGGCGGCGATCCGGCCGACGGCGGCGAGGGCGACGTCCAGCTCGTAGGTCGGCGTCAGCGCGCCGGCGTAGACGAACCGGACGACGCCGTCGGCGGCGAACGGCCGGGCGGGGTGGGCGCCCGGGTCGAACCGGGCGAGCGACGCCATGTTCGGGACGACGTGGATCTTCGACGGTCGCACGCCGAGCGCCGCGAGCCGCTCGGCCATCACGGCGTTGACGGTGACGACCGCGCTCGAGATCGCGATCGACAGCCGCTCCTGGACCTCGAGGAGGCGGTGGGCGATCGGGTTGGCGGCCCCCGGGAAGCGGCTTCGGAAGAACTCGGGCATCGCCTCGTGGAGGTCGAGCAGGAGCGGCACCCGGACGAGCCGGAGGGGCAGGGCGGCGAAGGCGAGGAAGTCCGGGAGGCTGTGGACCTGGACGAGGTCGAAGCGCTCCCGGCGGTGGGCTCGGGTCAGGGCCCAGCAGGCGCGGACGAGGAACGACAGGTACTCCCGGAGGTAGACCCCGATCCCGGCGCCCTGGTGGCGCTGGACGCCGAGGCGCCGGACGGTCACGCCGGCGACCAGGCCGCGGGCCTCGTCCGTCTCGCGGCGAAGGGCGAAGACCTCGACCCGATGGCCCGCGGCGACGAGCGCCTCGGCCTCGCGCCGGACGCGGGGATCCTCGTCGTAGTAGGAGTGGACGACCATCGCGATCCGGCGGCCGCCGGCCGGCCGTGCCTCGTCGTCCGGTGCCCGGCGATCCGCGCCTGGCGTCGCGTCGCCCGGAATCGCGTCGCCCGGGGTCTCGTCGCCCGCGCCGGTGCTCAGGAGGCGCTCCAGCCCGCCCCGAGGCGGAGGACCCCGCGCGGACGGAGCGTTCGCCCCGCCGAGCTGTTGACCGTGTCCACGACGAGGTCCGCCTCGCGATAGACCCGATCGAGGTCGACGGACCGATGGGCGGTCACGACGACGACGACGTCGCTGTCGGCGAGGAGCGCGTCGAGCTCGACCGTGGCGTGGCTCTCGCCGGTCGCGTCGCGGAACAGCGGGACGTGGGGGTCGTGGTACGTGACCGCGGCGCCGCGCTCGCGGAGCCCGGCGATCACGTCCGCCGCCGGCGAGTTGCGGGCGTCCCGGACGTTCGGCTTGAAGGCCACGCCGATGACCCCGGCGCGGGCGCCCTTCAGGGCCCGGCCGCGGTCGTTGAGGGCCTCCGCCACGAGGTCGACGACGTGGCGCGGCATCGCGTAGTTGATGTCGCCGGCGAGCTCGACGAAGCGGTCGACGAAGTCGAACTCGCGGGCCCGCCAGGCGAGGTAGTACGGGTCGACCGGGATGCAGTGGCCGCCGACGCCGGGGCCGGGGGTGAAGCGCATGAACCCGAAGGGCTTCGTCGCCGCGGCGTCGATCACCTCCCAGACGTCGATCCCCATCCGCTCGCAGAGGAGGGCGAGCTGGTTGATCAGGGCGATATTCACGTTGCGGAAGACGTTCTCGAGGAGCTTCGCCAGCTCGGCGGCGTCGGGCGACGACAGCTCGCGGACGTCGTCGTTGATCCGGCGCAGGAGGCTCGCCGCGCGGGCGGTCGCCGCCGGGGTCGTGGCCCCGATCAGGCGCGGCACGCCCTTCGACGCCGACGCCGGGTCGCCGGGGTTCACCCGCTCGGGCGCGAACGCGAGGTCGAAGTCGGTGCCGGCGGTCAGGCCCGAGCGCTCCAGCTCCGCCCGGAACGGGCCGGTCGTCGTGCCCGGGAACGTCGTCGACTGGAGGACGATCAGCTGGCCCGCCCGGAGGTGTTCGCGGATCAGGCTCGGCGGCGCTCAGGACGGGCCCGAGGTCGGGGTCCTTCGACTTCGTGATCGGGGTCGGGACGCAGACGAAGATGACGTCGGCCGCGGCGAGCGACGCCGAGCGGGGCTCGACGACGGTCAGGCCGGCGGCGAGGGCGGCTCCGAGCCGGTCGTCCGGGATGTCGTCGATCGGCGACCGGCCGGCGGCGAGCTCGGCGACGCGCGGGCCGTAGGCGTCGATCCCCTCGACCCGCAGGCCGGCCTCGACGAAGGAGATGGCGAGCGGCAGCCCGACGTAGCCGAGGCCGATGATCGCGATCCGCGGCTCGGCCGCGCCTGACTCGTGGTCCAAGGTCCCTCCGCGTGCTCGACGCCGTGCCCCGCCCGATCCGCGATCAGGATATCCCGGACGGCGGCGCCAACGGCCGGTGGGCGGGCATGGGACGATATCGAGTGATGACCGACCTGCCCGGCCCCGCCGCCGACGAGGCGCCCGCCGCCGGGGCCGCCGCCCCGTACGACGCCGAATCCTTCTGGGAGGCCCGCCTGAGCGGCCGCTTCGACGTCTCGGGGGCGGGCTTCCGCGGGATCGGCAAGCCATTCAACGACGCCCTCTACCGGCAGCGGGCGGTCGTCCTCGAGAGGGCGATCCGGCGCTTCCGATTGCCGGTCGCGGGAAGTGACGTCGTCGAGATCGGGCCTGGCACGGGCGTCTACGTCGAGCGCTGGAAGGCCGGCGGCGTGGCCTCGCTGGTCGGCCTCGACATCACCGCCGTCGTTCCGGAGCGCCTCGGCGCCGCGTACCCGGAGTACCGCTTCGCCCAGGCGGACGCGTCCGAGCCGTGGCCCGTCGACGACGCCTCGGCCGACCTCGTGACCGCGTTCGACGTCCTGTTCCACATCGTCGACGACGCTCGGTTCGCGGCCGCGATCCGCCAGGCCGGGCGGGTGGTCCGGCCGGGCGGCCACCTGCTCGTGTCGGACATGTTCCTCCACGACGCGGCGTTCCGCGGCTACCACCAGGTCAGCCGGACCCTCGCCGAGTACGAGACGGCCCTGTCGGACGCAGGCTTCGACGTCCTCGGCCGCCTGCCGATCTTCGTGACGATGCATCCCGCCCTCGACGTCCCCGCCGGCTGGCGGCGCCGCCTCGCCGAGCGCTGGTGGAAGCGGATCGAGACGACCCTGATCGGCAACCCCCGGCTCGGGCGGCGGATCGGGACGGCCCTCTTCTGGATCGACCGGGCGCTGACGAAGGTCCTCCGCGAGGGCCCCTCGACCGAGCTCCTCGTCGCCCGCCGCCGCCCCGCCGTCGTCGCCGCCCCGGCGGCCGAATGCTGATCGACCGGGCCCGGAATCGGGCGGTCCGGCGGACCATCCGTGATAGAGTGCCGCGCGCATGACAACCAGTTCCCAGCCCCGGATCCTGGGGGCTGCCCGGCGGCCCGGCTCGATCGAATTGATCCGCCAGGGCCTCGGCGAGATGTGGTCCCGCCGGCGGCTTGCCCGGTACCTCGTCCGGGCAGAGCTCCACAAGCACGGCGCCGACACGTTCCTCGGGAACGTCTGGTGGATCCTCGATCCGCTCCTCCAGATGGCCGTCTACGTCGTCCTCGTGTCGGTCATCTTCCGGTCCGGCAAAGAGGACTACCCGCTCTTCGTCTTCTCGGCGATCCTGCCCTGGAAGTGGTTCACGTCGGCGGTTAACGACGGGATCACCGCGGTGACCTCGCGCGACCGGATCATCAAGCAGGTGAAGTTCCCGAAGATCGTCCTGCCGGTCGCGGCGACCCTCGGCGGGATCGTCAACTTCGCCTTCGGGATGATCCCGCTCCTCGCCCTGACGATCTTCTTCTACTCCGACCGGCTGAGCTGGACCCTCCTCCTGATCCCCCTGATCGCCACGGTCCAGTTCGTGTTCAGCCTGGCGTTCGCGATCATCGTCTCGGCGGTGAACGTGTTCTTCCGCGACATCGCCAACGTCGCCCGCCACGGCCTGCGGCTGTGGTTCTACTTGTCGCCCGCCCTGTACACCCTCGAGGACGTCCGGACGAAGTCGCACGGCCTTGGCACCATCATGTCGCTCAATCCGTGGACGCCGCTCTTCGAGTCCTACCGGGCGGTGATCTACGACAGCGCGCTGCCGGACTGGCTCGGCCTCGGCGTGCTCCTCTCGGCCTCGCTCGTCGTCCTCGCCGGCGCGATCCTCCTCTTCAAGCGGCTCGAGCCCGCGTTCGCCAAGGTCCTGTGAGCGACACGATCCCGCGCCGGGCCGGGGCGATCGACCCGAACGCGCCGTACGCGATCGCGGTCGAGGGGCTCGGCATCCGCTACAACCTCCGCCTGACCCGCCAGACGACCGTCCGCGGGTCCTTCAAGAACCTCGCCCAGCGGCGCGAGGGGCCGACCCACTTCTGGGCCCTCCGCGACGTCTCGTTCCGGGTCGTCCACGGCGAGAGCCTCGCGGTCATCGGCCCGAACGGGGCCGGCAAGAGCACCCTCCTCCAGGTCCTCGCCGGGATCATCCAGCCGAACGAGGGCGCGGTCGACGTCATCGGCCACGTCTCGAGCCTCCTGACCCTCGGCGCGGGCTTCGATCCCGACCTGTCCGGCCGCGACAACGTCCGCCTCGCCGGGGCGTTCCTCGGGATGGACCACCGCGAGATGGAGGAGCGGCTGCCGGGCATCGTCGAGTTCGCCGAGCTCGGCGAGTTCATCGACGCCCCGATCAAGACGTACTCGTCGGGCATGCGCGCCCGCCTCGGGTTCTCGATCGCGACCGCGGTCGATCCCGACGTCCTGATCATCGACGAGGTCCTCGCCACCGGCGACGCCGTCTTCCGGGCGAAGAGCAAGAAGCGGATCATCGAGCTGACCCGGGCGGCGAAGGGGATCGTCCTCGTCACCCATGACATGGCCTGGGTCACCGAGTTCTGCAACCGGGCGCTGCTGCTCGACCACGGCCGGGTCGTCGTCGAGGGTCCGCCGGCCGAGGTCGTGGCCCTCCACGAGGAGCGCTCCGAGCAGGCGCGGATCGACCGCGAGACGGAGCTGGCCCGCAAGCTCGCCGCCGTCGAGAAGCCGCTCGCCGACGCGGGCTGACCGCCGACGTGGCCGCCGACGCGCGAGACCCGGCCCAGCGTGCTGATCGTGGCGACGTGGTTTCCCTCGGTCGACGACCCGGGGGCCGGGCGGTTCGTCGCCGACCAGGCCGAGGCCCTGCTCGCGGCCGGGTCGGTCCGGCCGTCCGTCATCTCGTTCGATCCGGTCCGCCTGACCGGCGTCGGCCGGGCCCGGATCGACCAGGAGGCCGCGGTCCTCGCGGCCGGCCGGGCGGCGATCGCGGCCGCTGAGCCGCTCTTCCTGCGGCCGGCGTGGGGCGTCCATCCCGACCTGCCCGTCGCCCGCCTGTCGATCGCCGAGGGCGCCTCCGGCCCGACCGGCCCGGCCCACGCCGCGATCCACCGCGAGACGCTGCTGTGGGCGGTCGGCGAGCGCCTGGCGGCCGAGCCCGGGTTCGCCGGGGCCGGGTTCGGCGTCGTCCACGCCCACACGGGCTATCCCGACGGCGCCGCGGCGATCGCCCTCGCCGACGCCCTCGGCTGGCCGCTGGTCGTCACCGAGCACGCCTCGTTCGTGAACCGCCTGATTGCCAGCCCGGAGCTCCACGAGCGCTACACGGCCGTCCTCCGGCGGGCCGACCGGCTGTTCGCGGTGAGCGAGACGCTGGCAGCCGAGCTGCGCGCCGCATTCCCGGCGTTCGCCGCGACGATCGGCGTGCTTCCCAACGCGGTCCCGATCGAGCGGTTCGCGCGGGCTCCGGTTGGCGATCGCCGACCGGACGAGCTGCTGTTCGTCGGCTACCGGAAGGCCTCCAAGGGCATCGAGACGTTGCTGCGCGGCGTCGCCGTCGCCCGCGCGGCACGGCCGTCGATCACGCTCCGCCTCGTCGGGCGGGCGTCATCGGACGAGGAAGATGCGTCGTGGCGGGCGCTCGCCGACGAGCTCGAGATGGGCCCGGCGGTGACGTTCGAGCGCGACACGGACCGGGCGGGCGTGGCCGCGGCGATGGCCCGGGCCAGCGTCTTCGTCCATGCCAGCCCGCGCGAGACGTTCGGGGTCGTGGCGGTCGAGGCCCTCGCCTCCGGGCTGCCGGTCGTCGCGACCGATTCTGGCGGGGTGACCGAGATCCTCGGCGCGGAGCCGGACCTGCTCGGGGCCCTGGTGCCGGTCGACGACCCGGAGGCGTTCGGCGCGGCGATCCTTCGGACGCTCGAACGGCGGGCGGCCTTCGACCCGGCCCGGCTCCGCGCGGCGGTGGCGGAACGGTTCTCCGCGGAGCTCGTCGCCGACCGGCTTCACGACGCCTACGGGGAGGCGGTCGCGCGGTGGGCGGGGTCGCGGGATGGATCCGCGGCCGGAGCGGGTGCGACGGGAGCCGTATCGCCTACCCTGGCCGTTCCGCCCGGGCGACCGGTCGTCGTGGCCTTGGACCGCTCCTCGGCGGCCCGCCGGCTCGCGGCCCTGCCCCAGGGCCTCCGCGACGAGCTCACGCTCGTGGCCGCGGTCGAGCCGGCCGACATCGATCTGCCCGCCGTCGGCCGCGTCCTCACCGTCGCCATCGAGGCCGGCTGGCGGCCGATCAGCCGGACCGGGTTCGCTGCCCGGCGGGGCTGGATCGGACGCGTCGCCCGGGTGCTCAGCGACCCCGTCGGGACCCTCCGCCGGCGGTCCGAGCGAGCCGGTGACGGCAACGCCTGGCTCGCCCCGGCGAGCGCCGCGATCGCCGGGCTCGTCGCAAGCAGCGACGAAGACCCGTCGGGCGGACGCATGATCGAGCTGATCGCGGTCGACGGCCACGACGCCCTGGCGATCGCGCCGAGCCTCGGGTCATCGGCAGGCGTTCGGAGCGGCGTCGGGCTCCGCCGCCTGGCCGACCGCTCGATCCCGAAGGACTAGCCGCCCCGCCCTTCGCGGCGGAGCACCTCGTCGGCGATCCGGCCCGCCACGATCGGCCAGTCGAACTCGGTCTCGGCCACGCTCCGGGCGGTCGCGCCGAGGCGGCGGGCCAGCGCCTCGTCGCCGAGCAGCCCGAGGAGCGCCGCCGCGATGTCCTCGGGCGTGTCACCGCCGGTCACGACGCCCACTCCGTGACGCTCGACGATCGCCCGCGTCTCGGTCCGCGGGGTCACGACGAGCGGCCGCCCGGCGGCCATCGAGTCGAACAGCTTCACCGGCAGCGCGACGTCCATGTAGGCGTTCGGGGGATGGGCGATGCAGAGGACCGTCGCCCGGGCCAGCGCCTCCCCGAGGTGGTCGTGGTCGACGCTCCCGATCTCGATCCAGCCATCGCCGGCGACGCTCTCGGCCAGGCCGGCGAGGTAGGCCTCGCTCTCGGGCGAGGTCGCGACGAGCCAGAGCAGCAGGCGCAGCTCCGGAATCGTCTCGCGGGCGAGGCGAGCCGCCGCGACGAGCGTCTCGATCCCGCGACCGGGCGCCGCCCCGGATACGAGCCCGACGGTCGGCGTCTCCGGCCACGGGCCGGGTCGGACGTGGCGGGCGCCGGTCGCGTTGCCGCCGACGATCACCCGCGCCGGGTCGAGCGCGGTCAGCGCCGCGAACGAGGCCGTGGGGACGACGTGCCAGCGGAAGAGCGCCTCGTTGAGCGCGCGGCGGCGGCGGATCCCCTCGAGCCGGTCCGGCTCGAGCTCGATCCCGAGGGCGCTCAGCTGGGCGACCGCGTCGTCGTAGATCGCGACCGCGACCGGGTCGGCGAACCGCTCGGCGTAGGGGATGACCCGCTCCGAGAGCTGCTCGGACGAGGCGAGGTGGGGCCGGGCGACGATCGAGCGCAGGACCGACCGCCAGCGGGGGCCGCGCGTCCCGGCGATGAGTGCGCGCGACGTCCAGCCGTCGACGACGGTCGCCCCGGTCCGCTCGGCCAGGACGCTGAAGATGTTCCGGCGGCGGAGCTCCCCGCCCCAGCGCGGGACCTGGCCCTCGCGGACCACGACCCAGCGGCCACGGCCGAAGGGCGGGGTCATGGCGGGCCTCCATCGGTCGGGGCGCCGTCGGCCGGCCCGGGGGCGGCCGGCGGCACGAGACGCTCGACGAGGGCCAGGTACGGCCGGACGGCGACCTCCCACGTGTAGCGCTCACGGGTGACTTGCAGGCAGCGCTCGCGCATCGCCACGCGCTCGGCCGGCGAGCCGCCGAGGATCGAGCGCATCGCCCGGGCCAGGTCGGCCGGGTCGGACGGGTCGGCGACGGCGCCCAGCCCATCGGCCTCGACGATCGCCCGCATCACCTCCAGGTCGCGGCCGACGACGACCGGCGTCCCCGCCGTCAGGCTCTCCCAGAACTTGTTCGGCGTCGACAGGCGTTGGTTCAGCGAGTCGGCCGGGACGGCGACGATCGACACGTCGGCCGAGGCGGTCCACGCGGGGACGTCGTCGGGATGGACGGCCGGCAGCGTGAAGTGCCGGCCGGCGAAGCGCGGCTCGCGGTCGCGGGCGCGGAGCCGCTCCGCCCACGGCCCGAAGCCCATCATCACGAGCGCGCCGTCCTCGAGGGCGAGGACGGCCTCGGCCGCCTCGTCGAGCCCGCGCGCCCGCCCCAGCCGGCCGAGGAACAGGACGATCGGCCGCTCGGGCGGGATGCCGGTCGCCGCCCGGATCCGATCGGGCCGCGGGACCGGGACGTCCCAGCGCGGCTGGCAGTTGAGGAGGACGGTCGGCGCGTCGGCGATCGGCCAGATCCGGCGTGAGGTGGGCGGCGATCGCGTCGTTGACCGTCACGATCGCGTCGGCCGAGCGCGCCCAGCGCCGCTCGCGCCAGCGGTCGAGGGCGAGGAAGGGGCCGGGAATCCGCTCGACGTTGTTCGATTCGAGGATGACGTCGATCACGTCGTAGACGACCCTCCCCTGCTGCCCCCGGCGGCGCGCGGCGCGGGCAAGTGACAGGGCGACCGGGATCGTCAGGATCCCGAAGGCGTGGTAGAGGTCGGCCGGCGGCAGGTCGCGCTCGAGGGTCCGCCACCAGCCCCGGACGTGGGCCGGCCAGGCGATGAGCTTGAGGACGTTGTCGGCGAGACGCCCGAGTCGCCCGAGCGGGCCGCCGCGACGGGCGGCGGCCGATGCGTCACGGCGCTCGTGAGCGAAGCGGGCCCACGGGCCGCTCGGCTCGCGGCGGACGATCCGGATGTCGCCGTCGCGCTCCTCGCCGGCGCTGCCCGGACCGGCCGTCGCCGCGATCTCGACGTCGTAGCCGGCGCCGGCCAGGCTGCGAGCGACCCGCAGGCCGCGAGAGTAGGGATCGGCGGGGTTGGCGACGAGGAGGACGGCCCGCGGCCGGGCGGGGGCGGGCTGGGGTGCGGCGGTCGCGGTCACCACGTCCTGCCCGTCAGGCGGCCGTACTCGGCGAGCAGGATCGCCGCCTGCGCCTCCCAGTTGTACGTCTCGTGGGCCGCCGCGAGCGCGTGCCGGGCAAGGTCCGCGCGGCGGACGGGATCGGCGAGGAGGTCGCGGATCGCCGCCGCGATCGCGGCCGGGTCGGTGGGGTCGACGAGCACGCCGGCGCCGCTGTCGCGGACGGTCGGGGCCATGCCCGGCAGGTCCGACGCGATGACGGGGACGCCCGCCGCCAGCGCCTCGAACAGCTTGTTCGGCGTCGTCAGGCGGTGGTTCAGGGTCGTCGGCTGGATCGGCATCGCCACGATGTCGGCGGCGGCGACCCAGTCGAGGAGCTCGGCCGGCGGGACCGCCGGGAGGATCCGGACGCGGCCGGCCGTGGCGAAATCGGCGGCGATCCGCTCGAGCTCGGCCTGGAGCGCTCCGTAGCCCATGAGGACGAGGACCGCGTCCGGGACCTGGCGGATCGCCTCGACGAGCTGTTCGATCCCCCGCTCCCGCGAGAACCCGCCCTGGTAGAGGACGACCGCCGTGCCCGGGTCGAGGCCGAGGCGCTCGTGGAACCGGCGCTCGCGCGGCTCGGCTGGCCGGTAGCGGAACGAGCAGTTCATGACGATCAGGGGGAGCGGCACGTCCCAGCGCCCGGCCATCACCTCGGCGTACGGCCGGTTGACCGTGACGACGCGATCCGCCGCGCGGGCCCAGCGGCGCTCGAGCCGGCCGACGAGCCGCCGGACCGGACCCGGCAGGGTCGCGACGTTCCCGGCGTCGACGTAGATGTCGCGGGCGTCGTAGACGACGGCGGCCCCCGACCGGGCCGCGAGGGCGCTCGCGATCGGGATCCCCATGTAGGCCATCCCGTGGTAGAGGTCGGCGCCGGGGTCGACGAGCCGGCTCGCCCGGAGCTGGGCCCGAACCGTCAGGACGATCGCCGCGAGGCGGAGGCCAGCGGCGGCGGCGCGGCGGACGCGTCCGAGCGGGCCGCGAGGCGGGGCCGACACCGGCTCGGCATCGGCGCCGGATGGTCCGGCCGCCGGCGGCAGAGCCTGGGTTGCCGCGCGGCCGCGGGCGGATCGGCGGCGCCAGCGCTCCGCGACGGGCCTGACCAGCCGGGATGCGGGGAGCCCGTCGACCGGATCCACCCGGACGCGCACGATCCGCTGGCCGGCCGGGTCGACCTCCTCGTCAGGGAGACCGGGGCCGGACCGGGCGAGGACGGTCACGGCATGGCCGCGCTCGATGCAGGCGCGGGCGATCCGGAAGGTCCGCGAGTCGAATGCGCCGGTCGTCGGGACGACGATCACGAGCCGCTGCGGGACGGGGCGCAGGTCCGCCCCGGTCGCCGTCGCGCTCAGTTCCGCGACCGTCGCGGTCACGCCGCGCTCCCCGAGCCGAGCGACCGATACAGCTCGACGAGCTTCGCCGACTCGGACTCCCAGTTCCAGCGCCGGTGGGCCGCCGCGAGGCACCGCTGGCGGAGCGCCTCCCGCTCCTCGGCCGGCGCTTCGACGATCGAGCGGATCGCCGCTGCGATCGCCGCCGGGTCGGCCGGATCGCAGACCACGCCGAGCGGGCCGTCGGGGCCGTTCACGACGATCGCCCGGAGCCCGTCGAAGTCGCTGGCCACGACCGGCACCCCGGCCGCGAGCGCCTCGAACAGCTTGTTCGGGGTCGAGAGGACGTGGTTCAGCGTGCTCGGCTGGATCGCGAGGACGTCGACGTCCGCGCCGGACACCCAGCCGACGACGTCCTCCGGGGGGACTGGCGGCAGGACGTGCAGCCGGCCGCCGAAGCGCGGCTCGCGGGCCAGGGCGAGGAGGGCGTCGCGCTGAGCGCCGAAGCCGAGGTCGACCGCGTGGACCTGCTCCATCCCCGGTTCGAGGAGGGCGTCCGCCAGCTGCTCGAGGCCGCGGTGCGGCGCGAAGCTCCCGTGGTACAGGGCGACCGGCGTCCCGGCCGGGCAGCCGATCGCCGCCCGCAGGCGGGGATCCGGGACGGCCGGCGGCTGCCAGCGCGGCGGGCAGTTGTGGACCGCGACGACCCGCGGCAGGCCGTAGCGCCGGGCCAGCTCGGCGGCGAGGGCGTCGTTCACGGTCACGACCGCCTCGGCCTCGCCGGCCCAGGCCCGCTCGAGGCGGGCGAACCGGCGCCGGGCCCAGGCGGGCCGGCGGACGTTCGCGCCCGCGTCGAGGAACAGCTCGTGGCTGTCGTAGACGATCCGCCCGCCGCCGTTCCGGCTGCGGGCGGCGAGGGCCGCCGGGAGGCCGCTCAGGTCGTGGCCGTGGAAGACGTCGGCCGGGCCGGCTGCTGCGGCGGCGGCCCGTGCCCAGCCGAGGATCGCGAACCGCCAGAGGACGAGCCAGGTCAGGGTCTCCTCGGCCGACCGTCCGCCCCGGACGCGGTCCACCAGCCGGGCGAGGAAGCGGGCGGGCAGGCCGAGGATCCGCCACGGCCGGCGCCAGCCGTCGGGGATCGGGACGCGGACGATCGTGAAGCCGTCGCGCCGCTCCGGTTGGCCGCCCGCCCCGTCGGCCCGTGGGCGGGCGACGACGGTGACCTCGTGGCCCGCGGCCGCCAGCGATCCCGCCTCGCGGAGGACGCGCGCGTCGTGGGTGACGTCGGCGTACACGAACATCGCGACCTTCACGACGGATCCCCGCCCTCCAGGGCGGCGACGATCGCGTCGGCGGCGCCGGCCGGCCGGAGCGTCCAGGCTCGCGGCCCGCTCGCGGGCGTCCGCCGGCGCCCGCTCGGGCGGGGCGAGCCGGGCGAGCGCATCCGCCGCGGCCGCCCGGTCGAGCCCGACGACGACCATCCGGCCGCCCGAATCGGCGACGGCCTCGACCCACTCCGTCGTCGGGCGGAGGACGAGGCACGGAACGCCGAGCCATGCCGCCTCGCGCTGGACCCCGCCCGAGTCGGTCAGCACCGCGGCGGCGTGGAGCTGGAGGGCAAGCGTCGTCGCGTAGCCCTGCGGCGGGATCACCCGGATCTCGTCGGCCAGGCGGATCCCGGCGGCATCGAGGGCGGCCGCCGTGCCCGGATGCAGGGCGAGGACGATCGGACGGCGCGGCGCGGCGAGCGAGGCGAGGAGCGCGGTCCAGGCGACGAGCGCCGCAGGCGCCCGGTTCTCCGCCCGGTGGACCGTGGCGAAGAGGTACCGACCGGGCTCCAGGCCCAATTCGCGGCCCGGCGCCGTCCGCCCGAGCGCGGCCTCGTCCCGGACCTCGGCCGACACCCGGGCGGCCAGGTCTTGCATCAGGTCGCCGACGAGGGCGACGCCCTCGAGGATCCCCTCGGCGGCGAGGTTGGCGACCGCGGCCGGCGTCGGGGCGAAGCGCCACGTGGCGAGGTGGTCGGCGACGACCCGGTTGACCTCCTCGGGCATCGCCCGGTCGAACGAGCGCAGGCCGGCCTCGACATGGGCGACCGGGATCCCGAGCTTGGCCGCGGCGAGCGCCCCCGCCAGCGTCGAGTTCGTGTCGCCGTAGACGAGGACGGCGGCAGGCCGCTCGGCGAGGAGGACCTGCTCGACCGCGGGCAGCATCCGCCCCGTCTGCTCCGCCTGGCTGCCGCCGCCGATCCCGAGGCTGTGGTCCGGCCGTGGCAGGCCGAGCTCGGCGAAGAACGCCCCGGCCATCGCCTCGTCGTAGTGCTGGCCGGTGTCGACGAAGACCTCGTCGTGGCGGCGGCGGAGGGCGGGCAGGAGCGCCGCCGCCTTGATCAGCTGCGGCCGCGTCCCGACGACGCTGACGATCCGCAAGGGCGGCGGGCTACCGTGCGCCCGGCGCCGGAACTGCCCGTGGACGCGGCGGCAGCCCGATCCCGCGGTAGGCGACCGTCGGCGGCAGGGCCAGGTCGCGCAGGCTGTCCCGGCCGTCGAAGACGACCTCGAGGTCGGGGAACCACGACGGGTCGAGCGTCGCGAAGAGGGGGTCGGCCGTCTGGGTGACGATCGCCCGGAACGGCGCTCGCTCGCCCCAGGTCCAGGGCGTCGCGCAGCAGCGGCCCGTCTCGGCGGGGGTCAGGAGGGGGTCGTAGGCCGACACGACCGCCCCGGCGTGGGCCAACCGCTCGATGAGCGGCAGGGCCCGCGAGTAGGCGAGCTCGTGGACCCCGTGGCGGTAGGTCAGCCCGAGGACGAGGACCGGGACGTCCTGGAGTCCGCCGATCTCCTTCTCGATCGAGCGGATCGCCACGCCGACCTGGCCGTCGTTCGTCCGCCGCGAGAGCGCGACCAGCTCGAGCTCGGGCGCCCGCGACAGCAGGAAGTGGGGGTAGACCGGGATGCAGTGGCCGCCGACGCCGATCCCCGGCTGGTGGATGTGCGAGTAGGGCTGGGAGTTCGCCGCGGCGATCACCTCGTGGATGTCGACCCCGGCCCGCTCGGCGTAGCGGGCGAACTCGTTGGCGAGGGCGATGTTCACGTCGCGGTAGGTCGTGTCGGCGAGCTTGCTGAACTCGGCCGCCTCGGCGTTGCTCATCGCCACGACCTCGGTGTCGAGGACGGCGTCGTAGAACGCGGCCGCCCGCGCGGTCGACGCCGGGCCGATCCCGCCGACGAGCTTCGGGTAGGTCGCGAGGTTGCGGAGGGCCGCGCCGGTGTACAGGCGCTCCGGCGAGAACGCGACGAAGAAGTCCGCGTCGGCGCGGAGGCCGGAGGCCGCTTCGAGCCGCGGCGTGAACCGCTCGCGGGTGTCGCCGACCGGGAGCGTCGTCTCGAAGATCACGAGCGAGCCGGCGTGGATGCCGGGCGCGATCGCGTCGACGGCGCTGTCCATGTGGCGGTAGTCGGGCTGCTGCGCCTCGTCGAGCATGACCGGCACGATCAGGACCACGACGTCCGCCTCGCGCGCCGCCGCGGCGCCGTCGGTCGTGGCCCGCAGCCGGCCGCCGGCGTGGGCGGTCGCGACGAGCTCGGCGAGACCCGGCTCCTCGGTGACGTGAGAGCGCCCGGCGTTGATCGCGTCAACGACGGACTGCTGGACGTCGACCGCGATCACGTGCCAATCGTGGTCGGCGAACTGGGCGGCCAGGGGCAGGCCCATCTTGCCCGCGCCGACGACCGCGACCGTCCCGGCGGTGCCGGGCTCGGCGATCCACGGCTTCGCCTGGACGGCGGGCTGGTGGCCGCAGGCGTGGAGCGGCAGCTCGATGGACCCGCCGAGCAGGCTCTGGACGGAAGACGGGCGGCTGACGATCGTCATGATGCCGGAGCGAACCTCGAGGTCAGGGTGGACAGGTCGACGGCGCGGCCGTCGGCGGCGGCGGACAGGAGCGAGGTGGCGATCGCGACCGCCCAGACGCCGTCCTCGGCGTCGACGACCGGCCGGCCGCCGGCGCGGACGATGCCGAGGAACGCGTCGATCTCGGACGCCAGCGGCTCCGCGGAGGCGACGGGCAGCTCGACGACCTCGCCCTCGAACGTCGGCGCGTAGCCGCCGATCAGGCGCGGGTTGGTCGTGTCGGTCGCCCGGGTGAACGTCAGCCGCTGGGTGAGGTAGTCGAGCTCGAACATCCCCTCCTCGCCGACGACGATCAGCTCGCGCCGCTTGGCCGGTGTCAGCCAGTTGACGTCGAGCATCCCGGTCGCGCCGGACGGGAAGTGGAGGAGACCGAACAGGAGGTCCTCGTTCGTGGCGTGGATCCGCTGGGCCGTCTCGCCGTAGACCCGGGTCGGCCGCTCGCCGGCGACCCAGCTCAGGATGTCGGCGTCGTGCGTCGCAAGGTCGACGGTCACGCCGACGTCGCGGATCCGGGCCGGGAACGGGCCCGCCCGCCGCGACGCGATCGAGTAGATCGTCGACAGCCAGCCGGCCTGGATCAGCCGGCCGAGCTCGAGGACGGCCGGGTTGAACCGCTCGACGTGGCCGACCTGGACCGGCACGCCGCTGCTCCGCGCCGCGTCCACGATCCGCATCGCCTCGTCGACCGTGGCCGCGAGCGGCTTCTCGACGAGGACCGCGACGCCGCGCTCGATCGCCGCCAGGGCGAGCGGGACGTGGGCCGTCGTCGGGGCGGCGATGACGACGGCGTCGAGATCGGCCTCGGCGATCATCGCCAGGGGCTCCGCGAAGCCGAGGGCGCCGGTCTGGTCGGTCGCCGATGCGAGAACGTCCGCGACCGGGTCGGCGACGGCCGCGAACCGGATGTCGTCGCGCCCCGCCAGGATCCGGAGGTGGTTGCGGCCCATCGAGCCGAGGCCCGCCAGGCCGACCCGCAGCTCGCGGTCACCGGCCGGCTGCCACGTGCCGGTCATCGCGCGGCGGCCTGTCCCGCGGGGCCGGCAGCGGCCGCGCCCTGCCGGAGGTGGCGCTCGACGGCATCGCCGACGGCCCGGATCACGAGGTCCTGCTCGTCGTCCGTCAGGCCCGGGAACATCGGCAGGGCGAGGGTCGTCGCCGCGGCGGCGTCGGTCACCGGCAGGTCGGCGTGGAGGCCGCGCTCGAGGATGTACGCCTGGCGGTGGACGGGCAGCGGGTAGTAGACGTCCGCCCCGACGCCGGCCTCACGGAGGTCGGCGACGATCGCGTCGCGGGCCTCGCCGACATCGAGCGTGTACTGGTGGAAGACGTGGGTTCGCCCGTCCGGCGTGATCGGCAGCCCGATCGGGAGCTCGCCGAACGCGGCGTCGTAGCGGGCGGCGATCGCCTGGCGGCGGGCCGTGTTCCGGGGCAGCTTCGCGAGCTGGGCGATCCCGATCGCGGCGGCGATGTCGGTCATCCGGAAGTTGAAGCCGAGCATCTCGAACTGGTAGCGCGTCCGCATCCCCTGGTTGCGGTACAGGCGCAGCCAGTCGGCCAGGGCGTCGTCGTTCGTCGTGACGAAGCCGCCCTCGGCCGTCGTCATGTTCTTCGTCGCGTACAGGCTGAACGCGCCGTGCCCGAACGAGCCGGCCGTCCGGCCGCGGAACGTCGCGCCATGGGCCTGGCAGGCGTCCTCGACGACGACGAGCCCGTGGCGGTCGGCGATCGCCTGGATCATGTCCATGTCGGCGACGAGGCCGAACAGGTGGACGGGGCAGATCGCCCGGGTCCGCGGCGTGATCGCCTTCTCGATCTTCTTCGCGTCGATCAGGTAGGTGTCCGGCTCGATGTCGACGAAGACCGGGGTCGCCCCGGTGAAGAGGATCGCGTTGGCCGTCGCCGCGAAGGTGTGGCTGACCGTGATCACCTCGTCGCCCGGGCCGAGGCCGATCCCGGCGAAGATCGCCATCAGGGCGAGGGTCCCGTTGCCGGTCGCGATCGCGTGCTTGACGCCGACGAACTCGGCCCAGTCCTCCTCGAGCTCCTTGACCCGCTTGCCCTGGGCCAGCATCCCGCTCTGGAGGACCTCGGTGACCGCGGCGATCTCGGTCTGGTCGATGTCGGGGCGGGCGATGGGAATCATGCAGGGGCTCCTTGACGAGGGCCGGACCGCTCCTCGAGCGACTCGGCATCGGCGACGTACGCGTAGGTCCGGCCGCAGCGCGGACAGATCAGCTCCTGGTGCGCGGCGTAGCGCCCGGGCTCGGCGGCCATCGGGTCGCCGTTGCTGTCGACGAGGCGCGCGCCGCAGGCGCAGACCCAGCCGATCCGGTGGGCCGGGCTGCCGACGACGAGGGCGTGGTTCGGGACGTCGCGGGTGACGACCGCGCCGGCCCCGACCGTGGCCCACGACCCGACGGTCACGCCGGCGACGACGACGGCTCCGGCCCCGATCGAGCAGCCGTCGGACAGGACGATCGGGCTGACCTCCCAGTCGTCGGCCCGGGCGAGGTCGCCCGCCGCGGTGACGGCTCGCGGGTAGCGGTCGTTGGTGAGGATCGCGCCGGGGCCGATGAAGACGCCGTCGCCGACCGAGACGCCGTGGTAGACGAGGGCGCCGTTCTGGATCTTCACCTTGTCGCCGAGGATCACGCCCTCGTCGATGAAGACGTCGCGGCCGACGACGCAGTCGCTGCCGAGCCGGGCCCCGGACCGGACCTGGGCGCGGTGCCAGATGCTGGTTCGCGGGCCGACGCTCACGTCGGGCTCGAGGTCCGCGGTCGCGTGGACACGCGCGGAGGGGTCGATCACAGGTCGGTCGAAGGCTCCATGTGGGCAGCCGTGCGCGGGCGGCTCTGGTCGGTTCGGCGGGCCGCCGGGAGCGCGGGCCGATGGGGCGAGTATATCCGAGGGGGTTCGGGCTCCCCGTTGCCCGCGGCGCGCGCGGCGCCGGACCCGATCGCGTCAGCGGCGGCGGCGGAAGATCGCGCTGACGAGCCCGAACGCGGCGCCGAAGGCGATCGCCCCGCGCCAGTCGAGCAGGGCCTTGACGTTGCCGTCGACCCTTCGGGCGATCAGGAACAGAACGCCGGTCGTCCGCTCGATGTGGACCTCGTTGGCGACGAGCATCCGGACCGCCGACTGCTCGATCCGGACGTCGCGGGCGAGGATCGAGCCGGCGGCGCCCTGGGTGATCGACACGTCGCCGGCGAGCGCCGCACCGATCGCCCCGAGCTCGACCGAGACACGGTCGGCGCGGGCGGCCCCGACCCCGCCCTGGGTGACGGCGATGTCCGTGGCGCGGGCGCGGCCGATCCCGCCCTGGCGGAGGTCGATGTTCGTGGCGTTCGCCGATTCGAGCCCGCCCTGGTGGATCGTGAGCGTCTCGCCCGAGACGTTCCGTGGCGGCTCGACGGGGAGCGACGAGGGCGCCGAGGGAGCCGCCGCCGCCTCGGCTCCGGGGGCCGCCGCCGTCGCCGGGCGCGCCTTGGCGGCGGCCGATGCGGGCGTCGCTCGGGCGGCGCGGGGCTTCGCGGGGTCGCCGCCCTTCGCGGCGGACGCGGCAGCGTCCACCGAGCCGGCGTTCGCGCCGCTCGCGCGCTTCCCGCTCGTGCGGGCCTTCGGCGTGACGACCGGCGGGGCGGCCTCCGCCGCGGCCTCGCGGGCCGCCTCGGCCTCGGCGCCGGCCAGAGCGTCGTCGCCCGTCGTGTCGGGGGTCTCGGGCTGGGCCATCGGTCGTCTCCCACGGCGTGAGCTGATCCCGGTCGTCCGGGCGGGACGCGAGCCTCCAGCGTACTGCGCCCGGCCCCCGGCGTCACCAACCGGCGGCCCGAGGCGTCGAGTGCCCGGCAGACGGCGGGGGCGTATCCTGCGCCCGGACGTCGTCAGCGTCCCGCCGCGCGGCATCCCCGACCGGGTCGGGTCGACCGCCGCGACCGCACCGATGTTCGAGGGGCTCCGCCGCATGCTTCCAGCGCTCGATCGATGAACCGCACCGCCGTCGTGGCGCTCGCGATCCTCGCCGTCGTCGGCGGCGTCGCCCTCGGCGCCGTCGCCGCGCTGACCGCCGGGCCGAGCGCCCCGCCCGCCGGATCCGGCCTCGTCGCCGGCCTCGGCAGCACGCCCCCGTCGAGCGCCCCGTCGCCGAGTCCCAGCCCCTCGCCGTCGCCGACGCCGACACCCAGCCCGTCCGCCTCGCCGTCGCCGACGCCCACGCCCAGCCCGACCCCGACGCCGTCCCCGAGCCTCGTTCCGGCGCCGCTCACCGGCCGTCTCGTGACCCCCGAGGCGGCCGCTCGCCACCCGATCGCGGTGATGATCGACGACCTCTCGCCGGCCCGCCCGCAGTCCGGCTTCAACTCCGCGTCGATCGTCTGGCAGGCCCCGGCCGAGGGCGGGATCCCGCGCTACATGATGGTCTTCCAGGAGACGATCCCGACCGACGTCGGGCCGGTCCGCAGCTCGCGCTACTACTACATCGCGTGGGCGGCCGAGCTGCGCGCCCTGTACGCCCACGCCGGCGGCTCGCCGCAGGCCCTCGCCACGCTCCGGGCGAAGGGCAACGGCCAGCTCGTCTACAACGCCGACGAGTTCCGCTGGGGCGGGTCCTTCCACCGGACGAGCCGGCCCGCGCCGCACAACCTCTACACGAGCGGCAAGCAGCTCCGCGGGATCGCGAAGACGGTCGGGGCCAAGGACGGCCCGATCACCTGGCCCTGGACGTTCGCCCGCGACGCCGCCCTCGGCTGGCGGCCGGTCGGCGGCCGGATCCAGGTGACGTACGGCAACGTGAACGCGATCCGCTTCGACTACGACCGGGCCACGAACACGTACCTCCGCTCGGTGACCGGCGAGAAGCGCCAGGTCGACGCGGCGACCGGGACGCGGGTCGCCCCGAAGAACGTGATCGTCATGGTCATGCACTTCGGGCCGCTCAACGACGGCCATCCCCAGAAGCACCGTCTCGAGGCGGAGGTGATCGGCAGCGGCCCCGCCTGGATCTCGACCAACGGGATCACGATCAAGGGCACCTGGAAGAAGACGTCCCTGACCTCGGCCACGCGCTTCTACGACAAGGCCGGCAAGCCGGTCACCCTCACGATCGGCCAGACGTTCGTCCAGGTGATGAAGACGACCGACAAGATCGCGTTCGTCGCCGGCAAGCCCGCCCCGCCGACGCCGCTGCCGCCCGGCAACCAGCCCCGCTAATCGGCCGCCGGTCGCCCGTCGACGACCGCCCCGCCGCCGCCGACGCGACCGACTCCGCCCACTCCGCCGATCCCGACGTCGGCGTAGACGCGCCGCGTGTCGGCCGCGACGTCCGCCCAGGTCCGCTGATCGCCCTCGGCCCGCTCCCGGGCCGCCGCCGCCAGCCCGGCGTGGACCCGGTCATCGCTCCAGGCCGCCCGCAGGGCGGCGGCCAGGCGGTCCGGCTCGCGCGGCGGGACGAGGATCCCGGCGGCGCCGACCACCTCGGGCAAGGCCCCGACCGCGGAGGCCACGACCGGCGTCCCGCAGGCGATCGCCTCGAGCGCCGGCAGGCCGGTCGCGTCCGAGAGGGCCGGCAGGATCACGGCCCGGGCGCCGCGGACGAGCGCCGCCAGACGGTCGTCGGGGAGGGCCGGCGCGTACGCCAGGGCATCGCCGACCTCGACGCGGGCGGCCGATCGGGCGAGGGCCGCCCGGTCCTCCGGCGTGGTCCCGACCAGGAGGACGCGCGGCGGCCAGGGGACGTCCGCGGCGAGCCCCTCGGGGCGGCCGGCGACGGCCAGGGAGGCGAGCGCCCGGAACAGCGTGGCGAGATCCTGACGCGCGTCGTAGCGGCCGGCGTAGACGAGATAGCGCTCGTGGAGGCCGAGTCGGTCGCGCTCGGCCCGGGTCGCCGCTTCCGTGGCGTCCGCCGGCCGGGTCCCCGCGTCGGGTGGCCGGCCCGCGTCCGGCCAGAAGGTGAACGCCGGGCGTGGCGCGAGGCGGATGACCCGGATCCGGGCGCTCGGGATGTGGAGGAGGCGGCGGGCCGCCTGGGCCACCGCGTCGCTGCCGACGATCACGGCCGCCGCGTCGCGCACGAGGCGACCGCGGAGGCGCTGTCCGAAGCGGCTCGCGAGGCTCCGTTGGTAGGCCGCGCGAAGCTCCCACGGGGCGAGGTCGAGGAGGGTGACGACGAGCGGCAGGCCGGTCGCCAGCGGGGCCGCCCCGCCGACGGCATGGTAGACCGCGCCGGCCGCGCCGCCGGCGTCGGCTCGCCAGGCGGCGCCGAGGCTCGCCCCGCTGAGGAGGAAGGGGTCGACGGTCAGGGCGGCCGACCGGAGGAGGTGCGTCGGCGGCAGGAGGCGCCGGCCGACGACGCTCAGGTGGGCGAAGGCGGTCGTCGGGTCGTCGAGGTCCGAGCGGAGGAGGAGGGCGAACGACTCGCCGGCGAGCGGGTCGGCGTCGAACGCCCCGAGGAGGCCGTCGAGGTACGCGGCCGTCAGCGGTGCCCGGTCCGGCTCCTGCAGCGGCCGGGCGTCGAGGACGATGCGGACCCCGGGCGGCGGGGCAGGATCGGCGGTCGAGCCGAGGCGCGCCGCCGGATCGCTCACGACGGGTCGGGATCGGGGGCGGCGGCCGGCTCCACCGGCGGTTCGGCGGCCGGGGCGGCGGCCGGCACGCCCGCCACGGTCCCGCGCGGCGGCCGGCCGCGGAGCCGGGCCCAGAGCTCCTCCGCCCGGAGCTGGACGACCACGACGAGGGCCTCGACGACGATCCGCCGGCTCATCTTCGACTGGCCGACGCGGCGGTCGCGGAACGTGATCGGGATCTCGGCGATCCGGGCTCCCAGACGGGTCGCCCGAAACGTCATCTCGATCTGGAACACATAGCCGCCCGCGTGAATCCCGGCGAACGGGATCGTCGCCAGCGTCTCGCCGCGCCAGGCCTTGAACCCGCCGGTCAGATCGTGCGGCTCGAGCCGCAGGACGAGCCGCGCGAAGAGGCTGCCGCCGCGCGAGATCAGGCGCCGGGCGAGGCCCCAGTCCACGACGCCGCCGCCGGCGACGTAGCGCGAGCCGATCACCAGATCGGCCGTGCCGGCCGCGACCGGCCCGAGGAGGACCGGGAGCACGGCCGGGTCGTGCGACCAGTCGGCGTCCATCTGGATGACGAACCGAGCGCCACCCGCCAACGCGACCCCGAAGCCGTCGAGGTAGGCCCGTCCGAGGCCCTGCTTGAGCGCCCGGTGGCGGACGCGGACCCGCCCGTCGGCGGCGGCGAGCTCATCGGCGAGGCGGCCCGTGCCGTCGGGCGATCCGTCGTCGACCACGAGGAGCGTCGCTCCCGGCAGGGCGTCGAGGATCGCGGCGGCGATCCCCGGCAGGTTGTCGGCCTCGTTGTAGGTCGGCAGGACGACCCAGGCGCCGGCGCCAAGGGGTGCCGGCGCGGCGGCGGGGGAGGCATCCTCGCGGGCGGCGTCCATCGTGGGCCAGTGTATCGAGCGCGGGAGCCGGCGGCCCCGCCCGGCCCGCCGCCCGCCCGGCCCTACTCGAAGTAGCCGGTGACGTCGAGGACGAGGTGGGCGGTCCGGCCGCTGACGGCCTTGTAGACGAGGCCCTCCGTGCAGCCGCCGCCCAAGGGGCACGGTGATGCCGTTCGCCCGGATGTCGCCGAGCGGCACGTTGAGGGTCGAGGTCGGCGGGCTGTTGGTGGCGACCGGGGTGGCCGCCACGAAGCCGGCCGCGGTCTGGCCGACGACGGTCAGGTTGGCGGTGATCGCCTTGGCCCCGAGCGGGGACCCCCCAGCGGCCGGCCGCCGGAAGGATCCGGGCGACGTTCGCCTTGAACGGCCCGGCCAGGCCGGTCAGGACGGTCGCGCGGCTGTCGAGGAGGCGGCCCGGGGCGAGGGCGTGGAAGCGCAGCCCGCTGCCGTCGGCGAGGTAGTAGCCGGTGACGTCGAGGACGACGTCGGCCCGCGCCCCGGCGACCGCGACGTAGGTGATCGCGAGGCTCCCGCCGGTACCGAGGGCGGCGGTCAGGCCGTTGGCCCGGATGTCGCCGCGGGGGAAGTTCAGGGTCGACGAGGCGGGCAGCCCGGCGGGGAGGGTCGGGGTCACCGCGAGGTAGCCCGCGGCGGTCTGGTTGACGACGGTCAGGTTGGCGGTGATCGCCTTGGCCCCGGCCGGGATCCCGCCGACGCCGGCGACCTGGAGGGTCCGCCCGACGCGGGCCGTGAAGGCGCCGCCGAGGCCGGTCCCGCCGGGCCGCGAGTCGAGGACCCGGACCGGGCTCGTCAGCGGCTGGTAGGTCGCCCCGCCGTCGCCGGCGGTGAAGTAGCCGGTGATGTCGACGACGACGTGGGTCGAGCTCCCGGCGACCGCCTTGAAGACCGCCGCCAGGCTCCCGCCCGGGCCGAGCGGGAGGGTGAAGTTGTTGGCCCGGATGTCGCCGCGGGGGACGTTGAGGGTCGAGCTCGTCGGGCTCGCGGTGGCGGTCGGGGTGACCGCCAGGAAGCCCGCCGCGGTCTGGCCGACGAGGGTCACGTTGCCGGTCACCGCGACCGCGTCGGCCGGGACCGTCCCGGCCCCCGCCACGGGGAACGTCCGCGGCGTGCCGGCGGTGAAGACCCCCGCCAGGCCGGTGCCGTCGCGCGAGTCCAGGACCCGGTACGGGGCGATCGGCGTGTACGTGGAGGCGACGGCCGAGAGATTGTCGACGACGAACGTGCCGCCGCCGGTCGCGGTCCCGTTGCGCCAGGCGTCGACGCCGCGAACGGCCCACGTGTAGATGCCGTCGGCGACCGCGGCACCGTCCGCCTTGCCGTCCCACGTGGTGTCGAAGGTGTCGCCGGTTCCGCTGGACGAGGCGACGACCGCGCCGCCGCCGTTCTTGACCTCGAACGTCCAGGAGACCGTCTCGGAGAACTGGCCGCCGACGGCCTGGGTGTCGGAGCTGCCGTCGCCGTTGGGCGAGAACCAGCCCTCGCCCGCCTCGATCCCGAGGAGGACCGGGGCGCGGCTGTCGCGCGGTGCCAGGTCGGCCGCGGAGACGAAGCCCTTGATCGAGGCGTCGTCAAGGCCCTCGACCTGGATGATCGCCGGGCTCTCGGCGGTCGCCGGAGCGGCCAGCGCGACCGTCTTCAGGCGGGTGCCGGCCGGGAGGGTGAGCTCGGCTGCCAGGTCGGAGCCGGTGGCGGACGGCATCAGCGGGACGGGCGACGTCCCGACGCTGGCCCGGCCGGGGACGACCAGGCTGGCCGGGTCGGCGCCGGTGTCCCCGATGAAGTTCGTCACGGCGGTGGTCGTTATCGTCGGCGCGGTCACGAGGGAGCGGTAGAAGCGGCTGCTCGTCGTCTCGGGGTCGGAGTAGGCGGTGTAGCCGGGCGAGCGGGACGAGGCGAACGACGACTCGTGGCCGTTGAAGTTCGGCATCGACCGCCACAGGCCGAGGATCGACTGGCCCGTCGTGAACAGGCCGGCGAGGTACGGCTGCGGTCCCATGTGCCCGTCGGCGACCACCGCCCGGGCGCCGCCCTTCAGGAAGCCGGCGGCGTAGTTGTCGATCCGCTGATGGGCGACCGACACGGTCGGCTCGGCGTTCCCGGGCTCGGAGTTGCCCGACGCGTAGCACAGGTTATGGAGCAGGACGATCGCGTTCGGGGCCAGATGGAGCTGGGCCATCGACGGCTCGCCGTAGTACTTCATCTCGTAGTCGGTGAGCTTGCCGTCGCCGTTGGCGTCGTAGTTGAGGCCCATCCCGTCCTTGGTGGAATAGGTCGGGTCGTAGGTGTACGGGCTCGGCCAGCCGTTGCCGTGGCCGAAGTAGATCAGGATGTTCGCGTTGTACGCGGCCGCCTTGACCTTCGCCCACGTCGCGTTCGGGCTGTAGACCTTCGTGACATTCGGCGTGTACTTGATCGCCTCGGCGTACGCCTGGTCGGCGTACGAGCGGTAGGTGGCGGTCGCGCTGTGGGTCGCCCCGACGACGATCACGACCTTCGCCGTGCTCGTCTGGACCGCGACCGCCGCCGCGGGGCCGGCGAATCCGAGGGCCGCGACGAGGGCGATGGCGACGGCGGCGACGAGGTTGCGCAACGCGAGCTCCGGGCTGGACGGACCGCGGGCGTGAGCAGCCGGCGGGCACGGGATGAATGCCCGTCAAGCGTCGCGGCGCGGCCGCGCGAAGCCAATCGCGGGATGGTCCCGACGGTCATGGCCCCTTCGGGCCGACCGGGGTACGGAATGAGGCGGAGGGGTGCGGTCGGGTGAACGCGGGCCGCGCGGCGGGCCAGAGGGCGCAGCCGCCTGCCCGGCAGCCGAGGATCAGCCGCGGAGGCTGACGACCAGCTCCGCGAGCGTCGGGTTCGAGCGGTCGCGGTCCGACAGGATCGGCCGGCCGTCGGCGGTCCCGGGGACCACCGGCCAGGGGACCCCGACGGCGGGGTCGTCCCAGGCGAACCCGAGCTCGTCGCTGCCGTCGAACTCGTTCGTCACGAGATACACGAGGTCGAGCGGCTCGAGGGCGAGGAAGCCGTGGGCGACGCCGGTCGGGATCACGACCCAGTCGTCGGCGGCGAGCTCGCGGGTCTCGACGACCGCCGGGCCGCGGGCGTCGACGACGGGCCGGACGTCGACGAGGGCGACGAGCGCCCGGCCCGCCGCGACGACCCAGTAGTCGAGCTGGCGGCGGTGGTAATGGAGGCCGCGGAGGACCCCCGTGGCCGAGCTCGACAGGTTGGCCTGGGCGAACCGCGGCTCACTCCCGGCCGGGGCGCCGGTCTCGTCCGCGGTGAGCGCCGGGAAGGCCGACGCTCGCCAGAGCTCGCGGAACGCGCCGCGGCTGTCGGCGTGGCGGGCGATCGCCCCGTAGCGAACGCCGGGCAGGTCCGAGGGCGAACGGAGGAGGGATGGCCCCGTCATCGGCCGGCCGCCGCCTTCGCCCGCTCGCGGAGGAGGGCGGGCAGGTCGTCGGCGAGCGCGGCCTGCCACGCCCGGAGGGGTTCGCCGCCGGGGAGCGGCGTCGGCTCGAGCACGGCCCAGGCCGGCGGCGTCGAGGCCCGCGGCCAGGTCGCGCCGGGGACGTCCTCGGTCGCGACGGTCCGGCCGGCCTGGCGAAGGAGCTCCCGCGCCCAGTCGGCCCGGCTGGCCCGCCCGCCGTTCACGATGTGATGCGTTCCGCCGACGGCCGCGTTGCCGATCAGCTCGGCGATCGCCTCGGCAAGGTCGTGGCTGTAGGTCGGCGAGCCGATCTCGTCGGCCACGAGGCGGAGCGGCTCGCCGGCGGCGGCCGCCCGGTCGGCGGCGGCGAGGATCTTCGCCGGGAAGTCGTTGCCGGGCGGCCCGTAGAGCCACGCCGTCCGGACGATCCCGAGGGCCGGCCCGCCCTGGCCGCCGCCGCGGCCGTCCCCTGCCGGCGACCCCCCTTCCGCGTACGCCGCCCGGGCGGCCTCCTCGCCGGCCAGCTTCGACGCGCCGTAGGCGTTGATCGGGTTCGGCCGGTCGTCGGCCCGATAGCCGGCGCCGTCGGTCCGCCGCCCGTCGAAGACCTCGTTCGTCGAGACGACGATCAGGTCGACCCCGCGGGCGGCGGCCGCCCGGGCGAGGACCCCGGTCGCCGTCGCGTTGCGGGCCATCGCCAGCTCCGGCTCGCGGGCGCAGCCGTCGACGTCGGTCCAGGCGGCGCAATGGACGACGACCTCGGGCCGGTCGCGGTCGAGGATCGGGCCGGCCGCCTCGGGCGCGTCCAGGTCGAAGATGCCGCGACTCCAGCCGATCGGCCCGAACGGGCCCGTGAACGGCGCCTCCTCCAGGGCCGTCACGACCGCCCGGCCGAGCCGGCCGGCCGCGCCCGTGACCGCGACCCGCATGGCTCAGCCCGCCGGGTCGCGGACGATCGCCCCGTCGCCCACCGTCGCGCCGTCGCGGGCGATGGTGGCGGCGGGCTGGACCGCGGCGCGGCCCGCGGCGAGGCGCGATCCGTACTGGCGCTCGTAGTAGGCGTCCCAGTCGCCGGACTTCGCGGCGCGCCACCACGCCTCGTTGGCCCGGAACCAGTCGATCGTGGCCGCCAGGCCGTCCTTGAACGACGTCCGGTTCTGCCAGCCGAGCGTGGCCAGCTTCGTCCCGTCGAGGGCGTAGCGGCGATCGTGGCCGGGCCGATCGGGGACGGTCCGGACGAGCGACCACGGCTTGCCGAGCCGTTCGAGCAGCGCCGCGATCACGTCGCGGTTGGCCATCTCCGCGGACCCCGGGACGTTGTACGTCTCGCCCGAGGCGCCATGGCGGAGGACGTGGTCGATCGCCCCGGCGTGGTCGGCCACGAACAGCCAGTCACGCTGCTGCAGCCCGTCGCCGTACATCGGCAGCGGCAGGTCGTCGAGGGCGTTCGTGACGAACAGCGGGATGAGCTTCTCGGGGTGGTGGAATGGCCCGTAGGTGTTCGAGCCGCGGGTCACCACCGCGTCGACGCCGTGGGTCACGACGTAGCTGTGGACGAGCAGCTCGCCGGCGGCCTTGGCGGCCGAGTACGGCGAGCGCGGCTCGAGCCGGTCGGTCTCGACCGATCGCCCGGTCGCGACCGAGCCGTAGACCTCGTCGGTCGAGACCTGGAGGTAGCGGACCGGCGGCTCGCCGAGCGCGGCGCGGGCCGCGGACGCCGCCCGGACGGCCTCGAGGAGGACGTGGACGCCGATCACGCCGGTCCGCAGGAACGCCTCGGGGTCGAGGATGCTCCGGTCGACGTGCGATTCGGCCGCGAAGTTGACGACCGCGTCGGCGTCGGCGACGAGCGGTCCGACGATCCCGGGCTCGGCGATGTCGCCGTGGACGAAGCGGAAGCGCGACGCCTGCCCGGGATCGCCCTCGACCGCGGCGAGGTTCGCTCGGTTGCCGGCGTAGGTCAGCTTGTCGAGGACGGTGATCCGGGTGCCGTCGGCCCGACCCAGAACATCGCGGACGTAGGCGCTGCCGATGAAGCCCGCGCCGCCGGTGACGAGGATCCGGGCGGCGGGTCCGAGGCGCGAAGCGGTCGGGTCGGTCACGGGCCGTCAGCCGACCGGGCGCTCGACGGGCGGCGCGAGACGGCCGGCGTCGTCGTCGTCGCGGGCCAGCTCGGCCGCCCGGATCAGGGACGGCACGGTTCCCGCGTCGGCCCAGTGGCCCTCGTAGACCCGGCTGAACAGGCGTCCGTCGGGGATGTAGCGGTTCAGGACGTCGGTGATCTCGAACTCGCCCCGGCCGGATGGCGCCAGCGTGTCGATGACCGAGAACGCGTCGGGCCGCAGGAAGTACACCCCGATCGGGATCAGGTCGCTCTTCGGCCGGGCCGGCTTCTCCTCGAAGCCGATGACCCGCCCGTCGGCGTCAAGCTCGGCGACGCCGAACCGCTCGGGATCGGCGACCCGGTAGAGGAGCGTGCCGGCGCCCCACGGGCCGGCCTCGAACTCGGCGGCGGTGTCCGCCAGGGCGGGCCCGCGCAGGATGTTGTCGCCGAGGACGCAGCAGAAGGCGTCGTCGCCGACGAAGTCGCGGGCGAGCCCGATCGCGTGGGCGATCCCGAGCGCGCCGCGCTGGTAGCGGTAGGTGAGGTCGAGCCCGAAGTGCGAGCCGTCGGCGAGCAGCTCGACCACGTCGCCGACGCTCTTGCCGCCGACGATGACCATGACCTCGCGGATGCCCATGCCGGCGAGCGTCTCGATCGGGTAGTAGATCATCGGCCGGTCGTAGATCGGCAGGAGGTGCTTGTTCGTGACGATCGTCAACGGGAACAGCCGCGTCGCCGTCCCGCCCGCGAGCACGATTCCCTTCACGGCGTCACGGTAGCAGAGGGCTCGCCGACGGAACCGGGGTCGGCTCGATGCAGGGCTGCTCGCCGCCCGGCAGGGCGCCGCCCTCCCCCGTCTGGCTGCAGTCGATCGGGGTGTCGTCGGGCCCGGGCAGGCCGCCGACGTAGTCGAGGATGACGAGGACGTAGGCGACCTTCTCGAGGTTGACGGTCGGCAGGAGATAGGCCGTCTGGACGACCGCGTTGGCGTCCTTCTTGATGTCGGTCACCTCGCCGATCAGGAGGCCCTTCGGATACGACGAGCGGATGCCGCTCGCAAGCTGGGTTCCGGGGGTCAGGACCTGCTCGCCGGCCTGGACCTTCTCGGTCGAAATCGATGTTCTGCATGATCAGGGCGCCGCCGAGCTGGCCGACGACCTCGCCGCTGGCGGCGCTCGTCTCGGTCTGGCCGGTGACCGTCGAGCTGCGGTCGCTGATCAGGGTCACGATCGCGAACGTGGGGCCGGCGTCGGTGACCCGGCCGACGAGGGCGCCGCCCTCGGCGATGACGACGTCGCCCTTCTCGATGCCGTCGTCGGTCCCCTTCGAGATCGTGACCGAGCGGCGGGCCTCGCTCGACTCGCGGGCGATGACCTCGGCCGCGGTCGTCTCGTAGGCGAAGGAGCTCTGGAGCTGGAGGAGCCCGGTCAGGTGCTCGTTCTCCTGCTCGATCGCGGCGGCCCGCAGGTTGTCGGCGGTCAGGCGCTCGTTCTCGCGGCGGAGGGCCGCGTTGTCGGAATGGAGGCCCTGGATCTCGCCCACGGCCGCGACGGCGCCGGCGATCGAGTCGGCGACGCCGTGGATCGCCCCCTGGACCGGGCGGAGGGCGTAGCCCATCGCGTTCTGGAACTCGGTCACGCCGGGGCTGGACGAGATCGCCATCAGGATGAGGCTGATCGACAGCAGGATCGTGAACGCCACCGCCCGGCGGCGCGAGGCGCGGGTGGCGAAGAGGGTCGTCATGGCCGGTTCAGCCTAGCGCGGGTGCCGCCAGCCGGCGCCGCCGGCGTCGGGACCGGGAAGGCGCGCCAACCTGGCCCTAGCGCGGTGCCCGGGCATAGGTGTCCGAGACGAGGACGCGGTCCATCCGCTCGAGCTCCTGGAGGACGACGCCGGTCCCGCGGGCGACGCACGTCAGCGGGTCGTCGGCGACGTGGACGGGCATCTGGGTCGCGTCCGCGACGCGGCGGTCGAGGCCCGACAGCAGCGCTCCGCCGCCGGCCAGGACGATGCCCTGATCCATGATGTCGGCGACGAGCTCCGGTGGGGTCTCCTCGATCGTGTCCTTGATCGTGTCGACGATCTGGATGACGGACGGCTCGATCGCCTCGCGGATCTGGTCGGCCCCGACCTCGACGCTGCGCGGCAGGCCGGTCAGGAGGTCGCGGCCGCGAAGCGAGACGCGCTGGCTGTCCCAGTCGCCCGGATAGGCCGAGGCGATCGCGATCTTGATGTCCTCGGCCGTCCGCTCGCCGAGGAAGAGGTTGTACTCGCGCCGGGCGAACGCGACGATGTCCTGGTCCATCTCGTCGCCGCCGATCCGGATCGAGCGCGACACCACGATCCCGCCGAGGCTGATCACCGCGACCTCGGTCGTGCCGCCGCCGATGTCGACGATGAGCGAGCCCGATGGCTCGCTGACCGGCAGCCCGGCGCCGATCGCCGCGGCCATCGGCTCCTCGATCAGGCGGGCCCAGCGTGCGCCGGCGTTCAGGGCGGCGTCGCGGACGGCGCGCTTCTCGACCTCGGTCACGCCGGACGGGATGCCGAGCAGCATCCGCGGCCGGGGGATCAGCCCGACCCGGTCGTGGACCTTGTGGACGAAGTACTTGATCATCTGCTCGGTCACGTCGAAGTCGCTGATGACCCCGTCGCGCAGCGGGCGGATCGCGATGATGCTGGCCGGGGTCCGGCCGACCATCCGCTTCGCCTCGGCGCCGATCGCCAGGACCCGCTTCGTCTTGGCGTCGATCGCCACGACCGACGGCTCGCTCATCACGATGCCCCGATCACGGACGTGGACGAGGGTGTTCGCGGTCCCGAGGTCGATCCCGATGTCGCGGGAGAAAAGGCCGAGGAAGCGGTCGAGCATGACGGCGGGCGGTTCCTTCGCGTGCTTCGGGTCGGGCCGGGTCGCTGCGGGCTCCGCGCGGGGCGCGGGCGGATCGCGCGCTCGGGTGGCGGGCGGGAGAGCCCGTGCAGTATACCCGGGCGGTCCGGAGGCGCCGGCGGGCCGCTCAGCCGGCGCGGCGGGCGGCTGCCGAAGCGCCGTGGGCCGCTCAGCCGGCGCGGCGCGCGGGCCGGTCGAACGACACCCCCCGGTCGCGGAGCGAGACGTAGGCGTCGTGGCCGACGACGAGGTGGTCGAGCAGGTCGATGTCGAGGAGGCGGCCGGCGGCCAGCGCCTCCGCAGTCAAGTGGAGGTCGTCGGGCGACGGGGTCGGGTCGCCCGACGGGTGGTTGTGGACGAGGATCACGCCGCTCGCGTTGAGCCGGACCGCGTCCCGGAACAGCTCGCCGACCCGGACCAGCGACGACGAGACATTGCCCTGGTAGACGGTCGCGACCCGGAGGACGACGTTCTTCGTGTTGAGCAGGACCACCCGCAGCTCCTCGCGCTCGAGACGGCCCATCTGGAGCATCAGCCGATCGGCGACGTCGCGCGGCGAGCGGATCGTCCAGCGCCCGGTCGGCCAGTCCGCCATGAGCCGCCGACCGAGCTCGAAGGCCGCGGTCAGCTGGGCCGCCCTGGCCATGCCGACCCCGGGCAGCGCGACGAGCTCGAGCTCGCCGGCGCGAGCCAGGCCGGTCAGCCCCTCGTGGCGAGCCAGGGCGTCCTCGGCGAGATCGACCGCGGACCGACCGCGTGAGCCGGAGCCCCACAGCAGCCCGATCAGCTCCGCCGCCGAGAGGCCCGCGGCGCCGCGCATCGCCAGCCGCTCGCGGGGTCGTTCGCTCGCCGGCATCTCGCGGATCGCCCGACCGCCGGCATGCGCCTCGTCCATGACCGCCTCGCAGGATCGCGGCGGGATCAGGCGTCCCCGGACCCGAACGACGAAAGCCCGCCAATTCCTTCCGCCATCCGGACCCGGGAACACGGCGAACCCTACCCGGCGACCCTCACCGGCCGGTCAACGCCGCCTTCACGGCAAGTTGTGGCCGAGCCCCGAACCGGGCGGCCAGACCGGTCCACCACCGCGGACCTGCGTCGGATGGGTCAAACGACGGCTGACGCCGGAGGCCGCAGGCCGAATGGGCCTTTCGGCCTCCAATTCCTGCGTCGGGCGCGCCGTCCGACCGCGGAAGGCGCCGAATCGATCGGCAATCCGCGGTTCGTCCGTCGTTTGCCACGCCGGACGCAAGAAGACGCGTGAGTCGCCGCGGATCGCCAACCGCGGTGGCACCCGCGGTGGCACCCGCCGCGGTGTCCCGCCTCAGCCCAGGGCGCCGTTCGTCCGGGCGACCTCGGCGAGGATCAGGAGGATCGCGTTGAAGGCCATGTGGAGCCCGAGCGGCGCCCAGATCGAGCGCGTCCGCAGGTAGAGCCAGCCGAGGGCGAACGCGACCGGCAGCCGCGTCGCGAAGCCGACCGCGATCAGTCCTCCAACCTCGCCGAGGGTGCTGCCGGAGACCGTGATCACGTGCGCGAGGGCGAAGACGAGCGACGCCCGGACCAGCGCCCCGGTCTCGCCCACTGTCCGCTGCCAGGCGGTGATCGCGAAGCCGCGGAAGACGGCTTCCTCGGCGACCGGGGCGATGATCGCGCCGGCGACGAGCTGGGCGATCAGCCCGGCGGCGAGCCCAGTCGGCGGCAGCGGCAATTCGGGCACCTGGTGGAACACCGCGACGAGAGCGGCGGCAACGATCGACGTCACCGCGATCACGGGGAGGGCAACGGCGGCCCCGAACGCGGCGTTCCGGATCGCGGCGCCGTCCAGCCGTGACCAGCCCATCTCGGCCCATGAGAGCGCGCCGGCGCCGACGACCGTCAGGCGCAGGATCCCGAGGAAGACCGCGGCTTGGATCGCGACGCTGACGAGGCTCTGGACGTAGACCGGCACCTCGATCGAGCCGACGAGCAGGTCGAGCCCAACGAGGACGGCGGACCCCACGGCGTACGTGGCGGCGACGATCGTGGCGAACAGGAGGTACGGCGACGGGCCGGCGTAGGGGAACCCCCGGGTCCGGCGCTCGATCGCCTGGCTGCCGGACCCCGCGATGAGCCCGATCGTGAGCACGGCCGGCCCGACGAAGTAGAAGAAGAGTCCGGACGGCGCCATCAGCCCGAGGAGGACGAGGGCGAGGCCGGAGATCGAGGCGAGCCAGCCGACGACGAAGAGGCCGGGCGCCGCGCGGCCCTCGATCGTGAAGGTGGAGAGGCCGGGCCGGGCCGGCGGGGCGTTCGGCGGCGTGGGATCGTCGGGGCCGGAGTCCACGGTCAGGCGGGCGACGCGGCGACGGACGGGATCGTCAACCCTCGGGCAGGACGTCCGGGGCGGTCCGCGGCGAAGCCGACCGCGGCGACCCGCCGCGGGCCCGCGTCACCGACGTCGACACGACGGGCCGCTCGGCGTCGACCTCGCGGAGCAGCCCGCCACGCCCGATCCGGCCGGTGTCCTCGCTGTCGGGCAGCGGCGAGATCGCGGCCGGCCGGCCGGCCGAGGCGGCGATCGCGGTGGCGGGGCGCTCGAAGTCCTTGCCGCACCACGCGCACAGTGACCAGTCCAGCCCGACGAGGCGGCTGCAGTTCGGGCAGACCCGGTTGAGGCGCGTCCGGCAGGTCGGGCAGATGATCCACTCGTCGTTCACCCGGCGGGCGCAGGTCGGGCAGCTGTGGATCGCCTCGACCTCGGCGAGCAGCGCCTCCTCGGCCAGGTTCCGCTCGTAGACCTCGCCGATCTTCTCGTGCGGCCGGATGATCTTGTAGACGAAGATCGCCAGCGGGAAGACGGGCAGGAAGACGATGACGAGGCTCGCCGCGAGGTACGGCAGGATCGCGTTCTCGGTCCGCTGCTGCATGTCGCGGAAGACCCAGTACGCGCTCGCCAGCCAGAGCACGACGAGATAGACCAGGATCGAGTAGAGGACGAACTGGACGACCGGGCTCCCGAAGAAGCCGGCGAGCGCCTTGCCGATCTCACCGAGGATCACGTCCATGCGTCTGGGTGGCTGCCTCCGCTGTGGTCTCGGCCGGTCGATCCATGGGGGACGGACCCCGTCCCGCCCGGCGCGGCCCCCGACGTCCGGCGCAGTGTAGCAGGGGTCCGATCGGGGACCGTGGGGGCCGATCGGCTAGACGGCCAACTCGCTGGTGCCGTGACGGCGACGCGTCTCGAGGACGCCGCCGACGGCGAGGACCACTGCCCCGACCAGGAGGACCCAGACGCCGACGGCCCGGCCGAATCCACCGAGCAGGTACGGCCAGATGAGGCCGATCAGGAAGGCGGCGGTCGCGACCGCCGGCAGGCCGACCGGCCACGCTGCCGCCCGGCCGGTCGAGCCGGCAACGACCGCCAGGGCGACGAGGCCGAGGAGGACGAGCCAGATGCCGCCGCCCGCGAGGCCCCAGCGATCGAGATAGTTCGCGATCGGGCTCGCTCCGGGCAACGTGTTGACCCACGGCAGGAGGGTTCCGAGCGCGGCGATCCCGGCCCCGGTCGCGACGGCCCGGCGGCCGGCGTCGCCGGTGACCCGGACGGATGCCAGCGCCTCGGAGACGGCCGCCGACGCCCGGCCGGTGAAGGACGCCGCGGGGTCGGGCCGGGACGCGACGCCCGCCACGGCGACGGCGCCGCCTGCCGACGGCAGGTCGAGCGAGGGCAGGACGGCCGATGGCGGCAGGTACGCCCCGGCCGGCGTTCGCGGCTCCGGCCGGGCGATGGGCCCGCGATCGCCGGGCGGCGGCCACGCCGGCGCGGGTGGCACGGCCGTGGCAGCCGGGGCGGTGTCGGCCGGGGCTGCACCGGCCGGGGCCGCGCCGGCCGCGGCCGCGCCGGCCGAGGCGTGGGTCTCGTCGATCAGCATCGGCTCGTCTCGAGCCGGGGCGGACGGGACGGCCGCTGCGGCGAGGTCGCCGTCGCCGTCGGTCACCGCGTGGAGCACGTCGGGCGCGGTCGACGCGCCGGCAGGCTCCGACGAGCCGAGCGGCGCATCCTCGTCGAACGCGCCGTCCACCGCGGGCTCGGGCCATGGCTCCGAATCAACCGGCAGGTCGGGCGGCACGTCAGGAGGTGCCGGCGCGGCGCTCGCGATGGCCGCATCGGCGGCGGGCGGCTCGGGGGCCGGCGGCTCGGCGGCGGCGGGCGGCTCGGGGGCAGGCCCGTCGTCGGCGACAGCGGGCGGCGCAGCGGCGGCGCGCCCGGCGTCGGAATCCCAGCCCCGAGGCGTCATCGACACGGCCGCCAGGAGGGCCCCGCACTCGCCGCACGCGTACCGGCCAGGCCCAGCCGACGACCCGCACTCCGGGCAGACGACCGTCTTCGTTGCCATGACCACCTCGCTGCGTCGCCGATCGGCCGCTGCCGGCCGGCCTACAGGCTGCCACCTCGGTCGTCAGCCGACCAATCCCCCGGTCGGCGGTGCGCGGATGCCCCGAATGTCCCGCCGCCGGGCGTCCCGGACCGGGACCCTCCGTCGTCGGCGGTGACCGGTCGCGTCGCGCGGAGGGCTTCCCGCCGCTCGGTCTCGAAGGTCATCGCGACGCTCCGCCAGGCGTCGATGAGGCCGGTGACGAGCAGCGCCAGGCACCACGCCGCGCCGAGGGTCACGAGGCCCAGCCCCATCGCGATCGGGTCGCCCGCCGGTTGGACGAGCAGGCTCCGGACCTCGGTCCAGACGAGCATGACGACGACGAGCACCGCCGCGAGGTCGACGACCAGCACCGCCGCGGCCACGAGCGGGGCGCTCAGCCCCCCGACGGGCCTCCGCACGAGGTCGGCCGCGGCGCGGAGCACGGCCGGCACGAGCGGCTCCCCGCCGACGACGATCCGCCG
This sequence comes from uncultured Chloroflexia bacterium, assembly GCA_963710105.1. Lineage (GTDB taxonomy): Bacteria > Chloroflexota > Limnocylindria > Limnocylindrales > CSP1-4 > CF-46. Next base: position 2,758,030 of record CAVPYV010000001.1, read on the forward strand.
GACCGCCATGCCCCCGACGATCTCGCCGAGGATCCAGACGACGACGATCGCGGCGACCGGGCCCGCCGCCCCGCCGACGACGCGGAGGACGATCGGGCCGGCGTCGGACGGGTTGACCAGCTCGCGGTAGATGACGGCGAAGATCCCGACCGACCCGAGCCCGACCGTCAGCGCGGCCGGGACGAGGGCCAGGAAATGGGCGCCCGCGGCGCGGCTGACCAGCAGCCGCCCCGCCGGCCGGTCCGGCCCGACGGGCAGGCCTTCGTCAGCGGCCGCCCGCTGCGCGTCGCGGACGAGGACCACCTCGGTCGCCGCCGCGACCCAGCCGCCGACGACGACCCAGGCGACGAGCGCCACGATCCCGGTGACGACGAGGGCGAGGGTGGTCGGCTCGATGTGGCCGAGGTAGAGCGGCGTGATGATCGGCCCGAGGACGTTCGAGAGGGCCAGCGGCGACGGCAGCGTCACGATCGCGACCGCGAACAGGACGATCCCGCCGCGGATGAGGAAGCCGGCCAGCGCGAGGATCCACCAGCTTGGCCGGCCGAGCGCCGCGAGCAGTGCGGCCAGGGTCCCGCCCCGGGTCGTCATCGACTCAGCGGCTGGCGCAGGTCACGGGGCGGGGCTCGGAGCGGCCGACGGGGCGGCCGGCGCCGAGGGTGCGGGCGAGGCGCCGCCGGTCAGGATCTCGAGCTGGGCGAGCGCCTGCTTGACGAGGTCGATCTCCGCGCCGTAGCGGGCGAAGTCGTTGTCGCGGAGGGCCTGCTCCGCCAGCTCGAAGTGCTGGTTGGCGTAGTCGACGAGCTGCTGGACGTCGGCGCTCGGCGGGAGCGACGTGCCCGGCGTCGCCGTCGGACCGGGCGTCGGCGTCGGACTCGGGCCGGGTCCGGGCGAGCCGGACGGCTCCGGGCTGCCCCCGGCCTCCTTGGCGAGGAGGAGGTTGAGCGCCTCCTGGAGGGTCGAGCCCCAGACGATGTTCCGCGGCGACGCCACGATGATCCGCTGGAACGCCGGGAACTTCGCGCTCTGCGACTGGAGGTAGACCGGCTGGAGATAGATCAGCGACCCGCCGACGGGGACCACGATCAGGTTGCCCTTGATCACGCTGCTGCCCGACTGGTCCCAGAGGCTGACCTGGGCGCTGATGATCGGGTCGGCGTCGATCTGGGCCTCGACCTGGGCCGGCCCGAAGATCGAGCTCTCGCTCGGGAAGCGGAAGACCGTCGTCTTGCCGCGGACCCCCGGATCGTTCTGGACCGCGACCCACGCGATCATGTTCGGGCGGTTGCTCGGGATCATCGGCTGGAGGAGGAGGAACTCGGCCTTCGTCGCGCCGGGCATCCGCATCATCACGTAGTACGCCTCGTTCGGAAGGCTCTGCTTGCTCGACTGGCCGACCGGCACGGTCCACAGGTCGTTCCGCGAGTAGAACGTCGCCGGATCGGTGACGTGGTAGGTCCCGTACACCCGGGTCTGGACGTCGAACAGCTCCTCCGGCACGCGGAGGTGCGGGACGAGGTCCGCCGGCAGGTCGCTCAGCGGGCGGAACAGCGACGGGAAGACCCCCTGCCAGGCGCGGATCAGGGGATCGGCGTCGTCGGCGACGTAGAAGGTCATGTCGCCGTTGTAGGCGTCGGTGACGACCTTCACGCTGTTCCGGATGTAGTTGAACGGCTGGCTGCCGAGGCCGCTCGGGCCGGCGAGGTCGGTCGCCGGGTTGAACGACGACGCGTGGGGGAACGCGTCGCTCACCGTGAAGGCGTCCTGGATGTACTTCATCCGGCCGCTGCCGTCGATCACGAGGTACGGATCCTTGTCGTAGCGCAGGAACGGCGCGATCATCGGCAGCCGGTCCGACAGCGTGCGGTGGAAGAGGAGCTTGCTGTCCGCCGTGACCTGGTCGCTGATCAGCAGGTCGAAGTCGCGGAAGCGGATCGCGAACAGCAGCCGGTCGAGGGTCGTGCCGAGCGAGATGCCGGTCCCGCCGGTCCACTTCGTCGTCACGACGTTCGCGTCGGTCGTGGCGTCGCCGACGCCGCGGGGATAGTCGAACTCGGGCTGGCGGGCGTCGACGACGGCGTAGGAGTTGTTGCCCTCGCCGAAGTAGATCCGCGGCTCCGTGATCGGCGGCGCGCCGCCCGTCGAGACCGGCGGCAGGTTCGAGATGATCAGCTGCGGCTGGCCCTGTGACGCAACGGCGTTGACCGGGACCATCGCGGCGCCGACGCCGTGGGTGAAGACGACCCGCTGGTTGACCCACCCGGTCGCATTCGGGTTCTTCGACAGGTCGAGCTCGCGGGCCGACAGCATCACCTGGCGGAGCTCGCCGTTGATCAGGTAGCGATCGGTGTCGACGTCGACGAAGTCGTAGTACTGGCGGACCGTCTGGAGCTGGTCGAGCGTGTCGCCGAGCGGCCGGTAGTCCCACAGCCGGGCGTTGGCGAACGTGTCGGCGTCCTCGGCGATGACCGCGGGGGTGAGCGGGGCGTTGCCCGGGTAGCCCTGGTCGGTCCACGACCCGAGCCCGAATGCGATCCGGGTCATCGCGATGTTGTTGGCGATGTACGGCGTCTCCTGGGCCTGCTGGTTCGGATCGACCGTCAGGCGCTGGACCAGCTCGGGGTAGACCCGACCGATCGCGATCGAGGCGATGAACCAGACCGCCAGGGTCAGCCCGAGCGGCCAGAGGACCCGGGCGAACGCGCCGCCGACGAGGAGCGCGGCGGCGATCGCCGAGAGCCCGGTCAGGACGTCGAACGCGAGGAACTGGGCGTTCTGGTCGGTGAAGCTGACGCCCGACGCGATCCCGCGGTCGCTGTGGACGAGCTCGAGCTTGTCGAGCTGGTAGCCGAGGGCGACGACCATCAGGAACAGCCCGGCGAGCACGCCGAGATGGACCCGGACGCGGGTGTCGAAGACCGCGCCGCCGGCCATCGCCGCAAGCAGGTAACGCGCCCCCGCGACGATCAGGGAGGCGACGAGGAGGCCGCTCGCCAGCGTCTGGAGGAGGCGCAGGAACGGCAGGTCGAACAGGAAGAACGAGATGTCGAGATGGAAGATCGGATCGGTGACGGGCGTCCCGGACGGGTCGAACGGAACGTGGTGCTGCCACAGCACGATCGTCTCCCAGCTGCCGGACATCGCCCCCGCCACGCCGAGCGCGGTCAGGACCGCGATGACGACGATGACGGTCCGTCCGAGCGGCACGGGGTCGGGCAGCTCCAGGGGCGTGACGTTCGCCGGCTCGCCGCTCCCCGAGCGGTTCCAGCGGTCCCACTGGCTCCGCTCCGAGCGGCCCGGATCGGCGTTCGCGGCGGCCTCGTTGAGTCGGTCGATCCAGCCGCGGAGGGTTCCCCCGCCGACGGCGCCGCCGCTGCCCGCGGGCGCGAACCGGCCGGCCAGCCAGAGGTTGCCGAGGAGCACGGCGAGCGCCACGAGCGCGCCCAGCGCGAACAGGCCGCTCTGGATCCCGAGCCGGGTCCAGAACACCTGGTCGAAGCCGACGCTCCGGTACCAGATGGCGTCGGTCCAGAGCTGGATCCCGACGACGAACATCAGGACGACGAACGCGACGACCGTCACGACGACGATGGCCGTCACCCGCGAGCGGAGCGAGGATCCGCCGTCGCCGGGGCCGCCGGTGGCCGCCCGCGGCCGGCGCGGTGGCGGCGCCTGGCGACCGCCGCCGTCATTCGGACCAGCGCCGCGGCGGCGCGGTCGGCGGGCGGGTCGGAGCGGGATGGGGCGCGGATCATCGGGTGAACGGCCGTCCGCGCCGTCTGCGCCGTCGTCGCCGTCTGCGCCGTCGTCCAGGGACTCGTCCGCCCCGTCGGCTGCGGTCGGGTCGCCGTCGAGGTCGGCCGTTGCGGGGGTGTCCGCGTCGTCTTCGCCGTCGCCGCCCGCGGGGTCCCCGTCGGCGTCGTCGGGCGGCAGCCGACGGCCGGTCGCCTCGGCCTGACGGCGCCGCAGCTCTTTCATGAACTCGTCAAACATGTCGCCCACTCGATGCGAGTCTAGCCTCAAGGACGTCCGAGGGCTTCGGCCGAGCGGCGGAAGGCGGCGAGGACGGTCTCCGCGAGCTCGTTCGGGCGCATCGCGGCGGCCCGCATCGGCTCCCAGCGGAAGGCCGCCCGAACCGCGGCCGCGACCCGCCACGGCCGGGCCGGGTCGTCGGCGGGGACCACGGTCGCGAGACGGATGCAGAGCCGCCCGGCGTCCTCGAGGATCAGGCCGCTCAAGGCGCCGGCCAGCGACGGGCCGAGGCGGGCAAGCGGCGGCTCGGGGCGGGGCCCGCCGGCCGGGGCGAGGTCCACGAACGACACCACCCCGTCGCCATCGGACACCCAGACGACGGCCAGCCACCAGCCGTCGTCGGTCGTGGTCGGCTGGCTCATCCCGAGACGGAGGGTGCGACCGCCGGCCTCGAGCGCCTGCTCGCGCAGGAACGACGGGCCGGGTGGTGGAAGGCGTTCGGGCACGCCGGAACGATAGCCGGTCGGAGCGGTCAGGCCGGGGGAGCGTCGACCTCGTGGTCGGCCGCGCCGACGGGCTCCGCGGCGCCGACCGCGGTTGCCGGATCGGCGGCGGGCGCCGGCGCGTCATCGGGCTCTGCCGCGACGGGCGGCCGGCCCTGCTCGATCGCGGCGTCCGCGGCCATCGATTCGACCTCGGCCTGGGCGTTCGCGACCTGGGCCTCGAGCTCGAGCCGGAGCATCTCGCGCCGGACGTCGGCGGGCGGCGGGGCGAGGGAGCCGGGAGCGGCGGCCGTCTCGCCGTCGTCGTCGTAGTCGCCGCTGATCCAGCCGAGGAGGCGGCTGCGGGGCTTCGCCTTCGCCGCCCGGGCGTTGCGCAGGATCGCCTCCGCGTCGATCGCGGTCAGGCCGGGGACCGACGGGTCGCCGTCGCCGAGGAGGGTGGCCCCGCACGACGGGCAGACGATCTCATGATCGGAGGGCAGCGGTGCCGAGCACCAGTTGCAGCGCGGGGCAGGCGAGGACCCCCCGGTCGCGGATTCGTCCAGCATGGCCCCACTGTACCGCGTGCAATACCGGCGCGAACCCCCCGATCGGGCTATGCCGACACCCGACGGTCGCCGCGCGGCGGGTCAGGCCGAGGTCACTCCCACTCGATCGTCGCCGGGGGCTTGGAGGAGATGTCGTACACGACGCGGTTGACGCCCGGGACCTCGTTGACGATCCGGCTCGAGATCTTGCCGAGGACGTCGTAGGGCAGCTTCGCCCAGTCAGCGGTCATCCCGTCCTCGGACGTCACCGCCCGGATCGCGACGACGTTGGCGTAGGTCCGCCCGTCACCCATCACGCCCACGCTCCGGACCGGGGTGAGGATCGCGAACGACTGCCACAGGCTGCGGTACAGCCCGGCCCCCTTGATCTCGTCGATCACGATCCAGTCCGCCTCGCGCAGCGTCTCGAGCCGCTCGGCGGTGACCTCGCCGATGATCCGGATCGCCAGGCCGGGCCCCGGGAACGGCTGGCGGAGGACCATCGCCTCGGGCAGGCCCATCTCGAGCCCGACCGCCCGGACCTCGTCCTTGAACAGGTAGCGGAGCGGCTCGATCAGCTGGAAGCTCAGGTCGGCCGGCAGCCCTCCGACGTTGTGGTGGGTCTTGATCTTCTGGGCGGCCTTCGTCTCCGAGGTCGCGCTCTCGATGACGTCGGGGTAGAGGGTCCCCTGGGTCAGGAAGTCGATCCGCCCGGCGTCGCCCTTGATCCGGTCGGCCTCCTCCTCGAAGACGCGGATGAACTCGTCGCCGATGATCTTCCGCTTCTGCTCGGGGTCCTCGACGCCGGCCAGCCGGGCGAGGAACCGCTGGCGGGCGTCGACCATGACGAGCTTCATCCCGAGGTCCCGCTCGAAGGTGACCCGCAGGAGCTCTGACTCCTTCTTCCGCATCAGCCCGTGATCGACGTAGATGCAGGTCAGCCGGTCTCCGACCGCGCGGTGGACGAGGGCCGCGGCGACCGCCGAATCGACCCCGCCGGAGAGGGCGCAGATCACCAGCCCCTCAGAGCCGGTGGCGCCGGCGTGGGCGTCCACCCGCTCGCGGATCCCGGCGACGGTCTGGTCGATGAAGTTGGCGGGCGTCCACGTCGGCGAGGCCCCGGCGATCCCGACGACGAAGTTGCGCAGGACATCGCGCCCGCGCGGCGTGTGAACGACCTCCGGATGGAACTGGATCCCGTAGAGGTTGCGGTCCGCGGCCTGGAGGCCGGCGTACGCGGTCGAGTCCGTCTGGGCGGTCGAGGTGAAGCCCTCCGGGAGCCGGGTGATCGAGTCGCCGTGGCTCATCCAGACGGGCTGCTCGCGGTCGAGGCCGCCGAAGAGGCCCTCGCCCTCGGTGATCGTGACCGTCGCCGGACCGTACTCGCGCTTCGCGGTCGGAAGAACGTCGCCGCCCAGCTCGAGCGCCATCAGCTGGGCGCCGTAGCAGATCCCGAGGACCGGGATCCGGCCCGACCAGATCCCGGCGTCGGGCTTCGGCGCGTCGGCGTCGTAGACGGAGTTCGGGCCGCCCGACAGGATGATCGCCCGGGGGTTCCGCCGCTCGATCTCGGCCCACGGCGTGTCGTGGGGGATGAGCTCCGAGTAGACATGCAGCTCGCGGACGCGACGCGCGATCAGCTGGGCAAACTGGCTGCCGAAGTCGAGGACGACGACGGAATCCGGGCCGTCGCTGGCGGGCCGATCGGACGCGGACCGGCTCGGGGCGGGAGCGTTGAGCGCGGTCTCGAGGTAGGCCTCGACCTCCGCGTCATCGGGTGCCAGGACGCGATGGCCGGCGTTCGCCGCCTCGCCGTGGACCGTCTTGCCGCGCTGCGCGTCCGGGGTCGGGGCGGCCACGATGGGGACCGCCCCGGCCGTCGATGGGTCCTGGTCCGCCTCGGTCACGCCGTCCGCCAATGCACGCCCTCCGCCGCTCGCTCCGCCTGCCCGGAGTCTACCCGGCGCGGCGAGGGCCGGGCCGGGCAACGAGTCGGCCGTCGTCCGGCGGCCGCGGACGCGGATGCGGCGGTCAGTCGCGGTTGCGCATCGCGTCGGCGGCCATGCCGACGTAGGCCAGGAGCCGCTCGCCGACGCCCGGCGGCGGCTCCGACCAGGCGATCGCGTCCCGCATCAGGCGCAGCCAGGCGTCGCGCTCCGCCGGGCCGATCGCGAACGGCATGTGGCGCATCCGGAGGCGCGGGTGGCCGCGCTCGGCGTCGTAGGTGCGCGGGCCGCCCCAGTACTGGGCGAGGAACAGGGTCAGCCGGTGGCGGGCGCCGTCGAGGTCGTCGGCCGGATAGAGGCGGGCAAGGATCGGGTCCGCCGCGACGCCGTCGTAGAACCGTCCCACGAGGGCCTCGAAGAAGGGCATCCCGCCGGCGGCGTCGTAGAGGGTCTGCTCGTCGAGCACGCCGGGATTTCTAGGGCTCTCGGCGGCGGTGCGCGGGCGCCGGCCGCGGCCGGACGGACCGCGTGGCCGCCCTAGCGGACGATTCCGGCGAAGCTCGGCCCGTAGACGACCCGACGCCGCTCGAGCGGGCTCAGCCGGGCGACGACCGGCACCCGCCCCGCGGCGATCCCGAGCAGCGCGTACACCCCGGCCGCCCAGGCAACCAGGCCCGGGCCGGCCGCGGTGTCGGCGCCGAACGGCGAGGGACCGACGACGAGGGCGACGCCGCCGAGGATCGCCAGGCCGCCGCCGAGCTCGGCGACGAAGACCGCCAGGTTGCGGCCCCAGTCACGGCCGCGGGCCACGCCGACGAGGGCTGCCCAGTGGGCGACTCCGAACGCGATCGCGACCGGGATCGCCCAGCGACCGGTGCCATCGCCGACGGCCGGCGGGACCACGAGCAGCGCCGCGGCCGAGGCGGCGAAGCCCATCAGGACGAGCAGGAACGAGGCGGCGAGTCGGGATCCGCGATACATGGCGTCATCGGCTCCGAGCTGGCGTGGTGGACGGTGTCCCGAGCATCGCGGCAACCACCGCCCTCGACCATCGCCGGACGCCGACGGTCCGGCGCGACGGATGACGATGCCGTGGTCGGTGGACGGCGCCAAGCGAGCAGGGCCGGCCCCATCGCCGTACCGACGAATCGAAACGACCGGCCCGCGCTCGGCGGTCGGTCGTCTCGGGGAGCGGCGTCTTCGGTTGTTCTTCGGTTGTTCTTCAGTTGCTGGACGCGTCGTCGATCGTGGTTCGGTTGTCTGGCAGTCGTCTGAGATCGGGTCAGGCGACCGGGGAAGCGAGAGTCGGGAGGCGCCAGTCGAGCTCGGGGGAGACGGAGCGGTTGGCCGTCTCGCCGTGCTGCTCGGCCCAGGCGGCGAAGAACGCCGCGCGCCGCTTCGAGACGATCCGGGCGTCCTTGCACGGACAGCCCTCGACCAGGCAGCCGCGCCGGCCTCGGTCGGTTGCCGGATGGCTGACCTGCGGGCTGTCCATGGCGCGATCTCCGATCTCGGGGCGGACCCGGGTCTGCGGGCCTCGTTGGCCGACATCGTCCGCCGAGGCCGATGACAACGGCATCGGCAGGTGCCATCGGCGCATTACGACCGATGACGTACCGCCATGCCAACCGGGCGGCGCCGAGGGGCCGTTCCATCGCGGCCGCGTTGCGGCGCGCACCAGACGCCAGACGCCAGACGACCGGAGCGGTGGGGCACCATCACTCCGGCCGAACGGCTGCTGCAGGGATCTTCGATTGTTCTTCGATTGTTCTTCAGTTGTCGGATCCGGGTTTCGCTCCAAGGTTGGCCCGGAGCCGGTCTGGTGGCCATCGACATGTGCCCCGAACCCCGCTACGGCGAATGACGTAGGTGCCGCGCCGGCGGGTCCGAGCCGGCAGCAGCGGCTCGCCTGGCCCCCAGCGAGCACGGGCCGCGCGAGAATCGTCGAAGCGGCGCCGGTATGGAGGAGGTCGGCGCCGCTTCGGCTGGTGAGTCGACGACCGGAGGGAGGAGGAGGGAGAGACCTGCCGGTCGGCGACGCTATTCAATTGTCGGCGTCCGCCCGGGAGAAGGCGGGGCCGGGTTCAGCGCGAGCGCGAAGGCCGGGTTCGGGCTCGCGTCCGCCGCGATCCACCGAGCTGAAGCGCGGCGAGATCGAGGACGATCAGCGTTCCCAGCGACACGATCAGGGTCCCGAGCGGGTCCATTTCGGTCCGTCCCTTTGAAGGCCATCGGCAAGTGCCGTGACCGGATGATGCTCTCGACCCCATCGCATCACCATCGTCCGAAGGTCCGTGATGTCGTGCGACGGATGACGTATCCATTCCATCGGCCTTGCGGGCCGGCGCACGGGATCGCGCCGGCGTGACGCTCGGCCGCGACCGTATGGGTGGGGCCGCGGTCAGCCCGGCGCGACCGGGCGGATGACGAAGATCGGGCCGCTGCCAAGGCTCTCGGACGGCGTGCCGTAGCGGAGGATCAGCTCGCGGACGGCCCGACCGCGACGGGCGTCGCGGTCGTCGAGAACCTCTGCCTCACCGACGAACGTCCGGCCGGCCGCGGCGACCTCGACCGAGGAGTCCACGAGCAGGTTCGCCGCCCAGGCTCGGTCGAGCGACCCGGCGGCGACGAGGATCGAGCCGTCTGGCTCGTCGACGAAGCCGACAGTCACGGTCCGCCACTCGCCGCTCCGCCGGCCTCGCGTCCGGAGGCGGGCAAACCGCGCGTCGGCGGCAAACGCCTCGTCGAGGGCCGGGATCCGCTCGGTGCCGCGGGCCGGGCCGGGCCGGCTGCCGGAGCCGCCAGTGGGCGGCTCGTCAGGCGCTGGACCGCGCGGCTCGTCGGGGGCGCCGGTCGGCCGCTCGTCGGGGGCGCCCGTCAGCGGCTCCGCTGCCAGGACTTGCCCTCGGTCGCGACCGCCGGGGCGTAGACCATCTCGACCCGCTGCATCTCGCGGATCGTCCGGGCGCCGAGGGCCGCCATCGACTGGCGCAGCGCCCCGACGAGGTTCTCCGAGCCGTCGGTGACGTGGGCCGGCCCGAGGAGGATCCGCTCGAGCGAGCCGACCGTCCCGACCTTGATCCGCGTCCCGCGCGGGAGCGTCGGGGACGGCGCGGCCATCCCCCAGTTCATCCCCCGGCCCGGCGCCTCCTCGGCGCGCGCCAGCGGGGAGCCGATCATCAGGGCGTCGGCGCCGGCCGCGATCGCCTTCGCGAGCTCGCCGCCGCGGCGCATCCCGCCGTCGGCCACGACCGGGACGTAGCGGCCGGTCTCGGCGTGGTAGGCGTCGCGGGCTGCCGCGACGTCGCTGATCGCGGTGACCTGCGGAACGCCGATACCGAGCACCTCGCGGGTCGTGCATGCCGCGCCGGGACCGACCCCGACGAAGACCGCCGCCGCGCCCTGCTCCATGAGCGCGAATGCCGCGTCGCTGTTCGTGGTGTTGCCGACCGCGACGGGGATCGGCATGAACCGGGTGAACTCCGCGAGCGACAGCGGGTCGTAGCCGGACGCGAGGTGGCGGGCGCTGCTCACCTGGCTCTGGACGAGGAAGAGGTCCGCGCCGTGCTCGGCGCAGAACGGGCCGAAGCGGCGGGCGGCGCCGGGAGTGGCGGCGACGGCGGCCCTGGAGCCCGCGGCGTGGACCTCGTCGAGGCGGCGGGCGATCAGCTCCTCCCGGATCGGGGTCGCGTAGACCTCGGCGAGGAGGTCGTGGACCTCGCCGTCCGCCGCCGCTGCGATCCGGCCGAGGATCTCGTCCGGATCGTCGTAGCGCGTCTGGACGCCCTCGAGGTTGAGGACGGCCAGCCCACCGAGCGCGGCGAGGGCCCCGGCGAGCCGCGGGTCGGCGACCGCGTCCATCGCCGAGGCGATGATCGGAATCCCGAGCTCGATGCCGCAGAAGGTCTGGCCGAGCTCGACGTCGGCCGGCTCGATCGTGTCGGTCCCGGGCGCGAGCGAGACGTCCTCGAACCCGTAGGTCGGACGGAGGCCGTCGACCTTCGACCGAAAGACCCGTCGGTTGGCCGAGGCGCTGGCGGTCTGGTCGAGCACGGACGGTCTCCTGGCGGCGGTGGCGGCGATTCTAGCGGACGGCCCCGGGCGACGGAGGTTGCGAAGGGGAATCCGCGGCGTCTGCGATCCCGTGGAGCTGCTCGAGGTGCATCAGGTCGTGGACGCCCGCGAACAGGAGCCACTCGCCGCAGCGGAGGCGGCCGACGAGCGGGTGCTCGAGCGGGCACAGATCGGTCTCGTGGCCCGCGATCCGGGCGGCGGCGCGCTCGACGATCCTCTGGCTCCGGACGACCGTCCGGACCAGATCGTCGCGCGTCGCGGCGGCCGGTCCCGGGACGCCCGGGACGACCGCGGGTGCGTCCGCCGGCCAGCGTCCGGCGGCCGCCAGCGAGGCGGCGAGAACGAGCCCGGCCCGAGCCGCCGCGTCGTGGCCGATCGCCTGGGCGACCGTCCAGTCCTCTTCGCCGCCGTCCATCGCGAACGCCGCGTCGGCCAGCGACTCGATCACGGCGACGAGGGCGTCGGCCGTGGCAGCCAGCTGGCCGACGACCGCGTCCGCCGTCCCCGACCCCGCCCGCCGGCGAACCTCGCGGCGCACGCTGATGAACCGGCCGGCCTCGATCCCGCGCCAGGCCGCAACGATGTCGGGTGCGGTCCGCTCGAGCTCGTCGATCCAGAGGGGCGCCACGGCGGAATCCTAGCGCTGTCGCCGCCAGCCGCTGCCGGCGAATCGCCACAGCCGGCCCGGAGCGTTGGCGCGTGCCCTCAGCGGTGGCCGCTCGCCATCTTCGTCGCGTCCGGCCGGCCCCGGAGCCGGAGCATCGCCGCGATTCCGACCGCCGGCCCGAGCGCCAGGACGATCCAGGCGAGGCGCCAGCCGCCGGCATCGACGGGATCGATCAGCGCGACGCCGAGGATCGTGAAGCTGGTCAGGGTGAAGCCGACCGCGGTCTGGACCGACAACGCCGAGCCGGCGGTTCCCGGCGGCGCGAGCTCCGACACGGCCGTCGAGAACTGCGCCGAGTCGGCCACGACCGACGCGCCCCACACGAGGGCCACGACCGTCAGCAGCCACGGCGGTGCGCCGAAGAGCAGCCCGGCGACGACCGCCGATGAGCCCGAGATCGCCATCGCCCACATCGTCGTCGTCGTCCGCCCGATGCGATCGGCGATCGCCCCCGCCGCGGCCGACGCGAGGCCGCCGACCGCGACGACCGCGAACGCGACGAGCGACGAGACGGCCGCGTCGGCAAGCCCGGCGGCGGCGAAGCTCGCGATCAGGAAGATCGGAATCCACGTCCACATCGCGAACAGCTCCCACATGTGGCCGAAGTAGCCGAGCGAGGCGAGGCGGACGGACGGCTCGTGGAAGGCCCGCGCCGCGATCGCCGGCGAGAAGCGCGGCGCCGGGACCTCGAATGGGCCGGGGCCCGCCAACCGACCGACGACCACGGCGCCCACCACCGCCGAGACGCTCGCCGAAACGACGACCGGCCGCCAGTCGAGCCCGGCGTACGCCCCGACCGCGCGGAAGAGGAGCGGCAGGGCGACGCCGATGGTCAGGGCGCCGTTGACGACCCCGATCGCGAGGCCGCGCTCGCGCCGGAACCAGCCGGCGGCGAGCTTCATCGCCACCGGGTAGACCGCGGCGAGGGCGGCCCCGGTCAGGAAACGGAATGGGATCGCCGAGCCGGGATCCGAGGCGACCAGGCCGAAGCCGAGGTTGGCCGCGGCCGCGACGACGGCGCCGCCGGCGAACAGCCATCGCCCGGGGATGACGTCCGGCGCTCCGATGACGGCCAGGAGGAGCGCCCCGAAGGCGAAGCCGAGCTGGGCGACGACCGTGAGGAACGGCAGGTCGAGCGGGCCGACCACCCACTCGTCGCGGAGGAGCGGGGCGACGGCCGAGGCACTGAACGAGGGCGCCATCGCGAGCAGGGTCCCCACCCCGAGCACCACGAGGTGCGGCCAGCGTTCCCGTGGCTCGCGATTCGCCGCGGGGTTCGTCTCGGCTTCCGTCCCGGCGGCGGACGTCACTCCGGGCGCATCGTGTAGACGAGGCACTCGCCGCGGAGGACCTCGGTCCCATCGGAGCGGCGGGCGACGCAACGGAGCCGCGTGATCGGCTTGTCGGCGCGGGCCTCGACGACCTCTGCCTCGGCCGTGACCGTGTCGCCGATCGGGACCGCGGCCGGGTAGTCCCATTCCTGGTGGAGGAACACCGACCCCGGTCCGGGCAGGACCTCGGCGACCAGCGCGTTGAAGAGCGCCGTCGTCAGGCCGCCGTGGACGATCAGCCCGCCGGCCCGGGTCCGGGACGCAAAGTCGGCGTCGAAGTGGAGCGGGTTGCGGTCCCCGCTGAACGCGGCGAAGGCCTCGACATCGTCGGCCGTGATCGTCCGCGTCCAGGTCGCCCGGGTGCCGACCGCCGGCGGCTGCCAGTCCACGGGCTCAGATTCGTTCGAACCGCTCGACCGGCATGACGAAGACCGTCGCGCCCCCGACCTCGACCTCGAGCGGGTAGGGCATGAAGAACTCGCCCGGCTCCATGATCGGCGGCATCGGGTTCACGACCTGTGTCCGCGAATGGCACGTCTCGCGGACGATCCCGAGGACCTCGTCGACCGCGTCGTCGTCGACACCGAGCATCACGGTCGCGTTCGACTGCTTGAGGAAGCCGCCCGAGCTCGACAGCCGGGTCGCCCGGAACTCCCGGTCGAGGAGGGCGTCGACGAGGGCTCCCGCGTCCTCGTGGTGGACGATCGCGACGACGAGTTTCACGCGGCGAGTATAGGCACGCCGCGCGAGGCGCCGGGCCTCGGCGTCGCCGGACGCGTCGCGGTCCGGAGCGATCCGCAGCGATCCGGAGCGGTTCGGGCGACAGGAGTGCGGTGTACGATGCGGCGGCCGAGCCGGCCGGCGAGCCTCGCCCGGTCGCCCTTCCGATGTCGCGCCAGGAGACCCGTCCGTGCCAGACCAGCCTGACCGACCCGCCCCGCTCGACGCGCTCGCCGCCGGCGTGGCCGCGGCCGTCCGCGGGGCCGATCTCGACGACGGGATCGGAACGCTCGTCGGATCGGCGATCGCCGCCCTCGGCGCGACGAGCGCGATGGTCAGCCTCCAGGATCCGGATCGGCCCGATCCCGAGCTCACCCTGACGATCGGGCTCGACGAGGCCGCCCAGCTGGCGGCGGTCGCCGCGGTCGCGGACCCGGCTCACCCGCTGACGACCGCCGGCCGCGACCGCGTCGAGACCCGATCCGGGCCGACGATCGCCCTGCCGTTGATCGTGACGAAGGGCGGCGTCGAGGAGGCCCTCGGCGCCCTCGCGGTGACGTTCGCCGACGACGCCGCGGCCGATGCCGCCGACTCGACCTACCTCGGCCTGCTCGCGGATCTCGCCGCGCTGGCGGTCGACCGGGCCCGCCTCGCCTCGACGGTCTCCGAGCGGTCCGAATGGTTCGAGCGGCTCGCCCACACCGATCCCCTGACCGGGCTCGCCAACCTGCGGACGATCTCGCGCGTCCTCGAGCTCGAGCTGGCGCGGGCCGCCCGCCAGGGCAGCGAGGTGTCGGTCGCGATCTTCGACATCGACGACTTCACCGCGGTCAACGCCGAGGCCGGCCGCGACGCCGGCGACGACGTGCTCCGCTCGGTGGCGGTCGTCCTCTCCGGCTCCGTCCGGCTCGTCGATACCGTCGCCCGCTACGGCGCCGACGAGTTCCTCCTCGTCGCTCCGGGCTCCGCCGGGGCGATGGTCGCCCAGCGCGTCCTCGACGGCGTCGCGGAGCTGGCCGGCGCGGACGGCCGGTCGATCTCGGTCACCGCCGGGGTCGCCCGCTTCCCCGCCGACGGGTCCGACGCCGAGGGCGTGATCGCGGCGGCCCTCGGGGCGCTGGAGCGGGCCCGGTCGGAGCGACGCGGCACGGTCGAGACGACGGAGGCCGGGCTGACCGCTGGCGGCGCGGCGCCCCTAGCTCGACGAGGCGGGCGGCGCGACGGCGATCCCGGCGCTGACGACCGGACCCTGCGGCGCCGTGTTCCCCTCGTTCGGCTCGAGGGTCACCGCGATCACGGCGCCGACCGGGGTGGTCGCCGGCCGGGTCGTGAACGAGGCGATCCCGTTGGCGTCGACGGTGAACCCGCCGACGGCGACCGGGGCGGCCTCGCCGATGATGACCCACGCCTCGTAGACCTGGCTGCCGCTCGTGGCCGCCAGGTCGCGCATCGCGAGCACGACCGAGCCATCGGCGCCGACCGCGCCGATCCCGCTCGCGGCCGCGTCGGTCGCCGCGGACAGGACGACCGACTTCGCACCGGGCTCGCCGGCCGCCTGGATGACGGCGGCCACCGCCCGATCGAACCGCTGCGCGACGTCGAGCTGGCGCTGGAGGTTCAGGCCCCAGGCGCCGGCCGCGACGATCGCGACGACGGCGGCGATCCGGAGGGCCCAGTCGAACCGGCTGGTCCTGGTCCGCTCGGCGCGGGCGGCGCGCTCGGTGGCGCTCGGGAACGCCGTCGGCGCGGACGCCGCAGCGGCGGCCGGCATCGGGAGGTCGGCCGCAGGCGCGGTGCGCTCGGCTGCAGGCGCGGTTCGCTCGGCCCGCTCGGCAGCCGCGGCGGCCATGATCCGCTCGCCGAGGGCGGCCGGCGGTTCGACGATCTCGAGGTCGCCGAGCTCGACCAGGGCCGGCACGACCCCGCCGAGCGCCTCGAACTCCGGATGCGGCTCCGGGCACGTCGCCAGGTGGTCGCGCACGGCGGCCTCTTCGGTCCGCTCCAGCGCCCCGAGGACGTAGGCCGCGGCCAGCTCGAGCGCCTCGTCGTGGGTCATCCGTGGCTCCGTCATGCGCTGTCGTCCCCGGCCGGCCCATCGGTCGGGCCGATCTGGTCTCCCGTGAGCGCCCGGCGCAGCGCCAGGAGCCCGAGCCGGACCCGGCTCTTGACCGTGCCGAGCGGCGTCGCGGTCCGCTCGGCGATCTCCTGCTGGGTCAGGCCACCCCAGTAGGCCAGCTCGATCGCCTCGCGCTGGACTTCGGACAATGTCGCCATCGCGGCCGCGATCTCCTCGCGGTCCAGCCCGGCCGCCACGTCCGCCCAGATGTCGGGGACCTGGAGGGCGGGCGGCGGGACGTCCTCGCGCTCCGGCAGCTCGGTCGTCGGGCGGCGCCGGCGGACGGCGTCGACCGCCCGATGGTGGACGATCGAGAGCAGCCACGTCTTCACGCTGCCGCGGCCCTGCACGTAGCGGCCCGCGTTGCGCCAGACGCCGAGGAAGGCGTCCTGAACGACATCCTCGGCGAGCGAGGCGTCGGACGTGATCCGGAGTGCGATCGAATAGGCCACGGTCTTGTACCGCTCGTACAGGGATTGGAGGGCGTCGAGCTGCCCGGCGGCGACGAGCTCGAGGACGGCCCGATCGGCATCGTCGGCGGGCGACGCCGTGCGTCCGCGGGGGCCGGACGGGTTCTCGTTCACGGATGGATGCGCACGGCCGGCCCCGTTGGTTCATCGGCGATCGGGCCGTCGTCGAACAGGTGGGCGACCGCCCGGGCGATCCGCTCGGCGACGGCCTCTGCCGGCGCCGTGGCGTCGATGACCACGAAGCGGCCGGGCTCGGCCACCGCCATCGCCAGGAAGCCATTCCGGACGCGGCGATGGAAGGCGAGGTCGAAGCCGGTCTCGAACCGCGTCTGGTCTTCCGGGCCCTTGCGACCGAGCCCGACCTCGACGGGCAGGTCGAGGAGCAGCGTCAGGTCCGGCACGAGGCCGCCCGTCGCGATCTCCTCGAGGGCCTCGAGCTCGCCGATCGGGAGCCCGCCGCCGTGGCCCTGGTAGGCGCGCGTCGAATCGGCGAAACGGGCGCAGACCACGGTCGTCCCGGCCGCGAGGGCCGGCTCGATGACCTCCTCGACGAGCTGCCGCCGCGCGGCGTTGAAGAGGAGTGCGTCGGCGAGCGGGTCGATCGGCGTCGGTGACGGCGCGAGGAGGAGGTCGCGAATCCGCTCGCCGAGGCTGGTCCCGCCCGGCTCGCGCGTTCCAAGCACCGTCACGCCACGGGCCCGGAGAGCCGCCTCGAGGCGTGCCGCCTGGGTCGTCTTGCCGGCGCCTTCCGGGCCCTCGATCGTGATGAAGCGACCGCGACCGGCCGGGGCGGGGTGTGTCACCCGGCGAGTGTACGTTGCGCTCCGCGGGTCACGGGCCTGCCGGTCAGCGCCGGCGGGTCACCCGCCTGCGGGCCCCTCGTCATCCGTTTCCGTGGACCGGGCGTACTCTCGGCGACATGCGACGCCGATCCGGACTCCGCCTCCTCGCCACGGGCCTCGCTGTCGCCGGCCTCGTCGCCCTGCCGGCGACGGCCGCGGCCCACCCGCTCGGCAACTTCACGATCAACCACTACGCCGGGCTGGCGATCGCGGCGGATCGGATCGAGCTCGACGTCGTCATCGACATGGCCGAGATCCCGGCGTTCCAGGAGCGCCAGACGATGGACGCCGACGGCGACGGCAGCGTCAGCGACGATGAGGGCGCGAGCTGGGCCACGGGCGAGTGCGCGGCCCGGACCGCGAGCCTTCACCTCGGTCGCGACGGTGTCGCCGTCGCGCTCGTGGCGGGCCCGGCCGAGGTGTCGTTCCCGTCGGGGGCTGGCGGGCTGTCCACCCTCCGTCTCGAATGTGGCTACACGGCTCCACTCGATCCCCCGATCGCCGCGGCGACGACGATCACGTTCGCCGATCGGTCCGACCTCGAGCGGATCGGCTGGCGCGAGATCGTGGCAACCGGCGCCGGAACGGTCCTCGACACGCACGGCCTGCCCGCGACGAGCCCGAGCGCGAAGCTGACCGCATACCCGGCCGACCAGATCGCGACCCCTCTGGACATCCGGTCGGCCACGATCGACGTCCGGCCCGACCCGGGCACGGTATCCGGTTCGGCGGCGGCGCCATCCGCCTCGGCCGTGCCGTCCGCTCCGGCCGAGCCGACCTCGAGCGAATCCGCGGCGGGCGCCGGCCCGGTCGCTTCCCCGGTCGGGCCGCCCGGCGGCGCGGTGCCCGGCGGCGCGGTGCCCGGCGGCGTCGGCGGCGAGCTACCCGACATCTTCCGGACGACCGATCTCACGCCGTTCGTCATCCTCGCCTCGCTGCTGACGGCCGTCGCGATCGGCGCCGGCCACGCCGTGACCCCCGGCCACGGGAAGACGCTGATGGCCGCGTACCTCGTCGGGACGCGCGGGTCGGCCGTCCACGCCGTGGGCCTCGGCCTGTCGGTTGCGGTGTCGCACACGCTCGGGATCCTGGCGCTCGCCCTCGTCGTCGTCGGCGCCGGCAGCGTGCTGCCGCCCGACGTCGTCTACCGGGTGACGCCGGTCGTGGCCGGCGCATCGATCGTCGCGATCGGTGGCTGGATGCTCCTCGCCGAGGTTCGACGCCGGCGCGGTCGGGCCGGCGGGGCGGTCGCCGGCGCGCATCCGGCAGGCCCGCCCGGTCACGGCCACGATCACGACCATGTCGACGCGGCCTCGGGCGAGCACAGCCACGGCGGCATCACCCACAGCCACCTGCCTGCCGCGGGCGCGACCCTGTCCTGGCGCGGCCTCTTCGTCCTCGGCCTCGCCGGAGGCCTGATCCCCTCGACGTCGGCGCTGCTGATCCTGCTCGGCTCGATCGCGGCGGGGCGGCCCGCCTTCGGGCTGGTGCTCGTCGTCGCCTTCGGGCTGGGGATGGCCGCCGTGATGAGCGGGGTCGGGCTGGCGATGATCTTCGCCCGGTCGCGGCTCGAGCGGATGCCGCGGCGGTCGACCCTCGGGCGGGTCGCGGCGGTCGCGCCGCTCGTGGCCTCGGTCGCCGTGCTCGGCCTGGGGCTCGTCCTGACCTGGCAGGCGGTCGCCGGCGCGCCGGTCCTCTGAGGCCGCGGCAGGCGGCAGGCGGCGCAAGGACACCGGTCGCGGGCCACTGCCCGCGACGGCGCGCCGAATTCCCGGCATTCTGGCGAGGCTCGCCTGTTACCGAACGTCCAGGCGCCCCCGGCCGAACTGGTCACGCTCAGACGGATCGGCTAATGGGCGAGGCTCGCCGGTTAGCCGCGAATTCGGGCGAGGGCGCCGGGCTAACTGGCGACGCTCGCCCGGTTGCCAACAATCTGGCACGTGGGCCGGGCTAACGGGCGACGCTCGCCGGCTTAGCCGCAAATCGGGCGGGGCCGGCGCGCCACTCGGCCCGGCGATAGGTCGAACGCCCGAGCGCCGCTCACTCGGTGCCTCTGCTACCGTTCCGCCCCGATGCGTGACCTGAGCGACCGCTCCCTCGACACGGCCGTCCAGCTGGGCGCGTCCTACGCCGACACCCGCGTCGTCCACCGCCGCGACGAATCGATCGCCGTGAAGAACGGCCGCGTCGAGGGCGTCGCCGCCGGCGAGAGCGAGGGGTTCGGCGTCCGTGTCCTCGTCGACGGCGCGTGGGGCTTCGCGAGCAGCTCGCGCCTCGACCGCGGACGAGGCCGACCGAGTGGCCGCCGACGCCGTCCGGATCGCGCGAGCCAGCGCCACCGCCCTCCGCGACCGGGTCGTCCTCGACGACCGCCCGCCTGCCCACGGGACGTACGAGACTCCGATCGTCGAGGATCCGTTCGGTGTCCCGCTGGAGGAGAAGATCGGCCACCTCCTCGCCGCCGACGAGGTGGCCCGCTCGGTCGCCGGGATCGCCTTCGTCGAGACCCGCTACGACGCCCAGCGCGAGACGCGGACGTTCGGCGCGACCGACGGGAGCTGGACCGAGCAGACGTTCACCCACGTCGGCGCCGGCATCGAGGCGAACGCGATCGAAGGCGACGAGCACCAGCGGCGGAGCTATCCCGACGCCGACGGCGGCCCGTTCCAGGCGGCCGGGTACGAATACGTCCGAGGCCTCGACCTGGCGGGCCACGCCGGCCCGCTCGCCGAGGAGGCCGTCGCGCTGCTCAGCGCGCCGCAGTGCCCGTCGGGCCGGTTCACGATCGTCCTCGACCCCTCCCAGCTCTACCTCCAGATCCACGAGAGCTGCGGCCATCCAACCGAGCTCGACCGGGTGTTCGGAACGGAGGCGAGCTACGCCGGGACGAGCTTCCTCACGACCGACAAGCTCGACGAGGGATTCCGCTACGGCAGCGACCTCGTCGACATCGTCGCCGACGCCACGGCACCCGGCGGGATGGGCACGTTCGGCTGGGACGACGAGGGCGTCGCCGCCCAGCGCGTGCCGCTCGTCGAGGGCGGGATCTTCGTCGGCTACCTGAGCAGCCGCGAGACCGCGCCCCGGATCGGCCGCCGGTCCGGCGGTGCGATGCGGGCCGACGGCTGGAACCGCATCCCGCTGATCCGGATGACGAACATCAACCTCCTGCCCAGGCCCGGGATGAGCCTCGCCGACATCGTCGCCGCGACCGACGACGGGCTGTACCTCGCGTCGAACCGGTCGTGGTCGATCGACGACCGCCGCCTGAACTTCCAGTTCGCGACCGAGGTCGCCTACGAGATCAAGGGCGGCAAGAAGGGCCGGCTCTTCAAGAACCCGACCTACACCGGGATCACGTACGAGTTCTGGCGCTCCCTCGACGCCGTCGGCGATGCGTCGAGCTACGTGATGCACGGGACGCCGAACTGCGGCAAGGGCGAGCCCGGCCAGGGCGCACATGTCGGCCACGGCTGCTCCGGCGCCCGGTTCCGCGACGTCCAGGTCGGGGTCGGCAAGTGGTGAGCGTCCCGTGAGCGACCGCGATCCGATCGACGCCCTCGCGGTCGCCGAGCGGGCCGTCGGCCTGGCCCGGGCGGCCGGCGCCACCGAGGCCGAGGCCCTCGTGTCGGCCGAGGAGGCTCAGCTCACCCGCTTCGCGAACAGCGAGATCCACCAGAACGTGGCCGAGTCCGACGGGAGCCTGAACCTCCGCGTGGCGATCGGCCGCCGGGTCGGCGTCGCCTCGTCGAACCGCCTCGACGACGAGGGGCTGCGGACCCTGGCCGAGACGGCGACCGCGATCGCCCGCAACTCCGCCGAGCTCGAGGACTGGGGCGGCCTTCCGGAGCCGACGCAGACGCGGGAGCTCCCGGCCGGCTGGTCCGAGGCGACCGCGGCGGCCACGCCGGAGCAGCGGGCCGAGGGCGTCCGGGCGGTCATCGCCGCGGCCGACGCCGCCGGGGTCCGGGCCTTCGGCTCGTTCTCGACCGCCGCCGAGCATCTCGCCGTCGCCAACTCCCACGGAATCCGGGCGGCGCAACGCCGCACGACGGCCGAGCTCCTGACCGTGACGATGGCCGCCGACGGCGGCTCCGGCTACGCCGAGCGGGCATCGGTGGACGTCAGCGAGATCGACGCCGCCGCCGTCGGGCGGGAGGCCGCCGACAAGGCCCGCTCGACCGCCAACCCGGTCGCCATCGATCCCGGCGACTGGTCGGTCGTCCTCGAGGAGTACGCCGTCGTCGACCTGCTGTCGATGCTGGCCTACATGGGCTTCAGCGCGCTCGCCGTCCAGGAGGAGCGCTCGTTCGCCGAGCCCGGCAAGGTGATCGGCAGCGAGCTCGTGACGATCGTCGACGACGCGACGGAGCCCGGCGCCTTCCCGATGGCGTTCGACTACGAGGGCGTCGCCAAGCAGAGGGTGGTCCTCGTCGAGCGGGGGGTGTGCCGCGACGTCGTGTACGACGCCCAGACGGCCGCCCGAGGCGGCGTTGCGTCCACCGGCCACGGCCTGCCGGCCCCGAACACCTACGGCCCCTTCCCGCTGAACATGGTGATGTCGGCCGGCACGACCGAGCGGGCGGCGCTCGTCGGCGACATGGACCGCGGCCTCCTCGTGACCCGCTTCCACTACACGAACCCGGTCCACCCCAAGCTCGCGATCGTGACCGGCATGACCCGCGACGGGACGTTTCTCGTCGAAGGCGGGAAGATCGTCGGACCCGTCCGCAACCTGCGCTTCACCCAGAGCTACCTCGCCGCGCTGGCGGGGACGGTCGCCGTCGGGCGCGAGCGGCGGACGGTCCGCGGCGACTTCGGCGGGGTCCTCGTTCCGGCGGTCCGGATCGACGGCTGGACGTTCACGGGCGCGACCGAGCACTGACCCCGGGCCTTGGGCCGATTCGCCAGCCTGACCGCCCGGCGGTCCCTGCGATCGCCTGGCGCCAACGGGTTGCTCATCCTCTGACGAGCACCGCGGCCGGCCCCGTCACGCCGGGCGATCCGATTCGCGGCCCCGGGCGACCGATGGGTCTCTCTGCGAGCCGAGATGGCGAGCAGTAACGGTGCGTGCATCGGGTGCAGCCACACTTCGACGATGGGAAGCCGTGTCACCCGCCTGGATCTCGCGATCGAGCGCACGAGACGGATCATCGGAATGGTCGGGGCGGAGGTCCGGAACGGCCGCCTGAGTGCGGGCCTGAGCAGCCGCGCGGCGGGAACCGCGGTCGGCATGTCCCATGCACAATTCGGCCGGATCGAACGCGCCGAGATTGCGGGGCTGACGATTGCCCAGGCGTCACGTGCCTGCGCCGCGGTGGGCCTGAAGCTCGTGGTCAACGTCGATCCGGACGCCGATGCCGTCCTGGATACGCCGCAGCTCGCCGTGCTCGAGCGCTTCCGGACCCGGCTCCAGCCCGCGGCCCGATGGTCGCGCGAGGTACCGCTCAGGATCCCCGGCGACCGTCGCGCCTGGGACGCGGTCATCGAGGTGGCCGGCGCGACGTTCGCCGTCGAAGCCGAGGCCCGCCTGAGGGACCTTCAGGCCCTGGAGCGCCGCATCGCCCTCAAGCAACGCGACGGCGCGATGCCGGTCGTCGTCCTGCTCGTCAACGACACCTCGGCGAACCGGGCGGTGCTGCGCGAACACGACCGCGAGCTGCGGACCAACTTCCCTCTCGACGGCCGCGCGATCCTCAGCGCGATCGACTCAGGTCGGGCGCCCGTTGCGAACGGAATCCTGCTGCTCTGATCCCGACCCGCCTGCAGGTGGAACGCTCGGCGTGCGAACGGTTGGCTTCTCGACCCGGCGGGGGCCCGCCCCGGTCGACGTCGCTCGCGCGGCGAGCCGGTTTGGACCGTCCGCGCCGCGCAGGCACACCGGGCGTTCCAGATCTCTCGGCGCCCCGACGGACCGCTCGCTGACCGTTCCAACCGACCGCACCGCCAGGACCCGCCAGCACGACGCGCCGGCGGCGGCCGCCGTACGATCCCCGCGTGGAGACGATCCAGGCCCGCCTCGCCCGCGGCTTCGATCCGGCCGAGCTGCGCCGGATCAAGCGCCTCTGGGTCCGCCACTCCATCGCGGAGGACCGCCGCGACATCGACCGCCTGATCGCAACGCTCGCTCCGAGCTGCGTGTACGAGATGATCCCGACCGGCCAGCGCTGGGAGGGTCACGACGGCGCCCGGGCCTTCTACACCGAGCTCTTCGCGGCGTTTCCCGGACAATCGCTTCGCCCTGACCGAGATCGTGGTCGGGCCGCAGGGCGTCTTCGAGGTGGCGACGCTGACCGGCACCAACGACGGGCCGTGGGGCGGCGCGCCGCCCAGCGGCCTGCCGGTCTCGCTCCAGGTCCTGATCCTCTTTCCCTGGGACCCCGTCACGGAACGGTTCACCGGGGAGCGGATCTGGTTCGACCGCGGCGGCCACGGCGGCTACGACCCGCGTGCCGCGCCGCCCGCACGCCCTTCGTCCTAGCGCAGCCCCAGCTCGCGACGCATCCACAGCCCGAGCGCGAGCGCCCCGATCGCCGGCATGGCCGCGCCGAGGGCCGCGACCCCGAGGACCGCCACGAACAGCCAGCGGGCGTCGTCGAGCGCGTTCGCCACGGCGTCCCGGCCGAGCTGGTTCGAGAGGATCCGGAGCTGGCCCGCCAGCTTCGTGAGCGATCCGGCCGTCGCCGACAGGCTCGCCCGGTTCGTCGCGAGGCTCGCCGACACCGCGTCCAGCTGCGTCTGGACATCGCCGAGCTGGCCCGCGATCTCCCCGAACAGGGTCGCCAGCGGCGCGAGCGGCTGGCTGCCGAGGATGTTGATCGCGCCCGCCTGGGCCTGGATCGCCTGGAGCCGCGGGACGATATCGCGGATGTCCGTCCCGACGGTGCCGAGCGCGGCCGTCGTCCGGTCGATGGTCAGTCCGAAATCGTCCGACGTCGTGGCGGCGCGATCGATGACGTCGGCGGTCCGGACGAGTGTCTCGGAGATTCCGTTCACGTTGCCGCGGAGGGTGTCGCTGAGGCTCGTGACGCGGCCAGCGCCCGCCGCCAGCGCCGCGACCGCGACGACGGCCACGATCAGGCCGATCACGCCATAGGCGACCAGCCAGCGCGCGAGGCGGCGGAGTCGGGGCAGCCAGATCGGGTCGATGCCGAGCAGCGGCGGCCCCCCGATCGAGGCCGTCATCCGGGCAGCTCGCAGGCGGGTCCCTCGAGGCCCAGCCAGCGCCCGATCCGGCGGCGGTTCCGGGCGACGAGCGTGTAGCCCAGCCCGATCGTCCAGCGGACGGGCGGGATCGCCCCGAGGACCCGGACGGCCCGCCCACCGGGCAGCGCGGACCCGATGGCCAGCGCCGCGTCGCCCCCGGCCCGGACGGCGCCCGTCGCCTCGTCGATCACGTGGAGGGCGTCCGAGAGGGGCAGGCCGCGCGCCGCCTCAGCGACGACGGCGCGGCCCGAGAGCGCCGCATCCTGGAGCGGCAGGAGGACGAGCCGTCCGTGACGGTCGGAGCGGCGCAGCCAGCGCGCCGTCGCCGTGCAGATCGCGCAGTCGCGGTCGTAGAGCACCGCGAGCCGCGGCCCGTCGCCGGCGGATAGGTCGACCCCGGCCGGCAACGCCGGCGGCTCGCCGAAGTCGATCCGGCGTTCGGTCCGGAGTCGGCGCGTGGCGATCACCGGATCGTGACGCAGAGCTCGTTGCCCTCGGGATCCGCCACGACCGTCCAACGGAATGCGCCGAGGCTGTGCTCGGCGATCTTCCGGCCGCCGAGGCCGACGAGCCGCTCGACCTCCGCCTCCATGTCGGCCGCGTCGAAGTCGATGTGGGCCCGGTTCTTGGCGACCTTCGGCTCGGGCACCTTCTGGAACAGGATGTCGAACCCGATCTGCTCGTCCGCCGGGGCGCGCAGCGCGACGAACTGGTCGTTGATCCGCTGGGCCGTCCAGCCGAGGGCCGCGCTCCAGAACGGCACGACGACGTCGTGGTCGGCGCAGTCGATCACGACGTTGTGGGGGTGGAGCCGGCCGAGCCGGGGCGCCGCCGCGTCCGTCATCGCCGGCTCACCGCCACGCCGGCCGGGCCGCGTCCGGGTAGAGCCGGACCCGGCGGTAGGGCTCCCGCCCGCGGGAGCGCGAGACGAGGTTCGCCCGCTCGGCCATCTGGTGCTGGAGGCGCCGGATGTAGGCGTTCTGCGGCGCGAGCTCGACCGGCTCGGAGCCATGGAGGACCATCCCGATGGCCTCCTCCGTCTCGCGCATCGCCGCCTCGCGCGGGTCGATCTCGAGCGAGAAGATCGAGGTCAGGCTCGACTGCATCTGGGGCACGGTGTTCGACTTCAGGACGTAGATCGGGAGGGCGCGCTCCTCCGCCTCGCGGAGCATCGGCGTCTTCTGCTTGTACTCGTTGCGGAGCGTCATCACGACGTCCGCGTCGTCGACATCCCGGGCGATCTGGACGGGCAGCTGCAGGTCGCGGATGGCCGACTCGAGGCGTTTCCGGCTGATGCCCTGGGGCAGGACGCGGAGGGTCGGCAGCGGTGAGCCGCCGGGCACGAGGAGCGCCTCGCCGCGCTCGCCCTCCTCGATCCCGATCGGCAGGTTCGCGTCCTCGTCGTCGTCCAGCTCGTCGGCGTTGACGGGCGCGGTCCCCTCCTCCGCCTTCAGCGCGGTCAGGGCCCGGCTCGCCTGGTCGCGCCACGCCTTCTGGCGATCCAGCTCGCGCGCCTCGCGGGCGCGGGTGTCGGGCACGACCGGGGCGCCGCGCTCGAGCGGGCCGCGATCGGCGATCTCCCCGCTGACGAACGGCGGGTCGTCGAGGCGGGCGCCGGCCCGTCCGCCGGCTGCTCGGCCGCCGGCCGGGGGCGTGGCGAAGCGCTCGCCGGGCAGGACGCCCGATGCGCCACCCTCCGTCTGGCTGCCGCGCGGGGCGGGCTCGCGGCCGGACCCGCCGCGGGTCTGGCGCCAGCCGCCGCTCGCCCCGGGCCGGTAGCCGGAGCGGAAGCCCGCGCCGCCGCTCGTGCCGCCGGCCGAGCCGGCGTCGCGGAACCCACCGGAGCCGGTCCGATAGCCGCCGTCACCGCGCCAGCCCGGCTCCATCCGCCACGGCTGGCCCGACCCGACGAGGCCGGCGAACCGTTCGGCGCCGATCTGCTCGCGCGGCGAGGGCCGCGGCCGGGCCTGCGAGCGGTGAACCCCCTCCTCGTCCCGCCAGCGCAGCTCGGGCGCCACGGAATCGCCGCGGAGCATCGAGTCGACGGTCTCGGCGACGTCCGAGTGGACCGTCACCCGCTCGCGATCCTGGATCTCGATGATCACGTCGAAGGTCGGCGGCGCCTTCCGCTCGAGGACGCTCTTCTGGGTCCGCCGGCGGCGCGCCTCCTCGTCGCCGAGGGTGACGCTCTGGATCCCGCCGATCAGGTCGGACAGGGTCGGGTTGAGCATCAGGTTGTCGAGGTTGTTGCCGTGGGCCGTCCCGATCAGCTGGACGCCGCGCTCGGCGATCGTCCGGGCCGCCTGGGCCTCCAGCTCGGTCCCGATCTCGTCGATGACGATGACCTGCGGCATGTGGTTCTCGACCGCCTCGATCATCACCTCGTGCTGGAGCGACGGCGTCCGGACCTGCATCCGGCGGGCCTTGCCGATCGCCGGATGGGGGATGTCGCCGTCGCCGGCGATCTCGTTGCTCGTGTCGACGACGACCACCCGCTTGCCGAGGTCGTCGGCGAGGACCCTGGCCGCCTCGCGGAGCATCGTCGTCTTGCCGATGCCCGGCCGGCCCATGATCAGGATCGACTTCCCGCTGTCGACGAAGTCGCCGATGATCTCGATCGTGCCGTAGACCGCCCGCCCGATCCGGCAGGTCAGCCCCACGATCTTGCCGCTCCGGTTGCGGATCGCGCTGATCCGGTGGAGCGTCCGCTCGATCCCGGCCCGGTTGTCGTCGCCGAACGTCCCGATGTGCTCGACGACGTGGGCGATGTCGGCCTCGTCGACCTCGCGGTCGAGCAGCGTCACCTCGCTGTCCGGGAAGCGCGCTTCGGGCCGCCGGCCCAGGTCGAGGACGACCTCGATCAGCGCCTCCTTCTCAGGCAGCGCGTGGACGGCGTCGACGATCTCCCGCGGCAGGGCCGTGAGGAGCGCGTCGAGGTCGTCGATCAATTCGCGGCGCCGGTCAGCGGACAACCGATCCTCCTTGGGTCAGCGGACCCCGGCCGGCACGAGGGCCGGCTCGGCGACACGCACGAGCGTGTCCTTCATCAACAGGGTCACCGTGGCGATCGTACCGAAGCCGGCGTCTTCGAGCCGTCGATCGATCGGCGACTCGTAGGTCCGGACCGGCGCGATCACCCCGGCATGGCGACGGGCGGGATCGCGTTCGGTCCTCGCCCGGATGATGCCGAGCCCGAATGTCACGAGCGTCGACACATCGGCGTCGGGCCGGGCAAGGATCTTCAAATAATGGGGCTGGTCCTCCTTGGCGACGCCGATCTGGGCGAAGCCGTCGATCGCGGTGCCGTCCTTGCCGCCGCCGGGGCCCTCCTGGACGAACGCCTCGACGTCGGCGAAGCGGAGGATCGGGGCCAGGCTCGAGCGCGGCACGCGCCAGTTCGTCCCCTGGCGCTCCCAGTCCGGGAGGCGGATCCCCTCGAGCCGCTGGACGGGCTGCGGCGTCGCCGCGGCGTAGAGGCGGGCAAGGGGCAGGGCGTCGAGCGGCGTGGCCGACCGGATCCCGCAGTCCTGCATCGCCGCGTCGGTCCAGGTCTCGGGCAGGGCCTGGTCGCCGGGGCGGTGGAGGATCCGCTCGTCGCCGTAGCGGGCGAAGCCGGCCTGCATGAACAGCTCGACGTTGCCGTCCTGGTCGGTGCAGGCGACGTGGAGCCGCCACGGGCCGCGCTTCGCGGCATCGCGGAGGACCTGGTTGACGAGCCGGAAGCGGATGTCGCCGGCCTGCCCCGAGCCGATCCCGTCGAGCTCGACGATCGTCCACTCGTCGCGCACGGAGTCGCGCTCGACCCGGATCAGCCCGGACAGCCGGCCGCCCTCGTCGTAGACGTACATCAGGTCGTGCGGCTGGAACGCGCCGAGCGGCAGGCGGAACAGGCTGAACACGCCGATCGGGCGGCCGCTCACCGGCAGCCCGAGGGAGCGGGTCGAGGCCGCCTCGTCCTGGCACAGCCGCGACAGCTCGCCGAGCGCGGCGAGATCCGTCAGGCGCGCCACGCGGACCTTGCCCGACGGCGCGGATCGCGACGACCGGACGTTCGTCACGGCGTGGCCCCGGACTGACCGTTGGCCGCGCGGCGCGTCGGGTGCGGGCGTCGGCCCGAACCCTCGCCGGGATCGTCGTGCTCGGAGGCCATCGCCGCGAGCAGGCGATGGAAGCGGGTCTCGCCGGCGAGCTCCGGGTGGAACGAGGTCGCGAGGACGTTGCGCTCGCGGACGGCCACGATCCGCCCGTCGTCGAGGCGGGCGAGGACGTCGACGTCCGGCCCGACCGACTCGATCACCGGGGCGCGGATGAAGACCGCATGGACCGGGGTGTCGCCGAGGACCGGCACGGACAGCTCCGCCTCGAACGAGTCGAGCTGCCGGCCGAAGGCGTTCCGCTCGACGGTCACGTCGAGGAGCGGCAGGACCGGAGCCTCGCCGCCGACGATCTGGCTCGACAGGACGATCATCCCGGCGCAGGTCCCGAAGAGCGGGGCGCCCGTCGCGGCCAGGTCGCGGATCGGCCCGGCGAGCCCCCAGCGCTCGATGAGGTGGCGCATCGTCGTGCTCTCGCCGCCGGGCACGATCAGGCCGGACACGCCCCGGAGGTCCTCCGGCAGGCGCACCGGAACGCCCTCGACGCCGATCGCCGCGAGCGTCTCGAGGTGCTCCCGGAAGGCACCCTGCAATGCGAGGACGCCGATCTTCATCCTTCGATGGCCGGTCTGCCGCGCGCGTCGCGCGCGCCTACCAGCCGCGGACCGCGAGGCGTTCCTGCTCCGGGATCGCTTCCATCGCGATGCCCCGCATCGGGGCGCCGAGGCCCTTGGAGACGTCGGCGATGATCTTCGGGTTGTCGAAGTGCGTCGTCGCCTGGACGATCGCGTTCGCCATCCGGGCCGGATCCTCGCTCTTGAAGATGCCGGAGCCGACGAAGACGCCCTCCGAGCCGAGCTGCATCACGAGGGCGGCGTCGGCCGGGGTCGAGATCCCGCCGGCCACGAAGTTGACGACCGGCAGCTTGCCGTCGGCGGCGATCTGCTTCACGAGCTCGTACGGCGCCTGGAGCTCCTTGGCCGCGACGAAGAGCTCGTCCTCGCGCATGGTCTGGAGCCTGCGGATCGCGGCGAGGACGTCGCGGAGCTGGCGGACGGCCTCGACGACGTTGCCCGTCCCGGCCTCGCCCTTCGTCCGGATCATCGCCGCGCCCTCGTTGATCCGGCGGAGCGCCTCGCCGAGGTTCCGGCAGCCGCACACGAACGGGACCTTGAAGGCGTGCTTGTCGATGTGGTTCGTCTCGTCGGCGGGGGTCAGGACCTCGGACTCGTCGATATAGTCGACGCCGAGCGCCTCGAGGACCTGGGCCTCGACGAAATGGCCGATCCGGGCCTTGGCCATGACCGGGATCGTGACCGCGGCCATGATCCCCTCGATCATCGCCGGGTCGCTCATCCGGGCGACGCCGCCGGCGGCGCGGATGTCGGCGGGAACGCGCTCGAGGGCCATGACGGCAACCGCGCCGGCATCCTCGGCGATCTTCGCCTGATCGGGCGTGACGACGTCCATGATGACGCCGCCCTTGAGCATCTGGGCGAGGCCCGTCTTGGTCGCCCAGGTGGAGGTCTCGACGGTCATGTGCAGTGTGGCTCCGGTGTCGCTGCGCGGGTCTGCCGGCCGGGCTGGCCGCGGGGTCGTCGCCCGTTCGAGTCGGTCGGGCCGCCTCGCGCGCTCAGGATTATGTCACGGCCTTCCGCGGAACCCCAGCGGCGGCTCGTCTCGCCGCGCCGGGCGGGCTCGGCTCGGCGCGCGCTCCGGCGTCGGCGCCCGGCGCCCGGCGCGCGAGCGCGGCTCGGCGCGTGTCGCGCCAGATATCAGCCCCAGTGATCCGGCTTGCGCATGTCGGGCCCTCAACGCGGGACGCGTCGCCGGATCCACGAACGAACGGAGCTCCATCGTGCGTAATCCCAACCGAAATCCGCTGCTTGTCAAGTCCGATCCGCTGGCTGGATCACTCCGGCTGATATCCGCGACGGGAGGGCGAGACGCCCAGCAAGCCGGAGCCGGGAGGCGGCGCGCGATGGACCGCCGGCCTACCGGGCGACGGTCCGGACCACCCCCGACATCAGCTTCGTCGCCCGACGCGCCGCCGTCGGCGAGAGGCGGCTGAGCGCCTCGATCAGCTCGAGGACGTCGTCGTCGGGCAGGCCGCCGAGGAGCTGGACGAGGCGGAGGACCGTGTCGTCGGAGATCTCGCCGAGGAGGCGCATCCCCCGCTCGAGCTCCCGCGGGGCGAGCTTCGGGATCAGCCCGACCGACCGGTCGAACAGGCGGACGAAGGCGTTGAAGGTCACGAGCCAGTCCCGCAGCGCGGCCAGGTCGGCGTCGGCGGGGTGGGCGGCGGCGAGCTCACCCGCCTCGGCCGCGGTCCGGGCGATCACCTCGACGATCGGGTCGCCCTCGCGGATCTTGCGCTCGGCGATCACCCGGGTGAACCACTGCCAGTGGTCGCCGACCGCGACGTAGGCGGTCCCCGCCGGCCCGCGCCGGCCGACGCGCCGCGGCTCGGACACCCGCTCGACGATGCCCCACGTCTCGGCATCGGTCAGGGCGAGGCTGGCGGCGCGGTGGGAGAGCCCGAGGGCCTCGCGGATCTCGCGCTCGGTCAGCGGCTCGTTGCGGACCATCAGGTAGGCGTGGACCCGCCCGATCGCCGGCGCGACCCCCCAGGAGGCGCTCATCTCGCCCCATGCCTCGGCGAACTGGAGGCGGAGCTCCTCGGCCGGCGCGACTGCCGCGCGGCGCGGCGCGTCACCGCCGTCGGAAACGTGCGACTTGACAGTAGCGAGTTCGGTCGTCATAACTTGCTATGTAATGGTAGCAGGGAAGGTGGCGAGCGTGGCGAGCTCGAGGACTCCGGACGAAGTCCTCGTGCGGCTGCGCGCGCCACGGGCCCTCGAGCGACTCGGCGTTCGCCACGCCCTGTTCGTGATCGTCCTCGCCCTGATCGCCATCGAGCTCGTGGCGGCGTGGCGGCGATGACGACCATCCGGCCACCGTGGCAGCGAGGCTGGTTGCCGGGCCTCGTCGTCGGGGTCGCGGCCGGGTTCGCCACGCTCGAGATCCCGACTCTCGGCTGGCTGCTGGTCGTGGCATTCGCCGTGCCGGTGCTGGTCGGCGGTCCGCGGCGGGCGGCGATCGGCGGCCTGCTGACCGGACTGGGCGGCGCCTGGGTGATCCTCCTCGGACGGGTCGGCCTCACCTGCCACGCGGGCTGCGAGGCGCCGGACCTCGGTTCGTGGCTGACCGTCGGCGCCGTCATGTTCGCCGCTGGCGTGCTGCTCACGGTCCTCGCCCGGGCGACGTCATCGGATTGACCCCGGGGTGGCGGCGCTCAGGGAGCGGCGGTAGCAGTCAGCACCGCCGACACGGCCCGGAAGAGCGGGTGACTCGGGTCGATCGCGACCTCGCAGGTCGCAATCCGCTCGAACGCCGTTCCCTGATGGACGGTGAAGATGTAGATCGTCTCCTGCCCGTCGTAGGCGATCGGGCAGGTGCCGGTGAACGCCCGGCTCTCGATGAGCGCGAAGTCCGCCCGGTCGATCTCCATCCGGAGCGCATCGAGCAGGTCGGCCGGGAGCCGGCCCCGGAGGATCTCGGCCGGCTCGAGCTGGCGGACCCGGCCGTCCGCCTCGATCGACACGATCGAGCCGCATGGCCCGTTCGCGCACAAGCCGCCCCGCGTCTCGACCGTGACCAGGGCCGACACGGCTGCCTCGGACGGCGTCTCCGTCGGCGCGGTCGATCCGGACGGGGCGGTCGAGGTGGACCGCGACGGCGAGGGCTCCGGCCGCACCGGCGGCTGCCAGCCGCACCCCGCCGCGGCGATGGCGAGCGCGCCGAGGAACGCGGCCGCGCGAAGGGTTCGCATGGCGCCCCGACGGGCGGGGAGGCGAGACAGTTCCGACCTATCCTTGCGCCCATGCCCGTCCTGCGGAGCCGCCTCGACCCGGCCAGCCCGGAGACCCGCGCCAACCACGACGCGATGACCGCCCTCGTCGCCGACCTCCGGGCGCGCCATGACGCGGTCGCCGGGCGCGGCGCCGGCGGCGACGACCGATCGATCGCCCGTCATCGCGAGCGCGGCAAGCTGCCGGTCCGCGAGCGGATCGACCGGCTGCTCGACCCGGGCGCGCCGTTCCTCGAGCTGAGCCCGCTCGCCGCGACCGGCCTGTACGACGGCGACGCGCCGAGCGCGGGGATCGTCACGGGCATCGGCCGGATCGAGGGCACGACCTGCGTCATCGTCGCCAACGACGCGACGGTCAAGGGCGGGACCTACTACCCGATGACGGTGAAGAAGCACCTCCGGGCCCAGGAGATCGCCCTCGAGAACCGCTTGCCGTGCGTCTACCTCGTCGACAGCGGCGGCGCCTTCCTCCCCCTCCAGGCCGACGTCTTCCCGGATCGCGACCACTTCGGGCGGATCTTCTACAACCAGGCCCGGATGTCCGGGGCCGGGATCCCCCAGGTCGCGCTGGTCATGGGCTCGTCGACCGCCGGCGGCGCGTACGTCCCGGCGATGAGCGATGAGACCGTGATCGTCAAGGGCACCGGCACGATCTTCCTCGGCGGGCCGCCGCTCGTGAAGGCGGCGACCGGCGAGGAGGTCAGCGCCGAGGACCTCGGTGGCGGCGACGTCCACACCGCGATCTCCGGTGTCGCCGACCACCTGGCCCTCGACGACGAGCACGCGATCGCGCTCGGCCGATCGATCGTGGCAAACCTGAACCGCCGGCGGCCGGACCCTCCCTGGGAGCGGCTCGCGCCGGAGCCACCCGCAGTCGACGAAGGCGGCCTCTACGCCGCGGTCTCGGCCGACCCGCGCCGCCCCGTCGAGGTCCGCGAGATCATCGCCCGTCTCGTCGACGGCAGCCGGTTCCACGACTTCAAGCCGCGCTACGGCGAGTCGCTCGTCACCGGCTTCGCCCACGTCGACGGCTGGCCAATCGGGATCGTCGCCAACGACGGGATCCTGTTCAGCGCGTCGGCGCTCAAGGGCGCCCATTTTGTCGAACTGTGCGCCCAGCGGAAGATCCCGCTCGTCTTCCTCCAGAACATCACCGGGTTCATGGTCGGCCGCGAGTACGAGGCGGGCGGCATCGCCAAGGACGGCGCGAAGATGGTGACCGCGGTCGCCTGCGCCGAGGTCCCGAAGTTCACGATCCTCATCGGCGGGAGCTTCGGCGCCGGCAACTACGCGATGGCCGGCCGGGCCTACCAGCCGCGGTTCCTGTGGACGTGGCCCAACTCGCGGATCTCGGTCATGGGCGGGACGCAGGCCGCCCGCGTCCTCTCGACGGTCGGCGGGCCGTTCGCCGACGACGCTGCGCGCGACGCCTTCGAGGCGCCGATCCTCGAGACCTACGAGCGCGAGGGGTCGCCCTACTTCGCGACCGCCCGCCTCTGGGACGACGGGGTGATCGATCCGCTGGACACGCGACGGGTGCTGTCGCTCGGGATCGAGGCGGCGAGCCACGCACCCGTCCCCGAGACGAGGTTCGGCGTCTTCCGGATGTAGGCGAGTCTGCCGACCGCCCCGGTTCAGGGGTTTCATCGCTCGACGGGTGCCGCCCCTCCGTCCGACCCTGCCGTCATGAGCGATCACCGATCCCGACGTGCCGCACCCACCACCCTGGTCGGGGTCGCGGCCATCGTCGCCTTGGTCGCGGCATGCTCGATCGGCACGGACACCGGCGCCAGTCCGATCGCCGACGGCAGGGCGGTCAGCGACGCGAGCGCCGACGCCAACGCAAGCGCATCCGCCGGCGGGGGCGACCCGGCCGCCTCGCAGCGTGGCCAGCTCCCGGCCGACTGCGCCGACTTCGGCTTCAGCGAGCGACGCTGCACCGCGATCGTCGCGGTCGCCCGCCGCGAGCTCGGGATCGACGATCCGAGCGCCGACGTCGAGCTGCTGCCCGAGCCGGCACCCGACTGCGGCTCGGACGCCGCGGGCCGGAAGATCCTGTGCGTGCGGTCGGGCCATATCGCGGTCATCGTCCGGATCACCCCGCCGGGCGGCGCCGCCCGCGACGCCACCTTCTTCTGCGGTGTCGGCGGCCAGTACTCGATCGCGTGCTCGGCGACGCCGGAGATCCGGCTCGCGACGCCGATCGAGGGCTATCACGACATCGCCTGCAGCGGCGAGGACGCGAACGGCAACCCGAGCGGCTGCGCGACACCCGTCCCGCCGATCGATCCCGCGGCATCGGCGGCTGCCCGTCCCCTGTCGGTCGCCACGCTCGACATCGCGATCGATCGCGACGGCGAGTACGCGATCGAGGTCGGCCTGGCGGGGATCCCCAACGGCGTGCTGACGACGGCGACGTTCCGCCTTGCGACGCCGTCCCTCGACGACGTCACGTTCGACGATGGCGGCGTCGCCCTCGTCGTGGAGCCGGTCGATCCGACCGGACGGCCGTTCCGCAACATCTACGAGCACGGCTGGACCGCAGGCGTGGAGGCGACGAGGGTCGTCCTGCGGTTCGTGGTCGTGGAGCACGTGCCGGGAGCCATCCTGCCGATCCGCGATGTCGCGGTGCGTTGACGTCAAGACCGTGATCGCGGTCGGGTAGCATCCGCGGCTCATGGATGGTCGCGTGCTGCAGGTCAACGTCTCGCCGGGCGGCGTGCCGAAGCTGCCGGTGCCGCACGCGCGCGTCGGACCTGACGGGCTCGACGGCGACGCCCACCGCCACGACACGGTCCACGGCGGACCCCTTCGGGCGGTGTGCCTGCTCGCCAGCGAGGCGATCGAGCGCGTTCGGGCGGACGGCCACCCGGACGTCGAGCCGGGCGCGGTCGGCGAGAACCTGACGACCGTCGGGATCGAGCTGTCGCTGCTCGCGGTCGGCACCCGCCTGGTGGTGGGCGAGGAGGTCGTGCTCGAGCTCACCGGGCCGGCCAATCCGTGCGACGTGATCAAGGGCGCATTCACCGCCGGCAAGTCCGGGCGGATCTCGATCCTCGTCCACCGTGCCGATTCGCGGATGTACGCCCGGGTGGAGCGTGAGGGCGTCGTCCGACCCGGCGACGCGATCCGGATCCTCCCGCCACGGCCCGAGAGCGACGTCATCGTCCATCGCGAGCTCGACCTGCTCGACAGCGTCGAGCGCGAGGCGTGGCTGGCGATGTGGCGAGCCGCCGCGGCGAGCGGGATCGACGTCCGCGTCCTCGAGCGCGGCGACTTCGCGGCTGCCGCCTCCCCGGCCCTGCCGGGCTCGGTGTTCAACCGCGCCTTCGGGATGCGCCAGGTGCCGATCCACCGGCCGACGATGGAAGCCCACTTCGCCGCCGCCGAGACGCCCGGCTGGCTCGTCGGCGGCGTCGACGATCCTGCCTTCGCCGGACAGAAGGCGGAGTGGCCGGTCGGCGTCCACGCCGGGTCGATCGCCGACGTCCTCGGGCGGATCGACGCTGCGCCCGGCGGCGAACGGCCGGACCTCGGCGGGCTGGAGATCCGCCGGGTCGACCCCGATGACGCAGCGGACGTCGCGGCCTGGGCCGGACTCTTCGTCGCCGGGTTCGCGATCGTCGGGCCGCTGGCGGAGGCGTGGCGCCGCTTCAACCCGCACCTCGTCCGGGACCGCGGCTACCAGCAGTTCATCGGCAGCCTGGGCGGGCGCGACGTGGCCGCTTCGGCGATGTTCAACCGGCGGCGCGTCGCCTGGCTCGGCGCCGGGACCGTCCTCGCCGAGGCGCGCGGCCGCGGCATCCAGCGGGCGCTCATCGCCGACCGCGTTCGTCGGGCCGGGGCCGCCGGGTCGACGCGGGTGCTGGCCACGGCCGAGCTCGACACCGTCTCGGCGGCCAACCTCGAGAGGCTCGGCATCGGCCGGATCTGGACGCGCGCCCACTTTCGGGTCGACTCGCCGGCACCCGCCCGCCGGTAGGATGCCCGGGTGAGCGACCTCCTCCGCCTCGAGCGCAGCGGCCCGAACGACGCGATCGCTCGCGTGACGCTCACGCGGCCGGACGTCCACAACGCCTTCAACGCGAGCCTGATCGCCGACCTCCGGCGAACGTTCGCGACCCTCGCCCGCGAGGGACCGACGGACCTCCGCGTGGTCGTCCTGGCCGGCGACGGCCCCTCGTTCAGCGCCGGCGCCGACGTCGCCTGGATGCGGGCGGCGATGCAGCTCGACGTCGAGGGCAACGAGCAGGACGCGATGGCCTTCGCCGACACGCTCGAGGCCATCGACACGTGCCCCGTCCCGGTGATCGCCCGGGTCCACGGGGCCGCCCTCGGCGGCGGGGCCGGCCTGTGCGCCGTGAGCGACCTCGTGATCGCCGAGGCCGGCGCGAAGTTCGGCTTCACCGAGACCCGGCTCGGGATCCTGCCGGCGGTCATCTCGCCGTTCGTCATCGCGAAGATCGGCGAGACCCATGCCCGCGCGTTGTTCCCCGGCGGCCGTCGGTTCGACGCGGTCCGGGCGCAGCGGATCGGGCTCGTCCACGAGGTCGTCGAGGGCCTCGAGGCCCTCGACGCCGCCGTCGCCCAGGCCATCGACGACGTCCTTGCCTCCGGCCCGACCGCGGTCCGGGCCGCGAAGGCGATCGTCCGCGAGGTCCGCGGGCTGGGGCACGGCTCGACGAAGTGGCACACGGCGCGCGTGATCGCGCGGCAGCGGGTCGGCGAAGAGGCCCAGGAAGGGTTCCGCGCGTTCAGCGAGAAACGCCGCCCGGGCTGGGCGCCGGACGCGGAGTGACGTCCGGCACGGTCGCGTGTGTCGGCTGTCGAGGTCTCGTGCCCGATGAGGACGGCCCGATCCACCGCTACATGACGGCGTCGCCGGGCTGCTGGCGGATCTACACCGAGCTCGGGGCCGGCTCGATGCCCCGGGCCCCGCGCTCGACGCTGACCGTCGACGCCTACGCGGTCACCCATCCGGGCGTGGCGGGGCCGCAGTCGACCCCGTCGGCCTGGATTCACCTGGTGACGCTCTGCGCGGTCCTCGAGAGGGGGTGGCCCGTCGAGCAGGCCGTCCGCCTGCGGCGGACCGCCGCGGACGCATTCACCGGCTGGCCGTGGCTGGAGCGCCCAGGGGCGATGGGGCCGGTGACCGTCGTCGACGTCGCCGCCGCGGTCCGTCTCGGCGATGCGGTCCGCGCCCGCGATCTCGTCTCGGCCTGGATCGACGGAGCGTGGAATGCGTGGGAGGTGCACCACGCGACGGTCCGGGCACGAACGGATGGCCTCGTGGCGCGGTTCTTCTAGGTGGACGCCTTCCTCCTGTCCTTCGGCGTGATCTTCCTCGCCGAGCTGGGCGACAAGAGCCAGCTCATGGCGCTCGCGTTCGCGACCCGCTTCCCGGCGCTGAAGGTCCTCGTCGCGATCTCGATCGCGACGCTCGTCGTCCACCTCGGCTCCGTCGCGCTCGGGGCGACCGTGGCCCTCGCCCTGCCGACGAACCTGATCGCGATCGTCGCCGGGGTCGCCTTCCTCGTCTTCGCCGCCTGGACGCTTCGCGGCGACGAGCTCGGCGAAGGCGACGCGGCCCGGGCGCGACGCGACGCGGCCGGGTCGGTGATCCTCACGGTCGGGACGGCGTTCTTCCTGGCCGAGCTGGGCGACAAGACGATGCTCGCGACCGTGACGCTGGCGACGAACCACGAGGCGCTCGGGACGTGGCTCGGATCGACGGCGGGAATGGTCGCCGCCGACGCGATCGCGATCGGGATCGGAAAGGCCCTCGGGACGCGGCTGCCCGAGCGGGCGGTCCGGATCGGTGCCGCTGTCGCGTTCGTCGTGTTCGGCCTGATTCTGATCTGGCAGGGCCTCCGCGGCTGAGGGCGAATGGCGGCATGGCTTGCCGAGTGGCGCCTGGATCGCGACAATCGCGCCAGCAATGTCCGACGAGCTGAGTCCCAGCCAAGCCGCAGGGCGGATCGGGGCGACGACGCGCTCCGTCCAGCGCTGGATCGCCGCCGGCCGGCTCCCGGCCCGCCGCGTCGGCGGTCGCTGGCGTGTCGCGTCTTACGCGTTGGACGCGTTCGTGGCGGAGGGCGCCCACCCCATCGCCGAGCCGCCGCTCTCCGCCGCCGGCCCTGGTCCGATCCGCCGGCTCTTCATCGCCAACCGCGGCGAGATCGCCGCGCGGATCACCCGAACCTGCGACCGGCTCGGGATCGTCGCGGTCGCGCCACCTACCGACGGCCCCGACGCCCTCGACCTCCTCGACATCGGGGCGGTCGTCGCGGCGGCCCGCGCCGCCGACGCCGACGCCGTCCATCCCGGCTTCGGGTTCCTCGCCGAGAACGCGGCCTTCGCCGCGGCGGTGATCGACGCCGGCATCCGCTGGATCGGCCCCCCGCCGGCCGCGATCCGGGCGATGGGCGACAAGGCGTCGGCCCGCCGGCTCGCCCATCGCCTCGGGATCCCGACGATCGACGGCTACGACGACGCGGACCAGGCCGACGCCGCCCTGGCCCGGGCGGCGAAGCGGATCGGCTATCCGATCCTGGTCAAGCCCGCGGCCGGCGGCGGCGGCAAGGGGATGCGGACCGTCCGTGCCGCGACGGACCTTCCGGTCCAGCTCGCGGCCGCGCGTCGCGAGGCGCTCGCCGCCTTCGGCGACGACCGGCTGATCCTCGAGCGGTTCCTCGAGGGACCGCGCCACGTCGAGGTCCAGGTCCTGTTCGACGCCTTCGGGCATGGCGTCCACCTCGGCGAGCGCGACTGCTCGCTCCAGCGCCGCCACCAGAAGGTTCTCGAGGAGACCCCCTCGCCGGCGGTCCGGGCGCCCGTCCGGCGGCGCCTGACCGAGGCCGCGCTCGCGCTCGCGAGCGAGGTCGGCTACGTCAGCGCGGGGACGTGCGAGTTCCTCCTCGACGACGCGGGCTCGATCTTCTTCCTCGAGATGAACACGCGGCTCCAGGTCGAGCACCCCGTCACCGAGCTCGTCACCGGTCGCGACCTCGTCGCCGACCAGATCCGGATCGCGGCCGGCGAGCCGCTCGGCGTCAATCAGGCGGACATCCGGCCGGCGGGGCACGCGATCGAGGTCCGCCTCTACGCCGAGGATGCCGAGGCCGGGTTCCTGCCGGCGACCGGGCCGGTCCTCGAGGCGCGCTGGCCGACCGGCGACGGGATCCGGGTCGATGCCGGGATCAAGGCAGGGGACGAGGTCACCGGGCGGTTCGATCCGATGCTGGCCAAGGTGATCGCCCACGGCGCCGACCGGCGCGACGCTCTCGCCCGCCTGACCCGGGCGCTCGACGAGACCGTCGTCCTCGGCCTGACGACGAACCTCCGGTTCCTGCGCTGGCTCATCCGCCGGCCAGAGGTGATCCGGGGACTGGCCCGGATCGACACCCTGGATTCGATCTGGCCGCCGGCGTCGGACGCCGGTGGGGCGATGGCCCCCATCCCCGACGCCGCCTGGGCCGCGGCGGCCCGCCTCCTGGACGGCGGAGGCTGGCGGCTCACCGGGCCGGCACGCGCCCGGCTCAGGGCGGAAGACGGCAGCGAGCGGTGGGTGGCGACCGAACCCGCCCCCGACGGGCCGGCGTCCGTCGCCGCGCGAGACGGCGAGGCCGTCCACCTCGACGTGGACGGTCGCTCGATCGCCTTCCGGATCGCGCCCGCGCCGGACGTCGACCGGGCGGCGCGCGACGCCGCGGCGCACGCCCACGGCGGCGGTCCGGCCGCCGTCGATGCCCCGATGCCAGGGTCCGTCATCGCGATCCACGCGGCGGTCGGCGACGAGGTCGCCGTGGGAGACGCGATCGTCACCCTCGAGGCGATGAAGATGGAGCATCTCGTGGTGGCCCGCAGCGCCGGCCGGGTCGCCGCGATCGGCGTGGCGGTCGGCGACCAGGTCGTCCGCGGCCAGACCCTCGCCACGATCGAGGGCTGACCGCGAGGCCCCGGCCGGGACGCGCTACCCTCTCGGGCACAGGAGGACCGATGGCC
The DNA here is from genome assembly GCA_963710105.1 of uncultured Chloroflexia bacterium. GTDB lineage: Bacteria > Chloroflexota > Limnocylindria > Limnocylindrales > CSP1-4 > CF-46. Next base: position 2,798,373 of record CAVPYV010000001.1, read on the forward strand.
AAGGACAAGGACCGGGACAAGGACCGGAGCAGGAAGGACAACGCCGGCGGCGGGCAGCACCACGCGGCGAAGGCGCACGGACGGCCGACCCTGGTCGACGCGAGCCTGCCGGGCACCCGCGCCGAGCTGATGGAGCTCCACGCCGCCGCCCGCGCCCGCCGCAACGGCGCCGCCCTCGACAGCCCGGCCTTCCGGGCCGCGGTCATGGACCTCGAGCGGATCGAGGTCCGGATCGCCGCGATCGACCGGGCGGCTGATCCGCCCCTCGGCTGACGGCCCGGCCGCCGGCGTGACCGCGCTGCACGCGTGACCGAGCCGGTCACCCGCCCGGGCTCGCCGGATCGCGTCCGGGTCTACGAGGTCGGCCCGCGCGACGGGCTCCAGAACGAGGCCCGCCCCGTCCCGCTCGCGACGAAGCTGCGCTACCTCGAGCTCCTCGCCGACGCCGGTCTCCGCGAGATCGAGGCGACCTCGTTCGTCGCGCCGGCGGCGATCCCCCAGCTGGCCGATGCCGACGAGCTCATGGCGGCCCTCCCCCGGCGGGCCGGCGTCCGCTACCCGGTCCTCGTCCCGAACCTCCGCGGGATGGCCCGGGCGGAGGCCGTCGGCGTCGACGCGATCGCCGTGTTCACGGCGGCGACGGATGCATTCACGACTCGCAACATCCGGATGACGATCGCCGAGTCGCTCGACGCCTTCGCGCCGGTCCTCGCCCGGGCGACCGAGCTCGGCTGGTGGCGGCGCGGCTACGTCTCGACGGCGCTCGGCTGCCCGTACTCCGGCGCGGTCGAGCCGGCCGCGGCGGTCGACGTGGCCCTTCGCCTGATCGCGCTCGGGGTCGACGAGGTCTGCTTCGGCGACACGATCGGCGTCGGCGTGCCGCCCCAGGTCCGCGAGCTGACCGCGCGCGCCGTGGACGCCGGGATCCCCCTGGCCCGGATCGCCTTCCACTTCCACGACACCCGCGGCACCGCCCTCGCCAACGTCGCCGCCGCGATGTCGGCCGGCGTCCGGACGTTCGACGCCTCGACGGGCGGGGCCGGCGGCTGCCCGTATGCCCCGGGCGCCGCCGGCAACCTGGCGACCGAGGACCTCGTCTACCTGCTCGACGCGACCGGGCTGGAGCACGGCGCATCGCTCGAGGGCGTCCTCGAGGCGGCCCGGTTCATCGCCGACGCGCTCGGCCGGCCGCTCGCGTCGAAGGTCGGCCAGGCCGGCGGCTGGGATCCGCGGACGGGCGCGGCGACGGGACGCGGCTGAGCGCCGTGGCGTCCGAGGCGACGGCCGGGGCGTCCGAGGCGCCCGACGCGGCGGGCGGGATGAGCACTCGGCGCGGTTCTTGGTATCGTGCGCCCACGATGAACGGAGTCGTGCTCGTGCTGAACCAGAACTACGAGCCGCTGAACGTCTGCAACCTCCCGCGGGCGTTCCGCCTCGTGTTCGGCGAGAAGGCCGAGATCATCGAGTACGACCACCAGGTCATCCGGACGCCGCGGGCCGAGTACCACGCGCCGTCCGTGATCCGGCTCCAGTACCAGGTTCGCCGGCCGCGGCCGCGGGTCAAGCTGAGCCGGCGCGAGATCTTCAGCCGAGACCGCCATACCTGCCAGTACTGCGGCCGCCAAGGCCACGACCTCACCCTCGACCACATCGTCCCCCGCCACCGCGGCGGCGGCCACACGTGGGAGAACCTCGTCACCGCCTGCAAGTCGTGCAACCACCGGAAGGGCGGCAAGACGGTCGAGGAGGCCCGCTTCCGGCTGAACCGGCCGCCGTTCGAGCCGCGCAGCGACGTCTACTCGATGTTCACCCCGTACCTCGCCGACGAGCACAACGAGGCCTGGCGGACGTACCTGTTCCTCGGCCGGAACTGACGGCCGACCGGCGGCGCGCGGAAGCCCGCCGCTCGTATGCGGTCACGTTCGTCCGGGCGCTCGATGTCGCTGATGGGCGAGGCGATCATCGGCGACGATGAGGACATGACGACCGAGGTCGATCTCGACGCGGCGATCCCGGAGCCCGTCCACGAGCTCCTCCGGACGCTGTGGCGCGCGGGCCATGCGGCCTACGTCGTCGGCGGCGCTCTGCGCGACGCGATCGCCGACCGGCCGACCGAGGACTGGGACCTCGCGACGTCCGCGCTGCCCGAACAGACCCTCGCCCTGTTCGAGCGGGCGGTCTACGAGAACCGCTTCGGGACGGTGGCCGTCCGCGTCGGAGACGACAGGCCCGACGGCGGCGAGACGTACGAGATCACGACGTTCCGGAGCGACCACGACTACGCCGACTTCCGGCGGCCGCACCGGGTCGAGTTCGGCGACCTCGCTCGAGGCCGACCTCGCCCGACGGGACTTCACGATGAACGCCCTCGCATGGGGCGCGGAGGCCGCCGCCGCCACCGTGGCAGTCGACGGGGCCGACGACGGGGCCGACGACGGTTCGCTGCCACTCCCGCGCCTGGTCGACCCCTTCGGCGGACGAGCCGACATCGCGGCGCGCCGGATCCGGGCGGTCGGCGAGGCCGCCAGCCGGTTCGAGGAGGACGCCCTCCGGATCGTTCGCGCGATCCGGTTCGCGGCGACCCTCGGCTGGACGATCGAGCCCGCAACGTTGGCGGCGCTCCGGGCGACCGCGAGCCTCGTCGGTCACCTGTCCGGCGAGCGGATCGCGATGGAGCTCGAGAAGATCCTCGCGGCCGACCGGCCGTCGGTCGGGCTCCGGCTCCTCTCCGGGACCGGGGTCCTCGCGGCGATCTCGCCCGAGCTCGCCGCCCAGGCCGGGGTCGCCCAGAACAAGATCCCGGGCGAGGACCTCTGGGACCACACCCTCCGGACCGTCGACGCGACGCCAAACCTGACGATCGTTCGCTTGGCCGCCCTCGTGCACGATATCGGGAAGCCGGCCACCGCGGCCGACGGCCACTTCTACCACCACGAGATCGTCGGCGCGGAGCTGGCCGACGCGCTCCTCGACCGCCTGCGGGTGGCGACCGCGATCCGCGGCCGGGTCGTCCATCTCGTCCGCCACCACATGTTCCGCTACGAGCCGAGCTGGGGCGATGCCGCCGTCCGTCGCTTCCTCGCCAAGGTCGGGCCCGACGCGATCGACCAGCTGTTCGCGCTGCGCGAGGCGGACAACGTCGGGAGCGGCGTGGCCCGCGACGCCGACGACCTGGCCGGGCTCCGGGCTCGCGTCGCCGCGGAGCTCGCGGCCGGCCCGATCCTCGACCGGTCGGCCCTGGCCGTCGACGGCTCGGACCTGATGGCCGAGCTCGCGATCCCGGCGGGGCCCGAGCTGGGCCGGATCCTCGCCGCGCTGTTCGAGCGGGTCGTCGAGAATCCCCGCCTGAACGATCGGGCGACGCTCGTCCGGCTGGCCCGCGACGTCGCTTCCGGCGATGGCGCCGCCCGCGATCTTGCGTCCCGCGACCGCCACGGACGGGACAGAATCGACGAGACGGCGACCGACGGGGAGGCGTGATGATCGAACTGATGCTCGAGGCGGAGCGGGCGATGGGCATCGGCCTGATCGACAACGCCGAGCGGCTCTACCGCCAGGTCGTCGAAGCCGATCCGCGCAACTCGATCGCGGTCACCGGCCTCGCCCGGGTCGCCCTCGAGCGGGGCGACCAGCGCGCCGCGTACTCGTTCGCCCGGCGAGCGCTGAGCCTCGACCCGGACAACCCGATCGCCGGCCACCTCGCGATGCGGATGGCCGAGCAGATGCGGAACCGCGGAGAGTCGCTCCCCGCCGACGAGCCGTCTCCGGCAGCCGCGCCGGCCGGGGGCGGCCCGCCGGATGCCGCGCAGCCGGGCCCCGGCCAGCCGCCTGCCGGCGCGGGATCGCCTCCCCCGCCGAAGGACACCCGGCCCGGCCGGCTCGACCGGTGGCTCCGGCGACGGCCATGACCGCCACGTCGTCCGATCCATCCCGGAGGTCCCGATGCGCGTCCTGGTGACCGGCGGGGCCGGCTACGTCGGGTCCGTCTCGGTCGAGCGCCTCCTCGAGGCGGGTCACGAGGTCGTGATCCTCGACGACCTGTCCACCGGCCATCGCGAGTCCGTGCCGCCGACCGCGTCCCTCGAGGTCGGCACCTACGGCGACGCCGACACGATCGCCCGCCTCCTCGAGCGCGCCCGGGTCGACGCGATCCTCCACTGCGCGGCGCGGTCCCTCGTCGGCGAGTCGGTCGCCGACCCGGCCCGCTACTACCGGGAGAACGTGGCCGGCGGGATCGCCCTGATCGAGGCCGCCCGCCAGGCCGGCGTCGGGCGGATCGTCTTCAGCTCGACCGCCGCGGTCTACGGCATCCCCGATCGGACGCCGATCCCCGAGGACGCCGCCCTCCGCCCGATCAACCCGTACGGCGAGACGAAGCGGACCTTCGAGGGCGCCCTCCGCTTCTACGGCGAGGCGTACGGGCTGCGCAGCGTCTGCCTGCGCTACTTCAACGTCGCCGGCGCGACCGAGCGCAACGGCGAGCTCCACGATCCCGAGACGCACCTGATCCCGACGATCCTGCGCGCCGTCGAGACGGGCCGGCCGATCACGGTCTTCGGCGCCGACTACCCGACCCCGGACGGGACCTGCGTCCGCGACTACATCCATGTCGCCGACCTCGCCGACGCGCACCTGGCCGCCCTCGAGGCCACCGCCCCCGACGATCCGCGGACCGATGCCGCGCTCGTCTGCAACCTCGGGATCGGGACCGGGTTCAGCGTCCGCGAGGTGATCGACACCGCGGCCGCGGTCGTCGGGCAGCCGATCCCCGAGATCGCGGGCCCGCGCCGGGCCGGCGACCCGCCGATCCTCGTCGCCGCCCCCGACCGGGCGAGGGCGGTCCTCGGCTGGCGGGCGGCGCGGCCGACGCTCGAGGAGATGATCGGGTCGGCATGGGCCTGGCGGCGGACGCATCTCGATCCGGCCGGCACCCGGCGGGACTGAGACGCGCGACCGTGCGGCGCCGCCCCGGCCCGTCCGGGGCCCGGTCAGCGCGGCTCGATCGGCGCGGCCGCCGGGGCGAGCCGCTCGGGCGGCCCGGGTGCCTCGTCCACCTCGTGGGCGCCGGCCCAGCGGTCGGACACGGGTCGGATCAGCTGATACCCGATGAGCATCGTGACCAGCAGGGTCAGGACCGCCAGCTGGTACGCGCCGACACCGAGCGTGTCGAGCAGGAGGAAGAGCGTCACGCCGTAGACCATCTGGCCGATCACCTGGGAGCCCTTGCCGACCAGGCCGTACAGCCCGAAGAACTCACCGAGCCGCTCCGGCGGCGACAGGCGGACCATGAAGACCCGGTCCGCAACCTGGACTCCGCCGAGGCCGCTACCGAGGATCGCCCCGGCGACGAGGAACGCGACGAACCCGACCGGTCCGTCGACCCCGAGCGACACCGCGCCGAGGACGAGCCCGACGGCCCATGACGCGAGGACCATCATCAGCGTCCGCTTCGGGCCCCACACGTCGACGAGCCGTCCCCAGCCGAAGCTGGCGAGAACCGCGATCACGGTCAGGCCGAGCAGGACGATCTGGGCGGTCAATTCCTCGAGGCCCTTCGCGTAGACCGTCACGACCGTCATCACGACGATGATCGTGTTGACCGCGTCCGAGTAGAAGAAGCGCCCGAGGAGGAACCGGCCGAGGCCGGGGACCGCCCGGGCGTGGTCGATCGTCGTCCGGAGCTGCGACCACGACCCGCGGACGTCCTGGCGGCTGATCCGGCCGACCCCGCCCTGCTCGCGGACGACGACGAAGATCGGCACGGCGAAGACCGCGAACAGGATCGCGGCGACGAGGAAACGGCCCTCGACCGGCACCTTGAACAGGATCAGGAGCAGGCCGACGAAGATCGTGCCGCAGTAGCCGACGGCGACACCGATCCCGCTTAGCCGGCCGCGCGTCTCGGGCCAGCTGACGGTCTTGAGGGTCGCGTCGTAGTAGATGAGCGCCGCCTGGTAGCCGAAGTTCGCGACGGCGAACAGGGCGATCCCGACGACCGCCGGGCTCGGGCCGATCAGGGCCGTCGGGACGATGCACAGCGCGGTGAAGAACAGGAGGAACGGCAGGCGCCGCCCGCCGCGGTCGCTGAGCGCGCCGAGGATCGGCGAGACGATCGCGTTGAGGGCGACGCTCACGGCGACCGCGATCGAGACCACGAGGTTCCCGTCGCGCTCCCCGAACCGGCTGCCATCGGTCGCCCACAGGCCGATCGCGGTCGACACGACCGCGTACGAGAAGATCGTGTTCGCGAAGTCGTACAGCGACCAGGCGATCGGCTCGGCTGAACGGCCGCTGGGGCTGAGCGCACCCAGCCCACGGCCGGGACGGGCGACCGGTCGATCGGCGGCGGTCATCGGCGGATCATAGGCGCGCCGCCAACCGACGACGTCCCGAATCCGCCGCGGGGCCGCCCGGTCCCGGACCGCGACCGGTCGCCCTGAACGATCGCGCAGGATCGCCGCGTATCATCGATCGATGCTCGCCTCCGACGCCCGCTCCGCCGCCGCGACCTGGCGCCCCCAGCTGTTCGGCGACAAGCGCGCGGCGACGATCGCGGACCCGATCATCGAGCCGCTCTGGACCGGGCCGCGCGTCCTCGCCTTCGTCACGGGGGGCGCCGTCCGGCTGACCGGCGTCGACGGCGAGCCGATCGACGGCCACGACGACGTCACCGACGCGCTGCGCGACGCCCTGGCCGGCGCGACGGTCCTGATCGAGGGCTTCCTGACGACCGAACCGCTCCAGGCGCCGTCCGCGATCGCCGGGCGCGACATCGTGACGATGCCACAGGCCAGCCGGGCCCTGACCCAGATGATCGTCGGGGCGCGCGGCGAGCGGAAGGACCGCCTCGAGCGGCAGCAGGATGAGGCGCGCCGGCGGAGCGTCGACGAGACCGCCGAGCGGGTCGCGATCGTCGCCGTCGACCTGCTCTGGCTCGACGACGAGTCGCTCTGCGACGTGCCCCTCCTCGAGCGCAAGCGGATCCTCGAATCGGTCCTGCCGGAGAGCGACCTGGTGCGGGTCGGGATCCACGTCAAGCCGCCGATCGACGCCTGGCTGGGATCGTGGCGGGCGTTCGGCTTCCGGCGCCTGGCGTACAAGGCCGCGAACAGCCGCTACATCCCGGGTCACAAGAACCCCGACTGGGCGACCGCCGAGATCCCCGCCCGCTGACGTCGCCGCTCCGAGGCCGGCCCCGGACCCGCTGTCCCGGGACTCGATCGGCCCAAGGTGGTACGGTCTCCGGGTGCCTGCCCAAGGATTGACCCCGGAGGTCCGCGACCAGATCTCCCGGCTCGGCCACGCGGACATCATGGTCGGGATCCCGAGCTTCAAGAACGCCGCCACGATCGGATACGTCGTGCGCGCGTCGCAGGCCGGGCTCGTCCAGTACTTCCCTGACCTCAAGCCGGTCCTCGTCAACAGCGACGCCGGCTCGCCGGACGGGACGGGCCGGGTCGTCATCGACACCGAGCCCCCGGACTACATCGAGCAGATCCTCCTGACCCGCCCGACGAACCGCCTGTCGAGGGTCAGCCTGACCTACCCCGAGATCGACGGCATCGGCGGGAAGGGCGCGGCGCTCCGGACCATCTTCGAGATCGCCGACGCCCTCGAGGTCCAGGCCCTCGTCGTCGTCGACAGCGACCTGCGCTCGATCATCCCGGAGTGGATCGAGCTCCTCGCCGGGCCGATCCTCAAGGGCGGCTACGACTTCGTGGCCCCTCTGTACGCCCGCTACAAGTACGACGGCACGATCACGAACACCGTCACCTACCCGCTGACCCGGGCCCTCTACGGCAACCGCATCCGGCAGCCGATCGGCGGCGACTTCGGCGTCAGCGGCGACCTCGTCAAGCACTACCTCGCGCTCGACGACTGGACCGACGACATCAGCAAGTTCGGCATCGACATCTGGATGACGACGTCCGCGCTGACCGGCGGCTTCGCGGTCTGCCAGGCGCGGCTCGGGGCGAAGGTCCACGATCCGAAGGACCCCGGCGCCGACCTCGGCCCGATGTTCCGCCAGGTCGTCGGGACGATCCTCCGCCTCGCCGCCAGCCACCCGGACAGCTGGATCGCCGATCGAGGGCAGCCACGACGTGCCCGCCTACGGCTTCGAGCGGATCATCGATCCGCCGCCGCTCGAGGTGAACACGCTCCGCCTCCTGACCGAGTTCCACGGCGGGTCGCTGACCCTCGCCGACACGTGGCGCCGGATGTTCGCCCCCGCGAACGTCGACACGGTCCTCGTGCTGGCCGCCGAGGCGGGCCGCCTCGTCGACACGGCGCGGGCGCGGCTGGGCATCGCCGGCGACGGCTCGTCGACGACCGCGAGCACGCTCGACATGGCCGACGCCCTGGCCGCGTTCCACTTCCCCGACGACCTCTGGGCGCGGCTGATCTATGACCTCGTGATCCAGGCCCGGTTCGACGAGCCGCCGATCGAGAACCTCGTCGCGGCGCTCGTCCCGATCTACTTCGGGCGGGTCGGGAGCTTCGTGATCGAGAACCGCCACCAGACGACCGAGCAGGCGGAGGATCGCGTGGAGCGCCAGGCCCGCGAGTTCGAGCTCCTGAAGCCCTACCTCGTCGAACGCTGGAACGAGTCGGTCGCCGCCTCCGACGCGGCTCGCGCCGAGGCCGCCACTGGCGCCGCCGCCGCCGGGCAACCCGCCAGCGCCGGGCCCGCCACCGGGAACGGCAGGACGCCGGCCGCCGCGAAGCCCCGGCCGGCCGCGAGGCCCGCCCGATGAGCGCCGCCAGCCAGGGCCCGCTGCCGGCCCGGATCCTCATCCCCGTCGCCAACCCGGCCACCGCCGAGGAGCTGATCAAGCTCGGCGCCGCGCTCCTCGACCCGCGCGCCGGCGAGCTCACCGCGCTCGGCATCGTCGAGGTGCCCGAGGGGATGCCCCTCAGCGAGGGCGCGACGCGGGCCCGCCACGCCCGGCGGCTGCTCCAGCGCGTCCTCGATTTCGCGCCGAGCGGCACCACGATCCACCCGATTGTCCGGATCGGGCGGCACGCCGCCGAGGGGATCATCGAGGCGTCCGCCGAGCAGGAGGCGGACCTGATCATCTTCGGCTGGGGCGGCAAGGCGCCGGCCGGTCGCGAGGGCGGCTCGGTCATCTCGCCGACGATCGACGAGGTCGTCCGCGACGCGCCGGCCGACATCGCCGTCGTCAAGCAGCGCGGCAGCAAGGACATCAAGCGGATCGTCGTGCCGGTCCGCGGCGGGCCACACGCCGAGCTCGCCGTCCGCTACGCGGACGCGATCGCGCAGCGGACGGACGCGACCGTCGCGGTTCTCCATTTCGTGCCGCCGGGCATCACCCTCGCGGTCCGGGCCCAGGCCGAGCACGCGCTCGCCCAGTTCGTCCGACAGCACCTCAAGGGCCGCGGCGAGGGGATCGTCCGCGAGGCGACGAACGTCCGGAACGCGATCCTCAAGGAAGCCGAGCGGGCCGACCTGGTCGTCATGGGCGCGTCGGCCCAGCCGTCCGGGACCGACGGCGAGACGTACCTGTTCGGCGCCCTGCCCGAGGCGATCGCGAGCCGGGCGAAGCCGAGCGTGGTCGTCGTCAAGACCCGGGAGATGATCGGCCGGGCGACGTTCGAGCAGCTCGCGGCGCGAGCGGAGACCCTCGCCGCGGCCGACCGGGCGGCCGAGGAGGCGCGCGCGGTTCCCGTCCGCGTCGAGCGCTGGTTCGGCGAGTCCAACTTCCACCACGCCGAGTTCGCCGACCTCCGTCGCCTCGTCCAGCTCAAGGAGAAGCAGGGCGTCACGGTCTCGCTCGTCCTGCCGACCCTGAACGAGGAGGAGACGATCGGACCGATCGTCCGCCGGGCGATGCGCGAGATGATGGGCCGGGTCCCGCTCGTCGACGAGATCCTCGTGATCGACTCGGCCTCGACCGACCGGACCCGCGAGATCGCCGAGGCCGAGGGGGCCCGGGTCGTCCAGCATCCCGACGTGCTGTCGCGCTACGGCTCGTTCGTCGGCAAGGGCGAGGCACTGTGGAAGTCGCTCTACGAGACGAGTGGCGATCTCATCGTCTGGGCCGACACCGACGTCCGGAACTGGCACCCGCGGATGGTCTACGGGACGCTCGGGCCGCTCCTCCACGAGCCGCGCCTGCAGTACGTCAAGGGCTACTACCAGCGGCCGATCGTCGAGGGCGGGGTGCTCAAGGAGGGCGGCGGCGGGCGCGTCACCGAGCTCGTCGCGCGGCCCCTGATCAACCTGTTCTTCCCCGAGCTGTCGGGGATGATCCAGCCCCTTTCCGGGGAGTACGCGGGGCGCCGCGCCCTCCTCGAGTCGATCCCGTTCTTCACCGGCTACGCGGTCGAGATCGGGCACCTGATCGACGCCACCGAGCGGGTCGGGATCGAGGGCCTCGGCCAGGTCGACCTGGAGCGGCGGGTCCACCGCAACCAGGAGCTCGAGGGCCTGTCGCGGATGTCGTTCGTGATCCTCCAGGCCGTGATGAAGCGGCTCGAGGAGCGGCGCAAGGCGCGGCTCTTTGCCGAGATGGGCTCGACGATGAAGCTGCCGCGTTCCGGCCGGGGCCGGCTCTCGCTCGAGGTCATCGAGCTCGCCGACCAGGAGCGACCGCCGATGATCCGGATCCCGGAGTACCTCGAGCGGCGGCAGAGCCTCGACGGCTCGAACGGCTCGGGCGCCTCTGGCGCTTCGACGCGCGGGAGCGGAGCCGGGCTCCGGGCCGACCTCCAACCCGCCCGGCGGTGACCGGCGGGCCCCGCGGCGGACCTCCCTCGACGGCCGCTCGCCACCTCGTCATCCTCATCGCGCCGGATTCGTTCAAGGGCTCGCTGACCTCGGTCGAGGTCGCCCGGGCGCTGGCCGCGGGCTGGTCGCGGGCGAAGCCCGGGGACGCGATCCTGCTCGCTCCGCTCGCCGACGGCGGCGAGGGAACGACGACCGCGATCGAGGCGGCCGGCGGCTGGACCTGGCGCGCTGCTGACGCGACCGACCCGATCGGGCGGGCGATCTCGGCCCGCTGGCTGGAGTCCGACGACGGCGCGCGGGCGTTCGTCGAGCTGGCCGCCGCATCCGGCCTGTCGCGACTCGCGCAGCGACGAGCTGGATCCGCTTGGGGCCACCACGCGGGGCACCGGCGAGACGATCGTCGCCGCGCTCGATGCCGGCGTCCGCGACATCACCCTCGGCATCGGGGGGAGCGCCACGAACGACGGCGGGTCCGGGATCCTCCGCGCCCTCGGCGCCCGCATCTCCGACCCGGCCGACGGCGCCCCGGCCGTCGATCTCGACGGGCTCGATCCGCGGCTCGCCGAGCTGCGGCTGCGGATCGCCTGCGACGTCTCGAACCCGCTCCTCGGAGCGCACGGCGCCGCCGCGACCTACGGTCCCCAGAAGGGAGCGGGACCCGACGACGTCGCCGAGCTCGATCGCCGCCTCGGTCGCTACGCCGACGCCCTCGAAGCGGCCACGGGCCGACGCGAGCGCGACACCCCGGGGGCCGGCGCCGCGGGCGGGACAGGCTTCGGGCTGCTCTGCCTGGCCGACCGGCTTGCCTCGCTCGAGCTCGTTCCGGGCGTCGACGTCGTGATGGCCGCGGCCGACTTCGACGGGAAGCTCGCCCGGGCCGACGTCGTCATCACCGGCGAGGGCCGGATCGACGCCCAGACCGCCTTCGGCAAGACGGCCCTCGGGGTCGCCCGGCGGGCCGCCGCCGCGGGCGTCGCCTGCATCGCGGTCGGCGGCGGCGTCGAGCCTGAGGGGATCGCGGCGCTGCGGGAGCTCGGCGCGGTCGTCGTCCCGGTCGTCGAGCGGCCGCAGACCGTCGGCGAGGCCATGGCCGCGGGAGGTGCCCCGCTCGAGCGCTGCGGCGAGCGGATCGCGCGACTGCTCGAACTCGGGCGCCGCGCCGGGGCACCATCGACCCCGTGAGCGCGGTCGCCCGCCCACGGTTCGACCCCATCGAAGCCGACGGCTCGCTCGAAGGCGAAAGCCGAAGCGCAGGCGGGCGAAGCCGGATCCCGCGCTCGCATGGGCCCGCCGACTCGCCCGGTACCGGCCGGGGCTTCTCGACGACACGCTCGCGGCGCTGGGCGACCTGTACGGCCCGCAGGTCTGGCGCCGCCGCCTCGACCCGACGTCCGAGCTGATCCTGACGATCCTCACCCAGAACAGTGCCGACATCAACGCGGAGAAGGCGTTCGTCGCCCTGCGCGCGGCCTATCCGTCGGGGCTCGCCGAGGAGATCCACGAGCCGGGCGCCGGCTGGGGCGGCGAGGGCCTGCCGCCGGGCGCGCCGCCCGACTGGACGCGGGTCGAGAACGCGCCGATCGAGGAGCTGATCGACGTCATCCGGCCCGGCGGGCTCGCCCCGACGAAGGCGCCGCGGCTCCAGGCGACGCTTCGCCGGATCCGCGAGGAGCGCGGCGACCATTCGCTGGAGTTCCTCGGCGAGATGGCGCCGATCGCCGCCCGCGACTGGCTGTCGTCGATCCCGGGGATCGGCAGGAAGACCGCGTCGGTGCTGCTGCTGTTCTGCTTCAACCAGCCGCTGATGCCGGTCGACCGCCACGTCGAGCGGGTCGCGAAGCGGATCGGGCTGCTGCCGCCGAAGGCCCCGCCGGACCTCGCCCACGACCAGTTCATCGCGATGCTCGCAGGCTCCCCGGAGCGCTCGTACGAGACGCACGTCCTGCTGATCCACCACGGCCGCGAGATCTGCCAGGCGCTCCGGCCGAAGCACGAGCTCTGCCCGATCCGCCATCGCTGCCGGTTCGTGGACCCGAAGGCGCCCTGACTCCCGCGGCATCGCGCCGCCGCCGCTCCCCCAGCGGCGCCGCCCAGCCCCGCCCCGCGCCGCCCAGCGGCGCCGCCGCGCCGCCCAGCCCCGCCCCGCGCCGCCCAGCGGCGCCGCCCCGGGCCGCGATCCCACGATGGATCAATTCAGGCCCAGCCGAGCGTGACGGTCGGTCGGATTCGCGACCCCAGTGCCCGATCCTGCACGGCGTCACGCGTGGATGGCAGTCGATTGATCCGCGGGGGGATCAGGGGCACGCCTGCGTCAGCGGTGCGGCGCACGGCGACGCGCCGTCAGCTGTCGGGCCGCGTCGACGTAGTCCGCGTACGGTGGCGAGGAGTACCGACCGTCGATCAGGGTGGGCCGCACCCAGCCGGTGGCTCGCGAGCGCGGGTCAATCGTCGCGAGGTACCGTGTTTCGGCGGGCTCGGCGAGACGCCGGACCACCGCGCTGAACGCTCGCGCCCGAGCGGGGAACGCCGCCGCGACGAGCGGTCGATTGACGGCCAGGAACCGGTCGTTGGCCGCCGACATCAGGACGAGGAGGGCGCCGGCCACTCGACGCGGCCGCCATCCTAGGCGCCGTGCCGCCGCCCACGCTTCGCGTTGATACCAGTTCATCGTCCGTTCGATCTGGCCGGCGTCGCGCAGCTCGGTCTTGACCTCGATCACGAGCATCCAGCCGGTTGCCGGATCGAAGGCGAGCAGATCGATCCAACCGCGTGAACGACCGTCACCGACCTCGACCTCGCGCGCGACGAGCCATCCGGCCGCCAGCAGGCGCCGCCCGACGTAGGCTGAGCACCGGGCGTGGACCAGGTCGACCTGCCGCGGCTCGATCGTCGGCGGCTCGACGGTGAGGCGATAGCGGACGCCCATGCTCGTGAACAGGCGGTCGACGGAATTGAGTCGCAGATCGTGCCGGAGTGCCCGCTCGATCCTGCTGATCTCCGATTGAGGAACGCCGGAGCGAGCGCCGAGCTCCCGCTGACTCCACCCCAGCCCAAGCCGGGTCTCGCGCGCGCAACGCGCGATCAGGCGGAGCACCTCGTCCAGCGGATCGCGGGGGTCCATCGCGTCGGTGTAGCAGGCGCCGCTTACCTGGCCATTCACGGGCAGCCCGCGCCGTCCACCCCGACGGCCTGATCCCCCAAGGGATCACTCAAGCCCTGGCTGCGCGCAACGACCCGACGAATCCAGGATGCGAGGCCCCGATTCGGCACAGCGTCACGGTCATCCGTGGTCCCGCTGATCCACGGGTGGATCGCCGCCGCTGATCCCGGGGCTCGCCGTCCGAACCCAACATGATCGACGCGGCACGGGTCGCCGACGCGGCACGGGACGCGACGGGCGTCGGCTATCCTCGGGCCATGTTGAGCCGGCGATGCTGAGCGGCCGTCCCGGCGGTCACGAGACCGCGCCGCGGATTCTGCTCGTCGACGACGACTCGAACCTCCTCGTCCTCCTCGCCGACCAGCTCCGCGCCGACGGCTTCGAGATCCAGACGGCGCGGGACGGCGACGAGGCGCTCCGCCGCCTGAAGAGCGGCTGGCCGGATCTCCTGATCATCGACATGATGATGCCGCGCATGGACGGGCTGACCCTGGCCCGCGAGATCAAGGGCCAGGCCGACCTGCCGATCATCGTCCTGTCCGCGATCGACGCCGGAGACTCCAAGGCGGACCTGCTCGAGGAGGTCGCCGAGGACTACGTCACCAAGCCCTATCACTACCCGGAGCTGCGGGCGCGGATCAACCGGGTCCTGCGCCGGCTCGGCGACAAGGTGCCGCGCCGGAGCCTCATCCTCGGGCCCGACCTGACCCTCGACCTCCACCGCCGCGAGGCGACCGTCGGAACGCAGGTCGTCCAGCTCACGCCGACCGAGTCGCGCCTCCTCTACGCGCTCGCCGCGAACATCGGCCAGACGGTGACGACCGAGACGCTCCTCGCCCGCGGCTGGGCGGAGACCGAGGACGCCGACCCGTCCTACGTCTGGGTCACGATGCGGCGCCTCCGCCAGAAGGTCGAGCTCGACCCGAATCGGCCGACCCACATCCAGACCGTTCGCGGCGTCGGCTACCGGCTGATCGGCGGGCCGTCCGACACGCCGTCCGCGCCGCCGCCGGACGAGCCGGGTGACTGACGTCGGGCCGGCCGAGCCGGTGGTCGACCTCGGCAGCGATGTCGGCCATGACGCTGGCGCGGGCGCCGGCACGGACTTCGGCGGCGACCGCCGCAGCGACCGCGATGCCGGCAGCGACCCCGGCGCCCAACCGGCGGCCTTCGGTGGCGGGCTCGGGCTCAACCTCTCGTTCCGGACGCGACTGACGATCGGGCTGATCGCCGCGTCGCTGATCCCGCTCGCGGGCTTCGGGTCGATCGTCCTGATCCTCGGCTCGCCCGACCAGAACGGAACGATCGGGCGGCTCCTCCTGTTCGTCCTCGTGATGGCGGCGATGATCGCGATCCTGCTCGCCTGGCTGCTCGCGGCGGATCTGACGGCGCCCCTTCGGGCGATCGCCGCCGCCGTCGATCGGGCCTCGGCGGGCGACCTGTCCACCCCGATCGTCGTCCCTGGCGAGGACGAGCTCGCTCGCCTCGCCGACAGCCACAACCGCCTCGCCGCCGACCTCGAGCGGCGGAACCGCGAGCTCGGCCGGATCCTCGCCGCGATCGAGAACGGGACGCCGCGCGACAGCGTGGACTTCATCTGCGGCCGGGCCGGCAACGACGCCCGGGCCGCCTTCGGGATGATCGATGCCACCGTGATCCTGATCGACCCGCGCCAGATCGCGCTCGAGGAGCGCGTTCCGGGCGAGCCGCTGCCGGTCCGGGCGAGCCTCCGCATCGGCGGCGAGGAGATCGGCCTGCTCGTCGGCCATCTCCCGGCGACGCGGCTGTGGGAGCGGGCCGACCAGGATCTCCTCGAGCTGTTCGCGAGCGAGATCGCCGTCGCCATCCGCAACGCCCAGCTGTTCGCCCGGGTCGAGTCGCAGAACAGCCAGCTCCTCGAGCTCGACGCGGCCAAGGACGACTTCCTGCGTGGCGTCAGCCACAACCTCCAGACGCCGCTGACGAGCATTCGCGCGTACGCCGACCAGCTCGACCGCGACCGGCCGGACCGTCGCCTCGGGATCATCGCCGAGCAGACCGACCGCCTGTCGCGGATGGTCCGCCAGCTGCTCACCGTGACCCGGCTCGAGTCCGGGGCCCTGAAGCCGCGGAGCGAGGTGGTCGCCCTCGCCCACCCCGTGTCGCCGAGCCTGGGAGGCGCTGGCCGCCGAGGGCGTCTCGTTCGCGGTCGAGGACGGCTCGGCCGGCTGGCTCGCGGTGGCCGACGTCGATCAGCTCGACCAGGTCCTCTGGGCGCTGCTCGACAACGCCCTCAAGTACGGCGAGCGGACGCCGATCACGGTCGAGATCGCGCCCGTCCCGGACCAGGGGCGCCTGCGGCTCACGATCAGCGATCTGGGTCCCGGGGTCGCGGACATGGATCGGGCGCGCCTGTTCCGGCGCTTCGAGCGCGGCGCGGATCGGACGGCCGACGACGGCAGCGGCCTCGGCCTGTACGTCTCCCGCGAGCTGTGCCGGGCGATGGGCGGCGACCTCGTCCTCGGAGCCGGCGGTCGCCGGCCGCGGCGCGTCGTTCAGCGTCTTCCTGCCGGGGGAGCCACCCGAGGTCGGCTGACCCGCCAAGGTAGCGAGCCGGCGCTGACGGCCGTCGCCGGTCGACCGCCAACGACACCGAGGTCAATTCGTTAGGGTCCTCCCCCAAACGTCCCGCTCCACGGTGCCCGCGAGCCCCATTGCAAGGTTCGCTGCAAGGTTGGTCCGGCTATCATCCGGGCGCGGCATCTGACCGCACCAACCGCCGGGGACCCATACGATGCACTATGCCAGGTGGCTTCAGGCCATCCATTGGCGCGCCGATCACCGCGTCGGCCGACGCCGTCCGCCCCGTCTCGCCTCCCGCTTCCGATCGCGTCTGCGCCCGCGAACGCGGGGCCAGGCCCTCGTCGAATTCGCCCTCATCCTTCCCGTCTTCCTCCTCCTCGCCCTCGCCGCGATCGATCTCGGTCGGATCTTCTATTCGCAGATCACCGTCACGAACGCGGCTCGTGCCGGCGCCGTCGAGGCGTCGTACCACCCGACGTCATTCTCGTCCGGGAGCGCGTGCAGCTCGACGAACCGCGTGATGTGCGCGGCAACCAAGGAGGCCAGCGGCTCGTTCGTCACCGTCGGCACCGGGGACGTCACCGCCGTCTGCGCGCCGTCCTGCGCAACCGGCGGCTCGCCGGCGAACCGGGTGACCGTCACCGTGACCGGCCACTTCACCCTCGTCACACCGCTCATCGCCTTCTTCACCGGCGGCACGAACCTGACGCTCCAGTCGGTCGCGATCGCGGACATCGTCACGACGCCGACCGGGGCGGGCGTCGCCCCGACACCCACGCCGACCCCGACGCCCACGCCGACCCCGACGCCGACCGCGACGCCGACCGGGGCAACCCCGACGCCGACGTCGACGGCCACGGCCACGCCGACCCCGACGCCCGTTCCCTGCCCGACCCCGCTGGTGAATTTCAGCTGGACGCAGCAGAACAAGAACAAGCCCGTCGTCTTCACGAGCTCCTCGACCCCGACCTCCGGGTCGTGCGCGATCTCCTTCTGGCGCTGGGACTTCGGCGACGGGACGACCTCCGCGGGCGCGGTCCAGTCGGTCAGCCACGACTACGCGGTCAAGGGCGCGACCTACAACGTGACCCTGACGGTGACCTACCCGAACGGCACCGCCTTCATCATCCGCGCCGTGACGACGCAGTCATGAACGGACCGATCCGCCGCCTCCGCGGCCGTCGCGCCGAGGGCCAGGCCCTGGTCGAGTTCTCGCTCGTCCTGCCGATCTTTGTCCTCCTGATGCTCATCGTGTTCGACTTCGGACGCGGCATCTACACCTACAACGGGATGTCCGAGGCAGCCCGCGAGATCGCCCGGACAACGATCATCAGCCCGTACGACCTGACCGGAACGACGCTCGGCGGCAGCGTCGCCACGCAGCGTGCGGTCGACCTCCAGAAGAACCTGGTCCCCGGGCTCCAGGTCACCGGCTACGAGTGCCTCGAGTTCGACGGCAGCGCCGTGGCGCCTGGCGACGACTGCATCAGCGGCGACCTGGTCAAGGTCACCGTCGCGTCGTCGTACACCCCGACCGCCCTGCTCGGCCTCGGCGGTCCGATCCAGCTCACCGCGACCAGCTCCCTCCAGATCCCATGACCACCGTGAGGTTCCCGATGCGCACAGCCAGAACGGACCGCGGCCGCGAGCACGGTCAGATCATCGTCATCTTCGCCCTCGCCCTCGTCGCGATCATCGGCATGGTTGGCCTGGTCATCGACGGCGGCGGTGCGTTCGCCCAGCGCCGTAACGAGCAGAAGGTCGCGGACCTGGCCGCCGTCGCCGGTGCGAACGCCTTCATGAACGCCGGGACGAACACCCTCGCGGCGCGCAGCAGCGCGGCGAACGCCGGCGCCCAGGCGGCGGCGTCCCGCAACGGCTACACCCACGGGACGGGCGGCGCGGTCGTGACCGTGGCGATCGACCCGCTGTCCGCCGGAGGCCGCGTCCGCGTCGGGCTGACCGCCCCCCACGAGAACTACTTTGCCCGGGTCATGGGCATGAACAGCTGGAACGTCTCGGTCAGCGCCGCCGCCGACGCCGGCATGATCGACACGGGCGTCGGCGCGGCGCCGTGGACGATGAACATCGGCGCGTTCAACGCCGACGGCAGCCCGAAGTACACCTCGAGCAATCCGCAGGACTTCGGCGAGGCCAACGGGGACTTCCCGATCAGCCCGCTGGACATCGCCTGGACCGACTTCAACGGCAACAACAACGTGAACACGAACGAGGTCCGCGGGATCATCGACGGCAGCAACGTCGTGACCGAGACGATCACGGCCAACCAGTACATCGGCCAGCACAACCAGGGCAACCATACGGCCCTGTACGGCGACGTCGACTCGTACCTGTCCGGCCACGACGTCCCGGTCCCGATCGTCGGCCCGGGGACGCCCGACTGCAGGCGCCCGAGACGGCCCATCAGGACGGCTGCTTCAAGGGCTGGGCGATGTTCCACGTCATCTCCGCCTCGGGCGGCAGCAGCAAGACGATCCGCGGCTACTTCCTGGGCGACTTCATCTCCAAGCCGTTGTCCGTCGGGCAGTGCACGGCCGCAATGCAGGCGGCGGGGACGTGCGGGCTGATCGATCCGACCAACCCGTTCGGCGCCTACATCGTGCGGCTGTCCGAATAGGGCATCGGCCCGGTCGCGGATCTCCCCCCGCGACCGTCGTCCGGGCCCGGACAGGAAGGGCCGGCACCCTCGCGGGTGCCGGCCCTTCGTCGTGTCGTGGGTCCGGCCGGAAGCCGGGTCGGTCGGTCAGGCGGCGGTGTGGGCGGACTGGCCGACCGGGCCGGCGGCGGCGCTCGAGGTGGCGGGGCGGGTCCAGATGATCCGGCGCGGATCGCCGGCGACGATCGCGGCGGCCGCGGTACCGAGGATCGGACCGAGGACGGCGGACAGGCCGAGGACGTGGGCGACCATCGCCCCGGCATACCAGGCGGCATAGAACCAGAGGATCGTGGCGAGGGTGCGCTTCTTCATGGCCGAAGCATCGATCGCGGCGGCGGCAGGCTCAACGGCCCATTCGTACCCGCGACGCGCTGACCCGCGGCAGCAACGGAGCGCTGGTGCACCGTGCGAAAGGTCGCCTGCAAGGTGGGCGATCGAAGATGCCCTGGTACTTCCGACCCAGGACGCGCCAGCGCGTCCCCAATTCGCATGCCACCACGGGGATCAGGACCAATGCTCCACACGCTACGGCGCCGTTGGCGCACCCAGTCACGCGGCCAGAGCCTGACGGAGTTCGCGCTTATCCTGCCGGTGCTGATCCTGTCGCTCCTCATCGTCCTCGACTTCGGCCGGCTGTTCTTCAGCTACGTGACCCTGACGAACGCGACGCGCGTTGCGGCGAACTTCGGCTCGCTCGACCCGGCCTCGTTCACCGGCACTCCCAACACGGCGACCTACGATGCGGTCGTCCTCCGCGAAACAGCAGGCTTGAACTGCAACCTGCAGGCGGATGCCGGCGGCCATAACCCGCCGATCCCGACCTTCCCCACCGGAACGAGCCTCGGGTCGATGAGCGTGGTCGCGATGACCTGCGACTTCACGCTGATCACGCCGGTGATCAGCAACTTCTTCGGTGGCACGCTGCCGATCTCAGCCTCGGCCGAGTTCCCGGTCCGGACCGGGGCGATCTCCAACATCGGCGGGACGACGACATTGCCGCCCCGGGTTCGCCGGTCGCAGACTTCACGTTCACCGGCGTGTCCGGGGGAACGATCAACGGATCGGGCAACGTCACCGGAACCGCGCCGGTCACGGTCAACGTGGTCGACGCTTCGTCCAACGCCCAGACCTGGGAGTGGGACTGGGGCGACGGGACGGTCCATGAGTTCGTGCCCAACCCGGCGCCGCACCAGTACACGGGAACCAACACGTACAACGTCACCCTGAGAGTCACGAACACCGTCGGTTCATCCACGCGGTCGCGGACGGTGACGGTCGGCTCTGTCGTGGTGCCACCGCCGGTGGCCGGCTTTTACGGGACGCCGGTCCCGGGAGGCGCGAAGTACGTCGCGGGCGGCGGGTCGACGGGGACGCCGATCAGCGGCAGCCTTGCCCTCGTGGTGGACTTCAGCAACAACTCGACGAACGGGACCGCATTCTCCTGGGACTTCGGCGACGGCTCCGCGCCGTCGACCCAGGCCGCCCCGCAGCACCAGTACTCGGCGCTCGGGATCTACGCCGTCACATTGACCGTGACCGCGCCGACCGGCGGGACCCCGCTGACGCGGAGCGCCTACGTGACCGCCGGCTGCGTCGTCCCGAACTTCGCAAACACCTCCACGGCCGATGCCGCCACCACTGGGGGGCAGCCAACTTCACCGGCACGATCACGTATCACGCGGTCGGCGCGAAGGGCAACGGAAACCCCAAATCCGCCGAGTCCCGCCAAGAACATCGTCGTTCAGTCGGTCCCTGGCGGTTCGTTCATCGCCCCAGCGAAGCAGGGTGGTCAATGGCGGTGCAACGACGACATCACCGTGGACTACACGCCATGAGGCGGAGCAACTCCAGGCGGACCCGCGGTCAGGCGCTCGTCGAGTTCGCCCTCGTCCTGCCGATCTTCGTCCTGATCATCTTCGGGATCCTCGATGCCGGCCGCCTGATCGTCATCTACAACACTCGTCTCCAACGCCGCCGCGCAATGGCGCCCGCGTGGCGATCGTCAACCAGTCCACCTCCGGCACGAACACCTGTGACACGACTTCGGCGACCGCATGGTCGGTCGGGTGCGCCGTCTCGTCCGGGGTCGGAGCGGCGATCGCCCCCGGCGACGTGAGCGTCACCTACCGCGATCCGACGGACACGACGACCTGCACGGCCGGCGTCGATCGGCTGCATCGCGGTCGTGACGGTCGCCGGTCAATTCCAGGCGCTGACGCCGGTGATCGGCCAGATCATCGGACCGATCACCGTCAGCTCGACAAGCAAGATCCCGATCGAACGAGTCTGCTCAAACCCGACGGCCGCGCCGTTGGCGAACTGCTGAGGGAGCACGTCATGCGCTTCGCGATCACCCCGGCCGGACGGCCGCAAGGGCCAGGTCCTGGTCATCTTCGCCGGCGGGCTGCATCGCCCTGATCGCCGGAGTCGCCCTCGTTGTCGACGGTGGCAACGCGCTGGCCCAGCAGCGGGCCACGCAGAATGGAACCGACGCGGTTGCCGAGGCCGGGACCGTCGTCATCGCCCAGTACCTGATGGGCGGCAGCTCGTCGACCGGAGCCGTCGGGACCTGCCCGACCACGCCCGGCAACGCCTGGGACCTCGAGGTCTGCAAGGCGGTCTACGGATCGGCCGCCAACAACAACGTGACGATCGCGTCGGCCGAGTACACCGACTTCAAGGGAGACGTGATCGGGGACCGTCGGGATCCGGGTTCCCGACGGGCGCGCGGGGGTGCGCGCCAACGCGTCGCGCAACTTCGGCACGTACTTCGCGCGAGCCATCGGCCTGTCGACCTTCACCGCCACGACCCAGGCCACGGCCGTAACGGGCACGATCACCACGCTGTGCGCTCCCGGCGTCCCGTGCGGCCTGTTCCCGATCACCGTTCCGTTACATCTGTCTCGACCTGTGACAACACCGGCACCCTGACCCCCGGCTCGGGACCGTGGCCGTATCTCGGCGACGCCGACACGACGACGGCGAACGAGGCGATCGTTCCGCTCTGCAAGGAGCAGAACGACGACATCGGCGGCGGCTCTGCCGGATCGGTCGGCTGGCTCGACTACTCGACCGCGCTGGGGGGCCACGACCGATGGCTCGTGCTCGAACACCTTCAAGGGCGCGGTCCAGGACCCGTGCATCACCGGGCCTGCCGTTCCAGACCTGGATCCAGACCTTTGCCGGCGGCGTCGGCAAGGGCGGCGGCGGCATCGAGGACTACCTGAATACCTATCACGGCGACCTGATCCAGATCCCGCTCTTCGACGGCACCTGCAAAGTCCAGCCTTCCGGCCTGACCAAGGCCGGGATTGCCCGGCCGGTCAGATCGGTGTCGGCGTCAACACCTGGTACCACATTCCGGCGTTCGCCAACTTCAAGCTCGACTACTTCTACATCGCCGGCAGCAACCGGAAGCAGTGCGACCAGCTGCCCGGCAGCCCGTTCGTCAGCGGCAACGGCGCGAACGGCTGCTTCAAGGGGTGGTGGGTTGCCGCCCTGCCCGGTCCCGGTGCCATCGATCTCGGCAACATCACGCCGAGCACCACGAAAACTCGGAGTCCAGCTGATCAAGTAGCGTCCCGCCCGCGGTTTCGGGGGCCAGGGCACGACGAGCAGGAGCCGCGTTGCAACGGGACGCGGCGCCTGCAATTCCGCGTGCGCCGGTGACCGGCGGGGTGGTTGAGCACGGGCTGCTCGTTGCGTCCGCTGTGGCGTGGCCAGGCCCCGTTCAGGGCCCGGATCGGGCGTTCCAGGCGACGCGCCGAGCGGCGGCTGCTCCGGTCGCCGCCCGAAGGGCGGGCCGAGCGACGCAACGAGCACGGGCCGCTCGCGCGGGGCTGGGCGGGGTCGCGGGGCGGGTGGGTCGCGTGGCCTGAGCAGACCGCGAGGCACGCGCCGTCGGCCCGTTCACCCCGGACCATCGGCGGCCGCCGACCCACCCCCTCGGGCTATGCACCGGCGCACCGTTTCAAGGGATCGTGCAAGGCCTGCCGCCGAACCTTCTCGGTGACCAGTCCTCACAACGGGGTCCCGAATGCACGCCTTCCTCCGCCGGCCGGGCGCCAGGCTCCGCCGCCACATCGAGACCCGCAGCCGCGGGCAGAGCCTCGTCGAGCTCGCCCTGATCCTGCCGGTCTTCATGCTGTTCTTCGCCGCGATCCTCGACCTCGGGCGGATCGCGAGCGCCCAGATCTCCGTCCAGAACGCGGCCCGCGAGGGGGCGTTCCAGGCGGCCCAGACGCCGACCGACTTCACGTCCGGTGCGCCGTGCCCGGCCGACGGGCTGAC
>CAVPYV010000002.1:0-250306 GCA_963710105.1 uncultured Chloroflexia bacterium
CGAGCACGGGACCCAGCATGCCGGCCAGGCCGGCCCGTCGAAGGGACCGTCTGCTCCTCGCTCATGGGGCCCCTTTCAACGATCGTCTCGCGGGCGGCACTACGTGTCACCCACGTTCAGGACCACGTTTCCCGTCTTCTGCCACGTCTCGACGTAGCGGTGCGCCTCGACCACCTGTTCGAGCGGGTAGCGCCGGTCGATGACGGCCCGGAACTGACCGGCCTCGATGAGCCTCGCCAGGAACTGGACGTCCTCCTTCGTCTTCCGGCCATTCGCGAACTTCAATCGCCTGTCGCCGATCCGCCAGGTCCACGCCGCCCAGAAGAGGTTGCGGAGTCCGTCGGTCGCGACGTAGATCCCGCCTCGCTTCAGCGAGTGGCGCCCTCGGAGAAACGAGTACTTGTCGACGGCATCGATGATCGCGTCGTAGGTCTGGCCGTTGGCCGTGAAGTCCTCGCGGAGGTAGTCGACCACCTCGTCGGCCCCGAGCGACCGCACCAGCTCGACGTTCTTCGTGTTGCACACCGCCGTCACGTGAGCGCCGAGATGCCGGGCGAGTTGCACGGCCGCCGTTCCCAGGGATCCTGAGGCGCCGTACACGACGATCCGCTGGCCCGCCTGGACATCGGCCTGTCGCAGCGCAGCGAGCGCCTGCATGACCCCGTCGCAGACGGCCGCGGCTTCCTCGAAGCTCATGCCAACCGGCTTGAGCGCCAGCGCGGCGCTCTCTCGGAGGCAGATGAACTCCGCGTGCGCCCCGAACCAGTTCGTGCCGAAGACGTGGTCACCGACGCGGAACTGGCTGACGGCTGTGCCAACCGCTTCGATCTCGCCCGCCAGCTCGACGCCCAGAATCCGCCATTTCGGCCTCCGAAAGCCGCCGATGAGGCGCCAGAAGAACGGATGGGCCGCGCGAACGTGGGTGTCCGTCTGGGTAACCGTCGTGGCGTGGATCCTGATCAAGACCTCGTCGTCCCTGGGGATCGGTCGTTCGACCTCCTCGATTCGGAGGACCTCCGGAGGACCGTAGCGGTCCTGGACGACGGCTTTCATGCCCGTACCGTCAGAACGACGTTCCCGGTCTTCTGACCGGTCTCGACGTACCTCGTCGCCTCGACGACTTGCTCCAACGGGTAGCGCCGGTCGATGACCGCTCGGTACTGCCCAGCCTCGATGAGCTTCTTGAGGAAGAGGACGTCCTTCCTGGTGTATCGAGTGATCCCGAGCGCCACCCTCTTGCCCCCGATCCACCTGGTCGGAAGGGCCAGAAACAGGTTCAGGAGCCCGTCGGTTGCGACGTAGATCCCGCCTCGCTTCAGCGATCCTCTGCATCGCCTGAACGACAGCTTGCCGACCGCATCGAGGATCACGTCGTACGACTCGCCGTTCTTCGTGAAGTCGGCCTGCGTGTAATCGATGGCCCGATCGGCTCCGAGCGATCTCACGAGGTCGAGGTTCCCGGTGTTGCAGACAGCCGTGACGTCGGCGTCGAAGTGCCTAGCCAGCTGCACGGCCGCCGTCCCGACGGATCCGGAGGCACCGTAGATGAGGATGCTCCGCCCTTTCCGAAGGTCGGCCTTGCGGAGGCACGCCAGCGCGAGGCTCGCTCCATCGCAGACCGCTGCAGCCTCGTCGAAGGTCATGCCGGCCGGCATGTGTGCCAGCGGGGCGCTCTCCCGGATGCAGACGAACTCGGCGTGCGCGCCGTAGGCCCTGGCGCCGAAGACGTGGTCGCCAATCTGGAACGCGCTCACGGCGGGGCCCACTGCCGCGATCTCGCCCGCGAACTCCATGCCCAGGATCCCATGGTTCGGTCGGCGGAGGCCGGTGAAGAAGCGGCTCGGGAAGAATTCGGCGCTTCGGAGGCCGCAGTCGGTCCGGCTGACCGTCGTGGCGTGAATGCTGATGAGGACCTCGTCGTCCTTCGGCACCGGCCGCTCGACCTCCTTGAGGCGGAGGACCTCCGGACGCCCATAACGGTCGTAGACAACGGCACGCATCGTCAGGTCCCCTCCGCGGTTCGGTGCAGTCGGTGGATCGGTCCACCGCGGCTCCACGCCCTGCCTGCCCGGTACAGCTCTGGGGGTCTGCCGCCGGCGGGGCCGGGTTGCGCGCGACGCCCGGTCGGGATGACCCAGCCATCCTCCGCGAAGACGCTCCGCCGGAAGTTCGCGGCGTCGAGCTGCACGCCCCAGATGGCCTCGTACACCGCGCGCAGCTCGGCCAGGGTGAACGTCGTTCCGACGAACGCGGTCGCAATGCCCGTCACCTCGAGCTCGATCCGGACGCGCTCGATCGCATCGCGCACGATCCGCAGGTGATCGAACGCAAGGTCGAGCCGTTCGTGGAGCACGTCGGACACCGGGACCAGGGCGGCATCCGCCGCATCCGTGCCCGCCACGACCGCTCCGACGTCGCGCAGCACCGCGAGATAGCCGACGGTCACGACGTTCATTCGGGGGTCGCGCTCGGGATCGCCATACGCGCCGAACTGGGCCAGCAGGCTCGCCGCATCGACGCCGGTCTCCTCGGACAGCTCCCGCTTCGCCGCCTCCTCCAGGGTCTCGGTGGGGCGCTTGAAGCCACCGGGGATCGCCCACATCCCCTGGAACGGCGGCTCGCCACGACGGACGAGCAGGATGTGGAGGGTGCCCTGGGACATCGTCAGGATCACCACGTCCACAGTCACGCCGAATGCTGGGAACCGCGACGGGTCGTAGCCCTCCGGTACGCCCGCCTGTCTGGTATTGGTCTCCACGACACTTACTCTATCAGACGGTTCGGGTCCCGTCGACCAGAACCGCACCCCGCTTCGTGCGTCCCGGCCGGTCATCCTTGGCATGATGCCAAGGGCACTTGACAGCCCAGCACTCGCCGCGCAGAATCGACGCGATGTCGACCGAGACCTCGAACCGCCTCCAGAACCGCCTCCGGGTCGCCCGTGCCGAACGCGACCTGTCGCAGGGCGAGCTTGCCCGGTCCGCCGGCGTCAGCCGCCAGACGATCAGCTCGATCGAAACCGGCCAGTACTGTCCCTCCACCCTGCTCGCGTTCCGGCTCGCCCAAGTCCTGGGCGTCCGGGTCGACGAGCTCTTCTGGCTCGAAGGAGATGTTCGATGAACCGCCTTGTGCCGCGCGACGAGCGGGAGTCCAGCGTTGATCGCGCCGGGGACCGTCTCGCCTACCTGGTCGTGTCGTTCGGCCTCCTTGCGATCGTGGCGTACCGGAGCTTCGCGGATGGTGCTGCGTCGTGGGATCTGCTCGGGCTCGTGATCCTCGGCGGCCTGGTCGGCACGCTCTACCGGCTGGCGCGGCGCGCGATCTCGCGCGAGTGGATCATCGTGGCCGTCGGGACGGCGGCCGTCGCGCTTGTCGTCGCCGCGATCATCGCGTTCGCGACCCGGACCTAGCATGCGACGGATCCCCCATCGGATTGCCGACGCACTGCGCCGAGCTCGCGCGCCCATCGCCATCCTCGCCGTAGTTTCGGTCTGCTCGCTCGTGGTCGGCGGGGTGCTTGCGACGATTGGCAACAGCTTCGCGCTCGACCAACGCGACGCGATCGTCGGTGCTGCGCAGAGCAGTGACATCACATCCGCGTACAACCAGGACGAGCGGGTGAAGGCCGCCCTCCTTGACACTGCGGGCAATGTCGAGGCTGCACTCATCACGTCGGTCACCGGCCTGGCAGTCGTGGTGCCGGTGCCGATCGCCGCGTACCGCGGTTGGGTCGGCGGCATCGTCTCCGTCGACGCCCAGCGCCGCAGCCGGCTCGGTCAGCCAGGCCCGGCGTTCTACTACCTCGTCACGGTGGCGCTGCAGCAGATCCCATTCCTGCTCACGGGCGGTGCGGGTATGTACCTCGGCCTCGTTGCCTGGCGCCGCCGAAACGACGCGTCGATTCGTTCCCTGCTAACGCTCCGCATTCCGGGCCAGGCGATTCGCGACGTCGGCTGGATCTGGGCGCTCGCGCTGCCCTTCTTCTTGGCAGGGTCCCTGTTCGAATTCCTGCAGTAGGCGATGTCGACAAGGCTCGAGCGATTGTTCACCGTGGCTCAAGGCTGGGCACAACGAGCCATCCCTCGGCTCGTCCGGAGTAGATCAACTGCTCGGTGGTGAGCCCTGACCGTGCACGCAAGTCGGCGAGGTGACGCTTCACGGTGCCCGGACGGATGCCCACGAGCTCGGCGGCGTCGCTAACGGACCCCCCCAGCGGCCACGAACGCTGCGAGCGCCTCTATCTGACGCTGCGTCGGCTTCGGCGATAGGGCGCCGCGCAGGTACCCGCCCCTCATGCGAGCCCCCTGGCCGCGGTGAGCCACTCATCGCGGCCCTCGATCGGCATTCGATGGGCTGTTAGCGCGCCCAACACCTGTCGGGCGCGCCGTGACCGTCTGGTGGAGGCAAGCGAGAATCGTGGGCTTCCGGCGCCGGCGAGCCCCCCGGGTCGGGTGCGCGACGACGAGGACCAGCGTGGACGCCGCCGCGGTGCTAGACCGCCGCTTCTCGTTGGCCGATCGGGCCACACGGGCGTCGAGGCGGTGAGCCTGCGACATGGAAGGACCGCGCCAGCAACGCGTCAGCCGATGAAGAAGAGCGCGTTGCGCAGCCCCGAACCGTCCGTGAGCACGTGCGAGACGCTGATCCAGCGCAGTGAGCCCGTCCTCCAGGCGACCCAGCCCCACGAAAGGCCGAGTGCTGTCGCCGCGACGGCATAACCGACCGCCCCCATCGAGGATGGGTGGACCACCTGGGGCGCGATGTGCCATGCGCCGAATCCGGTGGCAGGCCACACCCAGCCGAGCCACGGGTTTCGCGGCCAGTACGTGATGTAGACACCACGCCAGAGAAGTTCCTCGAGGGTCGCGTTTGCGAGCGCCAGCCCTGCGCTCGTCGCGAGCATTGCCGGGGTCGCCTCGCCGAGCTCGGGGATGAAACGCGTTGCAATCGCGCCGATCGGCGGCCAGAGCAGCAGAACCGCGCCGACCACTGCCGGCCTTCCCAGGCGCGGATGAACGTCATGGAACAACGCGCGCACGCGCTTGCTGCCCAGCAGCCCGACTGACAGCCCGGCACAGGCCGCCCAGTAGACCCCGAAGCCCGCGAGGTACCCTCCCCGGTCACCGAACACGGCCTTCGTCGCGGCGAACGTTGCCGTCATCGCGATCGGCATCGCGATGGGTAGCGCGAGCGCGATGGCGCGCGGGACATCGAGCTGCGCCGGCATGGCGTCGGCGGAGGGTACCCGTCTCGTATCCGTGAGGAGCGACGAAGAGGAAAGGATGGCGTCTCCGATGGACGGCGAAGGCCGGCGCCCACCATGCCGGTGCCGGATGAAGGCCGCCATCATGCGAGCGGCGGCGTCCAATGCGAACACGACCTCCACGGGCCGGCCGATGACGATGCTCCGTTGATGCGGATCACGCCGCATGCACCTCCGGTTCGCGGATCGACATCGCCTCCGCCCCCGGCAGCGAACGCCGGAAGAGAACGGCAAGGAGGACGCCCGAGACGATGAGGACGATCCAGTTGATCGAGAGGACCGCGACCTCGAAGGCGATGAGGTCGCCGCCAACGATCCACAACGCGACCAATGCCAGGACGCCCAACACGAAGCCGCCGACGAACAGCCAGCGGATCGCGCGCTCGATCCGGCCGCCAGCGAAGACCGGCGCGACGAACAGCAGCGCGAGGCTCATCGCGAGGTAGCCGAAGGCCTCGCCGGCGATGAACAGTCCGTGCGGGTTGTACTGCGTGAACAGCGACAGACCTTCGGTCTCACCGGCCTGCAGGCTCGGGATCACCACCGCGAACTGCGTGAAGTAGTCGACCCCGATGACGACCGCGTACGCGAGCCCGAAAGCCAAGGCGATCCGGCTGAAGATCCGGCGTGGCTCCGGGGCGTAGTCGTGGACGGCAGCGATGAGCACGACGAAGACCGGCACGAGCAGCATGGCTGGGATGAGCCACAGGTAGTCGCCGGGGGTGAACCGGGCGACGTCGGTGTACGGGGCGGGGACGCATGCCCACGTCGTCGGCCCGCAGAACGGGCCGCTCCTCGCGGGCGTCGCGACCCCGGCGACGGCGGTCGCTGCCGTCAGGAGCACGGTCAGGATGGCCGCCCAGAAGCCGACACGGTGGTGCATCGCCGGGCTGAGGGCCTCCCGCTTCGGACGCGCATGAACCGGGTCCCACCGGGAGGACGGCACGTCAAAGCGCCCCGAGACCTCTGAAGAGCCTGGCCGTTCACGTGGCGATGGACCAGTGCCACGCAGCCCGATCCGGAGACGGCCGGCCATGGGCCGAGCTCATGGCGACTCCGCTGCGATTGGTCCTGACGCCGGCGCTGGTTCAGTCGGCAACGGCGTCTCGTGCGAGTGATCCGGGCCCTCGGGCCTGGGCAGGCGCGGTGCAAGGATCCACACCAGCTGCGCCGTTGTCGCCGTCCCCTCCTTGGCCATCGCGCTCGCCAGGTGGTTCTTTACCGTCGACTGCGGCAGGCCGAGGCTGGGCAGCGGCGGGACCTGGCCGTGCGTGTCGGCCCCCGCGGTCAGCGGACACCCACGACGCCGGATTGACCCTTCCCGCAAGTGGACTCCGGGCCCCGGCCTCTCTCCGTTTCGTCGTGTCGTTACGACGCTCGGGCGCATGCGCGGCGTGGGCAAACGTGGGCGCGCTTCGGCGATCACGACGCGGGTCAGCGGGAGGCGGGTGGCCCGAGACTAGGACTCGAGCAGCGCCACCGTAGCGATCGCAAGAAGGCCTGCACCGACCTGAAGGGCCAGGATCACCACCGCCGGGCGGGGGGCCCGCGGCAGCCACGTGAGGGCGAAGTACCCCACGATCGGGATCTGGGCCACCATCAGGACCTGGAAGACCCGGGCCGGCGCACCCTCGTCGTTCGTCCCGCGCACCACGCCGAAGCTCGCCACGAACCACACCACCAGGGCCAGCGCCGCGAGCGACATCCCGAGCGGCAGGAACGCACTCGGTCGGCGCAGCAGCGTCCGCGCGTCCATTGTTGCCGAGCATAGGCCCGACCGGGACAAATTCGCGAAATGCGGCCGCGCATGACCGGCCGGACCGGATCCCGGAAGTGCTCGGAGTAGAGCGCCTCCGCCAGCGGGTTCGCGTAGAGGATGTCCAGCCGCCCGTTGCTGACGAACGCCGGGATCTCGTTCATCGCGTCGACGACTCGGCGGACGCTGGGGCGAACGGTCGCGCGTGTGTTGGGTTTGCGAGGCGGTCGCGCCTGGTTGGCGGTCCGAACGAGATCGACGAGATGCGCATGCTCAGCTTCGTCGAGCTGGAGCGCCCTGCTCACGGCCTCGAGCACGTCGTCGGAGATGCCGCGGATATTGCCCCGCTTCAGCCGCGTGTAGTTCGCCCGGACACCGTACGCCTTCAGACCGACCGGTGGGAGGTACTGGCAGTTCCCCTAACACCCGTGCCTTCCTCGCAGCCTTCGCGGCCCCGGCGACGGCGTCGCCGAAAAGGCTGTTCGCCTCTGGCGAGGCCTCGCCGTGGACGGTAGACCAGTGGCCCCTTCGAATGGCAGCGAGCTGCCGGAAAGGCGTGAGATGGATCAGCTCGTCAAGGAATTGATGGATCGGGCAGGGTTGTCAGAGGAGCAGGCCAAGGCGGCAGCTGAAGTCATCGTCGAGTGGGTGAAGGACGAGGACAAGCGCAAGAAGATCCTCGCCGCGACGGTCGCGTCCACCGTCGCATCCGCGGTGGTCACCGTCCACATCTAGCGTTCTCTGACGCGGGTAACGGGCTCCGGCGGACGGCGATCATCATCGTCGCCGCCGGCGCGTCGGGCGGGCGCCTTCGTTCCGGGACGGTTGCACCGCAGGGAAGACAACGCGCCAAGGCAACGTGAAGCGCTCCAGTGCGCTCAAGGTTCTCCTTGGCCTCCACGACCACGCCATCGCGACCTGGTCCAGCGCGATGCCGGTGACCTGGGCCAGCACCGGTGCTTCCCAGGTCTCATCGCCGGACCGCCGTGGATTGAGGCACCTTCGTCGGACTCCCCGGTGACGGCGACAACGGTCGTCCTGGCGCCCGCGGTCTCCGAAGATGTGGAGACAACGGCGAGAGTCGCAGCTCGGACCCGTTGAAGGTTTGGCCTCGCTCAATTGTCATGTCATCGTGAGGCAATCGTCCGAGGTCATCGACTTGGCAGACCGCCCGTCCATCGAGGCCGGCGAGATCACCGCTCGAGGCGCTGCCTTCCTCCGCCTCGCGGAGGAGCATCTCGACAGGTCCTACCGCCTGGCCCGCGCGATCCTGCGCGACCCCGGTGAGGCGGAGGACGCAACCCATGACGCGTACCTCCACGCCTGGCAGAAGTGGTCCACCCTGCGCGAGCCGGCTCGCTTCGAGCAGTGGTTCAGCCGGATCCTCGTCAACACCTGTCGGAATCGCTTGCGGCTGAGGCACGCGCGGACAACGGACATCTCGAGCGAGGTCGCCCTCGCGACCGGTGACGCCTTCGGGCCGACCCACGACCACGACGAGGTGGCCAGTGCGATCTCGGCCCTGTCGCCGGATCATCGGGTGGTCGTGGCGCTGCGGTACTACGAGGACCTGGCCGTCGCGGATATCGCGAAACGGCTCGGGATCCCCGAAGGCACCGTTCAGTCACGCCTGCACTACGCCCTCAAGCGCCTCCATGCGGCGATGGATCCAGCGGACGGCGACAAGGAGTCCTTCCGATGACCGACCACGAGCTCGAACAGCGGCTTCGGGCCTGGTATCGCGCGGAGATCGGCGAGGGCGAGATGGCCCCCGCCACCCTCCGCTCGAATCTCGCCGCCATCCCTCGCACGGCCCTGCCCCGCAGGTTCGGCGGGTCCGGGGCGATGACGCTCCTGGCCGCGGCGGCCCTGCTCGTTGTGGGCGGCGCGATCGCCGCGGGCTCGGGATTCGTGCGGATTCCGAGCGTGCCGCCCGCGGTGACGTCTGACACATCTCCCAGCCTGCGGGAACAGTCGTCGCCGACACCCGAGACCTCGTCACGAACGTCTGCGTCTGTCCTCGGCGGCGGACTGATCCTGGTTCGGGATGCCCCACGGGACGCCAAGGGCGGCCTCATCGACACCGTCCATGGCTTCTCGACGGGGACCTACAGCATCTTCGCCGTTGACGCAGGCAGCGGAGCGCGCACCCTGCTTGGGACGGTGCCCTACGACTGGAAGACGGGGTACCAGCCCGAGATCCATTGGGCGTCCGATCGGAAACACGTCCTCGTCACCGACCCTCGGGGCAAGGTCTGGCCCCTCGACGCGGCGACGGCGGCGGGACAGCAACTGGCCCTCGCCTGTTGCGCGCAGCCGGACGTCGTGGGCTGGGTCTTGTCGCCGGGCAGCGACCTGATGGCGGGTCTTCAGCGACGGCCCGTCAACGTGCCGGGCCAGCAGGGCACGACACCCGTCACTGACGCGATCGTCATCAGCAATATCGACGGAACGGGAGTCCGGAGCCTGCCGCTCCCGAAGGGCGCCGATTCGGGCGCGGCTGGCGAGGCCCTGTCATGGGCGCCCGATGGTTCTGCCGTCGTGATCGCGGGCTGCCGCCCGTGCAACCACGCGGAGCCCGGCAAGACGCCGACTGACGTCACCCACTCCCACCTGTTCATCGTTCCGCTCGATGGCACTCCAGTGCAAGAGCTGCTGGACGAGACCGCTGAGGGCCTCTTCAACCCGAGCTGGTCCCCAGACGGCCGGTCGATCGTCGTCGGAAGAAACGACTGTCAGCCGAAGGAGGTCCAGCCCTACTGCTTCACCGGGCGGCTGTCGGTGGCCGTCGTGGGCGCGGTCGACGGTCGCCAGACGGTCCTGGCCGACGCGCCCCAGATCTTCTCCGGACCGTTCCTTTCCCCCGACGGTCGTCGGATTGCATTCGGAACGGTGAACAATGCCGTCACCAACGACAACGGCGGGGTCTTCGTCATGGACGCGGACGGCAGCCACCTGGTCAGGCTTGGCGACGGATTCATCCCCCGCTGGTCCCCGGACGGAACGTGGCTGCTCTATTCCGACGCGACCGGCGCCGTCTGGATCATGAAGACCGACGGAAGCGACCCGCGCCTCATCGGAACGTATGGATCGGCGGCATGGTGAGCCGCCGATCGGCCGGTTCACGGGCGGGACCAAGGATCGCGGTGCTGGTCGCCGTTGCCGTCTTCCTTGCCGCCTGCGGGGCCGCAACGGGCTCCGGTTCGAGCCCGCTCGGGACGTCCTCAGCGAGCAGTCCATCGGCGGCCCGGACGGCCGTGGCAACGCCGACCGGCCTGTCTCCAGCACTCCAGTATCTCTGGGTGGGCGAGACCCGTTCCATTCCGGGCCTGACCCCGCCTGCGGTCGAATCGGTCCTGAAGCTGGACGAGCGCGAGATGCAGTTCCTCGCAAGCGAGGACTGGAACGATCCGCTCGTGACCTCGGTCGCGTCGGTGATCGGGACAGATCGGGTGCAACTGCGCCTCGAGGCCGACTCGGCTGGCTGTCAGGTCGGTATCGCCGGCACCTACACGTTTGATCTGTCGCCGAGCGGCAGGGCTCTCACGGTGGCCGCTATCGACGACCGGTGTGTCGCCCGCGTGGCGGCCGTATCGGGTGCCTGGACACGATCCGCCTGTCCGGACGACCATCTCTGCCTGGGCGACCTTGACCCCGGCAGGCACGTCTCGGTGATCTACACGCCTTTCCTTCGGTTTGCCGACTGGCAATACAGCTACGGCCGGTTCGAGTACGCCGTCCCCGAGGGTTGGACCAATCCCGAGGACAATCAGGACGGCTACGTCCTCGTGCCCCGGAACGGACCGGACGGCGCAGGCGTTTTCGTCTTCTCAGACGTCTTGGCTCATGCCCAGAAGCCAGATCCAGCCACCCGGCATTGCGCGCCCGCGCCAGCGCCCGGCGTGGGCTCGTCGTCGTCCGCCATCCATCGTTGGATTCGCTCACTCCCTGGTCTGCGGATCGAACACGACGAGGGGAGCGTCTCGATCGGCGGCTTGAGCGGGTTCATGATGGACCTGTCGGTGACTCCGAAGTGGAAGGGTCCGTGCGGTTCGCCAGACGACAAGCCGGGCGTCGCGATGTTCGTCAATGCCCAGACCACGGCTGACGAGGGCTTCGACTGGGGGATCTACGGCGACGGCCGGATGCGGCTGTTTGTTCTGAGCCTCGGCCCCGATCGGACGTTGCTGATCGATATTGAGGCGCAGGACAAGGTGACTTGGGACGCCCTCCTCAGGCAGGCAACGCCGATCGTCGGCTCGTTCGAGTTCCGACACTGAGGGCAATCTCGACCGACCGCGGCCGACCGCCCATCTGCGGATCCCTCTCCGTGCGCCGCCCGGCTCGGGAGGCCGACGCTCCATCCACTGAGCTACAAGGCGTACGGTTTCGTGCTCGGGCGGAACACGAACCGGGCCGCAGCTCGGCGCCAGCTGTCAAGCGCGTCGGGACGGGTCCCGAAATTCGCGCTCGAGAGCCGGGGCCACGAGCCACCCGGAGGCTCGCCCAACATCGATCACCTGCTCGGCACACCACCCCGAAGTGGCCCGCTGCTCTGCGACGTGGGGCTTCGCGGTGCTCGGTCGCACGCCGACGAGGCTGCCAACGAGCTCCACCGCCATGTGGAAGCCGTGGTCCTCGCCCGGCGACTCGGCACGGTCGTCGTCAGAGTGTTCCCTCGTCAGGCCGGTCGCGACGTCG
This sequence comes from uncultured Chloroflexia bacterium, assembly GCA_963710105.1. Classification (GTDB taxonomy): domain Bacteria; phylum Chloroflexota; class Limnocylindria; order Limnocylindrales; family CSP1-4; genus CF-46. The sequence continues at coordinate 11,721 of CAVPYV010000002.1, forward strand.
CGCGTCGCGCCGCATCCACGCCAGGATCGCGGCAGCCGCTGCCGAAGCACACGCGGCGGCGATGAATGCCGTTCCAAGGGCCTGGGCGGGGCCGAGCATCACGACGCCAAGCACGACCAGGCCGAGGGGCAGGGCGCTGGACCACGGACGGCGGCGCTTTCCTGGCACGGGTTCACGTCGGTTCACGATCCACCCTCGATCCCAGTGGGTGTCGCCGACGCCGCGCCTCGCGGTGGCCTGACGCGCCACCCCCCGCATGAGCGAGGCGAACTGGGTCGACTCCTCGAGGCGGACCGCGACGACGGGATACCAGACCTCGGGCACGAGCACCGCGGGGCGGTCGAATGGCAATTCATCATGAGCCTCCATCTGTGGATCGCGGATGACGCGAACGCAGCCACGAGGCCGAGCTCGGCGTCAAATGCGAGCGCAGTCGGCCCTGCAGGCCGGCCTGGTCGAGCGCGGCGTGGCCAGCCGCGACGTGGATTGCGTCATCGGCACGGCTGGCCGCGATGCGGCGAAGACGGCGGGGTCGGATTCCCGAAGCAGGCGGTCAACGAAGCACCGAGTGTGGCTCGCTCCGAATGGGAGCGGTGGCTCTCTGACCGCCGAGCCGTCCGACGCGTGTGGTCAGAGCCTCGATATCTCGATTTCACACCCGCTCGCCGGCCGAGGTCACGGGCCGGGCGACATCGAAGGGCCCGGGTCGTCCGTCACATTCGGGCCATGCTCCGCGCGTTTCCCAGGTGGGTTCCCGTGGTGCTCGGCGGTCATCCTCTCCGGAGGGGACACGAGGGTTGGCACTCGATCCGCGACGTGCGTGCGCGGCGCCTCACACGGTGATGACGACCTTTCCTCGGGCGTGTCCTCCCTGCAGGTATCGAAGCGCCGCAGGAACGTCCGCCAGCGGATATCTCCGATCGATGACCGGGCTGACCTTCCCGGCCTCGATGAGCTCCCTGAGAAGGGCCACGTCTTCCTTCTTGAAGACCTTCCACCACAGCATGAGGCCCATCTTCCTGGGCCCAGCCAGGGAGATCAGCGGGCCCAGCAGCAGGGCACCGAGGATGCGGCTCGTCGGACCGCCGACCATGACGTAGACGCCCCCGGGCTCCAGCGCCCGACGGCAGTCCAGGATTGAGCGATTGCCCGCAACGTCGACGATCCAGTCGTACCGCTGCCCACGCCGCGTGTAGTCCTCCCGGGTGTAGTCGATCACCTCGTCGGCGCCGAGCCCCCGCACCATGTCCACCTTGGCGGTGCTGCACACGCCGGTCACGTGCGCCCCGAAGGCTTTCGCGATCTGGACGGCGAACGGGCCCACGTTGCCGGACGCCCCGTTGACCAGCACCCTGGACCCCGGCCCGATCCGTTCGCCTCGCTTGAGGCCCTGCAGGGCCAGGATGGCCGCCTGCGGGATGGTCGCCGCTTCCTCGAAGGTCAGACTGGCGGGCATCCGCGCCCAGGCCCGTTCCGGAGCGCACGCGTACTCGGCAAAGGCACCATAGCCGAAGGCCGTGAGGTCCCCGAACACGTCGTCGCCCGGCTGGAGCGCCGTCACGTCGGGGCCGATGGCCTCGACCTGCCCGGCCACATCCAGACCCAGGCCCCGATTCCTGGGCGTTCGGAGCCCGGTGCCCATCCGTGTGAGGAAGGGCTTGCCCAGCAGGTAGTCGAGGTCAGCCTGGTTCAGGGACGCCGCCCGGACGCGGACCAGCACGTCATCGTTGTTGGCGACGGGCATCTCGAGGTCCGCGAGCTCAAGGACCCCCGGTGGGCCGTATCTGTCGCGCGTGATCGCCTTCATCTAGCCGTCGGCGCCGGACGTCCTGGTTCCGATGGCAGCTCCGATGGCGATCCCCACGGCGATGCCAACGCCGACGATGCCGATGGCGCTCCCGATTGCGGCGCCGATCCCGGCGCCAAGGGCGACGGACGCCCCCAGGTTCAATCGCCTGTTCTGCATGGATCCATCCTCCTTGGATTCGTTGTCGATGCCACGCCCGGTCGAAGAGGCGCCGAGGCGTCCACCTCGTCAGGCCGTCGCGCGGTCAAGGCCGATCACGACTTTGCCCCGGGCGTGTCCCTCGTGCAGGTACCGGATGGCGTCGGGAACCTCGTCCAGCGGGTAGGTTCGATCGATGACCGGCGTGACCTTGCCCGACTCGATCAACGCCTTCAGGGAGTGCAGGTCCTCGTTCTTCTCCTTCGAGATGAACGTGCCCAGCGTCTGGCTCACGAACGGTGACAACATCGTGGCCCGGAGCTGTCGATCGATCCCGCCGATCCATCGATCGCCACCTTCAGCTCCGACGATCACCAGCGTCCCCTTTGGCGCCAGGGCGCGCCGCAGCTGGGAGAGGGAACGGCCCCCGGCGGTATCGAAGATCAGGTCGAAGCGCTGCCCGCCCGCAGCGAAATCCTCTCGGGTGTAGTCGATGACCTCATCCGCGCCGATCGATCGGACCAGGTCTACCTTCGTCGTGCTGCAGACGCCGGTGACGTGGGCTCCGAGAGCCTTGGCGATCTGCACGGCGAACGACCCCACTCCTCCGGCCGCGCCGATGATCAGTGCCTTCTGGCCCGCCTGCAGCTTCCCCACGTCGCGAAGACCCTGCAGCGCTGTCGACCCGGAGGTGGGCACCGTCGCGGCCGCATGGAAGCTGAGGTTGGCGGGCATTGGCGCGAGCTTGTCCTCTCCAGCGATCGTGAATTCGGCGAACGCGCCAGCGCCGATGCCGAAGACCGCATCGCCGGGCTGGAAGCGGGTCACGTCCTTGCCGACGGCCTCGACCGTCCCAGCGACGTCCGTGCCCCGAACAGATTGCTTGGGCGCGCGCAGCCCGAACCCCATGCGGACCAGGTACGGCAGCCCAGCCATGAGGTGCCAGTCGCCGGCGTGGACGCCGGCCGCGTGAACTCGGACAAGCACCTCGTCGTCGCCGGTCCCGGGCCTTTCGATGTCGCGCAGCTCCAGGACATCTGCCGAGCCGTACCTGTCCTGGACGATTGCCTTCATCTTGATCTGGTCTGTCACCGTGGCGGTCATCGGCTTCTCCTTGCTTCCTGCTGGTCGCCCGAGCGATCTCGGACTCCTGCGTTTGGACGGTTGAACGGTGTCCCTGGGCCGGGAGCGCGTCCCGGAAGCTGCTGGGTCCTGCTGTCGGGCCCGCGCGGCCACGGCAAGTCGGAACCCACAGCAGGACCAGGGGCTTGGACAGCCGCCCGGGCGAGTCCGCGCGCCGCCGATCCACCAACTTGGCGATCTTGCGGATGACGGCGCGAAACTCGACGGCCACTCACTCCCAGCGGAACGCGCGGCTGGCGATCGCCCCGAAGGTGACGGTCAGGGCGGCAAGGACGGCCAGCGGCAGGAGCTGCGGAGTCGCACCCACCCATGCGTCCTGCAGCCCCTGGACGCCCGGCGGCGTGAACTCGCCGATCCGGATGAGCAGCTCAGGCAGGATCGCCCGCGGGACGTAGACACCGCCCAACAGCAGCACGACCATGAACGCCGGGACCCCGACGGCCGTGGCGACGCCGGCCGACGGCGCGACCGCGGCCAGCAGCAGCCCGATCGCCAGGAGGCCCGCCATCCCGAGGCCGAATGCGGCCACGAAGCCGATCGGATTTGCCGGGATCCGGATGTCGAACGCGAGGTAGCCGACGACGATCAGGAGGACCACCCCGAGGGTCGCCGTCACCGAATAGACGACGAGCTGGGCGATCAGTAGCCGCCTGGGGTGGACCGGCGTCGTCGAGAAGCGACGCAGGATGCCCCGCTCCCGGTAGGTCGTCAGGCGGACCGGCAGGATCTGGAGGGCGAGAATCGCCATGGCGATCACGACCAGCGACGGGGCGAACACGTCGATGAACCGCAGGCCCCCGAACACCGGGTCCGGGCGCTGGGGCGGGAGGATCACGCCGAAGACCAGCAGGATCGCCGCGGGAAGGAAGATCGACAGGATCCAGCTGATCGGCTCGCGCAGGAGGAGCCGTGTCTCGGCGATGATGAGGGCGCGCATCTGATTCACGACGGCTCCTTTGCCGGGCGGCCCGTCAGGGCAAGGTACGCATCGTCGAGGTTGGCCTGCTCGACCCGAAGGCCGTCGGCCACGACGTGACGCTGCGCCAGGACCGAGGTCACGGCGTGGATGAGGTTGCCGGTCCCAGTGACGACGACGACGGGGCCGGCCCGCTTGACGTCGTTCACCTCTGGCAGGTCGGTCAGCAGCCGATCATCGATCGGGGTCGACGGCCGGAAGCGGAGCGTCTGCTCAGCGTCGATGCGGGAGATGATCCCGGCGGGCGTATCGATCGCGACGATCCGGCCACGGTCGATGATTGCGACGCGGTCCGCGAGGCGCTCGGCCTCCTCCATGAAGTGGGTGACGAGGAGCACGGTGACGCCCCGGTCGCGGATCGACTCGATGACCTGCCAGGTCTCGCGGCGAGCCTGCGGGTCGAGGCCGGTCGTCAGCTCGTCGAGAATCGCGACCTTCGGCTTGCCGACGAGGGCAAGGGCGATCGAGAGGCGCTGCTTCTGACCGCCCGACAGATTGCGGTACTGCGTCTGGCGCTTCTCGGTCAGTCCAAGGTCGCCGATCAGCCTCGTCGGATCCTCCGGATCGGCGTAGAACGATGCGAACAGCTCGACCGCCTCGGCCGCCGTCATGCGCTCGGGCAGGTCGCTCTCCTGGAGCTGGACGCCGACGAGAGGTCGCAGCCGGTCGCGATCCTGCTGCGGGTCGAGGCCGAGGACACGGATCGTCCCGCCGTCGGGCTTGCGCAGGCCGGCGATCGTTTCGACGGTCGTCGTCTTGCCCGCGCCATTCGGGCCGAGGATGCCGAAGATCTCGCCATCCTCGACGGCGAAGGACACGCCGTCGACGGCCACGTGACTGCCGTAGTGCTTTGTGAGCTCGTTGACTTCGACGACATTCATGCGTGGGCCTCAGTTCGGGTGGCGGGATGTTGGGATCCAACGGGGCTGGTGGTCCTCGGCAATGCCTGGCTGCGGAAGGAGAGCAACTCCGCGAACAGGTTCCCGATCCCGGCGACCAGGATCAGGCCGGCCGCGATTTCGACAGCGAGCGCAGCGTCGTCAGCCGTCAACGTGTCCACCCTCATCAACTCCTCTCGATCAATCCGGTCGCACGACGATCACGACGTTGCCCTGCTTGTGGCCCTGCTCGACGTACTCGTGGGCCTCGCGAATGGCCTCGAGCGGGTAGGTCCGATCGACCACCGCGCGCAGCGAGCCAGCCTCGAGCAGGTCGCGGAGGTACCAGAGGTCGGCCAGGTGCTCGGTCGTGCTCGTGCGGACCGATACGAGCCGACCCCCTGGGGCGAGCAGCCCCTTGACACGACCCCGCGCGACCTTGCCGGCTGCATCGACGATCACGTCGAACCGATCCGGGATCGCCAGGACGTCCTCCCGCGTGTCGTCGATCACGCGCTCCGCGCCGAGCGACTGCACAAGCTCCAGATCGGCGGTGCTGGCCACCCCGGTAACGTGCGCACCGAACGCCACGGCCAGCTGCACGGCGTAGCTGCCCACGCTCCCGGACGCGGCGTGGACGAGGATCCGCCGTTCGCCGCCCTCGTCGGCTCCCGCGCGTCGCAGGAGGGTCAACGCGGTCAGCGAACCGATCGGGATCGGGGCGACCTCGTCGAACCGGAGCCCGTTCGGAATCTCGGCGATGACCCCATCGCCGGGCACGCAGATGGCCTCCGCGTACGCACCCGCCGGAAGTCCCGTCGTCGTGCCGAACACGCGGTCGCCGGGGCGGTAGTGGGACTCGGCGTCGCCGACGGCAGCGACGACGCCGGCGTACTCGTGGCCGAGCATCCGCTTGCCACGGATCCCGAACGCGCGCGCAAGCAGACTGCGGCATCGCGCGCAGGACGACATCGCCCTGGGTCACCGTGGTCGCGTGGATCCGGACGAGCACCTCGCCCGCCTCCGGAGTCGGGTCCGGGATCTCCCGGAGGACCAGCCCGCTCGGGGAACCCGAACGCTCGAACAGGACGGCTCGCATGCTCAGGAGCCCTCCGAGCGATCCGTGGCGGTGCCGAGGAGGCCCGCTGGGCTCGACAGCCGGGGGTCCTGCCCGGACGTGGCCAGCACCGCTGCGCTCGGGCCATTGCCACACGCAAGCGCGTAGGCGGCCGCCCCGGCGCCGAGGCCCGTCATGACGAGCGCGACGACCAGGCCGACCGCGACGGTCCTCGCCCACCCGCCAGCGAGCCGGAGTCGCTCCGTCACGCGGTCGCGGCGTCGGCCCGCGCGTGCCACCGATCGACGTCCACACCCTTCCACAGCAGCCAGATCGTGAACGCGAGCTCGGCCGGGACGGCGAGGAGGATGACCACGGTCGACAGGGCCTCGTCGAGATCCGGGGCCAGCAGGTGTCCGAAGCTCTGCGCGAGATATCCGACGCCTGCCAGCAGCAGCAGGACGCCGAGCGCCCGGGGCCAGAAGCCCGAGCGGTACGTCAGGGAGCCCAGCAACACGAGGTGGAAGCCGAACAGCATCCCCCACAGCAGGATCCCGAACGCGTTGATGTCGAGGAAGAGCATCGCGAGGGCGTCGAGCTGGCCCGAGCCGAAGGCCGCCAGGTATCCCGCCCCGCCGAGGACGAGCACGACGCCGATCCCGGTCAGGAGGTTCGCCGCCTGGATCACCGCCTCGGCAAGACGGGCGAAGGTGGCCGCGAGCGCCACCGGGGCACTGACCGGCCGGAGGATGACGAACAGCATCGCGGAGACCGCGATCTCGATCAGGAAGACCACCAATTCTGCGGCGAGGCCGGCCCGGAACACACCCTCCGATGCCGCGATATTGGCCGCGGTCGCTGCGGCGTCGCCGGGCACCACGAGGCTGGCGCGCGCGAGCAGGTACGGGAACGGCGCGATCAGGAAGATCGCCAGGTACAGGACCCCGACCGCGCGCGCCAGCCGCTTGATGGGGTAGCGATCCGCGCGAGCGGCGTCGGCGAGCGCCATCGGGGTCGCGCTCGCCCCAACGGAGGGGCGACCGCGGTCGTTGATCGCGGGGAACGACTGCGCCATATGGGTCCGTCTCCAATCGCTGCGGCGGCGCCGGGCCGCGCTCGCTCGGGTGACCACGGTGCCTCCGCCAGTCGCTCGGGTCGCCCCCCGTACGGGTGATTCCGGGTCGCGACAGCCGGGTCGGTGCTGGCGCGCGCGGGCTAGCCCTGTCAAACTGGACAGGTGCTGACATCGAACGTCCGCACGCTGGGCCTCGCTACCCATCGCGTCATGGCACGTCTGGCGACGACGTCGGGTTCGGGTGGACGAATGCGATACGGGCTCCCAGTCGGGGCCGCAATCGTGACCGTCGGTCTCGTTGATGCGACAACGGACGTCCTGCCCGGCGGCGGCGCCTTTCTGCTGCTCCTCGTGCCGGTCATGGCAGCGTCCACCGCGCTGGGCTTCCGGGCCGGGATGGTCGCGCTCGGACTGGGTGCCGTCGGGGCGTGCCTGCTGGTCCCACTTCGTGGGCACCCGTGGTTCTCGGAGCCGGCCCACATCGCGCGGCTGGCCATGTTCCTCGCGGAGGGGCTAGTCGTTGCGACCCTCGCGTTCGTCGTGCATGGCGCCGCGTTGCCGGCCGCGCGCCGCCACCCCGACGCGGACACGACCAGGGTCGACCCGCTGACCCCTCGCGAACTCGAGGTGCTGACCATTGCCGCGAGCGGCCTGCAGATCCACGAGATCGGGCGACAGCTGTTCGTGTCGCGCGAGACGGTCAAGTCGCACCTGGCCCACGCCTACGCCAAGCTCGGCGCCCGAAACCGCGCCGACGCGGTCGCGCGGGCGCTGCGAGCCGGCCTCATCGAGCTCGTCCCCGGCGGGGGCCACCCGTCCGGGCCGCTCGCCGACGCAACCACGCCGAAGGCCAGTGACCCAAGCCGCGCAACCCCGTCCCGGGCCGGCGGTGCGCAGCGCTCCTAGCGAGTCGGCGCGGACGGATCGGGGCTGACCCGCACGCGGCCCACGAGGCTTCGCGGCCGCGACGCTGAGTTCTTGGTCGCGGTCACGGCCGGTGTCGCCGGGTAGGCGAGAAGCAGCATCGTTGTCGCGGGCGATGCCGCCGCCACGGCCGAGCACATTCGCGCGTCGGAAACCCTGTTCAGGCTGGGGACCGTCGCCGACCTGATGCAGACGGCCCGGCGCTTCGCGGGTCGTGCGCACGCCTCGGCGATCCGCACGCGAGCGTCCTTCAGCTGCTCGCGCACCTGCTCGCCGAACCGCATGTACGAGCCGACGACCGCGAAGTCGTCCATCCGGACGCTCGACAGGCCCCCGACGAGGGCGACGAGCTCGTCCGCCGAGCTCCCTACGGGCGCCATGTGTGCCCGCTCAGCACGAACATCGCGCGATGCTACGCCCTGCGCCTGATGTCAGCGGCGCGGACTCGCACGCCCGCCAAGTTCGCCCGGCTCCGCCCGGCCCGGACCATTGGGGACTGCCCGGAACGGCAGCGGGCGCCTACAACTGGGGCACTCCACGCGCCGAATTCGCGACGCGTGTGGAGGCGCGTCCGGACCGATTGGAGCCATCCCCAGGCATGAAGCGTCGCCCGCACCTCGCTGCCCGCGGCATCGTCGGCATCTACGCCGTCGTGGCCGGTGCGTGGATCCTGCTCAGCGACCGCATCGTCGTCGCGCTTGCCCCGAGCCACGACACGCTCGCGACCATCTCCACCTTCAAGGGTTGGGCGTTCGTCGTCGTGACCAGCCTCCTCCTGGCCGCGATGATGGCCAACTACAGCGCCGAGCGCCGTCGGACGGAGGCGCACCTGGAACGGCTCAACCGGGTGCTGCGCACCCTCTCCCTGGCAAGCCAGGAGCTGGTTCGGATCTCCGACGAACCCAGTCTGCTCCGGGCGTTCTGCTCGGTCATCGCCGATCACGGAACATTTCTCGGTGCCTGGATCGGCTACCGCGTTGACGATCCCGCCGGGACGATCCGACCGGTCGCCCGCGCCGGGCCGATTGCCGAGTACCTGGACGGGATCGCCCTCAGCTGGACGGACCCGGCGCGGGGCAGTCGTGGCCCTGCCGGGACGGCCATCAGGGAGGGGCGGCTGGTCGTCAGCCCGGACGTTGCCGCCGACGCTGACCTCGCCTGGCTCCCCGAGATGTCGGCGGCGGGAAATCCGCGCGTTGGCGGCCCTGCCGCTGAAGATCGACGAGGTCGCCTTCGGCACGCTCGTCATCTACTCAGGTGACGCGCCTGCGTTCGAGAGCGACGAGATCGCGCTGCTCGAGGAGCTCGCCGGGAACCTCGCGTACGGCGTCCAGAGCCTCCGTGTGAGGGAGGCCGCTGCACGGGGTGACGCCGAACGGCAACGTCTGTGGGCCGCGGTCGAGCACTCGGCGGAGTCCGTCGTTGTCACGGACGCGGAGGGGACGATCGAGTACGTGAACCCGGCCTTCACGCGGGTGTCCGGATACTCCGCCGGCGAGGTCCTGGGACACAACCCGCGGATTCTCAACAGTGGCCTTCATCGCCCGGCCTTCTACACGGCGATGTGGGCGGCGCTGACGAGTGGACGAACGTTTTCGGGCGTCCTCACGAACCGACGCAAGGACGGGACGTTGTTCGAGGAGGAGGCGGTCATCTCGCCGATCCTCGACGCGGCGGGCTCGACCACCAGCTACGTCGCCGTCAAGCGCGACGTCACCCGCGAACGCGCGCTGGAGGCCGCACACCAGCGGATCGCACGGGAGCGGGCGATCGTCACGGGCGCCCTCGGCGCGCTGCCGGTGCTGCCGAGCGCATCGGCTACGGCCCGTGCGATCTGTGAGCAGACGTTGGCGCTGCCCGGGGTCGCGAGCGTCTCGCTGGCCTACTTCACCCTCGAAGGACCGGCGTTGTCGCTGGCCTTCGTTCGCGCCGACGGGGCCGACGTCACCCTGCGCCGCCTCCCGCGCAACCGGAGCCGCACGCTCCGCGAGCGGGCCGCGCAGGGGCCGTGGGTCGAGGCGTGGGTACGCCGGCCCGCGCATCCGTACAGCAACCTGCACGACGAGCTCGCCACGCGGGCGCTCGCCTACGTCCCCCTGCGCCATGACGGGAGGCTGATCGGTCTGCTGACCGCAACCTCGGGCGGGGACGACGCAACGGAGCGTCTCGTCGAGTTCCTGCCGACGCTCGTCGAGATCGCGACCATCAGTGCTGCCCTCGTCGGTCCGGCGATGGCGGCTCTGACCGAGGTCGACGTGGTCCGGGAGCGCATCGCCGACATCATCGGGACCGGCGCGTACACGCCGGTGTTCCAACCCATCGTCGACCTCGCGACGGACGAGCACGTCGGCTTCGAGGCCTTGACCCGCTTCGCGAACGGAACTCCGCCCGATGTCGTCTTCGCCGACGCCCGGGCCGCGGGCCTCGACGCCGACTTGGAGGTGGCAACGCTGACCGCCGCGATCGCGGCGGCCGCGGCCCTGCCGAAGGCCGCGTGGCTCAGCCTCAACGTCTCGCCGAGCCTCGTCGTCCGCGATCGGCGCCTCGGCGGTCTGCTGCGCGAGGCGGACCGGCCGGTCGTCCTGGAGGTGACCGAGCATGTCGCGGTCGAGGACTACGGCGTCCTTCGTGGCGCCGTCGGCCGCCTCCGCCCTCCGGTGCGCATCGCGGTCGACGACGCCGGAGCGGGCGTGGCGAACTTCAACCACATCGTGGAGCTGCGACCGGCCTACGTGAAGCTCGATATCGGGTTCACCCGGGGCATCGACACGGATCGAACGCGGATGGCCATGGTGCTCGGGCTCCAGCATTTCGCCGAGAAGTCAGGCTGCGAGACGATCGCCGAAGGCGTCGAGACGCGGGCCGAGCTCGAGACGCTGCGGGGACTGGGCGTCCCGTTTGCGCAGGGCTACCTGCTCGGCGCGCCTGCCCCGGTCGACGCGTGGCGGGGCGCAGACGACGAAGCCCGGACGGTGGCGGCGGCGTCACGCACGGCCCGGAGCTCGCCGATGCGGAGGAGGGCGGCCCTGGGTCCGAGCGTTCGCTCCCGGCCGGCTGCAGCCGGGGAACAGGCGCCCGCCGGTCGACCGCCGCGGTCAGGACACGACGCCAGGTCCCTCTAGCGTCCCTGTTCCGATATGGTCTTGACCATCGCCGACGAGATCTGGTGTCGTCCACGACCCGCGCCCGGCCGAGGGCTCGGCCGTCGCCTTCGAGGACCGGGTTGGCCCGCGAGCTGAAGGGCCTCGCCGGCTGGCCCTCGAGTCCCGCCGGGCGGCCACCATTCCCATCGTGGCCAGGGAGGTCACTGACCGGCCGCGGCGGCGACCCGGTAATCCTCGAGCGGGAACGGCGGGACGGTACGCTCGGCGACGACCTTGGTCATCCCCGGCAGGGCGGCCAGCCGGGTGACCAGGTTCCGGGCAATGACGCCCAGGCGGCTCGACGGGACGAAGAAGGAGCGGAACACGAGCGCGCCCTTCTGCTCGCCCTCGACGAATGCGCGGAGCTTCTCCTCGTACCGTCGAAACGCCAGCGCAACATCGCCGCCCGTTGCGTGGAGCTCACCGGCGAGGACGTAGGCCTCGGTCATCGCGAGGCCGGTGCCCTCCCCCGCGAGCAGCGAGGGACAGGCTGCGGCATCCCCGACCAGGGTGACGTGGCCCTTGGACCAGGCAGGCATCCGGATCTGGCTCACCCGGTCGAAGTACACCGGGCCCTCGTCGAGATACCGGAGCATCTCCGGGACCTCCCAGCCCATGCCGTCGTAGACCTGGCGCAACGCATCCTTGACCTCGTCCTGCCGGGGCTCGTGATCCAGCAGCCCGGCCCGGAAGACCAGCAGGATGATCGTCACCCCGTCGACGCGCTGGATGCGCGCCGCCCAGCGGTTCTCGATGGCGTGGGCGACGTACCAGCCCGGGTGGACATGGGGATAGTCCGCGCTGCGGTAGGCGGCGACGTAGGCGTCGAGGAAGTGCTCGAACTGGCTCGCCGGCCCGAACACCAGCTCGCGCGTCGCCGAATGCAGGCCGTCCGCCCCGACGATCGCGTCGAACCGCTCCGTTCGGCCGTCCGACAGGACCGCCTCGACGCCGTCGGCGCGCTCCTCGATGCCGACGATGTGAACCCCGAACTCGGCTCGTACGTCGCCGCAGGCGTCGAAGGCGGCCTGGCAGATGGCCCCGCGGGGGACGGTGATGAAGCGGCCCTTCCACTGCTCGCGGACCTTGCCGGTGTCGAGGTGGGCGATCTCCTTGCCGTGACCGTCGACGAAGCTGAGCCGCTCCTGCTCGGTTGCCTTCGCCCGCAGCTCCTCGATGATCCCCATCCGCTCGGCCACGTTGTAGCCGAGGCCCCAGAAGTCGACGACATATCCCTCGGTTCGGAGGCGGTCCGCCTTCTCGAACAGGACGGGCTCGTGGCCGTACTCGCGCAGCCAGTAGGCCAGCGTCGGGCCGGCGATCCCGACCCCGTTGATGCCGATCCTCACGGCGATTCTCCTTCGATCAGATTGCGGACCGATCCTCGACTCGATCGGGCGGTGGGCCGGCGAGGCTCCGGCCGTCAGGCCGCGAGCGCCACCGGGCCGTGGGCGCGGGCATACGCGTCCAGTCGCTCCAGCTCGTCGGCGTACAGCGGGCCGAGCATCCGGCCGATGAACAGCCGCAGCAGGACGCCGCCGAGCCCGGGCTCGTCGAACACGGTGTCGAAGCGGACGACGCACCCGTCGCCCGACGGCGCGACCGTGAACGTGGTGACCACGCCGTCACCGGTCTCCACCATCCGCCGGCCCGGTTCCGGCTCGGTGATCGTGGCGGACATCCGGCGGATTCGGCCGCTGCCCAGGTCGACGGTCCAGCTCGCCTCCGTCCCTGCCCCCACGCCTCCCCGGTGGACCGCGAAGGCACTGAACGCCGGCGGCAGGAACCCGTCCGGTCGATGGTGCTCGCGGTAGTCGGCGAGGCAGTGGTAGGCGACCTGCGCCGGGACGTCCATGCGGCGCTCGGCCGCGAACCTGCTCTTCATTGCTCCTGATCACCTGTCCTCGGGATGCTGTACCATTTGGTACATGTACCATACGGTACACTTGGCCAGGATGAAACGTCAAGACCTCCTGGCCGCCGTCATTGAGGACCTCACGCGGAGCGGCCTCCACGACCGCTCGCTGCGCGACATCGCGGCCGCCGTCGGCACGAGCCACCGGATGCTGATCCACCACTTCGGCTCGCGATACGGGCTGATGACCGCCGTCGTCGCAGCGGTCGAGGAGGACCAGAAGCGGTTCATGGAGTCGATCGCCGGGGAGGGCGGCGACATCGTGGCCACGATGTGGCGTCGGCTCGGCGATCCGCAGCTGTGGCCCGCGATCCGCCTCTTCTTCGAGTGCTACGCCCGCGCGATCCAGGGCGAGGAGCCGTTCGCCGGGCTGCTGCCCGGCATCGTCGACGACTGGGTGGATCGAACGGTCGCCCTGGACGCGGCGGCGGGCGTGCCGCCCGCGGTTGTCCGCGCCCAGGCGCGACTCGGTCTGGCGGTGTTCCGGGGGCTCCTGTTGGACCTGGTGGGCACGGGCGACCAGGCAGGAGTGGACGCGGCCTTCGAGGCCTTCATGGCGGTCGCCGCCCCGGACACCGAGGCATCGGCACCCGAGCGCGGTCGCGCCCGGATCGCGGATCGTCGCTGACCGGGGTCCTTGTCACGTCGCCATCGCCGCCGGCTCGTCGCGGATCGGCAGGCCCATCGCCGCTGCGAGATGCGGCCCGTCGAGGCTCGGCCCAAAGAGAGTCGCCGACGCCTGGCTGTGCTGCCAGAGCATCCCGAGGAAGTAGAGGCCCGGAACCTCGCTCACGCCGCGGCGGTGTCGCGGCAGCCCTTGGTTGTCGAGGATCGGCAGTTCGATCCAGCCGTAATCCGGGCGATAGCCCGTCGTCCAGATGACCGTGGCGATCCCGGCCGTCCGAAGGTCGAGCTCGGGGACCTCCGGCGGCGCGAAGTCGAACGTCACCCGGTCATCGGCGGGCACGTCGATGCCGGCCAGCGCGATGTACCGCTCGATCGGCGGCTGGAGGCGCTCGCCGAAGAACGCATCGGCGCGGGCAAGGCTCGCGGACAGGCCGGGCGCCAGCCGGATTCGCTCGCCGTCCACGGTGTCAAAGCGCCCGAGGAGCGTCATCCCGGCGGCCGCCATGCCTCGGAGGTCGATGTCGTGGCCGCCGTGCTGCCCGGACAGCATCGGATTCGGGGCGAATCGCAGGCGCGGATCGGGCAGCGTCTCGGCGGTCGGCAGCGTCACGCCGAGGTCGGGGCCATGGATCGTGAGGTCCCCGAGCCAGCGGAAGATGTCGCGCCCGCGGTAGCGCCGCGGCGCGCGCGGAGCGCCTCCGACCGACAGGTAGACCCGACGGCCGGCCTCGGCCAGCTCCTCCGCGATCTGCACGCCGGACTGACCGCTGCCGACAACGACGACCGGTCCCGGCGGGATCGACGACTCGTTGCGGTATGCGTGCGAGTGGAGCTGGGTGACCCGGGCGGGAAGCTCCGCCGCCAGCGGCGGGAGCCGGGGGACATGGAGGGGACCGGTGGCAACCACCACCTCGGTCGCATCGAGGGCGCCCCCGCTCGTCGTCAGCCGGAAGCCACCGCCCGGACGAGCGGTCAGCTTCGTGACCTCGGTCTCCAGGTGCACGGGAGCGTCGATGGAGGTGGCGTAGCCGGCGACGCGGCGGACGATCTCGTCGCGCGGCATGAAGCCGTCGGGATCGTCCCCGTCGTACGGCCGATCCGGGAAGGAGGCGGTCCAGTTCGGCGTGACCAGGCGGAACCGGTCCCAGCGATCCTGCCAGCCACCGCCGAGGGTTGCCCGTCGCTCGAGGACGACATGCTCGCGGCCCGATCGGCTGAGGAAGCGGCTCATCGCCAGCCCGGCCTGGCCGGCGCCGACGACGACGGTGTCAATCTGTGAAGGAAGGCTCATTCGGACTCCTCTCGCTCGCTGTCCTGCGTCGAGGGCGCTCATGCTGGACCTCGCGGCGACGCACCGGAAGTTCGATCCGCGAACTTGTCGGGTTGATGGGTGGTGGGACAATTCGGGCATGGGGTCGAGCGGCGACTACTGCGCATTCACGAAGGCCGTCGAGCACCTCGGCGACCGCTGGAGCCTCGTCATCGTGCGTGAGCTCTTCCTCCACGGCACGCTTGGCTTCACGGCCCTCGCCGATGGCCTGCCCGGGATCAGCCGGTCGGTCCTCGCGGCCCGGTTGCGAAAGCTCGAGGATCTCGAGGTGATCACGCGAGACCTCGCTTCCCGCCGAGGGGTGCCGGGCTACCGCCTGACCCATGCCGGGCGGGAGCTCGAGCCGGTGCTTCGCGGGCTCTGGCGCTGGTCCCTCCGGTTCGTTCCCGAGGATCCGGCGATGGCGGAACGCGACCCGGACATCGTCGTCACGTGGCTCAGCCGACGGATCGATGTGGGCAGGGCGCCCGAGCGTCCGGTCGTGGTCGACCTCGACGTCGCGGGCACCGCTGCCAGCCGGTTCTGGATCGTCCTCGAGCGGGGCTGCGATCCGTCGATCTGCATCGAGGATCCGTGCCTCGGCGGCGATCGATACGTGTACGTCGAAGCCGACGTCGGCGTCCTCTACCCGATCGCCAGGGGGCTGCGTGACTGGTCGTCGGCGATCGCCGACGGCATGGTTCGGCTGTTCGGCGATCCATCGCTCGTTCGCAGCCTGCCCACGTGGTTCCTCCCCGCCCGGGCGGCGGCGTCGGCAGGCCCGATCGAGGCGAATGGCGTCGCGGCCAGTCGGCGGCCGGGCAGACCGGCAGTACGATCCTCGGATCATGCGCCGTAGCGTCTCGGCTTCGGGACCCGTGACCATCACCCCGCCGCGCCAGGCCATCCACTTCACGCGGGGCGCCGACGGCACGCGCCTTGCCTACGCCCTCCACGGCTCGGGGCCGCCGCTCATCGTCGTGTCGTGCTGGCTGAGCCACTTGCAGCACGACTGGGAGAGCCCAGTGTGGCGGCACTTCCTGGAGGACCTCGGCGAGTTCTCGACCCTCGTTCGCTACGACGAGCGGGGTTTCGGGATGTCGGACTGGAACGTGTCCGATTTCTCCCTCGCCGCGCGGCTCGCCGACCTCGAGGCGATCGTCGACGCCCTCGGATTCGGGCGGGTCGCCCTGCTCGGCATGTCCGACGGCTCGCCGATCGCGATGCTCTACGCCGCGCGGCACCCCGACCGGGTCAGTCGCCTCGTCCTCTACGGGACCGTCTGCGGCGAGCGGGTCGTGTTCGAGGGCGAGCGGCGACTCGAGGAGGAGACGTACCAGGGCCTCGTCCGGATCGGGTGGGCCGGGGCAGACCCGCGCTTCCGGCGAGTGTTCACCCAGGGCTTCATCCCCGACGCGACCGAGGAGCAGATGCGCTGGTTCGACGAGCTCCAGCGCCAGTCGACGAGCACGGCGAACTATCTGGCCGCGCGAGCCGCCCGCTATCGCGAGGACATCACCGCGGAGATCCCGGATGTCGACGCGCCGACGCTGATCCTGCACGCCGTCGGCGACCGGCTGAAGACGTTCGACAACGCCACCGAGGTCGCCTCGCGGATCCGCGACTCGCGCCTGGTCCCGCTCGACAGCCGCAATCACATCCTCCTCGAAGGCGAGCCGGCGTGGCAGGTGTTCGTGAGCGAGGTCCGCGAATTCATGGAGCCGGAACGGGCGGCGTGGACGGCGTCTTCCCACGCATCGGGGGGCCGCGAAGCGGGACCCCGCGAACCGCTGACCCGCCGCGAGCTCGAGGTTCTCCGCCTCGCGGCCGACGGCCTGGCCAACGACGCGATCGCGGCTGCAATGGGCCTGAGCCCGCGGACGATCGAGCGCCACCTGTCGAACGCCTACTCCAAGCTCGGGCTGGTCGGCAAGCCGGCCCGGGCCGCGGCCGTGGCGGAGGTCGTCCGGCAGGGCCTCGCCTGATTCCGGGCAAGCTGCGTGCACCGCGCCACCGAGGCGGCAATCCGGGACACGCGATTGGGTGGAACCCGGGTTCCGCGCGCACCCGACGAGGCGTGACGATCCAGGCGACGCCGGCCGAGCGTGTCGGTGCAGCCCTGGGAGGTCCCGACGATGACGAGCGTCCTCATGGAGACCAGTGCGAAGTTCCGGAATGATCCGGCGGCAGGGCGAACGACGCCAGCCGTGACCGCGACGCTCACGGACGGCCGGGCCCAGCTGTCGGCCGGTCCCTACACCTGGGAGACGGATCTTCCGTTGTCGATCGGCGGAACCAATGTCGCCCCGAGCCCGACGGCGTACCTCCTCGGTGCGTTGGCGGCCTGCGGGGTCGTCTTCATCAGCGACACCCTTGCGCCCGAGTTCGGCGTGACGGTCGCCGGCGTCACGGCCGTGGCGCGGTGTCGCGCCGACCTGGCCGGTCTCATCGGCATCGAGAACGCCGTCCCGGACCTGACCGATCTCGAGATCGAGATCACCGTCACGACGCCCGATCCCGATTCGAAGACCGGGCCGATGTTCGACGCCTGGCAGCGCCGCTGCCCGATCTTCCTTGCGCTCCGCAACCCGAACGTGGTCGCGCTTCGAACGGCGGCCCGGAGCTGAGCGTCGTGTACATCGAGACCGTCCGCCCGGAGGCGGCGACAGGCCCGGTCCGTGAGCTGTACGACCGGGACCTGGCAAGCCTCGGCTATGTCACGACCGACTCGATGCTGTTCAGCCTCCGCCCGGCGGTCCACGGCGCCTGGCGGCAGCTGGTCAGGGAGCTGCGAACGACGATTCGTCTTCGCCGCTACGAGCTCGTGACGATCGCGGCGGCCCGCGCCCTGGGCTGTCGGGCCTGCGTCAGCGCACACGGCGCCGTGCTGCTGCGGAACGGCATCGTCGACCCGTCGCAGCTCGCGGCGATCGTCCGCAACTTCCGGGACGCCGGCCGCGAGCCGCTCGAGGTCGCGATCATGGACCTCGCCGAGAAGGTCGCGATCGACGCCCACCGGGTCGGCCCAGCCGACATCGAGGGGCTGCGATCCCTCGGGCTCGACGACGGCGAGATCTTCGACATCGTCCTTGCCGCGGCGGCGCGGGCGTTCTACAGCAAGACCCTCGAATCGCTCGGCGTGCCGCCGAGCCCCGAGCTCGTCGAGACCAACGGATTGCTCGACCTCGTCGACGACCGGCCCGCCATCGCCCCCTCCTGCTGATGCGTCGGGCGCGGCCGTCGGCTGGTCTCGTCGTCAGGCTGGTGGCAGGGCCAGGCTCCAGGTCTCGAGCTCGACGATCGACGCCGTGCCGCCCGACGCGGCGAACGTGACGGCCAGCCGGTCGCCGCGGGTCGTCGGCAGCCGAATCGTGGCCATCGTCCGACCGTCGATCTCCAGCTCCATCACCGACCCGTCCACGATCAGCCGGAGGCCGAGGGTCGCGGTCCCGGCCTCCGGCAGGACCTTGCTGCTCTTCGAGCTCCGTCCCGCCACGCTCACGATGCCCCGTCGGGCGACGGACAGCAGCCGCTCCGCAGGACGGTAGGCGACACGCGCCTCGGGGCTGTCGTCATCGCCGTCGAGGAGCTCGATGGCGATCTCGTCGGCATCCCCGGGGTCGATCGTCGCGGCGACCTCGAATTGCTGGCTGACGAGGTCGTAGCGCCAGGCCCCTGCGTCCCCCTCGAGCCGGACCGGGCCGTGGGCACGCCCGGCGCTCCGGAGTGCCGCCACCTCGGACGCAATGGCCAGGCTGAGCTGCCCGTCGTCGCCCATCGAGACGATCCGCGGAAACGTCATCGAGCCGGTCCACGTCCGAGGCGACGATTCGGGCGGGGGGTCTTCCGGGATCCAACCGAGGAGGAGGTGCCTCCCGTCCGGAGTCGTCGTCGTCGCCGGGGCGTAGAAGTCGGGACCCATGCCCAGCGCCTCCGCGCGGTCCACGACGAAGCGGCCGTCCTCGACCCGCCCCACGAACGCTGCGACGTGGGAGGGCCGGACGCCGGGCGCGCGGTCGACCACGGACACGATCAGAACCGCATCGTCGCCGAGCCGGACGAGTTGCGGACACTCCCAGCAGGGTCCGTCGGCACCCGCGGCCCGCGCGACATCGTCGGTCGACAGGAACAGCCCGCGGTAGGCCCAGGTCCGGAGATCGGGCGACTGGTAGCGGACCACGGCGCCGAGGCCGTCGGTGGTTCCGGCTCCGACGAGCATCGACCAGCCGCCGCCATCCCGATAGACGAAGGGATCCCGGAAGGCGTCGTTGCTGAACCCGTCCGGAGGACCGGGAATGCATGGGTCGATGTCCTTCCGCCAGGTCGTCAGGCCATCGACACTCGTAGCCCGGCAGACGGCGGGCCGGCGCTCGTCCTCGACGAGCCGGACGCCGGTGTAGAACATCGACGCGACCCCGTCGTCCTCGACGATGCAGCCCGACCAGCACCCGAAGGCGTCGGCGCCGGCGTCATCGGGTGAGATGGCGATCGGAAGGTGCTGCCAGGCGACGAGGTCGGCCGAGGCCGCGTGCCCCCAATGCATCCGACCCCATTCGAGGGCGTCCGGGTTGTGCTGGTAGAAGACGTGAAGTGTGCCGTCGCGGAAGACGAGCCCGTTCGGGTCGTTCATCCAGTTCGCTTCGGGCGTCAGATGAAACCGTGGGCGCTCGTCGCCGGCCACGCGACCTCCCGGAATGGCGGGGCGGAGGAGAGGACCCCGAATTGCTTGCCAGGAGGCAATCTTATGGCATCCGACCCGAGGTCGCGGTCAGCCGCCCTCGCCTGGAGCCATCGGCGGCCCGACGACCTCCATCCAGGCGGAGCGCGCGATCTCGCGGTACGTCCCGGCATCCGGCGGCCCGGGCGGCAATCCGGCGACGCCCTCGAAGAAGCGCTCCATGCCCGCTGGGGCGAACATGACGAGGAGGCGGGCCGGCCCGCCGCCGACGTTCCTGAAGCAGTGCGGGGTGCCGCGCGGGATGAACATGAACGCGCCGGCAGGGGCGTCGAAGTACGCACCGTTGGCCTTGAAGCGGACCGTTCCTTCGAAGACGTAGTACATCTCGTCCTCGCGGACATGGATGTGCTCCGGCGGTCCCTGGTCGGGTGGGATCTCGTTCTCGATGGCCGTGAACCCGCCGTTGGTCGTCTCCGCCCGAGCGAGGATCCGGGCCGGGCCTCCCACGGGGCCACGCAACACCTCGCCCTCACCCGGCAGGACGACGAAGGGTTCGACGACGGGCGAGCTCATCCTCCGATTCTACGGGCCCCGAGGCGTTCGTCGTCGTTCGAGGTGAGGGCCGGGCGCGGGAGGCGGGCGCCGCGACTCGGGGATGGCCAGCGATGAGATCCTCGGCCGAGAGCGGTCCTACCAGCGAATTGACGATGCCAGGAGTGACCCACATGTCCGATCGAACCCCGGTCGAAACGACCAACCTCGACACCTATGGCGACGCCGTCCTGCCGTGGAGCCGGCCGCGGGACGTCCTCGACGCGCACGACCCGGCGGCCAACACGACCTGGTTCCTCGGGACGGTCCGCCCCGATGGCCGGCCCCATGCCGCCGGCGTCGGCGCGATCTGGTTCGACGGCGAGGTGTGGTTCGTCAGCGGTCCGGGGACGCGCAAGTCGCGGAACCTGGCGGCGAACCCGGCATGCACGCTGTCGGTGCGGCTGGAGGGGATCGACCTCGTCTTCGCGGGCGAAGCCCGGCGGGTCACCGACAAGGCGACGCTGGATGCCGTCGTCGCCCGGTATCGGGAGGGCGGCTGGCCGGCCACGGTCGAAGGCGATGCCTTCACGGCGCCCTTCAACGCTCCGAGCGCGGGCCCGCCGCCGTGGCACCTGTACCGCCTGGAGGTGACGACGGTCGTCGGCGTCGCCGGGGAGGAGCCCCACGGCGCGACCCGCTGGACGTTCGCCCGGTAGCGGACACGAGCCGGCTCGCGGCCGGTCGCGGCGGATCGGTGGATACTTGGCCCAATCGTGATGAACGGCGGAGCAGTCGATCCGAGGCCCGCGGGCGCATCCCTGACGGCGCATGCCGCGTCGCCCGATCCCGGCGGCGGCCCCGCCCTCTCGATCCGGCACCTGTCGAAGCGGTTCGGCGATCGCGTGGCGTTCGATGACCTCAGCCTCGAGGTGGGGCGGGGCGAGGTGTTCGGCTTTCTCGGGCCGAACGGCGCCGGGAAGACGACGACGATCCGGACGCTCGGAACGCTCATCGCGCCGACCTCCGGCTCGGCGACCGTCGCGGGCATCCCGCTGACGCCGGGCAACGGCGTCGAGATCCGCCGGCGGATCTCGATCATGCCCGAATCGCCGGGCCTCTACCTCCGCCTGACCGTCGTCGAGAACCTCGCCTGCTTCGCCGACCTGTACGAGATCCGGGACCCGGCGGGTCGGATCGACGACGTCCTGCGGGCGGTCAACGTCGTCGACCGGGCCGACGACGCCTGCGGCGACCTGTCGAAGGGCCTGCGCCAGCGGGTCGCCCTGGCGCGGGCGCTCCTCAGCGAGCCGGAGGTGCTGTTCCTCGACGAGCCCACGGCCGGCCTCGACCCGGTCGCCGCCCGCGAGGTCCACGGGCTCATCGACGGGCTCCGCAAGCGCGGCGTCACGATCTTCCTCACCACCCATCGCCTCGACGAGGCCGAGCGGCTGTGCGACCGGGTGGCGATCCTGAACACGACGCTGCGGTCGATCGGCCGCCCCGAGGAGCTTCGCGACCAGCTGTTCGCGAGGACGCTCGTGGTCCGGACCGTGACCCCCCTCGCCGATCCCGACCGCGTCTACCGCGGCCTGGCCGCGGTCACCGCCTGGCATCGCGATGACGCCGCTGCCGACGTCGTCACCGTCTCCGATCCGGCGGTCGCGGCGCCGGCGATCACCCGGGCCCTCGTCGCCGCCGGCGCGGACGTGCTGTCGATCGGCGAGTCGCGCCATTCGCTCGAGGACGTCTACCTGGAGCTGATCGACGACGACGGCGCGAGGCCGTCGACATGAGCCTGAACATGCGACGCGTCCGCGCCATCGTCATCAAGGAGCTCCGGGAGTTTCGCCACAATCGCTCGATCGTCGTCACGATGGCCGTGATCCCGCTGGTGTTCGCGGTGTCGCCGCTCGTCCAGCTGATCGCCCTCTCCGCATCGGCCGCGGCCGCGCTCCAGCGGGGCCATCCGATGGCCTACCTGCTCGGCATCCCGGCGATGGTCCCGGTGTTCGTCGCCGCCTACGCCGTCGTCGGCGAGCGCCAGCAGGGCACCCTCGAGCCGGTCCTGACGACGCCGATCCGCCGCGAGGAGCTCCTCCTGGGGAAGGCCGTCGCCGCCCTCCTCCCGTCGCTCGTCATCGCCTACGCGGTGTATGGGCTGTTCCTGCTGGCGGTCGAGCTCCTCGCCCGGCCGGCCGTGGCCGCGGCCGCCATCCAGGGACCCGATCTGATCGCGCAGCTGGTCTTCACGCCGCTCCTCGCGGCGTGGTCGATCTGGGTCGGGATCGCGATCTCGACCCGGGCGAGCGAGGTCCGGGTCGCCCAGCAGCTGGGGATGCTCGCCAGCCTCCCGTCGATCGCGGTCGCCGTTCTGATCGCCTACGACATCATCCACGCGACGCTCGGCCTCGCCCTGGGCCTCGGCTGGGCGCTGCTCGTCCTCGACGTCCTCGGCTGGCGGATCACGTCCCGGCTGTTCGAGCGCGAGCGGCTGATCGCCGGCAGCAGGTGATCCGAGCCTGACCGCGATCGCCCGCGGGCTCGACAACGGGCCGATTGGCCCGTCCCCCGCGGCTGCGGCCGTGACACCCTCGCCGATGGCGTCCCACAGATTTCCCACGCCCGGCCTGTGAGCCGGGTGGGGCCAGCAGGCGAGGAGATCGATCGATGAACGCCGGGTTGCCCAGGCGCGCCCTCTTCCATTGGACCGTCAAGCGCGAGGGGATCATCGCGCCCGATGAGCGGCTGCCGTGGCCGCAGACGGTCGCCCTCGGGGTCCAGCACATCTTCGCGATGTTCGGGGCGACCGTCCTCGCGCCGATCATCATGGGGTTCGACCCGAACACCGCGATCCTCTTCTCGGGGATCGGCACCCTGGTCTTCTTCGTCATCGTCGGCGGGCGGATCCCGAGCTATCTCGGATCGAGCTTCTCGTTCATCGCGGTCGTCATCGCGGCGACCCAGTACGCGGGCAGCGGACCCAACCCCAACCTGGGAGTCGCCCTCGGCGGGATCATCGCCGCCGGCGCCCTCTACGCGGCCATCGGCCTCGCGGTGATGGCGGTCGGCTATCGCTGGATCGAGGTCCTGATGCCGCCGGTCGTGACCGGGGCCGTCGTCGCGGTCATCGGGCTGAACCTCGCCCCGGTCGCGATCAGCAACCTCGTCTCGGCCGACAGCGCGGCGCCGCAGAGCGTCAACCAGTTCACGACCCTCGTCGGGCTGCTGACCGTCGCCGCGGTCGGGCTCGTCGCGGTCCGCGCGCCGGGCCTGTTCCGGCGCCTGCCGATCCTGCTCGGCGGCATCGGCGGCTACGTCATCTACCTGATCCTCGCGAACGGGCTCGGCTGGGGCACGCCGATCGACTTCGGCGCCCTCGGCAGCGCGGCCTGGATCGGGCTGCCGAGCCTGACCGCGCCGTCGTTCGAGCCGAGCGCCCTGACCCTGATCGCGCCGGTCGCGATCATCCTCGTCGCCGAGAACCTCGGCCACGTCAAGGCGGTCGCCGCGATGACCGGCCGGAACCTCGATCCGTACCTCGGCCGGGCGTTCCTCGGCGACGGCGTCGCGACGATGATCGCCGGGGCCGGCGGCGGCACGGGCGTGACGACCTACGCCGAGAACATCGGGGTCATGGCCGTGACGAAGATCTACTCGACCCTCGTGTTCGTCATTGCCGGCGTGGTCGCGATCGCGATGGGGTTCTCGCCGAAATTCGGCGCCCTGATCGGGACGATCCCGGCGCCGGTCCTCGGTGGCCTGTCGATCGTCCTGTTCGGGATGATCGCGGCGACCGGGGCGCGGATCTGGATCCAGAACAAGGTCGACTTCTCGAACAACCGCAACCTGATCACGGCCGCGGTCGCCCTGACCCTCGGCGCGGGCAACCTGGCGATCACGATCGGCGACTTCCAGCTGGGCGGGATCGGGACCGCGACGTTCGGAGCGATCCTCGTCTACCAGCTCCTTCGCGAGCCGCGCCACGCCACGGCGCTCGAGCCGGACCCCGAACCCGAGGCCCTCGGCGAGCTCGCCGGCCCGACGATCGCCCCGACCCTTCCCTGAGCCACGGCCCGGCCGGCGCTTGACGGCCGGGCTCGCATCCGGCACCATCACTCAACCAAACGGTTGAGTGAATGGAGCCATGATCAACGAGCAGGGGGATCTCGCGATCACGTTCGCTGCCCTCGGCGACCCGGTCCGGCGAGCGATCGTCGACCGGCTCGCCGCCGGCGACGCGACGGTCAACGAGCTCGCCAGCCTGTTCCCGATCACGCTCCAGGCGGTCTCGAAGCACCTCAAGGTCCTCGAGACCGCCGGGGTCGTCTCGCGGCGCCGGCTGGGCAAGACCCGGCCGGCCCATCTCGAGGCCGAGCCCCTCGCTCGCACCGCCGACTGGCTCGAGGCCCATCGCCGGCGTCTCGAGGCGAAGTACGCGCGGCTCGATGAGCTGCTCGAGAGGACGAAGGAGCCGAGATGACGAACCAGCGCCACGTGACGATCACCCCGGGCGAGCAGACGATCGCCTTCAGCCGCGAGTTCGACGCGCCCGCCGAGCGGGTCTTCGCGGCCCATATCGATCCGGACCTGATCGTCCGCTGGATCGGGCCCCGCGGAACGACCCTCACGCTCCGCGGCTGGGACGCCAGGACCGGCGGCAGCTGGAGCTACGTGGTCGCCGGCCTCGGCGGGGAATGGGCCTTCCACGGCTCGTTCCACGAGGTCACGGCGCCGAGCCGGCTCGTCCAGACCTTCGAGTTCGAGGGCGAGCCGGGCCGCCCGAACCTCGACGTCCTCACCTTCGTCGACCTGGGCAACGGGCGGAGCCGGATCGACGGCGTCTCGGCCTACCTGTCGGTCGCGGACCGCGATGCGTCGGCCGACCTCGACAAGGGCCGCGACGAGGACTTCGACCGCCTCGACGAGCTCCTCGGCCTGGGCGCCCGTCGCGGGCTGAGCGGGCCGGGCCTGAACCGGGGCCGGGCCTGACCCGGGCGCCCGTCGCGGGCGAGCGCGGCCGGGGGCGCCCGCTCAGCCGACCGCGACCGGCTGGAGCTCCCTCGCGATCTGGCGGGCCCAGCCCTCGATCTCGGGCCAGTCCCGGAAGTCGCCGCTCGGCATCGCGTTGCGGGCGGCCGGAAGATGGGCCGCGAGCCGCTCGGCGAGCCCGATCGGCGGCCGGCTCGGGTCGAACGCGCCGAAGAAGACGCGGTGATCGCGGGCGCCGACCGCGGCGGCGAACCCCGGAAGCTCCTTCGGGATCGCCGCGACCTTCTGGTCCCGGCCCGATGCGTCGAGCGGCTCGTCGCCGATCGGCCCGCTGCTGAACAGCCAGACGGGCTTCCCGGCGAGCAGCCGCTCGTTGCGGCGGACGAGCTCGGCGGCGTCCTTGAGCCAGTGGAACATGTAGGCCGCGCTGCCGATCACGAAGGCGTCGTACCCGGCGAGGTCGCTGACCGTCCCGGCGGGCCGGAGGTCCGTGGCGAGGCCCTCGCGGCGGAGGGTCTCGGCGATCCGCTCGGCGATCCCCTGGGTGGCCCCGTGCCGGCTGGCGTAGGCAACCAGGACGTGCATGACGAACCTCCTCCACCCGGTCCGTGGCCGGCCAGGGCCCGGCCGGGCCATCCCGGCCCGGCCGATCCCGTGAACCCGGTCAGACGACCGGCATCGCCTCGACGGCGGCGAACGCCTCCGGCGCGTCCGGCAGGGACGCCTCGGCCCGTGCGACGGCCTCGACGATCTCGTCCGCATGCGGCGGCAGCTCCGTCTGGACCGTGAAGCCGCCGAACAGGGCGAGGCCCGTGATCGTCAGGTGCGGCGCATCCACCGGCAGGTCGGCGGCCGCCCGGACGTCGCGCAGCCCGCCGATCCCGCGGACCTGGGCGGTGACCCGCCACGTCTCGGGCACGACGATCTGCCCGCCGCCGAACACGGCCCGGACGCGGAGATGGGCGCCACCCGGATCGAGAGTCGCCTCGCGCAGGTCGACGAACCCGCCTCCGTACCAGAGATCGACGGACCCGCCGCGGAACGAGCCGGCCCGGCTGCTGTAGGCCAGTGGCCCGAGCGCGGTGCGGAGGCGGATCTCGTCGGCGTCGGGCTCGATCGCGGCGGTCGCCCGGCGGGCGGTGGTCCGGGTCGCGAACGCGACGACGAGGGTCGACAGCATCAGCGCAGCCCAGGCCATGCCCGCGGTCCGCAGCACCATGGCCAGGCCGCGCGGCATCCGGGTCTTCGGGCGGGCCTCCGTCCGGGCGCGGGCCGCGGCGACGATCCGGTCGCGGAGGCTCGATCCGCGGCTCTCGGCGAGCGCCGCGAGGTGCTCGGAGACGGTCTGGAAGCGCTCGGGCGACCACCCGAGCGCGCCGATCGCCGTTCGGATTCGCTCGATGTCCGACAGCTTGCTGTCGGCGTGTTCTGGCGATGTCATGTCCATCCTCCACGGCGAGCTCGGTCGTTCGCTGCCGACCGGGAGACACGCCGTCCGTCCGCGGCGGCGCGGCAGCCCCCGGATTCTCGGCGGAGCCCGGCGGAGCCGCCAGTGCCGTCCGACCCGGAACGTCGCTTCGACGGCGTCGGCGCCGGTCGTTGCGCGTCTCGTCGGCCTCCGGAGGCGCCCCGCCGCGAGCAGGTCGCGGCGGGGCGCCGAGTGTGTCGTCGAGCGGGCGGCCGATGGCCTCCCGGCGGCCTCAGTCGGCGAGGAACGCGGCCATCGCCGGGCCGAGGACCCCGGGATCGACGTTGTGCTCCTGGCCCTCGAGGACGGCGGTCCGCGCGTCCGGCATCGCGGCGACGAGTGCCTCCGCGGTCGGTCGGAAGAAGGGGAAGCTCGCGCCGCCAGTGAGGATCAGGGTCGGGACGGTGACCCGGGCCGCGGTCGCGGTCGGGACCGAGTAGTCGCCCATGATCCGGGCGTCGTAGGCGAGGGTGTGGGCGAGGGCCTCCTGGGCGGCCCACCACGGCTGCGTCCGGGCGAACCCGACGAACTCCGCCGGCAGGCGGACCATGTCGGCCATGAAGAAGGCGGCCGCATCGCCCCGCCGGCCCTCGGCGACCATCCGGTCGAGCTGCTCGACGCTGTCGGCCGGCGGACGGCCCGACGGGTCGAGGTTGTAGGGCGGCTCCCAGAGGACGAGCCGGTCGACCGGCGCAGCGGCGGCGGCCGCCTCGAGGGCGAGGCCGGCGCCCGACGACGAGCCGTACAGGTGGGCGTGGCCGCCGGCGAGCTCGATCACCGCCGCGATGTCCTCGATCTCGCGCTCGACCGCGTACGGCGCGGTGTCGCCGCTGTCGCCCCGGCCGCGGCGGTCGTAGTTGTAGGTCGTGAAGCGGTCCATGAGGGCGGCGGCGAGGCCGGCGTTCGAGCCGCGATCGACCGAGCCGCCGCTGACGAGGACGACGGCCGGGCCGCTGCCGGCGATCTCGACGGCGATCGGGGTGCCGTCCTTCGAGGTGACGTGCTGGAGAGTGTCCGTGGTCATCGTGCGCTCCTTGACTTCGCGGTGATCCCGGGAGTCAGGCAAAGCTGCGGTCGAGCCAGGCCTGCCACGCCTGCTCGGTCGCGGCCCGGTCGTCGGGTCGGTAGAGGTGATGGCCGATGGCGACCGTCCCCATGCCGTGGATGAAGCGGAACATCCCGTCGGCGGTCCGCAGGCCGATGAAGTTCGCGTTGAGGTAGTCGATCTCGCCGTCGAGGTCCGGCAGGCCGTCGGCCCGGAAGCGGGCCGGATCGCCGACGGCCACGTCGGCCGCGACCCCGAGCGCCCGGCGGAACTCGGCCCAGGCGCGGTCCGCGCCGACCTGGGGCCCCCACAGGGTGATCGGCACCGCCGTCCGGCCCGAGAAGCGCTCGACGTACTCGGCCAGCTTCGCGACGTAGGCCGGGTCCCCGATCTTCAGGGCCTCGTACTCCTGCTCCCAGTCGTCACCCGGCAGGAAGCCGCTGTGGACGAAGCGGAGGGTCGTCGTCCCGCCGGCCCGGCCCTCGATCTCGAAGGCGAAGGTCATCAGCCGGCCGTCGTCGGATTCCGGGCTCGTGGTCGCGAACCGGTGCGGCGGATCCCACGTCGTGACCGTCGATTCCATCGTGAAGCCGGGCAGCGACGTCCGGAGCGCGCCGCCGAGGCGCGGCTCGAGCTCGTTGTCGCCCATCCACCAGCCGTCCATCGCGGCGCCGCTGGAGAGCGCCTCCCAGACCTGCTCGGGCGGGGCGTTGACGACCTGCTCGCCGCGGACGTCGAAGGGGTGGGCCATCTCGAGGATTCCTCCGTGAGCTCGGGCGTCTCCGGAACGGCGACGTCGGTCGCGGCAGGGACGCTGGGGTGGATGGCGACGACGATCCGGTGAGATCGGCCGCCCGCGGCGGCGTCGTCGTGGTACCTGGCGACGAGGCCGGCGACGGCGTGCGACAGCTCCTCGGCGAACGCGGCGCGGTCGGCGGCCGAGGCGAACCGGACCTCGCCGTCGAGGGCGAAGGTCGCGACGCGCTTGCCCGCCCGCCGCGCGCCGAGCAGCAGGCTGCCGACGTCGCGGACGAGGCGCGCCGCCAGGGCGAGCATCCAGAACGCCGAAAGGCGGTCGGGCGACCGCTCCGGGTCCGGCTCGACCGCGGCCAGGGCGGCCGGCGAGATCACATAGGCGGCCGCCGTCGCCTGCATGACCCGCTCGGTCATGTTGCCGCGACGGCGCTCCTCGACGAGCTCGACCAGCCCATGCCGCTCGAGCGTCCGGAGGTGGTAGTTGACCTGCTGCCGGGGCAGGCCGATCCGGGCTGCGAGCGTCGTCGCGGAGCCGGGCGTCGCCAGCTCGGCGAGCAGCCGCGACCGCACCGGGTCCAGGGAGGCCTCGGCCGCCGCCGCGCTCTCGATCACCGTCACGTCAAGCATGGCCGCAGTCTGCCACCGACAACTCTAGTTGTCAAGACAGCAAGAATTGTCGGGCAATTCGGCCGGGCTGGCGGCCGCTCCCGGGTCAGCCTGCCGCGCGACGGCGCCCGACGTGGGCGATCCAGTCCCCGTCGGGGATCTCGTCGGCCAGCTCTTCGGCCGGCCCGTTGTAGACGTAGACCCAGGCCGTCGCGACCGCGCCGCCGCCCACGGCGACGACCCGCCGGACGTACTCCGAGCCGGGCTCGTCGGCCGGGTCGTACGACTCGAGGGCGTCGAGCGCGACGAGCGCCTCCGCCCGAACGAGGCGCCACAGCTCGACGACGACGCGGCCAGCTCCGTCGAGGACGAGCGCCGGATAGGGATAGGCCCGCCTCGGAGAGCGCGGCATCTCCCGCAGCCGGCCGGCGATCCAGCCCGTCCCGAGATCCGGCAGCCCGTCGAGGTACGACGCGTTGATCTCGCCGCGGCGGAGCGTGCCGTAGACGGCGATGGCGGTCGGGTCGGCCATGGCCGGGAGTCTGGCAGGACGGCCGGCGCCCCGTGAGGGGTCGGCGGCGTCCCGCTCGGGTCAGCCGACCGCGGCGACCACGGTCGCCAGCCGCCGGATTCCCTCGTCGATCGCGCCCTCCGAGATCGCTCCGTAGCCGAAGATCAGGCCCGTCCGACCGGGCGCGACGCGCCGCGACGTCAACCCGGCGAGTCCGATCCCGCCCCGTCCGGCACCCTCGAGGATCGCCTCCTCGGACAGCCCGGGCGGCAGCCAGGCGAGCAGATGGAGGCCGGCCGACGCCCCGATCGGCTCGAGCGCCGGCAGGTGCCGGGCGAGGGCCGCCAGCAGGGCATCCCGACGGCGGCGGTAGATCGGCCGCATCCGCCGGAGGTGATGGTCGAGCTCGCCGCGAGCGAGGAGGTCGGCGAAGGCGAGCTGGTCGAAGGCGCCCGAGCCGTTGTCGACCGCCTGCTTGGCCGCCGTCACGGCGTCGACGAACGACGGCGGGACGACCAGCCAGCCGAGGCGGAGTCCGGGGGCGAGGATCTTGCTCGCCGAGCCGCCGTAGACGACGTGGTCGGGCCCGAGCCCCTGGATCGCGCCGATCGGCTCGCGGTCGTAGCGGAACTCGGCGTCGTAGTCGTCCTCGATGATCGTCCCGCCGCGTCGCCAGGCCCAGTCGACGAGGGCGGCCCGGCGGGCCGGCGGCAGGACGCTGCCGGTCGGGTACTGGTGGGCGGCCGTGACGAGGACGGCGCCCGCGTCGGTCTCCTCGAGCCGATCGACGCGAAGCCCGGCGTCGTCGACCTCGATCGCGACCCAGTCCAGCCCGCCCGCGGCGATGATCGCGCGGAAGTCGGGGTCGGACGGATCCTCGACGGCGATCCGCCGGACGCCCCGCTCGCGGAGGGCCCGGGCGACGAGGCTGAGCCCCTGGACGAAGCCGGTGCAGACGACGACGTCCGCCGGGTCGGCGGCCGTGCCGCGGGCGCGGTTGAGGTACGCGGCGAGGGCGGCTCGAAGCTCCGGCACGCCGCGGCCCCCGAGGTAGGTGAACCGGTCGCTGGGGGCGGTGGCGAGGACGCGCCGCATCGAGCGGAGCCAGGCCGCGCGCGGGAATTCCGCGACCTCCGGACGGCCGGGTCGGAAGTCGAACTCGAGGGCCGGCGGCGGAGCGACGCGGCGCGGCGCCGGCGCGGCGACCGCCGACCGCGCGACCCGGGTCGAGCCGCCGGGCCGGCTGGCGAGATAGCCCTCGGCGACGAGCTGCTCGTAGGCCTCGACGACGATGCCCCGCGACACCCCGAGCTGGCCCGCCAGGGCTCGCGACGACGGCAGGGCGCTCGCCGGGGGCAGCCGCCCGTCGCGGACCGCGCCGCGGAGCTCGCGCTCGAGCTGGCGGTGGAGGGGCTCGGGGCTGGTCCGGTCCAGGGCGACCAGCAGCTCCAGCACCGAACTGGTCCTTGCTTTCACCATCAGACTGGACCTTATCAGAGGACCGGTCGCGCGGCATCATCGGTCGTGCGAGGAACGAACCCCGACCACCGAGGTGAGCCACATGGATGCCCTGATCGCCCTCTCCGCCATCGTCACCGGCCTTGCCGCGCTCTCCGCGCTGAGCCTCGCCTTCGGCACCGACAGCCGCGACGGCTTCACGAACGAGCGCCGCCGCTCGAGTCTGAGCTGAGCCCGGAGGGTGGAGCGTTCCGGCCCCGGCCCCCGATCATCAGCAGCCACCAGTCGAAGGAGCCAGCGATGACGTCCTGGGATGACCTCGCCGCGGGAGCGCCGGAGATCGCCGCCTCCGGACGCCGCCTGATCGAGCGATCCGGCATCGGCGAGGGCCTGCTCGCAACCGTCCGGGGCGACGCCCCGCCGCGGATCCACCCCGTCCACGTCCGGATCGCGAGCGGACGGCTCCTGACGTTCGTGATCGTCGGCTCGGCGAAGGCGGACGACCTCCGCGCCGACGGCCGCTACGCGCTCCATGCCCACCAGGACCCGGCCGTGCCGCACGAGTTCCTCGTGCGCGGCCGGGCGACCGAGGTGACGGACCCGGAGCGGCGGGCCGCGGCGGCCGCGGACTGGTCGTTCGAGGTCGACGACGGCTACGTGCTCTACGAGCTCTCGATCGACCACGCGGTCCTCGGCGAGCGCGCCACGGCCGACGACTGGCCGCCGGTCTACACGTCCTGGCGGCCGCACCCCGCGGACTGAGGGCGGCTCGGTCGGCCGCGAGCCGGAATCCCCGCCACGGCCCGGGCGGCTACGCTGAGGGTGCGTGATCGATCCGGGCTCCCTCCGCCGCCGTGCGCCGACGATCGACCGATCGTCGGACCGGCTGGTCGCCGTCGTCGCGATCGCGCTCGCGGTCGGGTTCCTCGTCGCGGCAGCCCTCGCGATGACGTTGCCGCTGGCCGACCGGCGCGGGGCCTGGCTGCCCCTCCACCTCGCCCTCGCCGGCGGCGCGACGACCGCGATCGCCGGGGTCATGCCCTTCTTCGCGGCGGCGTTCGCGGCGGCGCCGCCGAGCGACGCCCGGCTGCGATCGGCCGCCGTCGGCGCGGTCGCGGTCGGCGCCATCGGCGTCTCGACCGGGGTCGTCGGGTCGGCGAGCAGCGTCGCGGTCGCCGGGGGATCGCTGTTCATCGCCGGGGTCCTGCTGACCGGCACGGCCACGATCCGCCCGCTGATGCGCGCCCTTGGTCCGAGCCGGGGCCTGATCACCCAGGGCTATGTCGTGGCCCTCGGCGAGGTGACGGTCGGGGCCGTCCTCGCGACCCTCGTCGTGGCCGGCTGGGAGCCGCTCGTCGAGGCGTGGGGATCGATCAAGCCGGCCCACGCGTGGCTCAACCTCGTCGGGTTCGTGTCGCTCGTGATCGCGACGACCCTCCTCCACTTCTTCCCGACCGTGGTGGGCGCCCGGATCACCGTCCGCACGAGCGCCCGGCTGACCGTGCTCGGGCTGGCGCTCGGGGCGGCGGTCGTCGCTGCCGGGTTCACCGTCTCTTCGGACCCGGTGGTCCGGCTGGGAGCCGTCGTGACGGCCGTCGGCGCGGTCGCGGTCGCGACGAATGCCCGGGCAACCTGGACCAGCCGGGCGCGCTGGACGACCGACGCGTCGTGGCATCGCTTCGCCATCGGCTCGCTCGTCGGCGCGATCGCCTGGTTCGAGCTCGGGATCGCGATCGCCGTGGGGCGCCTCCTCGTTGCCGGCTCCTCGCCGGCGGCGTGGTCGATCGAGGCCGTCGGCGCGCCTCTCGTCGCGGGCTGGATGGGCCTCGCCATCCTCGGGTCGGCGACCCACCTCCTCCCCGCCGTCGGGCCCGGCGACCAGGCGGCCCACGCCCGCCAGCGGCGCCTGCTCGGCCGGTTCGCCATGGCCCGGCTCGCGGTCGCCAACGGCGGGGTCGCGGCCCTGGCGGTGGGCTGGCCGCTGCACGAACATGGGCTCACCGTCGGCGGGGCGATCCTCCTCGCGCTCGGACTGGGGTCGACGGGAGCGCTCGTCGCCGCGGCGGTCGTCCTCGGACTCGGCGCGCGGACCCGCCGACCCGGCGTCCCGCCCGGCGACGCAGGCTGACCGCCGGCGCGGCCGGCGCGGCCGGCGCGGCCGGGCATAAGCGACCCTCAGGGCGAAGGCGGGCGGCGGCCCGCGAGCCACGAATCCAGCGTCTCCCAGTCCGCCCGGTCCGGCCGATCCGCAAGCGTCGCCTCCCAGCTCGCCACCAGCGCCTCCGCGCGATCGGGCAGCTCGCCCGCCCCGATCAGGCGGGCGATCGCGGCCGCACGCCGCGCGGCGTTGATCCGATCCGGGTCGACGTGGCGGGCCATGGGCCGATCATCCGCGGCCGCCGTGACAGCTCGGCTGGCGGAGCGCGGGCCACCGGTGGACCGGCGCGCCACGAGACGACCGCGCGATCGAGGTCCGTCAGACGACGCGCCGCCCCGCCTGCCAGACCTGTTCGACCCGCTCGGCCAGGTCGCTGAAGTCGTACGGGTCGCCGGCGACCACGACGAGGTCCGCCAGCTTGCCTTCGGCGATCGTGCCGAGATCGCGGTCGACGCCCATCAGCTCCGCCGCCGAGCGGGTCGTCGCCTCGAGGACCGCCGCCGGCGCCATCCCGCCGTCGGCCATGAGCTGGAGCTCCCGCAGGTTCCGGCCGTGCGGCGTCACGCCGCTGTCGGTGCCCATCGCGATCCGGACGCCGGCCTCGACCGCCCGGCGGAACGCGGCGCGGTGGATGTCGATCACCATCCGCGCCTTCTCGACGACCGCGGCGGGCAGGCTGATCCCAGCGTCCACCGCGTCGAGGACGCCCTGCGGCGCGACGAGCGTCGGCACGAACCACGCCCCGTGGCGGAGCATCAGCTCGATCCCCTCGTCGTCGAGGTAGATCCCGTGATCGATCGAGCGGATCCCCGCCCGCACGGCGTTCTTGATCCCGTCGGCGCCCTGGGCGTGGGCCATGACGGACATCCCGGCCGCGGTCGCCTCTTCGACGAGGGCCTCGAGCTCGGCCGGTCGGAAGTGGGCGTGGCGCGGGTCGTCGCGAGCCGACAGCACCCCGCCGGACGTCGCGACCTTGATCACGTCCGCCCCGTCGCGGTGGAGCTCGCGGACCTTGCGCCGGACCTCGCCGACGCCGTCGACGATCCCGGACGGCCGGCCCGGATGCGGCCCCATGAACGGGACGAGCGAGCCCGACGGGTACCAGTCGTCGCCGTGGCCGCCGGTCTGGCTGAGCATGATGATCGAGATCTGGAGGCGCGGGCCGGCGATCGTGCCGTCGGCCACGGCCTCCTTGATCCCGAGGTCCGCGCCGCCGGCGTCGCGGGCCGAGGTGATCCCGATCGCGAGCGTCTTGCGGAGGTTCAGCTCCGCCTCGTAGAACTGCCGCGAGAACGGCTGCTGGACCGAGCCCCACAGGTCGACGTTCGAGAGGCAGACGTGGATGTGGCAGTCGAACAGGCCGGGCAGGACCGTCCGGCCGGCGACGTCGATCTCGGCGTCGCCGTCGAGGCCCGTTCCGACCCCGACGATCCGGCCGTCCTCGACCGCAACGTCCGCCCGGGCCGGATCGCTGCCGGTCCCGTCGAAGACGCGGCCGCCGCTGAGCACCGTTCGGGTCATCGCTCGTCCTCCATCCCTCGCCCGGGGTCGTCGGCAGCGGCCGGGCCCGTCGTCATCGTCGCCCGGAAGCGGTCCGCGCCTCCGTCGGCGCCCGTCAGGCGGTAGCTCCAGCCGGGTCCGTCGCGCCAGGCCGCGCCGTCCAGCTCGGCGCCGGCCTCGACCGCCAGGGCGAACTCCATCCGGTAGCGCCGCGGCCGGGCCGCCAGCGCCGACGCCGCGGCGTCGGCATCGGCGTCGATCAGGCTCTCCTCGAGCCAGTCGAGGTAGACGGCATTGTTCGCGTGGTCCATCGGGTCGAGCTCCTGGGGCCGGACGGCGAAGCGCCGGTGGACGGCGCCGGGCGGCGTCGGCGGCAGCGGGATCCGGCCGACGGAGCCGGTCAGCTCCGCACCCCCGAACACGTCCGGAAAGATCGCCGGGATCCGGGTCAGCGCACCGCGGGCGTCGATCAGGACCCAGTCGGTGTGGACCCAGCCGGCAAGCCGGCCGTCGGCGAGGTGGAAGTCACCGCGGCGCCGGGCGAAGACGCGGCGAATCCCGACGATCGCCGTGCGGGCGGCGATCGTCGTGCCCATCTCGGGCGGCTCGAGGATGACGAGCTCCGCAGCGCGGACGAGCCAGGTCAGGCCGCGCTCCGCGTACCATGCCCGCCCGAACCCGAGGTCGGCCGAGTGCTGCCAGGCGAGGTCCTGCGCGTAGCGCATGAAGCCGGACGTCCGCAGCAGGCCGTCGGGCCCGGCCTCGTCGAACCGGACGCGGTAGGTCGTCTGCCAGGTCGACCGCCCGTCGCCCGGAGCCTCGCCGGCGACGGCGCTCATCGGCCGGCCAGGCGGTCGAGGCCCTCGATGCCGATCACCCGGGTCTGATCGTGGGGCGCCGTCTGGCGATCGAGGCGGACCGCGCACGATCGCTCGGCGTCGAAGACGACGAGCGTGGCGGTCAGGGCCTCGTCCTCGTCGGCGGCATGGGTCCGCGCGTCGTCGAGCTGGTGGAGGACGTCCGCGTTGATCCCGCGCGCGCCCCACTTGCAGTCGATCGCCTCGGCAACGCCGTCCGCCTCGACGGTCACGTCGTACGGGTGGATCTCCGCACGGACCCCGTCGAACAGGATCCGCCGCTCGCGCCGGACGGCGGACGACGACGCGGACGCGAGGGCCGGCCGGCGGCGGACGAGGCCCTCGGTCAGCGCCTCGACGATCGCCCCGCGGACCTGGGAGCGGACCTGCTCGCCGCGCTCGGCGACCTCCAGCGAGGCGGCGAGGATGGCCTCGCTGCGGGCCCGCTCCGGTCCGTCGGCCGAAGCGGTCGGCCCGAAGAGGCTCGGGAACATCGCGATCCACGGCGCAGGCTCCGTCGACATCCCGTTCATCACCGCCCGGGCGAGGATCCTCTGGTCCTGGGTCGCGTCCGCCAGCAGGGTCGCGGCGCGGGCGACGAGCGGGTCGGCCTGGATCCCCGCGTACACCACGGCGCGAGCATCCGGGGCCGCGTCCTGGAACCTCACGGTCGCTCGCCGAGGGCGACCAGCAGGACCTGGGGGAAGGTCGAGAGCCAGTCGATCGCGCGATGGGGGTCGTCGAGCAGGGCGACCTCGGCGACGAGCGGGGCGACGGCCGCGACGGCCGCGGCTTCCAGCGCCTCGTCGCCGCGCGCCGTGGCACAGGCGTCCAGCCGCTCGGACCAGGCCGTCGCGAGGTCGTTGACGTACGACCACTCGTCCTCGACGTCCTCGGCCAGCGCGGTCAGGTCGTCGTACGCCGGACGCGCAAGGGCGATCGCGTCGGCGACGGTGACGATGGGGTCCACGCGCCAAGACTAGCGCGGGCGGAGGCCGGCGGGCCGGTACGTGGCCGGGGCGGATCTCAGCGAGCCGGGGGCGGACCTCAGCGAGCCGGGGCCGACCGCCGGCGGAGGAAGAACCCGCGAGGCCGCTCGCTGGCCGACAGGCCGCGCTGTGCGCGCGCGAGGAGCCGCAACAGCTGGCGGCGTGCCGCCTGGTCCCAGGCATCGGAGTACACCCGGGTCGCGGACGACCGGATCTGCGCCGCCTCGCGGCGCGCGCCGATCGCCTCGAGCTCGGCGACACGGTCGAGGATGGCCCGATAGAGCTCGGGCAGATCCTCGGCGAGCGTGACGGCAGGCTCGACGGGCGCGGACAGGGCTGGGGTGGTCCGGGAGTCCATCACCATCACGATGGACCCGCGGACGCTCCACGGGTATCGGAAACTCGTCCGGTTCCGCGAAGGCGAAAGTCCCCATCCGCCGTCATTTCGGTGCCGCACCCACGCGAGCGTCGCGTCGCACCTGGCCCCCGATGAGCAGCCCGTGCTCGTTGCGTGGCTCGGCGGGGTCGTCGGACGACGGCCCGAGCACCAGCTGCTCAGCACGTCGCCTGAACGGCCGGAACTCGCGTTGCGGACTTCCGCCGCGATCCTCCGGCCGACAGCGAGCAGCCCGTGCTCCGCGCGTCACGGACGAGCAGGCTGCGCCGGGCCTCAGTCCCCGGAATGGCTCCCGGATCGGATCGAGAACCGCTCGAACTGGCCGGTGCCCGGCATCCGGACCGCGTCCACCGCATCGACGATCGCCCCGGTGGGCCCGAGGCGGAGCTCCGCCTCGAGCCGCTCGAGGGCCTCGGGCGGCCCTTCGGCCACCAGGCGGACGCTGCCGTCGGGGACGTTCGCGACCCAGCCCACGAGTCCCTGCTCGGTGGCGCGGCGAACGACGAACCAGCGGAAGCCGACGCCCTGGACTCGGCCCCGGACGGTCGCCTCGAGACGGACGGCGCCGGCCGCCCGAGCCGCGCGATCGGTCACCGGCCGGACCCGCCCGCGACCGTGCCGCGCGGCCAGTGGAGGAGGAGGCTGTCGAGCACGAGCTCCGGCCGGACGTTCGCCTCCAGCAGCTCGCCGGCTGCGTCCAGGCGGGACAGGAAGTCGCCGAGCTGAGCCGCCGATCCCGCGTCCGGGGCCGCCTCCCGGAGATCGTCGAGGAGGGCGGGGTCGCGGACCTGGCGCTCGGCGCCGAGCATCACGACGAGGAGATCCCGGGCGACCTCCCGCCACAGCCCGACGAGCACGCCGGCGGCCCTGCGGCGCTCGGCGGCGGGCACCGCCGTGCGGGCGGAGCCGGACTCGTCCCCGGCGCCGTCCCCACCGGTCCCGCCGTCACCATCGCCGCCGCCGTCGGTGTCGCCGTTCCGATCACCGTCGCCGGCGGTGGCCCTGGCCGATCGTCCGGCGGCCCCCGACATGTCGCCGGCCGAGCCTCCCGCCGCCGGCGGCGCGACGGCGGCCGTCGCCGCCTTCGCTCGACCCCGCCCGCGCCCCGGCGCGGCGGCGCCGACCCCGCCGTCCGCGGCCTCCCCGAGGACCCCGGCCCGATCGAGGGCGCGGAACATGGCGGTCGCGAGCGCCGTGAGGTCGCGGGCGGCCGCGAGCCGGGTCGCCGGCGACGCCGCGAGGAGGTCCAGCAGCGACCGTCCGATCTCGTCGCGAGCGCTGAGCGCGCCCGGGGCGCCGGCCAGCGTTCGCGCGGCCCCGGGACGACCGCCCGAGATCCGCGCCAGCCGCGCGGCCAGGGGCTCGGCCGCCGCTCCCAATTCGGCGAGGATCGCCTCGATCTCGCGGGTCGCGACCGGCCCGAGCCTCATCCGGGCGGAGCGCGATCGAACGGTCGGGCAGGAGGCGGTCCTCGTCGTCGGCGCAGAGGACGATCGTGACGCCCAGCGGCGGCTCCTCGAGCGTCTTGAGGAGTGCCGTCTGAGCGTCATCGGTCAGCCGGTCCGCCCGCTCGACGATCGCGACCCGCGCCCCGCCCTCCACCGGCAGCAGGACGAGATCCGACGCCAGGCGACGAACCGTCCCCTCCTCCGGCCGCTCGCGGGCACCGATCCGGATCTGGTCGCCGGGTCCGGACGGGGCGAGGCGATGAAGGTCGGGATGGCGGCCGCGCTCGACGAGGCGGCAGCCGCGGCAGGCGCGGCAGGGTCGAGCGGCCGGGTCCGGGTCGTCGCAGAGCAGGCCCGCGGCCAGGTCGAGCGCGAGCGTCGTCTTGCCGATGCCGGCCGGCCCGCTGATGAGGATCGCGTGCGGGACCCGACCGGCGAGCATCGCGCCGATGCCCGCCACGGCCCGGTCATGGCCGCGCGTCCGCATCCGCGCGTCGGTCGTGGCGGGCACGCCGGGCGCCGGATCAGAGCCGCGCGGATCGTCCGGGGCGGGCACGGTGGCAGCGGGGTTCGCCGCACGCCCGGCGCCCGACCGGGCGCCGGCCGCGCGGGCCGCAGGGGGCGACGCGGCCCGGCTCGCGCGAGGCGGCCGGGTCAGGTCACCGCCACTCGGCGCTGATGGGTCGGCCACGCCCGGGTCAGGCCGGTTCGGCCTTCTTCCGGGTCGCGCGGCGCTTCGGCGCGGCGGCTTCCGCCCCCGCATCCGATCCGCCGTCGGCACCCGCCGCGTCCGCGGCACCGGCCGCGTCGGCCTTCTTGCGCGCCGGCGCACGACGCTTCGGCGCCGCCGCCTCGGTTGCCGCCGCGTCGGTTGCGGATGCCTCGGTCGGCAGGGCGGCGTCGGCCTTCTTGCGGGTCGTCGCCCTCCGCTTCGGAGCCGCGGGCTCGGCCGCCGACGTCTCGGTGTCCGCCGTCCCCGCGGCGGACCCGCCCGCCGTCCGTCGCGTCGTCCGGCGCTTCGGCGCGGCCGGCTCGGCCGGCGTCTCGGTCATCGTCTCGATCTCGCCGGCCGCGTCGGCCGCCTCGACCTGCGATGCCGGGGCGCGCTCCGGCCGGCGGCCCTTCGGCGACTGGGCGAGCTGGGCCCGGAGCATCTCCTCGAGCTCCGGCGGGACCTCGCTCCACGGATCGCCGGATCGCGGGGCGGGCCGATCGAAGCGCTCGGCGCTCTGCGGCCGCGAATAGCTCGCGTCCTGGCGGGCGTAGGCGCCGCCGGGCTGGCCGGCGGGCCGGCCGCTCTGGCTCGTCCGGCCGCTGACGTCCGGGTAGCGGTTGATCCCGCCCCCGCCGCCGCGCCCGTAGCGCTCCCGGTCGATCGCCGCGCTGTACGAGGCGCGACCGCCGCGCGCTCCGCCGCGGCCCTGGCCGCCGCGACCGCCCGCGCCCGGCGCGCCCTGCCGGCCGCGACGCTGCTCGGCGATCAGGTATTCGGGGATCTCCGGCTCGTCGAAGTCCTCGTCGTCGGCGACGGGCCCGACCGATGCCGGGGCCGAGGTCGGCGTCCCGATCTGGGAGTCCCAGACCGAGCCGAACGGCGTCGTCCGCGGGCCGCGCGGGGCCGGGGCGACGTCCTCCTCCTCTTCGTCCTCGTCGCTGGCCTCGCGAGTCGTGGCCGGCTCGGCCTCGCCGGCCGGGGCTGCCTCGCCCGCCGGGAGCGCCTCGCCGTCACGACCTCGGCCGCGACCGCGACCGCGACCGCCGCGCCGGCGGCGACGCCGGCGGCCGGCCTCGCCCTCGGCGTCGAGGTCGGACTCACCGTCCGATGCGGTGCCGGGCATCGACTCGGGATCGATGTCGAAGGGGGTGAGCTCCTCGTCCTCGACCTCCGCGCTCGGCGCGGCCGCTGCGGCGGCGACCGGACGCACGCGCGAGAGCTTCTCGCCCGGCAGGACGGTCATCGCCCCGTTGCCCGCGCCTGCTGCGGCGGGGACGGCCGCGCCGCTCGACGCGGCGGCGGCGCCGGACGCGGCCGCCGAGGATGCGGCGCTCGAGCGCCCGCCGCTCCGGCCGCGCGCGGCGACCGGCTCGGCCTCACCCGGCCGTCCGCGCCCGCGGCCCCGGCCGCGACCGCGCTGGCCGGTGCCCTCGGTCTGCTTGTCGGGCACCTCGGTCATCGACAGGTCCTCGTCGTCGCCGGCGACCCGCCGGCCGGACCGCGACGAGGTCTTGTCGACCCGGGCGAGCTGGGTGATGTCCGTGAACAGGTCGGCGACCTCGATCAGGTCGCTCGAGGTGTTGCCGCGGAAGCTCACGACCTCGACGCGGACGCCCATCTCCTGGACCGCGCGGATCGCCGGGGCGAAGTCGCCGTCGCCGGAGATCACGATCGCGATGTCGAGGTTGCGGGCGGTCTTCATCAGGTCGACGACCAGCTCGATGTCGAGGTTGGCCTTGACCTTGCCGTCGCCGTACTTGCGGATGTCCTTGCTGACGACCTTGTAATGGTTCCGCGCGAGGAAGGCGTGGAAGTTGCGCTGGTTCTCGTTGTCCGGGTCGAGCCCCGTATAGGCATAGGCGCGCACGAAATCGCGCCCGGCGGTGGTCGCCTTGAGCAGCGTGACGTAGTCGATGTCCGTGCCGGCAGCCTTGGCCGCATAGAAGATGTTCGCCACGTCCACGAAGACGGCGACGTTCTTGCCCACTCTGACTCCTCAGGTGATGTCGTTCGAGGGCCGTCGGCGCGATCGCGCTGCCTGACGGCCCGGGTCAGTTCCTGCTGCGTCCCCCGGCGGCTCCGACCGTGGCCACCCGGCACTCAGCACGCGGACCGGATTCGACGAAGCCATGACGTTCGAGGCGGGTCCGCTCCGCCGGGTCGTCCGGGAAGGCCGCCTCGACGACGCTGCAGCCCTTGTTTCGTGCCGATCGGAGGATCTCCTCCAGCAGGGCGTCGGTGACGCGATCCGCGTCATGGTCGGGATCGACCACGATCAGGTCCACGGCACCGACGAACCCGCCGGCCCGGACGGACGGGCGGAGGGCGAGAACCGCGCCTCCGACCACTTCGCGCCGGGCCTCGGCGATGAAGATGCTCGCCTGCGGGAGGTAGACCAGCTGTCGGAGCAGGTCTCCTGAGTCCAGCGATCCCGCAGCCCCGGTCGTTCGAACCGACCCACCGCTGAGCGCGACGAGCCGTTCGATGTCCGTGATGCGAGCCGGGCGGATCAGGTATTCCACGCGGGCGGGAGCACCTCGTGCAGCCGGCGGGAGCAACGGAATTCGCGTCCTTCGCCGATCGGGAGCCGACCGGTTCGCATCGTCGTCGACGGG
Organism: uncultured Chloroflexia bacterium; assembly: GCA_963710105.1. Classification (GTDB taxonomy): domain Bacteria; phylum Chloroflexota; class Limnocylindria; order Limnocylindrales; family CSP1-4; genus CF-46. Next base: position 53,437 of record CAVPYV010000002.1, read on the forward strand.
ACCACGCGGGAGGGCGAGCCAAGAGGCTCGACAGCACACGCCCGGGTCGCGCCGACCGATGTTGCATTCGGTCCGCCGATGTCTATGATACGGCATCGCTTCGGCGGCAACCTGCGCGCCGTCCGGATCAGCGTCCTGCGCCGTCACCGTCACGCACCGTCGCGTGCTCACCCTCTGGTCCGCCGGTCAGCGACGGGACCATCGGGAGGGCGGCTGAGTCGGGCGCCGGATCGACGTCGGGCGGTCCCGGATGATGGGCAGGTCCTACCGACCGGAGTCGTTCGGGACGGTTTCCTGGACGACGGGCTTAGGAGGAGATTGCATGAAGCTCTTGAGGGTTGGCGCGTTCGGGCTGGTCGCCTTGATGGCGGTCTCGGCGTGCTCGAGCACGCCGCAGGCCGGGGGTGGCAAGACGCTCAAGATCGGGACGGAGCTGCCGATGAGCGGCGCCGAAACCGCAAATGGTGAGCCGACCGCCAATGGCGTCAAGCTCGCCATCAAGCAGTCCAACGCCAAGAAGGAGATCGCCGGCTACACCCTGGAAATCAACATCCAGGACGACGCGGTCAACGGCAAGCATGACCCGCAGCAGGGCGCGACGAACCTGAAGACGCTTGTCGCCGACGCGGCGGTCATGGGCGTCGTCGGGCCGTTCAACTCGAACGTTGCCCAGGCCGAGATCCCGGTCAGCAATGCGGCCGGTCTGCTCCAGTGCAGCCCCGCCAACACGAACACCGGGCTGACCTACCCGCCGGACTCGGCACAGTACCGCCCGACGCATCCGGACAAGAACAACTACATCCGCCTCGCGGCTCCGGACAGCATCCAGGGCCCGGCGGGCGCCGACTATGTCTACAACGACCTCAAGGCCCACTCGGTCTACGTCCTCGACGACACCGAGACCTTCGGCGTCGGCGTCGGCGACTCATTCGTCGAGCAGTTCAAGAAGGACGGCGGGACGGTCACGAAGCGCGACAGCGCCCCGAGCTCGACGACCGACTACACCCCGCTCTTCACGGCCGCGGCCGCGGCCAAGCCGGAAGCGGTCTACCTCGCCGGCACCACGCCAACCGGCATGGGCCTCGCGCTCAAGCAGGGTCGGACCGTGGCCGGCTTCGAAAACATCCCGTTCATGGGCCCGGACGGCGTTGCCGACCTCGGACCCGGCGGCACGACCGGCGCGACGATCACGGTGGCCGGCACGGCCGCGCATGACGTGTACGGCACCGTCGCGGGCATCCACGACCTGCCGTCCGGCTCGACGTTCGTTGCCGACTACACCGCGGAGTTCGGCACGGCCCCGGGCGCCTACAGCGCAGCCGGCTACGCCTGCGCCCAGGTGATCATCGCGGGCATCGCGAAGTCCGTCTCCGGCGGAACCACCGACCAGGCGGCGCTTCGCGAGGCGGTCCGAGCCGCCGCCATCGCCTCCGGCAACAAGTTCGACACGGTGGTCGGATCGATCAGCTTCGACAAGAACGGGGACATCACGACCCCGTTCATGTCGTTCTACAAGACCGACCTCTCCCTCGCCGACGGCAAGGGAGATTGGACCTACGTCAAGCAGCAGGCCTTCACCGACCCGAACGCGGAGTAGGACGCACAACAACGAGGCCGGGGAGGCTGCTCCCCGGCCTCGTCATATCCACCCAGGCCGACACTCACCTGCACGGAGTCCATGAAGACCGACCGGAAGCGTGAGGTCACGATCGGCGGGGTCGTCGCCGTGGCCCTCGTTCTATCGTTCGTCGTCCTCGGCGTCCAGCAGTTCCAGAACTTCCTGACGCTGGGGGCGGTCTACGCGTTGATCGCCCTCGGCTACACGATGGTCTATGGAATCATCGAGCTGATCAACTTCGCCCACGGCGACGTCTTCATGGTCGGGGCGTTCGTGGCCTACTGGATCATCGCGGACCTGCTGGGCCTGCCCGACAAGCCGATCGAGAACGTCCCGGAGCTGGTCGCAATCCTGCTCCTGGTCGTCGTCACCACGATGGTCGTCATGGGCCTCGTCGGCGTCATCATCGAACGCTTCGCCTACCGACCCCTCCGGCATGCACCCCGGTTGGCGCCGCTGATCACCGCGATCGGCGTGTCGTTCATCCTTCAGAACATCATCCAGGCGATCTTCTCGCCGTCGCCGGTCCCGGTCCCGCAGATCTTCCCCCGGATCAAGCTCGATCTCCTCGGCGGCAGCATCGGCCTCCTGAACATCTTCATGGTCGTCGTTGCGCTCGTCCTCATGGTCGCCCTCCAGCTCTTCGTGACCCGGACGCGACTCGGTCGGGCGATGCGCTCGACGGCACAGGACCGCGAAGCCGCCGAGCTCATGGGCGTCGACATCAACCAGACGATCGCGATCACGTTCTTCCTGGCGGCCGGCCTCGCCGGCGCGGCCGGCGTGATCCAGGGGCTGTACTTCGGCAGCATCCAGTTCAACCTGGGGTTCAACGCCGGCTTGAAGGCGTTCACAGCCGCGGTTCTCGGCGGGATCGGCAATACGACCGGGGCCGCGCTCGGCGGCTTCATCATCGCATTCATCGAAGTCCTCGCCGCCCAGCTCGGGTTCTCGCGCTGGTCGGAGGTCGCGGTCTTCACCGTCCTGATCCTCGTCCTGGTCTTCCGGCCGAGCGGCATCCTCGGCCAGGCCATTGGAGAGCGCGCATGACGTGGTCGCGGGTTTCGACATTCGCACAATCGCATCGATCGCTGTCCGTCCTGGTCGGCTGGGCGATCGTCGGCGCGGGCATGCCGCTGCTCGTCCTCGTGCCGCCCTTCAACGCGTTCCAGCCGCAGACCATCTGGGTCAGCGGCTTCGCCAACGCAGGCGTGTTCATCCTCCTCGCGATCGGGCTGAACATCGTCGTCGGGCAGGCCGGACTGCTCGATCTGGGTTACGCCGCGTTCTTCGCGATCGGCTCCTACGTCTACGCCTTCGCGGCGTCGCCGTTCACCGGTCAGCACTTGTCCTTCTGGCCGATGCTCCTGGTCGGCGCCGCTGTCGCGGCGACATTCGGCGTTCTGCTCGGCGCTCCGACTCTCCGGCTCCGCGGCGACTATCTCGCGATCGTCACCCTCGGCTTCGGCGAGATCGTCCCGGCGATCTTCCTCAACGCCGACCAGTTCACGAAGGGCACGAATGGGATCGGCGGGATCGCCCAGCCGGAGCTGCCGTTCGTGACATTCGACTTCAGCAACCCGGTTCCGTTCTACGTGACGATGGTCGTCATCCTGGCGATCGTGATGGTCCTCGTCTACCGCCTCCAGGGATCCCGGCTCGGGCGCGCCTGGATGGCCGTCCGGGAGGATGAGCTGGCGGCAGCGAGCGCCGGGGTCAACACCGTGACGACGAAGCTCCTGGCATTCGCCCTGGGCGCCTCGACCGCCGGCCTGGCGGGCGTGTTCCGGGCCTCGAACCTCGGGATCGTCAGCCCGACCCAGTTCGGATTCGACGTCTCGTTCACCGTCCTGGCGATGGTGGTCCTCGGCGGGATGGGCAACATCTGGGGTGTCGTCGTCGGGGCGTTCACCCTGTACGAGATCCAGAGCGTCCTCCTCAAGCAGCTCAATCAGTTCTTCCAGGGCAACCACATCCCGTTCCTGCAGACCATCGACTTCGTCCAGTACCAGTTCCTGCTCTACGGCCTGGCCCTCGTCGGGATGATGCTCTTGCGGCCGGAGGGCCTCTTCCCGAACCGACGCCGTCGCCAGGAGCTCCACGAGACGCCCGACGATTCGGGCGATCTGGTCACGGACCTCCCGGGCGGTCCGGGGATGGGCGCGTGACGGACGTCGCGGCCGACACACGCCTCGACCTCATCCTCGAGGCCGAGAAGGTCACCAAGCGTTTCGGCGGTCTCGTCGCCGTTCGCGAGGTGGACCTGGCGATCCCGCGGGGGGCGATCATCAGCCTGATCGGCCCGAACGGCGCCGGCAAGACGACGTTCTTCAACGTGATCCTCGGAATCCTCGATCCCACCTCGGGGCACGTCCGGATCGGGGGCAGGCGCCTCATCGGCCACCCGGAGCGAGCCTGGGTCGAGCCGGTGATCTGGGTCGCGCCGGCGCTCTTCATCGGCGCGATCGCCGGCCTGGTGTTCGCGGCCAGCGGCGCAGCGGAGCTGGCCGGGTTCGGTGCCACGGCCTGCGTGTTCGCGCTCGCGACCATGTTCCTGGCCGCAATCATCCGGCCCCGCTGGTACACCAGCCTGCTCCTCAGGACGGGCGTCTTCCGGAGTGCCAAACCAAACGAGATGGTCCAGGCCGGCATCGGCCGGACGTTCCAGAACATCCGTCTCTTCGCAAACATGACGGCGCTCGAGAATGTCCTCGTCGGCATGCACACAAAGCTGAGGGCCAACGCGCTCGACGCCTTGCTCAGCACGCCTCGCGCCCGGGCGGAGGAGATCCAGGCGACGCAGCGAGCGGGCGAGCTGCTCGATCTCGTCGGCCTGAAGGGGCGCGGCGACATCGTGGCCAGGAACCTGCCCTACGGAGATCAACGTCGCCTCGAGGTCGCCCGGGCCCTGGCCAGCGAGCCGACCCTGCTCCTGCTCGATGAGCCCACTGCGGGGATGAACCCGCAGGAGACATTGAACATGATGGATCTGATCCGGAGGCTCCGGAACGATCTCGGCCTGTCGGTCCTGCTCATCGAGCACGACATGCGGCTGGTCATGGGCGTCAGCGACCGGATCACGGTCCTCGACCACGGTGACCTGATCGCCGAGGGCACGCCGGAGGAGATCCGGCGCAACCCGAAGGTGATCGAGGCCTACCTCGGGACGCCGCCCGAATGACAGGCATGGCGACCGCGACCGCCACCGACGAGCGGACAGCGGAGGTCCTCCTCGAGCTCAAGGACGTCCATACGTATTACGGCCGCATCCACGCGCTCCAGGGCGTCTCGCTCGAGGTCCACCGGGGGGAGATCGTCACGCTGATCGGCGCGAACGGCGCCGGCAAGACGACGATCCTCAAGACGATCTCCGGCCTGCTCCACGCCCGCGAGGGCAGCGTCACGCTGGCCGGCAAGGACATCACCCACCGGCCGGCGCACGAGCTGGTTCGCGCCGGCATCGGCCATGCACCCGAGGGTCGTCGGATCTTCAGCCGGCTGACGGTCTTCGAGAATCTGCAGATGGGTGCGTTCACCCGGACCCGTGCCGAGTCGGAGGAAGGGATCGAGCGGATGTACACGCTCTTCCCGCGTCTCCGCGAGCGGTCCTCACAGCGCGGGGGCTCCCTGTCCGGCGGCGAGCAGCAGATGCTGGCCGTGGGCCGCGCGCTGATGAGCCGTCCGAACGTCCTCCTGCTCGACGAGCCGTCCCTCGGACTGGCGCCGATCCTCGTCCAGGAGATCTTCCGCATCATCCAGCAGATCAACGAACAGGGGACGACGATCCTGCTCGTCGAGCAGAATGCCCTCCAGGCACTCCACGTGGCCCATCGCGGGTACGTCCTCCAGACCGGACGGGTGATCCTGTCCGACACGGCCGATCAGTTGGCGGCGAACCCGGACGTCCGGCGGGCCTACCTCGGGGAGATCTAGCCCGGAGAGACCGACCCGCCACCCGCACCGACGGGGTTGGACTGATGACGGAACGGCAATACGCGGCCGAGGCTCGCCCGTTCGGACGGGACGGAGGTCCACGGCTCGTGCTCGTGGGACTCGCGATCTTCGTCCTCGCCGCGCTCATCAAGCCGTGGGCCGGCGCCGCGACGAACCACTCCCGGGACGACTCGCGGACCGTCGCGGGAGCGTATCCGGCGGCGTCCACCGGCCAGCTCGAAAGCACCGCCCCGACCCCGACGCCCGGCCCAAACGCGATGTCCTGCCTTGCCGGCGATATCGAGCAGGTCGTCATCCTCGAGCGGACCGCGAGCGGCCGGGTCCAGAGTTGGATCGCGGCGGTCGATCAGGAGGCGCAGGACCCGGTCGACCTTGATTTGATCCCCCTTTCCGTCTTCTCGATCCACGTCGTCGGCGTCGGCGTGTGCGCTCCGGATCGTGAGCCCTCCGGCGCCTCGAACGTTCGCCACCGACAGGCCGCGATCGTGGTCGAGGTGCGGCTGGTCGGCGCTCGTGGCGCCTCCGGCGTCGTCCTCGGAGCGCCGCGCCCGCTCGGCGGGCAGTTGGGCGGCCCGAGCGACGCTCTCCTCTTCGGCGCACCCGAAGCGAACGCGGTCACGGCGCCGACGTCATCGGCTGCATCGTCCGCGGGGGGATCGTCGGCGCGCTCCTCCGCCCCTTCGGCGAGTCCCGCGCCTGCGCCCTCCCAGGTTGGTGCCGGGTTCTGGCCGACCGGCTCCTATGCGATCGGCTACGCCTTCGATTCGGATCCACCCGGTCGGGTCCGATGGGTCCGCCTCGACCTAGCGGCGGGGGTTGGGGCCGCGGGCTGACCGGTCGTGACGTCCAAGCCTCCCGACCGGCCGACGCATCCGGCGATCTGCGGACGATCCAGATCGCCAGCCCGTAGGATGCACGCATGGATCTCGGTCTCGACGGTCTCCGGGCACTCGTCGGCGGCGGCTCGAGCGGCCTCGGCGCCGCGATCGCCACCGAGCTCGTGGCCGAGGGGGCGCGCGTCGCGATCGCCGCCCGGCCGGGTGACCGCCTCGAGGCACAGGCCGCCCGGATCACGGCGACGGCCGTCCCGGCCGACCTCGCCAGCCCGGCCGGCCCGGCGTCCGCCGTCGACCGGTCCGTCGACGCCCTCGGCGGGCTGGACCTGCTCCTGGTCAACTCGGGCGGCCCGCCCGGTGGCGACTTCCGGGCCCTCGACGAGGCGGCGTGGACGGCCGCGATCGACGGCGTCCTGTGGGCGGCCCTCCGCCTGATCCGGGCGGCGCTGCCGCACCTCCAGGCATCCGCCAGCCCGGCGATCCTCGTCATCCTCTCGAGCTCGGTCCGCGAGCCGATCCCCGGCCTCACGACGTCGAACGTTCTCCGGCCCGGCCTGGTCGGGCTGATCAAGTCGCTGACGGCGGAGATCGCGCCGATCCGGATCAACGGGATCGCCCCCGGCCGGGTGGCGACGGATCGGATCGCCCATCTGGACGGGCTGCGCGCGTCGTCGACCGCCCGGCCGATCGAGGACGTCCGGGCCGAGATGATCCGGGCCATCCCGCTCGGGCGCTACGGCGACCCCGCCGAGGTCGGCCGGCTCGGGGCATTCCTCCTGTCGCCGGCCGCGAGCTACGTCAGCGGGGCGATCGTGCCGGTCGACGGCGGGATGGTCCGGGCACTGCCGTAGGCCGGCGATCGGGCGAGCCAGGAGCGATGGCGCGCCGTCGGGCGGCGCCTCGCCCGGGCGAGCAGCGAATCAGTGGCGCCGGTCGCGCCCGATGTCGTACACGGCGCGGCTCAGGAGGACGAGCCCGAGGGCCGCGAGCCACAGGCCGTAGGCCCGTTGCGGCAGGACCGCGTCGAGGTTCGTCGCGCCGAGGTCGACGACGCGGACGGCGAGCGCCACCCAGCCGACGACGGTCAGGATCAGGAAGCTCAGCGGCCGGTCGAGCCCGACCGGCACGTCGCCGGCGGCGTATGGCAGGGCCAGCAGGGCGATCACCGCCAGCGCGACGAAGAAGACGACGACGCCGGCGCCGTCGAACGCGTTGCCGGTCCGGGGCGGCAGGCCGAGGTCGCTCGAGGTCTGCCACCACGGCAGGAAGGACGCGGCGAGGATGACGAGCGAGGCGAGCGCGGCCAGGCGCCGGCCGCGGCCGAGGGGGCGGCGATGCATCTCAGTCGGTGCTCGTGTAGACCTCGGGGCGGAGGACGCCCACGAAGCGGAGGTTGCGATAGAACTCGCCGTAGTCGAGGCCGTAGCCGACGACGAACTGGTCGGGGATCGTGAAGCCGACGTAGTCGACGGGGATGTCGACGAGGCGCCGGGCCGGCTTGTCGAGGAGCGTGCAGATCCGCAGCGAGCGCGGGTTCTTGCCGCGCAGGTAGCGGATGAGGTAGTTCAGGGTCAGGCCGGTGTCGATGATGTCCTCGACGATCAGGACGTCCTCGCCCTCGATCGTGGCGGACAGGTCCTTGAGGATCCGGACGAGGCCGGACGACTCGGTCGAGGTGCCGCCGTACGAGGAGACCTCCATCAGGTCGATGCGGACCGGCGAGGGGATCGCCCGCATCAGGTCGGCCATGAACGGGAGCGAGCCCTTGAGGACCGAGACGAGGGTCAGCTCGCGATCGGCGTAGTCCGCCCCGATCCGGGCACCGAGCTCGGCGACCTTCGCGGCGATCTGCTCCTCGCTCACGAGGACCTCGCCGATGTCGGCCACGAGGTCGATCCGGGCAGCGGTCACGACGCGCCTCCGGGCTCGGCAAAGGACGCCGGGTCGGGGGGACGGGCGGCAACCGGCTCGGCGGCAGTGCCCGCGACGTCCGATCCCGCCGCCTGGAGCAGCTCGATCGCCGCTCCGGCGCGATCCGGGACGACCTGGCCCGACGAGCCGCTCAGCGCGTCCGCCACCGCGAGCCTCCCGAACTTGAGCATGAGCGCCCGGAAGTCGCGGGCGTAGAACAGCTTGACCCGGATGTCCGGATACAGCTCCCGGATGCGGCGGAGCTTGCGGTTCTTCTTCCTGACGAGCTTCTGACGGAGCGTCGTCATCTCGAGGTAGAGCTCGAGGTCCGGCAGCCAGAAGTCCGGCGAGAAGCTCTCGACGACCGATCCGTCGAGGTTCCAGAGGATCGGGAACGTGTGCGGCTCGTACTCCCAGCGGATCCGGTAGAAGTCCAGGATCCGCGCCATCTCGGCCTCGCTCGCGTGGGCGAAGCCCGGCGCGGCCCGCTCCGGCGGCGAGACGTCGTCGAGGGACGGCGGGCCGGATCGGGCGTCCGCGGGCGCGACGGCGGCCGGGCTTGGCGCCGTCGTCCAGGTCGGCCCGGTCGGGCGTCGGACGGCGGTCGAGCGGCGGCGGCCACGGCGGCCCGAATTGGATCCGGTCGCCGGGCTGGCCGTCACCGGCCGGATCCCGCCGCCGGCGGCTCAAGGCCACCGACGAGGGCGGCCAGGCCACCCCTGGCGAGGAGATCGCGCGCGCGGGCGAGGTCGGCGGGTCCGATCGGCAGGGCCTCGCGGAAGCGTTCCTCGTCGGCGGGGCCGAACTCGCCGTAGACGGGCCCGGGACCGACGGCCACGCCGCCCTCGGCGGACTCATCGTCGGAGGCGATCACGATCCCGAGGGATTCGCTCCGGCAGGCCGGACAATGGATCTCGACGAAGGCGATGTCGTCGCGGCGGGCGAGGACGCGGATCCGATCGGTCGGGACGAACAGGCCGCAGGCGGCGCAGTCGACGCCGCCGGCGAGCAAATCGAGGTCGTCGCGCGGATCCATCGGCCGCAAGTCTAGCCGGTCGCGGGTTCGCACGCGATCGGCCGCGACCGGCGACTCCCATACCCCCGCCTTGCCGGTCCATACCCCCAGGGGGTATCATGCCGAGCATGACACCGATGGGAGCCTGACCGTGCCGACCAGCACGACCCGCCGCGCCCCGGCGCCGCCGCCGGCCAACTTCCGCCACAGCTATTCGAAAGACAAGGCCGGCCTGATCCGCCGGCTGTCGCGGATGGAGGGCCAAGTCCGCGGGATTGCCCGGATGATCGAGCGCGAGGAGTACTGCATCGACATCCTCCAGCAGACGTCGGCCCTCCGGGCCGCGGTCGACGCCCTGTCCATCCTCGTCCTCGAAGACCACGTCCAGGGCTGCGTCCGGACCGCCGCGGAGCGCGGCGAGGCCGACGCCTATGTCGACGAGGTGATCGACGTCGTCCGCCGAACGCTCGGCCGGCCGGTCCGGAGCGCCAGCCGCTCGGGCTGACGACGGCGCGCCCGGAGCGGGCGGTACTTCCGGACCCGGCCGGATCGGCGGCCGGGGGATGTCCCGGCGCACCGCGACCGTGGACGATGGCGAGGCCGCACCGCTCGGTTCGGCTCGCCTTCGCGACCGCGACCCACCCCCGGGGCCGATGATCGACCAGCGCCCGGGCCGCCTGCCGGCCCATCCACCGTCCGTGTCGCCGCCCCGCCCGTTCGTCGAGCGCCGGGTCAGCTTCCGCCGTGCCGAGGATCGGATCGCCCACCGCGAGAAGGTCCTCCTCGCGCGGGCGCTCGACATCCTCGCCTCGGACGAGGGCGCCGAGGAGCGGCTCGCGGGGCTCCTGCGCCTCCTGGCGAGGACCGCCGGGGCGCGCCGCGCAGCGATCATCGCCGACGGGATCGAGCGGCGCGCAGCGGTCGCCGTCGATCCGGATGAGGACCCGGCGACCGCCGAGGCCCTCGCCGGCTGGCTCGACGTCAACGCCCCACGCACGCGGGCGCGCCGCGCCGCGGCGGGGCGCGCGCCGATCTCGTTCGTCATCGCCAAGGTCCCGGCGATGGCGGCCGAGCCGGACGACGCTCCCGGCGGCCCCGATCCGCTGCCCGAAGGGCCGACCGGCCACTATGCCGTCCTGCCGATCCCGAGCGCGGGCGACGTCGCCCTCGGCTTCGAGTTCCGCCGTCCGGCCGACGCCGGGCGCCTCGCCGAGCGCCTGCCGCCCACCCTCGCCCGCCACGCGGCGGTCGCCCTCGCCCTCGTGACGAGCCAGCTGGCGACCGAGCGAGAGATCGCCGCCCTCCGCGCCCGCGAGGCCGAGCGGACGACCTACGTGTCGACGGTCGCCCACGAGCTGCGGACGCCGCTGACGGGCCTCGGCGGCTATCTCGAGCTGATCCTGGGCGGCCAGGTCGGGGATCCGGCGGTCGAGCGGGAGTTCCTCGAGCGCAGCCGCTCGATCGTCGGCTCGATGGGCGAGCTCGTCGGCGACCTCCTCGAGCTGTCGCGCCTCGAGTCGGGGACGATCGGGCTGGAGATCGGCCCGTTCTCGCTGGCCGAGGCCGCGGGGCGGGTCGCGGCGGGACTGCTGCCGATCGCGATCGATCGGCGGATCCACCTGACGACCGCGCTCCCGCCGCGGCTGCGCGTCGCCCGCGGCGACCGGCGGCGCGTCGAGCAGATCGTCACGAACCTGGCCGCGAACGCCCTCAAGTTCACGCCGTCGGGCGGCAACGTCGAGATCGAGGCGCGCTTCGACGGGCTCGTCGCGATCGTGACGGTCCGCGACGACGGTCCGGGCATCCCGGCCGAGGACCGGACGAGGATCTTCGAGCGCTTCCATCGGATGGCCGGCCACGAGCGGATCACCGGCACGGGCCTCGGCCTGCCGATCGCCCGCGACCTCGCCCGCCGGATGGACGGCGACCTCGATGTCGCCTCCGTCGCGGATGCGGGCTCCGCGTTCGTGCTCGCCCTGCCCGGCCCGGCCGAGGTGGACCCGGGAGCCGTCGCGGCCGCCCTCGCGGCGGCCCTCGATCGCGAGGAGCAGGATCTCGAGGAGCGGGTCGTGCGCCGGGCGTTCGCGGCCGGCCGGGCGCGCGCCCAGGCGGTGGCGGCCGGCGACCCGATCGCGATCGACGGATCCGAGCTCGCGAAGCGCGGACCGGGCGGCGGTCGGCTTCGCGCCCTGCCCACGCTTCGGCCCGACTCGCCGAACCCCGCCTGACCCCGCGCCCGGCCGATCCCCGCCTGATCCGGCGCCCGGCCGATCCGCTCGAGGCGGTGGATCAGCGACCCGATCCGGCCGAGTTTTCCACAGCCTTGCCGATCCCCGGTGGATTCGTGGATAACCGGGTTGACGCCGCCGGTCGCGAGACCTAGGGTCGGCATCCGCACCGAACCCACCTTGGGTAACGCGGCTCGCGAGGGGCCCGGGGAAACCCGGCCACGAACCGGACGAGCCACGGAAGACCGGGGGCCGAGGGCGGTGTGACCTACGACGACGCCGGGAGCGGAGCCCGGACGGCCCGCACAGGCACGACCGACAGGAGGGGTGCCTGGACCGTCCGCGGGACCCGCTCCCGACGCGCGTCGAAGCCTGTCCCCACCTGCCGCCCGCGTATCGTGACGCGCTCGACGACGCCCTCGTGGCCCTCCGGATCACCCTGCCGGCCGAGGCGCGCGCCGCGATCGACGGGCACGTCCGGCTCCTTCTCGCCTGGAACGGGGCGATCAACCTCACGGCGATCCGCGAGCCGGCCGCGATCGCGGTCCGCCATGTCGCCGACAGCCTGACCGCCCTGCCGGTACTCCGGGCGCGGGGGATCGACCGGTTCATCGACCTCGGGAGCGGCGGGGGCTTCCCCGGGATCCCGCTCGCAGCGGCGCTGCCCGCCGACCGGGCCCTCCTCGTCGATTCGATCGGCAAGAAGGTCCGGTTCCTCGCCACGGTGATCGCGGCGGTCGGGCTGGCGGACCGGGTGGCGGCGGAGGCCGCCCGCTCCGAGCAGCTGGCCGCCACGTCACGCGATCGTGGGGCGTGGCCGGCCGTGACGGCCCGCGCCGTCGGCTCGCTGGCCGAGCTGGTCGAACTGGCCCTGCCGCTCCTCGCGCCGGGGGGCGTCCTGATCGCCTGGAAGCAGGGCGGGATCGACGATCCGGCGGGGCTCGGCGGCGAGCTCGCTGCCGCCCGCCGGGCGCTGGACGCGATCGATCGCGGTGCGCGGATCGACGTGGAGGCGGCGGGCGCGGAGGCGGCGGCCCGCCCGGGCGTCGCGCCGGCGGCCCACCCGGAGGCGATCGCGGCGCTCGCCGGCCACCGCCTCATCGTCGTCGAGCGCGGCCCGCATCCGATCGACCCTGCCTGGCCCCGGGAACCCGCCACCCGCCGCCGCGCGCCGTGGTGATCGCCCCGCAGGCGGGCGAGACGCCGGTCGCCGGCAACCGCGCGTCGGCCGTTCGGCTCGGCCGATCCTCAGGTGACTCGGATCTGCGGCGGCTGTGCGTGACACCGCGCCCGAATCGAGGAATCCCTGCCCGGATCGGCAGAGCGTCGTGCTCGTGTCGACGCGGCTTGATCCTGTCGGGGATCGGCGACGGCTGGACACCGGACGCACGCGCCCGCGTCCGGCTCATCGGCACAGGAGCCACGTGCCGAACGGACCGCGGACCCGCTAGGCTGGGCCGGTGCGCGTTGCGGTCCTGTCGGACATCCATGCGAATCTCGCCGCCCTCGACGCGGTGCTGACGGCGGCCGGAGCCGTCGATGCGGTCTGGCAGCTCGGCGACGTCGTCGGTTACGGCCCGGACCCGGACGGCGTCGTCGCCCGCCTCGCGGGCGTCGGCGCGATCGGGGTCGCCGGCAACCACGATCTCGCGGCGCTCGGCGGCTCGGAGATCGAGTGGTTCAACCCCGATGCCCGGGCGGCGATCGAATGGACCCGCGGACGGATCGACGATGCGACCCGGGCCTGGCTTGCGGCGCTCCCGACGACCCATCGCGCCGCCGACATGACCCTCGTCCACGGCAGCCCGCGCGACCCGATCTGGGAGTACGTGACGTCCGTGCCGGTCGCCCGCGCGAACCTCGCGGTCCTCGAGACGCCGGTCGGGCTCCACGGCCACACCCACCTGCCGATGGCCTGGGCCGACCGCGACGGCCGGATCGACGCGATCGCCCCCGGTCCCGGGTCGTCCTTCCGGCTCGACGGCCGGCCGGCCCTCCTCAACCCCGGCAGCGTCGGCCAGCCGCGCGACGGCGACCCGACCGCGAGCTGGCTCGAGATCGACACCGATGCGGGCGTCGCGACGTGGCGCCGGGTCGCCTACGACATCGAGGCCGTCCGGTCGGCGATGCTCGACGCCGGGCTGCCCGGCCGCCTGGCCGACCGGCTCCGGGTCGGCCTGTGACCCGGTGATCGGCGGGCGGCGGTCTCTCCAGGGGCGGAAGCCAGGGGATCGGCGCGTCCGCGTGGAGCGGCCCCACGCCGCGATGTTCCGCTGGACGGGGCCCGGCCAGCTGACGGCCAAGGAAGCTGCCTCCATCCCGACGACGCGGCGTGGCCGGCTCTTCGCCCGGGCAAAGGCCTTCGTCCTCGGCCGGCCGCTGGCCAGCGAGGAGGAGATCGGCGAGCGGCTGTCGAAGAAGAAGGCGCTTGCGATCTTCAGCTCGGACGCGATCAGCTCGTCGGCCTACGCGACCGAGGAGATCCTCCGTGTCCTGATCCTCGGCGGGATCGCCGCCCTCGCCTGGGGGCTGTGGATCAGCGTCGGGATCGCCGTGCTCCTGATCGCGGTCGCCGTCAGCTACCGCCAGGTCTGCATCGCCTATCCCACCGGCGGCGGCAGCTACTCGGTCTCGAAGCGGAACTTCGGGCGACAGATGTCGCTGATCGCGGCATCGGCGCTGATGATCGACTACGTGATGACCGTCGCGGTCTCGACGGCGTCGGCGATCGAGCAGGTGACGTCGGCGATCCCCGAGCTGATCGACGAGCGGGTGATCCTCGGGGTCCTGGCGATCGGCCTGATCACGATCGGCAACCTCCGCGGCCTGCGCGAGGCGGGCAACCTGTTCGCGATCCCGACCTACCTGTTCCTGGGCTCGGCGCTCCTGATGATCGCCCTCGGGTCGTTCCGGATCGTCGTCCTCGGCGAGCACGGCGAGTTCAGCACCGCGCTCGCGGCGCAGACGGGCGAGAGCCTCCAGACGCTGTCGGTGATCCTGCTCCTGCGCGCGTTCGCCGCGGGAGCGGTGGCCCTGACCGGAACGGAGGCGATCGCGACCGGCGTCCCGGCCTTCCAGCCGCCGGAGGCGAAGAACGCCGCCACGACGCTCGCCGCGATGGCGGGACTGCTCGGGGTCCTGTTCATCGGCCTCACGTTCCTGGCCGTCAACTTCGGCATCACCCACATCGACCTGCCGGAGAAGCAGACCGTGATCAGCCAGATCGCGGCCAAGGTCTACGGCGGCGGGTCGATCCCGTTCTTCCTGTTCCAGGGGTTCACGGCGCTGCTCCTCGTCCTCGCCGCGAACACCTCGTTCAACGCCTTCCCGCGGCTGCTCGCGATCCTCGGCGTCGACGGCCACATGCCGCGCCAGTTCTCCTTCCGCGGCGACCGCCTCGCGTTCAGCTACGGGATCATCGTCCTGGCGACGGTCGCCGCCAGCCTGATCGTGGTCTTCCACGGCGAGACCCACCTGATCATCCCGCTGTACGCGGTCGGCGTGTTCATCGACTTCACGATCAGCCAGGCCGGGATGATCCGCCACTGGCGGCGCGAGCGGCCGCCGGGCTGGCGGCGCCGGCTCGCGATCAACGCCTTCGGCTGCTCCCTGACCGCGGTCGTCGCCGTCGTCGTGACGGTCGCCAAGGCGCCGCAGTCCTTGATCGTCATCGTCCTGATCCCGCTCCTCGTGGCGCTGATGAACTTCGTCCACCGCCAGTACGCGGCGCAGGAGGTCGAGCTGGCCGTCCGCGACGAGTTCGTCGTCGGGGAGTCCCACCGCGAGCAGCGCGTCGTCGTCCCGGTCAACGGGATCAACCGGGCGGTCGTCCAGGCCGTGATCTTCGGGCAGACCCTGGCGAACGACGTGCGGGCCGTCTTCATCACCGAGGACCCGGAGATCGGCGAGCACCTCCGGCGCAAGTGGGAGCGCCAGGTGCCCGGGGTTCCGCTCGTCATCGTCGAGTCGCCGTACCGGGCGCTCGTCGGCCCGCTGACCGCCTACCTCGACGTCCTCGACCTTGCCTGGCCACCCGACCGGCCGGCCCCGATCACGATCGTCGTCCTGCCCGAGTACGTCGCCCGACACTGGTGGGACCGGCTGCTGTATAACCAGTCCGCCAAGCGCCTGAAGTCGGCGCTGGTCGGGCGCGAGCACACGGTGATCGCCGACGTGCCCTACCGCCGCGGCCACTGACCCCGGAGCCGCAGCCCACCACAGATCGGAGTCGGATGATCGGAGGCCGCCGGCCCATGCAGGGCCGGAAACCCGCGGACCGGCGCGTGCGCGTCGCGCGCCCGCATGCCCCGTATTTCCGCTACACCGGCCCCGGCCAGATGGTCGCCAAGGCAGCCGCCCACGAGCCCAAGACGGCGGTGGGGCGACTCTGGTCGCGGATCCGGCGGGTGACGATCGGCCGGCCGTTGGCGACCGAGGAGGAGGTCGGCGAGCGGCTGGCGAAGAAGAAGGCCCTCGCGATCTTCAGCTCCGATCCGATCAGCTCGTCTGCGTACGCGACGGAAGAGATCCTCCGGGTGCTGATGGTTGCCGGTGCGGGCGCCCTCGTCTGGTCAATTCCGATCTCGATCGCCATCGCCACGATGCTGGCCATCGTCTCGATCTCGTACCGCCAGATCTGTGCCGCCTACCCGTCCGGAGGCGGCGCGTACGTCGTGTCCCGCGAGAATCTCTCCCACAAGATCGCGCTCGTCGCGGCCGCCGCGCTCCTGATCGACTACGTGATGACCGTCGCGGTCTCGTCCGCGTCGGCGATCGCCCAGATCGTGTCCGTCGTGCCCGAGCTCCACGTGGTGGGGATCGAGATCGGCGTCGTCTCGATCTTCCTGATGACGGTCGCGAATCTCCGGGGCGTTCGCGAGTCGGGCAACATCTTCGCGGTTCCCACCTATCTCTTCCTTGGCCTGGCCTTCACGATGATCGGGCTCGGCCTGTTCCGGATCCTGGTCGGGGACGCCCACCCGCTGCCGCCCCATCCGAAGGTCATCCCGTTCGGGGACGCGAACGGGGTCGAGCCGCTGGCCCTGTTCGTGATCCTGCGCGCCTTCGCCGGCGGGGCCGTCGCCCTCACCGGGACCGAGGCCGTCACGAACGGCGTCCCGACCTTCAAGCCCCCCGAGGCGAGGAACGCCGCGGACACCCTGATCATCGTCTCGATCCTGCTGGGGGTCCTGTTCGTCGGCATCAGCGTCGTCGCCCATGCGTTCGGGATCATGCCGACCGACACCGAGCACGGCGGACCCACGGTCATCGCCCAGGTCGCCGGGGCGATCTTCGGCGATGGATCGGTGGTCTACCTGCTCTTCCAGGCAAGCACCGCCCTCCTCCTCTTCCTCGCCGCGAACACGAGCTTCAATGCCTTTCCCCGGCTGGCCGCGATCCTCGCCGAGGACGGATACATGCCCCGCCAGTTCGCCTTCCGCGGCGATCGGCTCGCGTTCTCGTGGGGCATCGTCGCGCTCGCCATGACCGCGGTGGGTCTCCTCGTCGTCTTCAACGGCGACACGCACGCCCTGATCCCGCTCTACTCGGTCGGCGTCTTCGTCACCTTCAGCCTGTCGCAGACCGGGATGGTCCGTCACTGGCTCCGCGAACGCGGAGCGGGTTGGTGGTACCGGGCGATCATCAACGGCCTCGGCGCCGCTCTGACCGCCGTGGTCCTCATCATCGTCGCCCTGGTGAAGTTCGCCGACGGGGCGTATCTCGTCGTCATCCTGATCCCGGCGTTCGTTGCGATGATGGTGTTCATCCACCGCCAGTACGACGCGTCGCGCCAGGAGCTGCGGGTTCGCCAGGACCTCGTGTTCGACGCACCGCGTCGGGAGGAGCGCGCGGTCGTGCCGATCCCCGGCATCAACCGAGCGGTCATCCAGGCGGTCAACGTCGGCCGATCCATCGCGGTCGACCTGCGGGCGGTCTTCATCACCGAGAACCCCGAGGACGGCGTCGCGATCCGCGAGCAGTGGGAGCGCCAGGTGCCGGGCGTTCCGCTCGTCGTGGTCGAATCGCCGTATCGGGCGCTGACCGGCCCGCTGAGCGCCTATCTCGACGTGCTCGATTCGGCGTGGCCACCCGACAAGCCGGCGCCGATCACCTTCGTCGTCCTGCCCGAGTACGTCGCCCGCCGGTGGTGGGAGCGCCTCCTCTACAACCAGTCGGTGAAGCGGCTCCGGAGCTCGCTCCTTGGCCGACCGCACACCGTCGTCGTCAACGTCCCGTACCGGCGCGAGGACCCGGCCCTGTTCGAGCGGCACCTCGCCGCCGACGCCGGCCGCGACGAGCCGCTTCCGGACGGGCCGCCCGGCCCGGGCTGAGGTTCGCCCCGGCCGTGACGCCGGTGCACCGCGATCGGCGCGTCAACGGGCGACGGCGATGCCGCACGGTGGTAGAGTCGCCGCCGTGCCAACCGAGCCGAATGCCGCGCCCTCGTTCCGCCGCGCCGTCGTGGCGCTCTCGGGACACCCGAACGGCCAGCGGCTGGTCCGCCTCGTGGCCGAGCTCGCCAAGGCCCACAAGGCCGAGCTGATCGGGGTCCACGTCGTCGAGATCGACTGGTCGATGCCGCTCGACATGGACGTCGCCGGCCGGTCCGAGGAGATCCAGCAGGTCCTCGACCTGGCCGAGGGCACCGCCGAGGACGCCGGGGTCAAGCTCGAGTCGGTCCTGCTCCAGGCGCGCGATGTCGGCGCGGCGCTCGTCGACGAGGCGGTCGAGCGCGAAGCGGACCTGCTCGTCGTCGGCCTCGCCTATCGGACCAAGTTCGGCGGCGACTTCGCCATGGGACGGACGATCCCGTACGTCCTGAAGAACGCTCCCTGCGCAGTCTGGGTCGTGCGCGAGCCGATCCAGGAGGAGACAACGTGAAAACCGTGATCGTCGGCTGCGGCCGCGTCGGGTCCGTCCTGGCCGACGCGTTCGACCGGGCCGGCCACCGAGTCGTCGTGCTGGACACGAAGACCAGCGCCTTCGACCGCCTGCCGGGCACCTTCCGGGGCGCCGCCGTCCGCGGCGACGGCACCGACGAGGACACCCTCCGCCGGGCCGGCGCCGAGAATGCCGACCTCTTCATCGCGATGACCGAGGGCGACAACCGCAACGTCATGTCGGCCCAGCTGGCGACCGAGGCCCTCGGCGTCCGCCAGGTGATCGCCAAGATCAACGACCCGCTGCGGGCGAGCGCCTACGCCGAGCTCGGGATCGCGACGCTCTGCCGGACGAACCTGATGGCGACCGCGGTCAGCGACTTCCTCGGCCTCGGCATGGCGTTCGGACCGGGGCTCTCGGCGGCGACCGGCCACCACCCCGGCGGCGACCATCACGACGGCACCGAGCCGGCCGGCGGACGCCGCGGCCGCCTCGCCCGCATCCCAAGCCGCGACCGGAACGACCGCGGCGGCGGCCGGCTCCGCGACCGGCGGCGCCGGCCAGTGGCCCGTCCCGACCGGCGGGCGCCCGCCGGCGGCCCCCGCCGCGGCGCCGGTCGCGCCCCGCAGCACCCCGGAGGGCTGACGACGTGTTCGTGCTGGTGATCGGCGGCGGCAAGGTCGGCTACTACCTGACGAAGGAGCTCATCGACAGCGGCCACGAGGTCGTGCTGATGGAGAAGGAGCGCGAGCGGGCGAACCAGATCGCCGACGAGATCGGCTCGGTCGTGATCGCCCACGACGGCTGCGAGGGCAAGTACCTCGCCGAGGCCGGCGCGAACCGGGCCGACATCGTGGCCGCGGTGACGGGCGACGACGAGGACAACCTCGTGATCTGCCAGATGGCGAAGCACCACTTCGACGTGCCGCGGACGATCGCCCGGGTCAACAACCCGAAGAACGAGACGCTGTTCAAGCACCTCGGGGTGGACGAGCTGATCAGCCCGACCCGGATGATCCTCGGCTCGATCGAGCAGGACATCCCCGTCCACGAGCTCCTCCATCTCGCCGCGCTCGGCGAGGGCGAGCTCGAGCTCATCGAGGCGCACCTCCAGGCCGGCTCGCCGGCCGTCGGGAAGGCGTCGCGCGACCTGACGATGCCCGACGACTGCTCCCTGTTCGCGGTGATCCGCGACGGGGTCGCGACCCCGCTCCGGCCGGAGACCATCCTGGCCGAGGGCGACAAGGTCATCGCGATCGGCAAGCCGGAGTGCGAGGTCCGCCTCCGGGAGCAGCTGATCGGCGACGCGGAGACGGCCGCCGTCGGCTGACAGCGCAGCCGGTCGCCGTCGGCTGATCCTGCCGCCGGGCGCCGTCGGCTGATCCTGTCGCCGGGCGGGCCGACCGCGGACGTCCCGGGTCGCCAGGCCCGGCCACGGCCAGCGGGCCGCCGCCCGGCGACCGCTACCATCCGGCGATGGACCACACCGCCGGCCCGATCCTCGAGATCGGTCTCGTCCTGCTCGGGGCCGTCGTCGCCGGCTGGCTTGCCCGCCGGCTCGGGCTGCCCGCGGTCGTCGGGTACCTGGCCCTCGGCGTGGTCGTCTCGCCGTTCACCCCCGGCTACGTCGCCGATCGCGAGCAGCTCCAGCTCCTCGCCGATCTCGGCGTCGTGCTGCTCCTGTTCGAGGTCGGGATCGAGGTCGACCTCCTCCGGATCCGGTCCGAGCAGCGGGGCCTGATCCTGGCCGGGCCGCTCCAGGCGATCATCACGACCGCGATCTCGGCGGCGGCCCTCTACGCCGCCGGCCTGGATCCGGTCCCGGCCGCGCTCATCGGCCTGTCGATCGCGCTGTCGTCGTCGGTCGTCATCGTCAACATCACGAAGAGCCGGCGACGGACGACCGATCGGGTCACGGAGCAGGCCCTCCTCGGCTGGAGCGCCCTCCAGGACACGACCGGGGTCACGATCGCGGCCGTCCTCCTGGCCCTGCTCGGCAGCGCCGGTCGGCCGCTCGGGGAGGCCGTCGCCGGGATCGCCGCCTTCCTCGTCCTCGCGCTCGCGGTCGCCCGCCTGCTGCCGATCGTCCTGCGCGGCCTGCGGAGCGAGCACGACCTCTTCCTGATCGTGTCGGTCGCCAGCGGCCTCGCCCTGGCCGGGGTCGGCTCGGAGGTCTTCGGGGTGCCCCTCGCCCTCGCCGCGTTCGTCGGCGGCCTCGCCGTGACGGAGAGCCCGGAGGCGGCCGAGGCGCGTCGCCGGCTCCTCCCCTTCCGCGACCTCTTCGCTGTCCTCTTCTTCGTCGCGATCGGGACCCTGATCCAGCCCGACGCCCTCGGCCGCGGCCTCGGCTGGCTCGCCCTGTTCCTCGGCCTGATCGTCGTCGCCAAGGTCGCGGTCGTCTACCTGCTCGCCCGCCTCACCCACCTCCCGGCCCGGCCGCTCCAGCTCGCGATCGGGCTGGGCCAGGTCGGCGAGTTCTCCTTCGTCCTCGGCTCGGCGGCGGTGGCGGCCGAGGCGATCACGAACGACGCCTACGTCGCGCTCGTCGCCGCGGTCGCGCTGAGCATCGCGGCAAGCGCGGTGGTCGTGCGGCTGGCCGGCGAGCGGCCGGCCGAGGCGGAGCCGGGGGCCGCCCCGGTCTGAGTCGGCCGCCGAGGCGGTCTGAGTCGCCGCCGAGGCGGAGCCGCAGGGCGGCGGCAGCGCGACGGCGCGGGGCCGAACCAGCGCCGGCGGCCCGGGTCGGCCGCGCCGATCTCACCATCAAAGAATCGCAACCTTCTTGACAACGTCATTGTCAGGGTTCTAGCCTTCCCGTTGTCCACCGGAACGGTCCGGCCGGACGCCATCGCACCATTCACAAGGAGGGTCCACGAAGTGACGATCGTGCGCCGTCCCTCGCCGTTCGGCGAGCTCATGTCGCTCCGCTCGGCGATGGATCGATTGTTCGAGGACAGCTTCGTCCGACGCCCGCTCGGCCCGCTGTTCGACACCACCCACTCCCTGCCCCTGGACGTGACCCGGACCGCCGACGCGCTGGTCGTCGAGGCCGCCCTGCCGGGGATCAAGCCCGAGGACGTCCAGATCACCGTCGAGGACGGCACGCTGTCGATCCTCGGCGAGTACCGCGAGCAGCGCCGCGAGGGCGAGGGCGAGAACCTCGTCTCCGAGATCCGCCGCGGGTCGGTCAGCCGGGCGATCAGCCTGCCGACCGGCCTCGAGCCCGACAAGGCCAGCGCGACCTTCGAGCACGGCATCCTGACCCTGCGCATCCCCAAGGCCGAATCGGTCAAGCCGCGCCAGATCCGGATCAGCCCGACGGTCGAGGGCAGCACCTCGACGACGGACGCGACGCCGGTCGAGGCGACGACGAATGGCTCGACGCCCGAGCCCGCCACGGCCGGCAGCCGGGGCTGACCGGATGTCCCAGGGCCGGGTCGAGAAGGACCCCCGTCGTCCGGTGTACGTGATCAGCGTGGCCGCCACGCTGGTCGCGGCCCACCCCCGGACGCTCCGGATCTACGAGGACGAGGGCCTGATCTGCCCGGCCCGGACGCCGACGAACATCCGCCTCTACAGCGACGAGGACATCCGTCGCATCACCTGGATCCGCCACCTGACCCGCGAGCGCGGGGTCAACCTCGCCGGGATCCGGCTCCTGTTCGAGCTCGAGGAACGGCTGGGGACGCGGATCCTCGAAGCGCTCTACGCCGAAGGCACCCGCCGCCGGGCGGCCGAATCGGCCGCTGCGGCGGCCGCCGACGAAGCCCCCGTCGCCACCGATCGCCGGAATCCGAACCCGGACGATCGGGGATGACGAACCACAGGAAGCCCTACTTCACGACGGGCCGTGCAGGCCCGATGATCGCGACCCGATCCACAGGAGACCATTGATGGCAAAGCGCCCGAGCCAAGAGCGGGACGATCAGCCGACGACCCCCATCATCGCGACGCCGAACGGTCCGCGCGAGCTGCCGCTCGTCGCCCTCCGCGAGACCGTCATCTTCCCGGAGATGATCGTTCCGCTCCAGGTCGGACGCGAGAAGAGCGTCAACGCCCTCAACGCCGCCGTGGCCGAGGGCGGCCCGATCGCCCTCGTCACCCAGCGCCAGCCGGAGCAGGAGGACATCGAGTCCCCGTCCGAGCTCTACACCGTCGGGACCCTGGCGAAGATCGCCCAGGTCGTCCAGCTCCAGGACGGCACGGTCCGGGCGATCGTCCAGGGCCAGACCCGCCTCAAGCTGATCGGCTTCGTCGCCAACGAGCCGTACCTCCGGGCGACCGTCGAGGAGCTCCACGACGCCAGTGGCGCTAGCCTCGAGGTCCAGGCCCTGATGCGGACGGTCCAGGCCCAGATCGAGCAGTACGTCGCGAACGGCGCGCCGGTCCCGCCCGAGGCGGCCGTTGCCGCCCGCAACATCAGCGAGCCCGGGCTCCTGGCCGACATGGTCGCCTACAGCCCCGACATGAGCACCGAGCAGCGCCAGGAGCTGCTCGAGACGGTCGACGTGACCGAGCGCCTCAAGCTCGTCAGCAACTTCCTGGCCCGCCAGATCGAGATCCTCGAGCTCAAGGGGCGGATCCAGTCCGAGGTCAAGTCCGAGATGGACAAGACCCAGCGCGAGTACATCCTCCGCGAGCAGCTCAAGGCGATCCAGCGCGAGCTGGGCGAGGACGACCCGCAGCAGGCCGAGATCAACGAGCTTCGCGACAAGGTCGAGTCCGCCGGCATGCCGGAGGAGATCAAGGCCCGGGCGATCAAGGAGATCGACCGGATGAGCCGGATCCCGTCCGCCTCGCCGGAGGTCGGCGTGATCCGGACCTACGTCGACTGGCTCGTCGGCCTGCCGTGGAACGTCGCGACCGACGACCAGCTCGACATCAAGGCCGCCGCCAAGATCCTCGACGAGGACCACTACGGCCTCGAGAAGATCAAGGAGCGGATCCTCGAGTACCTCGCGGTCCGGACCCTCGCCGACCAGATCCGCAGCCCGATCCTCGCCTTCGTCGGCCCGCCCGGCGTCGGCAAGACCTCGCTCGGCAAGAGCATCGCCCGGGCGATGGGCCGCAAGTTCGTCCGGATGAGCCTCGGCGGAATCCACGACGAGGCGGAGATCCGCGGCCACCGCCGGACCTACATCGGCGCCCTGCCCGGCCGGATCATCCAGAACATCAAGACGGCGGGATCCAACAACCCGGTCTTCATGCTCGACGAGGTCGACAAGATCGGGATGGACTTCCGGGGCGACCCCTCGTCGGCCCTCCTCGAGGTCCTCGATCCCGAGCAGAACAACACGTTCCAGGACAACTACCTCGAGGTGCCCTTCGACCTCTCGAAGGTGCTCTTCGTGGCGACGGCCAACCTGCTCGATCCGATCCCGGCCGCCCTCCGCGACCGGATGGAGATCGTCCAGCTGCCGGGCTACACCGAGCAGGAGAAGATCGAGATCGGGAAGCGCTTCCTCATCCCCAAGCAGATGAAGAACCACGGCCTGACCGACAAGCACATCGTCATCCCCGACCCGACGATGGTCGAGCTCGTCCGCTCCTACACCCACGAGGCCGGCGTCCGGAACCTCGAGCGCGAGCTGGCGAACGTCATGCGCAAGGTCGCCCGGACCGTGGCCGAGGGCCGCAAGCGCAAGACGGTCATCGACCTGAAGAAGCTCGCCGAGTACCTCGGCCCGCCGCGCTACGAGTACGGCGAGCTCGAGGCCGAGGACCAGACGGGCTCGGCGACGGGCCTCGTCGTGACCGAGGTCGGCGGCGACGTCGTCGCGATCGAGGTCACGAAGATGGAGGGCCGCGAGGACTTCATCCTCACCGGCCAGCTCGGCGAGGTCATGCGCGAGTCGGCCCGGGCCGGCCTGTCGTGGACGCGAGCCCACGCCACCGAGCTCGGCATCTCGCGCGAGGTGTTCGAGAAGAACACCCTCCACATCCACGTCCCCGCCGGCGGGATCCCAAAGGACGGCCCGTCGGCCGGGATCACGATGGCCCTCGCGATCGTCAGCGCGCTGACCGGCATCCCGGTCCGCAAGGACGTCGCGATGACCGGCGAGATCACCCTCCGCGGTCGGGTCCTCCCGATCGGCGGGCTGAAGAGCAAGATCCTGGCCGCCCATCTGGCCGGGGCGAAGATGGTGATCCTGCCGCGCAAGAACGAGAAGGACCTGCGGGACATCCCCGACGAGATCCGCAAGTCCATGAAGCTGGTCCTGGTCGATTCCATGGACCAGGTCCTCGAGACGGCCCTCCGGCGCAAGCCGAAGGCGCTCGTCGTCGAGGAGCCGGCCAAGGTCGTCAAGCCCGGCGACACGCCGAGCGACAGCCCAGAGCGCGAGGACCGCGTGCGCCGCACGACGTTCCCGCCCTCGGACCAGCCCCCGGTCGTCGTCGACCGGCAGCAGTAGGCGCCGCAGCGACGAGGCCGGTGATCGCATCCGATCACCGGCCTCGCGCGATCCACGGCCGGCAGACCGCCGGCCGCCACTGAGGATCGCTGCCAACGATGGAATACCAGGACTACTACCAGACGCTCGGGGTCCCGCGGACGGCGAGCCAGGCCGAGATCAAGAAGGCCTTCCGCAAGCTCGCCCGCGAGAACCACCCGGACAAGAAGCCCGGCGACAAGGCCGCCGAGCAGCGCTTCAAGGCGGTCAACGAGGCCAACGCGGTCCTGTCCGACGCCGACAAGCGCAAGAAGTACGACCGACTCGGCAAGGACTGGGAGGCCTACTCCCGGGCCGGGGTCGATCCCGACGCGGCCGGCCCGTTCGCCGCCGGCAGCCCGTACGGCGGCTTCGGGCGGGGCGGCGGCGGCGGCGCGGGCAACGTCCGCTACGAGTTTCGGACCTCCGGTGGTGGCGGCGGCGACTTCTCCGACTTCTTCCGGACGTTCTTCAGCGGCGACGCGGGACCGGCGCCCGGCGGCGCGGGACGGGGCGCCCGGCGTGGCGCGGCGGCCGGCCCGTCGTTCGAGGACATCCTGTCCGAGATGGGCCTGAACAGCGCCGACGGAGCGGCGAGCCCGCCCGGAGCGGCGCGGACCGCGTCAGCCGGGCGGGCGGGCCAGACCGCGGTCGGCCGGGCCACCGCCGAGGCCGTCGCCGAGATCGGGCTCGAGGAGGCGTTCCACGGCACGACCCGCCGGGTCGAGATCGACGGCCGGCGGCTCGACCTCACGATCCCCCGCGGCGCCGACACCGGGACGAAGATCAAGCTGTCCGGCCAGGGCCCGCAGGGCGGCGACCTCGTCGTCACGACGCGCGTCCGGCCCCACCCCGTCTTCACCCGCAAGGGCGCCGACCTGGAGCGCGAGCTGCCGATCACCCTCGGCGAGGCGCTCCTCGGCGGCGAGGTCCCGGTCACGACCCTCAAGGGCAAGGTCCTGCTGCGGATCCCGGCCGGAACCCAGAACGGCCACCGCTTCCGGCTCCGCGGGCAGGGCATGCCCCACCTCCGCGCCGACGGGGCCGGCGACCTCTACGCGAAGGCGCGAGTCGTCCTCCCCACCAAGCTCGACGACGAGGCCGCGGCCAGGGCGCAGGCGTTCCTCGACGCGGTCGACCAGCCCGACCCCCGAACGACCACCTGACCCCCGCCATCCCGACCGGCGGCACAGCCGCCCCCGACCCCGGAGACCACGCCATGCAGCTCGACCGTTACACCCAGAACGCCCAGGAGGCCATCGCCGCCGCGCAACGCGCCGCCGAGAGCATGGCCTCGCCGGTGCTCGACGCCGAGCACCTCCTCCACGCCCTCGTCGAGCCCGACGACGGCGTCCCGGCCGAGACCCTCCGCCGGCTCGGCGTCGACCTGCCCGCCTTCCGCGACGAGCTGGCCGGCGTCCTCGGCAAGCGGGCCCGGATCCAGGGCGGCTCCCTGTCGCTGGACCCGCGCGCCAAGCGGGTCCTGGAGCTGGCCCAGGAGGAGGCGCGCCGGCTGGGCGACGAGTATGTCTCGACCGAGCACCTGCTCCTCGGCGTCCTCGAGGTCGGTGGCGAGGGCCGCGACCTGCTCGAGCGCCACGGCGCGAGCCGCGAGGCGATCCTCGGCGCGCTCCAGAGCGTCCGCGGCGGCCAGCGGGTGACCTCGCCCAACCCCGAGGGCACCTACGCCGCGCTCGAGAAGTACGGCCGCGACCTGACCGCCGAGGCGCGGGCCGGCAAGCTCGACCCGGTCATCGGCCGCGACGAGGAGGTCCGCCGGGTCGTCCAGGTCCTGAGCCGCCGGACGAAGAACAACCCGGTCCTGATCGGCGAGCCCGGCGTCGGCAAGACGGCGATCGTCGAGGGCCTCGCCCAGCGGATCGTCCGCGGCGACGTGCCCGAGGGCCTCAAGGACAAGCGGGTGATCTCGCTCGACCTCGGCGCGCTGATCGCCGGGGCGAAGTTCCGCGGCGAGTTCGAGGAGCGCCTCAAGGCCGTCCTCAAGGAGATCAAGGACAGCGACGGCCGGGTGATCCTGTTCATCGACGAGCTCCACACGGTCGTCGGCGCCGGCGCGGCCGAGGGCGCGATGGATGCCTCGAACCTGCTGAAGCCGATGCTCGCCCGGGGCGAGCTCCACACGATCGGGGCGACGACCCTCGACGAGTACCGCAAGCACATCGAGAAGGACGCCGCCCTCGAGCGGCGCTTCCAGCCGGTGATCGTCGACGAGCCGACAGTCGAGGAGACGATCTCGATCCTGCGCGGCCTGCGCGAGCGGTACGAGGTCCACCACGGCGTCCGGATCACCGATTCCGCGCTGGTGGCGGCCGCGACGCTCAGCCACCGCTACATCACCGAGCGGTTCCTGCCGGACAAGGCGATCGACCTCGTCGACGAGGCTGCGTCGCGGCTGCGGATGGAGATCGATTCGATGCCGGTCGAGCTCGACGAGGCCGAGCGTCGCCGGATGCAGCTCGAGATCGAGCGGGAGGCCCTCCGCAAGGAGACGGACGACGCCTCGAAGGCGCGCCTCGCGGCGCTCGAGAAGGAGCTCGCCGACCTCGAGGAGCAGACCGGCGCCCTGAAGCAGCGCTGGGAGGCGGAGAAGGCGGCGATCGCCGCGATCCGAACCACGAAGACGGAGCTCGAGCAGCTCCAGGTGCGGATCGAGCAGGCCCAGCGCGAGACCGACTACGAGACGGCCGCCAAGCTCCAGTACGAAACCCTGCCCGGCCTCCAGCGGCAGCTCGCAGAGCAGACCGAGGCGCTGGCCAGGCTGCAGGGCCCGGGCTCGCTCCTGCGCGAGGAGGTCAACGCCGACAACATCGCCGAGATCGTCGCCGCCTGGACCGGGATTCCGGTCACCCGGCTGATGGAGGGCGAGCTCGAGAAGCTCGTGAAGATGGAGGACCGCCTCCACCGCCGGGTCGTCGGCCAGGACGAGGCGATCGAGGCCGTGTCCGACGCGGTCCGCCGGGCGCGGGCCGGGCTGGCGGACCCGAAGCGGCCCCAGGGCTCCTTCCTGTTCCTCGGCCCGACCGGCGTCGGCAAGACCGAGCTGGCCCGGGCCCTCGCCGAGTTCCTGTTCGACGACGACGGGGCGATGACCCGGATCGACATGAGCGAGTACATGGAGAAGTTCTCCGTCTCGCGCCTGATCGGTGCGCCGCCCGGCTACGTCGGCTACGAGGAGGGCGGCCAGCTGACCGAGGTCGTCCGCCGCCGGCCGTACCAGGTCGTCCTGCTCGACGAGATCGAGAAGGCCCACCCGGACGTCTTCAACATCCTCCTCCAGGTCCTCGACGACGGCCGCCTGACCGACGGCCAGGGCCGGACGGTCGACTTCCGGAACACCGTGATCATCATGACGAGCAACGTCGGCTCGCAGCTGATCAGCGCGGTCGGCGGCGGCGGGCGGGGCGAGGACGACGCGGCCTACGAGGCGATGAAGCGCCAGGTCACCGAGGCGCTGCGCGCCCAGTTCCGCCCGGAGTTCCTGAACCGGATCGACGAGATCATCGTCTTCCACGCCCTGTCCGAGGCCGACCTCGAGCAGATCGTCGAGCTCCTCCTCCAGGGCCTGGACCGGCGCCTCGCCGAGCAGGACCTCCGGATCGAGCTCACCCCGGCCGCCCGCCGGCTGATCGTCAAGGAGGGCACCGACCCCGCATTCGGGGCGCGGCCGCTGAAGCGGACGATCCAGCGCCTCGTCGAGAACCCGCTGGCGCGGGCGCTCCTCAAGGGCGAGTTCGCCCCGGGCGACCTGATCGCCGTCGACGCCGACGCCGTCAGCGGGACGCTCGTCTTCTCGACCGAGCGCTCGACCGTGGTCGCCGAGGCGGGCAGCCGCCGCGACGCCCGAGCGGCCAGCGGCGAGGAGGACGCCACCGTGGCCGCGACCGGCGGCCGGCGGCGATCGCGAACGGTCCTCGACCTGCCGGAGATCGACGGTGAGAAGAAGACGGATCGCGACGGCGGGGAGCTCGTCAACTGACGGCTCCCCCGTGGGCGGCTCGGTGGGCGGCCGCTCGGGGCCGTCGATGAGGTACGCCGACGCGGTCGAGCGGCTGACGGTCCTGCCGTCGCCCCTGCCCGCCGGTCGGGTCGACCTCACCCCGGTCTTCACCGACGGCCGCCTCCGTCCCCGCCTGACCCCGACGCCAACGGCCCGGCCCGCCGCCGTCCTGGCGCTCATCTTCCCCGGCCCGGGCGGCGAGGCGCGGATCGTCCTGACCGAGCGCCACAGCTACGACGGCCACCACAGCGGCGAGGTCAGCCTGCCCGGCGGCAAGGCCGAGCCCGAAGACGCCGACGCGACGGCCACCGCCCTCCGCGAGGCGGCCGAGGAGGTCGGGCTCGACCCGCGCACCGCCGGCGTCCGGGTCGCGGGCGCGCTCGACGACGTCTTCATTCCGGTCAGCGACTTCCGGATCACCCCGATCGTCGCCGTCGCCGAGCGGTCGCCCCTCCTCCAGCCCGACCCGGCCGAGGTCGCCCGGATCCTCACCCCGCCGATCGCCGCGTTCCTGCCCGGTGCCGCCGTCGAGGTCGTGGAGCGCACGATCGGCGACTGGCCGATCCGCTACGGCGGCTACCGGGTCGACGGGCTCCACGTGTGGGGCGCGACCGCGCGAATCCTCGGCCAGCTCGGGGCGATCCTCGGCGGGGACGCCTAGCGGCCCCGATTCGGCGCTGCGTGCCCCCGTCAGGGGCGCGCGCCGAACGCCCCGCGTCCGGGCATCACGGCCCGGCGGGCGTCACGGCTCGGCCGTCGGCCCGCGACCCAGGGCCGGCAGCCGCAGGCCGATCGCGCCCGGGATCGCCACGAGCGCGGCGGCGACCGCGATCGCGGGGATCGGGTCGCCGCCGGCCAGCAGGATCCCGCCGAGGATGGCGCCGAGCGGGGTCGTCGACTGCATGAGGGTCCGCAGGAGGGCGAACACGCGGCCGCGCATCTCCGGCGGGATCAGGCGCATCCGGATCGTCTGGGCCCACGGCGTCAGCGACGACTCCAGGACGCCGGAGATCGCAAGGATCGCGAGGGTCGCGCCGAACCCCGGCCGGGCGAGGAGCAGCCCGAGGGCGACGCCGGTGGCGAGCGTGGCGGCCGCGATCGAGCGACCGAGCGGCCACCGCCAGCGGATCGCCCCGACGCCGATCAACCCGACGAGCGAGCCCGCCGTGAGGGCGCTGAGCAGCGCGCCGTAGGTCGTCGCGTCCCCGCCGAGCACGTCGCGGGCGTAGACCGGGGCGAGGACCGTGAAGATCCCGCCGCTGAGGTTGAGGCCCATGTACATCACGGTGATCGCGACGATCGCCGGCGCGCCGAGCACGAAGCGGAGGGCCGGGCCGAGACCGCCCGGGCGAGGCGCGGCCGTCGCAGGGGCCCCGCCGGTCGTCGCGTCGTCGGGGTCGGGCGCTGCCCGCCGCATCGCCAGCAGGCAGACGACGAACACCGCATACGTGACGGCATCGATCGCGAGGGCCACCGGCGCGCTGAAGATGGCGATCACCACGCCGGCCATCGCCGGGCCGACGAGCCCGGCGATCCCGTACGAGATCGACTCCATCGCGTTCGCGGTGGTGAGCTCGTCGCCGTCGACGAGGGCCGGGATCATGCTCGGGATGCCGGCCACGCTCGTCATGTAGAGGAGCCCGTAGACCGCGGCGACCACGAAGAGCTGGGGCGTGCCGAGGACGCCGAGCGCCGCCGCCACCGGGACGCTCCCGATCGCCACGCCCCGGATCAGGTTGTCGGCGGCCAGCACCCGGCGCCGATCGAAGCGGTCCAGGATGACGCCCGCGACGAGGCCGCCGACGACGACCGGGGCGGTGTAGGCGGCCGCCAGCCAGCCGACCGCCGCGGCGTCGCCGCCGCGCTCGAGGATCAGCCAGACGAGGGCGACGAACGACATGCCGTCGCCCAGCGCCGACACCGTCGCGCCGCCCCACAGCAGGGCGTAGTCGCGACGCCGGAGGAGCTGGAGGTAGCGGCTCATGGAGCCACGCTACCCGGGCCGACGGCGGAACATGTCATGTTGGCGCAGACGGCGCGCGCGTCCGCCGGGCAGTCACCGCCCGTCAGTGGGGCTCGCCCGCGTCGGGATCGCGCGGCGGCGGACGGTCCGGGCCCGTCAACGTGCCCTCGCCGCGGCTGACGACCCGCGGCCCGGGCCCGATCTCGGCCGCGGCGCGGGCCTCGAGGATCCCCCGGAACATCGTGTCGTCGGGCCCCGCCAGCTCGACGACGAAGGCCCGCATGTGGCCGCGGTCCGCCCAGGCGCCGTGGGGTACGCCGGGCGGCCACAGGACGGCCTCCCCGGCGGCGACCCGGAGGCGCTCGTCGTCGACGACGACCCAGCCGCCGCCCTCGATGACGATGAACCACGTCGTGTTCGGGTTCGTGTGCGGCTCGATCCGCCCGTTCCGGGCGAACGCCAGCTCGCTGATCACGCCGCGGGCGTCGCTGTGGATGACCTGGCCGCTGACCCCGCTCGTCCCCGGCGGGCCGTCCGGCCGGCGATGGCCGACCCCGAAGCGGCGGACCTCGATCGGCATCGGCCGCGTCTCTTCCGCGCTGCCCGGCCGGAACCCGGGCCTAGCGCCGGCGCCGGCCGCGGTTCGAGCGCGCCCGCTGGCCGCTCGGCCGACCGCCGCCCGCCTTGGCGGCCTTGGCGCTCTTCGGGCGGATCGTCGACTCGGGATGGGCGAACTTCGAGCGCGTGAAGTAGCGCTGCTTGGCCAGCTTCTGCTCGTAGACCTCGAAGACCGGCGGGAAGCGCACGAAGCGGACCCAGACCATGACCGCCAGGCCCGTGATGAGGATCACGAGCAGGACGATGAGGTAGAAGTTGAAGACCGCCGCGACGAGGATCAGGCCGAACAGGCTGATCCCGGTCCACAGCAGCCACTCGTACATGTCGAGATACGGCGCGTGGCGGTGGAGGGCCCGGGTCCGGACGTTGTAGAGGAGGACGAGGGCGACGAGCAGGCCGAGTGTCGCCACCCATGTCGTCGTGTACAGGTCCGGGAACGTGTGCGAGCTGAACCGGGTGAAGAGGTATTCCCAGGGAAGCAGCCGCACCGTCAACCTCGCACGTCGGGGCACCCGATCCGACCGGCAAACCGCCTGGCGGACGCCGCTCGGTGCGGCGCCGGGGGCGCCGCTGACGACGGAGTATGCCACGCCCCGCGCTATACTCGGCTGGCCAGTCGAGCGTGCGCGTCCCGCGGCGAAGATCCCGCGTCGGAGGAGGAGTTGTCCGGGTGCGAGCCCTGCTGTCGGTCGCCAACCGCGACGGGATCGCGTCCCTGGCGCGGGAGCTCCTGGCACTCGACGTCGAGGTCTTCGCGACCGACGGGACCCGCGACCATCTGGCGGCCGACGGCGTCGAGGTCCGCCCGGTCTCCGAGCTGACGGGCCTGCCGACCCTGATCGGCGGCCAGGTCAAGACGTTCCACCCGGCGATCTACGGCGGCATCCTGGCCCGCCGCGACGTTCCCGCCCAGATGGAGGAGCTCGTCGAGCAGGGGATCGGCGCGATCGACATCGTCGTGGTCAACGTCAGCCCGTTCGCGCCCGCCGTCGGGGCCCAGCTCGTGCCGATCGACGAGGCGATCGAGATGATCGACGTCGGCGGCGCGGCCCTCCTGGGCGCCGCGGCCCGCAACGGCGCCGGCGTCGCGGCCGTCGGCAGCCCCGAGCACTACGGCAAGCTCGTCACCGAGCTGAAGCGCCATCACGCGATCAGCGCCGAGCTCCGCGCCCAGCTCGCCGCCGACGCGTTCGGCGCGCTGGCCGCCTATTACGCCGAGATCGCCGCCTACCTCAACCAGATCTCGAACAACACGTTCCCCAAGCGCCTCGCCGTCGTCCTCGAGAAGGTCGACGACCTGCGCTACGGCGAGAACCCCCACCAGCGAGCGGCGTTCTATCGGGAGACGACCCACCGCAGCGGGACGCTCGCCGACGCGACCCAGATCCGCGGCGAGCGGCCGTCGTTCAACAACTACCTCGACCTGGACACCGCCTACCGGATCGCCCGCGACTTCACGACCCCGACGGTCGCGATCGTCAAGCACACCGACCCGGTCGGGATCGCCTCCGGCGACGAGCTCGTCGAGGCCTACCGCCACGCCCTGGAGACCGACGCGGTCGCAGCGTTCGGCGGGATCGTCGGCGTCAACCGCGAGCTCGACGGGGCGACCGCCCGCGAGATCGCGGCGAACTCCTACGAGGCCGTCGTCGCCCCGGCCTACAGCCAGGCGGCGCTCGGGATCCTCAAGGCACGGGCCGGCCTCGAGATCCTCGCCGTCCCGCCCGACCCGACCGAGGGCATGCGCGACTACGGCATCGCCAGCCTCGACTTCAAGCGGGTCGCCGGCGGGCTCCTCGTCGAGAGCCTCGACGAGGTCGGCCTCGATCGCGGCCGGCTCCAGGTCGTCACGAAGCGGCGGCCGACGCTCGACGAGCTCAACGACCTCCTCTTCGCCTGGCGCTCGGTCTGCCATGTTCGATCGAACGCGATCGTCCTCGCCCGGAGCGGGGCGACGGTCGGGATCGGGGCGGCCCAGGCGAGCCGCCAGACCTCGGTCGAGATCGCCCTGCGCAAGGCCGGCGACCGGGCGAAGACGGCGGTGATGGCCAGCGACGCCTACTTCCCCTTCCCCGACGGGATCCAGATCGCCGCCCAGGCCGGAGTCACCGCGATCATCCAGCCGGGCGGCTCGATCCGCGACGAGATGGCGATCGAGGTCGCCGATCGTCATCATCTGGCGATGGTCTTCACCGGGAGACGCCACTTCCGGCACTAGTCGACACTGGTCGACGCGCCGCCTCGCCCCACCGTCCACTCGCCGACTGCCCGCGGAGAACCGATGGAACAGCTCCTCGCGCTCGAGATGGTTCGCGTCACCGAGGCCGCCGCCCTTGCCTCGGCCCGGTTCATGGGCCGCGGCCAGAAGGACGAGGCCGACCACGCCGCCGTCGAGGCGATGCGGGCGACGATGGACGAGATCGAGTTCGCCGGCACGATCGTCATCGGCGAGGGCGAGCGCGACGAGGCGCCGATGCTGTGGATCGGCGAACCGGTCGGGCGGCGGACGCCGGCCGGCGTCGAGAACAACCCCGAGATCGACATCGCGGTCGACCCGCTCGAGGGCACGAACCTCGTCGCCCACGGCCAGGCGGGCGCGATCACGGTCCTCGCCGCGTCGGAGAAGGGCGGCCTCGTCCACGCCCCCGACACGTACCTCGAGAAGCTCTGCGTCGGGCCGGTCGCGGCCGGCAAGGTCGACATCCGCGAGAGCCCGACCGAGAACCTCCGCAGGATCGCCATGGCGCTCGGCCGGAACGTCGGAGACATCACCGTCGTCATCCTCGAGCGGCCGCGCCACGAGGCGCTGATCGCGGAGGTCCGCGAGGCCGGCGCCCGGATCCAGCTGATCGGCGACGGCGACCTGTCGGCCGCGATCGCGACGGCGGTGTCCGGGACCGGCGTCCACGCGGTCATGGGCATCGGCGGCGCACCCGAGGGCGTGATCACGGCGGCCGCGCTGCGCTGCCTCGGCGGCGAGATCCAGGCTCGCTTCCGCTATCGCTCGGACGAGGAGCGCGCCCGGGGCGCCCGGATGGGCCACGGCGACGAGGACCGGGTCTACCACACCGAGGACCTCGCGCCCGGCGACAACCTCGTCTTCGCCGCGACGGGCGTCACTGCCGGCGACCTCCTCCAGGGCGTCCGCTTCTTCGGCGGCGGGGCGCGGACCCACTCGCTCGTCATGGCCTACCAGGCGAAGCAGGTCCGCTTCGTCGACACGGTCCACATGTTCGACCGGGATCGGCCGCCGTCCGTCCGCCTCTAGCTCGCCGGCCTGTCTGCCGGCTCACCCGCCGGCTCACCTGCCGGCTCGTCCGCCCACCGTCGGGCGGTTCGTCCGCTGGCTCGTCCGCGGCTGCCCGCCCTCGCGTCCATCCTCTCGCCCGCCGAGTCGGCTCGCCGCCCGGACCCGTGCTATCGTTCATCACATGGACAGTTCGTCACATGAACGATTTTCCGGGCCCGAGCTCCTCGCTGACCACCTCCTCGAAGCGCTCTCGGCGGCGACCCGCCGGGTCCGCACGGAGATGCGTCGGAACAGCGGGCTCGAGCTGACCGTTCCCCAGTTCCGCGCCCTCCGCTATGTCGAGCGCCATCCCGGCACCGACCTCTCCGGCCTGGCCGCCCATCTTGGGATGAGCCCGTCCTCGGCGTCGGCCCTGGTCGAGCGCCTCACCCGGTCGGGGCAGGTCGAGCGGACGACCGACCCGATCGAGCGGCGGCGCATCCGGATCGTCCTGAGCCCGGCCGGCGCCGCGGCCGTGGGCCGGGCCGTCGGCCGGACCCGGGCCTGGCTGTCGCAGGAGCTGGGGGCGATGACGGCGGACGATCGGCGGCGGCTCGGCGCGGCCCTCGACGTGCTCGGCAGGCTCGGCGCGGCGGGCCCGGCGGCGGGGTCCGCCGCCGCCGCAGCGGGCCCGACCGCGCCGGTGACGCGCCCCGTGGCACGGCGAGCGCCCCGCCGGGACGGCGCCCGATGACCGCGGACGGGATCCTCGACGACGGGCCCGAGGCGCCGGTTCGCACCGTCACGTCCGCCGATGTGTCGGCCGTTCACGCCGACCCCGCCCCGATCGTCTGCCGCGGCCTGACGCGCGATTACGGCCGGACCCGGGCGACCGACCACGTCGATCTCGAGGTCAGGGCCGGCGAGATCTTCGGGCTCCTCGGCCCGAACGGCGCCGGCAAGACGACGACGATCAAGATGCTGATCACGCTCCTGCCGCCGACGTCGGGGACGGCGTCGGTGGCCGGCGCCGACGTCGGCCGCGAGCCCGGGGTCGTCCGTCGCCGGATCGGCTACGTCCCGCAGCTCGTGTCGGCCG
Organism: uncultured Chloroflexia bacterium; assembly: GCA_963710105.1. Lineage (GTDB taxonomy): Bacteria > Chloroflexota > Limnocylindria > Limnocylindrales > CSP1-4 > CF-46. The sequence continues at coordinate 89,236 of CAVPYV010000002.1, forward strand.
ACGGCACGCTGACCGGGCGGGAGAACCTCCGCCTCTCGGCCCGCCTGTACCACATGCCGCGCGGCGACCGCGAGCGCCGGATCGACGAGCAGCTCGAGTTCATGGGCCTGGCCGACGTCGGCGACCGGATGGTCCGGACGTTCTCGGGCGGGATGGTCCGCCGCCTCGAGCTCGCCCAGGCGATGCTCCACCGGCCGCGGGTCCTGTTCCTGGACGAGCCGACGGTCGGGCTCGACCCCACCGCCCGGTCCGCGGTCTGGGACCGCGTCCGCCGCCTCCGCGATCGGGACGGAACGACGATCCTGCTCACCACCCACTACATGGACGAGGCCGACGAGCTGTGCGACCGCCTCGCCCTCATGAACGGCGGCCGGATCTCCGCGGTGGGCACGCCCGACGAGCTGAAGGCGGCGGTCGGCCCGACCGCCACGCTCGACGACGTCTTCGCCGTCCTGACCGGCACCGACCTCGAGATCGGAGGAAGCTTCCGTGACATCGGCCGAACCCGCCGCACCGCCCGCCGCCTGGGCTGAGCCCGGGCCGGTCGCGCGGTTCGCCGAGGACACGCTGACCGTCACCCGGGCCGAGCTCCTCAAGGTTCGCCACGACCCGGTCGAGATGGCCAGCCGGGCCGTCCAGCCGCTGCTCTGGCTGCTCGTCTTCGGGCAGGTGCTCGCCCGGACCCGGGCGATCCCGACCGGCGACGTGCCGTACATCGACTACCTCGCCCCGGGGGTCCTCGCCCAGAGCGCCCAGTTCAGCGCGATCTTCTTCGGGCTCGCCGTGATCTGGGAGCGCGACCTGGGGCTCGTCCACAAGCTCCTCGTGAGCCCGGCGTCGCGCGCCTCGCTCGTCCTCGGCAAGGCCCTCGCCGGCGGCGCCCGGGCGCTCGTCCAGGCGGTGATCGTCTACGCCGCCGCGCTGGCGATCGGGATCGGGCTGCGGCTCGACCCGCTGTCGATCGCCGCCGTCGCGCTCGTCGTCGTCCTCGGCTCGGCGCTGTTCGCCGCCTTCTCGCTCGTCATCGCCTGCATCGTCCGCTCGCGCGAGCGCTTCACCGGGGTCGGCCAGCTCCTGACGATGCCGCTGTTCTTCGCCAGCAGCGCGATCTACCCGGTCGACCTCATGCCGCCGTGGCTCCAGGTCGTCGCGACGCTCAACCCGCTCACGTACATGGTCGACGCGCTCCGCGGCCTGATGATCCGCGGGACGACGAGCAGCCACGGCGTCGGGATCGACATCGCGGTCCTCGCGGTCGTCCTCGTCGCCCTCGTCTGGATCGGCGCCCGCCTCTATCCGCGGCTCGCCCAGTAGCGCCGTCGCGGGTGCGGCCGCGGCGGTCGGCCCTCACCCCCGTCGCCCCTCCCGATCCAGGGGTGGATCAGTCCGGGCCCAACCGCGCGGAGCGGTCTGCCGAATCGGCCGGCCGGGTCCCGGATTCGACTCACCGTCGCGCACGGTGACGGCCCGGCTGATCCAGGTGGGGATCAGCCGCCGGATCGCCGGGTCGCCCCTCCTGATCCACGGGTGGATCAGATCGGGCCCAGCCTCGCGGGGCGGTCTGCCGAATCGGCCGCACGGGGCCTGGATTCGACGCACCGTCGCGCACGGTGACGGCCCGGCTGATCCAGGTGGGGATCAGCCGCCGGGTCGCGGGATCGCCGGGTCGCGGGGTCGCGGGATCGCCGGGTCGCGGGGTCGCGGCTTCCGCCCCGGCCCCGCCGCCCGGTTCGCGGCCGCCTCGCCGCTCGGGTGGCCGCCGGCGGTCCCGGTGGGATCAGCCGCCGCGTCCGCTCGCCGGCAGCGGCCGCCACGCAGCCCGCGCGGCGTCCCAGGTGGCGATCGGGCGGACCGACCCGGGTCCCTCGACCGTCCGGCGCCGGGCCGCCGCCGTCGCGACCGTCTCGTGCCAGCCCGGCGGGACGAGGCCCGCGGCAAGGTCGGCGAGCGGGGCCAGGACGAAGAGGCGCTCGGCGGCCTCGCGGTGGGGGACGATGAGCAGCCGGTCGGCCTTGCCGGGGTCGAGCGAGAGGCCCTCCGGCGGCCGGTCCAGCGAGAGCTGCGCCCGGCCGAAGACGAGCAGGTCGAGGTCGAGCTCGCGCGGCCCCCAGCGCTGCCGCTCGCGACGGCCGAACGCCCGCTCGAGCTGCTTCAGCGCGATCAGGAGCGCCGTCGCCCCCGTCGCCGGATCCGGGCCGGCCGGGACGTCCAGCGCCACCGCCGCGTTCCGGAATGGCCGGCTGGTCGACGACCCCGACCGGGGCCGTCGCGTACAGCCGCGAGACCCGGTCGAGGCGCGCCCCGGGGAGGGCGGCGAGCGTCCGGATCCCGCCGGCCACGGTCCGCTCGGCATCGCCGAGGTTGGCCCCGAGCCCGACATATGCTCGCACCCGTCGCATCGACCGGCCGCCCTCGCTCGCTAGACTCGCCGCGTGACCCGCGTCGTCGCCCTCATTTTCCACGCTCGGGCGGCGCCCGGCGCCGGCCCGCTGACGACCGCCTTCGACACGATCCGGCTGCAGAACGCGAACCGCCAGGCCGAGGGGTTCCGGCGGGCCGGCGTGGACGCGGCGATCGTCGTCGACGAGCAGACGACGGAGCCCCGAGGCAAGGCGCCCGCGACGGGCACCGTGTCGAGCTTCGGCGCCCGCCTCCGCGAGGCGGTCCGGGCGGAGGCCGCCGACGGCATCGTCGCCCTCGGCTCCGGAAGCATCCCGCTCGCCACCGCGGCCGACCGGCGGGCGTTCGTCGCCGTCGCCGGCGGCCCGCCGGGACAGGCCCTCGCGAACAACCGCTACTCGGCCGACATCGTCGCGGTCGCCGGCACCGACCGGCTCCGCGACCTGCCCGACCTCGCCGCGGACAACGGGCTGCCGCGCTGGCTGGCCGAATCGGGGGTGGCCGTCGACGACCTCGGCGCGCGCTGGCGACTGCAGGTCGACCTCGACTCGCCGCTCGACGCCCTGCTCGTCCGCCCGGACGAACCCGGCCGGATCGATCCGTCGGGCTCGGCGACCGCTCCGCTCACGGCTGCGCCGGTCATGGCGGCGCTCAGCCGCGTCGCCGCGGTCGCGGGGGACCCGCTGGCCGAACTCCTCGTGGCCGGCCGGGCATCCGCCGCGGGGCTGGCCTGGCTGGAGCGCTCGACGCGCTCGCGGACCCGGGCCCTGATCGAGGAGCGCGGCTTCCGGACGCGCCCCGATGGCCAGCGACCGGCCCGCTCCAGCCTCGGCCTGCTCCTCGACCGCGACGGACCGGACGCGCTCGGGACGATCCTGGCCGAGCTCGGCGACGCCGCCCTCGTCGACAGCCGGGTCCTCCTCGCCCACCGATTCGGGACGGACGAGTCCGCCTGGCCCGTCGCCGAGGACCGTTTCGCGAGCGATCTCCTCCTCCCAGAGCGGATCGCCGACCCGTGGCTGGCCGGGCTCACCCGGGCCGCGCGCGAGGCGCCGATCCCGATCGTCCTCGGCGGGCACAGCCTCGTCGGGCCGGGCCTTCGGCTCGCGCTGGGTCGACCGTGGACCTGAGACGCGTTCGGCCGCCGGTCGCCGACGTGCCCTCCGACCCGGAGCTGCTCGACGCGATCCGCGACGAGATCGGACGGTCCGGGCCGATGACGTTCGCCCGGTTCATGGAGATCGTCCTCTACGATCCGGCGCGCGGGTACTACCGGGGATCCGTCGCCCGGCCCGGCCGCGCGGGCGACTTCCTGACGGCGCCGGAGGCGAGCCCGATCTTCGGCCGGACCCTCGCCCGGTTCGCCCGCGGCGTCCACGAGACACTCGGGTCGCCCGCGACGTTCACGATCCGCGAGCCCGGCGCCGGGACGGGGGCGCTGGCCGCGCCCCTCGTGAGCGCCCTGCTCGCGACCGACGGCGGGCCGGCCGCCGTCCGCTATCTGGTCGCCGAGATCGAGCCGGCCCGCGTCGACGCCGTCCGAGCCGCCGTCCTGGCGGCCATCCTCGCGTCGGGCGCCGATCCCGGCCGGGCAACGGTCGAGGCCGACGACGATCGACCGATCGACGGCCTGGTCGTCGCCAACGAGGTCCTCGACGCCCTGCCCACCCATCGGGTCGTCCAGCGGGCCGGCCGTCTCCTCGAGGTCCTCGTCGGGCCGGCCTCCGACGGCGACCTCCGGGACGTCGAGGCGGAACCCACGACGCCGGCCCTCGCCGACCGGCTCGCCGGCGAGGGGATCGTCCTCGCCGAGGGCCAGCGCGCCGAGATCTGCCTTGCCGCCGACGACTGGATCGGGCGGACCGCGGCGGGCCTCGCCCGGGGCGTCCTGCTCCTCGTCGATTACGGCCACCCCGCGATCGAGCTGTACGACCCCCGGCGGCGAGCGGCGGGCACGCTCGCGACCTACCTCGGTCACGCGGTCGGCGACGATCCGTACCGGGCGATCGGTCGCCAGGACCTCACCGCCCACGTCGACATGACCGCCGTCGAGCGGGCCGCGGCGGCCGCCGGCCTCGACCTGCTCGGCGCGACGACCCAGGCAGAGCTCCTCAGCCGTCTCGGAGCCGGTGACCTCCTCGTGGCCGAGCAGACCGCCCCCGGAGCCAGCCTCCAGGGCTACCTCGAGACCCGCTCGGCCCTCGTCCGGATGATCGACCCGGCGGCGATGGGCCGCTTCCGAGTGGTCGCCTTCGGCCGCGGGATCGCCCGCGAGCCCGCCCTGCCGGGTCTGGCGGGGCCGCCCGGACCGGCGACGCCGCCTGGGCCGGCCGGGCCGGCCGGGCAGCCCGATTAGGGCGAACACCCTATTGCCGCCGCACCGCCGGGCGGACGACGCTCCCGGTGCCCTGGTGACGGGGCGCACCGTCGGGGAGCGGATCGTGAACTGGCACGCGCGCTCGGCACGATCCGCTCCCCGATCAGCCGCGGCGGCCCCGGAGGCGCCCCGCAGCCTCCTCCCGATCCCGCCCGCGCCGGCCTTGCGACGAGGCCTCGCGCTGTCGGCGGAGCCGGTGGCGCGCCGGTGGACGATCGGGTCCCCCTGATAGTATTGAGACGCGTGACGAGCGCCCTGAGTGCACGAAACGCACAGGGGGACCGTTCCCCGGTGCTCGAGCCGGGTACGGTCGACCCGATAGCCCATCCGGAGAGACCGTCGACGTGACCAACATCTGGTACATCGTGGGGTTCATGGTGGCCGGCGTCTCGTTCGTCTTCCTGACGATCGGGGCCGCCTGGCTCATCTCCCACCGGAACCGCGGCGATGTCCACAAGGGCCTGCCCTACGAGTCGGGCATCGACACCTACGGCGACACCCATGGCCGGTTCGGGCTGTCGTTCTACATCTACGCGCTGCTGTTCGTCGCGTTCGACATCGAGGTCATCTTCATCTACCTCTGGGCGATCATCTTCCGGGCGCCGGGCCCGGACCTGACGACGGGCGCCCTGTTCGTGAGCATGCTCGTCTTCGTCGGCATCCTCCTCCTCGGGCTTGCCTACGCCTGGCGGAAGGGGGTCCTGACGTGGCGCTGAACGAGGATCCGGGTGCAGGCCTGGGCACCGGCCCGGACGACGCGACCGCGGTGGCGTCCGACGCGCCGGGCAACGAGCCGGCCGCGCTGACGATCGGCCGGACCGCCGTCGCCGAGCCGCTCGTCGTGCCGAACACCCTCTGGCGCTCGACCGACCCCAACGCCTACCAGGGCAGCCTCGAGCCGGACGTGACCCACCTCCGCGAGGTCGAGGCGTCGGGGATCGCCCGGCGCGACGACGCCCGCTGGTCGGGCGCGCTCGAGGTCATCCCGACGAAGGCCGACTACGTCCTCGACCTGATCCGGGCGAACAGCCTGTGGCCGCTCCTCTCGGGCCTCGCCTGCTGCGCGATGGAGATGATGTCGGCCGCGACCTCCCGCAACGACATGGATCGCTGGGGGATGTTCCCGTTCCGGGCCAGCCCTCGCCAGGCGGACGTCCTGATCGTGGCCGGGACGCTGACGACGAAGATGGCCGGTCCCCTCGTCCGGCTCTGGGAGCAGATGCCCGAGCCGAAGTGGTGCGTGGCGATGGGCGACTGCACCTGCTCGGGCGGCCGCTACAAGCGGAGCTACAGCACGGTCGAGGGCATCGACCGGGTCATGCCCGTCGACGTGTACGTGCCGGGCTGCCCGCCCCGCCCGGAGGGCCTGATCTACGGGATGATGAAGCTCCAGCAGCTCGTGAAGGATCGCCGCGGCCACTGGCCGGACCGGGCGGTCGGACCGACCGTGCCGGAGGACGTCTAGCTTGGACGCCGCCCTCAAGCGCCGCCTCCAGGCCCGGTTCGCCGACCAGCTGATCGCGCCGATCCACCAGCGCCACGACGAGACCGAGATCCGGATCGGGCCGGGTGACGTGCCCGACGTCTGCCGGGCGCTCCACGACGAACCGGCGTTCGGGTTCATCCTCCTCGCCGACCTCGCCGGCGTCGACACCGGCACCGCGATGCAGGTCGTCTACCACCTCTGGAGCGAGACCAGCCCGGATTGGCTGCGCGTCGTCGCCGACGGCCTGTCCCGCGAGGACCCCCGCGTCCCCTCGGTCACGTTCCTCTGGAAGGGCGCCGAGTGGATGGAGCGCGAGGCCTACGACATGTTCGGGATCACGTTCGAGGGCAACCGCGACCTCCGCCGGATCTACATGCCGCCGGACTACGAGAGCTTCCCGCTCCGCAAGGACTTCTTCCTGCCCGACGACGCCGCCCGCTCGCCGGGCGCTGGCGTCCGCCACATGGAGCAGACCCACGCCCCGCGCGCCGGCCGGCCGGCAACGCTGGTCCGGAAGACCCGCGCATGACGACCGCGACGCCCCACGTCCACCCGCCCCACGAGCAGCCTTCGGACGACCCGCGGGTCCTCCTCGACGAGGCCGCCGGGGTCTTCGAGCCCGTCCCGCCGTACCCGCCGCGGACCGAGCGCGAGTCGGAGTTCTACACCCCGGGCGACGGCGAGATGTACATCAACATGGGCCCGCAGCACCCGTCGACCCACGGCGTGCTCCGGATCGTCCTGAAGATCGACGGCGAGAACGTCGTCGACCTGGACCCCGTCCTCGGCTACCTCCATCGCGGCGTCGAGAAGCTCTGCGAGAACGCCGATTACCACCACTCGATCGCCTACCTCGACCCGCTCGAGTACATCAGCTCGCTGTTCTGCGAGTGGCCGGGCGTGCTCGCCTTCGAGAAGCTGCTCGACGTCGAGGTCCCTCGCCGGGCCGAGTACATCCGGGTCCTCGCCACCGAGCTGAACCGGATCCTGTCGCACTCGCTGTTCATGGGCTGGATGGCGCTCGACCTCGGCGGGCTGACGCCGATCCTGTGGAGCTTCATCGAGCGCGACGAGATCGCCGAGATGCTGGCCGCCCTGACCGGCCAGCGGCTGCTCTTCAACTACCTCCGGATCGGTGGCGTCAACGGCGACCTGAACCACGAGTTTCTCAGCCGCCTCGGCGACTGGATGAGCCGGGCGACGACCCAGATCGAGTCGAACCTGGGCCTGCTCAACGAGAACGAGATCTTCGTCCGGCGGATGCGCGGCCTCGGCGTCCTCGACAAGGAGACCGCGTTCCGGATGGCGGTGACCGGCCCGAACCTGCGGGCCAGCGGCGTCCCCCTCGACTTCCGCCGGGCCCATCCGTACAGCGTCTTCCCCGAGCTCGAGTTCGACATCCCGACCCGCGACGAGGGCGACTGCCTCGCCCGCTACCTGGTCAGGATCGACGAGATCAAGCAGAGCCTCCGGATCATCGACCAGTGCCTCCACAACATGCCCGACGGTCCGATCATGGCCAAGCTCCCGCGGCTGCTCCGCCCGCGACCCGGCCGGGCCTACGCCGCGGTCGAGGGGCCGCGCGGCCAGTACGCCGCCTACGTGATCAGCGACGGCACGGACCAGCCCTTCCGGATGCGGATCCACGATCCGTCGTTCGTCCATCTCCAGTCGGTCGGCGTCCTGATGCCGGGCCACCTGATCGCCGACGCGATGGCGGTCATGGCCAGCCTCGACCCGATCATGGGCGGGGTGGACAAGTAAGTGACGGCCGTCGCCCGCTCCTTCTCGCGCCTGACCCTGGCCGGGAAGGTCCTGTTCACGGTCGTTCCGATCCTGCTCGTCCTGACCGGCGGGCTCGTCGTCCTGATCGTCGTCGCCGGCAAGCCGATCGTCGACTTCCTGGCGACGAACCTGTGGCTCGTCCGGTTCGTCGTGGCCGCGACGGCGGTCCTCCTGATGAGCGTCCCGAGCGCCTTCCTGATCATCTACATGGAGATGAAGGTCATCGCCCTGATGAACCTCCGGATCGGCCCGGACCGGGTCGGCCCGTACGGCTCGCTCCTGTCGGTGGTCCACGGGCTCAAGGTCCTGATGAAGGAGGACTTCAGCCCGACGGGCGCCGACCGGCTCGTCTTCACCCTCGCCCCGATCGCGGTCTTCATGGCGACGATCATGTCGCTCCTCGTCCTGCCGTTCGCGCCCGGCCTGTTCGGGGCCGACATGAACATCGGCCTGCTCTACCTCTTCGCGGTCAGCGGCCTGTCGGTCGTGGGCCTGCTCATGGCCGGCTGGTCGAGCTTCAACAAGTACTCGCTCCTCGGCGGCCTCCGCTCGGCGGCGCAGGTCGTCAGCTACGAGATCCCGCTGACGCTGTCGGTCGTCGGGCTGCTCCTGCTGGCCGGAACGATGAGCCTCAATCAGATCGCCCAGAACCAGGCCGGCTGGTTCACGAACTGGTACGTCTTCCAGCAGCCGCTCGGGGCCCTGATCTTCTTCATCGCCGCGACGGCCGAGGCGAACCGGACCCCATTCGACCTGACCGAGGCCGACTCGGAGATCGTCGCCGGCTTCGCGACCGAGTACTCGGGGATGCGCTTCGGGTTCTTCTTCTTTGCCGAGTACGTCAACGTCTTCGTCGTCTCGGGCCTGATCGTCGCCCTCTTCTTCGGCGGCTGGAACGCGCCCTTCCCGTGGCCGTGGCCGGTCACGTTGAACATCGACCCGGGGTCGATGGGCCTCGGGTTGCTGTTCGCCCTCCTGATCGTCCCGCCCCTCCTGATCCTCGCCCTCGCCGCCCCGTTCTACGTCGGGCGAAGCTCGCTGCCGTGGTGGCAGGCCCTGATCATCGGGTTCGTCCTGTTCAACCTCCTCGTCATCGTGGCGATCGGCGGCTGGGCGTTCATCAGCTGGGACTGGGTGGCCGGCCTCCTGTGGTTCCTCCTGAAGAGCTACGCCTTCGTCTTCACCTTCGTCTGGATGCGCGGCACGCTGCCCCGAGTCCGGATCGACCAGCTGATGGGCTTCGCCTGGAAGTGGCTCCTCCCGGCGTCGCTGCTCAACCTGTTCGTGACCGCCGCCGCGCTCGTCGTGGTCAACAAGTGAGGGCGCCGCGATGAGCAACCTCCCGGGCCTCGGGATCGTCAAGGGCATGGCCCTGACCCTCCGCAGGTTCTTCGAGCCGAAGGCCACGATCCGCTACCCGGAGGTCCGGCTCGACGTCCCGCCGAAGTTCCGCGGCCGCCTCCAGCTCCTCTACGACGAGTACGGCACGCTGAAGTGCGAGACGTGCTTCCAGTGCGCCCAGGCCTGCCCGATCGAGTGCATCGACATGGGCGGGATCGACACGAAGGGCCGCTACCACATCCACTGGGGCGCGCCGGAGACGTACGGCGAGCGGCGCGACGAATCGGCGCTCCGGCGGTCCGGCCGCCCGGTTCCCGACCAGGCCTACGACCACTTCGACCCGATCCACCCCGAGGCCCTGGAGGCGATCCTCGAGCGCTTCGACTTCGACCCGAAGCGGATGCTCGAGATCCTCGAGGCGACCCAGGCCGAGTACGGCCATCTGCCGGTCGCCGCCCTGAAGCTGATCAGCCAGAGGACCGGCGCCTGGTACGCGATGATCTACGGGACCGCGTCCTACTACCGCCATCTCCGGTTCGAGCCGCCGGCCGCGGAGCCGCTGGCCGCCGCCGCCGCGGACCACCGGGCCGGCCGCGAGACCGCATTCCTCGCCGGCCTCGACGCGTCGCTCGCCGGGACGGCGCCGGGCGGCGGGGCGATGCCGGGCGGCGGGACCGCGCCGGGCGCCGGCGCGGCACGCGCGTGAGCCGGAACGACCGATGACGACGATCCTCCGCACGCCGAAGGACTGGCCGGCGATCCTCCTGCCGCTCGCCGGCGACGGCGGCGCGGACGCGCTCGACCTGGACGCCGCCCGCGACCGCGGCGCCTTCGCCGGCCTGCGGCGCTCGCTCCACGACCTCGGCCCGACGGGCACGATCGCGACGATCGCCGCCTCCGGCCTGCGCGGCCGCGGCGGGGCCGGCTTCCCGACCGGCGAGAAGTGGCGGGCCGCCGCGGGCGCGCCCGGGGCGCGGCGCTACGTCGTCGCCAACGGCTACGGCGCCGATCCCTCCTCGGCGACCGATCGAACCCTCCTCGAGCGGAACCCGTACGGCGTCCTCGAAGGGGTCGTCATCGCGGCCGCCGCGATCGGCGCGAGCGAGGCCATCGTCGCGGTCCGGTCCGACGCGACCGACGCGATCCGCGCCCTCGAGACGGCCCTCGAGCGAATGGCCGGCGCGAACCTCGCCGGCGACGACGTCCTCGGCTCCGGGCGCTCGGTCCAGATCTCGATCCGGCCGGTCCAGGGCGCCTACATGCTCGGCGAGGAGACCGTCCTTCTCAAGGCCCTCGAGGGCAAGCGCGGCCAGCCCGAGCAGCGCCCGCCACACCCGACCGAGCGCGGCCTCTTCGGCCAGCCGACCGTCGTCCAGAACGTCCAGACCCTCGCCGCGGTGCCGTGGATCCTCGCCAACGGCGCCGAGGCCTTCGCCGCGGTCGGCTCGAAGGCGAGCCCGGGCACGATCCTCGTCGCGGTCCGCGCGCCGGGCGGCGCCGGCGTCGCCGAGGTCCCGGTCGGGACGTCACTCCGCGACATCGTCCGCCTCGCCGGGCGGGACGCGATGAAGGACCTCAAGGCGATCCTCGTCGGCGGGCCGTCGGGCGGCATCCTTCCGGCCGAGCTGGCCGCCACGGCCTACGAGTTCGACGCCCTCCGCGCGGTCGGCGCCCACGTCGGGTCGGGCGCGATCGTGGCGGCGGACAGCCGCGCCTGCATCGTCGACCTCGCCCGCCTCCTGACCCGCTTCTGCGCCGACGAGGCGTGCGGCAAGACGATCCCCTGCCGGATCGGCCTGCGGCGGGTCAGCGAGATCGGCGACCGAGTCGCGACCGGCCTCCCGAAGCCGACCGACCTCCAGCTCCTGGCCGACCTGTCGAGCGACATCGTCGGCTCCGCCCTGTGCGACCACGAGCGCCTGGCGACCCTTCCCTACGCGAGCGGGATGCGATACTTCCGTTCCGAGCTCGACGAGCACATCCTGCGGAGCTCGTGCCCGGCCGGCGTCTGCCGGCCGATCGCGGTCGCCGCTGGCGCAGCCCACTGACGAGACGATGACCGACCTCCTGCCGCGCCCCTACGCCGAGACGAACGCCATCACGCCCCTCGACAATTCGCTCGCCGAGCGGCTGATCACGACCCAGTCCCCGCAGCGCCCGCAGTCGACGCCGCGGATCCGGATCGAGGTCGACGGCCGGGTCGTCGAGGGCTACGAGGGCCAGACGATCCTCGAGGTCTGCCGCGACAACGGGATCGAGATCCCGACCCTCTGCTACGAGCCGAAGCTGCCGGGCTTCGGGGCGTGCCGGATGTGCGTGGTCGAGGTCGAGGGCGAAGAGCATCCGCCGATCTCCTGCTCGCGGACGTGCGAGCCGGAGATGGTCGTCAAGACCCAGACCGAGGAGATCCGCCGCCTGCGCCGGACGAACCTCGAGCTGATCTTCTCGGACCACAACGCCTACTGCCTGCCGCCGTGCCAGAACAAGTGCCCGAGCCACATCGACATCCCGGGCTTCCTGAAGGCGAACGCCGAGGCGAACTTCACCGAATCGACCCGGATCTTCAAGCGGACGATCCCGTTCCCGAGCGTCCTCGGCCGGGTCTGCCCGGCGCCGTGCGAGGAGCACTGCCGGCGCGACGAGGTCGACGAGGCGATCGCGATCCGCGACTCGCACCGCTACGCCGGCGACCAGGTCCTCAAGGCGATGCTCGACGACGGCGTCGACCCACCGGTCCCGTTCGAGCTCCAGCCCAAGTCCGGCCGGCGCACCGCGGTCATCGGCTCGGGCCCGGCCGGGATGGCCGCCGCCTACTACCTCCTGATCGCCGGCCACGACGTGACGGTCTTCGAGCGCGACCCGGCGCCCGGCGGGATGCTCCGCTACGGGATCCCCCAGTACCGCCTGCCGAAGGTCGAGGTCCTCGAGGCCGAGTACGAGTCGGTCACCCGGCTCGGCGGCCGGATCGTCTGCAACGCCGAGCTCGGCAAGGACTTCGGGCTCGACGACCTCCAGAACCAGGGCTACGACGCGGTCCTCGTCGCGATCGGCTGCTACGACACGAACAAGCTCGGCGTCCCGGGCGAGGACGCCGCCGAGGTCCTCGACGGCCTCGAGTACCTCCGGACCGCGACCCTCGGGCTGCCCTACCCGGGCCACGCCGGGAAGCGGGTCGTGGTCGTCGGCGGCGGCTTCACCTCGATGGACTGCAGCCGGACGTCGGTCCGCCAGGGCGCCGCCGAGGTCACCCTCGTCTACCGCCGCGACATGAAGGACATGCCGGCCTCGAACGAGGTCCACGAGGCGATCGAGGAAGGCGTCACCGCGATCTTCCAGGCCGGCCCGACCCGGGTCATCACCGACGACGCCGGCGCCGTGACCGGGGTCGAGTTCATCCGGATGAAGCCGGGCGCACCCGACGCGTCGGGCCGGCGCCGCCCGGAGCCCGCCCCCGGGACCGAGTTCACGATCCCCTGCGACCGGGTCCTGCTGGCGATCGGCCAGGGCCCCGAGCTGACCTGGATCGGGCCGGGCTCGGAGGGTCCCCAGGCGACGAAGCAGCGTCGTCTCAAGGCCGACGCGGTCACCTTCCAGACCGACCGGCCCGGCGTGTTCGGCACCGGCGACGTCCGGATCGGCGCGGCGACCGTCGTCCAGGCCATCGCCGAGGGCCGCCGCGCGGCGTACGCCGTCGACGCGTTCCTCAAGGGCCTCGACCTCGGCGCGATCAAGACCCGCCAGCAGCTCGCCGAGCCGCAGCCCGAGTTCCTGTCGATCGTGCCGTTCACGAGCGAGCAGAAGGAGCCGCGCTACCGCCTGAAGGCGATGGAGGCGACCGCCCGCAACGACAGCTACATCGAGTACGAGATCCCGTACAGCCGCGAGGAGGCCGTCGCCGAATTCGACGCGCTGCCTGCAGTGCACCTGCGAGGCGATCGGCTTCTGCGACCTGCGCCGCCTCGGGATCGAGTACGGGACGACGCTCAAGACGCTCGAGCCCGCCTACCACCAGGGCGCCGGCTACCGGTCGGTGACCGAGAACCGCTTCACCGGCGTCAACCACGACTACATCCGCGACGACTCCCACGCATTCATCCTCCGCGAGCCGTCGCGCTGCATCGACTGCGGCCGCTGCGCGAACGTCTGCGCCGAGGTCGTCGGGGCCGCCTGCTACGACTTCATGCGGATCGGCTTCGACACGCTCGTGACGACGCCGCTCGACATGAGCCTGAACGACACGCCATGCGTCTCGTGCGGGCGCTGCGCCGAGACGTGCCCGACCGGCGCCCTGATGCCGAAGCCGCGGGTCCTCCAGAAGTACGAGGTCGACGAGAGCCGCTGCATCCTGTGCGGGATCTGCGTCGACGCCTGCCCGTACGACGCGCTCCGCGACGGCGGCGACTTCGAGCTCTCGCATACCTCCCGGGTCGATCCGATGGTCGACCTGATCGCCCTCGCCGCGGTCGACCAGGAGACCGAGATGACGTACATCCGGCGCGAGCGCGACTGGGTCGAGCGGGCGGCGGCCGCCGGCCGGCCGGTCACGCCGACGCGGCTCCTGCCGATGCTGCCGGCGGCGGTCGCGGCCCAGATCGCCCGAGGCGAGGCGGGCGCCGGGAACGGCCACGGCAACGGCAACGGCCACGCGGGCGGCAACGGCCACGTCCCGGCCCTGACCGCCGGGCACGGGCCGAGCGCCGGCCCGGGCGACCACGCCGGCCACGGGCACGGCTGAGCGAGGCCCTTCGATGGCGATCGGCACGACGATCCCGTTCACGGCGATCCCCTGGGACGACGCCCTGTTCGTCCTCCTGGCGGGGACGCTCCTCGTGTCCGGCCTGGCGGTCGTCGTGATGAAGGACATCATCCGCTGTGGCCTGGCGATGATGGTCTGCTTCGGCGCCCTCGCCGGGATCTACGTCATGGCCGGCGCCCCGCTCGTCGGGCGCCGCCCAGGTCCTCGTCTACATCGGCGCGATCAGCGTCCTGATCCTCTTCGCGATCATGCTGACCCAGACGAAGTCCGCCTCGAGCCGACTGGCGTTCCAGACCCAGGCCGGGCCGGCGGTGATCGCCGCGATCGTCCTCCTGGTCGTGATCCTGCTGGCGATCGGCTCGACGGCGTGGGGCGGCGGGGCGGAGCGCGGCCACACAGACACGAACGACGTCTCGGTGGCGCTGTTCGGACCGTTCGTGCTGCCGTTCGAGGTCGTCGGCGTCCTCCTCCTGGCCGCTGTGATCGGCGGCGTGTTCCTCGCCAAGCGCGATCGATCGACCCCGGACCGGCCCGAATGATCCGGGTGATCCTCGGCTCGCTGCTGGCCGCCGTGTTCGTCGTCGGGCTCGGGCTGATCGGGCTCGCCGCCGGCGGCTCGCGCTCCCTCAACGCCTACCTGACCCTGTCGGCGATCCTGTTCACGATCGGGATGTTCGGCTTCCTCGCCCGGCGCAACGCGATCAGCATGCTCATGGCGATCGAGCTGATGCTCAACGCGGTCAACCTCTCGATCGTCGCTTTCGCGTCGTTCATCCCGGAGCTCGGGGCGCGCGGCTCGGTCATCGCCCTCCTCGTCATGGCCGTCGCGGCCGGTGAGGCGACGGTCGGGCTGTCGATCATTCTGGCGATCTACCGCAACAAGAAGACCCCGCTCGTCGACGAGTACGACGCGATGTCGCAATGAGCTGGGAGCTCCTCATCCCGCTCATCGTCGCCCTGCCGCTGACCGGCTTCCTCGTCACGGCGGCCGTCGGCCGGCGGCTCGGCAAGCGGGCCCACCTGCTGCCGGTCGGCGCGGTCGCCATCGCCTGGCTGATCGGGATGGCGGTCGCGTTCAGCGCCCTGACCGGGGCCGAGCCGTTCGGCGAGCACGGGTACGGCACGACCCTCTACACGTGGATCCCGTCGGGCACGTTCCAGGTCGCGGTCGGCTTCTTCGTCGACAACCTGACCGCCTGCCTCCTGATCGTCGTTCTGACGATCGGCCTGCTCGTCCACGTCTACTCGATCGGCTACATGAGCCATGACCCGGGCTACTGGCGGTTCTTCGCCTACCTGAACCTGTTCATGGTCTCGATGCTCCTGCTCGTCCTCGCCGACAGCTTCCTCGTCGTGTTCGTCGCGTGGGAGCTGGTCGGGCCTCTCGAGCTACCTGCTGATCGGGTTCTGGAAGCAGAAGCGGAGCGCCGCGCTGGCGGCGAAGAAGGCGTTCATCGTCAACCGCGTCGGCGACGTCGGGTTCGCCCTCGGGATCATGGCGATCTTCGTCGACGTCGGGACCCTGAACATCCGCGACGCGATCGCCGGCCTGACGGCCGAGAGCGCGTCGCTGCCGATCCCGGTCTGGGTCGTCGCGCTCCTGATCTTCGCCGGGGCGATGGGCAAGAGCGCCCAGTTCCCGCTCCACGTCTGGCTGCCGGACGCGATGGAGGGCCCGACACCGGTGTCGGCCCTGATCCATGCCGCGACGATGGTCAACGCCGGCGTCTACCTCATCGCCCGGACGAACCCGATCTTCGCCAGCGCACCCGACGCGATGGTGATCGTCGCGGCGATCGGCATCTTCACCGCGATCCTCGCCGCCAGCATCGCCATGACCCAGACGGACATCAAGCGGGTCCTCGCCTACTCGACGCTGAGCCAGCTCGGCTACATGTTCGCGTCGCTCGGCGTCGGCGCGTTCACGGCGGCGATCTTCCACCTGATGACCCACGGCTTCTTCAAGGGCCTCCTGTTCCTCGGCTCGGGCTCGGTGATCCACGCGGTCCACGAGGAGCAGGACATGCGCCGGATGGGCGGGCTGGCGCGGAAGATCCCGCACACCTACCGGACGATGCTCATCGGCTCGATCGCGATCGCCGGGATCCCGCCCCTCGCCGGCTTCTTCTCGAAGGACGAGATCCTCGGCGAGGCGTTCAAGGCGGGCTTCCAGTGGGTCTGGCTGATCGGGATCGTGGTCGCGATCATGACGGCCTTCTACATGTTCCGGCTGATCGGGCTGACGTTCTGGGGCGAGAGCCGCGTCGACCCGGCGGTCGAGCCGCACGTCCACGAGTCGCCGGCCGTGATGACGACCCCGCTCTGGCTGCTGGCGATCCCGTCGCTCCTCCTCGGGCTCGTCCTGTCGCTGCCCGGGCCGCCCCTCGGGCCGCTGCTCGGGTTCGCCAACGGGACGAAGGGCCTCCTCGCGAGCTGGCTCGAGCCGGTGTTCGCCCAGGGGACGGAGCTGCTCCACCACACCGAATCCGACTTCGCGATCCTCGGCATCGACGGCGCGCTCCTCGGCGCGAGCGTCGCGGTCGCGGTCATCGGGGTCCTCGCCGCGTGGCGCCTGTTCGGGGTGAACCTGCCCGGGATCACCTGGCGCCCGAACCCCGAGCGCGTCCGCGCCCTGAGCGCCCGCGTCCCGTTCCTCTACCGCGCCTCGCTGAACAAGTGGTGGTTCGACGACCTGAACCACCTGCTCTTCATGGTGATCGGCGGGCGGATCGCGGCGTTCCTGTGGTGGTTCGACCGGCGGGTCGTCGACGACACGGTCAACGACATCGCGACGACGACCGTCGGCGCCGGCACCGAGCTCCGCCGGGTCCAGACGGGCCGGGTCCAGAACTACGCCCTCGGGATCGCGATCGGCCTGATCGTCATGGCCGGCTCGTTCCTCGTCCTGGCCGCCCGATGACCGTCACGAGGGAGGCCGCGCCGCGATGAGCATCGGCGACATCCCGATCCTGTCGATCGTCACGTTCAGCCCGCTCGTCGGGGCCCTGCTCGTGGCGGCCGCGCCGGCGCGCTACGCCCGCTCGCTGGCCCTCGCCGCGAGCCTCGTCGCCTGGGTCATCTCGCTCCTGCTGCTGATCGGCTTCGACCCGGGCTCGGTCCGGCCGTTCCAGTTCAAGGAGGCCGCCGACTGGATCCCCCTGTTCGGGATCCAGTACAAGGTCGGCGTCGACGGCCTGTCGCTCGTCCTCGTCGTCCTGACGACGACCCTGACCTGGATCAGCATCCTCGCCTCGTTCAGCCCGATCAAGGAGCGGATCAAGGAGTACCTGATCTCGTTCCTGATCCTCGAGGTCGGGATGATCGGCGTCTTCGTCGCCCTCGACACGTTCCTCTTCTACATCTTCTGGGAGATCGTCCTCGTTCCGATGTACCTGATCATCGGGATCTGGGGCGGCGCGAACCGGATCTACGCCACGATCAAGTTCGTCCTCTACACCCTGGTCGGGTCGCTCCTGATGCTCGTCGCGATCCTGGCGACGGCGTTCGCCTTCCAGTCGGCCACGGGCGGCTGGGCCGGCGCGTTCGACTTCGAGCAGCTCCGCACCGCGTCGTTCGACCCGAACCTCCAGATCTTCGCCTTCCTGGCGTTCTTCCTCGCCTTCGCGATCAAGGTCCCGATGTTCCCGTTCCACACCTGGCTGCCCGACGCCCACGTCCAGGCCCCGACCGCGGGCTCGGTGATCCTGGCGGCGATCATGCTGAAGCTCGGCGCCTACGGCTTCATCCGCTTCGCCCTGCCGCTCTTTCCCGCGGCGGCCCACACCTTCGGGCCGGCGATCGTCGTCCTGAGCCTGATCGCGATCATCTACGGCGCGATCGTCGCCCTCGTCCAGCCCGACCTGAAGAAGCTCGTCGCGTATAGCTCGGTCTCGCACATGGGCTTCGTGACGCTCGGGATCTTCGTCTTCAACCAGCAGGGCATGGACGGGGCGATCCTCCAGATGGTGAACCACGGCCTGATCACCGGCGCCCTGTTCCTCCTCGTCGGCGTGATCTACGAGCGGACCCACGACCGGACGATCGCGAAGATGGGCGGGGCCGCGGCGGCGATGCCGCTGTACGCGGTCGCCCTCGGCTTCTTCGTCTTCGCCTCCGGCGGGCTGCCCGGCCTGTCCGGCTTCGTCGGCGAGTTCCTCGTCCTCGTCGGCGCGTTCGAGTACGCCCCGGCGGTCGCCGCCGTCGCCACCGTCTGCATGGTCCTCGCCGCGGGCTACCTGCTGTGGATGTTCCAGCGGGTCGCGTTCGGCGAGCTCTCCGACTTCTTCAAGGGCCTCGGCCACCACCTCACGGACATGACGCCGACCGAGATCCTGACCATCGGGCCGCTCGCCGCGCTGGTCGTCGTGTTCGGGCTCTTCCCGGGCCTCCTCCTCGATCTCGTCCGGGGCTCGGTCGGGAACGTCCTCCGTGACGTGGCTCGCGAGGGGTCGATCACCCTCGCGACGCAGACCGCGGTCGTCCTGATCGCCCTCCCGATCCTGTACGTGGTCGGACGGCTGATCTGGGTCGCCCGGATCGACCTCACCGGCGGCGGCCCGACCGCGGCCGACGAGGTCGGCTCGGCCGGGACCTCGGTGGAGGCGGCCTCGTGAGCCTCGCCGACCTGAACGTCATCTCCCCGCTGCTCGCGGCGGTCGCCACCGCGATCGCGATCCTCGTCGTCGACCTCGTCCTGCCGGACCGCCCGACGCCCGTCGTCGTGACCGCCCTCGGCGGGCTGGCGATCACCGCGGCGGTCACCCTGTCGGTCGGCTCGGGGGCGGCCGCGACGGCGTTCGGCGACCCGGGGATGTACCGGCTCGACGCGCTGACCACGTTCCTCGATCTGCTGTTCATCTCGATCGTCGCGATGACGATCGTGTTCGCCCCCGACTACCTGACCCCGCGCAATCTGCCCGTGGCGGAGTTCGCGGTCGTTCTCGTGTTCGCGATGTGCGGGGCGATGGTGATCGCCGCGTCGGCCGACCTGCTCCTCCTGTTCCTCGGCCTCGAGCTGATGGTTCTCCCGGGCTACCTCCTCGCCGGCTACCACAAGTCCGACGCCTACTCGACCGAGGGAGCGATCAAGTACTTCCTCCTGGGCTCGTTCAGCTCGGCGATCTTCCTCTTCGGGCTGGCGTTCGTCTGGGGCCTGTCCGGCACGACGAACATCAGCGAGGTCGCGGCCACGCTCACCGGCGTCGCGACCGGGGCGACGCCGTTCAGCCCCGGCCTGGCGATGGGCTTCGCGTTCCTGACGACGGGCGTGGCGTTCAAGATCGCCGCCGTCCCGTTCCACTACTGGACACCGGACGCCTACCAGGGCTCGCCGACACCGGTCACCGGCTACCTCTCGGTCGGCCCGAAGATCGGGGCGTTCGCCCTGATCCTGCGCCTGTTCGTCGAGGCGCTCGGGCCGATGAAGGCGGAGTGGCTGCCGGTCGTGATCGTCCTCGCCGCCGCCACGATGACCCTCGGCAACCTCGTCGCGCTGACCCAGGACAACGTCAAGCGGATGCTGGCCTACAGCTCGATCGCCCACACCGGCTACATGCTCGTCGGCCTCGCCGCCTATGCGGGCGGCCAGCGCCAGGGCCTCGAGGGCCTGCTGTTCTACGGCGCGGCGTACTCGTTCATGAACCTCGGCGCGTTCGCGGTGATCGCCGCGCTCCAGAAGCGGGCCGGCGTGACCTCCGGGCTCGCCACGTTCGCGGGGCTCGGCCGGAAGGAGCCGGTCCTCGGGCTGCTGATGGCGCTCTTCCTGCTGTCCCTGACCGGGATCCCGCCGACCGCCGGCTTCTTCGCCAAGGCGCTGATCATCGTCGCCGCGGTCCAGGCCGGTGGCTGGGTCGGCTTCCTCGCGGTGCTGATGGTCCTCAACGCCGCCGCGGCCGCCTTCTACTACCTCCGGGTCGTCGTGTACATGTACATGCGGGATCCCGCGTCCGAGGCGCCGGCCCTCCGCCATGGCCGGCTGCTGTGGGGCGGGCTGGCGACCGCGACCGTCCTGACGATCCTGTTCGGGCTCTTTCCGGGGCTGATCCTCGGGATCATCGGCGACGCGGCGAAGGCGATCGCCGGCTGATCGCGGCGGGCGGGCGCCGGTGCCGGGTGGGGCGGGCTCCGACCACCGATCCGCCGCCCCCGGGCCGGCTCCTCGACTCGGCCGGATATTCCCCGGCGGACTGACCGGCGCGGTGGCGAGCGTGCCTATTCGCCCCAACGTGCCTGTTCCCGTCGTGGGATCGCGCCGCGGAGTCCCGGTGCGAATGAATGGCCAGATCGGGAGGGGGCGAAGGCCGTGGGCAGAACGGCGGCCGGGTGCGGCCCGTTACGGGGTGACGGTGACGCCCGGCAGGATCTTGCCGAGGCCGGCGGCGAAGGCGTCCGCCCCGACGCCGCCGAGGGCACCGTCCCGGACGATCCCGTCCTTGTCGATCCAGAAATGGATCGGCAGCGCGTACGTGCCCCATGCCTGCTGGGCGGTGCCGTCGCCGTCGAGGCCGAGCGGGAAGGTCGCCTTGAGCCGCTGGGCGAAGGACGCGACGGTCCCCTCGTCCTCGCGGATGTCGACCGCGATCACGACGAGCCCCTGGTCCCCGTAGCGGGTGCTGAAGCTGTTCATCAGCGGGAACTCGTCGACGCACTCCGGGCAGGTCGTCTGCATGAAGTTCAGCCAGACGGGCTTGCCGCGAAGAGCCGCCAGGTCGATCGTGCCGCCGCCGACCTGGGGCACGACGAGGACGGGCGCCGGCTGGCCGATGTGGAACGCGGCGCCCGGGTCGGCGCTGGCCCCGGGCGAGCCGCTCGCCGCGGCCGAGGCGCCGGCGGAGGCGGATGGCCCGGCCGAGCCCGAGGCCGTCGGCGCCGACGCGGAGGGAGCCGCTGACGCGGACGGCGGGACGAGGGTCGGTGGCGGCGTCGGGCGCAGGCCGACGGGGTCGGGCCCCAGGAACACGAACGCGGCGAGGACCGCCGCCGCGACGAGGAAGCCGGCGAGCAGGCCGGCGAGGATCGTGAGCCCGGTCTTCATGCGCGCCAGAGGGTACCAGTACGGACGGGCGAGGGCGTCGCGCCACGGACCGCTGCTAGGCTCGGCCTCCGGTGACAACCCTGTTCGGCGCGCTCCGCGATCGGCTCCTGCCGGCCGTCCTGACGGCGGCCGGGGTGACGCTGATCGCGGCCGGACTCCTCAGCTACGCCGGGAGCGCGGCCGCGGCCGACCCATCGATCTCGGCCGAGCCGACGGTCGTGTCGGCCGCGCCCGGCGCCAGCCACGCCCTCCCGTCGCTGCCGCCGATCGACGCGCCGTCGTCGTCGCTGGGGCCGTCCGCGTCGGCCGGTCCGTCCGACCGCGTCGCGACGCGGGTCGTCGTCGAGGCCCTCGGCATCGACCTGCCGGTCGTGAAGCCGCACGGCACGTCGACGACCTACCCCCAGTGCGACGTCGCGATGTACATCCAGGAGCTCGCCCAGCCGGGCAGCGGGCGGGCGACCTACCTCTACGCCCACGCCCGCGACGGGATGTTCGGGCCGATCTACGAGCGGGCGATCCTGAAGAAGAATGGCGGGGCGGCGTCGATGATCGGGATGGTCGTCCAGGTCTACACGAGCGACGACCTCGTCTTCGAGTACGAGGTCAGCGAGGTCCGCCTCCACCAGCTGACTCTCGACGCCGCGATCGGGGCCACGACGGAGCAGCTCTGGCTGCAGACCTCCGAGGGCCCGAAGGGGACGCCCGGGAAGACCCAGCTGCTCGCCCGGCCCCTGATCACCCTGCCCGCCGATCACGCCGCGGCCCACCCGACGCCACACCCGGTGACCTGCACGTAGAACGGGGCGGGGGCATCCCGGGCGGCGCGCTGATAGGATGCCGGCCCGATGCCTTCCCCCGCCCGAACGCTCCGCGACCGGCTCGTCCCTGCCGCCCTGACCGCCGCCGGCGTGACGCTCCTCGCGGCGGGCCTGCTCCATTACGGCGCGCCCGCCCAGGCGGGCCCGCTCGGGGCGAGTGCGTCGCCCTCGGAGGTCGCGGCCGGCCCGACGCCGACGGTCATCCTGCCGAGCCTGCCGCCGATCGACGGCTCCGCCCCGCCGAGCACGTCGCCGTCCGCGGCGGTGGACCGGGTCGCGACGCGGGTCGTCATCGACGCGCTCGGCATCGACCTGCCCGTCATCGCCCAGCCGAACAGCGATTACCCGTACTGCAATGTCGCGATGTACCTCCAGGCGACGGGCCTCGGCCAGCCCGGCGGCGACCGCTCGACGTACCTCTACGCCCATGCTCGCGACGGGATGTTCGGGCCGCTCTACGAACGGGCGATCCTCGGCCGCGACGGCGGCCGCCGCTCGCTGATCGGGCTGCCGGTCGACGTCTACACGAGTGACGACCAGCGCTTCGTCTACTCGATCACGAAGATCCTGCCGCGGGTCAAGCCCGACAGCCACTTCCTCGACGGGCCGCTGGCGGTCACGAGCGACACGCTCTGGCTCCAGACCTCGACGGGGCCGAACGCGTCCTACCCCAAGCTCCAGGTCATCGCCCTGCCGGTCGGGGTCGTCCCGGCCGACCACGCCGCCGCCCATCCGAAAGCGCGCCCGGTCGTCTGCGGCTAGCTCGGTCGCGCACCGCGTCGGCGCTCAGCGGATCAGCAGCTCGATCGGCGCCGTCGCGAGGTCGAGCTCCGGGGCGCCCGCCGCGCACGGGGCGAGGAACCCGATCGCGGTGACCCGGAGCTGCCAGCGCCCGGCGGGGAGGCGCAGCACCGGGTCGGCGTACCACGCCTGGTAGAACGCGGCGTTCGGGTCGTCACCGGAGTAGCCACCGCTCTTGACGAGCGGAACGTCGACCGGGACCCCGCGCGGGTACGACGACGGCCGGCAGTCCGCGGTCATCGCCCCGCCCATCGACCGCCGCCCGCCACCGACCTCGGTGATCAGGAACTCGACCGGCCCGCTGCCGGACCCCCAGATCGACGCCCTCGCGGCGGGACCCGTCCAGGTCAGGGTCGTCGTCACCGGGATCGCGTCGGCGCTCGCAAAGGCCTGGCTCGGCAGGCTGACCTGGAGGAGGAATCCCTGGTTCTCGGCCCGGATCCCGATCGGAACCGGGGCGTCGACGGGGTCGGGCGACGCGTCGCAGCCCGCCGCGACCACGCCGGCGGCGAACAGGAGCCCGATGGCGAGCGCGAGCCCTGCCGCCCTCGGTCGGGCCATGGCCCGCCTCAGATCCAGTCGATCCGGTGGAGGAACGCCGCGGCGACGACCGCCACGAGGACGACCCCCATCGTCACGAGCCAGAATCCGCCGGCCTCCGCGCCGGCGAAGGCCGCCCCGGCCTCGCTCATCCCGAAGACCCCCGCCACCGCCCCGATCCCGGCGAGGATGACCGTGACCCCGGTCAGGCGCTTCATGATCCGGGACAGGTCGTTGTTGACGATCGAGACGTAGATGTCGAGCGTGCCCGACACCAGGTCGCGGTAGTTGTCGAGCTCGTCGGTCACCCGGATGAGGTGGTCGTAGACGTCGCGGAAGTAGACGACGTGGGCGGGGTCGAGATACGCGACCTCGCGGTTCGTGAGCTGGTTGAAGATCTCGCGCGCCGGCGACGTCGCCCGGCGGAGGTCGACCAGCTCGCGCTTCAGGGCGAAGAGCCGCTGGAGGGTCCAGTCGGACGCCTTCTCCATCACCCGATCCTGGAGCTCGTCGATGTCGTCGCCGATCCGGTCGAGGACCGGAAAGTAGCCGTCGACGATCGTGTCGGAGATCGCGTAGAGCAGGTAGTCGGGCCCCTTGCGGAGCGCGTGCTCGACGCCGAACCGCAGCGGAGCCGCGGACGACGAGCCGAGCACGCCCTCGTGGACCGTCAGCAGGTAGCCCTTGCCGAGGACGAAGTCGACCTCCTCGGCCGCCGCCTCGCCCGTGTAGTGGAGGGCGAAGAGGACGATGTGGACGACGTCCTCGTCGAACGTCTCGACCTTCGAGCGCTGGTTGCGCTCCTGGATGTCCTCGGCGATCAGCGGGTGGAGGCCGAGTGCATCGGCGGCGACCCGGACCTGCTCCTCGTCGGGGCTGGCAAGGTCGACCCAGATCCGGTGGTCGGGCGTGGCCAGGAGCTTCGGCAGGTCCGCCAGGTCCGACGATTCGGTCGCGCCGTCGCCGTGGCACGAGACGATCCGGACGGCGCCGGCCTTGCCCGCGCCGAGCTCGGTCGGCGGAACCCGCGGATCGCCGTCGCCGGTGCCCGGGTCGCGCGTCCGCTCGAGGGCGTCGCCACGGCCGACCGGGCCGCGCCGCGCCGCGCCGCCGCGCCCGCCGCGCCGGCCCCCTCGGCGGCGTCGGTGGAGCCGCTGGCGCCTGCCGCCTCAGAGGGCGATCGTCGACCCGAGCTCTTCTTCGCCATCGAGTCCGTCGCTGCCTCCGGGTCCGCCCGCCGCGTCCGGCCGGCCCGCGGTCGGCTCGGGCGTGAGTCTACGCGCCCGGGCGCCGAGGGCGAGGCCCGGCGGGATCGCGATGATCGTCACGACTCCGGCGGCGAGGAACATCCCGACGAGGATCCCCGACGCTTCTTGCGCCGCCCACGCCTCGAGCGCGTCGACGACGAGCCCGTCGCGCAGCGGCCGGTCGCGGAGCTCGGCCGGGATCACGTCCTTCCAGCCGTCCGGGTTGGCCGCCGAGAACAGCCGGTCGTACAGGCGGTCGATCGTCGTCGAGCCGTAGGCGGTCAGGACCGACACGCCGACGGCCATCCCGATCATCCTGGCGACGGTCACGATCGCGCTGGCCATCCCGAACGACGCCCGCCCCGCGCTCTCGACCGCGGCCGTGCTCCGCGGGGTCACGGTCAGGCCGAAGCCGAACCCGAACCCGCCGAGGACCAGGGCCACCGTCCCGATCGGCACGGCCGGCGTCCAGCCGGACATCAGCCACAGGGTCGCGGCGCACAGGGCGAGGCCGGCGAACGTCACGATCCGCAGGGACAGGCTGCGGACGGCGAAGCCGGAGACGAGGGCGCCGACGGCCGTCGCGGCGGCCAGCGCGCCGAGGGCCAGCCGCTGGTCGTCCGGTCCGCCGTACAGGACGCGGTCGACGAAGACGGCGCCGCCGATGATCGCCGTCGCGAACGCGTAGCCGGTCAGGAGCGAGACGAGCGCGGCCGACGAGAACGCCAGGCTCCGGAACAGGCGCGGGTCGAGGAACGGCTCCGGGCGGCGGAACCCGCGGACGACCGTCACCAGCGTGGCGACGACGGCCAGCACGGCCAGCCCGACGCCGACCGCGAGCGGATCCGGGCCGCCGAGGTCGGCGACGCCGATCAGCGTCGTCGCCCCGAGCGCCGCGGCAAGGGCGACGCTCCAGACGACCGCGCCGACGACATCCGGGCCGGCCCGCCGGCGCGGCGTCTCCCAGCCATGCGACGCCGCCCAGGCGATGAGGAGGGCGGCGATCCCGATCGGGACGTTCACGTAGAAGACCCAGCGCCATGCCGGCGTCAGGGCGTCGCGGACGCTGCTCGGGTCGGCGACGCCGAGGCGGTCCAGCCCGTTGGCGACGTTGAAGCCGCCGAGGATCGCGGCACCAAGGAAGGGGCCGGCGGCCATCCCGAGGAAGGTCAGGGCGCCGATGATCCCGAGCGCCCGCGGCCGGTCGTGGCCCTCGAACAGGTGGGAGGCCGCGGCCGTCCCGACCGGGACGAGGACGCCGCCGCCGATGCCCTGGATGATCCGGCCGGCGATGAGCTCGTCGAGGGTCTGGCCGCGACCGGCGACGAGGGATCCGACCACGAAGACGACGAGCGCGCCGAGGAACAGCCGCCGCGCCCCCCAGACATCGGCGAGGCGCCCCGCCAGGGGCATCGCGACGACGTACGCGAGGAGATAGCCGTTGACGATCCACGAGGCATGACGGAGCTCGGAGAAGGCGGGCTTGCCGAGCTCGTCCGTGACGGCCAGGTCGAGCAGGATCGACGGCAGCGCGGTGGCCGTGATCATCAGCTCGAGGCCAGCAAGGAAGACCCCGATCCCGAAGACCGCGAGGAGGCTCCAGGCGCTGAACCGGCTCACCGGGGCAGGGTACAGGGCCGAGCAGGGGACGGGCAGGGCCGGGGCGGGCCGGGCGGGCCTCGGCACCCCTCGTGTTGCCGCTGCATCCACAAGTGACGCCCGAACGCCCGCTGCGCCGCGCCGCGCCAGGCTCAGACGCCATTCGTGGCCGTGACGGCAACGCCGGGCGTCCGAGCGGTCGCCGCGCGATGGTGTCGTGCCGTTCGCCGGTCGCTTGTGGCGCTCCCTGCAACGCGGGCGCGGCGACTCGTCCATGGGTCGGGGCCAACGGACGGCGAGGGTTGACATTCGGTCCGGCCCGTCGTTAGGATCAACCCCCATTGATATAAACCGCCGTTGATCCGACGGCCGGCACCCCCCCACCCCCCGCACCGGAGCGCCCGTCCTGAGCCCCTCACCCGCCCGCGTTCGGAGCACGATCGCGAACGCCGTCCTCCAGCCCGACGAGCTGCGCGAGCTGCGCCTCGTCCACAAGGCGCTGGCCGACGTGAACCGCCTGCGGATCGTGCGGAGCCTCGCGATTGCGGAGGCGACGGTCGCGGAGCTCGTCGCCCAGGTCGGGCTGTCCCAGCCCCTCGTGTCGTGGCACGTCGGGCGGCTGCGGGCCGCCGGCCTCGTCACGACCCGCCGGATCGGGCGCGAGACGTTCTGCCGCCTCCGGCCGGAGGCGTTCGAGGAGTTCGCCGCCCGCCAGGCCGCGATCCTCGGGATCGCCGACGCCGCCGGCCGCGAGCGGGCCGCCTCGTGATCGGCTCCGTCGTCAGCCCCGCCCTCCGGGCGCGCGTCCGCGGCCTGGCGCTGCCCGTCGCCCTCGCCTTCGGGCGGATCGGCCTGACGCCGAACGCCCTGACCGTCCTCGGGTTCGCGATCGCCGTCGTCGCCGCGGTCGCGGCCAGCCAGCAGGCGTGGATCGTCGCCGGGCTGCTCGTGATCTTCGGCGGGGTCTTCGACCTGTTCGACGGCGCGCTCGCCCGGGCAACGAACAAGGTCAGCCGGCTCGGAGCATTCCTCGACTCGGTCTTCGACCGGGCGGGCGAGAGCGTCCTGTACCTCGGAATCGCGATCGGCTGCGTCGACGCGGCGTTCGAGCTCGGTGCGATCCTGGCGATGTCCGCGCTGGCGGCGTCGTTCATGGTGAGCTACGCCCGCGCGAAATCCGAGAGTCTCGGCTTCACGCCGGGCACCGGGATGGCCAACGTCGGGATCGCGCCGCGCGAGGTCCGGCTCGTCCTCCTCACGCTCGGCCTGAT
The DNA here is from genome assembly GCA_963710105.1 of uncultured Chloroflexia bacterium. Lineage (GTDB taxonomy): Bacteria > Chloroflexota > Limnocylindria > Limnocylindrales > CSP1-4 > CF-46. The sequence goes on from CAVPYV010000002.1 coordinate 116,693, forward strand.
CGCCACTGGAATGCTGGGCGGCGTCTGGGTCGCGGACGGCGACTTCTTCCCACCGAGCCTCGATCTCGGCCAGCCGGAGCTCGCCGCGACCCTCGCTCTCATCACCATCGTCGCCACGATCACGACCATCCAGCAAATCGTCCACGTCACCCGGCAGACCCCGCCGGAATCAACCAGCGCAGCCACCCCAGGAGGAGACGACCACCCGTGAGCACCCCGAACAGCAGCAACGGCGCGAGCACGAACGGAGCCAGCGCCAACGGTCACCGGCCCGGCAGGAAGATCCGGGTGGCGATCGTCGGCGTCGGCAACTGCGCGAGCAGCCTCGTCCAGGGCCGCTACTACTACGAGAACGCCAAGGTCGAGGACAAGGTCCCGGGCCTGATGCACGTCGAGCTCGGCGGCTACCACGTCCGCGACATCGAGTTCGTCGCCGCCTTCGACATCGACAAGAACAAGGTCGGCAAGGACCTGTCCGAGGCGATCTACACGAAGCCGAACAACACCTACGTCTTCCACCAGGTCCCGAAGCTCGACGTCAAGGTCGAGCGCGGGATGGTCCACGACGGGCTCGGCAAATACCTCAGCCAGATCATCGAGAAGGCTCCGGGCGAGACCGCCGACGTGGTCGGGATCCTCAAGGAGCGCCAGGTCGACGTCGTCGTGTCCTACCTGCCGGTCGGCAGCGAGGAGGCGACGAAGTGGTACGTCGAGCAGGCGCTGCGGGCCGGCGTCGGCTTCGTCAATGCGATCCCGGTGTTCATCGGCCGCGAGCCGTACTGGCAGCGCCGCTTCGCCGAGGAGGGCCTGCCGGTCATCGGCGACGACATCAAGAGCCAGGTCGGCGCGACGATCAGCCACCGCGTCCTGACCCGCCTCTTCATGGATCGCGGCGTCCGGCTCGACCGGACGTACCAGCTGAACTTCGGCGGCAACACCGACTTCCTGAACATGCTCGAGCGGGAGCGGCTCGAGTCGAAGAAGATCAGCAAGACGAACGCGGTCACCTCGATGCTCGACTACGAGATGGACCCCGACAACGTCCACGTCGGCCCGAGCGACCACGTCCCGTGGCTCGAGGACCGCAAGTGGTGCTACATCCGGATGGAGGGCACGACGTTCGGTGACGTGCCGCTCAACGCGGAGCTGAAGCTCGAGGTCTGGGACAGCCCGAACAGCGCCGGCGTCATCACCGACGCCGTCCGCTGCCTGAAGCTCGGCCTCGATCGCGGCCTCAAGGGCACGCTCGTCGCGCCGTCGAGCTACTTCATGAAGAGCCCGCCGATCCAGATCCACGACGACATCGCCTACAACCGGGTCGAGGCGTTCATCCGGGGCGAGGACAACGAGACGCTGGTCGGGACCGAGAACCTGACGAAGGCGCAGCTGAGGAAGCTGGCCTCGACCGCACCCGTCGCCGGCGCGGCCGGCAAGAAGGCGGCGGCCGCCGCCCCGAGGTGACCGTGGCCAAGGGCGCCGGCTCGGGCCTCGACGCACCCCACCGGCGCCGCGCCCAGGGCCCGCGGATCGTCGAGAAGACCGCCGTCACGGCCTACGCCGCGGCGGTCTGGCTGGTGGCCCACGTCCCGGCCGGCCTCGCCCGCTGGGTCATCGCGACCGGCAGCCAGGCGGGCTACCTGCTGTGGCCGACGAAGCGGCGCTGGTCGAACCAGAACTTCGGGAAGGTCGCCGGCCTTCCGCCGGACGACCGCCGCGTCCGCCGGCTGGCCCTGTCCGCGTACCGCGAGTACGCCCGCTACCTCGTCGAGGTCATGCGCCTCGAATCGCTCTCGCCGGACGAGGCGGTGGCGCGCGTGATCCAGCCGGACCTCGACCGGATCGAGGCGGAGTGGCGGTCGTCGCCGGGCGGCCTGATCTTCGCCCTCGGCCACGTCGGCAACAACGAGGCCGTGGCCGCCGGGGTCGCCGACCGGGGCTGGCCGATCAGCGTCGTGGCGGACGACTCGTCCTTCCCCGAGATGTTCGAGCGGTTCCGCCGGCTGCGCGAGTCCTGGGGGATCCACGTCATCCCGTGGCGGAACCTGCGCGAGATCTACGCGGTCCTCAAGCGTGGCGAGATGCTCGCGTTGCTCGTGGACTGGGGCTACCGCAGCGACGGCGTGCCGGTCCGCCTGTTCGGCTCGTGGACGACGCTGCCCGCCGGCCCGGCGTCGCTGGCGGCGAAGACCCGCTCGCGGATCCTGCCGGTCGCGATCCGGCGCGGGTCCGACGGCATGTTCCACGTGTCGTTCTCGCCGACGATCTCGGTCGCGTCCACCTCCGACGCCGACATCGCCCGGGCGACCCAGGAGCTCGCGGCGACGCTCGAGGCGACGATCGCCGCGGCGCCCGAGCAGTGGTACAGCTTCAAGCCGATCTGGCCGCCGACCGAGGAGGAGGCCGCCGGGCTCGAGGCGCGGGCGGCCCGGATGCTCGCCGGGGCCGCCGCCGAGCCGCCAGCGGTCGCCGCCGAGCCGGCGGAGCCCGTCGCCGGCGAGTCGCCCGACCTCCTCGTCCCGACGATCGCCGACGCCCCGGGGGCGGGCGACCCAGCCACGATCCCGGCGCCGGATCGCGCCCCGTCGTGACCGGGACGCCGGTCCAGCGGGCCCGCGTGGCGCTCCTCCGCGGTCTCTCGTGGATCGCCTGCCGGCTGCCCGAGGGCGTGGCGGTCGGGCTGGCCGAGGTCGTCGGCTGGCTCTGGTCGAAGCTCGCTCCGGAGCGCGCGGAGCAGGCTCGGCGGAACTTCAGCCGCGTGGCCGCCGCACTCGACGCGGAGGGTCGGGGGCCGGCGCGCGTGCGAGCCGCGGCGCACGACCGGCGGGCCCTGGATCGGCTCGTGACCGCGTCGTTCCAGCACGACGCCCGCTACTACCTCGAGGTCCTCCGCGTCCCGAGCCTGACGCCCGCCATCTTCGACCGACGCGTCGTCATCGAGACGCCGGACACCGTCGAGGACGCGTTCAGCGGCGGGGCCGTCATCTTCGTCGCGGCCCACTTCGGCCCGATCGAGCTGCCCGCGCTCTACCTCGCCCATCGCTCCGGCCGGACGTTCCACGCTCCGATGGAGGCGGTCGACGACCCCGCGCTGCAGGGCTGGTTCGAGCGGACGCGAGGCTCGCTCGGCGTGACGATCGTCGGCCTCCGAGCCGCGCGTCGCGAGCTGCAGGCCGCCCTCCGGGCCGGCGGCGCCGTCGGGATCGTCGCGGACCGGGACATCAGCGGCGGCGGGATCGCGGTGCCGTTCTTCGGGTCTCCCGCCCCGATGCCCATCGGACCGGCCCTGCTCGCCCTCGAGACCGGGGCGCGGCTGTTCGCCGTCGGGGTGCGGCGCCTCCCGGACGGGCGGATCGCGGGCCGCCTGCTGGCGGTCCCGGTGGCGAGCGAGGGGTCTCGCCGGGAGCGGATCGCGGCCACGCTGGCGACGATGGCCGGCGCGTTCGAGGACCTGATCGGCGACGCGCCCGAGCAGTGGTCCGGCGCGTTTTTCCCGATCTGGCCGGACCTCGCGGGCGACGCCTCGGCGGCGGGCGACACCGCCACCGCGGGAGCCGCCTCGGCGGGCGACACCCCCGCCGCGGACCGAGCCGCGCCCGCGGACGGAGCCGGGCGATGACCCAGCGCCTCGGCCGGGCCGACCTCCACGTCCACACCCTCGCGTCGGATGGGATCGACCCGATCGCGACGATCCTCGACTTCATCGAGCACTCGACCGACCTGGACGTCGTCGCCATCGCCGACCACGAGCGGATCGACGCCGCCGTCGCCGCCCGGACGATGGCACGCGAGCTCGGCCACCGCGCCGAGATCGTCGTCGGCGAGGAGGTCTCGACGCTCGGCGGCCACCTCCTCGCCCTGTTCCTCGAGGAGCGCGTCCGGCCGCTCCGCAGCCTGCGCACGACGATCGCCGAGGTCCACGAGCAGGGCGGGCTCGCGATCCCGGCCCATCCGCTCGTGCCCTACCCGCTGTGCGCCCAGGGCTGGGTGATCCGACGCCTGCTCGCCGACCGCGATCCGCGCGTCCGGCCGGACGCGATCGAGGCGTTCAACCCGACGATGTTCGGCCGGCCGATGCACGGCCGGGTCGTCCGCTTCGCCGAGGAGCTCGGCCTGGCCACGGTCGGCAACAGCGACGCCCACGAGGCGCGGACGATCGGGACCGGCTGGACGTCGTTCCCGGGCCGCACCGCGGAGGACGTCCGGGCAGCGATCCTCGAGGGCACGACCCATCACCACGGCTCGTTCCACGCTACCGGCGGCCAGGTCTCGACGTTCGGCCGGCAGCTCCGCAAGTACTCGCGCGACGCGCGGGCCGTGGTCGGCGGCAAGGTCCGCCGCGACGGGACGGGTCGCGACCTCGGCTATCCGGGCGGCCGGCACCGGCCGCCGCGGTTCGAGGAGGAGTGGATGGCGCGCCGGACGAGCCACGTCGAGGCGGAGCAGAATCGCCGCGAATGAAGATCGGCCTGGTCACGCCGTACGTCTACCCGCTGCCGGGCGGGGTGACCCAGCACGTCCGCTATCTCTACGAGAACCTCCGCCTGCGCGGCCACGACGTCCGGATCATCTCCTCGTCGCACGGCCTCCAGCGGGCGTCGGAGGGCGACATCATCCGGATCGGCAAGGGCTTCTCCCTGCCGGTCAACGGCTCGGTCGGGACGATCACGCTGTCGCCGCGCTTCGTCTCCCAGGTCCGCGGCATGCTCGAGCGCGAGCAGTTCGACCTTCTCCACTACCACGAGCCGTTCGTCCCCTTCCTCTCGCCGATCATCCTCCGCCTCTCGACCAGCGTGAACATCGCGACGTTCCACGCCTACGGCGGCTTCTCGCCCTCGTACGAGTTCGGGAGCAAGGTGATGAAGGGCGAGGCGGCCCGGCTCCACGGCCGGATCGCCGTGAGCGGAGCCGCGAAGCACTTCATCGACCGCTACTTCCCGGGCGACTACAAGGTCATCCCGAACGGCGTCGACGTCCACGCCTTCCAGCGCGCCGTCCCGCTCGCCCGCTGGCAGGACGGCACCCGCAACCTGTTCTTCGTCGGCCGGTTCGAGCCGCGGAAGGGCCTGATCGAGCTCCTCAAGGCGTACCGGATCCTGCGCAAGACCGGCTGCGACTGCCGCCTGCTGGTCGCCGGCACCGGGCCGCTCGGACGGGAGGCCCGGCGCTACGTCGCGACGCGCCGGCTGAAGGGCGTCGAGTTCCTCGGCCGGGTCAGCGACGAGGAGAAGGCCCAGCTCTTCCGGACCGCCGACGTCTACGTCTCGCCGGCGACCGGCGGCGAATCGTTCGGGATCGTGCTCCTCGAGGCGATGGCCGCCGGCACCGCGATCGTCGCCTCCGACATCCACGGCTACAAGGGCGTCCTGCGCCGCGGTCGAGAGGGGCTGCTCGTGCCGCCCCGCGAGCCGAAGGCGATTGCCGCGGCGATCGGCCGCCTCCTCCGTGACGACGAGCTTCGGGCGGCGATGGGCGAGGCCGGTCGGGAGCGGGCCGAGGAATTCAGCTGGGAGCGGGTCACGGCCAAGGTCGACGCCTACTACGGCTTCGTCGTCCGGCGCCTCGCCGCGCGTGGCGAGCTGCCGCTCGGGTTCCACGCGGCCGTTCCGCCGTCGCCGCGGTCCGGTCCGGCGCCGTCCCCCGAGGCGGCCGAGCCGGAGAGCGCAGTCGAGCCGGAGCAGCTCGCGGTCGACCTCGACTAGAACCGTCGACCGTGGCCCGCCGGGCGGGCGTCCCGATCCGTTGGGTGGGCCTCCCGCTCCGTCGGCCGGCCTGGCCGCCGGGAGGTCAGTCGCCCGCCGCCCCGCCGCCGGCTCCGCGCGGCCAGCCCGGTCCGAGCTCGGCGGCATCGCCGGCATCGGCCAGCCGCTCGGCGATCGCGAGCCGCCAGACCCAGGCCGAGTAGCCGACGACGAGCGCGAGGAACACGACCGCCGCGCCGAGCAGCAGCGGGACCGGCCCGAACAGCTCGGTCTTGACCGTGGCCGCGACGTTGTTCACCGGGAACTGGAAGGCGTACAGGTAGGTCGGCAGGACGCCCTGGTAGACGTTGGCGATCGCCGTCGGCAGGGGCAGCGCGCTGAAGTTCGGGTAGACGATGACGAACCAGCCGACGATCGCGACGATCGCGCCGACGACGAACCGGCGGGCATCGCGGGCCGTCGCGACGAACGCCGCGATCAGCACCGCCGGCAGCGCCAGGACCATCGCCACCGGCTCGACCGGGATGCGGTCGAGGGTGATCAGCGGGCTGTCGGTGATCGTCACCTGGACGAGCCAGCTCGCGACGATCGCTCCGAGCGCGGTCAGCCCGAGCCAGCCGAGCGTCACCGTCGACGGGCTGAGCTCGCGGCCGCCCACGACGATCGCCCGATCCCCCACCACCCGCTCGTCGCCCAGCCGCCCGAACAGGCGAACGACCACGAGGACCGAGATCCCGACGATCAGCGCCATGGCCGCGGTCTGGTTGGTCAGCAGGAACTGGGGGATGACCGGCGGGCAGGCCTGCGAGCCGGGGTTGGCCTTCTCGACGTTGACGAAGCCGCACAGGGGTCGGTCGAACACCCAGAAGATCGCCGGGCCGAGGATGGCGACCGCGGCCGCGAGCCGGGCGAGCAGCCACGTCCGCCACGAGGCGCCGTGCCACAGCTCGCCGAGGAAGTAGGCCAGGGCGAGGATCAGGAACGGCAGGCTCGTGTAGTAGTGGTACTGGAACGCCGCCCGGTCGATCCGGGCCCAGGAGACCCACTGGAAGGCGTAGCCGATCGTGATCAGGGCGAGCGGCAGGCTCCGCCGGGCGAACGCCTGCCACGCCGCGAACCCGAGGGCCGGCAGGCCGAGCCACCAGACCACGATGTTGCCGGCGTCGTAGATCGCCGCGGTCGTGTTGCCGGCGAAGCCCTCCTGGTAGAACCAGACCGGCTTCAGGTCGAAGAGCCAGGCCCACCAAGGCGACGATGCGGCGTGCGGGGCGGTCAGGCCGTTGTGGTAGTTGTACATCGCCCCGGTGAGGTCGGTGAGGCTCTGGCCGGAGTGCCCCGCCGGCCAGCCGGCGAACAGGACGTGGTTGTCGAGGACGGCCCACGGGATGTACGAGACCACGTAGATCGCGACGGGCAACACGAGCAGGCAGCCGACCATCCAGGCGACGGGCAGCCCGAGCTGGGCACCCGGCCGGAGCCAGGCCGCGGCCGGTGGCGGAGCCGGTGGCGGCAGGAGCGCGGCGGGCTCGTCCGGACCCGGGTCCGGCGCGAACGGCCCGAACCCGAGCCGCGCCGCCACCGCGAACCCGGCCCATGCGACGAGCCCGACGGCCGCCAGGGCGACCGCCAGCTCGAGCGGCGTGACCGTCGCCGACGACAGCGTGATCTCCCGGGACGCGCTGTTCGTGGCGATCGCCACGAGCGCCACGATCCCGCCGAGCGCCACCGGGCCGCCGATCGCGAAGCGGATCTCGTCGAGCGACCAGCGCAGCGGATGGAGGACGTTGGCGACCACGGCGGCAACGGTCAGGGCGACCATGATCGCGATGAACGGGAGGTTGCCGAACCCGGTCCCCTGCGGCACGTTGATCGCCAGGTAGCCGAGCACCGCGGTCATCACGACGAGGGCGGCGATCGCGAGGAGCCGGCCGAGGGCGCTCCGGACGAGGACGAGGAAGCCCATCCCGACGATCGCGTACAGGGCGACCCACTTCGAGGCGAGGGCCAGGCCGAGCAGGATCCCGATCAGCGGCATCGCGATCCAGAACGCCCCGCGATGGCGCCAGACGCCCGTCCACAGCGCCGCGAACAGGGTGTAGGCGGCGACGATCCCGAGCCCGACGTAGGCGTCGTTCATCCCGATTCGCGACTGGACGAAGAGCATCCCGTCGGCGACGCACAGGATCGCGACGAACACGCCGACGATCCGCCGCCGGAACAGGATGCGGGCGAGGACGAACAGGAAGCCGGCCATCACGGCCCCGGCCAGGACACCGGGCAGGCGCCAGGCGAACTCGTGCTGGCCGACATCGACGCTGGCCGCCGCCCCGGCGCCATCGAAGACCAGGATCTGCTGGCGGTCGTCGGTCGGATAGGGCCGGGCGACGTCGACGGCCCAGGCGGAGGGCTCGATCGGCAGGCGGGCGTCGGCGAACACGGCCCGGGCGTGCGGCTCGATCACGTAGATCGTGGCCGAGCTGCCGTCGGGCGTCCGGCCGAGGACGTGGACCATCTCGCTCGCGTCGTCCCACGCGACCCGCGTCACCGGGCCAGGCATCGCCATCGACTCGAGGAGGGCGGGGCCGTCCTTCGCCTGGTCGCCGCCGACGGCGACGATCGCGATCCGGCCGCGCTGGTCGGTGGCCGGGTCCGGGTCGGTGCTGACGTAGAGCTTGTCGCCGTCGACGGTCGTGAGCGCGAGGCCGTGCGCCGCGCCGCCGACGTCGACGGTCGAGGTGAGATCGCCGCTGGCCGGGTTGATCAGCTCCAGCCCGCTCGCGTCGGCGACCGCGACCTGCGGCAGCGAGTCGATCGTCAGGCCGGCGAGGCGCCCGTCGTCGATCGCCGCCTGGACCGTCGTCCGGGCCGAGCTGCCGGGGATGCCGGCGACGACGAGGCGGTCGGCGGTGCCGGAGAGACGCGCCTCGTACGTCGCGGTCGAGCCGCCGATCAGGGCGGCGATGGCCGAGGCGGCGGCCGTTGGATCCTCGACCGAGCCGGGCGCGCCGACGAGGGTCGGGGCGGTCCCGCCGGGGCCGATGTCGGCGACCGCCTCGAGCTGGACCGTCCCGCGGATCTCGGCCGTCGTCGGATCGAGGGTCCGGACCTGGCTGTCGGAGGTGACGACGAGGATGGCCGAGCCGTCGTCGGGCACGTAGAGGCGGTCGATCGCGCCGTCGACCTGGCCGAACCGCTCCGGCTCGGCGATGTCGGCGGTCGAGCCGCCGGCCCGGAGCGAGTCGAGCGTGCTGAGATCGAACGTCCAGATCGTCCCGTCCGACGAGCCGATGAACAGTCGGTCCTGGGTCGAGTCGACGGCGACTGCCGCGGCCCCCTCGATCGGCATCGTCGCCACCAGGGCACGCGTCGCGAGGTCGTAGGAGCGCAGCTCCGAGCCGGTGACGATGTCGACCCGGTCGCCCGCCCGGCCGTCGGGCAGGAACCCGTCGTCGAACCGGCGCTCGATCGTCGCGTCGAGGACCGGCACGCCCAGGTTGCTCGTCGCGGTCACCCGGTCGTCGCCCCAGGCGACGAGTCCGCCGGCCATGGCGTACTTGGCGAGATGGGGGTGGGTCCACTCGTAGATGTCGTGGTCGATGCCGTAGCGCCAGTCCTGGAGGAACTCGGTCGCCGTCCGGGCGTGGTAGACCTCGTCGAAGTGCATCTGGTAGGGCTCGGAGAGGCGGAACATCCGGATCCCGAGAACGGCGACCACGAGGACGACGAGGAGCCACAGGTCGAGGCGGTCGAGGCGGCCCGGCGGCTCGTCGTGGAGCTCGTGCGATCGGTCCGCGCGGACCGGTCGCTGCTCAAGGCGGGCGCGGAACCACCCGATCGGGCCGGCTTCGGCGAAGGACGGCGGCTCCGACCACGTCGGGAACGTGGCCGCGGCCGGGGCGGCGACGGCCGTTCCGCCGGCGGCCGACGTCGGGCCGGCCGGGTCGGCCGCGAACGCGGCGCCCGCCCCCGCGGTGGCGCCGGCCCGGCGGGTCCCGGCCGCCAGGCGCGTCGCGTCGGCCGCGGGGTGCGGCCACGGGGCGGCCGGGTCATCGGCCGCCTGGTCGTCGGACGCCTCGCCGGCGGCCTCGCCGAGCTCCCGCTCGAGGGCGGACCGGGCGGTCGGCCGGAGCTGGGCGAACGCCCAGAGCGCGGCGGCGAGGGCCGCCAGGGCGATGAGGGTCACCCCCGTCGAGCCGCGGATGCCCGGCCCGATCCCGAGCCAATCGGTGATCCCCGGGTTGTCGCCGTAGAGCGTCGTCAGGACGACGTACATGTTCAGGAACGTCGTCAGCGACAGCACCGCGTAGGCGATCCGCCAGCGGACGGAGATCGCGGCCAGGATGGCGCCGAGGGCGACGAGCGGGAAGAGGTAGCGCTCGTGGACCCGGGTGGGGAGGATGAAGAAGGCGATCGCGAGGATCGTCACGCCGGTCAGGATCACGAGCGGCGTCGGCCGCCGGGCGACCAGGACCGAGACGATGACGAAGGCGGCGAGGAGCAGCGCGGCCCCGACGAACACCGCCGGGATCGGGCCGACCATCACGGCCTCGGGGCAGGAGGCGCCGCCGGGCGGAGGGGTCGTGATGACGGTGTCGCACGCCCACTGGCCGTTGGCGGCGACGCCGACCCCGTCGATCGAGGCGAGGGCCCACGGGTTGTAGGCGTTGACGCTGGCGTAAGGGTACCCGCCGGCGGTCTTGAAGACCTGCTCGATCAGCCCTGAATGGAAGACCTCGCCGTCGTGACCCGGCTCGATGACCGACAGGCCGAACGGAAAGCACAGGACGACCGCCGCCAGGAACCCGGCCAGCCCGGTCGTGAGGATCCGGATGGGATGATCGGTCCGCCGCTCCCACCTCCGGAACCGGGCCCGGGCCCGGGTCAGCCCGGCGGCGGCCCCGGGCCGGCTCGGGGCGGCGTCGTCCGCGGCGGGCTCGGCCGCGGGCGCGGCGGGCTCCGCTGCACGCGCTGCGGGCTCCGCCGGTCGATCCGCCGGCCACAGCGCCCGCCGGATCGTCACGATCGCCACGATCGGGGCGAGGATCGCCGAGCTGCGGCTTGATCAGCGCCGCGACGACGGTCAGGATCGCGGCCCGCTCGGGGCGGTCGCGCCACAGCTCGCGGAGGCCGAGCAGGAGGAAGATCACCCCGAACGAGTCGACCTGGCCCCACAGGACCGAGTCGAACCAGGTGACCGGGTTGACGACGACGAGGGCCGCCCCGATCAGGCCCGCCCGGCGGCCGCCGCCGAGCTCGCGGACCATCGACCAGACCAGCCAGCCGAGAACGACGTCGGACAGGATCGGCGGGATCTTGATCAGGTCGCCGATGCTGCCCGTCGCGTTGCCGACCAGCCCGACCACGTACAGGACGTAGAGGTACCCGGGCGTGTAGTCGTGGAAGAACGGGCGCTCGTAGAACCCGTGGAGGCCTTCGCTGCCGAGGTTGCCGGCCCACGCCTGGAACGACGCCAGGTCGACCCTGAACCCCGACCCCGGGTTGAGCTGTGCGATGATGAACCGGAAGACGAGGCCGAGCGCGAGGACGGCGACGATCGCGCCGATGCCATCCCGCGTCCAGGTGGTCCGTGTCGGCGTGTCCGCGTCCCGGCTCGGTCCGCCCGACACGCGGCCGGACGTCACGGGTTGGATCTCCCCGAACGAGCGTTGAGGTGGACCGCAGGGTAGCACAGGGCCGACCGCCACTTGCCCGGGGCTTCCCGACGCCATCGCCGTTCACCGCGATCGCGATCGGCTCCGCCCTGGTCGCGGTCGCCCTGGTCGTCTACACGCTCAGTCATCCCTACCGCTTCTACAACCATTTCGAGTGGCAGGCGATGGCGTTCCTGGAGGGCCAGGCGGCGATCCGCTACCCGGTCCATGCAACGGCGACGTCGCCGTTCGCGAACGACTTCTTCCAGGACGTCCTGCCGGTCCCGACCACGGACGGGATCCCGCGCGGCCTGGTTCCGTTCCCGCCCCTGCCGGCCGTCCTGCTGATGCCGTTCGTCGCCCTGTGGGGCCTCGCCACCGACGGCCAGCTCGTGTTCGCGATCCTCGGCGCGCTCGACGTCGGGATCGCCTGGTGGATGCTCGGGAAGCTGCCGATCCGGACGTGGGTCCGGATCGCGACGACCGTCTTCCTCGGGTTCGGGACGGTGTTCTGGTATGCCGCCCAGATCGGGACGACCTGGTACCAGGCCCACGTCCTCGCGGTCGGCCTCGCCCTCGCCGCGATCGGGGTTGCGCTGGGCGGTGATCGCGATGCGGCCCGGAGCGAGGACGACCTCGACGACGCGCTCGACGGCCCGGACGAGCTCCGGGACCCCCCGGCGGGGCTCGCGGCCGCGACACCGCCGGGCGCGGTCGGCGGTGTCGCGATCCCGACGCCATGGCCGCGGATCCGTCTTGCCGCCCTCGTCCCCGATCGCCGTCAGTTCGTCGCCGGCTTCCTGTTCGGGCTGGCCTGCACGTCGCGGCTCACCGTGGCGTTCGCCGCGCCGTTCTTCGTCCTCGTCGGCTCGGGCGGCTCGTGGCAACGGCGCGGCTGGTCGGCGGCGCTCGGCGCGGGGATCCCGATCGGCCTCCTCGTCGTCTACAACCTCGTGTCGACCGGCCACGTCTTCCACCCCGGCTACGAGTACCTGTACAAGCTCGAGGCGGGGTTCTACATCCCGTTGAACTACCACCTGGACTGGCAGATCGAGGACCTTCGCTACCTGCCCCAGAACTTCGCGATCATGTTCCTGGAGACCCCGGTCTGGCATCCGACCGTCGTCCCGTCGGCGCTCGGCCTCGGCGGGCCGCTCTGCACCGACCCGGCCGTCCGCGGGATCTTCGATCTCCGATGCCCGCTCGTCCTGCCGCGCGACACCGGGATGAGCATCCTGCTCACAAGCCCGGCCTACCTCCTCGCCCTGCCGGCGATCCGCTGGGGCTTCGGGCGGAGTCGTCTCGTGACCGGGGCCGGCCTCGCGGTCCTGATCGTGGCGTTCGTGAACCTCATGCATTTCAGCCAGGGCTGGGTCCAGTTCGGCTACCGGTTCAGCCTCGACTTCGCGCCGTGGGCGATCCTCCTCGTCGCGGTCGGGCTGGAGCGCCTCGCGGCGCGGACGGGGCGGCCCGGCGGACGGGCGGTCGCGTGGGCCCTCGTCGTCGTCGCCCTGCTCCTCGTCGTCGCGTCGGTGCTCGTCAACCTGTGGGGCGTGGTCTGGGGCGACGCGCTCGGATGGTGACGAGCCGCCGGCCGTCGCGCACGGTCTCCCTGGGCCCGTGGGTCGCCGCGCTGGGCGTCGGCGTCGTCGCGCTCGGGCTGTGCCTCTGGCGGGTCATGCCCGGCCTCGGGTTCTGGGACACGGCCGAGTTCCAGACGGTGCTGCCCGTCATGGGGACCGCCCACCCGACCGGCTACCCGACCTACGTCCTGATCGGCTGGCTCGCGTCGGTCGTCCTGGCCCCGCTCGGCGAGGCGGCGTTCCGGGTCAACGTGCTCTCGGCGATCCTCGTCGGCATCGGGGCGGCCGTGACCGTCGACCTGGCCAGACGCCTCAGCGGATCCCTCTTGATCGCGATCGTGACCGGCCTCGGCGTCGCGACCGCGCCGATCGTCTGGGCGATCGGGACCCACGCCGACCCGCACGCGCTCCACTTCGCCTTCGTCGCGATCATCCTCTGGCTCCTCGTCCGCTGGGAGCAGGGCCGTCGCCGCGACCCGTTCCACGACTCGCTCCGGCGCGACGACCCGCTCGACGAGCCAGTCGACGAGCCGGCCCCGGCAGACGCCTCGGGCTCGGGCTCGGCCGAGGCGAGCGCCGCGGGACGGCGGGCCGACCGGCTCCTCCTCGCCGCCGCCGCGGTCGTCGGCCTGTCGGTCGGGAACCACTCGCTGACCCTCCTGCTCGGGCCGCCGATCCTCTTCTTCGTCGTCGCGGTCGAGCCCGGGATCCTCCGGCGGCGGCGCTTCGTCCTCGCCAACATCGCGGCCTTCGCCATCCCGACGATCCTCGTCCGGTTCGAGATGGTCCTCCGCGGCGGCTGGTTCCGGGCCCCGTTCGTCTACGCCGACCCCGGCACCTGGACCGGGTTCTGGTACGTCACCCTCGGCGCCCAGTTCCACGGCTGGGTGACCGATCCCTTCGGCGACCTCCCGCAGCGCGTCGCCGACCTCCTGGCGATCTTCGCCGCCCAGTTCGGCCCACTCGCCGCGGTCGTGGCCGTCGCCGCGGTCGTGACGATCGTCCGCCAGCCGCGCTACGCCCTCCTCAGCGGGATGACGCTGGTGCTGACCTGCGCCTTCAACTCGGTCTACCCCGACGGCGCGATCGACCGCTACTACATCGGCCCCGTCCTCATCGCCTGGACGTGGCTGGCGATCCTCGGCGCGACGGTCGTCGACCTGTTCGTTGATCGGGACGGCGGGTGGGACGACCGCATCGCGGGGATGGGCCTGCTCCTGCCCGCCGCGCTCCGACCCGTCGCGGTCACCGTGGTGGCGGGCCTCCTCCTCGCCCCGACGCTGATCGCCCTGCCCGCCCGGGCCGGCTCGCCGGACATCGACCGGTCCGGCGATCGGGCCGCCCAGGTCTGGACCGACGATGTCCTCGCGGCGCTCGAGCCCGACGCGGTCGTCGTGTCGTGGTGGAGCTACTCGACCCCGCTCTGGTATGCCACGATCGTCGATGCACGGCGGACCGACATCTGCATCATCGATGACCGCAACCGCCTCGACTACGACCTCGGAGAGCTCGACCAGGTGATCGATCGCTACGTCGCCACGCGGCCCGTGTACCTGATCCGGAACGGGTCGAGCGAGCTCGGCGCGCTCGCCGGCCGCTACGTGATCGCCCCGCTCGGGAGCCCGACCGCCGGCAACGTGCTGCGGGTCACCGCGAGCCCCGACCACGGCGGGCCCGTCGCCCCGCCGCCCGGCTCGAGCGAGCCCTGCCGGTGACCGAGCGCCTCGCCGCCCTGTCCTACTTCTTCCCCGCCCACAACGAGGAGGCCAACCTCGAGGCCCTCGTGGCCGAGGCGCTGGCGACCCTGCCCGGGCTCGCCGAGACCTTCGAGATCGTCATCGTCGACGACGGCTCGCGCGACGCCACCGGCCGGATCGCCGACGAGCTCGCGGCCGCCAATCCGGGCGTCGTCCGGGCCGTCCACCACCCGACGAACCGGGGCTACGGCGCGGCCCTCCTGTCCGGCTTCCGGGCGGCCCGCCACGACCACGTCGCCTTCACCGACGGCGACCGCCAGTTCCGGGTCGCCGACGTCGCCCGGCTGATCGACCGGATGGCGGCCGCGGACCGGCCGGACGTCGTCGTCGGCTTCCGGATCAAGCGCGCCGATCCGCTCGTCCGGACGTTCTACGCCCGCGCCTACCGGCTCGCCAACCGGATCTTCTTCGGCCTCCGGGTTCGCGACGTCGACTGTGCCTGCAAGCTGTTCCGACGGGAGGCCCTCGCCGGCGTGGCGGTCGAGTCGGGCGGGGCCTTCTTCTCGGCGGAGCTGCTGATCAAGCTGCGCGCGGCCGGCCGCTCGGTGGCCGAGGTCGGCGTGCCGCATCATCCGCGGACCGCCGGGTCGCCGACCGGCGCCAAGCCGTCGGTCGTGCTGCGCGCCGTCCGTGACTTCTGGCGGCTGCGGATCGCGATGTGGCGGAACCGCCGCGCGGCGCTCGCCCACGGCGAGCCCGTCCTGGCCGCCGGCCCGGATCCGGCCCGCTCCTAGCTCCCGCTCGGGCGCGTCCGACCCTCGCCGGTCTCGGGGTCGACGTCAAGCGAGTTCACGAACTCCCGGAAGACGTCGAGCCGCGGGTCGACGATCTTCTCCCCCGTGGACTCGAGCGGCGAGCCCTCGATCTCGATGTCGCCCGATGCCCGATCGGCCGCGGCGGCCGCGTCGCCGCCCAGCGCCGCCTGCTCGAGGACGGCCTCGCTGGCGAAGATCCGGCCGCCCGTCCGGACCGCCAGGGCGAGCGCGTCCGACGGCCGCGAGTCGATCTCGAAGGTCGACCCGTCGCGCTCCAGGTGGAGGCGGGCGTGATACGTCTCCTCGGCCAGGGTCGAGATGACGACCCGATCGACCCGCACGCCGAGGCTCTCGAGGGCGGCCGCGAAGAGGTCGTGGGTCAGGGGCCGGTCGGCCGTCAGGCCCTGGAGCTTCATGGCGATCGCGCTCGCCTCCCACGGCCCGATCCAGATCGGGAGGTAGCGATCGTGGGCCGTCTCCTTGAGGATCACGACGTGGCGGCTCGACAGCATGTGGACCCGGACGCTCTCGACCACCATCTCGACGAGCTCGCTGCCGGCCGTCGGCTCCTCGCTGGCCATGGCCCGATTATCCCACGCCGACCCGGTCGGTCGAGCGGAGCGATCGCTGGCGGCCGCCCGGACCGGCCTCGCGGACGATCAGCCCGACGGCGACGCCGGCGAGGAACCCGCCGATGTGGGCGAAGAGGGCGACGCCGCCCGCTGCATCGGGGGCGCCGATCGAGGCGACCCCGCTCACGAGCTGGAGGAGGAACCACAGGCCGAGGACGATCACGGCCGGGACCTGCAGCAGCTGGTAGAAGAAGCCGAGGAACACGAGGGACAGGACGCGGGCCCGCGGGTAGAGGACGAGGTACGCGCCGAGGACCGCGGCGATCGCCCCGCTCGCCCCGATGACGGGGACGGTCGAGTCCGGCCCGACCGCGACCTGCGTCACCGCCGCCACGACGCCGCCGGCGAGGTAGAAGAGGAGGAACCCGAGGCGCCCGAAGCGATCCTCGACGTTGTTGCCGAAGATCCACAGGTAGAGCAGGTTCCCGATGAGGTGGATCCAGCCGCCGTGCAGGAACATGCTGCTGACGAGGGTCGCGAGGGCCCACGGCAGGTCGGCACCGCCGCCGCCGACCGCCGCCGTCAGGTGACCGGGCACGAGCCCGTAGTCGGCGAACAGTCGCTCGAGCCCGGCGTCACCCTCGCTGACCTGGACGGTCAGCTCGTAGGCGAAGATCGCGACGCACGCCGCCACCAGCCCGATCGTCACCACCGGCCGGCGATGGGTCGGGTTGGCGTCGCGGAGCGGGATCACGGCTTGGGCGAGGCCTTGCCCGACGCCTTGGCCGACGGGGCCGCCGAGCCCGCCGCCGAGCCCGAGGGTCCGGGCGAGCCGGACGGCCCGGGGCTCCCGGCGGGCCGGTCCGGCACCGCCTCGAGGATCGCCGAGAGCACCGCGTCCTTCGTGGCCCAGATGAGCGTCGTCGGCGCTCCGGCCTCCGCCCCCAGGACCACGTACATCCCGCGGACGTCGGCGAAGGCCGCCCCGCCGCCGGCGATCCGGTACTGCTCGACGAACGTCCCCTTCGCCTTGTCGAAGGCCACGACCCGGCCGCTGACCGCGTCCCAGGCGTAGAGCAGGCCCGTCCGCTTGTCGCTGGCGGAGGCGATCAGGCGGTAGCTCGGCGCT
This sequence comes from uncultured Chloroflexia bacterium, assembly GCA_963710105.1. Classification (GTDB taxonomy): domain Bacteria; phylum Chloroflexota; class Limnocylindria; order Limnocylindrales; family CSP1-4; genus CF-46. The sequence continues at coordinate 133,839 of CAVPYV010000002.1, forward strand.
GGCCGGAGGAGAACGTCGCCGTCGGGGGCAAATCCGGCCGTGCCCGGCGCCTGGATCGACCAGCCCTCGCTCTTGCCGCCGACGAAGCGGACGATCGAGCCGCCGTCGGCCACGAAGATGTCGCCGTCGATCAGGAGGTCGGTGACCTTCGAGACGTCGCGCGCGACCGCGAGCTTCTGCAGCGGCGTGGACGGGAAGCCGCTGCCGTCCTTCGCGGCCGAGTAGCTCAGGATGTTCTGCTCCGAGGGGTCGACGATGTACAGGTTGTAGAGGCCCTCGCTGACGCTCCGCAGGAACGTCCCGACCGCGACGACGTCGTCGCCCCAGCCGGCGGAGCCCAGGACCTTGATCACCGTCGTCGTGCCGTTGCCGGCGGTGTCCTTCGGCCGCCAGCGCCAGACGACGTTCTTGTCGTCGACGATCACCAGGTCGCGCGCCGCGGTCGTCATCAGCCGCGGGACGCCCTCGACCTTGCCGGCGGCCTTCGTCTTCGAGCGGAAGACGGCGGTCGCCTTCTTCGTCCGGAGGTCGATCCGGTAGACCGTCGCGGTGGCCTTGTCGAGGACGAACGGGACGCCCTGGGGGCCGACGATCATCGCCCCGATGTCGAGCGGCGTCTTCGTTCCGGCGGTCGCGAGGATCGTCGCGGCGGCGACCGGCACGACGCGGTAGAGCCGGTCGAGGCCGGCCACGATCTTCGTCCGGAGCGGATCGAGGGTCCGCGTCGGGACGTTCGCCGCGCGGGCCGCGTCGAGGCCGTCGTAGGCCGCCGACAGCAGCTCGAAGGCCTTCTGGGGGTCGCCCTCGACGAGGTCCACGCCGGGCCCGAAGACCTGATCGAGGTTGGCGTTGATCGTCCGGATGGCGGCCTCGCCGGCGGCCACCGAGCTCAGGGCCTTCGTCCCGCCGCCCCCGCCGCCGAGGGCGAAGATCGCGGTCCCGAGGGTGACCATCACGAGGACGAAGGCGAGGATCGCCATCGCCGCCCGCCGCTGGGTCTCGCGCTTGGCGGCGGCCGGCGTCACCCGGCGATAGGAGGTCCGGCGATGGGGCAGGATGTCCTGGGCCTGCTGGACCAATCGGGTGAACAGGCCGCCGGCGGCGCTCCGGGCCCGCGTCGCGGACGCCTGGACGGCCGCCACGCCGCCGGTCACGTTGTCCGCGAGCGGGATCGGCGAGCGGTCGGGCGCGCCGGCGAGGGGCTCGGCGGGACGGACGGGGACGAGCGTCCGGGAGCGGTGGGTCGAGGCCACCTCGGTCGCCTCGAACGCGATCATCGCGTCGCTGCCGTTGCCGTCGGCCGCGAGGAAGCGGTGGTGGAGGTGCTCCATCGCCGGCTGCGGGTGGAGGGTGACCATCGCATCCTTGAGCTCGTCGGGACCGAGCCGGGTCATCACGTTCGGCGAGACGAGGACGAGCGAGTCGCCGACCGAGATCTCGCCGCGCCAGACGTCCGGCTCGAGGTCGCCGGTCGGCAGGCCGCGCTCGCGGTGGGGGTCGGGCAGGGTCGAGAGCCGGGCCTGGCGGATCAGGTACGCCTCGGCCGGCCCGATCGTGGCGACGTACAGCTCGTTGCCGCGGACGACGGCGATCGCGATCCCGATCGGCCCGTTGGCGGCGGTCCCGTGCAGCCCGAGCCGCTCGCGCTGGTGGTTGAGCCGCTTGTTGGCCGACGCGATCGCCTTCTCGATGCAGACGCGGATCCCGGCCGACTCGTCGTAGTAGTACTCCCCGCGGATCGTCTCGGCGGCGAGCTGGGTCGCCTCCTGGGCGCGGGCCGACGCGATCGTCGAGGTCACGATCAGGTAGAGATGGCCCTTCGAGCGGGCGATCGCGCCGATCGAGGGCTCGACGACGACGACCGTGTCGGGCGAGCTTGGTGATCGGTCCGGCTCGGCGATCACGCCGAGCTTCATCTGCAATCGGACGGCCAAGTCAGGGTCTCTCGTGGCTGTGGGCGCCGAAATCGACGGTGGACGGCGCGGAACGCCGAGGCGGGCCCGGTTTCGTTCGGGACGCGCGCCCCGAGATTGGCTGGCAGGTCCGGGCAGTATACGCGGCAGGGTCGGCGCGGGACGAAGCGGTTCTCCCGGTCAAGCCGGCGCCCGGTCAGCCGGCGCCCGGTCGTGACGGCGGTCGATCCGGGCCGTGCCGCTCGCGGCCGGGGGCATCGTCCTCGCCACCGGGCCGGCGCGCGACGACCACCCGCAGCTCGCGCGCCCCGAACCCGGCCGGAGTCGCCGCGAACGCCGCCAGCAGCTCCGAGGCGCGGAGGCGGAGCTCCTGGCCGACGATCGGCGCGTCGGCCTCGACGACGACCGCGAAGCCGTCGATGCGAATGACCCGGCACGCGCCGGATGCCGCCGGCACCCGCTCTGCGACCAGCCGCTCGAACGTCGCCATCGCCCGCGACAGGCGGAGCTCGTCCTCGAGCCCCAGCCCGCGGGCGGCGTCCGGGAGGAGATCGCCGAGGCGGACCATCGGCCGCCGGCGGCCGCTCACGCCTCGTCCGTCGGTGGACCGACCGGAACCCCGGGGTCGCTCGCCGGAGGGCGCGCCGGGCCGTTCCCGGGCGCCTCGATCGATCGGAGCGTTGCTCCGCCGCCGGCGTCGGCGACCACCTCCCAGGCCGTGGCGGCCAGGACGAGCTCCGGGTCGAGGTCGTCGAGCGTCGTCGTCGTCACGAACGCCTGGGGCAGGTCGGCGATCCGCCGGACGAGATGCGAGCGGCGGTCCGGGTCGAGCTCGGAGAACACGTCGTCGAGGAGGAGGAGTGGCGGCCGCCCGTCCTGCTCGGTGAGGAGGTCGAGCTCGGCGAGCTTGAAGGCGAGAATCGCGGTCCGCTGCTGGCCGCGCGAGGCGAAGCCCGAGAGGTCGCGTCCGTCGAGGGTGAAGACGAGGTCGTCGCGGTGCGGGCCGACGAGCGTCGAGCCGTTCCAGACCTCCTTGTCGGCGGTCTCGGCGAGGCGCCGGGCGAGGGCGTCCCGCGGCGTCTCCCCGGGAAGTGCCGGGGCGTTCGTCGCGTACTCGACCCCGAGCCGGGCGTCCCGCGCCTCGTCCGGGGCGATCTCCGCGTGGGCTCGCGCCAGCGGCCCGGCGAGGTCGTCCAGGAGACGCAGCCGCTCCGCGACGATCGCCCCGCCCGCGTCGAGGAACGAGCCGTCCCAGAAGCGCAGCTCGTCGCGACCGGCCTGCTCCTCGCGGATCGCCCGAAGCAGGCTGTTGCGCTGCTGGAGCGTCCGCCCGTAGGTCGCCAGGTCGCGGCCGTAGCCGGCCGAGCGCTGGGTCGCCAGCTGGTCGATCGCGGCCCGCCGGAGGCCCGGTGAGCCGATCACCAGGAGCATCTCCTCGGGGGCGAAGACGACGGTCCGGAGCAGCCCCGTCAGGCCGGCCGCCCGGCGCGGGACTCCGTTGACGCGGATCCGCTTCCGGGCGCCGCTTCCGCCGGCCGGCCGGACGAGGGCGACCTCGATCGTCTCCGGCCCGGCGACGCCCTCGATCCGGGCGAGCTCCGCGCCCCAGCGGACGAGCTCGCCGTCGGACGAGGTCCGGTGGGAGCGGCCCCAGGCGAGGAGGACGATCGCCTCGAGGAGGGTCGTCTTGCCGGCGGCGTTCGGCCCGACGACGAGCTGCGGCCCGGCGCCGAACGCGGCCTCGAGCGACGCGTACGAGCGGAGGCCCTGGATCGAGATCGCCGTCAGCACGGATCGTGATCGCGGCCGCCGCGCCCGGCCCGCCGCCGGCGCCGGCCGCGAGCCGTCAGGAGGTCGTCCGGAGGGGCATGACGACGTGGACGTAGCGGTCGTCGCCGATCGGCTTGAAGACCCCCGGCGAGAGGGGACCGTTCAGCTCGAGGGCGAACTGCTCCGCGTCGACGTTCGTCAGGACGTCGGCCAGGAAGCGGGCGTTGAAGGCGATCGTCGTCCCGTCGCCCTCGATCGCGCTCTCGACGCGGCCGACGTGGTCGCCGACCTCGGCGTTGGCGCTGACGGTGATCGCGCTCTCGCCGTCGAGCCCGACCCCGAGCTTGACGATGTTCGCCGACTCGTGGGCGATCAGGGCCGCCGGCCGCACCGCCCGGAGGAGCTCCTCCCGATCCATCACGGCCCGCGTCGCGTGGCTGGCCGGCAGGACGGACTGGTAGTTCGGGTACTGGCCGTCGATCAGGCGCGTCACCAGGTCGATCCCGTCGATGTGGAACAGGAGCTGGTTGCGCGAATGGGCGAGCACGATCGAGACGGGATCGTCGGTGTCGGACAGGACCCGGCCGAGCTCGTGGAGGGCCCGCGCCGGGATGACGACGCTCGTCTCCTCGACGGGGTCGAGGACCGTGATCGTCTTGACGGCGATCCGGTAGTTGTCGGCCGCGGCGAGGGTCAGCTGGTCACCCTCGAACTTCGCCAGGACGCCCGTCAGGATCGGCCGGGCCTCGTCGCTCGCGGCGGCGAACGCGGTCTGGTCGAGGGCCTGCCGGAGGACCTTCTGGGCGACCCGCGTGATCGGCCGCTCGCCGGCGGTCTGGACCGTCGGGAAGTCCTCGGCCGGGATGCCCTTGATGTTCGACTCGAACCGGCCGGCCCGGATGTGGAGGGTCTCGCCCTCGCCCAGCTCCAGGGCGATCGGCTCGCTTCCGGGCAGGGAGTTGACGAGGTCGGTCAGCAGGCGGGCGGGCACGGACGTGGCGCCGTCGACCTCGATCTTGCCGGGGACCCAGTAGGTGATCCCGATCTCGAGGTTCGTCGCGGTCAGCTTCAGGCCGCCGTCCTCGGTCTTGAGCAGGACGTTCGTCAGGACCGGGAGCGAGCGGTTCGAAACGGCCCGGCTCACGACCGACAGGCCGCGGGCGAGGTTCTCCTGCATGACCGATAGCTTCACGTCGGGTTCACTCCAGAGATGACGGGCCGGGCCGGCTGGCTGGTCAGGAATCGGGACCGCGTGCCGAGGTTGACAGGTCGTGGGTATCTGTCCCGTATCTTAGTCCCGTCATCACCGTCATCATGGTGTGGACGCGGTGGACGGCCCCGCTCGGCGGTGCGGCGGCCGTCGGTGGACGAGCCGGACCCGATCGTGGAAGCGAGCGGTCGGATCGGGGTCGCCGCGGTGGACGCCCGGTGGACAGGTGCGATGGCCCAGACCGGGCGCCGCGGACCACGGTCCCGCCATCCACGCCGGGCCCCGGCGCAGCGCAGCCGGTGCGACCGGATGTCCACATTCGGGATCGGTTCTCCACTGTTTCGAGCCCGGTTGTCCACATCTGCGGAGCGCGAACGGGTCGCGAGGGGTGGAGCTGCAGCAGGGATCCGGCCGCTCCGCGGCGACCCGCCGGCTATTCGGCGTAGATCAGCTCGCGGACCGCCGCGATCTCCCGGCGCAGCTCGTCGTTGACGGCCGATTCCCGGGTGATCTTGTCGCAGGCGTGGAGGACGGTGGAGTGGTCGCGGCCGCCGAGCTCGGCGCCGATCCGGAGGAGCGAGACGTCCGTCTCCTCGCGCATGAGGAACATCGCGACCTGGCGCGGGGTCACGATCGCCTTGTCGCGCTTCTGGCCCCGGAGCTGGTCCATCTGGACGCCGTAGTACTCCGACACGGCGAGGGCGATCCGCTCCGGCGTGACCTGCCGCTTCTTCGGGTTGTAGAGGACGTTCGAGAGGACCGCCTGGGCGAGCTCGATCGAGATCGGCATCGCACCCATGGAGGCGTACGCCACGATCCGGTTGAGCGCGCCCTCGAGCTCGCGGATGTTGCTGACGACCTTGCGCGCGACGAACTCGATCACGTCGGAGGTGATCGGGACGGCGCCCTCCTCGGCCTTGGCCCGGAGGATCGCGATCCGCGTCTCGAGGTCCGGCGCGGTGAGGTCGGCGATCAGGCCCCACTCGAAGCGCGACCGCAGCCGCTCCTCGAGGGTCAGGATCGCCTTCGGCGGCCGATCCGAGGACAGGACGATCTGCTTGCCGTCCTCGTGGATCGCGTTGAAGGTGTGGAAGAACTCCTCCTGGGTCCGCTCCTTGTCGGCGATGAACTGGATGTCGTCGATGAGGAGGAGGTCGATCCGCCGGAAGCGCGCCCGGAACTCGTCGATCTTGCCCTGCTGGATCGACGTGATGAACTCGTTGGTGAACTTCTCGCTCGTCGCGTAGACGATCCGCTTCCGCGGGAATTTCGCGGCCACCTGGCTGCCGATCGCGTGCATGAGGTGGGTCTTGCCGAGGCCGACCCCGCCGTACAGGAAGAGCGGGTTGTAGGCGTGGCCGGGCCGCTCGGCAACCGACAGGCTCGCGGCGTGGGCGAGGCGGTTGGCGGAGCCGACGATGAAGTTGGCGAACGTGTAGCGCGGATTGAGGTTGGCGCTGCCGCCCTCGCCGCCGACCCGACCCGGCTCGAGCCGGACCTGGGGCGAGGCAGCCGGCCCGACCGCGGCGGCCTCGACCGGCGCTTCGACCGCGGCGATCGCGAACTCGACCTGGACGCTGTAGCCGACGATCCGGGCGAGCGTCTGGCTGATCAGCGAGCGGTAGCGGTTCTCCAGCCAGTCCTTGGCGAACCCGTTCGGGACGGCGATCCGGAAGCGCTGCTCGTCGACGTCGATCAGCTGCGTATCGCGCAGCCACGTCTCGAAGTTCGCGGGCGACAACGACACTTGCAGCTCGCCGAGCGCGGCGCGCCAGACCTGCTTGGCATCCATTCGATCGATGGTGTCCCGATCCGTTGGTGGTTGACGAAATTCGGCCGTACGGGATGCCGAAGCGCGGTCGCCGAGGTCGGAGCAGAGGGGCTCCGGAGGGGTCGTCGGCGCGGCGGACGACGCTCCAGGGTCCATCCCGCACGGGGAGAATGGGGCCGACCCGCGAGCGTCCCGGCGCCGAGGGCCCGGTGAGAATAGCACCGGCCGGACGGGGGTCGCAAGGCGATTCCGGCATACCCCCGGGGAGTATCGCATCGAGGCTCCGCGGGAAGCCGGCTCGGGGGCCGGCGGACGCCGCCGTCGGCCGTTTGACACTCCCGAAGAGCCCGTCATATCATCCGCCGGACGACGAACGCGCCGACGCGCTCCTGTGGCGCTGGCGCGTTCGTGTGCCTTTCAGGGGTCGGATGTCGACCCGGGGCCCAGCGGAGAGGATCGCGCACAGTCCCGATGAAGCAGACCTATCAGCCCAAGAAGCGGCATCGCGCGAAGGAGCACGGCTTCCGCGCGCGGATGAGGACGCCCGGCGGGCGTCGCATCGTCGCCGCGCGGCGGGCCCGCGGTCGAAAGCGACTGACGGCCTGACGAGCGAGCGCGGCCCGCATCCGCCGCGGCTCGTGATGCTCTCCCGTCCGCAGGAATTCGCGGCGCTGCAGGCCGGGACCGTCCGGTCCCACCCTCTCTTCACCGCCAGGTTCCTGCGAACGGACCTCGAGACGACCCGGTTCGGCCTGGCGACAGGTCGCAAGCTGGGCGGTGCCGTGGTCCGCAACCGCGTCCGCCGCCGGCTCAGGGAGGGGCTCAGGGCGATGGCGCCCTCGTTCCAGCCCGGCTGGGACGTCCTGATCATCGCCCGTCCGGCGATCGTCGAGACCGACTACCGGAGCCTGGTCGAGACGTTGCGGCGGATCCTCCAGCGAGGAGGCGTGGTGGGAGGTCAGGGCAGCTCGTGAAGCGGATCGGGATCGGCCTCATCCGGCTCTACCGGATCGTCTTCGGCTGGCTTCCCGCGAGCTGTCGCTACGAGCCGACCTGCTCGCACTACACCGAGCAGGCGATCGCCAGATACGGGCTCCTCCGGGGCAGCTGGATGGGCATTCGCCGGATCGGCCGGTGCCATCCCGGTCATCCCGGCGGCTACGACCCGGTCCGCTAGGCAACCAGACGAGGGCCACGTGACACTCCCGCGCCTCCGCTCGAGCCTCGTCCGGCTCCTCCCCCTCCTGGCGATCGTTGCCGTCGCCCTGCTCGTCGCGGCATGCGCCGGCGGCCCGACGGGCTCGCCCGGATCGAGCGGCGGGCCGGCGATCACCCCGACGCCGCAGGCGGCCATCCCGCTCGAGCCCGTCCATCCGACGGAGCCGTTCAGCCTCCTCGCCTGGCTGTTCACGCCGATCTTCCAGGCGTTCTTCATCCTCCTCGTCGTCCTCGAGAAGCTGACCGGCAACATCGCGATCGCCATCATCCTGATGACGATCATCATCCGGATCATCCTGATCCCGGTCTTCCGGCGGCAGACCGTCTCAACGCGGCGGACCCAGATGCTGGCGCCGGAGGTCAAGGAGATCCAGCGCCGCTTCAAGGGCGACCGGTTGAAGCAGCAGGAGGCCCAGCGCCAGCTCTATGCCGAGCGCGGCATCAACCCGGCCTCGGGCTGCCTGCCGGCGATCCTCCAGATCTTCCTGCTGATCCCGATGTACTCGGTCTTCAGCCAGGGTCTCCAGAACTTCAACCCCCAGGCGATGCTCGACGTCTTCGGGTTCCGGATCATCGACATGCAGTGCGCCGCCCAGCCGATCGTCAACGCCGCCGGCCACGTCCTCAACCCGTGCCTCAACCCGGTCGCGTTCGGCGTCAACTGGGGCGTTCCCGAGGTGATCATCGGGACGACCGGCTCGATGCTCTCGGGCCTCAGCCTGCTGGCGGTGATCTCGTCGCTATTCCAGCTCGTCCAGTCGCGGATGACGCTGCCGCCGCACGATCCCGCGATGGCCGACGACCCGCAGTACAAGATCCAGCGCCAGATGGCCTACATCTTCCCGTTCATCTCGCTGATCTACGGCAGCTTCCTGCCGGCCGGCCTGTTCCTCTACTGGATCGCCTCGACGATCTTCTCGATCGTCCAGCAGTACCTGATCATCGGCTGGGGCGGGATGTTCCCGCTGTTCGGCTGGACCCCCGGGTTCGCGACGGGCCACGCCCCCCGCTTCCCGGTCAGCCTGCCCCCGCCCGTCGACCCGAAGACCCGGCCGCCGACCTCGCCCCTCGGCGGGACGACCGGCCGGACCGCCCAGGCCGACAAGACCATTCGCCACAAGGAACGCGGCCGCCAGGGCCGCCGAGGGAGACGCCGCTGATGAGTGCGTACCGAGAGTTCACCGGCAAGAGCGTCGAGGAAGCGCTCAAGCTGGCCCGCGAGGAGTTCGGCGTCGAGCTGAACGACCTCGACTTCGAGATCCTGACCGCCGGCAGCCGCGGCGTCCTCGGGATGGGCGCCGAGCCCGCCCGGATCGTCGCCGCCCCGCGCTCCGCCCTCGGCGGCGCCGCCCCCAAGCGCGAGGCCGCCGCGACAACGCCGCTGCCCGCCCAGCCGCCGCGCGAGGACCGCGGCTTCGGCGACCGCGACCGCGGCCCGCGCCGCGATGATCGCGGCGGGTTCCGCGGTGACCGCGACCGCGGCCCGCGCCGTGACGACCGGTCGGGTGGCGACCGCTCGCCGCGCCGCGACGACCGCCCCGATGCCGGTCGCGCGCCGCGCCGCGACGAGGCCGCTGTCGCCCCGGAGGCGGCCGCCGCCCCGGTCGAGGAGCGTGCGCCGCGTCCCGAGCGCGCCCCGGGCGGCGACCGCGATCGCGGCCCGCGCCGCGAGGACCGCGGCCCGCGGGCCGATCGACCAGAGCGCGGCCCGCGCGAAGGCGGCCCCGGCACGTCCGCGCTCAATGCCACGGAGACCGCGGAGGTCCAGGCGGCCCGCGGCTCGCTGGCCGCCGAGCGCGCCGACCTCGAGGCCGCCGAGGCCTCGCCCGAGGCCCTCGCCGCCGGCAAGGAGATCCTCGAGGAGCTGATGCGCCACATCGGCTTCGCCGTCAACGTCGAGGTCGAGACCGGCGACACGAGCCGGCTCAACGTCGTCGCCGATCCGGACGGCCGCGAGGCGCTCGGATCGCTCATCGGCCGCAAGGGCGAGCGCCTGTCCGCCCTGCAGCACCTCGTCAACCTGATGCTGTCGCGGCGGATGGGCGAGTGGACCCGGGTCCTCGTCGACGTCGAGGACTACCGCGGCCGCCGCGAGCGGCAGCTGCGCGACCTCGCGACCCGGGCGGCCGCCCGGGTCGAGGAGACCGGCAAGATGATCCAGCTCGAGCCGATGCCCGCCCTGGAGCGGCGCTGGATCCACCTCGCGCTGCGGGATCATCCGCAGGTCGCCACCCAGTCGATCGGCGAGGAGCCGAACCGCCGGATCGTCGTCCTGTTGCGAGGCGGTTGATCGGCCGCGACCGGGTTCCTGCGTCACGCCCGGTCGCCCCCGCCCGTCACGATCCCGCCCAGGCCGGTTCGGCTTGCCCCCGCTGCTAGGATGACCCGCGACCCATGACCGCGTTCCGATCGCCGGCTCCGGCCGAGCGTGCATGAGCCTCCGATGACCGACATGCCCAACTCCGCAGCCCAGAGTCCCGCCGCCTCCTCCACGCCCGGGTTCGACACGCCCGCCGGCGAGCTTCAGCTCGCCGTGCCCGTTCGGCACCGCCGGTCGCTCGCCTTCCGCTTCGGCGTCTCGTTCGTTCTGGGCGTGGTGCTCACCCTCGCGGCCGGCGTCGGCGGCCTGTACGCATGGGCCCAGCAGTACGACGGCCGGGTCCTGCCGGGCGTCCGGGTCGGCAGCACGGAGCTCGGCGGGCTCACTCGCGAACAGGCCGAGGCGAAGATCGCGAACGACTACGCGTGGCTCGGCACCGGGCAGCTGACGCTGACCGGCCCGGACGGTCACGTGACGACCCTCAGCTACGCCGACCTCGGCCGCGGGCCGGACACCGCAGCGTTCCTCGACGCGGCACTCGCGGCCGGTCGCCAGGGCGAGCCTCTCGCGAACCTGATCGGCGCTTCCCGGACGGCGATCCGCGGCATCACCCTCGACTCCGCCGTCACCTACGACCGCGACAAGTTGGCGGCCGCCGTCGAGACGCTCGCCACGACGATCGACGAGACCGCCGCGGACGCCTCCATCGCGGCCGGCCAGGATGGGCTGTTCCGGGTCTCCTCGGCGAAGGACGGTCGGGCCGTGGACAAGGCGGCTCTCCTGATCGCCCTCGACCAGCAGCTCGCTGCGGTCGACACGCCGGCATCGATCTCGATGGCCGTGCCGGTCGCGTCGCTGGCACCCGCGGTGGCGACCGTCTCGGCCGAAGCGGCGGCGATGGCCGCGAACCGGATGGCTGGCGACGTGGTCGTCGCCCGGGGCGAGGACAGCTGGACGATCGCCGGCAGGAGCCTCGCGCCGCTGATCTCGTTCTCGACCGCAGCCGACGGGAACATCACGCCGGTCTTCGACGAGTCGGACCTCGACCCGATCCTCACCACGCTGGCCGAGAAGGTCAACCAGACGGCGCGGAGCGCAGGCCTCGCGTTGGTCAAGGGCCACGTCGTCGCAACCGGCGCCAGCCGCGAGGGCCGAACCCTCGACGTGGCCGCCATGAAGGCCGCGATCCTCGGCGAGATCAGGTCCCGTCAGGCGGGCGCGGCAGCCTCCCGTCTTGCGGCCGTCGTCACTGCGGTCGATCCGAAGCTGACCACGGCGGACGCCAAGGCGTTCGCTCCGGACATGAAGATGATCAGTTCGTACAGCGTCTACTACTTCGTCCTCGTCAACAACCATTGGGGCGGGAACATCGAGGCGCCGGCCACGAAGATCAACGGCACGGTCGTGCCGGCCGGCGGAGTCTTCGACTTCTGGAAAGTGGTCGGCGACCTGCGCAAGCTCCCCGGCACAGGACCCGGCAACGCGATCGAGGGCGGCAAGATCACCGTCACCGGCGCGTTCGGCGGCGGCATCTGCACCACCTCAACGACCCTGTTCAACGCGGCGTTCCGGGCAGGCATGGTGCCGCTGGCCCGACAGAACCACAACGAGTTCATCAACCGGTATCCGCCGGGCCTTGATGCCACCGTGTGGATCGTCGGCTCGACCAAGCAGACGATGAGCTTCAAGAATGACACGCAGTACCCCATCCTGATCACGCGGACGATCACCAACGCCGGCAGCCGGCGCTGGATCACGTTCAAGATCTGGAGCGTGCCGAACGGACGGGTCGCCAAGGTCACCAACACGGTCATCAAGAATGGCCCGCGCGCGATCGACACGGTCGTGAAGGATCCGACCAAGCCCGTCGGCTACCGGTTCCGCAACAACGCCCCGGCGGACGGGGCCAAGGTGTGGGTCACCGTATCGATCTACGATCACGGCAAGCTGCACTGGACCAAGCGGTACTACTCGAACTACCCAGCGGTCAACGGCGTCCTCGTGCAGGGAACGAAGACCTGACGTCCGTCAATTCCGTCTGGCGCACCGAGGCGACCCACGCCGGGGAACGCCCGACGATGATCGGGCAAACCGCTTCCTAGACCAGTCGGGTCTCCTCACCGCCGCTGATCTCCGCGTCGGCGACCGCGACCGCGCAGGTCGGGCAGAACCAGCGAGCCTCGATCGGGGTGCCGCACCGTTCGTGACGGAGCGGCTCGCCACCGGTCCGGCGGCTGCCCCAGTCGGCCAGGAGCCGGAGCGCCGATGCCAGGTCTCGGCCGTCGCCGGTCAGCGCGTACTCCATCCGCGGCGGTCGCGTGCTGTACGGCGACGATACGAGGATCCGCTCCCGCTCCAGGCGTCGCAGCCGGTCGGTCAGGATGTTCGGCGCGATCCCCGGCAGGGCCTCGCGGAGCTCGCCGAAGCGGCGGGGCCCATCGAGAAGCGCGTCCACGACGAGGAGGGACCAGCGATCGCCGACCCGGTCGAGGGCGGCCTCGAGCGCGGTCGGGGGCGGGCTCCCGGGGGCGGCCTCGGTCATGGCCGCCATCCTACCCCGGGGCTTGCGTCCCGGGCACGTCAGTTGTATGTTGCGATTTGCAACTGACAACTGACCGGCACGGGCGATCCTCCGTCCCGCCGGCGACCGAACCGGAGAAGCGACCCACGATGACCATCCTCGACGAGCTTTCCAGCGCGATCCGCACCGTCCACGATTCGGCCGGGCCGGCCGTCGTCGGCATCGGCCAGCGCAACCGCGGCAGCGGCGTCGTCGTCGCCGACGGCCGCGTCCTGACGAATGCCCACAACCTCCGCGGCGACGAGGTGACCGTCATCTTCCGTGACGGTCGGACGGAGCGCGGCACGGTCCGCGGCGTCGACCCCGACGGCGACCTCGCGGTCATCGAGGTCGACACGAGCGGGGCGACGGCGATCGGCTGGTCCGATGCCGAGCCGGCGATCGGCGACGTCGTGTTCGGGCTGGCCTCGACCGGCGCGGGCGCCGCCCGCGTCACGAGCGGCACGATCTCGGCGATCGAGCAGACGTTCCGCGGCCCGGGCGGCAGCCGGATCGGCGGCAGCCTGGAGCACACGGCGCCACTCGCGTCCGGGTCGTCGGGCGGGCCGCTGGTCGACGGCGCCGGACGGCTCCTCGCGATCAACACGAACCGGATCGGCGAGGGCTTCTACCTCGCCCGCCCCGCCGACGCCGCGCTCCGCGGGCGCGTCGAGGCGCTGTCGCGCGGCGAGTCCGTCAGCCGGCCGCGCCTCGGGATCGCGGTCGCCCCGTCCGTCGTCGCCCGGCGGCTGCGCCGCTCGGTCGGCCTGACCGAGCGCGACGGCCTCCTGGTTCGCGGTGTGGAGGACGGCAGTCCGGCCGACCGGGCCGGGATCCGCGAGGGCGACCTGCTCGTCGAGGCGGCCGGCCGGCCGCTGACCGACTCGGACAGCCTGCCGGCGATCCTCGCCGAGGCCGGCCTGCCGATCGAGCTCCGGATCGTCCGCGGCGACGAGGAGCGGACGGTCAGCGTCGGCGGCACGACCGACGCGTCCGGCGAGGCGTGAGCGTGGTCGCCCTGCGCGAGCTCGAGCCCGACGACGCCACGGTCGACGACGCCCTCACCGAGGCGATCGAGGACGAGGCCCTCGACGCGTACTCCGCAGCGGTCAGCACCGCGGCCGAGCGGCTGATCCCGTCGGTCGCCGGACTGCGCGTCGAACGCCGTTCCGGTGGCTGGCCGGGCGGTGGGAGCGGCTCGGCCGTCGCGTTCACGCCCGACGGGTTCCTCGTGACGAACGCCCACGTCATCGCCGGCGCGGAGCGGGGAACCGCGACGTTCGTCGACGGCGACGAGGAGACGTTCGAGGTCGTCGGGCGCGATCCCCTGTCGGACCTCGCCGTCGTTCGTGCCTCCGGCACGCATGCGCCGGCTCCGTTCGGTGACGCCGCGCGGCTCCGGGTCGGCCAGCTCGTCGTCGCGGTCGGCAACCCGATGGGCTTCGCCGGGACCGTCACGGCCGGGGTGGTGAGCGCCCTCGGGCGCTCGCTCGCGGCCCGCGACGGCCAGGCGAGCCGGCTCGTCGAGAACGTGATCCAGACCGACGCCGCCCTGAACCCGGGCAACTCCGGCGGCGCCCTCGCCGACATCCGGGGGCGGGTGGTCGGGATCAACACGGCGGTGGCCGGAGTCGGGCTGGGGCTGGCCGTGCCGATTGACGCCGCCACCCGCATCATCCTCGCTGCGCTCATGCGCGATGGGCGGGTGCGGCGGGCCTGGCTCGGCATCGTCGGCGGCACGCGGCGCCTCCCGGCGCCGCTCGGAGAGCGGCTCGGCCGGACCGTCGGCCTCGAGGTCGTCCAGCTTCTCGAGGGCAGTCCGGCAGCCGCCGCAGGCGTCCGCGCCGGCGACCTGATCGTCTCGCTCGATGGCCGCCCGATCGCCGGGGTCGGAGATCTCCAGCGGGCCCTCGTCGGCGACCTCGTCGGGCGGGCCGTCGAGGTCACGCTCGAGCGCGACGGCGCCCTGGCCGAGGTCGCGCTGACGCCGGCCGAGCTCGGGTCCTGACGCCTTCCCTGCAGGATTCCCGGATTCGTGAGATCGTTGCTTGCGCAACGGATATGCACTCACACAGAGACGACGGAGACAACACGCACATGGCCGACTGGGACCCCGAGACCTTCACCCGCAACCTCATCGACGACATGCGGGCCCATGGCGGCGTGCCGACCGCCGGCCCGTTCGCCGGCCGCAAGCTGCTGATCCTGAACACGAAGGGCGCGAAGAGCGGCGAGCCCCGGACCGCGGTGCTGGCCTACCGGCAGGACGGCGACCGCTGGTCGATCTCCGCGTCGAAGGGCGGCGCGCCGGTCCACCCGGCCTGGCTCCACAACCTCGAGGCCCATCCCGACGAGGTCACGATCGAGGTCGGCAACCAGATCGTCCCGGTCCGGCCGCTCATCGAGATCGAGGGCCCGGAGCGGGATCGGCTGTGGGAAGCCCACGTCGACGAGATGCCCGGCTTCGGCGAGTACCCGAAGAAGACCGAGCGGGTCATCCCGATGATTCTCCTCGAGCGGGTCGACTGACGACCGTCCGCCGGCGGGAGCCGGTTGCCCGAACCGATCGACGGCCCTCGTCCCCGCGGACGAGGGCCGTTTCGTCACCGCGGACGATGCCCGGCCGTCGCCGGCCGGGTACTGTCGCGTCGTGCGCCGCCTCACGACCGCCATGCCGGTCCCCACGCTCTCGCCGGCCGCGGTCGATCGGCTGATCGTCCTCGCCCTGATTGCCGGCGGGCTCCTGTGGGCATGGCCGGGCTACTTCCCGGCCGTCGAGCGGTTCCCGCGGGTCGACTGGCTGAACTACCTCGGTCCGTTCGCGTTCGCGATCCTGGTGCCCCTGCCGCTCCTGGTTCGGCGGACGTGGCCGATCCTCGCGTTCGGCGGGGCGATCGCCTCCCTGGCCGCCTCGGGCCTCGTGAGCCGGGAGGTCGGGACACCGGCGATTGCCATCTTCCTCGGCGCCTATTCGGTCGGCCGGTACACGCCGCGGCGCGGCCTTTCGGTCGGGGCGATGCTGATCGCGGGCGGGCTCGGCCTGGCATCCAGCCTCGGGTCCGAAGGCCTGAGCACCTGGCTCCTGTTCATGTTCTCGTTCCTGTTCGGGATGTGGCTGACCGGCGACACGGCGCGAACGCGGGAGCTGCGGGCCGAGCATCTCGAAGAGCGAGCGGCTCGCCACGAGGCAGAGGCGCGGACCGCCGCGGCCCGGGCGGCCGACGCGGAGCGGTCGCGGATCGCCCGCGAGCTGCACGACGTGATCGCCCACAACGTCAGCGTGATCGTCGTCCAGGCAGCGGCCGCCGGCCGGATCATCGACGACGACCCCGGCCAGGCGAAGGCATCTCTGGCCACGATCGAGGCGACCGGTCGGGAGGCGCTGTCCGAGATGCGGCGGCTCCTCGGGGTGCTCCGGGCGGGCGAGCCGAGCCCGTCGGGCCCGCAGCCCTCCCTCGAGCGGCTGCCGGCCCTCGTCGCGGAGATGCGGGCTTCGGGCCTGCCGGTCGAGCTCGCCGTCGAGGGGGATCCCCGGGATCTCCCGCCCGGCGTCGACCTGTCGGCCTACCGGGTGATCCAGGAGGCGCTCACCAACGCCCTTCGCCATGCCGGCCGGACGTCGACCCGCGTCGTCGTGCGGTACGGACGGGACGCGATCGACGTCGAGGTCGTCGACGAGGGGCGGGCGGACGGACGGATGGCGGGACCGGCGCGCGACGTCGCCGGCGGCGGCATCGCCGCCACCGGGCATGGCCTCGCCGGCATGCGCGAGCGGGTGGCCCTCGTCCGCGGCGAGCTGGAGGCGGGCCCTCGACCGGAGGGCGGCTTCCGGGTCCGGGCGCGGCTGCCGGTCGACGCCGCGTGACGATCCGGATCCTCGTCGTCGACGATCAGGCGCTGCTCCGGACGGGGTTCCGGATGATCCTCGGCGGAGAGCCCGACCTGGTCGTCGTGGGCGAGGCCGAGGATGGGCAGCGCGCGATCGAGCTGGCGGGACGGCTCGCCCCCGACGTCGTCCTGATGGACATCCGGATGCCGACGCTCGACGGGCTCGAGGCGACGCGGCGGCTGACGGCCGGGCGCACCGATGAAGCACGGCCGCGGGTCATCATCCTGACGACATTCGACCTCGACGAGTACGTCTACGAGGCCCTCCGCGCCGGGGCGAGCGGCTTCCTGCTCAAGGACAGTCCGCCCGATCAGCTGATCGCCGCCATCCGGATCGTGGCAGCCGGTGACGCCCTGATCGCGCCGTCGGTGACGCGCCGCCTGATCGCCGAGTTCGCCGCCCGCCCATCGCCGCCGGCGGCCGCGCCGAGCGGCCTCGCCGACCTGACCCCGCGCGAGCTCGACGTCCTGCGCCTGGTGGCTCGCGGCCGCTCGAACGCCGAGATCGCGGATGAGCTCGTGGTGAGCGCGACGACGGTGAAGAGCCACGTCGCGCGGATCCTCATGAAGCTGGACATCCGCGATCGGGTCCAGGCGGTCGTCCTCGCCTACGAGTCCGGACTGGTCCAGCCGGGCGGCTGACGCGTCCGCCGGGGCGGGAACGCGGACCTGGTTGGCGCGCGGACGCGGCGCGAATCCGACCGTCCGGCCTCCTTCCCGCGGACGAGGCGGGCCGGCTCGTCGTCCCGGGGGCGGAGGTCGGAGCGCCGGTCGCGGCCGAATCGACGAGGCGGGATTCGTTCGCTCGGCAGACGACGACAGCCCGGCCGCGCGCCGACGATCGCGGGGTCATCGACATCGGGTCGATGACGGTCCAACCGGACCGTGTCCCCAGAGGAGATCGCCATGATCGTTTCCCCGGTCCCGCCGCGGCGCCGGATCTTCCGCGGAATCGGGCTCGCCATCGCCGGCCTGACCCTCGCCGCGACGATCGCCGGACCGGCCCTCGCCGACGGCGCGTCGGTCACGGCCGGATCGCTCCGCGCCTTCGCCACCAGCAGCGACCCCGCGATCGGCGGGCGGGCCACGATGGTCCGGACCGCCGACGGGAAGACCATCGTCACGGTCCACGTCACGGGTCTCGCGCCGTCGACGACGTACGGATCGCACGTCCACCTCCAGGCCTGCGCGAACGGGTTCGCCGGCGGCCACTACCGGTTCGACCCGGCGGGGCCGGCCGCGCCTCCGAACGAGATCCACCTCGACTTCACGACGAACGCGGCCGGCGTCGGCCTCGGTCGGGCGGTCGTCGACGCGGTCGCCGGCCCGACCGCCGTCGCGGTCGTCGTCCATGCGCCGGGCGGCGCCAAGATCGCCTGCGCCGACCTCTCGTGAGGGGAATCGGCCGGGGGCGCGGCGACGCGCCCCCGATCCGGCTGATCGCCGGTCTCGCCTCGATCGTCCTCGCCGTCGCAGCCTGCGGCGCGGCGGCTCCGAGCCCCGGTCCCGGCGGGGCGACCCGGTCGCCGGCCGGCCGGCCTGCGCCGTCAACGGTCGCGGGTGCCGCGGTCCCCGTCGTCCTCGACAGCGACCTTGACGCCGACGACCTCCGCGCCCTGGCCTACGTCGCGGCTCGGCCGGACGTCGATCTGCTCGCCGTCACGGTCGCCGGGACCGGCCTCGTCCACTGCCCGGCGGGTGTGCAGGTCGCCCGGGCCGTGCTCGCCCATGTCGGCCGTCCGGCGGTCCCGGTGGCCTGCGGGCGATCGACGCCACTGGCGGGCTCAGCGGCCTTCCCCGCCGAGTGGCGCGCCCGCGCGGATGCCGCGAATGGGCTCGACCTGAACGCGGCTCCGGCCGCGTCGGCAGGTCCGACGAACGAGCCGGCGACGGCCGTCGAGCTGCTGGCACAGGCGATCGGCGCGGCGCCATCGCCGGTTCGCCTGATCGTCCTGGGACCTGCCACGAACGTCGCGGAGGCATTGGCGGCCCACCCGGATCTGGCCGATCGGATCGGCTCGGTCACGATGATGGGCGGCGCGCTGGCCGTCCCGGGCAACGTGGCCAGGGCCGGTGGCGCGGACGCCTACCGCCCGGCGGAGTGGAACGTCTACGCCGATCCCACGGCCTGGCAGGCCGTGCTCGCAGCCGGCCTCCGGCCGACCGTCGTCGCGCTCGACGCGACGAACGACGTCCCGGTCACGCAGGAGACCTTCCTGTCGATCGCCGCCAACCGCGACGCAGCCGCCGCTCGGCTCGTGTTCGATCTGTTCGACGCCGACCCGAGCCTCCTGACCACCGAGCAGTCGTTCTGGGACTCGCTGGCCGCGGTCGCCGCGTTCGACCCGGCCGTCGTCACGACGCGGCCGGCCACTGTCCGGGTCGTCCTGGCCGACGGCGACGAGCTCGGCCGGCTCGTCGAGGATCCGGCCGGCGCGGCGGTCACGGTCGCGACGCGCGCCGATCGCGGCGCCTTCGAGGCCCGGTTCGTGGCGACCCTCAACGGCGGCGCCGCCGTGCGGCCGGTTCCGGATCCCGCCGTGGACCTCGCGGTGACGTTCGACGGCGCGACGTGCGGGGTGGCCGGCCTGCCCGCCACGATCCCCACGGGGTTCATCGGCCTGGGCCTCGACAACCGGACCGGCTCATGGGCAGGCGCGGGGCTGCTCCTGCTCGCCGACGGCGTCAGCGTCCAGGATGTGGTCGACGCGGCGACGAGCGACCCCGACCGGATCCCGGCGATGGGCCGGATCGTCGTCGGGACCGGGGCGGACGGCCACGCCTCTGCCCGCGCGGTCGGATTGGCGACCCGCCCCGGCCGGGGGTTGGTCGCGTGCATCGCCTACGAGGGCGGCCCGCGCCTCGTGCCCGCCGCCGAGGTCGCGATCGGTCGGTGAGAGGCGCGGCACCTGCCGCCGGCTCCGAACGGGTCCTGTCCGGGCGATGCAACGTCCGACGGGCCCGTCCGGATTCCCGTGCGAGGCCGTCGGGCCGACGATCGGGGCATGGCCATGGAGCTGCGCCGCCCCGAGCACGTCACGACCCGGTTCGTCGGGGTCGACCAGGGGACGAGTGATTCGGCCGGGGACGGCGACGCCCGCCCCAGGCCCCTCTCGGCGAGCGTTGGCACGGCCCTCCGCGGACTGCTCCTCGGGGCCGCGATCGGCGTCGTCGTGGTCGCCGGACCGGCCGGCCTCGCGTCGGAGGTGGCGCTCGGGGTGATTGCGGTCGCCGCCGCGTTCCTCAGCTGGGATCCCTGATGACCTCGGGCGAGGACGGGCCGATCGAGCTCCAGCTGCCCGACGGCGGCCAGATCCTCATGACCTTCGAGGACGACGCGGCGCGCAACGGCGAGGACGGCGTCGAGCTGGTCGGGGCGCTCGTCCGGGCGGACGGATCGGAGCGCGACATCGAGCGGGCGATCCGAGCCGAGGCCGGCGGGCTCGGCCTGACCTGCGAGAGCTCCAGCGAGCACCCGACGGTGATCGTCATCCGCCGCGGGTAACGGCGCGGGCTTCCCCACGCGCGCGCCCGCCGCGACGGGCGCGTCGAGGCGGAGTGGTGGAGATGGGGGAGAGTCGAACTCCCCGTCCAGAACCCTTCGCCGGAGACCACTACGAGCGTGTCCGATGGTTTGTCGTCGACCGCCCGGACGAACATCGGCACCCTGCCGGACGGTCCAGTCACGTGCCCCTAGATCGGGCTTGATTCCGGACTACGCGACGCTCGTCCGGACCGCATCCCCGCTGAATGACGCTTCCACCGTCCGCGAGGAGGAGACGGCTTCCACGCTCACACTAGCTGCTTACGCAGCGAGGGCGAGAGTCGACTGGCGGTTGCCAGGTACTTCGTTTTGCTGCCTGATTAACGAGGCCTGAGCAGCATCCTCGGCTCGCGTTCCCCGGTAGCCAGGCCCTGTCGAATCCACACATCCCCACAGGACCGAACGACCGTTCGGATTGCGGATTGTAGCCCGTCGGGCGCGATCGGCCAAGCGCGGGGACCGGGACGATCCTCCCATCGCGGCGGGTCTCGATCGGCTGCTATCGTTGTGAGCGGCCGAACCTCTCATCGAGGGCGGGGGACCCACGTCCCCACGGGGCAAATCGCGGATCGACCGCGACGGCGAACCCACGCCGCGCCCGACAGCTCACCTCGCAGGCCCGCGGGCTGCTTCGAGGTACGCGGTGCTCCGGCCGTCACTCTTCAACTCGGCGTCACGCCGCGCGATCGGGCGGAATCTCGCCCTCGACCTGGTCGCCGCGATCGGGATCGGCGTGACGATGGCCCTGGTCGGCGCGATCCTGCCGACCGTGGCCCGCCGCAACGGCCTCGACCCGATCGGGCTGTCCGCGCTCGCCGCGGCGCCGTTCGTGGCGAACCTCCTCGGGGCGTTCGCCGGACGGCTGGGGCCGCGGAACCGCGTCCAGCTCGGCCTCGTCCGCGGCCTCGGGTCGGCGTCGCTGCTCGTCCTCTTCCTGGCGCCATCGGCCGGCGTCGTCATCCTCGTCGCGATCGCCTTCTGGCTCAGCCTGTCCTTCGGCAACCCGCTCCACTTCCGGTTCTGGGGCGCGATGTACCCCGCCCGCCTGCGCGGCCGGGTCGTGGGGATCCTCGGGATGGGCCGATCCGGAGCCGGGGCGCTCGCCGCCATCGGCGGCGGCATCCTGGCCGACGTCATCGGCGGCGAGCAGGCGGTCGCCGTCGCCGGCGCGATCGGCGTCGTGGCCGCGTCCGGCTACCTCGGGTTCCGGGCGGCCGCCGGCGATGCCCCGGCGACCTTCTCCGCCCGTGAGTCGATCAAGGCCCTTCGCGAGCGTCCTCGCCTGGTCAGCCTCACGATCGCCCAGCTCTTCTACGGCGGCGGGGTGATCGCGGCCACGCCCCTGTTCGCCCTCGTCCACGTCGACCGGCTCAACCTGAGCCTCGCCGACGTCGGCCTGATCGGTGTCCTGACGGCCGTCGCGACGACGTTGACGTTCCCCCTCTGGGGCGTCGTCGCGGATCGCCGCGGCGCGGTCATGCCGCTCGCCGCCGGGAGCCTGTTGGGCACGATCGGCCTCGTGGCCTACGCGGTGGCTCCGAGCGTGGCCTTCCTGTGGGTCGGCGCGCTGGCGCTGGGCGTGGCCAGTGGTGGCATCGACCTCGGGATCGCGTCGGTCGTCAGCGAGGACACGCCGATGACGACCCGTGCCGCGGCGATGGCCGGCTGGAACGCGGTCACCGGGGCCCGCGGCATCGTGGCGGCGTTCGCGATGAGCGTGCTGCTCGGAGCGAAGGTCGTCGACGTGACCGCGGCGCTCCTGCTCTCGGCGGGGATCGCGGGCGTCGGGGTCTGGCTGTTCATCGTCGCCGGGCGGATCCGGCCCGTCGATGGCCTCGTCACGGAGCCGGCCGCCGCGGCCGCCGCCGGGTCCTGGTCGTCGGGGGTGCCGGCTCCCGCCGCGCCGGCACCCGCCTCGCCCGCGGCCGCTCCGGCCGGAGCGCGCCTCTCGAGCCAGGGGCGGATCGCGGAGACGCCTCGCCTGTGATCGAGCGGACCCCGTCGGCGACCTTGGACCGGCGCGGGCTCGCTACGATGCGATCGTGCGATTGACGGCGTGGGAGGAGGAGCGGCTCCTGGTCTTCACGGCCGCGGAGCTCGCCCGGCGGCACCGCGCGGCCGGCCTGCTCCTGAACGCGCCGGAGGCGATCGCGATCATCTGCGACGCGATGCTCGAGGCTGCCCGGGCGGACGGCTCCCTCGCCGAGGTCGAGGCAGCAGGGCGCGTCGCGGTCGCGGCGGACGAGGTGATCGACGGCGTCCGCGAGCTCGTCGACGAGGTCCGCCTCGAGGTCCTCGTCGGGGACGGAACCCGGCTGGTCGTCCTGGGCGACCCGCTCGGGGGCGGTCGGCCGATGGCGGCGCAGGCGCCGGGGGCGATCGTCGCCGGCCCCGGCCGGCCGGTCTCGCACGACGGGCGGGAGCGGCGGCGCCTGGTCGTGCGCAGCGAGTCGCGCCGGACCATCCGGGTGTCCTCGCACCACCCGTTCGACCGGGTGAACGCCCGACTCGTCTTCGATCGCGCCGCGGCGGCCGGCTTCCGGCTCGACCTGCCGGCCGGGATGTCGGAGGCCTGGGCTCCCGGTGAGGAGCGGACGGTCGAGCTGGTCCGCTATGGCGGCTCGGGCGGTGAGCCCGGGTCGCGAGAGGGGCGGTGAGCCGGTGACCCGCGCGCTCGATCCCGCGGAGCGCCTCGCCCGCTACGGCCCGACCGTCGGCGATCGGGTCCGCCTCGCCGACACCGACCTCTGGGTCCGCGTCGAGGAGGACCGTCAGGCGCCGGGTGACGAGCCGATCTGGGGCTACGCGAAGACGCTCCGATCGCGGATGGCCCAGGCCGGCCGGGCGAGCGACTCCGAGCTCGACGTGCTGGTCGCGGGTGCGCTCGTGATCGACCCGACGATCGGGGTCGTCAAGGCCGACATCGGGATCAAGGACGGCCGGATCGTCGGGATCGGGCGGGCGGGCAACCCGGCGATCAGCGACGGGATCGAGCTGGAGATCGGGCCGCACACGGCCTCGATCATGGCCTACGGGCTGATCGCGACGCCGGGCGCGGTCGACAGCCACGTCCACCTGATCAGCCCGGAGCTCCTGCCGGCCGCTTTGTCGGGCGGGGTGACGACGCTGATCACCGCCGGGTTCGAGGAGCCGCCCCGGGCGATGAGCCAGACGCTCGCCGCGACGGCCGGCTGGCCGTTGAACATCGGCCTTCAGGCCTGCGCCCGGTCGGAGGCGGCGGCCGACCTGGAGGCGCTGCTCGCCGCCGGAGCGATCGGGTTCAAGATCCACGAGGACTACGGAGCAGATCCCGGACTGATCGACGCGACCCTTCGGTTCGCCGATGCGGCCGACGTCGCCGTCTCGCTCCACACGGACGGCCTCCACGAGTCGGCCGAGCTCGAGGACACGGTCGCCGCGATCGACGGGCGGACCGTCCACGCCTACCACGTCGAGGGGACGGGCGGCGGCCACGTCCCCGACCTGCTCGGGCTGGCCCGCGAGCCGAACATCATCTGCTCGTCGACCACGCCGACGATCCCGTTCGGGGTGAGCACGGCCGCCGAGCATGTCGCGATGATCGTGCTCAACCACGGCGGCTCGATGGGGGTGGCGGCCGACGTCGCGCTGGCGGCCGGCCGGATCCATCCGGCGACGATGGCGGCCGAGGGTCCGCTCCACGACCTGGGCGCGATCCAGATCATCAACTCCAATTCGCAGGGCATGGGTCGGATCATGGAGACCGTTCGGCGGACCCTCCAGCTTGGTAGCGTGCTGACACGCTGGCGTGGTAGCACGCTGCAACGGGAGGACGAGGCGGACAACGCGCGCGTCCTCCGCTACCTCGCCAAGGTCACGATCGAGCCGGCGATCACCCACGGCGTCGCCGACCATGTCGGCTCGCTCCGGGTCGGCCGGCTGGCCGACATCGTGCTCTGGAAGCCGGCCTGGTTCGGCGCCAAGCCGGAGCTCGTCCTGAAATCCGGCGTCGCCGCCTGGGCGCCGCTCGGCGATGGCAACGCCACGGTCGAGCGGGCCGAGCCGACGCGCTACCGACCCGACTGGGGCGCCGCCCCGCGCCTCGCCGCTCAGCTCGGGGTGACCTTCGCCCCGCCGTCGGCCGTGGACGACCTCCGGCGGCGCTCGCCGCGCGGCCGGGAGGTGGTCGCGATCGGCCGGACCCGCGGCCTCACCCGGGCGGACCTCTGGCTCAACCGGGCCACGGCGCCGATCGAGATCGACCCGACCGACGGCCGCGTGACGCTGAACGGCGAGCCTCTGGCGATCGACTCCGTCGTCGAGGTCCCGCTCAGCCGGCGCTACTTCCTGCGCTGATCGGAGCCACTCGATCGTGGCATCCGTCCCGTGCCGACCCCGCCTCAGGCCCAGATGTCGCCGATCGTGAAGCCGTCGGGAAAGGGGTCGGTCGGGTCCACGACGTAGTCGGCGATCCCGGTGATCCAGGCCTGGCCGGTGATCTGGGGCACGACCGCGGCGCGGTCGCCGATCCGCGTCTCCTCGAGGAGCCGACCCGTGAACACCGTCCCGAGGATCCCCTCGTGGCGGAAGTCGTCGCCGATCGCGAGTCGGCCCCGCGCATGCAGCGTTGCCATCCGGGCCGAGGTGCCCGTCCCGCACGGCGAGCGGTCGATCGCCCCGGTCCACGTCGCGGGCCGCTCCCAGTCGAGCGCGCCGGACGACACCGTCACGACGTTCCGCATCGAGTTCACCGGATCGTGCGCCGGCCCGGACAGCTGGCCGATCGTGATCCCCGCGAACCCCGGCTGCTCCGGATGGACGACCGGCAGCTGCTCGTTCGCGGCGGCCTTGATCATCTCGGTGATCCGGGCGATGTCGGCGCCCTCGTCCGGCGTCAGGCGCAGCCCGAACGCCTCGGCCGAGGCGATCACGTAGAACATCCCGCCGTACGCGACGTCGACCGTGACCGCGCCCAGCTGGGGGACCTCCACGACCGCGTCGAGATGGGTCGCGAACGCCGGCACGTTGCGGAAGGTGACGGCGGTCACCTTCCCGTCCGAGCAGGCGGCGCGCACCCGGATGAGCCCGGCGGGCGCCTCGAGGGTCAGCTCGGTCACGGGCTCGGCCATCGGCAGGATCCCGGTCTCGAGGAGCGCCGTGACGACGCACATCGTGTTCGTCCCGCTCATCCCGGGGTACTCGACCTGCTCCATGATCACGTAGCCGGCCGCCGCCTCGGGATGAGCCGACGGCAGGATCAGGTTGCAGTTCGCCGCCGGGAAGCCGCGCGGCTCGCGGAGCATCCGCAGGCGGAGGTCGTCGCGATTCGCCTGGAGCCAGGTCATCGCCTCGAACATCGTCCCGCCGGGAACGCCCTCGACGCCGCCGACGATCACCCGGCCGGGCTCGCCGCAGGCGTGCAGGTCGACCGCCCGGATCGTGGGGCCGAGGCGAAGGGGCGGCCGTTCCGACGCGGGGTTCACGGTTCGAGCGTAGCGTCGAGCCACCAGCGCCGCTCGGCCGCCCGCTCCCCGAACAGGTCCTCCTCGAACGCCTCGCGGGGGACGAACCCGCGGCGCTCATAGAAGACCTCGCCCTTGCGGTTGCCGGTCAGGACGTCGGCGACGACCGGCCGGTCCGGATACCGAGCCCGAAGCGTCGAGAGGAGCAGCGTGCCGGCCCCCTCGCCGCGCCGCCCCGGATCGGCGTAGATCGCGACGAGGCTGAGCCGGTCGGCCTCGGGCAGCGCATCGGCGAAGGCGAGGATCCCGCCGTCGTCCTCGGCGACCAGGACGACGTGGCCGGCGATCCGTCGCTCCAGCCGCTCGACTGTGTAGGCCGCGTTCACGAACGCCTCGATCGTGGCCGCCGCGAGGAGCCCCGCGTAGGTGTCGCGCCAGGCCGCCCGGGCGACGACCCCGATCGCGGCCGCGTCGGTGGCAGTGGCGTCGCGGACCCGGAGGGCCATCGTCGCCGGGTCAGCGGCCGCGCTGGGCGTCGGCCATCTCGCGGGCGACGTCCCGCTTCGCGTCGCGGTCGGCGATGTCCCGCCGGCGGTCGAAGAGGTTCTTGCCGCGGGCCAGACCGAGCTCGAGCTTGGCCCGTCCCTTTCCGGTCAGGTACAGCCGGAGCGGCACGATCGTCTGGCCCTTCGCCTTCGTCCGGCCGAGGAGCTCGTCGATCTCGCCGCGGTGGAGGAGGAGCTTGCGGATCCGCTTCGGCTCGTGGTTGTAGCGGTTCGCCTGCTCGAACGGGGCGATGTGGGCGCCGATCAGCCAGGCCTCGTCGCGCTCGATCCGGGCGTACGCGTCGGACAGGTTGACCTTGCCGGCCCGGATCGACTTGATCTCCGTGCCGGTCAGGACGATCCCCGCCTCGAAGGTCTCGTCGATCGTGAAGTCGTGACGGGCTCGCCGATTGAGGGCGATCGTCTTCTCGTCAGCCACCGTGGTTCCTTGTCCGGTTGCGCCGTCGCGGA
Organism: uncultured Chloroflexia bacterium; assembly: GCA_963710105.1. Taxonomy (GTDB): domain Bacteria; phylum Chloroflexota; class Limnocylindria; order Limnocylindrales; family CSP1-4; genus CF-46. The sequence continues at coordinate 160,490 of CAVPYV010000002.1, forward strand.
CGCAGATCTTCGTTCATTTCCTGTGCCCCCACACGCACGAAGGCCGGCCCTTGCGGACCGGCCTCCGAAAGCGTTCCCACCCACAGGGGTGACCGACTAGACGGCCATCTCCTGCGAGGTGGTGCAGCTACGCGTACTGTCGATCACTGCACATCACCTCCTTTCGTTCCGGGAAACCGTACAGGAACGTCCCGCAGCCTGCAAGCACGCATTGCGCGTCCGCCCCGCGTTCGCGGTGCGCTCGGACCCCGCGCCGGCGGGCACCGCGCCGGGCCTCCGGCGACCGACCGCTCAGGCGGCCTTCGGCAGTGCCGTCGGGACCGCGGCCGCGTCCTTCGTCAGCAGCTCGACGGCCTTGTCGAGCGCCGGGTCGTTGTCCGGGCCGGCGTCGGCCGGCGTCGTGACCGGCACGTCCGGGATGATCCCGACGTGATGGATCCAGTGCTTGTCGGGGGTGAGCCACTTGGCGATCGTCAGCTTCAGGGCCGAGCCGTTCTGGAGCTGGATCCACTGCTGGACCGTGCCCTTGCCGAACGACGTCTCGCCGACGATCGTCGCCCGCTTCCGATCCTGGAGCGCGCCGGCCACGATCTCGCTGGCGGATGCCGAGCCCTTGTCGACGAGGACGACGAGCTTGATCGACTCGTCGGTCGCGATCCCCTGGCCGGTCGCGTCGGTCGGCGTCTGCGTCCCGTCGGCGTCCTGCTCCCAGAAGATCGGACCGTCCTTGATGAACTCGCTCGCGATCGCCCGGGCGGCCGTGACGTAGCCGCCCGGATCGCCGCGGAGATCGAGGATGATCCGCTTCTTGCCGGCCTTGAGGTCGGCCTGCAGGGCATCATGGAACTTCGTCTGCGAGTTGTCGGAGAAGCCGGTGACCGCGATGTAGCCGACCGTCCCGCCGGCGAGGTCCTTGCTGATGACCTCCTTGGAGACGATGACGTCGCGGACGACGGTGATGTCGATCGGGGCCGCCTTCGCCCGGACGATCGACAGGACCACCTCGGTCCCCTTCTTGCCGCGGATCTTGTTCCGTGCGCCGTCGACGGTCAGCCCGTCGAGCGAGGTCCCGTCGACGGCGAGGATCGTGTCGCCGGCCTTGATCCCGGCCTTCTCCGAGGGCGAGCCCTCGATCGGGGTGATCACCACGAGGCGGCAATCCGGCCCGAGGGTCGTGCAGTCGGACGTCTCGCCCTTCGCGTTCTGGGTGCCGATCTCGGCGCCGATCCCCTCGAACGAACCGGACAGGTCCTGCAGCCCCTGGCTGTACTGCTCGGGCGTCAGGTAGGCGGAGTAGGGGTCGCCGAGCAAATCGACCATCCCCTTGATCGCCCCGTCGATCAGGCTCTTCTGGTCCTCGCCGCCGAGCGCGAACCGCTTGAGGATCGTGTCGTAGCTGTCCCAGAACGGCTGGAACGCCTGCTCCGAGGCGACCGGCGTGCCAGGCTGCTCGACGCTCCGTTGGCCGACGAGGAAGCCCGACACGAAGAGCGCGCCGCCGGCCAGGACGGAGACGACGATCGTCGCGAGGGCGAGGATCGGGCCGCGGGCGGTCGAGGCCGGCCGCGGGGCGGCCGGCGGGGCGACAGGCTCGGTCGGCACGGGCGGGATCGCCGGGGACGCCTCGGCCACGGCAGGAGCCTCGGCGGCCGCGGCCGGGTCGCCGCCGCGCTCCGCAGCGAAGGGCGCCTGCGCGTCTTCGCCGAATTCGGGCGGAATGGAGCCGGCGGAAGCGAGCTCGCGGTGGTCGGGAGGGAGCATCGAGGACGTGGTTCTCCGCTGTGCGTGGCGGGCGGGGGGACAGCCTACACCCGCGTCTGCCGGAATCTACGTGGACGGTCGGCCCGGCGGATGGACCGTGTACGGAACTTCATCGAATGATCGCCCGATGCACGCCGGCCGCCTCGGCCCGATGGTCCTGCGACCGTCAGCGGATCAGGTAGGTCCGGACCGACAGCCACGACCCGAGGACCCCGAGCCCGAGCCCGGCCGCGGTCACGATCACGACCAGGTCGCGGGCGAGCGTGTCGAAGCTGAGCGGCAGGACGCGGAAGAAGTCGACCATGAAGCTGCCGATCGGGTCGGCCAGGACGTACAGCCCGCCGAGGGTGATCGCCGCCCCGAGCAGCCCGACCATCGCCCCCTCGAACACGAACGGCCAGCGGATGAACGCGTCGGACGCGCCGACGAGCCGCATGATCTCGATCTCCTCGTGGCGGGCGACCACCGCGAGGCGGATCGTGTTGACGATGATGAACAGGACGATCACGCCGATCACGACCAGGATCGCGCTGCCGGCCGTCCGCATGATGTCAGTCACGGTCTTGACGTTCTGGGCGGTCTCCTTCGTGTCGAGCACGTTCCGGACGGCCGGGTTCCGCGTCGGCTGGAGGGCGGCCGCGACCGGGCCGGCGAAGCTCGGGTCGGTGAGCTTGACCTCGTAGCTCGGCGGGAACGGGTTCGTGTCGAGGTACTTCGAGAGGTCCTCGCGGCCCTGGTCCTTCATGCTCTGCTGGAACCGGGCCAGGGCCTGCTCGCGGGTGACGAGGGTCACGCCGGCGACGCCCGGCATCGCCCGGATCGTCTGGCCGAGGGTCGCCGCCGCCTCGGGCGTGGTGTCGACGTTCATGTTCACCTGGACCTCGACCTTCAATTCGGTGAAGTCGAGGGCCGAGAGCAGGCCAGTCTGGAGGATCCAGAAGCCCGCCAGGAGGAGGAGCATCAGGACCATCGTCGCGGTCGCGGCGAGGGACATCAGGGCGTTCCGCCAGAAGCCCTGCCAGGCGCGGCGGAGGCTGAACACGACGAAGCCGATCATGGCTCAGTCCGAGCGGTGATAGGCACCGCCCACCTCGTCGCGGATGATCCGGCCCTCCTCGAGGGCGACGACCCGCTTGCGGAGCGCGGTCACGACATCCGCGTCGTGGGTCGCCATCAGCACCGTCACCCCGAGCTCGTTGATCCGGAGGAGGAGCTGGATGATCTCCCAGCTGATCAGCGGGTCGAGGTTGCCGGTCGGCTCGTCGGCGATGATCAGCTTCGGGTCGTGGACGAGGGCCCGGGCGATCGCGGTCCGCTGCTGCTCCCCGCCCGACAGCTGGCTCGGCAGCTGGGCGCGCTGCGCGGTCAGCCCGACGAGGGCGAGCACCCGGTCCACCGCCGGGCGGATCCGGCGGCGCGGCGAGCCGGTGACCTCGAGGGCGAAGGCGACGTTCTCCCAGACGCTCTTCTGGGGGAGGAGCTTGAAGTCCTGGAAGACGATCCCGATCTTTCGCCGGATCTTCGGGACCGCGCGGCGCGGCAGCCGGGCGAGATCGTGGCCGTCGAGGACGACCTGGCCCTGGGTGGCGATCTCGTCGCGGATCAGGAGCTTGATGATCGTCGACTTGCCGGCGCCGCTCGGGCCGACGAGGAACACGAAGTCGCCCTCGGGGATCACGAGGTCGACGTCGCGCAGCGCCGTCTTGCCGTTGGGATAGGTCTTCGTGACGTCGTGCAGGACGAGGACCGCCCGGTCCGCGGCGGCGTCGTCGCGGCCGCGGCGCAGGAGCCGCTCGCGGATCGAGCGCGCTGCGGCGGGCGGGGGCGAGGCGATGGTCAAGATCGGCTCCACGGTCTGGCGGTCGGCTGACCGGCGGCCGGCGCGGTCAGCGGGACTCCATCCGGGGGCACGAGAGGCGGAGCCACGTCGATCCGAGGCTACCATCGCTCGCGACCGGGCGCCAACCGCCCGGAGCTCAGCGGAGCCGGGAAGCTCAGAGGAGGCCCGGCGAGACCGGGAGGTAGCGGCCGAAGTCCGCGAACGGCTGGTCCCAGCAGAGGAGCACGGGAAAGCCGTCGAAGCGGAAGCCCGCCCGGAGGAGCGGGACGACGGCCTCGCCGGCGCTGCCCGGGACCCAGATGCCGAACGCGCCGCGCGGCCGGACGGCGCCGAGCAGGTGGCCGAGGACCGGGCCGAGGAGGGCGCCGTCGCGAACGGCCACCGGCCCGACCCGGCCGGCCTCCGAGGTGTAGCCGTAGCCGACCGCCTCGCCGCTCCGGTCGCGGAACAGGAAGCCGAGCCGGCCCTCCCGATCGTGGAACGGATGATCGGGCGACCGATCGAACCCGGCAGCGTCGCGGTCGAGCGAGGTGAGCTCGGCCGCCAGGGCCGACCGGCCGAGGCCGTCGGCGGCGTCGGGGACCTCGTCGAAGCCGATCGCCTCGATGCCGTCCGGCAGGCGCTCGAACGCGCCATGACGTTCGGGCAGCCCGACGAGGCGGAGGAGGGGAACCCGCGGCACGAGCCCGAGCGACCCGTACAGCCCGTTCGAGATCGGCTGGGCGCTGTCGGTGGCGGTCGCCCGCCACACGGCGTCGGGTGCCGCGGGATCCGCGGCCGCGCCCGGCAGCGCCATCGCGAGGAGCGTCCGGCCGAGGCCGCGGCCCTGGGCCGGCGGGCGGACGAAGAGCATCGACAGGAAGGCGAGGCGCTCGCGGCGGACGACGACGACGAAGGCGTCGATCGTCCCGGGACCGCCGCCGCGAGGGCCCCGGCCTCCGTCGATCCCCGTCGCGGCCCGTTCGGCGACGAGGAACGTCGTCGGGTCGGTCGCGAGGAGGTGGGCATAGAGGCGCAGGATCGCCGCGAAGTCGTCGGGGATCTCGGGCTGGGCGAGCTTGCCGAGGTAGTCGTTCAGCGCATCGCGCCAGATGGCGGCGCAGGTCGCGAGGTCGTCGGCCATCGCCGGTCGGACGACGTGCCCGGAGCCGGGGGAATTGCTCGCGGCGAGCGGCTGGGTCACGACCCGGTCAGGAGCGGAGCCGGCGGTCATGCCTCGTCCGCGTCGTCGTCGGCGGCGCCGGCCGCGCGCCCGCCGCCGGTCGCCAGGCGCTCGAGCTCGGCCTGCATGAAGGCGTCGAGATCGCCGTCGAGGACGGCCTGGGTGTTGCCCGTCTCGTGGCCGGTCCGGAGGTCCTTGACCATCTGGTAGGGGTGGAGGACGTAGCTCCGGATCTGGTTGCCCCAGCCGGCCTCGACGTGCTCGCCCTTCAGCTTGCGGACCTCGGCCTCCTGCTCCTCCAGGGCCCGCTCGAGGAGACGCGCCTTCAGGACCCGGATCGCCATCTCCTTGTTCTGGGTCTGGCTCCGCTCGTTCTGGCTCTGGGCGACGATCCCGGTCTTGAGGTCGGTCAGGCGGACGGCCGAATCGGTCTTGTTGACATGCTGGCCGCCGGCCCCCTGGGAGCGGAACGTGTCGACCCGGATCTCGTCCCAGTTCAGCTCGATCTCGATGTCGTCGTCGGCCTCGGGCAGGACCTCGACGAGGGCGAACGTCGTCTGGCGCCGCTTCTGCGAGTCGAACGGGCTGATCCGGACGAGGCGATGGACGCCGCGCTCGGCGCGCATCCAGCCGTAGGCGGCCCGGCCGTCGATCTCGACCGTCGCGCTCTTGATCCCGGCCTGCTCGCCTTCCTGCTGGTCGACGATCTCGGTCTTGTAGCGGTGGCGCTCGGCCCAGCGGAGGTACATCCGGAGGAGCATCTCGGCCCAGTCGGTCGCCTCCGTCCCGCCCGCCCCGGCGCTGATCGAGAGGATCGCCCCGCCCTGGTCGTACTCGCCCGAGAAGAGGAGGGCCGTCCGCTCCCGCCCGAAGTCCGATTCGAGGGCGCCGACCTCGCGGTCGAGCTCCGCGGTCAGCTCGGCGTCGCCGGATTCCTCGACGAGCTCGAGGGTCGTGAGGAGGTCGTCGGCGCGGCGCTCGAAGCCGCGCCACAGCTCGATGTCGGAGCGCAGGCCGTTGGCCTCGCGGAGGACCTTCTGGGCGGACCGCTGGTCGTCCCAGAAGCCCGGCTCGCTGGTCAGCGCCTCGAGCTGGGCGACGCGGCGTTCCTTCGTCGCGAGGTCAAAGATGCCCCGAGGTCGACCGAATCCGCTCGGCCAGGTCGCGAACGGTGGAGGCGTCCACTCAGTTGCGAGCCTGGAGGTCCTGGAGCAGGATCGGACGGAGCTCGATGAGGCGCAGGGCCGACTTGCTCCGGGCGACGACGGGGTTCACGCAGGGGCAGTAGCTGTTGTGGGGGCAGACGCCGCAATTGCCGTCGCAGTCGAGGGCGGCCGCGTAACTGCAGTTCCGGCAGTCGCGCTCACAGGCAATCAGATCGACGAACGACGCTTCCTCGGCCTGCTTCAACTCGTCCCTCTCTCTGAACTGGGCAGGGCTTGGGGGGCGCGGAGCGCGTGCGACTCGAGGATCCTGGCCGATCGCCGGAGTCGCGGGGATTTGGCCGGAGTATAGGCCCTCGATCCCCTGCGGCCAAGAGGGAGAACCGGAAGTTTCGCGGATCGAGTCGATTGTCCCAGCCTCGCCGCGGCGATCGGACGTCGTCGCCACAAACCGCGGCCGGGACGCCCTCCGGGCGGCGTCAGAGCGTCTGGCCGGTGAGGAAGTAGAGCGTCAGGCCGCCGAGCTCATGGACCGTCGCCCAGAGGCGATCGGCCGGGGTGGAATCGCTCGGGCTCGTGGCCGTCGGCGAGCCGTAGGCGGCGATCCCCTCGTCGCGGGCGATCCGGAGGACCCGCAGCATGTGTGTCCGATCGGAGACGAACACCGCGCTCGTCAGGCCGTGGTCGCGGAGGACCGTCGCGGCCGAGCGGAGCGACTCGAGGGTGGTCCGGCCGCGATCCTCGGACAGGATGGCGGCGGCCGGCACGCCGCGCTGGATGGCGAAGGCACGGGCTGTCGCGGCCTCGGTCGTCACGTCGCCGTCCGCCTTGCCGCCGGTCACGAAGAGGTACGGGGCGACGCCGGCGTGATAGAGGTCGATCGCGTGGTCGAGCCGGGCCTTGAGGATCGCCGACGGCCGGCCGTTGTACTGGGCGGCGCCGAGGACGACGATCGCGTCGGCTGTGCGCCTGTCGTCGCGGTTGCCGATGTCCCAGATCCGGTAGCTCGTCCAGCCGGCCACGAGCAGTGCCCCGACGATCGCGGCGAGGACGAGGCGGCCGAGGTTGCGGAGCATGCCCGGCGTCAGCGGCGTGGCGCGGCGCGGCGCCCGACGACGGCGGCGGGCCGCCCGACGACGGCGGCCGGGACGGCGACATCGGCCGGGACGGCGACGGCGACCGCGCCGGGCGGGTCAGGCTGAGCGGGCCACCAATTCAGCGCCCGTGGCACTTCTTGTACTTCTGGCCGGAGCCGCACCAGCAGGCATCGTTGCGGCCGATCCGGGCCCCGGTCGGCGTGAAGCCCGGCTTGGCCTGACCCGCCGGCACGCTCCGGCCGTTGCCGCCCTCGGTCCGGGCGCCGGCCATGGGGTCGCGCGGCAGGCCGCCGCCGACCACCGGTCCGACCGGCTTCGGGCCGGCCCCTCCGGCGCCCGCGGCGGTCGCGGCCGCGCCGCCCGCGGTCGTTGCGGCGGAACCGCTGGTCGCCGCCGCGCTCGTCCGCCCGGCTCCGGCGGCCGCGCCGGCCAGCGCGCGGGCGCCGGCGGCGAGGCTCTGCTCCAGGGACGATTCGCCGGGCGGCGGCGTCCGGGTCACCGTGACCCGGAAGATCATCGCCGCGACCTGGTGGCGGATCAGGCCGCGCAGCTCGCCGTACAGCTCGAACGCCTCCCGGCGGAACTCGTTCAGCGGGTCCTGCTGAGCGTAGCCGCGGAGGCCGATGCCGCGCCGCATGTCGTCGATCTCGGTCAGGTGCTCGACCCACAGCGAGTCGATCGTGCGCAGAAGGACGTGGCGCTCGACGAGGCTCCAGTCGGCCTCGCCGATCTCTGCGGCGCGGGCCGTCAGGCGGGTGTCGGCGAGGTCGAGCAGATGGTCGAGGATCTCCTCGCGGTTGCCGATCTCCCAGAGCTCGTCCTCGGTGGTACCGGGGCCGTCGAGGCCCATCGCCTTGAGGGCGTTCGCCAGCGCCTCCATGCCCCAGTCGTCGGGCGTGTCGCCGGCGAGATGGTCCGCGACGAGGGCCTGGATCTCGTCGTCGAGGAAGGTCCGGACGGTGTCGGTGAGGTCCTCGTTGCGGAGGACCTTGTCGCGCTCCGCGTAGATCGTCTCGCGCTGGCGGTTGATGACGTCGTCGAACTCGACGACGCGCTTGCGCATGTCGAAGTTGAAGCCCTCGACCCGGCTCTGGGCGCTCTCGATCGTCTTGCTGACGAGACGGCTCTCGATCGCGACGTCGTCCTCGAGGCCCATCCGCTCCATCAGCCCGGCGACGCGGTCCGAGGCGAACCGCTTCATCAGGTCGTCCTCGAGGGACAGGTAGAAGCGGCTCGACCCGGGGTCGCCCTGGCGGCCGGCCCGGCCGCGGAGCTGGTTGTCGATCCGGCGGCTGTCGTGGCGCTCGGTGCCGATGATGTGGAGGCCGCCAACCGAGACGACCTTCTCGTGGTCGACGTCGGTGATCGCCTTCGCCTCGGCGAGGGCAGCCGCGTAGGTCTCCTTCTCGACCTCGGCCGGGTTCAGCCCGCGCTTGTGGAGGATCTCGGACGCCAGGCCCGCCGGGTTGCCGCCGAGCAGGATGTCGGTGCCGCGGCCGGCCATGTTCGTCGCGATCGTGATCGCCCCGGTTCGCCCGGCCTGGGCGACGATCCCCGATTCCTTCTCGTGCTGCTTGGCGTTGAGGGTCTCGTGCCTGACGCCGCGGCGCTTGAGCATCGTCGAGAGGATCTCGGACTTCTCGACGCTGACGGTGCCGACGAGGACGGGCCGACCGGCCTCGTGCATCTCGGCGACCTCGTCGATCAGGGCGTTGAACTTGCCCATCTCGTTGCGGAAAACGAGGTCCGCCTCGTCGTCGCGGATCATCTCGCGGTGGGTCGGGATCGAGACGACCTCGAGCTGGTAGATCTTGTGGAACTCCTCGGCCTCGGTCATCGCCGTGCCGGTCATGCCGGCCAGCTTGTCGTAGAGCCGGAAGTAGTTCTGGAAGGTGATCGTGGCCATCGTCACGCTCTCGCGCTGGACCTTGACCCCTTCCTTGGCCTCGACCGCCTGGTGGAGCCCCTCGGACCAGCGCCGGCCCGGCATCTGGCGCCCGGTGAACTCGTCCACGATGACGATCTCGCCGTCCTTGACGATGTAGTCGCGGTCGCGACGGTAGAGGGCGTGGGCCCGGAGCGCCTGCTCGAAGTGACGGGCGAGCCGCGGATCGGCGTCGTAGAGGTTCTCGACGCCGACGAGCTTCTCGATCTTGTCGATCCCCTCCTCGGTCGGGGAAACGGCCTTGTCCTTGAGGTCGACGAAGTAGTCGCCGCCCTCCTCCTCGCCCTCGGGGCGCCCCTGGAGCTTCGGGACGAGGCGGGCGAACGTGTAGTAGAGGTCGCCGGACTCCTCGGCCTGGCCGCTGATGATCAGCGGCGTCCGGGCCTCGTCGATCAGGATGTTGTCGACCTCGTCGACGATCGCGTACGACCGCTCCCGCTGGACCCGGTCGGCGAGGTCGGTGACCATGTTGTCGCGGAGGTAGTCGAAGCCGAACTCGTTGTTCGTGCCGTACGTCACGTCGGCGGCGTAGGCCTCGCGCCGGCTGACCGGGCGGAGGTTGATCAGGCGCTCGTCGCTCGTCGGATAGTCGGGCTCGAAGACGAACGACTCGTCGTGGGTGATCATCCCCAGGCTGATCCCCAGGAAGTGGAAGACGGGGCCCATCCACTGCGGGTCGCGCCGGGCCAGGTAGTCGTTCGGCGTGACGACGTGGACGCCGTGTCCGGTCAGGGAGTTCAGGGCGGCCGCCAGGGTCGGGACGAAGGTCTTGCCCTCGCCCGTCTTCATCTCGGCGATCTTGCCCTGGTGGAGGACGATGCCGCCGATCAGCTGGACGTCGAAATGGCGCATCCCGAGCGTCCGCTTCATCGCCTCGCGGGCCATCGCGAAGACGTCGGGCAGGACCTCGTCGAGGGCTGCCTGGACGGCGGCCTGCTCGCGCTTGTGGCGGGCCTTCGCGAGCTCCCGGCGGCGCTCGAGCTCCGGGTGGGTCAGCTCCTCCTCGGTCGGTTCGCCGGGGACGGCGATCTCGCGGATCTCCTCGCGGATCAGGTTGAATCGCTCGCGGATCTCGTCGTCGGACAGGGCGGCGATCTCCGCCTCGAGCTCGTTGATCTCGTCGACCAGGGGCTGGATGCGTCGGATCTCGCGGTCGTTCGAGTCGACGAAACGGGAAAGGAATCGCATGGCCGGTGAAGTATAGGGTCCGTGCCGCTGAACCCCGGCGGGGGTGGTGGCCGGGCTGCCGGGGGGCGCCGCGGGGCTGCGGGGCGCCGCGGCGGCTGCAGGGCGCCGCCGAGACCGCGGGGGCGCGGCGGGGGGCCCGCCGGGCCCGGATCTCGGCATTCGGGCGAGCGTCGCTCGATACGCGCCCGAAGGCAGCGAATCTTCGGTATTCGGGCGAGGCTCGCCTGGTGCGCGCCGGCCGGGCCTGGATCTGCCCCGGATCCTCGGCATTCGGGCGAGCGTCGCCCGGTAGACGGCAGGTTCGAGGCGGCCCGAGCGTGCGCTTCGCGGCTTCCGCCGCCGGTGCGCCGCGTAACGGGCGAGCGTCGCCCGGATGCCGGAGATCTGGATGGGGGGGCGGCCGCGAGCCGGAACCCGGCTCCGCGGCGACCCGGCGCCGGAGCGGCGACCCGGAGCCGACCCGGAGCGGCGACCCGGCGCCGGAGCGCGACCCGGAGCAGACCCGGAGCCGACCCGGAGCCTCAGCCCTTCGCCAGGTTCACCAGGAACTCGAGCGTGCCGTGGTCCTCGACCGACACGAAGCCGCCGATGTTGGGCGGGTTGATCGCGAAGTCCGAGAACACCACGTCGAGCGCGCCCTGGACCTGGATCAGGCTGCCATTGACCTGGGCGTTCGCCGCGATGTCGACCGTCTTCGTCACCCCGTGGAGGGTCAGGTCGCCGTGGAGGGTGACGGCCACGGCCGTGCCGGTCGCCGCCTCCGCCGGGACCGCGACCGGCGAGGTGAGGGTGAACGTCGAGGTCGGAAAGCTGTCGGTCTGGATCCCGTCGTTGCGCAACCGGTTGTCGCGCATCTGGCGGTCGCTCGCGAGGGTGGTCATGTCGACGTTGAACGCCGCCGCCGTCATGCTCAGCCCGCCGCCGCTCGACACGATCGTCACCGAGCCCGTGATCTCGTTCGTCCGGCCGACGGCGTCGCTGTCGGCGGACAGGCTGGCGAGGCGCTCGCGCACCCGGTAGCCGACGACCGAGTCGGCCGCGATCGACCACGTCCCCGGGAGACTGGCCGCATCGAGACCGGCGCCCGATGCAGGCGGCAGGGAGGCGACCGGCCCGGACGCGGCGGCGCCCGCGCTCGGCAGGCTCAGCGGGGCGACCTCGTCGCCGCGCAGGAAGACCGCCCAGGCGACGGCGCCGCCCCCGACGGCAAGCAGGGCGATCACGACGAGGGCGAGGAGGGCAGGTCTGGCGCTCATCGGGCCAGCGTTCCGGCGTCGGCTGAGCGGAGTCTGAGAGTCCCGGCCGGGACCCGCGCGGGTGCCCGATCTGCGGACCGCGCCGGGCTCAGCTCCAGAAGTTCGTCCCGTACCCGACCACGAGGAGGATGAAGGTCAGCGCGCCGAGGCCGAGCCAGAAGAGCACCGCGATCCCGGTCGAGGTCGGGTTCATCTCGGGGTTCTTCAGCTCGGGCAGCTTGCCGTCGCGGCGGTTCATCCCCCAGCGCGGGCTGGTCAGGCTGCGCCGCCAGTTCGTCTCGTTGACCGCGCGCGGCTCGACGCCGCCCTTGCCGTCCGGCCGATGGAGCTGGAGGCTCATCGGTCGCCCTGGCCCGTCGCGCCGAGGAGCACTGGGTCGTCCTCCGTGTCGCCGCCGGGCTCGTCGCCCGCGTCGGCCTCGTGGCCCGGCTCGTGGCGGGTGTCCATGCGCCGTTGCTGGCCGTCCTCCCAGAGGAGCATCTCCTGGGTGAACGAGACCTCGCTGCTGAACAGCGCCCCGACGGATTCGCCACGGTGGATCCGCTTGATCGCCTCGCCGATCAGGGGCGCCACCGACAGCGTCGTGACCTTCGGCAGGCGTTTGATGGCCGGCAGGGGGACCGAGTCGGTCAGGACGACCTCGCGGAGGTTCGAGTCGCGGATCCGATCGACCGCTGGGTCGCTCAGGACGCCGTGCGTGGCGCAGGCGTAGATCTCCGTCACGCCCTCGCGCTCGAGGGCCCGGACGATCTCGGTCAGCGTGCCGCCGGTGTCGATCTCGTCGTCGACGATGATCGCCCGCTTGCCACGGACGTCGCCGATGACGTTCATCAGCTCGGCCCGGTCGAGGTTCCCGATCCGCCGCTTCTCGATGATCGCGAGCGGTGCGTCGAGCAGCTCGGCGAACGTCCGGGCGCGCTTGGCGAAGCCGAGGTCGGTGACGACGACGACGTCGGTCAGGTGCTTGTGGATGAAGTAGTTCGACAGCAGGTGGACCGCCGTCAGCTCGTCGACCGGGATGTTGAAGAAGCCCTGGATCTGGCCCTGGTGGAGGTCCATCGTCAGGACCCGGTCGGCGCCGGCGACCGTGATCATGTCGGCGATCAGGCGCGCCGTGATCGGGACGCGCGGCTGGTCCTTCTTGTCGGACCGGCCGTAGGCGTAGAACGGGATCACGGCGGTGATCCGGCCTGCGCTCGCCCGCTTGAAGGCGTCGATCATGATCAGGAGCTCCATGATCGACTGGTTGACCGGGTGCGAGGTCGGCTGGACGAGGAAGACGTCCTTCTCCCGGACGTTGTCGAGGATCTTCACGAAGATGTTCTCGTTCGCGAACTGGAAGACCTCGGCCTTGCCGCACTCCGTGCCGAGCCAGCGGGCGATCTTCCGGGCCAGTTCCGGGTTCGAGTTGCCGTGATAGATCTCGAACTGGTCCGCGTACACCGCGTCCTCCCGCACGAGCGGTCTCACGACGCGGTCACGCGCCGCCGCCGGGCGCCGGGGCGCTGCCGCCCGGCTCCGGGCCGTCATTGTCCTCGATGCCATCGCGCTCCGCCAGCCCAGATCGGAAGGCCGCGATCGCGACGACCCGGTCGCCCTCCGCGAGGCGCATGACGATCACGCCGCGGGCGCCGGACGAGTAGCGGTTGATGGAGTTCGTCTCGGTCCGGATCACCTGGCCGCCGGCGCTGATCAGGAGGAGCTCCTCGTCGGCCTCGGTGACCTGCTGGACGGCGGCGACGACCCCGGTCTTCCTGCCCTCGAGGGCGATGAGGCGGACGCCCTGGCCGCCGCGATGCTTGCGCCGGAACTCGGTGAGCCCGACCCGCTTGCCGTAGCCGGTCTCGGTCAGGACGAGGAGGTCGGCGCCGGGCTCGACGACGGTCATCGCGACGACGCTGTCGCCCTCCTTCTTCAGGAGCCGGATGCCGATGACGCCGGCCGCGTCGCGGCCCATCGGCCGGACCTCGTCCTCGTCGAACCGGGCCAGCATGCCCTGGGCGGTGGCCAGGATCACGTCGTCGGCGCCGCTCGAGACGTCGACCCAGGCGAGCTCGTCGTTGTCGTGGATCGTGATCGCCCGGATCCCGGTCGAGCGGACGCGCTCGAACTGCTCGAGCGGCGTCTTCTTGATGTGGCCCCGCCGGGTCGCCATGACGAGGTAGTGGCCGGGCTCGAAGTTGGGCAGGACGATCGTCGCGACCGGGACCTCGCCGGCCTCGACCTGGACCCCCGGCAGGTTGATGATCGGGGTGCCCTTGGCCTGGCGGCTGGCGTCGACGATCGCGTGGACCTTGGCCGAGAACACCCGGCCGCGGTTCGTGAAGAACAAGGCCCAGTCGTGGGTGTTCGCGACGATCAGGTGCTCGACCGCGTCCTCCTCGCGGGTGACGTGGCCGATGATCCCCTTGCCACCGCGGTGCTGGCGACGGTAGGTCGCGACCGGCTGGCGCTTGATGTAGCCGCGGCCGCTGATCGTCACGACCACGTCCTCGTCGGCGATCAGGTCCTCGTCGGTCATCTCCCGGCTCGAGTCGTCGGCGACGCGGGTCCGGCGGTCGCCGCCGAACTTCTTCTTCAGCTCGGCCAGCTCGTCCTTGATGATGCCGAGGACCCGGGCCGGGTTGGCGAGGATGTCCTCGAGCTCGGCGATCAGCTGGATGACGTTGAGGTACTCGTCCTCGATCTTCTTGCGCTCGAGGGCCGCCAGGCGGGCGAGCCGCATGTCGAGGATCGCCTGGGCCTGGAGCTCGGACAGGTCGAAGCGGGCCATCAGGTTCGTCCGGGCGAGCTCGACGTCCTGCGACTCGCGGATCGTCCGGATCACCGCGTCGAGGTTGTCGAGGGCGATCTTCAGGCCCTCGAGGATGTGGGCCCGGGCGCGCGCCTTGCCGAGGTCGAACTCGGTCCGCCGCCGGACGATCTCGCGGCGATGGTCGACGTAGTGCTGGAGGACGCTCTTCAACGGCAGCGTCTGGGGCTGGCCGTCGACGAGGGCGAGCATGTTCATGTTGAACGCGAGCTGCATCGGGGTGTGCTTGAACAGGTTGTTCAGCACCTTGTGGGGGTTCCAGTCGCGCTTGATCTCGATGTAGATCCGCATCCCGTCGCGATCGGACTCGTCGCGCAGGTCGCTGATCCCGTCGATCCGCTTGTCCTTGACCAGCTCGGCGATCTTCTCGAGCAGGCTGGCCTTGTTCACCTGGTACGGCAGCTCGCTGACGATGATCGCCATCCGCTCGCCGCGGACCTCCTCGAAAGCGACCTGGGCGCGCATGACGACACGGCCGCGGCCATGGGCGTACATCGCCCGGATCGCGTCGACCGTCTCGTTCTCGCCGGTCAGCGGGTTGCGCTGCTGCTCGTAGCGGTAGATCGTGCCGCCGGTCGGGAAGTCAGGCCCCAGGACGTGCCGGGCCAGGTCGTCCGAGGTGATCGCCGGGTCGTCGATCAGGGCGACGGTCGCGTCGCAGATCTCGCTGAGGTTGTGCGGCGGGATGTTCGTCGCCATCCCGACGGCGATGCCGCTGCTGCCGTTGATCAGGAGGTTCGGCAACTTCGCCGGCAGGACCGAGGGCTCCTTCTGGGTGCCGTCGTAGTTGTCGACGTAGTCGACGGTCTCCTTGTCGATGTCGTCGAGCATCTCGGCGGCGATGCCGGTCAGGCGGGCCTCGGTGTAGCGCATCGCCGCCGCGCTGTCGCCATCGACCGAGCCGAAGTTGCCCTGGCCGTCGACGAGCGGGTAGCGCATCGAGAAGTCCTGGGCGAGCCGGACGAGCGCGTCGTACAGGGCGACGTCGCCGTGGGGGTGGTACTTGCCCATCACCTCGCCGACGATCGCGGCGCACTTCCGGAAGGAGCTCGTCGCGCTGAGGCCCATCTCGCCCATCGTGTAGAGGATCCGGCGGTGGACCGGCTTCAGGCCGTCGCGGACGTCGGGCAGGGCGCGCGCCACGATCACGCTCATCGCGTAGTCGAGATAGCTCACCCGCATCTCGTCCTCGATGTGGATGGCGCGGATGTCGCCCAGGTCGTCGGTCACGGGTCAGGCTCTCCTAACGAACGTTCGGTCGTGCGGCGGATGCGGACGGATGCGCGGCGGTCATGCGAGTGGCGGCTCGGGCAGCGGGCGGCCGAGCAGGCCCGCCCCGAAACGGGCCGCGGTCTCGGCCGCGCGGGACGTCGAGGGCGCTCCGGGCCGGCGCCGGATCCCATCCAGACGGGCCCGGATCCGGGCCGCGACGCCGGGGTCGAGCTTCGAGAGGGAATCGCGAATGACCCAGGCGCGATAGCCGTCGTCCGTCGCGACGGCCTGATCCGCCTCCGCCTCCAGGAAGACCGTCGCGGCCGCGGCGTCGACGAGGGTCATCGCCCGGACGGCCCACGACAGCGCCTTCTGGACGTACGGCTCGTCATCCCCGATCAGGTCGCGGACGAGACCGAGCCCGTGCACGGCGACCTCCGGCCGGCGACCGAGCTCGCGGTCCACGAACGGAATCGTCGCGATCGTGCTGCCGACGAGGCGCCGCTCCCAGGGCGACGGGCTGAAGACGAGCTGCTCGAGCTCGGCCCAGCGGTACGCCTCGTTGAGGATGCCGCGGCCGGTCGGATGGGCGAGGCTGTCGATGGTGATCCAGTCGCCGGCGTCGCGGGCGGCCCGCCGGATCAGCTGCCAGGTCCGCTCCGGGTCGTCGCCGACGAGCCGCTCCAGCAGGCCGAAGGCGAACCAGCGCGCCTCGAGCCGCGGGTCGCCGAGGAGTCGGTCCGCGACGAACAGCCAGCCCGACGTGCGTTCGCCGCGCGTCGCGCTCCGGAAGCCGCGGCCGATCGCCTCGAGGAGGGGCCAGCGGACGCCGTGGATCGAGCCGATGCCGGGAGCCACCCGGCGCGTCGCCTCGAGGTCGGCCGGATCGGCCAGGCCGGCGAGACCCGCGTCGAGGACGCCGGCGAAGCGGGTCGGATCCGCCGTCTCCTCGGCGAGACGCCGGCCGAGAGCCTCGGCGGCGGCCCGCCGCTCCGCGATCCCCTCGGTTCGACGCGTGACCGCGCCCGCGGCCACCGGGCTCAGCGTGGCGGCCGTCACGGCGCGGCCCCATCGGACCCGGCCGCGATGGGCCTGGCCGTGACCGGCGTCAGCCGGAAGCGGTAGCGCGCCTGGAGCTCGGCCTTGCGGGCGGCGTCGGCGGCGACGTACGTGGCCGTGGCGGTCGCGAGGACGGAGCCGCTCGCCGGATCGACGATCCGCGCCTCGGTCTCGACGAGGCGCCGCCGGATCGAGGTGATCCAGCCTTCCCCACGGATCGGGACCCCGAGCGGGACCGGCCGCTTGAACTCCACGCTCATCCGCGCCGTGAGCCCCCAGTTGTCGGTGGCGGCGAGCGACCAGGCCATGACCTCGTCGAGGATCGTGCAGACGATCCCGCCGTGGGCGATCCCGTCCCAGCCCTGGAAGCGGTCGGCCAGCGCGAGGTCGGTCCAGCAGCGGTCGCCGTCGACGTGGAGGTCGAGGTGGATCCCGTGCTCGTTCAGCGCGCCACAGGCAAAGCAATGATGCGGCGCGACCTCGATCGTGAGGGCGCTGCCGGCGGCGCTCACGACCCGCGACGGCGCCTTGTCCACCGGATCGGTGGAACCGGCGGCGTCGGCCTCGCGAACCTCAGACGTCAGAGATTCCGCACCTTGCGTGCCTCGGTCTTGATGAAGTCCTTGCGGGGGGCGACCTTCTCGCCCATCAGCATCGTGAAGATCGCGTCGGCCGTGGCCGCGTCGTCGACCTCCGCCCGGAGCAGCGTCCGCGTGTCCGGGTTCATCGTCGTCTCCCAGAGCTGGTCCGCGTTCATCTCGCCGAGGCCCTTGAACCGCTGGACGGAGACGTTCTTCCGATCCATCTCCTTGACGATCCGGTCGCGCTCCTGCTCGGACTGCGCATAGCGCGTGACCTTGCCGGTCGACACGCGGTAGAGGGGCGGCTGCGCGATGTACAGGAAGCCGTTCTCGATCACCTGCGGCATGAAGCGGTAGAAGAACGTCAGCAGCAGGGTCCGGATGTGGGCTCCGTCGACGTCGGCGTCGGTCATGATGATGATCCGGTGATAGCGCAGCTTCGCGATGTCGAAGCTGTCGCCGATCCCCTCGATCCCGGCCCCGAGGGCGATGATCAGCGGCCGGACGTTCTCGCTCGCCACGATCTTGTCGAGGCGGGCCTTCTCGACGTTCAGGAGCTTGCCGCGGAGCGGGAGGATCGCCTGGAACCGGCGGTCGCGGCCCTGCTTCGCCGAGCCGCCGGCCGAGTCGCCCTCGACGATGTAGAGCTCGCTCCGGGCGGGATCGCGCTCCTGGCAGTCGGCCAGCTTGCCCGGCAGCGACAGGCCGTCCAGGGCTCCCTTGCGGAGGACCAGATCGCGCGCCTTGCGGGCGGCGTCGCGGGCACGGGCGGCCGTGAGGCACTTCTCGATGATCCGGCGCCCGTCCCCCGGGTTCTCGTCGAGGTACTGGCCCAGGGCCTCCGCCAGGGCGGTCTGGACCTGGCCCTTGACCTCCGCGTTGCCGAGCTTGGCCTTCGTCTGGCCCTCGAACTGGGGATCGGTCAGCTTGACGCTGATGACGGCGGTGAGGCCCTCGCGGACGTCGTCGCCGGACAGGTTGGCGTCGTTGTCCTTCAGGACGCTTGCCCGGCGCGCCCAGTCGTTCAGGGAGCTCGTCAGCGCGGCCCGGAAGCCGGTGACGTGGGTCCCGCCATCCACGGTGTTGATGTTGTTGGCGAAGGCCAGGACGTTCTCGGTGTACGTGTCGTTGTACTGGAGCGCGACCTCGACGGCGGTGCTGCCCTCGCGCTTCTCGCAGTAGATCGGCTTCGCGTGGAGGACTTCCTTGTTGCGATTGAGGTGGCGGACGAACGACATCAGGCCGCCCTCGAAGTAGAACGACCGCTCCCGGTCGTTCCGCTCGTCGCGGAGGGTGATCCAGACGCCCTTCGTGAGGTAGGCCGATTCGCGCAGGCGCTGCGAGATCAGGTCGAACGAGTACTCGGTCGTCTCGAACATCTGGTCGTCGGCCCGGAACGCGGTCGAGGTGCCCCGCCGGCCGCTGCTCGGCCCGACCTTCTTGACCGGGGTGGTCGGCTTGCCGCGCTGGTACTCCTGCGACCAGATCGTCCCGTCCCGGGCGGATTCGACGCGCATCCACGACGACAGGGCGTTGACCACGCTGACGCCGACGCCGTGGAGGCCGCCCGACACCTTGTAGCCGCCACCGCCGAACTTGCCGCCGGCGTGGAGCACCGTGTGGACCACCTCGAGGGCATCCTTGCCCGTCGAGTGCTTGCCGACGGGCACGCCGCGACCGTCGTCCACGACGATCACGGTCCCGTCCTCCTTGATCGTCACGAGGATCGTCGTGGCGTGACCGGCCATCGCCTCGTCGATCGAGTTGTCGACGACTTCCCAGACGAGATGGTGGAGGCCGCGGACGTCGGTCGAGCCGATGTACATGCCGGGTCGGCGTCGGACGGCCTCGAGTCCCTCGAGGACCTGGATGCTGGAGGCGTCGTAGGCCGAGCCACCCGCGGTCTTGCTCCGCCGCGGTGCCGACGATGCGGCGGCGGGTCGCGGCTTGGTGGCTTCTTCGGTCACGCAGGTCCTCCGATCAGACGGTCATAGAGCTGTCCGAGCTCCTCGTCGCTGTAGAACTCGATGATGATCCGGCCGCCCTTGCGCGAGCGGGCCAGCGTGACCTTGGTCCCGAGCCGGCGGCGCAGGTCGTCCTCGACGCGCTCGAGGTCCGGGTCGGTGGCTCGCGGCGTCGGCGCGGACCTGGCCGGCCGCGGCTCCCGGAGGCGGCGGACGAGCTCCTCGGCCTGGCGAACGGAGAGCGCCTGGTCGACGACGGTCCTGGCGACCCGGGCCTGGTGCTCGGTCGGCAGGCCACCGATCGCGCGGGCATGACCCTCGCTCAGGCGGCCCTCCGACAGGGCGGCCTGGACGGTCGCGTCGAGGTCGAGGAGGCGGAGGGTGTTCGTCACGGTCGACTTCGCCCGACCCACCCGCTGGGCGATCTGATCGTGGGTCATCGCGAACTCGGTCGCCAGCGCCGCGTAGGCGTGCGCCTCCTCGAGCGGTCCGAGGTCGGCCCGCTGGAGGTTCTCGACGAGCGCGACCTCGAGCTGGTCGCGATCGGCCAGCTGCCGGATCACGGCCGGAATCCGATCCAGGCCGGCGATCTGGCTGGCCCGGAACCGTCGCTCGCCGGCGACGAGCTGGTAGCCGTCCAGCGTCTCGGTCACGAGGATCGGCTGGAGGACGCCGTGCTCCGTGATGCTCGCGGCGAGGCCGGCGAGCTCGTCCGGGTCCATCCGCTGGCGCGGCTGGCGCGGGTTCGGCCGGATCCGCTCGATCGGGATCTCGCTCGTCGGGGCGTGCTGGCTTCGCTGCGGGATCAGGGAGGACAGACCCCGGCCGAGACCGGACGCGCGCTCGGATCGGACGGTCATCGCGAGCCTCCGACGGCGAACGCCTGGTGAGTCGGATCGGACATCCGCCGGGTCGCGGCGGGTTCCAACGTCCCCATCTCGGGCGAGCGTGCCAGGGCGTCGCGCCCGTCGCGATGCCGGACTTCGTCGGCGAGCGCGGCGTACGCCGTCGCCCCCCGTAAATCCGAGCGGTAGAGCGCGATCGGAAGACCGAAGCTGGGGGCCTCCGAGAGCCGGACGCTGCGCGGGACGACCGTATCGAAGACGGCAGTCCCGAGGTGGTTGCGGACCTCGGCGGCGACATCGGCCGACAGGTTCGTTCGCGCGTCGTACATCGTCAGGACCACGCCCTTGATCGCGAGCGCCGGGTTGAGGTTGTCGCGGACCAGGTTGAGCGTGGCGATCAGCTGGGTCAGGCCCTCGAGGGCGTAGTACTCGCATTGGGTCGGGATCAGGACCGAATCTGCCGCGGTCAGGGCGTTGACCGTGAGCAGTCCGAGCGACGGGGGGCAGTCGATCAGGACGTAGTCGTAGGCGGTCCGCGCCGTCGCGAGAACGCGGGCAAGACGGCGCTCGCGTTGTTCCGCGGTCGCGAGCTCCACCTCCGCGCCGGCGAGGGACACCGATGCGGGTACGAGGAAGCAACGCTCAACCGCGGTCGGCAGGATGGTCGTCTCCAGCGGGGTCTCGCCGAGCAACGCGTCGTACAGCGTGCGGTCGAGAGCCCCGCGATCGATCCCGAAGCCGCTCGTGGCGTTTCCCTGGGGGTCGAGGTCGACGATCAGGACCCGCTCGCCGGCGATCGCGAGATAGGAGGCCAGATTGACCACGGTCGTCGTCTTGCCGACGCCGCCCTTCTGATTGGCACAGGCGATCGTCTGAGCCACTCAGGACCGCCGAAACAATGCGCTCACGTGGGCCAATTCTAGCATTCGAGAGGCCTCCACCCCCGATCGGGATCGTCTTCCGATGATCGCGACGAAGGCTTCACCGGCGCTTACCCGGCAATCACCCCGGCATCGTCACGGCGCGGTGGGCGGTGGTCGGTTTCACGTGAAACCTTCGGGTCTTCGAGCCGGGCGATTCCGACCATTGCCGCGGTCTGCGCTTGCGTGGGATACTGACCACACGTCACCGCCGCCGCAGGTCGTCGGAAGTCACGCACGATGCAGGGCGCGCGACCCTGGCTCGCCGAGGATCGAACGACCATGACCTTGCTCGTCGCCGCGATTGCAGCGACGGTGGCCGCAATCCTCGAATCGACCATCACGCAATACCTCCGGGTGGGCGATGCCCAGCCGCATCTCGTCTTCGTTCTGGCGGTCATCGCGACCGTCGCCGCTGGACTCGACAGCGGTCTCGTCTGGGCCTTCGTCGGGGGCCTTGCCCTCGACACCCTCTCCCAGCGCCCGCTCGGAAGCACAGCCTTTGCCCTGCTCATCGCCGTCGGCGGCACGAGCATCCTCGCCCGAACGCTGTCGCGGCTCCGCCCCGTCGTCACCATCATCGCAACCGCCGTCCTGAGCCTTGTCTATTCGATGACCCTCGTGTTGCTCTTCTCCGTTCTGCGTCCGCCCGCCGCGCTGAGCGATCCCCTCCGGATCGTCCTCCCGAGCGTGCCGTACGACGTGATCGTCGCCGCCATCCTCGGCCCGTTGATCGTGTCGATCCATGACCGGATGACCGACGAAGAGCGGGCACCGCGATGAACTCGTACCTCGGCGGCCGGCCGGCAGTCGCCCGACCCGGTTCGCGGTTCCTCGTGTTCGGGATCGCCGCAATCCTCGCCATGGGTGGACTCACGACGCGGCTGTTCTACCTCCAGATCGTGAGCGGCGGCCAGTTCGCGGCGCTGAGCCAGGGCAATCGCGAGGTCGCCCAGGCCATTCCATCCCATCGCGGCCTGATCTACGACCGCAACGGCGAGCTGCTCGTCAACAACGTCAAGACGTTCGCGGTCAAGATCCGACCCGTCGACCTGCCCGAGGAGCGTCGTGACGACGTGGTTGCCCGCCTGTCCGCGCTCCTCAAGCTGGACGCCGCCGATATCAACGCCGCGATCGACGGCAACCCCGGCTCGCGGTTCGACCTCGTACGGATTGCTTCGGACGTGCCCGATGCGACCGCGCGGCTGCTGGCCGAGGCCGGAGATGCCCTGCCTGGGGTCGAGGTCGTCGTCGAGACGCGCCGCCAGTACCCCGAAGGAACGCTCGTCTCGCAGCTGCTCGGCTACACCGGGCCTGTCTCTCCCGAGCAGCTCGACTCACTGAAGAAGCAGGGCTACCTGCCGGACGACCTCGTCGGCAAGACGGGCCTCGAGGCCTACTACGAAAGCGAGCTCCGCGGCCTCTACGGAACCGAGACGGTCGAGCGCGACGCATCCGGGCGGAAGCTCCAGGTCCTCGAGACGGTCCGCCAGCCCCAGGACGGCGACTCGCTGAAGCTGACGATCGACGTGAAGGAGCAGCAGTACGCCCAGACGGCCCTGCAATGGGGCATGCGCGCCGCCGGCCTCAAGCGCGGCGTCGTGATCGTCATGAACCCGCAGACTGGCGAGGTTCTCGCGATGGTCAGCCTGCCGACGTACGACGACAACGCCTTCGCGACCGGGATCAGCGCCACCGAGTACGCGAAGCTGCTCAACGACAAGAACAAGCCGCTCCTGAACCATGCGATCCAGGCCCACTACCCGCCGGGCTCGACGTACAAGCTCGTGGCGGGCAGCGGGGCCCTGGCCGATCACAAGATCACGGCTCAGACCCGAGTCCAGACCCGGGGCTTCCTGATGCTCGGCAAGACCCGCTTCTGGGAGTGGAACCACCGGGGCTGGGGCGCGATTCCGATCAAGCTCGGCTTCGCCCACTCCAGCGACACGTTCTTCTTCCAGATGGCCGGCATGCTCGGGATCGAGCGGCTCGCCCACTGGGCCAAGGAGTACGGTTTCGGCGCGCCGACCGGGATCGATCTGCCCGGTGAGGTGGCCGGGATCGTCCCGACGAACGCCTGGAAGGAGAGCGTCTTCGGCGAGCCGATCTACCCCGGCGAGACCTATCAGGCCGGGATCGGCCAGGGCTACGACGTGGTCACGCCGATCCAGCTGATCAACGCCTACGCGGCCCTGGCGAACGGCGGCAAGCTCTACCAGCCCCAGATCGTCAGCGAGGTCATCGGGCCGGACGGGTCGGTCGTGCGGCCCTTCCAGCCGAAGCTCATCCGCAAGCTCGACGTCCCGCGGAGCGACCTGAAGACGATGCGCGAAGCCGCTCGGAACGTCCTCCTCGTCCGCCACACCTACAACCTGGTCGACCTGCCGATCGTGATCGCCGGCAAGTCCGGGACGGCGGAGTTCGGCCTCCGCGACAGCAAGGGACGGCTGCCGTTCCACTCCTGGTTCGTCGCCTTCGTCCCGAAGAACGCGGCCAAGAGCGCCAGCGACCCGACCGGGATGAAGGCGATCGATCGCGAGGACTCGAACCTGGTCGTCCTCGCCTTCGCCTACGATTCGCGGACAAAGGGGAACGCGGCGACCGAGATCGTGAAGTACTACCTCCAGCTCCACTTCCACATCAAGCACGACTACCGCAACTTCGCGCTGCTGAAGCGCGGCAACTTCTACCAGTCGAACTGATGCGACCGACGATGCGCCAGGGACGGGACCGCCGCGAGGGGCCGGCATGGGCGTAATCCGCGCCGAGCCGGCCCGGATGACCGACTGGGCGTCGCGCTCGATCGGCGCGGCGTGGCGGGCGTTCGACCTGCAGCTCGCGGCCTACGCGGCGCTCCTGGCCACGCTGGGGCTGGTCATGGCCTACACGAACAGCGTCGAGCAGGGCCAGGTGGTGCTCAGCAGCGGGACGACCTTCGTCCGCGGCCTGATGTGGACCGGCATCGCCCTGATCGCGTTCGTCATCGCCACGGCCTTCGACTACAAGTGGCTGAAGACCTTCGCGTGGCCGCTCTACCTGCTCCAGATCGGCCTCCTGATCCTGACCCTGGCGATCGGCCACGGCGTCGGCGGTGCGTCGCGCTGGATCTCGTTCGGGCCGTTCGACTTCCAGTTCAGCGAGCTCGCGAAGATCCTGATGATCGTCGTCCTCGCCAACTACCTGGGCTCGCGTCAGGGGCGCCTGGGCTCGATCGTGTCGATCCTCGGCGCGTGCATCCTCGTCGGCCCGCCGTTCCTCCTCGTCATGCTCCAGCCGGACCTCGGGACGTCGCTGGTCCTCCTCGCGATCCTCGGCGGGATGCTCTTCATGTCCGGGGCCAGCCTGCGCTGGCTGGGCGCGATGGCCGCGGTCGTGATCGCCGCCCTGCCGCTGATCTGGACCTACGTCCTGCGCGACTACCAGAAGCAGCGGCTGTCGGCCTTCCTGAACCCCGCCACCGATACCCAGGGCGCCGGCTACCAGCTCAACCAGTCGGTGATCGCGGTGGGCTCGGGCGGGCCGTTCGGGAAAGGCCTGACCAACGGCACCCAGAACCAGCTGAACTTCCTGCCCGTCCAGGAGAGCGACTTCGTCGCCGCGATCTACCTCGAGGAGCTCGGTTTCATCGGCGCCCTGATCCTGCTGATCCTGTTCGCGGCCCTGCTCTGGCGGCTGCTCGTCTCGGGCTGGCGCTCGAAGGACCCGTTCGGGATGATGTTCAGCGCCGGCCTGGCCTCGATGATCCTGTTCCAGCTCGTCGTCAACCTCGGGATGGTGATCGGGATCATGCCGATCACGGGCATCCCCCTGCCGTTCGTGTCGCACGGCGGCGCGTCGCTGATCAGCCTCGCGGTCGGGCTCGGGATCGTCCAGAGCATCAACATCCGGCAGACCCGCGCCGAGTGGTGACGTCTGCCCGTCGTTGACCGGTCGGGGCCGGACCGGTCGGAGCCGGACGGCGACCGCCCGGGCGAGCGGGCGGTCACGTCGACCGGCGTGACGTGGCCCGACCTCAGGGCCGCCGACCCGAGGTCAGACGATGTCCCTGGCCGGCGGGGCGCCGGGACCGGCCGACCGCCCGAGCACGCGCCCGACGAGCCACTCGATCGAGAGGCCCTGGGCCAGGAGGGTGAAGAGGACGATCCCGAACGTGATCTGCTGCAGCAGCTCCCGTTGCGGGAAGCCCAGGGGCAGGGACAGGGCCATCGCGACGGCGACCGCGCCACGGAGACCGCCCCAGAACAGGATGTGCAGCCACGCGAGTGGGACGCTCGGTCCCCGGCCGGTCCGGTGGACGACCTTGGAGACGCCGCCGAGCAGGCCGTACACGACGACGAGCCGGGCGGCGAGGATCGCGCCGATGCCCCAGGCGATCGACGGGGCGGCGTCGACCAGGGATGAGGCGGCGATCGCGAAGCCCACGAGCATGAAGACGACGGCCGTGAGCAGGTAGGCGATGAACTCCCAGACGAGATCCATCGCCTCCTGGGTTCGCGCGCTCGTCGCGTTCTCGCGCCCGTACGTCCCGAGGACGACGCCGGCGACGACCGTCGCGATCACGCCCAATTCGTGGAGCGCGTCGGCGAAGAGGTACGTTCCGTACGCCAGGGCGACCGACACCGTGAGCTCCACGAGGTGGTCGTCGACGGTCGCGATGACCGACGACGCGATGCGACCGGCGACATAGCCGAGAACGGCGCTGATCACGATCGTCAGGCCGAAGGCCACGATCCCGTCGACCGCGGTGACTTCGGTCTGGACCGCCCGGATCGCGATGGCGAACGCGACGAGGCCGGTCCCGTCGTTGAACAGGCTCTCGCCCTCGAGGAGCGTCTGCAGCCGGCCCGGGGCGCCGAGCCTGCGGAAGGTCGCGATCACCGCGACCGGGTCGGTCGCCGCGACCATCGCCCCGACGACGAACCCGAGCTCGATCGGCAGCCCTGTCGCCGCGTTCAGGATCAGCGCGACGATCGCGGCCGTCAGGATTACGCCGGGCGCCGCGAGGAGCGCGATCCCACCGAAGGAGCGCCGGAGCTGCTGGACATCGAGCTTGTACGCGGCCTCGAAGATCAGCCCCGGCAGGAGGACCGAGAGGACGAGCTCCGGCGTGACCGCCAGGCTCGGCTCCCGGGCGAAGAGGCTGACCGCGAACCCCAGCACGACGAGCGCGACGGAGTAGGGCAGCGCCACCCGCCGGACGAGCAGACCGACGATCGCCGCGGCCGTGACGAGGACCACGAACAGGCGGATCGCGACGAGGGTGTCCGCGCCTTCACTCACCATCGCCGCCACCGTCCAGCGGCGACCCGCCGCGGGCCCATGAGCGTCACGTGAGATACCTCAGCCAGACGTAGCCGGACGCGATGACGAGCGAGACGGCGACGACGCCGGCACCGTAGCGGAAGAACTGGAGGAACGTGATCGGGTGGCCGTCGCGCGCCGCGAGGTTGGCGACGACGATGTTCGCCGACGCGCCGACGATCGTCAGGTTCCCGCCGAGGCACGCCCCGAGCGCCAGCGACCACCACAGCGGCTCCGCTCGGAGGCCGTCCTCGACGAGGCGCTGGACGATCGGGATCGCGGTTGCCGTGTACGGGATGTTGTCGACGACGGCGGACGCCACGGCGGAGAACCAGAGGAGGCTGATCGACGCGACCCCGAGGCGGCCGCCGGTCGCGTCCGCCAGCGCGTCGGCAACGCCTCCCACGATCCCGACGTGGACGATCCCCTCGACGAGCATGAACAGGCCGACGAAGAAGAACAGGGTGTGCCATTCGACGTCGCGCAACGCCTCATGCGGGTCGATCGGCCCGACGATCATCAGCACCGTGGCGCCGAGCAGGGCGACGGTCGCCGCCTCCAGGCCGATCGCCGAATGGGCGATGAAGCCGACGATCGTCAGGCCGAGGACGATGAGGGCCCGGATCATCAGTCGGCGATCCTTGATCGCGGCGCTCGGATCGACCGTCGCGAGGACATCGAGGCGGTTGGCGTCGTCCTGCATCGAGCCCTTGAAGGCCAGCCGCATCAGGACGAGGAACGCGATCAGGATCACGACGACGACCGGCCCGAGGTTCAGGAGGAAGTCGTCGAAGTCGAGGCCGGCGGCGGAGCCGATCAGGATGTTCGGCGGGTCGCCGATCAGGGTCGCGGTCCCGCCGATGTTCGAGGCGAGGATCTGGCTCATCAGGTACGGGAACGGCGACACGCCGAGGGTTCTCGCGATCGACAGCGTGACGGGGGCCAGCAGGACGACCGTGGTGACGTTGTCGAGGAGCGCCGAGAGGCCGGCCGTGACGAGGGCCAGCACGAGGAGGAGGCGGAAGGGCTCGCCCCGCGAGACCCGGATCGCGTGCCCGGCGACGAACTCGAAGAAGCCGGTCTGGCGGAGGCCGCCGGCCAGGACCATCATCCCGGCGAGCAGGAAGATGACGTTGAAGTCGATCGCGGCGAAGGCCTCTTCCTGGCCGATCACCCCGAGCGCGACGATCAGCAGCCCGCCGAGCAACGCCACGAGCGTCCGATCGACCCGCTCGGACGCGATCAGGACGTAGCTGGCGACGAACACGCCGCCGGCGATGACGACGTCCATCGTCAGCGGTCAGCCGGCGCGGCGAGGGCGAGCACCGGTGCGGCGACGAGCCGCGGAGCCGCGACGGGCAAGGCGGCGACGGGACGGGCAGACCAGGGTGCCGGTGAGGACCCGCTCATCCACCCCGGCCGTCGCCGGCCGCCACCACCAGCGACGTGCGCCACGGGCTCACGTTCATCGTCTCGCATGCATCCATATCGAGACGAAGAGTACACGGGCTCGGGCCGTCGATCGGTTGTCCGGGCGCCCGATCAGCGCCGCCCGGGCGCCGTCCGCGCCCTGGCCGACGCGGTCCGCGCCGGGCGATCAGCGGCGGCGAAAGAGGCCCCTCCGGTCGTTCGCCTCGGCCGGCGAGCTCCGCCGCCGGCCCGCCCGCCGGAGCAGGGCGTCGAGCTCGTCGCGGTACGGCCGGCCGATCGGCATCCGGTCCAGCCACTCGATGTAGTCGAGGTCCCGCCTGGCGATCTCGCCGAGCGACCAGCCGGCGTAGCGGCCGAAGCCGAGGACCGTCCCGGACGGGGTGCCGGGTGGCGGGCCGGCGGCCCCGAGGCCGTCCGGGGCGCCCATCCGGTCCGGATCGTAGCCACCGCCCTGGCTCGAGCGGCCGCTCGTCCAGTCCGAGGAGACCGTCTCGGGCGGGCGCGGCGCCGGGCCACCGCCGGAGCCCGCCGTCGGACCGCCGCCGGCCGCACGCCCGGGTCGGGCCGAGGTCGACGGCGCGGCGGGAGCCGACGGGGCGCGCTCCGCGGCTCGGGCGGCGACGCGCCGTGCGAGGTCGTGGGCGGCGCGCCGGTCCGGGTCGCGCAGGACCTCCCACGCCGCGTTGATCGCCGCCATCCGGGCGGCGCCGTCCGGCCCGACCGCGACGTCGGGATGGTATTTCCGGGCGAGGCGGCGGTACGCGGCCTGGATCACCTCGTCCTCCGCCTCCGGATCGACCTGGAGGACCTTGTACGGATCGAGCCCGCCGGTCATCGGCCGTCCCCGCCGGGGGGCGCGAGGTCCGGAGCCCCCGAACCGGTCGATGGCTCCGCCGGGCCGGCGTCGCTGCCGGCCTCGCTGCCGGCCTCGCTGCCGGCCCCGGTTCCCGCCCCGGTTCCGGCCTCGGTTCCGGTGTCCGCGCCCGCCTCGATGCCACCGTGGACGGTCGCCTCCTGGGCCCGGATCCGGGCGACCGCCTCGTCGGGGGTCGCCGGCGGGTCGTCGAAGCGGTGGAACAGGTAGCGGAAGACGTCGCGCGCGGCGGCCGTGATCGGCAGCGCCAGGATCGCCCCGAGCAGCCCGGCGATCGCCCCGCCGATGACGAGCGCGAACATCACCGCGCTCGGGTGGAGCTCGACCGCGTCGCCCTGGATCTTCGGAACCAGGAAGTAGTTCTCGAGCTGCTGGATCCCGGTGTAGAGGATCACGGCGGCGATGGCCACGTCCACGCCCACGGTCAGGGCAAGGAGGACGGCCGGGATCGCGGCGATGATCGGCCCGATGATCGGGAGGAGCTCGAGGACTCCGGCGACGACCGACAGGAGGATGGCGAACCGCCCGAAGATCGGGTCGACGGTGGCGCTCAGCAGGATCAGGCCGGCGAACGTCGCGAAGCCGACCGTCACGCCGAGGACGAGCTGGCCGCGGACCCACTGGCCGAACACCCGGAGGACGAGGCCGCTCGCGGCGGCGACGTCGGGCCGCCACGTGGCCGGCATCGATCGCTCGGCCGCCGCGGCCAGCCGGGGCCGGTCCTTGATCAGGTAGAAGATCCAGACCGGGATCAGGACGTAGCCGACGATCGAGCCGACGATCCCGGCGATCCCGCTGACGACGGGCAGGAGGGCCGCGGGGTCGAGCCCGGCGATCCCGCTGCCGAGCTCGTTGAGCCAGGTGTCGATCGCCTGGCGGACGGTCGGCGCCAGGTCGAGGTGGGCGTAGATGTCGGTGACCTGCGCCGTGAACGTCGGGAACTCGCGGATGAAGGTCGACAGCTCGTCGGCCAGCGGCCGGATCGTCAGGACGGCGGCCTCGACCACGACGAACACGACGATCGCGTAGACGATCAGGAGGGCCAGCCAGCGCGGCATGCCGAGGCGGGCCATCCGCTCGACCGGCAGGTCGATGAGGTAGGCCAGGACGAGGCCGACGGCGAAGGGCCCGAGGGCCGAGCTGCCAAGGGAGAGGACGACGGCGATGACGGCCGTCGCGGCGATCACGAGGACGACCCGCGGGCTCAGCGGCCCGAAGCCGGTGCGCGGCCGATCGGTCGGCGCCATCACCCGCTCCTCCATCGCTCCGGCAGACTAGCAGACGTGACCGGCTCGACCGACCCCATCCAGGCAGCGTCCCCGCCCGCGTCGGCGACGGGCACGCCGGCACCGCGTCCGCCGGCGGAGCCGCGCCAGCGCTGGCGCCTGACCTTCGCCCGCGAGCCGGTGCCGGCCGACCAGGTCGGAAGGGTCGCGCTGGACGCATGGCAGGAGACCCTCGCCGCGTCCGGCCTGCCCGTCGCGGGCCTGGAGGCCGGCGGCGCCGGCCGGGCCCGGATCGCGTTCGGGGCGCCGCTCCCGGCGCTCGCCCGCGGCGCGGCGGAGCTCGCCGACATCTGGCTCCTGGAGCGGCGGCCCCTCTGGGCGCTCCGCGAAGGGCTGGCCGATCGGATGCCGGCGGGGCATCGCTGGATCGCCGCCGAGGACGTCTGGCTCGGTGCGCCGGCCCTCGCCGGCCGGGTCGCCGCCGCCGACTGGCGAGTGGAGGTCGCCGGAGCCGTCGTCGCCGGCGCCGTGGCCGAGGCGGCAGCGGCGATGATCGCCGCGCGGACCCTGCCGCGGGTCCGCCTCAAGGGCGGCGCCCAGAAGCGCTACGACCTTCGGCCCCTGCTCGACGGGCTGTCGGTTGACGGCCCGGGTGGGCCGGCCGGGTCTCCGATCTCGATCCTGGTCCGGACGCGATTCCATCCCGAGCTCGGCGCGGGCCGGCCCGAGGAGGTCGTGGCGGCCCTGGCCGAGGCGGTCGGCACGCCCCTCGAGATCGCATCGATCACCCGCGACCGCCTCGTCCTCGCCGACGACCTGCCGCAGCCGCGCCGCCGCTGAGGGCCGGGCGGCGTTGCCGACGGGCGACCGTCAGTCGGGCGACGCGGCCTCGGCCACGGTCACCAGCCTCGGGAGGAAGTGGTCCCAGCCCTCGACGTGGCCGACGACGGCGGCGGCGAGCAGCCCGCGGTGGCGGAGGCGGAGGAGGGTCCCATCGCCGTCCGGGGTGAGGGTCACCTCGACGCTGCTCGCCCCCGGCGGTGTTGGGTCCCCGGCGGCCTCCCAGCCCCAGCTGAACACGATCCGGTGGGGTGGGTCGATCTCGAGGACCTCGCCGCTGGCGATATCGCTGCCGTTGTAGTCGAGCCGGAACGCGCCGCCCGGCCGCGGCTCGAGCGTCGCCGACCGGCCCATCCACTCGACGATCCGCGCCGGGTCGGTCCAGAACGAGAACACCGTCTCGGGGCGCGCGGCGATCCGCATCTCGCGCTCGATGACGCCGCTCGAGGTGATCGTGGTGTCGGTCATCGTCGATCCTCCAGGAGCTCGGATTCGCGCTGCTCGGCGGCCGCCTTGAGCCGCTCCAGGCCGCCGTCCCAGAAGTCCTCGAGCCAGGCATGCAGCTCGACGACGCCCGCGGGACGGGCTCGATACAGGCGCCGCACCCCCTCACGCCGTTCGCTCACGAGCCCGGCGTCGCGGAGGACAGCGAGATGCTGGCTGATGGCCGGCCGCGTCACCTCGAACCGGCGGGCGATCTCGCCGGCGGGCAGCTCGCGCTCGCGGACGAGGGCGAGGATCGCCCGGCGGCGCGGCTCGGCCAGGGCCCTGAGGGCGTGATCCATCATCGCGACGTAGGTTAGTCAATGCTTACGTAAGCGTCAACTAACGCCAGCGAACGATCGGCGCTCGGCAATCGCGCCTCGGCCGCCCGGCGACCGGCCGCGGCGCCCGGTCGAGGGTTGGGTATGCTCGCCCGGTGCTCCGCATCGGCTCGATCGTGATCCGCGTCGACGACCTCCCCCGTCAGCTCGCGTTCTGGGAGGCGGCGCTCGACTACGTCCGGCCGGACGGCGACATCGACGACTTCGCGATCCTCCGTCCGCGGGACGGAAACGGGCCGAACGTGTCGCTGGACCGGGTTCGCTCGACGGTCCAGATCCCGCCCCGGATCCACCTCGACCTGTACACCGCGGACCAGGCAGGCGAGGTCGCCCGGCTGATCGGGCTCGGGGCGACCGAGGTTCACTGGGACAAGCGCCCGGCCGACGCCGACTACGTGATCCTGGCCGATCCGGAGGGCAACCGCTTCTGCGTCGTCGACACGACCCGGTAGCGAGTGGAAGGCGGCCATCCGG
The DNA here is from genome assembly GCA_963710105.1 of uncultured Chloroflexia bacterium. Taxonomy (GTDB): domain Bacteria; phylum Chloroflexota; class Limnocylindria; order Limnocylindrales; family CSP1-4; genus CF-46. The sequence continues at coordinate 192,265 of CAVPYV010000002.1, forward strand.
GCCGGCCTCGCCTGGACCCGCTCGATTGACGCTCGGCCGCCTGTCGCCATACACTCCGTCGTCCGCGTTCGGGCCACGCCCGGCGTCTCTCCATGTCCGTTGTCGCGGTCGGACCACGACCGCCACGCCACTGTTCGAAGGGTTCCATGTACGCAGTCATCGAGACCGGCGGAAAGCAGTACCGCGTCGAGGTCGGCACCGAGCTCGAGGTCGAGCTGCTCCAGGCGGAGCCCGGCGACAACATCACCCTCGATCGGGTCCTCCTCGTCGCCGATGGCGACGAGTCGGCGATCGGCACACCGATCGTCGCGGACGCCGCGGTCACGGCCGAGGTCGTCCGCCGCGACCGGGGCGAGAAGCTCATCTCGTTCAAGTACCGCCCGAAGGCCCGCAGCCGGGTGAAGAAGGGTCATCGCCAGGAGCTGATGGTTCTCCGGATCACCGACGTGAAGCTCGGCAAGCGGAGCGCCGCGGACGACAAGCGCAAGGCCGACGCCGACGCGAAGACCGAGCGCCAGCGTCTCGAGGAGGCGGCCGCGAAGCAGGCCGCCGAGGACGCCGCCCTCGCCGCCAAGCTCGCCAAGGCCTCGGCCGCGAAGGCGCCGGCCAAGGAGTCGACCTCCAAGGCCGACGCGAAGCCGGCCGCCAAGGCCGGGGCAAAGCCCGCCGCCAAGGCCGCCAAGCCGGCCGCGAAGAGCACTGCCAAGGCCGCCCCGGCCAAGGCCGCCCCGAAGACCCCGCGGGCGAAGACGCAGAGCGGCGCCGCCGACGCGAAGCCGAAGAACGCCTCGGCCGCCAAGCCGAAGCGCGCCACGAAGAAGGACGAGTAGACCCGATGGCCCACAAGAAAGCCGGCTCCAGCTCGAAGAACGGGCGCGACTCGGTCGGCCAGCGCCTCGGCGTGAAGGTCGGCGACGGCCAGCTCGTCCCGGCCGGCTCGATCATCGTCCGCCAGCGCGGCATGACGTTCCTGGCCGGGGACGGCACCGGCCTCGGCAGGGACTACACCGTGTTCGCGACCCTGACCGGCAAGGTCCGGTTCGAGCACGCGACCAGGACGAAGAAGCGGATCCGGGTCGAGGCCGTCTCGGCCGAGCCGGCATCCGCGGCCGCGAAGGTCGCCAAGGTCGCGAAGGTCGCGAAGGCCGCCCCCGCGGCCGCCACCGCACCCGCGGCTGCAGAGGCCTGACCGCCCGAGCAGCGATAGCCGGCGATCACCGGCTGGGCCACCGCCCGGCACGGACGACGTCGGAGGAGATACGCATCGTGAAGCCCGACATCCATCCCAAGTACTTCGAGGCCAAGGTCCACTGCGGATCGTGCGGCACCGAGTGGACCGTGGGATCCACCCGCCCTGAGCTGCGGGTCGACGTCTGCTCGAACTGCCACCCGTTCTTCACGGGCAAGCAGACGATCATCGACACGGCCGGCCAGGTCGAGCGGTTCCAGAAGCGACTGGAGCGATCCGCCCGGGCGTAGTCGCTCGTCCGTTTCCTTCTCCGCACCGACGCCGAACGGCGGGTCCCCGGACCCGCCGTTCCTGAATTCCTGCTGGGCGCGCGCGTTCGTGGCGGGCTCGCCCCTCGTCGCTGGCTCGCTGATCCCCACCTGGATCAGCCCACGCCTCAACGTGCACGACGGCCTGCCAATTCGGAGCCAGCTTCCGCCATTTCGACAAGGCGTCACGCTCATCCGTGTCCGAATTGAGTCAGCCACGGATCGCTCGTCCGGATCGCTCTTCCCGGCGCGGCGGCGCGGCGGGGCGCGACGAGTGCGGCCGCGCGGGGACGCGGCGGCGCGTCCGGACGGCTCGGCCGGTTCGGGCCGAACGACCCTCGCCCGGCGCCGCCGCGGCGACCCACAATCGTCGGGCCGGCGACGCGCGTCGTCGGCGGAGTCCGGGCGCCCGGCTTCCGGAGACCGCGGTCCCCCGGACGCTCGAGGCGCGGGAGGAGCGAGGGATCCAATGCTGGCGATCGACCATCTTCGGAAGCGGTTCGGCGAGGTGCAGGCCCTCGACGACGTCACCCTCTCGATCGAGCGCGGCCAGGTCTTCGGCTTCCTCGGCGCGAACGGCGCCGGAAAGACGACGACGATGCGCATCATCCTCGGCTTCCTGCGGCCGGACGAGGGGTCCGTGACGTGGGACGGCCGGCCGGCTCGCGACCTTCCGCGCCGAACGTGGGGCTACATGCCCGAGGAGCGCGGCCTGTATCTCCGGATGCCGGTCCTCGAGCAGCTCACCTTCTTCGCCTCGCTGTACGGCGTGCCGCGGAGCCAGGCCCGTGACGAGGCGGCCGGCTGGCTGGCCCGCTTCCGGATCTCCGAGTACGCCGATCGCAACGCGGAGAGCCTGTCGAAGGGCAACCAGCAGAAGGTCCAGTACATCGCGACGATCCTCCACGACCCGGACATCCTCCTGATGGACGAGCCGTTCGCCGGTCTCGACCCGGTCAACGTCGCGCTCCTCAAGGCGGCGTTCCTCGAGATGCGCGATCGCGGCAAGACGATCGTCTTCAGCACCCACCAGCTCGACCAGGCCGAGGAGCTGTGCGACTCCGTGGCGATCATCGACCACGGCCGGATCGTCACGGCCGGCACAACCCGCGAGGTCAAGCGCTCGACCGGACACCAGGTCGTCCGGTTCGCCACCGACGGCGACGGCGACGCGCGCTGGCTGACCGCCCTGCCCCACGTGACGGTGACCCGGCCGGGCAACGACTACACCGAGCTCCGCGTCGACACCGGCGCGGACCCGCAGTCGGTCCTCCGCGCCGCGGTGTCGCGCGGCAAGGACGTCCTCCGATTCGAGGTCGCCGACCCGTCGCTCGAGGAGGTCTTCGTCGAGCGCGTCGGCGCGCTCGAGCATGAGGAGCGGACGCTCGCGGCCGCCCCGGGAGCGCGATCATGAGCGGCTTATCGAATGTCATCGCGGTCGCCCGCCGCGAGTTCACCGTCCGCGTCCGGACGCGAAGTTTCCGGATCGGCAGCGCGATGCTGATCCTCGGCGTCCTCGTGCTGGCGTTCGTGCCCGTCATCGTCCGCTACCTCGACCGCGGCGACACCGAGCGGATCGGGCTTCACGTTGCGGCCCCCGGCTTCACCGTGGACGCCGGCGCGACCCTCGACACCCTCCTCAACGGATCGACGCCGAATGCCGATCCGGCCAAGAGCCCGGCCTACGAGATCGTCGCCGCGCCGGACCTGGCGACCGCGCGCACCGACATCCGCGAGGGGCGCCTGGCCGCCGTGCTCGCCATCGAGCGGGCCGCGGACGGCGATCTGGCCTTCGCCTACTACGCCGAGGACCCGAACGGGATCGGGGCGGGCCGGACGTCGGCGATCATCCGCCAGGCCGCGAACGCGCTCGCGATCGCGGACCGGATGGACCGCCTCGGCATCGCTCCGGCAGACCAGTCGGCGCTGTTCGCGCCGGCCGACTTCGCCCTCGAGCCGGCGGATCCCGGCAAGGCGACCGCGACCGAGAGTGACGAGGCCGCCTCTTACCTGCTCGGCTTCGGGATGACGATCCTGATCTTCATGATGGTCATCCTGTACGGCAACTGGGTCGCGATGAGCGTCGTCGAGGAGAAGTCGTCGCGGGTGATGGAGGTGATCCTCAACGCCGCGACGCCGTTCCAGCTGCTGTCCGGAAAGGTCCTCGGCGTCGGCGCGGTCGCTCTCGTCCAGTACGGGGCGATCCTCGTGGCCGGGACGCTGGCCCTCGTGCTCCAGGGCCCGGTGTCGAACCTCGTCCTCGGCGAGGCCGGCGGCGACGTCAGCCTGCCCCAGGGGCTGACCGCCGGGATGCTCCTGCTGCTCGGCGTCTACGGCGTGCTCGGGTTCCTCCTCTACGCCGTGCTCTACGCGGCGGCCGGGTCCCTCGTCAGCCGCCAGGAGGACGTCAACCAGGCGGTCCTGCCGATGACGCTCGTGTCGACGGCGGGCTACCTCGTGGCGGTCTACACCGCGACCGGCCTGTTCGACCTCCGCGAGAGCTGGCTGGCCGTGCTCGCCCAGATCCCGTTCTTCAGCCCGTTCATGATGCTGAGCCGGGTGACGGCCGGCGAGGTGGCCCTCTGGGAGATCTTCCTGTCGATCGCCCTGCTGGCCGTGTCCATCGTCGGCGCGCTGTGGGTCGCTGCCCGGATCTATGCCGCGGGAGTGCTCCTGTACGGCCAGCGGCCCGGCCTGCGGTCGATCTGGCGGGTCGTTCGCGCCGGGTCCTAGAGTTCGCGGCCCGGGCCGGCCGGCCCGCGCGCGGCGGGGCGCGGACGCGGCCCGCTGAGCTGCGCCCGACCCGGCCATGGCCGGGCGCGTGACTCAGGGCCCTGATCTCCACGGAGATCAGCCGCGGGGCGAGCGTGCACGACGGTGTGACGATTCCAGGGTCCCGGCGGCCGATCCGGCACGCCGTCCCGCATGGTCATGGCGGAACCGATCCTGGGCTGGATCAACGGCCGTCCAGCGGCCTCGATCCGGCCCGACCCGGCCATGGCCGGGCGCGTGACTCAGGGCCCTGATCTCCACGGAGATCAGCCGCGGGGCGAGCGTGCACGACGGTGTGACAATTCCAGGGTCCCGGCGGCCGATCCGGCACGCCGTCCCGCATGGTCATGGCGGAACCGATCCTGGGCTGGATCAGCGGCCGTCCAGCGGCCGTTCCAGCGGCCGTCCGGCGCCCGTCCGGCGGCCTCGATCCCGTTGGGCTCGGTCCGGGCAACGCCGGCCCATCGGTCCGCCCCGCTCGTCGGCTACGCTTCGGACCGTGGCCGACGACGCGATCGCGAGCCCTGACGCGCAGCTCTGGCATGGCGACAGCCGGGAGCTGCTCGGGCGACTCCCGGACGCGAGTGTCGACCTGATCTGCACCGACCCGCCGTACAACCTCGGCGCCTACTCGACCGGGAACATCGACATGGGCTGGCGGAAGTCGTTCAACAACGACGTCGCCGCGTGGGACCAGACGACCTTCGAGCCGGCTGCCTGGCTGGCCGAGTTCCGGCGCGTCCTCAAGCCGACCGGCACGCTCTTCGCGTTCACGAGCTACAACCTGCTCGGCCGCTGGCACGAGGTCTTCGATCCCGTGTTCGACACGTTCCAGTTCGTCGTCTGGCACAAGACGAACCCGCCGCCGAAGCTCCGCCGGGCGGGCTTCCTGAATTCGTGCGAGCTCATCGTCGCGTGCTGGGACAAGGGCCACACCTGGAACTTCGGGCGGCAGCGCGACATGCACAATTTCATCGAGGCGCCGATCTGCGGCGGCCGGGAGCGGTCGAAGGATCCCGTCCACCCGACCCAGAAGCCGCTCCGCGTCCTCCGCCAGCTCGTCGAATGGGGCTCCAACCCGGGCGATCTCGTCCTCGATCCGTTCATGGGCGTCGGCTCGACCGGGGTCGCCGCGCTGGAGCTCGGCCGGCGCTTCGTCGGGATCGAGCTCGACGAGGGCTACGTCGATGCCGCCCGGCGCCGGATCGAGGCCGTCGTGCCAGCCGAGGCGGGCTCGCCGGGCGTCGAGGCGGCCCCGCCGGGCGCCGCCGGGCCTGCCGCGGTCGCCTCGACCGGCCCGAACCCCGGCACCGGCTAGACTTCCCGGGATGCCTCGTTACTCCTACGGCGGCCAGGCCCTGATCGAGGGCGTGCTGATGCGCGGCCGCGACGCGATCGCCGTCGCCCTGCGCCACCCCGACGGCCGGATCGTCTACGCCACCGAACGCCTCGACTCCGGCTTCCACGGCTCGAGCTGGGCCAAGCTGCCCCTCCTGCGCGGCCTGATCGTGCTCTACGAGACGCTCTTCGTCGGCACCCGCTGGCTCGTCCGGAGCGCCTCGGTCCAGGCCGCCGGCAGCGGCGAGGATGGCGACGAGGGCGTCGAGCTCGGCAGGGGCTCGATCGCGCTGATGCTCGGGCTGACCCTCCTGTTCGGGGTCGGGATCTTCTTCCTCCTGCCGCTGCTGATCGCCAGCGCGACGACCTCGAACATCTCGAACGGGCTCGTCCAGCACCTCGTCGAGGGGCTGATCCGCGTCGCGATCTTCCTCGGCTACCTCCTCCTGATCGCCCGCGCCGAAGACGTCCGGCGGGTCTTCCAGTACCACGGCGCCGAGCACATGACGATCCACGCCCTCGAGGCCGGCGACCCGCTCGTCGTCGACGCGGTCCGCAAGTACCCGACCGCCCACCCGCGCTGCGGCACGGAGTTCCTCGTCGTCGTCATCGCCCTGTCGATCGTGGCCTTCAGCCTCGTCGGCCGCCAGGAGCCGCTCGTGATGGTCGGCAGCCGGATCGCGCTGATCCCGGTGATCGCGGCGATCGGCTACGAGATCCTGAAGTGGGGCGCGAAGCATCGCGGCAACCCGGTCGTCCGGGCGATCATGTACCCGGGCATCCTCGTCCAGATGATCACGACCCGCCAGCCCACCGACGACATGATCGAGGTCGCGATCGTGTCGATGGAGCAGGCGCTCGAGGCCGACGGCGAGGAGCTGCCGGCCGGCTCCGGCACGCTGGATCGGGCCCCGATGGACCTCCCGGCGCCGGTCGCCGCGGGCGAGGCGGCGGCCGCCCCGGCCACGATCGATCCGCCCCTCCCGGGAGCATGAGCGGAGACGCGGACCGGACCGGTCTCGACGCCCGGCTGCGCGAGGTCGTCAGCCAGTACGACGACGTCCAGGCGAAGCTCGCCACGCCCGAGGTGTCGCGCGACCCCGACCAGCTCCGGACGCTCGGCCGCGAGCTCGCCCGCCTCGAGCCCGTCGTCCAGGCGTTCCAGGCGCTCGAGGCGACGCGGGCCGAGCTCGGCGGCGCCCGCGAGATGCGTGCCGCCGCCGACGCCGATCCCGAGATGAAGGCGATGGTCGCCGAGGAGATCGACCGCCTGTCGGCCGAGGAGGACCGCCTCCTCGAGGAGATGAAGGTCCTCCTCCTGCCGCGCGACCCGAACGACGATCGCGACGTGATCCTCGAGATCCGGGCCGGCGCGGGCGGCGACGAGGCGGCCCTGTTCGCCGCGGAGCTCTACCGGATGTACGTCCGCTACGCCGAGCGCCACAAGTTCACCCCGGAGCTGCTCAGCCTCAACGAGACCGGGATCGGAGGGATCAAGGAGGCGATCGTCCAGGTCCACGGCGACGGGGCGTACAGCCGCCTGAAATTCGAGGGCGGGGTTCACCGCGTCCAGCGGATCCCGGCGACCGAGTCGTCCGGCCGGATCCACACCTCGACCGCGACCGTCGTCGTCATGCCCGAGGTCGACGAGGTCGAGATCGACATCGACGAGGAGAAGGACATCCGGATCGACGTCAAGCGCTCGTCGGGCCCCGGCGGCCAGTCCGTCAACACGACCGACTCGGCGGTCCGGATCACCCACTTCGAGAGCGGCCTCGTCGTCGAGATCCAGGACGAGAAGAGCCAGCACAAGAACAAGGCGAAGGCCCTCGCCGTGCTCCGCTCGCGGCTGTACGACCGGGAGCAGGCGAAGAAGCGCGAGGCCGACTCGGTGGCCCGCCGCTCGATGATCGGCGGCGGCGACCGGTCCGACAAGATCCGGACCTACAACTTCCCCCAGGACCGGGTCACGGACCATCGGATCGGGCTCGACCTGTCGGCCCTGCCGCGGGTCATGGACGGCGAGATCGACCGGCTGATCGACGCCCTCGTCATGGCCGACCAGGCCGACCGCCTCGCCGAGATCACCGGAGGCGTCCATGCCCCAGCGACCTGACGCGCCCCCCACCGAGGGCGAGACGCCGCCCGCCGCGGCTCCCGCAGGCGCCTCCGCCACCGCGGTTCCCGCCACCGCCGCCTCGGCCGGTGCCCCCGACGCGCTCGCGGCCGAGCCGGGCGCGGCGAACGCCGCGCCGTCCGACGACGCCCCCGATCCGCCCGGCCGGGTCGCCGAGCTCCCGCCCGCCGAGGCAGCCGCCGTCGACCTCGTCGAGGCCCGCGTCGTCCCGATCCAGAAGGCGACGGACCTGGGAATGGTCCAGGTCCTCAAGCATGGCAACCTCTACCTGCTGACGGATCCCTTCGGCGACATCCACCCCGACTCGCGCGGCCTCGGCCTGTATCACGCCGACACCCGCCTCCTGTCGTGCTGCGCGCTGCGCGTCGGTGGCGTCCGGCCGGTCCTCCTGCAGGGCTCGATGGGAGCGAACTTCCGCGGCTCGATCCAGCTCACGAACCCCAGCGCCGACCGTAACCCCGACGCGAAGGTCCACCCCGACGCCGAGGTCGCGGGCCGCTCGATCGGGATCTCGCGCGACCGCCTGATCGGCGACGACGGGATGTCCGAGCGCCTCCGGATCGTCAACCACGCCGAGCGCGAGCTCGCGTTCCCGGTCGAGCTCGAGCTCGGCTCCGACGCGGCCGACATCTTCGAGGTCCGCGGCTATCCCCGGCCCGCCCGCGGGACGCTCCTCCCGATCGCCCTGACCGCGACCCGGGTCACGTTCCGCTACGACGGCCTCGACGGGATGCGCCGCTCGACCCACGTCGCGTTCTCGGATGCCGCGGACGCCCACGGCCCGATCGACGGCCGGTCCGAGGACGAGGTCGCCCAGGGCGGCTCGGTCCGGTACACGTGGAACGTCCGCCTGGCGCCCGGCGAGCGGCGCGACCTGCGCTGGACGATCTGGTCGACGACGGTCCGCGTCGCCGAGGGCCACGTCTCGGCCGACGAGCGCGCCCAGGCCAGCGAGCGGGCGATCAAGGCCACCGAGGCGCTCGCGGGCGCAGGGGCCGGGCCGGCGCCGCTGTTCCCGGAGCCGCCCCGGATCAGCGCCGACGACGGCACCGCCGCCTACCACGCCTGGAGCCGCGGGACGACCGCGATCCAGACCGACCACGAGCTGTTCAACCTGACGCTGGCCCGGTCGCTGGCCGATCTCCGCCTCCTGATCAACGACGGCCCCGGGCCGGACCAGCGCTACGTCGCGGCCGGCGTGCCGTGGTTCGCGACGCTCTTCGGCCGCGACGCCCTGATCGCCTCGTTCCAGGCCCTCGCGTTCCGGCCGCAGATCGCGATCGAGACCCTCGCGGTCCTCGCCGCCTACCAGGCGACGGAGGTCGACGACTGGCGAGACGCCGAGCCCGGCAAGATCCTCCACGAGCTGCGGATCGGGGAGATGGCCGGCGCCGGCGAGTTGCCCCACACGCCGTACTACGGCTCGGTCGACTCGACGCCGCTCTGGCTGATCGTGTTCGGGGCGACATTTGACTGGACCGGCGACCGGGCGTTCCTCGACCGGTTCTGGCCGAACGCCCTCGCCGCGCTCGACTGGATCGACCGCTACGGCGACAAGGACGGAGACGGCTTCGTCGAGTACGAACGGCGCTCGACGCGGGGGTTGCTGAACCAGGGCTGGAAGGACTCCGGCGACGCGATCCGCGACCGCGCCGGGCGGATGCCGACGATGCCGGTCGCCCTGGCCGAGGTCCAGGGCTACGTGTACGACGCGAAGCGGCGGATGGCCGGCCTCGCCACGGTTCGCGGCGAGACCGACCTCGCCCAGCGCCTGCTCGCCGAGGCGGAGCGGCTCCGCGTCCGGTTCGAGGAGCAGTTCTGGGTCGAGGACCAGCGCTACTACGCGATGGCCCTCGACGGCCAGAAGCGCCACCTCGACGCCATCGCCTCGAACGCCGGCCAGTGCCTCTGGTCGGGGATCGCGTCGCCGGCCCGGGCCCGCGACGTCGCCGACCGGCTCCTCGGGCCGGCCCTCTTCTCGGGCTGGGGCATCCGGACCTACGCCGAGGGCCAGCCGGGCTACAACCCGATCGGCTACCACACCGGGTCGGTCTGGCCCCATGACACGTCGCTGATCGCGGCCGGCCTGAAGCGGTATGCGTTCGACGACGAATCGAACCGCCTCGTCGGGCGGGTCTTCGAGGCCGCCCAGCGCTTCGACGAGTACCGCCTGCCGGAGCTGTTCTGCGGCTTCGATCGCGATGAATCGCCGCAGCCGGTGCCGTACCCGGTCGCCTGCTCACCGCAGGCCTGGGCCGCGGGCGCGTCGTTCCTGTTCGTCGAGACGATGCTCGGCCTGCGGGCCCACGCGCCCGCCGGGGAGCTCGAGCTCCATCACCCGAACCTCCCCGACTGGATCGGGAAGATCACGCTCACGAACCTGCGCGTCGGCGACGCCTCGGTCGACCTCCTCTTCCACCGCTGGCGGGGGACGACGAGCGCCGAGGTCCTGCGCAAGGTCGGCGACCTGTCGGTGACGATCCGGCTCTGACGACGCAGCGAGGGACGGGGATGGCCACGATCGGTGACTGCGTCGCGGAGGCGACGGGACGACTTCGCGAAGCGGGCTCGGAGACGGCTCGGCTCGACGCCGAGCTCCTGCTCGGCTGGGCGATCGGCGCGGACCGGACCGCGATCGTCGCCCAGCGCGACGCGCCGGTCGGGGCGGACGCGCTGACCCGGTTCGAGGCGGCCGTCGCTCGCCGGGAGCGGGGCGAGCCGGTCGCCTACATCCGCGGGATCAAGGAGTTCCACGGCCTGGCGTTCGTGGTCGACCCGCGCGGCCTGATCCCGCGGCCGGAGACCGAGGCCCTCGTCGATGCGGCGGTCGGCGAGGTGATGGCGCGACTGGCGGTGCGACCCGGCGAGGCCGGCGCCGGGCCGGGCGCGGGCGGCGATCCGGTCCGGGTCGCCGACGTCGGGACGGGCAGCGGGGCGATCGCGGTCGCCCTCGCCGTCGAGCTGCGGCGGCGCCGGGTGACGATGGGCCGGAACGTGACGATCGCGGCGACCGACCTGTCGCCGGACGCGCTCGACCTCGCCCGCGAGAACGCCGCCGGCCACGCCGCGGCCGACGGCATGCGCTTCATCGAGGCAGACCTCCTGCCGCCGGTCCTGCCCGACGGTGGCGCGCCGCTCGACGTGATCCTCGCCAACCTGCCGTACGTCCGGAGCGACGCGATCGCCGGGCTGCCGATCGCCGCGTCGTTCGAGCCAAAGCTCGCGCTCGACGGCGGCGCCGACGGCCTCGAGGTCGTGCGGGCCCTCCTCGAGCGGCTGCCGGATGCGCTCGCGGCCGACGGGGTCGCCCTGCTCGAGATCGGCGCCGACCAGGGCGACAGCGCGCCGGCGGCCGTCGCGGCCACGCTGCCGGGCTGGCGGACGAGCGTCCGGCCGGATCTCGCCGGGCTGCCGCGGGTGCTCCGGGTGGAGCGCGGATGACGCCGTCGCTGCCGCGATCGGGCCGCCCGACGCCGCGCTTCCCGATCGGGCTGATCGCCCTCGACCTCGACGGCACCCTGATCGGCGACGACCTCGTCCTCGGCCGGCGGACGGTCGCCGCGATCGGCGCGGCGCGGAAGCGCGGGATCGCGGTGTCGATCGTGACCGGGCGGATGACGACGAGCGCCCTGCCCTTCGCCCGCGCCCTCGGCCTCGTCGACCCGATCGTCGCCTACCAGGGGGCCCTCGTCCGGGCCCTGCCGCCACCCATGCACGATCCGCGGCTCGGCCGGATCCTCGCCCACCGGCCGCTCGCGCCGGATGCCGCCCGCGAGGTGATCGCCTGGGCAAGGAGCGTGGGCCTCGAGCCCCACGTCAACCACCTCGAGCGGTTCGTGATCCAGGCCGACGATCCGCGGGCGGAGGACTACTCCGCGTTCCTCGGGGCGCGGGCCGAGCTCGTGGACGATCTGCCGGCCTGGATGCGGTTCCCGGTCTCGAAGGTCATCGCCGTCGCCGCCGCGACCGAGCCGATCGCCGAGTCGATCCTCGCCGACGGTCGGCGGCGGTTCGCCGGCCGCGCCGCGGTCACGATCAGCCACCCGCGGTTCCTCGAGTTCCTCGCGCCGGGCGTGTCGAAGCTGGTGGGCGTCCGCCACCTCGCCCGCCGGGCGGGCGTGCCGCTCGGGCGCGTGCTCGCCGTCGGCGACCAGTTCAACGACCTGGAGATGATCGCCGGCGTCGGGCACGGCGCGGCGATGCCCTCGGCGCCGGGCCCGGTCCGGGCGGCCGCCCGCTACCTCGCGCCGCCGCTGGAGGAGGAGGGGACGGCCCAGCTCATCGAGCAGCTCGCGCTCGCCGCGCCCGCGGTGGCCGCCCGGAACGCGGAGCGGCTCGCGGCCGAGCACGGGTCGACGGCGGTCTCCGCGGCATGACCGCGCGCGTCGTCCCGGACGATGCCGCGGGACGGGCCGAGGCCGTCGAGGTGCTCCGGGCGGGCGGGATCGTGGCCCTTCCGACCGACACCGTCTACGGGATCGCCGTCGACCTCGCGACGCCGGGCGGGGTCGCGGCGCTCTTCGCGGCGAAGCGGCGCCCGCCCGACAAGGGGATCATGCTGCTCCTCGCCGACGCCGCCCAGGCACCGGCGATCGGGCAGTGGCCGGCGTCCGCCGCGGCGCTCGCGGACGCGTTCTGGCCCGGCGGCCTGACCGTCATCGTCCCGCAGCGACCCGACGTCCCGCTGCCCGCCGCGCTGACCGGCGGCGCGGCGACGATCGGCCTGCGGGTCCCCGATCACGACGCCCCCCGCGCCCTCGCCGCCGCCGTCGGCCCGATCCCGACGACGTCCGCGAACGTCAGCGGCGTCCCCGAGGCGCGCGACGCGGCGGAGATCGTCGACCAGCTCGGCGATGCCGTGGCCCTCGTCCTCGACGGCGGCCCGGCCCACGGCGGCCCGGCCTCGACCGTCGTCGACTGCACGGTCGAGCCGCCGCGCATCCTCCGGATCGGGGCGATCCCCGTGGAAGCGGTCGAGGCCGCGCTCGGCGGTCCGGTCGGGCGGCCCGACGTCGCGACGGAGGAGCCGGCGACGGACCGAGCAGCCGGCAGCTCCGCGACGCCGCGGCCCGGCGTGGGAAGATAGCCGACGACACCCCGGCGCTCGGCCCCGACCGATCGCGCCCGGCGCGGTGTCGAGGTGCGGAGCCCGGGCGGTCACGACCCGGCTGAGGGAGGCGTGAGGATGGCGGTCACCGAGCAGGTCCGTCCCGGGCCGACGATCGCCGAGGTCGATCCCGAGCTGTGGGCGGCGATGGAGGGCGAGCGCCACCGCCAGCACGACAAGATCGAGCTGATCGCCTCGGAGAACTACACCTCGGCCGCGGTGATGGAGGCCCAGGGCAGCTGGCTCACGAACAAGTACGCCGAGGGCCTGCCGGGCCGGCGCTACTACGGCGGCTGCGAGTTCGTCGACGTCGCCGAGAACCTCGCCCGCGAGCGGGCGCTGCAGCTCTTCCCGGGCTCCGAGCACGTCAACGTCCAGCCGCACTCGGGCGCCCAGGCCAACATGGCCGCGTACTTCAGCGTGATCGAGCCCGGCGACCGGATCCTCGGGATGCGGCTCGACCAGGGCGGCCACCTGACCCACGGGATGAAGCTGAACTTCAGCGGCCGCCTCTACGAGGTCCATGCCTACGGCGTCCGCGAGGACACCGAGCGGATCGACTACGACGCGCTCGAGGCGCAGGCCGCCGAGGTCCGCCCGAAGGTCATCGTCGCCGGCGCGTCCGCCTATCCCCGGACGTTCGACTTCGAGCGGCTGGCGGCGATCGCCCACGGCGTCGGGGCGCTGCTGTTCGTCGACATGGCCCATATCGCGGGCCTCGTCGCGGCGGGCGTCCATCCGTCGCCGTTCCCCCACGCCGACATCGTCACGACGACGACCCACAAGACGCTCCGCGGGCCGCGCGGCGGGCTGATCTTCAGCCGCCACGAGCTGCCGCCGGAGGTCGACCCGGCGGCGTTCCCGAACGTCAAGGGCGCGCCGTCGGCGTCCGGGCGCGCTCGCCGCCACGATCGACCGGACCGTCTTCCCGGGCGTCCAGGGCGGGCCGCTGATGCACGTGATCGCCGGCAAGGCGGTCGCCCTCCTGCTGGCCCTCGGCGACGAGTTCCGGCGCGACCAGCGGCGGACGGTCGAGAACGCGGCCACGATCGCGGCGGTCCTCGCCGAGCGCGGCCTGCGGGTCGTCTCCGGCGGCACCGACAACCACCTGATGCTCGTCGACGTGATGTCGCGCGGCGTGACCGGCAAGGACGCCGAGCACCTCCTCGACGAGATCGGGATCACCGTCAACAAGAACCAGATCCCGTTCGACAAGCAGCCGCCGAACACCTCGTCCGGGATCCGCGTCGGGACGCCGGCGGTCACCTCGCGGGGGATGGGCCCCGACGAGATGCGCGAGATCGCGGGCCTGATCGTCGACGCGATCGAGCAGCGGGAGGACGCGGCCGCCCAGCGCGTCCTTGCCGCCCGCGTCGCCGCGATCACCGAGCGGTTCCCGGTGCCGGGCCTGACCCGATGACGCCGCCCGACGCGCGCTCTGCCGAGCGGAGGACCGACCGGGCGTGAGGTTCACGGCCAGCGCCGGCGACACCATCCCGTACCTGTTCCTCGCGCTCGTCGCGGCGGCGCTCGTCTCGTTCCTGCTGACGCCGCTCGTCCGGCGGATCGCGATCCGCTACGGGGCGATCGACCAGCCCGACCAGCGGCGGGTCAACGTCCAGCCGGTGCCCCGCGGTGGCGGGGTGGCGATCGCGATCGCGTTCGTCCTCGTGACCCTGGCGATGCTCGGCCTGAACGCGGTCATCGGCTTCATGACAGTGCCGCCCACCGTCCAACTGATCGACCTCGTCGGGCTGCTCCTCGGCGGGATGGTCGCGACGGCGTTCGGCGTGATCGACGACTCGTTCGACCTGCGCGCCCGCTGGCAGTTCGCCGGCCAGCTCGGCCTCGCCGCGATCGCGATCGTCACCGGGTACGTCGTCACCTTCATCGCCAACCCGATCGGCCCCGGCACGATCCCCCTCGTCGGCCCGTTCGGGATCGGGTTCACCGTCCTGTGGATCGCCGGGATGATCAACAGCATCAACTTCATCGACGGCCTCGACGGGCTGTCGTCGGGGATCGGCCTGATCGCGGCGGTCACCCTCGGCGTGATCAGCCTGAGCCCGCATTTCGATCAGTCGTTCATCGCCGTCCTGTGCTTCGTCCTCGCCGGCTCGCTCCTCGGGTTCCTCCGCTGGAACTTCCACCCCGCGACGATCTTCGCCGGGACGAGCGGGGTGATGTTCCTCGGCTACACGCTCGCCCTCCTCTCGATCCTCGGCACGGCCAAGGTCGCGGTGGCGCTGCTCGTCCTCGGCGTGCCGATCATCGACGCCTTCTGGATCATCGTCCGGCGTCTGGCCCAGGGCCGGTCGCCGTTCTCGCCCGACCGCGGCCACCTCCACCACCGCCTCCTCGACGTCGGGCTGTCGCATCGCCAGACGGTCCTGCTGATCTACGCGATCTGCGTCGCCCTGGCGGTGATGGCGCTCGTCCTCTCCGGCACGGACCAGCTCTACGCGTTCATGGGCGTCTTCGTCGTCAGTGGCTTCGTCCTGTTCATCCTCGCCCGCGGCGGGATCGCGCCCGACGAGCCGGACCCCCGCGACTGAGGCGAACCCCGGTCGCCGAGCGCGACCGATCCCGACGGCGGCGGTCGAGGGGCCGAGAAGTCTGTGAGCCGGTCGCGGCCCGACCCGGTGCTAGGATCGACGGGCCGATCCGCGGGATCGCCGGACCAGCCAACGGAGTGACCGCCACGCGTGGAACTGCTCGTCCTGGCGCTCGCCATCCTCGGGTTCGCGGCGATCGTCGCCCGCTTCGCCCCGCGCTCGCCGTCCGGCCGGCTGCCGCGGATCGTCGACCGATCGATCGGGATGTGGGTCGTCCGCCGGGCGACCGGCCGGCCCACCACGCAACGCGACGGCGACCCAGACCACGGGCCCGGCCCGGGCGCCACCGGAGCGGACGCCCGCGCGACGGCGCCTGACCCGCGGTGGCCGGCCGAGCCGCCGCCGGTGCTCCGGTCCGTCGAATCGCCGGCGCAGGCCGACCGGGGCCCGGTCCCGACGGCACCCATCCGCCTCTCCGTCTCGTCGTCGGCGCGGCGGCCGGAGCCTCCGGCGCCGGTCGCGCAGCGCGTCGCCTGGAGCCGGGATCCCGGACGCGCCTACGGCGAGTCGATCCGCTTCGAGCGCTCGGCCGACCCGCCGCCGAGAGGCGCGCCCTCAGGCGGCGGCGACCGCCGGCCTCGCTTCGGCTGGTTCGCCCGCCGTTCCGGGCCGGCGGCGGCGACCGGCATCCCGGGCGCACGCCCCGTGACGTTGGCCGCGTCCGGCGGCCCGGCCGGGCGATCCCGGGCCGACACGATCGAGCGGCGGCTCGCCTTCGCCGGGCTCGCCCTCGTCGTCGCGGTCGTCGGCCTGGTCGGCGTCGCGGCCCTCACCGTCGAGGTGGCACCGCGCGAAGGCGTGCTGGCCGCCACCGGCCTGCCCGGCGCATCGGCCGACGGCGGCGAGCCGGGCGGCTCCGTCGCGGGGCCGGGCGCCGATTCCTCGACGAGCCCGGTCCCGAGCGCCGCTGCGAGCCAGGCCGCGCCGCGGACCCCGCGCCCGACGGCGCGCCCGGCCGCCACCGCCCGCCCGACGCCCAGGCCGACGTCGACCGCGAAGGCGACTCCGGCGGCGACCCCGGCCCTGACGGCCGAGCCGAGCCCGACCCCGGCCCCGAGCGCCACCCCGGAGCCCACCCCCAGCCCGACGCCGGAGCCCACCGCGACTCCCACGGAGCCTCCGACGCCCACCCCGGAGGCGACGCCCAGCGCCTCCATCTGAGGGTCGTCCGGCCCGTGGCGACCGGCCGATTCCCTCTGCTATACTCCGCGCGCTTTGTCAGGACGCCCATGATCGAGCCCGGTCGGGCCGGCGCCTACCTCGCCCTCTTTGGCGAAATCGGCCTCGTTCTCCTGGTCACGACACTGGCAGGCGTGCTCGTCGGGTATTGGGCGGATCAGCAGATCGGGAGCTTGCCCGTGTTCGTGCTGATCGGCCTGCTGGCGGGAATGGGAATGGGAGCGCTCGCCGTGCGGCGGCTGATCAACCGGTTCCTGGCCACCTTCGACGACTGATCCCGAAACCGCGAGACCAGTGACACGGCGCGAGCCGCGAGAGGCGCGCCACCAGGAGCAGACTTGACCGACCGACCCGACCGCGACCGGCGCAGCGACGCCGAGCGGAGGATGCAGGAGGCCCTCGGGCCGGACCTCGCCAGCGACGCCGTCGGCGCCGCGGGTGCGGTCGCGCAGCCGGCCACGAGCATCCGCAACCCGCTGATCGCGATCGTCCTCGCCATCCTCGTCCTGACCGTCGTCGGCTTCGTGGTCTCCCCGCCGCTGGGGATCGATCCGGTCACCGGCGAGGCGTCCGCACACCGCGACGTTCGCCTACCCGGCCGACGCGATCAAGGCGAACTTCGAGCTGCCCCGGCCGCACGAGGTCATCGACCTCGACCCGAGCCACGACGCCGGGGCGGCGATCGTGACCTGGGACCTGACGATCCCCTCGACCCTGCTCACCGGCTGGATCGTCATGGCGGTGATCCTCGTCCTTGCATTCGTGATGTCGCGGGCGATCCGCCTCTCGCCGACCGGGCCGCAGAACGCGCTCGAGTACGTCTACGAGGGCCTCGCCAACTTCGCGACCTCGCTCGGCGGGCCCCCGGCCCGGCGCTACGTCCCGGTCTTCGTCACGTTCTTCCTCTACATCCTGCTCAGCAACTGGAGCGGGCTCCTGCCGGGCGTCGGCAAGACCGAGCAGCTCCGGGCGCCGACCTCGGACGTGAACATGACGATCGGGCTCGCCCTCGTCAGCTTCTTCCTGTTCCACATCGAGGGGGTCCGGGCGCTCGGCGTCCGCGGCTACCTCGGCAAGTTCTTCAACTTCGGCGGCTTCCGGGACGGGATCGCCGCCGGGGTGATCGCCCTGTTCGTGGGGATCCTCGAGTTCTTCCTCGAGTTCATCAAGCCCGTCACGCTGTCGATGCGGCTCTTCGGCAACATCTATGCCGGCGAGATCGCCCTCGGCGTGATCACCGGCCTGACCCTCGCCGTGATCCCGGTCGCGATGGTCAGCCTCGAGTTCCTGCTCAACTTCATGCAGGCCCTGATCTTCTCGGTCCTGACCCTGATGTTCACGATCATCGCGACCGAGGGGCATTCGGACGATCACGACGAGGCGCACGGCGTCGCCGAGCACCTCCCCCAAGGCAACATCGCCCCGGAGCTCGCCCACGGCTGAGCCGCGGACGAGACTGGACCCCGCACCCACCCAACCACGGCCCATCACCCGGCACCGACCGGGCAATGCAGGAGGATGAACCACCCATGGAGATCATCGGAGCCGGCCTCGCGGCCCTCGGCGTCGTCGGACCCGGCATCGGCATCGGGATCCTGACCGGCATGTCGACCAGCGCGATCGGTCGGAACCCCGACGCGGCCGCCCAGATCCGGGCGACCTTCATCATCGGCGCGGCGTTCGCCGAGGGCCTCGGCGTCCTCGCGGTCGTCGTCGGCATCCTCGCGATCTTCCTCGGCAAGCCGGCCTGAGGCCGGCCCTCGAGTCGATCACCGTGGACCTCCTGTCCGTCGCGGGCGCCGTCGCCCGCGGGAGCGTGACGCTTGCCGCGGAGGGCGAGGCGCCGGGCTTCCAGATCAACCTGTTCTGGATCCTCGCCCAGGCGCTGAGCTTCCTGCTGTTCTTCGCGATCCTGTACCTCGTCGCGTTCCGCCGGATCGGCGCGACGCTCGAGGACCGTCGCCTGAAGATCGAGCAGGGCCTCCGCGACGCCGAGCAGGCGCGCAAGGATCGCGAGCAGGCCGAGGCCGAGCGGGCGGCCACCCTGGCCGACGCCCGGCGCGAAGCCAACGACATCCTGGCCCGGGCCCAGAGGGTGGCGGAGGAGTCGCGCGAGCGCGACCTCGCCGCGACCCGCGAGGAGCTCGAGCGGATCCGCTCGCGGGCGAGCGCCGACCTGGAATCCGAGAAGCAGCGGGCGATCGCCGACCTCCGCGCCGAGGTGGCCGACCTGGCCCTTCGCGCGGCCGGCCGCGTCGTCGGCGAGACGATGACCGACGAGCGGCAGCGCCGCCTCGTCGACCAGTTCCTGGCCGAGGCCACGCCGGGCGGCGGCTCGGGCAACATCCCGGACGCGAACGGCTGATGGCCAAGCGCGACAGCGCGCCGCGGCGCTACGCCGAGGCCGCCTTCCAGCTCGCCAGCCGCGACGGCTCGATCGAGACGTGGCGGCGCGAGCTCGTCGAGGCCGCCGCGGCGACGGACGGCCAGCTGATGGACGTCCTCGCCAACCCGTCGCTGCCGCTCGACGAGCGGCTGGACGCGGCCAACCGCGTCCTGGCCAGCCTCAGCCAGTCCGTCCGCAACACGATCTTCCTCCTCGTCCGGCGCGGCCGGATCGAGCAGCTGCCCCGGGTCGTCGACGAGTTCATCCGGCTCGACGACCGCCGCCAGGGGATCACCCACGCCACCGCGACGAGCGCGGCGCCGCTGACGGATCTCGAGGTCAAGGCCCTCACGGCCCGCCTCGAGCAGATGACCGGCGGCAGCATCGCGCTCGCGACCGACGTCGACGAGGCCCTCCTCGGCGGGCTCGTCGTCCGCGTCGGCGACCGACTCATCGACGGGAGCGTCCGGGGCCGTCTCGAGCGGCTGCGGACCCAGCTCGCCGCCGGGACGGTCTGAACGATCGAGATGCAACCACCCCGGGCTCGCTGATCCTGCCCTCCCACCCACCCTCTGGCTGAGACGCCGGGAGTATCCAAATGGCCATCAGATCCGACGAGATCACCAGCATCATCAAGTCGTCGATCGACTCGTTCGACGCGGCGACCGAGACGCGCAGCGTCGGAACGGTCGTCGAGGTCGGCGACGGGATCGCCCAGATCTACGGGCTCGACGGCGCCCTCGCGTCGGAGATGCTCGAGTTCCCGGACGGGGTGATGGGGATGGCCCTGAACCTCGAGGAGGAGACCGTGGGCGCGGTCATCCTCGGCGACGCCACCGCGATCAAGGAAGGCGACACGGTCAAGACGACGGGCAAGGTCGTCGAGGTCCCGGTCGGCCAGGCCCTGCTCGGCCGGGTCGTCGACCCGCTCGGCCGGCCGCTCGACGACAAGGGCCCGATCGAGGCGACGAAGACCCGCCCGGTCGAGCGGATCGCCCCCGGCGTCATCGTCCGCCAGGGCGTTGACACGCCGGTCCAGACCGGGATCAAGGCGATCGACGCCCTGATCCCGATCGGCCGCGGCCAGCGCGAGCTGATCATCGGCGACCGCCAGACGGGCAAGACCGCGATCGCGATCGACACGATCATCAACCAGAAGGGCAAGGGCCTCGTCTGCATCTACGTGGCGATCGGCCAGAAGCTCTCGACGGTCGCCCAGACGGTGGCCATCCTCGAGAACAACGGCGCGATGGGCCACACGATCGTCGTCGTCGCCGGCGCCGAGGATCCCGCCCCGCTCCAGTACCTCGCCCCGTACGCCGGCGTGGCGATCGGCGAGGAGGTCATGGAGAACGGCGTGGAGGTCGAGGGCCAGGGCCTGGTCAAGGACGCCCTGTGTGTCTACGACGACCTCAGCAAGCACGCCTGGGCCTACCGCGAGATGTCGCTCCTCCTCCGCCGCCCGCCCGGCCGCGAGGCTTATCCCGGCGACGTCTTCTATCTCCACTCGCGGCTCCTCGAGCGGGCCGCCCGGATGAGCGACGCGAACGGCGGCGGCTCCCTGACGGCCCTGCCGATCATCGAGACCCAGGCCGGCGACGTGTCGGCCTACATCCCGACGAACGTGATCTCGATCACCGACGGCCAGATCTTCCTCGAGACCGACCTGTTCAACGCCGGCCAGCGGCCCGCCCTGAACATCGGCATCTCCGTGTCGCGGGTCGGCTCGGCCGCCCAGACGAAGGCGATGAAGAAGGTCGCCGCGCCCCTCAAGCTCGACCTGGCGCAGTACCGCTCGCTGGCGGCCTTCGCCCAGTTCGCGTCGGACCTCGACAAGGCGACCCGCGACCAGCTGACCCGGGGCGAGAAGCTGTCCGAGATCGTCAAGCAGCCGCAGTACCAGCCGCTCGCGGTCGAGAAGCAGGTCGCGATCCTGTATGCCGCGACGAAGGGCAAGCTCGACGACGTCCCGACCCCCCGGGTCCGGGAGTGGGAGAGCGGCTTCTACCGCTTCCTCGAGACCGAGCAGCCGCAGATCCTCGAGGAGCTCGGTCGGACGGCCAACCTCACCGACGAGCTCGCGGCCGCCCTCGACCAGGCGATCGACGCCTACCGCGAAAGCTTCGCCGCCTGATGACCCACGGCACGGCACGTCGAACTGCACCCCGGCGCTGGAACGGGCCACCGCAAGGCGCGCCCGAGCACGCGAGCGAGCGTACGCGCACGTCCGTGAGCGAGCGCGCGCAGGGCGCAACGCCGCGGTGGGCCGAATCCAGCGCCGGCCGGGAGTAAGGGCAAGTGGCCAGTCAGCGCGATATCCGCCGGCGGATCCAATCGTCGAAGAACATCAAGCAGATCACCCGGGCGATGCAGTTCGTGGCGGCCTCGAAGCTCAAGCGCGCCCAGGAGGCGACGCTCGCCTCGCGGCCCTACGCGGACAAGCTCGACGAGGTGCTCGCCGACCTGGCGATCGTGCTCGGCGGCGAGGATCATCCGCTCCTCGTCCGGCGGGAGGGCGGCAAGCGCCTGATCATCCTGATCACGACCGACCGCGGCCTGGCCGGCGCCCTGAACACGAACACGATCCGGTTCGCCGCCCAGCAGATCACCGAGACGTCGGGCGATCTCACCGTCGTCACCGTCGGCCGCAAGGGCCGCGACGCGATGCGCCGGGCGCGCGTCCCGCTCGAGGCCCACTTCGAGGGCTACGGCGACCGGCCGACGTTCGCCGACGTGCTGCCGCTCGCCCGCCTGATCACCGACGACTTCCTGGCCGGGACCTACGCCCGGGTCGACATCCTCTACAGCCACTTCGTGTCGACCCTGTCCCAGAAGCCGTCGATGGTCGAGCTGCTGCCGGTCTCGCCGGCGGAGGACACCGCGGGCATCCCCGGCAACCAGTTCATCTTCGAGCCGAGCCCGGCGGCCGTCCTCGAGCAGCTCCTGCCGCGCTACGTCGCGACCCGCCTGTTCCAGGCGGTCCTCGAGAACAAGGCGAGCGAGGAGTCGAGCCGGATGGTCGCGATGAAGAACGCCACCGAGAACGCCGAGGAGCTGATCGAGGATCTGACCCTCGCGTACAACAAGGTCCGTCAGTCCAACATCACCCGCGAGATGATCGAGATCGCGTCCGGCGCCCAGGCCGGCTGACGCGAGCAGGAGGCAGAACCCCCATGGCGAGCGCCGCACCCGCCGCGACCGGCAAGGCCCTCGGGCGCGTGATCCAGATCACCGGCCCGGTCGTCGACATCGAGTTCCCGTCCGGCCACCTGCCGGCGATCTACAACGCCGTCGCGATCCAGCGGCCGGGCATGGACGACCTCGTCTGCGAGGTCCAGCAGCACCTCGGCAACAACTGGGTCCGAGCGGTCGCGATGACGACGACCGACGGCCTCGCCCGCGACGTCCCCGTCCTCGACACCGGCGGCCCGATCAGCGTGCCCGTCGGCGAGGTCACCCTCGGCCGCGTCTTCGACGTCCTCGGCAACGCGATCGACGGCAAGGACCCGGTCTCGCGGGAGAACATCCTGCCGATCCACCGCCAGGCCCCGGCCTTCGACCAGCAGACGACCGAGGTCGAGGTCTTCGAGACCGGCCTGAAGATCATCGACCTGATCTGCCCGTTCAAGAAGGGCGGCAAGATCGGGATCTTCGGCGGCGCCGGCGTCGGCAAGACGGTCATCATCCAGGAGCTGATCCGGAACGTCGCCCAGGAGCACGCCGGCGTGTCGGTGTTCGCCGGCGTCGGCGAGCGGTCGCGCGAGGGCAACGACCTGATCAAGGAGATGACCGACTCGGGCGTCATCGAGAAGACGGCGTTCGTGTTCGGCCAGATGAACGAGCCGCCCGGCGCCCGCCAGCGGGTCGGCCTGACCGCGCTGACGATGGCCGAGTACTTCCGCGACGAGGAAGGCAAGGACGTCCTCCTCTTCATCGACAACATCTTCCGCTTCACCCAGGCGGGCTCGGAGGTCTCCGCGCTCCTCGGCCGGATGCCGTCCGCGGTCGGCTACCAGCCGAACCTCGCGACCGAGATGGCCGCCCTCCAGGAACGGATCACCTCGACGAAGGACGGCTCGATCACTTCGCTCCAGGCGGTCTTCGTCCCGGCCGACGACTACACCGACCCGGCCCCGGCGACGACCTTCGCCCACCTCGACTCGACGATCCGCCTCGAGCGCTCGATCGCCGAGCTCGGGATCTACCCGGCGGTCGACCCGCTGACCTCGACGTCGCGGGTCCTCGACCCGCTCGTCGTCGGCCAGGAGCACTACGACGTCGCCCAGGAGACGAAGCGCGTCCTGCAGCGCTACCGCGACCTCCAGGACATCATCGCGATCCTCGGGATCGACGAGCTGTCGGCCGAGGACAAGGCGGTCGTCGGCCGGGCCCGCCGCCTCCAGCGCTACGCGAGCCAGCCGTTCTTCGTCGCCGAGGTCTTCACCGGCCGGCCCGGGGCCTACGTCTCGATCAAGGACACGGTCGCGAGCTTCAAGGAGATCCTCGACGGCAAGGTCGACGACCTGCCCGAGCAGGCGTTCTTCCTCGCCGGCACGATCGACGACGTCCGCAAGAACGCCGAGCAGCTGGCCTCATGACCCGGCCCGAGGACCGCGCCGGGGCGCCTGCCGGACGCGCCTGTCCGGATTCTCCCCGGGCGTGCACGAGCGACCACCTGGACCGCTCGTCACGGCTCGACTGCAGGTCCTGCCCGCCCGGCGTGCACGATCGGCCCGAATCCGCCCGGACGGGGGCGAATCTCGTCGTTCGTCGCATCATTCGTGTCCCACGTGCACGTGGGGCGTGCACAGCGTCAGCCCGTGGATTCGACCACGTCCTTGAGGTCGATCTGATGCCCCTCCAGCTCGAGATCGTCACGCCGGAGAGGCTCGCCTACCAGGACGAGGTCGACAGCGTCGTCCTGCCCGGCAGTCAGGGCGAGCTCGGCGTCCTGCCCCATCACGCGCCGCTGATCTCGACCCTCGGCGCGGGCGAGCTGCGGCTGCGGAAGGGCAGCCAGGAGGAGTCGTTCGCGATCGTCGGCGGCTTCCTCCAGGTCCTCCCGGACAAGGTCGTCGTCATGGCCGAGACCGCCGACATGGCCTCGGACATCGACCTCGAGAAGGCCCAGCAGGCCCGCCGCCAGGCCGAGCAGATGCTCGAGTCGGGCTATGTCGAGGGCGCCGACCTGGCCGCCGCCCGGGCCTCCCTGCAGGCGGCGCTCATCAGGATTCGCGTCGCGGAACGTCGCCACCGGGAAGGTCCGCGCCGTCATGGCTGATCCGTTTCGTCCTCACGGAGGCGCGAGGCGGAGCTCCGCGACGCCATCGCCCCGAGGTTGGGCCTGAGGTCGACCGTGGCAGACGCCCGACCCTTCCACTGGGAATACGTTCCCGAGCAGGTCACCCGCGAGGTCTTCCGGATCGAGGGCGGCGTGCCCCTGCGCGGCGAGGTGCCGATCAGCGGCTCGAAGAACGCCGCCCTGAAGATGTTCGCGGCCGCGACCCTGACCGGCGAGCGCTGCCGGTTCACGAACGTGCCCGAGATCGAGGACGTCCGGGTCATGGCCGAGACCCTCCGCGATCTCGGCGTGGTCGTCGACCATCCCGCCCGGAACACCTACGAGGTCGCCTCGGGCGACGTCGAGTGGCTGTTCGTGCCGCTCGAGGCGGCGGCCAAGATGCGGGCCTCGTTCATCCTCCTCGGGCCGCTCCTCAGCCGCTTCGGCCGGGTGATCATCTCGAACCCCGGCGGCGACCGGATCGGGCGGCGGCCGGTCGACCTCCACGTCGAGGCGATGCGGACCCTCGGCGCGACGATCGAGTACCGCAACGGCTACTACTTCGCGACCGCTCCCGGCCGCCTCCGCGGGACGGAGATCCGCTTCCCGTTCGTGTCGGTCATGGGCACCGAGAACGCGATGCTCGCGGCGACCCTCGCCGACGGCCACACGGTGATCCGGCCGGCCGCCCAGGAGCCGGAGGTCGACGACCTGATCGCGTTCCTCCAGAAGATGGGCGCCGACATCGAGCGGACCTACCCCGACACGATCGAGGTCCGCGGCAAGCGCCGCCTTCGGGGCGCCGAGCATCACGTGATCCCCGACCGGATCGAGGCCGGCACGTTCGCGGTGGCCGGGGCCGTGACCGGCGGCGAGGTGACCCTGACCGGCGCCCCCTGCGAGCACATGACCGCGTTCCTCGAGGTCCTCGAGCGGACCGGGGTCGCCTCGACCTGCGTGGGCGACCGGATCTCGATCGACGGCCGCGGCGTCGGGCCAGGGTCGTTCCGGGCCGTCGACATCGAGACCGCGCCGTACCCCGGCCTGCCGACCGACATCCAGCCGCCGACCTGCGTCCTCCTGACCCAGGCCCGCGGCACCTCCACGATCCACGAGGCGATCTTCGAGGATCGTCTGGAGTGGCTGACCGAGCTCAACCGGATGGGCGCCCGGATCGACCTGGGCGACCCCCACCACGCCACGATCCACGGCCCGACGCCCCTCCACGGGACGGAAGCCGAGATCGGCGACCTGCGGGCGGGTGCCTCGCTGATCCTCGCCGCGCTCGCCGCCGACGGCGAGTCGACGATCCACGGCGCGCACCACGTTCAGCGGGGGTATGAGAACATCGAACGCAAGTTCGCAGATCTGGGCGCGAGGATCGAGCGCCTCGAAGAAGGGACCGTTTCCACCTCCTCATGAAGATCGGCATCGACCTCGGCACGGCCAACGTCCTCGTCTACGTCAAAGGCAAAGGGGTCATCCTCACCGAGCCGTCCGTGGTCGCGGTCTCCGACGACAACCGGATCGTGGCCGTCGGCGAGGAGGCCCGCGAGATGATCGGGCGGACGCCGGGCAACATCACCGCGATCCGGCCGATGAAGGACGGGGTCATCGCCGACTACGTGATCACCGAGGCGATGCTCCGCTTCTTCATCAACAAGGCGACGAAGGGCCGGATCGGCTTCTCCCGGCCCGAGGTGATGATCAGCGTCCCGGCGGGCGTGACCTCGGTCGAGAAGCGGGCCGTCCGCGACGCGGCGCTCAAGGCCGGCGCGAAGGAGGCCTACCTGATCGAGGAGCCCCTCGCCGCGGCGATCGGGGCGAACGTCCCGATCAGCGGCCCGTCGGGCAACATGGTCATCGACATCGGCGGCGGGACGAGCGAGATCGCGGTGATCGCGCTCGGCGGGATCGTCGTCTCGACCTCGCTCCGGGTCGGCGGCAACAAGTTCGACGAGCACATCGCGACGTACATCCGCAAGAAGTACAACCTGATGATCGGCGAGCGGACCGCCGAGGAGGTCAAGATCCAGATCGGGACCGCCCTCCCGCTCGAGCGCGAGCTCCAGATGGAGGTTCGTGGCCGCGACCTGATCGCCGGCCTGCCGCGGACGATCCCGATCACGAGCTCCGAGGTCATGGAGGCGATCGAGGCCCCGCTCCAGCAGCTCGTCGCGGCCGTCCGGACGGTCCTCGAGCAGACGCCGCCGGAGCTCAGCTCGGACATCATCGACAAGGGCATGGTGATGTCGGGTGGCGGCTCGCTGCTGCGCAACATCGACAAGCTCCTGACCCAGGTCACCGGGGTCCCCTGCCACGTTGCCGAGAACTCGCTGAACTGCGTCGCGATCGGGACCGGCCTCGCCCTCGAGCACTTCGACTTCTTCAAGAAGTCGCTCGTGTCGCAGGTCTAGGTCTCCCGGCCGATGGCGCCGCGGGGCTCCGCGTCCGAGCGCGGCCAGACGGCCGCCGACCCGCGGGCCTTCGCCGACCTCTCGCGCCAGTTCGCCGACCTCCACACCCACTCGCGGGCGTCGTTCGACTCGCTCGCCTCGCCGGCCGGGCTGGTCCGGACCGCCGCGCGCCGCGGCCTGACCCACCTCGCGATCACCGACCACGACCGGATCGACGGCGCCCTCGAGGCCCGCGAACGGGCCGCGACGATCGCGCCGGGGCTGACGGTCATCGTCGGCGAGGAGGTCCGGACGGCCGACGGCGACCTGATCTGCCTGTTCCTCGACGAGGCGATCCCGCCGGGCCTGCCGGCCGAGGAGACGATCGCCCGGGCCCGGGCCCAGGGCGGCCTCGTCGGCGTCCCCCACCCGTTCGACCGCTTCCGCGGCTCGCTCCTCCGCGACGCGCGGATGGAGCGGCTCGCCGGCCAGGTCGACTGGATCGAGACGCACAACGCCCGGGTCGCCGTCGGCAAGGGCAACCAGCTCGCCGCCGAGTTCGCGCTCGGCCACGGGTTGCCGGGGATCGCGGTCTCCGACGCCCACAGCTCGTTCGAGGTCGGCGTCGCCTACACGGTCCTGGCCGGCGATTGCTCGACGGCGGCCGGCCTGCTCGCCGCGCTGCCGGAGGCGGAGCTCGTGACCGGCCGGGCATCGCTCTACGTCCGGCTGCTGACGCCGCTCGCCAAGGCCGTCCAGCGGGCCCGCGGCAACGGCCGGATCGGGCCGGCCGGGCCGAGCGGCTCGACGGGCGACGCCGCGGCGGCGATCCGATGAGCGGCCTGCCGGGGGCGAGCGGGCCGCGCGGCGGCTCGGGCTCGGGGGCGGACCGGCGAAGCGGCGACGATCGGCGAAGCGGGGAGGATCGGCGCGAGGCCGACGCCGCCGCGGACGGAGCGGACGGAGCGGAGGAGCGGCGGAGCGGAGGAGTCCGCCCAGGCCGCCGTGACCGCCGTCGCGGCACCGGTCGCGGCCGCCGCCGAGGGCGCTCCACCCATCGCCGACCACGACGAGCGCCGATCCGGCGCGGAGCGGCGGTCCGGCGAGGAGCGCCGGGCCAACGACACCGTCACCGCCGACCAGCTCTCGCTCGGTCGCCGCATGCGCCAGCCGCGGACGATCGTCTCGATCGTCCTGCCGCTGATCCTGCTCGTCCTGTTCGCCCGGGCGCTGCCCGGCTTCAAGCTCGACGAGATCCCGGGCCTGATCCTCCAGGCGAACCCGCTCCTGCTCCTCGGCGCCTTCGCGATCTTCTATGCCGGGTTCCCGCTGCGGGGCCTGCGCTGGGCGATCCTCGTCCGCGGCACCGGCTTCCCGCTCCGCGTCCGCGACGCGACCGAGATCATCTTCATCAGCTGGCTCGTCAACTGCCTCGTGCCGGCCAAGCTCGGCGATCTCTACCGGGCGTACCTCCTGAAGATCAACAGCGTCGTGTCCCTGTCGCGGACGTTCGGGACCGTCTTCATCGAGCGGATCCTCGACCTCTTCGCGATCGTCGTCCTCGGGCTGGCGTCGGGCTACTGGTCGTTCCGCGGTCGGCTGCCGGGTGAGGTCCAGCTCGTGTTCGCGGTCGGCGTCGGGGTGGTGATCCTGCTCGCCGCGGGCCTGCTCTCGATGCGCAACTTCGGCCGGCGGGTCCTGACCGCGCTGCCGACGCCGCAGCGGATCCTCGAGTTCTACGACCGCTTCGAGGAGGGTGTGTTCTCGGCGGTCGGCCTGCGCGCGCTGCCGCGGCTGGTCGTGATCACCGTCCTCGTCTGGGCGACCGAGGCGATGCGCCTGTTCCTCGTCGTCGAGGCCCTCGGCTTCAAGGACGTCCACCTCGGGATCAGCGGCGCGTTCTTCGTCGCCCTCACCGGATCGCTGATGACCGCCGTCCCGCTGACGCCGGCCGGGATCGGGGTGGTCGAGGCCGCCGTCGTCTTCGTCCTGACCGTCGTCTACAACATCGACCAGTCGCAGGCGCTCGCGATCACGCTCGTCGACCGGGTGATCAGCGTCCTCTCGATCATCGCCTTCGGCTCGATCGCCTACTGGCTCTCGCCGAAGCGGCGCGGGCTCGGGGTCGAGCAGGGCGGACGGGCCGAGGTCCCCGGCCCGGCCTGATCACGGACGCGCGAGTCGCGAGACCGCCGCAACGCCCGCCGCCTGTCCTGCATCGCTCGGCGACCCCGTGATCGTCTTTCCTCGTCGAATGCGGCCACGTGGCCCGTTGTCCGGCTGCCGGAGATCGCAGCTGTGACGAACGGCTCTCCACCTCCGGCCGGGGGTTGGCGTAAGCCTGTGCTGGGACCTGGGTCCCATGCGCGCTCCAGTCCGGACTGCGGCGCACCCCACCGGACCGGGCGCCTGGCCCGACGATCCCCGAGGACCGGACCCGTACGAACGGGGGATACAGGAGAGGACCGGCGGTTCGGGATCATGCGGGCATCGCGTCACCACAGGCTTGCGCGAGACACGGAGCGCCCAACGACGTCATGACCACCCAGAACGGTCGCGCGTTCAACGAATGGCTGCGAGCCCAGCTCAAGGCCAAGAAGATGTCCCAGCGCCAGCTTGCCCAGCAGTCGGGCGTCGATCACTCGACGATCTCGCGCCTGATCCGGGGCGACCGGATGCCGTCCCTCGGGACGGCGACCAAGCTGGCCCGCGGCCTTCGCGAGCTGCGCGACGACGCCGACACGCCGCAATACCTCGGCCTGGTGGCCTCCGGTGCGACGAACCCGACCGCCCGGGTCGAGTACGCGCTGCGGGCCGACGAGCTCCTGAGCGAGCCGCAGGTCCGCCAGATCATGGAGTACTACCTGGCCGTCCGGATGCGCCGCTTCGGCCGCACCCTGCAGCCGTCCGATCCCAACTCCAACCGCTCGCCGGATCGCCCTCTCGCGCGCTCCGCACCGGTTGGCCAGGGACCGGTCGTCGCGGGGGTCGGCCAGGCGCGGGTCTCCCAGGTCAGTCCGTCCCGGATGGGCACGGTGCGCCCGATGGGCCGTTCGCTCGGCCGACCCGGGCGACCCTAGGCAGGTCGCCAAGCCGGGATCGGCTCCACCACATCCTTTTCCAGGGCACGGCCCGGACGCCCTCCACGTCCGGGTCTCGGGGACAGCGAACGCCGGCATCTGGGGTGCCGGCGTTCGCGATTCTCGTGGCGGGACTTCCGGCTGTCGCGCCTGGACCACGCTGGCGGCGTTGCCTTCTGCGGTCCTCGCTCACGCACCTGCGGGTGCGCTCGCTGCGGTCCTCGGCGGCGCCTTGCCAGCCTCGCCCATCCGCGACGAACGCTGTCCGGCTGTCGCGCCTGTCCGGCTGTCGCGCCTGGACGACGCTGGCGGCGTTGCCTTCTGCGGTCCTCGCTCACGCACCTGCGGGTGCGCTCGCTGCGGTCCTCGGCGGCGCCTTGCCAGCCCGGCTCGGCTCAGGGGCGGTAGACGGAGATCCAGCGGCCGGGGGCCGCTTCGAACCGATCGACCAGGGTCGGTTGAACATCCGTGAGGGCGCCGCCGCCCGCCGTGCCGGCCATGAGCCCCGACGCAGGGTTTGCGAGCCAGGCGTCCTCGGCAGCGCCGCCGCACTCGGCCCCGATCGACTCGTGGAAGAGCTCGTCGCAGAGGATGACCCGGGCTGCCCCGGCTGCCGACACCCCCGCGATCGACACTCCGTTCGCGCCGGCCGGAGCCACGTCCACCCCGTCGGCCTCGAGCGGCATGCGCACGGCTTCGTCGGTCTTGAAGGTCGGCAGGCTCGACAGCACGACCGGCCCGCTCCCGGTGAGCGCGATCACCCGCCGGGCCGCCTCCTCGGCGGCGCGCCAGCCTCCGTCCGGGGCCACGGCCGGCGGTTGCTGGGACAGGTTCCAGCCGACGAGGCCGACCAGGACCGCCGTCGCGGCAAGCGCGGCGAGGGGCCGAGCGGGGACGCCACGGTGCTCGTCGCGAGGCACAGCACCGGCCACCCCCACGTCGCGCGCGTCGCGAGCGCCCTCCGCGGCCAGGGATGGCCCGACCGGCTCGGCGATGCCGCCCCGGATCAGCGAGCCGAGACCGATCGCGACCAGGACGACGACGATCGGGTCGGCGAAGGCGTGGTAGTGGTCGTTGGGGAGGCCGAGGACGACCGATCCGAGGGTCGAGGCACCGGCAGCGAGCGCAAGCGTGGACCACGCCAGCCCGAGGGCGAGCCACCGGACCGCCGTGCGTCCGTCGGCCGGCTCCGGCCTGCGCGCCCCGCCCGGCTCCGGCCGGCGCGCGCCGTGGACCGCCAGCACGATCACGACGGCCGCCGCGGCGAGCGCGACGAGCGGCGCCGCGGTCACGAGGCCGGTCAACGGCCAGGCGAGGACGCGCAGCCCGACGATCGGCAGCCGGCCGAGGAACCCGCTGATGCCCGCCCCGCCGTCGCCGAGGAACGCGGCGGCCGCATGCAGCTCGGACGGGTCGCCGATCTCGTGGACCAGCAGGGGCACGTAGCTCAGGAGCCCGAGCGCGATCCAGCCCAGGCCGGCCCGGACGACCGCCGTCGCACCGGCCCGATCGCCCCGTCGGCGGCGGCGCCGGACGTCGGCGACGAGCAGGCCGGCGACGATCGGGGTCAGCACGACGCCCAGGACGTGGCACTGCATCGTGACGATCGCGGCCCCGCCGGCGACGACCCACCAGCCCGTCCTTCCGGTCGACCATGCCCGCCACGCGGCGGCGAGCGCGACCGAGCTCGAGAGGGCGATGAGGTTCGGATTCCAGATGAAGGTCGACTCCTGCACCGCGCTCGACGACACGGCCATGAGCAGGGCGGCGATCAGCCCGGCGAGCGGACCCGCGATCGATCGCGCCAGCCAGCCGGTGACGGCGACCGCGGCGATCGCGCCGAGCGCGATCCACGTCGTCACCGCCACCGGATCGGCGTTCGACACGGCGGCGGCGGGCGCAAGCAGGAAGTAGTAGAGGGCGCCGTGGTGGAACCCGCCGATCGACGTCGGCGGGCCGAGGAGCGGGATCCGGCCGTCGAGCACGAACGCCCGCAGCACGAGCATGTCGTGACCCTGGTCGGCATCCCAGGTGCCGCGGACGCCGAGGTCGCCGAGGCGAAGGAACGCCGCGAGCACGAGGATCGCGGCATAGGCCGCGATCTCGAGTCGGCGGTCCTGCGCGAGCTCCCGCCATCCCCCCCGGTGGATCGCGGTCATCCTCCCGCGCGCTCCAGGTGGGAGTCCGCGCGGGTCGCGCCGACCCGGGTCGCGGCGACGGGTTTCGCCGTGCTGGCCGGCGCATCGGGCGTCGAAGTCGCCGGCGGGTCGGCCGGCGGCGTCGCCGCGCGCGCCCGGCTGCCGCGCAACGTGAAGGCAGCCGGCGGCAGGTCGTCGAGCGGCTCGCCGCGGGCCAGGGCGACCGCCCGGCCGAGATTGATCGCGTCGTAGCCCTCGTCCATCCCGGGCGTCTCGAGGATGTACGCGACGTGACCGAGCCGGGGATGGCGGAGCAGATGGGCGAACCCGGCGGCGCCGATCCGGCCCGCGGCGAGGTGCTCGTGGCGATCGGCCCGCGAGCCGAGCTCGGATCGGGAGTCGTTGAGGTGGACGAGCCGCAGGCGGCCGAGCCCGATCCGGTCGTCGAAGCCGTCGACGAATGCGTCGATCGCGGCCGGGTCGGCGACGTCGATCCCGGCCCCCCAGGCGTGCGCGGTGTCGAGGCAGAACCCGACCCGATCACGTGGCACGTCCGCCGCGTCGAGGGCGTCGGCGATCGCGGCGAGCTCGTCGAGATCGACCCCGAGCCCGAACCCGCCACCGGCGGAGTTCTCGAGGATGACGGCAGCCGGCGACGCATCCGGCGCCGCCTCCGCGAGGTCCGCCGTCGCCGCCAGCGCCTCGACGATCGCGGCGACCAGTCGCTCGATCCCCGCGTCGACCCCGGCCCCGCCGTGCGAGCCGATGTGAACGTTGACGAGGCTTGCCCCGAACGCGGCGGCGGAGCGCAGCTCGGCCGAGAGGAGGGCGACCGACCGCTCGTGGTAGGTGGGGTTGGCGCCGGCGAGATTGATCAGGTACGAGGCATGGATCGCGAGAGGCCCGATCCCGGCGGCCGCCAGCCGGGCCCGGAAGGGCTCGATCTCGGGCGACGGCTCGGCGCGGCGCTGCCACGCGGTCGGGTTGTCGGTGAAGACCTGGAGGGCGGTCGCCCCGATCGCGACCGCGCGCTCGGCCGCCCGGGCCATGCCGTCGCCGAGGGCGAGGTGGATGCCGAGGGGTCGACCGTTGGGCAGCATGCCGCGTCATCGTACCGGGCGCCATCTGGTACGGTCGCGGCATGAGCGACCCGACGACGCCCGAGCCGGCCGCCCCGGGCGAGCCGGAGCCGCGGCGCCTCGACGAGCGGGAGAAGGTGGCCCGGGCCTTCCTCCGCGACGGGCGCCTGGTCTCGATCCCGGCCAAGCCCCGCAAGCGCGACCTCCTCCTGCCGGTGATCCTCGACCGCTGCTTTCCCGAGGACCGCGCGTACGAGGAGAAGGAGGTCAACATGCGCCTCGCCCTCCTCCATCCGGACGTGGCCGCGCTCCGTCGGTACCTGGTCGATGGGCGGCTGATGACCCGCGAGGCGGGGATCTACCGGCGGGTGCGGCCGATGGCCGGCGGCCCCGGCCGGCGGGGATCCGGCCGACTGACCCGCCGGTCGCTCAGTGCCGGTCGCTCAGTGGCGGCCGTTCGTCCGATCCGCCCCGCGGCCCCGACCCTTCGTGTACTCGCCGGCGACGACCGGCTCGATCAGGCCGAGATCGCCGTCCTGGCGGCGGTAGAGGATGTGGACCCGCTCGGTCGTCGCGTCGACGAAGACGAAGAACTGGTGGCCGAGCTCCTCCATCCGGGCGAGCGCATCCTCCTCGAACATCGGCTCGATCGCGAACCGCTTCGACTTCACGATCCGCCGCTCCCGGCCGGGCTCGGCGGTCCCGTCGGCGATCTGGCGGAGGAGGGCCTTCTCCTCGTCCGGGCGGGCCCGGATGCGCGGCTTCTCGAGGTGGTCGACGGCGCGCCGCTCGAGCTTGTCGACGACCTCGTCGACGCCGGCCCGGTGCGTCTCGGCCGCCGCGTGCGTCCGCAGCGTCTTGCCGTCGATGACGAGGGTGACCTCGACGATGTGCGAGACGGCGGCGCTGCGGTGCTGCTCGATCGAGAGCTCGACGAGGGCGTCGCTGCGGTCGTCGAGGATCCGCTCGAGCCGACCCAGCTTCCGCTCGGCGTACCTCCGGACGTGGTCGGGGACGTCGATGTTCTTGCCCTTGACGATCGTCCTCACGGTCATCTCCCCGAGGCCCTGGGCCTCGCGCGGCGTCGCGATTCGGGACGGTTCCGGGGGCGGCGCGACGGGCGAGCCGCCGTCTCCCGAGTCTACACCCGGCCCCGCCGAGGGCCTCCGCGGGGTCATCGCTCGCGCGCCACGGTGACCGCCGACACCCCGATCGCGCCGGCGGCGAGGAGCGGCTCCGCGCACGCCGTCAGGGTCGCGCCCGTGGTCACGACGTCGTCGACGAGAACGATCCAGCGGCCGGCCAGGGGCGTCGGATCGGCGGACCGGTCGCGGACCCGAAAGGCGCCCCGGACGTTCGTCGCCCGGGCCGCCCGGTCGAGGTCGAACTGGGCGATCGTCGCCCGGGCGCGCTCGAGGATCGGCACGCATGGCAGGCCGAGCTCGGCGGCGGCCGCCCGCGCGATCAGCTCGGCCTGGTCGTAGCCGCGCCGCCGCGCCCGCTCGGCGTGGACGGGCACCGGGACGAGGACATCGCCCCCGGCGGCGACCCGGCGCCAGCGCCGCGCGACGGCCTGCCCGAGCGGGAGCGCGAGTCGCGTCTCGCCGCCGTACTTGAGCTGGTGGAGCGCCCGCCGAACGAGACCGCCGAACGGCGCGCACCACTCGAGCTGGAGGATCGTCGGCGGAAGGTCCGACGGCAGCCCGATCGACACGCCGGGCGGCTGGTCGAGGCGCGCGTCGAGCGCGGGCCGGCATACGTCGCAGATCGGCGGACCCTCCCGATCGCAGCCCGGGCAGCGCGCCGGGAAGGCGAGGTCGAGCAGCCGACTCGGGAGTGACGTTGGCGCGGCCATGGGTCGGATCATGGCGGGCGCCGCTTCACCGCCGGTCAACGACGCCTTCACGACCCGGGCGTGCAGCGCCGGTGCAGGCCGCGGCGAGCGGGCGTGCAGCGCCGATGCAGCGCCGGTGCAGGCCCGTCCGCCACCATCCCGACGATGACCGATGAGCAGGCCGGGCGGCTGATCGCCGCGGTCCGCCGCCACCTCAACATGCGCCAGGCCGAAGTCGCCGCCGCGGCCGGCGTCGACGCGAAGGTGGTCTCGCTCCTCGAGCGTGGCGAGCTCGAGCGCGTCTCCGTCGTTCGGTTCCGGCGCGTCTGCGCAGTCCTCGGGATCGAGCGAGACCTGACACTCCGTTGGCGCGGCGGGCTCGGTGATCGGCTGATCGACCGCGGGCACGCGCTGATCGGCGAGGCGGTTCTCGCGGACGTCACCCGGCACGGCTGGGAGCCGCAGCCCGAGTTCACGTTCAACGTCTACGGCGAGCGCGGCTCCGTCGACATCCTCGCCTGGCACCCCGTGCGCCGGGCGCTGCTGATCGTCGAGGTCAAGACGCGACTGACCGACCTCGGTAGCCTCTTGATGTCGATGTCGCGGAAGGTCCGCCTGGTTCCGCCGCTCGTCGCCAAGGACTTCGGCTGGGACCGGCGTTGCCTCGGCCACGTCGTCGTCATGGCCGACACCCGGGCGAATTGCGCGACCGTCGCGGGACATCGGGCCACCTTCGATGCGGCGTTTCCGAGCGCGACGGCCGAGACGCGGGCGTGGATCCGATCCCCGGCGGGGGACCTCGCCGGGCTGTGGTTCCTGGCATCCGGGAAGGACTCGCCTGTTACGCGCACGACCCGACAGCGCGTCCGGCAGGCCCACGCTCCGCGAACGGGATCTGCGGCCAGGAAGGGGCTGCTAACCGGCGAGCCTCGCCCGAATGCCGAGGATCCGCCCGGCGACGCCGCGTAACCGGCGAGCCTCGCCCGGATGCCGAGAATCCGCCCGGCGACGCCGCGTAACCGGCGAGCCTCGCCCGGATGCCGAGGATCCGGCGCACGGGCCGGCGCACGGCGCACGGGCCTGGCGCGAGAGTCTGGCGCACGGGCCTGGCGCACGGGCCTGGCGCACGGGCCCGGCGCACCGGCACGGCGCCCAGCCCGCGGAACCCTCAGCGCTCGCGGTCGATCGCGATCCGGTCCCCGACCTGCGTCCCGCTGCCCTCGATCGCCCCGACCGGCAGCTCGATCACGCCGTGCGCGCCGCGGACCAGCGGCACGAGGCCGCGCCAGGCGGGCAGCCGCTCGTGGAGCGACAGCACCGGCCGCCCGCCGTCGGCGTCGGGCCGGCCGACGAACACCGCGTCGATCGCGAACCGCATGAACATCATGTGGATCCCGTTGCTCTCGGGCAGCCACAGGCCCGCCCCCGGAGCGAGCGTCGGGCGCCCCATCA
Organism: uncultured Chloroflexia bacterium; assembly: GCA_963710105.1. Classification (GTDB taxonomy): domain Bacteria; phylum Chloroflexota; class Limnocylindria; order Limnocylindrales; family CSP1-4; genus CF-46. The sequence continues at coordinate 228,556 of CAVPYV010000002.1, forward strand.
GCCCCATGAACTTCGCCCAGAGGCCGTCCGCCGACTCCAGCTCGGAGGCGAGGATCGACGTCTCTCGTGAGATTGCGAGCGCGAAGGGACGCCAGGTATCACCGCTGCACGAGCCGAGCGCGACCGTCCGAGATCCGGGTCGGGCGGTTCGGTCGGGGCCTCACTGACCTCCGGTCGGCGTGAGGTTCTGCATGATCAGGATGATCGCCGGCCCGAGGATGATGATGAACAGCGACGGGAAGATGCACCCGACGAGCGGGAACAGCATCTTGATCGGCGCCTTGGCCGCCATCTCCTCTGCCCGCTGGCGCCGCTCGATGCGGAGCTGCTCGGACTGGACCTGGAGGACCTTGCTGATCGAGACGCCCAGCTGCTCGGCCTGGATGATCGCGCCGATGAAGTTCGTCAGCGGGACGACCTCGGTGCGGGGCACGATGTCGCGCAGCGCGTCGCGGCGGGCCTTGCCGACCCGGACCTCGGCCAGCGCCCGGCGGAACTCGTCGACGAGCGGGCCATCGAGCTTCTCGACGACCTTGGCGAGGGCGGCGTCGAAGCCGAGGCCGGCCCGGACGGAGATCGTCAGCAGGTCGAGACAGTCCGGGATCTGGAGCAGGATCGCGTGCTGGCGCTTGCGGACCCGGCCGCCGAGCCAGAACTCGGGGATCGTGTAGCCGAACATCAGCCCGACGGCGCCCATGAGGATCCGCAGCACCGGCGGCAGATCGAGGACGCCGATGACCCCGAAGAGGAAGACGAAGAGGACCGCCCCGACGATCGCGGCGACGGCCTTGATGCCCAGCCAGTCGGCGACCCGGAGATTGCCCGGGTTGCCGGCGAGCGCGAGTCGCTTCTCGGTTCGCTCCTGGAACGAGCTGCTCGCGACCCGCGACATCCGTCCGGACAGGCCGGCGGCGAGGGGGCGCAGCGTCCGCTCGAGGAACGGCTGCTGGAGCTCGAGCTCCTCGAGGTTCTTGGCCTGCATCGTCCCGAGCTGGGTGAGGCGGGCCTGGACCGGGTCGACCGGCGAGTTGCCGGCGAGCCCGAGGGCGATGAGCAGGATCGCGCCGGCCGCGGCGGCGGCGACGATGATCGGGATGGCGTCAGTCATCGGCTAGACCTCGATGTCGACGATGCGGCGGATGAAGAGGAAGCCGATGAACATCATGAACCCGCCGATCGCCAGGATGACGACGCCGAGCGGCAGGCCGATCAGGGCCGGCGGGTTCGGCGAACATCGGGGCCATGAAGTTCGGGGCGGCAACGAAGAGGAAGGCGGCGAGGGCGATCGGCAGGAAGCCGACGACGTAGCCCGACAGACGCTGCTGGGCCGTCAGGGTCCGGATCTCGCCCTTGATCCGGATCCGCTCGCGGATCGTGAACGCGATCGAGTCGAGGATCTCGGCGAGGTTGCCGCCGACCGTGTGCTGGATGTTGATCGCCGTCGCCATCAGCTCGAGGTCCTCGGACCGGACGCGGCGGACCATGTTCTCCATCGCCTGCTCGAACGGCAGGCCGAGGTTGACCTCGCGGATCACCCGGCTGAACTCGGTCGACATCGGCGGCCGCGACTCGCGCACGACGAGCTCGACGGCCTGGAGGAAGGACGAGCCGGCACGAAGGCCGTTCGCCAGCAGGGTGATCGTGTCGGGGAGCTGCTTGTTGAAGGCGCCGAGCCGGCCGCTCTTCCGCCGCCCCAGCCAGAAGCGGGGGAGCATGAACCCGATGAACGCGCCGATCAGCAGCGCCAGCGGGTTGCGCAGGGCCGGCAGCCCGAGCGAGAGGACGATGAAGAGGAGCGGCACGCCGAAGATCGAGCCTGCCCAGATCGCCAGGAACTCCGACGGCTTGAGCTTGAGGTCGGCCCGCGCGATGTCGCGGGCGAGGTTGGCGCCGAAGTCGCGCGCCTCGACCACCCGGTTGAGCTGGGCCAGGGCGACGCTCCGCTCGAGCAGCTCGGCGATGCCGCCCTGCCCGGATCCCTCGGTCGTCGCCTTGCCGCTCTCGCGGGCCGACGCATAGCGCTCGAGTCGGGCGCTCACGCCCGAGCTACTCCCGGACGTCGCGACGCCGATGGCGATCAGGAAGATCGCCGCCGCCGCCACGCCGGCGACAGCCAGCGTCATGGGCTCCACAGTCAGGTCCCCTTCCCGATCAGTAGCTGAAGCCGAAGAGGCCCGGCGGCAGATGGATGCCCATCACCTCGAACTTCTCGACGAACTTGGGGCGGATGCCGGTCGCCTTGAGGCGGCCCTGGATCTTGCCCTCGACGATGCCGGTCTGCTCGAAGACGAACACGTCCTGCATGACGATGACGTCGCCTTCCATGCCCTGGACCTCGGTGATGTTGACGATCTTCCGGGTCCCGTCCTTGAGCCGGCTCTGCTGGACGATCAGGTCGACCGCCGAGGCGATCTGCTCGCGGATGGCGCGGACCGGGAGGTCGACGCCGGCCATGAGGACCATCGTCTCGAGCCGCGACAGCATGTCGCGCGGGCTGTTGGCGTGACCGGTCGACATCGAGCCGTCGTGGCCGGTGTTCATCGCCTGGAGCATGTCCAGCGCCTCGCCGGCGCGGCACTCTCCGACGATGATCCGGTCGGGCCGCATCCGGAGGGAGTTGCGGACGAGCTCGCGGATCGGGATCGCGCCCTTGCCCTCGATGTTCGGCGGGCGCGACTCGAGGGTCACGACGTGCTCCTGGCGGAGCTGGAGCTCGGCCGCGTCCTCGATCGTGACGATCCGCTCGTCGTTCGGGATGAACGAGGAGAGGACGTTCAGGGTCGTCGTCTTGCCGGAGCCGGTGCCGCCGGAGACGAAGATGTTCAGGCGGGCTTCGACGCAGGCCCGCATGAAGTCGAACATGTCGGCGGTGGCCGTCCCGAACCGGACGAGGTCGTCGACCGTGAACGGGCTGGCCGAGAACTTCCGGATCGTGATCACCGGGCCGACGAGCGACAGCGGCGGGATGATCGCGTTGACGCGCGAGCCGTCGGTCAGGCGGGCGTCGACCATCGGGCTCGACTCGTCGACGCGGCGGCCGATCGGGGCGATGATCCGGTCGATGATCCGCATCACGTGGTCGTCGTTCTGGAAGACGACGTTCGTCAGCTCGAGCTTGCCCGACCGCTCGATGTAGACCTGGCGGGGGCCGTTGACCATGACCTCCGAGATCGACTCGTCGCGGAGGAGCGGCTCGAGCGGGCCGAGGCCGATGATCTCGTCGGTGATCTGCTCGAGCATCCGGACGCGCTCGGCACGGGTCAGGGCGAGGCCTTCCTCGTCGATGACCTTGCCGAAGATCTCCTCGATCTGGCGCCGGACCTCGACCTGGTTGGACAGGTCGAGCTTCGGGTCGAGATCCTGGATCACCCGGCTCTGGATCCGGAACTTGACGTCCCGGAACGACTCGCGCACGGGCGCCTGGGTCATCAGCCGCTGGGCCGGCGTCGCCGGCGGCGTTCCGCCGGCTCCGGTCGGCGGCACGGCGGGCAGGCCCGGTGACGACGGCGCGGCCGGTCCGGCGCCCGGTCGAGCGCTCTCGATCCGCTTCAGCAGTGACATGGCATCTGACCCCTTTTGGCCCCGCGAGGCTCGCTACCGAGGATGATCATCGGAATGAGAACAACGACTTCTTCTGGGTGGTCTTGCGGGCGTCCTCGCGTACGCTCGGGGCCCGCTCACCGGCGACCGCCTGGGCCAGCCGGAAGATGTCCTGGGAGACCTGGGCCTCCCGGTTTGAGAGGAAGAAGGGTACGCCTCGATTGAGGGCGTACACCACCGAGCGACCGTCACTGACGATCGTGTGGTCGACCTTGCGGCCGATCGAGCTCTCCACGTCGGCGACGCGGATCCCGAGGCTCGAGTCGGCCCGGTTCAGGACGAGCTTGATCTTGTCCGGCTCGTAGCCGAGCTGGTCGGCGACCTCGAGGAACAGGCGCATGTTCTTGATGCTCGTGATCTCGAGGCTGAGCATCGTCAGGATCGAGTCGGCCGCATCGAGGATCGCCAGGGTCGTGTCGTTGAACGTCGAGGTGCAATCGACGACGACGAGGTCGTGGCCGCGGCGCAGCGCCTCGATCACCTTCCGGACGCCGCCGGGCGTGATCAGCTCGGCCATCTCCGGCGTCGGCGGGGCGAGCAGGACGCGGACCCCGGCCGAGTGGTTGATCACGAACGTGTCGATCGGACTCGAGCTCGCCGGCCTCGAGCTCGGGCACGAGATCGGCGATCGACTTGTTCTTGGGGTTCAGGTTGAGCAGGACCCCGACGTCGCCGAACTGGAACGAGCCGTCCATCAGGACGACCGACTTGCCGAGCTCGGTCGCGGCGGCGACGGCCAGGTTGACCGCGATCGTCGTCCGGCCGACGCCGCCCTTCGGGCTGAACACCGCCACGACCTGGCCGTCGTGGCCGCCGTCGTCGCCCGTCGCGGCGCCGCCGCCCGGGGTGCCGGCGCTGGCCGGCTGGGAGGCGCTGATCCGGCTCTGCTTGTCGCGCTCGCGGGTGTAGACCTGGCGGATCGAGGCGGTCAGCTCGTCGCTGCTGAAGGGCTTGACGAGGAACTCGCGGGCGCCGGCGAGCATCGAGCGGCGGAGGTAGTCCGCCTCGCCCTGGACCGACATCATCACGACCGCGGCGGTCGGCACCTGGGCCGAGAGCCGCTCGGTGGCCGCGATCCCGTCCATGTCCGGCATGTTGATGTCCATGAGGACGACGTCGGGCAGGAGCTTGTCGGCCATCGCCAGCGAGTCGCCGCCGGACGCGGCCGACCCGACCACCTCGATGTCGCTCTCGAACCCGAGCAGCTTCGTCAGGTGGTCGCGGGTCTCCGGGATGTCGTCCACGATCAGGACGCGGATCTGGTCGGCCATTGGTCAGTGGGTCCGGTTCATCTCGTTGGTGGGGCGATGGTCGGAGCGTTCGGCCCCGGAGTGTCGGACGGGCGCGGGACCGGAGGTCCGACGCGCCCGTCGCGCTGCCAGGGTCATCGTCGAGCCACGGTGGCTCGCGTGGTCGGCTACGGCTTGGTGGCCTGGGCCGGGAGGACGGCTTCCACGAGCTCCGGGATCGGAACCGCGAAGTCGGTGGTGAGCTTCTTGAGGGTGATGCCTTCGGTCGCCGGACGGCGGCGGGGTCGAGCGGGTTGCCCGGCCTCGTCGAGGAAGTCCGCCCGTCGAGCGCAGGACGAGGCTGATCGAGCCGTCGAGCTGGGCAGAACTTGATGACCTCGGCCTGGCTCGGGGTGACCCGAGCATGACGATCTCCTGCTGGCCGTTGAGCGACGTCGTGCCACCGCCCGACGGGGGCGGGGTCGCCTCGCCGTTGGCCGGGGCCGCGACGGGCGGGAGCTGGCGGCAGAGGACCTGCATGCCCTCGAGGAGGAGCTTGACGCTCGTCCCGTTCAGACCGGCCACGACGGTGATCGAGTCGTCGGCCGGGTTGAGGGTCACGACCGGGAACTTGTCGCCGGTGAAGCCGACGAGCATGTCGACGAAATCAGCCGTGTTGATGACCGTCCCGACGCCGGAGACCTGGTCCACCTGGACGGCGATCGCCCGCTGGGCCGGCGGGACGTCGATGACGCCGCAGCCCGTCGTCGAGGTGTCGAAGTCGGCCGCCTCGAGCTGGGCGCCGGTCTTGATCATCGCGGCCGGGCGACCTGGCCGACGACGGGCTTCGTCGATCTGGAACGCGGTGGTCTTGCGCTCGGCGTCGATCTTCGCGGTCCACGGTCGTGAGCATGTCCTCGGTGACCGTCGCCCCGAGCGGGATGTCCTTCGTCGCGATGACGGTCGGCAGCTCCGTCGGCAACGGCCGGTCTCCGGTGCCGCCGGGCCACCGTTGCCTCCGAGGAGCAGGGCGATCCCCACGAAGGCGATGACCGCCAGGAACACCCCGACGAGCAGGACCAGACGATTCGAGCGCTTCAAGGTTAGGTCTCCCCGAGTCCGATGGAGTGGTGATTGCCGTGTGACAGGTGGCACCACTGTAGCATCGCCGGAGGGTCGCGCGACTATACCAAAGGGCTAGGACCATTAGGAAGAATTGGAGGAAAATCAAGCACGAAGCAAGGTCCACCGCAAGGTCTCGAGCCGGCGCGGGTCCCGGCGCTCGCACCACCCCGCTCCGCACCACCCGACGGCCCGCGTGACGCCCGGCCGCGGGGCCTCGGTCGGCCCCGGACACGGAACGACCCGTCCACCGCGTGGACGGGTCGTCTGATGAGACCAACCGGGGCTCTACTGCACGGATTGATCGTGCTGCCGATGACGCTCAGCTTGTCGCTGACCTGGCTGCCCAGGTAGATCATGGAGACGATCGCGACGACCGCGATGAGGGCGAGGATGAGTGCGTATTCGGCGAGACCCTGGGCCTCGTCACGACGAAGGAAGGCGAGAAGCCTGGAGAACGTGGACCGGAACAACATGTGTCACCTCCTTTCTCCGGGACCGCCCGGTGACGGGCGCGGGTTCGGAGGGTCACACGCCCCGATCCCCTGCCCTGCCAAGGTAGGTGTTCGGTCTGCCATGTCAATAGCCCGTTCGACCCGCCGGTGCATCGGCGCGACCGGCCCCGACGCGGGGCGCCGGTCGCGGAATTGAAGACCGCCGGACGCGACGTCCGGCGGTCGACTCAAGCGAGACCGGTGACTCTAGATCGAGCTGCCGACCGTGCTGAGGATCTTGCTGACCTGGCCGCCCAGGAAGATGAGGGCGATGATCGCGACGATCGCGATCAGGGCGAGGATCAGCGCGTACTCCGCGAGACCCTGGCCTTCCTCGTCGTGGCGGAAGGATGCGATGAGTGCGTGAATCAACGACATGTGGGAGGTACCTCCTTTCCGTGCAGACTCCCCGGCTCGCCGGGGGATGGTCACCTTACGGGCGCCTCCGCGGGCATGTCAAGAGTCGAAGGAACCGATGGTGCGTCCCGGAAACCCAGGGGCGTGGAGCCGGATCGCCGCGGCATCGGAGCCCGGAATCGAAACGACCGCCGGACGAATCCGGCGGTCGTTTGCGTTGCGAGGTTCCGGAGCTAGATCGAGTTACCGACCGTGCTCAGGATCGTGCTGACCTGTCCGCCCAGGAAGATGAGGGCGATGATCGCGACGATCGCGATGAGGGCGAGGATCAGCGCGTACTCCGCGAGACCCTGGCCTTCCTCGTCCCGACGAATCGAGGCGAGGAACTGGTGAATGAGCGCCATGCGGCTGCCTCCCTGAGTGATGAGTACCCACCCCCGAACGAGGGCTGCGCCATCGTAGGAGAGCGCGAGCGGCGAACTCCACTAGGCATTTCGTACCAAAGACCGAGCCCTGTCGGGCTGGTGCGCCCTCATGACCCGGCGCGCAACGGACCGCCGCCCAGCCGGGCCGGCCGGGGCTCAGGTCGCCGCGTCGATCGCGTCGCCGACCGCCTTGAGGACCGCGCTCAGCGTGCCTCCGAACACGATCAGGAGGACGACCGCGAGGCAGGCCGACAGCGACAGGATCAGCCCGTACTCGACGATGCCCTGGCCGCGCCGCCGCTCCGGCCGGCCACCGCGGCCGGACCCGAAGGCGGGAATGCCCGGCCCGGACCAGCGCCACGCCATCATCGGCGTGCCCTCAGGCCGGCGCGTCCCCGCCGTCGCCGGCCGGGGCGAGCTCGGCGCGCAGCTGGAGCGTGGCGCCGCCGTCGGTCAGGGCGGCGAAGATGCCGGTCGTGGCCGCGCGCTGCTGGATCTCCCGCCAGGTCGCGGTCGGCAGGGCGACGACCGCCGCCTCCCGCGCCGCGGCCGACTTGGCCTCCGCCCGCTCGCGCCGGTCGGCCATCATCGACTCGAGGGCCGGCGGGAGGTCCTTGTCGGTCGCCTCGACGGCCTTGAGCGCCTCGGCGACCTCGTGCTCGGCGTCGGCCATCTGCTTGGTCGGGTCGCGCTCGGCGCTGACGCGCGCCTCGACGAGCTCGTCCGACCAGTCGAGGCGGATCGCGATCCGGTCGGGCCGGACGGCGAGATACCCGGTCAGCGCCTCGTCGATGATCCGGAACAGGCTGCTCTCGAGGTCGACGTCGATCCGGTGATCCTGGCCGATCGAGTCGAACTCGACCGCGAGCCCCGCCCGGCGGCCCCGCTCGCGCGCGGCCCGGCGGAGGGTCGGCACCAGCCCGAGGTCGTCGAGGACCATCGGGCGGACGTCGAAGATGAACGTCTTCGTCGCCTCGAGGGTCTGCTGGACCATCGAGACGAGGAGGCGCAGCTCGCCGCGGGCGCCGTCCGGGTCGCGGCCCAGCAGCCGCTCGACGATCTGGGCCTGGAGGACGATGTTCGTCAGGCTCTGGGCCGGCCCGTCGTGCATCGCCCGGGCGATCTCGCGGCGGAGGTCCTCCTGGGCGTTGAGGACGATCCGCGACATCGGCGAGCCGGCGCCCTCGCCGCTGGTCAGGCGCGGCGCCCCGCCGTCCTCAGCGGCGCCGGCGGGGAGGGCCCCGACGTAGGCCGCGGCGAGGTCGATCAGGCTGTCGCGGAACCGGGCGAGGGTCTTGCGCTTCCCCTCGAGGACGTCGACCTGCGACTCCATGACGGCGGCCCGCCGGGTGAGCGACACGAGCTGGCTGTTGAGGGCGAGGATGTCGTCGGGCGGGAGGTTGACCCCCGACCCGAGCTTGTCGGCCGTCTGCGCCCGGCGCTGCTCGTGGCGGCCGGCCTCGGTCCGGGCCTGGGCCACGAGCATCTCGATCTCGGTCAGCTCGGCGTCGAGCGAGGCGATCTCGCCGCCCAGCCGCGTGCCGAGCTCAGGGGCGTGGTCGGCGGCGGCGTCGGCCGGCGGCTCGCGATGATGGGAGGGCGACACGGCGGCCGATCAGTCCTCCGGCATCCGGATCCAGCCCTGGCGCATCGCGTAGACGACGGCCTGGGTCCGGTCGTTGACCGACAGCTTGCGGAGGATCGAGCTCATGTGGTTCTTGACGGTCTGCTCGCTGATCGACAGGGCGTAGGCGACCTGCTTGTTCGTCATGCCCTGGGCGATGTTGTCGAGGATCTCGACCTCGCGCGGGGAGAGCGGGGCGAAGATCGGGGCGGCCTCCTGGCCGTAGACCGCGAGCTCGCGGAACTCCTTGAGGACGCGCGACGCGACCGCCGGCTTCGAGAAGACCTTGTCGTTGATCAGGTACTCGCCGCTGACGACGCGGCGGATGATCGTGACGAGGTCGTCCGGGCCGACGTCCTTGAGGATGAATGCGGCCGCGCCCGCCTTGATCGCGTCGAACAGGGCGTCCTCGTCCTCGGAGACGGCGAGGACGATGATCCCGGTCGAGGGCAGCTCGCGCTTGATCCGCTGGGTCGTCTCGATCCCGCCGGGGGCCGGCAGCGAGAGATCCATGAGGATGATGTCCGGGGACGTCTCGAGGGCGCGGTCGACCGCCGTCCGGCTGTCGTCCGCCTCGCCGACGACCTCGAAGTCGGACTCGCGTCCGAGGATGTTGCTGATCCCGACGCGGAAGAGCGCGTGGTCGTCGACGATCAGGATCCGCGTCCGCTCTCCGTCCCCGCGCCGATCCGGTCCACCGCGCCGGCGCTCAGGTCCGCCATAGCTCATGTGCTGATCTCCTCTGCTCCCACCGGGATCGCGAGCCGCACGAGCGTTCCGCCGTCCGGCCGTGAATGCACCTCGAAGGAGGCGTTGATCAATTCCGCGCGCTCTCGCATGAACTGGAGTCCGAAGTTCCGCCGGCCACGGGCCGCGACCGCGCTGACGTCGAAGCCACGGCCGTCGTCACGGACGGTCAGGACCCAGTCGCCACCCTCGATCGCACTGCCGACCGTGACGGCCGACGCCGCGCCGTGCTTGCGTACATTCTGCAGTGCTTCCTGCAGGACGCGCAGGACGACCGTCTGCTGGGTGGCGGTCAGGCGGTCGGGCGGCGCGCTCAGCTCGGTGCCGATCGCGAGGCCCGTCAGCGCCGTCGTCCGGCCGATCGCGTCGGCGATCGCGCCGTCGAGGCCGAGCTCGTCGAGGACCGGCGGCCGGAGCTGGCTGATGAACGTCCGGACGGAGCCGAGCTCGCGCCGGAGGAGGTCGCGCAGGAAGCGCAGCTCGGTCCGCGCCGCGCGGAGGTCGGTGTCGATCACCCGCTCGATGTACTCGACCTGGAAGATCGCGTTCGAGAGGACCTGGGCGGGGCCGTCGTGGACCTCCTGGGCCAGCCGCGAGCGCTCCGACTCCTGGGCCTCGACGATCCGCATCTGGACGTCGCTCGGCATGGCCTCGCCGTCGCCCAGGAGGCTCGAGTCGCCGCGCTCGAGGAAGAGCCACGTCAATTCGAGGCTGCGCAGGGCGATCTCGAGCTTGGCGAGCTCGGTCTGCTGCCGTCCGAGCTCGGCCCCGATCGCGTCGACGTCGGACCGCAGGGCCCGCACCCGGGCGTCCTCCGCGCCGGCCTCGGCGGCGGCGAGGGCGCCGTCGTCCGGACCGGGCGCGTCGTCAGGGACGTGGCCGTGGGATTCCGGCCGGCCGCGCTCGATGGCGTCGAGCTCGTCGCGGAGGGCCTGCCAGCGCGAGAACTCTTCGGCGTAGGCGGTCCGGTAGCGCTGGCTGACGGTCCGGAGCGTGTTCGCGCTGTAACCGACCGCCTCCGACGCTTCCGCGCGGAGACCGTCGATCCGCGCGTCGCGGACGGTGCGGATGTCATCGCTGGACCGGGCCGCGTCCATTCGCCCCGGAGTATACGGGCCGCTCATGGGCACACGACGCGGTAGACGCGAAGCGTGTCGGACGCGTGACCGCCGAGGGCCGGCGTCGGCGGCGGCGTGATGTCCTCGAAGCAGTCGGCGTCGGGCGCGCCCTGCTCGATCGCCGTCCGGAACGGGTTGTCGCTCGTCAGCGAGACCACCGTCGTGGCGTGGAACCGGCGGGCGAGGTCGAGCACGCTCGACGGCGGCTCGTGGGGCAGGGCGATCGCGGTTCCGCCGCGGGTGTAGGGCAACCAGATCGGGACGTCGGTGATGACCGGCGACGCCGGATCGGTCGGGACGCCGGCCGTCTTCAGCCGGCTGGTCGTGTCGACGAACGTCCGGCGCGTCTCGGCCGAGCCCTCGCCGAAGCTCGGCAGGAGCATCGCCGAGAAGAGGAGCGCGCCGGACACCGTGAGGGCGGGGGCGAGCCAGGCGACGGGCCGCGTCCAGCGGCGGCGCCGGCCGATCGCCACGATCAGCCCGTCGAGAGCGAGCAGCGCCGAGATCACGAGCAGGACGTGGACCGCGCCCGCCGCGTGGAGGAACGTCCCCCACGTGGTCGAGACCGGGAAGACGAGGCTCGTCACCGCGAAGATCGCCAGCGAGACCGCGATCAGCGGCTGGAGCGCCCGCGTCCGGAGGAGCCACGGCAGCGCGACGAGGCCGATGATCGACAGCGGCGCGCCCGGCAGGAGGAGCACGTCGAGGAGGTTGTGGCCGATCCCGACGAGGCGCATGTCGACGAGCCGGCCCATGCCGACCGACAGGTAGCGCTCGATCGTCGGCGGGGTGCTCCAGGCGAAGATGTCCGTGCCGTCGACCGATAGCGCGTTCGTCAGGGCCTGGCCCGGCAGCGGGCTGCCGAAGGCGATCCAGTCGCGGACCATCCACGGCGTGAAGATCGCGAGCGCGACCACCGCGGGCACGGCGATCGCGACCAGCCGGGCGCGCCTCCGGACCGGCAGGAGCCAGGCGAAGCCGACCCAGGCGAGGGCCAGCCAGGCCGCCTCGTTGCGGGTCAGGGCCGCCAGCCCGAGGACCGCCCCGAGGCCGGCGAGGAGGCGCAGCGGCCGGGCGTCGCTGCGCCGGTCGTAGGCGTCCCGGATCCGGGTGACCAGGAGCACGGCGGCGAGGGTCAGGGCGGCGAAGGGCATCGTCGAATCGGGCAGGGTCGAGTGGAGGACCAGCGGCAGCGAGACCGCCGCGGTCAGGCCCGTCCCGATCGCCAGCGTCCGCGCCCGCCCGACCGGCAGGCGGCGCTCCTCGGCGACGTCGGCGGCGAGGCGCCAGGCGAGGACCGGCACGAGCGCGCCGATGACGATCGAGCTCAGCTGGGCCGCGGCGAAGGTGGCGCCGAAGACCGCCATCGGGAGCACCGCGGCGAGGGTCGGGAGGGGCAGCCAGACCTCGAAGGCGGCGCGCGGGACGACGAGCGGCTGGGTCTGGAAGCTCCACAGCGCGTCGCTGACGAAGCCGCGCCCGCCGAGCAGGTTCCGGGCGACGTCGACGTAGTAGGCGGTGTCCTCGGGCTTGGGGAACACGACGAGGCTGGCCGCGTACCAGCGGACCGCCAGCGCGACGACGAGGACGGCGGCGGCCGAGAGGGCCGCTTCGCGGCGGGTCAACGGCCGGCCAGGACCGGCTCGTCCGCGCAGCGGTCGTCACCCGGCTCGGTGCAGACCGGGTAGAGGGCGAGCTTCGGCAGGCCGCCGCCGGGATCGGGCACGGCGAAGACCGGCAGTCCGATCCAGGTCGGCCGGATCTCGCCGCGGAGGACCGCCGCGAGCGATGCGGCCGCGTCGTTCTTCTCGATCACGAGCCAGCGCGGGTGGTAGGCCCGGGCGACGGCCTCGATCGTGTCGATCGGGTCGTCCGGCGTGACGATCCCGCCGCGCCCGGTCCAGTACTTCATTCCCGCGGCGTCGATCGAGAGGAGCCGCTCGTCGGGCCCGACGCCGAGCCGGTCGAGGGCGGAGGCGAGGGCGATCCGCGGCTGGCGCGTCTCGTCCCAGCTCTGCTGGACGCCGCTCGCGTAGAACGGGACGAGGGCGAGGACGAACACGACGACCGCGCCGACGAAGACCTGGCTCGCCCGCGCGGCGTTCCAGCGCGGCCGCCGGGCGGCCAGCCAGCCGACCGCGGCGACGACCCCCTCGAGGGCCAGGATGTAGGCGTGGCCCGACAGCCCGATCGCGGAGTGGATGAAGGCCCCGCCCGGGACGTGGACCGGGTAGACGAGGGCCGCCGCGAGGAACACGACGACCGCGTGGATGAACCACGGCCGGAAGTCCTTCGAGCGGCGGTGGACCCAGGCGCCCATGACCATGAACGGGACGAGGACGATCGAGCCGATGATCACCGAGAAGTTGGCGATCGCGGCGACCAGGCCGAGGACGCGGGTCTGGATGATCGGCCCCGGGCCCTGGGCGAGGAACTTGTCGAGCGACGGCTGGGCCGTGATGCTGTTCCACTCGGCCATCGTCCGGATCCAGAGCGCGTCGCCGCTCGAGGCGGTCGGCGAGATCGAGCCGAAGACCGCGAGCTGGCGCGACCACCACGGCAGCATGACCGCGAGGTACAGCCCGAAGCAGACGACGGCGGCGAGGAACGGGATGGCCGGCTTGATCGTGCCGCGCGACCAGAGCGCCCGGCCGCGGTCGAAGAAGAACACGAGGGCGACCGTCACGCCGAGGAAGATCCCGTCGTTCCGGGCGAGCGACGCCAGCCCGACGCACAGGCCGGCCGCGGCGTACGCCCGGGCGTCGCCCTTCAGCCCGCGGGCGACGAGGTAGATCGTCAGGGCCACGAGCGGCTGGAGGATCCCGAAGTTCTCCGGCTGCGACATGAACGCCGCCCCGGCGCCGGGCGCCGCGACGAGGAGCGCCGCGCCGATCTGGACCTCGCGCCGGACGCCGGCCTCGCGCGCGATCAGGTACACCAGCGGCGCGGTCAGCGAGCCGATGATCACCAGCGGCAGGTCGGCGACGAGGGGAGCGGTCCCGAAGACCGTCGCGAAGCCCGCCTGGATGAGCGACGAGAGCGGCAGCCAGTGGGCGTTGCTCGGGACGGGCAGGACCGGGACCGCCGGGATCTTGCCGCCGACCTCGGCGAAGATCCAGATGAAGTCGACGTTGAAGCCGTGGCCCGCGGCGAGCGCCCGGCCGACGTCGACGTAGTAGTACGAGTCGGGGTACGCGGGGTCCGGATAGGCGATCGCGAGGACCAGCCGGACGACGAACGCGAACGCAAACAGGAGCAGGGGAATACGCACGGCCGGTGCAGCGTAGCACCCGTCCTTCGGCGTTCGAGATGGTACGAATCGACTACCCGGAGCCACCCGCCGAGGGTCGGGGACGGGCCTCCGGACGGCGGGTAGGATGGCCCGGATGCCTGACCCCGGGGTGGATCGCCGAGCGCGGCGCCTGAACCTGATCCTCGTCGCCGCCGCGGCCCTCGGCGTGATCGCGGGCGTCGACTGGTTCCTCATCGGGCTGGGCCACGACCCGCTGTCCGACGTCCACGCCTACTACGACGCGGCGGACCGCCTGAACCACGGGCTGCCGCTCTACGCCCAGGCCGTGACGACGAACGAGTCGGCGTTCTACCGCTACCCGCCGCTCCTCGCGATCGCCTTCCGGCCGCTGGCGCTCCTGCCGTTCCCGGTCGCCGCGGCGATCTGGGAGGCGGTCGTCGTCGCGTCGCTCGCGGGGCTCGTCCTCGTCCTCCGGCCGGGGCTCCGCGGCTGGACCCTCGCCGGCATCCTCGCCCTGCCGATCCTGTGGTCGCTCGTCATCGGCCAGGCCCAGCTGCCGGTCACCCTGCTCATGGCGATCGGCAGCCCGTGGGCCCTCGCCTTCGCGGCCCACCTCAAGGTCCTCCCGGCCCTCGCGGCGATCTGGTGGATCGGGCGGCGCGACTGGGCCGCCCTGGGGCGGTTCGCCGCCTGGGCGATCGGACTGGGCGTCCTTCAGCTCGTCCTCGAGCCGGCCGGGACGCTGGCGTTCCCCGGCGTCTTCAACCTCGGCCAGGTCGGCGAGGTCCGGAACTGGTCGCCGTACGCGATCTCGCCGGTGCTCTGGGCGGGGCTCGTCGTCCTCGGCCTGGTCGTGGCCTGGCGGCTCGCCCCGACGCGCTGGGGATGGGCGGCGGCGGTGACCCTGTCGGTCCTCGCGACGCCGCGCCTCCTCTTCTACCAGCTGACGACGCTCCTCGCCGGGCTGCGGGAGCCGGCGACGGGCCGCCGATGACGGCGCGAACACCGACCAGCACCCGCGGTCGATCGAGCGCGGTCGTCTGGGCGATGGCCGGCGCCGTCGGCTGGGCCCTCGTCGGCTTCCTCGGCTGGCAGATGTTCTCGGCCCGGCCGCGGATCGCCGCGTTCGACCTCGACCTCCTCGTCAGCGCCGGCCGGTCGATCGCCGCCGGCGGCTCGCCGTACGACCCGGCGATCGTGGCCGGCCAGGCGCCGCACGCGGTCGACCTCTTCTACAGCTACCCGCCGGTCGTCGGCCAGGTCCTCGCCCCGATCGCCGGGCTGCCGCTCGGGCTGATCGCCCTCGTCTGGTCGGCCGTCGCGGTCCTCCTGTTCGCGTCCGTCGCGGTGCGGATCGCCGCGCTCGTCGGGGCCGGGGAGCGACCGCGGACCGTGGCCGCCGCGGCGATCGCCGTCGCCGCGGCGACGTTCCCACTCCTGATCGCGGTCCTGTTCGGGAACCTCGACGCGTTCTTCCCGTGGCTGTTCGGGCTGGTCCTGGTCGGCGCGCTGTCGGCCCGGCCGCGGGACGGGCTCGCGGGCGGCGCGGCGCTGGCCGCCGGCGCCCTGACGAAGCTCTATCCGGCGGGCCTCGGCCTGTGGTTCCTCGTCCGCGCCGCGCGCGACCGGGTGGACCCGGCGCGGCGCCGGCACTGGCTCCTCCCGGTCGGCGGCGCGATCCTGACCGGCCTGGTCGTCGTCGGCCTGAGCGTCCTCGTGTTCGGCTTCCGGCCGTGGCAGGACTACGCGACCGTCGCCTCGACCGCCGCCCGGGCCGAGCTCGTCGACCCGCGCAACGGCGGCCCGGCCGCCCAGCTCGCGCTGTGGCTCGGCGCCGACAGCGGGCTCGCCCGCCTCCTCCACCTGCCCGTCCTCGTGGCCGCCGTCGCCGCGATCGTCGCCGCGGCCTGGTTCCGCGACGACGTCGTCGAGAGCCTCGCGATCGCGACCACCGCGACCCTCGTCCTCCTGCCCGTCTCGTGGATCCACTACCCGGCGGCACTTCTGCCGTTCGGCGCGGCGGCGGTCCTGCGGGCCTACGCCGGCGCGGACCGCCGGGTGGCCCGCCGCGTCGCAGGCTTCGCGACGGGCGCGCTCGTCGCCGCGGCCCTGTCGATCACCTGGCTGCCGAGCCTGTGGCTCGCCGTCGGGCTGGCCCTGGCCGCCGTCCATGCCAGCATCCCCGTCGGTGCCGGCCTAGCCGTCGCGACCGCCCGCCCGGAGGCGACAGCCCAGCCCGTGGCACCCGTACCGGAGGCGGCGGCCCGATGACCGCCCTGTCCACCGCCCCGGACCGGTTCGGCGCCGCGCTCCTCACCCTGGCGGACCGGATCGGGCCCGTCCGCCTGCGCGCCGTCCGCCACGCGCTGACGATCGTCGGCCTGTTCGGGCTGCCCTACATCATCGTGATCAACCGGGTGAAGTCCGAGTTCGGCTTCGACGCCTACGCCTACTGGTCGGTCGACCTCAACGACCTCTACGGGCGCTCGCTCGGCAACACCTCCGGGCTCGGGGCGTTCCGCTACACGCCGCCGATCGGCCAGGTCGTTCAGCGTCTTCCACGCGATCCCGTGGGAGCTCTTCTACGCCCTGTGGTTCGCGGCGATGATCGCGGCCCTCGTCTGGATGACCGGCCGGACCGCCCTCCTGCTCCTGGCCCTCCCGCCGCTGCCCCTCGAGCTCTACCACGGCAACGTCCACCTGTTCATGGCGGTCGCGATCATCGTCGGCTTCCGCTACCCGGCGATGTGGGCGTTCGTCGTCCTGGCCAAGGTGTCGCCGGGGGTCGGCGCCCTGTGGTTCGCCTTCCGCGGCGAGTGGCGGAAGCTCGCGATCGCCGTCGGGACCACCGCCGCGATCGCCGCGGTCAGCTTCGTCGCTGGCCCCCGACCTGTGGCGGCAGTACACCCTGACGATGCTCGACAACCTCGCCTACGTCCCGGTCGACCAGCCCCACCCGTTCCCGATCCCGCTCGCCCTCCGCCTGGCGGCGTCGACCGCGATCGTCTGGTGGGGCGCCCGGACCGACCGGCGCTGGACGGTCCCGGTGGCGGCGACCGTCAGCCTGCCGATCATCTGGATCCACGGGCTGACGCTCCTGATCGCGGCGATCCCGCTGTGGCGCCAGGACCGGGCGCGGCGGGCGGCGGCCGAATCGCCGTCGTCGGCCGGCTCCGTGGCGCCCGCGACCCCATTGCGACCGGAGACCGGCCGGCCGTAGGCTGGCACGACCATGCTGCGCAGACACGGCGTCCGCTTCCGGGCAGCGCTCATGCTGCTCGACGCCGTCCTCGCGGCGCTCCTCCTGATCGTCCTGTCGCTCGCCCGCTTCGGCGACGACTGGTCGATCTACTGGCGGAACATCCTGCCCCAGCCGGCGGCCCTGCCGGTCGTCCTCGGGCTCGGCTGGGTGGCGATCCTCGCCTCGTTCGGGCTGTACCGGCCGCGGGCCCGCCTGTCGATCCGGAGCGAGGCCGTGGACGTGGCCAAGGCGACCGCCGTCCTCGCCGCGCTGTCCCTCAGCCTGTTCTTCGTCTTCCGCCTGCCGGACGCGAGCCGCTCGTTCCTGCTCGGCTTCTTCCCGGCCCTCGCGGCGACGACCCTCCTCGACCGGGTCGCCCTCCGCCTCCTCTTCCGGCGCCTCCGCTCGGCCGGGAAGAACATCCGGTTCGTCCTCGTCATCGGCGAGGGACCGCGGGCCCAGGCGTTCGCCGGCCAGCTGGAGGACCATCGCGAGCTCGGCCTCGAGATCACCGGCTTCCTCGACGACGAGCAGTTCGAGCTGCCGCGCGGCTGGCGCCACCTCGGCCGGCTCGACGAGATCGAGCGGATCCTCCACGACACGATCGTCGACGAGGTCGTGATCTGCCTGCCCTTCAGCCAGTGGGACAAGGTGGACGCGATCAGCCAGATCGCCGAGGACGAGGGCAAGATCGTCCGCGTCCCGATGGACGTGATCGGCCGGGCGTTCAGCCAGGGCCGGATGGAGGAGCTCGACGGGACGCCCGTCTTCTCGCTCGTGTCTGGGCCGGACCGGGTCCTGGCGCTCGCCTTCAAGCGGACGCTCGACATCGCCGGCTCGCTCCTCGCCCTCGTCGTCCTCAGCCCGGTCTTCGCCGCCGTCGCGATCGCGATCCGCCGCCACGACGGCGGCGCGGCGCTGTTCCGCCAGGTCCGGGTCGGCCTCCACGGCCGGCCGTTCGAGGTCGTGAAGTTCCGGACGATGACCGTCGACGCGGAGGCGCGCTACGACGAGGTCGTCGGCCTGTCGGACACGCGCGGGGCGGCGTTCAAGATGACGAACGACCCGCGGATCACCCCGGTGGGCCGGTTCCTGCGGCGGACCAGCCTGGACGAGCTGCCCCAGTTCCTGAACGTCCTGCGCGGCGAGATGAGCCTCGTCGGCCCGCGGCCGGCGCCGCCGCGCGAGGTCCAGGGCTACGACCTGTGGCACCGCCGGCGGCTGTCGATGAAGCCCGGGATCACCGGCCTGTGGCAGGTCACGGCGCGCCAGTCCGACGACTTCGAGGAGCGGGCCGAGCTGGACCTCGCCTACATCGACCGCTGGTCACTCTGGCTCGACGCGCAGATCCTGCTCCGGACAATTCCGGCCGCGTTCGAGGGACGATGAACATGAAGGCAATCATTCTTGCTGGCGGCCGCGGGACGCGGCTCTCGGAGGAAACCCAGCTCCGACCAAAGCCGATGATCGAGATCGGCGGAATGCCAATGCTCTGGCACATCATGAAGATGTACTCGGCTCACGGAGTCAATGACTTCGTGATCTGCTGCGGCTACAGCGGGTACGTGATCAAGGAGTACTTCGCCAACTACTTCCTGCACATGTCCGACGTCACCTTCGACATGGCCAACAACTCGATGGAAGTGCACAGACCGCAAAGCCGAACCGTGGCAGGTGACCCTGGTCGACACCGGCGACGACACCATGACTGGTGGCCGTCTGCACGCGGGTCCGCGACTACGTGAGCGACGCCGACGCGTTCTGCTTCACCTACGGCGACGGCGTTGCGGACATCGACATCTCGGCCGAACTCGCTTTCCACCGGCGCCACGGCAAGAAGGCAACGGTCACCGCCGTGCAGCCGCCGGGCCGGTTCGGGGCGCTGGACATCGAGGGCGACCGGGTCGCCGGATTCCGCGAGAAGCCGCCAGGGGAGGGCGGCCTGATCAACGGTGGCTTCTTCGTGATCTCGCCCGAGTGTCTCGACTGATCGAAGGCGACGAGACCGCGTGGGAGTGCGAGCCGCTCGCAGAGCTTGCCGCGGACTGGCGAGCTTGTCGCTTTCGAACACGCGGGCTTCTGGCAGCCGATGGACACGCTGCGAGAGAAGAATCAGCTCGAGACGCGTTGTGGCAGGCGGGTCGGGCTCCTTGGAAGACCTGGGTGAGCGGGGAATTCTGGGCAGGTCGCTCGGTGTTCGTCACGGGTCACACGGGATTCAAGGGCGGTTGGCTGGTCGCCTGGCTGAAGGAGCTCGGAGCCGTTGTTCACGGCTTCGCTTTGGATCCACCGACCAATCCGAGCCTCTTCGAAGTCGCCGACATCGGGTCTCTGCTGGCATCAGACTTCAGGGGAGACGTCGGCAATCTCGCTGCGGTCCTCAAGGCGATGCGGCAGGCACAGCCGGAGGTCGTCTTCCATCTGGCCGCCCAGCCCCTTGTCCGCGCCGGATACGCGGATCCTATCGAGACGTTCAGGACCAATACCCTCGGATCCGCCCATGTGCTCGAGGCGGGCCGCGGCATCGACTCCCTGCAGGCTGTGGTGCTGGTCTCGACCGACAAGGTCTACGACAACGACGAAACAGGCCGGGCGTTCCAAGAGAGCGATCGGCTGGGGGGCCGAGACCCGTACAGCGCGAGCAAGGCAGCTGCGGAGCTGGTCATTGCGAGCTATCGGTCCAGTTTCTACGCCGATGCGGCGAAGAGCCCGCGGGTCGCGAGTGCCCGCGCCGGAAACGTGATCGGGGGTGGCGATTGGGCAATTGATCGCCTCGTACCCGATTGCCTCAGGGCGTTCGTGGGAGGCCGCCAAGTCATGCTACGCAATCGTTCGGCCGTGCGGCCTTGGCAGCACGTGCTTGAGCCGTTGTCCGGCTACCTGACTCTGGCCGAGCGTCTCATGGGTCCGGAAGGTCGCAAGTTCGCCCGCGCCTGGAACTTCGGTCCTGCGGCGACGAGCGAGGAATCGGTCGGCGATCTCGCACAAATGGTCGCCGACGCCTGGGGTCCCTCCGCGGTCGTGACAACTGACTCGGCCACCCACAAGCCACACGAAGCGAACCTACTGCGGTTGGACACGACGCGGGCTCGCGCCGACCTCGGCTGGGCTCCCCGGCTGACCTTGCCGCAGGCGGTCGACAGCACCGTCGCCTGGCACCGCGCTTGGCTGAATGGTCGTCCGATGCTGGAGTTCACACAAACACAAATCCGCGATTACCGAGCGGCGCAATGAGCGGGCGCTTCACATTCAGCGAGACCCCGTTGGTGGGGTTGATCGTCGTCAAATCGATGCGCATCAGCGACGAACGGGGATCGCTCGAGCGGGTATTCGATCGTCGGGAGCTCCACCAAGTGTTCGGTGACCGAGACGTCGCCCAAGTCAACCGGACCGTCACGCTGCGGCGCGGCGCGGTGCGGGGAATGCACCTCCAGCGGCCTCCGCACGCCGAGATGAAGCTTGTGTCGTGCTCGAGGGGCGCGGTCTTCGACGTGGCTGTCGATCTGCGCGAGGGTTCGGCTTCCTACCTGCGATGGCACGCGGAGACCCTCACCGAGCAGAACGGAAGAGCGATGATCATCCCCGAGGGATTCGCTCACGGCTTCCAGGCGCTCACCGATGGCTGCGAGCTGATCTACGTTCACTCGGCTCCCTACGACCCCGGCGCCGAGGCTGGAGTGAACCCGCTGGAGCCGCGCCTCGGGATCACATGGCCGGAGCCAATCACGCTGATGTCGGCGCGAGATCGAAGCTGGCCGACGATGTCTGGCGCCGAGACCGATGTTTCGCGATGACGTGCCGACATTGCGGGGCGACGCTGTCCCTAGTCCTGGTCGACCTCGGCGTGACCCCGCCATCAAACGCCTATGTCCAGCCAGAGCGGGTCCATCTACCCGAGAAGCGGTATCCCCTCCGAGTTCTCGTTTGTGAACGGTGCTGGCTCGTTCAGACCGAGGATTTCGCTGGTCGCGACGAGCTCTTCGACGACGAGTACGCGTATTTCAGCGGATTCTCCGCGACGTGGCTGGAGCACGTCGAGCGATTCGCCGGCGCAGTGACCGCCGGTTCGCCCTGAACGGGGAGAGCCTTGTGGTCGAGGTCGCTCGAACGACGGATCCTTACTCCGGACATTCCAGGCCCGCGATATCCCGAACTTGGCATCGAGCCAACAGAAAGCGCGGCTCCGCCGCGCGAGCTCATGGGTTGACTGTGGTCGAGGCCTTCTTCGGCGCCAGCTGGGTCGTTCGCTCGCGACGACTCGCCGGGCGGACCTGATCGTTGCGAACAACGTGCTCGCCCATGTGCCGGACATCAACGACTTCGCCTTGGGGTTCAGCGAGTTGCTGCAGCCAGAGGGCGTCGCGACATTCGAATTCCCCCATGTCTTGCCGCTGATCCGGGACACCTTGTTCGACACCATCTACCACGAGCACTTCTCCTACCTGTCGCTCATCGCAGTGCAGTCGATCCTCGGCGCCGCGGGTCTCGAGGTCTTCGACGTTGACGAACTCCAGATCCACGGTGGAAGCCTGCGAGTCTTC
>CAVPYV010000003.1:0-398820 GCA_963710105.1 uncultured Chloroflexia bacterium
CAGCATCATCATCCTGGCGACCTTCGCCTCGGCTTCGCCGCCCGCCCTGTGCGGGAGACCCTGCTACGTCGACGTGTCGATCGCAGGCTTCCCAGCCACGAAGGCCGCCTTGAGCGTGCGTTATGCCGGGTACCTAGCTGCGATCATCCTGCTGGTCGTCTTCTTCGCAGCCCTATCGCGAGCAATTCGACCCGTCCGTTTGGCGCCCGCCCTCTTCGATAGCGTTCTGGGTCTTTTTCGGCCTCTTACTCCTGGCCGCAGGTGGCCTTCCGGGTGTCGCGTTCGGCCATCTCTCCGATGTCGACGATGCCCCTGGCGTATCGCTCCAGGACCAGGCGACACTCGGGCTCGTCGCGCACGGAGTCCAAGCGATATTGAACGAGACAGACACGGTGGGTGGCATCCTGCTCACGATCGGTTTCGTCCTACTGGGCACGGCAATGGGAAGCAGACCCGCATTTGGCAAACGAATAGGCGGAGCCACCGTGATCCTAGGACTGGCCGCGCTTGCAGGGATTGCCGTGATTTCGATCGCGCAGGGCATTCCCAACGATCCCGCCCTTGTCATCCCCGTCGCGGTCCTGCCTCTCCTGCTGGGCTGGAGGCTCTACCGCTTGTCTCGAGCCGCCCCGGGGGCCCGTGCACGCCGCTTGAAGATTGCGATCTCTGCCAGCATGACACGGCATGGCGCCGTGACACCGGCTACCGGAGCCCCGACCCAGAAGGCGATCGGACCGAACGCGCGCGCGAGTCTGATCCCGCAGGCGTAGCACCTCCCGCAGGCGTAGCACCGCGGACGGCGCCGGAAGGGCGGCCGCGAAGTGATAACATAGAACGGATGTTCTGGCGCGCCCGACAGGTGTTGGGCGCGCACTAACAGCCTATCGGATGCCGATCGAGGGCCGCGATGAGTGGCTGGCCGCGGCGAGGCGGCTGGCATGAGGGAGGAGCATCGTGTCCGTCAGGCTCACTCCGGACGTTCGCTCGGCGACCGCAATGCGACGACGATCCGATCGTAGATGGCGTGGAGCAGCAGGACTGCCCGGTCGACCTCGACTGCGGCTGGCGGCATACGCTCACGGATTCGCGCTCGCCCTACCCGAAAAGGTTGCAGGTGGCGCGCCCGACAGGTGTCGGGCGCGCGTTAGCAACCGACGAGATCCCGATCGAGGGGCGCGACGAATGGCCGGCCGCGGCGAGGCGGCTCGCGTGAGAGAACGCGGCCAAGGCGCACGCGCCACGGACCGCGAGAACGTCGTCGTGGCCGCGGTCCTCGCCGCCGGGTCGGAGAAGGCCGCCGCCCACCGCCTCGGCCTGTCGCACTCGACCGTGAAGCGCCACCTGGCGAACGCGCGGTCCAAGGTGGGGGCCGAGACGACGGCGCAGCTCGTTTGGATCCTCTCCCCGCGGCTGCCGGAGCCCGAGGGCGTGGTTGAGACGGATGATGGGGCCCCGGTCGCCTTCTCGAGGTGACCTAGACCGGTGCCCCCGACCTCACGCAATAGCCGGATGTCGCGGCCCCGTCGCCGAGAACACCGCGATCGAGCCGATCGCCTCGAGCTCGACCTGCTCGAACGAGGCGTCGAGGATCCCGCGCAGGCCGTCCTCCGTGTCGGCGAGGTTGTCGAAGCCGCGTTGGCGGTTGAAGACCGAGAGGAAGGCCCGGGCGGTTCGGGTGTGGTTGCCGGCCGTCCCGAGAACCGACGCCCCGAAGAGCACGCCGTCGGGGGCGAGCACCGCGGCCACATCGGCGGCGGCGAGCGCCTTGCGCTCCATCGGCCCGGGCAGGCAGTGGATCACCAGGTGAAGGGCCGCCGAGTTGAACGGCCCGGCCACGGGAAGCGGCTTGAGCACGTCGGCCTCGACGGCGGTGACGGTGAGCCGGTCCAGGCGCCGGGCGACGTGGCGCAGGACGTTCGGGTTCGGGTCGACGATGGTGACCGCGCTGCCGTCGGGGAGACCGGACTGCTCCAGGAAGTATCCGGTGCCCGGCCCGACGTCGATGTGGCCGGGTCGGACGTGGCGCCGATACCGCTCGACCAGCCCGGAGGTGGGGCAGTGCCAGACGTACCGGGCGATGGGTCCGAGCACGAGCGGGTCGTAGACGTTCAGCAGCGCGCGGTTGTAGTCACGCTGGCCGGCGTAGGCCGGATCGGCACGATCCATGGGCGGGACGCTCCTTGTCGCTTTCGGGCGCTGGTCCTCCTGGAATGAGGAGCGGGCCGCCGCAGACGTCCAGTGTCGAGGCAACGGCCGAGAATGGATAGCTCCAACGTTCCGGACTCCGGGCCCGCCGAGCGGCCGCCAGACCGCGAGGTCGGCGTGGTCGCCGCGGTCTTGGTCACGGGGTCGGAGAAGGCAGCGGCCCATCGGCTCGGGCTGTCGCACTCGACTGTGAAGCACCACCTGGCGAACGCCAGATCGAAGGTTGGCGCGACGACGACGGCGCAGCTCGGTGGGGATCCTCGCCGAGCGCTTGCCCGAACCCGAGGGCAGCGCCCGATCGGACGAGTAGCGGTTTCTCAACGAGGTGGTGCGGCTACTCAGCGGCAGAACTGATGTTTCGTCAGCTTCAGGGTTTGGCCGCCTTAGCGCGGTGTTGAATAGGGCTTCCGCGAAGCTCAGGTCATGGTCGCGCGACGAGTTTCTCGCCGTCATCCCTGGACGACGGCCCGCACGCAAAGTCGATGTGCCAAGAACACCGAGGCGGCCGTTGTCGGCGTCACGGGCCGGGACCCGCTGCCCGCTCAGCTGAGGCGCATCACGAACATCAGCGCCAGGACCACCAGCATCACGCCAAGCTCAACCCGCAGTGCCGAGACGAACGCCCGACGACGGCGCAGGAGCGCGCCCATGTCGCCCCGTACGGCGACGGACCACGCCCCATCGTCGTCGAGGTAGGCGCGCACCCTCGGTGTGCCGAGTCGCGCTCCGATCGCGAACGTCACCACGATGAGTGCGAGCGCCGCGGCCCAGGCCAGGCCATAGCGGCTCGAGAGGTCATCGATCGTGTGGATCCGTCCGAATACGGTGCCGCGGAGCACGCCGCTCACCACGACGACGAGCGCGGTCGGGATGACGACCCGCTCGTAGCGCGCAACCAGAGATCGTCCGAGCGTGCGCTGCGTCTCGATCGGCTGGCGGAACCACGCCGGCAGGATCAGGTGCTGCCATGTCAGGTGCCCGCCGAGCCAGGTGATCGCGGCCGTCACGTGGAGTGCCTGGATGAGCCAGGTTGCGATGTCCATGCGTCCCTCCTCGCGACCACGATAGCCGCATCGGAAGGCCGCCAGCGGTGAACGACGAGGGACCTGGGCCAGACGGGGCGCCGCGACCGCCAGAGGTCCACCGCCCAGCGCCAGTCGGTGGCCTCCCGGAACACGACCGGCGCAGCCACGACGGCGCAGCCACGACGGCGCAGCCACGACGGCGCAGCCACGACGGCGCAGCTCGTGTGGATCCTGGCGGAGCGGCTGCCGGAGCCGGAGGGTGCGGCTGGCATGGACCAGTAGCCGTTGACACTCGGCATCGCATCCTGGCTGACCTCAGGAGCGAGCGGGGGTCGCGGCCTCGGCTTCAGTGACTCGCGGCCCGCTCGAGGGCATGGCGCAGGCGCCGGAAGTCGCCGCTCTCGCGGTCCCGGGTGACGGCCTTCATCAGGCGGCTCGCGAGCTCGTTGACGCCCGGGCCGGGCAGGCGCGGCGTGCGCACCGTGAGGGTCACGCGGGAGGCACCGCCGTCGGCCGGCTGGACGTCGATCGTCGTACGGATCCACATCCCCTCGACCACCTGGAACGCGACACGGACGGGGGGCTCCCACTCGGCCACCTCCGCGAGGACGCCCAGTCGCGGCCCCACAGCGGCTGGACTGCCGGCCGCGCCGGCCGAGTCCGTCGGCTCCTCGTCGACCCAGCGCGTCTCGACGACGTGCGCGTCAGGCCGGGTTGTTCTCGGCGTCCGCGACGAACGCGAACACGTCCTCGGGCGGGGCCTGGATCACCCCGGTGTAGGTCGCGGTGGGCATCGGGACGCTCCCTGCTGTGCCGGGCCACCCTGGCTAGAGCGCCCCCGACTCCATCATCGTCTTCAGCCTCGCCAGGTCCTTGGCGAAGGACCGCCTGTAGGTCGCGGCGAGCACGGGGCCGAGCAGCCTCGCGATGCCGCCCGGCTCCAGCCACGTCGTCCACCGGAGGACTGCCCCGCCGTCGGCGGGCTCGAGCTCGGCGAGGATCCGCACCGGGAACGGGAAGCCGGCGACGCCGCGCATCGCGAGGCGGCGGTCCGGCACGAGCTCGGTCAGCTCCATCTCGTTCTCCATCGTCCGGCCGGCGAATGTTGGCACGACGGCGCGGCGCCGCGACCCCACGCGGAGGGGGCCCGGCGTGAGGAGCTCCTCCTCGAGGGCGCTCGACCACCTGGCGGCGTT
The DNA here is from genome assembly GCA_963710105.1 of uncultured Chloroflexia bacterium. GTDB lineage: Bacteria > Chloroflexota > Limnocylindria > Limnocylindrales > CSP1-4 > CF-46. The sequence goes on from CAVPYV010000003.1 coordinate 4,427, forward strand.
GCCGACGTCGGCCAGGACGGCGAAGACGTCGCCGACGGGCCGCAGGATCGTGACCGACAGCGAGACCGCACGCACGCCGTCCACCGTACGGGGCCGGTCAACGGGGGCGGCAGGCGCATTCGACCGTGAAGCACCACCTGGCGAACGCGCGGTCCAACAGGTCGAATGCCGCAGGTGCATGGTTCCGTCGGCGGAGTCGTGGGTCGACTCCAGCGTCCGCGTAGTCCTCGCCGTTGACGGCGTCCCAATAGGTCTTGATGAGCGCCTTGTTCCGCTCGAGATCGTCCACGTCCTTTCCCTTCCGTGCGCGATTCCGTTCAGCTGCGCCGATCGACAGGTGCGGGAGCACCGCTCGCCACACGGGCGATGTGGACGCCCAGGCCGATCGTGACGATCGGCGCGACGACCATGCCGACCGCGAGGCTGAGCAGGTTGCTGAGGGCGTCTGCGTCGGAGAGCTGGGAAACGACAATCATCGCGACCAGGATCGCGGCTCCGGCGTACGCGACGACGCCGAGCCATCCGGGCAGGACGCCGCCGGACCTACAAGCCCGGCCCAGGTAGTACAGGGCGATGGCCAGCGCAGCGTACGACGCGATGCCCGCCCATCGGCTCAACCCGTTCATCAGATCCACGTCTCGTCCGACCGCGACCATGATCGCCGGTGGGACCTGCTCCCAGCCGGAGTTCCTCCAGTAGTCCACTTGGACGAAGGTCGTGAAGGCGTTCATGCAGCCGAAGATCGCGGCAACGACGAAGAACGCGGCGGCCAGCTGCGGCGCGACACGATGGTGACCCGCCACCTCGCGAAGCCCGATGGCGAGCGCGATGAGCGCGAGGTAGGCGAAGAAGAAGAGTCCGTCGCGCAGCACGTAGTCCCACAGGACTTGCTGCTGATACGCGAACGAGGCGACGAAGAACTTCGCCTCGTCGACAAGCTGTCCCGCCGCAGTGGGCGTGTAGGCGGGCGAGCTCGCGAGGAGCCCGGTCGCCTCGACGACGAACGCCGCCGTCGCGATCGCGAACGCGATCCCGGCGAAGATCCCCCATGCTCGGGCCGTTCGTCCCCACGCCGGATCAACCGACAGTGTCGCGCCGATCGGCGTGTGCGTTGGATCGCTCATGGTTCCTCCCTGCCTCACGGGACGGCCGTGATGAGCGTCGGCGGCGGCGCGGGCTCAGGCTGCGCGCCCGCCATGAGAGCGCGCTCCCCGACGGTGCCGGCCGACAGGGACGCGATCAGCAGTGATGCCGCGAGGACCGAGCCGGAGACGGCGACCATCAGGGCGGTCCCCGCAGGATCCAGCCTGCGTCCGGTGCTGAGGCGCTCCTGCGCCGCGGGGTCCGGGATCCGGACGACTCGTGTGCCCATCGGCGATCTCCCGTTGCGGCCGCTGAGCGCGGCCTGTGCCGAGGAGTCTTCGGCCAGGCCGGGGCGCCGTCGCCCGCGCTGACCCTGCTTCATCGCTGGCTCGATCCAGGGGCCTGCACGGTGGCCGGGGGTTGATCCTGATGGCACGATGGCCCGCATGTCAGCTGAGTCGACGCGTCGAGGCGAGCTCCGGTGAGCGGCGAGACGGCAACGTTGGCCGCAGCCGGTCGCACGGCCTGGGCCAGTCGCCGCCCGGGCCGTGCCATCACGGCAGGTGTCGTTGCGGCGGCGGTCCTCGTGGGAGCGACCTGCCTCGCGCTCATGGCGACGAACCCGGACAGCGGCGACGCCGGGACCTGGTCCGTCGAGCTCGCCGCCAACCTGTTCACGATCGGGGTAGGGCTGGTCATGTGGCACGCGCGGCCCGGCAACCGGGTGGGGCCGCTCGTGATCCTCATGGGGTTCGCGGGCGCAGCGCCGTTCCTGAGCTGGGCGAGCGGCAACGGCGTCGCATGGACGATCGGGGACATGTGGAATCTGCTCGGCGTGGTGGTCCTCGCCAACGTTTACCTCGCGTTCCCAGAAGGCCGGACATCGGGCTGGTCGCGACATCTCGTCATCGCCGTCTACGCCTGGTTCTTCCTCCTCACGGTCGGTCAGCGTCTGGTGCAGCCGTACCCGTCGAGCTGGGCGATCCGCAACCCGCTGCTGCTCTGGCCGAACGAGGGGCTTGCCGACAGCTTGGGCATGGTCGCGAACCTCGGCGCCCTGGTGCTCACGATCCTTGTCGTTGGGACCGTCCTCGACCGCTGGCGCCGCGGCTCGCCGGTCGCGCGTCGGGCGTTGGCGCCTGTCTTCTGGGTGAGCCCCATCACGCTCGTCGTCAACGGGATCTTCTTCGTCGCCCGCGTGATCGGCTCCGACACGCTGTTCGCGGTGTCCACGGGGCCGCTCGCGCAGCTCTCGAACTTCCTGCTGCCGATCGCGTTCCTGGTCGGCCTGCTACAGACGCGGCTCGAGCGCGGCTCCATCGCCGACCTCGTGCGCGACCTCGACGGCGTCCGGACCGGCGATCTCGAGGCCTCCCTCGCCCGGGCCGTTCACGATCCCACGCTGCGGCTCGCGTTCCCGACCCCCGACGACACGGGCTACGTCGACCCATCTGGCACGCCCGTCGAGGTCCCCGATGGCAGCGAGCGCCGCGTCGTCACCCGCATCGAGGGTTCCGGCAGCACGATCGCGATCCTGATCCACGACCCGGCTGTGGACCCGGCGCTGGTCGAGAGCGCGGCCGCCGCGTCGCGGCTCGCCCTCGAGAACGAGCGGCTGGCGGCCGAGCTCCGGGCGCAGCTCGACGAGGTCCGGGCGTCGCGGACGCGGATCGTCGAGGCGACCGACGAGGAGAGGCGGCGGATCGAGCGCGACCTCCACGACGGTGCGCAGCAGCGGCTCGTGGCACTGGGCTTCACGCTGCGGCGTGCCAACCGGCGGGCCGACGCCGACCCGGAGCTCGCGCAGCTGCTCAACGACGCGAGCCGGGAGCTCGAGGACGGCCTTCGCGAGCTGCGCGCGCTCGCCCGCGGGATCCACCCGACTGCCCTCGCCGACGGCGGCCTCGCGCCCGCCGTGCGCGAGCTCGCCGACCGTCTCCCGATCCCGGTCCAGGTCGACGTCGAGGACCGGCGGTTCGCGACGCCGATCGAGACCGCCGCCTACTTCATCGTCGCCGAGGCCCTGACGAACGTCCTGCGGCACGCCGAGGCGACCAGCGCCTCGGTCCGAGGGCGGTTCGAGGGCGACACCCTGGACCTGGAGATCGCCGACGACGGGCGCGGCGGGGCCGAAAGCGGTACCGACGGGTCAGGGGTCCGCGGGCTCGCGGACCGGGCACAGGCCATCGGGGGCACGCCTCGCCGTCGACAGCCCAACGGGCGGTGGGACGACCGTCCGGGCGCGGCTCCCGCTCGCGTGACCGGCCCGGGCGCGCGCCCGCTGCGCGTCGTCGTCGCTGACGACTCGGTCCTGTTCCGATCGGGCCTCGCGCACCTGCTCGCCGACGAGGGGTTCGAGGTCGTCGGGGAGGCTGGGGACGCGGCGGGCGCACTGGAGCTCGTCGAGCGCGAGCGCCCCGACGTGGCCATCCTCGACATCCGGATGCCGCCCCTCCACCAGACGGAGGGCCTCGAGGCCGCGCTCGCTATCCGTGGGCGCCATCCGACGGTCGCGATCCTCCTCCTCTCGGCGCACGTCGAGACCCGCCACGCGATCCGGCTCCTGCGGGCGGACGCTGCGGGCGTCGGCTACCTCCTGAAGGACCGCGTCATGCGCGAGGCGGACCTGCTCGACGCGATCCGGCGGGTGGCAGCCGGGGGTTCGGTGATCGATCCGGATGTCGTCGGGGAGCTGCTCGGCCGTGCCCGACCTCACGGCCCGCTGGACGAGCTGACGCCGCGCGAGCGGGACGTGCTCGCCCTGATGGCCGAGGGCCGCTCGAACCAGGCGATCGCGGAGGGGCTCGTCCTCGAGCAGAAGACCGTCGAAGGGCACATCCGCACGATCTTCTCGAAGCTCGGACTCGAGCCTGGGCCGGCCGACCATCGACGCGTGCTGGCCGTGATCACGTATCTCCGCGCGTGATGCGACCGCGTTCAGATCGGATCGGTACACAGGTACCTTGAGCGGCTCCACGAGCTGCGTAACGCCAAGGAGAGCCTTGTGCGCACGAGCGCACGAGCGCCGGAGGGATCACGCCCGAGCGTGCCGTAGCGTGGCTCCGAGCGGTGTCGACGACGCGGAGGGCGGCTGAGGTTCCTGCGGAGAAGGCCGACCTGCTCCACTACATCTACGGTCGGATCATCGTCGCAGCGAGGAGGATCGTGTCCGTCAGGCTCCCTACCTCATCCCGATCGAGGGCCGGGATGAGTGGGTCGCGGCGGCGAGGCGGCTGGCGTGAAGCACACGCTGCGCGGCGAGCCCCCCAGCACACGGACTGCCCGCCAGGTCGATGTCTTGGCCGCCTTCGTCGCGGCCGGAGGATCCGTCTCGGGGGCGGCGACGCTCGTTGGCGTGCGGCCGAGTACTGCGAAGCGCCACCTGGCGGACCTGCGTGCCCGATCGGGCCTCACCACCGAGCAGCTGATCTACCGTGGCCGGGCCGAGGGGTGGCTGGTAGTGCCGAGTCTCGACACCGCCGCGGAGCCTCTCGAAGCCCGCTCGTCGTATGGCGCCGCTCCGAGATATGTCATCACCACCAGCCGCTCGCCCTCCCTCCTAGGCTGACTTGGCCTTGGACAGGTTGCGTTCCACGCCTGCCCGAGCGAGTGCTTTCAGCGCGGGTTCGTTGAGCGGGTCGCTCTCGTAGAAATCGATCGCCCGCGACTTACCGGCCAGTTGAGCGTTGAAGAGATGGGCTGGGTCGGGCAGGCTCGCACCGGCAAAGAAGCTCAGCCGGACCCTTCCTTTGAGCAGGATGGCTGCACACACGATGCCGTTGTGCTCCCATACCGCCACCCCCTGCGGATTGCTGGGTTTGCGCCACTTCACGTTCTCGACGATGTCAGGGTCCGCCGCGCGGATGAGTTCGCGCAGCCTGGCGATGGCCGCGCCGCGCCAGCCGGGGGTCTGAGCGATCAGGTCATCGACGGCCGCAGAACGTTCCACGGAGCGCATCATCCCACGGTCCACATCAAAGGACACCTGTCCCTCGAGGACTCTCAAGATTCTCCTGGGATCGACCTACCGCCAAGGATGGCTCCCCGGACGTAGGACCCCGGGGCGAATAGGAATCACGGCCCTCCGCCGCCACCCTTGAGCGCATGACGGCGCGCTGGTGCGATCCAGGTCGACACGGCGCAACTTGCCGACCGGACATTCGCCATCCTCGATCCGATCAGGGACGGAGCGATCCGCCATCGGGCCCGCTGTGGCACCTCCCGACCTTACTGGGGCTCGGAGGAGGCTGGGGCGGCCGTGATTGGGTTCTCGCCACTCGCTGGACTCGCCGATACGCCACCGGCCTGAACGGGTGCGTGGTCGCGGTCGTGTTCGCCTCACTCCGTCGGCATACGCCCACGGATTCGCGCTCGCAGTGCCCGAAAAGGTTGAACTGGCGCGCCCGACAGGAGCCGAGCGCGCGGACGCCATCCGTGTCCGGTTTCCCATTCTCGGGGCGGACCTGTCAGCTGCCGAGAGCGCGTAGCCGCACCTTCGCGGCGACCGCAAGCCGGTCATGGTGTATACAGGGACGGCAGGGCCCCCTGGCGCGCGAAGTCGACACATCCCTCAGGCTCGAATTCATGGCACCCGACGAATCCGGCCGCCCGACCTCCGCTCCGCCGTCGGGCCACGCCCCGGACGAGAGCGATCGTCGCTTTCGGCTGCTCGCCGAGCGAAGCCACGACGTCTTCTATCGCATGCGTCTCGCACCGGATCCGGTTCTCGAGTACATCAGCCCGGCGGCGACCGAGATCACGGGCTACACGCCCGACGAGCTCTACGCGGATCCGACGCTATGGCTGCGGCTGGTGCATCCCGACGATCGTTCGCTCGTGGATCCGGCCGAGCTTGCCCGCCAGGTGGCGGACGACCTCGAAGCGCCGGTCCTGCTGCGCTGGGTCCGGGCGGACGGGACCATTCGCTTGACCGAGCATCGCAGCGTCCCGATCCTGAGCGAGAACGGAACGGTCCTGGTTACCGAAGGCATTGCCCGCGACGTGACGGCGCGGATCGAGGACGAGGAGCGCGTCCGCGCGTCCGACGCGCGTCTGCAGGACCTTCTGTCGACGATCGACCTGGGCGCGCTCGTCCTCGACGCCGACGGCAGGGTCGAGTTCATCAACGCCTTCCTGCTCCGGCTGCTCGGCCGCAGCGCGGACGAGGTGGTCGGTCGCGACTGGATCGACGTGGCCGTGCCCGAACCTGAGCGGTCGACCCTGCGGGCCGTGTTCGCCGCTGCCATCGCCGCGGGGGTTGGCGCCGGACAGCGCGAGGACGGGATCGTGACCCGCCAAGGGGACGAGCGCCGGCTCCTGTGGACGAGCGCGATCCAGCAGGACGCTGCCGGGCGGGTGGTGGGCCTCGCCGCGATCGCCCACGACGTGACCGACGTGCGTCGGGTGGAAACGGAGCGAGCGCGCCTCGCGGCGGCCATCGAACAATCGGCTGAAGCGGTCGTGATCACGGATGGCGAGGCGCGGATCCAGTACGTCAATCAGGCCTTCGAGCGAATATCCGGCTACCGGGCGGCGGAGGTGATCGGAAGCAATCCGCGGTTTCTCAAGAGCGGCCTCCACTCGACGACGTTCTATGACGCGATGTGGGCGGCGCTCAGCAACGGCCTGCCGTGGACGGCCGATCTCGTGAACCGCCGCAAGGACGGCAGTCTCTACTACCTGAGCTCGGTCATCTCGCCGATTCGAGACGCCGAGGGCTCGATCGAGGGTTTCGTGGACGTCGGCAGGGACGTCGGTCACGAGCGCGAACTCGAGTCGAAGGCGGAAGGCCTCGCCCGCGAGCGCGCGCTCATCACCGAGACTCTCCGCAGCCTGCCACCGGGCCGGGACGTCGACACGACCGCCGAGTTGTTCTGCCGTCAGGTCGCGAGCCTGACCGATGTCGCCGTCGCCGCGCTCATCGCGTTCGAGGCCGATGGCAGAGCGGTCCCGCTCGCCTACGTCGCCCGGGATCCCGGACCGGCGGAGCTGAGACGACTGTCGCCGGAGCGCAGCCGCTACCTGCGCGAGCATGCCTCCGCGGGCCCGTGGGTCGAGGAGTGGTCGGGCGAGCCGGACCACCCGTACGCGGAGCTCATGCAGCGGACCGGCATCGAGGCCGTTGCCTATGCGCCGGTCCACAACGAGGGCGCTCCGATCGGCGTCCTGCTCATCGCCTCCGGCCAGCCTGAAGCGGTGCCCCGGTTGTCCGGTCAGCTCGGGGCGCTGGTCGACTTTGCCGATCTTGCCGGCGCCCTCCTCGGACCGCGCTTCGGCGAGCATCGGGAGGCGCGACGGCTCCGCTCGGAGATCGAGCAGGTGATCGCCGACCGGGCGTTCGGCGCGGTCTTCCAACCAATCGTCGACCTGGAGATCGGCCGGACCGTGGGGCACGAGGCACTGACCAGGTTCAGCGACGGCGTCGCGCCCGACCATCGTTTTGCCGACGCGGCAGCGGTCGGCCTCGGCCTCGAGCTCGAACGGGCGACGCTCGAGACAGCGATCGATGCCGCGAGGGGCCGCCTGTCACCCAGCCGCTGGCTCCACCTCAACGTGTCACCGGAGCTCGTTCTGGCGAAGACCGACCTCGATTCGCTGCTGGCGACGGCCCGCGGGCGGCTGGTCCTCGAAATCACGGAGCACGCGGCCGTGGGTGACTACGGGGCCTTCCGCGAGGCGATCGCCGCACTCGGCCGCCCGGTGCAGCTGGCGGTCGATGACGCCGGCGCCGGGTTTGCAAGCCTCCGGCACATCCTCGAGCTGAAACCGGCGTTTGTGAAGCTCGACGTGTCGCTCGTCCGCGGGATCGACGCCGACCCCGCGAAGCAGGCAATGGTGGCCGGGATGCGCCACTTTGCACGGACCACTGGTCGACGCCTCATCGCCGAGGGGATCGAGACCGATGGCGAAGCGGACGCCCTTCGCCAGCTGAACGTCCGGCTCGGCCAGGGATATCTGCTCGGACGGCCCGCCCCGCTGCCCGACTGAGCGGCGCAGGCGGCTCGCGACCCCCGGATTCACGGCCACATCATTCAAAGGAGGCGGCGTGGCGCCAGGTCCCCTGACCGTGGTTGCGGCCTTCCGCACCGGACCCGCGAACGAGATGGCACTCAGAAGGGCCCTCCGGGCCATGCTCCGGCCGACCCGCCAGGAGGCCGGGTGCATCAACTACGACCTGCACGAGGCCGTCGACGACCCGGGGTCGTTCTTCTTCCATGAGACCTGGGAGTCCGCGGACCACCACCGCGCTCACCTTGGCACCCCCCACGTTCGGGAGCTGCTCGCGCTCACCGCGGACTTGCTGGTCGAGCCGATCCGCGAGTTCAAGGGCAGACGCATCGAATGAGGCGCGAGACGCGCCCGGTCGGCCACGCTCGGGGGCGATGGGTCACCATCGGGCGCAGCGGGTCCTGCGCGAGGGGGTTGGGCAACCGGCGCGGCGCAGGAATCAGGGCGCTGCCTCGCCCTCATCCTGAGCACCGTCGCCGCCGCGCGCCCCGTTCAGCGCCCGGAGCAGGGTGTCCGGCGCCGGCGCGTGCCATACCGCCTCGTATGACTCCTGCACGTTGTCGCGGTTCACGGACAGGGCGGGGATCACGATCCAGGGCGGTGGCTCCTCGTCGACGAGGGCCATGACCGTTGCCGTCGCCTCGGCCACGCCCAGGTCATAGGGCTGCTGCGCGCCGACACCCTTTACGAGGTCGCCGAGCGCCAGCTCGATCGCGACGTCGTTGCCGAGATCGATCGTCGTGATCGGGACTGCCATCCGGGCGGCGCGCAGCGCCCGGACCACGTGCATCGTCGGCACGTCCCAGACTACGAACAGGCCATCGATCGCGGGGCTGCCCTGCAGGAGCCGCATCGCGATGTCGCCGGCGGCGACGGGCTCGCCGAACTGTGCCGCCCGGATCGTCGCGTCCGGACGATGGTCGCTGACCCATTTGCGAAAGGCGATCTCCCGCTCGGTCGTGACATAGAAGTCCCTGCCGAACCCGACGATTCCGATGGTGCCTCCATGCGGCACATGCGCTGAGAGCAGCTCCGCCGCAACCTGGCCCAGTCCGAAGTTGTCCCCGGACACGACGCTGATGTAGTGCCGCCGCGCGAGCATCCCCACCGGCGCGTTGTCCATCAGGACGAGGCGAACCCCTGCGTCCGAGAGCTTCCGGTGCGCATCCGCGGTGCGGAGGTTGTCGAGCGGGATGCTGATGACGCCATCCGGTCGCGAGGCCGCGAGGCTCTCGAGCGCCGCGACCTGACGGTCGACGCGAAAATCGCAGTCGATGACGTCGGAGACCGAGGCGCCGAACTCGCCAAGGGCGACGCTGATGCCCTCCACCTGCTGGCGCGACCAGTCGCTGGTCGTGGTGTGCAGGACGACCGCGACGCGGAAGCCGGATGCCCGGGCTCGCGCCTCGTTGGCGGCCGAGACGCGGAGCTGATCGGCGGGCGCGGGGAATTCACCGTGCGGCCCAAGACCCGCCACCGACGCCAGCCGGAACGCTTCAGTGTCGTGGCGCATGATCAGCTGATCCCTCACTTTGCCGGCACCTTTGGCGTGCGTCGGGCTGGTCCAGCGGCACAGCGTATCGGGTAGCCACGCAGGCCAGATCCACGGATTCCTTCGATCACCGGACGGCCTGCGGCCGTCGCGTCGGTGGCGGGGAGTGGACGATCGAGGGCGGCGATCCGGCCGGGCCGCCTTCTGCTTCCCAGACGGGCGACCCCTGGTCGATCCACTCCACGAGGTAGTCCTGAGCGAGCAACTGGTCGACGACCGCGAGCGCCCCGCCCACCAGGCTGGCCGTCTTGCCCATCTCGGCGGGAACGATGCTGAGGTCCTCGGTCGCGACCGACCGCGAGTGGCGGTAGAGCGCCTCACGCATCGCCGCGAGGAGGATCTCGCCCGCCTGGGCGACCCCACCGCCCACCACCACGAGCGACGGGTTCATGGCGTTGACGAGCGTCGCGAGCGTCGTCCCGATCAGCCGCCCGCTCGTGGCCAGCAGCTCCAGGCTGACGGGGTCGCCGCGTTGCGACGCGAGCCCGACATCGGCCGCCGTGATCTGTCGCCCGGAGGCGGCGACCTCCGCGAGGACGGGACTTCGACCGTCAGCTGCGGCGCGTTGGGCCTCCCGGGCGATGGCAGCGCCACCGGCCATCACCTCGAGGCAGCCCGTGTTGCCGCAGCGGCAGATGATCCGGGACGTTTCGTCCACGCACACGTGGCCGATATCCCCGGCGTAACCGTGCGCGCCGCGGTGGACCTGCCCAGCCGAGCAAAGAGCAGCGCTGATCCCGATGCCCACCTTGAGAAAGAGCAGGTCGTCACGCCCAAGACCACGCCCGGCATGGAGCTCGCCGAGGGCCATGAGATGGGCCTCGTTGTCGACGAGGACCGGGGCGTTGAACCGCGCGCTGAGGTGGTCACCGACGGGATAGCCGCGCCAGCCGGAGATCAGACCGAGGATCGGCGCCGTCTCCAGATGCCGCCGCGGCAACACCACCGGGCCAGGCACCGACAGGGCGATCCCCCAGACGTCGCGCGCCTCCGGGTGCTCTGCGAGCATCCACTCGAACAGGGCATCGAGGCGGTCGAGAGTCCGCTCGGGGCCGACCTGCAGGTCGCCCGGTTCGTGGTGCTCCATGAGGAGGCGACCCGACAGATCTGCGAGGCCGACACCGAGGGTCGTCGATCCCAGGGACCCCACGAGGACGTGACCGGCGGTCTCCCGGAAGCGAACCTCACGGGGCGCCCGTCCACCGGTGGACTCCTGGAGATCGCCGTCCTCGAGCAACCCGAGCGTAAGGAGTGTCGCGATGCGCTCGGCGACGACCGCGCGGCCCAGCCCGGACTCGGATTCGAGCTCCTGGCGCGTCCTGGCTCGGCCCGACCTGACCAACCGAAGGATCCTGGCGAGGCTGTCGCGCGCGGGACGAGGCCGACGCTTGCCGCGCGCCCGCCGCGCGCCCTCGATGGGTCCGCTCGCCTCTCGATCTCGCGGCGAAGTCGCGCGCCGTGCCACCCGCTGATCTCCCTCCGCCTGATGTCTCGTGCCGCCATCCCCGCAGCATTGCCACCAGCCGATGGCAGTCTCACACAGGGTAGCAACTTCCGATCAGATTGCCAAAGGATTTGCCGAATGGCTATTGACTTTTGCAGAAATTCCGCATTAGATGGTGCCTGCGCAGCCATGCCTGGCCCGATGGTACCTCGCCGCAACGTTCGCGCTCAGAGGAGGTGAGCGCACGTCCAGTGCGTCACGCCCCGCATCCACAAAGCGGAGGCATCCATCGTGAGGTCGTTCGTACGGGCGGAACGCAAGGTCCCAGACGCGGTGCGGCTGCGGTAGTCCGAGTGATGCCGACAGTCACACCGCCAGAACACGGAGGAGGCTCGGTTATGACCATCGAAGGACAGCGTGGCAGGTTGCCCGCGACGGGACGCAGGACGGTCGCGGCTGGTCTGTTCGCTACGGCCCTGATCTTCTCGGCCTGCTCGAACGGAGCGTCACCGTCCGCGACCTCGGGGGCAAGCAGCACCGCGCCCGCAGCGTCGCAGCCCACCGGTAGTGCGACGGCCTGCGCGGCGGACCCGGACGCGGGGCTCGCGGCCCTCGCGACGACCGTCGCCTCGACCGGCCCGTTCGGAGAGAAGCCGACCAACCCGAATGACGTCACGCTGACCGCGGACGAGCTCGCCAAGGTGAAGGGGATGAAGGCCACCGCGGCCATCGTCATGCACATCAAGAGCGACTGGGAGAAGGCCCAGGTCAACGGCCTGACCGCGACGTTCAAGGACCTCGGTATCGAGGTCATCGCCAGCACCAACGGCGAGGGCAAGACCGAAAAGCAGGTCGCCGACATCGAGACGATGCTGGTCCAGAAGCCGAGCGTCGTCGTCTCCATCCCGTGGAGCCCCGGCGACGAGGTCGCCGCCTATCAGAAGATCGTTGACTCGGGCGCCAAGCTCGTCTTCGCCGACAACGCCATCCCCGGCTTCACGGCCGGCAAGGATTACGTCAGCACGGTCTCCGCCGACAACTGGGGCAACGGCGTCGCCTCCGCCCACCTGATGGCCAAGGCCCTCAAGGAGAAGAACGGCGACTACGCGGGCAAGATCGGCATGGTCTGGTTCGACATCGACTTCTTCGTGACGAATCAGCGACGCGATTCCTTCCGGGAGACCATCAAGAACTGTTATCCGAACATCCAGATCGTTGAGGACCAGGGATTCCCGAGCGGTCCTGACCTCGCCGGAGCCGCCGAGACGGTGGCATCGGCCATGCTCACTCGCACCCCCGGCCTCGACGGCATCTGGGCGGTGTGGGACGCACCGGCCGAGGGCGTGATTGCTGCGGCACGATCGGCCGGCAGGAACGACCTCATCGTGACCACGGAGGATCTCGGCCAGACGAGCGCGCTGAGCATCAAGAAGGGCGAGTTCATCTACGGCCTGGGCGCTCAGCGACCGTACGATCAGGGCGTCGTCGAAGCCAAGCTCGCCGCGTACGGCCTGCTCGGGAAGACCGCGCCGCCCTACGTTGCGCTCTTTGCCCTGCCCGTGACGAAGGACAACGTCGTGCAGGCATGGAAGGACGTCTACCACGCCGATCCGCCAGCCGAGCTGACGAAGTAAGTCCTCAGTCCAATCCGCCAAGTACGGCCTGGCCGGCCGGCCCCGGTCGGCCAGGCCCGTCCCCGATGTCAGGAGAAGCATGAGCACCGTCGTCGCACCGGCGAACCAGGCGGTGACCATGCGCGCGATCTCGAAGTCGTTCGGCGGCGTGCCGGTTCTCAAGGAGGTCGACTTCAGCCTTGATGCTGGCGAGATCCATGCCCTCGCCGGCGGCAACGGGGCCGGCAAGTCGACCCTGATGAAGATCCTCGTCGGCGCCTATGCGCGCGACGGCGGAACGTATGAAGTCGGTGGCCGGCAGGTCGATTTCCGCACCGTCCACGATGCCCAGGCCGCTGGGGTCGGCATGGTCTTCCAGGAATTCAGCCTGATCCCGACCCTGACGGTCGCCCAGAACGTGTTCCTGACGCATGAGCCTCGCGGCCGGGCGGGCCTGATCGACGACGGCCAGATGGACCGCCGAACGCGCGAGCTGTTCGCGAAGATGAACGTCAAGGTCGACCCGCGCCGGACGCTCGACGAGCTGCCAACCGCCTTCTGGCAGTTGACGGAGATCGCCAAGGCCCTCGCGCAGAACGCCCGCGTCCTGATCCTGGACGAACCGACCGCAGCCCTCGCCAAGACCGAGACGACCGAGCTCTTCGCCCTCATCCGGCGGCTGAAGGAGCAGGGCATCTCGATCGTGTACATCTCCCACCGCATGGAGGAGATCTTCGAGGTCTGCGACCGGATCACCGTCATGCGCGACGGTCGCGTCGTGATGACCGCGAGCGTCGCCGAGGTCACGCCGAGGAGCGTCATCGACGCGATCATCGGCCGGAAGCTCGAGCATGCGCTCGAGTACCAGGCGCGCGCGGTCGACTCGGAGGTCCTGCTCGAGGGCCGCGGCCTCGTCACCGCGGCCAAGCTCCGCGGCGTCGACTTCGATCTTCGCCGCGGCGAGATCCTGGGAGTCGCCGGCCTGATGGGCAGCGGCCGCACGGAGCTCGCTCGGGTCCTATTCGGCATCGACCACCTGGAGGCCGGCGAGCTGCTGTTCCAGGGCCGGCCGATCACCATCGCCGGCCCAGGCGACGCCATCGCCCGCGGCCTGGCCCTGATCCCCGAGGACCGACGCGTGCAGGGCTTGATCCTGGAGCACTCGGTCCGGGACAACATCCTGCTGCCGCTGCTGGGTCGGCTCAGCCGCACGGGGTTCGTGGATGACGCGGAAGGCGACCGACGGACCGACTCGTTCGTGACGAAGCTGTCGATCGTGACCCGCTCCACCGATCAGCCGACCGGCACCCTGTCGGGCGGCAACCAGCAGAAGGTCGTCATCGCGAAGTGGCTCGGTACCGACCCGCGGGTGCTCGTCATGGACGAGCCGACCGCCGGGGTCGACATCGGGACCAAGGGCGAGATCGTCAGCATGATCCGCGCCTTCGCGGATCAGGGCAACAGCGTGATCATCATCACGTCCGAGCTGCCCGAGCTGCTCGCGGTCAGCGATCGAATCCCGATTCTTCGCGACGGTCGGGTCGACCGGGTGCTGGATCGCAGCGAGATCCACAAGGAAGAGGACCTCCACCACGCCATCCAGCGCGTGGAGGTTCATCGATGAGCGAACCTTCAGCCACGGGTCGGCCGAGTCTCGATGCGCTCAGGGCATTCGACTGGCGTCAGTACATCATCTACATCGGCTTTGCGATCGTCTTCGTGGCCTTCGCGATCACCCTCGGCAGCAAGGGGTTCCTGACACCGACCAACCTGCTGAACGTCTTCCGCCAGACGGCGATCATCTCGATCATGGCGGTCGCGATGACGTTCGTCATCGGGGCGGGCAACATCGACCTCTCGGTGGGTGCGGTCGCGGGGCTTTCGTCCGTCACCACCGCGCTGTCACTCGGCTCGTGGGGCCTCCCGCTGCCACTCGCGGTGGCCGTCGGCCTGCTGACCGGTCTCGCCGCAGGGATCGCGAACGGGTTCCTCGTCGCCTACGTCGGGATCCCGTCGTTCCTCGCGACACTCGGGATGCTCAGTGTCGTCAACGGTTCCGCGCAATGGCTGAGCGACACGGCCCCGATCCCGATCCAGAACGACACCTTCACGTTCATCTTCGGCTCCGGCGATGTCGGCCCGATCCCGTCATTGCTGATCTGGACCGCGGTCCTGTACGTGATCGGTCACGTGGTGCTCCGCAAGACGTCGTTCGGCCGGCGCGTCCTCGCCACAGGCGGGAACGCGGTGGCCGCCCGTTTCTCCGGCGTCGACACCCGGCGCATCACGTTCCTCGTCATGACCGTCATGGGGCTGGCGGCGGGCCTCGCCGGGCTGCTGTTCGCGGGTCGCCTCCACTCCGGGCGGTTCGAGTTCGGTGCCGGGGCCGAGCTGTCGGTCATCGCCGCGGTGATTCTCGGAGGCACGAGCCTGTTCGGCGGCCGGGCGACCGTCATCGGCACGCTGCTCGGATCGCTGCTCATCGGCCTGATCAACAACGGGCTGACGTTGGCGGGTCTGGCGACGAGCCAGCAGTTCATCATCCGCGGCTTGATCATCATCCTCGCCGTCGCGCTCGCGAAGAAGAGGTAGCGAGATGCGGCTGAGCTACCAGACGATCACCTGGGGCGGTGTCGTCGGCAACCCAGTCGGCGTCACCAGCATCAAGGATCTCTTCTATCGCGCCAACGGCTCGACCGAGGCGGCGGTCCGCGACATCGCGGCCGCCGGGTACGCCGGGGTCGAGATGTTCGACGGCAACCTGCGCGAGTTCGAGGATCGCCCGGCCGACCTCCGACACCTGCTCGACGACGCGGGCATCTCCCTGGTCGCCGCCTACACCGGCGCGAATCTGGTGTATCGCGACGTCCTCGAGGATGAGCTCTGGCGAATCGAGAAGGCGGCCACCCTGGCGGCCGCCTTCGGGGCCTCGAACCTGGTCGTCGGCGGGGGCGCCAGGCGGGCGTCCGGCACGACGGATGAGGACTACGACCGCCTCGTCGAGGCACTCGACCGCATCGTGGTCATCGCGGAGCGCCACGGTCTCGTGGCCAGCTACCACCCGCACCTCACGACGATCGTGGAATCGCCTGCCGAGATCGACCGGATCCTGTCGCTGTCGCAAATCGGCTTCTGTCCGGACACCGCCCATCTCGCGGCAGGCGGCGGCGACCCGGTCCAGCTGATCGCCCGTCATGCGGATCGCGTGACCCACGTTCACCTCAAGGATTTCACCGCTGACCCATTCGGGTTCCACCCGCTCGGCCGGGGAGGCGTCGACTTCGCCGGCGTCCTCGGGGCCCTCCGGGCCGCCCGGTACGACGGTTGGCTGACCGTCGAGCTCGACGCGTACGACGGCCCTCCCGCGGCGGCCGCCACAGAGAGCTATGGCCATCTCCAGTCGCTGATGCCTACCGGGATGTTGCGATGAGCCACCCCACCTCAGCGGCTGACGAGCCCCGGACATCCCGCCACAAGGAGGACCGCATGGCCCCGAACCTCACGTCTCCCGGTTCACGCGCCATCAGCGTGGGCGACGGGGAGTTCCGCATCGGTGATCGGACGACCCCGCTCTATGGCGGCGCGGTCCACTACTGGCGGCTCGACCGCGACAAGTGGGACGACATCCTGGAGTCCGTCAAGGCGATGGGCTTCACGATGGTGTCGATCTACATCCCGTGGGAGGTCCACGAAATCGAGCGCGGGACGTTCGACTTCAGCGGCAACAAGGACATCGACGCCTTCCTGACACTCATCGAGTCCAAGGGCCTCAGGATCGTGGCCCGGCCCGGCCCGCAGATCAACTCCGAGCTGACGTGGTTCGGCTATCCGGGTCGAATCCTTGCCGACCCGGAGCTCCAGGCGCTCAACGGCCAGGGGACGAGGGCGGTCCTCACCCAGGTGCCACGGCCGATCCCGGCCGTGAGCTACGCCGCGGACAAGTTCTTCGACGAGACCGCGCTCTGGTACGACGCGATCATGCCGATCCTGGCGAAGCACGCCCACCCCAAGGGCGGGTTGGTGGCCGCCCAGGTCGACAACGAGATGGCGTTCTTCTTCCACGTCAATGCCTACGCCTGCGACTACCACCCGGCCTCGATCGCTCGCTACCGGGAGTTCCTCGCGACGAAGTACGGGACCGTCGCCGCGCTGAACGCGTCCTACCGCCGGAATCACGGCTCGTTCGCCGAAGTCGACCCGCCGCGCCGGTTCGAGGCCGGCGCCACGATGCACGACATCCCGTACTACTCGGACTGGATCGCCTATCGCGAGTGGTACCTCGTCGCGGCCATCGATCGCCTCGCCGGGATGATGCGCCAGCGCGGTCTGTCCGAGATCCCGCTGTTCCACAACTATCCGCACCCGCTTGGCCCGGGCGGCTCCGTGAGCGGCTTCACGACGCCGTTCGACCTCATGGGCCTCGAGGAGAAGGTCGACTTCGTCGGTTTCGACATCTACTCCCGCAAGGAGCTCTACGACCACGTCAAGACGGTCGGCTCCTACGTCGTCGGGACAAGCCGCTACCCGTACATCCCGGAGTTCATCGCCGGGGTCTGGTCGTGGTACCTGAACCCGGGTGATCTCTACGACGAGGAGTTCGTGACCAAGGCGGCTCTGATGCAGGGCATCAAGGGATTCAGCCGCTACATGCTCGTGGAGCGCGACCGCTGGCTGGACTCGCCGATCCGTCGCGATGGGCGCGTCCGGGAGGACCATGCGGCGATGTTCGGGCGAGCCAACGAGGTCTCCCGCGAGCATGACTTCGTGGATCTCCGCCGCCAGGCCGACGTGCTCCTCCTTGCCAACCGCGAGTACGACCGGCTGGAGGCCGCGAGCGTCCTCGTCTCGTTCCCCGGCGACTTCCTCGAAACGCCGAGCGGATTCTCGGAGTACCCATCGTTCATGACCGTCTCCGAATCGAGCCTCGGCTTCGCCGAGCCGATCCAGGTCGCCAAGGCCGACCAATTCGGCGCCGCCTATCGCGGGCTGTCGGAGGCCGGCTACGCGTTCCTCATCTCCGATACGCGACTCCTCGCCAAGCGCGCCGGACGCTTCAAGGCCCTCGTCGTCAGCTCCTACGAGTACATGAGCGGCGAGCTCCAGCGCGACCTCCTGGCCTTTGCGACGGCGGGCGGCACCGTGGTCCTCGGACCAAGGCTCCCTTCGCTCGACGAGACGATGCAGCCCGACCAGACGCTGGCCGAGGCCTGCGCAGGGATCGGTGCACCGCTGGTCGCCGGCGGCTCCCCGCGAGGCGCGGCGTTCGAGGTCGGCGCGGGCCGCATCGTCGTGGTGCCGGACATCTCCGACGCCAAGACCACCCTCACCGCTGCCCTGGCCGATGTCGGGGCGGCCTGCTTCACTCGCAACGACCCGCGCCTGGACGTCACGATCCACCGGGTGCCCGGCGACTCGTCCCGGGTCGTGGTGTTCGTGTGCAATCCGGTCGCCGATCCGATCGACGCCGAGGTCAGCATCAACGTCGACTTGGGAACGGTCACCGAGCTATGGACGGGCGAGGCGGTGACGCCGCGTGGATCCGTCCTCGCGGTGGCCATGCCCGCGTACTCCATCAAGATCTTTGACTGCGCCCTGTAGGGCCGGAGGACCATCATGCTCCACGAGAACCCCCTTATGGTCGACGCCGACGTCGACCACTGGCGCAACCTCCAGTCCCTGATCCTCGAATCGGCCAAGGGCAAGCGCCGGATCATCGTCATTCACGAAGATGGCGCGATCCTCAAGTTCGTCCACTCGATGAAGGCCGAGATCGTCAAGCCGATCGACCGGATCGGCGATCCGCACGCGGCGGCGAAGGCGATCTACGAAGCCAATCGCGGTGCCTGTGACTTTGTCGCGGTCTTCGAGCGGCGCGGTCTCGACCGCTACTTCGGGGCGTTCCAGGACACCTGGCGGGCCGACGAGGACCTCGATCTCTACGTTCAGCGGTCGTACGCGATGATGGATCAGTATCCCGACGCAATCGTCACCTATCCGGGCCGGGCGCGGGACACGCTCGGCCTGCAATGGCGCCTCGGCGCGACCTACGAAGACGGGACGACGGCCATCCGCACGTTCGTCGAGCCCGAGACGAGCGTCGTCTTCGGTGTCTTCGACGGCGACGCCCTGTGGGCATCCCTCGTCCTTCATTTCGACGCCGATCATCGCGCGGACGTCGTGACGACGGTCGACCCGAGTGAGCTCACCGCCACCGGCAGGGACGCGACCGCGTCCGAGGTCGTCTCGTGGGTCGAGTCGAAGTACGGACGCTGCTCGATTGGGCTCTTCGTCGACCTCGCCGGCGCCCGCTCCTTCCTCCGCGACACCGACAAGGCCGCCGCGCTCGCCGCGATCGCGGGGCGCGGAGCGCTCATCGCCCGTCCCCTCCCGTCCGGCCTGGCGGCGGCCATCAGTGGAGCCTGATCCGGCGCCGTCCGTCATCCCCTCGCCGTCCGCCCCCGCCCACCCGACTCCTCCCGAGTGGGCGGGGGCGATTACGAGCGGACCCCATGGACGCTGTGGTCACGCGAACAGGTCGATGCCGCCGCCGCCGCGACGCCCGGCCGGGATATCGGCGCCTTCCCGCAGCGGTAGCGGCTGGATGCGCTGATCGCCGGTTCAGCGCCGCGACGGCGTTGTGACGGTCCGTGCCGCGTCCCGCCGAGGTGAACCGGCCGAGCAGCCTCGCCAGGACATACGGACACCGGATCCCGGCCGCGGTTGGCCTGACTCCGAGGCCGCAGTGAGGGTCAAGCAACCACGACGGGGCTCGGTCGTGGCACTGTTACGAGCCAGTCGTTCGCCGCGAGGGCTCCCGGGATCGTCGCGAGCCTCCGTCAGTCCCCTGGCACGGCAAGAGCGGGTCGCGACTCGTGACAATGGCGCGCCCGACAGGATTCAAGCGCGCGGATGCCAGAAATATCCGAATCCCGATCGAAATGCTCGCGAAGCGTTGACCGGGGAAGGGCGCATGAGGCATGGGCATCAGCGTGGCTTCCGCGGATCTGCCCGGCTTCTGACCGTGAGAGCGATGAGCCTGTCCCGCCCGCTTAGCGGTCCGGTGGATCGAGCGCCATCGCCTTGCTGATCGAGTCGGCGAGACGTGGGAGACAGGTGGTCCAATCTCGCATCAGGATGTCCTGACCGGATCTTGGACATGCTTTGAGCGCCGACATCGGGGTCACGCGCCTGGTAGGCCTCGCCACTGGGTACCCACGCACCGGGGCCACCAAAATCGGGTTGTGGACGCCTTGCACTGCAATTGAGGTGGGGCAAGGTCAGTCGGAACCGTGCCACATCGGCCGCCGTCAAGGCGTCCGTTCTCGAGATCAAGGAGCCGCGGGTCCAAGGCTCCGACGGGTGACCGCCGCCACCGCAGCGCGATCGGCGAACGCTCCCGACCCGATCATCAGGCCCAGGGCATAGCCCACCAGGCTGAGGCGCAGGTCCTGACGACTGTTGCCCTTCAGCGCGGGGTTCACCGCAATTCGGTTGAGCGGACTGTCTGGGCCCTCGAGCCCGCCCCCGTCGCTCCGGAAGCGCGCCAGGGCTTCGTTCCACGCGGCGATATCGGCGTCGGTCGTGGCCGCGAACTGGGCCTGGAACGCCGCGATGATCTCGTGCACCTGGCGTTCGCCCTCCGCGGCGGCCGCCCTGCCGACACGTCGGCCTCGCTCGTCGTCCGTCTCCCCTGCCGGACCGGGGCGCAAGAACTCCAGGCCGCCCGCCAAGACCACGTCGACGAGGACCTCAGCCCCGCCGTTCGGGTCGCGCGACTTCTCGTGGCCGATCGTCAAGCGGAGGGCGTCGTCGGCGTCGGACATCGCCGGAAGTGCGCCGATCATGGCGCGAACAGTGCCGGCACACACCGGGCCTAGGTGCCCGGTGGTGCTAGGTGCGGACACGTAGTGCCGCGCACATCTCTGCGAAAGAGTCCGCAAGCCGATACAGATTGCCGTAGCCAGTCGGGTTGCGCACGCGATCGGGGAAGGACTCGTCCCATAGCCACAGCAACTGATCGATGTCGTAGAGACTGACGTCGATGCCGGCACCCCGCAGGTCGTCGACGCGGCGATCGAATTCCCCATCTGCGAGCTCGCGATGCTCATGGTCCCAGGCGAAGACACCCGTGAGCGGCCCGCACCCGAGGAGCAGCAGGTTGCCCCCCGGGTCGGTGCCGATGGGAATCGAACCGGCGGGTAGCCGGTCTTCGTAGGTCCCCGCAACCAGGACCAGCGCGTCGCGGTCGGGATCGCCGCCGACGCCGAAAAGCACGTCGACACGAAACTCGGGTCCGAGTGCGCAGCCAGGAGGCAGCGCCAGCATCACGGTGCGGTCAAAGGCGCCGGCGCCGAAGCGTGCGCAAAAGTCGACGTAGTCGGACGGCAAGGAAAACCCTGCGGCACGCCCGGCGGATTCCACGACCTGCGGAGTAGGTAGCGGCCCAACTGGCGGCAACCTACGGAAGCCGCAACGAATGAGGTCGGCGTCGATGCCGTTCGGGGATGTCGCCATGGCAGGGGCCTCACGTCAGGGGGACACAGCGCGCGCCGCCGCGGCGCCGCCAGTATGAGGAATGTTGGCATGGAGGTTGGTCGGAACCAGCAGCATGACCGTGCCTCCCTGGTGGTGATGCCAGGTGAGCCCGGCGGCTTGCCGATAGCGCTGGGTGGCGGCGGCGACGGCCTCGCCGTTGGGCGCGAAGTACGCCCGCGCATAGCCGGTGGGCGGTGCGACGCGGCCGCTCGCGACGTTCTGGGCGTAGCGCAGGTCGGCCTGGGCGAAATCGCTTGCCAAGCCGGCCTGGTCGATGCGCACCTCGGCGACCTTCCAAGGGCGAAAGTTCGGGTAGCCATTGACGAACTCGACCCCGTTGGGCGCCACGGCGAGGACGTCGGGCCGATCGGACATCCAGGTGCCGTTGCCGGGCCGGGCCGGGTCGCTCCACCTGCCGCGCGAGCGTGGCAGGCGTGGAGACCCGAACAGCGACTCGGGCGGGTGGTTAAGGTCGAGCCAGTCCGGGCGCGGACGCGACGGATCTGCGATGGCGCGGTCGAGCTCCGCCTGACGTCGGTTGATATCCTCCATCTCCTCGAAGGCCTCGTCCATGAGCTCCGTGTCGTGGCTGGCCTGCGCACGCGCCAGCAGGCGGTGCTGCGCGTCGGCTTCGAGTTCGAGCACGCTGGCCATCGAATTCCATGCGCTGCTCGGGCGAGAGGCGCGACCAGTCTTGGGCGGCAACGACAAGGTCCTGTATCAGGCCGGCATGCTCGCCGCCCTCGGCCTGCAGGATGTGCTCTGCCTCTTCCTGCATCGCCATCGGGTTGCCGCCGGCACGAAAGACGATGGATTCGGCTTCGACGCCGCGGCCGCGGGGCACGCGGAATGTGATCGCGGCGTTGCCGAGCGGGTTGTGCGGATAGCGGGCGGCCCATTGAGCGTCGTCGATGACGATGATCTCGAGGTGCGCATGGCGTTGCCGCAGCGCGTCAGGCAAACGGGCGAGAAGAATCTCGCGAAGCGACCCGGGGTCCGGGGCGCGTGCGCCACGCCAGCTGGTCCGAAAGGCGCCCGCCATCGCCTCCTCGCTGACGCCGGCGCGGCGCGCCAGCCGGCCGAGTAGCGCAGCGTCTTCGGCGGACTGCTGCATCAGTCGGCCCGCGGTTCGGGCAAGGCCGAGCACGCCCAGGAAGTTCAGCCCAACGCCGATCCAGAGCCAGCGCTGCGCACTCGCCGCCGCTTCCGCGCTCGCCAGCTCGAAGCCACCGGGGACATCGACCGCGGACATCGCAACGGTGAGCTGGGTGCGCGCGTACTGTTCCTGCAACTGCACCGCGCCGTAGCCCGCGCCGGCCGCTTCGACCCCGAGCGCTGCCCACGTCCCGCCCTCGGTGAAGAAGCCGGCGATGATCAGCCCGAGGTCAACGCCGGCCATGCGTACCGAATGCGCCACCTCGTCGATAGACCGGAAGAACAGCGAAACGCGAATGCTCCGCTTGTCGCTGTCGTTGAAGTGGGCGTAGACTTGGTCGAACAGGGTTTCGAACCCGAGCACGATGTCCGGGTCGTCGAACATCGCACGGCGCACTGTGCCGATGTTGTCCAGCCGCGCGCGAGCCTCGTCGATGGCCCTCTGGGCAGCGTCGCCGCTCTGCAGCCCGGCAAGCTTGTCGTCGAAGCCGCCGGCCTGCCGCTCGATCATGGCCGCCAGCGGCGAAACAATGCTGATGAAGGTCGAAACCTCGTGTTCGGCGACGAAAAACGCGGCGGCCGGATTCTCGTCGACCAGTTCACCCATCTCGGCCATCAACTCGTCGCGCTGACTTAGTTGGTCGGGGGTCGGCGGGTTGTCGCCAATCTCGTCTCCCAGCGCATGCGCCTCCACAGTCAGGTCGCGAAGTCGCGCGGTCGCCTGCTGCAGAGCGGCTCCGCGGACCGGGTCGACGCCGAAGCCGGTGTCCGAGTGCATGCTCGAGACGATCGCAGTCAGGCGCCGTTCTGATCGCTGCAAATTCACCAGGGCGAGATTGCGCACCATGCTCTGGAACAGCTGCTCGGGACCAATGCCGTGGCGATCGGCATCGCTCCCTTCGGCCAGGCGCGTGTCGGCCTCGAGATCCTCGAGCGGGTGGCGAGCCTGGCTGCCCCCGAACATCACTTCGGCGCCGCGCTCCAGCGTCAGCACAAAGCCGTCCCGCGTGACGATGGACAACGTGCGCGCTCCGGGCACCTGGTTGTCGAGCACCAGGCTCGCCTGGTCCCAATCGGGCGACGCGAAAACGTCGGTGCGGCTAAAGTCCTCGTCCAGGTTGAAAACGTAGTAGCGCGAGCCGACGCGCATCACCGCGGCGGCGTGCCCGCCCAAGCGGGCAAGCGCGGTCATGTCGTCCCAGTTCTCGCTGCCCCAGGTCGGGTCGCGCAGGGTCTCGAGGTTGTAGTCGGTGTCCCAGACAATTCCGCTCCGGTGCGCCGCGGTTTGCCCGATCAGCGCTGTTGCGGCCTGGGTCCAAGCCTCGCGTTGGAGGCGCACGGTCGATGCCTCTTGCGCCGCGATGCCGGCGAGCTCGGAGACGTTGTCGACCAAATCGTCGACTCTGCCGGCGAGCATGGCCTGGTGCACACGCAGGTCGAAACGCGAGTCCTGCGAAAGATGCATTGCGAAGTACGAGTACGAGATTTCGTAGACGCCGCGCGGGTCGTCGCCGAAGAGATCCCCTGTGCCGATGTAGAAGTCGATGACCCCGCGCGCGGCCTCGTCCTCCGGCGTGTTCGGCTCGAGTTGCTGCCGCATCAATTCCAGCTGCTCAGTCACCGTGTGCGCCTTGGTGACGAGCCCGAGGATGGTCGCGTCGTGCAATTCCAGGAATGCGACGGTGGTCTCGCCGTACATCGTTGCCGAGCGCCGGCGCATCTCGGCAAAGGAAAGCGGCATGCGCCGCCGCCATCCCGCCATACCCTCGAGTTGGGCGGCCTCGTCCATGAACACCGAGACCAAGCTCGGCTGGCCCTGCATCAAGGCCAGCAGGCGCTGATCGTTCTCGGCGTCGGTGGCGCCGCCCATTAGCAATTGCCGCCGCACGCGGGTTCCTGCCGGATCGCGGGCCACATGCGCAAGCTCGTGCGCGAGCAGCCGGCCGCGGGCCGCCGAGCCTTGGGCCAGCTGATCCCTGCCGAGGTAGACGTCGCTGCCGTGGGCAAAGGCCGCGGCCTGCAGCATCGAGGTGGCGTCTTCGGCCTCGCGCCCGGCGTGGATGCGCACCGACGAAAGGTCGGCACCGACGGCGTCCTCGAAACTGCGTCGCGCGGCCGGCGCCAAGGCGCCCCCATCGGGACCCGTGGTCCATGGACCGGAGGTCGGTCCACGTAGGGCCCAAGCGTGAGCCGACCTATCGGCGTGGCCTTCGTCGGGGTCCGAGCGCCCGGTCACCGCGCTGACCGGCCGGCCGATCCTGTACGCCGCCGCGAGAGCCAGGTTGCCAAGCCCCGGTCCCGCGGCAGCTCCGCGTCCGGCCTGTCCGGCGCCGACACGGAAGTTGTCGCCATGGCAGACGGCGCGCGGCTGCAACTCGGCAGCGGCGGGGGCGGTGGACCGTCCGTGGCTCGGGGCGGAAACCCGACGTACCGGTGCAGGGGCGGCAGCGGTCTTCTCAGCCATGAACGGCGACCGGAACCGCTAGACCACCCAACGTCGTGTGGGCAGCCCTGGCGACGTGGATGCGACGCCTCGGTTTCACTCGACTGCGTCCGCCATCACGCCAGCTGCTGCAGCAGCCCGTCGTACTCGCGAAACTCCGTTGCGCTGACGATGGGACCGCGGTTGGCGAATTGCCGCGCCACCGCGCGCACCAGCTGCGCCATCGTGATCGGCTCGTCTGCCTGGGCAGCAGCGAGCGGTCGTGCGCATCCGTGACGTCGGAGCGCTTGTCGCATGGCGTGTCGGTTTCGTCGATGAACAGCATCGCGTCGCCGCTGCGCGGGGCGTCGATCGCGCGGTCGAGGTTCGTCTCGGTATCGCCGCTTTGCTTGGAGGCGATGCCGGACAACGCGACGCAGTGCACGTCCAGCGCCGAGCCCTCAGGTCGAGCCACGCGGAGGCGACGCGGCAACGTCCGTCGTCGTACGCTCCGACGAGCATTCAGCGCCATCATGGAGATCGCCCGACCAAGCCTTCATCGCCGTTCGTCGCCCATGATCCGCCCGTCGAGACCAGCTCGAAGTGCTCGCGGAAGTCAGCCGGTGTTGGGACGCGGCCGTCCTTTACATACTGGTTGACGACGGCGCGGATGAGGTGGCCCAGCGTGATCGCTCTGTTGTCGCGTGCGGCGGCATACGCTCCATCGAGGACGATGTTCCGGATTTCGCCACCGGTGAGTTCGAATTGCCGGGCGAGGTACGTGAAATCGAGGTCGGCGTCGACGGGGGCTTGAGCCGGGATCATTCGACGCCACAGGCTTTCGCGGGACGTTTCGTCCGGTTCTGGGAATTCGATGACGTATTGCATCCGGCGCGAGAACGCGTCATCGATGTTCTGCGCGAGGTTCGTCGCGACGATGACAATTCCGTCGTGCGCTTCCATTTTCTGCAGGAGGTACGCAACTTCGACATTCCCGTACCGGTCGTGTGCGTCCTTGACCTCGGACCGCTTCCCGAGGATCGCGTCGGCTTCGTCGATCAGCAAGGCAGCATTTGAGCGCCGCGCCGCATCGAAGGCCCGGTCGAGGTTCTTCTCCGTCTCGCCGATGTACTTGGACATGACATTCGCGAGGTCGATCACGTGAAGATCGAGATGGAGGGTACAGGCCAGGATTCCGGCGGCCATGGTCTTGCCGGTGCCCGAGGGGCCCGCGAACATCACCATCACGCCTCGGGAACCAGCGAGCCGTTCGCTGAAGCCCCACTCATCGAGCACGAGCGGGCGAGCCTCGATCGCCCGGCCGATATCCTCGAGGCGGGCCTTGACGTCCGCCGGTAACACGAGGTCGTCCCACCCGAATGGCGTCGGGGCAACGTGCGTCGTGCCGCCGGCGTCGCCCCACGAAGCGCGCCGTGCCGCAGCGAAGAGGTGCTCCTCCGACGGCACGTCCGACCCCTCGAGCCGCGCTTGTTCGGCGCCCGCAACAGCCCCATCGAGGATTCGGTCGGGACCGAGCAGGAACCGGTCCGCGAGGGTCGACACAACGGCTCCCGGCGACCAGCCGGGGGTGGCGAATGCCAAGGACGCCCGCCAGGCATCACGCCGCTCCCGCGGGGTCAGCTCGTCGAGGGTCAATCGGACGGCTTGAAGCGCGTCCGCGACGGCGTGCGCGACAGTCCCGCCACCGGTGGCGACGATCACATTCGGGGCTCGAAGCGCATATCGCCGGAGCGCCGCGAGCACCTCTGGCCGTACCGACTCTCGATCCATCAGCGCTTCCGCATCCGTCACGATCGCACCCCAGCCCAGGAGGCGCTGCGCGAGCTCGAGCGGGGCGAACACGCGATCCACGTGTTGTTGCGCGGCAGCCGCAGCAAGATCGACGATCAGGGCCGGCCGGCCGGCCTGCGCAAAGAGCTCCTCAGCGACCATCGCCGCGTGGCGATCGGTCGGCGCAGACAAGACGACGGGCCTCGACAGCTCGCCCGACTCCAGAGCGGCAATCAGGCCCTGAAGTGATCGCGAAGTGCCAGCGTGGATCCCCGCGGTCCCGATGACGGGCGCGGACCGGGCGGGCCTTGCGACATGGACCAGGTGCTCGTCCTCATACTCGAGGCCGCGAAGCCAGTCCGGGATCGGGTCGGCGACGGCGAGCGGCCGGCTGCCACGTGCGACTTCTCGCGACTCACCAAGCCAGCCGATCGCGCCGGTCGAGAACAAGCGGCTGGACGGCAGCGTTGCTGCACGGATCGGCGCCTCGTCCGGGTGACCAGCCCCGAGCAATCGAGCGGCGAGGTCGATGGTCGGGGCCCGTCGCGTGACGTCGTCGTTCAGGTACGCGTACAGCACCTCGTACTTCGAGTCCAAGGCAGGGGCGAGGACGACGAGGAGGACATCACGTTCGTCATCGTTGAGCTCCAACGCGGACGACACCCGGTGCCAGCGGGATGTCGCGTCTGTGGCTCGGCTGGCGCGCACGTCCGGGACGGGAGGCGGCTCGGGGAGTGGGCTCCCGCGCAGGAGCGACTCGACACGCTCGTCGGTGATGTACAGGCCGCGGAACTCGTCGAGCGAGAGCTCGTACCGGGCCCGCATCCGGCGCATCTCCGCTTCGATCAACGCGTCGAGGCGGGCCAGCTCGACCCGAAGGGCCTCCGTGTCGGTGTTCACGGCGCGAGGTCCGGCGCGATCACCAGCCGCCGTCCGTCCGGCAGGCTGACCTCACCCCGCTTCAGCCCGGCCATCGACAGCAGCACGTCCAGGGGTGCGCGGCCCAGCCGAGCCTGCAATCCGTCCCCGCTGACCGAGGCCGGCATCGCAAGCAGGCGGCGACGGACATACGTCGGCGTCGAACCAGCGCACCCGGGCACCGAGGCGGCGAAGTCAGCGATCAGGTCAGCAGCGTTCCGCTTCAGACCGGGGCTGAGACGCTCGCCAGCGTCCATGCCCAGCGCATCGCGGTAGGCTGCGAGCGCCTGCCCATCGCGTGGCCGTCGACTGGGGTCGATTCGGACGCCCGCCACCCGACGGAGCGCGGCGTCGTCCTCGACGGTTCGCGGGTCCGCCGGCACGAGCGCGCGAGCGACGACTGCCAGGGCCAGCCAATTGGAAACGAGGTCGGTCTGCTCGCCGGCGCCGGCGCGCTCGATCATCGCTCGCCACCCGTGCCATCGGCCGGACCGTGCGAGACGCGCGAGCAAGAGGATCGCGCCACCGAACGGTGTGAACGTGGACGCGCCGTCCGTGACGACGGCGCCCGGGGCATCGGAGTCTGTTGTCGGCAGCGCTGCGAGCAACCGCGGATCGAGCTGCAAGACCTGCGCCGTCGTGTCGGCGTCCAGCGCCGCGGCTCGGCACCATTCGGCGACGTCGTCCCTGGTTGGCGTCGCGCCACTCTGTCCAGGTGGAACGCGTAGCGCCGCCAGTGCCAGCAAGAACTGGGCCTCCGGCTCGGTGGGCGCCTGCGCATCCCCGCGACTGGCGAGCGCTGCGATCACGCGCTGCTCGGGGGTCATCGCGCTCGCCTCCACGCGCGCTAGCGCCTGGACGAGACGATCCGTGGCGCCGGGCGGACCCGGGGACAGCTCCGCGAAGACCCGGTGGCTATCGTCCGGCGCCAGGCTGCCGACGACCTGGATCAGCGACCCGGAGGTGAGCCGCGCCAGGGCCTGCCATGCCGTCTCGGGCTCGAGCGTCAGCAGCGTTCGGATCGCGGACGAGACGGGCATCGCAGCAAGGCCGTCGAACGCTCCGAACCACCACCGTCCGTTTGCGCTACCGTCGACCGCCGCCGCCAGGTAGGCGGACAGATACTCGGCGCGATCTCGGTAGACGCGCGCGGCCTGATCCCTCGAACGGAGAAGCTCCCGTGTCAGGGCGGCGGCAAACGCACCGGTCATCCCGTCACTCGCGCCGTCGAGCGCGAGCGAGCACGCGACGTCGACGCGGTCGATGAACACATATGCGTCGTCGTCGTCCAGCGCTGTCCCGACGCAGCTGGCGAGCTCTCGAGACAAGGAGCTCGCCAGCGCGTCACGGGCTCGACGCCAGACAAGCTCAGCTCGATCGGGCGCGCCCGTGATCATGAAGGTCACCGGGAGCCGATCGATCTCGATGACGGAAGCGGTCACGCCTTTGCAGCGGCCTTTGGAGTCGCCTTTGGGGCGGCCTTGGCAGCGGCTCGCGTCGCGGTCCGCGGTGTCGGCGCCTTCGCGAGCCGTCGCACCTCCGCCCGGAGGTCATCGACCTGGCTCTTCAGCTCCTTGACCGCCTCGATGAGGACCGGCACGAGCATCGTGTAGTCGACGCCCTTGCCTTCCTTGGAGTCCGAGACGGCCTGGGGGATCACCCGCTCGACTTCCTGCGCGATCACGCCGATGTGCACGGCCCCGCCGGGCCCATCTGCCCGCCAGCGGAAGCGCACCGCGCGCAGGTCGCCGATCAGCTTCAAGCCGCCCTCGAGCTGGGTCACGTCGCGCTTCAACCTGGCATCCGAGTGATACGCGAGCAAGTCGTATCCGACGACCCGGGCTCGCAGGTTCATCAGGTTGTTGCTGTCGGTGTTCCACAGCGTGACGAGCTCGACGGCGGCGTTGGCACTCCCGACTTGAACATCCCCGTTTCCGTCGCCGCCGAGGTTTGCCCGCTCGTGGCCCGACCCTTCCACGCGAAGGAACGCGCCATCGACGTGGAGCTTGTCCCGAGGTTCGGCGGTTCCGATGCCAACATTTGTGTCCAGGAACGACGTGGTCCCACCGCCCGTGTGCTTGAACACGAACAGGTTGTCCGCGCCGCCGTCGTACGCGATGTCGGCAACTCCAGGGACGAACGCCTGGAGACGACCCTGATTTGGATCCGGAGCATCGATCGTGAGGCTGGCGCCCCCGACGGGGGCCGCGACCGGAACGTTGCCGCCGATCCTGACGGGCACCGGCAGGCCGGCCCTGCCCGAGATCCGCAGCACACTGGCCGGCGCGTTGTCGGCTCCGTTCCCCGCCTCGAGGGCGATACCGTCCGGCCCGTCGGGCACGGCCACGACCTGACCGCCCCCGTCCACGTCCAGACGGATCGCGGCACCCTTGATGTCGACATCGCGCGACGGACTGCCCGTGCGAATGCCGACTCTTCCGCCGCCCGCGCCGGCGGACGGGTTGACGAGGACACGACTGTTCGCTTCCTGAGGGGCCGTGGCCTGGATCGTCACGCTGTCGGTGGGAGAGGTCAGGCCCACCGGCCCGCCGACTCCCAGGTCGATCGACTTCGCCTGATCGCTGCTCTGCACCCGAACCGTCGGCCCGACCACGTGCAACTGGGTTTGGGGGGTCGCCGTTCCGATCCCCACGTTGCCGGTGCTCATCACGACGAGGTTCGGGTCCGGGACCGGCGGGTTGACGGTCGTGTCCTGGGGCCCGACCACGAGGCGGTTGACACCGTGGCCCTTCTCCCCGATGACCGCGCGCAGCTCGCGCGCTGGAGAGAGAGGTTCGTTCGCCGTGTCCGCGCGGGACAGCTCGAACGGCGTGCCGTCCGGCAACCCATCGTCGTTCAGGAACAGGAGTGGTCCTCCGGCGAGCTTCAGCCGCTCGAGTACGCGCAGGTTCCCTTCGACCCAGACGAGGTCGTCCACGTCCGGCGGCATTGGGTGCCGAGCCCGCAATTCGGCCCGGTGATGCGTGGCCGCGGGGTCAACGCCACGCGCGGCCAGGACGATCGCGCCGTCGGGCGCACCGATGCGCTCCGCGACGACGCCCGCGTAATGCCGGAATGACGCGGTGCGAGCCGCAGCCGTGTCCGCCGGGTCGAGATCGCCCTTGGCGAAATACCCGACGGCCTGGTCGCGGGCAATCCAGCGGACGTAGCCCAAGGGCAGGAGCCAGCGAGGTGGCCGACCCTCCAGGGGAAAGGTCTGGTGCGGAACCGACGCATCGAACAGGTCGGAGGCTGAGCTGTCGAACTGCCTCAGTGCGTTGGCCGCGTCAACGGTATTCGTGCCGATCCGCACCTTCGCCTGACGCTCGATCGCAGTCTGAGGGCCGACGAGGAACCGGAAGGTTTCGCCGACCCGGGCGTTCTGGTCGTCCGCCGCGCAGGTCTCGAAGCCGGAGAAGGCGCCCTGCGTCTCGGCCTCGTCGTACGCGAGCCAGACTTGCACCAGGCGCCCCTTGCCCCCGGGGCCGTCACGGACGGAGTCGAAGGCGATGGAGGAGAACCGATCTTCGGTGAGCCGGGTCGGCCTTCCGATCGCGATCGGTCTCCCGAACCCATCCCAGCCGAACCCGGGAAGAAGCGTGACCTGGACCCGGTCCTGGCCGCCCGGGGCGGGGCGCTCGTCCAGCGTGAGCCCGACGGCGATTCCCCACGTGTGGGCACCAAGGGCGTGACGAGCGAGCTCGATCCGGTCGTGATCGACGATCGACGAGAGATCCGAGGCACCGAGGAACTGACCCTCGTAGAAACGAGGCCGCAGGTCGACGTCCATCAGCCCTTGCCCGCCGTCTTCTGGAGGTTGGCAATGCGCGTCGCCTGCGTGCGGATCCGACCCGCCTGGGTCTTGAGAGCTCCGGCCTGCGACTGCAGCCTGTCCTCCTGGGCTTTGAGCGTGGCCTCCGCCCGCGCGAGTCGCTCCTCGAGGTCGCCGACAGCGGGACTCCGCGTGGGCGTGCCCTGCAGGATCGAACCGTCGATCACGCGGGTCACGGCCTCCATCCACTGGGGGTAGCCGGTGCCCTCGGTGCCCTGACTCGCGATCCTGCGGAAGTCGCCGAGCAGGTGGCCGACGAAGTCGTCTGCAGCAAACGCGGCGGTCAACGGATCTGGCGCAGTCGCGGCGGCGCCACCCTGTGTGCCCGCTTCTTCGGCCGCGGCGCCCTTCGCTGCCGCGCTCTTGCCCTTGGCACCGCCACCGACCGGCTCGGCGGCCGCCGGGACGGGCGCCGTGGCCATGGCCAGGGACTCATTGCCTGCCATCGGGACATCTGCCTCTGGCACGGCACCACCCCCGGCCATCGCCATCGACAGACCGCTGTTCTTGCCTCCGGCGAAGAGCACGCCCATGAGCGTGGTCAGCAGTGGGAATGCCTCTCGACGTGCACTGTCCGAGCAACAGATCGAGATGATCGACTGGCGGATGCGGTCCCAGGGCAGCCAGGAAAGCCAATAGCCGATCGTGTTCCAGCTGATGAGGAGCTTGCGCTCCTCCCAGTCGCACACCGACTCGACGCGGCATCCATCGTCGCCGCCCACCGTGACGACCGCGAGCGGCACGCAGTCGGTCCGCGGAGACGCCGGGACGGGCGGCAGGAGCGCTGAGCAGAAGCAGTCGAGGATGAGCTCGTACCAGAACTGATCGAGCGCGTCCACCTGTGTCGGCAGCTGCTTTGCCACGTCGACCGCATTCAGCTGCGGCGCTTCTCGGGCGAAGACTGTGGCGGACCGCTTGAGGTCGCGCGCCTTGCTCACGAGCTCGCAGTCATGGATCGCGAACTCGGCCGCGAACTCCGCCAGGGCGTCGGCGAAGTCCGTCAGAACCACGACGTCCCCATGCCCGACAACGGCTCTGCCCTGTCGGGTGCCCTCGCGCAGCTCCATCGCACGGGTGAAGCAGCAGAGGACGCGGTCGACGAGCGGTCCGAATCGAGAGCGATTCGCGTAGATCCAGGGCCACAGCATGTCGCGCGAGCGGAGGCCCGTCCCCGCCTCTCGGAGCGTTCGCTTCGGGACCGGATACGTGACGAACCGGTAGCCCTCGCACACCTGGGTCGGCTCGCATTGGGCTCGCTGCTGACGCGTGGGCGAGGCCGGCGTGGGACGCGACACCCCGCAGCCGCAGTCTGTCACCGGCTCCGTTGAAGGCGCCCTTGGAGCGCCCGGAACCGCCGTTGCAGCCGCACGACGAGCCGCCGCCACACCCGCACGATCCGCCGCAGCCACAGCGACCTGTGTTGCTGGCGCCGAGCACGGGCGTGATGCCGCGGACGGGTCGCTCGTCGTAGCAGATCGCGATGACCCACTCGGTCTGGCCACCCCGGCAGTCGGCCGGCGGTGTTGGGGCGTAGGGGTCATCGCAGTCCGCCTGCCGCGGCCGGCACGTGTTGATCAGCGCGCACACGTCGACCGACTGGTCGTCACACACCACGATGTCGTCGCCGCAGGGCGAGACGGCGTAGCCCGGACGGACGATGACATGGCTGCTGTCACAGTCGTCGCAGACGACCTCGAGACCGGCGGCGACGCCCCAGCCGTGGAGCATCGTGTTGTGCAGCCGGTTCTTGTCGATGACGTACTGCTCGAGACCGTTGAGCTCCTTGTCCGTGAGCAGCTGGCCCGGGAAGAACCGCGGGCGGCAGCTGCACTTCAGCAGGCCACACGCGGGACAGGCCATGGTGCAGTTGTCGTCACATGGGTCGGGTCGCTGGCGAACGCTCTTGGTCCACGCGTCCGTGGAGACGCCCGCCATGAGTCCGGAGGTGGATCCATGCATTGATCGCGTCTCCTATCCCTGCCTGAACCAGCTGTAGAAGGTGCCGCCTTCGATGCAGTCGCCCGTGTTTTGCCCGGGCAGCCACTTCGGCAGGTGGTTGCCATCGATGCCCTTGCCGTTCAAATCCATGAGCAGGTCGCCATGGACCCGGACCCGGTACTCGCGATCCTTGAACCCGCGCTCGTGGTAGAAGCCGATGGCGTTGACCGGGCCAGCGCCAACCTCCTTGGCGTCGTCGGGTTGGCACGGATTCGTCGTCCTGAGGAGCAGGTACTTGCCCTGGAGCTGGTACCAGGCCTCGAGCTCCGCGGTTCCGTCCTCGATGTGACGGTTGGTCTCCACGATGAAGATGTGGCGGAGGTCGAGGTCGGGATCAGGCGGGGTGATGTCATGGTTGAAGGTGACGATCACCATTTGTCGCTGGAGCAGGCTCTGATGCGGCTGGCGGCCGTGGTCCCAGTTGATCCCGCAGATCTGTGTGAGGTTGGGATCGCAGGCGTCCTGACCATTGGCGCCATTCGCGCCGTCGCATCCCCTCGGGATCCCGATCGTCAGCGTGTCGCCCTGCAGGTCTGCCGTTGGCTGGCTGCCACACGGGAGGTCGACGGGCACGACCTTGGTGATCTGGGTACCGCCTCCACCGGAGTCGCCCTTCGGTCCCTGCGGGCCGCGCGGGCCGGGCACGCCGCCCTTCAGCTGCAGGCACTCGAGCCATGCCTGGAGGGTGGCCGTGCTCGCCACGATCCGACGCCCCGCGCGGAGGTCGATCCACGCGTTCGGCTTCGTGGCGTCCTTGGGGGGTTGATCGAGGATCGCGGTCCCGGCCCGGTAGCCCGGGATGGTCGCGAGCACGACGCAGTCATCCGTCGCGCAGTCGGGACACGACTCCCCCTGGAGGCAGACGAGGCCGGCGCAATCGGAGTCGGCGAACCGGTTCGGGTCGACCAGGGAGACCGAGCCGTCGACGTGCACGACGACGACGCGAACCGGTCCATCGCCTGCCGCACGCGGTGCTCGGGCCACGGGCTGTGCGGTCGGAGTTGCCCCGTTCAGGACGAATGACTGCACATATGCGTGCCCGGCCTCTTCCTCATAGACCGTCACCTGAGGGGCAGACGGGTCACCCGTGACGCCGACCCGCAGCGCCGGATGGTCGAGTGCAACCGAGCTCGTTGCGTTCACGCCTGCCGGGTCGACGACGTACGCCTTCTCGTCCGTTTCGCCGGTGACCAGGACGAATGTCGTCGACGAGCCCAGCTCGAAGGCAGCGAGCGACGCGGCCGCCACCCCTGACGGGAGGACGGTGAGCGAACTCGTTGTCAGCGCCCCGGACGCCAGGTCGCCGACGATGACCTTTTGGCCGTCGATTGCGCCCAGGAGCTTGCCGTCCGTGGACGCGACGAGGTCCGACCCGGTCCCAAGGGAGAGCGCCGCCCCCGCCGCATCCTTGATCCCGGCCGTGGCATCGGCGTCCCACGGATAGACGTCGCCCTTCGTCTCGTCGTATACGAACAGGCTCGGCGTCCCGCCCGCGGTGGCGAGCGAGTAGGTGTGCGTCGCATCGGCGTTGGGGAGCTCGTGGATTGCGCCCGCGGTTGTGGGCGGCACAGCGGCGCCCGTCGTGGCATCGAACACAAGAACCTGACTCTTGTCGCTGGCCGACGCGTCCACGAGCACGAACAGGAACGAGCCATCCTGACTGAGCGCGACGCCGCGCACGGTCGCATCGAGGTCGATCGTCACCCGGCTCCGATGAGCCGGATCCAGCAAGAACACGCGTTTTGGGTCAGCGGTCGCGGGGTCGACGATCGCCACCCGGCCCGCGTCATTCCCGCGGACCCAGCCGCCCGCGCCGTGCTTGTCGGTTGCGACAAACGCACCGGCCGCGGCCGACGTGCCCATCCCATCCGACAGGGGCGGGTCGACGAGGACATCGAATGCGTAGGACTCGAGGATCCGATTGGCGGCGCATTGGTCGTCGCCACAGCCGCAGTCGTCGTAGAGGACGGGGACCTGTTCGGTTGGGCACTCGCGGTAGCACGCGACGATCTGGAGCGTGTGGCTGCGCCCGTCGGCCGTCGCCGCGAGGACGGCCGGGTTCTGGCTGACGTCCACGTACTCCTCGTCCGGGACGAGGATCTCGTGACCGCAGCAGTCCAGCGCGCTGCCGGGCTCCACCACGACGTAGCGCTTCTGGCAGTCCGGGCTGTCGTGCTGATGGACACGCAGCCCGCACACGACGCCGGATCCGTGGAGCCGGACATTGTGATGGCGCATCTTCTCGCTGTGATAGGCCTGCTCGGCGATGAAGTCCGAGGCGCCCATCAGCTTGCCGGTGAAATAACAGTTCTTGACGAACGGCTCGAACTCGCACTGGGAGCACGTCTCGAAGCCGGAGTGCTGGCAGCCACACGCCATGGGGTGGGTCCTTCCCTGCTTCTGCATGCTCATGTCAGACGCGTGGTCGATCCCACGCGGGCCTTGTCGACTTCGAGGTGGGGCTCGAATGGGCTCCCGCTGAGGACGCTTCCCTGGCGAAGATGGGTGGCATCCAAGGTCACTCCACTCGGGATCCGGGCAATCACGCTGTCCAATCCGATGCTGGCCTGGACACCGACCCGGAACCGCGGCTCCACGTAGCGGATGTCGTAGTTCGTGTGTGCCGGTGACTCGACGGCGAGCAACTGCTCGAGTGCGCGTCGCTCCGCTTGGTCGTCGCGGATCCGCGCCGGCACGAACACGCTGAACTGATGGGCGTCGACGTGGAACGGATCCCGCAGCGGATCGGGGACGGTGTCGAGACGCGTTACGCCGATCTGGGCGTTCCCGGACGGCGGCCGCGCGTCGCCGGACAGCTCCGAGCGACCCACGATGGACTGTCCCCAGAGCTCGGAGTCCGTCCCCAGGCGCCCGTGCCCCGCGTAGAGCCATCGCCGCAGCCGGAAATGCTCGAGCAGCAAGGGCGGCGGCTCGGCGGGCGTGCATGGAGCACAGACCCCGCAATTCCTGCGTGGCGGAGTGCACCGGCACTGCGGGCGGACGGCGAGACAGTGCTCGCTGTAGGCCCGATCGAATCCAAGCAGGAGCAGGAGCTGGCGACGCAGCCCCTCGGCGGTCCCGCGCTGGCAGTACAGCGCTGCGACGTTCTTGAGATATCGGCGCCGGCGATCCACGGACCAGCCGCGCGAGAGCGTCACCCCGATCCACCGGCCGAGCCAGGACAACATGTCGGGGTGGCCGGTCGGAGCCTCGGCCGGCGCCGACAGCGGATCGAACGCCATCGGCAGCCGGTCCACCCGTGACTCGATCGACCGGAGCGTCCGGTCGAAGATGGCCGTGAACCGGTCGGTGAAGTCCGCGCCTGCAGGATCCGACCCGAACACGCCGGGCAGGTACCGGCGCACGCTGATTCGTGGGTATTCGATCACTGCCGACGAGATGCAGGGGGTCTGCGATCCCTCGCCCCGGAGCTCGAGCTGGAGCCAGAGGAAGCGCCCGGGAGGCGCCTGGAGGAGGCCGTCCCAGGAACACGGCCCTGACACCCACTTGTCGACCGGCTGCATGACGCGGGCCGGCTCGATCGACGTCCAGGCGGTCGGAGGCAGCTCGGCCAGCTCGGATGGGCTGAGCTCGATCTCGGCCGTCAAGGTCCGTACCTCGACGCTCGTCCCGGGCGGCAGTGCTCCCCGCAGCTCGATCCGGTGCCAGGGACAAGCGTCGATCCGCGAGTCGATCGCCGACGAGAGGTACATCCCCTGGCGCTCGAATCGATCGCCGCGGCGGCGCCGATCGTCGCTGACCAGCGTGCCGTCGAGATCGAACAGGTGAGCGCCGTCTTCGCACAGCAGGTCGAGCCGGCCGTCGGCATCGACGACGATCGACGGGCGCCCGAAACGCTCCATCAGGTCGGCGCGTGCGTTCGTGACCACATCGGTCGCATCACCGACGACGCGCAGGACTCGCCCGCCGCAGACCGCCACGTCCAGGTTGCCCCCGGCGTGGCCGGGAGCCGGCCGGAATCGGAGTCGGAGGTAGCGACCCTCCCGACCGCCGAGGGATGTCGGCGTCGCTGCCTGGCCAAGCGAATCTGCGCGGAGCCAGGCCGCCCATTCGCGGTTCTGCGGATCGTTGCGATACGCGTCGATCCATGGGACGTCCGACGCTTCCACGTCGACGTCGACCCGTGCTCCGCCGGACGCCGGGACGATCGTCAGCGTCCGCCACTGGAACCCGTCAGTCTCGCCGTCGAACTCGGTCGTCACCGGCTGCTGGTCCGGGACGGAGATCGACTTCTCGCGACCGACATCGACGACGACGTAGGCCGCCCCGTCGCAGTCGACCGCGACGTTCGCCCCATTTGGCTCGACCGCGACACCGTGGATCCAGCGACCGCTCGCCGAGAACCAGTCCAGGCGACCGTTGCTCGCGTCGGACACGACGAGCCGGCGGCGCTCGTCCACCGCCAGGCCCGTCGGCGCCCAGTCGGCATTGAGGCCGGCGCGGACCGCCGGCGGCAATCGGATCACCTCGCGTGGAACCCACGATCCGATCGCGTAGCGGACGACTCGGTGGTGGCCCCGATCTGCGATGAACAGGTCGTCGCCGCACGCGACCAGACCCTGTGGGTCCGACAGTCGGTCACGTGGCGCCGCCGCTCGGCCGGGCTTGGACTTCGCGAGGCACGCAGGACACGGTTCGGCAACCCGCGCCGTGCAGGGGACGGTGACGAAGCGGCAGCAGCACGCGTCGAACATGCGGATCGCCCCGGTCGATCGGTCGAGCAGCAGGACATCGCCGGCCTGGGTCACAGCCACGTTCGCCGGAGGCCGCAGTCCCCCGAACGAGCCGCTCGGCTCGGTCAGCCATCGCGACGAGGCTGGTGCCGGCGACAGCACGAGCGCCTTGATTGCGTGATCGATCTGAGCCCGGGCCAGCCGCTGGGCACGCCAGCCGACGGACGGAGTCTGGCCGATGTGGCCGGCGAGCATCACCGAGAACGGGTCGTGCGGGGGCGCAGGCAGCGTCAGGAGGCGCGACGGGACGCCGAGGGGCCTCACGGCAGCTCCTCCGTCTCGCTCATGCTGCTGACGGTGATCGCGTGCGCGCCTGGGTACACGAGGGCGTTTGGATCGATGGGCACGTCGCGGCATTCGGTGCGGCGTTCGCCGTCGACGATCAGGAACAGGCTCGGTACGCTCTCGACGCCGGCCACCGTGAACACCCGCTGGAGCACCTGCGAGTAGCGGATCGTGCCGCCGAACGGCCAGCCGAGCCCGTCCTCGCCTCCGGTGAGCGGGTGGAGGTATGCCGAGAGGGCCGTCTCGATCGATTCCTTGACCTGGCCTCGGTCGGCATCATCGGACGCGACGACACTGGCCTCCACGCTCACCGCCACGTAGACGGGACCGACGACGTACAGCTCCGTCGTCAACAAGCGGCGTGCTTCCAGGTAGGCGCAAACGGTTCGGAGAAGGCCGTCGGACGGCTGCGGGGCGGGCACCTTCGAATCGGGGACGACGATCACGGTGACGGCGCCCGGAACCTTCACACCCGGAAAGCGCGGGTTGGCGAGCGGCAACGCCTTCGCCCGACGCACGTTGCCCGCCTGCTTCGCGAGCAGCTCGAAATCCTCGACTGCCACCGCACGGTCGCGAGCACGCAGCATCTGCCGCGCGCGGACTTTCGCGTCGTCGATGCGCTCCTCGTCCGTCCCGCCGCTCGCGGCGAAGACGTTCGTCGTCTGGCCGCCGTCGATGCCGTCGATCGAGGTCAGCAGGTTCGCGATGGCGCCCGCACGGACGTTCCCGCGGACGCCCCCGCCGAAGCGATAGCGCACGGCCATGACGTTCGTGTCCGGGTCGCCGGCGTTTGCGATCGGGACCTGGCCGTGTTCCCCATCCCCCGCACGAACCTCGCCGCTGGTCCAGTCGACGGCCAGGTCCCGATCGGCTCGCCCCGATCCGAACAGGTCGTCGACGATCGTCCATGGCTGAGCGGCGTCCCCCGGGCCTTCGTTGATTTCGATGGTCAGGCCGTCTCGCAGGACGGGGGCGTTCTCGAGCTGCCACGACTGGTTCCGGGCGCCAGTTGTCCCCCCGAGGATCTCGTTGAGCACGGTCTGCGCCTGGATCGCCGGGACCGTGTTGATCCGGACGGCTGAGAGGCGCGGCGGACGCTCGTACTGGGTGCGCGTCAGCCGCGCACGGATCCAGAAGAGCGGCGGCCTCGGCTGCTGGGTGACGGGATCGATCCCGTCGTACTCGCCCAGGTAGACCTGCTGGAGGCCCAGTCCGGGAGCGACGCGCACGAAGATGTGCCCGGAGCGGGTGAAGGTGAGCGTCTCGTCGTTCAGGGTGTCGATCGGCTGCCAGTCCGTTCCGTCGAACCCTTCCCACTGGATCTTCGCCGGCGCGTAGGCCCTGGTCGCCCCCGGCCCACACTCCAGGACCGGGCTCGACCCGCTCGACTCGGCGCTGAAGCAGGCGAGGTTGATGGTCAGCGCCGGGAACGACGTGGCGGCGGGGTCAAGGAGGGCGAACCCGAGCACGAGCGCGCCGTCCTCCCGCGGCGCCGCTCCGAACGGATAGAAGCCGTCCGGATGACTCGCTGGATCCGTGTTCCAGCCGGTGACGTCGTCGTACACGGCCGCGTCCCACGCCT
This sequence comes from uncultured Chloroflexia bacterium, assembly GCA_963710105.1. GTDB lineage: Bacteria > Chloroflexota > Limnocylindria > Limnocylindrales > CSP1-4 > CF-46. Next base: position 44,399 of record CAVPYV010000003.1, read on the forward strand.
GGACGGACCGGAGCTCGGCGGCGAGGGCCGTGAGGTCTCGCTCGGTCTCGAACACGATGGGCGGTCCGTCGTCGGAGTCCGCGCTGACCTGCGTGCGGGCCGGAATGTTGACCGTCGTTGCAGTGGATTTCGCGGACACCGCGAACGAGATCTCGGCCGTCGCCGACAACGCCGGTCGGAGCTCGATCCCGATCAGCTCCAGGAACTTCAGATACTGGAGCTCGGGCACCCGGTCCAGCCGATACAGCAGCATGTCCGAGAGCCAGGCGAAGGTCTGGGCCAGGATCATGCCCGGGTCGCTGTCGTTGAGGTCGCTCCACTGGGGCCGCCACTCCGGCGTGTAGCGCGGGATCCGCGTCCGGATCTCCTCGACGATGTCGTCGTAGCGCCGGTCGTCGAGAACCGGGAACTGGGTCTCGAGCGGCATCAGCGGGCCTCGCGGATGTAGAACGGGTAGACGAGGTTGCCGATGGTGTTCGTCGAGCGGACGCGGTAGTCGACGCGGATGAGGAGGAGGTTCGGGGCGTCCACGGTGTTCTCGGCGTTCACGTCGAGCAGGTCGATCCGGGGTTCGAAGCGCGTCAGCGCACGGCGGACCTCGTGGACGATCACCGCGATGGTGCGACTGTCGTTGGGCGCGAACAGGCGGTCGTGGATCCCGCACCCAAACTCCGGGAGCATGGGACGCTCCCCGGGCGCGCACGAGAGGATCAGGATGATCGACTCCTCGACGCGCTGCTCGTAGCGGGCTTGCGCGATTCGTCCGCCGGGGGTGACCTGCAGCGGGAAGCGCCAGCCGACGCCGAGGAACTCGCGGTCGATCACAGCGTCTGCCTCGCTCCGCCGGCGGCGGGCTGGTAGTGCACCCGCTGCGCTTCGAGGGGACCGTCCAGGACAATCGATCGCCCGGCGGCCGGCGCCAGATGGATGTCGCCGTCGTCGGTGAGGGTCACGCGCGCGACGACCGTGCCCCCGGCATCGCAGGTCGCGATCTCCACCTCGCGCCCGCCGAGCGCCCGGATCTCGACGTACCCCGCCTGACGGAGCGTCGCGTCCTGGAGGAGCAGCCGCGTTCGTCCCGCATTGGCCGCGTCGTCGGTGTCGAAGACCACGCGGAATCGCTGACGCTCGGTGGCGCTGACGAACTCGAAGTCCGGCGATGGTCCGCCGATCCCGGTGCGGGGAACGCCGCCGCTCGCCGCCAGAACGATCCCGCGGAGTCGGTAGGCGGGGCCACTTCCGGTGGACTTGCTGAACCGGGCCGTCCCGGTCGCGTCCTTCTGGCCGAATGCGATCAGCATGCCGGTCCACGGATCCGTCGGCGTCGTCGCGGCTGTGACGGGGACCGGCCGGAGGCGCAGCACGGCCTCGGGGTCCAGGGGCGCCCCGATCCAGCGCCCGGCGGCCTCGTCCCAGACCTCCTCCGCGCCAAGGGCTCCGCGATACACGAGCGTGCCGTACTGACGGACGTCCGCAGCGGGGACCGGCGTGCCGTCCCGTTCTCGCGGCGAGCCGAGCCGGATGGTGACCGGCTTCTCGAGCGCCGGCGGGCCGTTGGGCGGGTCGAAGACGAGTTCGGGGGTCGGGACGGTGAGGGTCATCATCGCGCCCTCAGATGAGGTTGCCCACGCCGGGCGTATAGAGGGGCGAGACGATCGAGCTGGCGACGACCGTGGGAGCGACCACGATGCCCGAGAAGGTGGTGACCGCCGCGTTGACGCTCAGGACGCTCGATGTCACGTTGGCGACAGCCGCGCTGATCGTCGCCGGCCCCGCCGCCGACACGCTCAGCGCTCCGACCGCGTTGACCGTGATCCCGGCCGGCCCGATGTCGATCGAGTTCCCACCGACGGAGATCGCCAGCGAAGGGACGGGGGTGACGTTCATGGACAGCGTCACCAGGCCCATGCCCGCGCTGATGGCGATCTTCGTGTTCGCGGGAGCGTCGTCGAGCGTCAGCTTGTTCTGGCCAGACGTGATCTCGATCTTGCCGAAGCCCGGCGTGTCATCGAGGAGCACATGCCGGTCCGCCGCGGTCTTGAGCCGCGCAAACGGGCCGGACGACTTGTCCTCGAGCTGCAGCTCGTGCTTGCCGTCCGAGCGGAGGATGACGCGCCGGTCGCCCTGCTTGTCCTCGAAGCGGAGCTGATGGTTACCGGGCGTGACGATGACCCGGTTGGACGCTTCCTTCTCGGGGGAGACGTCCTTGCCATTCCAGAGGAACCCGACGACGAACGGGTGATCGAAGTCGCCGTTCTCGAACGCGACCAGGCACTCGTCGCCGACCTCGGGCATGAACAGCTGGCCGCGCTTGCCGCCGCTGAGTGGCGTCGCGATCGGCGCCCAGGTCGAGCGCAGGTCGTCCTCGATCGCGCGGTACTCGACCTTAACGCGACCCTGGTCCACGTCCACGGCGTGCACGAAGGCGGTGACGACGCCCACCCGCCGGCTCATGCCGCGTCCAACGGGCGCTCGCGGCGAGCCGTGAACTTCGTCACATAGCCGCTGTCGTTGATCGTGTGCGTCGTCTTGGTGACGAAGTAGACCCCGGAGAAGCGGGCGCCGAGGCCGCGGATCGCGACCCGGGTTCCGGCCCGCAGCTCGGGGATGCCGACCGTCGAGCCGGTCGCCTCGACGAGCTGCTTGAGCCGCTCTTCCATGAGCGTCACCGCGCGCTGCTGCGTCTGCTCGGCGTTGAACTTCGGCTCGTTGACCGTGACGTCCTCGCGCGGCCGGCAGCCGGTTCCGCCGCAGGGCTGCCCGGGATCGACGAGGTAGAGGAGATCGCGGTTGATCTTGATCGCGGAGTCGTGGACGGTGACCGTCTTTCGGATCGACCGGCTCTTCTGTCGGTCCCACCCGCGGACCTCGACGGACTTCACCTGGTTCGCCGTGGAGAGCTTGGGGACGAACTCGATCAGGGACAGGCCCCATTTCAGCTCGTAGGCGATCTCGGGCTTGTTGGGTGTTCGCTCTTCGGACTTCTGGATGCGGAGGACGTCCTGTGGGGATCGACTGCTTGCCGACTCCTGGTCCACGAAGACCTCGTACCCGCGCTCGCGACCCTCGCGCAGCAGGAAGTCGATGTCGAACTGGTTCTCCTGCGTGATGACATCGATCTTCGTGTCCTTGCGCACCTCGTTGGAGACGCGGATCGGGATCGGGAAGCGCTTGCAGCCACCTGCCTCGGTCTTCTTGGCGATCTCGTCGACGACCTGCGCGAACGTCTTGTCCGCCCAGTGACCGCGATATTTCTTGGTCTGCAGCTTCCACAGCACGTTCAGCGCCCGCACCGTGAGGGTTGGTGCGCCCCCCGCGGGGAAGGACGGCTCGAGGCCGGCCGGCGTCGCCTTGACCATCCTCACGAGGTTCGACCCGTAGCCCATGCTCAGCTCGAAATCGCGAGCGCACGGCTCGAACATCCGGTAGAGCGCTTCCGAGGGCTGCGCCTCCGTCTCCGATCCGACGTACTTGAAGCGGCGGCGATCGACGTCCCAGTTGTTGACGGTGAAGTCGAAGCTGTCGATGTCCGTCATCGAGTCGTTGTAGGAAACCGACGTAACGTCGCGGACGACGTCCTTCGGCAGCGATGCTCCGCCTGCGGTGACCTCGAACCGCGGCTGGAAGAAGTCGCCATAGCGAAGGGCGACGTCAGGGAGCTTCTGCGTCGTCGCGGGTTGCGTGGTCGCAGTCATGGGATCACGCGAGCGGGGGGACTTCGAGGAACGTGCCGGCGGTCAGCCGCCGGGGGTCGTCCAGGCCATTCTTCGAGGCGATCTCGCGCCAGTCGCCCGGCGTGTCGTAATACCGCTCCGACACGCTCGCCAGGGCCTCGCCCTCCGCGAGCACGTGGACGTGCGTCCGATCCGGCGAGCTCCAATGGAGCTCGGCGAGCTGGTCTGCGAGGGACTTGTACTCACGGAACGTGCAGGTGAGCGTCGCCCGCAACGGCACCCCGGCCGGCGAGAACAACGTGAACTTCTGGCGGACGCTCTCCAGCACGCAGCGAAAGCCGTTGCGCCGCTGGTGCGCGACGCCCGCAGCACCGGCCGCGGTCGTCGAGGCCGAGCCGCCGACGCTGCCCGCCGCGGCGTTGGCACTGCTCACGGCCGATCCCACGCCGCCGGGCGTCGAGCCGATCGTCTGCGTTGACGAGCCCGCGATGCTACCCGGCGCGTCGCCCACATGCGATCCCGGGATCTCGTGGCTCCACAGGAACTCGAGGATCGGCGGCGCGTGTCTCGTCGGCTCGATCTTGAGCAGCTGGTAGATCTTGTCGGTCTCGGTCGTGACGCTGGTCACCGTCGAGCCCATGCCCTGATCGGTCGTGTCGAAGAACAGGTCGAGGGTCAGCTTCTCCGACTGGCCACGGACGTACTGCTGGAGGGGCGAGTCGAGGCCGGGGATCGAGATCTCGGCGTACTGTGCCTGCTTCTCGACCGTGTACTCGGTCGGGTTGTACTGGACCGGAACCGGGACCGGATCGTTCTTTCCCTCCCAGCGGACGATGATCGTGGCCTTCGCGGGCTCGCTCATTGGCCATCGTCCTCGCGATCGTCAGCGGCGGGTCCGCCGATCCGCGTGTCTTGGCGCCGGCTCTGCTCGTCGCGGCGGTCCGCCGCAGCCGCTTGCAGGACCGCTGCGACAATGCGTTCCAGGACCGCGGGGCTCAGCAGTGACTCGCCGTCCACCATGCGGACGGTCCCCACAACTTCGTGGATCCGAACCTGGGCCATCCCCGCCTCCCTAGAACCCGCCAGCGATCGCGCTCGTCGCCGCCGAGGCGACGGCGGTCGCGGCGCCCACGAACGGCACCTGGTAGAGCCCCTCGTGGGTGATCTCGAGCGACTCGATCGCGACGGCGTTCTGCGTCGCGTTGAGCTGCGGGCCCGTGTACTTCGTCGGTAGACCGCGGTGGAACGTCCAGACGTTGGCTGGGAGGTGCTGCGCGTTGAGGAGCACGATCACGCCATCACGGCGCTTGCCACGGCCCTCGACGAAGCCGTACTGCCAGTCCCAGAGTGCGGTGCCGGCGATGCCCTTCTTCAGCGTGATCGCCCCCCATTCGACCCGGCTGGGGAAGTGGAGGACGCGGCCATTGTTGCCGCCCTCCCGGAAGTCCTCCGTCTTCAGCGACATCTCGAGGCCTGAGCACTCCGAGAAGCCACCGAGGGCGACGTCGAAGATCGCGGACATCGCCGCAGAGCCGAGCGTTCCAAGGGAGCTGCTCGTGTCGATGAGGCTGATCACGAAGTTGTGATTCAGCACGGGGTCGAGCCGGACACCGGTCTGCGAGAGGACAGCCATCGGATGCCCTAACCCGTCGCCAGCAGCGGATCGCGATCCGAGATCGCGAACCCGTTGGCATCGCGGCCGATGCGCAGGACGATGAACTCGAACGGCGTCGTTGCGGCGATGCCGACGTCGATCTGGAGCTGCCCCAGATCGCGGGCCGACGGCGGGTTGTTCGTCTCGTCGCAGCGGACAAAGAAGCCCTCATCGGGCTTCGCGCCGACCATTGCGCCGCGCGACCACAGGGCCCCGAGGAATGACCGGATGACGAGTGTCAGCTTCAGGCGCGTGCGCCAGTCGTTGGGCTCGAAGACCGCCCACTGGATAGATTCGTCGATGGCCTCCTCGACCATCGCGAACAACCGGCGCGTGCTCAAGAAGCGCCAGTCGGGGTCGGACGAGACCGACCGGGCCCCAAGGACGCGGATCCCGAAACCGGGCCCAGCCCGGATGACGTTGACGCCCAGGCTGTTGAGGAGCCCGTGCATCGCGTCGTCGAAGGAGAGGGTCACGCCCTGGGCCCACAGGAGGGGGCGGTTCGCCCCGGCGACGTGGACGCCCTGGCGGAGATCGACCGCCGCCCAGCCTCCCGCGACGTGGCCGCTCGGGGGAATGGCGCGCGTGAGACCGGCCGCGGTGCGCCCTTGATCGCGCAGAGGATCGACGACGAGCACCCACGGCGCGTACAACCCGGCGAACGTCGACTCGAAGCGCATCCGCCACTCGCGCAGCTCGGTCGCGGCGAAGGTGAGGCGGTCGATAGCGCCGAGCGGGGCGTCCAGGATCGCGACCCGGTCCCGGAGCCGCTCGCACTGGTCGACCATGGCGTCCTGCACCAGGCCGATGGCACGAAGGTCGAAGCGCGGCGGAAGGTCTCCGACCGGTGCCACGACCGGGATCGCAGGGGTCGTGGCAGGCTCGATGCAGACGTCCGGCTCACACACCGGCGAGGGCGCGATGACGTGGATCGGCCGGGGTTGGATGTGGATATCCGGGACCGCGATGATCGCGACCTCGTCCACGATCGCCAGGGCGGCGAGGCCGCGCCGGCCGGCGGCAATCAGCTCGTTCGAGGAGATCGGCGGCACCCGATCGCCGATGAAGTCCGTCACCTGCAGCGCCGCGAGGCCGTCGAGACCGCCGCCGAGGCTGAAGGGCACCCGACCATCCGCGTCATCGAGCAGGTCCAGGGCATCGCGGGCAGTCCCATTGCGCAGCTCGCGGATCACGACGCGGGGTGGCGTCACCGAGGCGCGGTTGCGGCCGATCCGGAAGTAATCGAGCGCGAGCTCTGCGTCGGGCGCGCGACCGCCTGCCTCATCTGGGCGCTCGGGATCGATCACGGTCCACGGCATCCGGAGGACCGAAGGGCCATACCGTGAGTGGCCGGGAACGATCGAGACGTCGCCGGCCTGCGCGACGAGCGTGCCCGTCTCGAACACGTCGAGCTGCCAGCTGACGGTGTCGACCTTGACGCCTGTGCCCGGGCCGATCAGGGTGAGCGGCCGGTCGATTCGGACCGTGCCGAGATCAGGCTGGGCATCCTCAACCACGGCTCGTTCGTGGACGCCTCCCGCACGAACTTCGAGGAGCGTCCGGCGCTCGAGACCCGCGGTGCTGTCGATGTGCAGGACATCGCGGTCCAGGTCATCGGTCCGTCCGCGACGCTGGATCCGCCGCCGCTCGGCCACGCGGACCGCCAGCGCATTTCCCCAGACGCCGGGACTGGACGCCTCGAGCCGCCATGCGGCGTGGCCGTTGGCGTTGACGACGACCGCCGCGGTTGAGGCCACCTCGGAAGCGACGCGCACCGCCCACAGACGACGGCCGCCATTCTCGAAGAACGCGCGGGCCGAATAGGCGAGGTACCCCTGGTCGGTGGCGCCACCGAACCAGGCCTCGAATTGGCGAGTCGACTCCACCGGCACTGCCAGGTGAAGTGGCCCTCGGCTGGCGATCCCGACGAAGCCGGCGACGTCCGTCCGGAGCGCGGAGATCCCGCCGGACGACGAGTCACTTCGTTCGTTGTAGACGCCAGGCATCTCGTAAGTCGGCATCGACCTTACGTCTCGAGCGTGAGGCCTTCATGCACGAGCTCGAGCGACTCCATCGCGACGTCGTTGCTCGAAGCCTTCAGTGCCGGGCCTTCGATCTTGTTGATCCAGGCGTTCTCCGCGTGCCAGCGCAGAACCGCCTCGCGACGCTCGTTGAGGAGGACCACCGTGACGTTCCGTCGGTCGTCGATCCCATTCGCGATGTTCTGGTGCCACTGCCAGAGAGTTCGGTCCTGGGAGTACCCGCGCTTCAGCGTGATGTTCACGTACTTGCGCAGCCCGGTGAGCTTCCGGACGTTGGGTTGGAGGTCCGTGCCCTCCCGGTAATCGACCGCGTCGCCATCGGCGGTGAGGCCGCCGACCTCCGAGAACGCTCCCTTTGGAACCTTGTCGATCTCGAGCACGAAGTTGAATTCGCGGTACGGATCATTCCGCTGATCGGTGGCCATTCGATGTCTCCTATCGACGTTCGCTTCTTCAGTCGTCGGCGTGCGCCGTCCAGAGCCCGATCCGCACGATCACGAACTCGGCCGGCTTGACCGGAGCCACCCCGACGAGGACGATCAGGCGTCCCTGGTCGATATCCGTCTGGGTCATCGTCGTGCGGTCGCACTTGACGAAGAACGCTTCCTCGACCTTCGTGCCTTCGAGCCCGCCGTTCCGCCAGACCAGGGTCAGGAAGTTCGCGATGGAGCGTCGGACGCGGGCCCACAACGGCTCCGCATTCGGCTCGAAGACCACCCACTGGAGGCCCCGTTCGACCGACGCCTCGATGAAGATCAGGAGCCGCCGAACGTTGACGTACTTCCAGTCGGAATCGCTCGTGATCACGCGGCCGCCGTACACGCGGATGCCGCGGTTGTTCGTGCGGAAGTCGCGGATGACGTTCACGTTGACCGGGTACGGATTGAGGATGTCGTGCTGCTCCTTATTGAGGACGCGCTGCAACCCGACGACCCCCCGGACGACCTCGTTCGCCGGCGCCTTGTGCACGCCGCGCTCGATATCGGTCCGTGCGTAGACGCCGACGACGTGGCCAGATGGCGGGACGGGATAGTCCGGCGGCGTAGCGGTTACGGGATACGGATCCGGGATCAGCAGCCACGGGTGGTACAGCGCGGCGTATTTCGTGTCGAACTGCTGGCGCTGATCACGGATGTCGGCGATCGAGTCGCCGGGTGGCCGGCGCCCATCGAGGACGGCAAACCGGTACCGCAGGAGCTCGCAGTGGTTGATCAATGCGCCCTGGATCACCGGACTCGTCCGTCCGGGGACGGCGACGATGCTGATCTCGTCGACGTTCCTGAGTGTGTACAGCCCGGTGTCCAGCTCAGGGTCGGTCCCGGGATTGCCGATGTAGTCAGCGTCCCCGAACGTCGTGCCGACGATTGCGTCGCCGCCGTGGGCGAGCGGGAGCAGCACGAGCCGCTGGAGGCCACCGGGAACCTGGTCGTGCGAGGCGACGGGGCTCGTCCGCAGCGCATTCGTAGCCGCCAGGTCCCGCACCCGCACGTACGCCGACTCGCCCTCCGATCGCCGGTCGGCACGGCGCAGTGCCCGTGTCAAGGGTGCGGGGGCATCGTCGTCCGTGGTCCCGGGCGTCCCCATCGCCCACGTCGTTCCGATCACCGTCTGGAAATACCGGGAGTGGCGGGGATCGAGGGACAGGTACGAAAAGACCTCACGGTCGATCGCAGACGTGCCGCGAGCGGGGTTCGTGGGGTCCGCCTGGCGGCGGAGCTCGACGACGAACCGGTATTCGCGTGTCCGGACAGAATCACCGATACCGGCGCCGGGGGCCGGCGTCGCCGCGTCGAGGGTGATGAGCGCGTCGTTCTGAAGGTCGACCGATGCCACCTTGACGCTCGTCTCGCCGAGCCCTGATGTGATCACCAGCTCGGTGCCGACTTCCAGGCCCGCCGTCGACCGGAGGCGGAACGACGTCGCGTTCACCGGCTGGCGGATCGTCGACCGAAGCAGCGGATCCGGCTGCTCCTCCATCGCGACGTGGAGGCGGTTCCCCCAAACACCCGTGTCGAGGGCGAGAACGCGCAACATCGGGGCGCGAGCCACCACCTCACTGCCTGCGGGGTGGCCGCTCACCAGGGTCGTGCCGGCACTCAGCGGCAGTCGCTGCGGGATCACGGGCACCGCCACGGCGGTGACGCTGTGGAAGAACGGGCCGTCCCCTGGCGGGGTGATCCGAAGGATGTCCGCTGCATTCAGACCGCCCTGGGTCACGACCATGCTCGTGCCGGTTGCGTCGACGGCCAACGACGCGACGTAGTTCAATCCCGTTGGCGTGCCCGGTCGACGCTGCAGCGCCGATCCGACCGGATGCTTGAACCGCACGCCCGCGCGGAGGACGATCGCACCGTCATCCGGGGGCTGCAGCCGGGTCGGAAGGGCGGCGACCTCCATCCGCTCGAGGTCCCCGACGCCACCGATCTCCAGGATGTCGCCGACGTTGAACGCCGTCCGGCCGTGCACCTGGATGACGGTCGCGCCCTCGGGCACGGCCGCCATCAGGGACATTCCGCCCACGGCGAGGCCGAGCGTGATCCGCTCGACGAGCGTCCCGGCTGGGTACGCCGTGTAGGCGGGCTGGTCGACCGTGATCGAGGCCGGTGACCAGACCCGCCGGATCTCGATGTCGTCGGGCGTCGCGCCGGCGAACCGGGCGACCGGGGTGGCGAATGGGCCGTTCTGGAGGACCGCCATCGTTGCGCCCGGGCCGGCCGCGACATCGAGGGGTCGGTTGACGCCGGCTCCAGGAACCGTCTGCCGGACGACCGGGTCGTTGACCGGGTGAGACAGCTGCAGAGGGGTAGCGAGGTCGAACGTGATGCCGCCGCCGGAAGCCGCGGTCGTCTGAACGTATTCCGACCGGACACCGGCGCCGATGAGCAGCCAGATCTGGCCTGCGGGCGTCGCCAGGCCGCACGTGATCGACCTCGCGCCGGAAGGAGCCGCCAGCGTCAGGGTTGAGTTGTAGGCACCTGCTCCACCGACCGCGACCGGGGCAGCAATCTCCTCGGCGTTGGTCCCTGAGGCATGCCCGCGCGCGAGCGGTTGCTCCAGGGCGATCGTATCGACGGCAACAGGCGCCTGGATCGTCTGGAATTCCGCCCCGGCACCGCTGCCGATCTGGACGGCGGCACCCGCCGCCAGCCCCGTAGCCGACATCACGACCACCGAGGTGCCGCCGGCGGCCGCACCCGCGGCGAGCTGCGAGGCCGCCGGTGCCGCCGGGTCCACGGCGACGAGCGTGCGCTCCGCGGGCGTAGCGGCACCCGCAGTCACGCGGGTCACGTAGACGCGCTTGCCGCCGTTGGTGAAGAACCCTTCGACAGCGTGCGGAAGATAGCGGTGGTCGCCGTAGTCGCCAAAGGTCAATGTCTGCCCGAAGACTCGCTGGTACTCCGCGTAGCTTGTGACGAGGGTCAGTACGTTGACGGGGCCGCGCTCCGTCACGCCGACCATTCCCGCCGTGCTCGTGCTCACACCCTCGATGGGCTTGCTTCCCGTGTCGACTTCTTCGACGTAGACCGAGGGGGACAGGTACTCAGGCATCGGACCCTTCCTTCACGTGAGGACGATGGCGAGCGAGGAGTCGCCGCCCGGATCAAGGGCGTGGTCGATCTGCACGGTGGGGTGCGCTGGGAGGGTGGTGATGACCCGGACCTCGGCGACCCGTGCGATCGGCGGCCAGACGAACCGGCCTTCCACGTCGAGCGGCCACGGATTCGCGCCGTTCGTGGTCGGGAACCGCAGGGCCCGGTAGTACACGGCGTGCGGCTGTGTCGGCTCGACCACGATGTGCTCGGGCTGCAACGGCTGATTGAGTCCCGTGGCGAAGAGGACCAGGTCACCCGGCAGTGACTCCCTCCCCACACTGCCGACCGGGTTCGCGGACACCGCTGCCTGCATCCGATGGATCGGCTCACCGGCCCGATGGAGGAGGCCCGTCGGTGTTCGAAGCCGGACGACGACCGGGGCATTGGGGTCCGTGGCGGGTGCGAACCCATCGGACACGACAATCTCGTGATCGTCGGTTGCCGGATCACCGAGACGCAGGACGTCGCCACCCGCGGGAACAAGGTTGCTGTTGGGAGCGACCTCGATCTCCAACGCTCCTGCCGGGATGGACCGACCCAACGCTCGTGCGGACCCGGTGTTGAAGGTGCAGGTATGGACGGGCGCGCCGACGGGATGAGCGAGCCGAAGGGACGGCGACACGGCGCACAGGTCGGGTGGTTTCGGCGGCGACGTGATGCTCGAGGGGTGGTCCCACCAGATGCCCGCGATCGCCACCGATGCGCCGGGAGCCGGAACGATCGACGGTCCGATCTTCCGGCGGACCTGACCGCGGATCCGGACCGTCCCGTCCCGATGCAGTCGCTGGACCGGGAGGACGATGGGCAGACCCGCGACATGGCGGTTGGCCGAGTGCGGCGAGCGGAGCGTTTCCATCAGCGACACGACGTCCGCCGACGGCGGCGGCACGGCGTCGATCTCGGCGACCTCCTCCTCGGGCACGGGTGCCGGCGGTGGCGGTGGCGCCTCACGCTCGATGACGACGGCGCGGCCGGGCCGGAACTGCGCCCGCGGTGTGGGATCGCCGGGCGCCACACTGAGCGACGACGCGCCGGCGGCCGTGCCGGCCACGAGGGTCCGTCGCGCGCCATCGATGTCGGGCGTCAGGTCGCGCGGCAGGTAGCCGGGCGCTGAGACGCTCGCCGTGAACCCGCCGGGGTGGGCCAGCGCCGCGACGACATCGACGGGCCTCGCCGCCAGGCCGCAGATGCCGCCGGATGCCACCCTCGTCCACGCGCCGCGCAGGTTGGTCGTCACCGACAGCGGCGCATCCACTGGCCGCAAGGTGAGCTCGTCGATGACCGCGGTCCTGAGCACCGCGCGTGGGAGGAGCTCAGGTCGCGGCGGGTCGTCGTCGGCGATCGTGTAGGCGATCGCGCCGACGGTGGCGGTCCGGCGCGCCATCAGGCGGGCACCTGCCCGACGATCACGCTGACGTCGGGGTGGACCGATTCGACGAGGCTCATGACCACCGGGTCGGTGTTGACGCCGATCCGGGCGAGGGTGACCTCGTACGAGACGCACAGCTGGTACGACCCCTCGAGGGCATCCCAGACTCGGGTGATCTCATCGAGGCCGAGCGCCTCCAGGTGGACGTGCAGCTCCGTCTCCGTCCCGGCCAGCTCCGCGCGGAGGAACGCGCCCGACACGATCGGATAGCCATGGAACACCTGCATGGCCCGCCCGAGGATCCGCTGTTCGGTGTCGGGGCTCGACCGGGTGAGCGGCGTGAGCAGGTAGTGGAGCCGGAGCGGCAGGGGCGGCGGCAACACCTCCACCTCACCAGTCGGCACGGTGCGGATCAGGGGCGGGTCGTTCAGTCGGTCCTCGTCCCGCTCCACCCGGTAGAGCCAGACGGACAGCCCTTGGCGGCCCCTGGCCGACATCTCCTGGGGCGTCTCGAGCGAGACGGTCGTCGAGCCGGTGAAGAACGCGGCGAGGCCGCTCGGACCGATGTCCGCCAGCATCGCGTCCAGCAGCATCTGGCGGATCGTGGCGCTGGCTGCGGCGATGACCTGGTACATCGCGCTACCCTGCAGCCTGATCGCCGGCGAGCGTGCCGGGCTTGGTCTCGATGCCCGACCGGATCGCCGCGATCAGGTCCAGCATGCCGATCGCCCGCATCACCGTCCGCGTGGGGCGGAGCTCGAAGATGGCGGCGCGATCGCCGGCGTCCGAGACGACAAGGACGCGACCGCGCGGCGCGCTCTGAAGCAGACGCGTCGGAAGGTCCGGGTCCAGGGGATCGTGTGCCTGGCAGACCATCACGTCCGGCACCACGGTCTGCGCGTCCTGCTCTGCCGGCTGCCAGTCGAGGAGGTGCATGTCCGCCTCCCCCGCGAGCGCATCCGTGAGGATGTCTCGGAGCCGGGGGCGCATGCCCATGAGCACGACGCGGATGGTCTTCATCGGATCGGCCGATCGTGCTGGATGGACCCCGTCGACACAGCCGTCCGAACGGTGCGAGTTCGGTGGATGACCCTGGACTAGCTCGGCAGTGAACCCGCGTGGCCAGTCAAATCACTGAGTCTGTCGCGCCCACAGGTCTGCTTCGGGAAGCGTCGTCTCGCTTGCGAGCGCGCATGGGTCCAGGATCTAGTCCTTTTTGCCCAATGCGGACCCTGGATCCGCTGGATCCCACCTGGACGCGCGGATGAGTTCTGGCGTGGTGAGTCGGATCGGTCCTTCGAACCGACGGACCTCGATCCCGCGTGTTGGGTCAGCCCGGCTGCGGAATGAGCGTCGGCACCGGCTGACCCGCGGCACGGGCGGCCTCGATCAGCCGCTCCAACATCGGTCCGTAGCTGGCGAGTGTTGCGGCCGAGACCTCAGCAAGCACCGCCAAGCCGGCGACCGCGCCCAACCCCACCCCAACGATCGTTTCCACCCCAAGTTGGAGCCCGGGTTCGTACGCTCCCGTCCGGATCCGTTCCTGCTCGCGCGCTGGATACTCGGGCGGTCGCACGAACGCATAGAGGATCGCTCCGGGTAGAGGCGACGCCCAGACCAGCGTCTCGTCCGGGCCCGGGATCGTGCCGCTCGTCCCTCGGTTGCCAGGGTTGCCAAGCGAGAAGCTGATCTCATCGAGACCTAGACCATTGAAAAGGTCGACGTAGAGCTTCGCTTCGGCCACCGCCAGTGCGGCGGACCCCACCGGCTTGATCTCGAAGATCTGCATTTTGCCGAGATCGGTGATGTCCGGTCGCATGTCGAGGTTCGTGAAAAGGTCCGCCTTTGCCGCGCTGACGGCCTTCGCGAGCCCGGGAACCTTGCCTTTCGCGAAGGCGAGGATGTCGAACACGCTCAGGTCAAAGACCGACGGTGGAATTCAGGGTGCAATAGACATCGCCGATGAGTTCGTGGGCCAGGTTCCCCGATACGAGCTTATCGGGCTGGAGAGGGCTCGGGGCGCCGGTGCCTCCGGCGCTCGTCTTCGTCGCGCCCAACTTCGTCGCGCCCGACTTCATCGCCGCCGCCATCGCCGCGACGTCCTTGGAGGCCGCATCTGGTCCCTCGCCGGTCGACGAGTCAGGCCGACCGACGCGGATCCCGAGCTTCAGCCTGCACGTAGGCCGAGGCCGCGCTCGCCGGCAGGCCGGCTGCCTGCATGAGGCTCGTCACGGTGATGACCTTGGTTCCTGGTTCGTCCGGGCTCACCTCGTCGTAGCGACGAGCGATGCCGTTCAGCACGCGCTCCAGGCTGATCCCCTCCATGGCCTCCCTCGCGCCATGGACCATCGGCCCAACCTCGGCCGGGGGAAGCTGCGAGGCGAGGAGTCGGATGTCCTCGTCGTTGAATCCGTTCAGGAGCGTCGCCGCGTCACTCCAGCGGCCGGCCGCTCGCGCGTCGTTGTAGTCGGCGATCAACAGGGGTCGGCGAACCCGAAACGCCCACTCAGGCGTGTGTAGACGAAGCTCAACCCGGGACGACGGGGGAAGCTCGACGGTATCGGAAACGCGTGCCTGAATGTCCGCGTCGCTGAAGCCGTTGAGGAGGACGGCGGCTTCCGTCCACTTCGACGTGGCAAGCGCGGTTCGATAACGATCGATGAGCGGAGGCGTCTGCTCACTGTTGGGCGCGGGTGGTTGAGACGTCACCTGGCGCTGGATCGCCGTCGTGGCGGGCGGCGTGACCTCCTGGTCTGGCCGGCGCGAGGGCCGAGGTCCATCCATCCGTTGCAGCGCTGCGTTCGCCATGACGCTTGCGGCCCGTTCGTCCTCGTCCGACGGCTGGCTCACAACCGAAGACGGGTGCGCTACGCGATCGACGGCGGGCTGCACGACGTGCGCGAGCTCATGAGCCAGGAGGCGCCGCCCTTCGCCGGTATCGGGCCGGTACGTGCCCCGGGCAAAGTAGATGTCCCGGCCGACCGTGAACGCGTGCGCGGAAAGGTCCGCAGCGGCTCGCTCGGCACTCGGATCCGTGTGGATGCGCACGGACCGGAACGTCCGATCGAATCCGGCCTCGAAGGGCGCCCGGACGCCCAAATCGATGGGGTTTCCGGCGCTGGATCCGCCCGCGGCTGCGACGCTTGCCGGGCGGTCGGTCAGCCCATCGGGCGGCTGAGTCCGCCGATGCTCTTGCAATGCGAGCTGGTTTCCGCCCGGACCTGCCCGCCGCGCCTCGCCGCTCGGATCGCCAACCGGGTGATCCTTGGACGGAGCGCCGCGACTGTCCCTCGGGCGATGGTCCAGCATCCGGGTGTTCACGTGCTACTCGCGGACCTCACAGACGTCCGGTCGGGCGACGTCGCCGCACGTCAGTCGAGGGTGGCGGATGACGCGACGGCCAGCGCGCGCTGGCGGACGCCGAGATGGTGACCGAGGTTCGCCGCTGCTTGCATCCGAGACCGGACGTGCAACTTCTCAAGGAGGTTGTGCACGTGGTTCTTCACGGTCGAGACCTCGATCTGGAGCGTCACCGCGATCTCCTTGTTCGACAGGCCGTCGTCGATCAGACGGAGGACCTCGCGTTCTCGCGGCGTGAGGATCGCGCCCAAGGGTGCTGGCCGAACCTGGCTGTCGCGCAGCTCGAGACGGCGGAACAGGGCCGCCGCCATCCGTGGCGCGCACAGCAGTTCGCCACGCAGGATGCTGCTGACGCGCTCCACCAGATCGTCGAGCGAGGCATCCGAGGGGACGTACCCGGCCAAGCCCGCCTCGGCGCAGGCAAGGACCTCGCCCTCAACCTCGTCGACGCCGAACCCGACGATGACCGCGCCCGGGTCGTCCTGCCTGATGGCCCGAATGGCGTCGAGGCTGTTGCGCGTGGCCATGTCAACGATCACGACGTCGGGCCGCAGCTTGCCCTTGATCTCGAGCGCTGACGCCAGATCCGCGGCGGCGCGCACGGCGCCGAAGCGAGGCCTGCGTTCGAGGGTCTCGCACATCCCTTCGCGATACAGCCTCACGTCGGACAGGATGAGGAGGCGGAGCGGCACATTCTCTTCGAGAGGGCCCACCCAGTCCTGGGTCGAGGAGTCAAGGTGGCCGGTGGCGTCCGTTCCCACGGTCTGTGTCCCCCGCGCAGAGGGTGTCGAGTCGGCGGGCCGCGCATCAGCCGCTCCGGATTCGGCTTGTTCCCCTCTGGCGCTCATGCGCTCGACGGAGGCAGCGGACCCCGTGTCCGACCATCGCCGAGTCATCCACTTGCGATTGCGCACCAGGGGGACGTGGAAGTCAACGCGCAGACTCGGCGACATCGCGGTGCGCGCACGCCGCTACCAACGGTACACCGGAATGCAACCCGGTTATCCACACCGGCCAGGGCGGAGTGCCCTGTGCCGATCCGCACCGCCCAGCGCCGGCGACTGCATCAAATAGAACATCTGTACTGGCGCGCCCGACAGGATTCGAACCTGCGACCTTCGGCTCCGGAGGCCGACGCTCTATCCACTGAGCTACAGGCGCGCGGCTTCGCATGATACCCGCTGAGCCCGACCGGGCCTTCGGCCCCGACGCGTTTGTCGCCCTGGGCTCGGCGGACGGCTGGCCGCCGACCGACCAGCTGCCGCTAGGCGATCTTGCGGCGGTACGTCCGCATGGCGAAGAGGTAGGCGACGACGAGGATCCCGACGCACCAGGCGAGCGCGATCCAGATGTCGCTGCCGACCGGCTGCTGGGCGAGGAGGTCGCGGATCGCGTTGACGATGGACGTCACCGGCTGGTTCTCGGCGAAGGCGCGCACCGGGCCGGGCATGGTCTCGGTGGGGACGAACGCCGAGCTGATGAACGGCAGGAAGATCAGCGGATAGGAGAACGCGCTGGCGCCGTCCGGGGACGTCGCCGTCAGCCCGGGGATGACCGCCAGCCAGGTCAACGCCAGCGTGAACACGATCAGGATGCCGGCGACGGCGAACCATGCCGGCGGTCCGGCGACCGGGCGGAAGCCCATGACCACGGCGACGACCACGACGACCGCGATCGAGACCAGGTTGGCGACCAGCGACGTCAGGACGTGCGCCCACAGGACGGACGACCGTGCGATCGGCATCGACTGGAAGCGCTCGAAGATGCCGGTCTTCGTGTCCAGGAAGAGCCGGAATGCGGTGTACGAGACGCCGGTCGCGATCGTGATCAGGAGGATGCCGGGCAGGAGGTACGTCACGTACGAATCCGCCCCGGGGTGGATGGCGCCGCCGAACACGTAGACGAACAGCAGCATGAAGGCGATCGGCATGATCGTGGTCGTGATGATCGTGTCCAGGCTTCGCGTGATGTGGCGCAGCGACCGTCCGGTCAGGACGGCGGTGTCGCCGAGGAGATGCTTCGTCATTCGTCGTTCCCTACGCTGTCGGTGTCGTGGTTGCCGGCGCCCCGTTGGCGCTGGTCGGATGGCCGCCGCCGACGAGGGTCAGGAAGATGTCCTCGAGCGTCGGCTGCTTCTCGACGTACTCGACCTTGGCCGGCGGGTGCAGCTGCTTGAGCTCGGCGAGCGTGCCGTTCACGATGATCCGACCCTCGTGGAGGATCGCGATCCGGTCGGCGAGCTGTTCCGCCTCCCCGAGATCCTGGGTCGTCAGCAGCACGGTCGTGCCGTGCTCGGCAAGCTCCTTGACGGCCTGCCACACCTCGATCCGTCCCTGGGGGTCGAGCCCCGTGGTCGGCTCGTCGAGGAAGATGACCGGTGGGTTCCCGATCAAGCTCATCGCGATGTCGAGGCGGCGACGCATGCCGCCCGAGTACGTCGACACCCTCCGGGCGGCCGCGTCGGTCAGCGCGAAGCGCTCGAGGAGGGCATCGGCGATCGCGGTCGGGTCCGCGAGATGCCGCAGCCGGGCGACGAGGACGAGGTTCTCCCGTCCGGTGAGGATCTCGTCAACGGCGGCGAACTGCCCGGTGAGACTGAATGATTCGCGCACGTCCGCAGGCTGGGTGGCGACATCGAAGCCGTTGACGAGGGCGGTCCCGGCGTCCGACCGCAGGAGCGTGGACAGGATCCGCACGACCGTCGTCTTGCCGGCCCCGTTCGAGCCGAGCAACGCGAAGATGCTGCCGCGCGCAACGTCGAAGTCGACGCCGCGCAGCACCTGCAACTCCTTGTACGACTTCTCCAGGCCCCGCACATGGACGGCGGGCCCGTGGCCATGGGTGGTGGTTGTCATGGCGCTCCCGTTCCGGTCGACGCGACTGAGCGCGTCTCTTGTTATCACCGTAGGTCTACGGTGTAGACTCAAGTGCGCAGTGTAGGTCTGCGGCGTATACTTTGTCAACCATGGAACCGCCGAACGCCACAGCGCGCGCGCAGACGCCCGGACGGCCGGGCCTGACCCGCGCCTCCGTCGTGGCCCGGGCGATCGAGCTCGGCACCGCGGAGGGCCTCGAGGCGGTCAGCCTGCGGCGCATCGCCCAGGAGCTCGGCGTCACGCCGATGGCCCTCTACCGCCACGTCCGCGACAAGCAGGACCTGATCAACGCGATGACCGAGGTCGTGCTCGAGGGAATGGACGCCGTTCCCGCGGTCCGAGCGGACATGGCCTGGACCGAGCGATTGCGCCTGGAGATCGAGAACTACAAGGAGCAGATCGACGCCCGCCCGCTTGCCCTGCCCCTCAGCATCGCCTACGACGGCGAAGGCCCGCCGTCGTTCTGGAGGGTGCTCGAGCGCCTCCTGGCGATCCTCCTCGATGCGGGGTTCGCGAGGCGCCAGGCGATCGTCCTGATCCGGATGATCTCCAACCTGCTCGCCGGCTACCTGCTGCTTCTGCAGCAGGGCACCCCCTCGGGCGCCACGCCCCTCGACCCCCACCAGCTCGACCTGCTGCGACGGCGCTTCGCGCTGGCCCAGATGAGCCTGCCCCGCGACGAGTTCCCGAACCTGGTCGCGAGCGCCGAGGTCACGGCCGAGGTCTGGCTGACCGACCCGAACGCCTGGTGGGAGGACACGATCGACCTGATCGCGTTCGGCCTGGAGCGGATCCTCGAACGCAACCGCGGCGGTTCACGGCCGGAGACGTCCGCCCCGTAACCTGCTCGTCGGGCGCGCCTGACGGCGCCGCCCGGCCCGGTGGGTGTCCCTCCGGGGCGGTCAGTCCCAGAGGTCGATCTGGGCCAGGCCGGCCCGGCCGAGCGTCTCGTTCAGCTCGGCGCAGTGCGAGATGTCGTGGGCGAACACCCGCTGGATGACCGAGCCGCGGGTGTACGCCCCCATCCCGTTCCAGTCGTCGTGCCGGATCTCCTCGTCGAGGATCCCCAGCGTCCAGCGATCCAGGCAGGCCTCGACGATCCGGAACGTCTGGTCGATCGCCTCGACGAGGACCTCGGCGCCGAGCACGTGCTCGAGGTCGTCGTCGCCCGGGCAGTCGTAGGCGGCGTTCGTGAACCGGGTCGTGTCGGCGCCGGGCTCGCCGGCGAAGTCGCACAGCCAGAACACCCGCTGGCAGGCGAGGTGGCCGACGGTCGCCCAGAGCGGCCAGCGCTCCGGGGTCGGGCGCAGGGCCAGCTGCTTCTCGGTCAGGCCCGCAACGACCTCGCGGAGCTGGCGGTTGTAGCGGGGCCAGTTGCTGTAGGCCGGGCGGATCGTCGGATCGCTCATGCCGTCCACGGTAGCGCCGATCCGGTCGGATCCTGTCAGCAATCCCGGGCGGTCGGACGGCTCCGCGCGCCCTCAGCCGGCGAGGACCCGGCGGAGCGTCGCCGCGAACGCGTCCGGCTTCCCGGTCTGGCCGTATTCGCCGCCGAGGAACCCGTCATGGCCGCCGGGAAAGACGACCGGCGCCACGCCCAGCAACCCGGCGATCGCGACGCCGGCCCGGCCGGCCAGGGCATTGGACAATTCCTCGCCGACGCCGATGACGACGCGGGTCGATGCCGCCCGGATCGCGTCGACGTCGGGCTCGAAATGGGTGCACGAGACCATGTTCTGGCGGAGGAGCGGGTCGTTCCGCGAGCCGTCGTCGTCGGTCGGCAGCCCGAACATCGCCGGATCCGGTCCCGGCGCGTCGACGTCGTCGGCGGCGATCGGCCCGTCGTGGGTGACGAGCGCGATGAACTTCGCCATGCCCGGGCCGACGCCGCTTCGCATGTAGGTCTCGTGAACGTCCCGGCAGGCGGCGAGGGCGGCCTCCCGATCGGGGAGCACGGATGCCGCCGGCGGCTCGTGGGCCACCAGCGTCCGGACCTGCTCGGGGTGGCGGGCGACGAGGGCGAGGGCGTTCACCGCCCCGCCGCTGCTCGCGAAGAGGTCGACCGGCCCATCGCCGAGCGCCGCGATCAACCGATGGAGGTCGTCGGCGTGCTGCTCGGGGGTGGACTCGGCCGTATCGTCGGTCCGCCGGCTGCGCTCGACGCCGCGTGGGTCGTACGTCACCACCGTCCGGTCGGGGAAATGGCCGGCCAGGGTGCCGAAGCCGGCGGCGCCCATCGGCGAGCCGATGAGGAGGAGGGCCGGCGCGTTGCCCGGGGCGTCGGCCGGCTCGCCCGGCTCGCCCGCCCGGACGTCGTAGGTCAGCACCACCCCCGGGACGTCGAGGGTGTGGGTCGTCGGGTCGGGCATCGGGAGGCTCCTGCGTGGCGGGTCGGTCATCCCATGTGACGACCCGTCGGCGCGGGAATCATCGGCCGTTCGCCGGCGCGCCGCTTTCGCGGCGATGCGCCCGGCGCGTCAGACCCGGACGGCCCCGACCCCGATCAGCCCGCCGTGACCAGCCCCGGCCAGACGAGGGCGAGCGCGATCAGCCCGAGGAGGACGAGGAGGATCGCGATCGGCAGGAGGAGGACCTCCAGATCGTGCGTCCGGTGCGGACCCCGGGCGTGCGAGCCCGGGCCGGATGTCGTCATGGCCATGCGATTGCCCCTTCCGCGTGCGCCGACGGGCTGCGCGGTCAGTCCGCGAGCCGCCGGAGCCGCTCCACGAGGTCCTCGGTGTCGAGCGCGCCGGCGGGCTCGACATCGACGAGGCGATCCGGGCGGTGGTAGATCGCGACGTACTCGCGCTCCAGCGCGAGGCGCGCGGTGTTCGGGCCGAGGATGACCACCCGCTCCCGGTCGCCGATCTCGTGGACGGCGCGGGCAAGGTGGTCCAGCGCAGGGCGATGGCCGCGCCGCACGACCGAGGTCGCGATCCGACCGTCGGCATCCATCGTCGCGACCGTCGCGAGCTCGTTGTCGATCCAGACCACCGCGCTCGGCGCGACGACCCGGGACTCGGCGGGACGCTGAATCTGCAGCACGCTCATGGCTGCCTCCTCGCCGCTCATCGTCGCCCGGCGCCGCGCCGCGGGCCACTGCCGATCGGCCCGTTCGACCGCTGCCGGTTGGTCGGACGCAGGTCGCCCGCGTCGTCGCGGGTCAGACCAGGAGATCCCCGCCGTCGTCGCCGGTCAGGACCATGTACAGCAGGGCGGTCTCCGTGTGAAGCCGGTTGCCGGCCTGCGGCCAGACCCGCGACGCAGGCCCGTCGATCACCTCGTCGGTCACCTCCTGGCCGCGGTGGGCGGGCAGGCAGTGGAGGAAGATCGCCGATGCCGAGGCATGGGCCATGAGATCGGCGTCGACGCGGAAGCCGGCGAAGGCCGCTGCTCGCTCCTCGCGCTCCGCCTCGCGGCCCATCGACGTCCAGACGTCGGAGTAGACCGCGTCCGCCCCCTGGGCCGCCGCGTACGGCTCATGCGTGAGCTCGATCGTCCCGCCGGTCGTCCGGCCGCGAGCCCGGGCCCGGGCGACGATCTCGGGCGACGGCTCGTAGCCCGGCGGTGTCGCGATCCGCAGCTCGAACCCGGCCAGGCCGGCCGCCTCGATCAGCGAGTGGCAGACGTTGTCGCCGTCGCCGATGAACGCGAGCCGGATCCCGGCGAGCGTGCCGAACTCCTCCTCGATCGTCATCACGTCGGCGAGGGCCTGGCAGGGATGGTGCTCGTTCGTCAGGGCGTTGATGATCGGGATGCTCGCCGCGGCGGCCAGCGCTTCGACCGACTCCTGGCCGAACGTCCGAACGGTCAGGGCGTCGAGGTAGAGCGAGAGCGCCCGGGCCGTGTCGCCGATCGTCTCGCCGTGGCCGAGCTGGAGCTCGTCCGGGCGAAGCACGATCGGGAGCATCCCGAGCGTCCACGCGGCCGATTCGAAGCTGACCCGCGTCCGGGTCGAGGGCTTGTCGAAGATCATCCCGATCCGACCGCCGGCCAGGCGGTTGCGGAAGGCGGCCGGCTCGCGCTTGAGCCGGCCGGTCAGATCGAGCAGCGAGCGGAGGCCGCCCGAGCCCAGCCCGTCGAGGGTGAGGAAATGGCGGGGAGCCGCGCCGGTCGATGGTGGCGGCGCGGCGGGGAGCAGGGCGGTCATGGCATCAGACTCCTGCCGGGACGGGCGTCGGGACCATCCGGACGACCGGCTCGACGAGCGAAGCCAGCGACGGTCCGTCGACCTCGACGAGCTCGTAGCGGACGCGGACGATCGGCTTGTTCAGGGTCAGGACGCGGGTCAGGTCGATCGGCGTGGCGGACAGGACGATGTCGGCGTCGATCGCGTTCAGGGTCGCCTCCAGCTCGGCGACCTGGGCCGGGCCGTAGCCCATCGCCGGGAGCAGCGGCTGGAGATCCGGATAGCGCTCCAGGACCTCACGGATCGAGCCGACGGCATCCGGCCGCGGGTCGACGAGCGTTGCCGCCCCGAAGCGGCGGGCCGCGACGACCCCGGCCCCGTAGCGCATCCCGCCGTGGGTCAGGGTCGGGCCGTCCTCGACGACGACGACGCGCTTGCCGACGATCGACGGGCCGCTCAGGGTCACGTCGGACCGGGCGGCGAGGATCGCCGCCCGCGGGTTCAGCTCGTGGATCGTGGCCCGGACCGCGGCGATCGCCTCGGGCTCGGCCGAGTCGATCTTGTTGATGATCACGGCGTCGGCCATCCGGACGTTCGTCTCGCCCGGGTGGTAGCGCCGCTCGTCGCCGGGTCGGAGCGGATCGGCGACGACGACGTAGAGGTCCGGCCGGTAGAACGGGAAGTCGTTGTTGCCGCCGTCCCACAGGATGACGTCGGCCTCGAGCTCGGCCTGGCGGAGGATCGCCTCGTAGTCGACCCCGGCGTAGACCACGTGGCCGTTGTCGAGGTGCGGCTCGTACTCCTCGCGCTCCTCGATCGTCGTCTCGAACCGGTCCAGGTCGGCATAGCTCGCGAAGCGCTCGACCCGCTGGGCGGCGAGGTCGCCGTACGGCATCGGATGGCGGATCACGACCGGGGTCAGGCCGCGCTCGGCGAGGAGGGCGGCGAGGTAGCGGGTCGTCTGGCTCTTGCCGGCACCGGTCCGGGTCGCCCCGACGGCGACGACAGGGCGGGTGCTCCGGATCATCGTCCGGTCGGGCCCGAGCAGGGTGAAGGTGGCGCCGGCGGCGAGGACCCGCGAGGCGGCGTGCATCACCGTCTCGTGGCTGACGTCGCTGTAGGCGAACACGACGGTCTCGACGTGGTCGGCCCGGATCCGGGCCTCGAGCTCGCTTTCGGCGACGATCGGGATTCCCTGCTCGTAGAGCGGCCCCGCCAGCTCGGGCGGATAGCGGCGGTCGGCGATGCCCGGGATCTGGGCCGCCGTGAAGGCGACGACCTCGACCGTCGGATCGGAGCGGTAGACGACGTTGAAGTCATGGAAGTCGCGCCCGGCGGCGCCCATGATGATGATCCGGGAGCGGTCCATCGAGCTCTCCTGTGGGGCTGGTCGTGCCGTCGCTCGCGCGCCGGCGGACGACACCCCGTCACGATCACAGTCGGTCGGGACCGCGCGGGGCCGACAGTGCGGTTCGGCCCGTCCCCGCCTGACCTTCGGCCGGGAGGGTCGTGACGCCGAGGACTCCGGCGACGAGGGCTCGGGGCCGGCGCGTGGTCAGGCGGCGAGGGCGTGCCGGAAGCGGACGACCGCGAGCGACAGCAGGAGCGCCGCGAAGCCGATCAGCACGCCGACCTCGGGCAGGACGTCGGCGAGTCCGCCGCCCTGGAGCAGGAGCCGGTGGAACGCGTCCATCGCCCAGGCGTGCGGCGTGAGGTGCGAGAGCGTCCGCATGATCTCGGGAAAGACCTCGGGCGGGACCATCGTGCCGCCGAGCAGCCCGAAGATCATCCCCACCGCCGGCCCGACCGCGCTGACCTGGTGCTCGTTGCTGACGACGGTCGCGACGAGCATCGCGGCGCCGGACGCCACGAGGGCGAAGGCGACGATGATCGCGGCCGTGGCCGGGACGTCGATCCAGTCCACGCCGAAGAGGACGGCGCTGGCGACGACGATGAACGCGCCCTGGAAGAGGGCGAACCCGAACCGCCCGAGCGTCTCGCCGGCGATGATCGTCCCGACCCCCGTCGGCGTCGAGAACTCCCGCCGCGAGATCCCGAGCTGGCGGGTGGACACCAGGACGCTCGCGCCGGTCATGCTCGTCAGGAACATGAAGAGGATGACCTGGCTCTGGGCGCCCACCGCGAAGCCGTTGGGGTTGACGCTCGCCGCGGCGACCGAGTCGACCGCGACCGTCATGCCCGCGACGCCGGGCTGGCCGGCCCGCGCCGCTGCCAGCGCCGTGTCGAACGAGACGCCGCTCGCCGTCGCCGCGAAGCGGGCAGCGCCGACCTGGGCCCGCTGGCGGGCGACCGCGGCCTCGATCGCGGTCCGGACGACCGACGCGTAGCTCTGCTGCTGGGCGATGAGCTCGACGCTGGCCTGGCCGCCCGCCCGAAGCGTCGCGTCGTACCCGGCCGGGATCGCCAGGCCGACGATGACGAACCCCCGCTCGACGGCATCGCGGAGCTCGGCCGAGGTCGCGTAGGTCCGGATCTCGAGGCGGACGTCGGTCGTGGCGAGGTCGCCCGCGAGCGCCGAGGACAGGGCGCTGCCGTCCTCGTCGGCGACGCCGATCCGGGCCGCGTCCATCCCGCCGTACGTCACGCCGAGGACGATCACGAGGATCATCGGCAGGGCGACGATGAAGAACAGCCCCATCCGGTCGCGGAAGGTCCGGAGGATGCTGACCCGGGCGATCTCGAGCGCCTTCATGCGGCCACCAGCGTCCGTCGCGCCCGGGCCAGCCCGAGGCCCCCGGTCACGACGCCCATCGCCACCAGGACGCCGAGCGTCTGGCCGATGTCGCCGAGGGCCGCCGTCGGCACCGACAGGGTGTCGATCGCCCGGAGGAACCAGGCGTGGGGCGTGATCAGCGACACGCGGGCAAGGATCTCCGGCGCCTGGCTGAGGGGGATGAACACGCCGCCGATCGCGGCCATGCAGAGCGCGACGATCGCGTTCAGGCCGCCGGCCTGCTCGACCGTCTTCGCCAGCGTCGCGACGAGCGTGCTGATCCCGATCGCCGCGACGACCGCGGCGACGACCAGGAGGCCGACCAGGACCGGGTCGCCCCACTCGGCGTGGCCGATCAGCGTCGTCGCCACGACGAGGACGCCCATCGCCAGCAGCCCGAGGACCGCCCCGGCGATCGAGCCGCCGAGGATGATCGAGGCCCGCCCGATCGGCGCCGCCAGGAGCCGGTTGAGCGTCCCGACGCGGCGCTCGGCGAGGATCGCCAGCGCGCCGTACTGGGTCGCGAAGAAGACGAACATGATCGCCATCGCCGCGCTGTAGAACGTCGCCATCGACGCCTGGCGATGGGCCGACAGGACGTCGGCGATCGCGATCGGCGGGTCGCCCTGGAGGCTCGCGCGGACCTGCTCGACGGTCGTGGCGTCGACGGCGCCGCCCGTCGCCGCGACCGTCCGGATCGTCAATTGGCTCGCGTCGACCTGCTCGGCGAAGGCGTTCACCGTCGAGCGCAGGATCTCGCGGGCGATCACGCCGCTGCCGCCGAGAATCCTCACCTCCGTCGGAGCCGCGGCATGGATCGCCGCGGTGAACCCGGCCGGGATCACGATCGCGGCGCCGACCTCGTCGGAGGCGACCGCCGCCCGCGCGTCCGCCTCGGTCGGGAAGGACCGGAGATCGGCGATCCCGGCCGATGCCAGGCCGCCGAGCGGGCCTTCGACGAGGGCCGTCGCGGCCGCGCCACGGTCGTCGTCGACGACCGCGATCGTCGTGTGGAACGTGCCGCTGTAGTCCGGGATGATCGCGGCGAACGCGAGGGCCAGCCCGAGCGGCGTCAGGACGGCGAAGACGATCGCCGAGCGATCGCGGACGCGCTGGCGAAGGATCCGGCCGGCGATGACGAGGGCGGCACGCATGGGGTCGGGCCTCAGTCCCGGAGGGCCTTGCCGGTGAGGTGGAGGAAGACCGCCTCGAGATCCGGCTCGATCACCTCGACCGAGCGGACCGTCACGCCGTCGGTCGTCATCGCGGTGAGGATTCGCGGGAGGAGCCGGCGGGCCTCGACGACGAGGAGGTCGAGACCACCGTCCCGGACAGTCGCCTCCCGGACGCCGTCGAGCGCGCGCGCTTCGGCGGCGGCGCCCTCGAGGTCGCCCGTCGCGCTCAGCCGGATCCGGTCGAGCTCGCCGACGAGGGCGACCAGCTCCCGACGGGTGCCCTCGGCGATGATCTTCCCGGCGTCGATGATCCCGACCCGGTCGCACAGCCGCTCGGCCTCTTCCATGTAGTGGGTCGTGTAGAGGATCGCCATGCCGGCCGCGCTCAGGGCCTCGACGCTGGCGAGGATCGCGTTCCGGCTCTGCGGGTCGACGCCGACGGTCGGCTCGTCGAGAACGAGGAGCTTCGGCTCGTGGAGCAGGCCGATCCCGATGTTCAGGCGGCGCTTCATGCCGCCGCTGAAGCGCTCGGTGCGCTCGTCGGCGCGGTCGGCCAGATCGATGACGGCGAGGACCTCGTCCACCCGGCTCCGGAGGCGGGCGCCGCCGAGGCCGTAGAGCCGGCCGAAGAACGCCAGGTTCTCGCGGGCGCTCAGGTCGGGGTAGATCGCGAGATCCTGGGGGACGTAGCCGATCGCGGCCTTGGCGGCGATCGTCGTCGGCTCGACCAGCCGCCCGTCGACCTCGACCCGGCCGCCGTCCGCCTCGAGGATGCCGCAGGCCATGCTGATCGTCGTCGTCTTGCCCGCGCCGTTCGGCCCGAGCAGGCCGTACGTCTCGCCACGTCGGATCTCGAAGCCGACGCCGTCGACCGCGACCCGGTCGCCGAAGCGCTTCCGGAGGTCGCGACAGATGAGCGCGGGGACGCCGGTGGTGGGGGCATGGATCGTGGGATCGGGTCGGATGAGGTCGGTCCCGTGTCGGGGAAGCTCGGGACCGGGACGGTCGGCCGAGCCCGGGGCCGGACGCGGCGGGGGTGGCGCAACGGCCGTCACGGCGTTCCCTCCTCTGGGCTGCCGCATCGGTCGCGACGAGATGCGCCGCGCGGCACGGGATCGGGACGCCACTCATGAGGATCGCCGGCGCGGGCAGCCGACGCATGGGCCGTCGGTCGGGTTCGAGCCGGGCCCATCGGCACGGCGGCCGACCGGTCGGCGGACCGGGGACGCGGACCGGGTGGCGTCAGTCCTTCGAACGGTCCGGGACGAACGTCGCCCGCGACGAGCGGACCCAGCCATCCGGCGGGCCGTCGGGATGGCTGCCCGCCGGTTGGCCGGTGGCGGGCCACGCAATCGGCGTGACGGCCCCACCCTCGCGGATGATCGCCGCGTCGAGGAAGGTGACGTCGTATTCGAGCACGTGGTCCATCGCGAATGCCTCGCGCTCGAGCCACCAGTCGCTGCCGTAGAAGGCGTCCTTCCGGGCGATCCGGTCGGCCTCGTCGACGAAGGTCCGGAGCCAGACGAAGGTGCCCGTCTCCCGATCGACGCCCGCGTACTCGACCCGGATGCCGTGCGGTTCGTGCTCGGCGACGGCGCCGTTGAAGAACCTCACCCAGGACTCCATGCGCCCGGGCTTGATCCGGTAGCGGCGCAGCTCGCTGATCATCGATGTCCTCCGTTCGCTCCGGGCCATCCTGCCGCGCGAACGCGACAGGATCGGTCAGGTACCGCGACGTGGCGCCTGTCGGCCGGCTCCGGCACCTCAGCCGGGCGTGCCACCGAAGAGCGCCTGGACCCGGGCGTACGCCTCGTCGATCCGGCTCTCGGGGATCCGGCCCGATGCCACGGCACCCTCGACGGCCTTGACGACCCGGGCCACGATCCCCGCCTCGTAGACCTGCTGGTTCGCGAACAGCAGCAGGTCGTTGCCGGCCTCGAGCGCGAGGAGGACGGCCTCGTCGCGCCCGAACGCCTTCGTGATCGCGGCGGCCTGGAGGTCGTCGGTGACGACGATCCCGTCCCAGCCGAGCTCGCCCCGGAGCAGGTCGGTCACGACCGCCTTCGACAGGGACGCGGGACGGTCCGGGTCGAGCTGGCCGTTCACGACGTGACCGGCCATCACGAGGTCGGCCGTGCCGGCCGCGACGAGCTGGGCGAACGGCTCGAGCTCCGCCCGGGTCCACGTCTTCGTGACGTCCGCGACCCCGAAATCCGTGTTCGTCGTCGAGCTGCCGATCCCGGGGAAGTGCTTCAGCGTCGTCCGGACGCCGGCCGCCCGGTGGGCGTCGATCTCGATCGTCGCCCGGGCGACGACGACGTCCGGGTCGGCCGAGAACGACCGGTCGAGGGCGCCGATCGCGGGGCTGTCCGGATTGACGTTCAGGTCGACGACCGGGGCGAAGTTCAGGTCGAAGCCGTTGGCCGCGAGCGTGGTCGCGATCCCGCGCGCCCAGGTCCGCGCCGACGCGGCCGTCCCCGCCCCGATCGTGGCCTCCGATGCGACCGCGGGGAAGCCATGGCTCGGGCCGAGCCGGGTGACGACGCCGCCCTCCTGGTCGACGCTGACGACGATCCCGCGCGTCCCGGCCGCTGCCCGGAGGTCCGCCGTCAGGCGCCTGACCTGGGCCGGCGAGACGATGTTCCGGCTGCCGCCCGTGAGCTGGTCGCGGTCGAAGAGGATCACCCCGCCCAGCCCCGCGTCGGCGAGCGCGCTGCGGACCCAGGCCGCGTTCGCGAGCGCGCTCCCGCGGAACCCGACGACCATCAGCCCGGCGATCCGCTCGGCGAGGCTCGGGCCGGGCGTTGGGGATGGGGTCGCGGCGGGCGTCGGCGAGGGCGGAACGGCCGATGGCGTGGGCGACGGGCTCGGGGTGGGGGTCGGGGTCGCGCTGGCGGAGGCCCCGAGCGAGGCCGTGGGCCCGGTCGAGGCGCCGCACGCCGCGAGGAACAGCGCAACCCCGCCGAGGGCGGCTCCCCGGAGCACGTCGCGCCGCGACACCAGGGGCGACCCGGGCGCGGGCGCGTTGGCTGTGGCCGGCGCGGGATGGCGCGGCCGGTTGTCGTTGCCGTGGTCCATTCGATCGAGCCTACCGCGCCTCGCGGATCCCGGCCCGTGGGGCCGTGCCGCCCCCCCGACGGATCGCCACCGCGCCTCCACGACTGGTCCACATTCCGGCCCGAGGATCGGATCCAGGTCCGGACGCGACCGGCAGCGAGAACGCCCACGAGGAGCCGCAATGGAACCGATGATCGAGGTCGAGCACCTCGTCAAGCGCTACCGGAAGGCCGCGACGCCGGCCGTCGACGACATCGGATTCGCCGTCGGCGCCGGCGAGCTGTTCGCCTTCCTCGGGCCGAATGGGGCCGGCAAGACGACGACGATCTCGATCCTGACGACGACGCTGGCGAAGACCAGCGGGACGGTCCGGATCGACGGCCACGATCTCGACCGCGACGCGACGGCCGTCCGGCGCAGCATCGGCATCATCTTCCAGAACCCGAGCGTCGACCTCCACCTCTCGGGCGAGGAGAACATCCGCCTCCACGTCGCGCTCTACGGCCTCCACGTCTACCGCCCGCTCTACCGGGCGATGCCGGCGGCCTACCGGAACCGGGTCGAGGAGCTGGCCGAGGTCGTCGGCCTCGGCGATGAGGTCTTCCGGCCGATCAAGGCCTACTCGGGCGGGATGAAGCGCAAGCTCGAGATCATCCGCTCGCTCATGCACCGGCCGGGCGTGCTGTTCCTCGACGAGCCGACGTCCGGGCTGGACCCGGTCAGCCGGCACGCCCTGTGGCAGTACCTCCGCGGCGTCCGGGCGACCGACGGCACAACGATCTTCCTGACGACCCACTACCTCGAGGAGGCCGAGGAGGCCGACCGGGTGTGCGTGATCGATCGCGGCCGGATCGCCACGATCGGCACGCCCGACGAGCTCAAGGCTGAGCTCCTCGACCGCTCGATCGTCCTCGACGCGGTCGACCGGGCGGCGCTGACGGCCGAGCTCGAGCGGCTCGGCGCGTCGGTCGGCATCGATGCCGGCGGGCTCCTCCGGGTGACCTACGACGGCCCGACCGCGCAGTCGCTGATCAGCCGCCTGTCGACCCCGCTCACCGTCCTCCGGGTCCACGACCCGAGCCTCGAGGACGCCTACGTCGAGCTCCTTCGCTCGACCGCGGAGACGGCCGCATGACCGCCCGGCTCGCCCCGAACCCGGCGGCCCGAACCGGTCTCGCGGGTCGCCTCGCCCGCGAGGCGAACGCGACCTTCGCGATCGCCTGGCGCGAGGTCCTTCGCGCGGTGAAAAGCCCGTCGTCGCTCGCCTTCACCGTGATCTTCCCGGTGATCTTCATGGGCGTCCTCGGCGGGAGCATCTCGCAGAACCTCGGCGGGGCGCTGCCGTACGCCTACCTCCCGTTCATGCTGATCGGGATGGTCGCGAACACCCTCTACCAGGGCACGATCGTCGGCGTCACGAACCTCGTCGAGGAGCGCGAGAACGACTTCACCGCCGAGCTCTTCGTCGCCCCGATCTCGCGCTACGCCGTCCTGCTCGGGAAGGTGATCGGCTCGGGCGTGGCATCGCTGTTCGCGCTCGTCGGGGTCGTCGCGATGATCTTCGTCATGCAGATCCCGATGAATTTCGGCGACCTGCTGCGGGTGATCGCGCTGGCCCCGATTCTGGCTCTCGCCGGCGGGTCGCTCGGCGTGTTCTTCATCGGCTTCGTGCAGGACCCGAAGACAGCCGGGGCCGGGGTCGCCCTGCTCGTCTTCCCCCAGATCTTCCTGTCGGGGGCGCTGATCCCGACCGCCGCCTCGAGCGGGATCCTCGGCCTCCTCGCCAAGCTGATGCCGATGACCTACTCGATCGACCTGGCCCGCAACATCTTCTACGCCGGCAAGCCGGAGGCCGCGTTCACGACGCTCAACAGCCCGTGGCTCGACCTGGCGGTGACGCTCGGGTTCTTCCTGGTGTTCACGATCGTCGGGACGTACCTGTTCGTGCGGGCCGACCGCAACCGCTGATGCCGAGCCCCGTGGCCGCAGCCGGCAACGCCGGCATCGTCGTTCGGTCAGCGGTGAGGAGAAAAGTTCGAGGCCGGGTCCCGAAAGACCCGGCCTCGATGCTGTCCCGGTGAAAGTCCGGCGAACCGGACACCCGCCACGCGCCAAGGGCATCTAACACGTCGGCTGCACCGACTACCCTGACCCTACCTACCCATGACCTTGGTTCTGGGGCAGCTTGGCTGACAAGCAGCGCAGTCGCCATGCTACTCGCTGCCCCCTTGAAATCCAAGAGTTTTGATGCACGGCGCGATGTAAATTCCTTAACGTTCGTTACGCGCGCGTAACGGCCGGCCCTGCGACCGGGCCGTCGAGGGGTGGCGGCGAGCGTGAATCGGCCGGTCAGCCCTCGTGGATTGTGATGCCGGTGATCGCCACGGGCTCGTCCGGGAGGTCCCGGGCATTGCGCGGCGCGGTCACGATCGCGTCGACGACGTCCATCCCCTTGGTCACCTGGCCGAAGAGGGTGTAGTTCTTCGGCAGCTTGCCGGTCAGGTCCTGGTGGCAGATGAAGAACTGGCTGCCGTTCGTGTTCGGGCCGGCGTTCGCCATCGCCAGGGCGCCGCGGACATACTCGCCCTTGACCGGCTCGTCCTCGAACTTGTAGCCCGGCCCGCCGGTGCCGACCCGGCCGGTGTTCAGGGTCGCCTTCTTGCCGTGCTCGCCGTCGCCGGCCTGGGCGACGAAGCCCGGGATGACGCGGTGGAAGACGACGTCGTCGTAGAAGCCCTTCCGGGCGAGATCGACGAAGTTCTTCGTCGCTTTCGGGGCATCGGTCGTGAAGAGGTCGACGTCGATGTCGCCCTTCTCGGTCGCGATCGTGACGCTGGTCATCGGGTTCCTCCTGTGCGGACGGTCAAGATGGGCTGGCGGACGGGGCCGCCGACGGGGCAAGGGACGGGGCGACCGATGGGGCGACCGACGGGGCCGGCGCCGTCGCGTCGCCGATCGTCACCTTGTCCATGGCGATCGGGTTCGACGGGAGCTCCTGGCCGCCGGCGGCGGCGTAGATGGCATCGACGGTGTCCATCCCGGACGTCACCGAGCCGATGATCTGGTAGGTGTTGGCGGCGGCGAGCACCGACTGGTCCTTGTCGTCGAGGACGATGAAGAACTGCGATCCGACCGAGTTCGGCGCCGAGGTCCGGGCCATCGCGACCGTGCCCCGGACGTAGGCGGTCGTGACCGGCTCGTCCTGGATCTCGTAGCCCGGTCCGCCCGTCCCGGTCCCGGTCGGGTCGCCGCCCTGGATCACGAACGGCGTTCCGTCCTGGAGGGTCGCCGCCCGGTGGAAGACGACGCCGTCGTAGAAGCCGCACGACGCCAGCGCCGCGAAGTTGCCGACCGCGATCGGCGACAGGTCGGAGAGGAGGGTGATCTGGATCTCGCCCTTCGCGGTCTCGATCGTGACGACCCGGGCCTGGCCGGCGGGGGCGGCCGGCGGCTGGGCGGTCGGGCAGTTCGTGCCACGGGCCACCGCCGACGCGCTCGCCTCCGCGGACCCGTCGGTCCCGATCGAGCTGCCGGGGTTGGATCCGCCGCCGCCGAAGTTGATCGCCCCGCCGGCGAGGGCCACGCCCACGGCGAACAGGACGACGGCGATCACCGCCAGCCAGGCCGTCGGGATCCCGCCCGAGGCGTTGCCGCCGCGAACCTGGCCGCCGCCGGCCCGCTCGACGCCCGGGCGGGCCGACCGGCCGGACCGGCCGGATCCACCGGCGGGACGGTTGGCGCCACCGGCGGTGCCGCCCCGCTGGCTGCCGGCCGAGCCGCCGCCGGCGGCCCCCGACTGGACGGCCCGGCGCTTCTTCGACGAGCGCGGGCGGGGACGGTTCGGATCGGAGCTCAAGCGGCTGCCTCCAGGGCGGCGGTGAAGTCGATGGCGCCCGACAAGAGGGCCTCGCCGAGGATGATGCCCGCGATTCCCGCGTCGCGCAGGCGGCGGATGCCGTCGAGGTCGGTCACGCCGCCGGCGACGAGGACGTCGATCCCGTCGCGGGCCGCCAGCGAGCCGAGGGCCGCGAGGTCCGGGACCTGCCCGCCGTGGGCGAGGACGAACCGCGTCACGCCCCGCGCCGGCGAGCTCCTCGACGACGCCGGCGAGAGTGGCCGTGCCGCCGCGCTGCCACGGGAACGCCGCGAGCCGCTCCGGCCGCGGGTCGAGCCCGACCGCGAGCCACGCGCCGGCGACCTCCAGCCCTTCGGCGAGGGCCGCCGGGTCGTCGGCGATCGCCATCGACGTCACGACCCGCGTCGCCCCGGCGGCGAAGGCGAGGCGGATCCCATCGGCCGTGTCGACGCCGCCGGCGACCTGGAGGGGGACCGCGACCCGCGAGGCGATCGCGCCGACCGCATCGAGGTTGCCGGGCCGGCCGGTGCGGGCGCCCTCGAAGTCGACGAGGTGGATCAGCCGGGCGCCGCGCTCGACGAAGCTCTCGGCGATCCGGTCCGGGCGGTCCGTCGGCGCGCCGACGCCGGTCGACGCGCCCGGCCAGAAGACGACGCGCGAGCGCCCCCGGTCGAGGTCGATCGAGGGGATGACCTGCACGTCAGGCGCGGGCGGCCCGGTTCGCCCCGCTGCCGCCGGGCGCCGAGCCCGCGCCGCCCGCGGTGCCCGCGGCGATCCGCTCGGACAGCAGCCGGCGATGGAAGCTGATCGGCAGCGAGCCGTTGCGGAGCAGCGTGTCGTGGAAGTCGCGGAGCGAGAACGCGCTGCCCGAGGCGGGCCTGCTCGTCGGAGCGGAGCCCCAGGAGGAGGACCTTGCCGAGGAGATAGGACAGCTGGTAGGTCGGGGTGTACGTGTAGCGCCGGACCTCGGCCCGGGCGTTGGCCTCCTCGAAGCTCGTCTGCTCGACGAGGAACCGGATCGCCTCGTCGACGGCGACCTCGCCGCGATGCATCCGGACGTCGAGGACGATCCGGCAGGCCCGCCAGATCGCGTCGGTGTGCATGTTCAGCCGGAAGTTGGCCGCGGCGTCGAAGCCCTGCTCCCGCATCATCTGCTCGGAGTACATCCCCCAGCCCTCGACGAACTCCGGCGCGTCGGTCATCAGCCGGGTCAGCGACGGGTGGCCGTTCGCGACGTGGAGCTGGAGGTGGTGGCCGGGGTAGGCCTCGTGGATGCTCGTGTTGCTGATCGAGCTGAAGTTGTGCTCGCGCATCGCGTTCGGGTCGTCGCCGACCGACGGGGTGACGATGTAGATGCCCTTCGGCTTCGGGTCGAACTTCGGCGGCGAGAAGTAGGCCGCGAAGGGGATGACGTTGCGGAGGTACTCGGGCGTCTGGACGACCTCGATCCGCTCGTCCGACGGGACGGTCGCGATGTCGTGGTCGATCAGGTACTGGCGAGACCGGTGCATGACGTCGCGGTAGGCCTCGAGGGCCTCCTCGAACGTCGCCGGATGGTCGGACTTCAGGCGGTCGATGACCTCGGCCTCGGTCGAGCGGTCGTCGACCTCCGCGGCGGCCCGGATCCGGGCGGCCTTCTGGCCCTCGAGCTGGTCCTCGCCGATCTCGAGGATCGCGTCGGCGTCAAGGCCGTCGAAGGCGCGCAGTCCGACGAGCTCGTCGTAGCGCTCGCTGGCCGAGGGCCCAATCGTCCGTCCCGCGGGCGAGCGACTCCTTGAGCCACGCGCCGTACTCGGCGATCGCGGCCCGCGCGGTATCCGCGGCGGCGCCGAGGCGGCGCCGCTCGGCGTCGGGCAGGACCGCGCCGGCGGTGACGATCTCCTCGAAGAACGACGGAAGGTCGGCGGCCGCCTCGATCTCGAGCTCCTGCCAGGCCCGGACCTGCGGCACGACGGCCCGGTCGCGTGACTGGCTCAGCCACTCGGGGACGGCCTCGAGCCGGCTGGCGATCGCGTCGAGCCGCTCCTCCAGCGGGGCGAAGTCCTGGGCGAACACGAGGAAGAGGCCGTCGCCGACGACGTCGAGGGCGGTCGAGCGGCGCTCCCAGGTCCGGACGACCTCGGTGTCGAAGATCTGGCGGCGGACGTTGTGGATCTCGAGGTCGCGCTCGAACCGGACGTCGGGCGACAGGCCGGCGTCGTCGAGCGCCTCGATCGCGGCGAGGTGGGCCTTCTCGGCCGCGAGCTCGGCGAGGACGGCGTCGCGGGTGCCGTCGCCGAGGCGGTGGTCCTCGGTGTGGATGCCGAGGTACGTGCCGATCAGGGGGTTGTCGCGGACGATCCGCCGGAAGCGCGCCTCGACGAGATCGTAGAACGTCGGATCGAGGGGGCCGGCGTCGGGCGCGGGCGCCGGACGGGTCAGGACGACGTCCTGCAGGGTGTCAGTCACGGATCTCTCCTGGGTCGTGGGCTCGTGGCGCGCCTGGTCCGCATCCTTCGGGCGGTGCCACGCGGGCCGGGCGGGATGGGCCCGACGAAGGGCGTTGAGTGTCGCCCATCGCCGCGGATCGCGCCACCGCGAGCGCGCGGGTCGCGCCAGCGAGCCCGCGAATCCGTGCCAGGCGCGTCGAAGCCAGGCGTGTCGTCCGCGCGCCGTCGTGGGCGTGCGCGCCGCTCACGCCCGGACGGCGACTCCGGCGGCGCCGACCTCGGCCAGGGCGTCAGCGACGACCGCGGCGATCCGGTCGACGTCGGCGGCGGCGATCCCGCTGTTCGTCGCGGCGCGGATCTGGCCGTGCGGGTAGAAGTCGAGGCGGACGCCGCGCGCCTCCGCCGCGGCCAGGAAAGCGCCCCGGTCGGCGGCGACCCGGAACAGGACGAAGTTCGTCCGGACGCGGGCCGGGTCCAGCGGCTCGTCGTTGTCCCCCGGCTGGGCGATGTCGCCGGGCGAGCGGACGCCGGGGATCGCGCTCAGCAGCTCGGCCAGCCGCCGCGCGTTGGCGTGGTCGTCGGCGAGCCGGGCGATCATCCCCGCGTCGCCGTCCCGCAGCGCGACGAGCCCCGCGGCCGCGAGGATGCCGGCCTGGCGCATCCCGCCGCCGAGCAGCTTCCGGGCGCGGCGGGCCTGGCCGACGAAGGCCGCCGAGCCGACGACGAGCGAGCCGGCCGGGCAGGACAGGCCCTTCGACAGGCAGAAGGTGACGGAGTCGGCCGGGGCGGCGAGATCGGCCGGCGCGACGCCGAGCGCGACGACGGCGTTGAAGAACCGCGCCCCGTCGACGTGGAGCGGGACGCCCCGGGCGTGGGCGACGGCAGCGATTCGCTCGGTCTCGGCGACCGGGATCGGCTGGTTGCCGGAGTGGCTGTGGGCGTTCTCGATCGCGACCAGGGCCGTCGTCGGCTCGTGCGGGTCGGTCGGATCGCGGAAGGCGGCGGCGACCTCGTCCGGATCGAGCGTCCCGTCCGGCCGGTCGCGGAGCTGGAGGACGCTCGCCCCGACGACCACCGCGTGGCCCGCCGCCTCGTCCCGGACGATGTGGCTCTGGGCGCCGGCGATCACCTCGCCGCCGCGCGGGACGTGGGCCATGAGCGACACGAGGTTGCCCATCGTCCCCGACGAGACGAACAGGCCGGCTTCCTTGCCGAGCAGGGCCGCCGCGCGCTCCTCGAGGGCGTTGACGGTCGGGTCCTCGCCCCAGACGTCGTCGCCGACCTCGGCCGCGGCCATCGCCCGGCGCATCTCGGCGGTCGGGTGGGTGACGGTGTCGGACCGGAGGTCGAGGACGGCCATGGGCGCCGAGTATAGGCGCGGCTCCGGCGCCGAAGCCGCGGCCGGCCACGACTCGCTTCAACCCGCGACCCGCGACAATGCCCGCGTTGTACGGTGATCGCCATGACCGAGCGGCGCGGCGACCAGGGCTTCGCGGTGACGCCGCAGCGGATCGGCGGCGACCCGGGGGGCGGCGGCCGGCGGCGGACGCGCCGGCTGGGGATCGCGGCGGTGATCGTCGTGGCCGCCGGGATCGTCGGCGTGGCCGCGATCGGGCCTCGGCTGTCCGGCCGGCCGAGCCTCGAGATCTCGTTCTTCGCGACCCCGACGCCCGACGCGACGCCGACGCCGGCTCCCACGCCGCCGATCGACGAGGGTCCCTCGCGGC
This sequence comes from uncultured Chloroflexia bacterium, assembly GCA_963710105.1. Lineage (GTDB taxonomy): Bacteria > Chloroflexota > Limnocylindria > Limnocylindrales > CSP1-4 > CF-46. The sequence goes on from CAVPYV010000003.1 coordinate 82,074, forward strand.
CGCCGATCCGGACTCCACTGCCGCTCGTCACCCGCCCCGACGGCGTGGCCGTGACGGGCCGGATCGCCTACGCGACCGACGCGTTCCGCGTCCTCGACTTCGCGACCGGGGCGACCGTGACTGGCCCCGGGACGGAGTTCGGCCGCGACGCGATCTTCGAGTCGCCGGCGACGGGCGGCTGGACGTGCGTCTGCTTCGCCGACTCGAGCGGGCCGGACGGCCAACCGACCCGGATCGTCCGGATCGTCGGGATCGATTCCACCGGGCGCCAGTCGGACGCGACCGAGGTCGCCTCGTTCGACGTCGTCTCGCCCGACGTCGGCCTGCCCGAGCCGCTGACCGATGTCGACGTCGAGGACGACGGCCGGCGGGGCCTCCTGGCGAGCGCGGTCCGGTCCGGCGATGGGTGGCGGTTCAGGGTCGCCCCGCTCGATGTCGCCGGGCGGCGTCTCGGGGCGACGACGGAGCTCGGGGTCTCCTCGCTCCCGGAGGCGGCGGCCCCGGGTGCGCCATCACCCGGCGAACCGACCGCCGAACCATCCGGTGCCCCGCCGACCCCGGAGATCCAGACCGAGCTCTACCTCGACGGGCCGCATCTCCGGTTGGCGCCGGACGGTCGCGTCGCTTTCGCCTGGGGGACGATCCAGCGGCTGCGGGCGGACACCGTGACGGCGAGCCAGCTCGTCGCGTGGCGGGTCGATCTCGACGGCTTCGGCGCGATCACGGCGGTCGAGCCGATCGCCGGCCTCGGCGACCTGCCGCCGTACTGCAGCGCCGTCGGGTTTGCGGCCGCGGACCGGCTCGCCTGGATGTGTCCGGCCGCGGCCTTCGGGCCGACGCCCGACGGCGCCGTCAGCTGGCGCTTCGGGACGGTCGACCTCGCCGGGCGCGCGGCCGGAACGGTCACGATCCCGGCTGACGCGCAGGGGTTCTTCAGCCAGCCGATCTTCGACCGGGCGAACGGCATCGCCTATGCCTGGGACCCGCTCGGGCTGCGGATCACCCGGATCGACGTCGACACGCTCGCCAGCGACAGCCTCACCCTCGATCCCGCGGCCGCCCGGGCGCCCGGCGTGGCACCCGGTGGCGGCACGGCCCAGCCGGACTGGCACGGCGCCGACTCCGCGATCCGCCAGCTGGCGTTCGGCCAGCTCGCCGGCTCTCCCGACGGCTCGCGCCTCTACGCCATCGGCTTCGACCGCGAGCCGGCCCTCGACGCGGTCGCCCAGGCCAGCCTCGGCGTCTTCGTGATCGATCGGGCAACCCTCGCCCTGCTCGATCGCTGGGCGCCTGCCGCCGACTACCTGTCGGTCGCGGCGATGGACGACGGGAAGGTCGCGGCGGCCGGGCTGCCCGGCCTCGACGAGAAGGGCCGCGACGCCCCGTGGCAGGCCTCGCTGACGGTCCACGATCCGGCCGACGGGCGGATCCTCGTCCGGTTCGGCGCGCTCGGCGAAGGGATGCCGCCGCTCGTCGTCGATCGCTGAGGATCGGCCGCCGCGACCGGCGACAAGCGTGAGTTCGTCTGATATCCTCCGACCTCGCCGCAACTGGACCCGTGGTGTAGCGGCCCAACATGCCAGCCTGTCACGCTGGAGATCGCCGGTTCGAATCCGGTCGGGTCCGCCATCTGCTTATTCCCTACGCCCCGTCCGCCCGCCCGGACGGGGCGTCTCTCTGCCCGATGCGGGCCGCGAGCCGCGCGGTCGACCCATCGCCGCGGCTGGGTCGAACTCGTCCGCCATGGCATCATCGCCGTGGTGAAGCGCCTCCCCGTCATCGTCGCCGTCGGCGCGCTCCTGGCCGCGATCGGCCTGTCGGCCGCCGGCTTCGGCGCGGCCCTGACCTCGAGCCCATCGGCCTCGCCGAGCGCGATCGCCCGCGCGTCGGAGCCCGCGTCGTCCGCCGCCACCGCCAGCGGCGGGCCGGCGCCATCGACCCCGGCCGGCTCGCCCGGAGCGACCCCGTCGGCCAGTCCCACCCCGGTCGACTCGCCCCTTGCCGACGTCCCGATCGTGCCCGTCGCCCAGTACCGGACGACGGTCGAGCGGGTCGGCCGGGCGGACGTCCAGGCCGCGTTCGACGGCACGAGCCCGACCTGGGACGGCCTCGAGCTCGTCGAGAGCGAGGCGCCGGCGATCCTCGCCGGCCTCGGCCTGACGGGCCCCGGCGGCGTCGATCGCCTCGTCCTCGCGCCGGACGCCGCGACGGTGATGACCGACCTCGCCAGGCACCGCAAGCACCTCGCGGTCCTCCGGGCCGACGCCGTCGGGCCGAGCGTCCGGGCCCTCGGCTGGGGCGGTCGGACCCTGTTCGGCGTCGGGGCGGTGAAGACGGTCGCCGAGTGGGGGCTGACGGCCAGCCTGCCGCAGCGCAGCGACACCCCGGTCTTCGACCCGGCGGGCTCCTGGACGATGGTCGCCGGCGGCGACATCATGCTCGACCGCGGCGTCGCCCAGACGCTGAAGATCAAGGGCAAGGGCGCCGACTTCCCGTTCGACGGCGGCACGGTCGAGATCACCTCGCGCTGCAAGGACTGCTCGCCGATGGGCTGGGACCTGCCGCGGACGAAGCGGACCGGGAACGCCGGCGCGATGCGGGCGCTCGTCTCCGGCGCGGACATCGCGATCGCGAACTTCGAGAACCCGGCCCCGAACGTCTTCCGCTACCACACCTCCGGCACGGTCTTCTCGGCCGACCCGAAGCTGATCAAGGGCCTCGCCAACGCCGGGATCGACTGGGTCGGGATCGCCAACAACCACATCCGCGACGCCGGCGGCAACGGGATCCTCCAGACGATCGCGAACCTGAAGAAGTACGGGATCGCGTCGAGCGGGGCGGGCAAGAACCTGGCGGCCGCCCGGACGCCGGCGATCCTCGAGGCCGGCGGGGTCAAGGTCGCGTTCCTCGCCTACGACACGATCGCCAAGGGCTACGGGGCGTCAGCCACCCGGGCGGGCAGCGCCCAGATGAGTGCCGCGGCGCTCAAGGCGGACGTGGCGGCCGCGCGCAAGGCGGGGGCCCAGGTCGTGATCGTCTTCCCCCATTGGGGCACCGAGTACGACCCGACCCCGTTCGCCGGGCAGCAGAAGCTCGCCCGGGCGGCGATCGACGCCGGCGCCGACCTCGTGATCGGCAACCACGCCCACTGGGCCGGCGCGATGGAGATCTACGAGGGCCGGCCGATCTGGTACGCGCTCGGCAACTTCGTCTTCGACCAGACCTGGTCCGAGCCGACGATGGAGGGCCTGACCCTCGAGCTGACCTTCCGCGGCCCGACCCTCGTCCAGGCCCGGATGCGGCCGCATCTCATCCTCGACAAGGCCCAGCCGAACTTCCTCGACCCGGCCGGCGACGGGCGGGTCGTGATGGGCCAGGTGTTTGACGCCTCGAAGGGGATGCTGCCCTGGTGAGGGCTGTCGCGGCTGGGCACGCCATCGCGGCGTTGGCCGTTGCGCTCCTCGCTCACGCATCTGCGGATGCGCTCGCTCCGGTGCTCCCGGCCGCCTTGCGCTGACGCACCCATCCGCGACGAACGCGGTCTCGCGACGGTGGAAAGGTCGCACCGCTGTCGCGGCTCGGCACGCCATCGCGGCGTTGGCCGTTGCGCTCCTCGCTCACGCATCTGCGGATGCGCTCGCTCCGGTGCTCCCGGCCGCCTTGCGCTGACGCACCCATCCGCGACGAACGCGGTCTCGCGACGCTGGAAAGGTCGCACCGCTGTCGCGCCTGGGCACGCCATCGCGGCGTTGGCCGTTGCGCTCCTCGCTCACGCATCTGCGGATGCGCTCGCTCCGGTGCTCCCGGCCGCCTTGCGCTGACGCACCCATCCGCGACGAACGCGGTCTCGCGACGGTGGAAAGGTCGCACCGCTGTCGCGCCTGGGCACGCCATCGCGGCCGAGCGCGTGCGTCGGCCTCGCTACCTCAGGCCGGCGAAGAGGTCGGATTCGGGCTTCGTCGTCTCGACCCGCGAGTCGCGCAGGACGAACGCCTCCTTCGCCCAGTGCGCCTTCCAACCGGCCTCGCCGAAGAGCATGAAGCCGCTGTCCATCGCGATCTGCGTCACGTGGCGCTGGATCGCCCGCCACTTCCGGTCGATCGGATCGCCGGAGATGTCGACCCAGGTCGTGATCTGGTCGTCCTCGACGAGCATCTTGTCCATGAACGCCTGGTGCTCGGCGAGCTGCTCGGGGGTGGCGTCCTCGGGCGGATCCCAGAAGCTCGGCTTGCCGGCCGCCCGCATCGCCTCCCGCATCGCCTCGCGGACCGAGCGCGGGATCGCGGTCTCGTAGAGCTTCGACGGCGCCCACGGCGCGAGCCCGGCCTCGAGCTGCTTCGGGTACCAGGCCGGATCGCCGGCCCGATCGAACGCCCGGATCGAGACGTCATGGACGCGGATGTGGTCCGGGTGGCCATACCCGCCGAAGCTGTTGTAGGTCGTCATCACGTCCGGCTGGTAGCGCCGGACGAGCCACGTCAGGCGGCCGGCGGCCTCGTCGAGGTCGGCCTGCCAGAACGTCCGGGGGTCGTGGTTGCCGTCGCGGCCCATCATGTCGGAGTCGCGGTAGCCGAGGTTCTCCCACTCGGTCACGCCGAGCTCGGCCATCGCCTCCTCGAGCTCGCGGGCGCGGATCTCGCCCAGCTTGCGGTGGTTGTCCGGCGTGTCCAGCTCCTTGACGACGATCTCGCCCTGCTCGCCGCGGGTGCAGGTCACGAGGATCACCCGGTGGCCGTCGGCGACGGCCTTGGCCATGACGCCGCCGGCGCTGATCGTCTCGTCGTCAGGGTGGGCGTGGACCGTCATCAGGGTCAGGCGATGGGGCTCGGGCGGGGCGGCGGTGGGCTGGTCGGTCATCGCGGCATCATCGCATCGCCGCCCGTGGGCCGCCGCCGGCGCCTACCATCGGCGCATGCCCGTCGCCCCCGAATTGCCGGCCGGCCCGCTCGCCGGCATCCGCGTCGTCGACTGCTCGACGGTCCTCGCCGGGCCGTACGCGACGATGGTTCTCGCCGACCTCGGTGCCGACGTCGTCAAGGTCGAGCCGCCCGACGGTGACGCCACCCGCGGCTGGGGACCGCCGTGGGTCGGGTCCGAGGAGGAGGGCACGCGGACCGCGGCCTACGCCCTCGCGGTCAACCGCAACAAGCGCTCGATCCGGCTCGACCTCCGCCAGGCCGACGGCGCGGCGGTCCTCCGCCGCCTGCTCGACCGCGCGGACGTCCTCGTCGAGAACTTCCGGCCCGGCAGCCTGGAGCGGCTCGGGTTCGGCGAGGAGGAGCTCGTTGCGCTCAATCCGGCCCTCGTCCACCTGTCGATCACGGGCTACGGCCCCGACGCGCCGGACCCGGCCCGCCCCGGCTACGACTTCGTGATCCAGGCCGAGTCGGGCCTGATGTCGATCACCGGCGAGCCCGACGCCGGCGGCGGCCGGCCGACGAAGGTCGGCGTCGCGATCAGCGACGTCCTGACCGGCCTGAACGGGGCCGTGGCGGTCGTCGCCGCGCTGCTCGCCCGCGGGCGCGCGCGGGCCCGATGGCGCGCGCGGCCGCGCCGGCCGGCCAGCGGATCGACCTGTCGCTCCTCGGCTCGACCCTCGCCGCGCTCGTCAACCAGGCCCAGAACGCGTTCGCCGGCGACGTCCCCGGCCGGCTCGGCAACGCCCACCCGAACATCGTCCCGTACCAGGCGTTCGACACGGCCGACGGCGCGATCGCCGTCGCGGTCGGGAGCGAGCGCCAGTGGCCGCGCTTCTGCCGGGCGCTCGGCCTGCCCGCCCTCGCCGACGACCCGGCCTACGCGACGAACGGCGACCGGGTGACGAACCGGGCGGCGTTGATCCCGACCCTCGCCTCGCGGCTCGCCGAGCGGACGACGGGCGAGTGGCTGGAGGCGCTCGACGCGGCCGACATCCCGGCCGGCCCGATCAACGACGTGGCCGAGGCGTTCGCCTCGCCGTGGGCGGCGGGCCGGACGATCGAGCTGACCCACCCGCGGCTCGGCGCCGTCCGCCAGGTCGCCCCGCCGTTCGCGCTCAGCCGCACGCCGGCGACCGTCCGGACGCCGCCGCCGCTCCTCGGCGAGCACGCCGACAAGATCCTCGCCGAGCTCGGCTACGACGCGGCGGAGATCGCCCGCCTGCGGGCCGCCGGGGTCATCTGAGGGCTCGCGCGCGCCGGCGCCCGGCTCGGCGGAGGTCCTCCGTCACAGCTCCTGGTGGCGGAACGCGAGCCACGACAGGACGCCGGCCGCGCCGATCAGGACGACCGTCGCGACCGTCGGGCCGACCGCGTCCGGCCCGGGGATCCCGAGGGCCAGGGCGCGCGACGGCCCGTCGAGGCCCGTCGGCATCAGCCGCCCGATCGTCGGCAGGACACTGACGATCCCGACGACGATGAAGGCGACGATGCCGAGCCCGGCGGCGGCCAGGCTCGAGCGGGTCAGGGTGCTGCCGACGAACGTGATCGACGCCCAGGCCATGAGCGTCAGCCACTGCAGGACCGCCCCGGCGGCGACGCCCTCGATCGGCAGCCGCTCGAACAGGACGAGGGTGTAGAACCACGCGCCGGCGGTCGCGATCGCCACGGACACCGCAAGGGTCAGCCCGATCGCGACGAGCTTGGCGAGGAGGAACGCCGCCCGGCTGACCGGCTTCGTGATCAGCATCGCCGCCGTCCCGCGCTCCTTCTCGACCGCGACCGCGCCCATCGCGAGGAGGACCGCGATCAGCCCGCCGAACTGGCCGAGGTTCTTGGCCAGCTGGGCGACCGCGTCGGCGGCGGTCGGCGTCGGCAGGTCGATCGGGAACTGGTCGCCGGCGACGGCCTTGATCAGCTCCGGGGTGAACCGGGCGAGGAGCGGCGAGCCGAGCCCGACGAGCAGGAAGATGCAGGCGATCACGGGCAGGCGGAGCGTCCGCCACTGCTCGAGGAGCTCCTTGCGGAGGAGCGGTCCGAGGCCGGCCATCAGCGTCCCACCTCCCGCGGCCGGACGAACCCCCGCCCGTCGAGGTCCTCCGCGGCCGGCGTGCCGACGAGCTCGAGGAAGACGTCCTCGAGGGTCGGTCGGACCCGCTCGAACGAGGCGACCCGGACGCCGCCGGCGACGATCGCCGGCAGGAGCTCCGTCGCGGCGGCCTGGGGGTCGGTGACCGCGACCTGGATCGCGCCGTCGGGCGCATCGGTGACGGCGCCGACCCACGGCGTCGCCTGCAGTCGGGCGGTGAGCGCGGCGACCGCGGGCGCCTGGTCGGGCTCCGGCGTGAAGCGGTAGAGCGGCCGGACGTGGTCGGCCAGCAGGCGGTCGAGGGCGGCCTCGATCACGAGCCGGCCGCGGTCGAGGATCGCGACCCGGTCGCAGACCCGCTCGACGTCGGACAGGACGTGGGTCGACACGACGACGGTCGTCTCGCCGCGGAGGGCCGTGATCAGGTCGAGGACGTCGCGCCGGCCCTCCGGGTCGAGCGAGCTCACCGGCTCGTCGAGGAAGACGATGCTCGGCCGGTGGAGGAGGGCCTCGGCGATCCCGAGCCGCTGCCGCATCCCGCCGGAGTAGCCGCCGATCCGGCGGTCCGCGGCGGCGGTCAGGCCGCTCCGCTCGAGCATCGCGCCGACCCGGTCGCGGAGCGCCGCGCCGTCGAGGCCGTGGAGCCGTCCGACGAGCTCGAGGAGCTCGCGGCCGCGCATCCAGCCGTAGAAGCGCGGGTCCTGGTCGAGGTAGCCGAGCCGGCGGCGGAGCTCCGGCCGGTCCAGCCCGACCTCGATCCCGGCGACGCTCGCGCTGCCCGCGCTCTGGCGGGCGAGCCCGGTCAGGATCCGGATCGTCGTCGTCTTGCCCGCGCCGTTCGGCCCGAGGAGCCCGAAGATCGAGCCGGCCGGGACGTCGAGGTCGAGGCCGTCGAGGGCGACGATCGAGCCGAACCGCTTCGACAGGCCGCGGGCGACGATCGCGGTCTCGGCGGGGGCCGTGGCCGCGGGCATCGGGCCGCCGGGCGCCAGGCCCGTTGCGCCTCCGACGGTCATGCGTCCTCCCGCCCGCCGACGAGGTAGATGATCGGCCCGACGACGTTGACGAACACGATGACCAGCGCCCAGATCAGCTTGCTCCCACCGCGGACCCGGCGGTCGTCCTGCTCGAGGTCGTGGAGGGCGACGATCATCAGCCCCAGCTGGATGATCACGATCGGGGCGAGCAGGGCGATGATCTGGTCGGTCGTCAGCGGTGGCACGGCGCCCATCAGGGTAGCGTCGGCGGTCGCCGGGCGAATGGTCCGGCCGGCTCGTGCCGTGCATGCCGGTCCGACCGATCCACGGCCACGGGTGCACGCCTGCAGGCCTGCATCGAACCCGCCCGAGGAACCCCGGAGCCCGCTGCTAGACTCGGCGGGCCGCCCATTCCGCGGCGCCGCGCCCGGCCGACCCGGCCGCCGGCCCGCCCGACCCGACCCCGACCCGGAGGACCCCCGATGACCGACGACCGCGAGCGCTGGGCGCTCATCCTCGGCGCCTCGAGCGGCATGGGCGAGGCGACGGGGCTCGCCCTCGCCAAGGCCGGCTACCGGATCGCCGGGATCCACCTCGACTTCCGCGCCGCCCTCACCCACGTCGAGGAGGTCAAGGCCGCGATCGTCGCCGCCGGCAGCGAGGCGCTGTTCATCAACATGAACGCGGCCGACGACGAGAAGCGGGCCGCCGCACTCGCCCAGCTCCGGGCCCGGTTCGACGAGAGCACCGCCGCCGGCCGGAAGCCCTACGTCCGGGTCGTGATGCACTCGCTCGCGTTCGGGTCGCTCGTGCCGTTCCTGGCCGACGACCCGAAGGACGCGGTCGATCGGAAGAAGATGGAGATGACCCAGGACGTGATGGCGAACAGCCTCGTCTACTGGGTCCAGGACCTCTACCACGGCGGGTTCCTCGACCGCGGCTCGAAGATTTACGCGATGACCTCGGAGGGGACGAGCCGGGTCGTTCCGTCGTACGGCGTCGTGTCCGGCGCGAAGGCGGCGATGGAGTCGCACATCCGCCAGCTCGCGATGGAGCTCGCCCGGCGCGACACCGGGATCGCCGCCAACTCGATCCGGGCCGGCGTGACCGACACGCCCGCCCTCCGCAAGATCCCCGAGAACCAGCGGATGATCGACGTCACCCTCGCCCGCAACCCCCACGGCCGGATGACGACGACGGCCGACGTCGCCGACGCGATCGTGACCCTCAGCGCGACCGACTCCGACTGGATCAGCGGCAACGTCATCTCCGTCGACGGCGGCGAGTTCGTCACCGGCTGAGGCTGGAGGCGGGCTGCGGGCGCGCGGGATCCACCGGCGCCAGCCCGGCGAATTGGGTGACATGGCCGACGACTGGGTCCTCCTCTCGCTCGCGCCCGCGCCGCCGGAGCGCGTCCGCGCCTGGTTCGAGGGCATTCCCGTGCTGCGGGTCGTCTTCCCCGCGGAGCGAACGCCGGCCGCGGCGCGGGCAGCGATCGAGACGGCCGACATCGTGATCTCGGACTGGTCGGGCGCGCTCCGGGTCGACGCCGCCGAGGTCGCGGCGGCCCGGCGCCTGGCGTTCCTGATGTCGCCGAGCGTCGGGCTCGACAATGTCGACCTCGACGCGCTGACCGCCGCCGGGGTCGTCGTCGCCAACACGGCTGGGCTGAACGCGCCGTCGGTCGCCGAGTGGTGCCTCGGCGCGGCGTTCGCGGTCGCCCGCTCGCTGGCCTGGGTCGACGGCCGCGTCCGGGCCGGCGACTGGCCCCAGCTGGAGCTGCCCGACCGCGGCGCGACCGAGCTCGCCGGGCTCCGCGTCGGAGTGGTCGGGTTCGGCGCGGTCGGCAGCCGGGTCGCCCGGCTGTTCGGCGCGATCGGCTGCGAGGTCGCCTACTGGACGCGGACCCGCCGGCCCGCCGAGGCCGAGGCCGGCGCGACCTGGATGCGCCTCCCGGAGCTCGCCGCGCGCTCGGACATCCTCGTGGTCAACGTCTCGCTGGCGGCGGAGACGCGCGGTCTCGTTGATGCGGCGATCCTGGCCGAGCTGCCGCGCGGCGCGATCGTCATCGACGCGTCGCGCGGCGGGGTCGTCGACCACCTCGCGCTCCTCGGCGCGGTCGAGACGGGCGGCCTGCGGGGCGCCGCGATCGACGTCTTCGAGCCGGAGCCGCTGCCGGCCGAGTCGCCGCTCCGCGGCTCGGACCGGATCCTCCTGTCGAGCCACGCCGCGGCGACGACCGCCCAGTCGCTCGGCCGGATCTTCGCGCTCGTGTCCGACAACGTGCGGCGGGCGGTCGCCGGAGAGCCGGCCCGAAGCGTGGTCAACGGGCGCGGGCCGGTCGTCGTCCGCCGCGTTCGCTGATCGGGCGCTGCGCCGGTCGCCGCGCCGGGCGGTCCGTCGGCCGAACCGCCGAGCACCGGCTGCTCGTTGCGTCGGCTGAGCGGTTGGAGCGCTGCCGCAGGCCCGGCTCGTTGGGCCTTCCGGCGACGTCCCGAGCGGCTGCTGCTCGGATCGTCGTCCGGCGTCCGCTCCGAGAGACGCAACGAGCACGCGCTGCTCGCCGGGTGGCCGGGCGAGGCACCGCCCGACTCACCGCGGCGACGCCCCGCGGCGACGGGAGGGTGACCGCCGCGGTGCGCGTGCCGCGGCGGTCAGGGAGCCGCCGTCCCTCCGCTCGTCGCGTGGGTCGTGGCTTTCGTCACCGTCGCCGCCCGGACGGACCGGACGACGGGCGGCAGGGCGACCGACGCGGGGAGGGCCTTCGACGCCCCGTCGACCGCACTCACGGCTCCGGCCAGCTCCCCGAGCCGGCCCTCGACCCCGGCCAGGCGATCGGCCACGGCCTGGTAGTCGGCGGCCGCGGCGGCGTACTGCCCGGCAGCCGCCGCGAGGTCGCCGGCCAGCCGGTCGTGGCCGTCGGCGATGCGGTCGATCGTCGTCGAGACCGGCGCCCGGTTCGCGATCACGGCGGCGTCGGTCGAGGCCTGGAGCCCCGTGACCAGGGCGAGCGCCACGCCGTACCCCGCGACCGACAGCCCGAGCATCGTGCCGACGTGGGCCGGGACGGTCGGCAGGCTGACGGTCCGGACGGCCCGGCCGGGGACCGCACCCGGGATCGCGACGGTGGGCGGGGCGAGCGGCGAGCGCCGGATCGCCTCAGTCATCGGACTCGCCCTCATGCTCGCGGGTCGGCGTCGCGGTGCCTCTCGGAGCGGCGGCCGCGGGTGCCGCCCGGGCCGCGGCCGCCGCGGCCGCCCGGGCCTTGGCGAGCGACTTCTCGAGGGCGGCGAGGCGCGTCTTCGCCGCGGCCAGCCGCGTTCGGAGGTCGTCCGCCGTCGCCGAGTCGGTCGTCAGCTTGGACTGGGCGGCCTCGAGCGCGCCGCCGAGATCGGCGCTGCTTGCCCGGAGCTCGTCGAGCTGGGCCTGGAGGGTGGCGGAACGCGCCTCCTCGTCCGCGAGCCGGGCGGCGAGGCTGTCGGCCGACGCGGGCGAGACCGTGAGCGGAGCCGACGCGGCCGTCCAGGCGGCCGCCGCCCGGATGGACGCGGCTCCCACGAGCAGGCTGGCGCCGACGCCGGCGATGACGAGGCCGCGTCGGACGCGGCTGCCGATGTTCATCGTGAACCCTCCGGGAGCGAGGTGGAGAAGGTCGGGCGGCCCTGGCGGGTCACCCAGTAGCGGTAGGCAGCAGCGCCGCCGACGGCGCAGCCGAGCGCCGCGTAGAGGGAGACGAGGGCGACCGAATCGGTGCCCGCGAGGAGGCCGTGCATCCAGCCGAGCACGAACACGACGATCCCGACCCGATGGATCGTCAGCCACGCCCCGGCCGGCAGGAGCTTCGTGTAGCGGGCCGTCACCCCGGTCAGGAGCAGCGCGTACAGCGCCAGCGTCCCGATCGCGACCGGGGCGCTCCGGTAGCTCGACAGGCCCGGGATGAACGCCCCCGCCAGCCCGACGCCGGCGAACGGGTCGAGGAGGATGCTCACGATGTGCGCGCCGAGGAACGCGAGGACGAACAGCCAAACGTTCTCGTGCCACGGGAAGAGCCGCTTGGACAGCTTCCACGTCGTCTTGTTGACGGGGTGGCTGAGGATCAGCCCGACGACGATCTGGAAGGCGAGGAGGCCGAGGCTGACGAGGCCCGCCGCGCGGGAGGCCAGCCAGATCCGGACCTGAGCCTGGCGGTCCGAGGTCGCCGGCACGACCTGATCGGTCGCGATGACGGCGATCAGCCCGACGAGGGCGATTGCGACAAGGAAGGTGCCGCCGCGGAGGCGGCTCGCTGGGCCCGGACGGCGGGCGACGGACCGGGACGGCTGGCCGGGGGCGGTTGACGGAACGGACGCCATGGATCTCCCCGTGGGTGCCGGATACAGAGCGGGGTGCTGTCTGCTTGAGGCACCGCGTCGCCGCGAGGTTTCAGACGTCGGGCCGCCGATCGTACGGATCGGGTCGGGACGTTCGGATGACACCCGGCCGCACCCTCGTCCCCGACACTGCCCCCGACGGCACCAGTCCGCTGATCGCCGCGGCTGCTCCGAGCCGAGGGAGGCACCACTCCACATGACCGTCGACGTCGTCCGCCGGGCCCGCCGCCGAGCGCCCGCGCGGGACGCTGCGCCCGAGCCGTCGATCGCCACGACCGCGTCGATCGCGATCGGCGAGATCAACCAGACCGTCTTCGACTGCCCGGCCTGCGCCCGTCCGCTCGCGCTCGGCGCCCGCCGCTGTCCCGGCTGCGGGACGCGCCTCGTCAACGGCGTCACGCTCGGCAAGGTGTCCGCGTTCGTGGCGGTCGGGCTGGCCGTCGGCCTGCTCCTCGGCGCCGGCGGCGGCCTCGTCGTCGGACTGAACCAGGCAGGGGCGGCGCCGGCCGCGGGCCCGAGCGCGATCCCCGCCGCAGGCGGCGGCAACGGCAATGGCGGTGGGGCGGTCGTCGGCTCGAGCAGTCCCGCCGCCACCGCCGCCGCGACCGCTACCGCGTCCGCCGCTCCCACGCCGACGACGACGAGCGGCATCCCGCCCGTCGCCCGCTCGGCTCTCGTCCAGGTCGCCGCGACGAACGGCCGGCTCGCGATCGCCGCGGCCAGCCTGACGGACGCGCTCGCGGCCCGGGCGTTCGACGCGTCCGCGGTCGCCCAGACGCTGCGCACGGTCTCGGCCGACTCGGTGTTCGGCGAGCAGCTCGCCGACCGGGTCGGGATGTGGTCCGGCTCGGCCACGCTCGCGGGACAGCTCGCCTCGTTCTACGGCGCCATCCACGACACCGCGGCCGACGGCCTCGTCGCCTCCGTCCAGAACACGGCCGCCTACCGCTCCGCCGCCACGGCGATGGTCAAGCTCCTCGACGGGGTCCCCGCAGTCGACGCCGCCGTCGCCGCCGTCGCCGCTGCCGGCGGCGTGGACCTCCCGCTGCCGTCCGGCGCGCCGATCGCTCCCTGACGGTCGACCGGCCCGCCCTCAGGGGAGCGCCGGCGCCGCCGGGGCGAGCGAGCCCGACGGCGCGGCCGGGGCGTAGCCGGTGAGCTCGACGTAGGCCTCGCCGCCGAGCGGCTTGCCGTCGCGGGTGGCGGCGACCCGCTGCGACCCCTCCCAGTAGACGACCCCGGTCGTCGGGCGGGTGTCGAGCTCCTGGGCCGCGACGGTCGGCGAGAGGTCGATGACGAGGCCGTCGCCGGGGATCCGGACGGTCCAGCCGGCCGGGTAGTCGGCTCCGGTCGCCGGGCTCGTCCAGCGCTTCGTGACCTCGACCGTGAACGAATCGCGGGGGAGGTTGCGGAACGAGCCGTCCTTTGCCACGACCGTCCCGTAGACGAGCGGGTACGTCCCGTCGGCGTCGCGGACGAGCGAGAGCGTCAGGTCCGTGCCGTCGTCGAGGTTGACCGCGAACCAGTCCCAGCCGCCCCCGCCGACCGCGATGAAGTCGCCCCACTGGTGGTCGAACCAGGCCGTTCCGGTCACCTCGAGGGTCGCGCCAGCGATCGTGACGGAGCCGCGGGCGTCCATCGCCGTTCGCGAGTAGTAGTACGACGAGCCACCCGGCCCGAAGTCGATCCAACCGCTCGTGTTGTGAAGGGCCGCCGGCTTCGTCGCGCCCAGGGCCAGGTCCAGCCCGAGACCGCCCGGGCTGCCGGCCGCGGCCGCCTCGACCGGGGTGAGCTCGGCGTGGAGCCGATCCCGGCCGCCGGCGCCGACCATCGTCCACGGCGCGGTTCCGGCCGGATCGGCGAGGGCCAGGCTGAAGCCCGGCGTCGGGCCGAGCCCCGCGGCCTGGTCGACCTGCGGCCCGATCTGCGTCCGCTGGGCGTAGCGGAACGCATCGCCGGTCTCGTCGGTGAGCGCCAGGTGCGACGCCCAGGTCACCGGGAAGCCGCCCCGCTCGGCCCGGAAGATCACGTACTCGAACCCGAAGCGGCGGCCGTCGTCCGCCCGCAGATGGCCGGTGTAGTACCACCACTCGGTCAGCCGATCGTGGGGCGCGTCGTCTCGTGGCAGGACGACCGGCTGCGGATCGCCGGGCGGTGACGGCGCCGGGGTGAGGGCGGGCGGCGCCGGATGCGGGGCGGCCGGGTTGGCGAGGATCGGCGCGCCGGCCGTCGTGCACGCCGCGAGGAGTGGCCCGGCGACGAGGGCCAGCGCGAGCAGCCCCGCGATCGCCGCGGCCTCGATCCGCGGGACCCGCCGCAGGCCCGTCGGCAGCCACCAGTTCCAGTGCCCGAGGAGGCGCATCGTCGCCGGCACGAGGAGCGCCCGGACGACCGTCGCGTCGAGGGCGACCGCGAGCGCCATCCCGAGCCCGAGGGCCTTGATCAGGACGATGTCGGCGAACGCGAACGAGCCCGCCACGACGACGACGATCAGCGCGGCCGAGGTGACGATCCGGCCGCTCCGCTCGAGGCCCCGGGCCACCGCCTCCTGGTTGTCGCCGGTCCGGTCCCACTGCTCCTTCATCCGGGTCAGCAGGAACACCTCGTAGTCCATCGACAGCCCGAAGAGGACGCAGAACAGGATCACCGGCTGGGTGGTCTCGACGAAGCCGAGCGGCTGGAAGCCGAGCAGGGCCGACAGGTTGCCGTCCTGGAAGATCCAGACGAGAGCGCCGAAGCTGGCGACGATCGACAGGGTGTTCATCACGAGCGCCTTGGCCGGCAGCACGACCGAGCGCAGGAGGAGGAACAGGACGAGATAGGTCGTGACGACGATGAACAGGCCGGTCCGTGGGAAGTCCTGGGCGACCCGACCGACCACATCGGCCACGTCGGCGGCGCCGCCGCCGACGAGGACGGTCATCCCGGCCGGCGGCGCGAGCGGGCCGGAGGGGTCGCGGAGGTCGGCGACGAGGGCGCGGCCCTCGTCGCGGTTCGGGCCATACGGGGTCGTGATCGTGAACGCGGTCAGGTTGCCGTTCGTGGTCGCCGCGAGGGCGGTGGCGACAAACCGGTCGCGCGGCCCGTTCGGGTCCGCGTAGAGCAGCTGGTATTGCTCCTTGCGCAGCCGCGGGTCGACGTCGACGAGCGAATCGACCCGCCGGACGCGGGGGTCGGCGGCCAGCCGCCGCGAGTAGTCGTAGAGGGCCGCGACGTTCGCCGGCGACGTCGCCGGCCCGTCGGTCCGGATCGCGAGGGCGATCGGCGCGAACTCGCCCTCGCCGAAGGCCTGGGCGAGCCGGTCGAAGGCGGCCCGCGACGGGACGCTGGCCGGCAGGATCGTCGAGTCCGGGGCGTTGAACCGGACGTGCAGGAACGGCGAGCCGAGGACGATCAGGACGCCGAGCGTCGGGACCAGGACCGCGACCGGGTGGCGCATCACCCGCCGGGCGAGCCGCGCCCATGGCCCGTTCGGGTCGTCACGGGGGACGACGCGGCGGATCGCGAAGGCATCGATCCGGGGACCGACGATCGCCAGCAGTGCCGGCAGGAGGGTCAGCGCCGACGACGCCGCAAGGAGGACGACGATCGCGCCGGCGATCCCGACCGAGCGCAGGATCATGAACTCGAACAGGACGAGCCCGGCAAGCCCGAGGAGGACCGTCAGGCCGGAGAAGAAGACCGCCCGCCCGGCCGTCTCGACCGTGGCCTCGACCGCGCCGGCGACGCGCTCCGCCGGCGGATCGGCCGCGCGGGCCGCCATCTCCTCCCGGAAGCGGCTGGTCATCAGCAGCGAGTAGTCGACGCCGAGGCCGAGCCCGAGGAGCGTGGCGAGGTTCAGGACGAAGATGCTCATCGGCGTCGCGCTCGCGACGAGGAAGATCGCGGCCAGGGCGACGACGACCGCCGCGCCGCCGACGACGAGCGGCACGGCCGCCGCGACGACCGAGCCGAAGACGAGCAGGAGGGCCAGCGCCGCCAGCGGCAGCGAGACGATCTCGCTCCGCCGCAGGTCGGACTCCGAGACCGATTGGACGTCGCCGTAGAAGGCCGGGCCGCCGGCCAGCTGGACGTCGAGGCCCGCCGGCTGCGCGAGCCGATCGCGGATGCCGGGCAGGGCCGCCGGCGAGTCGTCGGGCGCGATCGACAGGAAGACGATGTCGTAGGCGGTGTGCCCGTCGGTCGAGACCTGGCGCGGGCTCAGGGTGTGGGGCAGGATCCGGGCGACGTACGGCGCTTCGGGCACCTGCCGGATCGCCTCCGCCGCGGCCGCCTCGAACGGGACGCTGCCCGCGACCGCGTCCGCGCTGTGGAGGACGACGACCACGGCCGACGGCGGCGTCGCCAGCTCGTCCTGGAGGAGGGCCTTCGCCCGGGCGGACTCGAGGTCGTCGAGGATGAAGCCGCCGGCCCGGAGGACGCCGACCACGCGCGGGGCGAGGGGGACGGCCACGAGCAGGAGGAGGGCCCATGCCAGGACGATCGGCCAGCGCCGGCGGACCGCGAACCGGCCGAGGCGGGCGAACGCGCCGCGCCCGCCGGGGAGTGCCGCCGGC
Source organism: uncultured Chloroflexia bacterium (assembly GCA_963710105.1). GTDB lineage: Bacteria > Chloroflexota > Limnocylindria > Limnocylindrales > CSP1-4 > CF-46. Next base: position 98,982 of record CAVPYV010000003.1, read on the forward strand.
GGCGCAGACGGGGGGTCCTCCCCGTCGCCGGACAGGCTGGTCCCGCTACGTCCTTTTGGGGAGGTCACCATGCGCGACCCCATGCTATACACGCATCCGACTGGGGGCACTGACGGGGCGCGACGGCATGACGATCGAGCGCGAATCACGCTCTGCCGACGAGCCGACCGGGATGACCGGGGGCTGGCCGGCGATCTCGGCGTGGGCGGCCGACCTCGCCGAAGGCATCGCGGTGGAGCGGCCCGGCCAACACATCACGGTCTTCGTGCCGGATCCCGATGGCGCGGGCCTTCGCCTGGCGGGCCAGGTCTGGGGCGCCGGCGAGGACGTCGGCGCGGTCGTCGTCGGCGACTGGCTGATCCCGCTCGACGGCTCGGTCTGCGGGCGGGTCTATCGGACGGGGTTCGCGGCGCTCTGCGCGGACGTGGCGATGGACCCCGACTACCGATCCTTCCCGGGCGGCCGGATGCGCTCGTCCCTCACCGTTCCGATCGGCCCGCCCGAGGGCGTCGTCGGGGTGATCAACCTGGAGGCGCCCTGGATCGGGGCGTTCTCGATCCGCGACTACGAGCGGCTGACCGAGCGCGCCGCGACCGCGTTCGCGACATACCCGGCGACGGCCCTCGACTAATCCGTCGGCGCTTCCGGCCGCTCCGGCCGACTCGGCCGGGCGCCGGGAGGGCGCCGGGAGCGGGCGTCCATTCTGGTAGCATCTGCCGGCACGTCCGCCAGCCACAGCGAGGGCCCCGGTGCAGCTCTTCACGATCTTCTTCTCGCGCCCGGTCGAGTTCGGCATCGCCACCGCGATCACGCTCGTGATGCTGGTGATCCTGCTCCGCTCGGCCCTCTCGTCGGAGGGCCCGTCGGGCCTCGGCCGGCTGATGGCCCGGCCGACGTCGAAGTTCGTCTTCGGCTTCCTGTTCCTGGCCTGGGCGGTCGTCTTCGGGATCGGCCTGCAGCTCGTCCCCCACGAGGGCGCGAACTCGCCCTACGGCGGGATCGGCCTGATCGCGATGTTCACCGGCTTCTTCATCATGATGGGCTTCATCTGGTCGGTGATCGGCGAGTAGCCGGATCCTGAGCCGGCCGCGATCGGCGCGGGCCGGTCGGGCGGAACCGAAGGGGCGACGGACTCGTCCGTGCGGCACCTGCCACGGAGCCCGAGCCATGGATCGAAGAGCCCGGGGAGCATCACGGCCAGGCGTCATCGCGGCGGTGGGCGTTCTGATCGCGTCGCTCCTCACCGGATGCGCGGCTGCTCCGGACGCCGCCGATGGCTCACGCTCGCCGTCCATCTCGCCGCACACCGCTCCGCTCGCGACATCGGCCACAGCCCAGCCGACGCCGCCTGCCGAGCGCATCGTGGAGACGGCGACCCGCGACGATGTCAGGTTGACGCTGGCGCTCGACGGCCCTCCGCGGGTGGACGCCGCCTCCTGGGCGACGCTCGAGATCGAGAATCTGGGCGCCTCCGGCGTCCGCTGGGCGGGAGGCGGGTGCGGCGATCCCGGCTCCATCTCGATCGACCTCCGGCCCGCCTTCGCTCCCGGTCGCGACTGGCCGGGCCTCCTCGGGCGGTTCAAGGCCGCCGGCCTCGGCGATGGGTTCGAGAACCCTGCTGCCGCCTTCTATGTCGCGGCGGATCGGTTCGGCCAGGACATCGCCTGTGCCGCGAGTCTCCAGGTCGAGGAGCTGGCCCCGGGGGCGACCCTCGAGCTGCGCGCTGGGTGGGACGGCACATTCGGCGGTGCACGGGCCCACGCGCCGACGGGCCCGGTCGTGGTCACCGCCGCCTTCGCGTTCATCGGGATCGCCGGCGAGGTGGCGAACGAGGACACCGACACGGATCCGATCGAGGTGCACATCCAGACGACCGTCGCCGGCGTCGCGGGTGCCGCGCCATTGTCCCCGGCCCTCGCGATCGACGCGGCCCTGGCCGACCCGCAGTTCGCGGCCTGGGTCCAGGCCTCACCCGAGGACCGCTGGATCAACCCGTCGATCGACCTGCTCGACGGGGCGTGGTCGGTCGGGCTGTTCCGGCTCGGCGCCGGCGCCCAGCTCGATCTCTATGGTGCCGTCACGATCGACGCCATGGGAACGATCATCGGCAGGCGCTTCGACCCCTGACAGTGCCGTGCACCATCGCACACTCCTCGTAGCCGATCCGCTCGCACGTGGCCCGGGACCTCCGGGTGCTGGACCGGCCTCCGAACGCCGCGCTATGATCCGCGGACTTGCAGAGTGCATAGACTTTATGCGTTGCGGGAGCGATCGAGCGCTCGAGCGATCGATCGACCGCCCGTCGCGCCGCCGCATCGCCACCAGGAGGCCGCCCGAGTTGGACGCCGACGAGATCAAGACCGCGGTCGCCCACCAGGACGCGGCGCGCGCCGCCGCCGAGGCCCCGTTCGTCAATCGCCGCGACCCCGCCCAGGCGCTCGGGCCGGACGGCCGGCCCGGCGGTCAGCCGTCGCGCCGCGATCTGGGAGGACGTCCCGGACGAGAAGTGGAACGACTGGCGCTGGCAGCTCAGCCACCGGGTCAACGATCTCGAGGAGATCGAGCAGATCCTGAACCTGACCGACGACGAGCGCGAGGGCCTGTCGGCCAAGGACAAGTTCCGGGTCGACATCACGCCGTACTTCATCTCGCTGATCGACCCCGACGACCCGAACGACCCGATCCGGCGCCAGGTGATCCCGCTCGGCCGCGAGCAGCAGGCGTTCACCGCGATGATGGAGGACTCGCTCGCGGAGGACCGCCACTCGCCGGTCCCGGGCCTCGTCCACCGCTACCCGGACCGGGTCCTGATGCTCGTCACGACCCAGTGCGCGTCGTACTGCCGCTACTGCACGCGGTCGCGGATCGTCGGCGACCCGACCCAGAACTTCAACCGCAGGGACCACGAGGCCCAGCTCGAGTACCTCCGGCGGACGCCGCAGGTCCGCGACGTGCTGATCAGCGGCGGCGACGGCCTGACCCTCGCACCCAAGCTCTTCGAGTCGATCCTGCGCGGCCTCCGCGAGATCCCCCACATCGAGATCATCCGGATCGGCTCGCGGGTGCCGGTCTTCCTGCCGCAGCGGATCGACGACGAGCTGTGCGCGATGCTCGAGCAGTACCACCCGCTCTGGATCAACCTCCACTTCAACCACCCGAACGAGATCACGCCGGAGGTCAGCCGGGCGGTCGACAAGCTGACGAAGGCCGGGCTGCCGGTCGGTAACCAGAGCGTCCTCCTCGCCGGCGTCAACGACTGCGTCCACATCCAGCGCTCGCTCGTCCACAAGCTGGTCGAGAACCAAATCCGGCCGTACTACCTCTACCAGTGCGACCTGGTCGAGGGGTCCGGGCACTTCCGGACGCCGGTCGGCAAGGGCCTCGAGATCATGGAGGGCCTCCGCGGCCACACCTCCGGCTACGCGGTCCCGACCTACGTGATCGACGCCCCCGGCGGCGGCGGCAAGATCCCGGTGATGCCGAACTACCTCATCTCGTACTCGGACCACAAGGTCGTCCTCCGCAACTACGAGGGCTACATCACGACCTACGAGGAGCCGCCGACGTACGAGCGCCACGACGAGGCGGCGTGCTCGTACTGCCAGTCGCAGCGCTCCGAGCCCGGCCAGTCGGGGGTCCTGGGGCTGCTCCAGGGCGAGCGGATGTGGATCGAGCCGGCGGGGTTCGAGGAGACCCACGCCCGCGGCAACACCGAGGCGCACCGCCTCCAGGACCCGTCGAAGTGGGTGCCGTTCGGGGTCGGCGCGATCGAGGGGTCGGCGACGCGACCGCTGCGGGTGCTCGGGGGCGGCGACGCCGGGCCGGGGCTCCTCGACGACATCGACCGGGCGGCGACCGAGACGAACGCGGGGATCGTCGAGCCGGGCGACCTCGAGTCGGAGGAGGAGCGCGCCAAGGAGAGGCCGCCGGCCCGCGACTATGGCCCGGGCGAGGAGCCCCGACCGCGCGACGGCGAGCCGACGGGGTCGGCCCACGGGGAGCTGCTCTAGGCTGCCCGGCTGCCGCGACCGCGCCATCGCCTCCGCGCCCGGCTCCCGCGCCTCCACGCCCACCTCCCATCCCCGATATCAGCCCCACTGATCCAGCACGCACAACCGACGGGTCGAGGCGGCGAACGCCGCCCGGATCGTGCTCGGTCCGTGGGCGCGCCCCTCGTGGTCGCGGCGGCCGCCGCGTGGTAAGGCGGCGATAAGCCCTGGCTGGAACACTGGCGCTGATATGGGAAGCCGCAGGCGACGAGCCGCCCGCACGATCGGCGCTCGCGAGGCGGGCGCAATCGCGGCGAACCTCGGGCGTGAGCTGCGCCGGACGCGCATGCGGCGCCGGCTGACCCAGGCAGAGCTCGGCGACCGCGTGGCGGTCAGCCAGGCGGAGATCAGCGCGCTCGAGGCCGGCCGGGGCGCCCACACCGCGATCGAGACATGGGTCGCCCTGGGGATGGCGCTCGATCGACCGATCGCGATCGGATTCACCCGCGACGCGGCCCAGCCGCTCAACGACGCCGGCCATCTCGAGGCCCAGGAGCTGGTCGCGCGGATCACCGGTGCGGGAGGCTGGACCGTTGCCTTCGAGGCCCCGAGCGGCCCCGCCGATCCTGGCCTGTCGAGCGATCTCCGGCTGACGCGATCCGGGACGACCGTCCTCGTCGAGCTCTGGAACCGCATCGACGACCTCGGTGCGGCCGTCCGCTCCAGCGACCGCAAGATCGCTGCCGCGCCGCGCGGCGCGCGCTCGGTCTGGCTCCTCGTCGACACGGCGGCCAACCGCTCGATCGTGCGCCGCTACCCGACCCTCCTCCGCGCACGCTTCCCCGGATCGTCGAGCGGCTGGGTCCGGGCGCTCGCGGCCGATGGCCGGGTGCCGACCGCGCCGGGTCTGGCCTGGGTCGACGTCAGATCGGGCCGGCTCGTGGAGCTGCGCCTCGCGGCCGGCTGAGGAGCGCCCCGACAACCAGCGGGATCGCACCGGCGACGTCCGGCCGTCGGCTCCTCCCGCGGGCGCTCCCACACCTGATATCAGCCGGGCTGATCCAGCCAGCACAGCGACCCGGCGGAGGCGGCGGACCGGACGCCGATGCGGGCTCGGCCACGCTCGCGGCCCGAGTGGATCGCGGGCACCGGACCGGCAAAGCGCCGCCGGAGCGCCGGCTGGATCACTGCGGCTGATATCCGAAGCCGCAGGCGACGAAGCCGTGAGGCGACGCGGGCACGAGACCGCGAGGCGACGCAGGCCCGATGACGTCCTCGGACGCCTTCGGACGCCTTGGGGTAGGCTTCGAAACCCGACCGGATTCCTCGGAGATCCCCGCCCAAGCGATGCCTGCCGACAGCCCGTCAACCTCGACCGCCCCAGGTCTGGGAGCCCTCCGCCCGGCGCCGGCCGGCCTGCCCGGGGCCACCCTCGCCCCGCCGGTCGTCGCCGAGTCCGGCGATCCGTTCACCGCGCTTCGCGTGATCGAGCTCCTGGCCCGGCTCGAGCGCGGCCGCCCGATCCGCCTCGCCGACGTCCGCGATCGGCTGAACGCGACCCATCTCGACTGGCTCTTCCCGGCCGATGTCGTCGCCGACGTCGCGGTCGCCCTCCAGTCGAACTGGCTGGCCGACTACCGGAACAGCTCCGGCATCGTCCTCGCGGACGGCCCGTACGGACCGACCGTCGAGATCGAGGACAGCAGCCGGGTCGATCCGTGGATCGTCCGCCAGGCCGAGCGGGAGGCCGCCGCCTGCCGCGAGCGGCTGGCCGCCTTCAGCCGGCTCGACCGGCCCACCGGGGAGGGGTAGCGCGATGTGCGCGTGTCCTGAGCGGGCCCGATTCCGCTGATCGCAGCCCGCGACCACCGCTCCGACTCACGAATCGTCTGGGGCCGGCCCACGAAGAAGGAGCCGCCCCCGCCGCAGCCCGAGGAGCATCCCGATGACCGTTTCCGGATACGCCCGCGACGTCCTGGTCGACGCCGACTGGGCCAGGGCCCACCTCGACGACCCGACCGTCCGTTTCGTCGAGGTCGACGTCGACACGACCGCCTACGACCAGAGCCATCTCCCGGGCGCCGTTGCCTGGAACTGGACGAGCCAGCTGGCCGACGGCATCCGCCGCGACATCGCCGGCCGCGAGGAGTTCGGCGCGCTGCTCCGCGAGAGCGGGATCGGGCCGGACACGACGATCGTCCTGTATGGCGACAACAACAACTGGTTCGCGGCGTGGGCGTACTGGCAGCTGAAGCTGTTCGGCCATCGCGACGTCCGGATCCTCAATGGCGGCCGCAAGTACTGGCTCGACAACGGGCTGCCGCTGTCGACCGACGTGCCGTCGTACGAGCCGTCGGACTACGCCCTCCCCGAGCCCGACTTCGCCCTCCGCGCGTTCCAGCGCGACATCCTGCCGCGCCTCGGCGCGAGCGACTTCGCCCTCGTCGACGTCCGCAGCCCCGCCGAGTTCAACGGCGAGGTCATCGCGCCTCCCGGCATGACCGAGACCGCCCAGCGGGCCGGCCACATCCCGGGCGCCGCGTCGATCCCGTGGGCCCAGACGGTCCGCGAGGACGGCACGTTCAAGAGCCGCGAGGAGCTCGAGGACCTGTACGAGGCGAAGGGCGTGACGCCCGACAAGGACGTCATCGCCTACTGCCGGATCGGCGAGCGGTCGAGCCACTCGTGGTTCGTCCTCCACGAGCTGCTCGGCTACCAGCGGGTCCGCAACTACGACGGATCGTGGACCGAGTGGGGCAGCATGGTCGGGATGCCGATCGAGAAGCCGACGGCGGTCGCCGCCGGCTGACGGCCCGTCGCCGGCTGACGGCCCGCAGCATCACGCCTCGAAGCCGGGCGCGCCCCGCCCGGGCTCAGAGCATCCCGGGGTTCGGCAGGAGCCGTGCCGGGTCGACGACGTCCGGGTCCGAGGTCATGAACTGGTCCCGGTCGGCGACCCGGAACCCGGCCTCGAGGAGCGGCCGAACGGCCGGGTGGACGCCGAGGAAGCAGGCGGAGACCGGTCCCTCGCCGCCGGCCCGGCCCATCGCCGCGCACGCCGTCGCGACCGGATCGGCGTCGCGATGGATCAGCAGCCGGTCGACGACGCGGATCGGGGTCGCCTGGCGGTCCCGGGCGTAGCCGATCGCGGCCACCGCGTCGCCGTCGAGGACGACGAACGGGTCCACCCCGGCCATCGAGCCCCAGTAGACGTGGTCCGCCGCGCGGTCGGCACCGGTCCACTCCAGCTCGATCGCCGCCAGGCGGTCCGGATCGGCGGCGGCGGTCGTGAACCCCGTGCCTGCGTTCGGCAGGGCGGAGCCGAGGCCCTGGATGTAGAGGCTCGGCCAGATCGGGTCCATGCCGGCCCGGACGTAGAGCGGCAGAGCCCGGGGGTCGTCCGAGGAGAAGGTCGTCCGCACCCGGCGGTCGCCGAACACCGCGTCGAGGAGCGGCCGGCCGATCCCCTGGCCGAGCCGGCCGGGCTGGACGAAGAAGTCGGCGAGATGAGTCGCCCGCCCCGTGTCGACGGTCGCGGCGAACGCGACGACCTCGTCGTCGAGCACCACGACGCGGGCGCCGCCGCGGCCGATCAGGTGGCGGACGTACGGCCCGACGACGTCGCCGATCACGATGGGGCCGTCGTTGCCGTGGGCGGCGAGGATCGCCCGGATCGCGGGGACGTCGGCGTCGGTTGCAGGACGGATGTCCATCGCTCGCGGTGGTGCGGGGGCGGTCAGGCGACCGGCCCCGCGACCGGCCCGGCCGGCCGCCCGAACCGGGCCATCGTCTCGAGGAGCCGGTCATGGGGCAGGGCGTGGGCCGTGATCCCGTCGCGGCCGGTCATCGTCGCGGCTGCGACAAGGGCGTTGAGGATCGCCTCCTCCGTCGCCTCGATCGTCGCGTCGAAGAGCGCCCCGATCGCGAAGTCGTTGAGCGCCCGGACCTCGACGGCGATCCGCGGATCGGCCCGGAACGAGGTCCGCGGCAGGCTCCGATTGCCCGTCGCGAAGCAGAGGAAGAGATCGCCGCTCGAATGGGCGCCGGTTCCGCCCATCCGGGCGATCCCGAGACCCGCCCGCTGGGCGAGCCGATCGCATTGGTGCGGGAGGAGCGGCGCGTCGGTCGCGACGACGACGATGATCGAGCCCGACCCGGGCGGCGGCAATTCGTCGTCGTCCGCGGGGTAGGGGCTCGCCACCTCGGTCACCGGGATCGCCTCGCCGACCGGCACGCCGTCGATCCGTAGCCAGTCGCGGCGGCCGTAGTTGGACTGGACGAGGACGCCGACGGTGAACCCACCCGACGCCGCGTCCACGACCCGCGACGCGGTCCCGATCCCGCCCTTGAACTCGTGGCAGACCATGCCGGTCCCGCCGCCGACCCCGCCCTCCGCGACCGCGCCGCCGGTGGCCGCGGCCAGCGCCTCGTCGACGTGGTCGGCGGTCACGTGGAACCCGTCGATGTCGTTCAGCAACCCGTCCCAGGTCTCGCCGACGACCGGCAGAGCCCAGTACGAGGTCCCGAACGGCAGCGCCCGGACGGCGCTCCGGATGATCGCGTCGCGGACGACGCCGACCGAGTGGGTGTTCGTGATCCCGATCGGGCCGGTCAGGTGGCCGGCCTCGCGGATCCACTCCAGGCCGGTCAGCTCGCCGTTGCCGTTCAGGCGATGGGAGCCGGCGTAGACGGGCTCGGTCCAGACGTCGCCGTCGTGGGGCACGATCATCGTGACCCCGGTCCGGACGGGCCCCTCGCCGACGACGAGCGGGCCGTCGCCGCGGACGATCGTCGCGTGGCCGACGCGGACGCCGGCGACGTCGGTGATCGCGTTCGCCGGCCCCGGCCGGCCGCGCCCGATGACGATCCCGAGGTCCCGAGCTCGCACCGCGTCCTCCGTCTCATGGCGTCCCCGGGCAGGAACCCGGCGGCGGAGCGCCTGCCGCTGGCGCCCGCCCTCCGGACCGGCGGGAGCCGCATCGGCGCGCGGTCCCTATCATCGCCGGGTGATCCCCGTCGCGGGCGACCGTTCCGTGTCGCCGTCCCGTTCGGTTCGCCTGGAGCCCCTGCCCGAGATCGCGGACGCCCGCCCGATCGACGTGGCGGAGGCGCTCCGGGACCTGCCCGGGCTCGCCCTCCTCGAGAGCGCGCGGCCCGGCCGGAACGCCCGGTGGACCTACCTCTCGGCCGATCCGGTCGCCGTCCTCACGGCGCCGGCCGCCGGCGGCGATCCCTTCGCGGTCGCCCGCCGCCTCCTCGCCCGTCTCGCGGCCGGCGGCCCGGCCCGCCACGTCGGGGGTCCGGACGCGCCGCCGTTCCTGGGCGGACTCGTCGGGTACCTCGGCTACGAGCTCGGGGACGTCCTCGAGCGGCTGCCGCCGGCACCCGCGGACGACCAGGGCCTGGCGCCGCTCCGGCTGGCGCTCCACGACTGGGCGATCGCCTGGGACCGCCGGACCGGCGCCGCCTGGCTGGCCGGTCGGGCGCTCGACGGCGACGCGGAGCGGCTCGCCCGCCGGCTGGCCGACGTCCGCGACCGGATCCGGCCCAGCCGCCTGGCCCGGGCCGCCGCGCTCGCTTCCTCCCCGCCGGCGAGCGACGACGACGCGGCGGACGGCATCGCTTTCACCTCGTCGCTCGACCGGTCCGCCTACGAGGCCGGCGTCGAGGCGGTCCGCGGCCGGATCGCCCGCGGCGACATCTACCAGGCCAACCTGACCCGCCGCCTGGCCGCTCCCTTCGACGGCGATCCGTGGCCCCTGTACCGCCGCCTCCGGACCGGCGATCCGTCGCTGTTCTCGGCGTACCTCGACCTCGGTCGCGGCGCGCCGGATCACGGGTCGGTGCTGGGCAGCGCCCCGGCCCGGCCGCGGGCGATCCTCTCGGCGTCGCCCGAGCCGTTCCTCGCGATCTCGGCGCGCGGCATCGTCTCGACCGACCCGATCAAGGGAACGCGGCCGCGCGGCCGGTCGCGGGCGGAGGACCGGGCCCTGGCGCGCGAGCTCCTGGCCTCGGCCAAGGACCGCGCCGAGAACGTGATGATCGTCGACGTCCTCCGCAACGACCTCGGCCGGGTCTGCGTCCCGGGCACGGTCCGGGTGCCGCGGCTGTGCCGGCTCGAGCGGACCGCCGCCGTCCAGCACCTCGTCTCGACGGTCACCGGGCGGCTCGCGCCGGGCCGCGACCCGTTCGACCTGCTCCGGGCCTCCTTCCCGGGCGGCTCGATCACCGGCGCCCCGAAGATCCGGGCGATGGAGATCCTGCGCGAGCTCGAGCCGACCCGGCGCGGGCCGTACACGGGGGCGCTCGGCTGGATCGGGCCGGACGGCGCGATGGCGACGTCGATCCTCATCCGGACGCTCGTCGCCGACGGGACGCGGCTGACGCTCCACGTCGGCGGCGGGATCACCTGGCAGAGCGATCCGGCGGCCGAGTGGGAGGAGACCGTTGCCAAGGCGCGCGGGCCGCTGGCCGCGATCGGCGGGCGGGAGGCCGGCAGCGAATGACGGCCGGGCGCGGCGGATCGACGCCGGCGGATCGCGACCCCGGGCCACGTCTGGGTCGACGGCCGGATCGTCGCCGCGGACGAGCCGGTCCTGACCGCGTTCGACCGCGGCTTCCAGCTCGGTGACGGCGTCTTCGAGACGCTCCGGGCGCGGGCCGGCCGGCCGACGGAGCTGGCGGAGCACGTCGCCCGGATGCGCCACTCGGCGGCCGGGCTGTCGATCGCGCTGCCGGACGACCTGGAATCGCGGCTGGCGAGCGCGGTCGACGCGATCCTCGCCGCGGAGGGCCTCGCCGGCCCGGATGGCGACGCCAGCGTCCGGGTCACCGTGTCGCGCGGCAGCTTCTTCGGGCGCGGCCTGCTCCCGCCTGACGAGCACCCCGCACCGACGATCGTCGTCCAGGCCTGGCCCGTCGCGCCGCCGCCGCGCGTCCCATCTCGAGGTCGGCCTCCATCTCGTCGCGAGCGCCGTCCGGCGCGACCCGGAGAGTCCGCTCAACGCCCTGAAGACGACCTCGCGCGCCGACTACGTCTACGCTCGGATCGAGGCCCGCACCGCCGGCGCCGACGACGCCCTGTTCCTGACGATCGACGGCTACCTGTCGGAGGCGACCTCGGCGAACCTGTTCGTCCTCGCCGGCGACGAGCTCGCGACGCCGTCGCTCGGCTGCGCGATCCTGCCCGGCACGACCCGCGACTGGATCCTCCGCTGGGCCGCAGGAGCGGGCCTCCGCCCGACGGAGGGCCTCCTCGCGACCCGCCATCTCGCCGAGGCCGACGAGGCGTTCCTCTCGAGCTCCGTCGCGGGGATCCTGCCCGTGACCCGGTTCGAGGGCCGGCCGATCGGGACCGGGCGGCCGGGGCCGTGGACGCTCCGGGCGCGAGCCGAGCGCGAGGCGTTCATCCGCGGCGGAGGCGACTCGGAACCATGACCCGCGACGAGCTGATCAGCCGGACCCGCCAGCTCGTCGAGGAGGGCGATCGCCTCCAGAGCCAGCCGACGTTGGGCGGCCTCCAGACCTGGCTCCAGCTGAGCGACGACCTGCTCGTCGCTGCGTGGGGCTCGATGGACCGCTACCACCTCGCCTGGCTGATGGTCGGCAAGCCGAAGCAGATCGTCCGCGGTCGCCCGCTCACGCCCGACGAGGAGGCCGCGTACGTCCGCGAGGTCGCGGAGGCGAAGACCTCGGCGCTTCGGATGAGCCTCGACGCGGTCGAGCGCCAGGGGATGCCGTTCGTCGGCGAGGAGCGGGGGATGGCGCCGGGCCAGGGGATGGGCTCGGTGCCCGGCGAGCCCAGGGGTGCGCGGTGACGGCGCCGGGTCCCGCGCGCACCGTCGCCGCCGTCGGCGGCCAGCGGCGCCTCCCCGCCCCGGACGCGATCGCCCGCGACTACCTCCTCCTCGCGCTCCGCCTCGATCAGCACGTGCCCGGCCTCGTCGACGCCTTCTTCGGGCCGGCGGAGCTCAAGGCCCAGGTCGACATGGACGAGCTCCGCGCCCCGGCCCGGCTCGTCGACGACGCGGAGGACCTCCTCGCCCGGATCGCCGCGGAGGTGGCGGAGCCCGACCGGCGCGGCTGGCTGAAGGTCCAGGTCGTCGCCCTCCGGACCCACGCCGAGACGCTCGCGGGGCGGCCCCTGCCGTACCTCGAACAGGTCGAGCGGTTCTTCGCCTGGGCCCCGGTCCGCCGCGACGAGGCCCTCTTCGACGAGGCCGCCGCGACGATCGAGGCGCTCCTGCCCGGCCCGGGGCCGCTGGCCGCTCGCCTCCAGGCCTGGGACGACCGGTTCGTCATCCCGTCGGAGCGGCTCACGGACACGCTCGGCTGGCTCGTCGCGCGATATCGGGAACGGGCGGCGGCGCTGTTCGGCCTGCCGCCGGGCGAAGACCTTCGCATCCGGCTCGTCACGAACCAGCCGTGGACGGGCTACAACTGGTACGACGGCGGCGGGCGCTCGCGGGTCGACCTCAACACGGACCTGCCGACGCGGGCGGCTGAGCTGATCCACGTGGCCGCCCACGAGACGTACCCGGGACATCATCTCGAGCACGCCTGGAAGGAGGCCGCGCTCGTCGACGGGCTCGGCCGGCTCGAGGCGACCGCCCTCCTGATCAACGCCCCGGAATGCCTGATCAGCGAGGGCCTGGCCGACCTCGGCCATCGGTTCGCGTCGCCGCCGGAGGATGAGGCCGACCTCCTCGTCGAGCTCTACGGCCGGGCCGGGCTGGCGATCGCGGCCGACGGCCGGGCCGCGCGCGACGCGGCCGAGACGACGGTCGCCCTGGCGGACCCCCGCCGGCGCCTGACGGAGAGCCGGGTCAACGCGGCCCTGATGCGCCATGCCGACGGCGCGTCGCACGCCACGGTCCTCGCCTGGCTCGAGCGGGTGGGACGGTTCGCGCCGGCCGTCGCGGCCAAGCGGCTCGAGTTCATCGAGCACGACCTCTGGCGGACCTACGTCTTCGTCTATCACGAGGGCGAGGCGCTCCTCCGGCGATGGCTCGAGGCGGTCCCAACAGCCGATCAGCCCGCCCAGTTCGGCCGGCTGCTCCGCGAGCAGCTGACGCCGCAGGCGATCGACGATCCGGGGCCGGACGCCGTTACGGTCCGGGCTGGGGTCACATGCGAGTGCGCGGGCCGCTGGTCGGTGTGATCAGGGTGAGGGCCACGATGCCGACCACGGGGGACACCACCAGCGAGACGAGGCCCCACGCGAGAGGCTGGAACCCCCGCCGACCGGCGGTGACGCCGACGAGGTAGGCCCCAACGACCCACGCGACCGCGAATGCGATGCGGGTGATCAGGTAGAGCGTGTCGGCCATCGGATGTCCCCTGTCGGCTGCCTGGTCCCCATCGTCTGCCAGGCACTCCCGCGATGTCAATGACAGCCAGGCTACGGCGTCTTCCGGACCGAGCTGGTCATCGCCTTGTGGTCGACCCGGTACGTGTAGCAGGTGATCCCGCGGTCGCCTTTGTTCCAGCCGTCGTCCGGCGGGTAGAACGCGCCGGCGTCGAGGACGCCGAGGCCCGCCGCCTCGGCACCGACGTAGCCGATCCATGCCGGGCCGCACGCATCGGCGAGGTAGGCGAGGAGGGCCCCCGCGGCCAGCGGTGGCGTCCCGCTCGCGGCGGGGTGGGTCACCAAGGCGAAGACCTCGCCGGTGTGGCTCTCCGTGCACGGATGGTGCTGGACGTCCTTGACGTCGGTCTGGGTCCGCGGCACGTCGAAGCAGTCGCCGATGGCGAGCTCGGCCGCGCTGCCCGTCAAGCGGTCCCGGAACAGGTAGCCCCCGCCGAGGATGACCGCCAGGATCGCGATCCGGATGATCCATCGCATGGTGCGTCGTCTCCACTCCCCGTGTCGCCCGGCAATGGAGGTGGGCAGCCGGCGCGACGCGCCCATCCTAGGGAGCGACCGTCGGCGGCGCGTCCCGTCCAAGGTCCGGGGTCGGCGCCGCCGATCGAGGGGTGCGCCGCTCGCGAATGCCGGCTGTCCGCCGGCCGCTGCTCAGCCGGCCGGGCGATCCTTCGTGGGCCGGTCGGTCGCGGCTGCGAGGCGGCGGACGAACACGATCCGGTCCTCGCCCGGCGCCTCGTAGTCGGGGAACGCCGGCGTGCCGTACAGGCTCTGGCTGCCAGGCCCGTCGTCGGCGACGAACCCGAGCGCGCGAAAGAACGCGATCGGGATCGGCTCGCCCGGCCAGGCCAGGGCGCTGACTGTGGTGACGCCGCCGGCCGAGACATCGGCAAGGAACGACTCGACGAGCGCTCGCCCGATCCCGCGCCGGCGATGGCTCGGATGGACCCCGACGAGATGGAGGACCGCCTCCGAAGCGTGGTCCTGGCTGCGATAGCCGAGGAGGAACCCGACGGGGTGACCCTCGCTGTCCTCGACCAGCCACGAGGTCGACGCCGCGTGGCGGAACCACGCCCGGACGACCAGGTGGCGGACGCGGCGACCGCCGAACCAGTCGTCGACGAGCCCGACGATCCGCGGCTGGTCGGCCTCGATGGGGTGGTGCAGGACCAGGGCGGGATCGGGCAGGCCGGTCATCGTCGCGCGCCGGTCATCGCGACGCCGCCGCGGCGAGGCCCGCCCCGGCGAGGAGGCTGAGCCCGACCACGGGCAGGCCCTCGACCGCGTCGAGATAGGCGATCGGATCGAGGACGCCCCCCTCGACCCGGCTCCACGCCCAGATCCCGAGCAGGCCGACGACGACGACCGCGAGGCCGACGCCGGCGGCGACCGTTGGCGGCGAGACGAGCCGGCCGGTGAGCCAGCCGAGGAAGGCGGCGAGGACGACGAGACCGGCCGTGACCAGCAGGATGCCGCCGAGGACGACGAAGGCGATCCCCCCGCCGACGATCAGTCCGACCGGAACGAGCAGCGCGTCGAGACGCCCCGCGGCCGCGGCCGGTCCGGCAGCGGCCGGCGGCGGCACCGGCCGGTAGCGGTCGCCGGGCGGCCGATCGAGGCGCGGTCGCCGATCGCCGGGCGGGTTGGCGGGCGTCGTCACCCGGCCATCGTAATCGGCGCCACGGTCCGGTTGCCGCACGCCCGTCCGGCGGCACGCTAGACTGCCCGTCGTGAGCCATCCCTCCCTCGGCCTGCCGCCGATCGACCGGACGTCTGCCCTGCCGCGCACGGCCGCCCGCGTCGACGCCGCCCGCGAGCGCCTCGCCGCGCGGGCCCTGGAGATCGCCCTCGATCGCGACCCGACGTTCGCCGACCGCCACGACGAGATCGCCGTCCGGCGGCTGCTCCGGGATGCCGTCGTGTTCGTCGACCGGGTGGTGGATGCGATCGCGGCCGACGATCCGGAGCCCGCTCGGGTCTTCGCCGACGCGACTCCGCCCGCCTACCGCCGCCGGAACGTCCCGATGAACGACCTGATCGTGCTGTGCGAGGGCATCCGGGCCGCGATCGGGGCGATGCTGCCGCGGGCGGCGATGGCGCCCGTCGACGCCGCCGTGGACGCGATGATCGAGCGTTTCCGCTGGCACGGCCGGATCGCCGGCGACGCCCGCAAGCGGAACCGCCTCCTGCAGGCCATCTACAAGGGCGCCTGAGCGATGACGATCAAGTGGGTCCAGGTCGACCCGCTCGTGATGAACGGCGAGCCGTTCTGCTATGGCTCGCGGCTGACCGTCCGCCAGCTTCTCGAGCTGCGCAGCAACGGGTTCGATCTGACCCGCCTGATCAAGGACCACCCCGAGCTCAAGCGGGTCGGGATCGCGGCGGCCTACACGTACGCGGCCGACCATCGCGAGCGCTATGCCGAATTCTTCGAGGACGACGGCTCGCTCGCCGGGCCGGGCTACGACGAGGCCGAGGCGGTCGGGCTGCCCGAGCAGTACCGCCGGGCGGGGATCGTCGTGAAGCCCGCCGCCATCTCCGCGGAGCCCGTCGCGGGCTGAGCCGACCGCCGAACCGGCCCCGCCGTTGGCCGATTCCGGGCCCGATGGTAGGATCGGCCCGATGACCGACACGACGACCGACCCCGCCGCAGGCGCCTCGACCGCGCCCGCCGCGCCCGACGACGCCCAGCCCGAGGTGTTCGACGCCTCGGCCGACGGCGCCGCCTTCGACCCCCAGCGGCGGGCGACCGAGCTCGCGATCCTCGACGCGCTCCGGGCGGTCGTCGACCCGGAGATCGGGATGAACGTCGTCGAGCTCGCCCTGATCAAGCAGATCATCCTCGGGCCGGACTCGACCGAGGTGAAGATGATCCTCACGACGCCGTTCTGCCCGTATGCCGGATCGATGATCCAGCAGGTCAAGGACCAGGCGGAGTCGGTCGTCGACCACGACGTCAAGGTGACCCTGCTGGCCGAGCGCTGGGACCCGCGCGACGCCGGCCTGATGTGGTGAGCCAGCCGACGCTCGGCTGACGCCCCGGTGACCGATCGCGACACCCCCGCCCCCGATGCCTCCGCCGTCGCCACGCGCCGCGGCGACGACGGCACGACCGGGCTCCTGTTCGGCGGCGAGCGGATCGCGAAGGACGACCCCCGGACCGAGGCCTACGGCACGATCGACGAGGCCGTCGCCGCGCTCGGGGTCGCCCGGGCGCAGCTCGGGTCGCAGGGTCGCGCCGGAACGCTGGCGCCCGGCTTCGGCCGGCTCCCGGAGATCCTCCTCCGCATCCAGCGCGAGCTGTTCGTGGCCGCGGCCGAGCTCGCGACCCAGCCGGACGCCTGGGATCGCCAGGTCGACGGGGTCAGCCGGGTGACCGCCGACGATGGTCGCGGGGCTCGACGCCCTCCTTGCCGCGACGGAGGCCCGGATCGTGATGCCGACCGAGTTCGTCGTCCCCGGCGAGACGCGCGTCAGCGCCTCGATCGAGGTCGCCCGGACGATCGTCCGGCGGGCCGAGCGGCGAACGGTCGCGCTCGCCTCGGCAGGATTGATTCCGGGGCCCCATTTGCTACCGTACCTGAACCGCCTGGCCGATCTGCTCTGGGTGCTCGCGAGGGCGGCCGAGCAGGCGGAGGCGCGGTCGGCACCACCATCCCGGCCGGATCGCCGGCGATCCGCCGCCACGAGGAGCACCTGATGCTGAGCAACCGCTTCCCCGGCGCCACCCCGTCCCAGCTTGGGGTGCGCCCGTCCACCGAGCTTGCCCAACGGCTCCTGACCCACGCCTTCGGCTGGATGTTCGCGGGGCTCCTCCTGACCGCGGGCGTCGCGGTCGTGGTCCAGGGATCCTCGACGCTGACGAGCTTCGCCGCCCGGAACCTCCTCCTCCTGTTCATCGGCCAGCTCGCGATCGTCTGGGTCATCAGCGGCGCGATCCACCGCCTCAGCGCGGTCGCCGCCCTCGGCCTGTTCTTCGTCTACGCGGCCTCGCTCGGGCTGGTCGTCGGCCTGATCGTCCAGGTCTACACCGGCGCCTCGGTGACGACCGCGTTCCTCAGCGCGTCGGCGATGTTCGGCGCGGCCGCCCTGTACGGCGCGACGACGAAGCGGTCGCTCGCCAGCCTCGGCGGGATCCTGTTCATGGGCCTGATCGGGCTGATCGTCGCGAGCGTCCTCAACCTGTTCCTCCACAGCAGCCAGGTCAGCTGGATCATCTCGCTCGTCGGCGTCGCCCTGTTCACCGCGCTCACGGCCTACGACGTCCAGCGGATCCAGACCGGCGACGTCGCCGCCGCGACCGGCTCGCTCGAGAAGGGCGCCGTCATCGGCGCGCTCCGGCTCTACCTCGACTTCATCAACCTGTTCCTGTTCCTGCTGCGGCTCATGGGGTCGCGCCGCTGATCGTCGCCGCGGGGCGGCGCCAAGGCGCCGGTCGCCGCGCCGCGGGTGGCGCCAAGGCGCCGGGCGCCGGTCCCGGCATGCACCGGGCCGGTCGCCACCTCGGGCATGGCATCGCGCGGCGAGGGCGAGTAGCCGCATCAGGCCGGGCCCCGCGTGCACCGGGCCGGCCGCCACCTCGGGCATCGCATCGCGCGGCGAGGGCGACTAGCCGCATCAGGCCGGACCCCGCGTGCACCCGGCCGGTCGCCGCCTCGGGCATCGCATCGCGCGGCGAGGGCGACTCGCCGCATCGTGACATCCGCCAGCACGCCGGCGCCGCCGGCGCGCGATATGCGGCTAGCCGCCCGGGCGGCGGGACGGCGACCGGCTGCGCGACCGCAACCTGGCCGCCGGCGCCGCCGGTCAGCGATATGCGGCTAGCCGCCCGGGCGGCGGGACGGCGACCGGCTGCCGGACCGGCTGCCGGACCGGCTCCGCGGCCCAGGCCCGGACGCCGGGCCCATCACGGCCCCGGGCCCCGGTGCCACTCCGCAGGCGAGCAGCGCGGTGAGAGCCTCCGGCGGCTGCGGCCGGGCGTAGTAGTAGCCCTGGCCGCGGTCGCAGACGAGCTCGCGCAGGCGCGCCAGCTGGCCGGCCGTCTCGATGCCCTCGGCGACGACCTCGATCCCGAGCCCGTGGGCGAGCGCGATGACGGCCTGGACGATCGGCAGGTTCGAGTTGTCGTCGTCGATCCCGGCGACGAAGGACCGGTCGATCTTGATCGTGTCGAGGGGCAGCCGGCGGAGATAGGACAGCGAGGAGTAGCCGGTCCCGAAGTCGTCGAGGACGAGCCCGACGCCGAGGTCGCGCAGCGCCCGGAGGGCCGTCGCGCTCGCCTCGCCCTCGTCGAGCAGGACGGACTCGGTGATCTCGAGCTCGAGCCGGTCCGGCGGCAGGCCGCTCGCCTCGAGGATCGTCCGGACGTCGTCCACGAGCGAGGCCTGGTCGAACTGGCGGGCCGACAGGTTGACGCTCATCACGAGCGGCGAGCCGGGCATCTCGTCGAGCCAGCGGCGGGCCTGGCGGCAGGCCGTCTCGAGGACCCAGCGGCCGATCGGCACGATCAGGCCGGTCTCCTCGGCGACGGGGATGAAGGCGAGCGGCGGGACGAGGCCGCGCGTCGGGTGCTCCCAGCGGACGAGCGCCTCCAGCCCGACGATCCGGTCGGTGGCGAGATCGACGAGCGGCTGGTAATGGAGGCGGAGCTCGTCGCGCTCGAGCGCCTTGCGGAGGTCGTTCTCGAGCTCGACCCGCTGCAGCGTGGCCGCGCTCATCTCGGGCTCGAACAGGACGTAGCGCGGGCCGGGCGACGCCTTGGCCCGGACGAGCGCGACCTCCGCCTCGCGGAAGATGTCGCCGGGCGTCGCCTGGCCGGGCCAGGCCATCGCGATCCCGAGGCTCGTGTTGACGAACCAGTCCCGATTGCCGAGCTCGAACGGCTCACGCATCGCGGCCAGGATCCGGTCGGCCGTTCGACGCGCCTCGTCGACCCCGCCGATCCCGTCGAGGATGATCGCGAACTCGTCCCCGCCGAACCGGGCGACCGTGTCGCCGGGTCGCAGACACCGCTGGAGGCGCCCGCCGACCGCGACGAGGAGCGAATCGCCGACCGCGTGGCCGAGGCTCTCGTTGATCACCTTGAACCGATCGAGATCCAGGAGGATCAGGGCGATCGGCTCCGCGTCGCCCTCGCGGCTCCAGGCGAGCGAGTGGGTGACGCGATCGGTCAGGAGCTCGCGGTTCGGGAGGCCGGTGATCGGGTCGTACAGCGCGCCGCGCTGGGCGGCCTCGAAGAGGTGGGCGTTGTCGAGGGCGATCGAGGCGAGCTGGGCGAACCGGCTGAGCGCCCCGATCTCGCGTGCCCCGAACGTCCGCTCGAGGCTGCCCGAGGCGAGGCCGATCACCCCGACGACGCGGTCGCCCGACGTCAGCGGGACGCCGACGACGGCACCGAACACGAGGGTCGGCATGTCCGCGGCGCGGTTGGCCCAGGCGTCGTAGTCGTCGACCGCGACCGGCCGGCCCTCGCGCCAGACGAGGCCCGAGAGGCCGCTGTCGATCGGCATCCGGTAGCCGAGGAAGTCGGTGAAGATCCCGATCCCGTGACGGACGACGAGCGACGCGCCGTCCGGCTCGAGGAGGTAGATGAAGCCGTGCGGCGTCCCGAGGAGGGCGGCGGCCCGGCTGATGATCGTCTCGAGGAGGTCCTCCGGGTCGTGCCGGTTCATCAGCGCGATCGCCGTCTCGTCGAGCGCCGACAGATACGGATCGCGGCGGGCCGCCTCGGGGTCGTCGGCACGTGACGACGGCTTCGCGAGATAGAGCGACTGGTCGGCCGCGTTCACGAGCTCGTCCTTCGTCAGCCCGTCGTCCGGGTAGCACGCGACGCCGGCCGTGACCGTGACGCGCGGGCCGGTCGGCGACGGCACGTTCGCGACCCCGCGCCGGATCCGCTCGACGACCTCGAAGGCGTCGATCCGCGTCGCGCCCGGGAGGATGACCGCGAACTCGTCGCCGCCGTAGCGGTAGAGCAGGTCGCTCGACCGGGTCGCGGTCCGCATCGCCTCGCCGATCGCGGCGAGGAGTGCGTCGCCGGCGGGATGGCCGCACGTGTCGTTGAAGGTCTTGAAGGCGTCGAGGTCGAGCATGAGCAGGGCGAACGGGCCGCCGTCCGCCGCGGCGACCGCCTGGCCGAGCTCGCGCTGGAACGAGCCGTGGTTCCGCAGCCCGGTCAGCGCGTCGTGCTCGGCGCGGACCGTGATCGCGCCGTGGGCCTCGGCATTCTCGAGGGCGAGCGAGGCCTGGCCGGCGAACAGCTGGACGAGCTCGAACTCGTTCTGGCTGAAGTGCGCCTCCTCGCCGCCCATCCGGGCGACGTTGAGCGTGCCGACGACCTGGCCCGCGACGCGGACCGGGACGACGATCATCGCCTCCGGCTCGGACGGCGTGCCCGGGATCTGGACCGAGCGCGGATCGGCCAGCGCGTCGTTGGCCAGCACGCCCTCGCCGTTGGCCACGACCCAGCCGGTGATCCCGATGTCGATCGGTCCGGCGTAGTCGAGGATCACCGCGGCGAAGCGGTCCCGGGCGACGACCGCGCGCCGGACGCCCGCCTGGAAGTCGCAGCGGTAGATCGTCAGCGCGTCGTACGGGACGATCGCCTTCAGCGAGTCCGCGATCATCTCGAGCACGCCCTTCGGGTCGCGCGTCGAGATCAGCCGCTCGTTGACCTCGAGGAGGCGACGCTGGCTGGCGAGCTGGTGCTCGAGCTCGCGCCGCTGGCGGTCGAGCTGGTCGAGCTGCGACGCGTTGACGATCGCCTGGGCGGCGTAGCCGGCGAAGATCGTGAGGGTCGTCTCGTCGTCCGCGCCGAACTGGTCGACCCCCACGGCCGAGACGGCGATCACGCCGTGGACGTGATCCTCGAAGCTGATCGGGACGGCCAGGATCGACTCGGTCTCGCCGGTCAGGAGCCGGCGCAGGACGCGCGGGTCGCGGGCGACGTCGCCCGATCGGACCGTCTCGTTGTGGGCCGCGGCCCAGCCGGTCAGGCCCTCCGTCAGCGCCACCCGGAGCGTGGCGGGATCCGGCGTCGCCGAGCCGCCGACGATCCCCCGCGACGCGATCGGCTCGCACCAGCCGGTCTCGTGGTCGACGCGGTAGACGCGGATCGAGTCGTGCTCGATCAGGCGCTCGGTGCCCTCGACGATCAGGTCCGCGATCTCGGCGAGGCCGCGGGTGCGATTCAGGCGGATCGCCAGGTCCTGGACCGCCTCGAGCCGGGCGGCGAGGGACCGGACGGAGTCGTTGAGGCGGGCGTTGCCGACGGCGGTCGCCATCTGGTCGGCGAAGCCCCTGGCCAGCGTCGTCTCCTCGTCCGACCAGACGTGGACCGCGTCCTGGTAGAGCACGAGCAGGCCGACCGGCTCGTCGCGGAAGATCATCGGGGCGAAGCAGACGCTGCGGATCCCGTTCCGCAGGTAGAGGTCGCGGACATCGTCGGTCGGCGTGTCGAGCTCGGTGTCCGCGAGCGTGACGACCGTCCGGGTCCGGATCGCGAGCAGGCCCGAAGCCGGCGCGTCCGGGACGAGCGTCGACACCCAGCCGGTCACCTCGTCCGACAGCCCGTGCTGGGCGGCGATCGTGAACGGGCGGCGCCGGTCCGCCCGGTACAGCCAGACGCCCATCCGGGCGAGGCCGAACAGGTCCATCGCGTCGGCGACGACGTCGGCGAAGATCGTCTCGAGATCGAGCTGGCCGCTGACCTCCGACGCCAGCCGCCGGAGCGCCGCCGCCCCCGCCAGCGGATCGCGGAGGGCCCGCATCCGGTGGCCGTCGGGGCCGCGCCGGACCAGCCACGCGTCGAGATCGGAGCGGCGGACGAAGGGCTCGTCGCGCGGTCCGGCGACCGACGGCAGCCGGCCGCTGACGCACCACGCCCGGGCCGTGCCGCGCGTGATCCCCGCCGCCGCGGCGACGTCGCCGAGGCTGAGCAGCGCGTCGGGATCCGGGGGCTCGAAGGCGACGGCCATCTGTCGCGGCTGACCTCGATGTCGGAAGCCGGACGAACGCCGGCGGTCGGCCCGCGTCATTCCGGGGCGATCTGGCAACGGTACGGGGTCGTCCGATCGGGAGCGATAGCCCAGACGTACGCCCCCGCGGGATCGCCAGGTCGGCGAGGTCAGCGGGCCGCGGAGCCCCGCCCGGCGAGGTCGCCGACGGAGGGCAGGACGGCGTCGGCGAGCGGGCCGAGGTCCGCCGGACCGCCGAGGCCGCTCGTGACCCCGATCGCGCGGGCACCCGCGCCGCGGGCCATCGCGAGGTCCGCCGGCGTGTCGCCGACCATGGCCGTCCGCTCGATCGGGACGCCGAGCCGGCCGGCCAGCCCCACCAGGGCGGCCGGGTTCGGCTTCGTCGGCCCGTCGTCGTCCCCGCACAGGACCGCCTCGACGAGGTCGGCCAGGCCGAGCGCGGCGAGGGTCGCCTCGGTCGGCCGCCGATCGTCGGTCGTCGCGACCGCGATCCGGCATCCGGCGCCTCGGACGGCGCCGAACAGGCCGGTGAGGTCGGCGAGCGGGACGGCGAGCGCGACGGGATCGGGCTCGAGCCACGCCTCGGCGAGGATCCGCCGGGCGGCCGTGACGCTCGGGCACCAGCGCCGGAGGACGGCTCCGATCAGCGCCTCGATCCCGGCCATCGTGGCGATCGCCAGCGGCCCGCCCGGCTGGACCCGGTTCGCGACCGGATCGAAGCCGATCGTCGTGAAGATGTCGCCGGCGACCGGCCGGCGCGTCGCCAGCTCGAGCCGCGTCCCGAGATCGCGGGCCCACCCCGCCCACATCGCCTCGAACGAGATCAGGGTCCCGTCCTTGTCGAAGACGACGAGTTCGATCCCGGCGAGCGCGGGGTGGAGCGCCGCGGTGGACCGGAGCTCCGGGGCGGGTTCGGGTGTCGGCCGGGACATGGGTTGGCGGACGGCGGCCCGCTCAGACCTCGGCGATCGCCTCTTCGATCGCGGCCGTCGCGCTCGCCTCGCCGGCGAGGACGAGGGTCGACTCGACGGAGAACGAGACCGTGAGGGTGTCGCCGATCCCGGACGGGGCCAGGGCCGGGTCGTTGAACTGGTCGAGGGAGACCGATGCCACGCCTCCGACCCGGATCCTCGTCCGGACGATCGAGCCGAGGAAGCTGACGTCCTCGACCTGGCCGGTCAGGCGGTTGGCGCCGCCGCCCTCGCCGATCTCGACCGCCTCCGGGCGGAGGGCGACGGTGACCGGCCGGTCGCCGTCCCGGGCGATGGGCTGGGCCGCGCGGATCGTCTGGCCGGCCACGGCGACCGTCCCGGCGGCCGCGTCGACGACCGTCGCCGGCAGGAGGTTGAGCGTTCCCACGAAGGACGCCACGAACGGCGTCGCCGGGAAGTTGTAGATCTCCGGCGGCTGGCCGATCTGCTCGATCCGGCCCTCGCTCATCACGACGACCCGGTCGGACAGCGACATCGCCTCCTCCTGGTCGTGGGTGACGTAGACGGTCGTGATCCCGAGCTGGCGCTGGATCGCCCGGATCTCCTTGCGAAGGGCGACCCGGATCTTCGCGTCGAGGGCCGACAGCGGCTCGTCGAGGAGGAGGACCTCGGGCTCGATCGCGAGGGCCCGGGCGAGGGCGACCCGCTGCTGCTGGCCGCCCGAGAGCTGGTACGGGTAGCGGCCGCCCTTCTCGGGCAGGTGGATCAGCTCGAGGAGCTCGCCGACGCGCTTCCGGATCTGGTCCTTCGGACGACGGCGGACCTTCAGCCCGAAGCCGATGTTGTCGGCCACGGTCATGTTGGGGAAGAGCGCGTACGACTGGAAGACCATCCCGATGTTGCGGCGGTTCGGGGGCCGGTTCGTGATGTCGGTTCCGCCGACGGTGATCGTGCCGGTCGTCGGCTGCTCGAAGCCCGCGATCATCCGGAGCGTCGTCGTCTTGCCGCAGCCGGACGGGCCGAGGAACGAGACGAACTCGCCCTTCTCCGCGGCGAGGTTGAAGTCCTCGACCGCGACGGTCGGGCCGAACCGCTTCTGGATGCCCTGGAGGACGAGGAAGCTCATCGGTCGGTCGTCTCCGTGTCGTGGCGGGAGGGGGCGCATGTCTGCGGCGCGAGCGCGATCGTCATCACGATCAGTGGCCGCCGCCGACCTGGAGCCGGCCCTGGCCCTGGGGCGATCGGCCGAGGAACGCGATCACGCCCATGGCCGCCCAGGTGAGGAAGAAGCTGATCAGCGACACCGCGGCCGGCTCGTACGACCGGTTCTGGCCGAGGTGCTGGAGGTACGGCCCGAACGCCGGCCGGGCCAGGTAGACCGCGATCGTGAACTCGCCGATCACGATCGCCAGGGTCAGGAAGGCCCCCGACAGCAGGGCGACCCGGAGGTTCGGGAAGATCACCGACCAGAGGATCCGGAACGGCCCCGAGCCGAGGCTCTGGCCGGCCTCGGTCAGGGCCTTGACGTCGATCGCCCGCAGGCCGCTGTCGACCGCCCGGTACATGTACGGGAACGACAGGACGGTGTAGGCCGCGATCAGCAGGATGTCGCCGCCGGTCTTCGTCTCGGTCAGGTGGAACGGCGAGCCCGAGTACGAGCGGATCAGGCCGAAGACGAGGATGACCGGCGGGATCACGAACGGCATCAGGGTGACGAACTCGATCACCGGCCGGAGGCGGGGCAGGCGGAGGCGGACCCAGTAGGCGGTCGGGACGATGATCAGGGTGCTGACGACGATCGTGATCAGGCCGATGACGAACGAGTAGAGGAGGCTCGAGAAGAAGGCCGGGTCGTTGATCGTGTTGCTGTAGGCGGCGCCGTACGGCTTCGCCCGGAGCGAGAACTCGAGCGTCGCGATCAGCGGCACGAAGAAGTACAGCAGGGCGAGGATCAGGACGACCCACGACACGACGCGGGCCGTGCTGAAGCGGCCCCGCCACGACCGGCGCTGGTTGCCGCCCTGGATGGCGTCGATCGTCTCCGTCGCGCGGATGCCGACACTCGGCCCGGTCATCGCAGCCAGCGCTCCGATCGCCGCTGCAGCAACGAATAGGCCAGGATCGAGATCCCCATGATCACGACCATGCCCATCGCCATCGCGTAGCCGAGGCCCGGGTTGTGGAGGACGTCACCGCTGATCTGGGAGCCGATCAGGAGGGTCACGAGCGGGATCTGGCCGCTCGTCAGCTGATAGGCCGTCGCCTGGGCGCCGAACGCGTTCCCGAACAGGAGGACCGTGCAGCCGAGGATCGACGGCAGGAGGATCGGCAGGGCGACGTACTGCCAGTACTGGCGCGAGCTGGCGCCCATGTTCTCCGACGCCTCGCGCCACTCCTTCTTCAGCCCGTCGATCGCCGGGGCGATGATCAGGACCATGAGCGGGAACTGGAAGTACATGTAGACGAGCTCGATCCCGACCTTCGAGTACAGGTTGAACCCGACCTGCGGGCTCCAGATGTTGATCCCGAAGACGGTCTTGATGATGCCCGTCACGAGGCCGAGCTGGCCGATCGTGAAGATGAAGGCGAGGGCCAGCGGGATGCCGGCGAAGTTGGAGGCCACGCCGGAGAACGTCATCAGGAACGTCCGGAGGAACCGCGGCAGGCCGCCGAGGATGACCGCGTAGGCGAGGAGCAGTCCGAAGATCGCCCCGCCGATCGCGGTGACCGCGCTGATCTCGATGCTGTTGGCGTAGGCCCGGGCGATCACCGGGGTCGTCAGGTCGGCGTAGTTCTGGAGGCTGAGCTGGTCGCCGTTGTTGCTGTCCTGGAAGCTGCCGATGATCAGGAACCCGATCGGCAGGACCATGAACAGGAACGCGAACAGGAAGAACGGGACGACGCCCAGCCAGTTCCAGCTGAAGGCGCGACGAGCCGGACGCGCCCGCGGCGCGCCCGGCTCGTCGGTCCGGACAGCGGAAGCTGTCACGAACGGATCGTGGTCCTGGGCCGGCTGCCTACTTGATGTCGGCGCCGACCACCGAGTCCCAGTTCTTCGTGATCAGGTCGGTGGCCTTGTTGAGCTGGTCGAGGCTCGGGAACACCGCGCCGGCGGTGTCGGGGAGCTTGGCCAGCACCTCGGCCGGGATCGCGTTCCGGCTGGCCATGTCCTCGAACCGGATCGGGTTGCAGTAGCCCTTCAGCCAGATGTTCTGGCCCTCGTCGCTGTAGAGGAACTCCATCCACAGCTTGGCCGCGTTCGGATGCGGGGCGTAGGCGCTGATCGCCTGGACGTAGACGCCGCCGAACCGGCCGGTCTTCGGGACGGTCACGTCGATCTCGGGGTTGCCGGCGGCCGCGTCGCGATGGGCGAGGGCGTTGTACGTCCAGCGGATCGTGATCGGCGTGGCGCCCTGGTCGATCGTGCCCGGCTTGGCGATCGTCGGGACGAGGTTGCCGGCCTGCTGGAGCTTCTTGAAGAACTCGAGGCCGGGCTGTGCGTCGTCGAGCGAGCCGCCGTTGGCGAGGCCCGATGCGTAGACGGTCTGGATCGCCTGGTTCGACACGCGCGGGTCGCCCGACAGGGCGATCTGGTTGGCATGGGAGGCATCGAGCAGGTCGGCCCAGTCGGTCGGCGGGGTCGGAACGACGGTCTTGTTCGTCTCGAACGCGAGGACGCCGTAGTAGTCGCCGTACCAGAAGCCGTCGGGGTCCTTGGCGCTGTCGGGGATGCTGTCCCAGGTCGACACCTTGTAGGCCGCGATCAGGCCGTCGGCCTTGGCCGACGGGCCGAACGACAGGCCGACGTCGATGACGTCCGGCGCCTGCGGGCCCTTGTTGTCCTTGTTCGCCTTGATCGCCTCGACCTCGTCGCCGGAGCCGGCGTCGGGGCTGAGCTCGTTGATCGTGATCCCGTACTTCGACTGGAAGGTCGTGAGCGCCTCGCCGTAGTTGCACCAGTCATGGGGCAGGGCGATGGTCGTCAGGTTGCCTTCCTGCTTTGCCGCGGCGACGAGGTCGGCCATCGCGTCCGCGGACGGCGCGGTCGATTCGCCGGCCGGAGTCGATGCGGCGGGCTGCGAGGCCGCCGGGCTGGATGGGGCCGGGGTCGCCCCGCTGCTGCAGGCCGAGGCGACGATCGCGAAGACCGCGAACGGCGCCGCCACGCGGAGGGATGTCTTCCTGGTGGTCAAGGTCCGATCTCCTGTAGGGGTGACGGGGATCCGGAAAACGACGCTGACGCCGCGACACCGCCGGGCACCGCCGCGATCAGGTCTCCTCCTGTGGCGATCGCGCGGGGCGTGACGGCGGCCCGGTGCGAAATCCGCCGGAACGGGCCGTGTGCCAGTCGGGGGCATTTGACTGCCCGGCGGCACGGTGCGTCAAGAGTGTGATCGAAACATTCTCGCTGCGTGATCGATCCGTGCACGCCCGGGCGGGTGGTCGACGGCGGCCGTCCGCGGTGGGGATGGGCCGCCGCGGGGCGACGGCCCGAAGATCGCTCGTCGGTCAGGGCATCCACGCCTGCCAGGTCTGTGGGTTGGCGTCGATCCACGCCTTGGCCGCATCCTCCGGCGACATGTTCTTGTTCGTGATCGAGTCGGCCACCGCGTTCTGGTCGGCGTTGGCCCACTGGAAGTTCTTGATGAACGTGGCCGCGTCGCCGGCGCTGTTGAGCCACGCGGTCCGGACGATCTTGTTCAGGGTGTAGGCCGGGTAGTCGCAGGCGACCTTCTTGAGGTCCGCGTCGCAGCCCGGGGTGTACGGCGGCAGCTTGACCTGGACGAGCTTGATCTCGTTCTGGAGCCACTGCGGGTCGTAGAAGTAGCCGATCAGGGGGGTCTTGTTCTTGTCGGCCGCCTGGAATGCGGTGATCGAGGCCGCCTCGCTGCCCGAGAAGATGTCCTTGTAGTTCAGGCCGAGGTTGGCGATCAGCGCCTCGTCGTACTGGACGAAGGTCGGGTCGCTGCCGAGGAACTGGCCCTTGTCACCCGACTCCGAGGTCTTGAACAGGTCGGCGTACTTGTTCAGGTTCTTGTAGTCGGTGATGTCCGGGTACTTGTCGACCATCCAGCCCGGGACGTACCAGCCGATGATTCCCTTGACGCCCATCGGACCCGCGTCGGTCGCGAGCTTCGTGTCCTGGATGTAGTGCTTCTCGAGATCGGGATGGCCCCAGTTCTCGAGGATCACGTCGACCTCGCCGGTGTCGAAGCCCTGCCACGCCACCTCCTCGGCGAGCGTGCTGGTCTCGACCTTGTAGCCCATCTGCTGGAGCAGGCACTGGGCGACCGCGACGTTGGCCGCGGCGCCGACCCACTGGTTGATCATCATCTTGACGGTGCCCTTGGAGCCGTCGCCCTTGCACGTCGCGGCGGCGGTGCCCTGGCTGGCCGGTGCGCCCGCGCTGGCCGAGGCACCGGCGTCGACGCTGGCCGGCGGGGCGACGCTCGCCGCCGGCGTCGGGGTCGTCCCGGACGACTTCGCGCAGCCGACCACGATGAGGCCGACGACGGCCAGTGCGACGAGCCAGCGAGCCCTCGCGTTGCCCATGTGAGTCTCCTCCTCTGGAGGCCGGCCTCAGCCGGCCCTGGCGACGGTGGTCCGGCGGCGTCCGCCGGCCCCCTGGGTGATCCGATCGAGCATGATCCCGAGCAGGACGATGGCGATCCCGGCGGCGAGCCCCTTGCCGAACTGCTCGCCCCGGGCGAAGCCGGTGATGACGTCGTAGCCTAACGCGCCCGCGCCGACGAGTGCACCGATCACGACCATCGAGAGGACCATGACGATCCCCTGGTTGGCCGCGAGCAGGAGCGCCCGGACGGACATCGGCAGCTGGACCTTCCAGAGGAGCTGGCGACCGGTGGCCCCCGACGCGGTCGCCGCCTCCAGCACCGCCGCCGGCACGCCGCGGATCCCGACCTCGACGAGGCGGATCACCGGCGGCGCGGCGTAGATCACCGCCGCCACGATCGCGGTGAAGCGGGTCGGGCCGAACAGGAACAGCGACGGGATCAGGTACACGAACGCCGGCAGGGTCTGGGCGGCGTCGAGAACCGGCCGGAGCACCTGGCGGAGCCGGTCGTGGCGTGCGGTCTGGATGCCGATCGCGAGCCCGAGCAGGAGCGTCAGGAGCGTCCCGACGAGGACGTTCGCGAGGGTCGCCATCGCGTGCGCCCACAGGCCGAGGAGCACGATCAGGATCAGGCAGATCGAGGCGACGATCGCGGGCCGCCGGCCGGACACGGACCACGCGATGAGGGCGATGACCGCCACCACGAGGACCCACGGCGCCGAGGTCAGGAGCCCCTCGAGCGGGTTCAGGACCGCGCTCGTCGCGACGTCCTTGATCGCGTGGGTGATCCCCGAGAACGTGTCGGTGAACCAGGTCGTGAGGTCGTTGACGGGTCCGCGGAACGAGAAGGCGAAGGTGTCCGGGAACTCGGTGGCGTCGACGGCGAGCGGCGCGAGCAGGCCGGCCGCCAGGACGGCGGCCGGACCGCCGATCGTGACCCACCGCCCGCCACGGCTGCGACGCGCGGCGCGGACGCGGGGGTCGAGCCATTCGCCGGCCGCGAACGTCAGGCGGTCGAGCAGGATCGCCAGGATGACGATCGCGATCCCCGCGTCGAACGCGGCGCCGACGTCGACCTTGGACAGGGCCTGGGTCAGGGCCAGGCCGAGCCCGGGGGCGCCGATCAGGCCGGTGATCACGATCATCGACAGGCCGAGCATGATCGTCTGGTTGACCGCCAGCCCGATCGCCCGCCGGGCGAGCGGCAGCTGGACCTTCATCAGGATCTGGCGCCCGGTCGATCCCAGCGAGCGCGCGACCTCGACCGTCGTCGCGGGCACGCCCCGGATGCCGAGCGAGGTGATCCGGATCGCGGGCGGGATCGCGAAGATCAGGGTCGCGACGACCGACGGCGTGGCACCGATCAGGAACAGCGCCGTGACCGGCGTCAGGTAAGCCATCGTCGGCATGATCTGCATGACGTCGAGGATCGGCGAGAGCACCGCCGACACGCGGTCGCTCCGGCCGGCGAGGATCCCGAGCGGCACGCCGATCGCGATCGCGATCAGGACGGCCGCGAGCATCATCCCGAGCGTCGCCATGCTCTCGTCCCACAGGCCGAGGACGCCGAGCGACCCGAACCCGAGGACCGCCAGGAGGGCGACGCGGGCGCCCCCGAACAACAGCCCGAGGGCCGCCGTGAGCCCGATCACGCCCGGCCAGCCGAGCGACGCGATCAGGTCGTTGAAGAACGAGATCAGGGCGGCGATCAGGACGCGGACCGGCTCCAGCACGCCGCGGTTCTCGCCGATCCAGTCGCGGACCCCGTTCAGGCTCCGGAACAGCGGCTCGTCGTCGTTGTGGGGCAGGGTCCACGTTCCGCGGAACAGGACGTAGGCGACGATCGCGGCGAGGCCGAGGACGGCCGCCAGGGCGCGCCGCGCCGACCGCTCGTCGAGCCGGCCGCGCGCCGGCAGGCTGATCGCGGTCATCGGGTGGCGGGCGGGTCGACCTGCTCGGCCGCCTCGTGCGCCAGGAGCTCGGTCGTGCCGGGCAGGGGTTTGCGGATCGGGCGGACGCGCTCACGCGGCTCGTGCCACGGGGCGCCGCCGGTGTCGGCCCCGAGGCCGGCGTGCTCGGCTCGCTCGTCGGCGCCGCCGATCGTCTCGAGGATCTGGGCGCGATCGACCACGCCGACGAGCCGGCCGTCGTCGACGACCCGGATCGGCTTGTCGGTCGCGGCCGCGGCGTGGACGACGGTCCGGATCACCGCGGTCGACGGGAAGACCGGGCCGTCGACCGGATCGTCCGCGGTCGCCGGGCGCATGACCCACTGGAGGGTCAGGACGTGGGCCTTCGGGATGTCGCGGACGAAGTCCTCGACGTACTCGTCGGCGGGCCGCGCGACGAGCTCCTCCGGCCGGCCGATCTGGACCACCTTTCCGCCGCGCATGATCATCACGTGGTCGCCGAGCTTGAGGGCCTCGGCGAGGTCGTGGGTGATGAAGACCATCGTCTTGCGCAGATCGTGGTGGAGCCGGATCACCTCGTTCTGCATGTCCCGCCGGATCAGCGGGTCGAGGGCGCTGAACGGCTCGTCGAGGAGCATGACCTCGGGATCGCCGGCGAGCGCCCGGGCCAGGCCGACCCGCTGCTGCTGGCCGCCCGACAGCTGCTCCGGATAGCGCTCCGCCATCCCGTCGAGCCCGACGAGGCCGAGCATCTCCTCGGCCCGGGCGAGGCGGCCGGCCTTCGGCTCGCCGCGGAGCTCCAGCCCGAACGCGATGTTGTCGAGGACGCGGCGGTGGGGAAGCAGGCCGAAGTTCTGGAAGACCATCGAGAACCGCCGCCGGCGGAGCTCGCGGAGGCGCTCGGGGCTCGCCGTGCGGATGTCCTCGCCGTCGAGCTCGACCTGGCCGAACGTCGGCTCGATCAGCCGGGTCAGGCAGCGGACGAGGGTCGACTTGCCGCTGCCCGAGAGGCCCATGACGACGAACACCTCGCCGGGCCGGACGTCGAACGACACGTCCTGGACGGCGACCGTTCCGCCGTGCTTCGCCACCGTCGCCTCGACCGACGCGGCGCTCGGGACCGTGGCCGAGTCGCTGGCCAGGCGGGCCTCGGCCGGGCCGAAGACCTTCCAGAGGCCGCGGACGGCGATCGTCGGGCGATCGCCTCCGGCGGGTCGGTCGGGCTCCCCGGACGACGGGCTCGCGGGCGGGTCGGCAACGCTGGTCACGCAGCCTCCTCAGATGCGGGACGACGACTGGCGCGTGCGGGGGACGGTACACCAACGGGCGGACCGCGCGACAGCCCTCCGGCCGGAGCGGGCTGCGGATCGGGTCCCGCCGCCGGACGGTCGGGCGCTACCATGGGCGGCCCGGAACGCGCGGCACGGCCGTCGCTCCCGGTCGGCGCCGGAGGGTGATCGGCGCGCAGCCAGCGCAGGGCGGAGACGCGAGATGAGTTCGGTCCCGACGCACGCACGCGTCGTCATCATCGGTGCCGGCATCGTCGGCAACAGCATGGCCTTCCATCTCGCCCGGCTCGGCTGGCGCGACATCGTCCTGCTCGAGAAGGGCATGCTCCCGAACCCCGGCGGCTCGACCGGCCACGCCTCGAACTTCATCTTCCTGACCGACCACAGCAAGGAGATGACGGCGCTCACCGTCGACAGCGCCAACCAGTACCGCGAGCTCGGCGTGTTCGACGAGACCGGCGGCATCGAGGTCGCCCGGACGCCGGAGCGGATGGAGGAGCTGAAGCGCCGGATGGCGTCGTCGCTGGCGTGGGGGATCGAGGGGACCCGGCTGCTCAGCCCGGCCGAGGTCAAGGCGATGGTCCCGTTCATCGACGAGACCGTCATCCTCGGCGGCTTCTACACGCCCGGCGTCGGGATCGTCGACTCGCTCCAGGCCGGGACGCTCATGCGCCAGAAGGCCCAGGAGATGGGGGCCCTGACCGTCGCCGCGAGCGTCGAGGTGACCGGCATCGACGTCGAGGACGGCCGCGTCCGGCGGGTCCACACCGACGCCGGCTCGATCGAGGCCGAGGTCGTCGTCATCGCCTGCGGGGTCTGGAGCCCGCGGATCGCCCGGATGGCCGGCGCCTCGATCCCGCTGATCCCGGCGGTCCACCAGATGATCGACATCGGACCGGTTCCCATGTTCCAGGACACGACCCGCGAGGTCGGCTACCCGATCGTCCGCGACATGGACACGAACATGTACGAGCGGCAGCACGGGACGGGTTTCGAGATCGGCTCCTACGCCCACCGGGCGATCCTCATGGACGCCGACGACATCCCGTCGATCGCGGCGTCGGCCCTGTCGCCGACGATGCTGCCGTTCACCCAGGAGGACTTCGACCCGCAGCTCGAGGACTCGCTGGAGCTCTTCCCGTCGATCGTCGGCGACGAGTCGGTCGGGGTGAAGCTGGCGATCAACGGCCTCCTCTCGCTGACCCCCGACGGCAACCCGATCCTCGGCGAGACGCCGGAGGTCAAGGGCCTCTGGTCGGTCGCCGCCGTCTGGATCAAGGAGGCGCCCGGCGTGGCGAAGACGGTCGCCGAGTGGATGACGACCGGCGAGCCGGAGATCGATCCGCACGGCTCGGACATCGCCCGCTTCTACGACCACCACCGGACCGAGCAGCACATCCGGGCCCGGACGAGCGAGGGCTACAACAAGACCTACGGGATCGTCCACCCGGCCGAGCAGTGGGAGTCGAACCGGAACCTGCGGCTCTCGCCGTTCATCGCCCGCGAGCGCGAGCTCGGGGCGGTGTTCTTCGAGGCGGCCGGCTGGGAGCGGCCCTACTGGTACGAGGCGAACCGGCCGCTCCTCGACGAGTACGGCGACCGGGTCATGCCGCGCGCCGCCGAGTGGGAGTCACGCTGGTGGTCGCCGATCATCAACGCCGAGCACCTCGCGATGCGCGACCGGGTCGGGCTGGTCGACCTCTCGGCGTTCGTGATCTTCGACGTGACCGGCCCCGGCGCCTGCGCCTATCTCGAGCGGCTGTGCGTGAACAAGGTCGACGTGGCGCCCGGGAAGACCGTCTACACGCCGCTCCTGAACGGCGCCGGCGGGATCCTCGCCGACCTGACGATCATGCGCCTGGGGCAGGATCGGTTCCGGGTCGTCACCGGCGGCGGGATGGGGATGCGCGACAGGAAGCTGTTCACGGACGAGCTCCCCGCGGACGGCTCGGCGCAGCTCCACGACGCGACGAACCAGTGGACGACGATCGGGCTGTGGGGCCCCCGCGCCCGCGACGTCCTGGCCGCGACGACCGCCGCCGACGTCAGCCACGCCGGCTTCCCGTTCCTCACCTCGAAGACCGTCGACATCGACGGCGTCCGGACGCTGGCGTCGCGGATCAGCTACGTCGGCGAGCTCGGCTGGGAGATCTACGTCCCGATCGAGCAGGGCCTCCGCGTCTGGGACGCCCTGTGGGAGGCCGGCCGGCCGCACGGGATGGTCCCCGGTCGGGATCGGGACGTACGCCGTCACCGCTCGCCTCGAGAAGGGCTACCGAGCCCACGGGGCCGAGCTCGAGCTCGATTTCGACCTGGTCGAGGCCGGGATGGCCCGGCCGTCGGTCAAGGACGCCGACTTCATCGGCAAGGAGGCCTATCTCCGCCGGCGAGCCGAGCCGCCCGCCGCGATCCTCTGCACCCTGACCGTCGACGACCCGACGTCGAAGAGCGGTGTCAAGCGCTACATGCTCGGCCGTGAGCCGATCCTGACCCTCGACGGGCAGCGGATCGTCGACGCCAAGGGCCGCGGCTCGTACGTGACGAGCGCCGGCTCCGGGCCGTCGGTCGGCAAGCACCTCCTGATGGCCTACCTGCCCCCGGCCCACGCGGTGGAGGGGACGAAGCTCCTCGTCGAGTACTTCGGCGAGCGCTACCCGGTGACCGTCGCGGTCGCCGGCGCGACGCCGCTGTTCGACCCGGAGAACGCCCGGATCCGGTCCTGACCCGGCGATGGAGATCCTCGTCTGCGTCAAGCGCGTGCCGGCGACCGGCGGCCGGATCGTCCTGACCCCGGACGGCTCGGAGATCGACGTCCGCTTCCTCGGCTTCACCGTCAGCCCGCACGAGGAGTGCGCGGTCGAGGAGGCGGTCCGGATCGTCGAGGCGCACGGCGGCTCGAGCGCGGTGCTGACCCTCGGCCCGGCCGCCGCCGAGGAGCAGCTCCGCGACGCGATGGCGGTCGGGATCGACCGGGCGATCCTGCTCGAGACCGACGGCCGCGACTGGGACCCGATCGCGACGGCCGACGCGATCGTCGCGTCGATCCGGGCACAGGAGGCCGCCGGCCGGCCGTTCGACCTCATCCTCCTCGGGAACGAGTCGGCCGACAGCGGCGGCTTCCAGGTCGGGATCCGGGTCGCCGCCGCACTCGGCCGGCCGTGCGTCACCGGCGTGAAGTCGATCCAGCCCGCGGACGACCGGGTCATCGCCCGGCGCGAGTCATCGGCCGGCGGCTGGGAGTCGTTCGCGGTGCCGTTGCCGGCGGTGATCTCGGTGAAGGAGGGGATCAACCTCCCGCGCTACCCGTCGATCCCCGGCCGCCTCCGGGCGAAGAAGAAGGACGTCGAGCGGGTCGCCCCGGTGTGGCGCGCCGGCGGCCTCGAGAAGATCGTCCTGCGCCTGCCGAAGGAGGAGGTCACCGCGGCCGAGGTCATCGGGACGGGCCCCGAGGCGGCCCCCGCGGTCGTCGACCTCCTCGCCCGGATCGGAGTGCTCGAACGATGAGCGGCCCGATCCTTGCGCTGGTCGCGATCGGCGGCGGCATCCCGGAGCGGGCGTCGCTCGAGGCGCTCGCCGCGGCGCGGGGGCTTGCCGCGGCGACCGGCTCGGCGGTCCAGGCGATCCTCGTCGGCGACGGGTTGGCGGAGGCCGGCGCTGCGGGCCCCGGCGCTGCGGGCCCCGGCGCTTGCGGGCCCCGGCGCTGCGGGCCCCGGCGCCGCGGCCGGCGTCGGCCTGACCGGCCTCGGCATCGCCTCGGCGATCGTCGTCGACCACCCGAGCCTCACGACCGATCATCCCGATGGCTGGGCTGCGGCGGTCGCCGAGATCGTGGCGGCCCGCGAGCCGGAGGCGGTCGTCGGCGCGGGGACCGAGCGCGGCAACGACCTGCTGGCCCGGGTCGCCGCCCGGATGGCGCTGCCGATGGCGGCGAACTGCGTCTCGATCGAGCCCGGTGAGCGGTACCGCCTGACCCGCCAGCGCTGGGCAGGCAGCCTGCTCGAGGACTGCTGGCTGGACGCGCCGATCCGCCTGATCACGATCGCCCCGAACAGCGTCGCGGCGGGCGAGCCCGACGGGGGTGCGGCGCCGCCGGTCGAGGTCGTTCCGGTGACGCTGACCGAGCAGGACCTCGCGCTGCACGTGACGGGCCGCGAGGCGCCCGAGCGCGAGGGCGTATCGCTGGCCGATGCCAAGGTCGTCGTCGGCGGCGGGCGCGGCGTCGGCAGCGGCGAGGGCTTCGCCGATCTCGAGGAGCTGGCCGGCCTGCTCGGCGGGGCGGTGGGCGGTTCGCGGGTCGTGACGAGCGCCGGCTGGCGGCCGCATGCCGACCAGATCGGCCAGACCGGGCTGCGGATCGCGCCGGACGTCTACATCGCCTGCGGCATCAGCGGCGCGATCCAGCACATCGTCGGCTGCAAGGCCGCGAAGCACATCCTGGCGATCAACAACGATCCGGACGCGCCGATCATGAGCGTCGCCGACTACGCGGTGATCGGCGATCTCCACGCGATCGTGCCGGCGATCTCGGCCGAGATCCGACGGCGCGGGGTGGGCGGGGTAGCCCGCGGCTGAGGTTCCGGCCCGGCTGACCGCCCGCGGCCCCGCTGACCGCCCGCGGCCCGGCTGACCGCCCGCGGCCCCGCCCGGGAATTGGCATATCAGCGAGAGAATCCCGCTATCCAACGGCAACGCGGCCTCCGGCACGAGGCTGAGCACGGCCCCAGGCCCGCCGGCCGCGTAAGGGGCGAGCCTCGCCCGGATGCCGAGGATTCCGCGTCCCCGCCGGCGTAACAGGCGAGCCTCGCCCGGATGCCGAGAGGATTCCGCGTCCCCGCCGGCGTAACAGGCGAGCCTCGCCCGGATGCCGAGGATCCGGGCCGCCGAGCCGGGCCGCCGGGGCCGGGCCGCCGGGCCGGCCGCCGGGGCCGGGGCTGCCGCGGGCCCCCGCCGCGCTAACGGGCGAGCCTCGCCCGGATGCCGAGGATCCGGCGCCCGCCGCCCGACCCTCAGCCGCGATCGAGCCGGTGGCGCGCGACGAACGCCGCCGCCTGGGCCCGGCGCTCGAGGTTCAACTTGGCGAGGATCGACGACACGTAGTTCTTGACCGTCTTGTCGGACAGGAAGATCTCGGCCGCGATCGCCTTGTTCGTCTTGCCCTCGGCGACGAGCAGGAGGATCTTCCGTTCCTGCGGCGTCAGCCCGGCGAGCTCGTCATGGATCTCGCCGCTCGCGATCTGGCGGACGCGGGCGAGCACCCGCTCGGTGACGGCCGGGTCGAGCAGCGACTCGCCGCGTCCGACCGCCTCCAGCGCCGAGACCAGGTCGCGGGCGCGGATCTGCTTGAGCAGGTAGCCGGCGGCGCCGGCGACGATCGCCGACAGGACCGCCTCGTCGTCGGGGAACGACGTGAGCATGACGACGCGGGTGTCGGGCAGGTCGGCCCGGATCTCGCGACAGGCCTCCACGCCGGACCCGTCCGGCAGGCGCACGTCCATGATCACGATGTCCGGCTGGTGGAGGCGGGCCTGGGCGAGGGCGTCCTCGACCGTGCCGGCCTCGGCCACGACCTGGAAGTTCGGGCGCCGGTCGAGGAGCGCGACGAGACCCTGGCGGACCACTTCGTGGTCGTCGACGACCAGCAGCCGGAAGGGCCGTCCGGCGGAGCCGCGAGCGGGAAGCGGTCGTTCCTCGGTCATGAGTGGCGTTCGTCATCCTCCATGGTCGACGTCGATTGTGGCAGGTCCACGATCACGGTCGTCCCATCACCCGGAGCGGACCGGATGTCGAGCCGGCCGCCGATGGCGGTGGCACGGGCTCGCATGTTCGCGAGACCATGATGCCCCGCGGAGCGAAGCTCCGCCGGGTCAAACCCGGCACCATCATCGACGATCTCGAGCGCGCTGCCCGTGGCGGTCGCCGCCAGGGTGATCGAGATCCGTCGGGCGTGCCCGTGGCGGACCGCGTTGCTGAGCGCCTCCCGGACCAGGTTGAGGAGGTCGCTCCCGGCGCCCGCATCCAGCCCCGGGTCGGCAGCCGGGTCGAGCTCGGCCACCATGTCGACGAGGCCGCCGTGGCGGACCTCCTCTGCGAGCGCGGCGAGGCCGGCGACGACCTGCGTCCCGTCGACCGCCTCGGGACGGAGTCCGTAGATGAAGTTCCGGATGTCGCGGATCGCGAGGTTGATCGATTCGATCGCAGCGTCGACGCGGTCGGCCGCCTCGCCGGGGATCTCGCCCATGAGCTCCGGCACGTCCTCCAGCGACAGGGCCACGGCGTAGAGGGACTGGATGATCCCGTCGTGGAGGTCCCGGCCGATCCGGTCGCGCTCCTCGGCGACGGCCAGACGGCCGGCCTGGGCGTGGAGCCGGGCGTTGTCGATCGCGATCCCCGCATGGCGGGCGAACAGCTCGACCAGGCGCAGGTCCCCGATCGAGAACTCCGCCGCGCCGCGCTTGTCGGTCAGGTAGAGGTTGCCGACCGACGCGCCGTGGCTCATCACCGGGACCCCGAGGAAGGAGGTCATCGGCGGGTGGTTCGGCGGGAAGCCCGACGAATCGGGGTGATCGGCGATCGACGGGATCAGGTACGACCGACCCTCCCGGATGATCAGCCCGAGGAGGCCCCTGCCGGTCGGCAGGGAGCCGATGGCGAGCCGCTCGTGGGGATCGAGTCCGGCCGTGATGAACCGCTCGATCCGGCCGTCGACCCCGACGATGCCGAGGGCCGCGTACTCGGCGTCGACGAGCGCGCGGACCCGGTCGACGATCAGCTGCAGGACCTCCTCGATCCCGAGGACGCTCGAAATGGCGCGGGCCGCCTCGTCGAGCGCGGCGAGCGCGGTGGAGTCCGGGTCCCGGCCAACGGCGGATCGGGATGCCGCCTCGTCGATTCTGGACGGGCGGAGGACGTCGGGCATCTGCGGAGCCTACCGCCTCCCGAGCGTGTTTGTGACCACCGGACCCCGGGTGCGTGCCAACCGGCACCTGCCCGGGTCCGGCGCGGCGGCCAGCCTGTCCGGCATGACCCAGCATCCTGCGGGGACGACCATCCCCGGCCTTGCCCCTTCCCTCGTGACGGGACCGGTCGTGCTCGGCACGGAGTTCGGATCGGTGTCCGCGGCGGCCGAGCACGTCGCCATCCGGCTGGCGGTGAAGGCTGGCGTCCCGCTCCTGATCGTCCATGGCATCGACCCCGGACGGCTCCGCCTGCCGGGCGGTCGCTTCCATCAGCGGGTCGACCAGGCCCGAGCCGCCCGTCAGGTCGAGGCGTCGGCCCTGATGGAGCGCGTCCGCGCCGCCGGCGTCGAGCCGCAGCTCCTGATCTGGGACGGCGATCCTGCCACCTGCATCGTCGAGGCCGCCCGGGCCGAGGGCGCGTCGCGGATCGTGGTCGGGTCGCATGGCCGGGGCCGGCTCGGCCGGGCGCTCGTCGGGAGCGTCTCGATGTCGGTCGCGGCCCAGGCCGACTGCCCCGTCGACATCGTCCGGAGCGACGGCTCGAGCGAGGAGATCGTCACGGTCCAGCCGGCGGCACTCCGAGCCTGAGGTCGCGGTCGGTCGCGGTCGCGCCGATCGGAACCCGCCGTCCGGCATCGCCCCGTCCGGCATCGCCCCGCGCGCCCGAGCCTTCGCGACCCGATCGCGCTGCTAGGATCGGCGGCCATGACGGACCGCGCCTGGGACTACGTGATCGTCGGCGGCGGGAGCGCGGGCAGCGCCCTCGCGAACCGTCTCAGCGCCGACCCCTCGACCCGGGTCCTCGTCCTCGAGGCGGGCCGGCCGGACTGGCGGTTCGACGCCTTCATCCATATGCCGGCCGCCCTGACCTTCCCGATCGGCAGCCGCTTCTACGACTGGAAGTACGAGAGCGAGCCCGAGCCGTTCATGAACGGCCGCCGGATCTACCACGCCCGCGGCAAGGTCCTCGGCGGCAGCAGCAGCATCAACGGGATGATCTTCCAGCGGGGCAACCCGCTCGACTACGAGCGCTGGGCGGCCGACCCGGGGATGGCGGCCTGGGACTACGCCCACTGCCTGCCCTACTTCCGGCGGATGGAGGACTGCACCGCAGCCGCGGCCGACGACCCGTGGCGCGGTCACGGCGGCCCGCTCGGGCTGGAGCGCGGCCCGGCGACGAGCCCCCTGTTCCGGGCCTGGTTCGCGGCCGCCGAGCAGGCCGGCTACCCGCCGACGAGCGACGTCAACGGCTATCGCCAGGAAGGCGTCGCGCCGTTCGATCGGAACATCCGGCGCGGACGCCGGATCAGCGCCGCCCGGGCCTACCTCCACCCCGTCCTCCGTCGGCAGAACCTCATGGTCCGGACCTCGACCCTCGTGACCCGGATCCACCTCGACGGTGGGCGGGCGGTCGGCGTCGAGATCGAGCGGCGCGGTGGCGGGATCGAGACGATCCGCGGCGGCGAGGTGATCCTGTGCGGCGGCGCGTTCAACACGCCCCAGCTCCTCCAGCTGTCCGGGATCGGCGCCGCGGCCGACCTCGAGGCCCTGCGGATCCCCGTCGTCGCCGACCTGCCGGGCGTCGGCGAGCACCTCCAGGACCACCTCGAGGTCTACATCCAGTACGGCTCGCGCCAGCCGGTGTCGATGCAGCCGGCCGCGACCCAGAAGTGGCGGCGGCCGTTCATCGGCGCCCAGTGGCTGTTCCTCAGGAGCGGGCCCGGCGCCACGAACCACTTCGAGGGCGGCGGCTTCGTCCGCTCGAACGACGAGGTCGCCTACCCGAACCTGATGTTCCACTTCCTGCCGCTCGCGATCCGCTACGACGGCACGAGCGCGCCGGGCGGCCACGGCTACCAGGTCCATGTCGGCCCGATGTACTCCGATGCGCGCGGCAGCGTGAAGATCACCTCGACCGATCCCCACGTCCATCCGGCCCTCCGGTTCAACTACCTGTCGACCGACCAGGATCGGCGGGAGTGGGTCGAGGCCGTCCGGACCGCGCGGCGGATCCTGACCCAGCCGGCGTTCGAGCCGTACTCGACCGGCGAGCTGTCGCCCGGATCGGGCGTCGAGACCGATGAGGAGATCCTTGCCTGGGTCGCCGCCGACGCCGAGACCGCGCTCCACCCGTCCTGCACGGCGCGGATGGGGATCGATGGCGCGTCCGTGGTCGATCCCGCCACGATGCGGGTCCACGGCCTCGACGGCCTGCGAGTGGTCGACGCGAGCGCGATGCCGTACGTCACGAACGGGAACATCTACGCGCCGGTGATGATGCTCGCGGAGAAGGCCGCCGACCTGATCGCCGGCAACACCCCGTTGCCGCCCAACCCACGGCCGTTCTACCGCCACGGCCTGTCGCCGCTCGAGGAGCCGGCGCGGGGCTGACTCGCGGGAGCGTCAGCCGCCAGCCTGGCGGAGGATCCGGGCGATCCGGGTCGCGGTCGTGGCGACGCTCAGCCCGAGCGCCGCCTCGCGGCCCGGCGGCGGGAAGCGGTACGAGGGGCCGTGGACGTGGACCGCGGCGACGACCTCGCCGCTGCCGTCGGCGATGCCGGCCGCGACCGAGGAGATCCCGGCGGCGAACTCGTC
Source organism: uncultured Chloroflexia bacterium (assembly GCA_963710105.1). Classification (GTDB taxonomy): domain Bacteria; phylum Chloroflexota; class Limnocylindria; order Limnocylindrales; family CSP1-4; genus CF-46. The sequence continues at coordinate 140,567 of CAVPYV010000003.1, forward strand.
GTGGACCCAGGCGAACCCGGCCAGGGCGACGGCCCGCAGCCGCTCGCGGAGGAGGTCGGGATCGGTCACCGTCCGGTCGGTGAGGGCGATGAGCGGCTCGGCCAGGTAGCGCTCGATGGCGGCCGCCGGGCGATGGGCGAGGAACACCAGGCCGGACGAGACGGCGTGCATCGGGACGCGCGACCCCGTCCAGTCGCGGATCCCGACCGGGTTCGACGTGTCCACCTGCTCCACGTAGTGGACCTCGCGCTCGTCCGGGATCGACAGCCCGGCGGCCTCGCCGATCGACGCCGCGAGCTCGGCGAGGTGCGGCCGCGCGACCGCGACGACGCTGCGGGTCGCGACGAGCCCGGTCGCGAGGGTCTCGATCCGCGGCCCGAGGCGGTAGCGGGTGTCGCCGGGGACCTGCTCCACGGCGCCTTCGCCGGCGAGCGAGGCGAGCAACCGGGCCGCGGTCGACTTGGGCAGGCCGGCGCGCTCGGCGACCTCGGTCACGCCGATGGGGCCGTCGGTCAACGCCCCGAGCACCGCGAACGCGCGCTCGATCGACTGGACTCTGGACATGCGTGATCCCGTGGGCTGAATTCGGCTTCGCGTTCCATCATACGGCACCGTTCCGCGATGTGGAACCGGCCCGGCGGACTCGCGGCGGCGGAAACCCCGGTGGCCTGTCGCCCGGCGATCCGCGTCGATGGCACGACGGGCATGCGTTGAGTCGGCGATCGTGCCGACGGTCAGGGAGCAGCAGCTTGGCCGACTACGAAGACATCGATCTCAACGCCCTGAGCGACGACGAGCTCGTCGAGCAGATGCACAACGACCTCTACGACGGGATGCGCGACGAGATCGTCGAGGGCACGAGGATCCTCCTCGGGCGCGGCTTCACGGCGACGAAGGTCCTCGACGACGCCCTGGTCGCCGGCATGAAGATCGTCGGCATCGACTTCCGCGACGGGATCCTCTTCGTCCCCGAGGTCCTGCTCGCGGCGAACGCGATGAAGGCCGGGATGGAGATCCTCCGCCCGCTCCTCGCCGAGACGGGCGCCGAGCCGGTCGGCAAGGTCGTCATCGGGACCGTCAAGGGCGACATCCACGACATCGGCAAGAACCTCGTCGGGATGATGCTCGAGGGGGCCGGCTTCGAGGTGGTCGACCTCGGGATCAACACCGACGCCGAGAAGTTCATCGCCGCGCTCGAGCAGCACAAGCCCGACATCCTCGGGATGAGCGCGCTCCTCACGACGACGATGCCGTACATGAAGGTCGTCATCCAGACCCTCAAGGATCGCGGGATCCGGGACGACTACATCGTCCTCGTCGGCGGCGCGCCGCTCAACGAGGAGTTCGGGATGGCCGTCGGCGCCGACGCGTACTGCCGCGACGCCGGGGTCGCCGCCGAGACGGCCCGCCGCCTGATCGACGAACGACGTGCCGCGGCCTAGGTCGGCGGCCCTCGGCGCCGGCTCCCGCCCTCTGCGGGCACCGACATCAGCCGGACGGATCCAGCCGCGGTCCGGGGAGCCTCAAGGTCCCGGTTCGGGGCCGGAGCCACGCTCGTCGGGGACGCCTGAGCACGCCGCCGGACTCGAGGCGGCCGGCAATCGGGTCCGCAAGCCAGCGCGGATCACTGCGGCTGATCCCGGGCCACGGAGCGGGCCGCCCGACGGGCGGGCCCTCGTGATCGGCTGCGGCGCGCTCGCCCGCGAGCTCCTCGAGGTGACGACCCAGGTGCCGGGCCTCGACGTCGCCTGCCTGCCGCCCGACCTCCACAACCGCCCCGCCGGGATCCCCGGCGCCGTCCGCGATCGGATCGCCGCCGCCCGCCGCGACGGCTACGAGCGGATCTTCATCGCCTACGCCGACTGCGGGACGGGCGGCCTGCTCGAGCCCGTCCTCGCGGAGGCCGGCGTCGAGCGGCTGCCGGGCGCCCACTGCTACGAGGTGTTCGCCGGGGCGACCGAGTTCGCCGCCCTCGCCGACGCCGAGCCCGGCACGTTCTGGCTGACCGACTTCCTCGCCCGCAACTTCGAGCGGCTCGTGATCCGCGGCCTGGGCATCGACCGCCATCCGCAGCTCCTGGCGACGTATTTCGCGAACTACACCCGGGTCGTGTTCCTGTCGCAGACCGACGACCCGGACCTGCTCGCGCTCGCGCGGGGGGCCGCCGACCGGCTCGGCCTGGCCTTCGAGCACCGGCCGACCGGGGTCGCCAACCTCGCCGCGCCGATCCTCGCGTTCGCCGCCCGGCCACGCGCCGGAATCCCCGTCCGCCGGACCGCGGCGGCGCCGGATTCCCGTGGGACGGGCGGATCCGACGAGGCGGGCGCTGCTCGGACGGGCTCGGGCCTCGGATCGGTCCGGATCTGCCCGTCGGGCGGGAATCCCGAGCACGCGCAGGCCGATTCCGGTCGGACCCGCCCGTGGGGCGGGCATCCCCGGCCGCCCGAGGCCGACCGCCGCAGGTGGACCGACGATCGCCGGAGGACCCCGCTGATGGCCAGCCTCACCGTGATCTGGTGGCGCGACATCCCGGCCCAGGTCCTGGCCCGCGAGGGTCGCCGGGCGAGCAAGGTCCAGCTCCACCCCCGCTTCCAGGTCGCGATCGACAAGGCCGCCAGCCGGGCCGGCAAGCGCGCCTACAACGACTACATCGAGGAGTGGCGCAAGGTCGCCCGGGCCTGCGGCGACGATCTCGAGGCCGAGGTCAACGCCGAGGTCGAGCGGCTCGAGGCCGAGTACGACCGGCACCGCCTGGCCGAGCTGATCCAGTCCGGCGGCGTGGCCGGCGGTCCGCCGTTCCCGCCCGCCCACGACGAGACCCAGCGCGGCGCCCGCGACGGCGCGACCCAGCCGGCGGGCGACGCCGAGGGAGATCCCGCGTGACCTGGACCATCGTCGGCTCGGCCAGCCGGGAGGTCGTCATCGGCGACGACCGGCCGTTCGTCGTCATCGGCGAGCGGATCAACCCGACCGGCCGGAAGCTCCTCGCCGAGGAGATGAAGAACGGCGACTTCAGCCGGGTCGAGCGCGACGTGATCGCCCAGGTCGAGGCCGGCGCCCACATGCTCGACGTCAACGCCGGGATCCCGCTCGCCGACGAGCCGGCGATCCTGGCGAAGACGATCCAGCTCGTCCAGTCGCTGACGGACCTGCCGCTGTCGATCGACAGCTCGATCGTCGAAGCGCTCGAGGCCGGGCTCGCCGTCTACCGCGGCAAGGCCCTCGTGAACAGCGTGACGGGCGAGGACGAGCGCCTCGAACGGGTGCTCCCTCTCGTGAAGAAGTACGGCGCCGCGGTCGTCGCGATCAGCAACGACGAGACGGGCATCAGCGAGGACCCCGACGTCCGGTTCGCCGTCGCGAAGCACATCGTCGAGCGCGCGCTCGATCACGGGATCCCCCGCGAGGACGTGATCGTCGATCCGCTCCTGATGCCGATCGGGGCGATGCCGACCGCCGGCCGGCAGGTCTTCCGGATCCTCGGCCGGCTCCGCGACGAGCTCCACGTCAACTCGACCTGCGGCGCGAGCAACGTCAGCTTCGGCCTGCCGAACCGGGAGGGGATCAACGGCGCGTTCCTGGCGATGGCGATCGCGTCCGGCCTGACGTCGGCGATCACGAACCCGATCGCCGAGGGCGTCCGGACCGCGGTCATGGCGGCCGACGTCCTGCAGGGCAACGACCGCGATGCCGCCCGCTGGATCCGGGCCCACCGCGTCGGACCGCCCGACGGCGATGTCGGCGGGCGCCGGGTGAACCGCCGCCGCGCGGGCGGCGACGCGGCGACCGAGCCGCCGCAGCGGATCGCCGGGACCGAGGCCGTCGTGTCGGCCGGCGGCTGACCGCCGAGCCCGCCCGTCCGATGGCTGCCGATCCGCTCGTCATCTTCACCCCGTCGGGCCGGCGCGGCCGCTTCGCCCCGGGGGCGACCGTCCTGGACGCGGCGAGGACGCTCGGCGTCGACATCGATTCGGTCTGCGGCGGCCGGGGGATCTGCGGTCGCTGCCAGGTCGAGCAGAGCGTCGGCGAGTTCGCCAAGCACGGGATCACGTCGGCCGTGGACCACCTGTCGCCGTTCGGGCCCGTCGAGGCCGAGTACCGCGACCGGAAGGGCCTGGCCGCCGAGCGGCGCCTGGGCTGCATGGCCCACGTCGAGGGTGACGTCGTCATCGACGTCCCGCCCGAGAGCCAGGTCTACCGCCAGGTCGTCCGGAAGGGCCTCGACGTCCGCGACTTCCACCTCGATCCGGTCGTCCGGCTGCACTACGTCGAGGTCGAGCCGCCGCAGCTCGCCTCGCCGGGCGGCGACCTCCACCGCCTCCAGGAATCGCTGGCCCGCGAGTGGGACCTCCACGACCTCGCGACGGACCTCCACGTGATCCGGGCCCTCCAGCCCGCGCTCGAGGCAGGCAGGTACGCGGTGACCGTGGCGGTCCACGACGGGCACACGATCACGGGCGTCTGGCCGGGGCTCCACGACCACGCGTACGGGGTCGCGATCGACGTCGGCTCCACGACGATCGCCGGCCACCTCGCGAACCTCGGCGACGGGGCGGTCCTCGCCAGCGCCGGCGTGATGAACCCCCAGATCCGGTTCGGCGAGGACCTGATGAGCCGGGTCAGCTACGCGATGATGAACGACGCCGGTGCCGGCGAGATGACGGCGGCCGTCCGCCAGGCCCTCAACGGGCTCCTCGCCCAGCTCGCCAACCGGGCCGGGATCAAGCGCGACGCGATCCTCGAGCTGAGCGTCGTCGGCAACCCGATCATGCATCACCTCCTGCTCGGGATCGACCCGATCCCGCTCGGCTCCGCGCCGTTTGCGCTCGCCACCGACCGGGCGATCACGATCCGCGCCGACGAGCTCGACCTGATCACCCATCCCGGCGCCCGGGTCTACGTCCTGCCGTGCATCGCCGGCCACGTCGGCGCCGACACGGCCGGGGTGATCCTCGCCGAGGCCCCCCACGAGTCCGCGACGGTCGAGCTGGTCGTCGACGTCGGCACGAACGCCGAGATCGTCCTGGGAAACAGGGACTTCCTCCTCGCCGCGTCGTCGCCGACCGGCCCCGCCTTCGAGGGTGCCCAGATCTCGTCCGGCCAGCGTGCCGCGCCGGGCGCGATCGAGCGCGTCCGGATCGACCGGGCGACGCTCGAGCCGCGGTTCCGGGTGATCGGCTCGGAGCTGTGGTCCGACGAGCCCGGCTTCGCGGAGGCGACCGCCGAGACGGGGGTCACCGGGATCTGCGGCTCCGGCATCGTCGAGGTGATCGCCGAGCTGTTCCTCGCGGGGGTGATCACCCATGACGGGATCGTCGACGGATCGCTCGCTGCCCGGACCCCGCGGGTCGTGGCCGAGGGGCGGACGTTCAGCTACGTCGTCCACGACGCTGCCGGCGGGGGGCGGCCGAGGATCGCGGTCACGCAGAACGACGTCCGGGCGATCCAGCTCGCGAAGGCGGCCCTGTACGCCGGCGTCCGGCTCCTGATGGACCACGCCGGGATCGACGCGGTCGACGGCGTCCGCCTCGCCGGCGCGTTCGGCAGCCAGATCGACCCGTTCCACGCGATGGTCCTCGGGCTGATCCCCGACGCCCCGCTGGACCGCGTCCGGGGCGCCGGCAACGCGGCCGGGACGGGTGCCCTGATCGCCCTCCTGAGCGCGGCCGCCCGGCGCGAGATCGAGGCGGTCGTCCGGCGGGTCGAGAAGATCGAGACCGCGGTCGAGCCGCGCTTCCAGGAGCATTTCGTCGAGGCGATGGCCTTTCCCCACCGGACCGCGCCGTCGACCCACCTGGCGCAGGTGACGGCGCTCCCGCAGCGGGCGGCCGGCCCGGCCGGCGGGGCGCGACCCGACGGCGGCGGGCGACGACGACGGGTGGCCGCGGCGGCTGCCAAGGAGGACCGATGACCGTCGAGGAGTCTCCCCGCCAGCGGAGCGGCGGGCGGGCCGGCCGGCAGGCCGCCCGGGCCCGGACCCACATCGCCCGCGAGCCGTTCCTGACCCGGACGCTCGCCCCGTTCGAGGTCCTGAACGACGAGGGCCTGTCGCTGATCGAGGCGAACGCCGACACGATCCTCCAGGAGGTCGGCCTCGAGTTCCGTGGCGATCCCGACGCGCTCCGCCTCCTCGCCGACGCCGGCGCCGACGTCCAGGGCGAACGGGTCCGCTTCCCGCGCGGGATGTGCCGCCAGATCGTCCAGGCGACCGCCCCGCGCCAGTTCACCCAGGTCGCCCGCAACCCCGACAACAACGTCGAGATCGGTGGGCCCCACACCGTCCTCGCCCCGAACTACGGCTCGCCCTTCGTCCGCGACCTCGACCGCGGGCGGCGCTACGGCACGATCGAGGACTTCCGGAACTTCGTGAAGCTCGCCTACCTGAGCCCGCACCTCCACCACAGCGGCGGGACGGTCTGCGAGCCGGTCGACGTGCCGGTCAACAAGCGCCACCTCGACATGGTCTACAGCCACATCCGCTACAGCGACAAGCCGTTCATGGGCTCGGTGACCGCTCCGGAACGGGCCCGCGACACGGTCGAGATGGCCCGGATCCTGTTCGGAGCCGAGTTCCTCGAGACCAACACCGCGATCCTGTCGCTGATCAACGCCAACAGCCCCCTGGTCTGGGACTCGACGATGCTCGGCGCCGCCCGGGCCTACGCCGAGGCGAACCAGGCGACCCTGATCACGCCGTTCATCCTGGCCGGCGCGATGTCGCCGGTGACGGTGGCGGGGGCCGCCGCCCAGACCCTCGCCGAGGCGCTCGGCGGGATGACCTTCGTCCAGCTCGTCCGGCCGGGCGCGCCGGTCGTCCTCGGCAGCTTCGCGAGTTCGATGTCGATGCAGTCGGGCGCGCCGACGTTCGGCACGCCGGAGCCGGCCCTCGTCCTGTACGTCATGGCCTCGCTGGCCCGCCGACTCGGCGTGCCCTTCCGCTCGGGCGGAAACCTGTGCGCCTCGAAGGTCGCCGACGCCCAGGCCGCCTACGAGTCGGCCGCCACGTTCCAGCCGACGATCCTCGCCGGGGTGAACTTCGTCCTCCACGCCGCGGGCTGGCTGGAGGGCGGCCTCGCGATCGGCTACGAGAAGTTCATCCTCGACGCCGACCAGTGCGGGATGGCCGCGGTCTTCGTCAAGGGCGTCGACCTGTCCGAGAACGGCCAGGCCCTCGACGCGATCCTGGCCAACGAACCCGGCCAGCATTTCCTCGGCACGGCCCACACGCTGGCCAACTTCGAGAATGCGTTCTACCGGTCCGAGACCGCCGACAACAACAGCTTCGAGCAGTGGCAGGAGGACGGCTCGCTCGATGCCGCCCAGCGCGCGAACGCGATCTGGAAGCGGATGCTCCGCGAGTACGAGGCGCCGCCGCTGGATCCCGGGATCGACGAGGCGCTCCGGGAGTTCGTCGCGAAGCGCAAGGCCTCGATGCCGGACTCCGAGGTCTGATGGCGGCGGCGAGGGCGGCGGCCCGCGCGGCCGCGCCCAGCGGGGCCGCGCCCAGCGCGCCCAGCCGGGCCGCGCCCAGCGGGGCCGCGCCCAGCGCGCCCAGCCGGGCCGCGCCCAGCGGGGCCGCGCCCAGCGCGCCCAGCCGGGCCGCGCCCAGCGGGCCTGATTTCGCGGTCGTTCACCACAAGCGGGAACGGCCGGCCGGGCGCCCGCTGCCCCGCCCGCCTCGCCCGCCACCGATCGTTCCGCATGGCCGCAACGACCGCGAAAACGGCGAGCAGGGCGCCCGCCGCCCAATGGCCGACCGCCCAATGGCCGGCCGCCCAAGCGCCGGCCACCCGGGCCGCGCACAGCGCGCCCAGCGCGCCCAGCGCGCCGAATTTGCGGTCGTTCACCACAAGCGGAACGACCGCTGCCGCTGCCCGCCGCCGATCGTTCCGCATGGCCACAACGACCGCGAAAACGGCGAGCGGGGCGCCCAGCGCCTGATGCTTGGCCGCATGATCCGGCGGCGACGCGGGCCGGCCGTCCAGGCCGAGCGCTCGGCGCTCCGGGCCGTCCTCGCCGACCCGATCTTCGAGCTCCTCCCGCTGAAGTCGATCGGCGACCAGATCCCGCACCTGCCGGCCGGCGCCCGCGTGTCGGTGACGGCGTCGCCGAACAAGGGGATCGACGCGACGCTCGACTGGGCGATCCGCCTCCAGGCCGACGGCTTCCGCGCGATCCCCCACCTGTCGGCCCGGATGATCGCGTCGCGCGACGTCCTCGCCGGCCTGCTCGACCGGGCCCGGGAAGGCGGACTGACGCAGGCGTTCGTCGTCGGCGGCGATGCCGACGAGCCGGGCGAGTACCTCGACGGGCTGTCGCTCCTGCGGGCGATGGCCGAGCTCGGCCACCCGTTCGCGACGATCGGCTGCCCGGCCTACCCCCAGGGCCATCCCGACATCCCGGACGCGGCCCTGGCGGAGGCCCTCGTCGCCAAGGCGCCGTACGTCGCCCACGTGACCACCCAGATGGACTTCGACACGATGGCGATCGGGCGCTGGGTCCGGGCCCGCCGCGGCGAGGGCTTCGCGACGCCCGTCGTGCTCGGCGTGCCGGGTGTCGCCGACCCGCAGAAGCTCCTCTCGATTGCCGCCCGGATCGGGGTCAGGGACGCCAGGCGGTTCCTCGTGAAGAACCTCCGCTTCGTGACTGGCCTGGCGCGGAGCGGCGGCTTCTACAAGCCGACCGGCTTCGTCGAGGACCTGGCGCCGCTGATCGCCGACCCGGCCGCCGGCGTGACCGGCCTCCACCTGTACACGTTCAACGCGGTCGCGGCGACCGACGAGTGGCGCACGTCGATGCTGGAGCGGCTCGACGCCGGCTAGTTGCTAGCCCGCCGGCGACGCATCACGCCGGGCGCGGGACCGCCGCGAACGCGGAGAGCTTGAGCCAGCGCGGCACCGCCCGACGCGTCTGGGCGGGGGCGTCGAGCCGCAGGGCTCCGGACTGGATGGCGCGCGGCCAGGCGATGTCGCCGCGCCAGACCCGGGTGAGCGTCAGCAGGTCGACCTCCAAAGTCGCGGCGACCGGGTCGCCGGGATCGACATCACAGAGGTCCACGCCCTCGGAGGTGATCACCAGCCACCAGTTTCGGGCCGCGTCGGCAACGTCGCTGAACGTGACCTGGAGGACCGTCCGGCCCGGCGGGACGGCCCCCAGGTCGATCCGGCGGTGGATATCCCACATCAGCAGGTGCGGGTCGAGCACCTCGTCGCCGAGCTCGGGGATCCAGCGGATGCCCCACTTGCCGAGGCCCTCGACGATCGGGCGCAGCTCGAGGCCGGCCGGGGTCAGGGTGTAGGTCACCCGGTTGCCGTCCTCGTGGCGCTCGATCACGCCGGCCCGAGTGAGCGCGCGGAGGCGCGCGGACAACAGCGCCGGCGACATCCGGGGCACGCCGCGACGGAGGGCGTTGAAGTGACGGCTGCCCTCGAGGAGCTCGCGGATGACGAGCATCGTCCAGCGCTCGTCGAGCAGGTCCATCGCCTTGGCGACGGGACAGAACTGACCGTAGGAGCTCACGGGTCTCTCCAGAAGCGACGCCGGTCAACGGCGGACGTCGTCCCGATCCTAGGTCGGGCGCCGCCGGGTGGCCAGTACAGAAGTTGTAGTGGCTGGCTACAGATCCTGAACTGGCCGGACTGGCTTGCGGGACGGGATGCTCGGGTCCGCCGCTCGCCAGCGGGGCGAGACGGCCGGCAACCGAAGGAGACATCCCATGACCTCGATCGAAGCGGCGCTCCCCGACCTGGAGGCGATCAAGGGTCGCCAGCAGCGGACCTGGGCGTCGGGCGACTACGCCGCCGTTGCGGCCCGGATCACCTTGATCGCGGAGCGCCTCGTCGAGGCGGCCGACCTGCGCGCCGGGTCGACCGTCCTCGACGTCGCGACCGGCAGCGGCAATGCCGCGCTGGCGGCCGCCCGGGCCGACTGCGACGTGACCGGGCTCGACTACGTCCCCGAGCTCCTCGAGCGCGGGCGGCTGCGCGCGGCGGCCGAGGGCCTCGACGTCACGTTCGTCGACGGCGACGCCGAGCGCCTGCCGTTCGCCGACGCATCGTTCGACGCCGTCCTGTCGTGCCTCGGCGTGATGTTCACGGCCGACCAGGAGCGGGCGGCCGGCGAGCTGCTCCGGGTGGCCCGACCGGGGGCGACGATCGCCCTCGCGAACTGGACGCCGACGGGCTTCATCGGCGACCTGCTCAGGACGGTCGGCCGGCACGTTCCGCCGCCCGCCGGGCTGCGGCCGCCGGTCGCGTGGGGGACCGAGGAGCGGCTGGTCGAGCTCCTCGGCGACGGCGTGGCGGACCTGGCCCTGAACACCCAGTCCTTCGTGTTCCGGTTTGCCTCGGCCGACGGGTTCGTCGACTTCTTCCGGGCGAACTACGGCCCGGTCCACAAGGCGTTCGAGGCCCTCGGCGAGGACGACCGGCACCAGCTCCACCGCGAGCTGGCGAGCCTGGCTGCCGCCTCCAGCCACGCCGCCGGGCCGGCTGTCGCGATCGCGTCGGAGTACGTCGAGGCGGTCGCCACCCGCCGCTGACCGCAACCGGCGACGGCCGGGGAGGGTGGAGGCCAACCGGCGTATCCTCGGTCGATGACCACGACCGACCGAGCCGCCCTGTCCGTCTTCACCGCCCCGGCCGACCCGACCACCGACCTCCTCGCCGCCGCCCGGGCGATCCAGGATGACGTCGTCGCGATCCGGCGGCGGATCCACCGCCACCCGGAGATCGGGCTCGACCTGCCGGCGACCCAGGCGGTCGTCCTCGAGGAGCTCGCGAAGCTCGGGATCGAGGGCCGGCGAGGGACCGCCCTGAGCTCGGTCGTCGCCGTGATCGAGGGCGCCCAGCCCGGCGCGACCGTCCTGCTCCGCGGCGACATGGACGCCTTGCCGCTGAGCGAGGAGACGGGCCTCGACTTCGCCTCGGAGGTCGACGGGACGATGCACGCCTGCGGCCACGACACCCACGTGGCGATGCTCCTCGGCGCGGCGCGCCTCCTCCAGGAGCGCCGGGCGGACCTCGCCGGCCGGGTGATCCTGATGTTCCAGCCGGGCGAGGAGGGTCTCGGCGGGGCGAAGACGATGATCGACGAGGGGCTCCTCGAGGCGGCATCCGGCCCGGGCGCGGGCACGGCCGCGGGCGGCGGAGCCCGCCCCAGCGGCGCGCTCGCCATCCACATCTCGACCCGCTACGCATCCGGCGAGATCCAGCTCCGGCCGGGTCCGGAGATGGCCGCGACCGACGTGATCCGGATCACGGTTCGCGGTCGCGGTGGCCATGCCTCGGCGCCGCACACCGCCCTCGATCCCATCGTCGTCGCGGCCGAGATCGTCCTCGCCCTGCAGGCGATGGTCACCCGTCGGGTCGACGTCTTCGACCCGGCCGTCGTCACGATCGCCCAGATCACGGCCGGCACGACGAACAACATCGTGCCGGAGACCGCGTTCCTGTTCGGGACGATCCGGTCGCTGTCCGAGGCGACCCGGGCCGACGTCCGGGCCGGGGTCCGCCGCGTCGCGGAGGGGATCGCCGCCGCCCACGGTGCGACCGCCGAGGTCGATCTCGAGGCCGGCTACCCGGTGACGGTCAACGACCCGGACTTCAGCGCATTCGTCATGGCGACGGCCGCGGACCTGCTCGGTCCGGAGCGGGTGCGGGAGCTGCAGGCTCCGATCATGGGCGCCGAGGACTTCTCGTACGTCCTCCAGGAGGTCCCCGGCGCGATGGCCTTCCTCGGGGCGGCCCCGGCCGGGATCGATCCGGCGAGTGGCCCCCAGAACCACTCCAACCGGGTCGTGTTCGACGAGGCGGCGCTGGCGACGGGGGTCGCGCTGTACGCCGCGGTGGCGATCCGCCACCTGGCAGGTGGCTGAGGCCATGGCGGACGAGATCCGCGCTGGCGGAGGTCCCCGTTCGGCCGCGCTGCCCGATCTGCGGCGGCGAGACGTTCCGTCGCGAGAAGGGCAAGCTCGACTCGGCCTGGGGCATCACCGCCCACAAGGTGGACATGCTGATCTGCGAGCGGTGCGGAAACGTCCTGCTCTTCTACGAGGGCAACACGATCTTCGACTTCGACTGATGGCCTGACCGGGGGTCGGGCCGCATCACCCGGGCGGAGCGAGCCGCCGGGCGCGGTGGAGCGTCCAGCCCGGCTCGTCGCCGATCGCCACCGACGGCGGGCCGGCCCGCCGGATCGTCACGATCGCCGGCCGGGGTGGCGAGGTCGACATCGCTGTGGCTGCCCCGGAACCGGACGCCCGAGACGCGGCCGGCGAGCGGCCCCTCGAGCGAGGCCCAGTCCGGCCGGACGAGGAGGCCGGCGGCGCCCCCGGGCGGCCCGGAGCCGATTCCGCCATCAAGCGCCGCCCGGACCCGGACGCCGCCCACCTCGAGCTCGGCCAGCTCCCCGGCGGCACCGACCACGACCGCCTCGAGCTCGCTGGCGGGGCCCGTCAGCCGGGCCGCCCAGGCGTCGACCGGCGCCTCGTAGACCTCGAGCGGCGTGCCGACCTGGACGAGCCGGCCGTGCCGGAGCAGCGCCACGCGGTCGGCGATCGCGAGCGCCTCGGCCGTGTCGTGGGTGGCGTAGATCCCGGCCGCGCCGGCGTCCCGCCGGGCGGTCGCGATCTCGTCGAGCAGGCGGTCGCGGAGCGGCCCGTCGAGATGGGCGGTCGGCTCGTCGAACAGGTGGAGCGGCGCGCCGCGGGCGACCGCCCGGGCCAGCCCGACCCGCTGCTGCTCGCCGCCCGACATCTCGGCCGGCCGCCGATCGGCGAGGTGGCCGATCCCGAACCGCTCGAGGATCGCCCGGGCCTCGCGGCGGGCGTCGCCGGTCGTCCGGCCGCGACGGCGGATCGGGAAGGCGACCGTGTCGAGGGCCGACAGGTGCGGCCACAGGGCGGAGCCCTGGAACACGACCGCGACGTCGCGCCGCTCCGGCGGCTCGTGCCGGGCCGGCGTTGCGACGGTCCGCCCGGCGATCCGCAGCTCGCCCGCGCGGAGCGGGACGAAGCCCGCGATCGCCGCCAGGATCGTCGTCTTCCCGGACCCCGACGGGCCGAGCAGGACGACCATCTCGCCGGCGGCGACGGTCAGGTCGAGCGCGTCGACGACGAGGGTGTGGTCGTAGCCGACGGAGATCCCGCGGGCCTCGACGATCGGTCCCGCGGCCGGCGCGCGCCGCGCGCGGGCCGCGTCGGACGGCTTCGCCGGTCATGCCCGGCGCCTCGCCACGAACGCGAGGGGCACGGCCACGATCCCGATCAGCCCGACGAGGAGGACCGCCAGGGCCGCCGACACGGTCGGGTCGCCGAGCTGTTGCGCGTTGAGGACCACGACGGACAGGGTCGCCGACCGCGGCCCGTACAGCAACGACGACATCGTCAGCTCGTGGAGCGCGAACAGGAAGACGATCAGCCAGCCGGCGATCAGCGACGGCCGCAGGATCGGAGCCACGACCGAACGGATCGCGACCAGCGGCCCGGCGCCGCTCGCCCGGGCGGCCCGGACCGCGTCCGCCGGCAGGCGGTCGACGGAGCCCGCGACCTGGCGCTGGCCGAGGGCCCAGAGCTTCGCGACGTAGGCGACGAGGATGATCGCGAGTGTGTCGCGCAGCCAGCCGCCGTAGGCGAGGAGGACCGCGATCGCGAGCGCGGAGCCGGGCAGGGCGAAGCCGACGGTCGCCGCGGTCCGCAGCGCGGCGCCGCCGCGTCCCCGGCGACCCGCGATCGCGACGAGCCCGCCGAGCGGCAGGACGATCGTCGCCGCGGCGACGGCGAGGACGAGGCTGTGGGCGAGGCCGTCGACGAACCGCCGGTCGAGCGCCTCGCCGAAGTTCGCGAGGGTCCAGTTGGCCGGGACCGGCGCGAGGCCGACCGCCCGGGTCAGCGCCGTCAGGACGACCGCGACGAGGGGCACGATCGTCACGAGGACGAGGAGCAGGCCGATCCCGATCGCCACGACCCGCCGCCGACCGGACCCGGCGCGCGGCCCGCCCGCCACGGCACCGTTGCCGGCGCTCTCCCCGGTCCGCGCGGCGGGTCGCCCGGTCAGCCAGGCGTCGGCCGGTCCGACGACGGCGAGGGCGACGACGACGAGGGTGGCCGCGAGGACGGCCGCTTCCGCGAACAGCCCCGGGTCCGACGAGCGGGCGAGGTCCTGGTAGAGGCGGGTCGTGATCGTCGCGAACCCCGCCGGCGTGCCGAGGATCGCCGGCACCCCGAAGGCGTTGATCGCGAACACGAACGTCACGACCGCGGCGGAGAGGATCGCCGGCCGGAGGAGCGGCAGCGTCACCGTCCGGAGCGTCACCCATGGACCGGCGCCGGCGGCGCGGGCGGCCCGCTCGGCGTCCGGCTCGACCCGGCTGGCGAGCGCGCCGGCGAGGATGAGCCACGCCAGCGGCATCGCCGACACGGCGAGGACCAGGACGATCCCGACCGGCCCGTACAGGCCCGGCAGGGCCAGCCCGGCCACCTGGTCGACGAGCCCGCGCGGCCCGTACGCCCGGGTCCAGCCGAAGGCGATGACGAACGGCGGGCAGAGGAGCGGCAGGAGGATCCCGGCCCGGATCCAGCTCCGCGCGGGCAGCGCGCTCCGCTCGGTCGCGATCGCGAGGACGACGCCGCCGACGACGGCCAGGACCGAGACCACGGCCGCGGTCCAGGCGGTGTTCGCGATCGCGCCCGCCACGGCGGGCTGGGACAGGCTGGCGAGGACGGCCGCCGGTCCGCCGCCGGCCGCGACCGCGACGAGCCGGACGAGAGGCAGCCCGATCAGCCCGACGAGGAGCGCGGCGGCGAGGAGGCGCAGCCGGCCCGGGCCGGCGACGACCCGCGCCATCTGCAGACGAGCGATCACCGGCGCTCAGCCACCGAAGATCGCCCGGTAGGCCCCGAGCAGCTCCTGCTGCCGCCCGAAGGCCGCCGCCCAGTCCGGGCTGACCTGCGGCCCGGGGATCGGCGGGCCGCCCGGTCCGACGACCGGCTGCCAGCCCGTCGCCGCGATCGCGGCCTGGCCCGGAAGCGACAGGCTGAAGTCGACGAACGAGTCGGCCGCGGCGAGGTTGGTCGACCCGGCCACCGCGGCGATCGGGCTGTAGACCGCGATCGCCCCGCCGGACGGCCAGGCCATCGTGATCGGCGAGCCCTTCTTGATCGCCGTCCGGGCCGAGTTGTCGAGGGTGATCCCGGCCTTGAACCGGCCCTCCGCCACGGCGGTCGTGACGTCGTCCGGTGCCTTGAGCTGCGTCGCCCCGTGGTCCTTGAGCTGGCGGTAGAAGTCCATCCCGTAGCCCTCGGCCTGGCTGAAGTAGGCGAGCGCCGCGAAGGCCGATCCGGCGAACCCCGGGTCCGGCATCGCCACGCCGTCCGCGCCGGCGAGGTCAGTGTCGAGCAGGTTCTTGAAGTCGACCGGGTCCGCGCCGGACGCGTCGTTGCGGATCATGACGATGTTCAGGAGCCGCGTCCCGAAGAACGACCCGGTCCGGTAGGCCGGATCGATCGCGGCCGCGCTCGGCGGCGACCAGGCCTGAAGGAGCCCCTGGTCGGCGTAGGCCGCGATCGACAGCGGGTCGGTCAGCCACAGGACGTCGGCCTTGAGCCCGCCCGAGGCCAGATCGGTCGCGATCCGCGCGGCGACCTCGGCGGTCGGCGCCCGGAAGACGTCGACGTTCGTGTCGGGATGGGCGTCGGTCCAGCCCTGGACGGCCGCGTCGACCGTCGCCTGGGTGACCGAGGTGTAGAGGGTGATCGAGCCGCTCGGGCTGGCGAGGGCGGTCGGGCTGGTTGCGCCGGACGGGTCGGGCGAAGCCGGCGATGCCGCCGCCGTGCCGATCGGGTCCGGGCTCGCGCCTCCCGAGCACGCGGCGGCGACGAGGGCGACGACGGCAGCGAGTCGGAGGATGGGGGAGGGACGGCCGGGACCGGTCGCCGGGGACGCGGAGGACATGCTGGAGCTCCTCGTGGCGAAGCGGACGTCATCGGGTGCGGCTGGTGCCGAGAACCCGGCTTCCACGCTTGCCCGCGCTGGGGCATCACCGATCCTGGGGGTCGATCACCTTCGCTGTCAGCGTCCATGCGGCCCGCACCGCGGGCCAACCGGCCCGCGCCGTCGGGACCAATGACTCAGCCAGCGAGCTCAGCCGCCGCGCTCGATCCCCGCCTGGGCGCCGCTGTGGACGACCCTCCGGTTCGTGATCTCGAACTGGCGCATGGTCGACTGGCGGAGGACGTGGAGCTGCCGCCGGCTCAGCCGATCGCAGACCCATCCCCAGTGGAGCGAGACCCACTCGCCCGGCCGGAAGGGGTCGAGGAAGCCGACCCCGTCGACCGAGCGCCGCGCCGTCTCGAGCCGCCGCTCGCCGAGGGCGATGTCATGGCCGTCGTAGGTGAGCGGGCGCGACAGGACAGTCACCTGATCGCCGTCGGTCGACACGACCTGGCCCCACCGGATCCGGCACTTGTCGAGGTGCTCGAGCGGCGTCTCGAAGCGCTTCGTCTCGAGCAGGCCGACCCACGGGTAGATCCCGAAGACGTGGAAGGCATGGTTCGGAACGGCGCCCTCGGGGATCGCCTCCGCGAGGTAGCCCCAGCCGCGGCCTGCGCGCCGCCGGAAGCGGTCGATCAGCGAGTTGCCGAAGCGAACCATGTCGATGCGGTCGAGGAGCTCGCCACCGAGCCAGTAGGCCTCGACGACGCGCCGGTCGAGGGGGCTCTTCATCCCGGTCGCGGCGGCGATGAACTCGAGGTACGGCCACGCACCGGCGAAGCCGCGCGCCAGCTCGACGAGGCCCGGGTCGACCGCCCCCTCCGCGCCGTAGTCGAGGAGGGCCTTGTGGTCGGGCGGGCCGCAGTAGCCGAGCTCGTTGGGCGGGTAGGCGTAGCGGGCGAACAGGATCGCGCCGGCGATCGGGATCTCGACCTCGTCTGCCGGCGGCAGCGTCGGGTCGGGCAGGGCCGGCATCGTCGACGCGAGCATCGTCGGGTCGGCGAGGGGATTCATGGCGCCGTCGTTCATGACCAGAGCGTCGCGCAGGCCGCCGCAAGCGGACCAGCGCCGGATGTCACGTCGATCCGGGACCGGGTCCCGGGACCTCCTCGACCCGGGATCGGGCCGCCCGGGCCGGCTGGGGGTCCCATGCATTCGGCTGCCTGGCCCGCCGCGGCCGGCGATCTCCCGGAGGATCAGAATGCCGGGACCCACGCACGACGGCATGTCGGATTCGCGGTTCGACTGCGAGATCCGTTCATGCGTCACGCTCGCTGAAACGGCGCCTGATCCTGGCCAGGATCAGGCGGCCCGGCTGCCCGGCTGGCCCGCCGCTGGCCCGCCCCGCCGCCGGCGCCCGCCCCGCACGGCGTAGGGCCCGCGATCTCCCGGAGGATCAAATTGCCGGGACCCCGCACGACGGCGTGTCGGATTCGAGGTTTCGGCGCCCGATCCGTTCATGCGTCACGCTCGTTGAGCCGCCGCCTGATCCTGGCGGGCATCAGGCGAGGGCGCCGCTCGGGCATACTCGCCCGCGAGGAGGAGCCGTGGACCAGCGCGACCGCCTATCCCTGATCGAGCGCTACCGGACCGGCACGGCCGACGTCGAGGACGCCCTCGCCGGCGCCAGCGAGGCCGAGCTCGACCGGCCGCCGGCCGACGAGGACTCGTGGACCGCCCGCCAGGTCGTCCACCACCTCGCCGACAGCGAGGCGATGGCCTACATCCGCCTCCGCCGGTTGCTCGCCGAGGACGACCCGGTCATCGCCGCCTACGACGAGCCGGAGTGGGCCCGCCGCCTCCACTACGACCGCCCGATCGGGGCCTCGCTGGCGGTGCTCGGCGCCGTCCGCGCCGCCAGCCTCGAGCTCCTCGAGCGCCTCGAGGACGCCGACTGGGAGCGGGCCGGCACGCACAGCGATTCCGGGCCGTACTCGGTCGCGGACTGGGTCCGGATCTACGCCGCCCATCCCCACGAACACGCCGACCAGATCCGGGCGGCCCGCCGGGCCTGACGGGCCGTCCAGCCGCTGGGCCGCGCCGCCGCGGCGGCGTCGGAGACCTGCGTTATCATCCGCGCGCCAACCATCCCCGGCGCGGTCCGGACCGTCACCGAACAGGCAGATGATCCAGACGCCGATCCTCGTGACATTTCCGCGGGACGACGCCCCCTTCGCGCGGTTCGTCCGGGTCACGATCGACCGCCTGTCCGCCGACGAGCGGACCGATCCCGCCGCGCTCCAGCGCGCGCTGCGGCGGTGGCACACCCGGGCGCTCGTCCGGCGGCAGGATCCGCTCGCCGGGTTCGGTGGCGAGACGTGGTACGTGTACCGCGACGGCCAGGCCGGCTTCCGAACCGAGCAGGACTGGTGGCAGGACGACGGCGTGGCGATCGCCCGGCTCGGCGAGGACGAGATCTTCGTCGGCGGCGATGACGAGGCGTGCCGGCTCGTCGGCCGACCGCCCGGCGGCCTCGCCGGCGTGCCCTGGCGCGAGCTCGTGCCCGTGGAGGCGCGCGAGGACGATGCCGAGTGGCTCTTCGGCGACCTCAAGGAGAGCGGCCCGGCCCACTCGGTGTTCGACGCCCCGCTGCCCGACGGCCGCCGACGCGTGATCGAGTACCGCACCGTCTGGGTCGAGGACGAGCGGGTCTACCTCTGCCGCTGGCGCGAGCTGGCGACGATCGAGGTCGACGAGGCGCCCGCCGACTGAGCCCGTCTCGGGAGCGCGCCGCGGCCCGCCCGGTCGCGGTCGGTCACCTCTCTCCCGCCGCCGCGGTGGCGAACGCAGCCATCGACGGGAAGGACGCGTCCGGCTTCGCGTCGGCGGGCGGTGTCGCGCCGGCGCCGGGGCGGTCGTGGCGGCGGTCGATCCAGACCGTGCGGAAGCCGAGCCGTTGGGCGGGGGCGTGGTCGTGGAACAGGCTCTGGGCGACGTGCAGGATCCGCGGCTGCTCGACCCCGTCGGCGGCGAGGCGCTCGAGGAGGGCGGCGAAGTTCCGCTCGTCAGGCTTGTACGAGCCGACCTGCTGGGCGGTCACGACCCAGTCGAACGCGACCCCGAGGCGAGCGTTCGACGCGGCGAACAGGTCGTCGTCGCAGTTCGTCAGGACGCCGAGCCGGAACCGCGTCGCGAGCCGGACGAGCGCGTCGTGCGAGTCCTGGAAGGCGGGCCAGTCGGCGACCGAGCCACCGAGGCGCGCGACGTCGTCCGGCGTCGGCTCGGCGCCGTGGGCCCGCGCGACGTCGGCCATCGCCTCGCCGGCGATCTCGCGGTAGCGCCGGTACGGGCCGGCCTCGAGGGACGCCTCGGCGTTGGCGTACTCGTCGAGGAGGAGCTCGCCGTCGACCTCGCGAAGGGCCGGGACCGTGGACCGGAGCGCCGCCAGGATCCCCGCCTCCCAGTCGATCAGCGTCCCGTAGCAGTCGAAGGTCAGCGCGTCGACGGCGCCGTAGTCGAGGTCGGTCATCCGCGGATTGTGGCGGGTCCGGGCAACTCCGCGGTTCGACCGAGCAGAGATCACGCCTCGTCCGCTTGGGCGGTCCGTCGGCCTCGGTGTGCCCGCATGGAGCGTTGAGCGCAGACGGCGGAGATTTGCTCCACCGACGTCCCACGGGCCTCCGCCCGGTCGGCGTCCGTCAGGCCCAACGCGCCGCGTCGCGCACCTTTACCGTGTGCTCGTCGCGTCTGGCAGCCCCGAATTCCGGCGGGAGGGTTGAAGTGAAGTTCCTGCAGCGATTTTACAGCCGCTAAGGGCAGCCCGCAGCGGCCGCTCAAGCCGCCCAAGGTCGAGCCGAACCCGACAAGCGGCCCGCGCGCGGATCCCTTGGCGTTCGATCCAGTTGCGCACGCCTGGCACGAACGTCTTGCCCGCGGCGAATGGGACGAGTACCCGGCCTTCCTGGCTGGATGCGAAACGCGCGACGACCGCGACTTCTACATCTTCGGCCTCTCCACTTCGCTGTCCACGCGTCCCACTTGGCTTGACGAGTGGGTCGGCCGTGATCCAGAGGACCCGATGGGCCACTTCGTTCGGGGGGTTCATGGCACCGCGTGGGCGTGGGCTGCGCGGAGTGGCTTCCGGGCCCAGTACGTTGGCGAGGATCAGTGGCGCCTGTTCCACACCCGTCTCCAGGAGAGTCTCCACGACTTGGCCACATCCCTCCGGCTCGAGCCAGCGGATCCGGGGCCACGCGCCGCGATGATCCCCATCGGTTCCGGTCTGTCAATGCCGGTCGACGAGCGCTACCGAAACTGGGCGGCGATTGCCGAGATCGACCCATTCCATCGCCGCGCCGCTCAGGCGATGATCCAGACGCTCGCCAAGAAATGGGGCGGCTCGGTCGATGCGATGCTTGCCTTTGCCCGTGATCGGAGTGCGGCTGCACCGGACGGCCACCCCATCCACGCGATCGTCGCCGATGCGCATTTCGAGGCTGCACTTGAGCACGGCGATTCCTATGTGGCACGTGCTGACGTCATGGCAGAGGTGCGCGCCGCCGCGGCGCGGTCGGTGGAACATCCTGCGTATCGGGCGCATCGCGACAGTGCGCGTGACTTCAACGTGTTCGCCCTGATGGAGGCGCTGGCCCGCGATCGCGACCGCCTTCGCTGGATGCTGGAGCGCTCCGGCGACCTGATCACGTATCCGTGGACGGTGTTTCCTGACGCGGCGGCGCGGTTCCGCCGAGCGCGGACGACCGCCGGCTTGGACTGAGCCCCGCCCGATTGCCGCGGCGCGAAGGCGCGACAGCCCGACTGCGACAGCCGGAAGTCCCGGCAACTTCTCTAGCCCTTCGCGCCGCCGGTGAAGTTCCAGCTAGCGAGATGGAGCGAGGGCACCAGGTAGATCGAGTCCCAGCCGGCCAGCGACAGCGCCCGCTCGCGGGAGATTCCGCGGACCGCGTCCGGCCCGAGCGCGTCGAGGAACGACTGCGTGAACCGCAGGTTCGTGACCGGCCGGACCACCCTCCCGTCCTCGATCAGCCACACGCCGTTGCGGGTCAGCCCGGTCACGACCTGCGTCCGCGGGTCGAGGATCCGGGTGTACCAGAAGTCGGTGACCAGGACGCCGCGCCCGACGCCCGCGATCAGCTCCTCGGTGGTCCGGGAGCCAGCGCCCAGGACCAGGTTGGCCCCGAGCGCGCCCCACTGGGCGCCGCCCTCGACGGCGTGGCCCGTGCTCTCGACCCCGGCGGCCTTCGCCGTCCGGCGGGTGTGAAGAAGCCCACGGGTGACGCCGTCGCGGACGAGGTCGAGCGGGCGCCGGGGCGTCCCCTCGATGTCGAACGGGATGCCGAGCGTGCCTGGGTCCGTGACGTCGTCGCGGAGGGTGATCGCGCGGTCGAACTGCGCCTCGCCGACGCGGGCGAACGACCGCCCCTCCTCGACCGCCTTGCCGTTGAAGCCGTGGACGAGCAGGAACGACAGGATGTTCGCGACGCAGTCGGGCTCGAGCACGACCTCGTAGCGGCCCGGCACCAGGTCGGTCGGGTCGCTCGCGGTCCGGGCCTTCGTCGCGGCGCGCCCGCCGACGACCGCCCCGTCGAGGTCGCCGAGGCGAACGGACGCCCAACGGCTCGAGCCGTCGGCGGTCGGCGTCCGGGCGATCCCGTCGATCTCGGCCGCCGTCCCCCGACCCGAGACCCGCTGCCCGGCGCTGTTGGCGAAGGCCAGGCGGACGGTCGTCGTCGAGCAGAACCCGGCGGTCTCGAGGCCACCGGCGGCGTCGACGAACGCACGGACGCGGCGGGCCCGCTCGTCGGGTGTCGCGGCCGCCGTCGCCTCGTCGAAATGGTCGACCGCGGGCGCCGTCGCCGGCGCCGCGAGGCCCGGCCAGTCCGGGTCGGCGGGCCGGACGCGGGCCGCCTCGAGGACCCCGTCGATCGCCCGCCCGAGGCTCTCGTCGTCGGCCGGCCCGTCCACCGAGGTCGAGGCGTTCCGACCGTCGAGGGCGACACGGATCAGGACGTGGTTCACCTCGGAGGCGACGTTCTGGTGGATGAAGCCGGTCGCGAATCGGGTCAGCGCCTCGCTGCCCTGGCGGACGGTGACCTCGGCCTCGGCGTCGGCGGCGCGCGCCCGGACGAGGCCGACGACGCGGTCGGCGAGCTCGAGGGCGGGGGTCGGGTCGGCACCGGGAGAGATGGTCGTGGCACCGGTGCGTTCGCTCGTCGTCATCGTCGTTACCCCCGGACCCCGACCCGGATCCCGCGGAAGCGAGCCGGGACCGCCGGGTGTCCCGTGTGGCCGATCTGCTGGGGCTGGCCCTTGCCGCAGTTCGGCGTCCCCCAGAACGTCCATTCGTCGGGCCCGCCGAGCATGTCGAGGGCGCCCCAGAAGCGCGGGCTGATCGCGGTGTAGGTCGGGTTCTTCAGGAGCCGGCCGCGCTTGCCGCCCTTGATCTCCCAGCCGATCTCGCAGCCGAACTGGAAGTTCAGCCGCTTGTCGTCGATCGACCACGAGCGGTTCGTGTCCATGTAGATGCCGTCGTCGGTGGCGGCGATCATGGACTCCAGCGAGTCCTCGCCGGGCAGCAGGCCGACGTTCGTCATCCGGACCATCGGGATCCGGTCGAAGCCGTCGGCCCGGACCGCGCCGCCGGACCGCTCGATCCCGGCAAGGGCTGCGCAGTCCCGCCCGCTGAGCGCGCCGACCCAGATCCCGTCCTTGACGATGTCGACGGGGTGGGCGGGCGTGCCCTCGTCGTCATAGCCGAAGCTGCCGAGCGAGCCCTTGAGCGTCGCGTCGGCGGTGATGTTCATCAGCTCCGAGCCGAACCGGAGCGAGCCGAGCTTCGGCAGCTCCAGCCAGGACGTCCCGGCGAAGGCGGCCTCCCAGCCGAGGATCCGGTCGAGCTCGGTCGCGTGGCCGACCGACTCGTGGATCTGGAGGGCCATCTGCTCACTCCCGAGGATCAGGTCCGTCGCGTCGAACGACGGGCAGACGTCGGCGCTGAGGAGGGCCCGTGCCTCCTCGGCGATCCGTGCCGCATTCCCGGGGAGATCGAGCTCGCGGACAAGCTCCCAGCCGCGGGTCCCGTACTGGCCGCGGATCCCGGGGTAGCTCCGGCGCTGGGTCTCGGTCTCGCCGACGGCCGTCGCGCTCATTGCGGCGCCGCACTCGACGATCCGCTGGTCGACCTTCGTGCCCTCCGACGAGACGAACCACTTGCGGGTGTCCCAGATCCGGTGGCTCGCCTCGGCGAGGTCCGCGCCGTGCTCCCGCATCGTCCGGGTGACGCCCTCGAGGAGGTCGCCCTTCTCGGCCAGGCCGACGGCCCACGGATCCTCCAGGCACTCGCTCTCCCAGTGGCCGGTCACGGCCGCCTCGGGGACGAGCCGGAGGTCCGGCCCGGCGACGAGGGTCGAGGCGCGGGCGACCGCGGCCGCCTGCTCGCCGGCCCGCCGGGCCGCCGCGGACCCCACGTCCGGGACGGCGAAGAAGCCCCAGCTGCTCCCGATCAGGGCGCGGACGCCGACGCCGGCGCGCTCCTCCCGGTCGAGCGCCTCGATCACGCCGTTGCGGGCGCTCATCGCCTCGGTCCGGATCTCCATCACCCGGGCGTCGGCGTAGGTCGCGCCGGCGGCGAGGGCGGCCTCGACGGCCTGCTGTGCGATGTCTTCCATGCCGGAAAGGGTAGGCGGATCGGGCGGGCCGTGCCCTTCGGGGCCGATACTCAGGCGATGGATCTGAGCATCCTCGGCGCGATCATCCTCGGCCTCGTCGCGGTCTGGGCTCTCCTGCTGGTCGTGCTGTGGCTGATCCGGCCGCGCGACGTCCGGGCGGCGGAGCTCGTCCGGCTCGTCCCCGACCTGCTGCGACTGGTTCGCGACCTGATCGTCGACGGCTCCGCGCCGCGCGGCGTGCGGGTCGCGCTCGTCGTGCTCCTCGCCTGGCTGGTCAACCCGATCGACCTGATCCCCGAGTTCATTCCGGTGCTCGGGCCCCTCGACGACGTGATCGTCGCGGTGGTGATCCTGCGCTACGTCCGGCGGCGGCTCGGCGAGGCGGAGCTGCGGCGTCGCTGGCGCGGGACGGCCGAGGGCTGGGCGCTCGTCGAGCGGCTGCTGGCCGGGCGCTGATCGTCGACGAGCTCGAGCTTGATGTCGGACGGGAGCCCGTCGAGCTCGATGGGCTCGGCCGCCGTCTCCACCAGCGCCCGCCGGGCGGCGCTCGGCATCACCGCGAGCTCGGCCGCCCGGGTCAGGTAGTCGACGAGGATCGCCTCGTCGACGTCGATCGCCGGCTCGAACGTGAAGTATCGGAACTTCCTGAGCCGCTCCTGGGCGCCCTGGAGGAGGTGGCCCGGGTCGGCGAGGAGCGTTCCGTGCTCGAAGCCGAGGTGGATGTGCTTTGGCTCCGGGCCGATCCAGGCGAAGTTCCGGACCTTGCCCTTCTCCGGCAGCGAGTAGGCGATCCAGCGCCAGCCGGTCCGGACCGTCTCGACGGACCCCGGGATCGTGTCGAGGATCAGCGCGCGGAGGGTCCGGCCCGTCTCGCGGATCGCCGGGGGAAAGCCGTCGAGCAGGAACTCGGCCGGGAGGTCGTCGCCCATCGGTGGATCATCGCGCGCTTGCGTGCCGCCGGGTGTCAGGAATTCCGCCGGCTGTCCGGAATGTCGGATCGACCAGCGAGTACGCTGCGACCGTGGACGCGGATGAGACGCGGGCAGCCGCCGCTCCGGGATCCGCCCGCGGCCCGCGGCGAACCCCGGCGGTCCCCGTCGTCCTCCACGGGCTCGCGTTCGGCGCGGCAGTCGCTGTCGCGATCCTCGACGGGCTCTCTCCGTTCGGCGGATCCGGCCTGGCCGCATCGCTGGGCATCCCGCTGGTCGCCCTGGCGATCGGGACGATCCGACTCGCCCGCAGTGGCCCCGGCGCGCGCCCGATCCTCCTTGCCGCCGACCTCCTGGTGCTCATCGCCGCGGTCTTCGGCCTCACGCTGTCCAATCGATTCGAGCCAACCGACCCCGTCCGCGTCGTCGTCCTCCTGGGTCTGACTGCGGCCGCGCTCGGGAGCCTCGTCCTGTCGGGCCGCGCCCGGTCGGCCTCGTCCGTCCCCGTCGACGTCGTTCGCACGCCGCGCAATCGGTGGCTCGCCGTGGCGATGCTCGTCCTCGCCGTCATCGCCTCCGCCGTGCCCTGGATCACGTACGGATCGCAGAACCCGAGCTCGGCGTACGGCGAGATCGCCCGGTCGATCACGACCGGCATCGGCGGCAGCGCGATCGCGGTCGTGGCGTGGTGGTGGGGTGCGCGCTGGCTCCTCGCCTTCGACGCCGTCGTGACGCTCGGCAGCGTGATCGTCGCGGCGTCGACGACCGGCGGCTCGGCGCTGGATTGGGCGCTCGACAACAACACGCTGCTGGCGGTGCTCGAGCTGGTGGCGGTCGCGGTCGGCCCGCGTCTGTCGGGCGGGACCGACCGCGAGCAGCCTCGGACGCGTGGGTCGGCTGCCGGCCGCGTGTGGCTCGTCCTCGGAGCGATCGCCTACGTCCCGATGCTGCTCTACACGCTGTATCCGCCGGTGAGCGACCTGTGCCTCCGCTGCGACGTCGGGACGGCCGGCCACCTGCTGGCCGCGTTCGATGGTGTCGGGTTCGTCGCCGTCCCGGCCGGCGTGCTGGCCATCGTCGGCTTCCGGTCCCGGCCCGGCCCCGGCGTCGTGGCCGCCTGGGTGCTGATCGCGTGGAGCGGCGCGCTGCTGGTGCAGGTCGCGCTCGCCCTCATCGGATGGGGCGTGATCTGGCCGACGTCGCCGATGGCCCTGGCCGCCACGCTCGTCCTCGCCGGGGCGATCGATCGCCTCGCCGCGAGCAACGGGGACTGGCTCGTCGGCGCCGGCTGGGTCACCGGGCTCGCTGCTGTCGCGGTCGCGTCCGTGTGGCTGCTTCGCGTGTCCGGCGTCGAGCTGTCGGCCGTCCGGCGGTACGCGATCCCGCTCCTGATCGGCGTCCCGATCCTCCTGCTCGGGCTCGCCCGGGAGTCGGCCGTCGTGGTCGAGGCGGACCGAGCCGGGGAGTCGATGTCAGGATCTCGTCTCCCGGAGGACCGCTGAGCAGCCCCTGCTCGTTGCATCGGCTGGCCGCTTCCTCAGCCGACGAATCGTGCACGGGCTGCACCGGACGTCGGGCGGGCGGGATCGCCCACGCACGGAGGCGCGGCGACCGCCACCGCCCGAGCGATGTAACGAGCACCGGCTGCTCGTCCAGTGCCCGGCTTGGCCGGCGAGCGGGGCCGGGATTGCGTGGCCCGGACGCACCGGGTGTCAGCAGCGGCGCTGGACAGCCCGCGGCGCCGCCCCATACCCTTTTCGCTGTCGGCGGACACCGCCGGGGAATCATCCGGAGGCCGGAGCTTCATCATCCGAAGCTCCGGCCTTCGTTCGTGTCCGGACCGGTGCCGCGAGCGACCCAGGTTCACGGGGGCGTCAGGGTGCGCCCGTCGGGTTCACCTGGACTGCGATCGCGTCCGCCGGATAGCGGGCCGTGAGCGCGTCGAGGCAACCAAAGGAGTCAACGATCTCGCCACTGACTCGACTACTTGTCGCAGCGATCGTAGGGGCCGTGCTTGCAGCCAGCTGCGGTTCGGCCCCTACCGAGTCCCCAAGCCCGAGTACCCCGCCGGCGACACCCAATCCGGCCGCGCTCGAGATATGCAGACGCGACGCCGATGAGGGGAACCCGACGTTGGCGGGCTGGATCAACGGCCAGATCGTGGCGACGTTCAGGCACGGGCCATGTGTCTTCGAGGCCGCATCGGGCGGCTGGGTTGGGGTTGGACCGCGCCGAGCAGCCCCGTTTGTCACCGATGGGTTCACGCTCGCCGGTAGTCTCGATCCAGGTCTCTTGACGATCTTGGCGCTTGGGCGGGAACCTCGGGAGATCACGTTGCCCTCGTGGGCCAACGACTGGGCGGCTTGGGGGAGCCGCCTGAGTCCGATGCCAGCCGGCGGCTACGTGTTCGACCTCGTCCCCGAACTAGCGGTCGTCTCAAAGGACGGCACGTTATCGACCAGCGCCCTACCGGCCGGCTACATCGTCGTTGGGGCGACGAGCGACCCAAGGCAGTTCGTCCTCCGGCACGACGACCGCGAGTCGGCGCCGGAGAAGATGAGCGGCCCTTACCCGGTGGTTCTGTGGAGGACAGGCGATCAGGAACCGACCGCAATGCCGCTCCTGGCGGACGCCCTCGCGGCGACCGACCCACCGAATCTCGTTGGCTGCAGGACGACTCGTCTCGTTGGTGGTTGATCGATGGTGCGAGTCATGCGGCGGTTGTGCCCCTCGCCGCGCCGCCCTGGACGGGTGAACCCGACCCCAGCGGTCGCTACGCACTCGAACAGTCGGACCGATCCCAGGGGTGTGAGCATGCCACGCCTCCAACCTGCACCAGCCGCCTGGTCGAACGTGCAAGTGGCGCCGTACTCGCCCAGGTAGATGCCGCAAGCAACTCAGAGCTGTTCTGGAATGGCGGCGCGGTCGCATTCACACCGACCACCGACGACCCGGCTGCGACGCCGGCAGCCCCCTACATCGTGATCTTGACGCCAGACGGCATTTCACGAGTCGGACTGCCACCTATTCGCTAAGGCGCCGTCGCCGCGTCCGTTCTCGCGTCCGCCTGAGCGCGTTCTCTATAGCCCAAAGGTTCGTTGACGCCCGCGAGGCACCCACCGTACAATCCCGAGGAAATCACTCGGGATTGAGGACCGTCCGCTGACGCAGGCACTCTCCGCTTCCGCACCCGTCCCCCAGGCTCGCCCCGCCTTCCACGGCTCGGGCGCCGTCGCCTTCAGCACGAAGGGCGAGTACGGCGTCCGGCTGATGGTCCAGCTCGGGCGTCGGTTCGGGACCGGACCCGCCAGCCTCGCCGAGATGGCCGCGGACGAGGACCTGCCCCGCGCCTATCTCGAGCAGCTCGTGATGAGCCTCCGCGACGCCGGCCTCGTCGCCAGCACCCGCGGCGCCCGCGGTGGCTACGAGCTCACCCGTGCCCCGGCCGACATCCGGATGAGCGAGATCCTCCGCGCCCTCGAGGGCCCGATCGCGCCGATGCTCTGCGCGACCGACGACCCCGAGCACGCCCGCATCTGCGACCGCAGCTCGCGCTGCACCGTCAACGTCCTGTGGGTCCGCGTCCGCGACGCGATCTCCGGGGCGCTCGAATCGATGACCCTGGCCGACCTCGTGCCCCAGCACCTGGTCGCCTTCGACGACCTCCAAGGAGCGCTGACAGCACCGTGACCGAGAACACCAACGGCGCCGACGACGGCCGCCTCGTCATCCGCGGCCTGCGCGTCGCCCCGCTCGCCAAGCCCGAGCACGAGATCCTCCAGGGGATCGACCTCGAGATCGGCAAGGGCGAGGTCCACGCGATCATGGGCCCGAACGGCTCGGGCAAGACAACCCTCGCTTACGCCCTGATGGGCCACCCGGCGTACCTGATCAAGGGCGGCGAGGTCCTCTGGAAGGGCCGCGACGTCCTGAAGCTGTCGGCCGACAAGCGGGCCCGCCTCGGGATGTTCCTCGCCTTCCAGTACCCGACCGCGATCCCCGGGCTCAGCGTCGCCTCCTTCATCCGGAGCGCCCTCAACGCGAAGCTCCAGGGCATCGACAAGGCCGGCGACGTCGACCCGACCGACCCGATGAAGGGCGGCATCAACATGCGCGACTTCCGCAACAAGATGCGGGAGAAGATGGCCCTCCTCCGGATGGACGAGAGCTTCGCCAGCCGCTACGTCAACGAGGGCTTCAGCGGCGGCGAGAAGAAGCGCCTCGAGATGCTCCAGATGGCCGTCATCGAGCCGCAGATCGCGATCCTCGACGAGACCGATTCCGGGCTCGACATCGACGCCCTGCGGATCGTCGCCGAGGGCGTCAACGCGATGCTCAACCCCGAGCTCGGCGTCCTCCTGATCACCCACTACCAGCGCCTGCTCAACTACATCACCCCGGACGTCGTCCACGTCCTGGCCCAGGGCCGGATCGTCAAGAGCGGCGGCAAGGACCTCGCCCTCCGGCTCGAGGACGAGGGCTACGGCCCGATCCTTCGCGAGGCCGGCCTCGAGGTCAGCGCGACCGACGAGGCGCTCCTCGTGCCGCAGGCGCCGGCCGGCTCCGAGCTCGATGCGGACCAGCAGCCGGTGGAGGCCGCCCGCTAGCCGGGCGGAGACCGATGGCGATCGAGGCCGAGGCCGACACCGCGACCGCGGCGGCGCCGACCGGGGCGGGCGCGACGGCGCCGGTGACGGCGCCGTTCGACCCGGCCGTCGTCCGGCGCGACTTCCCGATCCTCGAGCAGGAGATCCACGGCCACCCGCTGACCTACCTCGACTCGGCCTCGACGTCGCAGAAGCCGCAGGTCGTCCTCGACGCGATGGACACCTACTACCGCGAGTACAACGCGAACGTCCACCGCGGGATCTACACGATCGGCGAGAAGGCGACGGCCGCGTACGAGGAGGCGCGGGCGCGGGTCGCCCGGTTCATCAACGCGCCTGACGCCCACGAGATCGTCTTCACCCGCAATGCGACCGAGGCGATCAACCTCGTCGCCTACTCGTGGGGCCGGCGGAACATCAACCGCGGCGACGCGATCGTGCTCACTGAGATGGAGCACCACGCCAACCTCGTCCCGTGGCAGCTCCTCGTCCAGGAGCGCGACGGCGACCTGGAGTTCATCCCGATCACCGACGACGGGATCCTCCGGCTCGAGGTCTACGAGGTCCTCCTCAAGCTCCGCCCGAAGCTCGTCGCGTTCACCCACGTGTCGAACACGCTGGGCACGATCAACCCGGTTCGCGAGATGGTCGAGATGGCCCACGCGGCCGGCGCCCTCGTCCTCGTCGACGGCGCCCAGGCGGTGCCCCACCTCCGGGTCGACGTCCAGGAGCTCGGCGCCGACTTCTACGCGTTCAGCGGCCACAAGATGCTCGCCCCGATGGGCTCGGGCGCGCTGTGGGCGCGGCGCGAGCTGCTCGAGGCGATGCCGCCGTTCCTGTCCGGCGGCGAGATGATCCGCGAGGTCCACCTCCGGCGGAGCGACTTCAACGACATCCCGTGGAAGTTCGAGGCGGGCACGCCGGCCGTCGGCGATGCGATCGGCCTGGGGGTCGCGGCCGAGTACCTGGCCGCGCTCGGGATGGACCACGTCCGCGACCACGAGCGGGCCCTCGTCGACCACGCGCTCGAGGTCCTGCCGGCGCGGGTGCCCGGGATCGAGCTGTACGGGCCGATGGACCCCGACCTCCGCGGCGGGGTCGTGCCGTTCAACCTGCCCGGCGTCCATCCGCACGACGTCGCCCAGGTGCTGGATCGGTTCGGGATCGCCGTCCGGGCCGGCCACCACTGCACGATGCCGCTCCACGAGCGGCTCGACCTGGCGGCCACCGCCCGGGCGAGTTTCAGCGTCTACTCGACCCGCGCCGACATCGATCTTCTTGCCGACGGGCTCGTGGAGGTCCAACGGGTCTTCGGCGGGTAGGGCGGCGGCGGGCGGCGTTTGCCCTTCTTTTCGCCATATGCCCGTCACGCAGTCGTTAGGTCGGCGCCGAGCCGCCTTCCACGGCCGAATTAGCCCCGAGCGGCTAACTATGACGATTCGCGCCCCGTTCAGGCGCCCCCGAGCAGCGCTAACGCCCGCCAGGGAGCGTATGGCGAAAACCCGTCCCGATGGCGCGCCCTCGGGCGAAGCCACCCCGCCCCGCGCCGCCCGATATTCACCTGTGACTCAGCTGGGCGCCCACTGAGCGTGGTCGAGCCACCCAATCGGCGAATTGGGACCTCGGCCACGCACGTTCGGCTCCGATCCGATGCAGGGGCGCATCGCGGCCCGGGCGCCGGGCGCTTGCGCCCCTCAGCCGGCAGGCGCCTTCGACGCGTCTCGTGGTGGCGTCGAGCCGCCGTCGAGGAGCGTCCGCGACCCCAGCGGCTCGGGCAGCTTCAGCTCGACCGCGAACGGCGTGTTCCCGATGCAGTCGCCGGCGCCGGGCAGCCGCCGAATCTCGTAGGTCACGGTGACCGACGTGTCAGACGGCTCGATCGTCGGCGGCTCGACCCGGCCCTCCGGGCTCTTCCCGCCGACGCAGGCCTGCTCGAGGACCAGGGCTCGGATCGTCGTCGACTTCGCGGTCGGCGGAGCCGCTGCCGGATCCAGCCACCACGCCGCCGGCCCAACCCGCGCCTCGCGCTCGCCCTCGAACGGCTTCGTACTGCCGACGACGATGTCATGGGTGTCGACGGCCGCGTAGTCGCTCGCCCGGACCGATCCCTGCCACCACAGCGACCACCAGCCCTCCGCGTCGGTGCCGAGGATCACCGAGTTGTCGTCGAAGCCGACCTTGGCCGACTCGGCGGCGGGTCCGATCCGGCCGAACGCGATCGTCCGGCCACCCGGCTGGTCCGCCTCGTGGACCACGCTCGCGACCGAGAAGGCCGTGCCGTCGACCGGCGCGACCGCCGCCATCGACAGCCGATCGACCGAGTCGACCGTCGCGCTCGTGGCGGCCTCGTCGAAGCGGGCCAGGCACTCGATCGCGTTCAGGTCGTCGGCCATGATCACCGTCGCGAAGTGCTCGCCGCGGGCGTCGACAAGGGCCGTCGGGAGGTTGGCCTCCGTCTCGCCGAGCTTCTCCCGGGCGGCCGCGGCGCAGGCATCGGAGACGATCGCGATGTGGCTGTCGTCGAGGATCGTCGGCGATCGCCGCCACGGGCCCCCGAGCTGGCCGGCGATGACGTCGGTCGGCTCGGGCTGGCCGGACGCGTCGGTCGAGATCGGTCCGCTCGGGTCGGTGTCGCTCGGGCCCGGCCCGGCGTCGCAGGCGGCGAGCGCGAGTGCGGCGACGACAGCGAGGGTCCCGAGGAGGAGCGGGCGGGCGGCAGGCATCACGGAACGATATCGGTCGGGCCGGTCTGACGTTCAGTCGCGGGCAGGGAAGGCGCACCATGGCGGCATGAACGCGGTCTGCCCGTTGCCCCGCTGCCTACGAGATGGTCTCGCCTGACATGTCAGCGTGGGTTCGTCGGCTGGCCTTCGCTGGGCTCGCCATTGGTGTGGTGATGATCCTCGCCGTGGTGGTCCTGATCGCCGTGGCCGTCTCCCATGGCGGGCCGATGCCGATCAGCTACTGGGTCATCGACGATCGGACCCTGGGCGTCCAGGTGATGGACGGGCCGGCCTCCCGGTGCGGGATCGCCGCGACCGACGAGACGGAGACCGAGGTTCGGGTTCGCGTCGAGTGCAAGGAACCGTTCCTGTCGACGGGGTCGACGGCAGCCGGCTACCTCTACGAGTTCGTCGCCCATTTGCAGGCGCCCCTCGCCGACCGAGCGGTCCTCGACGGATCCGGTTTGCCTGCCGAGCCGTGCGCCACGCCTGGTTGTTGAGCACCCGATCCGTGCTCAGGCGCGACCACGCGATGACGGCCATCGCGCTGAGTGTGCTCGTCGGCCTGATCGTCGGCTGCTCGGTTCGCGACGAGGCACGCGTCTTTCGGACGGCGTTGCCGCAGGAGGTCGACCCACCGTTGCCGGTCGTGCTCCGCGACGAGACCGGCCTGGTCAGCCGCATCGGACCTGCCGCCGAACCCAGCGGCGACCAGGCCGAGCCCGTTCTGGTCCTCGATCCCACAGATCCCAAGGCCGTTGTCATCACCTGGCTCGGAGGTCCGTGCGAAGGCGATGCGACCTTGTCCTTCTCCTCCCGAGGCGGCGGCTATCTGCTGCAGCTGGCTGCGTCCCAGCGAGGGAGCTGCCCCCTGGTCGGCTACCCCCGCGGAGTCCGGATCGTCACCACCGTCGCGATTCCGATCAGCTCGATCGAGGTCACCGGCCGAGGCTGAGCGCCGATTGCCCGGAAAGCCTGAGGCAACTTCGGGACCGCCCACCCCCCATCACGATTGACGGGGTAGTAGGTAGGCGGGCCTGAAGTTGCCGTCCGCGAGCGATCCCCGATCAGCTACACAGCCGGAACTCGCGAGGGCTGTCGGACCGAGCGAGGTCAACGGAACCCGCACCTGAGTCGGCTGTGTATCGAGCGTGGTCGCGGTCGGTCAATGTGAACGTGCCGGTCGTGCCGTCGAAGGCGACCGGGTCTCCCTGATATCCGACAGCCACCCAGAAGCTACCGTCGATATCGATGGGACCACTCAGTCCGCAGTGAGGCATGTCGTACTTGTATGGTCGACCGACGTCCGCTCCGCGCTCCGAGATAGGCGTTAGGGTGATTGTTCCGGCGCTCGAGATGGGCGCTTGCCGATTTGCTACCACCTGCGGATTGATCGTCGGCACGCGATCGCCCCAGTTCGACGGGGCTAGGGAGCATCCGACGACCGCGACGGCGATGACCGCTGCCAAAGCTAGAGATCTCATGTGGCGCGGCTCCGGCGGCGCACATGCCGCCGGAGCCGAATCCTCCTCAGTTGCCGAGCGCTGCGACAACGCTGGCCGAGAGCATAGCCCGCGTCGACTTCACGACGCTTCCAGCAAACGGGTTTCCCTCCAGAGGCTGCACGACACCAGCCGTGACTCTGTAGACGCCCGTGTACATCTGAGGTTCGAATGGGCCCCCCGCTGCCGCGGGCGCGTTCAGAAAGAGCATCGCCTCCTCATTCGGCATCAAGATAGGTGCCGCTTCGAGGTACGCCAACGTCGGGTGATCCCAATCGGGCCACGGCTGCAGGCCTCCTGGGAAATGCACGGAGATGGAACGACCCGCCGCTCCCTTCACGAACTCGTCGACGTCGAAGGTGGCGACGGTGTCGCCTTCCGGTCGGAAGTCCAGGTGCGTGACTCGCCCGTGGACGACCAACGCCGCCATCTTGCTCGAGTCTCGAAGGGTTCCAGCTGGTGGAGACACCGATGCGAGGATGGCGGCTGCCGGAAGCTTGCTTGGATCGATACCGGAGGCAACCTGCTCCGACACCCAGCCCGGGTAGCGCGCCCAGAACCGTTGTGACATCGCTTCCTGGCCGGCGGCAACCTGCTCGCGCGTCTTGCCCTTGTCCGGATCGTCCCAAACCTTCTGATTGCCGGCCAGGAGTGTGCCTGCAAAGAAGGCCGACCCAAGTGCGACCATGAAGCCAATTGCGAATAGCTTCTGCATCTTGCTCATGGTCTCTCCTACCGGTTGAAGTGGTAGATGCAGCGAACGCCGTACGTCGTCGACGCGCCCGAACAGGCCGGAAGGAGACCGTAGTCTCCGCTCGTGGGACCTTGTACGGCCGTATCGAACGGGTACATCAAGTACGAACTCGTCCCATGGTGGAAGAGCCCAAGCGCGTGGCCCAATTCGTGAGCGAAGCTGTTGGTCTTGTGACTCTCCGACAGGGAATCCATCTCGCCGGAGGTATTCCAGTAGATTTCCGAGTAGTAGATGTTCATTGCCTGGGCCTGATTCGTGCACACGCCAGACGTGTTGCAGTTCCAGGTCACAGCAATGACACCGTTTGCCAGCCCGTGCTGACCGTCGCTCGCATACTTCAGGTAGACCGGCGACGCCCCACCCCCGCCTGCCCAATGGCACCAGACGTCGTTCCCAGCTGACGACGACGGCACGAAGTTGTGCCAGTTGTTACATGCTGCTTGGGCATTGTCCAGCCAGTCCGGACGCACGTTTGTAAATTGGTTGTAGAGCTCGAGATTGATCACTCTGTCAGTCGAATTCCAAGTGGTTCGACACAGAAGCGGAGTACCGGAACGCCAACAGTCGCCGCTTTGGATGGTGTGGCCCGCGAGGACCGAGGCGGTCGGCGACAGCAGCGCGAGTACCAGTGCAAGAGTCGTCACCGCGGCGGCCGTCCTGCGGACGCCGATGTTGTATCTCACCCTCTCCTCCAGTTTGCCCCTGAGGTCACAGGAGAATCTCGGCGGGTCCCGTCACGACTTCGTCGGAGCGATCACCCCCCTTCTGAGCCCGGCGCCTTCGCTGAGCACATCGACGCCCAAGGCCAATGCCCCCGCCAACCCGCCGAGGGCCGACCGACGCGGCCGCGCTAGCGGTGCTCAGTTACTTTCCACTTATCTCGCGGGTTAGTTGCGAGTGTCCTCGGTGGGCGTCTGTATCGCGTCTCACTTGGGGTGGTCGCGGCGACGCGCTCGCTGCGCCCACCTCCGTATCAGCTGCACAGCTTCCTCAGCGCGTCCCACCACATCGGGTGGGCCGTGACCTCCCCGCGCCGCAGTCGGCGGCAGTACGACACACCGACAGGCCCGTCACGGCTGCGATCTCGCCAGCGCTGATGTTCGCAGTCGCGGCGCGATCTCCCGCCCAAACGTAGTTGGCAGGTCGGACGCGACTCATTGCACAGCGTGATCTTCAGCGATCCCAGCTCGGACTACAGTGGCCGGCGGCAACTTCAGACCCGTCTACCTACTACCCCCCATCACGATGATCGCGTCCAGATACGTCCGTGACACCGGACCTGGGCGCGTGACGGGCGGAGGGGTCGGGCGAATCGAACGAGAGCCCCGCTACGCTGGTGGTGTTGAAGACATCAGCAGCAGACGGAGGCTCTCGATGGCGAAGTCTACGCGCAGCCGCTCGCCGCGCCGCGGGCGTGGGCTGACGGGGTCGGTCCGGATCTCGGCACCCGCCCAGCCGCGGCCGCTCGCGGCGGACCTGTCCCGGGCGGCCCGAGGACGCCTGGCGATGGTCGACTGGCATCACGCCCACGGGGCCAACGTCAGCCTGACCGCCCGCCACTTCGGCCTGGCCCGGCCGACCGTCTACCGCTGGCTGGCTCGCTTCGATCGGTTCCGTCTCGAGAGCATCGAGAACCGCTCATCGGCACCCCGTCGCCGGCGCCGGCCGACCTGGACGATCGACGAGCTCCGGGCCGTCCGGGCGATCCGCCAGACCTATCCGCGCTGGGGCAAGGACAAGCTCCGGGTCCTCCTCCGGCGAGACGGCCTCGTCCTGTCGGTCTCGATGATCGGGCGGATCCTCACCCGACTCCGTCGCTCCGGCGAGCTGCGCGAGCCGATCGGTCGCCGTCGGATGAGCGTCCGCCAGCGGCGCTGGCAGCGGCCCTATGCGATCCGCAGGCCGGCGGCCTGGGCGGTCGAGCGGCCGGGCGACCTGGTCGAGCTCGACACCCTCGACATCCGACCCGTGCCGGGCAAGATCTGGAAGCAGTTCACCGCCCGCGACGTCGTCTCCCGCTGGGACACGATCGAGCTCGGCCGCCAGGCGACCGCCCAGGCGGCGGCGGCGATGCTCGACCGGCTCGCCGAGCGGATGCCCTTCCCGGTCCGCGCGATCAGCATCGACAACGGTTCGGAGTTCATGGCCGACTTCGAAGCCGCCTGCGCGGCCCGCTCGATCGCCCTGTTCGTCCTGCCGCCGCGCTCGCCCAAGCTCCACGGCGCGGTCGAGCGGGCCAACCGGACGCACACCGAGGAGTTCTACGAGGTGACCGACAGCGAGCCCGAGCTCGAGGCCTTCCAGGCCGGGCTGCGGGCTTGGGAGGTCATCTACAACACGATCCGACCGCACCAGGCGCTGGGCTATCGCACGCCGGCCGAATTCCTGACCTCCGTCGGGGTCAAGGTGTAACGGACGTACTGGACGAGTACACCACGTTGACGCGCGCCGCAGGCGGTTCTAGCATCAATCCCGACGAAATTCCTCGGGATTGAGGGCAAACGATGGACAGCAGTGGTTGTCTCCGGTTCTTCGGCCTCGGCCTCCTGGGGATGGCCCTCGTCGCGGTCGGCCTCGCAGCCGTCCTCCTCTAGACTGCAAACGGACTCCATGGACGACCTCTACCGCGACTACATCCTCGAGCACTACCGGCGGCCCCATAACTTCGGGGTCATCGACGAGCCGACCGCGTCATTCGAGGGCAGCAACCCGCTCTGCGGCGACCGGATCACCCTCCAGCTCGGGATCGAGAACGGGATCGTCGAGCGCGTCGGGTTCACCGGCCGCGGCTGCGCGATCAGCCAGGCCTCGGCGTCGCTCCTGACCGATGAGATCAAGGGCAAGCCGATCGCCGAGGTCAGCGCCTTCCGCGCCGACGACCTGCTCGACCTCCTCGGCATCGACATCAGCCCGGCCCGCCTGAAGTGCGCGATGCTCAGCCACGACACGCTGCGCAAGGCCCTCGGCGAGACCGAGGACGCCCAGCCCGCGGAGGGGGCGCCGGCATGACGGCGGCCCTGGCCATCGACCGCGAGCGCTGCTGCGAGTGTCAGTAGCCGGCCCGGCCGGCAACGAATTGCATTTCCCCGCCCTGCCGCGCAGCGGCAGCCCGTCGACCAACCCGGAGCACCCCACCACCCATGCCACGCACCTACGCCGACCTGCTCCGCGAGGCCCGCGCGCAGATCCGCGAAGTCACCCCCCAGGAGGTCAGCGGCCTCCCCGAAGGCGGCGCGACCGTCATCGACGTCCGCGAGGACAGCGAGTGGGAACAGGGCCACCTGCCCGGCGCCCTCCACATCAGCAAGAGCTACGTCGAGCAGGAGATCGAGGGCAAGGTCGCCGATCGCGACGCTCCGGTCGTCCTCTACTGCGCCGGCGGCATCCGGTCGCTGTTCGCCGGCCAGACCCTCCAGGAGCTCGGCTACACGAACGTCGCCTCGATGAGCGGCGGCTTCCAGGCGTGGAAGTCGGCGGGCCTCCCGTGGGAGGCGCCGGTCGTCCTGTCGGCCGAGCAGAAGCAGCGCTACAGCCGCCATCTCCTGATCCCGGAGGTCGGCGCCGCCGGCCAGGAGCGGCTGCTCTCGAGCAAGGCCCTGTTCATCGGCGCCGGCGGTCTCGGCTCGCCCGCCGCCCTCTATCTCGCGGCCGCCGGCGTCGGGACGATCGGGATCGTCGACTTCGACGTCGTCGACCTGTCGAACCTCCAGCGGCAGATCCTCCACACGAACGACCGCGTCGGCGAGCGCAAGGTCGAGTCGGCCCGCAAGTCGATCAACGCCCTGAACCCTGACGTCACGGTCATCCCCCACGAGGAGATGCTCGTCGCCGGCAACGTCGACCGGATCATCGCCGGCTACGACGTGATCATCGACGGGACGGACACGTTCGAGACGCGCTACCTCCTGAACGACGCGGCGGTTGCGAAGAACATCCCGGTGATCCACGCCAGCGTCTTCCGGTTCGAGGGCCAGCTGACGACGTTCATCCCGTTCGAGGGTCCCTGCTACCGCTGCCTCTACCCGACGCCGCCGCCGCCGGAGCTCGCCCCCGGCTGCTCGGTCGCCGGCGTCCTCGGCGTCGTGCCCGGGATCATGGGCATGCTCCAGGCCAACGAGGCGATCAAGGTCCTGCTCGGCATCGGCGACACGCTCGCCGGCCGGCTCCTCCTCTTCGACGCCCTCGACACGTCCTTCACCGAGCTGAAGCTGCGGCGCGACCCGAATTGCCCGGTCTGCTCGACCGAGGCGATCGCCGCCCGGGCGGAGGGCCGGGCCTTGCCGATCCCGGCGTTCGGCGCGCCGGCCGACGAGCAGCCGTTCGTGCTGGGCGGCCCGGCATGAGCGTCGTGAAGATCCCGACCGTCCTCCGGCCGCAGGTCGGCGGCAACCGCGAGCTCGAGCTTGGCGGGTCGACCGTCGGCGAGGTCGTCGACGCGCTGACCGCGGCGTATCCCTCGCTGCGGAGCCAGCTCCTGAACACCGACGGCGAGCTCAACCGGTTCGTCAATGTCTACGTCAACGGCCAGGACGTGCGCTATCTCGAGGGGCTGGCGACCGCGGTCGCCGAGCGCGACGAGGTCCGCCTCCTGCCGGCGATGGCCGGAGGCTGACGATGGCGCTCCCGCGGCCGGTCGTCGTCCCGTCGCCGAAGGCGGACGATCACGACCGAGCCCACGACCACGACCGAGCCCACGACCACGCGCACGCCCACGCGGTCCTCGCCCCGCACGGCGGGCGCTACGACAGCATCCTCGACGCGATCGGCCACACGCCGCTCGTCGAGATCCCCCGGATGTCGCCGAACCCGGCGGTCCGGATCTTCGCCAAGCTCGAGATGGCCAACCCGACGGGCTCGGTCAAGGACCGCGTCGCCAAGTACCTCGTCGAGGACCTCGAGCGGCGCGGCCTCCTCCGCGACGACTCGATCATTCTCGAGCCGACGTCGGGCAACACCGGGATCGCCCTGGCGATGATCGGCCGGCGGAAGGGCTACCGGGTCGCGCTCGTCATGCCCGACAACGTCACGAACGAGCGGCGCCTGATGGCCGCGCTCTACGGGGCCGAGGTGATCGACTCGCCCGGCCACCTCGGCAGCAACGGCGCGATCGCCCTCGCCAAGCACCTCGTCTCGAAGGACCCCCGGTTCGTCATGCCGTACCAGTACGGCAACGACGCGAACCCGCGGGCCCACGAGGAGACGACCGGCCCGGAGATCCTCGCCGACTGCCCGGAGATCGACGTGTTCGTCGCCGGGCTCGGGACGAGCGGGACGCTGATGGGCGTCGGGCGCTACCTGCGGCGGGAGAAGCCGGGCGTCCGGATCGTGGCCGCCGAGCCGCTGCCCGGCGACAACGTCCAGGGCCTGCGCTCGCTCGACGAGGGATTCGTCCCGGAGATCCTCGACCCGTCGATCCTGTCGGCGAAGTACCTCGTCAGCAACCTCGACGCGATCGCCGCGCTGCGCGACCTGGTCGAGCGCGAGGGGATCTTCGGCGGGCCGTCGTGCGGGGCGGTCCTCGTGGCCGCCGCTCGCGAGGCGCGGAAGATGAGCTCCGGGACGATCGTCGCGCTGCTCCCCGACGGCGGCTGGAAGTACCTCAGCGCCGGCACGTTCAGCCGCGACTTCGAGGAGATGGCCGACGACCTCGAGGGTGGCGTCAGCTGGTGGTGAGCGGCCACCCAGGACCACGATCGGTCGAGGTCAGCCCGGACCTCGTCGAGGCCATCGTCGCTCACGCCCGAGCCGAGGATCCCAACGAGGCCTGCGGTCTCGTGATCGGCGACCGCCCGGCGGCCGACGGCGGGCGGGCGCTCCGGTTCGAGCCGACCCGCAACCGGGCCGGGTCGCCGTACCGCTACGAGATCCACCCGGACGACCTGCTGCGGCTGACGATCGCGACCGACGACGCCGGCGAGGTCTTCTGGGCGATCGTCCACAGCCACGTCCGCTCGCCGGCCTACCCGAGCCCAACGGACATCGGGCTGGCGCTCTACCCGGACGCCCTGTACCTGCTCGTTTCGCTGGCCGAGGACCAGCCGGCGCTGGGGGCGTTCCGGATCGTCGGTGGGGAGGTGTTCCCGGTCGAGCTGCTCGTCGGGGCGGGGTCGTGAGGCGGCCGCCGCGTGCGGGTTCGCCGGCGCCGGCGGCCGTGCCCGCCGCGCTCGACCCGAAGGCGGTCGTCGCCGCCGGTTACGACCAGATCGCCGACCGCTATCTCGCCTGGAGTGCGCTCCGGCCGTCGGCTGTGCGGTCGCGCATGCTCGAGCTCGCCGACCGGCTGATCCCGGCCGGGGCGGAGGTGCTCGAGCTCGGGTGCGGCGCCGGGTTGCCGATGACCGTGCGGCTCGCGGTCGGGCGGCGCGTGACCGGGGTGGACATCTCGGCCGAGCAGGTGCGGCGCGCCCGCCGCAACGTCCCGGCGGCGAGCTTCGTCCAGGCGGACCTCGTCGCGATCGATCGGCCGCCGGCGAGCCTCGATGCGGTCGTCGCGTTCTACTCGCTGACCCACGTCCCGCGCGACGAGCACGCCGCCCTGTTCGCCCGGATCCGGTCGTGGCTCCGGCCGGGCGGCGTCTTCATCGCATCGCTCGGGGTCGAGGACGACCCGGGCGGCATCGAGGCGGACTGGCTCGGCGTGGACATGTACTTCAGCCACTTCTCGGCCCGGGTCAACCGGCGGCTCGTCGAGGCGGCAGGGCTGGTCGTGGAGCGCGCCGACGTCGTCGTCGAGCCCGAGGACCGCCACGACGCCCGGTTCCTGTGGATCGTCGCCCGGGCGCCGGCGCCGGGGCCGCGATGAGCGCCGACCGGGAGCCCGGCCACCGCGACCCGCGCGAACGCGACGACGATCTGGGCCGCCACGACGACCTCCGGCGTCCCGGTGGCCCGGGCGATCCCGATGACGGCGCGGACCGCGTCGCCGGAGCGCCCGACGCCGGGCGGATCGCCTGGCTCGTGGTCGGCGGTCTCGCGATCGCGGCCGGAACGGCGCTCGGCTGGCATGCCGACGCCCTGTCGGCCGTCGTGACCCCGCCGGCGACGGTCCGCGCGGCGCTGGTCGGCGTCTCGGTGGCGATCGGGATCGTCCTCCTGCTCGGCGCGCTCGACCGGCTTGCCGGCGGCGACGGCGGGCGCGGCGCCCTCGACCGGCGCGATCCCGACCGCGATCGGGCGACCGGAGGTGGCGCCGGTTCAGCCCGCGACATCGCCGGGATGATCCGCGGCGTCCGGCTCGTGTTCCTCGCCGTGGCCGCGTTCGCCGCGGGCTCGGGGTGGCTGGTCGGGCACCCGCTGCCGCTGGTCGTCGCCCTGGTCATCGCCGGCGTCGACGTCCTCGAGACGTCGTTCCTGTTGATCGTCGTGGGGCTGCGAACCCGACGCTGAGCGCCTTGGTGAGCAGCCCGTGCTCGTTGCGTCGCTCGGGCGGGCCGTCGGACGACGTTTGGAGCAGCCGCGGCGCAGCGCGTCGGCTGAGGAGCCCGAATCGGGCGAATCAACACTCCTGACAAGCCTCCAGCCGACGGAACGAGCAGCCGGTGCTCGCGGCCCGGATCCTCGGCATCCGGGCGACGCTCGCCTGTTATCCAGCTCGTTCGTGCGGAACCCGAGCACGAGCCGGCGCGCCCTCCCCCCGGCGTTGGCCTAACGGGAACCACCCGCCCGAATGCCGAGACTCGCGGACTGGCGCGGGTGCCGCCCGGCCGCGGGCGTCGCCACCACCCACCCGCACCAGCGCGGAACGGCAACCCGCCATTGACGGTCCGCGCCGATCGGCCTAGCGTCCGAGCCTGCCGCAGGCGATGCCCGCCCGGACTCGCCGCCGTCGTGCCCGTTCGTCGGAGGCTCCCATGCTCGGATCGAGCCCGTCCCGCCCGCTGTCGGCCGCCCGCCAGACCCTGCTGACGATCGCCGTCGCTGCCGCCTTCATCGCCGCGGTGGCCGTGATCGGCGCCACCCAGCCCAGCCCGGCGGACGGCCCGGGAGCCCTCGCCCGGGCCGGTCACGGTGCGGCCGCCGATGTCAACCCGGAGGCGGCGGAGCAGGGCGAGCAGGCCCAGGAGAAGCTCGAGGCCTGGCAGGAGGCGCAGGAGCAGGGCCGGGTCGGCCAGGCCCGCCCGACCGGCTCGGCCGCGGCGCCGCCGGCGGCCGGCTGGGCCGGCGAGCAGCCGGTCGACCCCGTCACCGACGACTGGGAGCCGGCGATCGCCGCGGACCCGAGCGCGCCGTACGTCTACACGCTCGTCACCCGCTACGCGGCCAAGCCATGCAAGGGCAACTGCCCCTCGCCCTGGATCGCCCTCCGGATCAGCTCCGACGGCGGCGCGACCTGGGGCACCGCGAAGCCGCTGTGCGCCTGCAAGGGCTCCGGCCAGTTCGACCCGATCATCGAGGTCGTTCCCGGAACGGGCGCCGTCTACGCGACCTACATGAACGGCTACAACGTCGTGTTCACGAAGTCGACGAACCACGGCGCGTCGTGGTCGGCGCCGGTCAGCGTCTACGGCAACGTGTCGTGGAACGACAAGCCGACGCTGGCGGTCAGCGACAACGGGGTCGACGTCTACATCTCGTTCAACGGGCCGACCGGGGGCGATCCGTGGATGGCCCAATCGCACAACTCGGGTGCGACGTGGACGCAGACGAAGCTCGTGGACTCGGATCGCTACTACTTCGACTTCGATTCCGACGTCGCCAGCGACGGGACGGTCTACTTCGCCGAGACCTCGATCCTGTACGGCGGCGGCGGCAAC
Organism: uncultured Chloroflexia bacterium; assembly: GCA_963710105.1. Classification (GTDB taxonomy): domain Bacteria; phylum Chloroflexota; class Limnocylindria; order Limnocylindrales; family CSP1-4; genus CF-46. The sequence goes on from CAVPYV010000003.1 coordinate 183,452, forward strand.
AAGGGCACGACCCCGAGCGGCCAGATCGAGGAGCACGTCTTCATCTCGCGCGACCGCGGCGCGACCTGGGAGAACCGGACGATCGCGTCGGTCTGGCCCGGCCTTGCCTGCGTCGCCGACGGCTGCACGCCCGACTACTACCTCGGCCACATCGCGCTGTCGGTCGACGCGGCCGGGCGCGTCGTCGCCCTCTACGACGGGGCGCCGGCGGCGGGCGGCCTCCAGACGATCGAGGCTCGGCGGTCGAGCGACGGCGGGCGGACGTGGAGCGCGCCGGTGACGCTGTCGGCGGCGGGCGAGACCACGGACGCGCCTGCGGTCGAGTCGCGGGCGGCCGGCGACGTCCGGGCCTGGTACTACCAGACCTCCGGCGGCGGCGATGTCGACGCCTGGAACGTCTGGTACCGCTCGTCGACCGACGGCGGGGCGACGTGGTCGGCGCCGACGCGCATCTCCGACGCGAGCGGCGGCGCCGCCTACAAGACCGCGGTCGGGTTCGCCGAGGTCTACGGCGACTACGGCGAGCTGGCGATCACGAGCGCCGGCAAGTCGATCGCGATCTGGGGCGAGGGCGCGAGCTACACCGGCCCCGGCGGCGTCTGGTTCAACCGCCAGCCGTAGGGCTCGGCGAGTCGGGGGCCGACTCGGCGGCCGACGGGGACGGGTCGGGCGACGGCGATCGTGGCGTCGGCTTGGGCTTGTGCGACTCCGTCGGCTCGGCCGACGGCGTGGGCTCGGCCGACGGTGCGCCGGTCGGCTCGGCCGACGGGGTCGGCTCGGCCGACGGCGTGGGGCTCGGCTCGGCTGACGGTTCGACCGACGGCTCCGGTGTCGGTTCGACCGACGGCTCGGCCGATGGCTCGTCCGTCGGTCCGGCCGACGGGGGCAGGCTCGGGTCGCCGCTGGCGGGCGCCGATGGCGTCGCGCCGGGCGGATCCGACGTGTCCGCACCCGACCCCGGCGTCGCCGGGGACGTCGGATCGGGTGCCGCCGCGGGCGCGATCGGCTCGACGGGGTCGCTCGCCGGGTTGACGCTCTCGCAACGCGCGTAGACGTCCTTGCTCGTCCCGAAGCAGGCGTCGACCCCCGGGCCGCCGTCGAGCCGGTCCTTGCCGTTGCCGCCGTCGACGATATCCGCGTCCCCGCCGCCGCCCAGGACGTCGTCGCCGGCGCCGCCGAGCAGGACGTCCTTGCCGTTGCCGCCGCTGAGCGTGTCGTTGCCGTCGCCGCCGACGAGGCAATCCTTGCCGTTGCCGCCGCTGATCGTGTCGTTGCCGCCGAGCCCGAAGATCAGCGCTCCGCCATTCCCGGCCGTGAACTGGTCGTCGCCGGCGGTGCCCACCAGGACCTCGGCGAAGGTCATCCCGGCGCACTCCGCCGGCGTCTCCGGCGGCGCGCCGAGATCGAAGACGTACTGACGGATGATTCCAATGGCGTCGGTGAAGTACGCGCCGGTCGTCCCCATGCCGAGGAGCGCGACGGTGACGAGCGCGAAGAGCAAGCCGCGCATCCGGTTATCGCGCATCGGTCGGCTCTCCCTGGCGGCGCTGCCGTCTGACCTCGGTCCAGATCGTGCGCAGCTCCCCGGCGATCAGGACGCCTCCGGTCCCGAGGAGGAGCAGCAGGAACACGATCGGCTCGTGGAAGAGGTGCAGGGCGTAGCCGAGGAACGGGATGGTCAGGGCAACCGTGCCGTAGACCTGATCGGGGGTGCGTCGACCGAGATCGGCCGTTGCGTTGGCGTCGCCCTTCGTCTCGAACCCGCCGCTGTCGATCGCGATCACCCGGTGGGTGACGATGGCCTCGTTGCCGTCGCGGAATGCCGCCGTCGTCCCGACGGTCAAGGTTCGCTCGTTGCGGTCGACGATCACGACCGACCCGAGTTGGATCGTCGGCTCCATGCTGCCGCCGCGGACGATCAAAACGTCGAAGGCTGAGACCCGCGGCAGGATGAGGAGCGCGATCACGCCGAACAGGGCCGCCCACAGGACGAGCTGCAGGAAGCCGATGATCAGGCGCTGGACGGAAGCCATGTGGTGGAACGATCCGGGCCGCCGGCCGAGCAACATGCCCGACCGGCCGCGACCCGGGTCTCGATCTCTAGACGGTCCGACCCTCGATGACGGTCTTCAGGTTGAGGAAGCCGTTCTGGAGGTAGTTCTGGTCGCCGGTGCTGTTCCAGCGGTTCTCCGTGAGGATGTAGGTCCGGGCACCCGGGGCGAGGGTGATGCCGGTGGAGACGAGACCTGCGGCGTGCTCGCCGATGGCGCTATTCCAGGCGCGGATCACGCCAGTCGGGTTGCAGAACTGGTTGGCGCTTTCGGCCGCGACCTCGAAGAAGGTGGCCATGTCCGGATGGCTGTAGCCCGTGACGAACAGCTGGCTCGAGAGTGTCAGGGCGTATTCGCCGGTGTTCTCGATCACGATGCACTCGACGCCGCTCACGCCGGGCCCGGTCATGACGTCCTGGGCCGGTGAGGTGAACGAGACGTTGTCGAGCGTCGCCGCAACGCCGGTGCAGTCCGTGCCGGTGCCGCCGCCGCAGAAGCCGAGCTTCAGGTCGGCCGACTTGGTCGTGAATGTGTAGTTGTCCTGGGTGATCGTGTCGGTGAAGTAGGCGCCCGTGGCGAACACGCCAAGGCCGATAACGGCGGAGATCACGAATAGTGACGCGAGAATCTTGCGCTTCATTCGAGATCAGTTCCTATCTAGCGCACCGCCGGCCGTGCAGGAGATTGGGCGCACAGCGGCAGCGATGCCCACCAGGCGCGCGCGCCCGCGGAGTCCGGAGCGGGACGTGCATTCAGCCGTCAGCGTGGGCGCCTGGGGCGCGCGGGACGGGAGCGAGGCCAACGCCAAGAAAGCCCGACGACACCTCCCATGCGGACCCTCCTCCGAGAGGTTCGCAAGTCGTGCGGGGGACGCTCTGCCAACGCTAGCGAGGACCGGAGCCGGTCGGCATGGGCCATCCGGCCCGTTGGGTCGCGGCTCGGGCCTCGTCGGCCGCCGATTCTCGGCAGCCGGGCGACGCTCGCCTGCTATTCGGCGCCGGGGCCGGAATCCTCGGCAGCCGGGCGACGCTCGCCCGTTGGACGAGAGCTTTGACGAGGCGTGAGCACGGGCGGCTCCTCCGGCGGCGCCAGGCCTCGGGCTAACGGGAATGAGCCGCCCGGATGCCGGAAATCGGCCGGCAACAGCGCCCCGCGACGGAGTTCGGGCCCCGCGCCGCCCCCCGACGCGGCGCCGGCCGGCAACAGCGGCGCGCGGCCCTCAGCCGGCCCCATCTCCGAGCGCGGCCAGGAGCACGTCGTCGGTCGGGGTCGAGCCCAGCCCGAGCCGCGCCCCGATCCGCGCGGCCAGTGGCGGCTCGAGGAACGTCGAGGCGAGCGACCGGCCACGCCGTCTCCGCGAACACCTCGGCCGGGGTCCCGTCGAGCACGACCCGCCCGTCGCGCATCACGATCACCCGCTCGAACGCCTCGGCCACGAAGCGCATGTCGTGGCTGATCGCGATCACCGTCCGGCCGGCCGCCGACAGGTCGGCCACGATCCGGTGGACGCGGTCGACGCCGCGCGCGTCCTGGCCGGTCGTCGGCTCGTCGAGGACGACGACCGGCGTGCCCATCGCGAGGATCGACGCCAGCGCCAGCAGCTTCCGCCGCGAGAAGCCGAGGTCGTACGGGTTCGTCTGGGCGTCCTTGTCGAGGCCGGTCGCGACGAGGGCCGCGTCGATCGCCGCCTCCAGCTCCGCGCCGCTCCGGCCGAGGTTCCGCGGACCGAACGCGACCTCGCCCCGGACCTTCCCGGCGAAGATCTGGCGATCGGGGTCCTGGAATGCCAGGCCGACCGTCGCCGCGAGGTGGGCGACCCGCCGACCCGCCGCGTCCGCGCCGTCGACCAGCACGCGACCTTCCGTCGGCCGAAGGAGCCCGTTGAAATGGCGGACGAGGGTCGACTTGCCCGGACCCGTTCTGGCCGACGATCGCGACGCGCTCGCCGCGCCGGATCTCGAGGTCGACCCCGTCGAGCGCCCGGGTCTGGCCGGCGTAGACGTGGACGAGACCCTCCGTCCGGAGGACCGGGCCGGGCGCCGCCCACGCCGCCCGCGCCGACCTCCGCGGTCATCGGCCGACTCCGGCGAGCGTCGCGTCGACGACGGATGGATCCCGGCCGGCCGCCGCCAGCGCCCGCGCCAGGCGGGCCCGCGCCGGCGGCTCGACCCCGAGCTCCGCCAGCCGCGGATCGTCGAACACCTCGCCGGTCGGCCCGTCGAGGACGATCCGCCCGCCGTCGATCGCGACGATCCGGGTGCACAGCCCGTCGAGCAGGTCGGTCTTGTGCTCGGCGATCAGCAGCGACGTCCCCGTCCCGGCGAGCGCCCGGAGCGCCTCGCCGACGAGGCGCGTCCCGGCCGGATCGAGCTGGGCAGTGGGCTCGTCGAGGATCACGTGGCGCGGCCGCATCGCGAGGAGCGACGCGATGCCGACGAGCTGGGCCTGGCCGCCGGACAGCCGCTGCGGGTCGCGCAGGACGAGGGCCTCGAGCTTCGAGCCGGGCGATCGCCTCGCGGGTCCGCTCGACCGTCTCGGGGACCGGCAGCCCGAGGTTCATCGGCCCGATCGCGATCTCCTCGAAGACCGTCGCCGCGATGCCCGATCGCTGGGTGTTCGGGTTCTGGAAGCCGACGACGACCCGCTCGGCGAGCTCGTGGGTCGACATCCCGGCGGTCGGCGTCCCGTCGAGCGTCAGCGTGCCCCGGAGGCTGCCGCCGATCGAGGCCGGGGCGAGCCCCGACGCGACGAGGCAGAGCGTCGACTTGCCGGCCTCGTTCGGCCCGACGAGCCCGACGATCTCGCCGTCGTCGAGGCGGAGGTCGATCTCGTGGAGGACCTCGGTCGAGTACCCGGCGTAGCGGTAGGAGGCCCCGGTCAGCTCGAGCGTCATGGCACGTCCCGCGTCATGGCAGGCTCGGGAAGGTGCCCGTCGACCTTGGCGACGATCGCGCCGACCAGGGCGAGCAGGAGGACACGCGCGGAGGGCCAGCTGACCCGCGGAGTCCGGGATCCGCCAGAGGAGATGCCGCCGGCCGGGCCGCCCGAACGCCCGCACCTCCAGGGCGAGGCTCCGCTCCTCCACCTCGGTCAGCGACGACAGGATCACCGGCCCGACGAGCGGCAGGAGGCCGCGCAGCCGCGCCCGGACGCTGCCCTCCGTGTCGAGCCCGCGCGCCCGCTGGGCGCTGGCGATGACGTTCGCCCGCTCGACCATCGCCGGGACCGCCTCGAGCGTGGCCAGGGCGACGAACGCGAACCGCGGCGACAGGCCGCGGCGCTCGAGGTCGAGGACGAAGCTGCGCGGCTCCGTCGTCAGCCCGAACAGGCCGATCGAGGTCGAGATCGCGAACAGCCGGACGAGGGTCTGGCCGGCGAAGTCGACGCCCTCGGCGGTGGCGTCGAACGGGCCGACCGAGAACAGGACGTGGGTCCCGGCCCGGGTGAAGACGCTGACGAGGACGACCGAGATCGCGATCGGCAGGCGTCAGCAGGGCCGAGATCCGGACGAGCCGGCCGGCGACGCCGGCGACGACCGCGGCCGGCAGCACGGCCAGGGCGATGATCGCGAGCGGCCCGAGGTAGCCGCCGATCACGAACGCGCCGATCGACTCGACCGTCGCCGCGACCGCCTTGGTCAGCGGGTTCAGGCGGTGGTACGCGGACGGCGTCGCCGGGGCGAGGGCGGCCAGGAAGGCGGCGTCGGAATCCGACAGCGGCGCGCCGCCCGACGGTCGAGCGGCGCCGCCCGGGGTCGCGGGATCGATGGGCTCAGGCCTCCGCGAGCCCGACCGCCTGCTCGCCCTGCGGGAAGCGGGCCACGAACCGCCGGCTCAGCGCGCCGAGGATCGCGAAGACGACGAAGAACGTCAGCGTCTTGTCGATCGGGTCGGACAGGAGCCCCTGCTTCAGCACCGCCGAGCTGAGGTCGTCACCGGCCTGCTGGAAGGCGGCGACCAGGAGGTCCGTGCCGGAGCCCGTCACGCCGCCGAACACGATCGACGAGATCGGCGCGGAGATGATCGCCGACACGATCCCGCAGGCCAGGCCCGCGACGAAGACGTACGCCGCGCCGAGATCCCGCCGCAGGAACAGCAGCGCGAGAAGCCCGACGACCGCGGCGACGAGCAGCAGCGCGACGAGCCAGCCGAGGATGACGAAGATCGCGTCCGGCCCCGCGGCGCCCTCGGCGGCCGGGGCGAAGAACGTGAACTGGCCGTTGCTGTAGAACGGCAGGAAGCCGTAGTAGCCGATGACCGCGACGATCGCGATGACGACGACGGCGCCGATGGCCAGCCGCTCGTTCGGCGTGTTCGGCCGGCTCCGGAAGAACCCGAGTCGCCCGAAGACGCCGGCCAGCAGCCCGATCTCGACCGCGACGATGAAGAATGGCGCCGCGTAGTCGGAGTGGAACGGGGCCGGCAGGACGTAGGTCCAGATCAGGTTGGCGAGGCCGCCGGTCAGGGCGCCGGCGACCGGTCCGGCGAGGACGCCGACGAGGATCGTCCCGATCGAGTCGAGGTAGATCGGCACCTTGAGTGCGGCGGCCACGGTCTGGCCGAGGATGATGTTGATCGCGATCGCGATCGGGATGAGCACGATCGTCCGCGTGTCGAACTGCGACGTGATCGACTCGAGCCGGCTCGTCTGGGCGTATTCGACGACGGCGTAGGCGATGAAGCCGACGAGCAGGGCGACGCCGAGCAGGACGATGATCGTGTTCTGGGCCGCGATCAGCCCGGTGTTCGGGTCGGCGGTGGTGTCGAGCGCGCCGGTGACATTGACGCCGATGATGAGCACGACGAAGAACGCGATGATCCCGACGAGCGCACGCAGCCAGCTGGTCGCCATCTGACCTCCTCCTTGCGAGCGCCGGGCGTCGACCTCCTCGGCCGCCCGGGGCTCCCGTCCCTCCGCCGGGTAGTGTGCTACGTCGGGCGGCTCGCCGCCAGCCTGCCGACGCGCTCGACGAACCGCCGCAGGAACTCCGCCGCGTCGGCCTCGACCGCGACGTCGAGGTTCGGCGGCCGGCCCCAGACCCCGCGCCAGTCGGTCACGGTCTCGCCGGTCGTCAGCGTCCCCGCCAGCTCGACATCCACCGTGACGGGCTGGGTCCGGACCAGCGTCGGATCGAGCGCGGCGGCGACGGCGAGCGCGTCGTGGATGAACGCGCCGTAGAAGCCGTCGTAGTGGGCGTGGAACTCCATGTAGAAGCGGAGCGCATCCGCGACGTAGCGGACGATCGGGTTGCTCGCGACCGAGCGGGTCGCGTGCATCGGGTCCTCGCCGCGGCCGAGGGCCACGGAATCGTCCGGCGTGCTGCCGGCGGCGCGGGCGAGCGCGACGACGTGCTCGGGCAGGATCTTCGCCTGCTCGGTCACGTCGAGGCCCATCGCGACCGGGCGGGGGTGGCCGTGAGCGAGCGCCGACTCGCCCCAGGCCTGGAACGCGATCCGGGCGGCCTCGGGGTCGCAGTGGATGTTCCACTCGGTCGTCGGCGCGGTGTTGCCCGGGTGGCGGTAGGCGCCGCCCATCAGGACCCAGCCCTTGAGAAGGGTCGGCAGGGCCGGCTCGCGCTCCAGCGCGATCGCGAGGTTCGTCAGCGGCCCGAGCGTCACGAGGGTGATCTCGCCGGGCCGGCGACGCGCCTCGGCGATGAACAGGTCCGCGGCGTGGCGGTCGCTGAGCGGCCGGCTGGGCGGCGGCAGCTCCGCGTGGCCGAGTCCCTGGGGGCCGTGGGTCTCGGGCGTGGTCTCGATCGGCCGGACGAGCGGGCGGTCGCGGCCGAGGGCGACCTCGACGTCGGTCCGGCCGGCGAGCTCGAGGACCGAGCGGGTGTTCCGCTCGACCTGGTGGGCGTCGACGTTGCCGCCGACGCAGGTCACGGCGACGAGCTCGGCCTCCGGGGTCGCGGCGGCGTAGAGGAGGGCCATCGAGTCGTCGATGCCGGTGTCGACATCGAGGATCAGGGGAATGGGGGTCACGGGTGGAAGGTAGCGCATCGCACGACTCGCGGCGGGCGGCGCGAACGGGGACGGCGCTCGGCCCGCCGTCAGGCGGCGATGTGCCGGTTCCGGACCAGGACGACCGGCGTGTACGCGACGACGATCACGTACTTCCCGGAGAATGTGGCCAGCGACTGGCCGGCGACGCCGGTCGGGGCGCCGGCCCACGAGCCACCGCGGCGCGGGACGAACTGCTTGCCGAGGGTCGCCGGGGAGATCGCCTCGCGGGGCTTCGGGCTGCGGCCCCAGCGGGTCGATCCGTACGGGTAGAGCGGATCGAGGACGATCGCCTTCGTGACCGTGAACGACGCCGTGACCCGGGGGTCCGCCGTCGCCTGGAAGCCGCTCATCACCCAGGCGTGGCGGCCGCCCCACACGAGGAGGCCGACGGGCTTGCCGGTCTGGCGGATCGACCGCGCCGCGATCCGGAGGGCATCGGCCAGGGTGTCCGATCCGACGAGGCGGTACGGCCCGGCGGCGAGCTGGTTGAGCCCGGCCGACCAGCCGCGGACGCTGGCACCCTTCCGGCTGAACCCGGCACGGGTCGGGCCGGACAGGTCGCGGGCGATCGTCTGGAGGCTCGCCTGGGTACGGGTCGTGCGGTCGCTCCCGCCCATGATGTTCAGCATCATCTGCATGCTCGCGCCGACGCACTGGACGAAGTTCGTCTGCGCGACGAAGTCGTTCCCGTCGGCCAGGTCGATCCGGAACGGCCGGGCCGCGTCCGTCCCGCCCGCGACGATGCCTACCGCGGCGGCCGCGGCAGCGGGCCCGACCGGGCGATGGGCGGCGGCGGTCGACGCGGGCGCGAGGGCAGCGACCACGATGGCGGCGAGGAGGAGCGCGGCGAGAGGGCGACGGCGGCGCATCGTCGGGCGATTCTAGCGACGATCCGCAATCGGCCCCGGTGGGCCCTGCGTCCGGTGGAGGTCGAGCTGCCAGACCTCGCGGTCGCGGCCGGCCCCGAGGCGCCGCGCCCAGGACGAAGCCGTCTTCTCGATGTCGTCCTGGGAGGCCGGTTCGAAGGCGGTCAGCGTCAGACCGTGCTCGGCCCAACGACCCGCAAGCGGCTCTCGATCGGGCGAGCGGAGCGGCGGCAGGCCGAGGCGGTCGCGCGGGCCGACGGAGGCCAGGATCCGGACGATGCCACCCGGCCCGACGAGGCCGGCGATCCCCGCCGTCGCCGCGCGAGAATCGTCGCCGGCGAGCGCGCCACGCAGCAGGGAGCCCCAGGGCATCGTGATCGTCACCTCGGCCGCGATCCCGGCGAGCTCGGCCGGCAGGCGCTCGGCGGCCGCGACGAGGAACAGGGCATTGGGCAATCCGCCCTTCCGCGCGGGGCGGGCGGCGCGGGTCGACGACTCGGTCATGGCCGCGGCGGCCGCATCGACGCCGATGACGAGCGCGCCGGGCTCGGTGCGGGCGCGCGCGACGACCGCTCGGCCGTCGCCGGTGCCCAGGTCGATCACGACCCGGTCCGCGCGAGCGACCAGGAGTTCGAGTTAGCCGACGTCCACCTCGTGGATGCGCCGGCCGACGACGCGTCGCATGGCCGGGAATCTACACTGCGCCGATGCCATCGACATCGTCCGAGCTCGCCCCGCCCCATCGGCCCGTACGAGCGGCGGAAGGCCGCCGTCGAGTCGTGGGATCCGCGCGTCGCCGACGTCGCGGCCCGGGTGATCGCGATCATCCGGACGGCGCGGCCCGATCTCGAGGTCGAGCACATCGGGAGCACCTCGGTGCCGGGCCTGCCCGGCAAGGGCATCGTCGATCTCGGGACCGAGGCCGACCCGGCCGAGATCCCGGCGATCACCGCCGCGATGTACGCGCTGGGCTTCGGCCCGCAGCCCGGCCCCGACCCGTGGCCGCCGACCCGGCCGATGCACGTCGGGTCGATCGTCCACGACGGCGTCGAGTACCGGATCCACTTCCACGTCCATCCGCGCGGCGCCGGCGACCTGGCGAAGGACCTCGAGTTCCGCGACGCGCTCCGGTCGGATCCGGCGCTTCGCGACGGCTATGCGGCGATCAAGCAGGAGATCGTGGGGCCGGATGGCGGATCGGTGGACCCCGTGCGGTACCAGGCCGAGAAGGGCGTCTGGATCCTCGACGAGTTCGATCGGCTCGGGATCCCCCGGCCGCGCAACATCCAGGGCGGGCCGACCGGCGAGGACGCCGGCATGGGCGGAGACGGAGGAGGCGGAACGTGACGGACGGATCGAGCAGTGGCCGGGTCGGGATCGTCGTCGGCAGCCGCTCCGACATCGCCGCGGCCGAGCGGGCCATGGCGGTCCTCGACGAGCTCGGCGTCGACTCCGAGATCCGGGTGATCTCGGCCCATCGGGCGCCGGACCTGCTCGGGCGGTTCATCGCCGGGGCGGAAGGTCGCGGCATCCGCGTGTTCATCGCGATCGCCGGGCTGGCAGCCCACCTGCCGGGGGTCGTCGCGTCGCAGACGACGCTGCCGGTGATCGGCGTGCCGATGGCCGGCGGGGTGTCCGACGGCCTCGACGCCCTCCTCGCGATCGTCCAGATGCCGAAGGGCGTGCCGGTCGCGACGGTCGGGGTGGGCAACGGCGAGAACGCGGGGCTTCTCGCGGCGGCGATCCTGGCGGTCGGCGACGACGGGCTGGCGACGCGGCTGGCGGCCCGCCGGGCGACCCAGGCCGAGGCCATCGCGGCGGATCCGGCCAACGAAGGGCTGTGACCGTCCGTTGAGGGTTCTCATCGGTTGAATCCGATGGGAGATCGCGCAGGCTGAGGCCATGAAGCTGTCGCGGGCCCGAATCTCGACCGCCCTCGTCGTCGTCCTCGCCGGTCTTGGCGCGCTCGTCTTCGCCGGTGGCCAGGTCGCCGGCTGCCTCGGACCACTTGGCGTGACCCCGATCCAGTGCGCGAAGGCGACCGGGATCGTCCCGACCGTCGGCCCGGGTTTGCCGCTCTGCGCGCTGGCCCTCCTCTCCGGAGTCCTGATCCTCGTGCCGATCCCCGCCGAGCGTCGGCGCGGGGCGACGATCGCGGCGGGACTCGCCGCGGGCATCGTCGCGGTCGTCTTCGCCGCGGCCTGGGAGCGCACCTGGACGGGAGTCGACTCGGCCGGCCGGTTGCTGTCGATCGACCGACCGTTGGACCTCGGAGCGCTGGCAGCCGTCGCCTTCCTCGCCGCGGCCGCGGGCGCCCTGGGGTGGACCGTTCTCGTCGCGCCCATCCGGATGAGGCTGGCCCCGCGGTCCTGAGCTCGCTCCGGGGGGCGGTCGTACACTCGTCGCGATGGACGACGAGCGCTGGGAATCCGGCATGCCGGTTCTGGACCGCCAGGCGATCGCAGGCGCCGGGGCGGTTCCGCGAGCCGGCGCTCGCCCGCAAGCGAGCCTGCCGCCGAGCCTCCAGGGCCTGCCGCCGCGATCGGTCCCCGAGGTCGCCCCGACGCCGCTCCAGCGGCACTACGTCCTGCTGTCCGTGCCGGTCCTGATCCTCGGCGCGATCGCGATCACCGCCCTCGAAGTTGGCACGCCGCTGGGCAGCCCGCTGATCAAGCTCTGCGTCCTGATCGCGGCCCCGCTCCTCGTCGTCACGACGGCCGACGCGATCGTCCGGATCTGGCGCTCGGCGTGGGCGTGGATGCCGGTCGACCGGACGAAGGGCCTGTTCCGCCTCGCCTGGGTCGCGACGAGTCTCGTCGGGCTGGCCGGCCTGATCGCCGCGGCGATCGTGGCGGTCCTCGCCTGATGGACGGCCGCGAGTTCGAGCGCGGACGGGTCGCCAACGCCGGCGAGCTCCTCGACGCGTTCGGGCGCGGGCCGGACAGCCGCTCCACCGGGATCCCGTCCGGCGGCGGCGTCCCGCCGTGGATGGCTGAGATGCTCAACTACTGCGCGCGCTGCGGCACGGAGCTGACCTTCGGGCCGATCGAGGGCGAGGACCGCGACCGGCTCGGCTGCGCGTCGTGCGGCTACATCGCCTACGTCAACCCGCGCCTCGTGGTCACGACGATCCCGGTCACCGACTCCGGAGAGGTCGTCCTCCTCCGGCGGGGGATCGAGCCGGGTCGCGGCTGGTGGGCCCAGCCGGGCGGCTTCCTCGAGGTCGACGAGACGGTCGGCGAGGCGGCGGTCCGCGAGACGCTCGAGGAGACCGGGCTGATCGTGGAGCCCGGGGAGATCGTCGGGCTGTACTCGCGGCTCGAGGCCGCCGTGGTCGTCCTGGCGTTCGAGGCCCGGGTCGTGGGCGGCGAGTACCGGCTGAACCCGGAGGCGCTCGAGATCCGCTCGTTCGCCGCGGACGCGATCCCCTGGCCGGGCATCGCCTTCAAGACGAGCTACTGGGCGATCCGCGACTGGCTCCACCGCCGCCGCCCCGACATCCACCCGGCCGACCGCCACTGGGACGAGTAGGGCGGGCGGCTCGCGGACCCGGGCCCACCCCCCGACGAGCGGCCCGTGCTCGTTACGTCGCTCGGCCCGGCCCTCGGGCGACGATCGGAGCACCCGCCGCTCGGGACGTCGCCTGAGCCCCCGAATCCGGGGCCCGAAGGCGTCCCCGCCGCGGCACAGCCGACGTAACGAGCAGCGGGTGCTCGGCAATCGCTTGGAGCCATCGACGTCCGGAGGTTCCGGCGGTGGGCGGCCCGCGCTCAGTGAACCCGCGGGTGATCCGCGCCGGCCATGATCCATCCGATGCCTACCCGTGACGGCTCCGTCGCCCGCGCGATCCGCGTCGCCGCCGACGACGAGCGGCGCGCCCTCGCCGACCTTGCCCGGGCCCAGCGATCCGGCGGACTCAGCGACGAGGACGTGGGACGCGCCGCCCGGATGTCGCGCTGGATGGTGGCCCGCATCCTGGGCGGGCGACGGCGGGCGTCGGTCGTCGAGCTCGCCGCGATCGGGGCCGCGGTCGGCCACGACGTTCGGCTCCGCGCCTACCCGGCCGGCGATGCCATCCGGGACGCCGGACAGCAGCGGCTGCTGGACCGATTTCGCAGGCGCCTCCACCCCGGCCTCGCCGTGCCCACGGAGGTCGCGCTTCCGATCGAGGGAGACCGCCGGGCGTGGGACGCCCTGATCCGAGGGGCCGGTTGGAGTCGTCCGGTCGAGGCCGAGACCGTTCTCGACGACATCCAGGCGCTCGAGCGTCGCCTGGCGCTGAAGGTCCGGGATGGCGGGGTCGACGGCGTGATCCTCGTGATCGCGGACACGCCGCCGAACCGACGGGCGCTCGCCGCGGCGCCGGGCAGCTTCGCGACGTTCGACCGGAACGCCCGCCGCATCCTGTCCGACCTGGCCGCCGGGCGAGATCCGGGCGGCTCGTCGCTGGTCCTCTTGTGAGCCGTCAGCGCTCGTACGGGTCGGTCACGTAGCTGCTCAGCCCGCCGATCCGGCGGACCCACGGCGGCGTCGTGTCGAGCGACGACCAGCCCGCGACGACGTCGTCGATGACGAACCGGTTGACCGGCTCCGACCGCGGGTACGGGGTGTCGTTCGGCAGCCCGAACGGGAGCCGCCCCATCAGCCCGTCGGTGCCCTCCTCGCGCGCGACCGGCAACGCCAGGCCGCGACCGGCGACGGCGGCCGGCCAGTCGGAGCGCGGCGACGGGGTGGAACTGCGGACGTCCGGGTCGGTCGCGGCAGCGCCGGCCCTCGCCGCCGCTGACGCCGCTGCCGGGGCCGCCGGGCGAGCGGGGTCGGCGACCCGCCCGGCGACCGCGATCGCGACGACCGCGACGAGCACGATCGGCGGCACGACCAGCCCGAGCCGCGGCGCGCGCCCGCCGCCGCCGACCCGCCCCCGGGCCGCGAATCCCTCAGGAGATGTCGATGAAGACGTTCTTCGTCTCGGTGTAGAGGTCGAGCGCCGACATCCCGAGCTCGCGCCCGATGCCGGACATCTTGTAGCCGCCGAACGGCGCCTCGGTGTGGACCGACGAGTTGGAGTTCACCGAGATCACGCCCGACTGGAGCGCCTTGGCGGCCCGCAGGGCCTTGCCGAGGTCACGCGTCCAAATCGAGCCGGACAGGCCGTACGGGGTCGCGTTCGCCAGGCGGAGGGCCTCCTCCTCGGTGTCGAACGGGATCACCGAGACGACCGGGCCGAAGATCTCCTCAGCCGCGATCCGCATGTCGTTGCGCACGTTGTCGAACACGGTCGGCATGAGGTACGCCCCGTCGGCGAGGGCCGGATCTTCCGGCGCACCGCCGCCGACGACGATCGTGGCGCCCTCGGCCTGGCCGATCTCGATGTAGTCGGCCACCCGGTCGCGCTGCTTGACGCTGACGAGGGTCCCGACCTCGGTCGCTTCGTCGGCCGGATCGCCGACCTTGACGTTGCGCGTCGCCGCGGCGAACAGCTCGACGACCTGCTCGTGGACGGACCGCTCGACGAGGATCCGGGACCGCGCGCAGCAGTCCTGGCCGCAGTTGTCGAAGACCGAGTACGGCGACTCGCGGGCGAACTTCTCGAGATCGGCGTCGGCGAAGACGATGTTCGGGCTCTTGCCGCCGAGCTCGAGGCTGATCTTCTTCACGTTGCCCGCCGCCAGCCGCATGATCTCCTGGCCGGTCGTCGTCTCGCCGGTGAAGGCCACCTTGCCGATCCCGGGGTGCGCCGCGATCGACGCGCCGGCCGTCCCGCCAGGCCCGGTCACGACGTTCAGCACCCCGGCCGGGATGCCGGCCTCGAGGGCCAGCTCGCCGAGGCGGATGGCGGTGAGCGGCGTGTAGGACGCCGGCTTCAGGATCGCGGTGTTGCCGGCGGCGAGGGCCGGGGCGACCTTCCACGAGGCCATGAGGAGCGGGAAGTTCCACGGCACGATCAGCCCGACGACGCCGATCGGCTCGCGGAGCGTCAGGTCGAGGCCCGGCTTCGAGACGGGGATCGTCTGGCCGTACACCTTGTTCGCGGCGCCGGCGTAGTAGTCGAAGACGAGGCTCGCTCCGATCACCTCGCCGCGCGATCCGCCGATCGGCTTGCCCACGTTCCGGCTCTCGAGCCAGGCGAGCTCCTCGGAGTTCCTCTTGATCAGGTCGGCAAGCTTGGCGAGCGACCGGCCGCGCTTGCCCGCCGCCCAGTTGGCCCAGCCCTTGCGGTCGTCGAAGGCCGCCCGGGCGGCCGCGACGGCGCGGTCCACGTCCTCGCGTCCGCCGAGCGGCGCGGTGGCGATCACCAGGCCGGTCGCCGGGTTGACGACCTCGAACGTCTGGCCGTCGGCCGCGTCGACGGCCTCGCCGCCGATCGTCATCCGGGCCGTGGTGGGGGCATCGCTGGCGGCGCCCGAGGGCGCGCGCTCGTCGGTCGTCATCGGGTCGGTCCTCGGCGGAGCATCGGGGCGGCGATCGCCGCGGTTCGTCTCCCCATGGTACGCCGGAGGCTCCCCCGGGACGCCCGTCGCGGCCGCCGCCGGCTTCCCGCGGCGGGTCGGTCAGGCGGCGATGCCGGCCCCGATCGGGTCGCGGTCATCGCCCGGGCGAGGGGCGCGGCGAGGGCGGACCGGCGAAGCGGCCCCGGAGCGCGGGCCGATCGGCCCGTTCCGCCACGTCAGGCGCGGCCGACAATCGGACCATGGCGTCGAACCCGATCGACCGCGCCCGACTGCGGGGAGCGCCTGCGGCCGCGGCCGCGAACGGCGCGCTGACGCTGGCAGCGGGCGATCGGGAGCCTCCGCGAGATCATCGAGGGCCGTCACGTCCGGACGTGGCTGACGATCATCGCGATCACGGCGCTCGCGGGAACGCTGGGCTACGTCGTCTGGTTCGGCTGGAGCCTGATCGACGCCGCCTACATGACGGTGATCACGCTCACGACCGTCGGGTTTCGCGAGGTCCGAGAGCTCGTCGACTGGCCCCAGCGGCTCTGGACGATGCTCGTCGCGGTGGCCGGGGTCGGGATCATCTATGGCAGCATCGGAATCGTCGCCGAGGCCGTCATGGCCGAGGCCTCGAGCGGACGACGGGAGGCGCGGCGGATGGCAGCGGTGCTCGCGGACCTGACCGGCCACTACATCCTCTGCGGCTACGGCCGGGTCGGCTCGACGGTCGCCCGCGAGCTCGTCGACGCCGGCCAGCGGATCGTCGTCGTCGACATCCTGGCCGCATCCCTCGAGCGGGCGCGCGCGGACGGCCACCTCGTGGTGGAGGGCGATGCGACGGCCGATGCGACGCTCCGGGCGGCCGGCATCGAGCGGGCGCGCGGCCTCGTCGCCACGACGGATTCGGACGCCAACAATGTCTACGTCACGCTGTCCGCCCGGGCCATCAACCCGCAGCTGTTCGTCGTCGGGCGGGCCAACGCGGAAGGCGCGGAGGCGAAGCTCAGCCAGGCCGGCGCCGACCGGGTCGTGTCGCCGTACACGATGGCCGGCCGGCAGGTCGCGGCCCTCGCTGTCCGGCCGCGGGTCGTCGACTTCATCGATGCCGCGCTGTCGCACGGCGAGCTGCGCTTCTCGATCGGGGAGGTCGAGGTCGCGCCCGGTGGCGGGCTCGTCGGCCAGACGATCGGCGCGTTGCGTGACGAGGGCATCTTCACCCTCGCGATCGTGCGCGGGGACGCCGACTACGACGCGAACCCGCCGGCGGACCGGGTGCTGACGGCCGGCGAATCGCTCGTCGTGTCCGGTTCGACCGAGCAGCTGACCGCCCTCCGCCAGCGGGTCTGAGGGCTCGGGGCCCAGCCTGGCCGGTCAGACGGGCGCCAGACGCGCCGTTGATCGGCCCGATCTCCGTCAGCGGCGGGCGTCGGCCCCGACGACGAACTTCTCGGCGGCGGCCATCGCCGCCCCGACGATCCCGGCATCGTTGCGGAGCGTCGCCGGGACGACCCGCGGCCGGACCGTCAGGCGCGGGATGAACTTGTCGGCGTTCTTGCTCACGCCGCCGCCGAGGATGATCAGGTTCGGCGAGAACAGGCGGTCGATCGCGTGGAGGTGCTCGTCGAGATCGGCCGCCCAGGCCTTCCACGACAGGCCGCGCCGGGTCCGGGCGACGGCGGCCGAGCGGCGCTCGGCGTCCCGGCCGCGGATCTCCATGTGGCCGAGCTCGGTGTTCGGGACGAGGACGCCGTCGTTGAACATCCCCGAGCCGAGTCCCGTCCCGAGTGTCAGGACGAACACGACCCCGGGCTCGCCGGCCCCCGCCCCGAAGCGCATCTCGGCGAGACCCGCCGCGTCGGCGTCGTTCAGGACGAAGACCGGCCGCTTCAGCGCCTGGCGGAGGTGGCTCTCCAGGTCGTAGTCGACCCACAGCGGATCGATGTTCGCGGCCGACTTCGTCACGCCGTCGATCACGACCGCCGGCATGCCGACCCCGACCGGGGCCTCCGTGCCCGCGATCCCGGCCTCAGTCAGGGCGCGCCGGACGGTCCGGACGATGACCGGCACGACGACGTCCGGCGTCGAGGGCTGGGGCGTCGCGATCCGATGCCGCAGCCCGACCAGGGTGCCGTGCTCGACATGGACCGCCGCGACCTTGATCCCGCTCCCGCCGACGTCGACGCCGACCGCGATGCGGCTCGCCTGCGCTTGTTCCATCACCTGCCTCGGAAGTCGTTGACCGATCGCCGGCTCAAAAGTAGTTCACCGTGATTCCGCCGTCGATCACGAGGTTCGCCCCGTTCGTCCAGCGGCTCTCGTCGGACGCGAGGTAGACCGCGACGTGGACGATCTCCTCCGGCCGGCCGAAGCGCCCGGTCGGGTTGCGGGCGAGACGCAGCTTCTTCGCCTCCTCGTCCTTGACGAGCCAGTCCATCAGGAGCGGCGTCTCGATCGGACCCGGCGAGATCGAGTTGGTCCGGACGCCGCGCGGGGCGAACTGGACCGCGAGGCTCTTCGTCAGGGCGAGGACCGCGCCCTTGGACGCGGTGTAGGCGTCCTGCGGCACCGAGCAGCCGAGAATCGCCACGAACGAGGCGACGTTGATGATCGAGCCCGAGCCCTGCTCGAGCATCGGCGGGATCGCGTACTTGCAGCCGAGATAGACGCCGCGGACGTTGACCGCCATGACCTTGTCCCAGGTCTCGACGTCGGTGTCGATGACCGAGTGGTCGGCCGCGGGCATGATCCCGGCGTTGTTGTACAGGGCGTCGACGCGGCCGTAGGTGGCGACGGCGTGATCGACCATCCGGCGGGCCTGGTCGTCCTGTGACACGTCGGCCGCGATCGCCGTGGCCTGGCCGCCCGCGGCGGTCACCTCGGCCGCCGCCGATTCGGCCATCTCCTCGGACACGTCCACGCAGACGACCTTCGCGCCCTCGGCGGCGAACATCCGGGCCGCGGTCCGGCCCATGCCGCCGCCGGCGCCGGTGATGATCGTGACCTTGTCCTCGAGACGCACGGTGGCTGGCTCCTCCCTCAGGACACGCCGGTGCGCACGGCCGTCGGGCCGGGTCGCCGGGGAAGGCCGCCGATGCCGGGCGGCCTCCACGGATGGTACTCGCGGTCAGCCGTCGCCGAGGAGGCGTCGCTCGATGACCGACACCGCCGCCGCGAGGGCCGCCCGGTCGTCGGCCGCGACCCCGTGGAGCATCGCCTCGAGCGCCGCCACCCGCCGGGCCCGGCCGGCGACGAGGATCTCGCGGCCGAGCTCTGTGGCGGCGACTCGTTGCGTCCGGCGATCGTCGGGGTCGGTCGTCCGGGTGACGAGCCCGTCGCCCTCGAGCCCGGCGACGAGGCGCGTCATCGTCGGGGCGCTGACGCCCTCGTCGCGGGCCAGCCGCCCGATCGGCCGCGGGCCGCTGAAGACGAGGACCGACAGGGCCGACAGGCGGGCCGGGCTCTCGCCGCTGGCGCGATCCTCGCGGGCGAGTCGACGCAGGAGATGGAGGACGGCCGAATGGAGTCGGGGGGCAAGATCGTCCGAGTCCGCGGCCGGAGGGCTTGACATCGCCGCCCAATCCTAGTTAGTTAGCACAACTAAGGATCAGAGCCAGCGAACCCGGAGACCGCAATGACCGCCGCCGACCTGTTCGCCGCCATCGACACGGGGGACGCTGCGGCCGTGGACGCGCTCCTGGCTCGTGAGCCGGCCGTCGCCGGCGCGCGCGACGGCGAGGGGGTCAGCGCCGCGATGCACGCCCTCTATCGCGGCCGCGGCGAGATCGCGGAGCTGGTCGCGGCCGCTCGGCCGGCGCTCGACGCGTTCGAGGCCGCCGCCTTCGGCCGGGTGGAGGCGCTGCGCGAGCTCCTCGACGCCGACCCGGCCGTCGCCCGCGCCCGCAGTGCCGACGGCTTCACCGCGCTCCACTACCCGGCGTTCTTCGGCCGCGGCGAGGCGGCCGCCGCGACCCAGGCGCTGCTGGCGGCCGGTGCCGACGTGAACGCCCGCTCGGCCAACGCGTTCGCCGTGCTGCCGATCCACTCCGCGGTCGCCGGCGGCCACGACGACGTCGTCGCGGTCCTCGTCGACGCCGGCGCCGACGTCAACGCGCGCCAGCGCCACGGGTGGACGCCGCTCCACGGGGCGGCCCAGAACGGGAGCCTCGCCTCGGTCGAGCGGTTGCTCGCGGCCGGCGCCGATCCGGCCGCCCGCAACGACGACGGCACGACGGCGATCGACCTCGCCCGAGCCGCCGGCCACACGGCGATCGTCGCCCGGTTGAGCTGACGTCGGGCCCAGCCCGTCGCGATTCCCGCGGGGCGGGCGTATGAAGCACGATCCGCACGATCCATGCTCGATCCGCCCGCCGGGCGGGAATTCCCGGCCAATTCGGCCCTCACTCGGCCCGATTCGCCCGCTGCGCCACCGATTCGCGTCGGTTCGCCCGTCCGGCGGGAATCCGCCGCGGATTCCTCGTCCGGCGCGAACGAACCCGCCCCTCAGCCCGAGGTTCGCCGCACGCGTTCATCGTGGAGGTCCTGGGCCCCGCCTGCGGCCTCGGCGATGCCGAACAGGGCAGCCTGGATCCGCTCGGACCGCTCGTGCTCCGCCTCACGGGCCTCGAGCTCGGCGAACCGCCGACGCAGGTGATCGACATTGCCGCCCCGCGTCGCCTCGGCCGGGCCGGGTGCGTCGTCCGCCACGCTGCTCCCATCCGGCGCGTCGTCTGACCCGCGGCGCGCTCGTCGCGAGGATCGCGGCCCGCCGGCCCGGCTGTCGTCCGGTCGTGACGCCGCGGATGTCGGACCGCCGACGCCTTTCGGGCATGGGGCCCTGGCGACCGGGCGGCCGGGGTCATGGGCGGCCCGGAACCGTGCCGCCGTGTGCCGCGCCGCTACAATTCGCCGGTGCCGTCCACCGCCGTCGTCTGGTTCCGCCGCGACCTCCGGCTGCACGATCATCCGGCGCTCAGCCATGCCCTGGAGCGGTTCGACCGGGTCATCCCGCTGTATGTCCTCGACGACGCGCTGCTCGGGGGCCGCTGGGCGAGCGCCAACCGGACCTGGTTCCTGCGCCACGCCCTCGCCGAGCTGGAGCGCGATCTGCGGGCGCGCGGCTCCGGGCTGGCGCTCCTCCGCGGCGACCCGCGCACGATCGTGCCGGCGTTCGCCCGCGAGGTGGGCGCAGCGGCGATCGTCGTGACGCGTGACTTCGGCCCGTACGGCCGCGCCCGCGACGACGCGATTGCCCGCGACGCGGACGCCGCCGGGATCCGCTTCCTGGCCGGGCGCGGCCAGCTCGTCCACGAGCCGGAGGATGTCCGCCGCGACGACGGCGGACCGTACGCGGTGTTCTCGCCCTTTCACCGCCGCTGGCAGGATCTGCCCATTCGGGCCGTTCTCGACGCGCCGGCGGCGATCCCCGGTCCGGCAGACGCGCCGGCCAGCGGTCCAGGCCGGATCCGCGAGCTCTTCGGCGATCCCGTCCCGACGGCCGACCCGGCGCGCCTCCTCCCGCCCGGCGAAGCCGCGGCCCGCCGGCGGCTCGAGGCGTGGGCAGCGTCCGCGGCGCTCCGCGACTACGACGATGGGCGCGACCGCCTCGCCGCCGACGGGACCTCGCGCCTGAGCCAGGATCTTCGTTGGGGGACGATCTCGCCCGTCGAGGTCATCGAGCGCTGCGCCGGGCGCGGGGCCGGGCCGTCTCGCTTCCGCTCCGAGATCGCCTGGCGCGACTTCTACGCCCACCTCTTCTGGCACGATCCGCGCGTCCGGCGCGAGGCCTACCGGCGCGACCTGGAGGACGTCGCATGGGAGACGGACGAGGCCGTGATCCAGGCCTGGCGCGACGGCCGGACCGGGTACCCGATCGTGGACGCGGCGATGCGCCAGCTCCGCGCGACCGGCTGGATGCACAACCGGGGCCGGATGATCGTGGCGTCGTTCCTGACGAAGCATCTCGGGGTCGACTGGCGGATCGGCGAGGCGCACTTCATGGCCCATCTCGTCGACGGCGACCCGGCGAGCAACAACGGCGGCTGGCAGTGGGCCGCCTCGACCGGCACCGACCCGCAGCCGTACTTTCGGATCTTCAACCCGACCCTCCAGGGGCGCCGCCACGATCCGGACGGTGCGTACGTCCGGCGCTGGATTCCGGAGCTGGAGGGGCTCGCCGGTCCGGACGTCCATGCGCCGCCGGCAGGCACCTACCTCGCGCCGATCGTCGACCATCGCGAGGCGCGGCGCCGGGCGCTCGACGCGTTCGGCGCGCGGCGGACCACAGGGTGACGTCCGCCTGACCGGCCGTCGTCGCCGTGCCGGCCTTGGCCCCGGCCCGGCCCGGGCCTCGTAGCGGCGCCGTCAGGCCGGGCCGGGCCGCCGGATCGCTTCCTCGAGAGCGTGGACCCCGTCGACGAGCGGCTCGGGCAGGACGAGCGGCGGGGGACCGGGCAGGGCCGGGCGGCCGCCGGCGTCGGTCGCGCGCGCGGCGAACGCGGTCCCCGCCCGGACCGCGGAGCGCCCGCCGAACAGGATCGCGAGGTCGGGCTCGTCGGCGCGCAGAGCCGCTGCGACCTCCACGGCCGGCCGGACGTCGGCCGCGATCAGGACGCCGATCACGGCCGCCCGGGCGCGGGTCCGCCGGGCGGTCGCGACCCAGTCGGCGACCGGAAGGTCGGGTCCGAGGTAGAGGATCGGCAGGCCCGCCCGCCGGGCCGCGGTCGCGAACGCCAGCGCGCCGAGCTCGTGGCGCACGGTCGGCGGCATCCCGACCAGGATCGACCCCTCGGCCGGCGTCGCCCGGCCGGCCGCCTGGAACGCCGCGGCGATTCGGCGCAGCGCGGCGTGGCTCGCCGCGTGCTCGCCGGCCACCCCGAGGCGACCGTCGGCCCAGGCCTCGCCGATCGCCACGAGCGCGGGCAGGAGATGGGCGTCGGCGATCGTCTCGAAGGTTCCGGCGGCGAACATCCGGTCGAGGAGGTGCTCGAGCCGGTCCGCGTCGAACGCGATCGCCGCCTCGACGAAG
The DNA here is from genome assembly GCA_963710105.1 of uncultured Chloroflexia bacterium. Classification (GTDB taxonomy): domain Bacteria; phylum Chloroflexota; class Limnocylindria; order Limnocylindrales; family CSP1-4; genus CF-46. The sequence continues at coordinate 205,835 of CAVPYV010000003.1, forward strand.
GCGCCGGCGAAGTCGACGACGGCATCCCCGGTCGCCCCCGCGGGCGCCGTCGAACCGGCCGGCTCGGCGGCCGCGTCCGGGAGGTCGATCGACTCGCCGGACAGGATCGTCGCCGCGGCGGTGCTGGGGGTCCAGCCGGCGTCGACGAGGCGTCGCATCGTCCGGATCCGGCCGAGCGCGTCGTCGTCGTACAGCCGATAGCCAGCCGCGGTCCGGGCCGGCTCGACGATCCCGTAGCGCCGCTCCCACGCCCGGAGGAGCGGCACGGACACCCCCGAGCGCGCCGCGGCCTGTTTGATGGTGTACATGGTTCGTCCAGCATACAGCGAATTCAACCCTTGACAAGCATCCTCTGCGAGCGTAAAGTCTCGACAGACCTTGGACAAACCCGAACCAAGGAAGCAGCTCACCGAAGGAGCCCCCTCATGCGACGGCTTGCTCTCCTCACGGCCTCGGCGGCCCTGATGCTCGGCCTCGCCGCCCAGCCCGTGGCAGCCCGCCAGACCGGCTCGACGATCGTGGGCACCGCGATCGCGGTCAACGCCGCGAACGGCGAGTTCGATTACCTGATCGAGGCCGTCGTCCGGGCCGGACTGGTCGACACCCTGAACGGCAACCGCCAGTTCACCGTGTTCGCTCCCACGGACGCCGCGTTCGAGAAGCTGTTCGACGCGCTCGGCGTCGCCGGCATCGCCGACATCCCGGTCGACACCCTGCGCGCCGTCCTGCTCTACCACGTCGCCCCGGGCGAGCGGTTCAGCGGCGACGTCGTCAGCAGCAGCCGGATCCGGACGCTCTCCAAGGGCTTCCTCTTCCCGTCCGTTCACGATGGCGGCGCCTACGTCAACGACGCCCGGATCGTCGCCGCCGACGTCGACGCGTCGAACGGGGTCATCCACGTCATCGACACCGTCCTCTTGCCCGCCGCCTGAACCGGCGTCGCAGCCAACCCTCCTCTCCCGGCACGGCGGTGGCGACCCTCCGTCCGCCGCCGTGCCACACTCGACAACCCACAGGACCGTTCCATGAGTACCCATCGCCTCGTCGCCAGCCAGCTCGTCCCCCGCCCGATCGAGGAGGTCTTCGCCTTCTTCTCCCGACCGGAGAACCTCGGCCGGATCACGCCGGCGTCGATGGGCTTCGAGCTCCTGACCGACGATCGCGACATGCGCGAGGGGCTCGTGATCCGCTACCGGATCCGCCCGCTCCTCGGGATCCCGATGACGTGGACGACCCGGATCGCCGGCTACGAGCCGCCTCACCGCTTCCGCGACGTCCAGCTCCAGGGACCGTACGCGCGCTGGGAGCACACCCACACGTTCGAGGCCGTTCCCGGCGGGACGCTCGTCCGCGACGAGATCGAGTATGCGGTGCCCTTCGGGCCGCTCGGCGACGTGGCCAACGCGCTCCTCGTCCGGTCCGAGCTGGAGCGGATCTTCCGCCATCGGGCCGAGACGATCCGGACGGTCTTCGCCGCAGCCGCCCCGCCGACCGGGCTGACCGTCGCCGTCGCCGGGGGCACCGGCTTCGTGGGCGGCGCGATCGCCGTGGAGCTCCACCGCCGCGGCCACGCGGTGCGCGTCCTGTCGCATCGCGGCGAGGTGGCGCGCGGGGGTCTGCCGGATGCCGTCGAGATCCGGGATGGCGACGTGCAGAGCGGCTCCGGCCTCGTCGATGCCCTTCGCGGCGCCGATGCCCTCGCGATCGCCCTCGCCTTCCGCAACTCGCCGATCGAGGCGCCGCGGAGGCACCAGACGTTCATGGAGGTGGACGCCGCGGGCACCGAGCGGCTGATCGCCGCGGCGCGGGAGGCCGGCGTGCGGCGCGTCGTCTACCTGTCCGGGGCCGGCGCCGCCCCGGACGCGAAGCGCCATTGGTTCCGGGCGAAGTGGCGGGCCGAGGAGGCCGTCCGCGGCTCCGGCCTCACCTGGACGATCATCCGGCCGACCTGGATCTTCGGGCCGCGCGACGTCTCGCTCAACCGGTTCCTCGGCTTCGCCCGTCGTCTGTTCATGGTCCCGATGACCAACGCCGGATCGCAGCTCCTCGCCCCCGTATTCATCGATGACGCGGCGAACCTCGTGGCGGACTCGCTCGTCGCCGACGCCGCCGCGGGCCAGGTGTTCGAGCTCGGCGGGCCCGAGACGCTGCGGATGCGCGACATCATCGGGACCGCGCTGCGGGTCGCCGGCCTGCGCCGGCCGATCCTGCCCGGACCCACGCCGCTGATCAAGCTCGCCGCGATCCCGCTGTCGTGGCTGCCGACGCCGATCCTGACCCCGGCCGCGGTCGACTTCATCAACCAGCCCGCGACCGTCGACCTGGCCCCGCTCCTCGAGCGGATGCCGCGCCGTCTCACGCCACTCGACGAGGGCCTGCGGACCTATCTCGGCCCTGCCGATGCCGCGACCCTCGAGTTCGATGGGCCGCCGGCGGCAGCCACCGTTCCGTCGGCCTGACCGGGCCCGTCTCACCCACTCCGCATCCCCGAACCCACGAGGCACCGATGACCGCCGCTTCCATCCCCCCCGACCGCGCCCGGTCGCTCGCCCGCTGGAACCGGGTCCTGTCCGTGCTCCACGGCGGCCAGTTCCTTCTGATGATCGCCATCGCCGGGACGGCGGCCGCCTTCGCCCCGTTCGTTCCGACCGTCAAGCCGATCCTCGAGAACGGCGCCTTCGCCGGCATCGAGCAGACCCAGGTCCAGCTCTTCTCGATCCCGCTCGCCTGGCTGATCGCGTCGTTCCTGGCGATGAGCGCGATCGCCCATGCCATCGCCGGCTGGCCGCTTCGCGCTCGTTACGAGGCCTGGCTGGCACGCGGCATGAACCCGCTTCGGTGGGTCGAGTACGCGTTCAGCAGCACGGTGATGATCGTCGCGATCGCCTACCTGTCCTTCATCCGCGACGTGCCCGCGCTCCTCGCGATCGCCGGCTGCAACGTCGCGATGATCCTGTTCGGCTGGAGCATGGAGGCCGCCAACGAGGGCCGCCGCGACCATCCCGACTGGAAGCACTACATCTTCGGCTGCATCGCGGGGATCGCCCCGTGGCTGGGGATCTTCTCGATCCTTCTGGCCTACGGCCTCCAGCCCGACCTGCCGACCGGGGCGGGGATCCCGGCCTTCGTCTACGTGATCGTCGTCTCGCTGTTCGTCAGCTTCAACGTCTTCGCGATCACGATGGTCCTCCAGTACCGCCGGATCGGCCGCTGGCGCGACTACCTGACCGGCGAGAAGACCTACATGGTCATGAGCCTGGTCGCGAAGTCGCTCCTCGCGTGGCAGGTCTTCAGCGGGACCCTCCGCCCCGGCGGCTGACCCAGGCGCGGGCGCGGCCACGCCGCGCCCCGGCCCGCCGCGGCGCCGGCCAGCCGGGCGCCGACCCGCCGCGGCGCCCGTGGCGCCCGCCCGCAGCCGCGCCGCGCAGTTCTTGTCCTACGAATCTCAGGCGGTCATTCGCCGACGAGTGGGCGTCCGCCGGTCTCGGTCCGAGCGTGAGACGGGCCGTGGAATCTGCCGAACGATCGCCCGGCGAGCGCTTGACAGGTTCCCGGCGACTACCGGCCGCCTGGGATTCGTCTGACAGATTTCGGCGCGCTCGCCGCGCCGCCCCCGGCCGCACCGCCGCCCGCACGCACGCACGCACGCGCCCGATCCTCCACAGGATCAGATCGGGCCCATACGAGCCTGACGACGTGCCGGATTGCGGGGTCCTGGGCCGGATCCGGACCACCGTCACGCTCGACCGTCGCCGCGGTGATCCGCGGGTGGATCAGGGCGCCGCGGGCGGCTGGTGATGGCGCCGCGCAGGCGGTCACCCGCACGCCGCCGCCTCGTCAGCTCCGCTCGAGGTACCGCTCGCGCTCCCAGTCGTGGACCATCGAGTCATAGGTGTGCTGCTCGACCCGGGCGGCGTTCAGGTAATGGTCGACGACGTCCTGGCCGAAGATCTCCGGCGCCGCCTCGCTCCGCTCCAGCTCGGCGATCGCCTCGTACAGGGCGCGCGGCATCCGGGCGACGCCCTTCGCGATGTAGCCGTTGCCCTTGAACTCGTCGGCGAGCACGAGCTTCCGGTCGATCCCGTGGAGGCCGGCCCCGATCATCGCCGCATACGTCAGGTAGGCGTTCATGTCGCCGCCCGGAAACCGGTCCTCGACGTGGAGGGACGGTCCGTGGCCGACGAGCCGGAACCCGGTCGTCCGGTTGTCGCGGCCCCAGACGATGTTCACCGGCGCCCACGACAGCGACGCGTAGCGCTTGTACGAGTTGATGTTCGGGGCGATGAAGATCGCCAGCTCGCGGCTGAGGGCCATCATCCCCGCCACGAACTGGGAGAAGGTCTGCGCTCATCCCGTAGGGCAGCCCGGCGTCGGGGTCGTGGGTCAGGGACTTCGAGCCGTCCTCGTTCCAGATGCTCATGTGGAGATGGCCCGACGACCCCGTCCACGTGTGATCCGGCTTGGACATGAACGTGATGCCCCAGCCGTTGAGGTAGGCGATCTCCTTGGCCCCGTGCTTGAAGATCACGCTCCGGTCGGCCGACTCCAGGACGTGGTCGTAGCGGATGTTGACCTCGTGCTGGCCCGGCGCCGCCTCTCCCTTGCAGAACTCGATCGGGACCCGGGCCTCGGTCATCTGGTTGCGGAGGAGGCGATGGAGGGGCTCGGCCTTCGTCGCCTGGAGCAGGTGGTAGTCCTCGTTGTAGTAGCCGAACCGCTGGGGGATCCCCCAGCCGAGCTTGGCCGACTCCTCCCATGACTCCTTGAGGACGTAGTACTCGAACTCCGAGCCGGCCTTGATCGAGAGCCCGTGCTCGGCCGCCCGGGCGATCTGGCGCTTGAGGATCGTCCGCGGCGAGACCGGGATCTCGCGGTGGTCCTCCTCGGTGAACGTGTCGGAGAGGACCAGCGCCGTCTTCTCGAGCCAGGGCAGGACGCGGAGGGTGTCCCAGACGGGTTCGGCGATCCAGTCGCCGTAGCCCGTCTCCCAGTTCATCAGGGCGAAGCCCTCGGGCGTGTTCATCTCCATGTCCGTGCCGAGGAGGTAGGTGCAGAAGTGCGCGCCGTGGTCGATCACGCCCTCGAGGAACGCCTGGGCCTGGACGCGCTTGCCCATGAGCCGGCCCTGCATGTCCGTGATCGCCACGATCAGCGTGTCGATCCGCCCGTCGCGGACCATCGCCTGGAGCTCCTCGAGGCGCGGGTGGATCCGGTCGGGACGGGACGCCCGATGGTCGCCGTGCTTCAGCGGGGACATGGGAACCCTCCGCGCCGCTGTCGCGGCCTCCGTCGTGCTGACCCTGGGTCGCGATCCCCCAGCGCCGCGGGACGCCGCCGCGGGCTCAGTAGAGCATCGTCGTCCCGGTCGGGAACGTGAAGTCGAACGTGTTCGGGGCGAGCGGGGCGTCCGGCTCGTACTCGGTCACCTGGGCGTCGCGGGTCACGATGCCGGCGACGGTCTCCTCGAGCCGGAGGATCACCCCGTCCGCTCGGTCGACCGCGATCCTGATCCGGAAGTCGGGCCGGTCGGCGCTCATCTCGATCGTCCGCGGGTGGTCGCAGGCGACGACGATCGCCTCACGGCCCCCGACGTCGGCCAGCCCGTCGATCCGCAGATTGCCGGTTGCGAGGACGTTCTGGCAGTAGCCGGCGGGATGGACGAACGCCTCCGGCAGGGTCTCCATCGGGAGCGCCGTCAGCGGGGCGTAGACCCGGCTCGTGCCGGGCAGGTCGCGCGATGCCGGCCCGCTCACGCCGACGACGCTCCGGCGGACCGGTCGCTCCGTCCCCAGCCGGTGCGGCGCGCTGTACGTCCGGACGACCTCGCCGTCGGAGATCCACAGCTCGTGGTTGGCGATCGCCCCGAGGGCCGGCTGCGTCGTCGTCACCTTCGCGTCGTTCGGGTGACGGAGGGCGACCTCGACGATCGCGATCTGCGCGCCCGTCGCGCCGAACGTCCGCTCCTCGATCCGCATCCGGAGGGTGTCGAACCGCAGCTCGGCGTCGCGCATGAACGTGAACAGCTCGGCGACGGTCGGCTGCTCGTCGGCGGGGAGCGCGACGATCTCGGGACGCGGCCGCCGGCCGACGACCATGGGCAGGTCCGCGGCGCGATCCCAGAGCCGTGTCGAGGTCATGGCGGCGATTGTAGCGGCGCCGGCCGGCCCCGATCAGCCGCGGGCCGGCCCGATCCGCCCCGGCCGGCGCCGGCCGACGCCGGCCGACGTCGGCCGAGCGTCAGCCGCCGGCCGATGTGGCCTGAGCGTCGCCGCCGGCCGGCGTCGCCCGAGCGTCAGCCGCCGGCCGGTCCGCCGCCGAGGCCAGGCTCGGTCATCGACGCGGGGTCGAGCAGCTCGTCGAGCCGGCCGGGCGCGATCCCCCGCTCGACGGCGAGCTCGCGGATCGTCCGCCCGGTCTTGAATGCTTCCTTGGCGAGCGCCGCCGCCGCGTCGTATCCGATCTCCGGGGCGAGCGCGGTCGCCAGCATCAGGCCCTGCTCGACGAGGGCCGGCCCGCGGTCGGTCGCGACGAGCCCGGTCACCGCCCGGTCGGCGAAGTTCCGGGCGACGGCGGCGAGCAGCCCGATCGACTCGAGGAGCGCAGCCGCGGTCACCGGCAGCATCACGTTGAGCTCGAGGAACGAGCCGGTCTGGCCGAACGCCACCGTCGTGTCGTTGCCGAGGACCCGGGCGACGACCATCGTCAGGCTCTCGACCATCACCGGGTTCACCTTGCCCGGCATGATCGACGATCCGGGCTGCGTCTCCGGCAGCGCGATCTCGGCGATCCCGGCCCGCGGGCCCATCGCCAGGAGCCGCAGGTCGCTGGCGATCTTCCACAGCGACAGGGCGATCGTCCGGAGCGCGCCGTGGGCGGCGATCGCGGCATCGAGCGTGGCCTGGGCGTGGAAGTGATTGCCGGTCTCGCGAACGTCGAGCCCGGTCAGGGTGGAGAGCCGGCGGCAGGTGGCGGCGGCGTAGTCCGGGTGGGCGTTGATCCCCGTCCCGACGGCGGTCCCGCCGAGCGGGACGACGAGGAGCTCGGCCTGTGCCGCGCGGGCCCGGCGGATCGATTCCTCGGCCTGTCCCGCGTAGCCCCGGAACTCCTGGCCGAGCCGGATCGGGGTGGCGTCCTGGAGGTGGGTGCGGCCCGTCTTGACGATCGGCCAGAGCTCGTCGGCCTTGGCGGCCAGCGCGTCGTGAAGAATCGCCAGCGCGGGCAGGAGGGCCTCCTCGATCTCGATCGCAGCCGCGAGCTGGAGCGCGGTCGGGATCGCGTCATTCGAGGACTGGCACTTGTTGACGTGGTCGTTGGGGTGGACCTTCACGGCCGGGCCGCCGCCCGTCGCGAGCCGCGTCGTCGCGAGATGGGCGACCACCTCGTTCATGTTCGTGTTCGTCGAGGTGCCCGACCCCGTCTGGTAGATGTCGATCGGGAACTGGTCGTCATGGGCCCCGCCGGCGACGTCCGCCGCCGCGCCGGCGATCGCCCGGGCCAGGTCGGCATCGAGCAGGCCCAGGTCGGCGTTCGTCTCGGCAGCGGCCTGCTTGACGAGGGCGAGGGCGCGGATGAACGGCCGCGGGAATCGCTGGCCGGAGATCGGGAAGTTCAGGACCGCGCGCTGGGTGGAGGCGCCGTAGAGGGCGTCGGCGGGGACCTCCATCTCGCCCATGGAGTCGCGCTCGATCCGGGTTCGCCCCGTGGCTTCGGTGGTCATGCCTCGATTGTAGGCGCGCGCCCCGCTTGGACGACGGCCGCCGCGCCCGGGACGAACCCGGCGCGCGGCGGCCGACGCCGTCAGCGGATCGTGATCGAGGTCGCCGGCGTCAGATTCGCGACGTTCTGGTCCGGCCCGGACTGGGCGACGGCTGGCTCCCAGGCGTACGTGCCGGGCGTCACGACCCGGGCGACGTAGCGGAGGGTGAACACTCGCTGGGTCGTGGTCGGCCCGACGCAGAACGACACGCGCGAGCCCGACTGGTCGTACGGGGAGATCGTTCCAGGATCCGGCAACGTCTCCTCGTCGCCGGGGTCGATCCAGCGCGACTCCGGCCCGACCGGGGCGAGGCCGCTCGGCACGAGCTCCGTGACCTCCCGGCAGCCGGTCGCGGCCTGAGCGCCGAACGTGACCCGGAGGTCGACGACGACGAGATCGGAGGACTTGACGGTTCCGCTCGGGTGGACGGAGCGGGCGATCGTGAGGTCGGGATCGGCCGTGAAGGCAGTCGGCAGGACGGGCTCCCGCCATTGGGTCGTGACCCCGACGGACCCGGTGAGCCGATCGATCGCCAACGTCGCGAGCTGGGCCGGCGTCAGGTCGAGCCGGACCGACTCGCCCGCCCCGAGGTCCACGACGTGGCGCGTCCCGTCGACGGTCCAGGCGAGGCGCGCGGGCTCGACCGGCAGCCGATCGAGGCTGGCCCTCACGAACGCGATCGCGGGCAGGACCTCGATCCGGTCGGCGGCCGGGTTGGCCTCGACGTACGCCCAGAAGCGTGGGGCGAGGGGGCTGCCGACCCCGGCCGCGAGGGCCGCCGCGAGGGCGGTCCCGGCGGTGATGTCGGCGGCGGTCGACCCGACCCGCAGCCGGGCGAGCGTGCCCGCGCCCTCGCCGACGGACGTCACGAGGGTATCGAGGATGGCCCTGCCCGTCGCGGTGTCGCCGAGGTGGACGGCGCCGAGGCCGAGCATCAGCCGCTCGCGGACGGTGAGGTCCGGATTCGCCGCCGCCGCCTGGACGGCCGGCAGGACGGATTCGCCGAGCCCGGCCAGCCCGGCGAGGGCGACCAGCTGCCGCTCGCGGGTCTCGTCGGGGTTGTCGTGGATCGCCTGGAGGTAGAAGCGGAGCTTCGCTCGGTCGATCCTGTCCGGGGCGACGATCGCGACGAGCGCCGTCAGCTCCAGATCGCTGCTCGAGTAGGGCAGGAGGGCCAGACCCTCGTCGAGGGTCTGATAGCGGGCGGCGACGAAGGGCTCGGCGGTCGAACCGGCGGCCGCCTCCGACCCGAAGCGGTCCTTGATCAGGTCTGTCGCGAGATCCGCGGCGAGGGCCTGATCCAGCCGCGCGCCGCCTCTCGCGGACAGGCTGGAGAGGAGGTCGAGGAAGCGGCCACCGCTCGCGTCGGCGATGACGACGGTCGTGAAGCCCGCCGCCCCGCCGGCGAAGGGCCGGCTCGTCGGCAGCTCGACGAAGCTCGTGCGCTGCCGGGTGAGGCGGGTGTCCGTGACCGAGAAGGTCCGGACCAGGCGGTCGGTCCGGACGCTCGCGCCCGTGCCGGTCGTCGCGCTGATCGTCAGCGTCTGCTTGCCGCTCTGCAGCGCCGGGAGCGGGACGTCGACGTTGGCGTTCGCCACGGCCGCGATCGGCCCGCTGTCGAACCCGAGCGTCGTCGAGGTGACCCGGATGGTGACCGGCGTGCCGGCTGCCAGGGCGGTGCCGAACGTCCGGACGGCGATCGTCGGCCGGTCCGCCGTGAGGTACTCGGGCGCGATGGACGCGTCGACGAAGAACGGCAGCCCGACAGGGACGAGGACGGAGCCCTCGCCGGCCTGCAGCCCGCGCGTCACGGCCGCGGCGGTGACCCGCCACGAGGTGAGATCGTCCGACAGGCGGAACGAGGTGCTGCCGCGGCCGTCGGCGCCGGTCGTGATCGTCTCGAACAGGAGCGAGTCGCGGAAGTCGTCACGATCGTCGCCGCCGCCCCCCGTCGTGTCGCCGCCCTCGGGCTGGCCCTCCGGGTCGCGATGCGAGCGATAGGTCCCCGCGACCCCGCTCCCGACGCCGGCATACAGCTCCGCCAGCGGGTCTTCCTCGGTCGCGGCGCCGATCGCGAACAGCTTCTCGTCGACGGCTCGGAGGACAACGGTCGCCGCGACCGGATCGCCCGCGGCGGTGCGGGTTCGAACCTGGACCGTCGCCGTTCCACCCGGCGCATAGCGGGCCGCATCGGTCGTGAGCTCCACCCGGAGGCCGCGATCCGCGACGCGGAAGTCGGCCTGGAACCAGACCGTCCCCACGTAGCCCGTGCCGGTGAACCGGACGCCGCCGATGTTCAGGTTCGGTGCGCCCCACGTCGGGAAGTCGATCACGTAGCGGCGCGAGGCCTGGATCGTGGCGTCGCGGATCCCGCGCTGGGCGGTGAAGAACAGGTAGCGCGTGCCGTCCCCGGCGGCCTGGCGGTGATCGGGGTCGGTCAGCTGGATGTCGATCGGCTCGCCGATGCCGAACAGCCGCGCCTGATCGGCGACGGGCGTCGTCAGCCCGAGCGACGCCTGGGGGTTCGTCTCGTACGGGCCGCCGACGTTCCGGCTGGCGTAGGCGTTCACCCGGGCGACGTGCCCGTCCGCGTCGCGGACGGTCGCCAGGATCCGGTAGCCGTGGTCCGTCGAGGTCGGGACGGACGCGCTCCACGACCCGTCCGCGGCGGTCGTCGCGTGGACGGTGCCGGCGGTGCGCTCGACGAGGTCGGTCTCGTAGATCGGGACGACCTTCTTCTGGACGAAGTCATAGTCGGTCCCGACCTGGCGCCGGTTCGGGACGAGCTCGACGAACGAGACCGTGACGGCCGCTCCGGCGACCGCCTTCCCGCGCGGGTCGAGGTCCCAGATCGAGGCCCCGCCGCTGACCGCCGCCTCGAGGCGGTCGATGGCGACGACGTGGACGCCGCCGCTCACGACGACCCGGCCGCCTTCGATCCGCGCGACGCCGTCGATCGTGCGGCTGCTCGGGAAGACGACGATGTCGCGGCTCCCGCCATCGATGTCGGCCTCCTCGGCCCGGGCCGGGCTCGCCCCGACGGATAGAGAGGCCGGGCCCTCCTGGCCCGCCTCGGTCGCGGCGGTCGTCCGCCAGACCGCGCTGCCGAGGGCGTCGGTCGTGGCCGCGCCGCTGCCGAACGCGCTGATCCGGAGCGGGACGCCGGGGACCGGGGTCCCTTCGAAGAACCGGGCGTCCACGGTGACCTTCACCTGGTCGCCCGCGACGTAGACCCGATGACCCGTCGTCACGGACAGCTGGTAGGCGGGCTTGGCGATCGGCCCGACGATGATCGATGCCGTGCGGATCGTGCGACCCGCGACTGCGACGGAGATCGTGTAGGCGCCGTCAGGCAGGCTGGTCAGCGGCAGTGAGCCGGCGAACGCGCCACTGGCGGCCGGACGGAGGGTCAGGCTCGCCACGGGGGGCGCCGCGGATGGGCTGCCGTCGAACGCCTCGGCGTCGGCGTCCGCCGTGAGGCTGATCACGACCGTCGCCGGGACGTTGCCGCTGTCCCGGTTCCGGACGTAGCCCCACAGGTTGGCGCTGTCGCCGGCGCGGTAGCGGTTGCGATCGGTGTGGAGCACGCTCCACGTCTGCGGGTCGGAGTCGTACCACCAGTACAGGCCGTCCCCGCCGTCGAGCTTGTCGTGGCTCGTCGCGCTCGGGAGGAAGATCGCCCGGCCGTCGGCGGCCCGGACGATCACGACCGGGTCGCACGGGCGATCGCAGGTCGTGCCGGCCAGCGGCAGGAGGCTCCCCGGCGTGGCGCCGTTGGCAAGCCCGCTCGCGTTCGTTCGGCCGAAGGCGACGCCATCGCTCGAGATCGCCGCGTCGGCGATCGGTCCGCCGGTCCGCAGGTCGTTCGCCCAGACGATCGTTCGCGTGTCGGAGACGGCGAGGTACGCGGCGATGTCGGTCACCTGGAGGACCGTCTGGATCGGCCTGGTCCCGCCGGACTGCTGGACGAGGTACCAGCCCGCCGGCAGCGCCGCCGGAAGCTGGACCCAGAACCCGTTCTGGTAGGTGCGGAGCGGGAGCTCCGCCGCGACGACGCGGGTGAGCCCGGTCACGTCGACGAGACCGCTGTCCGTCCAGCGGGTCCAGTCGTTTCCGGCGCGGAGGCTCCGGAAGGCGTCGACCGCGGCATCCAGCCCGGCGAGGCGATAGACCGCGATCGTCGTGGTGGCGGGCGCCTGGTCGGACTCGCCGTACCGCCAGATCCCGATCGTCGGGCGCGTGCTCGTGGCGGATTCGACGACCGTGTCCGGAAAGACGAAGGTCCCCGGATCCTCGGTCGTCGCCGCTGCGGAGGTCTCGAACTGGAACCGGGTGTCGGCGATCGTCGCCTCCCCGGTGGCCGCGACGGTCACGCCGCCGGTGACGGTCACGGTGTACAGGGTCTTCGGGGTGAGGGGCCGATCCGGGATGAAGGCGAGCGTCCGGCCGTGCTGCTCGAACCGGCCGGGCGTGGACGGGGCGATCGTCATGTGCGACGCGGCGTCGGCGACGCCGTCCTGGTCGAAGGTGACCTCGATCCCGGTGTCGAGCGGGACCTCGGCGGACCGGGCGTCGGGCAACGTCCCCACGATCCGGAGCGGCTGCTTCGCCTGGAACGCCCACGTGTCGAGGAGCTCGCCGGCGGGGCCGCGCAGCGAGAACCGGTAGACCGTCCCGGCCTGGAGGGGCGAGGCCGGCGCGAGGACGGCCGCGCGATCGCCGGTCTCGGCGGCGACCGAGAAGACGAACGACGGCTCGACGGTGAGGCCGGCGGCGAGGGTCACCGCCGGCGTCGCGTCCTTCGCCTCGAGGCGGAAGGTGGCGTCGAGGGGGACGGCGCCACCGGCCGCCCCGCGAGCGGTCAGGAGCGCGACGGGAGCGGCAGAGCTCCCAGTCAACGGGACGAAGCTCGACGCGGGCCCGACCGATCCGTCGGGGAAGGCGCCGGCGGACGCGCCGCTCGAGCCGGCCGCGACGTCGGATCCCGCCGGGTGGCTGCCCTCCGCGGTGCCGCCCGGGCGGCCGCCGGTCCAGGCGAGCAACCCGGCCACGAGGGCGGTCGCGACCACGGCCGCGGTGACGGCGACGCCGCGGCGACGGAGCAGGGGCGGCAACCGGCGCAGGGCCCGTGAGACCGACCCGGCCGGCGCGCCGGACCTGGCGGCCTCGGCGTCGCCGGGGGCAGGGGCCTCGCCGTTCGGTCCCGGCGTCGGGCCATCGCTGATCGGGTCGGGTTGCGCTGCCGGCGCGTCCGCGTCGGCCGGTCGCTGCTGGTCGGACATCACTCGGGCTCCCCCCACCGGTCGGTGGGCCGAGCGGCCGGGTTGCGGGCCCTGGGCGGTGATCTCCGGGCCGGCCTGCTCCAGCGTTGAGACGCCGCTCGCGGACGCGTGTTACGGGACCTTCGGCCCTGTCGGCTGGTTGACTCGGGCCGGCCTCGGAGCGGTGCCCCCGCGGCCTGCGGGCGAGGTCCGCGCACGGCAGGGATCAGCCGCCGAGCGCCTTCGTGTGCCGCCGGTGGAGGGCGACCTCGCGGAACCCGGCCGAGCGGTAGAGGGCCTCGGACGCGGCGTTCGTCCGAAGCGAGAAGACCACGGCGTCGCGGATGCCGGCCGAGCGCATCAGGCGGAGGCCGTGGCGCATGATCACCCGGCCGAGGCCGCGCCGCTGATGGTCGGGGTGGACGCCGACCGGCTCGAACTCGCCGATCGAGCCGCGCGGATCGACCCAGCACATCGCGAACGCGGCGAACGTGCCGTCGTCGGCCTCGAGAACGATGTCGCGGTCGAAGGCGTAGTGGTCCTGGTCGGCGAGGATCGCGTACTTCTCGATCGTCATCCGCGAGGGCGCGAACGCCGCCCGATGGACCTCGACGCGAGCGGGGATGTCCTCGGGCCCGCGGAGCGCGCGGAGGACGTAGCCGTCGGGCACGCGCGGCGGATCCAGGTCGATGTCGAGCGATTGCAGGTACTGGGTGAGGGCGACGTCGGTCGCGGTCCAGCCGAGCTCCGCGAGCGCGGCGGATTCGCGCCAGCCGTCGGCGGCCCAGACCTCGGCCACGAGGCCCTCGGGCGGTCGCTCCGCCCTCGCGGACATCTCGAGGTGCCAGGCCAGGATCTCGCGCCGAATCGCCAACTCATGGTCCGCGGCCAGGCCGGCGCGGACGAACCAGTCGAGCGAGGCCGGGGGCGTGATCCAGCCCCAGCCCGCCGTCGTGCCGCCGATCGACCAGACGCGGATCCGGTCCGCCCAGTCGGCATCCGGTCCACCGCCGGCCAGCCACCACTCGAGGTCGCCGATCGTGCAATGGACGAGTGGCCGGTCCGGCCCGAGCCATGCCCCGCTGACGATCGCCTCCATCGCCCGGAGGTCCTCGCGGCCGGCGAACGCGCGGGAGGTGATCGTCGTCGACGGCATCGCCCGGCGAGGATAGCCGCGGCAGCGGACGTCGGGCGCGGCCAGCGTCGCCGCACTGCAAGGCGTGGCTCGTCCGGCCCGACCGCGCCCGACCGCCGCGGCCCGTAGACTTCGCCGCCTGGAAGCGAGGAGGCTGCGACCGGTGCCGACCATCCGGGCCAACGGGCTCGACATCGCCTACGAGGCCCACGGTGCCGGCCCGCCGCTGGTCCTCCTCCACGGCGCGACCTCCCTCGGACGGAGCGACTTCGCCGCCCAGGTCCCGCTCTTCTCGCGAGCCTTCCGCCTCTACCTGCCCGACGCGCGCGGCCACGGCGGCACGCGCTGGGACGCGGCGGCCGGCTTCCACTACGCGTGGCTCGTCGACGACCTCGCCGCGTTCGTCGACGAGCTCGGACTGGAGACGTTCCACCTCCTCGGCTTCTCCATGGGCGCGATGACGGCCCTCCAGTACGCGGCTCGCAGCCCGCAGCGATTGCGGACGCTGACGGTCGTCGGGATCACGACCCAGCGCGAGCCGCGGGCGTCGGTCGCGCGGCGGCTCATGGACCCGGCCCGCGCCGACCGGGAGGAGCCCGCGTGGGCCGCCGAGCTGGGCCGGCGCCACGACGCGGGCCAGGGCCCCGGCGCGTGGCGGCGGCTCCTGCCGGCGATCGCCGCCGATGTCGCCGTCCAGCCGCTCCTCGGTCCGGCCGACCTTCGCCGGATCGACCCGCCGACGCTCGTCGTCGCCGGTGACCGCGATCCCTTCGTCCCGGTCGATCACGCCTGGGGGCTCCGTCGGCAGCTGCCCGATTCGCGGCTGCTCGTCGTCCCGGACTGCGGCCACGAGGTGATGGCGCGCCGGCCGAGCCTGTTCAACGAGGCGCTCGCCGGGTTCTTTCGCTCGACTGCCGCGATCGCGGCGCGGCGGGCGGAGGCCGTGCACGCCGCCCCGGCCGGCGGTCGCGAGCCGTCGGATTCGGGGAGCCTGCGGGCCGCCCCGCCCCCGCCGCCGAGCGGCCCGGTGAACCCGCTGGCCGAGACGCCGGCAGCCGACACCGGACCCGACATCGACTGGCTCGCCGACGCGAGCCGCTGAGCCCACCCAGCCCGAGGAGGATCCGATGACCACCCTGCTCGCCACCTTCCGCCGGCCCGAGGGCGGCGCCAGAAGCCCTCGCGACCTTCCTCCACCGCTATCGCGAGGAGCACCTCCCCCTCATTGCGGCGACGCCCGGACTTCGGGCGACCCGCGTTCAGCGCGTCCAGGAGGCACTCGGCGCGGAGACCGATCTCGTGCTGGTCACTGCGATGGACTTCGACGATCGGGCGGCGCTCGATGCCGGGCTGGCCTCGGATGCGATGCGCCAGGCCGGCCGGAACCTGCGGGAGATCGCGCCCGGCCTCGCGACGCTGCTGGTCCTCGAGGAGGATCCGGGCGCCGGTTGATCCGGCGGCGCGGGCGGCGGCGGTCGCGCGAGCGGGCCCGGGGACTTCGTCCGGGCTTCGCGCGATGGCCGCTCGCTGCTACTGTGAGCGCGGACGGAGGACCGAGTGACCCAGACCGCGCCGACCGAGACCCCCCAGCCGGCCGACCGTCGCCTCGTCAGCATCGCGTTTCCCGCTCCTGCCGGGGATGGCCCCGTTGGCGGGGTCGCCCTCGTGACGATCGAACGACCGGACGTCCTGAACGCCCTGAGCTTCGACCTGCTCGACGAGCTCGCCGCGGCCCTCGCGTCGCTCGACGCGGACCCGGCCTGCCGGGCGATCGTCCTGACCGGGTCGGGCACGCGGGCCTTCGCCGCCGGCGCGGACATTCGCGAGCTGGCAGCCCAGACGCCGGTCAGCCTGCTCGTCGAGGACCGCTTCGCGGCGTGGGAGCGGATCGCGGCGACCCGCACCCCGGTCATCGCGGCGGTCCGCGGGTTCGCCCTCGGCGGCGGCTGCGAGCTGGCGATGAGCTGCGATCTCATCGTCGCCGGGGACGATGCCCAGTTCGGCCAGCCCGAGATCAACCTCGGGGTGATGCCGGGCGCGGGCGGAACGCAGCGGCTGACCCGGGCGATCGGCCGGGCGCGGGCGATGGATCTCGTCCTCACGGGTCGCACGATCAGCGCCCGCGAGGCGGAGGCGATGGGCCTCGTCAGCCGGGTCGTGCCCGCCGAGGAGACGCTCGGCGCAGCCCTCGACCTCGCCCGGACGATCGCCGCCAAGGCACCGGTCGCGGTCCTCGCGGCCAAGGAGGCGGTCCGTCTCGCCGACGAGCTGCCGCTGTCGGCCGGCCTGCGTCACGAGCGCCGGGCGTTCTTCGCACTGTTCGCCAGCGATGACCAGGGGGAAGGAATGGCGGCCTTCGTCGAGAAGCGCAGGCCGGAGTGGAAGGGACGCTGACCGATGGAACGTGACCAGTCCGGCGGCAGCGACTTCGGTCGCGACGACGCCCGGGATCTCGGCGACGAGCCGCCCTCCAGCTTCCGCGACGCGGCGCCGGACGTCCTCGCCCCGATCGATCCCTCCTCGCCCGTGTCGGGCCACGTCCCGGCCCCGGAATCCAGCGCCTCCATGGCGGAGACGCCGGAGCATGACTGGTCGGCCGCGGCGCCGCTCCTCTACCCGCTCCTCCGCCCGGCCGGGACCCAGGGCCTCGCCGTGACCGACGTCGACCCGGCCAAGCTGGCGGCCGACGCGCTGCGCAGCCACGCCCAGCCGCTCGTCGACGAGGGACCCTGCGATCTCGTCGTCGTCTACGCGATCCCGGGCAGCGGGTTCGACGTGATCGTCAACGTCGACCACCTCCTCTCCTGGGGCGTCGGCGTCGAGGCGATCCAGGATGCCGCCCTCGGCAACCTCGCGCGATGGTCGGAGACCGCTGCGTGGACCGACGAGGTGTCCGGCGAGCGCCGCTTGATCTCATCCGACACCGGCGACGGCTGGGATGCCGCCCGGATCCTCCTCCCGGCGGTCCGCCAGAAGCTCGTCGCAGAGCTCGGCGGGGCCGGCCGCGTCCTCATCGGCCTGCCCGAACGGCACCTGATGATCGCCGGCGCGCTGCGGACCGGCGACGAGGAGTTCGCCGGCCTGTTCGCGGAGTTCGTCGTCGAGCATTCCGGCGGGGCGGACGAACCCGTCGACCGGCGAGTGTTCGAGATCGTCGACGGCCAGCTCGTCGAGTTCGCCGGCCTGGCCGCCTCGGCCTGACCGCCCGCCCGTGCCGGTTCTCCGTCTCGAGATCGCCGACGCGGTCGCGACGATCACCCTCGACCGGCCCGCGGCGCTGAACGCGCTGACGGTCCCGCTGAAGGAGGCCCTGCTCGCGGCCCTTCGCGACGTCGCCGCCGACCGCGCCGTTCGCGCCGTCGTCCTGACCGGGGCGGGCCGGGCGTTCTGCGCCGGCCAGGACCTGCGCGAGCGACTCGAGCCGGACGCCGCGCCACTGGCCGACGAGATCCGCCTCCGCTACAACCCGCTGATCCGGGCGATGCGGACGCTGGACAAGCCGATCGTCGCGGCGGTCAACGGTGTCGCGGCCGGGGCCGGCGCCTCCCTGGCGCTCGCCTGCGACATCCGGATCGCCGCCGCCGGGGCGACGTTCGTCCTGGCCTTCGGGCGGGTGGGGCTGATCCCCGACACGGGCGCCACGTGGCTCCTTCCGCGTCTCGTCGGCGGGTCGAAGGCCGCCGAGCTGGCCCTGACCGGCGACCCCCTGACGGCGGCGGACGCGGAGCGGCTCGGTCTCGTCGCCCGCATCGTCGACGGCGAACGCGTCGTCGCGGAGGCCCAGGACGTTGCCGCCCGGCTCGCCGCCGGGGCGCCGCTCGCGCTCGCGCTCACGAAGCGGGCGCTCGACGCGGCCTGGGAGTCGTCGTTCGAGGACCAGCTCGAGACGGAGGCCCGCCTCCAGGGCGAGGCCGGAGCGACCGCCGATCACGCCGAGGGGATCGCGGCGTTCCTCGCGCGCCGGCCAGCGGTGTTCCGGGGCGACTGACGGCGCGGGATCGGCTCCGCAGCTCATCCTCGCGTCCCGCCGGAACCGCTGCTGCAACGCCCGCGCAAGCGAGCGCGACGGCGGTCAGGACTGCGCTCAATGCCCGCGGTCCCACAGTCCGGCGTGTGCAGGCTCACGGACCCCGACCCGACGACGGCGACGAAACGAAGGAGACGCTGACCGCCGAGTCGGAGCGGATGCTCGAGGTGATCGACGAGCTCCGCGGCATGGAGGTCGAGAAGCGCCGCCAGCCGATCTCGACGCCCGAGTTCCACCGTCTCGCGGAGGACATCACGGCGACGAGCCGGGCGGTGTTCCGCATGGCGGCCGAGCAGGAGGAGACGGGGGACGAGACGAGCCGCGGCGAGGAGACGATCGACGACCTCGCCGGCGATGACGATCGGGGCGAAGGCGACGCCACCGCTTGACGGTTGGGCCGGCTCGTCCGCGCGGGCGCACTGCGCAGGAGGGTCGGCCGGCTTCGGACGCGAACGGGCGCCGGCCGGATGACCGGCCGGCGCCGCGCCGACTGATTCTGGGACGGGTCAGCGTCCGGCGGGGATCCCGAGCTCCTGCTGGGCGCTCGCCTTGCGGTCCGCCATCCGGGCCCCAAGGTCGTCGAGCTCCTGACGATCGAAGACCTGGCGGGCCTGCTTGAACATCTGGCCCTCCTCCTCCTCGATGTGATGCTCGACGTTCTCCTTCATGACGAGCGCCTTGGCGCCCCAGGTCTCGTCGGCCACGTCGAGGCTCTCCAGCTCGCCCATGAGGACGTCGACGACGTGATGCTCCTCGTAGGCCTCGAGGACGATGTCCTTGGCCTTGGGGTGGCTCTTCAGCGCCGGATAGAAGATCTCCTCCTCGATGATCTCGTGGACCGTGAGCTCGCCCTTGATCGTGGCGAAGAGCTCGGCGCGGGTCTTGACGCCCCGCTCCGTGGTCGACTCCAGCTCCGTCAGCAGCGTCTTGACCTTGTCGTGGTCGGCCTTGAGCATCGCGATCGCGTCCATCCGGATCCTCCACTTCGTGATGGCGGAGCCGGACTCGTCCCCGAGCCCGGCTCCGCCTGGGGACCGGCGCCCGCGCCGTGTCGTTCGTCTCGGCCCCCGTCGGTCCCGGACGCAGCAGCCTGCGTCGAGCCGGATCGAATTGTTGCCGGCGACGCCCTACCGCCCATCCCGATGTCCAGTCCCCGGCGTTGCAGCGGGGTTGCGGATGTCCGGACCTGGTCGGACCGGCGCGGGGTCGGCGGCGTCCCGGGCATGCCGCCCGCGACCTCATCGGCCTACGCTGTCCGGATGGAACCTGCGTCCGCTGACGGCGGCACGGCCGGACCCGGCTCATCGGCGCCCGGCGCGCTCCGCGATCGGCTCCGCTTCCGGCCGCACCGGCCGGACGCCCGGTCCGTCGCCCGCTCCGGGCTGGTCGTGGTTGCCGTGCTCGCCGCGGCGACGGGCGTCGTCGCCGCCCTCGAATCGTCATCGCTCGGGCTGACCGACGCGTCGCCGGTCTATTTCGCGGCCATCGTCCTCGTCGGCTCGATCCTGGGCCCGTGGCCGGCGATCGCGACCTCCGTCGGCGCGTTCGTCACCTACGACGTGCTGTTCACGGAGCCCCGCCTGACCCTCGTCGTGGAGGACTCGCGCGAGTGGCTCGACCTCGTCCTGTTCCTGATCCTCGCGATCGTCGTGGGCCGGCTGTCGGCCCTCGGGGCCGAGCGGGCGGCCGAGGCATCGCGCCGCGCCGCCGAGGCGACCGGACTCTTCTCGGTGGGGCGAATCCTCGCGACCGCACCGGACGCCGAGACCGCCGCGCCGCTCGTCGCCGAGCGGCTCCGGGCCGGCGCGGGCCTGGAGCGCGTGTGGATCGTCGCCGATCGCGGTGGCAGCCCGCGGATCCTCGCCGACACCGCGCCGGCCGAGCCCGTCCCGACCTCGGCCTTCGCCACCGTCCTCGTCCGGATGCCCGGCGACACGCCGGCCCGCTGGCAGCGCGCCCACGAGCCGCTCCCAGGCCCGCCTGCCGGCCATCGGCCCGGCCATCGCCCTGGCGCCGCGGGGACGACGGCCCGGACGCCGATCCTCCGCGTCCGGATGGAGGCCGATGGCGTCACCGTCGGTGCCATCCGGGCGCTTCTCGCCGGCGGAACGGCGGAACCCGACCGCTCCGCGACGCGCCTCCTGGCGTTGGCGGCCGACCAGCTCGGCCTCGCGCTCCGCCGCGACGGCCTTCGCCGCGAGGCGACCCAGGTCGAGATCACCCGCGAGGCGGATGCCCTGAAGAGCGCCCTGCTCGACGCCGTCTCCCATGATCTCCGGACGCCGCTGGCGAGCATCCGGGCTCAGGCCGGCGCGCTGACCGACGACGACCTCCCCCTCGACGTGGCGGCCGCCCGACTGGCCGGCGCGGAGATCGACGCCGAGGCCGAGCGTCTGGACCGTCTCGTCCGGGAGGTCCTCGACCTCAGCCGGGTCGAGTCGGGCGCCCTCCGGCCGGATCTCGAGGCGCTCGACGTGGCCGACGCGGTCGGACCCGTCGTCGACCGCCTGAGGCCGATCCTCGGCGACCGCCCGATCAGCATCGCGATCGATGACGAGCTGCCGCCCGTCCAGGCCGACGCCGTGCTGCTCGACGGCATCGTCGCCAACCTCGTCGAGAACGTCGCCCGTCACGCGTCCCCCGCCGCCGAGCTGCGGATCACCGCTCGCGTCGAGCAGGATCGGATCGAGCTGGCCGTCGACGACGGCGGACCCGGCGTCGCGCCCGACGTCCTCCGGCGCCTGTTCGAGCGCTTCCATCGGGTGTCGTCGGGCCGCGAGGGATCGCGTCGCGGTCTCGGCCTCGGGCTGTCGATCGTCCGCGGCTTCGCCGAGGCGATGGGCGCGACGGTCCGCGCCGAGCCGAGCCCCCTCGGCGGGCTGCGGGTTGTCGTCGGCCTCGCCCCGGCGATGGCTCCCGCCAGCGAGCGGACGCCCGCCGCGCCGTCCGGCACCGGCGGCGCCCGGCCGTGAGCGGTTCGCGCCGGTGAGCGGCGCCCGCCTGCTCCTGATCGAGGACGACGAGGCGACCCGCCGGTCGGTGGCGGCCAACCTCGCGGCCCACGGCTACCACGTCTCCGAGGCCGTCGACGGGGCCGCCGCGCTGCGCCACTGGGACGCGGAGCGACCCGACCTGATCCTCCTCGACCTCGGCCTGCCCGACACCGACGGCGGGGTCCTGATCCGGCGCGTCCGGCGCGAGGCGACCACGCCGATCCTCGTCCTCTCGGCACGCGGCGCCGAACGGGACAAGGTCGGCGCCCTCGAAGCCGGGGCCGACGACTACCTGGCCAAGCCGTTCGGCCTCGACGAGCTGCGGGCGCGGGTCGCCGCACTCCTGCGGCGGACCGGCGGGCCGGCGGCCGACACCACCGGAACGATCCGCCTCGGATCGGTCGCGATCGATGTCGCTGCCCGCGTCGCCTCGGTGAGCGGAACGGTCCTCGACCTCACTCCCCGCGAGTACGAGCTCCTCAAGACGATGATCACCTCGTCCGGGCGGGTCCTGACGAAGGGCCGTCTGCTCCGGGCGGTGTGGGGGACCGCCTACGCCGAGGAGGGCCACTACCTCCACGTCTACGTGTCGCGGCTGCGCCGGAAGCTGGCCGAGGCAGATCCGACCGGCGCCACCCGGGACCTGATCGTCGCCGAACCGGGGGTCGGCTACCGGATCGCGGAGGATCCGGCCCGCGCACGTTGAGCGCTTGTTGAGCGCTGCGACCGGTCGCCTGCCGGCCGGCCTCTTGGCGTCCGGGCCTACGTTGATCTCGTGGACAGTTCCGCGCTCATCGAGTTTCCGCGCGACCTGCAGCATGCCGATCCGGACGAGGTCGGGGCGGCCTCGCTCGCCGAGATCGACGCGGCCATCGCCCTGGTGGTCGGCCGCGTGGCGCGGCGCGTGCGGCTGGCTTCGCTCCCCTTCGTCGACGACATCGCGGGCATCGGCCTCGCCCGGGCGCGCACCGCGGGTGTCGCGTTCACGGTCGAGCGGGCGGAGCGGGCCGGCGTCCGAACGGTGACGGTCGGTCCCCTCGCGTAGGGGGCGCGGCTCGCTCGGCGGCGACCGATCGGGCGGCTGCCTGAGCACCCCCGGTCGAGGGCGCGGGTTGAGGCCCCTGTCTAGCCGACGAGCCGCTCGAAGAGGTGCTCGAGCTCCGCCGCCGGGTCGGCGCACAGGCCGGTGTGGACCTCAGATGGCTGGATGACCGTCGACGCGGGGGCGACCAGCCAGTGGAACCGCTCGCCCTGGCCGAGCTTCGCGATCGGCCCCGCCGCCGGGTCGCCGGCCGCGATCCGCTCGATCGCCGCGAGATGCGTCTCGATCGTCGCGGCGTCGACCGCCGGGGCGAGTGCCCGGAGCCGCTCGCGGTCCAGCCCGACGCGCGCGGCAAGGAAGCGCCGCGGCCGGCAGAGGAGGACGACGCCGGCGTTCAGGCTCTCCCCGCGCTCGACCCGGGGCACGACCCGGATGACCGCGTACTGGAACGGCTGGTCGGCCATCAGGCGGCCTTCGCCCGGAGCTGTTCGGCGGCCGCGGCGAACGGTCGCGTCGCCAGCCGGGCGCCGAGGTATGCGAGATAGCCGGACCGCTGCGCGGCGGCGTCGCCGATGACCGGGTCGTCGGGGAGCCAGACGTCCGGGATCGCGGCGACGAGGCCCGCGAGCAGACCCGCCGTGACCAGCGGCGCGAGGCGCTCGTCGGCGGCGGCGATCGACGAGGCGAAGGGCAGCAGGACGTGATCGGCCAGGCGCTCGGCGTGGCTGCGGGCGGCATGGGCGGCGGGATCGCGCCAGGTGTGGTGGATGTAGAGCGCGGCGCCGTGGTCGATCAGCCACGGCCGGCCGTGCCAGACGAGCAGGTTGGGGTTCTTCGGCGACCGGTCCGGGTTCGTGATCAGGCCGTCCAGCCAGATCACGGCCGCGGCCCAGTCCGGATCGGGTGTCGAGTCCACGATCGGGTTGAACGTGATCGAGCCGGGCAGAAAGTCGAGCCCGAGATTGCGCCCGACCGAGGCCTTGAGCAGGTCCCGGATCTCCTCGTCGGGCTCGGAATCGGCGATTCCCGCCGCGAGGTCGACCGAGACGATCTCGGGCACGAGCAGGCCGAGCGCGCGGGCGATCTCGCCGCCGAGCCACTCCGCGACGAGGGCCCGCGGACCCTGGCCGGCGCCCGCGAACTTGACGACGTACAGGCCGTCGTCGTCGGCCTCGACGAGCCCGGGCAGCGAGCCGCCCTCGCGCAGCGCGGTCACGTAGCGCGTCGCGCGGACGCGCCGCATCGCCGCCGGCGGGGCCTGCCCGTGCCCGGCAACGGTCACCGGCCCACCAGCCCCACGGACTCGATCGCGGCGGCGGCCTTCGCCACGCCGTCCTTCGCCCGGATCTCCGCGCCGATGCGGGCCATCCGGCCGCGCAGGTCGGCGTCGCCGAGGAGCCGCTCGATCGCGCCCGTCAGGTCGCCGTCGGCGAAGGCGTAGGTCGGCAGGCGGACGCCGAAGCCCGTCTCGTCGACCCGCTGGGCGTTGTCGTACTGGTCCCAGAACAGGGGCAGGACGATCATCGGCTTGCCGAAGTGGAACGCCTCGGTCGTCGTGTTGTTGCCGCCGTGGGTGATCACGAGGTCGACGAGCGGGATGATCGAGGTCTGCGGCAGGAACTCCGCCCCCCACATGTTCGGGGCGAGGTCGTACGCGGCGTGCTGCGGGCCCTTCGACACGATGAAGCGGTGGGGCGTCGCCCCGAGGACGGCGACGAGCCGCCGCATCAGGTCCACGTCGGCGCTGCCGAGCGAGCCCAGCGAGAGGTAGATGAGGCCCGAGCCCGGCGGCCGGTCCGCCACCTCCGCCGGCAGCTCGAACCGGGCGTCGGTGGCGCGGACCGACGAGTCGAGCCGGCGCCAGGTCGCGTCGAGCGGCCGACGGTCGGTGTAGTCGACGACCTGCGGGTAGACGTACAGGTTGAGAGCGGGCGAGGGGTGGATGAACTCGAGCTCGGGGAGCGGGGGCGCGCCCTGGTCGCGGCACCAGGCGTCGAAGTCCTCCCACGTCGGCCGGTGGGTCCGGTCGTACTCCTCGCGGAACGCCTGCCACTCGCTGCGGTCGTCGCTCGGCAGGCCGGAGTAGGCCGGGGGGATCGCCGCGGCGCCGGCCGGATCGTCGCCGCGGATCTCCAGAGGCTGGCAGGAGACGATCCGGACGAACGGCCTGCCGGCGGTCTGGAGCGCCGGGAACGCGACGACGTTGTCCTCGACGATCACGTCCGGCGTGTTGCGGGCGATGATCTCGCGGAGCCGCGGCTCGCAGAACTTCGCGCCGTCGATCAGGGCCTGCCACGTCGGCTGCATGAAGGTCGCGAGCTGCTCGATCGTTGGCTTCCGGAACTCCGGCGCGGTGTCGCGGATGAAGTCCTTCCAGAACTGGCCGGCGTCCTGCGGCGGCCCGTCCGGGTCGGGCGCCGGCGGCGGCGCC
Organism: uncultured Chloroflexia bacterium; assembly: GCA_963710105.1. Taxonomy (GTDB): domain Bacteria; phylum Chloroflexota; class Limnocylindria; order Limnocylindrales; family CSP1-4; genus CF-46. Next base: position 230,480 of record CAVPYV010000003.1, read on the forward strand.
AGGTCGACGAGGTCCTCGACGAACCCGAGCGGGGCGAGCCGGCCGCGCCATGACGCCTCGGCCGCGAAGACGACGGTGTGGCCGCGCCGGCGAAGCACGTCGCCGATGCCGATGCAGTTGTTCGTCGGGCCGTACGCCGATTCGGGCATGAACAGGATGGTCAGCGGCTGGGCCATCATCTCCTCGTGACTGAGCGGCGGGATCCGACGGAGGCCGGCGAGGGCGGGCCGGCGCTCGCGGCGTCATCGTACGCGGCCGACGGGCGGCTCCTCGCCGAGTTGCGCGCGGCCTGGCCGGCCATCGCGGCGGGTCCGGCGCGGGCGCCCGGTCGCGGCTACCTCCGCGCGCCGCTGGGCGATCGCCCGCCGGACGCGGCCCTGCGCCTCGGTGATCGCCACGCGGTGGCGCTCGTCGCCGAGTCCGGCGGCGCCTTCTTCGTCGTCCTGCTCGCCCGCGACGAGGTCGCCGTCGACGCCTGGCGGCGGGCCGAGCCGGGCGACGGCCTGTCGGCGTTCGCCGCCGGGGTCCCGTCGGCGTCCGAGCGGGCGATCGCGGCCGACCAGACGAACGCCTCGGTCGTGGTCGGCGAGCGGGCGATCGTGAAATGGTTCCGGCGGATCGGGCCGGGACCCGGCCGGGCGGCGACCCTGCTCGCCCACCTCGACGCCGTCGGCTTCGGCGGGATCCCGGCGCCGCTCGGCTCGCTGACCTGGCGGTCGCCCGCCGGGGTGGAGCTGACGATCGCCCAGGGCGACGCGTACCTCGCCGGCGCCAGCGACGGCTGGGACTGGTGCCTGGCCCGCCTCGAGCGCCATGCGGCCCACGGGGAGACGCCCTGTCCGGCGGACTGCGACCCCTGGATCGGGCGGCCGCTGGGCCGCCTGGTCGCCCGCCTCCACGGCGCCCTGCGCACGCCGTCGAGCCGTGATCGCCGAGCCCGTCGCGCAGGCCGATCCGTCGACCGTCGCGGCGTGGCGGCGCGCCGCCGAGGCGACCCTCGACCAGGCGCTCGCCCTCGAGAAGGGGCTCGCGGCCGAGGCTGGCGCGGCCACGGGCTCGTCGGTCCTCGCGGCGATCGCCCCGGCGATCCGGGCCGACCTCGACGCCCTCCCGGCGGGCCGACGCGGTCGAGATCCAGCCGGTCCACGGCGACCTCCACGTCGGCCAGGTCCTCGAATGGCCGGGCGGCCTCGCGCTGATCGACTTCGACGGCAACCCGACGCTCGACGATGCGGCCAACGCCGTCCGCCAGCCGGCCGAGCGCGACATCGCCCAGATGGCCGCCAGCCTCGACCATCTCGCCCGGATCGTCATCGATCGCTCGGCGGGCCTGGCCCGGCCGACCGTCGAGGCGTGGCTGGCCCGGACGCGGCGCGACTTCCTCGGCGCGCTGGACGCGGACCCGGCGCTGCTCGCGGCGTTCGAGGTCGAGCAGGAGTGCCGCGAGCTCGTCTACGCCGGACGGTTCCTGCCGCGCTGGCGGGATGCGCCGCTCGCCGCGCTCCGGGCACGCTACGGCGGCTGAGCCTCCGGCGGCCGATCAGGTCCGGCGGCCGGGCTCCGGCGGCCTCCGGCCGGCCGACGATCCGTGCGACGATCGCGCCGATGAACCCGCTCCACTTCCTCGCCGACCTCGAATCGAAGCCGCAGTGGCTGAACCTCCTCGCCGACCGGTTCGCCCAGGGCAACCCGTTCGCGGCCGTCCCCCGGGACGTCGACCGGGTGCTGCTCCTCGGGATGGGCAGCTCGCGGTTCGCGGCCGGCGTCGCGGCCACGGATCTGCGAGTCGCGGGGATCGCGGCCGCGGCCGAGCCGGCCTCGGTCGACGCGAGCTGGCCGCCGGACCCGCGGACCCTCGTCGTCGCGATCTCGGCGACCGGCGCGAGCGCCGAGACCCTCGACGCGGTCGAGCGATATCGCGGGCGCTCGCCGATCGTCGCCCTCGTCAACGATCCGGCGTCGACGCTCGCCGGACGGGCCGACGTCGTCGTGGAGATGGGCGCCGGCGAGGAGGTCGGCGGCGTCGCCTGCCGGACGTTCCAGCACACGGGCCTGCTCCTCCGGGCGCTCGAGTGCCACCTCACGGGCATCGACGAGGACCTCGCCGGCCTTGCCCGCCGGCGTGGCCCACGCCTCGGCCGACCTGCTGCGGACGAGCACCGACTGGCTGCCCGAGGCCGTGACGGCGCTCGCCTCGCCGGACGGGCTCTTCCTGCTGGCGCCGGTGGAGCGGCTGTCGTCGGCCGAGCAGGGAGCGCTGATGGTCCGCGAGGGCCCTCGCCGGCTCGGCGGTCGCCTGCGAGACCGGCGACTGGGCCCACGTCGACGTGTACCTGACGAAGACGCTCGACTACCGGGCGCTCCTGTTCGCCGGCTCGCGCTGGGACGGCCAGGCGCTCGACTGGCTGGCGAAGCGCGGCTCGACCGTGGTCGCCGTGGGCGCCGACGCCCCGGGCGTCGCCGCGGTCATTCGCTACCCGGGCGACGACGACCCCGACGTCGCGCGGCACACGGAGGTCCTCGTCGCGGAGCTCCTCGCCGCTACCTGGTGGCGCCAGGCCGCGTCCGAGGAGGCATGAAGGCGGAGCGCGCGACTGTCGTCCTCGCCCTGGCGGCGGCCCTCGTCGCAGGCTGCAGCCACGTCATCTGGGGACCGGACTACTCGCTCAACGTCTCGAACGAGACGACGATCCCGGTGACGCTTCTCGTCAACGGCGAGCAGATCTCGGTGATCGAACCCGGAAACGGCCTCATCATCCACGACCGCGAGCTGCCGGCCCGGCCATGGACGGTCGAGCTGACGACGGCCGGGGGACGGAGCCTCGCGGCCCTGCCCGTTGCCGAGGGCTCGGTCGTGGACGAGCGCGCGCTCGACGGGACGGGCTCGTACAGCGCGCCGATGAGCCGGACCGTGCTCAGCTGCGGGACCCTCCTGATCCAGGTCGGCGACACGCAATCCGGTGGCGGTGGGCCGGTGCAGGGTGTCGACGGCGACTGCGGCCCATGAGCGGGACGCTCAGGCGCTCTTGACGCGGTAGTCGATGAAGGTCGCGAACGGCGACTGGCGGACGCCGAGGTGCTCGAGCTCGAGCCGTCGGTCGAAGCCGTCGAACAGGCGCTTCCCGGCGCCGAGGATGATCGGGGCGACGATGATCGTCAGCTCCTCGACCTGGCCGCTCGCCAGCGCCTGGCGGATGACGTCGGCGCCACCCATGATGTTCACGACCTTGTCGCCGGCGGCCACGCTCGCCAGCGCGATCGCCTCGTCGAGCGAGCCGACGAACCGGAAGTCGTCGCCGGCGGGCTGGTCCTCCGGACGGTGGGTGACGATGAACAGCGGCAGGCCCCACGGGTTCCGCTCGCCCCAGTGCTCGGCGGCCTCGTACGTCCAGCGACCCGCGATGACCGCGCCGAGGTTCGCCATCGCGTCGTCGAGGAACGACTTGTCCACGCCGGTCGCCTCGCCCTTCGGCTCCTCGTCGTAGTCCCACGGCCCGCCGAAGACCCACGAGTGGAGGGCCGGGCCGCCCTCCCCGAGCCCTCGCCCGGGGCCGTCATTGGGCCCGGCGATGTAGCCGTCCAGGGACGTCGTGATTGCCGCGGTGATCTTGGTCATTCGGTGATTCCTTCCGTGGTTCCGTTCACCGAAGAAGACGACGGGTCGTCGCGAGACTCATCGGGCGTGGCGGCGCATGCCGTCCGGCGCCGCAGCGTGCCGGCGTGCCGGCCGGCTGGCCGAACTCTCAGCCCGCCGCGCGAACCAGACGGTCGGTGCCGGCGGCGAGGGCCATCTTCTCCTCGAATCGCTTGGCGGCGACCTCGAGCTTGTCGAGGTGCTCGGCGAGGCGCTTGCGGGCCTCCTCGGCGGCCGCGTCGAGCCCGGTCAGCTCGAAGATCCGCCAGTGCCGGATGATCGGCAGGAGGACCTCGTCGCGGTGGATCCGGATGTCGTAGATGCCGGCCTTCGCGATCGCGGCGGCCTTGCGCAGGAAGCCCGGGATCCCGTTGCCGGGCATCTCGAAGGCGAGGACCTCGGCGACGATCGCCTGGACCGCCCGCGACGGCTGGATCTTCAGGGCGGCGCCGAGGATGTCGCGGTAGAACACCATGTGGAGGTTCTCGTCGGCCGCGATCCTCGTCATGATCCGATCGGCCACCGGGTCCTGCGAGTAGCGCCCGGTGTTCTTGTGGGAGATCCGCGTCGCGAGCTCCTGGAAGGCGACGTAGGCGAGCCCGCGCAGCGTGTCGATCGTGTCGCGGTCGTAGCCCTGTTGGAGCTGCGTCATCCGGCCGCGCTCGAGGGCGACCGGGTCGAGGTTGCGGGTGACCGTCAGGTAGTCGCGGAGGACGATCGCGTGGCGGCCCTCCTCGGCGGTCCAGCGACCGATCCAGTTGATCCAGGCGCCGTCGCCGGCCCCGAACATCCCGTGGATCAGGCGGTGGTACGAGGGCAGGTTGTCCTCGGTCAGGAGGTTGACCTCGAAGCTGACCTGGGCGACGCCGGTCAGGCGCGGCTGGTCGGGCGTCCAGGGCTCCTTGTCGAAGTCGCGCCCGAGCCGGTACGGGATGAAGTCGTGGGGGAACCACTCCTGGGCGACCTTCGCGTGGCGGTCGTACAGGCGACCGGCCTCGGGCTCGAGCTCGTTGAGGAGGGCGCGGTCGTCGGCGAGGTTGCGTGCGGCGGCGTCGGTCGTCATCGGTCGGTCCTTGCTCAGAGAAGGGCCGCGGGCGTCCACAGCGGACGCCGGTTTCACCGACCGGTCAGATGAGAAGGGTAGCCCGGATCGGCGAACCGTCCCTGTGGGAAGCGTGCGGACCTGCACGGCCGAATGTGTGAGATCGAGCGATTGACGGGCCGCGACGCGGATCGCCGGCGCCACGAGGGGCCGTGACGGGATCGCCGTCGCGGGCCCCCTCGCCTGATCCGCACCAGGATCAGCCGGCGGCTCAACGAGCGTGACGCATCACCGGATCAGGCAACCGAAGCCCGAATCCGACACGCCGTCGTGCATGGATACCGGAAATCTGATCCCCCGCAGGATCGCGGGCCGCGACGGCGCCGCGATGTCCCGGATGCCTCGTGCGTCGTGCGCTTCCTGACCTAGGCGATTGACAGTGCCGGCCCACGTCGGCAAACTCCTAACAATCGTTAGGTAGGGAGTGAGTGGTCGAGACGAGCCCGCGGCGGCACGAGATCGACGAGGTGGCCAGCGAGCTGTTCCGCGCGAACGGCTACGCGGCGACGAGCATCCGCGACATCGCCCGGGCCCTCGACATGCAGGGCGCCAGCCTGTATGCCCACGTCGCCTCGAAGGAAGACCTGCTGTGGGCGATCGTCGACCGCGCGGCGACCGCCTTCGAGATGGCCGCCGATCGCGCTGCCGACGAGACGAGCGGCGCGGACTCGGTCGAGCGCCTGGCCGCGCTCGTCGAGGCCCACGTCGAGGCCGTCACCGCCGACCCGGAGCGCTCCAGCGTCTTCATCACGGAGTGGCGCCATCTTTCCGGCGGCCGCCGTGCCGAGATCAGCGGCCGGCGCGACGCCTACGAGGCCCGCTTCCGCGAGACGATCGCGGACGGGCTGTCCGTCGGCGCCTTTGCCCCGACGGATCCCGCCATCGCCGCGACCTTCGTCCTGACCGCCCTCAACGGGATCGCGACCTGGTACCGCCCCGACGGCCGCCTGACCGCGGACCGGATCGCCGATCACTACGTCGACCTCTCGCTCCGCTCCCTCACGGAGGCATCCCGATGACCGACCCGCTCGCCCTCGACCCCGTCCTCCCGCCGCGCGAACGGTCCGCGCTCCCGTTCAACGACGATGCCCTCGACCACGACGAGCGGTACCGCCACTTCGAGGAGCACGTCATCGGCGGCGGCAAGGTCGAGGCGACCGACTGGATGCCCGACGAATACCGGACCCAGGTGCTGCGCTTCGTCGAGATGCACGCCAACAGCGAGCTGATGGGCGTCCTGCCCGAGCGCGAGTGGATCATGCGGGCGCCGACGCTCCGCCGGAAGCTCGCCCTGACGGCCAAGGTCCAGGACGAGGTCGGCCACGCCCAGCTGCTCTACCGCGTCGCGGAGGACCTCGGCAAGCCGCGCGAGGCGATGATCCAGGACCTCCTCGACGGGAAGACGAAGTTCCACAACGTCTTCCACTACCCGACGTTCTCGTGGGCCGACATCGGGATCATCGCGTGGCTCGTCGACGCCGCCGCGATCGTCGCCCAGCAGGCCCTCCGCGACTCGTCCTACGCCCCGTATGCCCGGACGATGAAGAAGATCTGCTGGGAGGAGTCGGTCCACATCATGCACGGCCGCGACGTCGTGGTGACGATGGCGACCGGCACGCCGAGCTCAGCGGGCTTCGATCCAGGAGGCGCTCGACCGCTGGTGGGGGCCGCTGATGCAGATGCACGGCCCGCGCAGCGACCGGGCGAAGGACCGCGACATCCACTGGCGGATCAAGGCGAAGACGAGCGAGGAGCTGCGCCAGGAGTTCCTCGGGATCTACGTGCCGCGGATCCGCGAGCTCGGGCTGACGATGCCCGGACGCCGATCTCGCGCTCGACGAGGCGAAGGTCGCTGGACGTATGGCGAGCCCGACTGGAACGAGCTCCGGACGGTCGTCACGAACCACGGCCCGAAGTCCCAGGAGCGGCTCGACTTCCGGCGGGCGAACTGGGATGCGACGCAGTGGGTTCGCGACGCGATCCTCGGGGCGCCGAGGGCGGCCGCGTGACGGACTCGCCGCCGGCCGATCGGGCGGGCGATCAGGCCGCGCCCGGCGTCCTCGAGCCGTGGGAGGTCTTCCGCCGCGAGAAGGACGGCGATCCGATGCGCCACGGCGGCTCGGTGATGGCGCCCGACGCGACCCTCGCCCTCCATTACGCCCGCGAGATGTTCAGCCGGCGCCAGGAGAGCGTCCACCTGTGGGTCGTCCGCCGCGGCGACATCCACGACCTCGCCGACCTCGACCTGCTCCAGCCGCCGCTCGACCGCTCCTTCAAGAAGCCGGGCGGCTACGTGATGCGGGACAAGCTCGCCGCCGCCCGCGAGGTGAGCGGCCAGGCGAAGCCGAAGGCCAACAAGGGCGCGAAGTGACGGCCGGCGGGATCGATCGGCCCTTCGAGCCGCTCGCGATGGACTTCAGCGGCGCCGGCGACGGCCGCGAGCGGGCGCTCGCGATCCTCCTGCTCAGCATGGCCGACGACGAGTTCGTCATCGGGTTCAGCGATTCCGAGTGGACGGGGATCGGCCCGATCCTCGAGGAGGACGTCGCGATCAGCTCGCTCGCCCAGGACGAGCTCGGCCACGCCCAGGCGCTCTACGGCCTGCTCGCCGACACCGTCGCCGACGGCCGCGACGCCGACGCCTGGGCCTACGACCGGCCGCCCGAGGGCTACCTCCACGCCCGGCTGCTCGACCATCCCCGAGGCGACTGGGCGGCGACGATCGCCCGCCGCTATCTCTACGACACGGCCGACAGCGTCCGCCTCGAGGCGCTCGCGTCCTCGTCGCACCGTCCCCTCGCGGAGCTGGTCGCCAAGGTCCGGCGCGAGGAGCGCTACCACCTGATGCACGTCCAGACGTGGATCGAGCGGCTGGCCGAGGCGGGTGGCGAGTCGCGGGGCCGCCTCGTCGCGGCGCTCGGGGCGATGGGCTCCGACGCCGGGACGGTCCTTGCGGCGTTGCCCGGCGAGACGCCCCTCGTTCGCCACGGGATCATCGGCGAGCCGTTCGCCGCCATGGAGGCTCGCTGGCGGGACGGCGTGGCGACGACGTTCCGCAGGCTCGGCCTTCCCGACCTGCCGCCGACCACGGCACCGGACCGCGCCCGGACGCGACCACTCGGCCGCGTTCCGCGCGCTCCACGACGAGTTCACGATGGTCCGCGCGCTCCGAGGTCGGCGCAACGTGGTGATGACCGCGCCGGTCACGGCGGATGCGGTCCGCGACCGGCTCCGCGGCGTCGTCGACCCGGAGATCCCGACCGTCTCGATCGTCGACCTCGGGCTCGTCCACGACGTCCGCGTCGGCCCGGACCGGATCGCCGTCGAGCTGCTGCCGACCTTCGTCGCCTGCCCCGCCCTCGAGGTCATCCGCTCGGCCGTCGTCGATGCCCTCGTCCCGCTCGGTCGGCCGGTTGACGTCGCGTTCACCTTCGCCGTCCCGTGGACGACCGACCGCCTGACCGACGCCGGCCGCGCCGGCCTGCGCGCAGCCGGGATCGCGCCGCCCGGCGAGCCGGCCACGATCCGCTGCCCGTTCTGCGATTTCGGCATCGGTGACGATGGACAGCGCCTTCGGCCCGGCGCTCTGCCGGTCGCTGTTCTACTGCCGCGGCTGCCGCCAGCCGTTCGAGGCGTTCAAGCCCATCTGATGGCGGTCGATCGACGCGACATCATCGGGATCGTCGGGGCGGGGACGATGGGTGCCGGGATCGCCCAGGTCGCCCTCGAGGCGGGCCACGAGGTCGTCCTCCACGACGTCGACGCGGCGGCGCTCGGGCCGCGCGCGCGACCGGATCGCCGACGGCCTCGCCCGACGCGCGGCGCGGGCCCTGTCGGATCCCGGCGGGATCGACGATTGGGTTGCCGCCCGGATCGACCGGCTCCGCGAGAGCGAGGTCCTCGAGCAGCTCGGGCGACGAGGCGGACGTGATCGTCGAGGCCGCCCTCGAGTCGCTCGAGCTGAAGGCGACGATCTTCCGGACGCTCGACGCGGTCGCGCCACCGACGACGATCCTGGCCACGAACACCTCCGCGCTCTCGGTCGGCTCGATCGCCGCCGCGACCACCCGGCCGTCCCGCGTCATCGGGCTCCATTTCTTCAACCCGGCGCCGCTGATGGCCCTCGTCGAGGTCGTCGCCGGCCCGGCCAGCGAGCCGGGCTTCGTCAGCGCGCGCCGCCGATCTCGTCGTCGCCTGGGGCAAGACCCCCGTCCGCTCCGCCGATGCGCCGGGCTTCATCGTCAACCGGGTGAACCGGCCCTTCACGCTGCGGGCCCTCCGCCTCCTCGAGCGCGGCGACGCGACGGTCGAGGCCGTCGACGTGGCGATCCGCGAAGCGGGATTCCCTCTCGGCCCGTTCGAGCTGATGGACCTGACCGGGATCGACGTGACGCTCGCCGCGTCGACGGGGATCTGGGAGGCCCTCGGCCGCCCGGAACGGCTCCGCCCGTCGCCGATCCAGGAGGAGCTCGTCGCCGCCGGCCGGCTCGGCCGGAAGACCGGCCAGGGCTTCTACCGCTACGACGCGGCGGGGCGCGGGACGGTCGCCGACGAGCGCCGCGTTGGCGGCGGCGGGCTTGCTGCCGACGAGATCGGCGAGCGGATCCTCCTGCCGATCGTCGACGAGGCCTTCCGGGCGGCCGCCGAGGGGGTCGCCGCGCGAGACGACATCGACATCGCGCTTCGCCTGGGCGCCGCCCATCCGATCGGGCCGTTCGAGCGTGCGGCCGCGTTTGGCGGCGGCCCGAAGGTCGCGGCGCGCCTCCGCGAGCTCGCCCGGGACGATCCGAGCCTGGATCCGTCGGCCGCGCTCGAGGGACGCCGCTGACGAGGCTTCAGGCCGGTTGCGGCCGCGCGGCAACGCCGCCGTGCTCGCGGACGTGGAGCGCGAGATCGACCGCCGTCTTCAGGAGGACGAGGACGATGACCGCCCCGATCGGGCTCCCGAGCGCGAGGCTGATGAAGCCGCCGAGCAGGATCGACAGGTGGAGGATCACCACCCGGCCGTAGGGAGCGCCCATCTGGCGCATCGGCGAGACCGTCAGGTACTCCCGCCGGCCCACGAAGTTCACCACGAACGACGCGGTGTGGCTGATCGCCAGGGCGAGCGCGCCCCAGGCGACGGCCGACAGGTCCGGGCCGGTCGCGGCGGGTCCGCCGCTGACATCGACGCTGCCGGGCAGGACGTCCGGCGGGAACGCCGGGCCCGGGAACCACGGCTCTACGGCATGGGCGGCGAACGAGGTGAGGGTCAGGACGAAGATCCCGTGGACGAGCCAGAAGATCCCGTAGTGGGCCAGGAAGAAGAGGACGAGCCCGACGCGCCCCGCTGGGCCGTCGCCGGACAGGGGCATCGGGGCAGGGGCCGTCCCTGACCGGACGGATGCGCCCGGCATCCCGTCGCCGCGGGCGAGGAGCATCTTGGGGACGTTCAGGAGCCCGACGATCCCGTTCTCGACCCAGTACAGGACGAGCAGCGTCGCGACGTTCCAGCCCCAGAACAGGACCCCGGCGAGGGGGACGAGGTTGAACGCGACCAGAAGGGCGGCGGACGTCGACGACGACCCGGCTCGGGCGAAGCGGACGCCGCGGGCGATCACCGGACGAATGATTGCACGCCTGGCGGGGGCTAGACTCGGGCGGTGAACACTGGCCCACAGACGCGTCGAGCGGTCCGGGCGGCGGCCGTGATGGTCGTCCTGGGACTCGCGGCCAGCGGCTGTGTCGGCGGCGGACCCGGCGGCGAGGTTGGCGGCGCCTCGCAGGACGGAGGTCGGCCGTCGCCGGCCCCGGGCGCGACGCACGGGCCGCCGTCGCCGGATCCGGCACCGAGTGCTCCGCCGAGTCCGACCCCGACGTCGAGTCCCTCAGCGTCCGACCGAGCTTCCCGCACGACGACGCCGCCCTCGAGGCGTACCTGCCGGCCACGATCAATGGCACCTCGCTGACCCGGTTCTCGATGGCCGGATCGGCCTTCTCCAAGGGCGGCGACATGTGCCTCGTGCTCTGCGGCAACGAGCCGCGGGACTTCGCGCAGGAGGCCGGCGTCTCCGTCGATCGGCTGACGGTCGGGCTCGCGATGGCCGACAACGGCGGGATCGGCGCCGTTGCGTTCCGGGCGCCGGGAGTCGAACCCGATCGCCTCATTTCGGCGGGGTTGGCGATCGACGGGGCGATCGGCGGCAGTGGCAACCCGTCCGTGCCGATGACCATCGCCGGCCACAGGGCCGCATTCACATTCCGACTGGGGAGGAGCCAGTACCTCGTCGCCGCCGGCGACGTCCTCGTCTTCTTCTTCGGCGACCCGCCAACCGATTTGCACGGCAGTCCCTCGCCCGACGGCACGGTCCCCGCCGCGATCGTCGGCCTCGTCGAAGCACTCCCCTGAGCCGCGCCGCAGGCGCCACCTACAATCGCTCCATGACCCGTGACCTCCACCGACCCCTTCGCGACGCCTGGATCATCGAGGCGGTCCGGACGCCCATCGGCCGCTACGGCGGAGCGCTCGCGTCCGTCCGCCCGGACGACCTGGCCGCCCTCGCGATCCGCGCCGTCGTCGAGCGCTCCGGCATCGATCCGTCGCTGATCGAGGACGTGATTCTCGGCTGCGCCAACCAGGCCGGCGAGGACAACCGTGACGTCGCCCGGATGTCCCTCCTCCTGGCCGGGCTGCCGGTCGAGGTCGCCGGGCTGACCGTCAACCGCCTGTGCGGCTCCGGGCTCCAGGCGATCAACTCGGCCGCCCACGCGATCGCGGTCGGTGACGGCGACGTGTTCATCGGCGGCGGGACCGAGTCGATGACCCGGGCGCCGTACGTCATGGCGAAGGCGGCGGCCGCCTGGGACCGCGGTCCGCGCGAGCTGCAGGACACGACGCTCGGCTGGCGCTTTCTCAATCCGAAGCTCGCCGAGCTCCACTACCCGTACTCGATGGGCGAGACCGCCGAGAACGTCGCCGAGCGCTGGACGGTCGAGCGCGACGCCCAGGACGCCTTCGCGCTGGCCTCGCAGCAGAAGGCGATCGCAGCCATCGAGGCCGGCCGGTTCGACGACCAGATCGTGCCGGTGACGATCCCGGTGAAGAAGGGCGAGCCGGTCGTCGTCTCCCGCGACGAGCATCCCCGCGCGGACACGTCGGCGGAGGCGCTGGCGAGGCTTCGCCCGGCCTTCCGGGAGGGCGGCACCGTGACGGCCGGCAACAGCTCGGGGATCAACGACGGCGCGTCGGCGGTGCTCCTCGTCGAAGCGGAGCGGGCCGCCGCCCTGGGCCTGACGCCGCTCGCCCGGGTCGTCGCCACGGCGGTGGCCGGCGTAGATCCGGCCGTCATGGGCTATGGGCCGGTCCCGGCGAGCCGCAAGGCGCTCGAGCGAGCGGGTATCGGCATCGACGACCTCGATCTCGTCGAGCTCAACGAGGCGTTCGCCTCGCAGTCGATCGTGTGCATCGACGAGCTCGGGCTCGATCCGGCGAAGGTCAACGTCAACGGCGGGGCGATCGCGCTCGGCCACCCGCTCGGGATGAGCGGCGCCCGCCTGATCACGATGCTCAGCCACGAGCTGCGGCGGACCGGCGGGCGGTGGGGTCTCGCGACGATGTGCATCGGCGTGGGGCAGGGGATCGCGACGGTGATCGAACGGATCGAGGGCTGACCGCCGGACGTCCGCGCCGGTCGTGCCGGCTGCAGCGGCGGATCTGCTGCAGCGCCGGATCTGCCCATACGCCAGCCGTGCGCGCGCTGGACAGGCGGGCGCGCGCCCGACGGCCGGGATGGGGCCCTCAGGTCGGGTCCGTTAGCCCTGAATGGCTAACCGACAACGCTTGTCGCGAGGATTCTGGCCAGGAGTGTGGCCAATGCGCGTGTCGCTGGCGAATGGCAAGAATCCCCGCATGGACGGATCGGGATCAGCGGGCGGTCCGGATGGCCTGCAAATCTGCGCCTCCCGGCGGGCACTCGCGCGCTTGGTCGCGATGTCGTGGCCGGAGATTTCGGCGCCGCCCTTGCCGGAATCCGTTGCGCCGCGTACGATCGGGCCATCGACGGACGTCGTCGACATCAGCCAGACTTCCGAGCATTCCGCAGCACCTCCCGAGGAGGCCTCACCCGATGTTGGACATCCAGCCGACCGTCGTCAGCCTGTCGGACGCAGCCGCGTCCAAGCTTCGCGAGCTGACGGCCGAGGAGACGAACCCGGACGTCGGGCTGCGCGTGTACGTCTATTCCGGCGGCTGCTCCGGCTTCCGCTACGGGATGATGCTCGAGGACGCGCCGACCGCCGAGGACAAGGTCCTCGAGGCGAACGGCGTGAAGGTCTACGTCGACGGCAAGTCGATCGACCTCCTGAAGGGCTCCGAGATCGACTACGTCGACACGCTGATGGGCGCCGGCTTCACCGTGAACAACCCGAACGCTGTCGCCGCCTGTGGCTGCGGCTCGAGCTTCCGGACGGCCGACGACACCGGCTCGCCGAAGGGCTGCTCGCACTGACCGACTGAACCTCCCGGGCGGTCTGCACCGACACCGCCCCCTCGCCGCTCCGCAGCCGCCGGCCCGCCCGGCGGCTGTTTCCGTTCCGTAGACTGCGAGCCTGCGCGCCCGGCGCGGGACGCTTGGACGCCACGGACCGCGACCGACCACCGCCACCGCCCACCGCCCACGCCTCGAGCGAGATGCCGCCGGATGGAACTGCCGCTCTTCCCGCTCAACACGGTCCTCTGCCCCGGGATCGCCCTGCCCCTCCACGTCTTCGAGGACCGCTATCGGGCGATGGTCCGCCACTGCCTCGAGACGACGTCGCCGTTCGGCGTCGTGCTGATCCGCCAGGGCCGCGAGGTCGGGGTCGGCGCGATCTCCTTCAACGGAATCGGCACGATCGCCGAGATCCGCGACGCGGGCAGCTACGACGACGGCCGCTACGACCTGCTCGTCGTCGGGACGCGCCGGTTCGAGATCCGGACGGTCCTGAGCGCCAAGCGGCCGTACCTCGTCGCCGACGTCGACCTGCTCGAGGAAACGGTCGTGGACGAGGCAGCCGCCCATCGCCTGGCGATGACCGCGACCCGCCGCTTCGTCACCTACCTCGAGCTCCTCCAGCCGCGGTCCGGCGAGACGGCCGACGAGATCGACGTCCGGGTCGAGATCGAGACCGAGGACGACGAGCCCGCCGAGCACGACCGCGAAGCCGGCCACGGGACCGCGGGCGACGATCGCGAGCCCGACGCGGAGGCGTTCGGCCGGGCCGACGTCTCGGGAGCGGGCGCGTCCGCCGTCGCCGACGACGCCGACAGTCCGGACGACGCCGACGTGGCCGATGAGGAGGAGGCGCCCCGCCAGCGGCGGGTCGCGATCCCCGACGACCCCACGGTCCTGTCGCACCTCCTCGCCGGCATCCTCCAGGTCGAGTCGCCCCGGCGTCAGGCCCTGCTCGAGGCCGCGACCACCGAGGATCGGCTGCGCGGCCTGCTCGCGCTGATCGACCGCGAGACGTTCCTCCTCCAGCGGCGGCTGCGGTTCTACCGCCCCGAGCCGCGCGTGACCGGGGCGCGCCGGAGCTAGGTCCATCGTCATCCGTCCATCTGTCGCCGGCCGAAGGCCGACCCGCGTTCCTCCGCGACCGTCCGGTGCCCGCGGTCCTGACGTGCCCGTACGGTCAGGTCACCCGCCGCTCCACCGCTGGCGGACCGATCGAAGCCGACGGAGATCCGACCGCATGGAAGCCGCCCGCCCGCGCCCCTTCGACGCCGCCGCATCCGGACCGGGCGCGTCGCCGGTCGACGTCCCGGCCCTCACCCAGGACACGATCGCCGCGCTCGGCGCTGCCTTGACCGGCCCGCTCCTCCTGCCGGGCGACGCCGGGTACGAGGCCGGCCGCGAGGTCCACAACGCGCGCTATCTCGGCGGCCCGGCGATCGTCGTCAAGGCCGCCGACGCCGACGACGTCGCCCGGACCGTCCGCTTCGCCGAGGCGACGGGGTTGGACCTGGCCGTCCGGAGCGGAGGCCATAGCCTGGCCGGCTACGGCACGACCGACGGCGGCATCGTCCTCGACCTGTCGTCGATGAAGGGCCTCCTGATCGACGCCGAGCGGCGCCTGGCCTGGGCCCAGCCGGGGCTGACGGCCGGCGAGGTGACCGCGGCCGCCGCCGCGCACGGCCTTGCCGTGCCCTTCGGCGACACCGCCAACGTCGGGATCGGCGGGCTCACGACCGGCGGCGGGATCGGGTTCCTGACCCGCAAGCACGGGCTGACGATCGACAACCTGGTCGAGGCGGAGGTCGTCACCGCCGACGGCCGGATCCTGACGGTCGACCAACAGCGCCACCCGGACCTCTTCTGGGCGATCCGCGGCGGCGGCGGGAATGTCGGCATCGTCACCCGCTTCGTCTACCGCCTCGCGGCCGTCGACACCGTGGTCGGCGGCGGGGTCATCCTGCCGGCGACCCCGCAGACGATCGCGGGCCTGGTCCGCGAGGCCCGCACGGCGCCCGACGGCCTGACCCTGATCTCCTTCGTCATGGCCGCGCCGCCGCTGCCGTTCATCCCGGCCGACCGGGTCGGCGAGCTCGTCGTGATGGTTCTCGGCGTGTTCGACGGTGAGCTCGAGGCCGGCCTGGCCGCGTGGGCCCCGATCAAGGGCCTCGCCGAGCCGATCGCGGACCTCGTCGGTCCGATGCCGTACCCGGCGATCTACCAGTTCACCGAGGAGGCCGGCGCCCGGTCCGGGGGAAGCATCCGGTCGTGGTTCAGCGACGACCTCGACGTGGCCGACGCCGCGCGGATCATCGAGCTCATGGCGCGGGCGACGAGCCCGATGGCGATCACCCAGCTGCGGGTCCTCGGCGGGGCCATGGCCCGCGTCGCCCCCGACGCGACGGCATTCTCGCAGCGCGGCGCCGAGGTGATGGTGGCGGCGATGGCGCTCTTCGAGATCGGCGGGGATCCGGCACCCCATGACGCCTGGGCCGAGGAGTTCTTCGCGGCGTTCGCCGATCGCCAGACCGGCGTCTATGTCAACTTCCTGGCCCTCGAGGGCGACGCCCGGGTCCGGGCCGCATACCCCGACGGCGCGTACGAGCGGCTCGCCGCCGTCAAGCGGCGCTACGACCCGGCGAACCTCTTCCGGCTGAACCAGAACGTCCGGCCTGCCTGACCGCCGCCGGGCGGGGCCGACGCGCCCCGCCCGGCCGGATCCGGCGCCGCCATCTCCGGGTTGACAGTCTCGCTTCGCCTCGGATAGATTATTCATGTGACATTGACTAACGACCCCGATCAGCCCGCCGGCCGGCCCGACGGCGGGCGCGATGCGCTCATCGGCGAGCTCGTCGACGAGATGACCGCCTGGAGCCCGCGCGACCGGATGAACGCCTTCCGGTCGTGGCTCAAGGGCTCGCTCAGCCTGATCCATCTCCACGTCCTGACGGTCCTCGAGACCGACGGGGCGATCCCGATGTCGCGGCTCGCCGACCTGCTCGACGTGTCGGTCGCCAGCGCCACCGGGATCGTGACCCGGATGGAGGAGCGCGGGCTCGTCGAGCGCCGCCACGGCGAGACCGATCGCCGCGTCGTCCTGGTCCGCCCCACCGAGGCGGGGCTCGCGATCTTCCGGGACATGACCGAGCATCGCCGCCAGCAGCTGGCGGTGCTGTTCACGCGCTTGACCGATGACGAGCTCTCCGCGCTCCTGACCGGCCTCCGGGCGATGCACGCGGCCCGCCTGGCCATCCATGTCGAGAAGGCCAAGGCCGGCCTCGTCGCCGTCCGACTCGGCTCGGCCGGCGCAACCGGGGCCGGCGAAGCCGGCGGGTCCGGCGAGTCGAAGTCGACCGTCATCGCCAGCCCGGCGGGAGTCGAGGACGCTGCCATCGTCGCCGAGAACGCCGCCACGCCGGTGGTCAAGAGGGGTCAGCCGTGATCGGATTGCTTCGCGCCTACCTTGCGCCGTACCGCGGCCGGCTCCTGGTCGTCATGGCCCTCCTGCTCGTCCAGGCGATCGGCAACCTCTACCTGCCGGACCTCAACGGCGACATCATCAACAATGGCATCGCCAAGGGCGACACGGACTACATCGTCCGCGTCGGCGGCCTGATGCTCCTCGTCACCGCGTTGCTCGGCGTCGCGGCCGTCGCCTCGGTCTTCCTGAGCTCCAAGGTCGCGATGGGCTTCGGGCGCGACGTCCGCAGCGCGATCTTCACGAAGGTCGAGACGTTCAGTCAGGTCGAGGTCAACCACTTCGGGCCGGCGTCGCTGATCACCCGCAACACCAACGACGTCCAGCAGATCCAGACCGTCGTCTTCATGGCCCTCACGATCATGATCTCCGCCCCGATCCTGATCGTCGGCGGGATCTTCATGGCCCTCCGCACGGACGTGCCGCTGTCCGGGCTGCTCGTGATCGTCATCCCCCTGATGGCCCTCGTCATCGGCCTCGTGATGAGCCGGGCCATCCCGCTGTTCCGGGCGATCCAGGTCAAGATCGACCGGATCAACCAGGTGATGCGCGAGACGCTCGCCGGCGTCCGGGTGATCCGCGCCTTCGTCCGGACCGGGCACGAGGAGCAGCGCTTCGACACCGCGAGCCGCGACCTGTTCGACACGACGATCGCGGTCACCCGCCTGTTCGCGATCACGATCCCGACGATGACCGCGATCCTCAACCTCTCGACCGTCGCCGTCCTGTGGTTCGGCGCGACCCGGGTCCAGAGCGGGGAGCTGCAGATCGGCAACCTGACGGCCTTCCTCCAGTACCTCCTCCAGATCCTGTTCGCCGTCCTGACCGCGGTCTTCATGTTCATCCTCATCCCGCGGGCCGCCGTCTCGTCTGGGCGGATCCGGGAGGTCCTCGACACCCGGCCCTCGATCCACGACCCGGAGGTGCCGGTCGCGGTCGACCCCGCCGGCCCGGATCGCGGCGTCGTCGAGTTCCGCGCCGTCGACTTCGGCTACCCGGGCGCGCAAGAGCCGGTCCTCCACGACATCTCGTTCCGGGCCGAGCCGGGCCAGACCACCGCGATCGTGGGCAGCACGGGCAGCGGCAAGTCGACCCTCGTCAACCTGATCCCGCGCTTCTACGACGCGACGGCCGGCAGCGTCCTCGTCGACGGCGTCGACGTCCGCGCGGTCGATCGCGAGGACCTCTGGGCCCGGATCGGGTTCATCCCGCAGAAGGCGTTCCTCTTCGGCGGGACCGTGTCGAGCAACCTCCGGTTCGGCGACGCGGTCGCCACCGACGACGAGCTCTGGCGCGCCCTCGAGATCGCGCAGGGTCGCGAGTTCGTCAGCGAGATGGAGGGCGGTCTGGAGGCGCCGATCACCCAGGGCGGCTCGAACGTGTCGGGCGGCCAGCGGCAGCGCCTCGCGATCGCCCGGGCGATCGTCAAGGACGCCGGGATCTACATCTTCGACGACAGCTTCTCGGCGCTCGACTTCGCGACCGACGCCCGCCTCCGCGCCGCCCTCGAGCGCGAGCTCGGCGGGGCGACGGTGATCATCGTCGCCCAGCGCGTCGGGACCATCCTCAACGCCGACCGGATCATCGTCATGGACGCGGGCCGGATCGTCGGCAGCGGGACCCACCGCGAGCTCCTCGAATCCAACGAGACCTATCGCGAGATCGTGTACTCGCAGCTGTCCGAGTCGGAGGCCGTCGCATGAGCGGCCGACCCGGCGGCGTCCCGCCGACCGGCGGTGGCGCGACCCCGGGCAGCCCCGGCGCGACCCCCGGCGGCGCCGCCCCGAGCGGGCCCGGCGCGCCGGTCTTCCGCCCCGGCGCGGGCGGCCCGCCCAGCCCGGCGGCCCCGGCGGCCGGCCGGGCGGTCCGGGCGGCGGACGCGGGCCCGGGATGATGGGCATGGGCATGGGCATGCCGCCGGCCAAGGCCCGCGACTTCCGGGGCTCCCTCCGTCGCCTGATCGGGACGCTCGGGCCCGAGCGGCCGCTGATCCTCGGGGTGATCGTGCTCGCGGTCATCAGCGTCACGCTGGCGGTGATCGGTCCCAAGATCCTCGGCAACGCGATCAACACGATCTTCGAGGGCGCCCTCGGGAAGCAGCTCCTCGCGACCGGCTTCACCCAGGAGCAGCTCGTGGCGGGCCTCCGGGCGCAGGGCAACAACCAGCTCGCCGACCTCCTGTCGGGGCTCCACCTGAACGCCGCCGGCATCGACTTCGGCGCCCTCGGCGGCGTCCTCCTGTTCCTCGTCGGGATCTACGTCGTCAGCTCGATCTTCGCCTGGATGCAGGGCTACATCATGGCCGGCGTCACCCAGCGCACGGTCCTCCGCCTGCGGACGGACGTCGACGAGAAGCTCGGCCGGCTGCCGCTCCGCTACTTCGACAGCCACCCCCGCGGCGACCTGTTGAGCCGGGTCACGAACGACATCGACAACATCGGCCAGTCGCTCCAGCAGAGCCTGACCCAGCTGATCACGTCGCTCCTGACGATCGTCGGCGTCCTGATCATGATGCTGACGATCAGCCCGATCCTCGCGGTCGTGTCGCTCCTGGCGGTGCCCGCGTCGCTCTTCGTCACCGTCTTCATCGTCAAGCGTTCCCAGCAGCAGTTCGTCGCCCAGTGGGCGTCGACCGGCGCCCTCAACGGCCACGTCGAGGAGATGCACACCGGCCACGCGATCGTGAAGTCGTTCGGCCGCCAGCGCGAGGCGGTCGAGACGTTCGACCGCGAGAACGAGCGGCTCTACGAGGCGAGCCAGAAGGCGCAGTTCATCTCCGGGATCATCCAGCCGGCGATGATGTTCATCTCGAACCTGAACTACGTCGCGATCGCGGTCATCGGCGGGTTGCGGGTGGCGTCCGGCCAGCAGTCGCTCGGCGACATCGTCGCGTTCATCCAGTACTCGCGCCAGTTCACGTTCCCGATCATCCAGACCGCGAGCATCGTCAACGTCCTCCAGTCGGCGATCGCCTCGGCCGAGCGCGTGTTCGAGCTCCTCGACGAGACCGAGGAGTCGGCCGATCCTGTCCCGTCGGTGCCGCTCGACGCGCCCGTCGGGGCCGTCCGCTTCGAGAACGCCTCGTTCCGCTACGAGCCCGACCACCCCCTGATCGACGACCTGTCGCTCGACGTGGCGGCCGGCGCAACGATCGCGATCGTCGGCCCGACCGGGGCCGGCAAGACGACCCTCGTCAACCTGCTGATGCGGTTCTACGAGCTCGACGGCGGCCGGATCACGATCGACGGGATCGACACCCGGGAGCTGTCGCGCGACTCCCTGCGGCGGGCGTTCGGGATGGTTCTCCAGGACACCTGGCTCTTCCACGGCACGATCCGCGAGAACATCGAGTACGGCAAGCTCGAGGCCTCGGAGGCCGAGCTCCACGCCGCCGCGGAGGCGGCCCACGTCGACCACTTCGTGCGGACCCTGCCCGAGGGCTACGACACGATCATCGACGACGACGCGACGAACCTGTCGGCCGGCGAGAAGCAGCTGATGACGATCGCCCGCGCGTTCCTCGCCGACCCGCCGATCCTCATCCTCGACGAGGCGACGTCCTCGGTCGACACGCGGACCGAGGTCCTGATCCAGCGCGCGATGGCGCGCCTGATGAAGGGCCGGACGACGTTCGTGATCGCCCATCGCCTCTCGACGATCCGCGACGCCGACTCGATCCTCGTGATGGAGCACGGCCGGATCGTCGAGCAGGGGACGCACGACGAGCTCCTCGCCCGGGGCGGCGCCTACGCCGACCTCTACCAGAGCCAGTTCGCGGAGCCGCTCGCCGAGGCGGTCTAGGCTGAAGCGGCCCGCCGTCGGGCCGGGCCGCCGAGGCCGCCATCGTCGTTCCGGCGCGACAGCCCGACTGCGTTCGTCGCGGATGGGCGGGGCTGGCAAGGCGCCGCCGAGGACCGCAGCGAGCGACCTCGGACGGTCGTGAGCGAGGACCGCAGGCGGCAACGCCGCCAGCGTCGCCCAGGCGCGACAGCCGGAAGTCTCGCCTCTCTACTCGCTGAAGCGTTCTTCCTTCCAGGGGTCCGCGTCGTTGTTGTAGCCGTAGCGCTCCCAGAAGCCGAGCTGATCGTGGTCGAGGAACTCGAGGCCGCGGATCCACTTCGAGCTCTTCCAGAAGTACTTCTTCGGGATCACCAGGCGGAGCGGGTAGCCGTGCTCGAGCTCGAGCGGCTCGCCGCCGAACGTGTCGGCGAGGAGGACGTCGTCGTCGTCGAGGACGCTCAGCGGGACGTTGGCGGTATAGCCCTGCTCGGCGTGGGAGACGACATGGGTCGCGCTGGGGCGGACCTGGGCGAGCTTGAGGATCTCCTGGATCGGGACACCCTCCCAGTCGGTGTCGAGCTTCGTCCAGCGCGTCACGCAGTGGATGTCGGTGTGGACGGTCTTGCGGGGGAGGGCCTTGAACTGGTCCCAGGTCAGGGTGAACGGGTTGTCGACCTCGCCGAAGACCCTGAAGTCCCACGTCGCGAGGTCCGTCCGAGGCACGGATCCGTAGTGGAGCACCGGGAACTTGTCGGTCTTGTACTGGCCGGGCGGGATGCGCTCGGCGGTCGCGGGATCCATCTCCCGGCCGCCGAAGAGGCGTTCGAACATCGTGTCTCCGAGACTGCGGGCAGGCGCCATGGTGGCACATCGGCGGGCGCGACCGATGTCGAGGGGATGACGGGCTGATCCGTGCACGGATCAGCCGGCCGGCACCTGAGCGTGACGGTGTGCAGGATCGAGGGTCGGAGTCGCAATTCAGGCAGGGCGTCCTGCGTGGCTGACTCGGATCTGATCCTCCGCTGGATCGGGCGCTCGGTCCGGAGACGTCAGCGGACGGCGACGACCCACAGGCCGCGCCGGCGGTCGGCGAGCAGCGGTTCGAGGGTCCGCTCGCCGAGGACCGCCGGCTCGTCGACCTCGAGGCCGGCCCGCCCGTCGGGGTTCCGCTCGGCCCGGCGATCGTGGACGAGGAGCTGGCCGGGCAGGAGCCCGTCGCCGGTCGCTCCGACGGTCACGTCCTCGATCGGCTCGACCTCGGTCAGGCGGTCTCGGAGATCGACCGCGATCCGGATCCGGATCGGCGTCGCCGCCCGGATCCGCGGCGTCGGCTGCGGACCCGCCCCGGCCAGCGCCGGACGGAGGATCGCGACCGCCCGATCGGCGTCGACGCCCTGGAGGAGGCTCTCGTGGACCTGCGCCCGGAGCGTCGCGTCGAACGGACCGCGGGGCCAGGCGAGGACGATGGCGGCAAGCACCGCGCCGCTGATCGCGGCCGACTGCCGCCCGCCGGCAGACCGGAGCGCGGCCGACCGAGCGGTGACCCACTCGATCCCGTCGACGGCGAGCCCGGCGAAGCCGATCCCGGCGGCGACGGCGACGGCAATGTCGATCGACGCGGCGTAGCGGTCCGACACGAAGATCCCGCGCAGCGCGAGGGCGACCAGGAACGCGGCCACGCCCGGCCCGAGTCCGAGCAGCCCGAGCGCGATCGCATGGCGCCTCGCGGCCACGAGGCGGATCCATCCGACGATCGCCAGCAGCGTGAGCGCGCCAGCGTCGGCGGAGCGTGCGAGCAGGAACCCGACGACCTCCGCGGGGCTCATCACGTGGAGGACGGTCTGGGCGGTGTAGCGCGCCGCGACCTCGGACCACAGCCACGGGTCGCCTGCGAGCAGCCAGTCGTGGACGCCCATCACGGGCACGGCCGCGACTCCCACCAGCGGGACGAGCCATGCCCGCCGCGGGGCCGGCCGCCGGGCGAGGACCGCTCCGGCGAGGACCGCCACGACGAGGGCGACCACGACGAGGGTCTCGAGACGGGCAAGCGTCGCCAGGAGCAGGGCCAGACCGGCGAGGCCGTAGCGCGGCCGATCGGCCGATAGGGCGAGCCCGGCCGCGACCCAGCCGAGCAGCGCCCACGGCGTGGCCAGGGCGAACCCGGCGTCGAACAGGAGGGTGGGCGATGCCAGGACGGCGAACCCGGCGAATGCTCCCGCCAGCGGGCCGCCGACCCGCGCCGCCAAGGCGCCGACGCCCGCGACCGCGACCGCGAAGGCGAGGATCGCCGCCCAGGCGATCGGGCGCCAGTCGCCGGTCAGGGCGTGGAGGCTGCCGTAGATCGCGGTCAGGAGCGGCTTCGACGTGGTCGGCAGGAACTGCTCGAGCCGCACGCCACCGACGATCCGCTCGAACTGGAGGACCGCGACCTGGCTGTCGATCGCGACCGACGCGGACCGGAGCGGGCGGGCCAGCTCCAGCCCGACGACGACGGCCACGACGAATAGCCCGCCCAGTCCGGCGAGGCGGAGGCGGGCGTCCGGAATCGCAGGCACCCCGCGAGCATAGCGACCGCCCGGGCACGGGGACGCTCGGGCGACCGTCCGCTCGATGGTGGCGGGCCACTTCCGGTAGGCTTCCGCCTCGTGGACCGCCCAAGCGACGTCGCCGCGCGCGACGCCGGATCCGCCCCGCCCGCCGACCGGCCGAAGGTCGTGATCGTCATGCCCGCCTACAACGCGGCGAAGACGCTCGAGCGGACGTACGCCGACATCCCCCACGCGATCGTCGACGGGATCATCCTCGTCGACGACGTGTCGAAGGACGAGACGGTCGAGATCGCCCGCCAGCTCGGGCTCGACGTGATCATCCACCAGCAGAACCGCGGCTACGGCGGCAACCAGAAGACCTGCTACGAGGCCGCCCTGACCCAGGGCGCCGACATCGTCGTGATGCTTCACCCGGACTACCAGTACGACGCGACGCGGATCCCCGACCTGATCGCGCCGATCGTCCGCGGCGAACGCCACCTGATGCTCGGCAGCCGCTTCCTCGGGGATCCGCTCGCAGGCGGCATGCCGCGCTGGAAGTACGTCGCCAACCGCTTCCTGACGATCGTCGAGAACGTGGCCTTCGGGCTCCACCTGTCGGAGTACCACACCGGCCTCCGGGCCTACAGCCGACGCCTCCTCGAGACGATCCCGTACGGCCTGAACAGCGACGACTTCGTCTTCGACCAGGAGCTGATCGCGCAGGTCGTGGCGGCCGGGATGGGCCGCCGGATCGGCGAGATCGCGGTCGCGACGCGCTACTTCGAGGAGGCGAGCTCGGTCGGGTTCCGGCGAAGCGTCGTGTACGGGACCTCGACGCTCCGGGTCGTCGCCCGCTACCTGCTCCACCGGATCGGGCTCCGCCGGAGCGCCCAGCTGACCGCCCGCCGGCCGCAGCCGCCCAGCGCGGCGGCCTGAGCCGGCCCCCGGCCGAGCGATGCGCAGCGGTCCGGTCCTCCGCGCCGTCATCGGCGGCGCCATCTCGATCGCGGCGCTGTGGTTCGTCCTGCGCGGCACGGATGTCGCGAAGACCGCCGAGATCCTCGGCCGGGCCGACCTTCGCTGGGTGGCGTTCGCGGCGCTCCTTCTCAGCCTCGACCTCGGCTTCCGGGCCGTCCGCTGGCAGCGCCTGCTCCGACCGATCGCCGCCGTCCGCTACCTGCCGATGCTCGGCTACCTCCTGATCGGCTACCTCGCCAACAACGTCCTGCCGGCCCGGCTCGGCGAGCTCGTCCGTGTCCACTACCTCGGCGATCGCGAGGGGATCAGCCGCGCCTCGGCCCTCGGCACGGTCGTCGTCGAGCGGGTCGTCGACCTGGTCGCGGTCGTCGGGATCGCGTCGGTCGCGCTCGTGGTCCTGAGCGTCCGCGGGGTCGTGGCGAACGCGGTCCTCGTCGGGGCCGGCGCCGCCGGGCTCTTCCTGCTCGTCCTCGCGCTCGGGATCGTCGCCCACCGGCTGCCCGGGGCCGATCGCGCCCGGGCGATGGTCGAGCGCTATCCGCGGGCCGCCAACCTCGCACGCAGCCTCCAGGGCGGGCTAGCGGTCGCCGGCCGGCCGCGGACGCTGGCCGAGGCGATGCTCGCGAGCGCCGCGGCCTGGTCGATGTCGATCCTTGCCTTCGCCGCGATCGGCCAGGCGCTCGGCCTCCAGCTCTCGATGGGCCAGGCGGCCCTGATCGCGTCGGGGGTCGCTCTCGCGAGCGCCGTCCCGGCCGGTCCGTCGAACCTCGGCACGTTCGAGCTCGCCGCCCAGGAGATCGGCAAGGCGGTCGGGATCGAGGCCTCGTCCGCCCTCGCCCTCGGCGTCCTCGTCCACGTCTCGATCCTGGCCGTCACCTCGATCGGCGGGGCGATCGCGAT
This sequence comes from uncultured Chloroflexia bacterium, assembly GCA_963710105.1. Classification (GTDB taxonomy): domain Bacteria; phylum Chloroflexota; class Limnocylindria; order Limnocylindrales; family CSP1-4; genus CF-46. The sequence continues at coordinate 255,351 of CAVPYV010000003.1, forward strand.
CGCCCGGGTCGGATGGCGTGGCGCGCGGCCGGATGCGGATCCGGAGACGGGCTGACCCGATCGCCGCCCGGCGGGCGGCACGCGCTCAGATCGCGGGGGCGGGCTGGACCGAGAGGCCGATCGGCGGGCCGTCAGCGGGCGCGGCCGCCGGGCGCGCGACCGGGGTGACCGGCGCGGCGTGGGCCGGCGACCCGTCGTACGGCTCGAACGCGAGGAGCGCATCCTCGACCGGCCGGGTGAGGCGAAGGAACTCGAGCGTGTACGAGACGTACATCTCGTCGATCAGGCTCACGGCCCGGACGTGATCCGGCTTGCCGGCCGCGGCGCGGGCGTGGGGCCGGCTCTCCCACATGCAGAACGACAGGCACGAGCCGTCGGCCGCCAGCGGGCCCTTGAAGTAGTGGAGGAACCCGTCCGACGCCGCGGCCTCCTGGTGGGCGAGCTCATCGAACCGGGTCAGGCGGGCCTCGTCGGCGCCCGGTCGGCGGACCGAGCGGAAGGCGACGAGGTACCACTCGCCGGCACCCAGGCCGGCGGTCGCCTCCTGCCAGTTGAAGGCGTCGGCGACCGGCAGATCGGCGTAGCGATCCGAGACGGGAGCGAGATCCTGCAGTCCGCCCATTGGCTGCCGAGCATAGAGCCGGAATCGGAATTGTCAAATACCGAGATCAGGCCATTTCGGCTATCGGGACTCCGCCAACCGTCCGTCCAGGCCGCCGACCATCGAGCTCGCGGCGCCCGGCAGGAGCCGCGCGACTCGCGTTCGCCATGCCAGCCCGCAGCGTCCCTCGGGGCCGGTCACGCCGATGGCGGCGACGATGCCGTCCTTCCGGAATACGGGAACCGCGATTGCCACGGAGCCGGAAATCACCTCCCCGGACGACCGCGCCACCCCGCTCGTCACAACCTCGGCGAGCTCGGCCCGCAACCTGGCGAGGTCCGCCGTCGCACCGGGTGGCGGCTCCTGGGCGACCACCTCCTCGAGCACCTCGTCCGGGGCGAACGCGAGCAGGGCCTTGCCGAGCGCGCCGCTCCGCAGCGGAAGGCTCGTCGACGGCGCGATCGTGACCCGGAGCGCCTGGCTCGAGGGCACCTCGTGGAGACAGACCGCGGCGAGCCCGATCCGGCGGACGATCACGGCGGTCTCGCCGGTCTCCTCGGCGAGGAGCCGGAGGATCGGGTCGGAGATCCGGATCAGCTCCTCGGCGGTGATGCCCGGCCCGCTCCCGATCATCAGCCGCGGTCCGAGCCGATACCCGGCACCGCGCCGATCGACGAACCCGAACTCGGTGAGGGTCCGGAGGTAGCGGTAGACGGTCGACACGGGGGTCTCGAGGAGGGCGCTCAGCTCGTCGGCCCGGATCTCGCCGCGGTCGGCGATCGTCAGCAGGACCCGGAGGCCCCGGGCGAACGAGGTGTCCTCGTGGGCCTCCTCTGGCGGGCGGTCACGAGCGGTCGTCATCGCCGTGCCCCCGTGCGGCGCCGCCGTCGGCCGGTCGGCCGGGCGGCCGCGGCTCCGACTCGCCGCCGTCGCCCGCGGCCAGAGCTGCTCGACCGACCTCGCCGCGTGCCACCGCGGACGCCAGGGCGGCGACGTCGGGCACCCGGTCGTCCAGTGTCAGGAACGGCACATGGCGACGGACGAGCTCGTGCGCCCGCCGGGTTCCGGCCCCGGGCCGGTGCCCGCGCACCTCGAGCGCCTGGGCGGCCACGACCAGCTCGATCGCCGCGATCGACGTCCCCAGGCCGACCATCTCGGCCAGCCGCCGGGCGGCCAGGGGCGCGCTCGTCGTCCGATCCTCGATCCCTTCGGCGTGGGCGGTCGAGACGAGCTCGAACGAGACCGGTGCGGCGAGGAGGCGGGCTTCCACCGCCAGACTCTGGGCGGCGAGGCTCAGGTACGTCAAGCCCGCGTGGGCCGTGCCGCCGTCTGGCGCGAGCCCCGTCGGAAGTCCCGACCACGGCGTGAAGAGCTGCTTCACGACCCGCTCGCTCGCGACCGACAGGACGGTGGCCAGGACGATCCGCAGGTAGTCCAGGGCCGCGGCGAGCGGCAGGATCTCGAAGTTCGCGACCGACACGATCCGGCGCTCGTCCTCCACGACGATCGGGTTGCCCTGCGAGGCGTTCAGCTCGATCGCGAGCACCGCGTCGACGTGGGCGAGCGCGTCGCGGGCGGCCCCGTGGACCTGTGGGAGGTTCCGGAAGCTCAACGGGTCCTGGAGGTTGCGGGCCCCGCCCGGATCGTGGATCGCGCTGCCCGCGAGAAGCTCGTCGAGGGTCGCGAGGGTCGTCCCGATCCCCGGGTGCGGCCGGACCCGCCCGATCGCCGGATGGAGAAGCGTCGGGTTGGCGGCGAACCCGTCGAGGCTCACGGCGCCGGCGACGTCGAGCGCGTCGAGCAGCGTCTCGGTGTCGGCGATCGCGAGCGCCGCCCACGCCGTCGCGAAGGCGTTGTTGTCGAGGAGCGCGGTCCCCTCGCCCGGCTCGAGCTCCAGCTCCGCCGCCAGGGCGACCGCAACGTCCGCGAGCGGGGCGAGATCGGCCTGGCCGACCGACCCGATCGCCCGGACCACCGGCGTGGCCTCGCCGTCGAGCACCGTGAGGATTCGGTCGACGACCTCCGGGCGGACTCCCGGCGGGCCCTCGGCGAGGTGGTTCGCGAGCCGGACCAGGGTCGCCCGGACGACGTCCGGCGGCGCGTCCGGAGGCTGGCCGACGACGTGGTGCCGGAGCATTCCCGCGGCGTAGGCGGCGGCATCGGCCGGCGGGACGCCGACCCGCTTCAGGACGCCGACCGCCGTCGACAGGCCGTAGACCGGATCGCCGCGCTCGAGGGCCTCGCGGACGATCGCCCGGGTCCGCTCCATCCGGGCGCGGGCGGCCGGATCGAGGGTCACCGGCTCGCGGTCGCGGGCGACCCGGACGAGCTGCCCCCGGTCGAGATCGCGCCCGGTGAGGACGACCGTCACCGGTCGGAGGTCCGGGCGCCGGGCACGAAGAAGCCCGTCCGGGGTCCGGACGGGCTTCGCTCGATCAACGTGCGCGACGGGCTACTTGACGAGGCCCTGGTCCTTGAGGAACGCCTTCGCGACCTCGCCGACGTCCTTGTTGTTGACCGCGACGTCGACGCCCATCGTCGTGAGCGCCTCGGTCGTCACCTTGGCCGAGGCGTCATCCAGGAGCTTCTGGAAGGCGGCCTTGTCGACCTTGGCGAGGTAGTCGTCCCGGACGATCGGGGCGATGTTCTCGGCCGGCTGGGTCTTCTTGTCGTCGTCGAGGACGACGAAGTCGAACTGGGCGATGGCGGGCTGGGTCGAGCAGAGCTCGGCCAGGTCGATCGCCTTGCCCTGGAGCGCCTGGGCCATCGGGACGTCGCAGGCGCCGAGCGCCGAGCGCTGCTTCGGCGGGTAGGTGATCCCGTAGTCCTTCAGCGCGCCCGAGCAGAGCGGGTTCGTGTCGCAGTCGGACGGCAGGCCCCACTTGATCTGGTCCTGGACCGCCGCGAGGTCGCTCATCTTCGTCAGGCTGAGGCTGTCCGCGGTGTCCTTGCGGACGACGAACGCGTTCGTGTCCTGGCCCGGCGAGATGCCGAGGACCGTCAGGCCCTTCGACTTGATCGCGGCCTGGAGGGCGGTCGCGTTGGCCTGGCCGTCGCCGCTGATCTTCGACTTGTCGTAGAAGCCGAGCCCGGAGCCGACGTACTCGGCGACCAGGTCGATCTGGCCGGCGTCCATCGTCGGGATGCGCTCCTGGCGCGAGCCGAGGCCGAACTTCCGCTCGACCGTGTACCCGGCGTTCTCGAGCACCTGGGCGTAGATCTCGCCCATGAGCTTCGACTCGTAGAAGTTGTCCGAGCCGATCCGGATGGTCGGCTTGGAACTGCCGCCGCCGGTCGAGCAGGCGCCGAGCAGCACCAGCAAGGCCATCCCGAGCGCCAGCACGCGGGGGGTCCGCATGTGGTGGTTCCTCCTCATCCTTGCCGCGGGGCGCGGCATCGCCCGCGTACCTTACCAGCGTGTCGGGTGCCCGTCGCCATGTTCGCTCAGGCCGACGCGGCAGGCACCCGCTGATCGCGCGGCTCGCCACCCGCGGAGGCCGGCCCGCGGGCCGGCCCGCCACGCAGCGCCCGGGGCGTCAGCCGGCGCTGGACGAAGGCGAGGACGATGTCGACCCCGATCGCGAGGGCCGCGACGAGGACGGCGCCGGCGTAGATCGACGGCCGGCCCGATTCGCCCTGGTTCAGCCCGTCGAAGATGAACCGGCCGAGCCCGCCGCCGGACAGGATCGCCCCGATCGTCGCGGTGGCGATGACCTGGAGCGTCGCCGTCCGGAAGCCGCCGACGATGATCGAGGACGCCAGCGGCAGCTCGATGCGGCTGAGGATCTGGCCCTCGCGGAGGCCCATCCCGCGTCCGGCCTCGATCAGGTCCCGATCGACCGAGCGGAGGCCGGCGTAGGTCGAGACGAGAAGCGGCGGGATCGCGAGGAAGGTCATCGCCAGGAAGATCGGCAGGAAATCCAGGCCGAACGTCGGCGAGTAGCCGAGGACCGGGGCGAGGGCCAGGGTGAACGGCAGCGGGATGACCATCATCGCGTACGACGGGATCGCCCGGCCGATGTTGGCGAGGTTGATCGCCAGGCTGGAGCCGCGGTTCGTGTGGCCGATGTACAGCCCGAGCGGGACGGCGACGATCGTCGCCAGCAGGATCGACAGGCCCGAGATGATCAGGTGCTCGAGGATCCGGTTGGGGATGCCGGTCGTGCCCTGCCAGTGGGCCGGGTCGAGGAGGAATTCGACGACGTCCATCAGGCGACGGCCGCCCGGGCGTGGGCCCACGGCGTGACGAGGCGCTCGAACCGGACGAAGAGGAAATCGGCCGCGAAGGCGAGGACGACCGACAGCGCCGCGCCCAGCAGGTACTTCGTCGGGAAGAAGTTCTGGATGCCCTCGGTGATCAGCTGGCCGAGCCCGCCGAACGTGTCGCCGAGGACCGCCGCGACCGTCGCGAGCCCGATCGTGGTGACGCTCGCCAGCCGGATCCCGGCGATCATCAGCGGCACGGCAAGGGGCAGCTCGACCCGGAGGAGGCGCTCGCGGCGGGTGTAGCCCATCCCCTCGGCCGCCTCGAGGATCTCGGCCGGCACGGAGGTGAACCCGGCGGTGAAGCTGCGGAACAGGATCAGCAGGGTGTAGGTCGTCAGCGGGACGAGCGCGGTCAGCAGGGACAGGCCGAAGATCGGGCGGAGGACCGCGAAGGCCGCGAGGCTCGGGATCGTGTACAGCAGTCCCGTGATCGCCGTGACCGGCCCATACGTCCGCGGCTGGCGGACCGCCCAGACCGACAGGACGAGCGAGATCAGGATCCCGATGATCAGCGGCAGGATCGTCAGCTGGAGGTGCTGGACGATCCGCAGGCCGACGCTGTCGAGATGGCCGGCGATCCAGTCGAAGTCGATGAGCGGCTTGCCCTCGATCATGGCTGCGGCCCGGCCGCTTCGAGCGCCGCCGCGGCCTGCTCGTCGCTGCTCGGTGCGTCCTCCTCGCCGGGGCCCGGCTCGTCCGGCTCGCCCGCGACCGCCGCGTCGTAGGCGGCGACGTGCTCGCCCTCGCGCATCTTCTCGGCGATCACCGCGATCGTCAGCAGGCCCTGGACCGCCCCGGTCCGGTCGACGACGATCCCGGTCTGGACGTCGGCGTCGAGCATCATCGACAGCGCGTCCTTGAGGGTCGTCCGCTTGTTCAGCTGGGGCGACACCGGGTTGGCCATCTCCTCGGTCAGGGTGCCCTCGGTCGGGACGTCGCCCTGGCCGACCCAGCCGAGCGGCCGGTTGCCGTCGTCGACGAGGAGCAGGTAGTGCATCGGGTCGTTCAGGATCCGCTCGCGGGCCGCCGCGGCCGCCTCTCCGACGCGGGCGGTGACCGCCGGCCGGAGGGCCACGTCCGAGACGCGCAGGAGCGAGAGGCGCTTGAGGCCGCGGTCCTGGCCGACGAACCGGGCGACGAACGCCGACGCGGGGGCGGCGAGGATCTCGAGCGGCGTGCCGAACTGGGCGAGGATGCCGCCGGTCTGGAAGACGGCGACGAGGTCGCCCATCTTGATCGCCTCGTCGATGTCGTGGGTCACGAACAGGATCGTCTTGGCGATCGTCTCCTGGAGCCGGAGGAACTCGTTCTGGAGGCGGTCGCGGACGATCGGGTCGACCGCCCCGAAGGGCTCGTCCATGAGCATGATCGGCGGATCCGCCGCGAGGGCCCGGGCGACGCCGACGCGCTGCCGCTCGCCGCCCGACAGCTGGCTCGGGAAGCGGTCGCGGTACTTCCCGGGATCGAGCCCGACCAGCCCGAGCAACTCCTCGGCCCGCTCCTGGAGGCGCGGCTTCGGCCAGCCGAGGAGGCGCGGCACGGTCGCCACGTTCTCGCCGATCGTCTGGTGCGGGAACAGGCCGACCTGCTGGATCACGTAGCCGATGCTCCGCCGCAGCTCCGTCAGCTCGCGCGTGCCGGCGTCCACGCCGTCGATGAGGATCTTGCCGGCCGTCGGCTCGATCAGCCGGTTGACCATCTTCAGCGACGTCGTCTTGCCGCACCCGGACGGCCCGACGAGGATGCAGATCTTCCCGGCCGGAACCTTCAGCGACAGGTCGTTGACCGCGCCCGGGCTGGGCTTGTCCCTGTCCCGCCCGGTCGGCGCGTCGTAGCGCTTCGTGACGCGGTCGAACTCGACGACCGCGGCTTGACGATGCTGTTCGGCCATCGGCGCTGCGATCCTCCTGGCGGCGGCAGGGACTGGGGTGCGCGGGTGGAGAGCCGACAGTACCGCATCCCGGATCGTCGGCGATACTGCCCGGGCATGAAGATCAGCGCGATCCGGATCGAGCGGCTGAGCGTGCCGCTCGACCCGCCGTTCCCGGCGGCCTGGGACCCCGATCCGCGGACGTCGTTCGCGGTGACGATCGTCCGGGTCGAGACGGACGAGGGCGTCGTCGGGATCGGGTCGGGCGACACGATGGACGGGTTCGCCGCCTTCGAGCACCTGTTCGTCGGCCAGGATCCGCTGGCGATCGCCCGCCACGTCCGGGTCCTCGAGACGATCGATTTCCACGCCGGCCGGTACTGGCCGCTGGAGGTCGCGCTGTGGGACATCGCCGGTCAGGTCGAGGGGCTGCCGGTCGCGTCGCTGTTCGGCGGCGTGCTCGACGGGATCCCGGCCTATGCCTCGTGCGGGATGCTCCTCGCCCCCGCTGCGAGGGCCGAGTCGGCGGTCCGCCTTCGCGAGGAGGGCTTCCGGGCGCTGAAGATCCGGATCGACCCGCGCACGCCGGAGCGGCTCGAGGAGGGGATCGCCGCGGTCACGGCCACGCGCCACCAGGTCGGCGACACGATGGCGATCATGGTCGACCTCAACCAGGGTTGGCGGATGGCCGGCGACGTGTCGCCGTCCATCGACTTCGCCGCGGCCCGGTCGATCGCCGAGCGCCTCGCCGAGCTCGACGTCCTCTGGCTCGAGGAGCCGCTCGACGGCTCCGACCTGGCCGGCCTCGCCGCGCTGCGGGCGGCGGTCCCCGCCATCCGGGTCGCCGGCGGCGAGATGACCCGGACCTATCGCGAGCTGGAGGCCGCCCTCGAGGCGGACGCGTTCGACGTCTACCAGGCCGACGTCGTCCTCGCCGCGGGCATGGCGAACGGGCGGCGGCTCGGGGAGCGTGCCCTGGCGCAGGGCCGCTGGTACACGCCCCACACCTGGACGAACGGGATCGGCCTGCTGGCGAACCTCCACGTCGCGGCCGGCGTCGGCGGCGGCCCGTTCCTCGAGTTCCCCTACGATCCGCCGGGCTGGACCCCCGAGCGGCGCGACGCCTTCCTGGCCGAGCCGCTGCGTCCCGGCGCGGACGGGGTCCTGCGCGTTCCGGAGGCGCCCGGCATCGGGGCGCGGCTGGACGAGGCGGCCATCCGGCGGTACGCGGCATGAGCGCGACGCTTCCGAAGCCGCCGCGGGTCAGTGCCGAGGAGTGGCTCGCGCGCGCGGCCGCGATCGCTCCGCGGACCGACGCATACATCGACGGGCGGTTCGCGCCCGCCGCGTCCGGCGAGACGTTCGATGACATCGCCGGCCGGGACGGGTCGTTGATCGCCCGCGTCGCGGCGGGCGGGGCCGAGGACGTGGACCGGGCGGTCGCGGCTGCCCGGGCGGCCTTCGACGACCGGCGCTGGTCGGACCGCTCGCCGGCCGACCGGAAGCGCGTCCTCCTCGGCTTCGCCGAGCGGATCCGGGCGGCCCGCGACGAGCTGGCCCTGCTCGAGTCGCTCGACGTCGGCAAGCCGATCCGGGACACGCTCGCGGTCGACGTCAACTCGGCCGCGAAGACGATCCAGTGGTACGCCGAGACGATCGACAAGGTCTATGGCGAGGTCGGCCCGACCGGGCCGGATGCGCTGTCGCTCGTGACGCGGGAGCCGATCGGGGTCGTCGCCGCGATCGTGCCCTGGAACTACCCGCTGATCATCACGGCCTGGAAGATCGGGGCGGCCCTGGCGGCCGGCAACTCCGTCGTGCTGAAGCCGGCCTCGCAGTCGCCCCTGACGGCGCTGCGTCTGGCGGAGCTGGCGTCGGAGGCCGGCCTCCCGGACGGGGTCCTCAACGTCGTCCCGGGGCCGGGCTCCGTCGTTGGGCCGGCGCTGGCCCGCCATCCCGCCGTGGACAAGATCACGTTCACCGGCTCGACCGAGGTCGGGAAGTCCCTCCTTCGGGCGGTCGGCGAGAGCGACGTCAAGGCGATCACCCTCGAGCTCGGCGGGAAGAGCCCGCAGGTCGTCCTCGCCGACGTCGGCGACGTCGAGGCGGCGGCATCGGCGATCGGCTGGGGGATCTTCTACAACGCCGGCCAGACCTGCAACGCGGGCTCGCGGCTCGTCGTCCACCGCTCGGTCCGCGAGGAGCTGGTCGAGCGGATCGCGGATCTCGGGCGGCAGGTGGCGCCGGGGGAGCCGCTCGATCCGGCGACGCGACTCGGCGCGATCGTCGACGAGACCCAGCTCGCGAAGGTGCTGGGGTACGTCGCGCTGGGGCAGGCGGAGGGTGCGCGGGTCGTGGCGGGCGGCGAGCGGGTCCGCGAGGAGAGCGGCGGCTTCTACGTCCCGCCGACGATCCTCGACGGCGTCTCGAACTCGTGGCGGGTGGCCCGCGAGGAGATCTTCGGGCCGGTCCTGACCGTGACGGAGTTCGAGGACGAGGCCGACGCGCTGCGGATCGCGAACGACTCGCCGTTCGGGCTGGCGGCCGGGATCTGGACCCGCGACGTGAAGAAGGCCCATCGCCTGGCCCGCGCGATCCGGGCCGGGACGGTCTGGATCAACACGTTCGACACGGCCGACATCACGGTCCCTTTCGGCGGGTTCAAGCAGTCGGGCTTCGGGCGGGACAAGGGGATGGCCGCCCTCGACGGCTACACCCAGCTGAAGACGACGTGGCTGGACCTGTCCGATGACTGAACTCCGATCGGCCGTGCCCGTGGGCATGTCAGTTGAGCGCTCGGCGCACTCGGTGGGGCATCGGGTGCGGGTCGGGGCGTCAGATGAGCCCACCGCGCTCGGGTGTCCGGCACCCGGCGATCCGATCCTGGCAGGCGAGCGCGGTGCGCACGTGAGCCAGATTGCCGCGGCGTCGGATCCGGCTGTGGTGCGCCCGGCGCTTAACGGACCGGATCTGGCCGGGTCCGCATCGTCGAACAAGCGGAAGCCTCGCAGCGCAGCCGATCTGACGCCGCCTCCGCGTGCGCCTCATGCACGTCTGGCACGCCTGCAGGCCCTGCGCCGCGGCGCGAAGGAGCGAACGGCATGACCGACGACGAGCTGATGGCCGCCGCGCTGGGTGGCGACCCGGCCAGCCCTGCCGACCCGCCGGCAGACGCGACCGGCGCGCCGGCCGCCGGGGAGATCGCGCCGCGCCGCCAGCGCCACGGCGGCCGCGCCACCGGCGAGCGCTCGCGTCTCCCCCAGCAGCGCCCCTGGGCCCAGCCCCGGATCCGCTACGCCCCCACGGAGCTCCTCTCCGCCGACGAGCTCGAATCGATCCACGTCGCCTCCCTTCGCGTCCTGTCCGAGATCGGGATGGACTTCCTCGACGAGGAAGCCCGCGAGCTGCTCCGCGCCGCCGGCGCGGACGTCCGGCCCGGCAGCGAGCGCGTCCGTTTCGACCCGGCGATGGTCGAGGAACGCATCCGGACCGCCCCCGCCCGGTTCACGCTCCACGCCACAAACCCCGACCACGACCTCGAGATCGGCGGCGACTGGACCGCGTTCGGGTCGGTCGCCTCGGCGCCGAACGTGGCCGACCTCGACCGCGGCCGGCGGGTCGGCAACCGCGAGGACTACCAGAACCTCATCCGGCTCTGCCAGATGCTCAATGCCGTCCACTTCTTCGCCGGCTACCCGGTCGAGCCGATCGACATCCACGCCTCGATCCGCCACCTCGACGCGCTGTGGGACCTGCTGACCCTCGCCGACAAGCCGATCCACGCGTACTCGCTCGGCCGGCAGCGGATCACCGACGCGATCGAGATGGCCCGGATCGCCCGCGGCATCGACCACGACACGCTCGAGCGCGAGCCGTCGCTGTTCACCGTCATCAACTCGAGCTCCCCGCTCCGTCTCGACACCCCGATGCTCCACGGGATCCTCGAGATGTCGGCCCGCAACCAGGTGATCGTGATGACACCGTTCACCCTCGCGGGAGCGATGGCGCCGGTGACGCTCGCCGGCGCGCTCGCCGAGCAGAACGCCGAGGCGCTCGCCGGGATAGTCCTCACCCAGGTCGTCCGGCCGGGCGCGCCCGTCGTCTACGGCGGGTTCACCTCGAACGTCGACATGCAGTCGGGTGCGCCGGCGTTCGGGACGCCCGAGTACATGCGGACCGCGATGATCGGCGGCCAGCTCGCCCGCCGCTATCACGTGCCGTACCGGTCATCCAACGTCAGCGCCGCGAACGCGGTCGACGCCCAGGCCGCCTACGAGTCGGTCTTCTCGCTGTGGGGCGCGATCAGCGGCGGGGTCAATCTGCTGATGCACGGCGCCGGCTGGATGGAGGGCGGCCTCCACGCCGGCTTCGAGAAGGTGATCCTCGACGCCGAGCTGCTCGGGATGGTCGAGGCGTACCTCGATCCGGTCGTGGTCGACGAGGACTCGCTCGCCTTCTCGGCGATGGAGGAGGTCGGCCCGGGCGGCCACTTCTTCGGGGCCGAGCACACCCAGAGCCGGTTCCGGACCGCGTTCCACAAGCCGATGCTGTCCGACTGGCGGAACTACGAGACCTGGGAGGAGGCCGGATCGCCGACCGCGCCCGGCAAGGCGAACGCAATCTGGAAGGAGCTCCTCAAGGCCTACGAGCCGCCGCCGCTCGACGCGGCGGTCAGGGAGGAGCTCGCCGCATTCGTCGACCGCCGCAAGTCCGAGGGTGGGGTCCCCACGGACTTCTGACCAGGGAACCGCCGCCGACCACCGCCCGTCTCGGCCGCGTCGCTCCAACGGAGGCAGCATGCGAGGCCCCACGATCGCGGCTTTGGCGTTCCTCACCGCGATCGCGTCGGCATGCGGTCCGCTGATCCCCACGCCGACCACCAACCCGATCGGTTCGCCATTGACGCCGAAGAAGCCGCTGATGGCCGAGTTCGACCGTAACCTGTCCATTTGGCAGGCATCGGGCATCACGCGGTACGCGTTCACGTTTGCTCCGTCGTGCTTCTGCGACACGACGCGGCATCTCGTCGTGGCCGATGGCGACGCCATCCGAATCGATGGGGCGGCGCCCAACGAGCAAACCAATGCCCCGGCCGGCGTGCCCGGCCTGTTCGAGATGGCGCGGCGAGCGATCGAGGGCGACCACGCGACGATCGGATACGACGATGCAACCGGGGTGCCGATGACGCTGGACTCGGACCCGATCGCGAACGCGGTCGACGACGAGTACTCGTTCACGGTGTCCGACTGGACGCTGGACCCGCCCGACGATCGAGTCCTGGGGAGGATTTCCGCGGCTCGGCGGTTGTGGGACGGACACGCCGTCCGGACCTACACGTGGTCGATCAAGATTGCCTGCGATTGCTTCTTTGACGGACGCCGCTTCGACATCACGGTCAAGGACGGCGACCCGACCGTCCGGTCGGGCGGCAAGCGTGTTGCCATCGATGAGCTCGAGGGCATCCCGCTCACGATCCCCGCGTTCTTCGACACGGCGACGGAGTGGACCAGGACGGGTGGGACGACGACGGTCGAGTTCGATGACGGGCGAGGCTATCCGACGCACGCCGAGGTCCACGCCGCGAACCCCGACGCGGTCCAGGCCGAGACGATCGACGTCGTCGGCTTCAGCGTTCCGTGAGTCGGGCCCCGCTTCGCAGCACGGCGGCCGATTCCTGCGGGCGCCGGGACGATCTTGACACAGAGACTGGTCGGAGACTAGTCTGATTGCGTGAGATCCATTGGCGCGTACGAGGCCAAGACCCACCTGCCCCGTCTGCTCGACGAGGTGGCGAACGGTGAGCGGATCACGATCACGAAGCATGGGGTTCCGGTGGCCGTTCTGGTGCCCCCCGGCTCCGCCGACCGGCCCGACGCGGACGCGGCACTGGCCCGTATCCGCGAACTTCGCAAAGGGATTCGCCTCGGCGGCCTGTCCATCCGCGAACTGATTGACGAAGGACGGCGCTGATGTTCGTCGTCGATGCCTCGATGGCTCTGACGTGGTGCATCGAGGACGAGGCGAACGACGCGTCCGATCAGGTTCTTCATCGGGTCCTGATCGAGGGTGGGATCGCTCCTGCCCAGTGGCCCCTCGAAATGGCGAACGGAGTCCGGTTCGCGGCGCGCAGTGGTCGAGTCGATGAACCGGCTCTCGGACGGGCGCGCGCGATCATCGAAGGCTTGCCGATCGATGTGCTGCCGGTCGAGACGTCGACCGCTCTCGGACTGATCGACGTTGCTCAGTCGCTGGATCTGTCCGTGTACGACGCTGCGTACCTGGAGCTCGCCCGCGTGCGCGGCCTCGGCCTTGCCACCCTCGACAAGCGGCTCGTCGAGGCCTGCCGGAAGGCGGGCGTCCAGGTGATCGCCGCCTGACGCATCGGTCGGTCGTCCTCGCGTAGGCTTTCCGTCGGATCGGAAGCCGTGGAGGGTCGCGTGAAGTCGTCTGCCCAGGTCGTCGTCATCGGTGGAGGCGTCGTCGGCGCCAGCGTCCTGTACCACCTCACGAAGGCGGGCTGGACGGACGCGATCCTCCTGGAGCGGCGCGAGCTGACGGCCGGCTCGACGTGGCACGCCGCGGGCGGGATGCACACCCTCAACGGCGACCCGAACGTCTCGAAGCTCCAGCAGTACACGATCCAGCTGTACGAGGAGATCGAGCGGATCAGCGGCCAGGACTGCTCGATCCACCTGCCGGGCGGCCTGATGCTCGCCGACACCGAGGTCCGGATGGACTGGCTGCGGATGGCCCAGGCCCGCGGCCGCTATCTCGGGATGGACCTCGAGCTGATCACGCCGAGCGAGGCGGCCGCGGTCTTCCCGCTGATGGACCCGCAGTACTTCGTCGGCGCGCTCTACGACCCGGTCGAGGGCCACGTCGACCCGAGCGGCGTCACCCGCGCCTACGTGAAGTGCGCCCAGCTCCTCGGCGCCGAGATCCGCCAGCACACGCCGGTGACCGCCCTCAGCCAGCGACCCGACGGCACCTGGGACGTCCACATCGAGAACGGCGACCCGATCCACGCCGAGCACGTCGTCAACGCCGGCGGGCTGTGGGCCCGCGAGGTCGGGCGGATGGTCGGGATCGAGCTGCCCGTCCTCGCGATGGAGCACATGTACCTCCTCACCGTCGACATGCCCGAGGTCGCGGCCAACGTCGCGAAGACCGGCAAGGAGATGCCGATGGCCCTCGACTTCGCCGGCGAGATCTACATCCGCCAGGAGGGCGGCGGGATGCTCCTCGGCACGTACGAGCAGGCAGCCGTGCCGTGGAGCCCGCGCGAGACGCCGTGGGACTTCGGGTCGCAGCTCCTGAAGCCCGATCTCGACCGGATCACGCCCGAGCTCCAGGTCGCGTTCCGGCACTACCCGGCAATGGGCACGACCGGCATCCGCAAGGTCGTCAACGGGCCGTTCACCTTCTCGCCGGACGGCAACCCGCTCGTCGGGCCGGTCCGCGGGCTGCGCGGCTACTGGGTCGCCTGCGGGGTCATGGCGGGCCTCAGCCAGGGCGGTGGCGTGGGCCTCGCCCTGTCAGCCTGGATGACGGCCGGCGACGCGGGCGACTCCGGGATGGATATCTGGGCGATGGACGTCGCCCGCTACGGCGACTACGCGACCCTCGCGTACACGAACGCGAAGGTCCAGGAGAACTACCGGAGGCGGTTCCGGATCACCTTCCCGAACGAGGAGCTGCCGGCCGGCCGCCCCCTCCTCACGACCCCGATCCACGACCGGCTGACCGCCGCGAACGCGGTCTGGGGCGCGACGGCCGGGCTCGAGCACGCGCTGTGGTTCCAGAAGAAGGGCCTCGAGCCGAAGGAGGACGTCACCTTCCGCCGCTCCAACGCCTGGCACCAGGTCGCGGCGGAGGTCGCGGCCGTCCGCGAGCGCGTCGGGATGACCGAGATCTCGAACTACGCGAAGTACCGCGTCACGGGTCCGGGCGCGGCCGATTGGCTCTCGTCCCTCCTCACCGCGCGGATGCCGGCGCCCGGCCGGATCACGCTGACCGCGATGCTCAACGACGCCGGGCGGATCGTCGGCGAGTTCACGGTCGCCCGGGCGTCCGAGGCGGACGAGTTCTTCCTGTTCGGCTCGCTGCCGGCCGAGACCCACCACTCGCGCTGGTTCGTCCATCACCTGCCGGCCGACGGGTCGGTCCGGTTCGAAGTGCTCGGCCTGGGCCTCGTCGGGCTGTCGCTGACCGGGCCGCGCTCGCGCGACGTCCTGGCCGCGGTCGCGCCGGACCTCGACCTGTCGACCGCCGCCTTCCCGTTCATGACCTTCCGCCACGTCGATCTCGGGATGCAGCCGGCCCACGTCGCCCGGATCAACTACTCGGGCGATCTCGGCTACGAGCTGTGGGTGGCGCCCGAGCACCAGCGGGCGCTGTTCGACCGGATCGTCGCGGCGGGCGAGCCGCACGGCCTGCGGCTCTTCGGGATGCGGGCGCTGATGTCGCTCCGGCTCGAGAAGAGCTACGGGACGTGGTTCCGTGAGTACCGCCCGATCTACACGCCGGCCGAGGGCGGGATCACCCGCTATCTCCGGCTCGACCACGAGTTCATCGGGCGGGCGGCGCACGAGGCCGAGATGGCGGCGGGCGGCCCGAAGCGGCGCCTCGTGACCTTCGTCGTCAAGCCGGAGCCGGACGACCCGGCCGACGTCATCGGCGACGAGCCGGTCTGGCACGACGGCACGGTCGTCGGCTGGATCACCTCCGGCGGGTACGGCCACCACGTGAAGGAATCGATCGCCCTCGGCTACATCCCGACCGAGCTCGTGGATCCGGCGGACGGGCGGTTCGAGATCGAGATCATCGGGCGACGCCGGCCCGCCCGGATCCAGCCGGAGCCGCTGTTCGACCCCCAGGGCCTCCGGATGCGTGAGTGAAGATGATGATGGTATGATGGCGCCATCATGACGACACGTTTGCAGGTGACCTTCGAGCCCGAGGAGCACCGTCGGGCCAAGCGTCGTGCCGCTGAGCTGGGCATCTCGATGGCGGAGTTCGTCAGGCGTGCCGTCGACGACGCGCTCGGACCGCCCGCCCGCCCGAAGGCGGACATCTCGGCGATCTTCGGGATCGGCAACTCGGGCGGATCGAATGTTGCCAAGCACAAGGACGAGTACCTCGACGAGGCAATCGAGGCGGACTATCTGAAGACGAAGCGCGACCGATAGGCGGTGAGCGTCTTCGTCGACACGTCGATGTTCTACGCGGCCGCGGACGCGGGTGACATCGACCACGAGCGCGCGAAGCGGACGCTGTCCGGCGAATCCGGCGCCCTGTTGACCTCCGATCACGTCCTGTTCGAGACCTGGCGGCTGCTGCGGAAACGACTCGGCCGGCAAGTCGCCGAACGGTTCTTCGAGTCGATCCGTGGCGGGCTCGCCGAGCTCGAGTGCATCCAGCCTCGCGATGTCGAAGCCGCGTGGGCGATCGGCCTGAGGTATCCGGATCAGAACTTCTCGATCGTCGACCGGACGAGTTTCGCGGTGATGGAGCGGCTGGGCGTCCAGCGCGTTGCGACGTTCGACAGCGACTTCGCGATCTACCGCTTCGGGCCGCGCCGCGACCGAGCGTTCGAGATCGTCGCGTGACGGACGCCCCTCGGCCGCGGCTCGGCGGCCGGATCGTCCTCGACGGCCGGCCGATCTCCTTCGACCTCGACGACTCGGTCGCCGTGGCGATCCTGCGAGTGGGCGAGGTCCCGGGCCGCGGCGGAGCTCTGTGCCTGGCCGGTGACTGCGGCAACTGCCTCGCGACCGTGGACGGGGTGGCGTACGTCCGAACCTGCCAGGTCGCCGCCGGGCCAGGGACTGTGGTCGAGCGCCACCCGACCGAGGGCAAGCCGGTGCTGCCGTCCGTCGATCTCGGCGATGTCACCCGGTCGCCGCTCGGCGAGCGGATCCCTGTCCGGCGTGAGGATGTCGGCCTCGTCGTCGCCGGCCAGGCCGCGGCCGGGAATGCAGCCGGGGAAGCTGCTCGATCGGCCGGGCGTGCCGTGGTCTTCCTCGACGCCCAGGCCGGCCAGGAGGTCGTCGCGATCTATCCGGGTCCGTCGGTCGTCGTGCGCGAGCCGGGCCGGATGATGCATCTCCGCGCGGACGAGGTCGTCGTCGCGACCGGCGCCGCGGAGCTCCAGCCGGTGTGCGAGGGTTCGAACCTGGCCGGCATCCTCACGCCGCGCGCGGCCGATCGACTGTCGGCCGCGAGTGTCGACCTCGGGCGTGTCGCGCACGTCGGGCGGGAGCTCGTTCGGTTCGAGGGCGATGACAATGGCCGAGTCCGGGCGATCGTGACGCGAGCGGCCGATGGCTCGGAGGCCTCGACCCCGTGCGATACGGCCGTCGTCGATCTCGGCCGAGCACCGCGCGATCTCCTCGCGCGGATGTCGGCCGACGGCGCCGTCCGGGCGGTCGGCTCGGCCGCCGCCGACCACCCGCTCCCGCCGGCACCGACCGCGGGCGTCGTCTGCCCGTGCATGGGTACGACGGTCGATGACCTCGCCACCGCGTGGGACAAGGGCTACACCGAGCTCGAGCTCCTGAAGCGCGCCTCGTGGGCCGGGCTCGGGCCGTGCCAGGGCGGGGCCTGCCTGCCCCACGTCCGGGCCTTCATCGCGGATCGCACCGGCGGCCCGCCGCCCGAGCCCTTCACCGCCCGACCGGCTGCCCGCCAGATCACCCTCGCCGAGGCCGCCGCCGACACGACGATCGACGCCTTCCGACGGACGGCGCTCCACGACGAACACCTCGCCCTCGGCGCCCGGATGGACCGCTTCGGCGGCTGGTTCCGGCCGTGGCACTACGGCGACGTCGTCGGCGAGTACTGGGCGGTCCGCGAGGGCGTGTCGATCGGCGACGTCTCGACGCTCGGCAAGCTGATCGTGTCCGGGCCGGACGCCGTCGAGGCGCTCGAGCGGATCTACCCCTGCCACGTGGCCGACATCAAGGTCGGCCGGTCGCGGTACGCGCTGCTCCTCAACGAGCGCGGCCACGTGATGGACGACGGGATGATCCTCCGCGACGGGGAGACGCGGTTCACCCTGACGTTCACGTCCGGCGGCGCAGCCAACGCCGAGATGTGGATCCGCGACTGGGTCGACACGTGGGGCCTCCGCGTCCACGTCATGGACCGGACGATGTCGCTCGCCGCGATCAACGTCACCGGGCCCCTCGCGAAGGAGCTGCTCGCGCGGCTGGGGCTCGCGGAGGCGCCCCGCTTCCTCGGCCACGTCCGGGCCGACATCGCAGGGGTGCCGTGCCACGTCATGCGGCTGTCGTTCACCGGCGAGGCCGCCTTCGAGCTCCACCACCCGGTCGACCGGTCGGTCGAGCTGTGGCGAGCCCTGATGGCCGCCGGCCGTGATCTCGGGATCCGGCCGCACGGTCTCCAGGCGCTCTTCGGGCTGCGGCTGGAGAAGGGCCACGTGATCGTCGGGATGGACACCGAGCTCGACACGACGCCGCGCCGGCTCGGGATGGACTGGGCGGTCCGGATGGAGAAGCCGGCGTTCATCGGGCGGGCCTCGCTCGAGCGGACCGCGACGCTCGACGACGAGCGGCGCTGGCTCGGGTTCGCGATGGACGGGGAGGCGCCGCCGGAGGGCTCGCCGATCCGGGCGCCGGGCGGCGACGGCGAGATCATCGGCAACGTCACCGGGTCGTGGACGTCGCCGCTGCTCGGCAAGGCGCTCCTGCTCGGCTGGCAGCGCCGCCGGCCGTTCCTCGAGCGGGTCGAGATCGACGGTCGCGAGGCGGTCGTCACCCCGACCCCGTTCTACGACCCGGAGGGCGTCCGTGCCCGCGCTTGAGGCGGTGGACGCGGTCCGGGTCGTGGCCCTGCCGGCCGCGCTCGACGGCGCGCGCTGGGCCGGCGACGACGTCGATGTCCTGCGGATCGCGCCCGACGAGGCGCTCGGGATCGGCGCGACCGGCGTGGAGGTCGACGACCCGGACGCGATCGTCGAGCCCGAGGCCGGCTTTGCCGTCGCCCTCCTCGACGGCATCGAGGTCGCGGCGCTCGCCGCCCACATGGACTGGACCCTCCCGAGCGCCGCCGGCACCGTCGCCCAGGGCAAGATCGCGGGCGTGCCGGCAAAGGTCCTCGTCGGCGAGCCGACTCTCATCGTCGCGAACGCGGCGTACGCGGACGAGCTCGGAAGACGGCTCGGATGGCACTGACCGCCGCCGCCGAGGCCGCCGAATCACTCCAGCCGATCACGTGGCACGAGCCGCGTGATTCGTACGACGTCGTGATCGTCGGCGGCGGCGGTCATGGCCTGGCGACGGCCTACTACCTCGCCACCCGCCACGGGATCACGAACGTCGCCGTCCTCGAGGCCGACTACATCGCGTCGGGCAACACGGGGCGGAACACGACGATCATCCGCGCCAACTACGCGGTCCCCGAGGCGATCCGCTTCTACGACCACTCGATGCAGCTCTACAAGTCGCTCGAGGCCGAGACCGGCGCCGCGATCTTCCACCGCGAGAAGGGCCACATCTGGCTCGCCCACTCCGAGATGGGGATGCGGACCGAGCGCGGCCGCTGCCTGATGAACCAGGCGATGGGCGTCCGGACCGAGATGCTCACGCCGGTCGAGGTCAAGGCGCTCGTCCCCCAGATCGATCTCACCGGCGGCGGCCGCTACCCGATCTTCGGCGCGTCGCATCACGTCGAGGCGGCGACGGCGCGGCACGACCGGGTCGCCTGGACCTACGCGTCGGGCGCGACTGCCCGTGGCGTCCACGTGATCCAGCACCGACCGGTGACCGGGCTGCTCCGTGACGGCGCGGGGCCGAGCGCGCGGGTCGTCGGTGTCCGCACGGCGGCCGGCGACATCCGGGCGGGCCTGGTGCTCAGCGCCGTCGGCGGGCGGGTCACGGAGATGGCCGCTCACGCCGGGGTCCGCCTGCCGGTCCGGACCCACCCGCTCCACGCCTTCGTCACCAACGATTTCGAGCAGGGCCTCGCCAAGATCGTCGCCTCGACCGAGCTCGCCTGCTACGTCAGCCAGACCGAGCGCGGCCAGATGCTGATCGGGGCCGAGTTCGACAGCCAGCCGTCCTTCTCGCGGGTCAGCTCGTTCGACGCGCTCCGGAGCTACGCCTACAAGATCACGATGCTCCTGCCCTTCCTGCGGCCGATGCGGATCCTCCGGACGTGGGCCGGGCTGTGCGACATCTCGGCCGACTGGAGCCCGATCATGGGCGAGACCGGGGTCGATGGGCTCCTGATCACGACCGGCTGGGGGACGTGGGGCTTCAAGGCGATCCCGGCCGGCGGCGAGGCCCTCGCCGAGCTGATCGCGACCGGAACGACGCCGGCGCTGATCGCGCCGTTCTCGCTCGAGCGGTTCCGGCGCGACCACGTCCTGGCCGACCAGGCGTCGGCGGGGACGCGCTGATGGGCCGTCGCTGATGCACACGCTCGACTGCCCACGCTGTGGCCGCCGACCGCTCGACGAGTTCACCTTCGGCGGCGAGCGGCGGACCGCGCCGTCGCCGATCGAGGACGCCGCCACCCGCGACTTCGACGAAGTCTGGATCTTCGACAACCCCGACGGGATCACGACCGAGCGCTGGTTCCATGCCGCCGGCTGCCGGCGCTGGCTGACGGTCCGCCGCGACACGTCCATCGATCGGGTCGTGGAGGTCCGATGACGTTCGAGGGCTACGCCGGCCGCCGCCTCGAGATCGGCGTCCGCGATCGGGCCCGGTTCGGGGCCGGGGTCGTGGCCGACCTGCCGGCGGTCCTCGGCTCGCTCGGAGCGCAGGCCGCCTTCGTCGTGACCGATGGCGGCGTCGTTCGATCGGGGGTCGCCGGCCGGGTGGTCGATCTGCTTCGGGCGGCCGGCGTCACGGTCGAGCTCTTCGACGGCGTCGAGCCGAACCCGGGGACGGCCTCGATCGAGCGCGGCAGCGCGGCGCTTCGGGCCTTTGCGGCGGCGTCCGCGTCGCCGGTCGTCGTGGCGGTCGGCGGCGGATCGGCGATGGACTCGGCGAAGGTGATCGCGCTCCATGCAGCCAATCAGCGTGCTGTCATGGCACTTGGCTACCACGATGAAACGGTGGAGGCCGGGCCGCCGGTCATCGCGATCCCGACGACCGCCGGCACCGGCGCCGAGACGAACACCTACGGCGTGATCACCGACGAGTCGATCGGCCGCAAGGGCTACGTCGGCCACGAGAGCGTCCTGCCGTGGGTCGCGATCCTCGATCCGGAGCTGACCCTCGGCCTGCCGCCGGAGCCGACCGCCGCGACCGGCGTCGACGCGATGACTCATTCGCTCGAGTCGCTCCTGTCGAGGATCCCCAACCCGTTCGCGGAGGCGATCGCGCTCGGCGTGATCCGGACGGTCGGCGAGTGGCTGCCACGGGCCGTCGAGGACGGCACGGACCTCGAGGCGCGCAGCCGGATGCTCCTCGCCGCCCACTACGCCGGCGTCGGCCAGCAGAGCGGGACGGGCGTCGGCGCGGTGCACGCGATCGGCCACGCGATCGGGACCCGTGGGCGGCTCGCCCACGGGACCGCGCTCGCCACCGTGATGCCGGAAGTGTTCGAGACCTACCTCGGAGTTCGCGACCGCGAGCTGGCGCTGGTGGCGGTCGCGCTCGGCGCGGCCGGCCCGCGAGACGACGAGGCGGCTGCGGCCAGGGCCGGGATCGATGCCGTCGAGTCCCTCCTCGAACGGGTCGGCCAGCGGCGGAGGCTCGCGGCGCTGGGCATCGGGCCGGAGGCCCACGACACCATCGCCGAGGATGCCCTGGCGGATGCCGCGATCAACAACAGCCCGCGCATCCCCTCGAGGGACGAGACGCTGGGGATCCTGGCCGCCGTCGGATGACCCGAGCCCCCACGACAGCCGACTCGGTCAGGGTCCGATCGGGGCAGCGAGAAGCACGATCAGGAAGAACAGGGCGATCGCCGCGACGAGCGCGACCAGGCCGATCCGGACCGACGCGTTGAGCGTCCGCGCCGGTCCGGCGCGCCGCGGATCGTTGCGCCAGCGGGCACCGAGCCCGACGACGACCGCGACCGAGAGCAGTCCTCCGAGCACCAACAGGCTCTCGATCCGCAGGAGGCGGTCCAGGGCAGACGCGATCAACGCCGCAGGAACCCCGGCAGTTTCGGCTCGACGCCCCGCCAGCGGGCGATCTCGCGGGTCTCGAACCAGCCGAAGTGGTTCACGAAGTGGCCGCCGTGCTCGGCGACGATCGCGGCGACGGCGCGCACGGCGGCATCGCCCCGGACCCGGACGCTCAGGACGACCTTGCCGTCCCGGATTGCCGCTTCGTACCAGGCGAAGTCGGGCGCCTGATCGGCCCAGCTGAACTCGACGATCCGGAACAGGCGCCCGCGCAGGCCGCGCCGCTCGCCGCTCGCGTCGAAGGCGCCCGCGGCGGCGGGTCCCGCGAACCGCTCGATCCGCTCGTCCGCGATCCCGGATGCTCTCAACGCCGCGACGGCGGCGTCGGCCGAGGCGGCGTCATCGAAGACCGCGAGCAGCCGCCCGACGGCCGACCCGATCGGGCGCGCCGGCCGGCCGGCCATGACGGGACCCGTCAGCCCTTGTCGACGAGCGGCTTGACCTCGCCGATCAGGCGCTCGAACGTCTCGAGGTCGTACGGGGCCGGCTGCTCCGAGATCACCGTCCGGAAGCCGAGCTCGACGTACGGCGCGAGCTTCTCGGCGAGCTGCTCGGCCGTCCCGTTCCAGAAGGTGTCGTCGTCGGCGACGTCCGAGAGCGGGGTCCGGTTGTGCTCCATCGCGGCCTTCCAGACCCGGTCGGCCTCGGCCTCGCTGTCGCGGATCGTGGCCTTGATCCCCAGCGTGAACTCGATCTCGGAGATGTCCCGGCCGACCGCCTCGCAGTGGCCGCGGAGGACCTCGATCTTGTGGGCCATCATCTCGACCGAGCCCATCGCGTTCCACATGTCGGCGTACCTGGCCACGGTCCGCAGGGTCTTCTTCTCGCCCGACCCGCCGATCATGATCGGCAGGTGCTTCTGGAGCGGGAGCGGCTGATGACGCAGCCCGCGGAAGTCGTAGTGTCCGCCGGGCTCGGAGGTGACGACCTCGCCGTCGAGCAGCCGGCGCTGGGCGGAGACCGACTCGTCGAGCCAGTCGAGCCGCTGGCCGAAGCCGGTCCCGAACTCGATCCCGTGGTCGGTGTGCTCCTCCTCCATCCACGCCCCGCCGACGCCGAGGATCGCCCGCCCGTCGCTGACGTGGTCGAGCGTCGCGGCGAGCTTCGCCTGGAGGCCCGGATTGCGGAACGTGTTCGCGCCGACGAGCAGCCCGAGCCGCATCCGCTTCGTCATCCCCGCCGCCGCGACGAGGCTCACCCAGCCCTCGAAGATCGGCTGGTACGGGTCGCCGAAGATCGCGTAGAGGTGGTCCCACGCCCAGAGATGGTCGTACCCGAGCTCCTCCATCCGGCGCACCGCGGCGGCGTAGGACGGCCAGTCGGTGCCCTGGTTCCAGAGGAGGATTCCGAACTTCGTGTCTGTCATGGGCTGAGTCTACGTCCGCGCGCCGGGCAGCCCGGGCTCCGCGTGCGCCCGAGCCTTCCGTCGTGGCCGTCCGCCCCGATCAGCCCGGCAGCGTCGCGAGGTCCTGCTCGATCGGCTCGCGGTCGTCCGCCTCGGTGACGGCGGCCAGCGCCTCGCGGGCCTTCGCCTTCCAGAGGGCGCCCGACGCGGGGTCGCCCGCCGCGAACGACGCCCGCGCCATCGCCTCGTAGGCCGCCGGCAGGTCCCAGCTGTCACGCGCCTCGGCCGGGATCGCCTCGTCGATCTCGACGCAGCGCCGGGCGTGCCACAGGGCGGGCTCGCCGCGGCCGAGCGTCGCGTACACCCGCGAGCAGAGCCACTCGCCGCGGGCGAGGTTGACGGGCTCGCCGACCCGCGCCCAGTGCCAGCGCGAGGCGTGGGCGCGATGGATCATCTCGTCGGTCTCGGCGGGCGTCCGGTCCGCCTTCTCGATCAGCGTCCAGGTGCTGTTGTAGAGGTCGACGCCGAGCCGGCGCTGGGTCGCCTTGTCGAGCTCGACGGCGGTCGCCGTGGTCGCCTCGGTGGTCGGGTTCGTCACGATCGGGTCCTTTCCGTCGGTCATCCGCCCCACGACGTGGAGCAGGCGGGTCAGTCGGTTCGTCCGGGCCTCGATCCGGGCCCGGTGGGTCGCCAGGCGCCGCCGCTGCTCGGCCGGGTCGTCCATCGCCAGGACCTCCCGGATGTCGTCGAGCGGCAACTCCAGGTCGCGCAGGCGGGCGATCGTCCGGGCGGTCTCGAGCTGCGCCCGCCGGTAGCGGCGGTAGCCGGTGAAGCGATCGATGTCGGCCGGCCGGAGCAGGTCCAGCTCGTCGTAGTGGCGCAGGGCGCCGACGCTCAGCCCGGCGAGCCGGGCAAACCGTCCGATCGACAGCAGATCGTCGTCCACGCCACCATCGTGAACCCTCGGGCAGGTCGAGAGTCAAGACCCGCTGTCGCGACGGCCCGGCGACGGCGACAATGACGCCATGACCGAGCCGGGTGACGACCGACCGATCGCGATCCGCTGCGGCCGCCTGCTCGACGTCGAGTCGGGCGCGGCGGTGCCCGACCGCGTCCTCCACGTGGGCGGCGACGGCCGGATCGTCGGCGTCGGCGGGCCGGACGACGGAACACCCGACGGCGCAATCGAGATCGACCTCCGCCGGCTGACCGTCCTGCCCGGCCTGATCGACGTCCACAGCCATCTCGTCGGCGACGTCCAGACGGCCGGCGTCCCGTCGACGACCACCTCGGCCGCCGAGGAGGTCCTGATCGGGGTGCGTCACGCCCGAATCACCCTCGACGCCGGGTTCACGACGGTCCGCGACGTCGGCTCGTTCCGGGCGTTCACCGACTGCGCCCTGCGCGACGCGATCGACCGCGGCGACGTCGTCGGGCCGCGGATGCAATGCGCCGGCGCGTTCATCACCGCGCCATGGGGCGGCGGCGACGTCGTCGGGCTGGCCCGCGACATCGTCCTGCCCGAGGACCTCCGGTTCGGGGTCGTCCGCTCCGTCGAGGACGTCCGCGAACGGGTCCGCCGCCTCCTGATCGGCGGCGCGACGATGATCAAGTGCATCGGCACCGGCGCGGTCCTGACGCGGGGCGGCGTGCCCGGTGCGCCGGAGCTGTCCGAGGGGCAGATCCGCACCGCCGTCGAGGAGGCCGCCTGGTACGGGACCCACGTCGCCGTCCACGCTCATGGCGCGGAAGGCGCGAAGCGGGCGATCCGGGCGGGCGCGCGGTCGGTCGAGCACGGCTCGTACCTCGACGACGAGGCGATCGCGATGCTCGCCGGCACGGGCACGTTCTTCAGCCTCGACCTCTACGACGGCGAGTGGGCGCTCGGCCCGGCCGGCCCGACGGACTGGCCGGCCGAGACGATGGGCAAGCTCGTCGAGTCGCAGATGGCGGCCGAGAACGTCGCGGCGAAGGCGATCGAGCGCGGCGTCCGGATCGCGTTCGGGACCGACAGCGGCGTGTATCCGCACGGGCTCAACGGGCGGCAGTTCGCGTCCTACGTCCGGGCCGGGATGACGCCCCTCGCCGCGATCCGGACCGCGACGACGACGGCCGCCGAGCTGATGGGCTGGTCGGACCGGGTCGGGTCGCTCGCCCCGGGCCGGTTCGCCGACCTGGTCGCGGTCGTCGGCGATCCGCTTGCCGACGTGACGGAGCTGGAGCGACCGGTCGTCGTCGCAAAGGGAGGCGAGCTCATCCGGGACGATCGCTCCAACTGAGGACGGACCGGGTCCTCGCTCGGGTCCGCCAAGCGCCTCGGCCTGCCGGCCGAAGTCCCGCCTACGCCCGATCGAGCTCGCGGTCGATCGCCCGCAGGATGAACCGGGCGGCCTCCGCGCTCTTGCCGCCGAGCTTCTGGCCGTCGTCCTGCTCGAGCGCCGGCTCGAGGTCGGCGAGGAACTGCATCAGGGCCGGCGTCCGCGCCAGGTCGCCGGCCGCGAAGGCGGCGTCGAGCCGGGCGATCACGCCCCGCGCGTTGTCCACGACGTGCCCCTTCGCCTCGATCAGCGTGCGGACGTCCTGGCGGGCGGCATCGGCCGCCGGGCCCTGGCTGCTCATCGCTTCCTCCCGAAGATGCCGGCCATCACGCCGCCCGGGCGGGCGGCATCCGACTCGCCCGACGACGGTTCCGCCCTCGACCCCGGCTCCGTCGGGCTCGAGCCCGGCTCGGCCACACCCGCCGCCGGCGCCACGCCGTCCGGCCGCGACAGCGCCTGCCAGTCCGAGTCGAGGATGCTCATCGCGATCTCGTCCCACCAGCGCCCCTCCCGCCAGATCGCCTCGCGGGCGCGACCCTCGACGACGAAGCCGACGGAGCGGTAGGACCGGATCGCCCGCTCGTTGAACGAGAAGACCGTCAGCCCGATCCGGTGGAGGCCGAGTCCGGTGAAGGCGTGATCGACCATCAGCCGGGTCGCCTCGGTGCCGTGGCCCTGGCCCCAGGCGTCCTTCTCGCCGATCGTGATGTGGAACAGCGCCGAGCCGTTGTCGGCGTCGAGCTGGGACAGGGCGCAGGTCCCGATGAGGCGATCGTCGGCCCGGCGGTGGATCGCCATCGCCAGCGAATTGGAGCCGAGGGCGCGGGCGGCGAAGAACCGCTCGATCTCGGCCGGCCGCATCGGCCCGTCCTGGTAGCGCGTCAGGCGGACGACGTCCGGGTCGGAGTACCAGCGCTGGAAGGCGCGCAGATTTGCGGGCGCGTGCCGGCGGAGGACGACGCCGTCGCCCGTCAGGACCTCGGGAAACCAGCTCCGGCGGGCCATGGGAAGGGGACGGTATACCATCCCCGCCATGCGTCGCTGGAGCGAGGTCGCGGAGCGCGTCGCGGCCACGACCCGGACCTCCGAGAAGACCGCCCTCCTTGCCGAGTACTTCGCCGGGCTCAGCGCCGCCGAGCTGCCGATCGCCGCGGTCTTCCTGACCGGCCGGCCGTTCGCCGAGGCGGACCAGCGGGCGACCGGTCTCGGCTGGTCGGCGATCGCCACGACCGTCACCGATCTCGCCGGCGTCCCCCGCAGCGCCCTCGGTGAGGCCTACGACCGCTCGTCGGACCTCGGCCGGGCGGTCGAGGACGTCCTGACTCTCGCCGGCCACGCGCCGGACCACGGCCGCAGCCCGACCCTGCCCGAGGTCGCCGCCGCCTACGCCGAGATCGAGCAGGCCTCGGGGCCGGCGGCGAAGGGCGGCATCCTCCGCGAGCTGCTCGCCCGATCGGACCCGCAGACCGCGAAGTCGATCGTGAAGGTCCTCGCGGGCGAGCTCCGGATCGGCCTCCGCGAGGGGCTCGTCGAGGCGGCGATCGCGAAGGCGTTCGACCGGCCGCTCGATGCGGTCAAGTGGGCCGGGATGCTGACCGGCGACATCGGGGCGATGGCCGAGCTCGCCCGCGACGACCGTCTCGGCGAGGCCAGCCTGGCGCTGTTCCACCCGATCAAGTTCATGCTCGCCTCGCCGGCCGAGGACGCCGCCGTGATCGTCAAACGGCTCGGCGTGCCGGTCTGGGTCGAGGACAAGTACGACGGGATCCGGGCCCAGCTCCACCGCCGCGGCGATGACGTCCGGCTGTACTCGCGCGACCTCCATGACATCAGCAACCAGTTCCCGGAGGTGGTCGAGGGCGCGCGCGGCCTCGGCTGGGACGGAATCCTCGACGGCGAGATCCTGGCCTGGCGCGACGGCGCGGTCCTGCCCTTCATCGCCCTCCAGGCACGGCTTGGGCGGAAGTCGCCGTCGGCCGCGATCCGGGCCGAGGTGCCGGTGATCTTCGTCGCCTTCGACGTCCTCGGCCTCGGGCGCGGCGTGGATGCGCCGGTCGAGGGCCTCCTCCGGGAGCCGCTCGAGGATCGCCGCCGGATGCTCGAGGGACTCGGGCTTCCGCTCGCCGGCGACGGCGGCGTCTTCGCCCTGAGCCACCTCGTCACCGTCACGTCGGAGGGAGCGCTCGAGGACGCGTTCCTCGGTGCTCGCGAGCGACGGAACGAGGGCCTGATGGTCAAGGACCCGCGCTCGATCTACTCGCCCGGCCGGCGCGGGCTGGGCTGGCTGAAGATGAAGAAGGCCCTGGCGACGATCGACTGCGTCGTGGTCGGCGTCGAGGTCGGTCATGGCAAGCGCCACGGCGTGCTCTCGGACTACACGTTCGCCGTCCGCGACACCGAGAACGACAAGCTCGTCACGATCGGCAAGGCGTACAGCGGCCTGACCGACGCCGAGATCGCCGAGATGACGGCCTGGTTCGAGGCCCACACGATCCAGCGCTTCGGGCGCTACCGCCAGGTCGAGCCGACGGTCGTCGTCGAGGTCGCGTTCGACGTGATCGTCCGCTCGAAGCGGCACCAGTCCGGGTACTCGCTGCGCTTCCCCCGGATCGCCAACCTCCGCCCGGACAAGCCGCTCGACGAGATCGACACGCTCGACACGGTGCGGGCGCTGTACGAGGGGCTGCAGCACGGCGCCGAGCAGCTCGTGACAGCCGGCGCGAGGACGTAGCGCGGATTCCTGCCGGGTCGGCGGCTGCCGGCCGGGTCGGCGGCCGCCGGCGGCGACCGGCGTCCGACCGGCCATGCCACGGCCGGACGAGCCCGCTATGCTGTCGGCCATGTTCGAGTCGATGCTCCTCGGGGGTGAGCCGACCAACGTCTCGCTGACCCTGTACACCGACGCCTTCGTCATCCGAGGTACCGTCCGGACCCGGCAGGCCCGGATCACCGACATCCTCAACCAGGCGGACGAGGAGTTCCTCGTCCTGTCCGACACCGTCGTCGACGAGTACGGCGCCCGCGGGACGCCGGTCCGGTCGGAGTACGCCCAGGTGAATCTCGGCGCGGTCCTGTTCGCGGTGGCGGACACCCCGGTCGAGCCCCGCCCGGACCTGCGGACGCCGAAGGTCCCCGAGCAGGCGCTGATCTCGATCCCGCCGTTCCGCGTCTCGGGGCGTGTCCACCTGATGCCGGAGCGCGACCTGCGCGAGGCCCTCGGCGAGCTGACGGGGCGGTTCGTTCCCGTCACCGACGCGACGTACTGGTCCGATTCGGTCGGCGAGGCGCGAGCGACCGCCGCGATGGTCGCGATCAACCACCATCGGGCGCAGATCCTCGCCCCGCACCGCGAGGTCGACCCGTGGGCCGGCCTGGACCGGAGCGGCGAAGGCGGATCGTCCGGAGGGTAGGGACCGGGGGCGACCCGCGCCATCGCGCCCTGCCCGCGCCGCCGCGCCCTGCCCGCGCCGCCGCGCCTTGCCCGCGCCACCGCGCCTTGCCCGCGCCGCCCCGCCTTGCCCCGCCTTGCCCGCGCCACCGCGCCTTGCCCGCGCCACCGCGCCTTGCCCGCGCCACCGCGCCTTGCCCGCGCCGGCGTCCGCGCTCGCGATGCCGCGCCGATTCTCGGCATTCTGGCGAGCGTCGCCCGTTGTCGCGCGCTCCCTCGACCCGCTGCGCGCCTACCACGCTCAGGCGCCGCCCCGACCGCCGTCCAACGGGCGAGCGTCGCCCGGATGCCAGAAATCCGGCGCCAATCGACGAATAGCAGGCGAGCGTCGCCCGGATGCCAGAAATCCGGCGCCAATCGACGAATAGCAGGCGAGGCTCGCCCGGATGCCAGGAATCCGGCGCCAATCGACGAATAGCAGGCGAGCCTCGCCCGGATGCCGGAAATCCGGGCCCGGCCCCCCGGGCCTGCGGGAAGACCGACGACCAGGCGACGCGACGACAGGACGGGCCGGCGAACCCCCTACCGATCCACCGGCAGGTCGAGGCGGTTGCCCCACTCCGCCCAGCCGCCGTCGTACACCGCGACGTCGTCGTGGCCGAGGAGCGTCAGGGCGAACGCGAGCTTGGCCGCCGCGATCCCCGAGCCGTCGTAGCAGACCATCCGCCGGCCGCGCGCGACGTTCGCCTTGAACAGGAGGTCGCGCAGCTCCTCGCCGACCTTGAAGTGCTGGCTCCCCGCCCGCGTCATCGCCCCGACCGGCACGTTCACCGCCCCGGGGATGTGGCCGAGCCGCTTCGTGTTCCCCTCGTGGCCGCGGTACTCGGCCGGCGCCCGGGCGTCGAGGAGCGTCACCTCCGGCGACGACAGGAGCGCCCGCACATCCGACGTCGTCAGCCGCATCCGCGGCTGGGCGCGGGGCGTGAAGTGGGCCGGCGGCGGCGGCGCGATCGCGTTGGAGATCGGCCGGCCCTCCTCGACCCAGGCGGGATACCCGCCGTCGAGGATCCGGACCGACTCGAGCCCGTAGACCCGCAGGCTCCACCACGTCCGGGCCGCGAACAGGCTGACCGTGTCGTCGTAGACCACGACGGTCGCGCCGTCCCCGACGCCGGCCGTCGCGAGCGTTCGCGCGATCCGCTCAGGGCCCGCGAGGAGGAGCGTGTCGCCGGATTCCGACGGATCGGTCAGGTCGGCCCGCCAGTCGACATGGGCGGCGCCCGGGATGTGGCCCGCGGCCCACACGTCGTGGCCGCTGCCGTCCGGTCGCCAGCGGACGTCGAGGACCCGAACCTCCGACCGGCCGAGCTCGTCGGCCAGCCAGTCGGTCGCCGCGAGCAGCTCGGGCCGGGACAGGCCACCCGGCGTGCGGGTCCGGGGCAGTCGTCGGCCGGAGGAGGAGGACATCGCCGATATCATAGGCGGGTGGTGGCCCCCTTCCTGCCCGATGACGAGAAGCTGGCGGCCGTCCGGGCGGCGCTGCCGGCCCTCGGCGCCGGGATCTACCTGAACACGGGCTCCGTCGGACCGCTGCCGGCCGAGACGGCCGCCGCGATGGCCGAGATCGAGGACTACGAGCTCCGGATCGGCCGGTCCCACCCGGACGACTGGGAGGCGTTCCTGGAGCGAATGGCCGAGGCCCGGGCCTCGGTCGCGGCGGTCCTCGGTGCCGACGTCGCGGAGATCGCCCTCGTCCATTCGACGTCGCAGGCGATGAACGCCGCGGTCTGGTCGGTCGACCTCGAGCCCGGCGACCGGATCGTCACGACCCAGGCCGAGCATCCGGCCGGCCTCGGGCCGGTCCACCTCGCGTCGGCCCAGGCCCGCGCCGAGCTGACGATCGCGGATGTCGGCGACGGCGGCGACGACGCCGCGACGCTGGCCGCGTTCGACGCCGCGATCACGTCCCGGACGAGGATCGTCGCGTTCTCGCACGTCCTGTGGACGACGGGCGCCCGCCTTCCGGTCAGCGAGATCGCCGCGCTCGCCCATGCCCGCGGCGCCCGGGTGATCGTCGACGGCGCCCAGTCGGCGGGGGCGATCCCGGTCTCGATGGCCGATCTCGGGGTCGACTTCTACGCGATCCCCGGCCAGAAGTGGCTGCTCGGCCCCGAGGGCACCGGCGCCCTCTGGTGCAACCCCGCGATCGTCGCCGAGAGCCGACCGCGGAACGCGAGCGGGTTCACGTTCGAGCGCCTCACCACGACCGAGGCGGTGCCGTGGCCGGACGCCCGCCGGTTCGACGACTCCGGCCACCATCGGCCGAGCGTGACCGGCTTCGCCCGAAGCCTCGGCTGGCTCTCGATGTACGTCGGGCTGGCCTGGATCCACGAGCGCGGCCAGGCGCTGGCCCGGTCGGCGGCCGATCGGCTGGCGGCGATCCCGGGCGTGGATCTCGTGACGCCGCGCGAGCGGATGGCGACCCTCGTGACCTTCCGGATCCCCGGCTGGACCGCGGCCGAGATCCTCGCCGAGCTCGGTGGGCGGATCTTCGCGATCGCCCGGACGATCCCGCCGCTCGACGCGGTCCGGATCAGTGTCGGCTTCTTCACGACGGCCGAGGAGATCGAGCGGCTGGCGGCCACGGTCGAGCTCCTCGCCGCCCACACGCCGGCGACGCTCCCGAAGCGGCCGCGCCTGACGATCCTCGGCGACGGCCGTTGAGGACCGGCCGATGACGAGCGATCCGGCCGGCGCGGCTCCGCCGCCGCCCCGCCTCTCCAGCGCCGCGGTCCGCCGCCGATCCTGGGCGGAGGTCCGCTGGCGGCAGTTCCGGAACGCCCCGCGGCCGGTCGTCCGGGCCGTCCTGTCGAGCCTCGTGGTCGCGATCGTCCTCGGCCTCGGCTACCTCGTCTATGACACCGCGCTCCGACGCGGGGCGGTCCTGCCGGGCGGCGACCTGCGGACCCTGTACCTGGCCCTCGATGTTGCGATCGTCCTCGTCGTGGGGAGCGTCGTGACCTGGCTCGTCGTGCCCCAGCCGCGCGGCTCGGGGACGGCCACGACCCGCTCGCCGTGGAGCGCCGCTCTCGGCTTCTTCGCCGCGGTGCCGGTCTGCTACCTCGTCCTCGTCGTCGTCGTCCAGATCCTCGAGCCGCTCATCGGATAGGTCGCGAAGCCCGCGCATCGCGCCGGCCGCAACGGGCTCCGGGCAGCGGCCGGCCAGGCCGCCGCCGGCTCGCCGGGCGGTCGGCAGCGTGTGCGCGCGGGCACCACTTCGACCGACACGCGCCCGCAATGGGATGGCCCATTCGTACCATTCCGCGGTACCCTCCACCCGATATCATCCGAGTCGTCGGTGATCCGACGCTCACCTGAGGACTGATTCGTGGCGATCGACGAGCAGCACATCGCGCTGCCCCAGCTGTATGGCGCCCCCGCCTACGCCCGGCCGGCACCGGTCGCCGAGGTGACCCCGCGGCCCTTCGACCCCGACGACCTGCCGATCGAGGCTGTCCAGACCGACGAGGAGCGGGAGATGGCCTCCAGCCTGCCCGCCCATGCCTGGGCGCCCGGCGGCACCACCGCCGCGAACGAGCGGCGGCATCGCCGCGAGGAGCCCCGCCTGAACCCGCGGCCGCTGAGCCTCAAGGCGCTCGCCGGTCGGATCCTCGGCCAGGCCGACAACTGACCACGGCGCCGGCCTCGCCGGCGCGGACAGGTCCCTCACCCGCACCTCGCGCCAGCCGCGAAATCGATGGGCTCGCGCGCGCCCGCGGCCGTCATCGCCCGCGGCCACCGTCGCCGCGAGCGCGGATCGAGAGTAGGATCGCGGCGGGGGAGTAGCTCAATGGTCAGAGCGGCGGGCTTATATCCCGCTGGTTCCAGGTTCGAGTCCTGGCTCCCCTACCACCGATCCCCGCCTAGCTGATCGCGCGGAGGTCCTCGACGAGCTCGGCCCGGCGATCCGGCGTCATCGCCCGCGTGGCCGGCAGCGACGCCAGCCAGGCCGGCACCTGCTCCGCCGTCACGACCGCGCACGTTGCGGTCCGGGTCACGCTCGGGTCGCTCGTGACGACCGCCGCGTAGACCTTCACGACGAAGTCGCGCTCGGTCGAGGCGACCCAGCGCCGGACCCGCTCGCTGTCGCGGGCGGCACGCTCGAGCGGGTTCTCGAGGTACACCCACCGTCCGTCGGACCGGCGCGTCTCCCAGCTGATCCCCGTGTGGCGGGTCGCCCGCGGCGGAGGCAGCTCGTTGATCACCGCAAGGCCGAACGGACCGAGAACGAGGTCGCGCACGACGCGTCCGTCCGGCAGCCGGACGTCGGTCGCGGCGATGCACTCGTCGCCGATGGCGGAGGCGTGGCGAGCGACCGCCCGAAGCTGCGGCTTGGCCGACACGGCTCGCGCCACCCGGCCGATCCGGAGCGCGCCGACGATCGCGAACGACGGCGGTGCGACGAGGGTGACCGCCCAGACCATGCCGCCGATCGCGAGCTGGGCGGCCCCGGGTCGGGTCGTCGACGGCGTCAGGCCGGTCAGGACCGGAGTCGCGAAGGCGACCCAGGCGAGGAACAGCCCCCCGAGCAGGAGGATGCCCCCGACGGCGAGCCCGACGACCACGGCGCCCAGCGGGGGGCGGCCCGTCTTCGACGATGTGATGGTCTGCACCGAGTCATCCTCGCGGGCGCGAGCCGGCGGGGGAATGACCACATCGGGTCAGGCCGGCCGAGCCGTCCGACCCATCGACCGCTCCGGAGTGCACCGTACCGCGCCGACACCCGAGGGTCGAGCGGCTCGAAGCGGCTCGAAGCACCGTCCAGGGGCGGTGCGTTCGGGAGACAGGTCGACCGGGGGTCCCCTGCCGATCGGCCCGGGGGTGGGACACCCGTACCATTGCGGGGCCCTCGACCCGCACGCATCGTTGGCTGAGCACGGGCGTCCCCGCCCGAGCGGAGGTCCTGCGATCAGCGTGTCGAATTCTGCGTCGAGCTCAGCACCGTCGGTCGGCGGCGATCCCGTTCGCCGCGCTCTGCGCTGCGCTCTTCGTCGTCCTCGCGATCGTTGCGCCCGTGTTCGCCAACGAGGGCCCCACCGGCCTGTTCGACCCGTCGGTGACGCCGCGGACGGGAACGCCCACGACGACGATCTCGTTCCGGGTGATGTACCGCAACCACGAAGGCTCCTCGCCCGACCATGTCTCGGTCGTGGTGGACGGCACGGCCCACGTGATGGCCGCCGGCGGGACGTCGGGCTGGAAGCGCGGCGTGCCGTACACCTGGTCGACGCGACTCGCCGTGGGCAGCCACGCCGTCTCCTTCGAGGCCATCGAGCGCAACCGGTTCGTCTCCACGGCCGATGGCGGCACCGTGACGATCGCGCTTCCGGCCACGCCGCCACCGACCGCCACGCCGAAGCCGACGCCCAAGCCGACGCCGCCACCGACCGCCACGCCGAAGCCGACGCCCAAGCCGACGCCCAGGCCCACCCCGACCCCCGCGCCGACGGCAACCCCCAGGGCGACGCCCGCACCCAGCGCCAGCCACGCGCCGACCCCGACACCCTCCCCGAGCTCGAGCTCCGCGGGCAGCGCGACCGGCGGCACGGGCTCCGGCGGGGGCGACGGAGCCGGCCCGTCCGTCGCGCCCGGCTCCGGTGACTCCGGGACCGGCGTCGGCCCGACCGATCCGCCGACCGGCGGCGCCGGTACCGGCAGCGGTGGGTCCGGCACCGGCGGCAGCGGCCCCGATTCGACGGGCGGCTCGGCCGGCGGCGGCGTCGGCGCCGACTGGAGCAACGGCTCCGGCGACGGATCCGGCCGGTCGACCGTCACGATCGGCGCGAACGGCGTCGGCCTCGCCGGCTCCGGCCTCGTCGACGACGGCGGCACGCCGCCGACCGGCGACCCGGCCGCGATCGCCGGCGATCCGACGGCAGGCGGCGGCGCGGCGGCTCGCGACCCGCTGACCGGCGGCCCCGCCTGGGGTGCCCTCGCCAGCGCGCTCGCGGTCCTCGGGATCGACCGGGCGCCGCAGATCACGATGCTGCCGATGCTCGTCGGCACGAGCACCGCGATGACGATGGCATTCGCGTTCGCGATCTTCGGCAAGAAGCGCCGCGACGAGCAGCCGCCCGCACCCGACGAGGTTCTCCAGGCCGAGGCAGCCCGCGGCCATGGCGCGGTCCCCGGCAGCGAGATCGTCAACGGCGTTGTCCGCGCCGCCGCCATTCCTGCCCCGATCGACATCGAGGCGGGCATGCCCCGCTGGCGTCGGCCGTCGCTCCTCGAGGCCCGCAAGGCCGACCCGACGCGGTCCGTCGCCTCGAGCCATCGGATGAGCTTCGAGGACGGCCTCGTCGGCCCGGTCGACGGCCGGGAGCGGCGGATCATCCGCTACGCGGTCGTCCGCCTCCTCGACGCGCCCGACGAGCTGCGCTCGGCGGAGATCGGCCAGCTCGATCAGGGCGACGAGGTCCAGCTCCTGGAGCGGTCCGGCTCGTACTGGCTGGTCCTCTGCCCCGACGGGCGCCAGGGCTGGCTCCACAAGATGACGCTCGGCGAGATCGTGTCCGACGCCGCGCCGAGCCGCGAGGTCGACGACGACGTCCTGACGGCGTTCCTCACGGCCCGCGCCCAGGCCTGACGCCGGGGCGGCGCCGAGCGGAGGCCGCCCCCGTCGCTGAGACGGCCCACCGTCAACGATCGCTCCGCCCGACGGACGGCCAACGCACCGCCCGACGCCGCCGCCCGACGGGGCCCCCTCGGGCGCCTAGAATGCCGTGCATGCCCGCGACGATGAACAGCGCGCGGTTCGTGGGACGCGACGCGGCGTTCGTCCGGCTCGCTCCCGCCCTCGAGGCGGCGTCGGACGGGCAGGCCACGACCGTCCTCCTCGACGGGCCGGGCGGAGTCGGTGTCACGCGCCTGGTCGACGAGCTGGCCCGGCGGGTCGCCGCCCTGTCCGACCCGTTCGAGGTCGTCCGCGGCCGCTCCTTCCGACCGAGCGCCGACGAGCCGTACGGACCGGTCATCCGGGCCCTGCGGCCGGTCCTCGGAGCCCTCGAGGACGGCGAGCTGGCGGGGATCGTCGGACCCGCCGCGGAGGACATCGTCCGCCTCTTCCCCGAGATCGTCGGGCGGCTCGCCGCCGCCGGCGCGCTGCCCGAGCGGCCGACGTCGACCTCCCTCGAGCGCCGCCAGGGCCGGATTCTCGAGGGCCTCCTCGGGGTCGTCGGACGGCTGGCGGAGCGCCGCCCGGTCCTGCTCGTCGTCGAGGACCTCCACGACGCCGACGCCGGGAGTCGCGCCTTCGTCTCGTTCATGAGCCGGATCCGCCGCCCGCACCGGGTCTGCCTCATCGGAACCTGGCAGGCCGATGAGCTCACCCGCGACCATCCCCTCGCCCGGACCCTCGGCGAGATGGCGACCGGGCCCGACCGCGGCCCGACCCGGATCTCGGTGGCGCCCTTCGAGCGAAGCGAGCTCGCCGACCTCGTCCAGGCGATCGAGGGCGAGCGCCCGACGGCGTCCGCCCTGGTCCTGGTCGCGGATCGCTCGCGCGGTCTGCCGCTCGTCGCCGAGGAGCTCCTGGCCGCGCGCCGCGAGCTGTCGGACACCGCGCTCACGGGCTCGTTCGACGACCTCGTCATCGCCCGCCTGGCACGCAAGGGGCCGGAGTGCCGGCGGATCCTGCGGCTGCTGGCGCTGGCGGGGCGCCCGATCGACCGCGAGGCCCTCGCCGACATCGCCGCCGCGTTCGAGGTGACGGCCGAGGGACTGCCGCCGCGCTCGTCGACCCGGCCGCGGCGCGGCGACGGCGCGCTCGATCCCGATCTGGCCGCCGGCGTCGACGAGGCCATGGCCGCCGGGATCCTCATCGAGGAGGCGACCGGCATCGCCTTCCGCCACGAGCACATCCGGCGGGCCGCCGCCGCCGACCTCCTCCCTCGGCTGCGCCACCGCTTTCACCTCGCGCTCGCCGCCGGGCTCGTGGCCCATCCCGGCGAGGCGGCTGGTCACTGGCTCGCGGCCCACCTGCCCGATCGCGCGTTCGGGGCGGCGGTCGAGGCGGCCGGCCGGGCCGAGGCCGCCCACGCCCCGGAGGACGCGCTCGAGGCCCTCGAGCTGGCGCTCGGGCTCGTCGACCCGCTCGTCGTGTCGGCCGATCGGGCCGCGATCCCCGACGGCGAACCGCCACCGGCCAGCGACGACCGGCCGACCGTCGCCAACAGCCACCCGGCGGTGGAGGCGCCGAGCCGACCGCGCCGCGCCCGGCGTCCGGCCGGCGACAGCGCCGCCACGGAGGCGGATGCCGGCCGCGAAGACTCGCTCCGGGCGGTCGCCACCCGACTCCAGCTGCGGGCGGCCGAATCGGCGTTCGCGGCCGGTCGCCCGGCGCGGGCCGTCGCGTACCTCGACGCGACCCTCGGGTCGTTCGACGAGCGCCACGACCGGGTGGCGCTGGGCGTGCTCCACGAGCGGCTCGGGCGGTACCGCCGGGCGGCCGGCGACCGGACCGGCGCCCTCGCCGCGTTCGAGCGGGCCGTCGACCTCGTCCCCGACGAGCCGACCGTCGAGCGGGCGACGGTCGTCGCCGCGCTGGCCCAGGCGACGATGCTCGACGGCTCGTTCGCCCGCGCGGAGCAGCTGGCTCGCGACGCGATGCGGATCGGGGCCGCGTGCGGGCCGGCCGGCGAGGCGATCGTCGTCCACGCCACGACGACGCTCGGTGTCGCCCTCGGCTGGGGCGACGCGCCCGAGGCCGGCGTCGCGCTTCTGGAAGAGGCCCGCGGCCTGGCCGAGCGGGCCGGCGACGCCGACGAGCTGTTCCGCGTCTACGCCAACCTCACGACCGTGCTCGACCTCGTCGGCCGGCGACGCGAGGCGGTCCAGATCGCCTACGAGGGGATCGAGGCGAGCCGGCGGGCCGGGCTCGAGGCCGTCTACGGCAACTTCCTGCGGGCGAACGCCTCGGACTCGCTGTACCTGCTCGGCCGCTGGGCCGAGTCGAGCTCGATCAGCGCCACCGCCCTCGAATGGAGTCCGGCCGGTGTCGCCTTCGCCCGCCCGATCGACAGCCTGGCCGTCGTCGAGATCGAGACGCAGGCCGGCGAGGCGGCCGGGCGGCGGCTCGGTCAGATGCTCATCGAGCTCGAGACCGTCAGCGACGCGCAGCACGCGGTCCCGATCTACCGGGCGGCCGCCTCGCTGGCGCTGTGGCAGGGCGACCATGCCGACGCCGGGCGGGCAGCCGGCCGCGGCTGGAAGCTCGTGAAGGGCAGCGGCGACTGGAGCCTGCTGGCGAAGATGGCCGCCACCGTCGCCGAGGTCGACTCGATGGCCGCCGCCGACGCGAGCGCGCGACGCGACCTGGCGACCGTCGCCGCCATCCGCGGCCGGTCACGGAACGTCGTGAAGGCCGCGACGAACGCGATCGAGCGGTCCGGCGTCGGGCCGACGATCGGGTCCCGCCGCGAGGCCGACGCGTGGCTGGCGCTGGCGACCGCCCATCGCGACCGTCTCGAGGGACGCGACGATCCCGCCGCCTGGGACCGGCTGGCCGGGGCCTGGGAGGCGCTCGCCAACCCATACGAGGTGGCCAAGGCGCGCTGGCGCCAGGCCGAGGCCATCCTCGGCGGCGGCGAGGGCCGGGCGGGCCGCCAGAAGGCGCGGCCGGCCCTCGAGGAAGCCGCCCGGATCGGCGTCAGCCTGGCCGCCCGGCCGCTCCTCCGCGAGCTCCGCTCCCTCGCCGGCCGGGCGATGATCCGGCTGCCCGACGAGGTCGACGCCCTCCTCGACGCACCCGAGCGGCTGGCAGCGGACGTCTCTCCCGCAGACGGGTCGCCCGCGGACGGCTCGTCCGCGGCCGACGGGGCCGGCGAGCCGCTCATCGCCGTCGGACCCGGATCGGCCGGGAGGGTGACGGCGGCCGGCGCCGCGGCGGGCGGGGGCGGCGCCGGAGCCGGCACGCGAGCGGTCGCCGCCAATGGGACCGGCGGCGGCGAAGCGGCGAACGGGCGCGGCGGGTCGGCGGTCATGCGCGGCGTCGTCGGCGAGGCGACCGTCGCGAAATCGGACACGTTCGGGCTGTCACGCCGCGAGCGCGAGGTCCTCGTCCTGATCTCGGAGGGCCGGACGAACCGCGAGATCGGCGAGCGCCTGTTCATCAGCCAGAAGACCGTCGGCGTCCACGTCGGCAACATCCTCGCCAAGCTCGGCGTCTCGGGCCGGGTCGAGGCGGCCGCCGTGGCGATCCGCCTGGGCCTGACCGAGCCCGTCACGGCAGGAACGGCGTCCGGGCGGTAGATTCGGGTCCGACGCGATCTCCCCGTCGCGTGCCGGGCCCGCCCCGCCGAACCATCCCAGCCATCGAGGTTCTCCTGACGAGATGCGCCGCCTTCCTGTCCTGCTGCTGACCACCGTCGTCGTCGTCCTCCTCGCCGCCTGCTCCTCGAGCGCGACGCCGGGCTGGACGTACGCTCCGGCCGCCTCGGCGACCCCCGCTGCATCGGGCGCGGCGTCGGGCGAGCCGTCGGTCGCCCCGTCGGCCGCCGAATCGGCCCCGGCCGCCGGCAGCCCCGCGCCGTCCGCATCGGCCGGCGAGAGCACGGCGCCGTCGAGCGGCGGCGGAACGGTCCTGACGGTCACCGCTCCGGTCGGGGCCGCGACCGCCGGATTCGATCCGACGACGCTCGAGACCACCGCCGGGACGCCGTTCACGATCCACTTCGACAACCAGGACAACCAGGCGCCCCACAACGTCGAGCTCAAGGGCGCCGACGGCAGCGCCGTGACCCTCGGTGGCGACACGGCGTTCTTCCAGGGTCCCGGAACCCGCGACTACCAGGTCCCGGCCCTGACCGCGGGGACGTACACCTACTTCTGCGTCATCCACCCGACGACGATGACCGGGACGCTCACGATCAAGTAGCCCTCGTTCCGCGGCCGCGGACGCGGCCGTGTCCGCGGCGCCCGGCCGGCCGCGCCGCGTCGGGTCCGGCCGGCCGACGGAGGCGCCGCCGATGGACGCTCGCGAGCAGCTCTGCTACGCGGATGCGTACGCCCGGACCGTCGAGGCCCGGGTCGCCGCCGTCGATGACAGCGGGGCGGCGCCGATCGTCGTCCTCGACCGCACGGTCTTCTACCCGGGCGGCGGCGGCCAGCCGTCGGATCGGGGCCTGCTCCTCCGGGCGGCCGACGGCCGGAGCTGGACGGTCCGCGCCGCGCGCAAGGCCGCCGGCGACATCGTCCACGAGCTCGAGCCCTCGCCGGACGGGCCGCCGGCCGCCGGTGACGCCCTCACGGTCGACCTCGACTGGGCCCGGCGCTACGCGCTGATGCGGACCCACACCGCGCTTCACGCGCTGTGCGGCGTCGTCTGGCGCGACTACGGCGCGCTCGTGACCGGCGGCAACATGGAGCCCGGCGGCGGCCGGATGGACTTCGAGTTCGAGCGGATGAGCGGCGACCTGGTCGACGCGATCGAGGCGACGGTCAACGCCGAGCTCGCCCGCAAGCGCGACGTCCGGGTCAACGTCCTGCCGCGCGACGAGGCGTTCGCGATCCCCGACCTGATCCGGACAAAGGTCAACCTCCTGCCGCCCGGGATCGAGGAGATCCGGACGATCGAGATCGTCGGGCTCGATCTCCAGGCCGACGGCGGGACCCACGTCTCGAACACGTCCGAGGTCGGCTCGATCCGGGTCACCGGCTACGAGTCGAAGGGCCGGATCAACAAGCGGATCCGGCTGGAGCTGGTCGACCCGGAATGACGGTCGCCCGGGTGGACCCCGCCGACCGCTGGTTCGACGGCGCCGGGATCCGGCTGCATGGCCTCGACTGGGGCGGGCCCGCCGACGGGCCTGCGATCCTCCTCCTCCATGGCGTCGGCGGCAACGCCTGGATCTGGGATGACGTGGCACCGCGCCTCCGGGCCGCTCTTCCCGACCAGCGGGTCGTGGCGGTCGACCAGCGCGACGGCGGCGACAGCGATCATCCGCGCGACGCCTACGGCCGGGCCGACTTCACCGCCGACGTCCTCGCGGTCGTCGCCGCCCTCGGAGCGAGACCGCTGACGCTGGTCGGCCACTCGCGCGGCGGCTGGCTCGCCGCCTGGATCGCCGCCGCCCATCCCGAGGCCGTCGAGCGGCTCGTCCTCGTGGACCCGGCCCGTCTCGCGTTCGCCGACGCCGGGGCGTCCGACCAGTTCTTCGCCTGGGTCGACGGCTCGCTCGGGCCGTTCGCCTCGCCGGCCGCCGCGCTCGAGTGGGCGCGCGCCCAGGATCGCGCGGCGGACTGGACCGCGGTCCGGAGGCGCTCATTCCTGTTCGGGCTGCGTGAGGCAGGGGACGGGAGCCTCGTCGGCAAGCTGCCGCGCGAGGCGGTGGCCCACCTCCAGGAGGCGCGCCGCGACCCGACCGAGGTGACCGCGGCGGTCGCGGGGATCCGCCAGCCGACGCTGCTCCTCGTGGCGGAGCGCCAGAGCCCGGCCCGGCGGGCCGACAAGCTGCGCTATGCCGACGTCATCGGCGGCGCCATCGTCCGCTCGATCGACGGCAGCCACTTCCTCCACACCGACGCGCCGGCCGAGGTCGCGGCGGCGATTGCGGCCTTCGTCGCGGGCGAGGCGGGCTGACCGACGGGAGACCACGACGATCGAATCCCCCTCCACCGTCTCGTTGAACCCCGCGCCGTTCCCGCGTTGCCGTTCCGGGCCCCATCCCTTCTGCTCCGGATGCGCCGGTGACTGAGGTCGGCGCCGCGCGAGCGTGGCCGGTGGCCCGGTTCGGCGTTTCCGGGCCACGGCCGAGCGCGTTGGGCGGCATCCCGATGCATCGGCGCATCGGAAGCACGTTCGGGAGGCCCTTCGGGTTGAGTCGGTGAGTCGGTGCGACTGCCCCGGAGTCGTCGTGAGATGAGCACAGGGCTCACAGATGGGTCGCCGTCGAGCAGTCAGACTCCCCGCCGCCAATGAGGCCCCGGCCGCGACAGTTCCGGACATGCCGGGAGATAGAGTTGAGTCGAATGGCGCATCTTCGGGTCCGGTCGCTACGGCTGCTTGCACCGCTGCTGGTCTTCGCCGTGGCCGGGTGTGGATTTCTGGGAGGTTCCGACAATCCCCGCACTGACGACCCGAGCGCGATCGCACCAAGCCCACCCGCCGGTGCAGTGTCGTGGACGTCCATGAACTGGCAGGGCGTCACGTTTGAACAGCCGCCGAAAACATCTCAGGAGCAGTGGGACCAGGCGACCGCCGTCGCTGCCGGACCGGGCGGATGGGTTGCCGTTGGCAGCAATAGCGATGTCATCGGCTACATAGGGCGCGTTTGGCAATCGGCCGACTCGCTGTCCTGGAAGCTGGTAGAGAGCGACCTGCTTGCCGGGCTCGAGCTGGTGGCCGTCGCAGCCATTCCAGATGCGTACGTCGCGGTCGGGACACGAAGCGCGAACCCGGACAATCCAGCCACGTCGATCCTCCGTTCAACGCATGGGCTGGGTTGGACGGAAGTAGAGACGATCAAGGGCGCGTGGGGCGCCGGAATCGCGAGCGGACCTCAGGGTTTCGCCGCGATCGTGCAGGTTGACGACACGACCGACCTGCTCCTCTCGCCCGATGGCTTGACGTGGAAGCGAGTGTCGGGCGACGACATCGGCGCGGGTGTTTGGGTCGCAGACATTGCCTGGGATGGCAGCGGCTGGGTTGCGGCTGGTTCCGCGGGCGATCGGGCCGTCGTGCTCCGATCGCCGGACGGCATCACATGGAAAGAGGAGGCGCTGCCTTCCTCCGAACCCGTCGAGGGAGTCATCGACGTCGGCGCGTATCGGGTGGTCCCTGGACGTTGGGCCACGCTGCTGCTCGGTCTCGACCGCGGGCCGTCATGCGCGGAGGACGACGACTGGTGCGACAAGTATCAGGCGGCATGGTCGTGGACAGCCGAAACGGGATGGCAGCGGCTGCCGAAGTCGACGTGGATCCTGAAACGCGGCTACGGAGTCGACGTGTCCGCCGCCGGGGACGCTGGCTTCCTGTACCTCCTCGGTGACGACGTACGGACCTCGACCGACGGTTGGGAGTGGACCGCGGTGAAGCAGACGTCGCCGACGGGTGCCTTCGCGAGCGACGTTCTGGTCGACGAGGACATGGTGGTGGCGGTTGGGACGCCGAACGACGCCGGCGATGAGCTCGTGGGCTGGTTCGGGAGCGCACTGATCGGCCGCTGATTCACCCCCATCGAGTGGCGGAGTGCGGTCGTGCCTGAACCCGCAGGTGCCAGGCGAGAAGGGACAGT
This sequence comes from uncultured Chloroflexia bacterium, assembly GCA_963710105.1. Taxonomy (GTDB): domain Bacteria; phylum Chloroflexota; class Limnocylindria; order Limnocylindrales; family CSP1-4; genus CF-46. The sequence goes on from CAVPYV010000003.1 coordinate 298,593, forward strand.
CGGCCCCGTCGCGGAGTGGCCGACAGGGCACACTGCGCGGATGCGCGACCGATGCCCGTGACCGAGCCGGGGCCGCCGTTCGAGTTCGCCGACGACGGCGAGGCCGCCGCGGTCACCAGGGCCGACGGCTCGGGCGGGGCGCCCGCGCCGGACGGGTCGCCGTCGATCTGGCAGGACGGCGCGTTCGTCCGGGTCTGGTCGGCGTCGTCGATCTCGTACGTCGGCTCGTTCATCACCCGGAGCGCCTTGCCGCTCGCCGCGATCTACGGCCTGTCGGCGGGGGCGCTCGAGCTGTCCGCGATCCGCAGCGTCGAGTTCGTCGGCTGGCTGTTGATGGGCCTCCTGGCCGGCGCCTGGGTCGACCGCCTCCGTCGCCGGCCGGTGATGATCGCCGCCGACCTCGGCCGCGCGCTCGTCCTGGGCTCGATCCCGATCGCGGCCGTCGCCGGGGCGCTCACGCTCAGCCACCTGATCGTGGCCGCGTTCCTCGCAGCGATCCTGTCGGTCTTCTTCGACGCCGCCAGCAGCGCCTACCTGCCCGCGATCGTCTCGCGCGCCCGGCTCGTGGCCGCGAACAGCGCGCTGTCGGCCAGCGCGTCCGTGGCCGAGTTCACCGGCTTCGCCCTCGGCGGCGTGCTGGTCCAGATCCTCACCGCGCCGATCGCGATCGCCGTGGACGCTGTCTCGTTCGTCGCCTCGGGGGCGCTCCTCGCCTCAATTCGGCGGCCGGAAGCGGCCCGGCCGCCCGCGGTCGACCGCGAGCCCGTCCTCCGCGAGATCCGGGAGGGAATCGATGTCGTCGCCGGCAGCCCGATCCTGCGGGCCATCGCGTTCGCCCACGCCGGCACCCACCTGCTGTGGGGCGTGTTCGGCGCGACGTACCTGCTGTTCGCGACGAACGAGATCGGGCTCGGCCCGGCCGCGATCGGGCTGATCACCGGGATCGGCGGCCTCGGAGCGTTCGTCGGCGCCGCCCTCGCCGGCCGGATGGTCGCCCGGCTCGGGGCGGGCCGGACGATGGCGATCGGGCTGACCGGAACGGCCGTCGGCAGCGCGCTCATCCCGCTCGCTCCGTCCGGCGCGGTCGCCGTCGGGGCGCTCCTGCTCATCGCCCAGCAGCTGATCGGCGACGCCTTCGGGGTTGCCTACGAGGTGGTCGAGGAGTCCGTCACCCAGGCGTTGGTCCACGATCGCGTCCTCGGCCGGGTGAAGGCGACGATCTCCTTCGTTACGACGATCACCGCCCTCGCCGGGGCCATCATCGGTGGAAATCGTCGGCGAGGTCGTCGGCCTGCGGGCGGCGTTCCTCGTCGGGCTGGTCGGCTCCGTCGCGGCCGTCGTCGTCGTCTGGTGGTCGCCGATCCGCCATCTCCGGACCGTGGAGGAAGCGGCGCTGCTCAGGGCCGCCTGAGTGCGGCGGAGGCACGGGCCGGTCTGGGCTCTCGGCATCGACCTGGCCTTCCGCTCGGGGCGCCACCGCGGCTCTCCAGCTTCCCGCTCGGGGCACCCCCGGGCGACCGCCGTTGCTTGTCTCGATATCAGCCGCAGTGATCCAGCGAGCGTAGTCGGACCGGATTGGCGCCTGTACCCGGCACGGACGGACTCCAGCGAGCGTGGTCGAGGGCGTCGTCGCCCCGATCTCGCGGCTTCCTGCGGTCCGTTCCGCCGGCCGGATCAGTCCGGCTGATATCCGGAACGGGAGGGCCGCACCGCGGACAACCAGGGAGACCCGTTGATCGCGCCGCTGCCGAGTCCCCGAGTCGCCGAGTCGCCGAGTCGGACTTCGCGACCGCGGCCGGCCCGCCCGTCCGCCCGCCAGGTCAGGTGTCGAGGCTGCGGGCGACGAGGGCCGCCTCGACGCGCGTCCGGACGCCGAGCTTGCCCTTCAGGTTGGCGACGTGGACGCTGACCGTCTTGCGGCTGATGAACAGCTCGGCGGCGATCTCGCGGTCGGTCGCGCCGCGGGCCACGAGCCGGAGAACCTCCCGCTCGCGTGCCGTCAGCCGGCGCAGCGGCCCCGACGGGGATCGTCGCGACCGATCCGCGGTGGGCGGCAGTGAGCCGATCTCCGCGAACACCGCCTCCGGACCGGCTTCGACCCCGGTCCGCATCTCGAGCGCGAAGCGGACCTCACCGATCGCCCGTCGGATCGAGATGGCCGAGGCGTCCAGCAGGCCGTACCGGACGCGGACCGCGGGCGGCTGATCCGCCGACCAGCCCGCGGCCCCGAGGCTCCGCGCCGCGAGCGGCGGCTCCTCGTCGGCGAGAACGACCGCCGCGCTCTCGAGGAAGCGTCGAATGTCGCTGGCGGACGCGTCCGGCACCGCCAGCCACGCCTCGAGGAGGTGCCCCCGCGCGCGCTCGGGAGCTCCGTCGCCGGCCTCGGCCATGGCGAGGAACTCGACGACCGACGGCCGCGGGATCGCGTCGCTCAGCGGGCTTGCGACGGTGACGGCGCGCGTCAGCGTGCGGACCGCCTCACGCATCCGTCGGGCGATCACGAGCTCCATTCCCAGGTTGGCGAGGACGGTGGCGACCGACCACGGATCGCCGGCTGCCTCGGCGTCGCTCACGGCGCCCTCGAAGAGCTCGATCAATTCGGCGGTCCGCCCCTCGCGCGATCGCTCGATGGCGAGGTCGCATCGGGCGGACAAGGCGGTCGAACGGTCTCCGGCCAGCACGGCAAGGTCCACCGCCCGCTCCAGGGCCTCCACGAGGTCGCCCGGGCGGGCACACACTCCGCGCGCCACGAGGGCCTCCGCTTCGAGGGCCGCGCTCCCGGCGGCGACGGCATCGGCCAGCGCGGCCCGCGTGAGCTCGTCGATGCCGTCGGCAGTCCCGATGCGGTACCGAATCCAGGCGAGCTCGGATCGCAGGACGGCGCCGGCTGCCGGCGGGATGTCCGCGAGCTCGAGGGCGGTCTCGATCCGCGCACGCCCGTCGCGCAGACGGTAGGCACGCCGCCACCATCTGGCCTGTGCCGCGGTGAGCCTGATCGCCAGCTCCGGACGCTCTGAGGTGGACCAGTCGGTCGCGAGGCGGAGATCGGCGTCGTGCGCCACGAGCCAGTCGACCGCCCGCGGCGCCGCGGCGGTCCGCAGGTCTCGCGCGGCCTGTTCCGCGCGAGCGGCGTGATAGCGGGCGTGGCGATCGCGGACCTCGCGGCGCCACGTCGCGTCGCCCTCGAGGAGGCGGCGCGCAGCAATCGCCCGGATCGCGCCGGGGATGACGAAGGTCGGCTCGCCGTCCGGTCCCGCGACCACCCGGAGAACGGCGACGGCCTCCAGCCGTCGGAGCGACTCCAGCAGGCCCTCGTCGCCGCCGACGGCGCCGGCGGCCTCCTCGTCGAACTCCCCGGCGAAGGCGCCGAGCGCTTCGAAACGCCGACGATCGTCGTCCGTCAGGAAGGCAAGGGTCGCGTCGAGGATGTCCTCGAGGCCGCGCTGGCGCGGCCGGACGGGATCGATCAGGGGCAGCCGGTCGCCGTCGAGGCGTCGCTCGATCGCCCGCGCGGACAGGAGGCGGGTCCACGCGGCGGCGAGCTCGAGGGCCAGGGGCACGCCGTCCAGATGACGGCAGATTGCGGCGATCGCCTTGCCTTCCTCCGGACCGTCGTCGAGCCTCCCGCCCTGTCGCCGCGACACCGCCCGGAACAGCGCGACGGCCGGCGAGGCGTCGATGTCGGCGACACCGGTCGGGATCGCAAGCGGTCCGAGCGGCAGGTCGATCTCGCCGTCGACGCCCAGGCCGATGCGACTGGTGGCGAGGATGACCGAGGGCGGCGTCGCGGCTCGCAACCGCACCAGCAACGCTCGCGGGTCGAGATGCTCGACGTTGTCGAGGACGAGCAGCGTCGGCCGGCGCCGCAGCGCTCCGACGATGCCCTCGACGGCATCGCCATCGGGCCGATCCGCGATGTGCAGGACGTTCGCGAGGAATGACGGGATCGCGGCCGAATCGTGGACCGACGAGAGGTCCGCGAACGCCACTTCCAGAGTGTCGCGGAGGCGCTCGGCGACGGCCTCGGCAAGTCTCGTCTTGCCGATTCCTACCCAACCCGGTGATGCACACGAACGCTCCGGGTCGGAGCGTTCGGAGGACCGTATCGATCTCCGTCGACCGCCCGATCGTCGCTTCGGGCGATCCGTCGTGGTCCATCGCTGGGCGTCATCCCGAGGTCGGAGCCGGCGCGTCGATCGAGCGCGCACGTGCAGCCTACCGGATCGGAAATGAGGCGCGACCTAAGGCATTTGCCGTTGTTGGACGACCCGAGCGGCCGTACGGTCGCCTCGCCGAGGCCGAATGGACCTCGGCCACGAACCTGGAGGACCCGCAATGCGACGTCTCGAACACGCCCGTGGTCGAGGAGCCCGTGCCGTGGTCACGGCCCTCGTCCCGCTGCTCCTGCTCGGCTCGGCCGGTGCGGCATCGGCAGCGAGCACCGGCGGCAGCTGCGGCGCGGCCGCATCCGGCTGGGAGCGTGTGACCTTCGAGGGGTGGTGGGACAAGACGGTCGACGTCGGCTTTGGTGGCGACCTCGATGCGGCGGTCACGACACTCGCGCCGCTCCTCGGAACCGATCCGACCGAATCCGCGGTTCACGACGCGATCGTCGCGGGGGTGGTCGGGCTCGACCGGAACGGGAACGGGGCGCTCTGCTGGAAGGATCTCCCGACGACGCCCGGCCTGCCGCCGTTCCTGTTCGGCGCGAGGGACGACGCGACGTCGAGCGGCGGCTGAACCGGCCGGAGCCACTGCCGCCGGCAGGTCCGCGATCCGACGACCCGACCGAGCGCACCGCGCCGTGCCTGAGCCGCTGGGGGCGGCTCAGGCGCCGCGCGTGGCCGTGATCCCGAACGACAGCGGGATCCGGCCGCGGTCGGCCGGTCGCAGGTCGCGGTGGCCGGCCCACCAGTCGACCGGGTACTCGACGACGCGCTCGAGGCGGAGGCCGGCGCCGAGCAGGGCCGTCACGATCTCGCCGAGGGTCCACGCCCGGGCGAACTTCCAGCTCTGATCGTCGTCGGCGATCGACAGCCGGTCGATGTACTCGGGCGCCCAGCCCTTCGACGCCTCGGGGCCGCCGAAGTAGTCGTAGTCGGTCGCGATCAGGTGACCGTCCTCGTCCGCGTCGAACAGCCACTCGGCCGGATGGCCGTCGAAGATCACCAGCCGGCCGGCGGGAGCGAGAAGCCGCCGAAGGACCGCCGCCCAGGCGTCGAGGTCGTGGAGCCAGATGATCGCGCCGCGCCCCGTGTAGAGGAGGTCGGCGGTGCCGTCGAGCTCGTGCGGCACCTCGAGGACATCCGATTCGATCCAGCGGGCCGGCGCCTCCGGTCGCCGCCGTCAGCCGTTCGGCGAGCGCGAGCATCCGCGGGCTGATGTCGACGCCGACGACCTCCCGCGCGCCGAGATTCCAGAGCGACAGCGTGTCCCGGCCGGCGGCGCACTGGAGGTGGATGGCGCGGGCGGTGCCGGCTCCGGCGCGGAGGTCGCCGATGAGGTCGTGCTCGACCGGGAACAGGTTCGACCCGCCGCCGCGGATCAGCTCGACAGCCTCGTCGAACCATCGTTCATAGCGCTCCGCCGCCTCGTCCCAGGCGGCCCGGTTCGCGGCGTGCATCGCCCCCACGTCGGCGGCCTCGGCGGGGGTCGCCGGGCGGACGTGGCCGGCTTCGGTCGGTTCGGGCATCCGTTGGAGTCTAGCGCTGGCTACCATCCCGGCATGCCCGAGGATCCGCCGCATCCGCCGCACCCGCCCTCGACACCGGCGATCGAGGCGATCGCCGCCGCCGGGATCGCCCACCGCGTCGTCCGGACCGAGCGGGCGTCGTCGGCCGAGGAATCGGCCCGGTTCCAGGGGATCGAGACGCGCCAGCTCCTGCGGACGATCGTCGTCCGCCGCGGCGACGACGACTATCTCTTCGTGCTCGTCCCGGCCGGCCGGCGCTTCGACTGGCCGAAGCTGCGCGAGCTGCTCGGCGTCCGGCGGATGACCCTGCCCGACGCCGACGAGGCCCGGGCGGCGACCGGCTACGAGCGCTACACGATCACGCCGTTCGGATCGAGCCGGGCCTGGCCGGTGATCGCCGACGCGGCGATCGCGGGGGAGCCGGTGGTGTCGATCGGCGGCGGCGGCTTCGGGATCAACCTCCATCTCGCCCCGGCCGACCTGATCGACGGCCTCGGCGCCACCGTCGCGGATGTCAGCCAGCCCGAGGCCGGAACCCCGTAGACTGACCGCCACTTCTCCGTCCGAGCCCGAGGCGCCACGTCATGTTCCCGCTCGATCTCGGCCTGCAGGCGGACCTCTCGGTCCGGATGCTCATCGCCGCGATCCTCGGCGCCGCGATCGGGCTCGAGCGCGAGATCCACGAGCACCCGGCCGGGATGCGGACGCACCTGCTCGTGTGCCTCGGGGCGGCGATCTTCACCGAGCTCTCGATCTATGGGTTCGAGCTCCCGTCAGGCCCGAGCGGGACGGTCGCGACCGACACGTCGCGGGTGGCGGCCCAGATCGTGTCGGGCATCGGCTTCCTCGGCGCGGGCGCGATCCTGAAATACGGGACGTCGATCCGGGGCCTGACGACGGCGGCAAGCCTGTGGACGGCGGCCGGGATCGGGATGGCGGCCGGCGCCGGCCAATGGATCATCGCCTCGGTCGGGACGGCGATCGTGATCATCTCGCTGTGGCCGCTCAACGCGCTCGTCGCCCGCCTCCATCAGCCAGGCCATCAGGCGATCCGGCTGCGGCTCGAGGTCGGCCGGCTCGACGCCCTCGGCGACGTGTCGCGGCTGCTCGCCGACCAACGCGTGGAGATGGCCGGGGTGAACAGCCAGAGGCTGGGCAAGGGACGCTACGAGGTCGAGCTCGAGCTGCGGCTGCCGACGGCGGTCCGGACCGAGAGCGTCATCCGCGCGATCACCGCGATTCCCGACGTCGAGCTGATGGAATCGGCGACCGAGGGCGACTGAGCCGGCTCGTCGCCGACCGCGGTCCGGGGGTTCACCGCGAGCGACGGCTGTGGCACGATGACCGGCGACCGTGCAGCGCTTCCTCGGCCCCCTGTTCAGCAGCCCCCTCCTCCGCCGCGTCGGATGGCACCTGTCCCGGGTGCGCGGCGCCGTGGACCGGCGGTTCTTCGCCCAGCTCCTCGGTGGCGCCTTCGTCCTCGTCCTGATCGCGGCGACCCTGATCACCGTCGTCGAGAAGCCGCTCACGTTCACCTCGCTCGGGGCGTCGGTGAACTGGGGGATCCAGACGATCCTCGGCCAGGGCGACTCGTCGTATGTCACGAGCCCCGTCGGCTGGGTCGTCGGCTGGTTCTTCAGCCTGTTCGGGGTCGCGATCATCGGGACCCTCACCGGGGCGCTCGTGGCGCTCGTCATCGACTTCCTGCTCAAGGAGGGCCAGGGATTGGGCGCATCGGGCTACCAGGACCACATCGTCGTCTGCGGCTGGAACGCGACCGCCCGCGACCTGATCGACGAGCTCCGCGGCGACGACTACCAGCGCAAGGTCGTCGTCCTCGAGAAGGGCGACAAGAACCCCGCCGGGCAGGGCGTGTACTTCGTCTCGGGCGACCCGGCCGAGCCGACGGACCTGACCCGGGCCGGGATCGAGGACGCCGCCGCGGCGGTCATCTTCCCGGCGGACGACTCGAACGAGTCCGACATGGCCTCGATCCTCACGATCATGGCGATCAAGGCGATCGCCCCGACCGTCCGGACGGTCGTCGAGGTCAACAACCCGCGCCACAGCGACCACTTCCGACGGGCCAAGGCCGACGAGATCCTCGTGACCTCGACGCTGGCGTCGCACCTCCTGGCCCGCTCGGCGCTGTATCCGGGGCTGACGGAGATCGTGACCGACATCGTGTCCGGCGGCGCCGGCTCGGAGCTGTACCGGGTGGCCCTTCCCGACGCGTACGTCGGGCTCACGATCGACGACCTCTCGGCCCGCCTCCGGGTGGATCACCGGGCGACGCTCCTGTCGGTGAACCGCGGCGGGCGGGCGTACGTCAACCCGCCGGCCGACTTCCGGCTCGCCCCGGGCGACGACGCGATCGTCGTCGCGGAGTCGCTGGGCGAGCTGGCGCCCCTCGAGCTGCGCGACGCGCGGGCAGCCGAGCTGGAGCCGGCCGAGGAGTTGGTCCCGAGCCGCGAGGCGGCCGGGGCCTGACCCACCCCGCCCTCGTCCGGCCCGCCCGATTCTGGCCACGTATTCCTCCCTGGACTGACCGGCGCGGTTCCACGCTCCGGTGCGGGCGGCGGCGGGCGACGACGAGCGCGCGGAACGCACCGCCGAGTCTCGGGAGGCATATCTGGCCGGATGCGGGCGGGGCGCCGGCGCCTGACCGCCCCGTCTGGCCCGGCCCGCCCGATTCTGGCCACGTATTCCTCCCTGGACTGACCGGCGCGGTTCCACGCTCCGGTGCGGGCGGCGGCGGGCGGTGGCGGGCGACGACGAGCGTGCGGAACGCGCCGCCGAGTCTCGGGAGGCATATCTGGCCAGATGCGGGCGGGGTAGCCCGGGGTCCCGGCGCGCGCGGACCCGGACCCGCCCGGTCCGGCCCGGGCACGGAACGACCCCGGCGTCGCCGCCGGGACCGTCGATCGCGGCTCGCCTGAGCCCGGTCGGGTCTACAGCGCCTTGACCGCCGCCGTCAGCGCTGCCAGGCCGTCCTTCGCGTCGGCGAAGAGCATCCCGGTCTTGACGTTCGTGTACAGCTCGTTGTCGATGCCGGCGTAGCCCTTGCCCATCGATCGCTTCATCACGATGATCGACTTGGCGTGGTCGACGTCGAGGATCGGCATCCCCGACACCGGCGACCCCGGCCGCCGAGCCGCCGGGTTGGTGACGTCATTCGCCCCGATGACGAGCGCGACGTCGCACCGGTCGAACTCGGGGTTGATGTCGTCCATCTCCTTGAGCTGCGGGTACGGCACGTTCGCCTCGGCGAGGAGGACGTTCATGTGGCCCGGCATCCGCCCGGCGACCGGGTGGATCGCGTACTTCACGTCGACCCCGCGTTCCTCGAGGAGGTCCGCCAGCTCGCGAACGGCGTGCTGGGCCTGGGCGACGGCGAGGCCGTAGCCCGGGACGACGATCACGTGCTGGGCGTAGGCCAGCTGGATGGCGGCATCGTCGACGCCGACCTCGCGGACCGACGCCCCCTCGGCGCCGACATGGCCCGGAGCGGTGTCGCCCACCCCGAATCCGCCGACCATGATGTTGATCACCGAGCGGTTCATCGCGTCGGCCATCAGCTTGGTCAGGATCGCGCCGGACGCCCCGACGAGGGCCCCGGCGATGATCAGGACCGGGTTCTCCAGCACGAAGCCGGCCATCGCGACCGCGGTGCCCGTGAACGAGTTCAGGAGCGAGATGACGACCGGCATGTCGGCGCCGCCGATCGGCAGGGTCATCGTGACCCCGAAGATCAGCGAGGCGGCGAGGATGAGGAACATCCCCGGCAGGCTGTAGTTGCCGAGCCAGAGGTAGATCCCGAGGACGGCCACGATCAGGGCGAGGCCGCCGGTGACGAGCTGGCCGCCGGGGATCATGATCGGCTTGCCCGGGATCCGACCCATCAGCTTGCCGGACGCGATCAGCGAGCCGGTGAACGTGATCGAGCCGATGACGATGTCGAGGACGGTGGCGACGTTCTCCTGGAGGCCCGGCGCCGCCGAGATCCGGAGGTAGCCGTCGATCGCGATCAGGGCCGCGGCGCCGCCGCCGACGGCGTTGAAGAGCGACACCAGCTGCGGCATCGCGGTCATCTTCACGGTCCGCGCGGTGTACAGCCCGAGGCCGCCGCCGATCGCGATCCCGACGATGATGATCACCCACCCGATCAGGAGGTTGTTGCCGGTCGTCTCGTTCGGGCGGAGGAGCAGGTAGAGCGCGGTCGCGGCGATCGCGATCGCCATGCCGCCGGCCGACAGCAGGTTGCCGTTGCGGGCGGTGGCGGGCGAGTTCATCCGGATCAGGCCGAGGACGAAGGCCACGGCGCCGATGAGCCAGGCGATCCGGACGAGCGGCTCGAGGACGTTGATATCGATCATCGCCTCAGCCCTCGGTCTCGTCGGGCTTGGCGGCCGCGACGGGCTTGCGCTTGAACATCTGGAGCATCCGGTCGGTGACGACGTACCCGCCGACCACGTTCATCGTCGCGAACCCGACGGCGACGAGCGAGAGGAGCTGGCTGAGCGGATCGGTCGCCTCGACCGCGATGAACATCGAGCCGACGAGGACGATCCCGTGGATCGAGTTCGCACCCGACATCAGCGGCGTGTGGAGGGTCGCGGGGACCTTCGAGATCACGGCGAAGCCGCACAGGATCGCGAGGGTGAAGACGGTGAAGTTGGTGAGGAAGTCGCTGACCTCAGCGGGGCTCACGAGGCGCCTCCCGGGGTGCTCGCGGCCGGGGCCGGTTCGAGCAGCTTCTTGACGGCGTCGGCGATGACCGCGCCGTCCTTCGTGATGACGGTCGCCTTCGTGACCTCGTCCTCGAAGTCGAGGTTCAGGTTGCCGTCCTTGACCATCCCGAGCAGGAGCGTCGAGATGTTGCGGGCGTAGAAGGCCGACGCGCCGGCCGGCATCGTCGCCGGAAGGTTGTCGGGCGACACGATCCGGACGCCGTTGTCGGTCGTGATCGTCTGGCCGGCCTGCGACAGCTCGCAGTTGCCGCCGAGGGCGGAGGCCGCCATGTCGACGATCACCGACCCGGGCTTCATCCGGCCGACCGCGTCGGCCGTCACGAGGACGGGCGGCTTGCGGCCCGGGACCTGGGCGGTCGTGATCACGATGTCCATCCCGCCGATGACGTCGTTGAGCTCGGCCTGCTGGGCGGCCCGCTCCTCGGCGGTCAGCTCGCGGGCGTAGCCGCCGGCGCCGGTCGCGTCGATCGAGGTCTTGAGCTTGACGAACTTCGCCCCGAGGGACTCGGCCTGCTCGGCCGTCTCGGGCCGGACGTCGTAGGCGGACACGACCGCGCCGAGCCGGCGCGCCGTGCCGATCGCCTGGAGCCCGGCGACGCCGATCCCGAGGATCAGGACGTTGGCCGGCTTGGCGGTCCCGGCGGCGGTCGTCAGGAGCGGGAAGTAGCGGCCGTACTCGTTGGCGGCGATCAGGACGGCCTTGTAGCCGCCGACGTTCGCCTGCGAGCTCAGCGCGTCCATCGTCTGGGCCCGGCTGAGGGTCCGCGGGATCGCGTCGAGGCTGATCGCGGTGACGCCCTGCTTGGCGAGCGCGGCCGCGGTCTGCGGGTCGATGAGCGGCTGGAGGAGCCCGAGGACCGCCTGGCCCTCGTGCATCACCTTGACCTCGGAGTCGGACGGCTTCTGGACGCGGAGCACGACGTCCGACTGGCCGTAGAGGTCGGCGGTCGAGACGATCGTGGCGCCGGCGTCGGCGAAGGCCGAATCCGGGATGGCGGCGCCGCTGCCGGCGCCGTGTTCGACGAGGATCTCGAGCCCGGCCGCCGTCAACTTGCCGAGCACTTCGGGTACCAGGGCCACGCGCCGTTCTCCGGCCGCGGACTCCCTGGCGACGCCGACTTTCATGGGCACCACCTGATGTTTCCGAGCGATGTGCGGGCTTGCATGGGGACGCCCGAAGGATACCGACCGGCGGCCCCGCGCGTGGGCGGCCGCGGGTTGCGGTTCGGTGGCGGGCCGTGCCCCCGGTCGGTGGCCGGCCGTGCCCCCGGCGATTGCGTCACCGGCCTTGCGGCGCGTGTGAGCCATCTATCCGTCGCACGTGAGTCACCGGTGCATGAATTCGATAGCGGCCGTGCGTGGCGGGTGGTCAGATCTGCTGGATTCGGCCCGTGGCCACGCTCGCCGGCCGCGGAATTCAGTCACCCCTGACTCGTTTCCCTCGCCCGGGTCGCCCCGGGTCGCCGGTGCCGCCCGCGTCGTCAGTCGTGCGGCTCGCCGTGACGGGTCAGGCGGATGATCAGCATCGCGGCCCGCTCGTCGCCGATCGCCTCGGCGTCGTGGGGGATCAGCCCGTCCCAGCGGAGGTAGTCGCCCGGGCCGAGCTCGGTGACGTGGGTCCCCTGGGTCATCCGGAATCGGCCGGCGGTGACGAGGTGATGCTCATCGCCCGCGTGCGTGTGGACGCCGGTGCCATGGCCGGGCTCGACGTCGAGCTCGACGATCGAGATGTCGCTCGAGCCGCGCGCGTCGACCCGGCTGGCGCGCCCGCCCGGCTGTTCTCGCCAGCGCCGTTCGGCGGCCCGGGCGACCTCGGGCGGCCGCTCCTCGTCCACGAGGAACCAGGCGATCGGGACGTCGAGCGCGCCCGCCAGGGCCGACAGGCAGGCGAGCGACGGCGAGGCCTTGTCGTTCTCGATCTGCGAGAGGTAGCCGACGTTGAGGCCCGAGGCTCTTGGCCACCCGCGAGAGCGTCAGGCCACGCTCCGACCGCCAGCGCCGCACCTGGCGTCCGACGGCCGGCGGCCGGCGCCCGCCGACCTCGGCGGGCGGCGTCTCCATGGTCATGATGTTGGCCCTCCACAAACGAGTGTTGACAACGGCAATCGGGACGTCGTATGGTTGTGCCATCAACAAATATCGCTTGACGGCAGCAAACAGTCAAGTGGAAGCCAGCAGATCCCGGAGGATCCAGCCATGCAGATCGCCATCATCGGTGCCGGCAACGTCGGCCGCGCACTCGCGTCGTCCCTGACCCGCGCCGGTCACGACGTCACGATCACCGCCGAGAATCCCGAGCACGCCGTCGAGGCGGCCAGCCAGACCGGCGCGACCGCCGGCACGAGCAACGCCGAAGCCGCCGAGGGCGCCCAGGTCGTCGTTCTCGCCGTGCCGGCGCAGACGATCGCCCGGATCGCGGATGACATGGCCTCGAGCCTCGACGGCAAGGTCGTCGTCGACGTCTCCAACCGGCCGACGCCGAGCCCGGACGGGAGCGCCACCTCGATCGCCGAGGAGCTCCAGGACCAGCTGCCCGCAGCCCACGTCGTCAAGGCATTCAACACCGCGTTCGCCTCGCGCCAGGCGGAGGCGAATGTCGGCGGGATCGCCGCGGACGGCTTCGTTGCGGGCGACGACCCAACCGCCAAGCAGACCGTCCTCGACGTCGTCGAGTCGGTCGGGTTCCGGCCCGTCGACGCGGGCTCGCTCGCCAGCGCCCGGACGCTCGAGGGCATGGCGTGGCTGAACATCCAGCGCAACATGGCCGGTGGCACGTGGCAGGATGCGTGGGTCCTCGTCGGGCCGGAGACCGCCAAGGCGGCGACCGCCGACCCGGACAGCCGCAACTGACCACCGAGCCCAGCCACCCAGCCACGCAACCAGCAGCCGAGCCGACCGATGACCATCCCCGTCGCCCGCCTCAACCACGCCGTGCTCTTCGTCCGCGACGCCGAGCGCGCCGCGGACTTCTACAGCCGCCTCTTCGGCTTTGAGGTGGTCGGCAGGGAAATGGGCGGCCAGGCGATCTTCCTGCGCAGCCCGCTCGAAGGGAACCACCACGACCTGGGCCTGTTCTCGGTCGGGCCGCAGGCGCCGAGCGCGCCGCGCGGCTCGGTCGGGCTGTACCACCTCGCCTGGGAGGTCCCGACGATCGAGGACCTCGCCGCGGCGAGCGACGAGCTGGCCGCCGCCGGCGCCCTCGGCGGAGCGAGCGACCACGGCGTCTCGAAGTCGCTCTACGGTCGTGATCCCGATGGCAACGAGTTCGAGATCATGTGGCGCGTCCCCCGCGAGGCGTGGGGCGAGGATGAGCACCGCGGAGCGATCCGCCCGCTCGACCTCGACCGGGAGCTGGCGCGGTTCGGGGGCGGGGAGCGGGAGCGGGCACCCGGCAGCTGAGGCGAATCCGCGGGTTCCGCAACGCATCTGCCGCCTCCGACCGCCGGACGCCAACCCGCCGTTGACCCGTGCCGGGCGATCGTCGGGTCGACAAGGAGGCACCCGATGGCCACCCTCGACAGCGCCAGCCAACGGATCCTGGCCGCCGCGAAACGTCACCGGATCGACGTCGACGACAGCGACGACGTCGTCCGCGCCGCCCGCCCCTGAGCGCATCGCGATGGAGCTCGGCGTCTTCGTCGTCGCCCTCGTCCTGATCGCTGGGGTCGGGCTGCTGGCCTACGGGCGGATGCCGTTCCCTGTCCGCGGCCGGGACCGCCACGGGGACGATGAGGGCATCGACCCGCGAACCGCCGAGCCGCCGGGGAACGCCGACGACTCCGGCTGAGGCCGCCGAGCGAGGCCGCGGGACAAGGCGGCGGTGATGCAGACATAACCGGCCCCCGCCGCCTTCGGCCGACGTCCAAGGCCGGGCCGCGCGGAGTACCCTGACCGCGGTTGGCCGATGCGGGTGAACCCGCGCCGCTCGCGGCGGTGTATTCACGGTATCCAGCGTCTGACGCGAGCGGGAGTACGTAGCGGACGTGCCCATCCGGACCGGCCTGCCCGGAGCCGTCATGCAGCGCAGCCTCGCCGACTGGCCGGTGGTGCTCGCGGCAGGGCTCCTGCTCATCTGCGCAACCACGCTCCTCGCGACCGGCGTCGTCTACGGCGACGCGGTGGCGAGCGGCGGGCTCCACCGCGCCCTGAACGCCGCGCCACCGGCGACCCGGGCCGTCGACGTGTCGCTGACGACCGAGGCGTCCGGGCTCGACGGCCTCGACGCGCGCATCCGTCCGGAGATGACGCGGGCGATGGCGGCGACCGGCGGCGAGGTCGCCCGGATCACGCGCTCCGGCTCGTTCGCCGACGCGGCGACCCCGCCCGACCAGGTCCACGACCTGACCGTCTTCGAGAGCGTCGACGACATGGAGCAGCGCTCGACGCTGCTCTCCGGGACCTGGCCGACGGCCGGCCGGACTCCCCTCGAGGCCACCGTCTCGGACGCCGCCGCGCGGGAGATGGGGGTCGCGGTCGGGGCGCACCTCTCGCTGGTCAGCCGGCTCGATCCCGGCCGGAAGGTCGAGGTCACGATCAGCGGGGTCTACGCGGTCGACCCGAACGACGCGCTCTGGCTGGGCGAGGAGCTGGACACGACCGGAACGACGAGCGGCGGGACGTTCACGACCCGCGGCCCGCTGATGATCCGCGAGGCCGACATCCCGGCGCTGGGCAGCCCGGCGACCCGGATCCAGGCGTGGTGGCGCGGCCTCCCGACGATCGCCAACCTGCGGGTCGACGGCGTCGATGCCCTGCGGGCCGGGGCGGCCGATCTCGGCGATCGCCTCCGCGGCGTCGTCCCCGCCAGCACGAGCCCGCGGGTGTCGACGGGCCTGCCCGCGCTCCTCGACGGCGTCGGCCGGTCGGTCCTCGTCAGCCGCAGCGGGGTGATCCTGCTGACGATCCAGTTCGCCGTGCTCGCCGGGTACGCGGTCGTGCTCGTCGCCGGGATGCTCGTCGAGCGGCGGCGATCCGAGATCGCGCTGATGCGCTCGCGCGGGGCGAGCGCGCTCCACCTCGTCGGCATGGCGATCCTCGAGTCCGCCCTCCTCGCCGTGCCCGCGGCGATCCTCGCGCCGTTCCTCGCGCTCGGGGTGGTCTGGCTGCTCGGCCTCGTCGGGCCGACCGCCGGGCTCGGCCTGACCGATTCCGCGACGATCAGCCAGAACGCGATCGTCATCTCGGCGGTCGCCGGGCTCGCGAGCATCGCCGCCCTGACCCTGCCGACGCTCTTCGTCTCGGCCAGCCCGGCCGGCGCCCGGGCCGCCCAGGGACGCCAGGCCCGGACGACGCTCGCCCAGCGGCTCGGCCTCGATCTCGCCCTCGTCGCGGTCGCCGGGGTCGCGCTCTGGCAGCTCCGCCTGTACGGCGCGCCGCTGACCCGCAACGCCCGCGGGACGCTCGGGCTCGACCCGCTCCTCGTCGCGGCGCCGGCGATCGGCCTCGTCGGCGGGGCGGTCCTCGCGCTGCGGGTCGTGCCCCGGATCGCCGAGCTCGGCGAGCAGCTCCTCGTCCGCGGCCGCGGGCTCGTCGGGTCGCTCGGCGGCCGCCAGCTCGCCCGCCGTCCGCTGCGCTACACCCGGGCGGCCCTGCTGCTGATGCTCGCCGCCGCGCTGGGGACCCTCGCCGCCGCCCACGCCGCGACGTGGACCCGCTCCCAGGTCGACCAGGCCGGCTACGAGGCCGCGGCCGACGTGCGGGCCACGGCCAGCGTCTACAGCACCGCGCCGACCTGGGCCGCCGGGCAGCTCTACCGGGCGATCCCCGGCGTGACGGCAGCGACCCCCATCAGCCTGACGCCCTTCAACCTCGGCCGGACCGTCCGCGACGGGACCCTCGCCGGGCTCGACCCGGCCGCGATGGCCGGCGTCCACCACGGCGGCGGGCCGGCCGCTGGCGCGCAGGGCCCGGGCGAGCCGGCACCCGGGGACGCCCTGGCCAGCCTCGCCGCGGCGACGAAGGCGACCCCCGCGATCGCCCTGCCGGGCGCCCCCACCCGCGTCGCGCTGACCGTCGACGTCGCCTTCCAGACGGTCGCCGGGCCCGACGGCGCACCGAGCGAGCCGCTCCCGCCGGGGAGCGTCGGGTTCGGCGCCGCGGTCGTCATCCGCGACGGCGACGGGCGGCTGTTCCGATCGGCACCGGTCGCCGGCTCGCTGGACCAGTCCGGCCAGCGCCTCCTCATCGAGCTCGGCGATCCGTCGCTGCCGGCGATCCGGCCCGCCGCGCCGCTCTCCCTGGAGGCGATCGAGCTGACGATCGCCCCGGTCGACAACGTCGCGATCTTCGGCAGCGCCGAGATCCGCGCCGTGGAGGTCACCGACCAGGCGACGGGCGACGGTGGCTGGACGGAGGTGACGGTCGCCGGCGACGCGCCCGGCTGGCGCTGGGACCGGATCCAGGCCGACCGCTCGGGCGGGTTCACCCCGACGGCCGATCATCCCAACCGGATCTCGACGGGCAACGGTGCCCCAATCTTCGGCGGGGGGTCCGGCGACGGTGTCGTCTACCGCCTGCTCGCCGCGCCGGGGAACGCGACCTTGCCGGTCGTCGCCTCCGATTCGTTCCTCGCCACGACCGGGTCGCGCGTCGGTGACGACGTCCAACTGTCGGTCGCCGGGCAGGCGGTCAAGGCCCGCGTCGTCGCCTCGACCGCCCTGTTCGCGCCCTTCGATCCGGCGAAGCCCTTCCTCCTCGCCGATGTCGGCGCGGTCGACGCCGCCCGGTTCGCGCTGAACGGCCGGACCCAGCAGGCCGAGGAGTGGTGGATCGGGGCCGCCCCGGGCAGCGAGCCGGCGATCCTCGACGCGCTCCGGGCACGGACGGCCGGGACGTCGGCCGTGGTCGGGCGGGAGGAGCTGACGACCGAGCTCTCGACCGATCCGGTCCCGCTCGGCCTGATCGGGATCCTCGGGCTCGGCTCGCTGGCGGCGATGCTGTTCGCCGGGATCGGCTTCCTCGTCAGCTCGACGATCTCGACGAGCGAGCGAATCGGCGAGTTCGCCCTGCTCCGGGCCCTCGGCCTGTCGACCGGCCAGCTGTCGCTGTGGCTGTCGATCGAGAGCGTCTTCCTGCTCGTCGTCGGGCTCGTCGCGGGCTCGCTCCTCGGGCTCCTCCTCGCCTGGCTCGTCCTGCCCTTCGCGACCTTGACGCAGACCGGGCTCGCCCCGATCCCGGCGCCGGTCGTCGTGGTCCCGTGGCAGGCGCTCCTGCCGCCGTACGTCGCGGCAATCCTCCTCTTCGTCGTCTCCCTGTGGCTCGTTCGCCGCCAGCTGCCGGACATCCGGATCAGCGGCGTCCTCCGGGCGCGGGAGAGCTGAGCCCGATGTCGTCGATCCTCGTCGCCCTCCGCCGCCTGCGCGACGACCGCGCCCCGGCGATCGGGCTCGGCCTGCTCGTCCTCGTGACCGCGACCGTCTTCGGTGTCGCCCCCCGGCTGATCGATCGCGTCGGCGACGACGCGCTCCACGGGGTGGTCGCCGAGGCGACGGCCTTGACCCGCAACATCTCCCTGTTCGAGGAGCAGGTCTTCCCGCCCGGCGGAGCCGACGCCCCGCTCGCCAACATCGACGACGAGGGCGATCGGCTCGACAGCCGGATCCCGGCCTCCGTCCGGTCCCTCGTCGCCGAGCGGCTGACGGTCGTCGACAGCGTCCGGTTCGCGATCGAGGCGAAGACGCCCGATCCGTCGTTCATCCGCTTCCGGATCCAGCCGGGGGCCGAGACCCGGATCCATTTCGTGAAGGGAGCCGCGCCGGCCGCCACCGGCGAGACCGTCGACCTGCCCGACGAGCTTCGGCGGCTGCTGCCCCAGGAGGATCCGCCCTCGACCGATCCCATCCCGCTCGCGGTGATCGAGGCGGCGATGTCGACCGAGGCGGCCGGCCAGATCGAGAAGACGGTCGGCGACCTGCTGTTCCTCTCGTTCGACGACCGGGACCCGCTGTCCGCCCGCCAGCGCGGCGTGTTCGCGACCCGGATCAGCGGACTGTACGAGGTGGACGACCCGAGCGACCCGTTCTGGTACGAGGACCAGTCGATCAACCACGTCGGGATCCGCTCGATCGGCGGCGACTCCAGGTTCATCGACGTCGGGGCGCTGATCCCGGCCGCGTCGTACGAGGCCCTGATCAGCGGGGCGAAGCCGTTCGGGACGCCGATCCGCGAGACATGGCGGCACTTCGTCGACCCGGAGCGGCTCGCCGCGAGCGGGCTCGACGGCCTCGTCGTCGACCTCCGCCGGCTCGAGACGACCTTCCCCCAGACCGCGGTCACGCTCGGCGCGCCGGAGGCCGCGGCGATGCGGAGCGGGCTGTTGCCGCTGCTCGTCGCCCACCAGGCCCGCTGGGCGTCCGCGTCGGCGATCCTGACCGTCGTCGCGATCGGGCCGGCCGCGGTCGCGTTCGCGGCGCTCGCCCTCGTCGCGACGATCGCCGCCCGCCGCCGCCGCCCGGCCCTGACCCTCGTCCGCGGCCGCGGCGCGACCCTCGGCCAGATCGTCCGGGCGGTGTTCCTCGAGGGCTGCGTGATCGCGGTCCCCGCCCTCGGCGTGGCGATCCTCCTCGCGCTCCTCCTGATCCCGGTGGGGAGCACCCGGGCGACGATCGTGGCCGCGACGGTCGTGGCCGCCGCCGCGGTGGGGCTGCTGATCGCGACGGCGATGCCCGGGACGCTGGCCGCGACGCGCGCCGTCCGCGACGACGATGCGACGCCGCGGGCGGTGTCCGCCCGCCGCCTCGTCCTCGATCTCGTGGTCATCGTCCTCGCCGCGGTGGGGGCGTACCTCCTCCGCGAGCGCGGCGTCCGCGGCGCGAGCAGCACCGGCACGCTCGCCGGGGCGGACCCGCTGATCGCCGCGGTGCCGGCCCTCGCCGGGATCGCCGTCGGGCTGGCGGCGATCCGCCTCGTCCCGCTGCCGCTCCGCGTCCTGAGCCGGATCGCCGCGCGAGGCCGCGGCCTGGTGCCCCTCCTCGCCCTCCGGCGCGCGATCCACGGCGGGACGACGGCGGCGATCCTCGTCGTCCTCCTCGCGACCGCCTCGATCGGGGCGTTCTCGTCGGCGGCCCTGGTCCATCTCGAGCGGGCGAGCGACGCTGCGGCCTGGCACGAGATCGGGGCGCCGATCCGGGTGACGTCGCCCGTCGGCCCGCTGCCGTTCGGGTTCGACCCCTCGGCGCTGCCCGGTGTCCGCTCGAGCGCGGTCCAGTTCCAGACCTTCACGAACGTCGGGCCGCGCAACCTCCGGATCACGATCGTCGCGATGGACCTCGCGAGCTACGCGCCGATGGTCGCCGGGACGCCAGCGGACCCGGCGATCCCGCCGGAGATGCTGACCGCCGAGCCTGCCGGCGGGGTCGTCCCCATCCTCGTCTCGGCCCCGCTCGCCGACCGGTCCGATGGCGTCCCGCTCGGCACGGCGTTCGACATGGTGATCGAGGGCTTCCACTACCAGGTCCGGCCGATCGCGACCCGGACGGACTTCCCGACCCTGCCGACCGACGGCCTCTACGCGATCGCGTCGCGGGTCCAGTTCAACGCGATCCACCCGGACGCGCCGCTCCTGCCGACGACGGCGTTCCTCGACGCGCCGGACGCCCAGCTCGGCCCGATCCGCGACGCGGTCGCGGCCGTCGCCGCGTTCGCCACCGTCGACGGCCGGGCCGAGTACGCCCGCGACTTCACCGACTCCCCGGTGACCGCGGCGATCGTGGCCGGGATCGCGATCGCGGCGCTCGTCGCGGCGGCCTACGCCGCGCTCGCGGTGAGCGCCGCCCTGGCCCTCGCCGGGTCGGCCCGGGCGACCGAGGTCGCCCACCTCCGGATGATCGGCCTGTCGCGGCGCGACGCCCTGGGGCTCGCGGTCCTCGAGCACGGCCCGACCGTCGTCCTCGCCTTCGTCGCCGGGGTCGGGCTCGGGCTCGGCCTCTTCGCGCTCCTCGAGCCGGGGCTCGGGCTGGACGCGATCGTCGGCTCGCGGATCGAGGTCCCGCTGAGCGCCGACCCGGGGCAGCTCGGGATCATCGCCGCCGGGATCCTCGCGATCGCCGCGGTCGGGATCGGCCTCGCCGCGTGGATGCAGCGCCGGGGGGTCGCGGTCGCGGCCCTCCGCCGGGGGTTCGAATGACGCCGCAGCGAAGACCTGCCATCGTGAACGGGAAGGGAGCCGGATGACCG
Organism: uncultured Chloroflexia bacterium; assembly: GCA_963710105.1. GTDB lineage: Bacteria > Chloroflexota > Limnocylindria > Limnocylindrales > CSP1-4 > CF-46. The sequence continues at coordinate 319,209 of CAVPYV010000003.1, forward strand.
ACGAGCGGGATCGCCAGTCCTCGACCGAGATCATCGACCTGCCGGGCCGCGGCGGCACCGGAACGGTCGTCGCCGACCGATCCCGGGAGGTCCCGGCCGATGGCGACGGCGGCCCGGGGTCGGCCCTCGCCCTGCCGGCGTCGCAGCGCCGCGTCGTCGCCCGCGCCGGCGACGGCCGCCAGATCGTGTGCGAGGGCCTCGTCCGGATCTACAAGGTCGCCGACCTCGAGGTCGTCGCCCTCCAGGGGCTCGATCTCGTCGTCGGCGTCGGCGAGATGATCGCGATCGTCGGCGCCTCGGGCAGCGGCAAGTCGACGCTCCTGAACATCCTCGGCGGGCTCGACACCCCGTCCGCGGGGCGGGCCGTCGTCGCCGGCCACGACCTCGGCCAGATGGGCCGCCGCGAGCGGACCCGCTACCGCCGCCGCGTCGTCGGGATGATCTGGCAGCAGACCGCGCGCAACCTCCTGCCGTACCTGACGGCCCAGGAGAACGTCGAGCTGCCGATGACCCTCGACGGCCGGAGCGGCCGGGCCGAGCGGGCGACCCGGCTGCTCGAGCTCGTCGGGCTCGGCGAGCGGCGCGACCACCGCCCGGATCGCCTGTCGGGCGGCGAGCAGCAGCGGGTCGCGATCGCGGTGTCGCTCGCCAACGAGCCGGAGGTCCTGTTCGCCGACGAGCCGACGGGCGAGCTCGACACGACGACCTCGTCGGAGATCTTCGGCCTCCTCCGGCGGGTCAACGAGGAGCTCGGCACGACGATCGTGATCGTGACCCACGACGCGCTCGTGTCCGAGCAGGTCCAGCGGACGGTCGCGATCCGCGACGGCCGGACCTCGACCGAGACGGTCCGCCGGACCCACCTGTCGGACACCGGCGAGCACCACGTGATCTCCGAGGAGTTCGCGGTCCTCGACCGGGCCGGGCGGCTGCAGTCTGCCCAAGGCGATGGTCGCCGCGCTGGCGATGAAGGACCGCGTCCGGCTCCGGCTGGAGGACGACCACGTCGAGATCTGGCCGGATTCCGGGCCGCTGGTCCGGCCGGCCGCGCCGCCCGATCCCACGACGCCGCCACGGGAGCCGAACCGATGACCGTGCTCGATCCGATCGGCGGCGCCGACCGCGTCGCCGGGGCCCCCGCCGAGGCGGCCGCCGGGGCCGCCGCCGGCCCGCTCCTCCGGGCGATCGACGTGACCCGCGACTACCCGTCGGGCGACACCGTGATCCACGCCCTGCGCGGGGTCTCCCTCGCGGCCGACCCGGGTGAGCTCGTCGCGGTCCGCGGCCGGTCCGGCTCGGGCAAGACGACGTTCCTGAACATCCTCGGCGGGCTCGACCACCCGACCTCGGGCACGGTCGTCATCGACGGCCACGAGGTGTCGGCGATGTCCGAGGACGAGCTCGTCGACGTCCGGCGGCGGTCGGTGGCGTTCATCTTCCAGTCGTTCGGGCTGGTCCCGATCCTGTCGGCCGCCGAGAACGTCGAGATCCCGCTCCGGCTCGTCCGGGCCGAGGCCCGCGGGCGGGACGCGCGGGTCCGCGAGCTGCTGGAGCTGGTCGGGCTCGGCGGGCGGGCGAAGCACCGGCCGCACGAGCTGTCGGGCGGCGAGCAGCAGCGGGTGGCGATCGCCCGGGCGCTCGCCAACCGGCCGCGGATCCTGCTCGCCGACGAGCCGACCGGCCAGCTCGACTCGGAGACCGGGCACGTGATCATGATGCTGCTCCGCGACGTCGTCCGGACGGAGGGGGTGACCGCGGTCGTCGCGACCCACGACCCAGTGATGCTCGACGTGGCCGACCGGGTGGTGGAGCTGCGGGACGGGGAGCTGTTCGAGCAGCCGCTCCGGGTCTGAGTCTGCGGGCGCCACCCGCGCCCTGCCACGTCCCGCCTCGCCCAGCGCCGCCCAGCGCCGCCCAGCGCCGCCCGATCTCGCCAGATATGCCCCGGGGGACTCGCCGGCCGGGTGCCACGCTCGGCCGGGCGTCGCACCGGGCCCGCCGAGCGTGCGGATCGCGCCGACGAGTCCCCCCGCGAATGATTGGCCAGGTCGGGGACCGCGGGGACCGCCGCGGGGCCGCTCGGCCTCAGGGTCCTCAGCCCCCGCCGGCCGCCACGATCACCATGGTCACGATGTAGACGTGGGCCAGCGCGCCCCACAGGATCGAGCCCGTCCGCCACGTCAGCCAGCCGTACACCGCGCCGCCGGCGAAGGTCGAGAGGAGCTCGGCCTCGGGCTTGGTCAGATGGGTGAACGTGAACGGGAAGAGGGCGATCACCAGCCCGATCGGCCCGAACACCCGGGCGAGGCACAGCATCAGGAAGCCGCGATAGACGAACTCGGTCGAGACGAGGTCCATGAGGTTCGTCGACAGCAGGCCGGGCAGCGGCTCGTCCGACGGCGCGTAGTAGGCCCGGAAGTCCGGCGCGCCGGAGAGGACGAGGACGATCGGCGTCATCACCGCGCAGCCTGCGGCCGCCAGCCCGAGCCCCCAGCGCCAGTCGCCGAGCCGGAGCCCGTAGCGCCCGGGCCGGTCGCGGAACCCGACGAGCACGATCAGCAGCGGCACCGCGAAGAACAGCACCACGCGGCTCAGGGCCTGGAGCCGCTGGATGCCGGGATCGCGGTCGTAGCGGACGAGCTCGTCGGGGATCAGCGTCCGCTGGAAGTCGAAGATGACGAGGAGGATGACCGCGACGACCGCGACCGTCGCCCGGACCGGCAGCTCCAGCCCGGCGAGCCGGAACGTCCGCAGGTCGCGCTCGTCGGGCGGGTACGACGGCATCGCGAACATCCGGCCGAGGAACGAGCGGAGGCGGGCGGCGACCGACACGCGTCGGAGCCTAGCAGCGCCGCGACGCTTGTACGGTCCGCCGATGGATGACGCGACGCTCGCCCGCCCGGGGCGGCGCGATCGCTACCCGCCCGCCAGCGCCCCGAGGTGCTCGGTCAGGCGGAGGTTCTCGCGGTAGTCGATCGGGACCTCGACCAGCGACGGACCGTCCACGTCCAGGGCGCGCCGCAACGTCGGCAGGAGGTCGGCGGCGGACGACGGCCGGAACCCGGCGATCCCGAACGAGCGGGCGTAGTCCACGAAGTCGGGGTTGCCGAACTCGACCCCGAACGGCCGCCCGAACTCGTTGCGCTGCTTCCAGTCGATCAGGCCGTAGCCGTCGTCGCGCCAGACGACGACCGTGATGTTCGCCCCGATCCGCTTCGCGGTCTCGAGCTCCTGGCTGTTCATCAGGAAGCCGCCGTCGCCGCACAGGGCGACGACCTTTCGGTCGGGGTGGACGAGCTTCGCGGCCACGGCGCCCGGCAGCGAGATTCCCATCGCCGCGAAGCCGTTCGAGATGATCACCGTGTTCGGCTCGTAGGCCTGGTAGAGGCGCGCCACCCAGACCTTGTGGGCACCGACGTCGGACACGACGATGTCCTCCGGGCCGAGGGCCGCCCGGAGATCGGCGATCGCCCGCTGCGGGGTGATCGGCAGCGAGTCCTCCCGCGAGCCGGCACTCCCCGCGAGCTCGGCGAGGAGCGCGGTCCGGAGGTCGGCGTGGACGAGGGTCTCGCGCGCCGCGTGCCGCTCCCCGGCGTCGCGGCCGCTGATTCCACGGGGCTGGACCGCGGTGAGGAGCCGCCGGAGCGAGCCCTCGATGTCGCCGATCAGCTCGACCTCGGGCTGGTACTGGGCGTCGACCTCGGCGGGCTGGGTGTCGATGTGGACGATCCGCTTGCGGCCGTCGGGGTTCCAGCGAGCCGGCGCGTACTCGACGAGGTCGTAGCCGACGCAGATCACGAGGTCGGCCCGGTCGAAGCCGGCGAGGACGTGATCGCGGGCCTGGAGCCCGACGGCCATCAGCGACAGGTGCGACCGGTCGTCCATCGCGCCCTTGCCCATGAAGGTCGCGGCCACCGGCACGTGGAGGCCGCGGGCGAAGGCCCGCAGCTCCGGGGAGGCGTGGCGGCGGAGGACGCCGTTGCCGGCGAGGACGAGCGGGCGCTGGCTCGTCGCGATCAGCTCGGTCGCGTGGGCGATCGCCTCGTCGGTCGGCTCGGGGAAGTAGGCCTTGCCCGGGAACAGCGGCCGGGCGCCATCGTCGACCGCCATCGCCGCGATGTTCTCGGGGAGCTCGATGTGGGTCGGGCCGGGCTTCGCCAGCGTGGCGACGCGGAAGGCCTTGCGGACGATCTCGGGGATCGCCTCGGGCCGCTCGACCCGGGTGTTCCACTTCGTGACCGGCTCGATCATCCGGACGATGTCGACGACCTGGTGGGCTTCCTTGTGGAGCTTGTCCGAGGAGGCCTGGCCGGTGATCGCGACCATCGGGGCGCGGTCGAGGAAGGCGTCGGCGATGCCGGTGATCAGGTTCGTGGCGCCGGGGCCGAGGGTCGCCATCGCGACCGCCGCCCGGCCGGTGAGCCGGCCGTAGACGTCGGCCATGAACGCGGCGCCCTGCTCGTGACGAGTCGTGATGTGGCGGGGCACCGGCGATTGCGTGCCCGCGGCGGCGGGCTCCGGGGGGGGGGGCGGCGTGGCCCTCCGCGGCGGCGCCGAGCGCGTCGAGCACGTCCATCGTCTCCTCGCCGGGCACCGAGAAGACGAACTCGCAGCCCTCGGCGGCGAGGCACTCGACGAGGAGCTGTGCGGCGGTGCGCTGGGTCGGGCTCACCGGGCGAGGGTAGCAGGGGCCCGACGGCGGCTCGCGTCCGACGGGTCGGGAGCTCGAGACGCGACCCGGGACCCGGGACCGATTCCCGGCATCCGGGCGACGCTCGCCCGTTAGCCCGGCTCCGGCGTCGGATTTCCGGCATACAGGCGACGCTCGCCCGTTCGCCCCGCTCGCCGTCGAATCCTCGGCGTCCAGGCGACGCTCGCCCGTTAGGCAAGCCCGACGAGCGGCGACGTGCACGAAGCGCCGGCGGCCGGCCCCAACGAACGAGATACCGGGCGACGCTCGCTCGTATGCCGAGAATCCGGGGGCAGCGCTCGCTCCTCGCGCCGGGCGCCCCGCGGGCTACGCGTCGACGAGCGGCACCTCGACGACGTGCTCGGCCAGGAACCAGACCTGCATCTCGTGGCGGCGCAGGACGTCGCCCATCAGCAGGTCGTTCGTGCCCATGTCCTTCAATTCCTCGGTCTTGTCGATCGCGTCGCGGACCTTCTCGATGATCGTCTCGTGGGCGTCGAGCAGGCGCGAGAGGACGACCGGGACCTCCTCCGCGCCGTCGGGCGGGCGGGGGATCGAGGTCAGCTCGGCGGCGTGGCGCGGGTCGCCGACGCTGATGCCGCCGAGCATCTGGACCCGCTCGGCGAGGGCGTCGACCAGCTCGACCTGCTCCTCGTAGTGCTTGTCGAAGAGGAGGTGGAGCTGGTAGAAGGTCGCGCCCGAGGCGTTCCAGTGCGACTTCTTGTAGAGGGCGGCGAGGACCATCGAATCGGCCAGGATCTCGTTCAGGAGCTGACAGCTCTCGGTCCGAGCCTCGGCGGAGAGGGCGATCGGCAGCAGGCGGAGCGTCCCGAACCGCTGCAGCTCGGGCCCGGTCTGGCCCATCCGCGGCTGGGCCGACGTGCGCCCGCGGGTCGCCGCGGTGTGGGACGTGCCGTTCGATGAGCCGCTCGATCGCGAGCGGCGGGTGGTGGTGGCCATGGCGAACAATCCTCCTGCAGGTCAGACCATTCTGGCCCCCTCCGATCCAACGCGGCGCGCGCGAACGCCGGGGGCGGGTTGCAGGGGCATCGCGATCGGGCCGACGGCGGGCGCTGCCGTCGAGAGCCGGAGGGGCCCGGCCGTCGCTCGATCAGGCGGGGCTGGACTCCCCGCCGAGCCCGGAGCCCTCGAGGAGCACGTCGTGGACCGCGATCCGGAAGCGGTCGTAGCGGTCCGAGATGTCCGGCCAGAGCGGCACGTCGAGCGCGGCGTCCTCGGGCGCGCCCGACCAGATCGACACGAAGGCGATCTCGACGTCCGAGCCGATCACCCGCCGGCCGACGTAGGCCTCGACGACCTCGGCCGGGAGGTTCGGAACGCGCCGCCGGAGCTCCTTCTGGATGTCCGCGTCGAGCCCGCGGGCGACCGTCCCGGCGGTCAGGCGCAGCCGCGGCGCCGAACCGCCCCACGGGCGGCGGCGGGTCTCGTCGTCGTCGACCTCGTAGAAGTCGACGCGCTCGAGGACCTCGCCGTGGGGGCGTGCGTCCAGGGTTCGAACCGCGTCGAGGGCACCGCCGTACGCGGCCATGGCGACCTCGACGTTCGTCCAGAGGGTCATCGACGCGAGCTCGTGACTGCCGTCGGGCAGCGGCCGGGCGGCGACGACGAACCGTTCGAGCCCGTCCGTCGCGCTGGCGATCGGGACGAGCTCGCGTCGGAAGGACTCGACGACGGCGTCGAGCGATCCTGGGGCAACCCGTCCGGTGATCACACGAATGATCACGTGCGTCCTCACGATGGGCGAGGCTGACGCGGCGCGGCCGCTGGACTGACGGCGATGTTCCCGGCCGAACGCCCTGCTGCGGCGTCCCGCGCTCCCTCTCGCCCCCGGTGCCCGGCCACCCCCGTCGACCCGGTCCCCGAGGCGTCTGGCCCGCCCGGAGGGATTCGAACCCCCGACCTACTGATCCGAAGTCAGTCGCTCTGATCCACTGAGCTACGGGCGGACGGGCCGCATGATACCGCGCCGTGCCGGCCCGGCCGCCTGGCGGCCGGGGACGATCCGAACAGTCACGGGCGCGCGATGGCCTGACGGGCGACCTGCTGGCTCCGGGGATCGCGGTCCTCGGCGAGATCGAGGGCTACGACGGGGCGAGGCGCGACCGAGTCCGTGAGCCAACTGCGAACTTCCTCAGGAACAACGCGCAAGAGAACATTCGGCCGCGAGCTCGGAACGAGTCGGTAGCGTCTGACGAGCCGATCTGCCGTCTTCCGGTCGACGTAGAGCTCGACGGGTCCGTCGGACGCGACCAGTCCGAGCCCGGCGTCGGCGGCATGACGGGCTCCGGTGTGAACGACGTCCGCCTCAGCGTCGATGCGGCCAAGGTCCGACGAATGCGCTCTGAACGGGCGTCGCTCCGCACGGCCCGTGAGGCGCGCCCGCATCGACCAGAGGTCGCGCTCCCGGAGCAGCCTCCGAAGCTTGGACCTCGTGGACGCATCGAGCCCGGGCGGGTTCTGGCCGTCAGCGAGGAGGAGCATCGCCCAGGCTCGGCGCGGACTGAACGGGCGACCGACGGACCGGGCGCCGGCCGCCCGTGCGTCGACATCGTCACGGTCGATGAGCAACCGTCCGCCGATTCGCTCCGATCCCAGGCGGTTCTCGCTGACGAGCGCGTAGATGCGGCGTGGTGTTACGCCGAGGCGTCGTGCGGCCTCGGCCGGGGAGACAAGGGCCACGCCATTTGCCTGAATCATACCGGTTGAAGAATAATTCAGGCAATGCACCACGTCAATGCGCGGGGACGCGACCCTCCTGACCTGGACCGACAACGAGCCAACGATTGCCAGAACCGGTGGCGGAGATCGCGTTGACGAAGCGGCCCGACGGGTCGCTGGAGCGGTAGGGGCCGTTGAGGGCGTAGCTGTAGCGGTTGGCGGTCTGGGGCGCGGGGAGGAGGCCGGCGAAGCCGTCGCGGCTGGGGCGAGGACTGAATGGGCGACCGACCGCCTGGCCAACGGCGACCCGGGCGTCGACATCGTCGCGGTCGATGAGCAACCGTCCGCCAATTCGTTCGGCGCGCAGGCGGTCCTCGGAAACGAGCGCGTAGATCCGCCGCGGCGTGACGCCGAGGCGGCGCGCGGCCTCAACGGGAGATACCAGAGTCACGCCATTTGACTGAATTATTCTGGTTGAAGAATAGTTCAGGCAATCCGCCGACGTCAATCGGCCCGCATCGCCACGCGACGAGGACGAAGCCGAGCCCGGGTGACAACGGGGCGACACCGCCGGTTGGGAGCATCCAGCACGGCTCCTACAACCTGGACTGGCCAGCCGGACATCAAGGCCCCCCTCGCGTTTGCCGCGCCCGAAAGTGACCTATCGTCTCCTGCCCGACCTCGTCGCCGTCGGCGTCGCCCAAGAGCCGGACGGCCGGCAGAAGAGCACCAAGCAGGCCCTCGATCGGGACGGCTGGCTCGCTCCAGACGCTCGCCAGCCGTGCCAACTTGGCCGCCGGATCTCAGGCTTCGCTCAAGGGTCAGCCGCTACCCCTGCAAGCAGAGCTAGGTTCACGCAGGTCATTGGGCCCACCCCGACTGGGTGCGATCTGGGCAATCGAGCTGCCGGCGCTTGGCCGGCGATCGCGAGAGCGATCACGCTCGGCGATCAGGGCAGTGCGTATCGTTGCACCCAGATGGAACCATCTCCGAAGCACACCGGCCATCCTCCGGGGAGCTTCGGGAATCCCTCAGCTGGCACCATGAGGCGCTGGCCATCTCGAGCGACGACCATCCCCAGCGGGTCGCGGACGACGGGGTCCTCCGCTGTTCCCGCAACGAATCCCTGCGCCCAGTGGACATGCCAAGGGACCCCTTCATCCGAGACGACCGTCACTGGCTCGGCGGCATCCGGATCGATCCTGAACGTCACATCGAAGGCTCCGGCCAACATGCACGGCTCCTCGGACGGGGCGTGCAGGATGGCGAAGGTGGGCCCGGAACTCGGCAGGACCAATTCCTCGCAGGCTGACAGGACGATCACGATCACGAGGCAGGCGAGGGCGCGCCAGGATTCGCGACGGCGTCCTGTTGCTGGACTGTGCGATGACACGTTGGGCTCCATCGTGGCTTGATCAGTACATGATGACTGTGCCGCCGAGGGCCTCGTCGATGTATCTCACCTGGGAGAAGCACACGCGCTGGGCACCGTTAATGGTGACCAGGGATGAGATGACGCCTGCCGCCGTAGATCCATTGAAAGCCGGCCCACCACTGTCCCCAAGGTTGCCGGTCCCGAGGATTGCGCATCCGAGCTTGTAGGCCTTGCCGTTATCGATGTTGTACCAACCGACGGAGCTGCCTTGAGTGATGCCTGTCTTGCGCCCATACCAATTGAGCGGGTCACCCAGGGCCCAGGTCGTCTTGATGCCGAGCACCTGCCGCCGCGTATTGCCGTTGCCGTAGTAGAAGTACTTGGCCTCGGTGCCCGTCGTCCGGTAGTACGCGATGTCACCCCAGCCCCCGACGTGCCGCAGCCCTAACGCGATGTCGTAGTTTCCGGTCAGGGTCGGCTCGTCGTAGAACGACGACGGCTCAGGCAGGCTGTCGTAGCAATGCCCCGCTGTCGCCACTCCCGTCACTCCCCCAGGGCCGACGACGGAGAATCCAGTGGTGCACTGGCGGGTCTGAAAGTCTTTCCACAGTTCTGCACCGCCGTACGCAGTCAGATCGATCGACACGGGCCCATCGATGAACTCGACCTGCACGTCTGCCCCAGTCTGATTCGAAAGAAGCGCAGCCAAGTCCGCCGCCTCCGTCCCGGACTTCGCAGGCGTCGTATTCACCGTGGCGAAGATCGTCTGCGTCATTGGGTCGACTGCGGTCACCACGTCAGTGGACTTGAATGCTCCGAGCTTGCCACGGATGTCGCCCAGTAGCCGATCGAGCTCAGTCTCCGTATGGGCGACTTGCTGAACCTGGTATGGCAAGCCAATCGCGTCTAGGACATCGATCGCCTCGGATGGCACCTCTCCCTTGAACTGAGCAATCAGCGACAGGTCCTTGCCCCATTGCAGCCCACCGTAGAGGTCGTCGAACTTCGCGGCGAGTTTCTCGATGGCGGCCGTTAGCCTTGGCTGAGCGCGAGAGCGACCAAGCGTCACCTCGTAGTCCTGGCCCTGGGCAGCCGCGACGGCGGCATCCTCCTCAAGGGGATCCACGGTCGGTTCATCAATCGCTGTCGCACTGAGCGGCGCCGACGTCGTGGTAGGCGCGGCTCCCGCAGGCCCCGTGCTCAGCGCCAGTGCCATGACCCCAGCAGCAATTCCCAGAGTCCGCCGGATGCGAGTCTGCATTTCCATCCCCCCAAGCTGGACGCGTCGGCAAGCGCGCATACGAATGCCGAAGCCGCGCGCCGTCCTTATCTGCCGCCGATACGGTCGACGAAACCGACACGCGTCAGTGGCCGCGCCATGCGCGGTCGCGCATGCGATGTCACCGAGAACCATCGGCCTGACCGCGTCACCCGCAATAGGGCCAGATGGGCCGTGCGGGCTGTCAAGCCGCCGACACTGTTGCCGTCAGAAGGTCTAGCTTAGGGTCAAGGCGGCGGTAGACGCGGGACACCTCGCCCTGCTGATGCCGTCGATGCCCATGATGACCCCATGAGCCCGCGCTGAGCCCCGGAGGCCGGGCGGCGGACGATGAGCGCGAGACGGCGCGCAGAGAGCGGATAACTCGGCCGATATCGCTCATACCGCCACTCGGACCGCCATGGCGCAGGGACCCGGCTAGTCCGAAGTCAGTCGCTCTGATCCACTGAGCTACGGGCGGACAGGGGCGGATGATACCGCGTCCCGCCGGCGGCACCAGCCTCCGCGGCCGCACGCAAGCGGCATCCGCTGCGGCAACATGGCGACGTCCGCCACCTGGCGGTAATAGATGCAGCAATTACCGGGAAGTTCAATTCGATGGTCTCGGCCTCAACCTCCCCGCCCACGGCTCAACCTCCCCCGGCCGGCTGACCGCGATCGACCGGCCGGGGACCGCCGACGACGTCGCCTTCGGCCTCGACGCCCTGGGCCGCTTCCGGACCCGGACGGCCGGCGGCCGGACCGACACGTACGGCTACGCCGGGGCGAGCGAGACCGCCGTCCGGATCACGACCAGCGGGACCGGGGCGCGGACCCTCGACAGCCCGGTCGATGTCGCCGGCAACCGCCTCGGCCTGGCCGACGGGACGACCCTGACCTGGCTCCTGCCGGACCTCCACGGCAGCCCCGCGGCGACCCTCGCCGCGTCCGAGGCGACGATCCCCGCCGCCGTCCGCTACGACCCCTTCGGCGAGGACCTGACGGGCGGCTCGGGGAGCGGCACCGCGGTCGCCTCCGACTTCGGCTACCAGGGCCGCCTCGACGTCGGCAGCCCGGCCGCCGCGGCAGGGCCGCTGTACGACGCGGGGGCCCGCTTCTACGCCCCGACGATCGGCGCCTTCAGCCAGCTCGACACCTATCCCGGCGCCGCCGTGGACCCGCTCAGCCTCAACCGCTACCTGTACGCCGAGGCCAACCCGGCGACCCTGATCGACCCGACCGGCCACTGCATTCGCTGGCAGGACGACTACTGCGCCGACCATCTGGAAACGACCCAGCAGCACTACGAGCGCGTCAACGCGCGGCAGATCAAGACCCGCCAAGGCGAGAGCGATGTGGAGCACCGCGTCAATCGCCAGCGGGGGCTGACGAACGGGGCACGGGCGGCCCTGGCCTGAACGCAGATCGACCTGACTTGGACGCCCATCGGCCTCGACGCCTTCACCGCCCTCGACAACGACGCGAGGAACGAATACGTCGTTGCTAATGGCGTTCATGCACTGAATTGGCTCCGCCGCAACGCCGACACGGACGCCGTCCCTGACAACCCGACTGCCTTCTATGTGGCGGACGCGTACACGCGGTATCGCGCCCGAGCCATCGGCGATCTGCCAAGGGGCAGCGGTCTGAACACGACCGACGCCCTGGACCCTGGCAGCTATTACCGCGGCGATCGGATCGTCAACTACGCAGGCAACGCCGGGGCCAATCTCGCCGGCATCTTCATCTACGGCCCCCTCGCTGCGGCGTATGCGGGCGGCTTGACCGACGCTCCGGCCGGCGCCGCGGGATCGCGGGAAGCGGCCCCATCCACCGTGTGCGGTCGCAGTTTCGGCCCAACCACGTTGGTTGCGACTGCGTCGGGTACAGCCGCCATCGCGGACCTCGAGTCCGGCGACATCGTCACGGCTCGCGACCCCGCAACCGGCGAGGTTGCCGACCACACGGTCACCAACGTCGACGTCCACACCGACCCGGCGATCGAGCACCTCCGGATCGACGGCGAGACGATCGAGACGACGCCCGACCACCGCTTCCTGACCGACCACGGCTGGGTCGAGGCGGCGGCCCTCTACCCGGGCTCCAAGGTCGAGAAGCTCGACGGTTCGACGGGCACGGTCGAGGGCTACACGATCGAGGTCCGCCCGGTCATCATGTGGGACCTCACCGTCAGCGCCGTCCACACGTTCGCCGTCGGCGAGGGCCAGTGGGTCGTCCACAACGCGGGTCCGTGCGACATCAATGTTCCGGCGTCCTTTGAAGGCGCGACTCTGCAGGAAGCTCGAGATGCAGTTCCTAACAGTTGGGGGCCGGGCATTCCGACCACGAAGGACAACGGGACGAGGTGGTTCAAGCCGGGGACTGGCGGCGCCGACGGGGTTCGGATCATGCCGGGAGTTCCGACCGCGATCGATCCGTTCCACCAAGGGCCCTATGTTCAGTTCAACCTTCTGGGCCAGAAGATCAGGTTCGCCCTCTTTGGGAATCCGACACTTAGGGGTCCGCCATGAGTCTCGAGGAGCTCCTGTATTGGGATACGCTGTCCGATCTCGTGTTTGACGACCTCGGGGCATGGGAGGTCGCTTGGAGAGCCAACACTCTCGCCGACGAAACGAGCGATAGGACGCGCGGGGCGGCAGCATCGGTCATCTTGCGCCTGGTCGATGAGGGGCTGGCAGTGGTCGTGGATGGCGACACCAGGGAGGCATTGCAGCGCGCCCGGCTGACCGAGATTCTCTCGGGCGATGGTTGGGCGGCGGTCCAGCCGACAGTCATGCCGATTGTGGCGGGCACGAAGAAGGCTGACGAACGCGTTCGTCTTATTCCCGAGAAGGCCATCGAACTCATTTCCCGAGGCAGGTAGTCGCCTTCGCCAGGTCGCTGGGACGCAGCGGCCGCGCGGCCGTTGATTGTCGTTAGTTGGCCATGAGCACGCCAAGAGATCCAGCTCGCATCCGATCCCTGTTCCGTCGGGTCTTCGGCGAGCTCTCCGAGTTCCCGTCCAATGAAGTCCAGAAGGTGGATTTGGTCCTCGAGGGTGGAGAGTTCGAGGTCGCTCTCGCAAACCTGATCACTCAGCTAATCGAGTTTGGGATTGAAGTGCCGGGTCCCGCTCGTCGCACGATCGACGAGTTGGCAGAGCTCACGGGCCTCGACGCCCGCTATCTCACCCGTCTTGATCAGTGAAAGCTCAGATTGGAATCTAGGAGGCGATCGAGCACCTCCGGATCGACGGCGAGACGATCGAGACGACGCCCGACCACCGCTTCCTGACCGACCACGGCTGGCTCGAGGCGGCGGCCCTCTAGCCGGGCACCACGGTCGAGAAGCTCGACGGTTCCACGGGCACGGTCGAGGGCTACTCGATCGAGGTCCGCCCGGTCATCATGTGGGACCTCACCGTCAGCGACGTCCACACGTTCGCCGTCGGCGAGGGCCAGTGGGTCGTCCACAACGCGGGACCATGTGGCGGCGCCGACTTCGTTGTAACTCCAGATGGGATAGCTGTTCCGACTGACGTTCAAGCCCTCAAGGCTGGTCTGTCGAACCTCACGGATGTTTCAACGGGAGGCTACGCCAAGTACACAGGGGAGGCAGGAGGTTTGCCTGTGAGATACCAATTCCATGAAGGGCACGTGGTCGACCCGACGTTTACCGGGACCCCGAATCCGCTGCACATCGTCGATCACCTGCACATCGATCGGCAATTCAACGGGATGACAGGGCCGTGGGAGCACCAATGGACGATCGGCTATCCGTGGCCGTTCTGAACGTCGGCGACATCGACTGGTCCGACTCGCAACTCCTCGAAGTGCGAATGAATTATGACGCCGTTCGCTTCGACGTCCGCCTGTTTGATGGTTCCTCGATCACTGCGACAGCCTTTGGCTACATCTTCGCCGCGATCAACGCATTCTGGGACGACACGCTCGTTCGAGACTTCGTCCTGCTTGACGCGGACCCTGCAATCGACCGAGCGGTCGCGGCCCTGGGAGACCGCGCTGAGTATCCTTCTGGGAATGCCGACCGGAACGAAAGACAGTTCAGGCTGTTGCGCCTAACGTTCGAGGATACGGGCACGTTCGAATGTGTGGCGGTCCAATTCGAGATTAAAGCGGCGTGACCCTTCGAGTTCGATAGCTTCGCACACCGTCCCCAACGTCGACGTCCACGCCGACCCGGCGATCGAGCTCCTCCGGATCGACGGCGAGACGATCGAGACGACGCCCGACCACCGCTCCCGATGACTACTTCCGGATCTTCTTTGGGCTGCCGGACTGATGGAGCACAAGGGTCGACTGCGGGCGCGATGGACGTCGCCACAGATGGTCTTCGTACGCGACGTTCACGGCGTCGAGAACGGCATGCAGTTGGCGCGCGAACTCCAGTCAGACCTCGTGGCGTCGCCTTCGATTGTTGAGTTCGGATGCCTTGACGATGCCTCGCCGGTTCTGGCCATCGGTCTTGGCTCAGATCGATCGGTCCTGACCTTTCAGGAGTCGCTCGATCCGCCGTACTACATCAGCATCGACCCCGAAGCTCGCGAGGGAACAACCGTCTTTGTCTATGCGCAGGAGCCAACCGAGTACGCCGCACAGAACTCGGTGCCGATCGATGTCGCACTTGCCGGTCTTCGGGAGTTCATCGAGACAGGCCGACGTCCTGCTTCAGTGGCCTGGGAGCACTTGTAGGGCGTGACCTGACCTACGTCGACGTCCACACCGACCCCGCGGTCGAGCACCTCCGGATCGACGGCGAGACGATCGAGACGACGCCCGACCACCGCTTCCTGACCGACCACGGCTGGGTCGAGGCGGCGGCCCTCTACCCGGGCACCAAGGTCGAGAAGCTCGACGGCTCGACGGGCACGGTCGAGGGCTACACGATCGAGGTCCGCCCGGTCATCATGACCGGACCTCACCGTCAGCGACGTCCACACGTTCGCCGCCGGCGAGGGCAGTGGGTCGTCCACAACGCCGGGCCATGTGGGCCATTCGGGTCAGGTCCTGGGCCTCACGAGGCGACGGATACGGTCACGGCGGGCGACGGGACTCTGGTGTCGGGACCCAGGTCCTTCGTGAGTGGAGGAATGACCGCAGAGGAACGAGCCTTAGGTTTCCCCCAAAGTTCACTTGCAACCCACACCGAACGGCGAGCAATCGCAGGCACGGACCTCTACCCGGGGCAGACGATGAGAATTGCGGGCTCATATCCACCATGCCCGACCTGCAAAGGCGCGATGAACGCCGCAGCCGGAAGCTCCGGCGCGGACATCATCTACACGTGGAACCGAAACACGTGGAGGGCGGGAGGTTGAAGGAGCATCCGCAACGGGTGGTGATGCGCTTGATGGGTATCGATCGCTCACGTGGCGATATCGATGCGATTGGTTTCGCCGAACACGAAGACGGATCGGGCGTCGCCTTGGTTCTTCAGCGGCAATCTGGCCCCGTTAGTGACGACGCATCGGGCGACTATTCGGTCTCAAATCACCTGGGCGCAACCGTCTACGGCGGCGTGGAAGCTTGGAGCCTTGACGACAATCTGCTGAGCCTGCAGCTGGCTCCAGCCACCTCAACGACGCTTGGCTTCGCCCCCTCTTTCGTCCTGGAACTCGCGGTGGATCGACCACAATTCGCGGACTTGCGCCAATCGCTTGAGGTCATCCTGGGAAATTGAGACGCGCGGGCCGCAGTCCCACTAGCCGGAAATCCAACGTTGGGATCGCCATGATCGGACTGGCAGAACTGCTGTACTGGGACAGCCTCATCGATCTGACATCCGCGGACGATTACGGAACGTGGGAGATTGCCTGGCGCGCAAACGTGCTCAACGTGATCTCAGCCAACCCCGTCGCCGAGACCCGTCTCGTCGCCGCCGAGGTCATCCGCCGTCTCCTTGCTGAGGGCCTTGTCGCGATTCGGCGAGACTGGGACGATCCGTCTCTCTTGGACGCCGACGAGGTAGAGCGCCTGCTGCAGAGCCGTCGCTGGGCTGCGCCCAGTCATCCGCGGCCTCGCGGGATTCTCACGCCACTCGAGGATGCGCGGGTCCGAATTCGACTAATGCCAGAGGAAGTCAAAGCTCTGATATGACTGACCATCGCATTCGCGTCGTCGGCCTCGGAGCGCCGCGG
Organism: uncultured Chloroflexia bacterium; assembly: GCA_963710105.1. Classification (GTDB taxonomy): domain Bacteria; phylum Chloroflexota; class Limnocylindria; order Limnocylindrales; family CSP1-4; genus CF-46. The sequence continues at coordinate 335,368 of CAVPYV010000003.1, forward strand.
CCGGTGGAGCATGTGGCGGGCCGCATCCCGCCGGGGCGCTTCGCCGGCGGGGCGTACGTGTCGATCAAGGGGGCGATCGCCGAAGGCGTCGACTTCAGCAGTCACCGGTTCGAGCACCTGGTGACGGAGGGGTCGACGTTCGTCGACTGCGATTTCCGGAAGGTCCGGATCGAGAGCGGCTACCTCGATCCCCGCGCGAGCTCCACGTTTCGCGACTGCCGCTTCGACGGGTTCCGAACGGGCAGCCTGATCTGGGGCACGAGCCGCTTTGAGCGCTGCTCACTTGGCGACCTCCGGTTGCGGGAGTGGGAGGTCGACTCGACCGAGTTCGTCGACTGCACCTTCTCCGGCCGGATCGACGGCGCGATCTTCTCGGCGACGCCCCGCTGGCCGCACGACGACCCGGCCTGGATGGTCCCGTTCCGGACGACGACAGAGCTCCGCGGCAACGACTTCAGCCACGTCGACCTGCGAATGCCCGACTTCCGCGGCGGCGTGGCGCTGTCGGCGAACACCTGGCCCGACGGCCCGGACTATCACCTCCTGGATCGCTGGCAGGAGCGGTTGCGCGCCGCCACGGCGGCGGTGGCGCGATGGGCCGACGACCCGGAGCGGGAGTCCGCGCTGTGGTGGATCGGCATCCACCGCTCCGAGGGTCGCGAGCACCAGACCGAGATCCTGCTGCGCGTGTCCGACTGGCGTCGCCTCAAGGCGCCGTCGACCTGGCGCCGCCTGTGGCCGATCCTCTCGGCGGATCCGACCTAGCGCGGCGACGCCAGGTCTGAACCCCGTCCCGAAGGACGCTTGACTCCGTCCTGACCGGCTGCGTAGCATGTCAACCGAAACCACGCAGTTCGTTCAGGATCAATCACGCTGGTGAACCCGATGAAGACCCACACGACCCTCGACCTCGACCGCGACCTTCTGGCGGCGGCCGGCGCCGCCCTCGGGACGACGCGGACGACGGACACGGTGCATGCGGCGCTCCGGGAAGCGGTCGCCCGACAGGCGCGCGTCCGGCTCATGGCTCGCGACTGGAGCAACCTCAAGGCGCTGATGCCCGAGATGCGCTCGCCACGTCCGTTCCTGCCCCGGCCGGAGGAGACGGCGACCCAGATCGCCGCGGCGGGTCGCCGGTCAGAGGCCCGCCGCTCGAGGGCGGCCACGCCCTCCCGCCGATAGCGGGTCTGGACAGCGCGCATGTTGACGCTGGAGATCGCCGACACCTCGGTGTGGGCACGGAAGAACGACATCCCGGAGTTCGGGATCCGGTTCATCGCCGGCCTGATCGGCGTGACCGACATGGTCGTGATGGAGCTGCTGTACAGCGCCCGCGACGCGGCGGACTACACGCAGATCGAACAGGATCTGGGCGGTTGCGGGCTCTACCGCGTGGAGCCGCAGGACTGGGACGAGGGGCGGCGCGTGTGGCGCGAGCTCCTCCGACGAGGCGCCGGCCCGCAGCACAGACAGGTCGGGCACCAGGACCTTCTCACCGCCTCGGTCGCGGCTCGCCACGGACTCGCGGTCGTTCACTACGACGCGGACTTCGACCTCATCGCCTCCGTGACGCAGCAGCCCGTGCGATGGGCCGCTCCCCCAGGCAGCCTCGACTAGGTCTTCCGCGCCGCACCGGGCGGCCGGGCGCGGAACGTGGCCGACGGAACACATCGATCCCTCCCGAGAGCGTCAGCCGCCCTCCTCTGCCTGCGGCGCCGCCCACTCCCGGATCGGTCGAACCGCCGGTACTCCGCGACCGCCGCGGCCACCGTGACCCCCGCCGCTCGCACTGTCGCCGCGCCGCGCCCACGGCGGCGCGCCGAGCTCGAGCACCGCCCGCTCCGCCCCGTGCGACCGCCACCATGCGGGCCGGCCGGCCTCGGACCCACAGCCGCTCGATCTCGATCGAGCGCCACCCCGCCGGCAGGACGACCCGCCGCTCGGGCCAGGTCGCCGGGTCGGCGAGGCTCGGCAGGATCCCCGGCAGGCCGTAGACCAGGCTGCCGAGGAAGGCGCCGAGGTTGGCCAGCATCGGGCTCGCCTGGGGGAAGCGCGCGTCGGCCGCGGGGAACTCGTCGGGGGCGAGGAAGGGATCGTCGAAGAAGGCGGCGAAGCCCTCCTCGAACAGCTCGGCGGAACGGCGCCGCCGACCGAGCCATGCCGCGTGGACACCCAGCAAGGCCGAGTACATCGGGGTCCCGACATACCGCTCGGCCTGGTGGCGCAGGGCGTATCGGAGCGTCGCCGCCTCGACCGCGGGCTCGTCGCGGTAGCCGAGCGGGAAGAACGCCGCCGCCGCCTCGGGCGTCTCGCCGAGCGGCTCGTCGAGGCGATGCGCATCGTGGTTGACGATCGCGCCCGTCGCCCGGTCGCGCGGGATGACGAGCGCGTCGGCGATCGCGTCCCAGGAAGCCGGCGGCTCGTCGCCGAGCCAGCGCACGAGCTCGGCGGCCCGGCGGAGGAAGGCGATCGCGGCGAGGTTGACGAAGGCGTCGTTGTCGACCGGCTCGAACGCCTCGGCCGGGCCGCGGACCCGCCGGATCTCGTAGCCGCGCTCGGTCGGCTCGACCCGCGACAGGAGCCACTCGGCGACGCCCGCGATCACGGGCAGGGCCTCCTGCCGGGCGAACAGGCGGTCGCCGGTGGCGGCGACGTACTGGGCGAAGGCGAGCCCGACATCGAGGCTGACGTGGTCCTTGTCGGTCTTGCTCCAGCGCGGGGTCACCTCCTCGCCGCTGTCGAACGCGGCCTCCCACGGGTACTGCAGCCCGGCGTAGCCGTGGAGGGCGGCGTTCGACCGGGCGGCCGGCGCCGTCCGGCTCCGGAAGCGGAGGACCGCCCGGGCGGCGTCGGGGTCGGTCAGGACGAGCGGCGGGTACGCGAACGACTCGATGTCCCACATCACGTGGCCGCGGTAGTAGTGGTAGTCGGGCGCGTAGGCCAGCCCGAACACGCCGGTGCTCGCCAGCGACGCCCGCGAGATCGACGAATGGAGGTAGAAGAAGCTCGCGTCGGCCCGGGCCTGCCAGTCGGCCGGTCCGTCGATGATCGGGCGCGCCCGCCAGAGCTCCGCCCAGGCGGCTCGATTCGCCTCGCGGAGCCCGCTCCAGCCGCGGGCGATGCCGCGCCCGACCAGGCGAGCGGCCTGGCGCTCGGGTCGCGAGTGGGCCAGGTCCGGGACGAGGCCGGCGATCGAGCGGAGACGGACGGCGGCGCCCGCCGCGGCCCGCTCCGCCACGGTCAGGGTCAGCGTCCCGGCCGCGGGATCGACGTCGACGACCGGCCGGTCGCGGCCTTCCTCGCGCTCGACCGCAATCGCCAGCCCGCAGCGCGTCCCGCCGCCCATCCCCTCCCAGAGCAGCCACGCGTCGGCCGTCGGCGGCTGGCCGCGGGGGATCGGACCGGCCCCCAGCCAGCGGCCCGGCAGCGAGGCGGTCTGGATCGACGACCGGAGGCGGACGTCGGCGACCCGGTCGCAGCGGACCGTCACTTCCTGGAGGACCAGGGCCGGATCGGAGCGGCTGGCAAAGGTCACAACCTCGACCTCCGCCCGGACGTCGCCCGGCTGGAAGGTGAACCGGCTCCGGAGCTCGCTCGCGCCGAAATCCAGCGCCTGCGAGACGAACCGCAACGCGCCGTCGGTCTCCGACGCCCATCGGCCGTCGATCGCGAGGTCGCCGCCGAGGGGGTGCGGCGCGGTCGCGAACGCGGGCAGCCCGTCCTTCGGGTGGCCGCCCCAGAACCCGTTGACGATCGTCAGGCCGCCGAGGAGCGGGATCCGCCCGACACGCAGGCCGACGTGGCCGTTGCCGAGATAGGCGAGGAGGCGATCGGCCGCCGGCTGCTGGAGGACGGGCGGGCTCAGCGGGCGCGATCGGCGGTCCCGCCGATCGCGGGTCGTGGCGACCGAACGCGGACGTGGCATCGCGCCGTCAGCCCCTCGCGGCGCGAGCAGACGGGCCGCCGCCCGGCGCGTGGCCGCCCGCCGCGTCGCCGCCCGCCGCGTCGCCGCCCGCCAGCCGGCCGATCATCAACCGGAGGGCGGCCGCCGCGGCGACCAACCCGAGCGCCGTACCGATCGCGCCGCGGTGGAGGTCCGCCTCGAGCAGCGGCGAGCTCCCCCGGCTGCGGTCCGCGAAGCGGCCGGTCGCGCCGCGATCGCGATCCCCGTCCAGCGGTCCGTCGAGGTTGTCCGGCCGATCCGGTCGCGGCTCGTCGGTCTGCTGCCCGGCGTACCCGGTCCGGCCGAGATAGCGGTCGAGGAGGCCCGGGACGATCTTCTGGCCCCAGACCGCGAGGTACGTCGGGTAGCCGACGAGGAGCTCGCGCCGGGGGTGCTCGGCCATCGCCACGATCGCCCGGGCGCCGACGGCCGGATCGAAGATCGGCGGAACCGGCTGGGCGCGATGGGGGAGGCGGCTGCGGACCCACCCGAACTGCGGCGTGTCGAGGGCCGGCATGTGAACGGCCGTGACGCGGACGCCGCTCCGGTCGTGGATGAGCTCGCAGCGGAGCGAATCGGTGAAGCCGACGATCGCGTGCTTGGCGGCGCAGTACGCGGACTGGAGCGGGATCGAGCGGTAGGCGAGGGCGGACCCGACCTGGACGATCACGCCGCGGTCCCGCGGCCGCATCCGGCGCAGGGCGGAAAGCGTGCCGTGGACGTAGCCGAGGTAGGTCACCTCGGTCACCCGGCGGTACTCGTCCGCGCGCATCTCGCTGACCGGCGCGAAGACCGACTCCATCGCGTTGTTGACCCAGACGTCGATCGGGCCGAGCTCCCGCTCGACCCGGGCGGCGGCCGAATTCGACCGCCTCCGCGTCCGCGACGTCGACCGGGATCGCGAGCGCCCGCCGCCCCGCCTCGCGGACCTCGGCGGCGGCGGCCTCGAGACCGGCCTCGCCGCGGGCGAGCAGCGCGACGTCCCAGCCGCGCTCGGCAAAGGCACGAACGGTGGCGCGGCCGAGGCCGGCCGATGCTCCGGTGACGACGACGATCATGATCCGAGGGCCTCCGTGGTCGGGGAATGGCTGGGGTGGTGGTCGAAGGTCGCCCGGGCTTCGGCCACCGCGCCCGCAGCGAGGACGATCGCGATCGCCGCGGACACGAGGCACGGGCCGCACCAGGCGTGGGCGACGAGCGGCTGGAGGACGACGAGCACGATCGAGACGACGGCGCCCATCGCGGTCAGGACGGCCAGGGCGAGGATCGCCACCGGCCGTCGCGTCGCGACGACGACGAGCCCGATCGCGATGTCCAGGGCGTAGCCGGCGGCGCCGATCACGGCGTCGGGGACCGGCAGCGCCGACGACACGGGCGAGGTCAGGACCCGCTCGGACGACGCCGATCCGAACACCGGATCCCAGATCGACGCGATGACGCCGAGCTGGAACGCCCCGAGCCAGGCCGAGATCGCCAGGCCGACGACCGCGAGCAGGACGAGGGCGGCCGGCCGGCGCTCGGTCATCGGCCTGCCTCGTCGGTCTTCGAAGGGTTGTGGTCGCGGGCCGGCGAGATGTGCGCCTCGGTCCTGCCGTCCGTCTGCCGGACGTCGACGTCCACCCGCCGGCCGCCGACGGGCATCCCCCGGATCTCGAGGGCCGGCACGAACCCGGGCAGCCGCGGCCGGACGGCCCGCAGCTCAGCCGTCTCGGGGTCCGGCTGGAGGCCCAGGCAGGACACGAGCAGATGGGGCAGGGCGCCGGCCGCCCAGGCCTGGGGATGGCAGGCGATCGGGTAGCGGACCGGGACGCCGAACGGATCCCGGCCGAAGCCGGCCATGCACTCCGGCAGGCGGTGGAGGTCGAAGTCCGTCGCCGCCTCGACGAGCCCGATCAGGATCCGCTCGGCCCGCTCGTCCTCGCCGTACGCCCGGAGGCCCTCGGCGATCAGGCCGTTGTCGTGCGGCCAGATCGTCCCGAGGTGGTAGCCGACCGGGTTCCAGGCGACGGCCTGGGCCGACAGGGTCCGGATCCCCCAGCCGGCGAACAGGTCGTCCCGGAAGAGCCGCTCGGCGACGGCATGGGCGTGCTCGTCCGAGGCGATCCCCGACCAGAGGACCTGTCCGGCGTTCGAGCGTCGCGACCTCGCAGCGACCGTCGACGTCAAGGGCCAGCGCGTAGCAGCCGAGGTCGTCGGACCAGAAGTCCCGCTCGAACCGCTCGCGGAGGGCGTCGGCCTCGCCGTCCAGGCGGTCGGCCCGGTCGCCGTCGCCGTCCCGCCGGAAGAGCCCGGCGAGGCGGCGCTTGGCGCGGTAGACGTAGCCCTGGACCTCGGCGAGCGCGATCGGCGGCTTCGCCAGGGCACCCGACGCGGTCACGATCGCGTTGCCCGAATCCTTCCAGCCCTGGTTGACGAGGCCGCCCTTCGTCGAGGAGTCGTAGGCGAGATAGCCGGCCGGCGCCCGGGCCATCGTCGAGTCGATCCAGTCGAGCGCCCGGTCGACGTTCGGGCGGAGCTCCCGGAACAGGTCGAGCGACCCGGTCCAGGCGGCGTGCTCCGCGAGGACGATCAGGAACAGCGGCGTCGAATCGATCGAGCCGTAATACGGCGTGTGGGGGATCTCGTCGAGCCGGGCCAGCTCGCCGACCCGGAGCTCGTGGAGGATCCGGCCCGGCTCCTCGTCGCGCCAGTGGTCGGTCTTCGTGCCCTGTCGCCCGGCGAGCAGGCGAAGCGTGTCCGCGGCGATCGCCGGGTCGAACGCCAGGGTCTGGTAGGCGGCGATCAGCGAGTCGCGCCCGAACAGGGCCGAGAACCACGGGATGCCGGCCGCGTAGTAGCGCCGGCCGTCGAGCTCGCCGATCAGCGTCCGGAGGTCGGCCAGGGAGCGGGCCAGGACGGCGTCGAGGGCCAGGGCCTCGCTCCGGATCGTGACGCCCCAGTCCGGCCCGCCGGCGATCGGCAGGCCATCGGCGGTCAGCGCGCGATCGCCCCGTCGGCGGGGACCGGCCCGGCGCGGCCTCGACCAATGGCGCCGCATCGCCGGTCCGCTCCTCGTGGGCCCGGATCCGGACGCGGACCGTCGTCTCGCCGCGGGCGTCGATGTCGAGGGCGAACCGACCGCCCGCCGCCGTCCGCTGGGTCGGGGCGGGATCGAGCGCGATCCGGGTCGTCCGGATGACCTCGTCGGCGCCGTCGTAGCGGAAGAGGAGGCCGTCGTCGTCCCAGGCCGGATCGTGGAGGGCGCCCGGGCGGCCGTCGAGCAGGCCGCGGATCGCGAACACGTCCTCGAAGCCGGCGGAGAAGGCGAGCTCGAGCCAGAGGGTCGCCCGCTGGCCGGCGTGGTTCGAGATGACGATCTCGTCGCTGAGCTCCACGCGATCGCCGTCGAGCGAGCGGGACCAGTGGATCGAGAGCTGCTGCTTCCCGACGGTCGCGGGCTTCCGGTCGCGATCGTCGTCGTCGCCCTCGTCGGCGCGGGGCCGGCCGCTTTCCAGGGCGTCGTTCGTCAGCTCGAGGAGGGCCCGCTGGCCGCTCGGCGCCGCGGCCGCGAGCGGGCTCGGGGTCGTGCCGTCGAGGTGGACCTCGTAGCCGGACAGGAAGCGGGTGTCGTGGTGATACAGGCCGAAGCCGTGGCGGTCGGCGAGCCGGAGCTGGCCGTCGCGCGGGCACAGGAAGAACGGCTCGCCGTCCTTCACGACGAGGGCGTCGGCGATGCTCCGGACGCCCGAGGCGTTGTGGTGGCTGAGGACGTGGGCCTTGCGCTCGTCCGACCGGGGCCGACCGGGGTCAGCCGAGGCCGCCGGACGGCCGACGCCGTTCGACGCGCCCGGTCGCGTCGCGCGGTTGGAGCGGGGCGCCGTCGTCGCCATGCTCAGACGAGCTCCCGGATCCGGTCGCCGATCGCGGTGGCGGCGATCGCCACCCGATCCGGCTCGCCACGGGCCAGCGATTCGGCGAAGTGGGTCGCCTGGTCGAGGGTGATCCTGGCCGGCATCGGCGCCTCGAGCGGGTCGACGACCGCCTCGATCAGGACCGGGCCCGGCGCGGCCGAGGGCTTCCGCGACCTGCTCCGCGCAGCGGGCCGGATCGTCGATCCGGACGGCGCTGCCGCCGCAGGCCTCGGCGACCTTGACGAAGTCGATCGGCTGGAGCTCGACGCCGAACTCGGGATTGCCGAGGAAGACCATCTGCTCCCACTTGATCTGGCCGAGGACGTCGTTCTTGATGACGACGACCTTGATCGGGAGCTCGTGCTTCACCGCGGTCGCGAAGTCGGCCATGAGCATGCTGAACCCGCCGTCGCCGACGAACGCGACGACCTGCCGATCGGGATGGGCGACCTGCGCGCCGATCGCGTAGGGCAGCCCGCAGGCCATCGTCGCGAGGTTGCCCGAGAGCGAGTACGACTGCCCGGCGCGGGCCCGGATGTGGCGGGCGAACCAGGTCGTGATCGTGCCCGAGTCCGACACGACGATCGCGTCGTCGGCCAGGTTGCGGCCGACGGCCGCGGCCACGACCTGCGGCTTCATCGGCGTGTCCATCCGCGCGGCCCGCTCGTCCATCAGCGCCCACCAGTCGCGCATGCCTTCCTGGGCCTTCGCCAGGAAGTCGCGATCGTCGTGTCGGGCCGAGCCGGTCGAGCAGCAGGCGCGAGCGTCGCCCTGGCGTCGCCGACGAGGCCGGCCTCGACCGGGTAGCGCAGGCCGATCCGGGTCGGATCGAGGTCGATCTGGACGGCTCGGGCCGCGCCCGGCTTCGGGTAGAACTCGACGTAGGGGAAGGAGCTGCCGACGATCAGGAGGGTGTCGCAGTCCTCCATCGCCGCCTGCGGACGGCGCCGTGCCCAGCAGCCCGATCGAGCCGGTCGTGTAGGGACTGTCGTCGGGCACGACGCCCTTGCCGAGGAGCGCCTTGACGATCGGCGCGCCGAGGAGCTCCGCCAGCCGCTCCAGCTCGTCACCGGCGCCGATCGCCCCGGCGCCGGCGAGGATCGTGACCTTCCGCCCGGCGTCGAGGATCGCCGCGGCCTGGTCGAGGGCCGCGGCCGGCGGCGTCGGCCGGACGACCGCCGGGGTGTTGCTCGTGTGGTCGGGCCGGTCGCGCTTGGCCCGCGGGCCGTCGTCGGCGTCACGTTCCTGCAGGTCGGTCGGGAAGCAGATGTGGGCGACGCCGCGCCGGCTCAGGGCGGTCCGGCAGGCGAGCGGCGTGACGTTCGCGACGTGGGCCGCGTTCATCACCCGGGTGTTGTAGACGGTGACGTCCTCGAAGACGCGGGTGAGATCGACGTCCTGCTGGGCCGCGGTGTCGATCAGGTCGCTGTAGTGGTGGCCGGTGATCGCGAGGACGGGGGCGCCGTCGAGCTTGGCGTCGTACAGCCCGTTGATCAGGTGCAGCCCGCCGGGCCCGGAGGTCGCGAGGCAGACGCCGAGCCGGCCGGTGAACTTGGCATAGGCCGTCGCGGCGAACGCCGCCGATTCCTCGTGGCGGACCTGGACGAAGCGGATCTCGTCGCGATGGGTCCGCAGCGACTCCATGATCCCGTTGATCCCGTCGCCGGGAAGCCCGAAGATCACGTCCACGTCCCAGTCGATCAGGGTCTCGATCAGGACGTCAGCGGCGGTTCTGGCCATGGCTACCTCCATCGGATGAGGGCGGGCCGGCCGGCCGCGCCGAGGCTTCAAGGTCGATCAGGGCGAGTCCGGTCGCCGCGTCGTGGCGGCGGCGGAGCGTCGTCGGCGTCTCGCTGACGACGACCTCCAGCGTCGGCCGGACCGCGGCCCGCAGGAGATGGCCGCCGTGGGCCGAGCCGTCGCGGGCGCCGAGCACGACGTGGGCGTGGACCTTCGGGTCGTCGCCCGGCTCGACGCCGGCGGTGATGTCGCCGACGAGCGACAGCACCTCCACCTGGCGGCGGACGGCGTTCTCGTGGTAGTCCCGGGCGTCGAGGTCGAACCAGCCGATGTCGGCCTCCTCGAAGGCGCCGATCGCGGTGAAGCCGGCGCCGTCGACGCCCGCGTCACGGGCCCAGCCGGTCAGGCCCGCGATCGGGTCCTCGCCGGGCTCGAAGACGACGACCCACGTCCGGAGCGGCGCGGCGGCGACCTCGAGGGCACGCATCAGTGTCCCCGTTCCCGCGAGCCGGAGCGAGCGGCCGCCGGCGCCTCGACATCGGTCCGGGCCGGTCGCCGCCCGGCCGCCTTCGCGAGGGCGGGGCCCGGGTTGGCGAGGGCCGCCTCGCCCGCATGCGCCGCGCGGTCGACGGCGATCGCGAGGAGCTGGGCCGGGTGGAGGACGCCGCGGCCGGTTCCCTGCTCGATCTGCTCGCGGCAGCTGAACCCGCCGGTGACGACGAACGTCGCCGGGTCCGCCTCGCGGACGGCCGGCAGGAGGACCCGCTCGCCGGCCGCCATCGAGACCGCGTAGTGCTCGCCGCTCTCGAACCCGAACGCGCCGGCCATCCCGCAGCAGCCGCTGTCGGGGACGTCGAGCTCGAGCCCGGTCGCGCGCAGGACCGCCAGCTCGGAATCGAAGTCGAGGACGGACGTGTGGTGGCAGTGGCCGTGGACGAGGGCGTGGCCCTCGAGCCGCGGCGGCCGGTAGCCGTCGAGGTTGGCGAGGTACTCGGTCAGGGTGTGGGTCTGGGCGGCGATCCGCTGGGCGTCGGCGTGGCCGTGGAGGAGGTTGGGGGCCTCGTCGCGGAAGACCGACACGCAGGACGGCTCGAGGCCGACGATCGGCACGCCCGCCCGGATCTCGTCGCGCAGGTCGCGCAGCACGTGGACGAGCAGCGCCTTGGCCTGCCCCAGGAAGCCCCAGTCGTAGAGCGGCCGTCCGCAGCAGAGCGTCGGCCCGGGGCACGACGACCTCGCAGCCGGCGGCCTCGAGGACGCGGACCGCGGCCCTCGCGACGTCGGGATGGAAGTGGTCGGTGAACGTGTCGACCCAGAGGATCACGCGGCGGTCGGCACGCGAGGCGCGGTCCGGCGCGGGGGCGTCCGGCGCGGGGGCGTCCGGCGCGGGCGCAGCCTGCTCGCCGGACCATCGCCCGCCGTGGCCCGCCCACCACGCGCGGAAGGTCTCGTCGGCGAACCGCGGGATCGACCGCTCCGGCGGCGATCCCGCCGATGCGCTTGCCGACGGCTCGAGAGCAGGGGCGCCCCGGCGAGCGCGTTGACCAGCCGCGGGGCGTGGGCGGCGAGCTTCGCCCACCAGTGGATCAGGCCCATCGAGTAGGCGGCCCGGGGCCGCAGGCGGCCGGCGTAGTGGTGGGCGCGGAACTCGGCCTTGTAGGTCGCCATGTCGACGTTGACCGGGCAGTCGCCCTTGCAGCCCTTGCAGGCGAGGCACAGGTCGAGCGCCTCGGCGACCTCCTCGTTGCGCCAGCCGCCCTCGAGCTCGTCGCCGTTGAGCAGCTCGAACAGCAGCCGGGCCCGGCCGCGGGTCGAGTGGCTCTCCTCGCGGGTGACCATGTAGCTCGGGCACATCACCCCGCCCTCGTGGCGGCGGCACTCGCCCACGCCGACGCAGCGGAAGCGCGGCATGGGCGAAGCCGCCGTCGTCCTCGGGATAGCGGAACCACGTCTTCGGCTTGCGGCGGGGCGTAGTCCGTGCCGAGGCGGAGGTCGGACAGGATCGGGTTGGGGCGCACGACCTTGCCCGGGTTCATCCGCCCGGCGGGATCCCACAGATCCTTGAACGCCTCGAACGCGCGCGACGATCCGCTCGCCGAACATCCGCGGCAGCAGCTCGCCGCGAGCCTGGCCGTCGCCGTGCTCCCCGGACAGCGAGCCGCCCATGCCGACGACCAGGTCGGCGGCGTCGTCGAGATACCGGCGGAACGCCTCGAGCCCGCTTGGCGCGTGACGCAGGTCGAAGTCGATCCGGCAGTGGAGGACGCCCTGGCCGAAGTGGCCGTACATGTCGGCGTCGTAGCCCGTAGCGGTCCCACAGCTTGCGGATCTCGCGGAGGTAGTCGCCGAGCCGGTCCGGGGCGACGGCGGAGTCCTCCCAGCCGGGCGCGGTGATCGGCTTGCCCGGGACCATGGCCGTCGCCCCCAGGCCGGATTCGCGGACCTTCCAGAGCTTCTGCTCGTCGGCCGGGTCGTCGTAGAGCTTGGGATCGGCGTCCGGGCGGCGCCGGCGGAGGGCGTCGATGAACGCGGCGGCCCGCTCGCCGGCTTCCTTCCGATCGTCGCCGCCGAACTCGACCAGCAGGAAGCCGCGGCCCTCCGGCAGCAGGCCGAGCGCCTCCGGATGGATCCCCCGGCTCCGGACGTCGCGAACGAGCTTGTCGTCCATGCCCTCGCAGGCGATGCAGCCGGACTCCATCACCCGCGGGACGTCGTCGGCGGCCGCGTAGACGTCCGGGTAGCCGACCGCGACGAGCGTCCGGACCGGCGGGCTGGGCACCAGCCGGAGCTTCGCCTCGAGGACCGTGACCAGCGTCGACTCGGAGCCGACGAGGGCCCGGGCGACATCGAAGCCGTGCTCCGGCAGGAGCTGGTCGAGGTTGTAGCCGGAGACGCGCCGGGGGATGTCCGGATAGCGCGCGCCGGATCTCGTCGGCGTAGGTCGTCGCGGATCCGGCGCATCCCCCGGTAGAGCTCGCTCACCCGACCCGGCTCCGTCGCGAGCCGGATCAGCTCGTCGTCGCTCGTCGGGCCGACGCGCAGGCGCGTGCCGTCGTACAGGAGGACCTCGAGCTCGAGGACGTTGTCGACGGTCTTGCCGGCCATGACCGAGTGCACGCCGCACGAGTTGTTGCCGATCATCCCGCCGAGGGTGCAGTGATCGTGGGTGGCCGGGATCCGGCCCGAACGTGAGGTGGTGCTCCTCGGCGGCGGAGCGGAGCTCGTCGAGCACGAGACCCGGCCGGACGCGCGCCCAGCGCTCGTCCGGGTTCAGCTCGAGCAGGTCGTTGTGGAACTTCGAATGGTCGAGGACGACCGCGACGTTGCAGGTCTGGCCGGCGAGGCTCGTGCCGCCGCCGCGCGAGACGATCGGGACGTCGTGGGCCCGGCAGACCTCGACCGCCGCGACCACGTCGTCGGTGTCGCGCGGCACGACGACCCCGATCGGGACCTGGCGGTAGTTCGAGGCGTCGGTGCTGTAGGCGGCGCGGCTGCCGGCGTCGAAGCGGACCTCGCCGCGGACCGCGTTCAGGAGGTCGATCGCGAGGCGCTCGGCCTCGCTCGGGAGGGCGCCCGCGCGCGCCGGGCTGCCGCTCTCGCCACCCGCCGGCTGGCGGCCGTCGACGACATCGACGAAGGGCGCCCGCCAGGTCGCCGGGCTCACCATGACTGCCAGATCCGGTAGGGCGCCGCCGCGGCCTCGCGAAGCTCGATCCCGAGGCCCGGCCGCGATCGGTCCGGCTCCAGCCGCCCGGCGACGGGCTGCGGCGCCCCGTCGAAGAGCTCGCGCTCGATCCGGACGTGGTCGTGGAACCACTCGAGATGGATCGCCGGGCGGGCGGCGCACGTGAGCGGGACGTGGAGGGACGGGGCGCAATGCGCCGAGAGCGGGACGTTGAAGGCCTCGCACAGGGCGGCCGCCGACTGGAAGCCGGTGACCCCGAGGCAGCGGGTCGCGTCGGCCTGGAGGACGTCCACGGCACCGGCCTCCAGGAGCGCGCCGGAACGTGCCCGCGTCCCAGCCGTACTCGCCGGCGGCGATCGCGCATCCCCGCCGGCGCCCGGTCGCGGAGCAGCCGCAGGCCGTCGAGGTCGTCCGAGCTGACGGGCTCCTCGAACCACGAGACGCCCGAGGTCGGCGAACTGCTCGGCAGCGGCGAGCGCCCCCTTCCGGTCGTAGGCGCCGTTGGCGTCGACGAACAGCTCGACATCGGGTCCGATCGCGTCGCGGGCGACCGCCGCGCGGTGGGGATCGCGGTCCTGGTCGCGGCCGACCTTCATCTTGACCATCGCCGAAGCCGTCCGCGGCCCAGCCGCCGAGCTGGCTCGCGAGCTCGTCGTCGTCGTAGCTCGTGAAGCCGCCGCTGCCGTAGCCCGGGATCGCATCGCGCGCGCCGCCCGAGCAGGTCGACGAGGGGCGCCGACAGGAGGCGCGCCTTCAGGTCCCACAGCGCGACGTCCAGGGCCGAGATCGCCGTCGCCGCGATCCCCGGCCGGCCGCTGTTGCGGACCGCCCCGACCATCGTCCGCCAGCAGCGCGCCGTGTCGAACGCGTCGATCCCCTGGATCGCAGGTCCGAGCGTGCCGGACGCGACGAGGGCGGCCGCCGGGCTCGCGTAGGTGTAGCCGAGTCCGCGCTCGCCGCCCGCCTCGACCGTGGCGACGACGAGGACGGTCCGGCGCCACTCGAGGGTGCCGTCCGACTCCGGGCGATCGGTCGGGATCGAGTACGCCGCGACGCGGATCGCGTCGATCGCCGGGCCGCCGGAGGCACTCGGCACCGGGGCGGAGGATCGCGGCGTGGCGACGGCGCGATCCTCGGGGTCGGGGGCCCGGTCCTCGCCGGCGGTGGGTTCGGCGAGGGTCCACGGGCTCGACATGCCGACGATCGTGGACCCCGGTCCCTCACGCACCGCAGGCCCGTTCCGGCCGGGCCCTTTCAACGTGGTTGCACTTGTTTCCATATGGCACGTATCTCCGCTCCATCGCGGCCCGAGCCGCCGTGACGCGGCCGACAACGGCGGTCGAGCGCGGCCTAGGACGCCGTGGCCAACTCGTTGCAGATGGCGGTCGACGCCAGCGCCTGGACGGCGCACCGACCCTCCAGGAAGGAGAGTGCGTCGGTCCTGCCTTCGTGAGCGGCGGGCACCGCGTCCCAGGCGGCGCTCCATTCGGCGACCGTCCGACAGGACTTGACCGCGTCGTCCAGCGGGCTGGCGCCGTACGGCGGCAGGGCCCGCGGATCGACGTTCCGGAAGGCCGACAGGCAGCGGTCGTCGGAACCGCCACTGCAGCCGGCCACGCCGGCGGCAAGGAGGAGCCCGGCCGCGGCGGTCCGGGCGATCGTCATGAGCCGGCTCGAGGGCAGGGTAGATTGGGCGCGTTGCCTGAGGTTGCACGAGCCCATGCTGGACGAGCGCGACTCGTGCCTGCGACGCGCGCGCCGCGGTGGCGATTACGGGCGCGTCACAAGTTGCGTGGGCCGGGTCGGCGATCCCCCTCCGTTCTCGCGGTCCGCGCGATCGCCGCGCGGGAGACAGGGACTTGTCACTCCGGCCGGGGGATCGTTGAGCGCCCGGTCATGCGAACCGGGACAGGCTGGAGTGCATGTCACCGCTGCTGATCGCCGGCGCCTGGGTCGCCGTCGGGCTCGGAATCGGCTCGGCGCTGGTCATCGCCTGGGACATCCTCGGCCGGGGCCATCGGCTCCGGATGGCGGTGATGGAGCTGGTGTGGCCGGTGACCGCCCTGTACCTCGGCCCGATCGCCTGGCTCGCCTACCGCCGCTGGCGCGTGCCGGCCGGGGCGGGTCGCGTCGAGGAACGGCCGATGGAGGTCGCGACGACGCTCGCGGTGAGCCACTGCGGAGCCGGCTGCACGATCGGCGACATCATCGGCAGCGTCGCCGTCTTCGTCTTCGCGTTGGAGCTGGCCGGCCTTGCCCTCTGGGCCGAGCTCGCGATCGACTTCGCGCTCGCCTTCAGCCTCGGGATCGTCGTCCAGTACCTGACGATCGCGCCGATGCGGGGCCTCGGGCTGCGCGACGGACTGATCGCGGCGCTGAAGGCGGACACCCTCTCGCTGGTCGCCTTCGAGATCGGCCTGTTTGGCTGGATGATCCTCGTCCAGCTCGTGTTCTTTCCGGACCACGTCCGTCCCGACTCGCCGGTTTTTTGGTTCATGATGCAAATCGGGATGGCGCTGGGCTTCCTTACCGCCTGGCCCGTCAACCGCTGGCTGATCGAGGCGGGGCTCAAGGAACGGATGTGATCGCGCCGCGGCGGACAGGCGGGCGTCCGACGTCGATCCGTCGCTGAACCCGCAGGCGCCCGCCGATCCGACCGGACCAACGGCCCTTGCGCGACACGGTCCCCGGGCGGAATGGTTCGAGCGACCGGAAGGCTCCCGATCCGTCGCGGCGATCGCGCAGCCGTCTGAATGCGCCAGCGGGTAGGTGGCCATGGACCCGATCGTCCTGGCGAGGGTGCAGTTCGCGCTGACCGCCAGCTTCCACTTCGTCTTCCCGTCGATCTCGATCGGGCTGGGCCTGGTCGTCGCGATCCTCGAGGTCGCCCGCTGGCGGACGCGCCGCGACGTCTGGGATCGCGCCGCGCGGTTCTGGACGCGGCTGTTCGCGCTGACGTTCGTCGTCGGGGTCGCGACCGGCATCGTCATGGAATTCCAGTTCGGGACGAACTGGTCGCGCTACTCGACGTTCGTGGGCGACATCTTCGGCTCGCCGCTCGCGGCCGAGGCGATCCTCGCCTTCTTCCTCGAATCGACGTTCCTCGGGCTGCTCCTCTTCGGCCGCGACCGGATCCGGTCCGGCCTCCGTGCCTTCGCCGCGGTCATGGTCGCGTTCGGCGCGGCGATGTCCGGCTTCTGGATCATCGTCGCGAACAGCTGGATGCAGACCCCCGCCGGCTTCGAGGTGCAGGGCGACAAGGCGGTCCTGACCGACTTCTTCGCCGCGCTCTTCAACCCGTCGGTCCTGCCACGCTTCGCCCACACGATCGCCTCGTCGTGGGCCCTTGCCGGATTCATCGTCATGGCCGTCGGCGCCTGGTACATCCGGCGCGGCCGGACCGGCGACGTCGCCCGCGTCAGCCTCCGCGTCGGCCTCCTGGTGGCCGTCATCGGGACGGTCGCGGTCATCGGGGCCGGCGACCAGCACGCCCGCCAGGTCGCCGAGACGCAGCCGACGAAGTTCGCCGCGATGCAGGGCATCTACTCGACGACGGCCGGCGCGCCGCTCGTCATCTGGTCGCTGCCGCCGGCCCAGGACCCGGCCAACGCGGTCGAGGGGCCGGCGGTCCAGGTCACCCACCTGCTGTCGTTCCTGACATTCGGCAGCTTCACCGCCCCGATCACCGGTCTCGAGACCTTCCCGCCGGCCGACTGGCCGCCGGTCGCGGCGACCTTCCTCGCCTACCACAACATGGTCCTGCTCGGGACCCTGATGGCCGTCCTCCTCGTCGCCGGCGGGTACCTCGCCTGGCGCCGCCGGCTGGAGGCGTCGCCGCGCTGGCTCCAGGCGGCGACCTGGGCCTTCGTCCTGCCGTTCCTCGCGATCCAGCTCGGCTGGGCCACCGCCGAGGTCGGCCGCCAGCCGTGGATCGTCCAGGGCCTGATGCGGACGTCCGACGCCACGTCGCCGATCGTCAGCGCGCCGGAGATCCTCTTCTCGATCCTCCTGTTCAGCGCGATCTACGTCCTGCTGGCGGGGCTGTGGCTGTTCCTCGTCCGGCGGGCGATCCTCGAGGGCCCGGTCCAGCAACCCGTCCCGATCTCGCCATCGCCGGCGCCCGTCGCCACGCCGGGGGCGACCCGACCCGTGGAGGCCCACTGACATGCCCGCCCTCGGTGACATCTGGTTCGTCCTCGTCGGGGTCCTCCTGCTCGGCTACGCGGTGCTCGACGGCTTCGACCTTGGCGCGGGCGTCCTCCACCTCTTCGTCGCCCGGAGCGACGACGAGCGGCGGATGGTCCTGCGCTCGATCGGGCCGGTCTGGGACGGCAACGAGGTCTGGCTCCTGACCGCCGGCGGGGCGCTGTTCGCGGCGTTCCCGATCGTCTACGCGACCGTCTTCTCGGGCTTCTACCTGGCGCTCATGCTCCTGCTCGCCGCGCTGATCTTCCGGGCGGTGGCCCTGGAGTTCCGCGACCAGGTCGACCGGCCCGGTTGGCGGCGGGCGTGGGACATCGCGTTCTTCATCGGGTCGGCCGTGCCGGCCCTCCTCCTCGGGGTCGCCGTCGGGAACATCCTGCGCGGCCTGCCGATCGACGCGTCCGGCAACTACCCGGGCGGGCTCGTCGGGCTGCTGACGCCCTTCCCGCTGGTGATCGGCCTGCTCGCGGTGGCGATGGTCGTCACCCACGGCGGGGCGTGGCTGACGCTGAAGACGAGCGGGCCGCTGGCCGAGCGCGCCCGGCGCGCCTCGCTCGTCGGCTGGGCCGCGATGGCGGTCCTGTGGGTCGTGGCGTCGGTCGCCGGCCGGGCGCTTCGCCGCGGATCGCTGGGCGGCCTTCGCGAATCCGCTGGCCTGGCTCGCGCCGGCCGTCGTCGTCGCCGGGCTGGTCGCGTTCCCGCTCCTCGTCCGGGCCCGCCGCGAGCTCGCCGCCTTCGCGGCGTCGGGCCTCGGGATCGCCGGGCTGATCGCCACGATGGGCGTCGCCCTCCACCCGAACCTCGTCCCGGCCCTCGACACGCCGGAGCGGAGCCTGACCGTGGAGCGGGCGGCCTCGTCCGACCTGACCCTCACGGTGATGCTCGTGATCGTCGCGATCGGGCTGCCGCTCGTCCTGGCCTACACCGCGTTCGTCTACCACCGGTTCCGTGGCAAGGTCCGCCTCGACGAGCCGGGGTACGGCCACTGACGTCCCGCTCGCTGGCCGTCCCGCACCGGGCGCCCCGGTTTGGGCGCCCTCAGGCGGCGGCGGGCAGGCTGAGCTCGAACCGCGCGCCGCCGCCCGGCTCGTTGGCTGCGCGGACGTGCCCGCCGTGGGCCTCGACAATCGCCCGGACGATCGCCAGCCCGAGCCCCGAGCCGCCGGTCGCCCGATCTCGCGCCGGGTCGGCCTGGTAGAAGCGGTCGAACACGTGGGGCAGGTCGGCCGGATCGATCCCGCGGCCGGAGTCGACCACCGCGACGACGACCGAGCCGTCCGTCGTGGCGTGGGCCTCGAGCCGGATGCGGCCGCCGGCCGGCGTATGGCGAAGGGCGTTGTCGGCCAGCGCCGCGAGCGCCTGGCGGAGCCGATCCGCGTCGCCCGGCACGATCAACCCGGGCGCCGCGTCGACGTCGATCCCGATCGTCGCCCCGCGCGCCCGCGCCGCGAGGTCGTCTCCGACCGAGGCGAGGACGCCGCGGATCGCGACCGGCTCTCGGCGGAGGGGGAGGGCGCGGGCGTCGGCCAGGCTGATCGTCCGCAGGTCGTCGACGATCCGGGCGAGGAGCCGGGTCTGGGCGCGGATTGTCTCCAGGTGGGTCGGGTCGGGCGGGTAGACCCCGTCGAGGATCGCGGCCGTCGTCGCGTCGATGACCGCGAGGGGCGTCTTCAGCTCGTGGGCGGCGTCCTGGAGGAACCGCCGGCGGGCGGCCTCGTCGGCCTGGAGGCGCCCGGCCATCGCGTCGAACGACCGCCCGAGCGACCCGATCTCGTCGGATCGGTCCGCCAGCCCCGAGCGCTGGTCGAGACGGCCGCCCGCCAGGGACGCGGCCGCGGCCTCGAGCCGGGCGAGCGGGCCGGCGGTCCGGCTGGCCAGGGCGAAGCCGAGGAGCGACGACGCGCCGGCCGCGACGAGGCCCACGACGATCAGGGTGACGGTCGTCTCCTGCTGGACCGCCTGGGCGTGGGGGCCGGCCATCGGCCCCGGGCCCATCCCCGGGCCGCGGCCCGTGGCGCCGGGGTCGGTCTCGACCGCGGCGAACCCCCGCCCGACGATCGACGGCGCCGTGAGCGCGATCGCGGCGGCGGTGAGGATCGCGACGAGGGCGAAGGCCAGCGGCGAGGCGGACGCGAAGGCTCATCCGCGGGCCGCCCGGTAGCCGACGCCGCGGACGGTCTCGATGTAGGGCTCGCCGCCCGGCCGCGGGCCGAGCTTGTGGCGGAGGTTCTTCACGTGGCTGTCGATCGTCCGGTCGAACGCCGCGAACGCCTCGCCGAACACGAGCTCGCCGAGCCGCTCCCGCGAAAGTGTGATGCCCGGGTGGCCGGCGAACGCGGCGAGGAGGTCGAACTCGGCTCGGGTCAACGGCAGGGCCTGCCCGTCGCGGCGCGTCTCGCGGCCGGCCGGGTCGATCTCGAGGTCGAAGTACCGTTCGACCTCCGCCGCCGGGGCGCCGTCGCGCGGCGCGTGGCCCGCGGCCAGGGTCCGGCGCAGGACGGCGGTCACGCGGGCGACCAGCTCGCGCGGCTCGAAGGGCTTCGTCACGTAGTCGTCCGCCCCGATCTCGAGACCGGCGACGCGGTCGACGAGGTCGTCACGGGCCGTCAGGAGGATGACCGGCACGTCGCTGCCCCGGGCGCGGAGCTCGCGCAGGACGTCGAACCCGGACCGGCGGGGCAGCATCACGTCGAGGACGACGAGGTCCGGTGGGCGGACGGCCGCCAGCTCGAGGGCGCGGTCGCCGTCGGCCGCCGTGGCGACCTCGTGCCCCTCGCGGCCGAGGTAGGCGCGGACGACCTCGACGATGTGCGGCTCGTCGTCGACGACGAGGATGCGGGCCATGGGCCGAGCATGACGAGACGGTCGGACCCGCTGACAGGTCCGACCGTCCCGATCTCGCGGTCGGCTACGGGGCCATCCGGCCCTGTCGGCCGGAGCCGTCGCAGGCGCCGTTGCCCGGTCCGTTGCCGCCCGCTCCCGCCCCGTTGCCACCGCCGAAGCCGGCGCCGTTCCCGCCCATCGCGCCGCGCCCGGCGCCGACGGCCGCACCCTGCATCCCGCCGAGGGCGGTCCGCTCGACCATCGCCTTCGCGGTGGCGGTGAGCTGAGTCTTGAGCGTCGCCGCCTCGGCCGCGGTGAGGCCGCCGTTCGCCACGCGGGCGTCGATCCGGATGGTCCACTGGGCGACCAGCGCGTCAACGAGCTTCTGCGGGTCGACCTTCTGGCGGGCCGCGATCTGGGCGAGGGACAGTCCGTCGTGGCGGAGGTCCATCACCTGGGCCTGGGTCAGCCCGAGGACGGCCGGGATCGTGTCGCGGTCGCGCACCTGGGCCGGACCGGTGGACGGGGTGGGGCTGGCCGCGGCCGCGGTCGCGACGGCGGCAAGGATCGCGATGCTCGCGATCAGGAAGGAGCGCGTGAGTCGGTTCATCGTCGGCCTCTCGAAGGCTGCGGGCCGGGTCGCCCGGCGCACCCCGCTGGGTGTCACCGGCATCGTCCGTCGGGCGCGTGGAGCGACGATGGAGGCTGGGTGGAGGTTCGGAGCGGCTCGCGCGCGAATTGAGGCTCGGCGGGCCGGAGCGTCGAGGCCGCGCGGGCGGTGGCGGGTCGGTCAGGCGTAGTCCGCGAAGGCGTCGCCGATGACCACGAGGCCCGGGACGAGCTCGGCCGGCAGGCGCGGCGAATGCCGCTCGAGGGCCCGCTGCATCAGGGCTCGCCGTCGCGTGACCACGTCGCTGCGGAGGGCGAGCCCGGCCTCGGTCATCCGGACCCGGGTGGCCCGCCGGTCGCTCTCGTCGCGCTCGGTCGCCACGAGCCCGCGGCGTTCGAGGCGGCGGATCAGGCGGCTCGTGGACGACAGCGATCCGCCGACGGCGGCCGCGACCTCACCGACGCGGGCGTCGCCCCGGCCGATCACGATCAGGGTCCGCCACTGGGCGATCGTGAGCTCGCCGGCCGAGGCCGCGGCCAACGCCAGGGTCGTCATGCCGATCGCGCCGAACATCAACGGTTCGAGGTATTCGAGGATCTGCGCGGCGAGCGGGCCGCTCTCGATTCCGATGGTCATGGCGGGGAGCATACGGCGTCTCCCGGCGATCCGCGTCGGCGGCGAGGCCCTGGCGAATTGGCTCGGCTGGTCATGATCGATTCCGGCGAGCGGGCGGTCCAGCGCTGCGGGGCCGGCCGCCGATCCGGCTAGTCGGCGGCCTGCTTCGCGGCCGTGGACTTCGCGGCCGTGGACTTCGCGGCCATCGGTGCCGCGGCTGTCGCCTTGGATGACGTTCCCGAGGCGGCCGACTTGGCCGACTTCCGGCGGACGATGAGAGCGACCCGCCCGTCGGCCGTCCGGGCGTCGACGATCGCGCCGTCGAGCTTGACCGCCAGGTCCGGGCTGATGAAGACATCGATCTCGCCCGCGTGAAGGGGGCGGTCGCCGGGCTCGGCCTTCGGAGCGAAGGCGAGGCTGACCCGATCCGCGTTGCGGACCAGGCGGGCGGCGTTCTTCTCGTCGATGCCGCGCTCGCGGCGCAGCTTGACGAGATGGCGAGCGGCCTCAGGGGTGAGCTGGATCATTCGTGCCTCCTGGCTGCGCGGCGAGTCCGATGTCAGGCGTCTGCGCCCCGGTCGTCCGTCGACCGGCCCGATCGTGGAGGTCGCCACGAATAGGGTACCACAGACAATAGTCGTCAGATGACATGTAATCGGGTATCATGACCGCCACCCCCTCAGCCCGGCGGCCCATGACGAGGGGCGGAGGGAGGACCCATGGCGCCCAGGCCCACGCGACGGATCGCGATGATCTCGCTGCACGGATACGTCTCGGCCGACGCCGAGATGGGCCGGCCGGACACAGGCGGGCAGGTCGTCTACGTCCTGCGCCTGTCGGAGTGCCTCGCCCGGCTCGGCTACCGCGTCGATATCTTCACCCGGCGTTTCGAGGGACAGCCCGAGATCGAGCGGGTCGGCGAGCGTGTCCGGATCGTGCGGATCCCGGCCGGCGGGCCGAAGCTCATCCGCAAGGAATGGATGTGCGAGGTCGTTCCCGAGTGGGTCGCCAACGCCGAGGCGTGGATCGCCCGCCACCGGACGACCTATGCGTTCATCGACAGCCACTACTGGGACGCCGGCCTGGCCGGTGACGAGCTCGGCCGACGGCTGGGGATCCCCCATCTCCACACGCCGCACTCGATCGGCTCGTGGAAGCGCGACAACATGGAGGGCGACCCCGCCGAGCTCGAGCGGCAGTACAACTTCGTCCGCCGGATCGGCGATGAGCGCGCGATCTACGACGCCGCCGACGCGATCATCGCGACCACGCCGCAGCAGCGCGACGTCCTGGTCGGCGACGAGTACGCCGTCGACCCGGCGACGATCGCAATCATCCCACCGGGCTTCGATGACAGCCGCTTCTTCCCCGTCTCCCATGCCACCCGGAGGGCGATCAAGTCCGACCTCGGGATCGACGGCCCGCTCGTGCTGGCCCTCGGGCGCGTCGCGGCGAACAAGGGCTACGACCTGCTCCTGCGAGCGATGCCGACCGTCTTCGAGCGGATCCCGGACGCCCGGCTGCTGCTCGCGATCGGCTCGACGAGCCCGACCCCGGGCGAGATGCGCCAGGTGGCCGAGCTCGAGGGGCTGGCGGTCGAGCTCGGGGTCGCCGACCAGGTGATCGTTCCGCGACTACGTCCCTGACGACGACCTCGCCGACACGTATCGGGCGGCCGACGTCTTCGCCCTGAGCAGCCGCTACGAGCCGTTCGGCATGACGGCCGTCGAGGCGATGGCGTGCGGGACGCCCGGCGTGATCACGACCGAGGGCGGCCTGTGGCAGATGATCGCCTGGGGCACCGAGGCGCTCTACGCGGATCCCAACGACCCGGCGGCGTTCGGCCATGCGATCGCGACGGTGCTGCGCTACCCCCGGATCGCGCGCCAGCTCGCCCGGTTCGGGTCGCACCGGGCGCGCGCGAGCTTCACCTGGAACGGGATCGCCCAGCAGCTCCTCGCCGTCCTGTCCGACGTCGCGGAGCGGCGGCGGACGACGCCGTGGCCCGAGCCGTCGCGGGTGGTGGATCGCGAGCCGCTCGAGCCGGAGGTCGAATGGATCCCCGTCGGCTCCTTGTAAGCGACCTCGACGGGACGCTCCTGGGCGATCCGGCCGGCCTCGCCCGGTTCGGTCGCTGGCTGGGCCGCCGCCGAACCGGTTACGCCGTCGCCTACGCGTCCGGACGGTTGCGGGCATCGATCCTCGCCGCGATCGAGCCGGCGAGGGCCTGCCGAACCCCGACGCGGTCATCTCCGGCGTCGGGACCGAGATCCACGATGGCGCGGGCCGGCCGTGGCCGGGCTGGCTGGAGCGCTTCGACCGGACCCACGGCCGGCGCGTGATCTCCGCCCTCCGGCCGATGCGCTGGCTCGAGCTCCAACCGGCCGAGAACCAGACCGACCTGAAGGCGAGCTTCGACGTCCGCGGCCTGACCCCGTCCGACCGGGGAGTGATCCGCCGAGCGCTCGCCGCCGAGGGAATCGCCGCCGGCCTGGTCTACAGCGCCGGCGTCCACCTCGACGTCATCCCGCTCCTCGCCGGGAAGGGCAGGGCCGCCCGATTCCTCGCAAGCTCGCTCGGGATCGCCGACGGCGACGTCCTCGCGTTCGGCGACTCCGGCAACGACCTCGACCTGCTCACAGCCGGGTTCCGTGGGACGATCGTCGCGAACGCGCTGCCGGAGCTCGTCGATCACGCCCCGGCCGACGTCTATCGCTCCGGCCGGCCGTTCGCCGACGGGATCCTCGACGGGATCCGCTTCTGGTCCCGCGCCTGAGCAGGCCGCCGGACAAGTAGTAGCCAGTAGGCTATCATTTGCGGACCGCGACCCTGGCGCCCGCTCACGCGCCCGCGGCGCACGCATGGCGTGACGATGACCGCGAGGGCGCGACGATGACCACCACTGCCAACCGGATCCGACCTGCCCCGCCCGGCGGCGACCCGACGCAGGCGGCCACGGATCTCGCCTCGATCCTCGAGCGGATCGTGGTCGGCGGCGTCGCGATCACGACCCGGGCGCTCGGCGACGCGACGCCGGGCCTCGACCTGACGTTCCCCCAGTGGCGGTCGCTCCTGGTCGTCGGCGAGGACGGGGCGGGGATCACGATCAGCCAGGTCGCGGCCCGGGTCGGGGTGACCGTCCCTGCCACGAGCCGCCAGCTCCGCCGCCTCGCTCGCCGCGGCCTCGTCGAGATCCGGCGCGACCGCGACGACCGGCGAGCCCTGCGGATCTCGCTGACCGACGAGGGCCTTCGCGTCCGGAGCGCGATCCTGGCCTATCGCGCGGAGCAGATCGCCCTTCTCGCGGCGCCGTTCGAGCCGTCGGCTGACGCGCTGGCCAGCCTGGCCGGACTGGCCGCGGCGTTCGAGGCGGCCGGATGACCACGACCACGCCGCGCACGCTCACCCGCATCCGCCAACGCATCCGCGAGGCGCCCTACCTCCGGAAGTGGGTCGTCCTCGGGGCCGCGATCGGGGTCGTCGGCGGGCTCGGCGCGATCCTCTTCTTCGAGGCGCTGGAGCTCGCGACCCGGCTGCTCCTGGGCGGCCTGGCCGGCTACGTCCCGCCGACCCCGGCCGGCGAGGGCGGGGCGCCGATCACCGACGCCGCGCGGCCCTGGGCGATCCCGCTCGTCGTCGCCCTCGGCGGACTGATCTCGGGAATCATCGTGTTCCGCTTCGCCCCCGAGGCGGAAGGGCACGGGACCGACGCCGCGATCGCCGCCTTCCACCACCACCCGCGCGGAATCCGGGGCCGGATCCCGCTGATCAAGCTCGTCGCGTCGGCGATCACGATCGGCTCCGGCGGCTCGGGCGGCCGTGAGGGCCCGACGGCCCAGATCAGCGCCGGCTTCGGGTCGTTCCTCGGCCGGATCCTCGACCTCGACGCCCGCGACGCGCGGATCGCGGTCACGGTCGGGATGGCCGCCGGGATCGGCGCGATCTTCCGGGCGCCGCTCGGCGGGGCGATCCTCGGCGCGGAGCTGCTCTACCGCGACGACGTCGAATCGGAGGCCCTCGTGCCGTCGTTCATCGGGACGATCGTCGCCTACACGATCTTCGGCACGGTCGAGGGCTTCAGCCCGATCTTCGGCGCCCAGTCACGGTTCGGGTTCGCGGATCCGGCCCAGCTCGTCTGGTACGGCGTCATCGGGCTGGCCTGCGGCCTCGTCGGCCTCCTCTACATCGGCACGTTCTACAGCGTGACCGACCGGTTCCGCCGGCTGCCGTTGCCGCGGATGGCGGGGCCCGCCATCGGCGGCCTCGTCGTCGGCCTGCTCGGCCTCGTCGTGCCGGGCGCCCTGGGGACCGGCTACGGCTTCGTCCAGGCCGGTCTCGACCGCCAGGCCCTCCTGGCCCTGCCGCTGTGGATCGTCCTGGCCCTGCCGTTCGCGAAGATCGCGGCGACGTCGATCTCGATCGGGTCGGGCGGCTCCGGCGGTATCTTCGGGCCCGGGATGGTGATCGGCGGGCTCCTCGGGGCGGGGATCTGGAGGCTGCTCGAGCCGGTCGCGCCGGCGATCCCGGTGGACCCGGCGCCGTTCGTGATCGTGGCGATGATGGCCCTCTTCGGGAGCATCGCCCACGCCCCGCTCGCGGTGATGCTCATGGTCGCCGAGATGACCGGCAACCTCTCGATGCTCGCGCCGGCGATGGTCGCGGTCGGGCTCGCGTCCTTCGTCGTCGGCCAGCGCTCGATCTACCGGAGCCAGCTCGCGACCCGGGCCGAATCGCCGGCCCATCGCTTCCGGACGGCGATGCCGCTTCTCGCCGCCGTGCCCGTCGGCGACGCCGCCCGACGGCCCCGCTTCGTGATCTCGACGACCGATCTCGCCGGCGCGGTGGCCGCCCGGATGGACGAGCTGGCCGTGCCCGGCGCGCCGGTCGTCGGGCGGGACGGACGGGTGGCGGGCTATCTCGATCGCGAGGACCTCGAGGCGGTCCCGGCCGAGGCCACGATCGGCCAGGCCCCCCTCCGGCGCGAGCCGATCCTGGCCGCCGATGACGGCCTCGACGAGGGCCTCGGCGCGCTGTCCGACCATCGCCGATCGTGGGCCCCGGTCGTCTCCGAGGGCGGCCAGCTGGCCGGCATCCTCTCGGTTCGCGACGCGATCGGCGCGTACCGCACGGCGCTCAGCGGCAACGTCCGCCAGGTCCGCGGCCTGCGCGGCGGCGGGATCATCGTCGAGGCCGACCTCGTCACGGGCTCCGCGCTCTGCGGCCGGACGGTCGCCGAGATCGCCTGGCCGAAGGACACCGTGCTGGTGTCGATCGAGCGCGAGGGCGGGACCGTGGTCCCGAAGGGGTCGCTGCGGCTCCAGGACGCCGACCGCCTGTCGGTCTTCGCGGCCCCGGCGGCCCGCGCCGACCTCGAGCTCCTGCTCGCCGAGACGGTCGACCTGACCGCCGTGCCGCCGCTCGGCGCCGCTTCCTCGGACGGCGTCGAGGCCTGACCGCCTGGCCGGCCTGCGCCGGCGGCGTCTCGGCCCGCTCGATTCCGGTTGCGGGGCGGCCGCGGCGGTGATACAGATTCACGGTGCCCCGTTCCCGCCATGCCCGGCCGCTGCCTGCCCGGCCGCTGCCTGCCCGATCGCCCGCGCCCACGTTCCTGCCGCCGCAGCCGCTGGCCGATCGAGATCGGCGGCGCGGTCCGGGCCGCGGCTGGGTGGCCGCGATCGGCGTGGGGATCGGTCTGACGCTGGCCGTCCCGCTCGTGTTCGCGATCCTCGGCCCGGCCGGCGCGCCGCTCCAGCCGCTCGCCGGCGGGGTCGCGGGGGCGGTGTCGGGCAGCCATGTCCCCGGCGCGACGCGGACACCCGCGGATGGTGCGGCTCCGCCGTTCGTCGACCCGCGCCTCGTCGCGCCGCGCGCGACCGACGCCGACGGGCCGCTCAGCCTCGCCGGCCGCCACGCGCCGCCGATCGCGTCGCTGACCGGCTACCGCTGGCCGATCGCCAAGGGCCGGATCTCGCTGCCGTTCAAGGACATCCCCGGCGGAACCCGGATCCGGGACGGCAAGCTGATGCATGACGGCGTCGACATGGCGTCGTTCTGCGGCGCCCCGGTCGGTGCCGCCCACGACGGCGTGGTCCTCGCCGCCGGCCGCCACTTCGACGAGCAGATCGGCTGGCTCGGCGACCTGACGCCGTATCTCCGCCTGCTCGACAGCCGGAACCTCTGGAAGGACCTGCCGAACGTCGTCGTCGTCGACGACGGCAACGGCTACCGCTCGATCTACGCTCACTTCCGGGACGTCACGGTCCGCGTCGGGCAGCGGGTGAAGGCGGGCCAGCTGATCGGTCATGAGGGCGCGACCGGCCACGCCTCCGGCTGCCACGTTCACTACGGCCTGTTCAGCCCGCTCGAGACCCGGACGTTCGGCGTCCGTGCCGACCTCCTCAGGAGCCTGAAGCTGCCGCGCGCCGAGATCGCCCGGATCGACCCGCTCCTCGTCCTGCCGGGCGGCGATGTCGCCCTCCGGACGCGCCAGATCGCGACCGCGATCGCGGCCGTCAGGGCGGAGGCGGCAGCAGCCGTCGAGGCCGCCATGCCGGCGCGGCCGGGCGGCCCGTAGCGGTCCCGCGCGTCCACCGCTCGCCGGCAGCCCTGGGGAGTTGTCGCCGGCAGTCCTCGCCGGCCCGCCTCAGCGGGTCGCGAGCCGCCGGTAGCGCCGGGCGATCAGCGCATACGCCGGAAGCCGCCCGAGCGAGGCCGCCAGCGACATCGACGATCCGTCGCGCGCCTCGACCGCGAGGAGCGAGTCGGTGGCCGTCGCGTCAGCCGGACGGGCGTCCACCACGGCCAGGTCGATCGCAACCTGCCCCGGCACGGCAGCGCCGAGAGCGGCGATCTCGGCGTCCGGTCGCTCGCCGGCCTCGTAGGCGAACCGGAGCTCGGCCTCCGAGCGCCAGTGCGGCCGCCGCAGGAGGACCGCCCGCCAGGCATCGGCGACCTCCCCGGTCACCTTGCCGTCGCCCGCGACCGGGCGGGCCGACAGCTCCTCGCCGCGGGTCCAGCGGGCGGCCCGGTGGAGGAGGGCGTACTCGTCGAGGTCGACGTAGGCGTCGAGCGCGTCGGCCGGCGACCGCTCGCCGAAGATCGCCCGGATCGACGGCCCGAAGACCTCCGCCAGGTCGAGGTCGATCGCCCGGACGGTGCGGTGGAAGTAGACCTGCTGATAGAGGAACAGCCGCGAGGTCAGGAACATCTCGAGCGCGCCCAGCCCCGGCTCGTACAGCGTCAGCCCGCGCTCGCCGACGAACGCGTAGCGCCGCAGCCGCTCGACGTCGACGTCGACGGACACGCCGGTCATCCAGGCGTCGCGCCGGACGTAGTCGAGGTTGTCGACCGTGAACACGCCCGACAGGAGGGGCTGCAGCCAGCGGACCCAGGCCGGCATCGTCGGATCCGCCAGGGCCGGCTTCGAGACGATGAACGACACCCAGCGCGGGTCGATCGACTCGCCGGTCGCGAAGGCGTCCCGCTCGGCGGCCGCACCGGGCGCCCGGCGCAGGCCGCGGATGAGGTCGCCCAGCTCGCGCTCGATGATCAGCTGCGACAGGTCCTCGTGGGTCAGCGGCTTGCCGGCCGGCCGGCGCGGGTCCGGCGGGGCGGGGAAGGCGGCGAGGACGTGGTCGTCGAAGAAGTGGGCGAACGGCCCGTGGCCGACGTCGTGGAGGAGGCCGGCGATCCGGAGGGTCTCGACGACGAGGCCCTCGCTCGGCACCGGCTCGCCGCGGGCGCTGAGCGCGGCGCGGAGCGAGGGGACGAGCTGACGGGCCCACAGCCCGGCCTCGTGCATCACCCCCAGACCGTGGGTGAAGCGCGAATGCTCCGCGGTCGGGAACACCCAGCGGGCGCTCTGCAGCTGGCTGATCCGGCGGAGGCGCTGGAGCCAGGCGGTGTCGAGGAGGTCCTCCTCGGCCGCGTCCTCGTCGGGCAGGCCGGCGGCATTCGACTCTCCAGGCGTGAGCCGCTTCGTCAGCTCGACGTAGCCGTGGATCGGGTCGCTGATCAGGTTGACGGCGCTGAACGGGTGGCGGGGCATCAGGTGGGTGCCTCCGCTCGCGGCTCGGCCGGGGAGCCGTAGCGTGCCGGGGCGGCGTAGCGTGCCGCCGCGCGAGCGTGCGTCGCGGCCACGTCGTCGCGCAGGTCCTCCGGGGCGAGAACCTCGACGTCGTCGCCCCACGACAGGATCCACAGCCGGATCTCGATCGGGCCGGCGACTGTTGCCCGCCAGGTGAGGGACCCATCGGGCTCCTCGGCGACGCGCTCGGTCGGATGCCAGCGCGCCTCGCGGACACGGCTGGACACCTTCGGCGCGAAGCGCAGCTCGACCTCGATCGGCTCCTGGTCCGCGATGATGTCCCAGGCCCGCTCGAACATCCCGTCGATCTCGGCGCCCGGCGGGTCGAAGCCGTCGGGGGTCAGCGACACGTCGCGGATCCGCTCGATCTTGAAGGTCCGCATCGCATCGCGGGTCTCGTCCCAGCCGATCAGGTACAGCGCGTGGGTCTGGAGCGACGGCTCGATCAGGTAGGGCCGGACGCGCGCGGTGCGCGGCGCCGACTCGGGCGCGTAGGGCGCGGGCGCGTACTCGAGCGACACGACGCGGCGCTCTGCCCAGGCCTGGGTCAGGAGCCGGACATGGTGGCCGAAGGTGTCGTCCGTCGGGCGGCGCGAGAGGTCGTCGAGCGTCCGGTCGACGTGCTCGCGGAGGGCGGGCGGCAGGACGGCGGCGAGCTTCTCGAACGCGGAGGCCAGCTCCGGGTCGTACTTGTCGGCGTAGCGAACCATCAGGCGGGCGGACAGGACGACGGCCATCGCCTCGCTCCGGGTCAGCTTGAGGGGCGGAAGGAAGGCGTCCGCCTCGACCCCCCAGCGCCCCGCCTCCGACCACAGCGGCATGCCCAGCTCGCCCTCGATCGAGCGGAGGTCGCGATAGACCGTCCGGACCGAGGAATCAACTCGCCGGGCGATCTCCGCCGGGCGCATCCCGTCCGGGTGGGCGTGGAGGAGGGCGAGGATCCGCGTCATCCGGGCCAGCCGGTCGCGCTTGCTCGAGATCCGCTCCTCGTCCATCGCCGCCATGATCGCCCGCCGGGCCGGTCGGCGTCATGCGCGCCCCGGCGACCGGTCTCCGGAGGCGGCCGACCGACCCGCCCCCCGCAGCCCGGGCGAATAGCCGCATATCTCCGGAGGCGGCGGACCGACCCGCCCCCCGCAGCCTGGGCGAGTAGCCGCATATCTCCGGAGCCGGTCGGCCGGCCCGCCCCCCGCAGCCCGGGCCAGTAGCCGCATATCTCCGGAGGTGGCCGACCCGCCCTCCCCGCAGCCCGGGCGAGTAGCCGCATATCTCCGGAGGCGGCCAGGGTGGTTCGAAGTACCGACGTTATGCGGCTATTCGCCCGCGGCGGGCAGACAATGCCGAGCGCACGAGCTCTGGGCGGGATCTCGGCCGCCCCGCGACGACGGCCGCCGCTCCCGCGGCGACCACGGCCGCCCCACGGCCGCCCTACGGGGTCGGCGGGGTCAGGTCGATCCTCGTGCCGCGGTCGGTCGCCGTCAGGTCGACCCGGATGGTCGACTGGAGGGCGCCAGTCTGGATGTCGTCGGCGTCGCCGTTGACGCTGCCGGCGATCCGCCCGATCTGACCGTCGAGGAACACCCAGTAGTCGAGCTGGCCGTGCCAGTGGGCGATGTCGGCATCGCCGACGAGCCAGCGGATCTCGGGAAAGGCCGCCCGGAAGGTCGGCCCGTCGACCGCGGTCCGGCACTGGCGGGCGCTCGCCCCCTCGATCAACCCGACGCCGCGCGACTCGGCCGCCGCCCGCGCCTCGGGCGTGAGCGCGATCCGGAAGGCCGTCAGGTCGAGGCCGACGTTGCGGACCTCATCGGTCGTCGCCCGCCGCCAGCCCGCGAACGGCAGGCGGATCCACGCGTCGTCGCCGATCTCGGCCGCCCCGTGGAGCCCGAGGTCGCGGGTCGTCGCGCTGTAGGCGAGCCAGCGGACGTCGGCCCGGTTGCGCTCGCCGGCGAGCTCGATCGAGCCCATCGAGCGGCCGTCGAGCGTCCCATCGAAGTGGACCTGGATCCGGGCGGTCGGCCCGATCCCCATCGGCCCGTCGCACAGGGGTGGCTCCGCGTCGGGGTCGGTCGGGCCGAACCGGGACGAGGTCGCGACCCGATCCTGGAGGGCGAGCTCGTTGCCCATCGCGACCGCGGCGAAGACCATCGCGCTGCCGGCCGCGAGGAGGCTCCCGAGGACGAAGCCGCGGACGAGTCGCCGCCGCCGCAGTGCGGCGTCCCCGAGCCGGCGCCGAGCGATCCCGAACCCGGTGAACAGGCACGTTCCGATCAGGCCGAGGACCCACGGGTAGGCGACCTCGACCGACGGCAACAGCGTCTGGACCCCGCGCCCGCCGAGCTGGCCCGCGACGTCAGCGATCGACGGGACGAGGACGAGCAGGCACCCGGCCGCGAGCCAGATCATCGCCGCGAACCCGCGGCCGCCGCGCGCCACGGGCGGCCAGCGCACGCCGGCCAGCGCGACGAGCGCCGGCACGAGCGCCGCGACGCCGACCGCGACGTCGATCGGTCCGCCCGGCCGGTAGCCGATCAGAACGAGGCCGGCCGCGACCGTCCAGCAGACGGCGACGGCAAGCCCGATCAGACGCAGCTCGAACGTTCGGACGCGCACGGCGGGCAGTCTACGCGCCTGCCGCCCCTCGCCCCGCGCCTGCCGCCCCTCGCCCCGCGCCCGCCCTCCGTCACTCGCGGCGGCCGGCCGCCACAAGTACCGGGTGCCGTGGGACCGACGGGTCATCGTTCCGACAGGTTTCGCGGCCGAATATCCCGCTAACCACACCGGAGGCACCCGGAATCCGATCCGATGGTCCGCCCCCGGGCCAATCGCATCCCACGAGTCGAGGCCGGCGGAGACCGGTCGGAAGGACAGGACGGAACGGTGCACCATGGCAGGTCAGGCGCGACGCGGCACCCAGGGACGCCATCGATCTTCTCGCGCCGACTCGTCGTGGCCGGTCCTCGCGGCGGCCTCCGCGGTCGAGTCTGGGTCGGCCACCGCCACCACGACCCCGGATCCGAGCCCGGCTTCCTGCCCGCGGCCGACGCCGGAGCCGGCCACCCGGACGACCTACCGCAGCCTGATCATGCGGGGCCTGGCGCCTGACGAGGCGGCGAACCTGACGGCCTACCTCGCCGGCATCGGCGTCGGCGGGACGCGCTGGACGCTCGGCCAGATCAACCAGCTCCTCTTCCTCCGAGCGATGAACAGAACCGGCCACTTCACCGAGACGAGCGACCGAATCCACTGACCGACCCGCACGGAGCCACCGAACCGAATCCACCCGTCGCGGCGGCGAACCTCCTCCCGCCACCGCGGCACGACTCCCCGAAGCGGCGCCTCGCCCTCCTCCTGGCGCCGCTTCGGGGTTTCCGCGTCCGGTCGCCGCGTGCCGTAGGATCGCCGGCGTGACCGGCCCCCTGATCTCGCTGCTCTCCGACTTCGGCATGCGCGACCCGAGCGCGGCGATCATGCGCGGCGTCGTCCTCGGGATCGTCCCGGACGCCCGGATCCTCGACATCAGCCACGAAGTCCACAAGTTCGCGATCCGCGACGGCGCGCTCCTCCTGTGGTGCGCCCTGCCGTACCTGCCGGTCGGGTTCCATGTCGGGGTCGTCGACCCGGGGGTCGGGACCGAGCGGCTGCCGATCGCCATCCAGACCGCCCGCGGCGACGTGCTCGTCGGGCCGGACAACGGGCTCCTCCCCGGCGCCGCCGCGCGACTCGGCGGGATCCGCGCCGCCCACGTCCTCGAGGCCGGGGCGTACCGCCTGCCCGTCGTCAGCACGAGCTTCCACGGCCGCGACATCTTCGCCCCCGCCGCGGCCCACCTCGCCCGCGGCGTCGCGATCGGCGACCTCGGTCGGGCGCTCGACCCGGCGGCCCTCGTGCCCTCGCCGATCGCCGAGCCCGACATCCGCGACGGGGAGCTGCGATCGAGCGTCGTCTACGTCGACACGTTCGGGAACGTCAAGGTGGCGGGGCTGCGGGCCGACCTCGAGGCCGCCATCGGCCCGGTCGCGCCGGGCGATCGCCTGCACGTGATGGTCGGCGACGTCCGGATCGAGACGACCTGGCAGGCGACGTTCGGAGAGGTCGCCGCCGGCGAGGCCCTCGTCTACGAGGACTCGTACGGGCGGCTGTGCCTTGCCGCCAGCAAGGCGGACGCGGCCGCGATCCACGGGATCGTCGAGGATCAGCCGGTCGCGATCCGGCGCCGCTGACCCGCCGGACGCGACGCGCCAACCGGTTCGCGGTCCCGAGCCGAAGCGAGAGCCTGGCCCCGGGTCGGCCCGGGCGCACGATGAACTACACTCCGCGGGCGTCCGCCCCGTTCACGAGGTCACCGCTCATGCGCCGCCACCTCCCCCTCACCACGCTCCTCCTTGCCAGCCTGGCCCTCGCCGCCTGCACGAGCGGAGCCACGCCATCGGCCAGCTCCCAGGCCCCGTCGGTCGCGCCGTCGACCGCCGCGAGCGAGCCCGCCAGCGTCGCCCCGAGCGCCACCGCCGACGCCTGCGCGAAGGACAACCTCACGCTGACCACGGCCGGCAAGCTGACGATCGGCACCGATAACCCCGCCTACCCGCCGTACTACGACATCCCGGCCGCCGCCGACCAAGCCGTGGGAGCTCGGCGACCCGACCGACGGCAAGGGCTTCGAGAGCGCCTTCGCCTACGCCCTCGCCGCGAAGCTCGGCTTCGCCCAGGGCGACGTCGCCTGGATCGTCGTCCCGTTCGACAACTCGTTCGCGCCCGGGACCAAGGCGTTCGACCTCGACATCAACCAGGTGTCCTTCACGGCCGAGCGGGCCCAGGCCGTCGACATGTCCGACGGCTACTACACGCTCAACCAGTCGATCGTCGCGCTCAAGGCGAACGGGCTCGCCGCGGTGACCTCGATCGCCGCGATGAAGGGCTTCAAGTTCGGCGCCCAGGTCGGGACGACCAGCCTCGACACGATCGACAACGTGATCGCCCCGACGGCCAAGGCGCAGATCTACAACACGAACGACGACGCGATCGCGGCCCTGAAGTCGAAGCAGATCGACGGCCTCGTCGTCGATCTCCCGACCGCCTTCTACGTGACGGGAGCCCAGGTCGACAACTCGGTCATCGTCGGCCAGTTCGCGGCGCCGACCGGGGCCGACGCCGAGCACTTCAGCGTCGTCCTCGCCAAGAGCAGCGCGCTGACGCCCTGCGTCAACGCGGCGATCGCGGCGATGAAGAGCGACGGGACGCTGGACGCCATCACCAAGGAATGGCTTTCCGACAAGGCGAGCGCCCCCGTTCTCGCGCCGTAACCGCCGGCTGAGCCGTCGTCGCGCCGGCCCCCGGGCGGCCTGACGGATGTCGCTGACCGGAGGCCCGCTCGACGTCGGAGGGCTGCTGCCGCCGAGCGCTCGTGGCGGGCCGCGCCGGTCGCGCCGCCGGACGCCGCCCGGTGAGGCGGTCCGCTCGACCCTGATCGCCGTCGCGAGCACGGTCGTCGTCTTCGGCGTGATCGGATACGTCGTCACGAGCTCGCCCAACTGGCCGGCGGTCCAGAAGGCGTTCTTCGACGGGGCGATCTTCGCCCGCTCGCTGCCGAAGGTCATCGAGGCGTTCGGCTCGAACGTCGTGCTGTTCCTCGCGGCCGAGGTGATCGTGCTCGTCTTCGGCCTCGTCCTCGCGATCCTGCGCGGCCTGCCCGGCCCGGTCTTCTTCCCGCTCCGGCTGATCGCGACGATCTACGTCGACATCTTCCGCGCCGTGCCCGGCCTGATCGTCATCTACCTGCTCGGCTTCGGGATCACCGCCCTCGACCTGCCGGGTGTCCCATCCGACCTGTTCTTCTACGGGATCGTCTCGCTGTCCCTCGTCTACTCGGCCTACGTCTCCGAGGTCTACCGGGCCGGCATCGACTCCGTCCACTGGAGCCAGGAGGCCGCCGCCCGGTCGCTCGGGCTGAGCCGCTTCCAGGCGCTCCGCTACGTGATCGTCCCGCAGGCCGTCCGGCGGGTGATCCCACCGCTGCTCAACGACTTCATCGGGCTCCAGAAGGACACCGTCCTCGTCTCGAGCCTGGGGGTCGTCGAGATCTTCCGGGAGGCCCAGATCCTGAAGGCGGCGTCGTTCAACTTCACCCCGCTGCTGGCGGTGACCCTCGTGTTCATCCTGATCACGATCCCGCTGGCCCGCTTCACCGACTGGCTGGTCGCCCGCGATCGGGCCCGCCAGGCGAGCAACCGATGACCGCCCCGATCGCCGACGCCACCGGCCCGGCCCTCCGGATCGACGGCCTCCACAAGTCGTTCGGCGACCTCGAGGTCCTGAAGGGGATCGACCTGGAGGTCGCCGAGCACGAGGTCGTCTGCCTGATCGGCTCGTCGGGGAGCGGCAAGTCGACGCTCCTGCGCTGCGTCAACCTGCTCGAGCCGATCGACGCCGGGCGGATCGTCGTGGCGGGGGACGAGATCACGGCGAAGGGCGTCGACGTCAACCGGATCCGGCGGAAGATCGGGATCGTGTTCCAGGCGTTCAACCTGTTCCCCCACATGAGCGTGCTGGCCAACGTCACGCTCGCCCCGCGCAAGGTCCTCGGGCTGAGCGAGGCGGACGCGACGGCCCGGGCGACCGAGCTCCTCGACCGGATCGGGCTCGCCGACAAGCGCGACGACTACCCGGATCGCCTGTCCGGCGGCCAGCAGCAGCGGGTCGCGATCGTCCGGGCCCTCGCGATGCAGCCCGACCTGCTCCTGCTCGACGAGATCACGAGCGCCCTCGACCCCGAGCTGGTCGCCGAGGTCCTGAACCTGATCCGCGAGCTGGCCGGCAACGGGATGACGATGCTGATCGCGACCCACGAGATGACGTTTGCCCGAGAGATCGCGAGCCGGGTCTGCTTCCTCGACGCCGGCCGGATCCTCGAGACGGCGCCGCCGGCCGAGATGTTCAGCGCGCCGCGCGAGGCGCGGACGCGGCAGTTCCTCGATCGGGTGATCGCCGCGGGCCGGCTCTGAGGGTCGCGGGCGCGTCGCTCGGTGCTGGGTCGCCCGCTCGGTCCCGCCCTGCTCCGCCCGGCGACATCAGCCGGAGTGATCCACCCGGCCCTTCCTGCCCCAGGAGGGGCGATCGCCATGCAGGCCCACGCACGATCAGGCGCGGCTCCGTCACGCTGACGGCTCCGCAGCCGCGTCTGGATCACTGCCGCCGATATCGACAGGTCGAGTCGAGCTCGCCCGGCCTCGCCCGGCGCCGCGCCGCCCGCTCCCGACGCCGCCGCAGAGATCAACGAAAGGATCAGGCGGACTCCGCGACCCGGCGAGTCGGCCGGCGCCAGCACCCCCGGCGCCGGTCGCGAGCCGGGCCTGAGCCAACTACCCCGAGCTCACCGAGGCGCTCGGCTCGTCGAGGGGGTCGCCCTCGCTGCTCGCGTCCGGCGCCGGCGTGCTCGGCAGGGGCGGCGCCTCGTCGTCGGTCAGGATCACGTTCGGGATCAGGAAGAGCGTCCAGCCGAGCTTGAGCAGATCTGGCCGGTACGAGGCGGACTCCGGATCGAGCGAGGGATACGTCGCGCGGTTCCAGAACGCGATGCTCCGGGCGCTGGTCCCGTACTTGTGGGCGATCGTGTTCAGGCTGTCGCCCGACGCCACGACGTAGACGAGGAACGTCGGGGCGGGAGTTGGCGTGGGCGCCACGAAGGACCGGCGCGGCGTCGGCCCGGCGGATCCGCTCGGGGAGCCCGGCGACGATGGACCCGGGGCCGTCGCGCCGGCCGAGCCCGGGCCGCGGGTCCCGCTCGGGAGGCAGCCGGCGGCGGCCGCCGCCAGGACGACCGCGGCCGCAACCGTCGCGAGCGTGGGCGCGCTCGCGCCGGCCGCCCGGCCGCCTGCACGGGCGCGCGTTCCCGGGCCCGCCCAGGTGCGAGCGAGAGGCGGACGTGCGCGTGCCCGCGTCAGACGTGCGGTGATCGTTATGCCTGGTGCGAGCTCATCGACGCGCCTCATGATGGCCCGTGGGACGGCTCGCCGCGCGGAGCCGTTACGGGACCGGCGAGGTGTCCGGACGACGCCGCGGCCTGCGCCGGGCCGGCGACGCCGAGACGGCCGCCGGCGAAGGGGCACCGGCCGCCGGCGGGACGGCATCGGCCGCCGCCGGGTCGGGATGAGCGCCGCCGCCCGCCGGCGCCGCGAGCGGCTCGCCGGTTGCGCCGCGGATCGCGTTCCCCTCGGCGAGGGCCAGCGCGTCGCCGGGGGCGGCGACATCGATCGGGGTCGGCGCCTTGAACGAGAAGTCGCCGGCGATCGCCAGGCCCTCGTCGGCCGTGGCGATCAGGCCGTTCCCGGTCCGCTTGGCGACGAAGCAGGCGCGATCGGCCGCCAGGAGGATCTCCTCGCTCGTCTGGCCGTCGCGCGGGAACGTCGCGACCCCGATCGAGACGTTGACGTCGATCCCCGCCTCGGACCAACGCGACCCCGGCTCGCCGAGCGTGCAGATCGCCGCCCGGACCCGCTCGGCAACCGCGAAGACCGCCTCCGCGTCGGCGCCGGGTAGGATCAGCGCGAACTCGTCGCCGCCATAGCGGAAGACGCGGTCGGTGTCGCGTCCGGCGTGCTCGATCGCCCTTGCGATCTCGGCCAGGTAGCGGTCGCCCGCCTGGTGGCCGAGCGCGTCGTTGACGTTCTTGAAGTCGTCGAGGTCGAGCATGATCAGGCTGAACGGGTCCCGAGCGGCGACGCTCCGTCGCAGCCATTCCTGGAACGAGCCGTGGTTGAGGATGCCGGTGAGGTCGTCGTTCTGGGCCCGGATCTCGACGGCCCGGTGGACCTCCGCGTTCTGGAGGGCGATCGACACCTGGGCGGCGAACAGCTTGACGAGGTCGAACTCCTCGACGCTGTAGACCGTGTCGACCCCGAGCCGCTCGAGGGTCAGGACGCCCGTCGCCCCATCGCGCCCGCGAAGGGGGACGCAGATCAGGCTGCCGTCCATCGCTCCCTCGGTCCGGAACTGCAGGACGCGCGGGTCGTTCCGTTCGTCGAGGACGAGCGTCGGCTCGTTGTGGTCTACGACCCACGTAGCGAGCCCCTCCTCGCCGGGCAGCCACGGCTCCAGGTACTCGGCGGCGTGGATCCCCTTGGCCGTGAGCGGCCGGAGCAGCCCCGTCGCCCGGTCGAGCAGCTCGATCGAGAGGTTGTCGTAGCCGACGAGGTCGGACAGGCGCTCGGCGACCTGATCGAGGACCGCCCGCGGGTCGAGCGTCGTCAGGATCGACTCGGTGACCTGGAGGAGCGCCCGCTGGTTCGCCAGCTGCCGGCCGAGGGCGTCGGACTGGTCGCGCAGGAGTCCGGTCGCGTCGGCGTTGGCGAACGCCTGGGCGGCGAAGCTGGCATAGATGACGAGGAGCCGCAGGTCGTCGTCGCGGAACTGGTGGAGCCCGAGCTTCGAGAGGACGAGCACGCCGAGGACCTGGTCCTCGTAGATCATCGGGGCAAGGAGCATCGACTCGTCGAGCTCCTCCTCGGTGCCGGGGATCGTGTTCGCCCGCGGGTCGCCATCGGCGTCCGGCAGGTTCTGGGCGATCCGGTGCTCGGCGACCCAGCCGGTGATCCCCTCGCCGAACTTGACGGCGAGCTGCTCGGGTGTCTCGTCGATGTACTCGCCGACCTGGCCGCGCATCGCGACCGGGACGAGGTCCTCGCCACGGAGCCGGTAGACGCGGGCGTTGTGGTAGTCGATCAGCTGGCGGAGCTCCGTCGCGATCGTCTCGCCGATCTCGCGCTCGTCGCCGAGCCGCGAGAGGCGGGCCCCGAGCTGCTGGATCGACTGGAGCTGGGCCGCCCAGGTCGCCATCTTCGCGAAGTTCTGGGCGTTCTTGATCGCCATTGCGGCCTGCTCGGCGAGCGCCGCCATCGTCTCGAGCTCGTCCGCGGTCCACTCGTACGGCGCATCGTGGTAGACGTTCAGCAGCCCGAGGACCTCGGTCCCGTCGAGGAGGGGCGCCGTGCAGATCGTGTCGAACCCTTCCTGGACGACCGACGCCCGGACGTCGGCGCCGCGCGGGTCATCGCGGTAGTGGGTCGAGAACATCGGGCGGCCGGAGGCGGCGGCGAGCGCCGGCAGGGAGCGGGCGGGGAACTCGGAGACCGACTGGAGATAGCGCTGCGACAGGCCGCGGCTGACGTCTGCGGTCGTCCGGCCGTCGACGCCGCGCAGGAAGACCGCCGCGCGATCGCCGTTGAAGAGGACCATCGCGTGCTCGACGAGGCCGCTGAGGATCCGGTCGAGATCGAGCCGGCTGCCGATGTCCGACGCGACGCGCCGCAGGGCGTCGGCCCGGTGGAGGCGGTGGGCGACCTCGTCCGCGCGCCGGGCCGCGGCGACGATCAGGCCGATGCCGGCGGAGACCTCGACCAGGAGCTCGGGATCGAGGGCGGTGCGGTCACTTGCGGGGTCGACGAGGGCGACCAGGACGCCCCACGGGCGAGCGACGCCGGGAATGGCGATCGCCACCTCGGGCAGGCCGTCGGCCGGCTCGATGAACCCGCCGTGACCGTCGCTCTCGACCGGGCCTGCCTCGCCGGCCAGGGCGCGATCGATCGCATGGCCGAGCGCTCCGTACGACCGGGGGAGGTCGGGCAGCCGGTTGGCCGGGGCAGCCGCGCGCGGAACGAAGCGTTCGCCGCGGAGCTCGTACAGCGCGACCGTTCGGAAGGCGCCGCGCTGGCGGACGATCTGGGCCGCCTCGCGGAGGACCTCGTCCAGCGTCTCCGGGTCGGCGGCGATCCGGCCGAGCGCGGCCACGGTCGCGAGGTCGGCCCGGTGGTGGGCGCCGTCGGCGGACGGACCCGCGGGCGGCGATCCGACGTGGCCGTCGCCGGCCCGATCGATGGACGCCCCACCCCGCCGAGGTGCGCCGTGGAGAGGCGCCGCCGCCGGGCCGCCCGGCTCCGGGCCGCTCTCCGCGGCGGCGAGGAACCGCTGCAGATCGCTCTGGCGGTAGCGGCGGTCGCCGCGGGGGTTGATCCGGTAGTAGCGCAGGCGTCCGGCGTCGCTCCAGGCCCGGACGGTGTTGGGGTGCACGCCGAGCAGGCGGGCAGCCTTCGTCACGGACAGGGTGGCGTCGATCGGACGGTTCGGAAGCGCGCTCGGCACCGGTCGCTCGTGGGAGGAAATGTCAAGTCGACGGCCGGAGCCTACCAATCTCACAGTTCTTGCCAATAGGACGAACGTACCGGACGCGGGCCGGGCGCCACGGTTCGGTGCGCTGCGGCACAGAGCGCGGACCCGCCGCTACCCTGTCCGGATGGCCGGCCCGACCCCTCCCGACGCCATCGCCGCGGCGGCCGCATTCGACCTCGGGCGCGTCGTCGGCGAGCCCGTCGTGGCCGCCCGCGGCGAGCTCGGCCGGATCTGGCGGCTCGAGACGACGACGGGACGGTGGGCCCTGAAGGAGCTCCTCCGGCCGCGACCCGGGGCGGCCGACGAGGCCTGCGCCGATGTCGCCTTCCAGGAGGCCGCCCTCGCCGCCGGCATCCCGATGCCGCGTCCGATCGCGGCTGCCGACGGCGAAATCCTCGTCGAGGTCGGGCCGCCGGGAGACCGGCGCAGCGTCCGGGTGTACTCGTGGGTCGATCTCCGCGACCGCGACGCGGTGGTCCCGCTGGACGAGGTCGCCGCGATCCTCGGCCGGCTCCACGCGCT
Organism: uncultured Chloroflexia bacterium; assembly: GCA_963710105.1. Classification (GTDB taxonomy): domain Bacteria; phylum Chloroflexota; class Limnocylindria; order Limnocylindrales; family CSP1-4; genus CF-46. The sequence continues at coordinate 376,645 of CAVPYV010000003.1, forward strand.
CGCGATCCGCGACGACCGCCCGATCGACCCGTGGTTCCGTGATCCGGTCCCGGCCGCCGAGTGGCCCGTGGTTCTCGCCGCGGCGCGGGCCGCCGGGGCGCCGTGGGCGGCGGCGCTGGCCGGCCTGATCCCGACGCTGGAGGCCGGGGTGGAGGCCGCCGCCGAGGCGTTCGCGGGCGATCCGATGGGGAACCCGGCGACCTCGGGCGGCTCCGGAAGCGGCGGCTCGGGCGGCGGCCCGGGCGGCGGCCCGGGCGACCGCGATGCCCCGATCACCTGCCACCTCGACTTCAACCCGGAGAACGTCCTCCTCGACGCGGCTGGCCGGGTGGTCGTCGTCGACTGGGAGAACAGCGGACCCGAGCACGCCGCGCAGGAGCTCGCGTCGGCGGTCGCCGAGTTCGTCGCCGACCCGGCCGACACCGCCCGGTTCCTCCACGCCTACGAGTCCGCCGGCGGGACCGCCCGGCTCACCGACCGGCACGTCCTTCGCGATGACCCTCATCGTCCAGGCGCGGCTCATCCGGACCTACGCCGGGCGCGCCCTCGACCCGTCGTTCGGACCGGAGGATCGGGCCCGCGCGGCCCATTGGGTCGAGGACATCGCGGCCCACGCGTTCACGCTCGACCGGGTCGACGGCTGGCTCGCCGCGGCCGACCGGGCGGGCCTCCTCGCCGGCGCCTGAGGGCGACCCGGAGTCAGCGGGTCCCCCGGCGCCAGACCCTCAGCGGGTCCGTCGCCGGCGGGGCGCTGCGGTCCGCGGATCCGGGCCGGCGCTCGATCGTGGGCCGCCATCCGCCCGGGCCGGCGTCGTCAGGCGAACGTAGACCGTCGTGACGATGATCGCGAGGATCGCGATCGCCGCCACCCCGGCGATCGCGAGGCCCGGCGTCCCGACGAGGCCCGGACCCTCGCCGCTGCTGCGCGGGTCGCCGCCGGCTGCGATGCTCGGCTCGGGCGAGGCGGCAAGGACCGTGGCGATCCAGCCGCCCGCCGGCGGGAAGACCGCGACGACGGCCGGCAGGAGCGCCGTCAGCGCCGCCCAGCCCGCCGCGCCGGCGACGAGGATCGCCCCGGCCCCGAGCAGCCCCGCGGCGAGCCGGGTCCGACGGGCGTCGCCGCCGGCGAGGATCCGCATCGCCTCGGCCGGCTCGAGGACCGTCAGGATCAGGGGCCGGCCGCGACCGGCCGTCATCCGGGCGGTGACGCCGGCCGGCGGAGGCTCGGCCGCAACCGGGTAGCCGACGACGATCGCGTGCTCGACCGACGAGATCTGGTCGACCCGGGCCCGCACGGGCGTGTCGTCGGGCGTCCCGTCCGGGATGCGGTCCGGCAGGTCGGCCGCCCGCCCGACCGACTCGCGGCGGACCACGATCAGCCCGGTGTCGAGCGCCTCGCCGTCGACCGCGATCGCGTCGAGCCCCTCGCTGATCGCGAACGGGACGACCTGGCGATGGTCCTCGAACGGGCGCCAGTCGCGTCCGCGCCGCGCCTCGAGGCGGACCCGTCGGAAGACGAGCGGCCGGTGGGCGTCGTCCTCGAACTCGTCCTCCGCGTCGATCCGCCCGGCGACCCGGACGTAGGCCCGGCGCCCTGCCGCGGCGATCGCGTTGGCCTCGGCCACGGTCACCTCGGGCGTTCCGGCCAGGAGCCGCCCGATGCGGTAGGCGGGGCCGAACGTGCGCAGGATCAGCCCCCCGGCGACGAGGGCGACGAGCCCCGCGGCCGCGAGGAAGAGGGGAGTCACGGCCGGATGATAGCCGGAGGCATGGAAAGACCCGAAGGAACCTACTCGCGGCGTGGGCGTTGATGCGATCGCTGCCGTTAGCCTGCGCTCGGCCCCTCCGGGCTGCCGTCAACGCTACCGGCCGCGGGGCGATCCGGCAATCCGGGTTGTCCACCAGATTCGGCCGCGTCGGCCCGCTTGTCCACCGTCCGTCCCCAGCGCCGGCCGGCCGCGCTCAGTGGTCGGTGGCCCGGCCCGTCGCCGGATCGATCGCCGACACCTGCCCGCCGAAGCTGGTGAGGACGAGCCGGCCGCCGATCAGCGCCGCCTCGGATACGACGTCGCTGTGGGCGATCCGCCAGCCGACGGTCCCATCGGCCTCGATCGCGAACGTCTCGATCTCCGCCTGGACCAGGAGGTGGGGGAGCCGCGGCGACCCGAACACGGCGATCAGCGGCGACGCCGACCGGTGCGACCAGCGGACGGCCCCGCTCCGGCTCTCGAGGCCGTAGGCGTGGAAGCCGTACTTGACGACGAACAGGCCGGCGTCGTCCCAGACCAGGCCCGCGGGCTCGTCGTAGATCGTCGAGGCGAGCCGGACGGTCCACGCGCCGGCCGGGCCGTCGATCCGGAGCTCCGCCCGGCAGAGCCGGTCGGGATCGGGCGAGACGAGCGGGCCGAGGTCCTCGAGCGACCCGCCGGCCTCGGACAGGGCGAAGACCGCCACTCCCTGGCCGCTGCCGGCCCACCGCCAGCGCGCGCGGAGCCCGCCGGGGTAGCCGATCGTCGCGTCGTGGGGCGGCGCCGCGGCGCTGCCGCCCGGGGTGTCCGGCCGGCCGCCGGTCACGCCCCGGCGTTCGACGGGCTCGCCCCGCCGCCGACCAGGTCGCCGACCCCGTTCGGCTCGTCGCGGTCGCGCGGGCCCTGCGCCTCCGCCTCGACGTCCGCCGCGCGGCGCTCCTCGGTGAACGGGGCGACCATCGCGTTCGACAGGATGCGGAGCGTCGCCGGTGGCACCGGGAACACCGCGGTCGGCGTTCCGGCGGCGGCCCACACGGTCTGGAACCGGCCGAGGTCGGGGTCCATCACGGTCCGGACCGGGCGGAGATGACCGAACGGCGGGATCCCGCCGATCACGAAGCCGGTGAGCTCCTGCGCCTCGCGTGCCGTCGCCCGCCGGATGTCGCGCTCGCCGGTGACGGCCGCCAGGCGGGCGACGTCGACCCGATTCGGGCCGGAGACGAGGCACAGGATTGGCTCGAGGGCGCCGTCGTCGTCGGGTGCCACGAAGACGAGCGACTTGACGATCTGGCCGAGCTCCGCGTCGACCGTCGCCGCGGCGTCGGCAGCGGTGTGCGTCGACTCGTCGAACACCCGGATGTCGAGCTCGACGCCCTTCCGGGCCGCGGCCTCGCGGACCCGCTGGATCCCGGCATGATCGGAGGTGTCGGACACGGGTGGGAGTCTAGTGCATCGAGCTTGCTGCCCGCGACAGCCCGGCCCCATCGCGGTCGCCCGGCGCGGCGGGAGCTCCGGCGGCACCCGGCGGCACCCAGTCGCCCGGGCCTGCCCGCGGCCGGGGCGCTAGCATCGACCGCGTGGAAGCGATCCTCTTCGACTGGGATGGGACGCTGGTCGATTCGCTCGGCGCGTTCCACCGGGCGAACGCCCTCGTGATGGCGGCGTTCGGGCTCCCCTTCGACGTGGACCGCTACCGCCTCCACTACACGCCCGACTGGCGCGAGATGTACCGCCGCCTCGGCGTCCCCGCCGACCGGCTCGACGAGGCGAACGTCCTCTGGGAGGCCACGTTCGGCGAGGACGGCGACAGCGTCGCCGCGTTCCCCGGCGTCCTCGACGCGCTCCGCCGGCTGGGCGACGCCGGCGCGGTCCTCGGGCTCGTGACCGCCGGCCATCGCGACGTCGTCGAGCCGCAGCTGGCCCGGACCGGCCTCGGCGCGCTCCTGCCGATCCGCGTCTTCGGCGACGACCTGGCGGTCCACAAGCCCGATCCGGAGCCGCTCCGGCTGGCGCTTCGGATGGCCGGCCACGGCCACGGGCCGGAGACGTCGATCTACGTCGGCGACGCCCCGACGGACATCCAGATGGCGGTCACGGTCGGCGCCCGGGCCGTCGGCATCGAGTCGGTCCTCGGCGACCCGGACGAGCTGCGGGCGGCCGGGGCGGCCGAGCTCGCGCCGTCGGTCGCGGTCTGGACGGAGCGCCACCTCGCTCGCGGCGGCCGCGCGCGGCCGGCGAGCACCGCTCCGCCCGTGGCTGACGACCACGCCGGCGGTGGCTGACACCGTGCCATCGGCCTCCGTGCACGCCCTCGTCCTCGCCGACGGCTCGCTGCCGGCGCTCGCCACGCTCGACGCCGCGTGGCCGGGCTGGTCCGCCGGGATCGACCTCGTGATCGCCGCCGACGGCGGCGCCCGCCACGCGCCGGTCCTCGGCCGGACGATCGACCTGTGGGTCGGCGACGGCAATTCCATCGGCGAGGCCGAGCTGGCGGCGCTCGCCGCGGCCGGGGTCCCGATCCGTCGCTCGCCGGTCGCGAAGGACGAGTCGGACGCGGAGCTGGCGATCCTGGCCGCGCTCGACGCGGGGGCGCAGAGGATCACGATCCTCGGCGCCCTCGGCGGGGAGCGCTTCGACCACGGCCTGGCGAACGTCTGGCTGCTCGGCCATCCGCGCCTGGCCGGACGCGACGTGCGGCTCCTCGACGGCGGCGTCCGGATCCGCCTCGTCGGGCCCGGCGCTGCGGACCTCGGCGGGCGGATCGGGGATCTCGTGTCGCTCCTGCCGTTCGGCGGCGATGCCGCCGGCCTGACGACGGCGGGCCTCCGCTACCCGCTCCGCGACGAGGCGCTGCCCAGCGGCCCGTCGCGCGGCCTGTCCAACGTCCGCGACGCCGCCGACGCCTCGCTGACCGTCGGATCCGGCCGGATCCTCGTCGTCGAAACCCCTGCTACGCTCTCGCGATGAGCCAGCCAGTGGCGGGCGACATCGCCCCCGAGTTCGCCCTCCCCGACGAGACGGGCACGGTCCATCGTCTCGCCGACCAGCGCGGCCGCTGGACCGTCGTCTACTTCTACCCGAAGGACGACACGCCCGGCTGCACGGTCGAGGCGTGCGAGTTCCGCGACGCCGACGAGACGATCCGCGAGCGCGGCGCCGACGTCTGGGGGATCAGCCCGCAGGGCGCCCAAAGCAAGCGGGCCTTCCGCGAGAAGTTCGGCCTGCCGTTCCTCCTCCTCGCCGACGAGGACCACGCGGTGGCCGAGGCCTACGGGTCGTGGGTCGAGAAGCAGAACTACGGCAAGACGTACATGGGCGTCGCCCGGACGACATTCCTCGTCGGTCCCGACGGCCGGATCGCCCGGACCTGGCCGAAGGTCAAGCCGGAGGGTCACGCCGCGGAGGTGATCGCCGCCCTCGACGAAGCCCAGGCGACGGCCGCCGCGGCGTCGACCTGACGACCGGCCGCCTCATCGCCGGGCCGCCCGCTGTCCGGACACGGAGTGAGGCTTCGCTCGTGGGGGGAGACGAGCGAAGCCTCGGCCGGAATGATAGACCTGCGGCAACCTGTGCAACAGCCGGACCATGGGATGGAACACGGACCCGTGACTGACGTAGCCCACACCTGGCGGCCCGATCGCTTCATGGTGATCGCCGGCCACCCCGACGACGCCGACTTCGGGCCGGCGGGGACCGCCGCCCGCTGGATCGACCAGGGGTCGACCGGCTGGCTCGTGTGCTGCACCAGCGGCGACGCCGGCGGCGAGGATCCCGCGGCCGACCCGCTCGAGCTGGCCGTCGTCCGCGAGCGCGAGCAGGACGCGGCGGCCGCGATCGTCGGCTACGCCGGGGTCTCCTACCTCCACATGCCCGACGGCGCCGTCGTCAACGATCTCGTCCTTCGCGAGCACCTCGTCCGCGAGATCCGGACGTTCCGCCCGGATGCGGTCCTCGCCACGGACCCGAGCGTGATCTTCTATCGCGACGGCGGGATCAACCACACCGACCATCGCGCGGCGGGTCTGGCCGCCGTCGACGCGGTCTACCCGGCCGCCCGCAACCCGATGGCCTTCCCGGGCCTCGCCCGGGCCGGCCTCGCGGCTCACCGGGTCCGCCGCCTCTACCTCTTCTGGCCGAGCGAGCCGAACGTCCGGGTCGACATCAGCCCGACCCTCAATCGCAAGATCGCGGCCCTCCGAGCCCACGCCAGCCAGATCAGGGAGCCGGAGCGGCTCGAGGAGCGGATCCGGGCCTGGGCCGCCGAGGAGGGCGAGCCGATCGGCGTCGCCGCCGGCGAGGCGCTCCGCCTGATCGTGATCGACGACGACGAGGACGAGGGTCCGAGCCTCGACACAGACGAGGAGCGGGAGACCACCCCCGAGGGTTGAGCGCCCCGCGCGCCCGCCGCCGAACCCCGCCGCCGAACTCCGGCGCCGAATTTCCGGCCCCGACGGCCCCGACCTCGACGCCGGGCGTCCGCCCGAGGGCGGGCCCTCGCCGATCGGGCTCAGCCGCCCTCGAGCAGGATCGGTCGAACGGCGCCCCACTCGTTCCACAGCTCGGTCAGGCCGTCGGCCCGACGTCCGAGCAGCGTGACGAGCTCGCCCAGGGTGAGCCCGCCGGCTGCGCCGGCCACGTAGTCGTCGGCTGCCACGCGGACGTCGCGGAGGAGGTCGACCGTCTCGGCCTCGTTCGGCCAGTGCCGGACGCGCATCGGGTCGAGGCCTGCGTAGCCGACCGCCAGCGACAGGTCGCGCTGGCTCGGGACCCGGTCGTCGACCCAGCCGCCGAACCCGTCGAACCGGAAGCCGAGCGATGACAGGCCGGCCGCGATGTCGCGGTTCTGGGACTGGGTGAACGGACCCCAGAAGAAGTGGTCGACCGGGAAGTCGAAGGCGGTGGCCTCGATCGATCGGGCGATCAGGGCTTCCATCAGGCCGCCCAGCAGGGACTGCCAGCGACGGAGCGCCTCGGGGTCGTCGCCGGCCAGCCGGGCGATGACGCGCTGCATGGCCTCGCGGTCGCCGCGGAGGATCTGCAGGATCAGCGCGTCCTGGCCGGGCCGCGAGTGCATCGGCGTCGAGAACGAGAACTCGTCCTCCGGTCCGGGGGTCGCCGCGGCGATCCGCCCGCCGTTGCCGCCGCCTGCCTCCTCGTCGCCGTCCCCCGGCGCGGTCTCGCCCGAGCGCGCCGCCGCGTCGGCCAGCGTCCGCGCCTCGTCGCAGGCCGCCACGGCCTCACGCGCGGCGAGGCACGCCTCGTCGGCCCGCTCGGCGGAGATCCGGGCGGCATCCGCTTCGACCGCGAGCCGCTCCAGCTGGGCGGCGAGGGCCGTTGCCGCCGCCTGGTCGCGATCGCGGGCGAGCGTGGCCTCGCGGGTGTCGTGGTTGATCCGGTTGATCTCGGCCAGCCAGGCACGGGCGCCGGCCTCGACGTCGTCGCGGGTCCGGGCGTCGTTGCGGGCCTCGCGGAACTGGTGCTGGGCGAGCTCCTTCGCCTGGCGGACGGCTCGGGGGTCGGCGGCGGCCGCGGCGGCCTCCGCGCGGGCGACATGATCGTCGTACGTTCGCTGGGCCCGGCGGAGGCTGTCGGCCGCGGCGGCCGCTCCATCCCGCGCCCGGACCGCGACGGCGCAACGCTCCTCGGCGACGCGGCGCTCGTCAGCACACGGCCCGTCAGCCGGGGGCTGGCCGGTCGGGTCGCCGCCCGTGTCGCCGCCGGTCGCGCCGCCCGTGTCGCCGGACGCGGGCGCGGAGCCGCCGGCCGCGCCTCCACCGGCCGGTCCGCCACCGGCCGGTCCGCCACCGGCCGATCCGCCGCCGCGTCCCGCGCCGCGCGCCCGCGCCTCGGGCGCGATCTCGGCCCGCCCGCCTGGCTCGTCGTTGCCGCCGGAGGCGACCGCGGCCGGCGAGGTCGACCCCCGCATCGCCGCGACGGCGCTCGCCGCGGCCGTCGCCCGGAGGGCAGCCGTGATCGGGTCGGGCTCGAGCGCCATCGGGACCGCCACGAGCCCGGCCGACTCGGCGGCGGTCGGCTGTAGCCAGAGCGGCGCCGGTCGGCGAGCTGGATCGTCGGCGCCGGTCACCGCCATCACGGGCCGGCCGACCGGCGACGGGTCGGCCGCCCGAGGCGTCGCGGCCGGGGCCATGTGGTCGGCCGGGTCCTGGCGGTTCGTCCGAACAGGCGTTCTCATGGCGACGAAGGGGTCGACGGCCGCGCCGCCCGGCTGGTCGGGCCTGGCTGCGTCGCTCGGCGGTCCCGCGGCAGGCCGCCCGTCCGGCCGGCCGACGCGCCGGCCCGGCGCCGCGGGCTCGCCGGTCGTGGCGATCTCGTCGCGCCAGCGGCGGTCGGCCGGTCCGCCGGCGGCGGGCCCGATCCCCTCGCCGCTCCCGTGCGGATCGGCCAGGGTCGTGCTCCGGGCGTGGATCGCGTTCGGGGCCACGGTCACGCGGACCTCGCGCGCCACGGGCGGCCGGGCGCGGAGAACCTCGATGAGGGCGGCACCGCTGGCGACCCCGAGGACGAGCCCGAGGGCCAGAAAGGCGAACTCGCTGGCGGTCAAGACCCGCTGACCTCCTCGACCTGTGGCCGGCCCCGCGACGACCCCCGTTGAGCGTAGCTGCGCACTCCGCCGCGGTCAACTCGCGGGGAGCCCCGGCGCCGCTCCGGCCGGCCGGCCGCGGGCGCCCCGGGAGCGTCCGGGGCGGCTTTGCGAAGCCCGAGGTTCGGATGGTAGATTGGCTGCACCGGCCGCACGCCTCGCCTCGTCGCGTCCGGCTCGACATCCCCGGGACCGGACCGCAGCGAAAGGCACGTCCTCGACCTTGGCGATCGACCCCCTCCAGGAATTCCTCGTCCAGCCCGTCGACGCCTCCTGGCTCCAGTGCAACATCGAGTGCCAGGAAGCGTGCCCGGTCGGGACGAACTGCCGTGGCTACCTCAACCTCGCCGCCGAGGGCCGGTTCGAGGAGGGCTACATCCTGTCCCGCGAGCCCAACCCGGTCGCGGCGATGTGCTCCTACGTCTGCTCCGCGCCGTGCGAGCGGGCCTGCCGTCGCGGCGACATCGACCGGCCGCTCGCGATCCGGGCGATGAAGCGGTTCCTCGTCGAGTGGCACGAGGCCTCGGGCATCCCCGACGTCATGCCCCAGATCACCCCGCGTGGCGAGCGCGTCGCGGTCGTCGGCGCCGGGCCGGCCGGCATCGCCGTCGCCCGCGAGCTCGCGATGAAGGGCGTCCAGGTCACCGTCTTCGACAGCCTTCCGTACGGCGGCGGGACGATGCTCATCGGCGTCCCGGCCTTCCGCCTGCCGCGCGAGGCGATCGAGATGGACGTCCGGCTCGTCGAGCGGCTGGGGGTCACCTTCCGGTTCAACACGACCGTCGGCAAGGACGTCACGATGGAGGAACTCCAGCGCGACTACGACGCGGTCGCCCTGACCGCGGGCGCGATGGACCCGGTCGCCCTCGACATCCCCGGCGGCGACCTCGACGGGGTCGACTACGGGGTCGACTTCATGAAGAAGGCGAACCTCGGCCAGGAGCTCTACGTCGGCAAGGACGTCGTCGTGATCGGCGGCGGGTACACCGCCATGGACTGCTCGCGGACGAGCCTCCGCCACGGCGCCGAGCGGGTCTCGATCGTCTATCGCCGGACCCGGTCCGAGCTCGTCGTCGACGAGGAGGAGCTCGGCGAGACCGAGCGCGAGGGCGTCCGGATGGAGTTCCTCGCCAGCCCGGTCGAGGTCATCGGCCAGGACGGTCACGTCACCGGCGTCAGGTTCATCCGGAACCGCCTCGGCGAGCCGGACGCCTCCGGCCGGCGGTCGCCGGTGCCGATCGAGGGCAGCGAGTTCGTCATCCCGGCCGACGTCGTCATCCCGGCCGTGTCGCAGGCCGCCGACCTGACGTTCCTGCCGGTCGAGCCGGCCTTCGAGATCAACCGCGGCCGGGTCAAGGTCGACCCGGCGACGTACGCGACGAACACCCGCGGCGTTTTCGCCTGCGGCGACTTCGTGACCGGTCCGACGACCCTGATCGAGGCCGCCGGCCACGGCAAGAAGTGCGCCTACGCGATCGATCGCTACCTCGCCGGCCGGACCGACGTGACCGTGACCCCGAACGTCAAGATCACGAGCTCCTGGCGCCACGACATGCCCGAGTTCTACGACGTCCTGCCGCGCCAGCACATCCCGATGGCCCCGCTCCAGGTCCGGATGCCGTCGACCGACCCGGAGGTCAACTTCAACACCCCGGTCGAGTACGGCTACGACGCCACGGCGGCGGTCACCGAGTCGACCCGCTGCCTGATGTGCAACTACAACATCTGGTTCGACCCGTTCCGTTGCGTCCTGTGCGGCGCCTGCGCCGACGTCTGCCCCGAGGGCGTCATCCACATGGTCGACGTCAACCAGCTGAAGACCGAGGGCCTCCTGCCCGAGATCGAGGAGTCGTACGGCTGGTCGAACGGGGCGGCGATGATCCTCGACGAGGAGCGCTGCATCCGCTGCGCGTTGTGCGTCAAGCGTTGCCCGTTCGACGCCATTACGATGGAGCGGTTCGAGCTTCAGGAGATCTCGACCGACGGGCGGCTCTACAAGGAGTCGTACCGCGACGCGCAACTGGCCGGGACTCCCGGCGTCGCAGGAGGAGCCCGGTGAGTTTCCTCGAGCGGGTGGATCAGAGCATCCGGCGGAGTCCGGTGTGGCGCTCGCTCTTCCGCCAGCCGTACCCCAACGACGAGCGGTCGCGGGCGTACGCGGTCATGAACAACGTCTTCCTCCACATCCACCCGGTCCGCGTCCGCCAGCACGCGGTGAAGTTCGCCTACACGTTCTGCCTCGGCGGGCTGTCGTTCTTCCTGTTCCTCGTCCTGACGATCACCGGCGTCTACCTGATGTTCTTCTACGTCCCGTCGGCGACGCTGGCGTACACGAACATCCTCGACATCCAGAGCCAGGTGACGTTCGGGCTCCTGACCCGGAACATCCACCGCTGGGCCGCCCACCTGATGGTGTTCTTCGTGTTCCTCCACATGATGCGGGTCTTCTACCACGGCGCCTACAAGCCGCCGCGCGAGTTCAACTGGGTCGTCGGGGTCGTCCTGCTCTTCCTGACGATCATGCTGAGCTTCACCGGCTACCTGCTGCCGTGGGACCAGATCGCCTATTGGGCGATCACGATCGGCACGAACATGGGCGGCTACGCGCCGCTCCTGAACGTCCCGGTCAACCGCCTCCTCCTCGGCGGCCTGGAGGTCGGCCAGAACACGCTGCTCCGCTTCTACGTGCTCCACATCATGGTGTTCCCGCTTGCCGCGGCGATCTTCCTGGCCGTCCACTTCTGGCGAATTCGAAAAGACGGTGGGATCAGTGGGCCGCTGTGATGTGCAACCAGTTCGCTCAGGCATCAGCTCACCGAGGCCCGAGGAGGAGCTCCGCGACTCCATCGGCCCGAGGTGGAATCAGTGGGCCGCTCTGAGATGACGGACACGAAGCAGCCCACGGAGAAGCGCGTCGTCCTTCCTGTTGATCCGACTCGCAGGACGGAGATCGACAAGCAGCGCGTGCCGATGTCGGCGCGGCCGTACCGGCTGCTCGCGCTCGTCAAGCAGGACGCCGTCGTGCGGGTCCAGAAGGAACCGGACGACACGGTCATGACCTGGCCGCACCTGCTCTCGATCGAGTTCCTCGCGGCCGGGATGATGAGCATCTTCCTGCTCCTCATGGGCCTCTTCATCAACGCTCCCCTCGAAGAGCTCGCGAACTCGAACGTGACGCCCGCCGTCGCCAAGGCGCCGTGGTACTTCCTCGGCCTCCAGGAGCTGCTCGCCTACTTCCACCCGACGGTCGCCGGCGTCCTGACCCCGCTCCTCGTCCTCGTCGGCGCGGCCCTGATCCCCTACGTCGACCGGGGCAACCTGACCGCGACGCGCCCGTCCGAGCGCAAGACGGCGGTGATCCTGTTCACGATGTTCTGCGCCCTGGGCCTGATCCTGACCTTCGTCGGGATCTTCTTCCGGGGACCGGGCTACAGCTTCGTCATCCCGTACCTGCCGTTCTTCGAGAACACGTCGCCAGGCCTGCACTTCTCCCTGTGAATCCCCTCCACACGAGACCGAATGACCCCGATGACCCGATGAGCGAGCGACCATGAGCAACTACCACGTCGAACCCGTCGACCGGCCGCGGGCGCTCGCCCCCGAGGCGATCAAGTCGCTCCGGCGGGCCCAGGTCAAGGGCGTCTCGCGGCGCCAGCTCCTCCGCTACTCCATCGGCGGGGCGGTCGGCCTGTGGCTGCTCGAGGTCACGGCCGGGACAATCGGCTTCATCTGGCCGAACCTGTCCGGCGGCTTCGGCAGCAAGGTCAAGATCGGCACGCTCGACGACATCAAGCTCGCCAACGCCAACCTGCCGATCGCCGACGGCTTCCCGGCCTACGTCCCGGACGCCCGGGCCTACATCGTCCTCGTCGACAGCGCGCAGCAGCAGTTCGTTCCCGGCGAGGACACGAGCGGCGACGGCACGGCGCTCAACGTCCGCGGCCTGTACCAGCGCTGTCCGCATCTCGGCTGCAAGCCGAACCCCTGCCTGAAGAACTTCTGGTTCGAGTGCCCCTGCCACGGGTCGCGCTACGACCGGCTGGGGATCAAGGCCGCCGGCGCCCAGTTCGGACCGGCCGCCCGCAGCATGGACCGCTTCTCGGCGAGCGTCGACGGCAGCGGCGTCCTGACCCTCGACACGGGCAAGATCACGCTCGGCCCGCTGCCGATCGCGGTCGGCCAGCCCGGGATCATCCCGCCGCGCACCCCGACGGGGTGCATCTGATGACCGACCAGACGCCGGCGCCGGTCCCCGACGGGTCTCCGTCGCCGGCCGGCGGCGAGGCGGAGGAACGGCTCCCGGCGACGGTCCCCCAGCAGCAGCTGACGGCGGACCGCTTCAATGCCGCGCCGTCGATCAAGGCCAACGCCGGGCTGACGCCGCAGCGCTCGGCCGGGATCGTCCGACAGTCCTCCGCGGCCCGCTGGGTCGGCTTCCTGACGGTCATCTTCGTCAGCCTGTTCATCGTGGGCTACTGGTTCTACGAGCTCGGCGCGCCGGCCGGCCTGTCGAAGGCCCGCCTTGCCGAGGAGATCGACGCCCAGCAGGTCACCGACGTCGAGCGCGGCTACAACATCTTCGAGGCGAACTGCGCCCGCTGCCACGGGCCGAACGGACTCGGCCCGAACGAGCCTGACGCGGCGGCCAAGTCGGCGGCCGGGCAGGGCTACATCGGCCCGCAGCTCAACGCCCAGGACAAGCTGTTCGCCCACCTCAACGAGCAGTACCTCCGCAACGTCCTCACCGTCGGCGGCCGCTACGTCTGCGGCAACGCCAACTCGGCGATGCCGGTGTGGTCGGACCAGGGCAACCCGCCGGGCCCGCTCAACTACCGCCAGATCGACGAGCTGATCGCGTTCCTGCGGGCGACGAGCGACCACACCTACGACATCCGCGACGCCTCGACGAACGAGCCGGTGATCGATCCGGCGACCGGCAAGGTCAAGACGTTCACCGGCTGGCGCGACCCCAGCTACAAGCCGGACGCGGGTGCGACCCCGTATCCCGACTGCTACCTGAACGCGCTGACCGGTGGCGGCGGCGGTTCGCCGGCGCCGGCCGCGTCGGTCGACCCGAACGCGCCGACGGTCACGCTCACCGCCGAGAACGGCGCCGCGACCGCGGGGTTCAAGGAGACGAGCCTGTCGGTCAAGGCGGACACCGCGTTCACCCTGGTCTTCGACAACCAGGACGCGACGACCGGGCCCCACAACGTCGTGATCAACGACCCGGGCGGGGCGGCGGTCGCCATGGGCGACACGTCGTTCTTCACGGGACCGGCGAAGCGGAGCTACTCGGTTCCGGCCCTCAAGGCCGGCACCTACACGTACCTCTGCCAGGTCCACCCGACGACGATGAAGGGGACCATCGAGGTCAAGTAGGCAGGACACCAACGGCTGATGAGCCGGGCGGCGCGACCGCCCGGTCGGATGGAGGACGATGGCGCAGCAGGCCCTGCACCCGGGAACGACCCAGACGCGCGGACGCGCGTTCTTCGGGCTGCTCGACGCGAACGGCTGGGGCTGGGCGACGCTCAAGGCGGCCTTCTGGTTCATCCTCCTGATCTTCATGCTGGGCTACATCCCGGACCGCGCCTACTACTTCACGGTCAACAAGACGATCGACCTCGGGATCCTCGCCTGGAGCCCGGTCAACTTCTGCCCGGAGGGCAACAAGACGCTGCCGTGCCCGGCGCCGGCCGGTGCGGTCGTGCCCTGGTCGACCTCGCCCGCCGAGATCTCGCTGCCGGCGCCGCGGACCGACGGCGCGGTCGTCCAGTCGGGGACAACGATCCTCTACGTCGGCGGGTCGGACGGGACGACGGCATCGGACCAGACGTTCGTCGCCCACACCTCGGGCACCGGCAACTTCGACAAGTGGGCTGACGGGCCGAAGCTGCCCGAACCTCGCTCCGACGCCGCGGTCATCTACTCGGGCGGCCGGATCTACGCGATCGGCGGCAACGGCGCCGACGGCAAGCCGACCACCTCGGTCTTCATCCTGACCCCCAATTCGAAGACCGGCGAGCTCGGCGAGTGGCAGACCGCCGAGGACGCGAAGCTCGACCTCACCCTGCCCGAGGCGCGCGCGGGTTCGGCCGTCGTCGCGGCGACCGACGGCCTCCTGCTCGTCGGCGGGACGAACGGCAGCGCGATCGTCGACACCGTCCTCAAGACCACCTTCGACAGCAAGGGCGCGCCGGGCAAGTGGGAGACCGAGCCCGGCAAGCTGTTCACCCCGGTCACGGACGCCTCGGCCGCGATCGACGGGTCGTACCTGTGGGTCTACGGCGGATCGGCGCCGGGCGTCAACGCCATCCCGAGCGTCCAGCGGGGCGAGTTCGGAACGGGCGCGGACGCGACGAAGATCGTCCAGTTCGGCGTGAAGGGCGGGTCGACGGACCTGCCGGCGCCGCGCACGAACCTCGCCGGGTTCGCCGCCAACGGCGCGCTCTACGCGATCGGCGGCTCGGATGGCACGACGCCGCAGGGGACCCTCTACTGGGCGGTCCCGACGAACAGCGGCGACATCACCGACTGGAAGCACCTCGACGTCAGCGATCTCCCGGCCACGGGTCTCGCCGGCGGAGCGCCGATCATCCTCGGCCCGGACGCGATCATCGTCGGCGGGACGACGACCGACGGAGTGATCGCGGCGAGCAACCGGGCGAACATCGCGCCCCAGGCGCCGTTCTTCCAGGTCGGGCTCCTCGGGGCGACCGTGCCGGCCCTGAAGATCGACGGCGAGATCGGCCAGCAGCTCGGCTACCTGAACGCGAACACGGTCGGCATCGTCGACTTCGCCTTCTTCGTCGTGATCGGCTGGGCGTTCGCCCACCGCGACCAGATCCGGGAATGGCGCGATCGGCGCCGCCGCGATTCGGAGCTGAAGAAGCGCGCCTGAAGGCGGGCGCCTGACGCCGAAGGCCCGGCCGTCGGGACAGCGTCCCCGCCGGGCCTCCGGCCCCCGGGCGGCATCGGCGGGATGCCCCCCGCGGACCTCAGGCGGGAAGGTCGCCCTCGCCCGGCTCGACCGGGGCGGTTCGGACCGGCAGCCCGGCGTGGCGCCAGCCGATCATCCCGCCGGTGACGTTCCGGACGTCGGTCCAGCCCGCCTGGAGCAGGTACATCGTCGCGGACGCCGAGCGGCTGCCGGAGGCACAGACGACGAAGAGCGGCCGATCCTTCGGCAGCTCACGATGGCGGACGACGAACTGCGAGATCGGCAGCAGGGCGACCCCGTCGATGCGCTCGCGGGCGAACTCGTCGGCCTCGCGGACGTCGACGATCAGCGGCCGCGTCGCGGGATCCGGGGCGGTCGCCGGGTCGGCGGCGGCCGCGGCGTCGCGGGCCAGGATCGATGGAACCTGGGACGACATCGTCATCGGTCGGCCCGCGGCAGCGGGGGAGCCTCGACCGTGGCGTCGGCCGGGTCGTCGGCGAGGCGAGCCAGCCGCTCCTCGATCGCCCCGATGAGCGCGGCGACGTCCAGTCCGGACGCTGCGGCCGGCGCCGAACCCAGCGCCTCGCCCAGCCGCTGGCGCGCTCCGTCGAGGTTCCGGGCGATCCCCAGCGGGTTGCCGCGGACGCCGTGGATGAAGGCGGCCGCGAGCTTGATCAGGCCCTGGTGGAGGGCGCGCTCGGCGGGATCGTCGGTGCCCATCCAGGCCGGCTCGAGGAGCTCGTGGGCCTCGAAGAAGTCGCCCCGGTCGTACGCGGCGAGCGCCGCGTCGTAGGCTCGCCGGCGATCCGCGGCCGGGAGCGGCCGGAACGCCTTGGCCCGGCCGTTCTGGATGACCGTGGCGCCGCTCACGTCAGGTCCACGAGCGCCTGGCGGCCGCCGAACCCGTCGCCGAGCTCGTGCCAGAACGCGATGTCGCCCTCGCCGAGGCGCCAGCAGAGCCAGATCTGGCGGCCGGAGGCGAGGGCGGGGAAGTCGATCAGCCCCGTCTCGATCTCGCGGAGGGTCACGCCCAGCTCGTCGATCCGGGTGACGCCCGCCTGCATCCGGTCGATCACGCCCTGCATCCGGAGGCGCAGGATCCGGACCTCCGGGTCGTTCGCCCCGGGCTCGCCGGCCGGGCCGGCCCCGGAACCGGGCGTCGCGCCGCCGTCCGGCGTGTCTGCCGGCTCGGCGGGCTCGGCGGGTCGCGAGGCGCCGCCGACGTTGGCCTCGGTCGGCGCGTTGGCGGGGGTGTCGCTCGGCGAGCGGTGGAGGAGGACCTGGTCACGGAGCCGGATCAGCTCGGCCCGCTCGTCGCGCAGGGACTCGAGGATCGTCCGCACCTCGGCCAGGGCGGAGTTGGCCTCGTCGAGGTCGAAGAAGCGGGTCATCCCCGGATTCTAGCCCGTCGCGCGGCTCGGGCCCGAGAGCGGCCCGGAATCGGGTCACGCTAGACTGCGCGGACCCACCGCACGAGGAGCCGCCATGCGGGTCGCCCAGCGCATGAGCATGATCGGGACGGAGAGCGCATTCGAGGTTTCCGCCCGGGCGCGCGCCCTCGAGGCCGAGGGCCGCGACATCGTCCACCTCCAGATCGGCGAGCCCGACTTCGACACGCCAGCCAACATCCGCGAGGCGGCCAAGCGGGCGCTCGACGACGGTGCGACCCATTACGCGCCGTTCCCCGGGATCCCGGCCCTGCGCGAGGCGATCGCCGAGGACGCGAGCGCCCGCAAGGGCGTTCCCGGTCACCCTCGACCGGGTCTTCGTCACCGTCGGCGGCAAGGGCGTGATGCTGTACGCGATCCTCGGCCTCGTCGATCCGGGCGACGAGGTCCTCGTCCCGGATCCGGGGTACCCGATCTACGAGTCGCTGACCCGGTTCGTCGGCGGCAGCCCGGTGCCGGTGCCGATCCGGATGGCGCGCGATTTCCGGATCGACCTCGACGAGCTCGCCTCGCTCGTGACGCCGCGGACCCGGATGCTCGTGATCAATTCGCCGGCCAATCCGACCGGCGGCGTCCTGACCCGGGGCGACCTCGAGGCGATCGCGGAGCTGGCGATCCGCCACGACCTCGTCGTCCTCGCCGACGAGATCTACGGCCGGATCCTCTATGACGGCGAGGAGCACGTCTCGATCGCGTCGCTGCCCGGGATGGCCGAGCGGACGATCGTCCTCGACGGGTTCAGCAAGACCTTCGCGATGACCGGCTGGCGGCTCGGGCTACGCGATCGTCCCGCCGTCGCTCGTCGCGACGTACGGCCAGCTCGTGATCAACACGATCTCGGCGCCCCGACGTTCGCCCAGGTCGGCGCCGTCGAGGCGATCCGCGGGCCGCAGGAGCCGATGGCGGACATGGTCGCCGAGTTCCATGCCCGGCGCGACCTCATCGTCGACGGGGCTCAACGCGATCCCGGGGATCCGCTGCCTGTCCCCGAAGGGCGCGTTCTACGTGTTCCCGGACATCTCGGGGACCGGGCTGAGCGGCCGCCAGCTCGCCGACCGCCTCCTCCAGGAAGCGGGCGTCTGCGTCCTTGCCGGCACCGCCTTCGGCGGGATCGGGACCGATCACATCCGGATCTCGTACGCGAACTCCCGCGAGAACCTGGCGACGGGGCTCGGGCGGATCCGGGCGTTCGTCGAGGCGCTGCCCGGGGCGACGGCGGGCGCCGGCGCCGGTGTCGCCCGATGAGCGGCGACCGGCCGAAGGTGTTCATCAGCCGGCTGATCCCCGACGAGGGGATCGACCCGATCGTCGCCGCCTGCGACGCCCGCGTCTGGGAGGGCGACCTGCCGCCGCCCCGGGCGGAGCTCCTGGCGGCCGTCGCCGGCTGCGCCGGCATCGTGACGCTGCTCACGGACCGCGTGGACGACGAGCTCCTCGACGCGGCCGGGCCGCAGCTCCGGGTCGTCGTCGAACTACGCCGTCGGGTTCGACAACGTCGACGTCCCGGCGTGCACGCGCGCGCGGCGTCGCCGTCGGCAACACGCCGGGCGTCCTGACCGAGACGACGGCCGACCTCGCCTGGGCGCTGCTGATGGCCGCCGCCCGGCGCCTGCCCGAGGGCGATCGCTACGTCCGGGCGGGCAGCTGGAAGACCTGGGGCCCGCTCCTGCTGCTCGGGCCGGACGTCCACGGGGCGACGATCGGGATCGTCGGCTTCGGGCGGATCGGCCAGGCGATGGCGCGGCGGGCGCATGGGCTTCGGGATGACGATCCTGTACCACGACGTCCGGCGGGCCGAGCGAGGCCGTCGAGGCCGCCTACGGCGCGACCTTCCTCCCGCTCGACGAGCTGCTGGCCGCGATCGGACTTCGTGTCGCTCCACGTCAACCTGACGCCCGAGACGACGGGCCTGATCAACGCCGAGAGGCTCGGCTGGATGAAGCCGACCGCGGTCCTCGTGAACACGTCGCGCGGCCCGGTCGTCGACCGGGTCGGCGCTGGCCGAGGCGCTGCGGGCGGGGTCGATCGGCGCGGCGGCCCTCGACGTCACGGACCCCGAGCCGATCGCGCCGGACGACCCGCTCCTCGCCCTCGACAACTGCCTGGTCGTCCCGCACATCGCCTCGGCGTCGCGGGCGACGCGCGGCGAAGATGGCCGAGATGGCCGCCGCGAACCTGCTCGCCGGCGTCCGTGGGGAGCGGCTCCCGACGCCGGTGAACCCGGAGGTCTTCGACCGCCGCTGACGCCCGTCGGCCCAGCCCGGGTCGGCCGCTAGCTCCGCGCCTCGCGCGGCAGAGGGGACCTCGACGATCACGTTCGTCGCCTTGACGACGCCGATCGCCTCGTCGCCGACCTTCAGCCCCATCTCCGCGACCGCCTCGGCCGTCATCAGGCTGACCAGGCGGTGCGGGCCGGCGAGGATCTCGACGACCGCGGCGACCCGGTCGGCCTCGATCCGGGTGACGATCCCGGCGAACCGGTTGCTGGCCGACTGGGCGACGATCGGGCGGTCGGTGGCGGCCTGACGGCCGGGCTCCGGTCAGACGGGTGATCTCGCCGATCGGGACCAGCCGCTGCCCGCCGCGCGAGCGGACGACGGTCAGGCGCCCGTTCTCGGCCCAGCGCCGCAGGGTGTCGACGGTGACGCCGAGCATTCGGCGGCGCGCCCGATCCGCGGCGAGGTCTGTCGTGTCGCTCATGGATCCGATTGTATGGCGCGTGCGCCGGGAGGCGCTCGAGGAGGTCGACCGTGAGCGGACGGAGGCGATGGCCGATCGATGGCTCGCCGGGCGTGGCCGGACGATCTATCTGTGGGAGAACGGAGTCGCGGTCTCACTCTGTGCCGTCGGGAGTCCGACCCCGCATGGGATCCGCATCGGGCCGGTGTACACGCCCATGGAACGCCGCGGACACGGATACGCGAGCGCGCTCGTCGCTGCCGTGAGCCAGATCCAGCTCGAAGCCGGGCGCAGGTTCGTCTACCTCTTCACGGATCTCGCCAATCCGACCTCGAATCACATCTACCAGACCATCGGCTATGAGCCGGTCGCCGATGTCGAGGAGTGGATCTTCGCCTCCGACCCGTCGCGCATCAGGTAGCGACCCGCAACCACAACCCTGCGCGCCCGGACCGTTGAGATCGCACCCGAACCGATACGTTGTCGGCCCTGGCACGGGGCCGCGACGGTCCCAGCCCGCCCTCCTAGCCTTTGGTCATGCCCGGCTGCTTGCGTCGGGTGCCCTGGCTCGACGGAGGTCGGATCGACGATGGACACTGGAGATACCGCGTGGATGCTCACATCCACGGCGCTGGTCATGGTGATGCTGCCGGGGCTGGCGCTGTTCTACGGTGGCCTCGTCCGCCGCAAGAACGTCCTGTCGACGACGATGCACAGCTTCTTCGGGCTGGCCCTGGTGAGCATCGTCTGGGTCGTCATCGGGTTCACCCTGGCCTTCGGGCCTGACGTCAACGGCGCCGGCCTCATCGGCGGGCTCGACTTCGCGATGTTCAACGGGGTCGGCCAGGAACCGTCGACGGTGTACGCGACGACGATCCCGTTCATGTTGTTCGCGATGTTCCAGTTGATGTTCGCGGCGATCACGCCGGCCCTCATCACCGGGGCGTTCGCCGAGCGCAAGCGGTTCGGCTCCTTCGTCCTGTTCACCATCCTGTGGTCGATCCTCATCTACTCGCCGATCGCGCACTGGGTCTGGTCGGTCGATGGCTGGCTGTTCAAGCTCGGCGCCCTCGACTTCGCCGGCGGCACCGTCGTCCACATCAGCTCGGGCGTGTCGGCCCTGGTCGTGGCCCTGCTTGATCGGCCGGCGCCGCATGAACGGCGAGAAGTCGGAGCCGCATGACGTGCCGATGGTCGTTCTCGGCGCCGGTCTGCTGTGGTTCGGTTGGTTCGGCTTCAACGCCGGGTCCGCGGTCACCGCCGGGGGACTGGCCGCCAGCGCCTTCACCGTCACCAACATCGCCGCCGCTGCGGCGACCGTCACCTGGGTCCTGGCAAGCTACGCGCACAGCCGCAAGGTCAGCGTCGTCGGTGCCGCGTGCGGCGCGGTCGCCGGTCTCGTCGCGATCACCCCGGCCTCCGGCTACGTGACGCCGGGTGGCGCGCTCATCATCGGTCTCGTCGCCGGCGGCTTGTGCTACAGCGCGACCCTCCTGCGCGCGCGCTCGAAGGTCGACGACGCGCTCGACGTCTTCGCCGTCCACGGTGTCGGCGGGATGTTCGGGGCGATCGCCACCGGCATCCTCGCCTCGAGCACGGTCCAGGCTGCGTATTCCGGATTGCTCGACGGCAACCCCCAGCAGCTCGTCACCCAGCTCGTCGCCGTCGTCGCGACGGTCGGGTACGCCGTGGTCGGCACATTCGTCATCGTCAAGGTCGTCGACGCCCTCCTCGGCATCCGGGTCAAGCCGGAGGCCGAGGAGGCTGGGCTCGACATCTCCGTCCACGGTGAGGTCGCCTATCAGGTGTGACTGCCCGGGCCGCTCCGGCCCGCGCGTCCGCGATCAGAACGACCGGCCGCCGTCGACCCATTTCGACGGTCGGCCGGCCTCGTCCCACCTCCAGGAGCCCGACCATGGATCGAGCCCCCACAGCGACCCGACCCGCACCGCGCCGAGCCTCGCTCCGCTCTATGAGGAGCGGTTCGAACATGACGCCTGCGGGGTCGGGTTCGTGGCCGACGCCGGTGGCCGCTCACGCGAGCGGGTCCTGCCGTTGGCCCTGGCCGGTCTTGCCGCGCTCGGCCATCGCGGGGCGTTCGGGGCTGATGGCGAAGGCAGCGATGGCGCGGGCGTCGCCTTGCCGCTCGATCGGACCCTGCTCGAGTTGCTGCGCGGGCGATCTGGGCGCTGCGCGACCGGGCATCGTCTCGGTCTTCCTGCCGCGTGGCCGGACCGCCGACCGCGGCGGCGCGGGCAACGTGGTCGAGCGGGCTCGCTGCGGCGGGGCTGGCGATCGCCGGCTGGCGGCCGGTCCCGTTCGATGCGACCGCGCTGGGCGCCTCGGCCGCCGCCTCTCGCCCGTCGTTCGCGCAGGCCATCGTCGGCGACCGATCGTGCTGGCGACGACCCGCGTCCGCTCACCGACCGGGCATTCGAGCGTCGGCTGGTCATCGCCAGGCGGACGCTCGAGAGGGCTGTCCGTTCGGCGGGCGGCACGGCGACCGAGTTGTCGATCCCGTCGTCGTCGGCCGGACCATCGTCTACAAGGGCCTCGTCATCGGGGGCCGATTGCGCCGATCTCTACCCGGACCTGCGGGAGCCGCTCTCGCTCGACTACGCGGTCTTCCATCAGCGCTACGCGACGAACACCCGCCCGGTCTGGCGCTTGCCCAGCCGTTCCGGTCGATCGCCCACAACGGCGAGATCAACACCGTCCGCGGCAATCGCGAGCAGGTCCGCGGCCGGGCCGCCGACC